>NZ_AUHA01000002.1 GCF_000422945.1 Daejeonella oryzae DSM 19973
TTTCAAATAAAGCATAACACCTCATCCTCAACCACTCTGCTACCCCAAATCCTCAATGTACCATCCGCATTTACTTCCTTTGCGGGTTGCAAAAGTAGAAAGTTATTTCATCCCCGCAAATAAGTTTTTTAAAATAATTAAAACAATCCGATAACTACATGATAAAGAGATGCAAAATTATTTGAAATACTTTCAGAATGACTACAGAATAGGCAAAAGGGATGTATAGGAAGATATAAATTGTGAAAAGCATTTAAATACAAAGTGACAGATTAATAGTATAAAATTATTATTAAAAGCTAATAAGTATTCCAGAGCACTTTAAATACTAACAGTTAAATCAGAAAATATCGTGTTATGATCTGATTCGATTGGGTCTCTGATCATAAAATAAAAGCTAATAAAAAAAGCCGTCCCGAAATTAAATTCGAGACGGCTTATTATTATTTAGATTTTCATTAAAGTAATCTGATAAGATTACAGAGAAAGAATTATGCTTCTACTTCTTCTTGTTTAGAAGCCAGCAACTTGTCGTATTCTTCCTGAGAACCTACTATGATACGTTCGTAATGACGCAAACCAGTTCCTGAAGGAATTAAATGTCCTACAATAACGTTTTCTTTCAATCCTAACAGATTATCTCGTTTACCACTGATAGCTGCTTCATTCAAAACCTTGGTAGTTTCCTGGAAGGAAGCTGCAGAGATGAATGATTTAGTTCCCAATGATGCCCGGGTAATACCCTGTAACATTTGGCTTGAAGTAGCTGCAATTGCATCACGAGCTTCTACCAGTTTCATATCCTTACGTTTAAGAACTGAATTCTCATCTCTTAATTTACGCACAGAAATAATCTGACCAGGTTTCAGATTAGGAGAATCTCCAGGCTCTACAACAACTTTCTTGTCATAGATCTCGTCATTTTCCAACATGAAATCCCAACGATCTACCAGTTCTTTTTCTAAGAAACGCGTATCACCTGCATCTTCGATCATCACCTTCTGCATCATCTGATGTACAATAGTTTCGAAGTGCTTGTCATTGATCTTAACCCCCTGCAATCTGTAAACTTCCTGAATACCATTTACAAGATATTCCTGAACAGCTGCCGGCCCTTTTATAGAAAGAATATCTGCAGGAGAAATTGATCCGTCAGAAAGTGGCATACCTGCTTTCACGAAGTCATTATCCTGTACAAGAATGTGCTTGGATAATGGAACAAGGTATTTCTTGATTTGTCCGTCTTTTGATTCGATAGACATTTCACGATTACCACGTTTAACACCACCTAAAGTTACTACACCATCAATTTCAGTTACTACAGCCGGATTAGATGGATTACGTGCTTCAAACAATTCAGTTACACGTGGTAAACCACCCGTAATATCTCTTGTTTTTCCGGTAGAACGAGGAATCTTAACGATAACCTGTCCCATTTTCACTTTTTCACCTTCTTCAACTGCAATATGTGCACCTACAGGAATGTTATAACCTTTAATACCATTTCCTTTTTTATCCGCTACGCGAATAATTGGATTTTTGGTTTTATCACGGGTATCAATAATAACTTTTTCTCTGTGCCCGGTTTGCTCATCAGATTCTTCACGGAAGGTAATACCTTCAATAATAGCTTCGAACTCTGCAACACCTTCAAACTCAGAAATAATAACCGCATTATATGGATCCCAGCTACAAATACGATCACCTTTTGAAATCTGTGCACCATCTTTAACATACAGATAAGCTCCGTAAGGGATGTTGTTAGACATGATCATTTTGTTAGTTCCGGCTTCCAGAATACGGAATTCGCCTGAACGACCCAATACTACTTCCAGCGGTCCTTCTTCAGTTTGATGACTCACAGTTCTAACATTCTCAAATTCAATAATACCATCGAACTTAGCGTTGATCTGAGATTCTGCGGCAATATTGGATGCAGTACCACCCACGTGGAATGTACGTAATGTTAACTGAGTTCCCGGCTCTCCGATAGACTGTGCGGCAATTACACCTACAGCTTCACCCATCTGAACACGTTTACCTGTTGCAAGGTTACGTCCATAACATAAAGAACAAACTCCGCGTTTACTTTCGCAAGTTAATACAGAGCGAATTTCGATACCTTCTAGTGGTGAGTTTTCAATTTTAAGAGCAATGTCTTCCTCGATATCATTTCCGGCACTAACTAATAATTCATTAGTTAATGGGTCATAAACATCATGTAAAACAGTTCTTCCTAAAATACGGTCGTATAATGGCTCAACAACATCCTCATTATCTTTTAAGGCTGTAGTATAAATTCCTCTTAAAGTTCCGCAATCTACTTCACCCACAATCATATCCTGGGCCACATCATGTAAACGACGGGTTAAGTAACCAGCATCAGCCGTTTTCAAAGCTGTATCGGCCAAACCTTTACGTGCACCGTGTGTAGAGATAAAGTATTCTAATACTGATAATCCTTCTTTAAAGTTGGATAAAATCGGGTTTTCAATAATCTCACCACCTGAACCTGATTTCTGTGGCTTAGCCATCAAACCACGCATTCCGCAAAGCTGACGAATCTGCTCCTTAGAACCACGTGCTCCAGAATCAAGCATCATGTACACCGAGTTGAATCCCTGGTTATCTGTTGAAAGGATTTCCATCACATTCGCTGTTAAGCGATTGTTGATACGGGTCCAGATATCAATAATCTGATTGTAACGTTCGTTGTTGGTAATGAAACCCATGTTATAGTTACCCATAACCTCCTGAACTTCTTTAGTAGCCTGAGCAATAAGTTTAACTTTTTCATCAGGAATATTTAAATCCTGAAGGTTAAACGAAAGACCACCCTGAAATGCCATTAAGAAACCTAATTCCTTAATTTCATCAAGGAACTGGGCCGCACGTGCCATACCAGTAATTTTAACAACTTCTCCAATAATATCACGAAGTGATTTCTTGGTTAAAAGCTCATTTATATAACCTACTTCTGCCGGTACACGCTGATTAAATAGCACGCGACCCACAGTGGTTTCGATAATTTTGTTAACAATTTCACCGCTTTTCTCTTTCACATGAGTTTTCACTTTTATGAAAGCATGAAGATCGATCATCCGCTCATTATAAGCGATAATCACTTCTTCAGGTGAATAGAAAGTTTGATCCTGACCTTTTACTACCCTACCCGCATCAGTTCTGCGACCTTTAGTAATATAATACAGACCCAAAACCATATCCTGTGAAGGAACAGTAATCGGGGTTCCGTTAGCCGGATTCAAAATATTATGCGAAGCAAGCATCAGCATTTGGGCTTCCAGAATCGCAGCATTTCCTAAAGGTAAATGCACGGCCATCTGGTCACCGTCAAAATCCGCGTTAAATGCAGTACAAACCAAAGGGTGTAACTGAATCGCTTTTCCTTCAACTAATTTTGGCTGAAAAGACTGGATACCTAACCGGTGTAATGTAGGTGCACGGTTTAATAATACCGGGTGCCCTTTTAACACGTTTTCAAGAATATCCCAAACAATCGGATCTTTACGATCGACAATTTTCTTCGCTGATTTTACTGTCTTCACAACACCACGCTCAATCATTTTACGAATGATAAACGGTTTGAAAAGCTCAGCAGCCATATCTTTTGGCAAACCGCACTCGTGCAATTTCAGGTTAGGTCCTACAACAATTACTGAACGTGCTGAATAATCCACACGTTTACCCAATAAGTTTTGACGGAAACGCCCCTGCTTACCTTTCAGAATATCTGAAAGTGATTTTAATGCACGGTTACCTTCAGTTTTAACCGCGTTAACTTTACGTGAATTATCGAATAACGAATCTACAGCTTCCTGTAACATACGTTTCTCGTTTCGTAAAATAACTTCCGGTGCTTTAATCTCAATCAAACGTTTTAAACGGTTGTTACGAATAATTACACGGCGGTATAAATCGTTCAGATCTGAAGTGGCAAAACGACCGCCTTCTAAAGGAACCAATGGACGTAATTCCGGTGGAATAACAGGAACGATCTTCACAATCATCCACTCGGGATGATTTTCGATACGTGTGTTAGCTCCGCGGAAAGCTTCAACAACCTGAAGACGTTTTAACGCTTCATTTTTACGCTGCTGCGAAGTTTCGTTTGCTGCCTGGTGACGAAGATCATATGATTGCTGATCTAAATCTAAACGGCTTAATAAATCCTGCAAAGCATCAGCACCCATTTTGGCAATGAATTTCTGCGGATCTTTATCGTCTAAATACTGATTCTCTTTTGGCAGTGTATCTAAGATATCCAGGTATTCTTCTTCAGTAAGGAAATCCATTTTCAGAATTCCATCTGCTTCTTTTAAACCCGGCTGGATAACTACATAACGCTCATAATAGATAATCAGATCAAGCTTTTTAGTAGGTAAACCTAATAAATAACCAATCTTATTTGGCAATGAACGGAAGTACCAGATGTGGGCAACTGGAACCACCAAATTGATGTGTCCCATACGCTCACGACGTACTTTCTTTTCGGTTACTTCAACACCACAACGATCACAAACAATCCCCTTATAACGAATACGTTTGTATTTACCGCAATGACATTCGTAATCCTTTACAGGACCAAAAATGCGCTCGCAGAATAAACCATCACGCTCGGGTTTGTAAGTCCGGTAGTTAATAGTTTCCGGTTTTAACACCTCACCGCTTGAACGCTCCAGAATGGATTCCGGAGAAGCCAAACTAATGGTAATAGAGGTGAAGTTACTTTTGATTTTATTATCCTTCTTGTAAGACATAGCTCTTTTGTTTTGAGTACTTAGTCGTAAGTATTTAGTATTTAAATGAGCCGTTTAAGCTTCTGTCTAAATACTAAATACCAGATACTATAATACTATTTAGTCTAACGTAATATCTAAACCTAATCCTCTTAATTCATGAACCAATACGTTGAATGATTCAGGTACGGAAGGGGTTGGAAGATTTTCACCTTTAACAATCGCTTCGTAAGTTTTTGCACGACCTACAACATCATCAGATTTAACAGTTAAAATCTCCTGAAGAATGTTGGCAGCACCAAATGCTTCCAGTGCCCAAACTTCCATCTCACCAAAACGCTGACCACCAAACTGAGCTTTACCACCCAATGGCTGTTGTGTAATTAATGAATATGGTCCGATTGAACGAGCGTGCATCTTATCATCAACCATGTGACCTAATTTCAGCATGTAAATAATACCTACTGTAGTCTGTTGATCAAAACGATCTCCGGTTAAACCATTGTATAAATAAGTTCTACCTGAAGTTGGCACTCCTGCTTTAGTTACCCACTCTTCTACTTCATCGTGCGAAGCACCATCAAATATTGGAGTTGCGAATTTCATACCCAGTTCTTTACCAGCCCATCCTAAAACAGTTTCGTAAATCTGACCAAGGTTCATACGTGAAGGTACACCAAGCGGATTTAACACGATATCAACAGGTGTTCCATCTTCAAGGAACGGCATATCTTCATCACGAACGATACGGGCAACAATACCCTTATTTCCGTGGCGACCTGCCATCTTATCTCCTACTTTTAATTTACGTTTTTTAGCGACATAAACTTTAGCCATCTGTACAATACCTGATGGAAGTTCATCTCCAACACTTATTGCAAACTTATCACGTTTGTAAGCACCAAGCTCTTCGTTTAGCTTAATGTTATAATTATGAAGAGTTAATTTGATCAGCTCGTTTTTATCTTCGTCTGTTGTCCACTTCGTTGGGTTCACATTTGCATATTCAAGCTCTGCTAAAACTTTTTGCGTAAACTTAACGCCTTTAGCTATCAGCAATTCTTTGTATACATTGAAAACACCTTGTGAAGTTTTACCATTTACAATGGTGAACAACTTATCAATTAACGTTTCTTTTAATTCTTTTACCGCTTTATTATGACGGGCATCTAATTTCTCGATTAAAGCTTTCTCTTCTGCCTTGGTTGTTTTCTTGGCACGGGAGAATAACTTGGTATCGATAACCACACCATGAATAGATGGAGGAGTTTTCAAAGATGCATCTTTTACATCACCGGCTTTGTCTCCAAATATGGCACGTAAAAGTTTTTCTTCCGGCGAAGGATCAGATTCTCCTTTTGGAGTGATCTTACCGATCAGAATATCACCTTCTTTTATCTCTGCACCTACACGGATAATACCATGCTCATCCAGATCTTTAGTAGCTTCTTCAGAAACGTTCGGAATATCCGGAGTTAATTCTTCTTCACCACGTTTGGTATCACGAACTTCTAATTCGAATTCCTCGATGTGTAATGAAGTGAAAATATCCTGAGAAACCACACGCTCGGAAATTACAATCGCATCCTCAAAGTTAAATCCCTGCCAAGGCATGAACGCAACTTTTAAGTTTCTGCCTAAGGCCAATTCACCATCCTGTGTTGCATATCCTTCGCAAAGAACCTGACCTTTTTCAACCTTCTGCCCTTTTTTAACAATTGGCTTCAGATTGATACAGGTACTTTGATTAGTCTTTTTGAATTTTATTAAACGGTAGGATTTTACTTCACCTTCAAATGATACCAATACATCATCTTCATTACGTTCGTAACGGATTTGAATTTCATTGGCATCTACATATTCTACTACACCATTACCTTCTGCATTGATCAGGGTGCGGGAGTCACGTGCAACACGACCCTCTAAACCTGTTCCAACAATTGGCGCTTCAGGGCGTAATAATGGAACGGCCTGGCGCTGCATGTTTGATCCCATCAATGCACGGTTTGCATCATCATGTTCCAGGAATGGAATTAATGAAGCGGCGATTGAAGTAATCTGGTTTGGAGCAATATCCATCAAATCGAGTTTCTTAGGCTCAATTACCGGGAAGTCACCTTCATAACGTGCTTTAACATGAGGATTGGCGAAAACACCATTATCATCATACTGTGCATTAGCCTGACCGATAGTTTTACCTTCTTCATCTTCTGCAGATAAATAAATTACCGGCTCTTCAACAACTACACGGCCATCATCCACCTTACGGTAAGGAGTTTCGATGAAACCTAAATTGTTGATCTTCGCGTGAACGCAAAGAGAAGAGATCAGACCAATATTCGGACCTTCGGGAGTTTCAATGGTACACAAACGACCGTAGTGAGTATAGTGTACGTCACGAACCTCAAAACCGGCACGCTCACGTGAAAGACCACCCGGGCCTAAGGCTGAAAGACGACGTTTGTGAGTAATCTCTGCCAGAGGATTGGTCTGGTCCATAAACTGTGACAACTGATTTGTTCCGAAGAACGAGTTGATCACAGAAGAAAGTGTACGGGCATTGATTAAATCGGTTGGCGTAAACACCTCGTTGTCACGAATATTCATCCGCTCACGAATAGTTCTGGCCATACGTGCTAAACCTACTCCAAACTGAGCATATAACTGCTCGCCTACAGTACGTACACGACGGTTTGACAAGTGATCAATATCATCCACCTCAGCTTTGGAGTTGATCAGTTTGATCAAATACTTTACGATGGCAATAATATCCTGCTTGGTTAATACTTTCGTAGCAACCGGGGTATCTAATTTTAATTTACGGTTGATGCGGTAACGACCAACATCTCCTAAATCATATCTTTTATCTGAGAAGAATAAACGATCAATGATACCACGAGCTGTTTCTTCATCAGGTGGTTCTGCATTACGTAATTGACGGTAGATATGCTCCACCGCTTCTTTCTCAGAGTTTGATGTATCTTTTTGTAATGTGTTATATATAATAGTATAATCACCGCTGTTTATTGCATCATCTTTAGTTAAGATAACGGTTTTAACACCAGCATCAATGATCATATCGATATGCTCATCCTGAAGAACTGTTTCCCGCTCCATAATGATTTCATTACGGTCAATAGAAACTACTTCACCAGTATCTTCATCAACAAAATCTTCAACCCATTTTCTTAAAACTCTTGCAGCAAGCTTACGTCCGATGAATTTCTTCAAACCAGATTTACTTACTTTAACTTCATCAGCTAATTCAAATAATTCAAGGATATCCTTGTCATCTGAATAACCAATGGCACGAAGTAAAGTGGTTACGGGGAATTTTTTCTTACGATCGATGTATGCATACATGACGTTATTTACGTCGGTTGCAAATTCGATCCAGGATCCTTTAAAAGGAATTACACGGGCTGAATACAGTTTTGTTCCGTTAGTGTGGCGGCTCTGGCCAAAAAACACACCTGGCGAACGGTGCAATTGCGATACAATTACACGCTCAGCTCCGTTAATAACAAATGTTCCTTTTGGAGTCATGTATGGGATAGTTCCCAGGTATACATCCTGAACAATTGTTTCAAAATCTTCATGTTCTACATCATTACAAGATAAGCGAAGCTTAGCTTTTAAAGGAACACTATACGTTAAACCACGCTCGATACATTCTGTAATATCATAACGCGGGGGATCTATGAAATAATCAAGAAATTCTAAAACGAAGATATTTCTTGAATCAGAGATCGGGAAATTTTCAGAAAATACCTTAAACAAACCTTCCTGATGGCGGCTGTCTGAAGTGGTTTCTAATTGGAAAAATTCCTTGAAAGATTGCAACTGCACATCCAGAAAGTCTGGATAATCCAACACATGCTTACTTGTAGCAAAATTTACTCTTTCGTTGTGCTTATTTTTGTTTGCCAAGGGAATAAGAATTTAGTTTAAAAAAATAAACTGCGACTTGTTTTCCCGGTTTCACACGGGTTTGTAAGTCAAACAAAAATGGGGATTTTATAAATGGGAATAGACCCCGACGAAAATCGGGGTCTAAAACCATTAAACATTAACTGTTAGGAAATTACTTAATTTCAACTACAGCTCCTGCTTCTTCTAATTGTTTTTTCAAGCTTTCAGCTTCTGCTTTATCAACACCAGTTTTAACTTCTTTAGGAGCTCCGTCAACTAAATCTTTAGCTTCTTTCAATCCTAATCCAGTTAAATCTTTCACTAATTTCACAACTGCTAACTTAGCGCCACCAGCTTCTTTTAAGATAACATCAAAAGCAGTTTGCTCAGCTGCAGCTGCAGGAGCATCACCACCACCGGCAGGACCAGCAACAGCTACCGCTGCAGCAGGCTCAATACCATACTCATCTTTTAATATTTGAGCTAATTCGTTAACTTCTTTTACTGTTAAGTTTACTAATTGCTCAGCAAACGATTTTAAATCTGCCATTTTATTTAAATTTTAAAATTTCTATTCTTGTAATTTGTTCGAACTTCAGGTGTTCGTTAACCTCTTTCTTGTAATGTTTTAACAATTCCGGCAAGTTTGTTACCACCAGACTGTAAGCCTGATATAACGTTCTTGGCAGGAGATTGCAGCAATGCAATAATATCTGCAACTAATTCTTCCTTAGATTTAAGGTTAACTAATGCATCTAACTGGTTATCACCAATAAATACTGCTGAATCAATGTAAGCTGCTTTTAATACTGGCTTATCACCTTGTTTTCGAAGTTGTTTAATCAACTTGGCCGGAGCGTTTGCTGACTTAGAAAACATAATAGATGAAGATCCTTTAAGTACTTCAAACATTTCGCTAAAATCACCATCAGCAGCTTCCATAGCTTTTCTGATTAATGTATTTTTAGCAACCTGCATTTTGATATCGCTTTCAAAACATTTACGGCGGATAGCATTTATTTTTAAAACGCTCAAATTAGCAGTATCAGTAATATAAAAATTACCATACTCTTTAATTTGCTCTGTTAAAGCCAGAACCACATCTTGTTTTTGTTCTTTCTTCATGATTAGATCCCCGCTACTGATTTAGTTTCAATTTCGATTCCCGGACTCATTGTTGAAGACATATGAACGCTCTTAAAATAAGTTCCTTTAGAGGCAGATGGTTTTAATTTTGAAATTACCTGAAGTACTTCAAGCGCATTCTCATAAATTTTATCAGCATCAAATGATACTTTTCCTATGGAAGCATGAATGATTCCTGTTTTGTCAACCTTGAAGTCAATTTTACCACCTTTAACATCAGTTACCGCTTTACCCACATCCGGGGTTACAGTACCTGACTTAGGATTTGGCATCAGGTTACGCGGACCTAAAATACGGCCCAGCTTACCTACTTTTGCCATTACACTAGGCATGGTAATAATGATATCAACGTCAGTCCATCCACCTTCAATTTTGGCAATATATTCATCCAAACCAACAAAATCTGCACCTGCTGCTTTAGCTTCTTCTTCCTTATCAGGAGTACATAAAACTAAAACGCGGACAGTTTTACCGGTTCCATGAGGAAGAGTTGCAATACCACGTACCATTTGATTCGCTTTACGCGGATCTACGCCTAAACGTACATCCAGGTCAACCGATGCATCAAATTTGGTAGTAGTAATATCTTTAACCAAAGCAGCTGCCTGAGTTAAAGTATATGCTTTCCCAACCTCAATTTTGGAATGTGCCTTTTTTTGATTTTTTGTTAATCTAGCCACTTCTTAAACTGATTTGTGTTAATTAATTGTTCCAGGGTGCATCACCGCTAACGGTAATTCCCATACTGCGTGCTGTACCAGCTACCATTTTCATGGCCGACTCTTTTGTAAATGCATTCAAATCGGTCATTTTATCACTTGCAATGGTCTCAACCTGTTCCCAGCTTACACTGGATACTTTTTTACGGTTGGGCTCAGCAGAACCTCCTTTTAATCCCGTAGCTTCTAATAACTGGATAGCTACCGGTGGAGTTTTGATGATAAAATCAAATGACTTGTCTACATAAACAGTAATTACAACAGGCAATACTTTACCTGGCTTATCTTGGGTACGAGCATTAAACTGCTTGCAAAATTCCATAATATTCACCCCTTTTGCTCCCAATGCAGGACCAACCGGAGGAGATGGATTAGCAGCGCCGCCTTTGATTTGTAGTTTTACTAACGCACCGACTTCTTTTGCCATTTTACTTAATTTATTTATTACTCAATGTTCAATGTGGAAGCATGTAACATTTAAGATCTTTATCGAAACTTAGGTTTCAGAGATTAAAATATGAGATACTTCTCAGATCTAAATTCTGAAATATCCAATCTATTCCTTTTCTACTTGCATATAATTCAACTCAAGTGGTGTTCTTCTGCCAAAGATCTTAACCATTACCTTAAGTTTCTTTTTCTCTTCGTTAACCTCTTCGATTACACCGGTAAAACCATTAAATGGACCATCCATTACTTTAACGTTTTCGCCAACGTAATATGGAACATTCATAGATTCACCCTGCTCGGCCATTTCATCAACCTTACCTAAAATACGGTTCACTTCTGCTGGTCTCATAGGTACGGCGTTTCCGGTTTTATCTCCAAGAAAGCCAATCACACTATTGATGTTTTTAATAATATGTTCTAATTCGCCATCCAATTGTGCCTCTATCAGAACATAACCCGGATAAAAATTGCGCTCTTTTGCAATTTTCTTTCCGTCACGCATCTGGTAGTATTTTTCCATAGGAATTAATACCTGTGGAAGTAAATGAGAAAGGCCTAAACGATTCACTTCTGCTTCTAAGTATTGCTTTACCTTTTTTTCTTTTCCGCTAACAGCTCTTACTACATACCATTTTAATTGATCGCTCATTCTTAGTGCTGTGATTATGCCAGAGATTTGTAAAACATTTTTAAAGCAGTACCTGCTGTTTCATCCATCCCTAAAATTAATAATGCGATGATAATAGAAGCAACCAATACTAATATTGCTGAATTCTGTAACTCAAGCCAGGTTGGCCAGGTAACTTTTTCAGTCATCTCTATATATGACTCTTTTAAAAACTCTACTACGTTAGCCATGTTTTAATTCGCGTAAGCACGGGCACAAGGATTCGAACCCTGATCAAAGGTTTTGGAGACCTCTATTCTACCATTGAACTATGCCCGTGTATTATAAAGCTCAGTTCTGTTATAACCTCAATAAACTAAGCCCGTGTATTATAAGAAAACATAAGTCCACACTTGGCAGACTTATGTTGTCCAATTAACCTTTATTTTGAAATTTTATTACTTTAAAATTTCAGTTACTTGTCCGGCTCCTACAGTTCTGCCACCTTCACGGATAGCGAAACGAAGACCTTTTTCCATTGCAATAGCGTTAATCAACTTAACAGTGATGGTAACGTTATCACCTGGCATAACCATTTCAACACCTTCAGCTAATGAAATCTCACCAGTAACGTCTGTGGTACGGAAATAGAATTGTGGACGATATTTGTTAAAGAATGGAGTATGACGGCCACCCTCTGCTTTTGACAATACATAAATCTCAGCTTTGAAATCTGTGTGTGGAGTTACAGAACCTGGCTTACAGATAACCATACCACGACGGATATCAGTTTTCTCAATACCACGTAATAATAATCCTACGTTATCACCAGCTTCACCTCTGTCTAATATTTTACGGAACATCTCAACACCTGTAACTACAGATTTTAAGTTTTCAGCACCCATACCTAAAATATCAACCTGCTCACCAGAGTTGATTACTCCTCTTTCAATACGTCCTGTTGCAACAGTACCACGACCAGTGATCGAGAATACATCTTCAACCGGCATTAAGAAAGGAAGATCAGTTAAACGTGGAGGAATTGGAATATATGAATCAACTGCATTCATTAATTCTAATATTTTCTCTACCCATTTAGCATCACCGTTCAATCCACCAAGAGCAGAACCTTGAATTACTGGAATATCATCACCCGGGTATTCGTAGAAAGATAATAATTCACGAATTTCCATTTCAACAAGTTCTAACAATTCTGGATCGTCAACCATGTCTACTTTGTTCATGAATACAACCAATGAAGGAACACCTACCTGGCGAGCTAATAAGATGTGCTCACGAGTTTGTGGCATAGGACCATCAGTCGCAGCAACAACAAGAATTGCACCATCCATCTGCGCAGCACCTGTTACCATGTTCTTCACATAATCCGCGTGACCTGGACAGTCAACGTGAGCGTAGTGACGGGTAGCAGTTGAATACTCAACGTGAGCGGTATTAATTGTAATACCTCTTTCTTTTTCTTCCGGAGCAGAGTCAATTGATTCAAATGAACGTGCCTCAGAAAAACCTGCATCAGATAACACCTTAGTGATAGCTGCAGTTAAAGTTGTTTTACCGTGGTCAACGTGACCGATAGTACCGATGTTTAAGTGCGGCTTACTGCGGTCAAATTTTTCTTTTGCCATGTTTTTATACTAATTAGTAGGTTAATTTTATTGTTGTTTTTGAATTATTTTACCTTTTTGAGCCAATGATGGGAATTGAACCCATGACCTCTTCCTTACCAAGGAAGTGCTCTACCGCTGAGCTACATCGGCTTTTTCCCGTCAATGCAAAATAGCCCATTGAACAGCAGCCTTTTATAACCGATTTTCAATCAACTGAATCGCTCACTCAACGTGAGCGGAAGACGAGGCTCGAACTCGCGACCTATAGCTTGGAAGGCTATCGCTCTACCAACTGAGCTACTTCCGCTTATTAAGTTTACTGTCCGCTAAAGCTTACAGCAAATTTTCCGTGGGGGGAGAAGGATTCGAACCTTCGAAACCGAAGTAACGGATTTACAGTCCGTCCCATTTGACCGCTCTGGAATCCCCCCTACATTGAGCCTCCTATCGGGATCGAACCAATGACCTACTGATTACAAGTCAGTTGCTCTACCAGCTGAGCTAAGGAGGCTTATGCTTTATCTTTAAATATTAAAAGAATCTTTAAAGAACCAACCCTTTAAAAAGAATTTCATCTGTTGATGACCTTTCCGTAAGGGAATGCAAATCTACAAAAAATAAGGTTTGATCAAAATTTTTTACAAAAAAAAATCGGCAGCCTCATCGGCTGCCGAAAATCTACTTTATTTTAGTAAAATGGAATAGCAATATTATCTATCAAAACTCCTCTGTTGCAGCAATTTCTTTGAAATTACTCGTTTTGGCACGCACCTTCACTTTATGTTTTTCTATTTGCTTCCTTAATGATTCAACTGCCTTATCCGTTGCTTCTTCAAACGTTTTACATTGTTCTTTAGCAAACAGATCATTCCCTGGAATGTGCAGCTTTATTTCCGTAATCTTATTTTCTTCATCTTCCGTGTTTTCTAACTTAAGGTAAACTTCCCCACTGATAATCTGATCAAAAAACTGATCCAATTTATCTGCCTTTTTCTGAATAAAATCCAACAGCTTAATATCTGCTGTAAAATGAATTGACTGCACTCGGATTTTCATGGTTCCTCCTTTTTTAACCCTTTGGATGGGCTTGTTTATAAATTAATTTTAATCTTTCAACTGAATTGTGAGTATAGACCTGGGTGGCAGCTAAACTGGCGTGGCCTAACAACTCCTTAATAGCATTCAACTCTGCACCATGATTTAATAAACTGGTTGCAAAGGTGTGTCTTAAAACGTGAGGGCTTTTTTTATCGTTAGTAGATATGTATGATAAAATAGAATTCACTATACGATAAATAAATTTTGGATAGGCAATGTTGCCTTCATTGGTAACGATTAAAAATACGGAATTGTTATTAAAATTTTGACTTTTTTTGGATTCAATATATTGCAGTATCAATTCTAATAATGAAGAATTAATTGGAATAATTCGTTCTTTATTCCTTTTCCCCAGAACTTTAATTTGATGTCCATACATATCAATATCATGCTCTTTCAAATTAATCAATTCAGAAGAGCGAATGCCGGTACCATACAACAATTCAATAATCAGCCTACTGCGGATTCCTGAAAAATCGTTAGAAAAAATTTCGCTATTGGCAGTATCCAGCATGGAGTTTATCTTTTCCTCCTCTATTGTTACCGGTAAACGCTTTGGAACCCTGGGCGCCTGAACCAAGAGCATGGGATTTACCTGGATGAAGTTTTGGCGATGTAAAAATTTATAAAAAGATCTGAGAGTGGATATTTTTCTGTTAACAGTTTTTGCCTCTATTCCCTGATCTAATAATTCTACAATCCAGGAGCGGACATGAATATGCAATACATCTCCAAAATCAAGTTCGGATAGTTTAATAAAGGCGTAGAATTGCTTTAAGTCTTTTTGGTAGGCTGTAACGGTGTGCGGAGAATACCGTTTTTCAAACTGGAGGAATTTTGTAAAATGCGCTATAAACATCAAAAACTATTTGTACATCTCAAAAATGAAATATACAAATAGTTTTAAGTTTTATATGCCTGAAAAAAGAATTAAACAGTTTCTCTGTTCATTCCTTCTTTGTAGATAGCTTTTTTAACCTGCGTACGACGGGTAATAGATTTTTTCTCGTAGGCCTGACGGCTACGCAGTTCTCTTAATACACCGGTTTTTTCGAATTTCTTTTTGAAGCGTTTTAATGCTTTGTCTAATGATTCGCCGTCTTTTACGTTGATAATGATCATAATTTAAAGATACCCCCTTTCGGTTTTGGATTGCAAATGTAAGAAAAACTATAGAAACACGAAAAGCTATTTCTATTTAAGTTGGATTACGTTTCGAGGTATAAAAAAAGCGGACTGATTAATCAGTTCGCTCTATATATATTAAATGAAATATTATTTCAATACTTCTCTGGCAATAACCAGTTTCTGTATCTCTGAAGTACCCTCTCCTATAGTACACAATTTGCTATCGCGATAGAATTTCTCCACTGGGAAGTCTTTTGTGTATCCGTAACCACCAAATATTTGAATAGCCTCTGTAGAAGCTCTTACACAAACTTCTGAAGCGAAATATTTGGCCATTGCCGATTCTTTCGTAACTTTTTTGCCCCGGTTTTTTAAATCTGCAGCCTGCATAATCAGTAATTCTGCAGCTTCTATTTCGGTTGCCATATCGGCCAGTTTAAAAGATATTCCCTGGAAACTTGCAATGGGCTGGCCAAACTGATAACGTTCTTTTGAATAAGCAACTGCCGCTTCAAACGCACCTTTGGCAATTCCTAAAGATAACGCAGCAATAGAAATCCGTCCGCCGTCTAAAACATACATGGCTTGTTTGAATCCTTCGCCTTCATTACCCAGCAGGTTTTCTTTCGGAACACGGCAGTTATCAAAAATGAGCTCTGTAGTTTCGGAAGCACGCATGCCCAGTTTATTCTCTTTTTTTCCTGCTGAAAATCCGGGAGTTCCTTTCTCTATTACGATAGTCGAAATTCCTTTCGAACTCCCCTTTTCTCCCGTGCGCACCATTACTACAGCTACATTCCCTGACTTTCCGTGAGTAATCCAATTTTTTGAACCGTTAACGATATAATGATCACCATCTAAAACTGCAGTGGTATTCATCCCCATGGCGTCAGATCCGGTATTTGCTTCGGTTAACCCCCAGGCCCCAATCCATTCTGCGGTAGCTAATTTTGGCAACCAACGCTTTTTTTGCTCGTCATTTCCAAACGCCAGAATATGACCTGTACACAAAGAATTGTGAGCAGCCACAGATAAACCGATTGAACCACAAACTTTCGCGATTTCTACAATAACATTTACATATTCAAAATACCCAAGGCCAGAACCACCATATTCTTCAGGAACCAATACACCCATTAAGCCCAATTCGCCTAATTTCTTGAAAGTTTCAACAGGAAAAGTTTGTGCTTCATCCCACTCCATCACGTTTGGACGCACGTGCTTTTCAGCGAAATCGCGTACCATATTGATGATCATTTTTTGATTATCAGTTGCTGAAAAATTTATTCCGCTTTGCTCTGCCTCTACTGAATTATGCATATTTGGTTGTGGTTAATTTGCAAGTATAGCAATTTCCAATTCATTTTTTTATTATTTAAAGCTTGTTTATAAGTAGAACAAAATGGTTTCCGGTTCAATTAAGCAAACCAAAACACCAGAGTTTAAGAATGCGAAAGTAGAATCAATATGAAACCAGAGAAATAATTTTATCCGAATGCATTTTCAAGGATTCTTTGCCTTTTAGAAAATCCAAAGAAATAACAAATGCATAACCAGCAACTATTCCTTCTAACTGTTGAACCAGCCGTGTTGCTGCGTTAACCGTTCCACCCGTAGCCAGCAAATCATCATGAATGAGAACCCGTTGGCCGGGAAAGATGGCATCCTCATGCAGTTCTAAAATGGCGGAACCATATTCCAGCTCGCAGGGCTCCTGAATTTTATTAAAAGGAAGCTTTCCCTGTTTGCGGATCGGAACAAAGGGAACCTCTAATTTGGCTGCCAGCATAAGGCCGAATAAAAATCCGCGGCTTTCTATACCTGCAATTATATCAATCTGATCACCTTTCAGCTTTTCCGCGAAAGCGTTAACAATTTCCTGGCAAAGGGAAGCATCTTTTAAGATGGGAGTAATATCTTTAAACAGGATACCCGGTTTAGGGAAATCAGGAATATCACGGATAGCTGATTTTAATTTCGATTCAATCATTCAAATAGTAAATAAGGCTCAATTTTACGCAAAATCTCATCATTCATAATGGCTATTTTTTTTAAATCTGATACCGCTTGATACGGACCATGCTGTTTTCGATATTGAATAATGGCATTTATCTGCTTATATGATAAATAAGGGTTACGTTTTAAATCGTCGAACTGAGCTTTATTAACATTTGTTTTCTGAATTGAATTTGCGTCTACTTTAACCTGATTTTTAAGATTTTCGAACATAGCAGAATCCAGACCGTAAATTTCACGAAGCTGCTCTTTTGAGTGAAAACCACCTAATCGCTGCCGATATTTTAAAATACGCAAGGCAAATGCAGGCCCTATTCCCCTGATAGTTTCTAATTTTGCCGAATCTGCTGAATTTAATTCTACAATTTCAAAAGGCATGTTCTTTTCGTAAACCGGTTTTTTATTCTCCCATTCTTTAGTTTGCGAATAAATCGGTTTACTGTTTGTAAAAGATTTTTTTATGCTGATGTAGGGCTCCAGTTTAGAATATTGAGATTCAGAAATAGAATATATCTTTTTCAAATCTTCATTCCTGTAAAACCTACCTCCTTTTGATTCGTAATTTTTTATCACTTTTATCTGACGCTCAGATAAACCAAGCTTGCGCCAGTCTGAAGCCGAAAGCCCGTTTGGATCAAATAAAAAATAATTTGCCCTTAATTCATTATCTTCAATATATTCCTTCAGGTTGTTATAATTAGAATAAGATCTTTTCTGAGCTGAAGACTTAAAAGCCGAAATCTCCCGTTGAAAACTTTCTGTATCATATACCACAGGGACTTTAAAATAGGAATATATATAAGGAAAAGCCAGAACCAATACCATCAAGATACAAAGCACCAAAATGCCGTTGTATTCTTTTTTAGAAAAACTGAAATAAGCTTTCAGTGCATTCTTCATGTACGGCTAATTTTTAAATTTATCTTAAATATAATAAAGCTATTGGCTGGAAATAATATGATTTGAAAAAGATTTACAGCCAAATTTGCAATCTGTATTCTAAATAATTTTCTTTAAAATCTATTTTATTGAGGATCATATTTATGAAAATTATTACGAAAGAAGAATTTGCCCAGGCCACCCGAATAAATAAATTGCACATGCCAGGACTTGCATCTTTACTGATGGAAGTGATGAAAATAAACGAGGTGAATGAAACCTTCGAAAAAGCAGAACATTTGCAAGGTTCGCCGTTCATTGATAAAATCCTGCAAATTCTGGGTATTCAAATGGAATTTGATGAAGCTGAATTAAAAAACATTCCAAAAAAAGGTGCTTTTATTGCCATTGCTAACCATCCTTACGGTGGAATTGAAGGCCTTGTATTACTGAAATTATTAAGCACAGTAAGACCTGATGCCAAGCTGATGGCCAATTTCATTTTAAAAAAAATCCCCAATCTGAGTGACTATTTTATTGCTGTTAATCCTTTTGAAAACGTAGATCATTCCTCCAGCATCAGCGGTTTAAAAAATACACTCACCTTACTTGCCGGCGGAACTCCGATTGGTATTTTTCCGGCAGGAGAAGTTTCATCATATAAAATAAAAACTCAGCAGGTTACAGACAAAATGTGGAATCCTGTGGTTGGGAAAATAATCGCGAAAGCCAATGTCCCGGTTGTCCCGGTTTACTTCCATGGAAACAACGGGCTTATGTTTAACCTTCTGAGCTTAATACATCCTACACTTCGCACAGCCAAACTGCCTTCAGAATTATTTAACAAACACGGCCATACCATTAAAATTCGTATTGGCAAGCCCATCCATATTGAAGAGATCAGCCAGAATAACAATTCGGCTAAGCTTCTGAATTACCTGCGTGCCAAAACCTATGCCCTTGGAACCAGTCTTGAAAATGAAAAAAAGATTTTTAATCCCGGGAATATTTTTAAGATTAAAAAAAAGCCTGAGAAGATAGTAGAACCCATATCTCAGCAAATTTTAGTAAATGAATTATCGGCTCTTGATGATTATAAAATTTGGACGGAAAAAGACTATAGTATTTACGTTGCTCCAACTCCGGCTATACCTAATTTAATTAAAGAAATAGGACGATTAAGAGAAATTACTTTCAGAGAGATTGGTGAAGGAACTAATAAATCAACTGATCTGGATGAATACGATATTTATTATAATCATTTATTTATTTGGGATATTACAAATCAAATGATTGTTGGGGCGTACCGCATTGGTCGTGGAGACGAAATATTTTACAGCATGGGAAGCAAGGGCTTTTATCTTACCGAATTATTCAAGATAAAAGAACCACTATTCCCGATAATGAAGCAAAGTTTAGAATTAGGAAGATCATGGGTAAGAAAAGAATATCAGCAAAAAGCGCTTCCCTTATTTTTGCTCTGGAAGGGGATTTTAAAATACCTTTCAGAAAATCCTCAGTATAAATATTTAATTGGTCCGGTTAGCATCAGCAATAGCTTCTCTAAATTTTCTAAATCATTGATTGTTGATTTCATTATTAAAAATCATTTTGATCATGAACTGGCAGCGTATGTAAAACCCCGAAAAAAGTTCAAAGTCGATTATTCAAAAATCGATACCGATCTGTTACTGGAAAGCAAAGAAAAATTAAAAGATCTGGATGATTTGATTTCCGATGTGGAAACATCACACCTGAAAATACCTGTTTTATTAAGGCAGTATATTGCATTAAATGGCAAAATCATTTGCTTTAATATAGATCCTAAGTTTTCAGACAGCCTGGATGGGTTTTTAATAGTGGATATGGAAAAAATACCTGCCGAGATTTTAGAGAAACTGGCAAAAAATTTTTAAGACTTAAAAAATACATCCTTATAAATTATCGCCTTTACTTGATTAAACAGAATATTTTCTGTTAATTTAGTATTAATTCAATGTTAACTTAATGTTAACATTAATCAGTCAAGTGAAATCAGCCCGTATCGCATTTCTTTCTTTTATATTTTTAGTTTTTACTGTATGCAGTGCATTTGCAGAAAGTAAAAACAGAATACTTTCATTTGAATTTTATGAAGGCACCATTAATATTGAATTAGATTCATCCATGATTGTTGAGTTCAACAATCATGTCAATGAATTATCTATACAAGCATTTTATAATTCTTTAAGCAGCGCTAAATCAGAGCCCGTTATAGCTGCACTCAAATCCTACAAAGAAAAACATCAGTTAAATGACTGGCTTTATTACCAACTCATCCGGAAAACAGCACAGCAGATAAGTCCGAAAGCAGAAAATTACCCACGTTATACTTTATATAAATGGTTTTTTCTTTCTAAGTCAGGTTACGATGCCAGGCTTGCTTTAACAAATGATCAGATTTTATTTTATGTTAGAAGCGAGGAAGATATTTATGATATTCCGTACTATGAAACAGACGGGAAACAGTATGTATGTTTAAATTTCCATGATTATCCGCAATTGAATTATGAGAAAGATGAAATCAGGCTCATCAATATTACATACCCGGAAAGCAAAACTCTTTTCTCATACAAAATAAGCCGAATGCCGGATTTTAGGCCGGAAAGTTATTCGGAAAAATTGTTAAAATTCAATTATCGCCAAAAGGAATATCACTTTAATGTATTGCTGAATCCGGAGGTTGAAACTATTTTCAAAAATTATCCAGGTGTAAGTTTCGAATCTTATTTCAATATTCCGTTAAGCAGAGAAACTTACGGCTCTTTAATTCCTATACTCCGCAAAAACATTAGCGGCATGAGTCAGAAAAAAGGCGTTGATTATTTAATGAGGTTTACACGCTACGCCTTTTTATATAAGCCGGATGAATTGAACTTCGGAAAAGAAAAACGCTTATCTCCTGAACAAACATTATTTAACGACCAGAGTGATTGTGATGATCGGGCTGCATTGTTTTTTTATCTGGTGAAAGAGATTTATAACTTACCGATGATCGCTCTTTTATATCCCACGCATATTACCATGGCTGTTCAGTTTAATAAGCCTCTTGCAAATTCAATTACTTATAAAGGAAAAAAATATTCGATATGCGAACCAACGCCACAATCAGAGGATTTAAAAATTGGCCAAATCGATACTAAACTTAAAAATGCTGCTTTTAAAGTCGTGTATCGCTATGATCCCGTTTATTCATTTGATAAATAAGGCATCTGTATAATACTATCCTGAATAGAAAAACCCGCCAAAAGCGGGTTTTCACATTAACTAACCAATTTATTATTATTAATTAACTTTACCGGGAGCATCATAAGGCATTGCCTGCGGATCGAAATTAGCCCATGTAGCAGTCCAATCGCTCGAGCCAAAGGCACCGCGGTAAGTAACTTTTTCGAAAAACGCATCTGCAACTTTAGTATTGCTGAATAATGCGCCAGTTTCTGCAACCGATCCGGCTTTTACTGTAAAATTTGGACGACCAGCTTTGGCAGCGGCAACCAGATTTGAAGCGTATTTGTATGGATCATTCATCAGCACTTCTCCGAATTTAGCTCCGTCAAATATATTTGCAGCTCTTATAGAAGTTTCGAAATCAGCCTTGTTTTCGCCCTTAAGTTCATTACTTTTAGCATTAGACCCATAGACGATATTGTTTTGGAATGCAAGATTACCGGCAAGGTAATTTGCTGAGGTAGCTTTTGCGACAGCTACTTTGGAATCATCTATGTAAACACCTTCTGTGTAACCTGCAAAAATTGAATTTAAAATGCTCAGGGATGAATTTCTGCGAATTTGTGCAGCATGCTGATAATTTGCATTTACACCGCTTAAAGAAGTTGAAGTCAATGGCCCTAAAACAGTTACATTACTAAAAACTGCATTGGTTTGAGGAACTTTAACAGATCCAGATCCATCGTTATCAGTTTCGAAACCGTTAGATCCTGAAACGTCTGCAATGGTAGGATAACGCTGAGCCACAGCAAACTGAACCTTACCTGAATAACCAAAATCTGCATCAAAATCATCATCCAAAGCACCTATTGAAATCAGGTGCTTGCAATTTACAGAACCACCAAACCACTCATAGGCATCATCGCCAGCAAATGAAACCTGAACGTAATCAATAGTTGTTCCTGAACCTACAGAACCGAATGTTAAACCGTTTATTTCATTATCCGGTGTAAGTGGAATTCCACCAAATTCAATACGAACATATTTTAACGTACCTGAATTGTCTGCCGGATCAGTTCCTCCAAAAGATGCTTTACCTGCGGCATCTGTAAGAATTCCTTCGATACCCTGGCTGGTTCCCTGATTATTTGGTGCTTTACCTAACAATACGATACCACCCCAGTCACTCGTAGAACGTGCACCCACTGCCTGATTTGATGTAAATACAATTGGCTTGTCAACCGTTCCAACGGCTTCAATTTTACCACCTCTGTTAATTACCAGAGTTCCTTTTGTAGCTTTATCGCCTTTAATAAGTGTACCCGGCTGGATTGTTAAAGTGGCTCCGCTGGTTACATTAATAATTCCCTTTAATAAATATATTTTATCTGCGGACCAGTTCGTATTGGTTGTAATATCTGTTGAAACCTCAAGAACTGAACTTACCGGCGCTACAATAATGGTATCATCTGTATCATCTACCGTACTTTTTTTACAGGCTGTAGTAAAAATGGCGGCAGCTAATGCTAATAAAATTGCTTGTTTTTTCATGTTAATTTTTTGATTTTATCTATATCCCAAAAGTATCCCTGGCAAATAACCTCAGTATAAAATCAGGGTAATGATATTGTTAAATCCTATTAAGGTTATGTTAATTAGAATGAATAATTAAAAGATAAAGAGTAATTGCTTCCGGTTTTAAAACGGCTGATGGTTTCATCAGATGAGCCAATAGAGTATTTCTTGTTCATATCCTTATCGAAATACAATACATTATCGTTGTTCAAAATATCATTGGCGTTAAACTTCAACTCTCCTTTTGATTTAAGAATTTTATAACCCAATTGAAAATCGACCACATTACGAGGTGCTTCATAAACACTCGGAAACTGTTGTCCACCGGCATTGGCAATGCGTCTGCCAATACGATTGTATAATAAATTGAAGTTTAACAAATTATTTAATGCGGTATGTTGTAAACCAGCATTGATAACATATGGCGACTGACCCACCAGAGGACGTTCTTTTTCGATAATATTATCAATCTCCGGATTCTTAACTTTTGATTTGATTAATGACAGATTAGTGTAGAAGGTTGTATTCTTAAATGCTTCATTGGTACCTAAAAAAGCAAGGTTTTTTCTGTACTCCAATTCTACCCCATATACATCTGCTTTTTTAGAATTAAAATAAGAGATATCGGGTGTAGAATTAGCATCGGCAATACTGGCTTCTATTGCATTGGTAAACTTTTTATAGAATGTGGATACCGAGAAAATCTGACCCGCTGATGGGAAGAACTCGTATCTTAAATCGGCGTTATCAATCTTGGCACGTTTTAATAAAGGATTTCCCTGTACGTTTGCACCTCTTTCATAATCGAAATAAGTAAAGGGAGCCAATTCTCTGAACTCGGGACGGGCCAAAGTTTTAAAATAGGATGCTCTGAAATTACTTTTTTCTGAAATGCTGTAGGTATAATTTACAGAGGGAAGTATATCTGCAAAATTTTGAGAAACCAAATTATTGGTGGTTAAAGTTTTTAATTTCAAATCATATTGTTCCATGCGCACTCCATAAACAATTCTGGATTTTGCTCCGATTTTATTATCCATCATCACATAAGCGGCATTTACCAGTGAGTTTGCATCATATGAATCACCATTGTTATTAACTTCATCCAGTTTATATTTTCCCTGACTGATCAGATCTTCTCCAAATAAGGTTTCAATGGGGCGTTGACGAATCTCATTATCTGCTTGTGGATTATTGGCATCAGTTTGCAGCCTTAATCCCAAAAACCTGACATCGAAATTCCGGTTGCGATAGTTTGAAGAAATACCAGCTTTAAAGTTTGCGCTATTTTTGAAGAATTTTAAAGGCAGGGAATATCCCGCTTCCGCTGAATAAACGTTCTCATTTAAGTAAGAAAACAGTCTTGCATTTTCTTTACCGATGTTAGTTACACCTGCATAATACGAATTTGGAACATCCCTGTCGGCTACGTTGCGCAGGTAATTTACTTTTCGCTGATCAGGCTGATCATTAATTACATTTCCAAAACCAAGAGTCCATTTCAGCTTAGAGTTATTATCTCCTACTTTATGCTCACCTTCCAGGGCTGTTTTAAATAAAGATTTCTGAAGAAGGTCAAATGCATAGAATTTAACATCTCCTGTGGTTTTGTTATTGCCTGTTCGATAAGTGTACTGATCATCCAGAGTGCGGTTGTAAAGATTTTTCAGCGTAATACGGCTGTTTTTAAAATTGTAGGCAAAGTTGGCTAAGGCTCCAACATTGGTAGAAAACTTGTATTGATCATCTGAGTAATCAAAAACATGGTATTGCCTTACTATGCCTGTATTACTGTTTTGAGAATTACGATAGGTTAAAGATAAAATAGCACCCAAACGATTATTTGTTTTTTCAAAATCCTTCACCCGGCCAACTGTAAACTGGTAATTTTGATTTAAAAAAGCATTTCCGTTACGAATGCCATAATCCTGTGGCAAAGCCTGTAATGAAGCAATATTCTTGTTCGGGCCAACCCCGTTATTTATTATCTTTCGTGTAGATGGAAAATTATTAGGTATTGATCTTAAGCCATTGTCAAAGCCAAAATAGTCAGAAGTATTTCTGGCACCGCTTTGAAAATTTTGGAAAGTTGCCTGAGAATTATAACTGTATCCCAAGCCAAATGACATAAAATTATCATCTGGTATATCTTTGGTAATTATCTGTACAGAACCTCCTGCAAAGTCTCCCGCCAAATCTGGGGTGGCGGTTTTGCTGATAATGATATTATCAATCAGATTTGAAGGAACAATATCAAATGAAAATGCTTTTCTGTTTGGCTCTGTGCTTGGCAATACACCATTATCTAAAGAAGCCGAATTGTAGCGATCAGCCAAACCACGCACAACCACAAATTTATTATCCTGAATAGTTGTTCCGCTAACTCGTTTTAATACTTCACTGGTATTTTTATCCGGAGATTTTTTAATGGTTTCAGCAGAAATCCCATCAGTTACCCGAACACTGTTTTTCTGTTTGGCATATAATCCGTTTAAACTTTCCTGTCTTGCTGTAGCAGTAATAACCACTTCGCTCAAAACCTGACCGCCGGCTTCTTCCATTACGATATCCAGGCTGGTTGTTACACCCGGGTTTACCTGTATATCTGTAATGCTTTTTGATTTATAACCAATATAAGAAAATGTTAATGCTACTTTTCCGGGAGTTAAACCTCCTAAATTATAATTACCGTCCACATCTGTCATCACTCCTTTTGTGGTACCTTCAACTTTAACGGTTAAACCAATTAAGGTTTCCCCGGTTTTTTTATCGGTTACCTTACCTGCTATTTTACCAGTTTCCTGACCGAAAATATTCAAAGTAATTAAGGTAAAAAAGACACTTATTGCCAAAATTCGTATGATTACGTTGTATTTCACTTTTACTTATTTTAATGTTCTGCAAAAGTATTAGCACAATGTTATCTCCACGTTAGTTAGATATTATGTATTGATGATGTTAATGTTAAGCCAATATTAATAAATACGGAGTATATTTAAATTCAAGGTTTTATACATGCTATCCATACATCTTAAGATAAAACCTGCAATTAAGAGTAGCTTAACAATTAGTTAACCGCGATATAATATTAAATTAATATAAGTGTTAAATTTGCTTCCTTTAAACCAAACGGGAATGGGACTAAAATTCAAAGTCGGGATAACTTTAATAATACTATGCTTCTTATCATTTCATAATTCGAATGGGCAGGACAAACCTAAGGAAGAAACAAAATGGTATGATTCATTTACCATCAGAGGATATATACAGGCCAGGTACAATAGGCTCTTTGAAACAAATTCTAAACTTAAATGCGAACAATGCGATAAAAGCTGGGGTGAAAATGGCGGTTTTTTTCTTAGACGAGCCCGGCTGGTTTTTTCGGGCCAAATAGGGAAACAAGTATATTTTTATTTTCAGCCTGATTTCGCAAGCTCATCATCTTCTACGGGTTTAAATTTTGGACAAATACGCGATGCTTATTTTGATATTGGTGTTGACAGTAAAAATGAATATAGATTTAGAATAGGTCAAAGCAAAATTCCTTACGGATTTGAAAACTTGCAATCAAGTCAGAACAGGCTGCCACTGGACAGAAATGATGCGCTCAACAGTGCATTAAGCAATGAAAGAGATTTAGGAGTAACTTTTTACTGGGCTCCGGAAGATAAAAGAAAACTGTTAGCCTCTGTGGTGAAAGAAGGTTTAAAAGGATCGGGTGATTATGGCGTTTTCGCTTTTGGAGTTTTTAACGGCCAAACTGCTAACAAACCCGAACTTAACAATACTTTGCATATGGTGAGCAGATTTAGTTATCCTTTTGAAATAGGCAACCAGATTCTGGAGCCCGGAATACAAGGATATACCGGAAAATTTGTTATGCCCGAGGATCAGCTAAGTCCGGGAGTAAAATATATCTCCGATCGAAATTATACCGATAAGAGAATGGCAGCATCCTTTGTTTTATATCCCAAACCTTTCGGAATTCAGGCAGAATATAATGTTGGAAAAGGCCCGGAATACAATAAGCTCAACGATTCAGTTGAAGTAAAAAATCTGCAAGGCGGATATGTTACGCTATCCTATTTGATGAGGAAAAACGATCAGATATTTATCCCTTTTACAAGAATACAATATTACCGTGGTGGCAAAAAGCATGAATTAGATGCTCGTAGTTATAAGGTAAATGAGTTGGAATTGGGTATAGAATGGCAGCCCCTTAAACAATTTGAATTGGTTGCGATGTATACCTTTTCATCACGCAGATTTGAAGATAATATTAAGAGAGATAATCTTCAGGAAGGTAATTTATTGAGACTCCAGGCGCAACTGAATTTTTAAAATCTGAATTTTACTGTCAGCTTTGTAAAGATTATTTTGCCTGGATACTTTCAGTTTCTGCTTTGCTCAAAGCTCCTTTTATAGATTTGTCAACCCAGTAAACAGTGTTCTGCGCCAGACCGGTACTATGAAACAATATAGTTGCTTGCTGGTCTACAACCACATGAGTTGGATAGGAATTAACCCCATAAAATGCAGACAGCCACTTCCCGTTTTCAGAAATATTGTATAAAAAGGGCGAAGTTTTTAAAAAGTCTTTTATCTCTGATTTTGTGTCGAGTGCAACACCAAGAAAGACCACATTGGGAATATCCTTATATTTCAACACCATTTTATTTAATTCCGGTATTTCTTTACGGCATGGAGCACAATTGATAAACCAGAAATTAAGAACCACCACTTTCCCGGCTAATTCTTTGAGATTGAATTTATTGCCGTTCAGATCTGTTAATTTAAAATTCGGAAGCTTATTACCGGTTTTAAAAAATGATGTTTCTCGCGGCTTAGGAATAGATTCCATCCTTTTTGATTTTGTTTCCTCTGATAATTCATAAATCAGAAATTCCGGACTTTCTCCATTTATCACAAATGTTCTCATCCCGTAATTTCCGCTCTGAAACAATTTCTTCCAGATGGCATACGGATACTGAAATCCCGTAGAATCCTTTACTATACTGTTCTCATTAAGGCTTGGCTTAGACTGAACAAGCTGAGCAGAAACGTTAAAACTAAAAAGTATAAAGAAGAGAAAGTACAGTTTTTTCATTTATGAGTTTTGATATAATTATGGTTATTTATCATCTACAGGAAGCTTTAAAATCCTAATATCTTAACCCTGCTTTTTTAAAGATAAAATGTAATAACCAGATAGGCCCTATCAGTAAAAATTTAATATCATCAAGAAAGGAAGGTTTCTTACCCTCAATTTTGTGGCCTATAAACTGTCCGATCCATGACAACACAAAAATACCAAGACAAACCTGCCACATGGGCGGCCAACCATGCAAATTATGCAGTTTCTCTAATCCTAGTATTCCGGCAGAAAAGATCATAATAATCAGCAACATGGCATAGGATAATACCGGAGAAAGTTTGTAATAATAGTATATTGAGAAGGCAATCAGGAAAGATGCCCAGTTTACAAAACCATTATAACGACCTAAAAAATCTAAATGCGGAAAGGGAATAGCCCACACTAAACCAAATAAACTGAATACAATCAGAGGGACACAAATCCAATGAATTAATTCGTTGGTAAGATTTTGATGACTTTCAGCATATTTATTAAAATAAACATCAACAGGGCGAATCTGACTAGTCTGCTTTGGAGATTTAGCTGCGGTATTTTGCTTTAGCATGATTTAAAGATAAAAAGATTTTGCTGACAGTAATTGACATTTTTCAATATCATTTAATAAAAAAACCGAATAAAGAATTTTTGATTCTATATTCGGTTTAATCGTTTAATTAACTATTTCTAATTAATCCGTTAATTTATTTCGCATAAGAAACAGATCTGGTTTCCCGGATAACGGTCACCTTTATCTGCCCCGGATAGGTCATTTCGGTTTGAATACGGTTTGATATATCCGCGGCGAGTATTTCAGATGCAGCATCTGAAATGCGCTCGCTTTCTACAACTACACGTAATTCGCGACCGGCCTGAATAGCAAACGTTTTCTCAACTCCCGGATATGATAAAGCAAGTGCTTCCAAATCTTTAAGTCTTTTGATATAACTTTCTACAACCTCACGGCGGGCACCCGGACGAGCTCCGGAAATAGCATCACAAGCCTGGATAATCGGCGAAATCATTGAAGTCATTTCAATTTCATCGTGGTGAGCTCCAATGGCGTTACAAACCTCCGGATGTTCCTTATATTTTTCAGCCAGCTGCATTCCCAGAATAGCGTGAGGCAATTCCGGATTGTCATCAGGCACTTTACCAATATCATGCAGCAGACCGGCACGTTTGGCCATTTTCACATTTAAACCCAGCTCAGCTGCCATGGTAGCACAAAAGTTTGCTACTTCGCGACTGTGCTGTAATAAATTTTGACCGTAAGAAGAGCGGTAACGCATACGTCCAACCATCCGGATGAGCTCCGGATGCAAACCATGAATCCCAAGATCAATTACCGTACGCTCACCAATTTCAACAATTTCATCTTCAATTTGCTTCTTGGTTTTAGCAACAACTTCTTCAATCCTGGCGGGATGAATCCGTCCATCGGTAACCAAACGATGCAATGCCAAACGGGCAATTTCTCTTCTAACCGGATCAAATCCAGATAAAATAATCGCTTCTGGTGTATCATCTACAATTATCTCAATGCCGGTTGCAGCTTCCAGAGCTCGTATATTTCTTCCTTCACGACCAATAACACGGCCTTTAATCTCATCACTTTCTATATTAAAAATCGAAACCGTATTCTCGATAGCGCTTTCTGTTGCTGTTCGCTGAATGGTTTGTATAACCACCTTTTTAGCTTCTTTGCTGGCAGTTAGTTTCGCTTCATCAACAATATCTTTAATCTGACTCATGGCCTTGGTACGGGCTTCCTCACGAAGCGAATCAACCAATTGATTTTTTGCCTCGTCGGCAGATAAACCTGCAATAGATTCTAACTGAGTAATATGCTGATTTTTAATAGCGTCTACTTCTTCCTGTTTTTTCTGGGCAACTTCAGTTTGCTTTTCCAGATTTTTGCGGGCCGTATCCAGTTCCTGTTCTTTGCGATTCATATTCTCAAGCTTCTGGTTCAAAGACTGCTCCTTTTGCTTGAGGGTATTTTCCCGCTGATTAATCGTGTTATTTTTGCTGTTTACATCCTGCTCGTGTTCAGCTTTTAATTTTAAAAAGTGATCCTTAGCTTCTAAAAGCTTTTCTTTTTTCAGGATTTCTGACTTGCTTTCGGCATCTTTAAGTATTTTCTTTACTTTATTCTGTGCTGCAATTTCCTGACTTTTTAACAGTTTGCGAAGTAGAAATCTCCCGATTACCACCCCCACTGCTAATCCAATTAAAACGTAAAGTATTATTTCCATAATTTCATTTTATATAAAAAAAACCGCAACTAAATCATAAATTTCATGTATTATAAAGCTTTTCAATTACGGTTAGAACTTTTACAAAACCTTAAGGCATTGCACTAAAGTTCACATAATATTGAAGCGTTAAGCTTAAAATAGTGAAATCTAAAAATTTAACTGCGGCTAAATCTTAGGCTCTAAATAAAGAACGATACTACTTAGAGAAAAAATCCGTCAGCAACTGGTCCAGTTGATACACCTTTTCAGCAACCTCTGTGTCTTCATTCATTACTTTTTTTTCAGCCTTCAGCGTAGCTGTGGCATAATGTAAAACACACATGGATAACAAATCCTGTTTATCTCTGACTGCATAATTATCCTGATATTCTTTTATACGGTCATTTATCAGTTTTGCTGCCCTACGTATTATTTCCTCTTCTTCCATGTTTACCTTTAATGGGTAAACTCTGTCAGCAATATTTATTTTTATGGAGATTTCTCCCATTTGAGCTTGGTTCACTATCGCATTACTTCTTGAGCAATACAATACACTTATCTATTTCGCGTACAAATTCGCTAATTTTTTGCTTTATGTCAAGACTTTTTTCATTAACCCCTAATTCTGGTGCTTTTAAACCTTCCAGCGAACGGGCCATGGTTACAATCCTCACTTTTTCTTCCAGTTCTGCACTTTTATTTTTGCTGGCATCAACCGCAACTTTTAAAGATTGATTTTCCAGTTTCAACAAATCATTTTCTTCCTGTAAAGCTCCACACAGATCTATCAATCTTGCTGCTTTATCAACTACTTTTTGCAACTGATCTGCTAACTGGCTCATTTTACTTGGTAATGTTTTATTGATTAAATCTTTAAGCTGCTTTGTGTTTACTTTTTCTGCTCAACTATCTTCTAATTTCTGCTCCTGCTTCCTTTTCGAAATTAAGAATTAATTTATCCATAATGCTGTCGATCTGTTTATCGGTTAGCGTTTTCTCTTCATCCTGCAAAACAAAACTTAAAGCATATGACTTTTTACCTTCGGGCAATTTGTCGCCCTCATAAACATCAAAAACATTTACATCCTTTAACAGATTCTTTTCTGTTTTCTGAGCGATATGTTTTAATTTGTTAAATGTGATGTCTTTATTCAGCAACATTGAAAGATCACGGCGAACAGCAGGAAATTTAGAAACTTCTTTGTAAGCTATTTTGTTATTCCTGATCACTTTCAAAATCATATCCCAGTCAAAATCTGCATAAAAAACATCAGAAGATATATCCAGTTTCTTCAATGCCTGTTTGGAAACCTTTCCGAAATCTACCAGCGACTTTTCTCCTTTTCGATAGCTGAGACCATTTTGCAAATTTTTAACTTCGGAGTCGAATGGAATTAATCCTTTGATATTCAACCGGCTTATCAGAGCATCCACAACTGCTTTTAAACTATAAAAATCAGTTTTTTGTTCTGGTTTACTCCAGTTAGCTGTTTCCTTATTCCCGCTTATAAAAATTGACAGTCTTTGATTCTCCTTATAGGATTCTGTTCCTAAACTGTAAATCTTTCCGAATTCATATAATTTCAAATCTGCATTTCTGCGATTCTGATTATAGGAAATTGCTTCCAATCCCGAAAATAATAGGCTTTGACGCATTACATCCAAATCTGTACTTAAGGGATTTAATATCCTTACAGCCTGATCCAGATCTGATGAGTAAGCTGATTTGGTTAGGGAGTTGGACAATATTTCGTTATAGCCGTTTGACGTTAAAAGATCAGCAATACTATTTTGCACCACTTCTCGGTCCGGTTTAACCGAATAATTTAAAGAAGCCCGTATCTGTGTTGGGATTTCAATATTGTTATATCCATGAATCCGCAGAATTTCTTCAATCACATCTACTTCGCGGGTTACATCAACTTTATAAGCCGGAACTTCCAATGATAATCCTTCGGCAGTTTCTGCAGATATTTGAATTCCTAAACCTGTAAGGATGGATTTAATTTCTTCATGTGGTATTTCTTTACCTATTAAGCGGTCTGCATTTTTATAAATCAGGTTTACACGGAATGGCTCCGCGGGAGCCGGATAAAAATCAGAAACAGCTGAAGAAACATATCCTCCGGCAATTTCTTTTATCAGCAAGGCTGCTCTTTTCAGAGCAAAAATGGTCATTTCTGGATCGGTACCGCGTTCAAACCTGAAAGATGCATCGGTTTTTAATCCATGTCTTTTTGAAGTTTTTCGAACAGAAACCGGATTGAACCAGGCGCTCTCCAGAAAAATATTTTTAGTTTGCTCATTTACGCCCGAAGATTCGCCGCCAAAAACTCCTGCAATGCACATTGGTTCTTCAGCATTACAAATCATCAGATCTTCTGCTGATAATTTGCGCTCAATACCATCCAGGGTTTTAAATATTGTTCCTTCATCACATTTCTTTACAACTACTTTTCCGGATGTAATGGCATCGGCATTAAAGGCATGCAGAGGCTGACCCAAATCATGCAACACAAAATTAGTAACATCCACCACGTTATTAATCGGGCGAACGCCGATCACATTTAATTTATCTTTCAGCCATTCTGGCGATTCTTGAATAGTAATTCCACTAATGGTGATAGAAGAATATCTTGGACACGCTGCTTCATCTTCTACAATTACCGGGATTGGAAGATCATGTGAATCTGTAATAAATGAAGATACATCCGGCATGTTTAGAGTTAAGCCAAGGTATGCTGCCAGATCCCGGGCTACGCCTAAGTGCGAAGCTGCATCGGCCCGGTTGGGAGTTAATCCTATTTCAAATAAATAATCATCATCCAGCTTAAAATATTCTTTTGCTTTACTTCCTACCAGGGCATCTTCAGCCAAAACCATAATACCGGCATGATCAGATCCCAAACCTATTTCATCTTCGGCACAGATCATTCCTTCAGAAACTTCGCCTCTGATCTTGGATTTATTTATTTTAAAAGGCTCTCCCTTGGTTGGATATACTATAGTGTTCACAGTGGCAACAACCACTTTCTGACCGGCGGCTACGTTATTTGCCCCGCATACAATTTGTACATCCTGCGAATTTCCTACATCCACTTTGGTTACTTTTAACCTATCGGCATTTGGATGCTGGCTGCACTCTTTTACAAAGCCAATAACCAATCCTTCTAATCCCCCCGGAATAGTTTGCACTTTCTCAAGGCTTTCTACTTCCAGACCGATATCTGTTAATATCAGTGAAATTTCTTCAGGTGTCTTTTCAGTTTGGATGTATTGTTTAAGCCACTTATAAGAGATCTTCATGTTCTAATTTTTCCTAAACGGCAAAGATAGAAAAGCTGAATTAAGAATTATCAATTATGAATTATCAATTTAGAATATTGATTCCGGATATATGCTGCTAAAGGCTTTTTTTGAAGGTTGCAGAACTATATAAGACCTTCATCTGCAAAACTAAAAAATCCGGCATCGGTAATTATTAAATGATCAAGCACCGGAATATCCAGAAACGCCCCTGCAGATTTTAATTTTCGGGTCAGATCCAGATCAGCCTGACTTGGTTTTAAATTACCCGAAGGATGATTATGAGCCAGTATAACGGAAGCTGCATGGTTTTCAAGAGCCGTATTGAATATAATTTTCGGATCTGCTACTGTTCCGGCCTGCCCGCCTTTACTGATCAAATGCTTCGAGGTAATTTTGTTCGCCCTGTTCAACAGCACTATCCAGAATTCCTCATGATTTAAATCCGCAAACTGCGCAGCAATAGCCTGATGAACATCATAACTGCTTTGCACAGGAGTTAAAATTTCTGAATTTGTTTCTTTTCTTCTCCTGCCAAGTTCAAGTGCGGCAATAATGGAAATAGCTTTGGCTTCTCCGATTCCTTTAAATTTGGACAATTCCTGAATGCTTAATTTTCCTAACAGGTTAAGATCATTCTGGCAAGAAATCAAAATACGCTTACTTAATTCAACAGCAGATTCTGTACGATTACCTGAGCCAATTAAAATTGCAATTAACTCTGCATCACTCAATACCCTGCGGCCTTGCTGTGATAATTTTTCGCGTGGCCGGTCTTCTTCGGCCCATGATTTTATACTAATTCTATCTTCATAAGATCCCATTCTTAAATCTAATTAAAATAGGGCACAAAAAATAAAAGGGGATTCGATGTCTCGAATCCCCTTTATTTAAAATAATGTAAAACCTTATTTTAAAGTATTAACGTATTTTGTAAGCTTCGATTTATTGTTCGATGCTTTGTTTTTGTGAATGATGTTCTTTTTAGCTAAACGATCAAGCATAGAAATCACTTTGGTTAAAAGTGTTGAAGCTTCTGCCTTATCTGTAGAAATACGCAATTTCTTGATCGCGTTTCTGGTAGTTTTAGCCTGATATCTATTACGCAAACGCTTTGTTGCGTTTGTTCTGATTCTTTTGATCGATGATTTATGATTTGCCATTTGTTAGCTTGTTTTCTCTATTCTTTTAAGGACTGCAAATATAGACCGATTATTTTAAAATGCAAAGGAGATTTTAAAATTGTTTTACTTCCTCATAAGATGCACAAATTGAACATGTTTAATACAGAAGCAAAGATAGTTTATAATAGGATATCTGCATTTTAATGAGAGTCATCATTATATTTGGCCCTGATGCTTTTTTAAACGTGCTTCAAATAGCTATTTTTCTTTATGAAAAAATTAATTTGCAATTGCCTGCTGGTTTCATTTTTAATTATTTTTAGTTCCTGGGGCTTTTTCGCACACCAGCGAATCAACCGCCTTGCCGTATTTACCCTGCCCAAGGGAATGATCAAATTTTACAAGAGTAATATTAATTTCATTACCGAACATGCCGTTGATCCGGATAAAAGGCGATATGCTGATTCGCTGGAAGCTCCCCGGCATTTTATTGATGCCGACAGATATGGCAATGCTCCTTTTGAAAGCGTTCCTGAAAAATGGAAAGATGCAGTTGCAAAATATGGTGAAAAAACTTTAACTGAAAACGGAATTGTACCCTGGCAGATTGAAAGAACCTATTATTCATTAGTAAAAGCATTTCAGGATCGGGATTCATCACGCATCCTAAGGTATTCTGCAGATCTTGGCCATTATATAGGTGATGCGCATGTTCCGCTGCATACTACCGAAAACTATAACGGACAATTAACAAATCAGGTTGGGATTCATGGTTTTTGGGAAAGCAGACTTCCTGAATTATTTTCTGATGAGTATGACTATTTCGTAGGGAAATCTCAATATATAGAAAACCCGCTAAAGGAAGCCTGGAGCATCGTTAAAAACACGTATCTCTATAAAGATTCGGTACTGCTTATTGAAGCCCGCCTGAATAAACAATTACCTTCTGACAAAAAATATACCTTTAGCGAACGAAAAGGTAAAGTAGAACGACAGTATTCAGAAGAATATTCAAGAGCATATCATTTAGCTCTTAATGGAATGGTAGAGCAACAAATGCGATCTTCTATATTAAAAATTGGAAGCTTTTGGTATTCTGCCTGGGTTGATGCCGGGCAACCCAATTTAAAAAATCTTCGCCGTCTCAATATTCCTGAGGCTGAAAACCACCAGACTGAACTTGAAGAAAAGCTATTTAAGCAAGGTAAAATAATTGGTCGTGAAGAAAATTAAGCAGTGGTTTTCTTCATATCCCTTTTAGTTTTTATACCTGCATAAATAGCAGGAAGGATAGTTAAAACAATGATTACCAGCATTACGTAAGTAAAGTTATCCTTAATAACAGGGATATTTCCGAATACAAAACCCAGACCCAGGAAACTAATAATCCAGAATAATCCACCCACTACATTATAGAAAGTAAATCTTACGAAATTCATATTTCCTACTCCGGCAACAAAAGGTGCAATTGTCCTGAAAATAGGTAAGAAGCGACTGAAAATCACAGCTTTACCACCCTGTTTGTTAAAAAACTCCTGTGTTTTAACATAGTATTCTAGTTTCAAAATTTTGTTGTGAGGTTTAAAAACTTTAGGCCCAAGAAAACTCCCAAGATAATAGTTAAGCGAATTCCCGGCAATTGCAGCAATAATAAGCAGCAATCCCATTAAGTAAATATCCAAGCCTGTATTTCCCTTAGCTATTAAAGCACCTACAGCAAATAACAGTGAATCTCCGGGCAGGAAAGGTGTTACCACAAAACCAGTTTCGGCAAAAATGATCATGAAAATAATCAGGTATGTCCAGGTTTGATAACTGCTAACAATTTCGATAAGGTGTTTATCTATATGAAGAATAAAATCTAAAACGTTGCTTATAACTTCCAATTTTTCGGGGGCTTAATGATAATTAAAGAGTGGCTTAACCAATTTCATGCCACGGCTTTTTTAATATGGCGCAAAAATAGAAATTCCGGCAATAATTGCCGGAATTTTCTACAGAGTATCTGTAAACTTTATGTTAAGATTATAATTGAAGAAAATTATGCGTAGGTATTAAGCATCACCGGCATAACCAGCATCAGCACTTCTTCCTGCTCATCATGGCTTTGAGGCATTAAAAGTCCGGCACGGTTTGGCGTGCTCATTTCCAGTAAAACCTCATCACCGCCTAAATTATTTAACATCTCGATTAGAAATTTAGCGTTAAAGCCAATCTCCATATCTTCTCCTTCATACTGGCAGGATAAACGTTCATGAGCCTCATTAGCAAAATCTATATCTTCTGATGAGATATTTAATTCGCTGCCGGTAATTTTCAGGCGAACCTGATGAGTAGTTTTATTGGCAAAAATAACCACACGGCGTAAACAGTTTAAGAATAAGCTGCGGTCAATTATCAATTTATTTGGATTATTCTGAGGAATCACCGCCTCATAATCCGGATAACGCTCATCAATTAACCGACAAATCAGGTTGATATTTCCGAAACGGAAAAATGCACTTGTGCTGTTAAATTCTACAGAAACATGTACATCGTCTGATGGCAAGGATGATTTTAATAAGGTTAAAGCCTTTTTTGGAAGGATAAAAGTTGTGGCTGTATCAGACTTAGCATCCAGGCGGCGATACCGCACCAATTTATGCGCATCTGTAGCTACAAAAGTTACATGCTGCGGGCTTAACTGGCAATAAACACCGGTCATTGCCGGACGCAGTTCATCATTACTTACAGCAAAGAGGGTTTTATTAATCGCTTCTGATAAAACCGATGCTGACATGGTAACCGAAGAGGCATTTTCAACAGCAGGAATTTTAGGAAAATCCTCACCATTTTCGCCGCTCAGTTTATATTTACCATCTCCTGCGCTGATTTCTATTGAAAAAGTTGAATCATCAACTGAAAAAGAAATTGGCTGATCGGGCAGTGTTTTTAATGTTTCTAACAAAATCTTTGAAGGGATAGCCACTTTTCCATCCTCCTTGGATTCTACCGGAAGAGTTGTGGTCATACTTGTTTGCAGATCTGTTGCAGATATGGTAAGAATCCCATCTTTTATTTCAAAAAGAAAGTTCTCCAGAATTGGCAATACAGTGCTGCTGCTCGATGCACCATTAACTGCCTGCAACTGCTTTAACAAAGTTGATGTTGAAACAATAAATCTCATATTCTTATCTTGAATAAATTTTGTGTGTCGCTTTTATTTTAGCAATTAACCTTTTTGCAATTAAACATTCAGGGTTAACGCTCAAAAATATAAAAATTAACGGGCATACTTTCGTCTGCGGTAATAATGTTGAAAAATGCCGGAAACTACTAACAATATCAGCGGTAAGCCTAAATTTAAGGTCTGCCAAAAGGTTTTTTCCTCTCGTATCCGGGCCCGATCAAGCAACCTGATTTTCACTTCCTTATTTCTAAGTTCAATAATTCCAGAATCATCGGTTAAGTAATCTGCTACATTCATCAGGAAATTTTTATTACCATATTGCTGCTGAGTATAGCGGTCATAACCTAAAGGAAATGGGGAGCCATCTGTACTGCTAATTTGATTTTTAAGAATATCGCCGTCAGCCATTACAATCATTTTGGTCGGTTTTCCCTTTTCAGGAATATCGAGACTCCCCTCTACTCCGGCCGGAACAGGACGATTTTTAAAATTCGATGCAAATGAACCTTCAAGCAATACAGCCACAGGTTTTGCTGTACTTTCAAAAGCTTTGGGATCTGGCTCCTGCTCTACCATTTGCAGCGAAAGTAAAGCTGGCGCTTCAACAATCCGGTTAAATGGGGAGGTACTTAAGATAACCTGTTTGCGTATATCTTTAACATCAATTACATCAATTGTATTGGAAAACTCACTTCTTATACCATCCAGATTTTTTACCAGAGGGTGTGCTGAGGTAGGAATAAATATGGGATAAAACAACCAGGGCAGCAACTGAATCTGCTCCTGACCAGCTACATTGCCTACGTTAACCGGAACCTGCACACAATTGAGGTCGGCAATCAGATTATAATTAATCCGGGCTCCGTATTTAAACAATATATCATCCAGATTTAGTTTTTTTGGAAAAGCCAGCTGTTCTCCGGCGCCTCTTAAGCTATCCAGTTCGGCATTTACCTGATCTATAGCCCAAAAAACGCGTCCTCCACGCATCACGAAATAATCAATTTTAAATTTTTCTGCTTCAGTAAACGCCGTAGCGGGTTTGGGAATAATCAGCAATTTTAATTTGTCCAATCCTGTTAAAGGAATAACGCTCAGATCCACCCGGCCAACTTCATACCCATCAGCTAAAGATTTCATGGCATCATTTAATTGAAGATCATTCAATTCGCCATGACCTTCGGTAAAGCCCACCCGCGGCTTACCGCCAGAAGAAACTTTTTTAATGGCGCTTACAAAAGCATATTCGAGATTTTGAATAGAATTATTGAGCACTTCTTCAGGAGATGCGCCGGACCTGTTCTGCAATAATTTTACAGCAATTTGCTGGCCTTTGTAGGTAATTAATGCGGCGGGAAAAATTGTTTTTTGCGACAAGCCCTCTTCTGTTTTCACACTGAGGTTTGTAGGCTCTATACCTTTTTCCAGCAATTGACTGTATGAGGATTCCTGCGATTTTGCATCACCCTGGGATGGATTTATAAAATCAAAATGAAGTTTCCCATTTGAATAGGCTTTCAAATCTGACAACATATCGTTTGTTGAATTTCTCAGCCTTTTAAATCCGGCCGGAAAATCTCCTTCCAAATAAACAGTTACCTGGAGATCATTATCAAGATTAGAAATAAGTTGTTTTGAAACAGGCGATAAAGTGTAGCGTTTCTCTTTTGTAAAATCAATTCTGCTGAAGAAAAAAGAGGAAATGATATTGATCAGAACCAGTAGAGCCAGAAACACAAGCAGATTCTTTAAGTCTTGATTTCGTCGATTTACCATTTGCGTGCCCTCAAAATGATATGGGTAAATAACAGGAACAAACTAATGAAACTGAGAAAATATAACAAATCACGGGTATCTAATACACCCCTGCTTATAGACTGATAATGCTGGTTAATACCTAATCCGGTGATATATGAACCAATATTTTGCAAGGAGAGCAGCTGACTTATAGATTCAAATCCGCTGAAAGCAAAAAAACATAGAAACACAGCAATTGCAAATGATATAATCTGGTTTTTGCTGATGGCCGAAGAAAATATCCCTAATGAAGTAAATGCCCCTCCTAATAACAAGAGGCCTATATAAGATCCGATTACAGCTCCGCTGTCGATATTACCCGGACTTACTCCAAGTTGATAAACGGTTATATAGTAGATAAGTGTTGGGATAAGAGCCAAAAGCACGATACTTAAACATGCTAAAAATTTGCCTATAACTATTTGCCAATCTGTTAATGGCCGGGTTGCAAGTAATTCAAATGTTCCTTCTTTCCGTTCTTCGGCAATTGATCTCATGGTAATAGCCGGAATCAGAAACATGAAAATGTAAGGCACTACGTTAAAAAGACTGTCAAGACCTGCATAACCGTAATCTAAAATACTTGATTCGGGAAATACCCAAAGAAAAAGACCGGTAACCAACAGGAAGATTCCAATGGTAATGTACGCCACCAGGGAATTAAAGAAATCAGCAAGGTCTTTCTTAAGGATTGTAAGCACGTTTTATTTATTGAACAAGGAGCCGAAATTAATAAATTATAGCTAAAGCAAACTTTAAAAATCAGGACATATGCGTCAGGCGGATAAAAATTTCTTCCAAACTGCCTTGACCGTTTTTATTTTTCAATTCCTTCAAATCATCGTCAGCTACAATTTTGCCTTTATCGATAATAATAACCTGCTCGCATATGGCTTCTACTTCCTGCATAATATGCGTTGAAAAAATAACAGTTTTTGTTTTCCCGAGGTCTTTAATCAGGTTACGGATTCCAATAATTTGATTGGGATCTAATCCCGTGGTAGGTTCATCAAGTATCAAAACTTTAGGATCGTGGAGAATGGCCTGAGCCAAACCAACCCGTTGCCTGTATCCTTTTGATAATGCAGCTATTTTTTTATGCTGCTCATCTCCCAATCCGGTAAGTTCAATCACTTCTGCAATTCGTTTATGCTTTTTTGGAATCTGGTAAATATCGGCCATAAAACCAAGGGCCTCTTTAACATAAAGATCCAAATACAGCGGATTATGCTCCGGCAGATAGCCAATATTCCTGCGAACTTCCATGGGGTTTTCCATTAAATCAAAGCCGCATACACTGGCAGAGCCGGAAGTTTGAGGAATGAAACAGGTAATGATTTTCATGGTAGTGGATTTCCCGGCACCATTGGGACCTAAAAAACCCAAAATCTTACCGGGTGAGGCACTAAAACTGATCTCATCGACAGCTTTTTGCTGACCATAAACTTTACTGATCTTGTTAACTACAATGCTCATCAATTATTTATAAACCCAAAATCCTCACAAAACTGGCGCAAAAAAAGCGGTTTATCCATTTGAATAAACCGCTTCTAAGGTATATTTTTTTTCATTATTCTGTTAAACGATCTTTAAGCTGTTTTCCCGGAAGGTAAATCTGGAAACCTATTCCCAAATTTACCCTGTTTGTAGTGGTTGCATTGCCAAACCCCACACCCAGATTATATTTTAATAATCCTTCAAGGGATATTCTATCGGTAACAAAATAAGCCAAACCCGGTCCGAAACCAATTCCCAGGCCGTTCGTATTGGTAGAAGGTAATCCTTTTACTTTAACATTTGTGCCTGTGAGTCCGGCATTTGCTTCCAGAAACCAACGCGAACCGCGTACCACTTCTGTAACTTCAGCGTTCGAAAGAAAATATCTTCCAAAACCTCCGGCTCTATACGTAAATACGGTTGATCCGTCATTGGTGTTCACACCAAGGGCTATTTCCGGACCAACGGCCAGATCATCTTTAATAAAATAGCCAATTTTAGGAGTAAGATCCATACTAAATCCGGTATTCCCTTTCTGGAAATCCAAACCAATATTACTTACACTTGCACCCCACATCACATTTCCTTTCTGGGTTTGTGCATTTGCAGCATGTATTCCAATACATGCTATCAAAATTGTAGTCATTACTGTTTTCATAATCAAAAGCATTTAAATAATAAATAGGTAATAAATCAATCTATTAACAATTGCTTAAAATCATAGTTTTAAGAATTCACCTAGTGTATTTATATGGCATTCTTATTTATCTTTGCGGCGATATGAGCAAAAACAACGACGAACTTTTTAAAAATGTAATTGGCCATGCCAAGGAATATGGCTTTGTTTTCCAGTCAAGCGAAATTTACGATGGACTAAGCGCCGTATATGATTACGGACAACTGGGGGCAGAATTAAAAAATAACATCAAAACCTACTGGTGGAAAAGCATGGTACAGATGCATGAAAATATCGTAGGAATTGATTCTGCCATATTTATGCATCCTAAAATCTGGAAAGCCAGCGGCCATGTGGACGGTTTTGCGGATCCGATGATTGATAACAAGGATTCAAAAAAACGTTATCGTGCCGATAACCTGATTGAAGATAAAATTGCCCGCTATGAAAAAGACGGCAAAACAGATAAAGCATTAAAATTACAGGCAGACCTGGATGCAGCCTTAACTGCCGATGATTTGCCGGCACTGAAAAGTTTAATTGAAGCTCATGAAATTGCCTGTCCGGTTTCGGGTACACGCAACTGGACCGATGTACGCCAGTTTAACCTGATGTTTTCTACCCAAATGGGCGCCATGGCCGAAGATTCTGACGAAGTGTATCTCAGACCGGAAACTGCACAGGGTATTTTTGTTAACTTTTTGAACGTACAGAAATCAGGAAGAATGAAAATTCCTTTCGGGATTGCTCAAATAGGAAAAGCTTTCAGAAATGAAGTAATTGCCCGACAATTTATCATGCGTATGCGTGAGTTTGAGCAGATGGAAATGCAGTTTTTCGTTCGCCCCGGCACCGAAATGGAATGGTATGCGTACTGGAAACAAGCCCGTTTAAAATGGCATTTAGCACTGGGAACACCTGAAGAAAAATACCGGTATCATGATCATGCAAAATTAGCTCATTATGCGAATGCAGCTGTAGATATCGAATTTGATTTCCCTTTTGGTTTTAAAGAAGTTGAGGGCATTCACAGCCGCACAGATTTTGACTTAAGTCAGCATCAGAAGTTCTCGGGTAAAAAGATGCAATATTTTGATAATGATCTGAATGAGGATGGAAAGCCATTCGGTAATTATATTCCATACGTCATTGAAACATCTATTGGTTTAGACCGCATGTTTTTATTGACCATGTGTAATGCGTACGAAGAGCAGGATTTAAGTACCGAAGATCGTAAAGATTCTCGCACCGTTTTAAAATTGCATCCAACCCTCGCTCCTGTTAAGGCCTGCGTTATGCCGCTGACCAAAAAAGACGGTCTGCCGGAAAAAGCCAGGGAAATAATGGATCAGTTAAAACTGGATTTCAATATGCAATACGATGAGAAAGATTCTATTGGAAAACGTTACCGCCGTCAGGATGCCATTGGTACTCCTTTCTGCATAACAATTGACCACCAGACATTAGAGGATAATACGGTTACAATCCGCCATCGCGACAGCATGGAACAGGAACGGGTTGAAGCTTCAGAGCTCGATAATATAATAGGTAAATTAGTTAGCTGGAAAAATCTGCTTAAGTAAAATTCAAAAACCGCTTCGCAAAACGAAGCGGTTTTTTTATGTCCTTTGGTTAATCCTAATCAGGTTATAAGTTATAGTTTAGCCCTTTCATATTGTACAGGCCATGAAACATCATCTCCTAACAAGTGTGCTGCACTTAATGGGAAATAAGGCTCACGTAAATATTCTCTGGCCATAAAAATCAAATCTGCCTGACCATTTTTTAATATGGTTTCTGCCTGCTCTGCGGTAGTAATCATACCAACAGCAGCGGACATAATTCCGGTCTGAGTTTTAACTGCCTCCGCAAAAGGAACCTGGTATCCGGGTTTTGTTTCAATTTTAGCATAGGGAACTAATCCTCCTGAAGAACAGTCGATCAGATCCACATTTTTTTCCTTTAGAATCCGCGAAAGATTTACCGAATCTTCAATCGTCCACCCTCCTTCGGCCCAATCGATTGCTGAGATCCGAACAAATAAAGGATAGTTTTCTGCCCATACGGTATTCACTTCATCAATTATCCGGCATAAAAAGCGAATGCGGTTTTCAAAAGTTCCGCCATACTCATCTTTTCTAAAATTACTGAGCGGAGAAAGAAACGTATTAATCAGATAACCATGAGCCGCATGAATCTCGAGCACTTTAAATCCTGCATTAAGTGAGCGTAGAGCTGCGTCCTTAAAATTTTGAACAATTCTTGTGATTTCTTCAAGGGATAATTCTACAGGCAAACTATCTGTTTCCCGAAAAGGCACCGCAGAAGGAGCCAAAGTTCTCCATCCATTTACCTGCTCCGAAATTTGTTTTCCCCCATTCCAGGGCTCTGAACAACTGGCCTTTCTGCCGGCATGGGCCAATTGAATTCCGGCTACCGAACCATTCTGATGTATAAATGTGGTAATCCTTTTTAAATTTTCAATATGTTCATTTTTCCAGATTCCTAAATCTGCAGGCGTTATTCTTCCTTCCGGTGATACTGCGCTGGCCTCGGCCATGATCAAGCCTGCCCCTCCAACGGCACGGCTGCCCAAATGAACAAGGTGCCAATCGTTTGCATACCCGTCTTCACTTGAATACTGACACATCGGAGATACCGCAATTCTATTTTTAAATTCAACATTTTTTATTTTGAGGGATTGGAATAATAAACTCATCGGGATAATATTTGGAAAAAAAGGATGTGTATTGGTAATGAATCAGCAACAGAATTTGAATTAAAAAGTTTAAACGCTTTCTTTTAAATCATCAAAATATTGGCTTTTTAAAAACACTTTAAGATTTACGGGGTACTATAAGCTGGCCATTTAGAATTGATTTACCAAATTCTGTTTAGTTTAAAAGTTCTACTATTGTACGGCTATTAAAAAATTAAATCAGCATATATATATATTTTGAAAATCGCAATAACAGGGGCAAATGGATTTGAAGGAGCTTCATTATGTCGTTATTTTCATAATGCGGGCCATCAGGTTATTGCTATAGGTAGAACCAAAAATCCACATCCTAATTTATTAAATTATGCAAGTTATCTGCAGGCTGATATATTAAAGCCTATCGTCCCATTAGAAGCTGATGTTTGCATTCATAGCGCCAGTTTAAAATCTGACACCGCATCGTACAAAGATTTATTTTTAAGCAATGTGGAAGGAACATTAAATGTAGTAGAAGCATCTAAATACTGTTCCCATGTTATCCATATTTCCTCGTCAGCTGTTTATGAGTTTGGAGATTCGCCGGCAAAAGAGATTGACGCCAGCATTGAAAATGATCTTACAGATTATGGCGAAACCAAACTTCTATCCGAAGAGATTCTTCATTTGGATATCCCGCTGGCCCAAAAAAGATTGATTCTGCGACCGCGAGCAATCTACGGCATCGGCGATCGTGTTTTATTACCCCGACTTTTTAATCTTCTGAAGAGAAAAACGATATTTTGTCCGGTAGAGAGCAAAATCAAAACATCCTTAACAAATATTAAAAATGTGGGTTATGCCATTCAGCTATTTCTGAATCAAAAAGAATTACCCAATTTGCAGGTTTTTAATATTGCTGATGAGCATGTTTACTCTTTACAGGATGAAATTCTAAAACTTCTTACCGAAATAGAAGAGGAACAACTAAATCTAATTTCCATTCCCGGTGGAGCTATAAATATTCTTACACGGCTTAACTCAAAACTTAAATTTATCCGGAATCTTAATCCGGTACTTATTCAATCCATCAGCAGAAATGCAATTTTAGATACGTTCTGTATTCGTAAGGAATTGAATTACAATCCTGAGAATAATTTTCAAAACTCCCGTTTGGAAATTGCGCAATGGGTTAAAAACATGGGAGGCAAAAATGCTTATTTAAGCAATTTAGCAATGGCTCCCTGGCTGTAAAAACTGCCTTTATCGTAACTTTAAGGCCCATTCTGCCGTAATAAAACCTTTAAATGACATTTGCTAACTCCTATATCAGTATATTTGTTACATAATAAATCAGCAGATGAACATTGCAATTTTTAATTAATTACATCGTTTCTGTTAAACTGAGAAAAATATGAAAAAACCATCAATCGGAATTTTAAGTACTCTTTTTATACTTCTTGCTTTTACTGCGGTTAGCTGGACTTCTAATAAAACAGTTAGCGAACCCGTTGAAGTTTTAACAAAGACTTCTAAAGTTAACAATGTGGTTTCTGCGGCAGATCTTTTTGATCAGCATGTAACTGATGTTTACAACAAAATTGGATTACAAGCTTCACAATTAGATTTCGCTGTATTTAAAAAAGCGTTAGTTGGTTATTATAATTTTAAAGATGCCAGCCTGATTTCAAAGAATCATAACGTAATTACCATAGTTGATTTTAATAAGCCAAGCACTAAAAAGCGTCTTTGGATTGTAGATCTGGATAATAGCAAATTACTTTTCAATACTTTAGTTGCTCACGGTCAGGGAAGCGGAGATAACATGGCGATGAACTTTTCAAATACAGAAAATTCTCACCAAAGCAGTCTTGGTTTTTATATCACCAGTGATATTTATTTTGGAAAGCATGGCTTGTCAATGAAACTTGATGGCATGGACAAAGGCTTTAACAGTAATGCCAGAGAACGTGCAATTGTAGTTCACGGAGCAGAATATGTAAGCCAAAGTTTTGTAAACTCCCGCGGACGTTTAGGAAGAAGTCACGGTTGCCCGGCTTTACCGGTGGAGTTAACTAAAACCATCATAGATAATATTAAAGGAAAAACTACTTTATTTATCAATGGCAATCAGAAAAACTATATTTCTAAATTTGCTGACATGAATTTAGCGGTTAATACCTTTATGAATACCACAGGTGCAGTAACTGCAAGTTTATAAATATTTAAAATTCCCTTTCAGAAAGAGAGATTTGTTCATTCAAATCTCTCTTTTGCTTTATATATATTTGCGGTTCATATGCAGAAACTGGAAAATTATATTCAGAAAAATCCCCGTCAAACTTTTTCAATCCTCATAATAATGGCTTTGGCCCCTTTTCTTATCAATCTGGGGATATTACCACTTTTTGCTGACGAACCTACTCGTGCCATTGTTGCAATGGAAATGATTTTAAGTAAGAATTTTTCAATCCCGACTATCGGCGGAGAATTCTATTATAATAAACCCCCTTTATACAACTGGATCTTAGCTTTATTTTATTTAGTAAGCGGCAGTTATTCTGAATTTGTAACCAGATTACCCGCGGTTATTCCCATGTTTCTGTTTGCAGTAACAATCTATTACTCAGTTTCTTTTTTCTTAAAAGATAAACGTATAGCCGCTTTAAGTGGAATTTTATTCCTGGTAAACGGAAGAATGCTGATCTATGATTCGATGCTGGGACATATTGATATTTTTTATTCCTGGCTCACTTTCATTTCATTCATGCTGATTTTTTATTTTTACCAGAGAAAACTCTGGTTCTTATTATTTTTCAGCTCCTACATTATCACGGCCGTAGCGTTTTTAAGCAAAGGGCTGCCATCTATTGTTTTTCAGGGATTTACGCTTATCGCATTACTGGCATATACAAAAAACTTAAAAAAATTATTTAGCTGGCAGCATATGCTTTGCGGAGCAATATGCCTGATTCTGATTTCACTTTACTTTATAAACTATTCACGACAGAACCCAAATCTCGAAGGATATTTCAGCACAATCTGGGATCAAAGCAGCCAACGCACGGGGGCAAAAACCGGCTTTGGAAAAACAATCATTCATATTATTCAATTTCCATTCGAACATTTGTTCCACCTCTTTCCGGCCAGCTTGCTCCTGTTATTTTGTCTTCACAAAAGATTCTGGAAAAAGCTAATGGTAAATGATTTTTTAAAATATACAGGTATTATATTTCTGGCAAACATCTGGGTCTATTGGCTTTCACCCGAAACCAGACCGAGATATTTAATGATGTTATATCCTTTATTATTTATTATTTGGGCACATGCCTATTATACTTATCGAGATAGTTTGACAAAAAGCAACAAAGCATTTAAAATTATCCTCCTCATTTTAGCGCTCGTAGTTACTCTTGCAGTTCCGGCAGCGTTTTTCTCCGGCTTGGATAAGTTTGTGCCTTATTTAACTGCGAAAATACTGTTCATATTTTCAGCCTGCCTTCTGTTATGCTACCTGATTTACAAGTTTAAAAATGAATATATAATCCCTTTTATTGCATTTCTATTAGTCGTAAGATTGGCTTTCAGCTGGTTTATATTACCCTACCGCTTAAACAATCAGACGGAAATTTATTATAAGAATGCATCTATAGAAGTAGGTAAAATCACCAAAGGAAATTCACTCTTTTTCTATCAATACAATCCAAATGTTTTAGAAATCCCCTTTCACCACCGCCTGATATTCTATATGGAAAGCAGCAGAAAGGAAACCGTAAAATTCACTTCAAAAGACAGGTTGCCCGGTTATTATTTTACCTTTGACAGGGATTTAAATAATCCAAACGCAGTATTGCTTAAATCTTATCAGGGAAACCTTAAACTGTTTAAAGTAAAATGAGAGAACTCTCTGTTGTGGTCACCGTTTTAAATGAACGGGATAATATTCAACCTTTAATACTCGCCATACGGGATGCCCTTAGCGGTATTGATTATGAGGTTGTATTTGTTGATGACGGATCTGATGACGGCACGCAGAAAGAGATTAAAAAATACGCTGATGATCGGATTAAACTGGTAGAGCTTCGTAAAAACTATGGTCAAAGCACGGCCATGACCGCCGGAATTGATCATTCTACCGGAAATTATATTGCATTGCTTGATGGAGACTTGCAAAATGATCCTACAGATATACCTTTTATGCTTCAAAAATTAAAAGATGAAGATTGGGATGTTGTTGCCGGAAATCGCAAAAACAGAAAAGACGGAATGTTTTTACGGAAGCTTCCATCGTCAATAGCGAATGCCCTCATCCGAAAAATGACAGGTGTTTATATCAGGGATTATGGTTGTACTCTAAAACTTTTTAAACGAGAGATTGCTGAAGATTTAGGTATTTATGGCGAGCTGCACCGCTTTATACCTGTACTTGCCAAATTGCAGGGAGCAAGCATCACGCAGGTAGATGTAAAACATCATGCACGGCGTTTCGGCAATTCAAAATATGGATTGAACCGTACTTTTAAAGTAATGTCAGATCTTATTCTGATGGTTTTTTTTAGGAAATACATCCAAAAACCAATGCATCTTTTTGGAACAATGGGATTTATTTCATTGGGATTGGGAATTCTGATTAATACTTACCTCCTCATTCTTAAAATTTTAGGACAGGACATTTGGGGGAAGCCTATTTTAATCCTTGGCCTTATTTTTTTATTAGGCGGGATTCAGCTCATCACATTCGGTATTTTGGCCGAAATAAATGTGCGAACATATTTTGAAGGAACTAACAGAAAAACGTACCAGGTTAGACGAATTTTTAATGGACAAACAGAAACTGTGGAGCATCACTAAGCTCTTTATAAAAATTGCAGTAAGCGGATTATCCTTGTACCTGGTTTTTAAAAAAGTAGAATTACCTGACTTAAAAGAAGCCTTTTATGATGCTAATCCGGCTTTTCTCCTGATTGCTTTTATATGCTTTGTTGTATCCCAGATTATTTCCTCATCACGACTTAATAACTTTTTTAAAGGAATTGGGCTGCATATTTCAGAATTCTATAATTTCAAAATTTACCTTCTTGGAATGTTTTACAATTTATTTCTTCCCGGAGGTATCGGCGGCGATGGTTATAAAATATTTCTGTTGCGTAAAAAAATGGAAGTTAAAGGCCGAAAGCTATTTCAGGCCATATTTTTTGATCGCTTAAGCGGACTTTGGGCATTAGGATTAATTGTTTCCAGCCTGGTAATTTTTATTCCTAAACTCGGAATCCCCAATTGGATACCCATTTTGGTAGTAGCGATAGGCTCGGTGATCTATTATCTGGTGATGCGGAAATTTTTCAGGGATTACAGTCATCATTTTGTAATTACCCATATAAAAGCGCTTTTAGTGCAATCAATGCAGGTTATTGCAGTTATCTTTTTACTTTATACCTTAAATTTTGATGGGAAATTTTCTCCCTACCTGTTCATGTTTCTGGTTTCTTCATTGGTAGCCATATTTCCATTTACAGTCGGCGGCCTTGGAGCTCGCGAAGTGGTGTTTGTTTACGGCGCAGAACTATTTGGAATTGATCCTCACATAGCTGTATTAATCAGTCTTATGTTTTATTGTATCTCAGCCTTATTATCCTTTTCGGGAATCTATTTTGTATTTCATCCACAGGCTCTGGGAGAAAAAAAGATTGATATCAGCTAATTTCTTTGAAATAAACTGTATAATTGGTATTATCAGGATGATAAACCATTTTAATTCTGTTTAATGAGAATTAAAAACTTTATAAGATTAAAAAATCATTCTAACTTTATATTCTATATTAAACCATATGAACGACTTTAACGATTTTAACAATCCGCAAGTTGCCCGGTTGCCCAAGCACCTCAAACAGTTTATTGTAGAGCAGCATTACGAGCACTACACTCCGGTTGATCATGCCGTTTGGCGATATGTGATGCGTCAAAATTACAGCTATTTAAAAGATGTAGCATACTATCCATATATCCCGGGTTTACAGGCCGCCGGTCTCACCATCGAAAAAATTCCTGATCTCCAGGACATGAATGATGCACTTGCAAAAATTGGCTGGGGAGCAGTTACAGTAGATGGATTTATTCCTCCTGCGGCATTTATGGAATACCAGGCTTATAAAGTTTTGGTTATTGCAGCCGATATCCGCCAGTTAAAACATATTGAATATACTCCCGCACCTGATATTATTCACGAGTCGGCGGGTCATGCTCCTATTATTGCAGATGCAGATTACCATCAATATCTTAGTTATTTTGGTTCTATTGGAGCTAAAGCAATGTTTTCATCGAAAGATTTTGAACTGTATGAAGCAATAAGAGAACTTTCTATATTAAAGGAAATGCCTGATGCTGATGAAGCGGAGATTCGGAAAGCAGAAAAACGAGTTAATTTTTGTCAGAGTAATTTAGGTGAGCCTTCAGAAATGGCTTTGCTGAGTCGTTTGCATTGGTGGACGGTAGAATATGGCCTCATCGGATCTTTAGAGAATCCAAAAATTTACGGAGCAGGCTTACTTTCTTCAATTGGAGAAAGTGCAAGCTGCATGAGTGAAGAAGTTAAAAAATTATGGTATACCATTGATGCTGTAAATTATCCTTTTGATATTACAAAAACTCAACCTCAGCTTTTCGTTACACCTGATTTTCAGAATGTAATTAATGTACTGGAGCAATTTGCAGATACAATGGCTTTTCGCAGAGGTGGCTTCGAAGGTTTAATGAAAGCAATTGAATGCAAAAACATCTGTACTGCAGTTTACAGTTCGGGCTTGCAGGTTACCGGAACATTTACTGATTTGGGTGTTGATACACTTAATAACCTGACATTTTTGAAAACCAGCGGTCCAAGTGCATTGTCATTTGCTAACAGGCAACTTGAAGGTCATTCAAAAACGTACCACGCGGATGGTTTTTCGTCCCCGGTAGGAAAACTCAAAGGATATTCAGAATCGTTAGAGAATTTCAGTGATCAATTGCTAAAACAACTGGGAATTACAGAAGGTCAGCATACCGATTTGATTTTTGAAAGTGGAATTACCCTAAAGGGCAAAGTTGAAAAGTTTGTCAGGAAAGAAGAAAAAATCATCCTGATAACCTTTACAGATTGTGAGGTTAAAGGATCTGATGGATCTATTTATTTTGAACCTGCATGGGGAGTGTACGATATGGCAGTTGGCGAAAGTATTACTTCCGTATTTTGCGGAGCCGCGGACAAAGATGCTTTTGAAGAAATTGCGCTGATAGCAAAAACTACTACCTATCATCCTGAATATACTCCGGAAACATTGGTGTATCATGAATTATTTAAAGAAGTTCGAAATTGCCGTGAAAGTCACTCCGGATATCAACAGCTTCCACAAATATGGAATTCGCTAAAGACCCGGTTCAGAGATGACTGGCTGTGTTCTATGGAGATTTTAGAAATTCTGGAACAGGAAGAAATAATGCCCGATGTGGCAAAAGAAATCAGAATCTTTCTGGAAATGAAAGCCGCCGAGGAGCCGGAATATTCTAAACTGATCATGGATGGATTTTATCTCATTAAACATCCAGTAAGTCAGCTAACTGAATAAATATGAATATTGTTATTACAGGCGCCAGCAGTGGCGTTGGTTTTGAAGCCGTTCTTGATCTTATCCTTAAAAATGAGAACAAAGTAATTGCGCTGGCCCGATCAGAAGACAAATTACAGCGTCTTTATGAAATTGCAAGCAGCCTGAATCCCGATTGCACTTTATATCCTGTAAAATTCGACATTGTTCACGATGATTATTTATCGTTAGTTCCATTTGTTGAAGAGCGTTTTGGCCAGGTAGACATTTTAATTAACAATGCCGGAACATTAATTAATAAAGCCTTCGACAAATTATCTCAGCTTGATTTTGCGGAAATGCTTCAGAATAATTTGCTTGGACATGTTAAAATGATTCAGCATCTACTCCCTTTAATGAAAGCCGGTTCTCATATTTTGAACATTGGCAGTATGGGCGGTTTCCAGGGAAGTGTAAAGTTTCCGGGTTTAGCAGCCTATTCAGCAAGTAAAGCTGCATTACATACTTTAACGGAGTGTTTGGCTTATGAATATGAAGACCGCCAGATAAAAGTAAATTGTTTGGCGCTGGGTTCTGCGCAAACAGAAATGCTTGATAAAGCATTTCCAGATTATGAATCGCCGGTTATGGCATTTGAAATGGGAAAATATATTGCTGATTTCGCACTTACCGGACACAAATTCTTTAATGGTAAAATCTTACCGGTTGCCGTAACTACTCCCTGAATTATGAAAAATTCGCTGATTATACTCGTTCTTCTCGCTGCGTTTTCATCTTGTCAAAGCGACAGGAAAGAAAATAGTAAAACGGCCGATACTACATCATTGAATTCGAATATTCCTAAAAATGAAGTGAAGCAGCTGGATTTGCCCTGGGTGGCTGTTTTGAATGACAGTACACAATTGATGGAAATTAAAAAAAATCCATTAGCAATCAGTACTAATTTAACCGCTACAGATCTGATCGATGCGCTTAATTTAAAATATCCTTTAATAAAACTTGAGCTGGTAGAAATTGCGGCAAATAAAGCTATTGTTAAAATTGATGATGCGGCATATCTAACTCAGCAGATAGGTTCTGAAGGCGCCCGTATTTATCTTGCAGAAGCAACTTTTGCGTTAACTGAATTACCTGACATTGCAGCTGTAGATTTTAGGTTTAAAGAAGGAGATCATGCAAGTCCGCAGATTTTAAACCGAAATAGCTTTAAAGATTTTAATTAGATAAATTAGAATTTTAGCACTGCATTTCTTTATGCTAACTTTTCATAACTAAACTTCCCTTTAATGTGGAAATTGAGGTATCTGCCTTTAGATTCCGCAGATTTAAAATCATTAAAAATATCTAAAGGAACAGCTTTGTACCGGTATACCAATCCCGAAACATATGTAACAATTAAGGATTTTGAATCCTGATCGTAGCTGAATTTAGAAATTACCGAGGATGGCATAATTCTAATTTGTGGAAATGAAATACACTTATTGACTGGATTGGTAAAAAATTAACATCTGTTATATAACTGATAATTTAATCAGCGTCTTTATTGATTTAAAAACGCTGATTAAATTATATTATTTTTTCTCAGACAGAAGGATAATTTCATTGACCAATACTTCCGTCACATATTTTTTCTGGCCATCTTTTGCAGTATAACTATGTGAGGTTAGCTTTCCTTCTACAGAAATTTCTTTCCCCTTTTGAATAAATTTCTCAGCGATTTCTGCTTGTTTTCCCCAAAAAACCAGCGAATGCCATTGCGTTTGCTCAATTTTTTCTCCGCTGGAATTGCGGTAATTTTCATTGGTGGCTATATTCAGGCGGACAACTTTTTTGTTCTCTGCTACAATTTTTACTTCGGGATTATTTCCTGCAAATCCCATCAAACGGACACTGTTTTTTAAAGTACTCATCGGCTTAAAAATTAGGGTTTAAATAAATTGAATAATTACTACGACAAACCAAAGTTGCAGCGCTCTGAGTAGTTTATTCGGAGTTTATCCGTGTATACTCGGATATATACGTTTGAATACGACTATAAACTTTTTGAGATATATTCTTTAGATTTATGTTGCAGCAGTAAATCATTACCTATGGAAAAACAATGTCTTGATTGTGAAAAACCTGTGAGAGGCCGTATTGATAAGAAATTTTGCGATGATCAATGCCGCAGTAATTACAATAATCGGTTGAAGAGTAAAAATCCAGACATTGTGAATTTCATCAATTCAATTTTAAAAAATAACAGAAAAATTCTGGAGAAATTAAACCCGGATGGTAAAACGAAACTATTAAAAAGCAAATTGCTTCAAGCAGGGTTTAATTTCGGATTTCATACGCACATTTATGAAACTCAAAAGGGTCTGATGTATATATTTTGTTATGAATACGGATATCTCGCTTTGGAAAAAGACTGGTATTTACTGGTTAAAAGAAATGAAATTTGAAAGTATCGGTAAAATCCTTGTACTACCAATTGCCTTAAATTTTATTGTATTATAAATTATTTTCGGGCCAAAACCGGCATATTTGGCTGCGGCACTACATTTTTAATGGGTTTAATTGATTTTAGATACGCGAAAATAGCAGACAATTCTTCATCCGTCATATTCTGATACATTTGCCAGGGCATTGGTGGTAAAAGCGTGCGGCCTGTTTCTAAACCTTTAAATTTCCCTTTCCTGATAGCAGTTAGAAAGTTCTCTTCCTTCCACATTCCGATACCGGTAGAATCTGGTGTTAGATTAGCTGCATAAGATACACCCCATGGGCCAACCCAGGAAGTTAAAGTTTGGGTAACCACAAGCCCCTTATTCTCCATATCTCGCCGATCCACATTTGGCGCTGGCATTTGGGAAGGATGCCCCGATAGAGCTAAAGAAAAATCAAGTTCAGGGCCATTAGCAGACATCTTTTTAGGAGTATGGCAATCATGACATCCAGCTATTAAAACGAGATGTTCCCCCAATTTTTCTTTGCTTTCAAAACCCTGATAAAGCGGCTTTTCGGATTCAGCTACGGCGACAGGGTCTTTATTCCCTTTGTCAGCGCACTGCGACATTAAAAATACACTTGCTCCAAATCCGATAAAAATAATGATGCTACTATTCTTCATACAGATAAGTTTAAATATTTCACATTAAAATTATCACTAATATCTATTTATAACAAACTGATAATTTATTGTGTAGAATAATCGCCTGATTGACAATTAGAAGAAAATCTGCAAATGGTCATTTACAGATCATTGAGCTATATTCCATTATACCTTGCCTCAAGGTCTACTGAGCTTTAAAATGAAATTAGATTTATATGAGAAAATTATTGCTATAAATAGTACTGATTTTTCACATATTCATTACCTAAAAATTCAGGTTAAATTTGTCTAACTTCTTGACATCAGCTTTCTTTTAAACAGATAAAAGCGATATCGTAGATTATCATAGATCAGAGCTATTATTAAGAAAAAGGAGGCAAACCAAAGTGTTTTTAAGCCAATGGCTTTAAACATGAATCCACCCAATACGCAACCCGTGAAAAAGAAAAATATGATAATTAGTCTTAAATAGATACTTCTCTTTAATTTTTTGATTTCAGCAAGTTTTCGATAAAAGAATAATTGTGATAACTCAATTCCTAAATCTGTAAAAAGTCCGGTTAAATGAGTTGTTCGAACTGTAGCCTGTGAAACCTGTGTGACTAAAGAATTTTGGATTCCCATAGAAAACAATAAAGCACAAGCTATGATTTGGCCTTCAAACGTAGAAAAAGAGGATTGATATCCAAATAATCCCAAAAAGATCAAAATTAAAATTTCAATCATCATGGGTCCCGAATGCGAAATTTGAGGCTTAGATCTTGAAACTATTTCAATCAGAAAATTAGAAACAAATGCGCCAAGAAGGAAAAACAAAATAAATATCAAAAAGATCAGAGCCGTTTCATAATTCTTGTTTACCAATTCTTCGGCAAAATATCCAAAATGACCTGTAACATTTGTAGTTAAAGTGTTAACCGCAAGAACTCCTGTAACATTGACTATTCCGGCAATAAAAGAAAGCATAGAAGCTAATCTTAAATTATGTAGGTAAGATCTGCTTTTTCCCCGGTGGCGAAACATTTCAATAAGTTTCAGCTAATTTACTGAAATGGATTGCCGGTTAACTGATATATAAAAAAATAAGGAATGCTGATTTATTTCAGCATTCCTTAATCAATAATAGTAATTTGATAAATTTAAAATTACTCTCCGATAACTTTTATTAAAGTTCCGGCTGCAACACTGTCTGTCAATTTCATTCCATTTAGAATTGCTAATTCATTCAAACGCTTATCTTCTGTTTTATAAAATTTCAAAATTTGTTGCAAGCTCTGCGCCTGACTAACTGTTTTCAATCTAACTCTTTCAGGCTTTTTGTTCAATTTTGCTGCATCTGTTAACACTTTAAAATTTTGCATTGCATTGGTAAACAACGGAGCATAATTATTAAAGTCATTAGACCCTGTTACACCAATCATCAAATAATTTAAATCGCCGTAATGAATAACGTAAGATAAAGTTCTAACCACCTGTTGGGATTGCTGTTGCTGCTGCTGAGCCTGCTCTGCTTTTACATCGGCCACCATTGCAATGGCATTTAAACCATTAACCGTAATTTGCTTTGATTCTAAAGCCTGTAAATTATACTGTTGTAAAACTCCGCTGGCGGCTTCCTGCAAAGTTTTACCTGGAGCTAAAGTTAACATCATCATGGCTTTACCATCTTTAGGGGCCATTTGAAAACGCTGTGGTGTATTTTGATATGCCCAATTAGTTGGAATAGGAAATTGAAATTTAAGAACAGGGTGATAAAACACATTGCTTTCTACAAAACCTTGTTTTGGATCTTCACCATAAACAATTCCATCTATTCTTTTTAGATACGTATTTCTGTTAATCTGTGCATTGGTTAGATTCAACTTCTGTTTCCATTCTGTAGCGGCTTTACTTACTGCAACATTACGGTCTCCGGGATTTGGGTGCGTAGACAGAAAGTTTGGAAGACCCTCATTTCCGCTAGCTGCTGATTGTCTCTCCAGAGTAGAAAAGAAACCTGCCATTTGCTGTGCATCAAATCCAATTTTAGATGAATATTCAACGCCCAATTGATCTGCTTCACGTTCGGCATCACGACCAAATTTCAGGAATAATAATCCAAGTCCCTGAGAAGCCTGCTCAGCGAACTGGGCAAAATCCGGAGCGATGATCATTCCGGCAATTAAGCCAATCTGGCTAAGAAGAACATTTCTTTGCTGGGCAACTGAATGACGTGCGGTAATATGTCCAATTTCATGTCCTAATACTCCTGCAAATTCAGCTTCATTATTAAAACTTGCCATAATTCCTCTGGTGAAGTAAACATATCCGCCGGGTACTGCAAATGCGTTTAATACATCAGAATCAACAATTTTAAATTCATACGCCAAATTTGGACGATGAGAAATAGCTGCCATTTTTTTGCCTTCTTCGGTAATAAAACTTTGAAGTGCTTTGTCCTCATACAAACCATATTGGGCTACAATCTGCGGATCTGCATCTTTACCCATTGCAATTTCCTGAGCCTCGGACATTAAAACAACTTGCTTTTTACCCGTAACAGGATTTACAGCACAGCTATTTATAAAAATAGAGGATACAGTAAAAAAGCTTATTAGAACGTATTTTTTCATTTTTTATATTGATTAGGGATGTTTAAATACCAAGCTCATTATTATTAAAAGATGAATATCTGCAAGATTAAAATAAGGTTTACAAAGATGATACCAAATGCACTTTGTATTTTTTGTTCTAATAGAATAGAAAAAATATGAACCATATATATACAATGATTTACCAGTTTCTATTTCTAATATCGCAGAATATATCTTTGTAAAATACTTTAAGCCCCTTAAAATATTTCTAAGGATAATCTCATGAAAAAAACACAATCTGAGCGTTTACTATTTGAACAATTTACTGTATATCAATTTGAATATTACATAAAATTATCAGGTGAATACGAAGTGATGAAATTTATTACCGGTAAAGCATTAAGCTTAGCAGAATCGGAAGAACGTTTTGCAAAAATGATTGAAACCAACCGTGAAAATCCGGAACTTGGTTTTTTTTCTGTAAGAAAAATTTCAGATCAGTCCTTTATCGGATTAGCCAAACTAATCAATCTTAAAAATAATCAACTGGAGATAGGTTATTCGCTGTTGCCTGAATTCTGGGGACAAGGATTTGCTTCGGAAATTGCAGACCACTTCATCAATTATTCTTTCAAATTTAAGCATGTAAAAGAAATTATTGGGGTGATAGATCCCGCCAACTCGGTATCAAAAAAACTTCTTATCAGCCGGGGATTTAAATTATACGATACGAATAAACCCGGTGAATCTGCTGCAGAATACTTAAAACTTAATATCTCTGCGAATAAGTGAATCTAATTTTATAAAATATCCTGATAACTACGTTGAACTATCCCCAATATTAAGGATCTTAAATACCAGCAAATCGATTAAAATCTCATAAAAAAAACCTGCTGAATTTACATACAGCAGGTCCATCTTCATGTGCTTAAAATAAAGTATCGGAACAAAAATTAAATATGGATATTTCCTGAATTAATCTATCAAAATACCATCACGCCCTTCGGATTTAAGCGTATTTTATATGCTCTTTATAACGGAAACTGTTATCCAGATGTTACGCAAAGTTTCAAAAATGTTTATATTCCTCTGATAAAATTAAGTAAAACTCTAACAAGCACCTTTCAAACCCTCATTTAATCAGCTAACATTCTTTTAAATTTAAATTGATTGCGATCATATAAAAATTTCACCGTTTTTTTCGTGTCGTTTACCGAGAACTTGTTGCATATTGCCTAAAGCATGTTGGTACTTACAGTTTATACATTTAGTTTAGATTAAAATTTTAGAACATGATGCACAACTTTAAAAACGCAGACAAAAAATCCGGCACAATGATCGTCGGACTTATATTATTAGGAATTGGCTGTTTACTTTTATTAAAGAGCTTTAATCTGATGTTCTTTCCGGGATGGATATTTAGCTTTCCCGTTGTTTTAATCGGAATCGGAACAATTATCGGCCTCCGCAAAGGATTCCGCAGACCTGCGCCTCAAATCCTCATAATTTTAGGAACTATTTTACTTGCACACAAAATTTTACCCGGCGATTCTGACCGCTTTATCTGGCCTGTTGCTATAATCGGAATCGGTTTATGGATTATTCTGAAACCTTCAAAATATTACGGTAAAGATTCTGATGCCTGGGATAAGCGGGTAGATCAGTCTGACCCTCTTTCAGATTCTGCCGATTATCAATTTGATAATAAAAACCAGAATTCTTTCCAGGAGCGTTTAGATGCAGTTTCTATATTTGGTGGTGTTAAAAAAAATATCACGTCCAAAAATTTTAAAGGAGGAGATATTGTAAATATTTTTGGCGGTTCTGAAATCAATTTAACGCAGGCAGATATTAACGGAACAATCAGACTGGAAGTTGTACAAGTTTTTGGTGGCACCAAAATCATTCTTCCTGCCAACTGGACTATTCACTCAGAGATGGCAGCCATATTTGGTGGCATCGAGGATAAGCGTCCGGTTCAAACAGCTGCCAATCCCGACAAAGTATTAATTATAGAAGGAGTTTCAATTTTCGGAGGAATTGATATCAGAAGCTTTTAATTAAGTTTCAGGTATCAAAATAACAGATAAGCAAATTGTAATATTATTCCATCTTAATTAGCAGGTTTTGACAAACATTAACATTCATAAATTAATCAGCATATTATCAATATATGTTGTGGCCTGTATTTTTAGTCTGTTCCAGTTTTTAATTTTAATCTGGTTCGGGTTCAGCATGCGGGTTGCTGCGTTTGATAGCATAATCAGCATCCTTCTGCTTTTCACTGCAAGTCTTCTGGTAACCAATACTCTCAAATACTATCTCCCGCAGCGAAACAAATATGTCTATATCTTAATCTGGTGTATTTTAATTTCAGCAGTCTGGCTGTTTATTTCACATTACCTGCTTAATTATTTGCTTACAGAAGATCCGTCTTACAGAGTTTTCATGTATAAATCTTTGCCCGTAAGATTTTCAGTTGGCTTGTTGATTATCTGCCTGATGGCCCTGATCAGAGTTTTTCTATATACTCAAATGGATCAGAAAGAAATGGAGCAACGTAAAGCCGAATCTGAGAAACTTGCCCGGGATGCAGAATTATATAATCTAAGACAACAACTTCAGCCGCACTTTCTGTTTAACAGCTTAAATTCTATAACAGCTTTAATTGGTAGCAGGCCTGATGAAGCCCGAAAGATGATTCATCAGCTTTCAGATTTTTTAAGAGGAACGTTAAAAAAGGAAGATCAGCAGCCGGTTAGTCTGGCAGAGGAACTGGAGCACTTACAATTGTATCTGGAAATTGAAATGGTTCGTTTCGGGCATCGTTTAACAACAGAAATCATTGCAGATGAAGCTTGTAGCAAAATGCTGATTCCGCCGATGCTTTTACAGCCAATTGTAGAAAATGCAATTAAATTTGGTTTATATGACACCACCGGAATTGTCAGCATCAAAATAATTGCAAGCTGTGTTCAGAATCAGCTTCACGTAAGTGTTCAAAATCCGTTTGATCCGGAAACCAGCCGGCCTAATCATGGAACCGGCTTTGGTTTAAGCGGCGTTAAAAGAAGATTACATTTATTATTTGGTTATACCGATTTGTTGGAAACAAACTCTGATAGCCATATATTTACTACCACAGTAAAAATTCCACAATAAAAATCCACATGCGAGTAATTATAATAGACGATGAACCTTTGGCAAGAATGGTTATTAAAGATTATCTGGCTTCCTATCCTCAGGTAGAACTTTTACAGGAATGCAACGATGGTTTTGAAGGTGTAAAAGCCATCGCTCAGCATCAGCCCGATTTGATTTTTTTAGATATTCAAATGCCCAAAATAAATGGCTTTGAAATGCTCGAACTGATTGATGAACCGCCAGCCGTTATTTTTACAACTGCATTTGATGAATACGCCATAAGAGCATTTGAAGAACATGCGGTGGATTATCTTTTAAAGCCCTTTAGCAAGCAACGATTTGACAAGGCAATGAGTAAATGGATTGAACAGCATCAAAACACAGAAACTGCTCAGAACACCCGTCAACTGCTGGAAAATCTGCCCTCTGCTTCTCCTAAAAATGAAAGGGTTGTTGTTAAAACCGGCACCAAAATCAAAATCATTCCGGTTAAAGATATTCTGTATTTAGAAGCCGATGATGACTATGTAAAAATTCATACTTCAGAAGGTTCTTTTCTTAAAAATAAAACCATGGCCTATTTTGAGCAGATGCTTGATCCGGGAGAATTTATCAGAGTACACCGCTCTCACATGATTCGCATCCAGGAAATAACCCGAATCGACCCATACGAAAAAGAAAATCACATCGCCATTTTAAAATCGGGTTTGAAAGTACCTGTAAGTAAAACTGGGTATGGCAAATTAAAACAAAGCTTAGGTTTGTAAAATTTTTAAATATTAAGCAGATAAAATACAATAACTATTACTATAATTACTGCGTAAGAGGTACTTGCTATTATTGTAATTGTTCCAATTAATTGGGGAGAATAAATTGGAGACAAAAAATGTGATTTCAAGCGGAATTTCCGGTGAATTTAAGTTATTATTTAACCTTTCACAGGATATGATCTGCGTTATGAATGCAGATGCATGTGTTCTAGAGGTTAATCAAAAATTTAAAGAGATTGTAGGTTTTACAGCGGCAGAGCTGCCCTGTAATGCGTTAAACTACCTCCTTCTTTCTGAAGATTACTATCCTGTACTAAATCGGATTAATACTGCTCACCCAGAAAAACAGTTCAGTTTTTTAACCAGCATATTTTGCGCTGATAACACATATAAAAAGGCTGAGTGTTTTGCAGTTAAAAATCCAAACGGACAAATCATTCTGAGCTGGAGATTATCCGGGTCCGAAAAAAGTTCAGTTATTGAACAAAATCAAGCAAAAATTCCTAATAAAAATTTGACCGAACCTGAAAACATCAATGAAAGGCGGTTTAAAGTTTTAGTACAAAACGGCTCTGATCTTTTGGGAATTCTGACTGTGGAAGGAGAATACAAATACGTCAGTCCTTCGGTTAGTCATATTTTAGGGAATGATCCTGAATTCTACATTGGTAAAAATGCATTCGAATTTATACATCCCGAAAGTATTGACTATCTCTTAAAGGAATTTGAGACCATTAAAGATCATTATAAAATAGAATTAAAGCCCTACAGGTTTTTAGATTCTGATGGCAACTGGCGCTGGCTTGAAACCGTAGTTACCAATTTACTTAATGACCCGGCTGTAAACGGAATTGTAGTCAATTCAAAAGATATAACAAGCAAAAAAGAATTTGAAGATGAAAAAAAGCAAATTTCTGGCCGCTTAGATAATGTACTTGAGAATTTCACAGATGGCTTGTTCATAATTAGTAAAGACTGGAAAATTACTTTTTTCAATCCTGCAGCACAGAAAATACTTAGAATACCAGCTGATAAATTTATAAACGCTGATTACTTCGACATTTTTCCGGAAGCTGTTAATCTTAAATTTTATAGAGAATACAAACGTGCTTACGAGCAAAATGTAAGTGTAAATTTTCAGGAGTTTAATCCCGTATTAAACAGGTGGTTTGAGGTTAATGCGTATCCATACGATAATTCTCTTACCGTTATTTTTAGAGATATTACTGAATTAAGAAATAAAGAGCTAACTCTTGCCCTGGAAAAGGAGGTTCTTGAAATGAACATTTTCTCCAGGTTCAATTTAAAAGAAGCAGTAGATCATTTATTAAAAGGCATAGAGAATATTTATCCCGGAATGATTTGCTCTGTATTAAAACTTGACCCCGAAGGCAAAAAAGTTTATCATCTTTCCTCACCCTCTCTTCCTCAGGAATATATAGACCTGATAAACGGGTTAGAAATAGGCCCTGATTCCGGCTCTTGTGGAACTGCAGCATTTCTAAAAAAAGAAATTATTGCTGACGATATAGAAAATAATCCCTGCTGGCAAAACTATAAACATATAGTAATTCCTTTAGGATTAAAATCCTGCTGGTCTTTCCCGATTATTACCTCAGATGGAAAAGTGATAGCAACATTTGGCGTATATCATTCGGCGATAAAAGCCCCTTCTGATTTGGAGGTAAAAGCGTTTGAAAGAGTTAGTACTATTTTACAATTGCTCTTGGAAAACGATAAAAACCAAAAAGAAATTGAAGTTAGTAATGAGCGGTATAAATACACTATAGCCGCAACCAATGATACCATTTGGGATTGGGATATGGTTTCAAAACAGCTTTACCGAGGAAAAGGATTTGAAAAATTTTTCAATCATGACATCGGTGTAGAAAATGAAATTTCTAAAAATTGGGAATTTAACATACATCCCAAGGACCGGCAGCGAATTATAAACAGCCTGGAGGAAGTTGTTAATAATCCTGAAAAAATTAAATGGAGCGAAGAATATAGATTTAAAAAGATAGATGGAACCTATGCAACCATACTGGATAAAGGCTATGTAATCCGAGATTCTAATAAGCAGGCCATACGAATGGTTGGAGCAATGCAGGATATTACGGAGCGCAGAAAAAACACCGAAGAACTGCGTCAGTCGGAAGAAAACTATAAAATGTTATTCTCAAGTAATCCCACTCCAATGTGGACTTATGATCTTGGAGCCGGAAAATTTTCTATGGTGAATGATGCGGCACTTGCATTATACGGATATACACGGGAAGAATTTTTATCACTCGATTTATTTTCTATCCGGGTTGAAGAAGAACACGCCCGCTTGAGGAAGCAGTTGAATTCGAAAGCCTTTCATGAGGATTATACTTTTACCAGCGAATGGAAATACATCAAAAAGGATAAAACCATTGTGATTGTTGAAGTGATTTCTAACTATTTTGAAATTAATGGAGGCAAATACAGACTGGTTGCCATTAAAGATGTAACTGAACAAAAAAATGCGCAGATTGAGATCACTGAACAAAACACAAGACTGCGTGAAATTGCCCAAATCAGCTCTCATGAATTTAGAAAACCGGTTGCCAGTATATTAGGACTTGTAAAATTATTCGATAGAGAGAATTTAAACTCGAAATTTAATGCAGAGATTATTGACTATCTGGAAATAACTGCCAATGATTTGGATACGGTAATTCACACCATAGTTAAGAAAACCTGGAAAGAAGAGAACTAAATAACAATCTTTTTTCAGGCTTGAATTTAACTCATTAGAATACTCCATGCAGTTTGAACATCTCCTTTTTCCAAAAAATCTTTGGCAAAAGAATGAAGCTTTAACTCCCGATCTGGAGAATTCTCAACAAGACCTTTTAAAAAATCATGCACTTGCGGATTCTTATTACATTCTTCAATTTCCTGCAGGGAAGGTAAATGTTCAACATTTCCCAACTGACCCAGATTATTGCCGGTGAGTATTTTAGAATATCTGATGTTCTCCGGAAGGGAATCAACACCAATGCCAATTGTTCTTACGGGCTTTGCAACCTTAAACAAATTCTCTTTGGTTACTCGGCAATACCAATCGCCTCCCAAGCGGGCCACCAGATCAATTTTTTCCTGATTTATTTTACCATCGGCATCCAAAATTTCTTCATTAATATGGATCAATTTAATTTCAGCCAGTATCAAATTTCCGGCTCCCGCATTTTTCCCAAGAGAAATAACATCATTCACTACACATTCAAACTGAACCGGTGCCTCGGCCACACGCGGTGGTTTAACCAGTTCTGACTTTAATTCAGTAAAACCTGCTTTTTGAAATTCATTAATCCCTTTTGAGTATTCCACACTTGCCAGTGATGTTTGCTGAACCATATCATAATTTACAATATTGATCACGCATTCCGGCACTTCCAGTACATTTTCAAGAGTATGTTTTGTTGTATTATCACGAACTCTCCTTGCGGGAGAAAAAATACAAACCGGAGGATTGGTACTAAACATATTGAAAAAACTGAAAGGACTCAGATTTACATTTCCGGATTTATCAATAGTGGAAGCAAAACAGATGGGACGTGGAGCAATGGCATATTGCAAATAATTTTGCAACTCGGCAGTGCTAAGGTCAGAAATTTTAAGGCTAAGCATGAATGTAATTTTTCCTAATTGGACATTGATGAACTAACTGGCTTTCCGGTTTTGTCAATGTAATATCTCCCCCGGAATTAATACAGAATATATTATTGACAGCATTTTCTTTCAAAAAAACTTATCATAATATATCCTGTAAAGAGGCCCGGAATCCTGACGATGGTAATTTATATGGATAAATGATTAATTTTTCTTCAGGGCCATTATTGAAAAATCACTCTCTGATTTTCTAATAGTATTACTTAAGTGACCTAATCCGGTAATTTCCATTTCTACAACGTCACCCGGCTGAAGCCACTGTGGTTTAAAGTTGGGATCATTTAACAATCCGGTTCCGTTTAATTCTAAAAAGCAACCCGTACCTACCGTACCAGAACCTATAACATCACCCGGTAAAATATCTACACCATAAGCGCAGCGTTCAATTATTTCAGCAAAAGTCCAGTCCATATCTCCTACCGAGCCGGAAGAAACTTCAATTCCGTTTACCCAGCATTTCATTTTAAGATCGTAGCGGTTTCCAACATGACCTTCCTTTGCAGCAACTTTATAAGGCTCAAGTTCATCAGGTGTAACCAACCACGGACCAATAACGGTAGAAAAATCTTTACCTTTTGCAGGGCCCAGATTTAAAACCATTTCTTCCATTTGCAGAGCACGGGCACTCATATCATTCATGATCATATATCCTGCAATGTATTGGTCGGCTTCTGAAGCTTTAATATTGCGTCCTTTTTTACCTATAACTACTGCGGCTTCCAGCTCAAAATCAAGTTTCTGAAAATGATCCGGCATACATTCTATATCGCCGGGCCCTTGTATAGCATTATGATTAGTAAAATAAAAGATTGGATATTGGTCGAATTCTGGAATCATATCTACTTTACGGTTGCGGCGGGCAGAAGCCACATGCTGACGAAAAGCATATCCATCACGACAAGATGTTGGATGAGGTACAGGGGCTAACAGTTCGAAAAATATTTCTTCCTTTGCTTCCAGCTTTCCTGACAAAATTTCTTCATTTACTTTCTTTGCCCTTTCCATCAGTTCCTCACCACCGGTCAGAAATTCATTCATAGCATCAGGAATCAATTTATCGCATGAATTGAGGTTAAAAATATGCCCGTTAACCGAGATACCTAAATGTTCACGGTCTTCTGTTTTATAGGAAACTAATTTCATATGGGTTAATTAAGTAAATATCTTTTTCAAAACTAAGAAAAAAATAAAGCTTAGCTAACCCGCCGCCTGTATATTGAAAATCTTTTAATAGGATTTCAATCCCATTTACAAAATTAAAATCGGGTGTAAAACCCGACCTAATTTCAATAAAAAGTATACCTTAGCATGGCATAATGAACCAATCAAATTATCATCTTCAATATATAATTTCAGCGAATGCATTGGCAGCTTTCAGATATGCCATGCTTTCTAAGATTGTTTTCGCCCAATATTCTTTTTCCTGCATTACCTTCCGGACGATAGTCTAAAACACCTTATCAAATATTTTATCGTTAATTTTATGAATGATTTTACAAATTCATTAAACTAGTTTTATGCCTATATATCATACATTAGGTACCATTCCGCATAAGCGACATACGGTTTTTCGTAAACCCAATGGCGAATTGTATGCCGAGGAACTGGTATCTACAGAAGGTTTTTCCAGTTTATATTCACTGGTTTACCATACCCATCCTCCCACAATAGTAAAATCTCTGGGCGAGCCGTATTCGGTGGAACCAAAAATTGCAAGGGAAAAACATCTTCGCCACACCAGTCTTATAGGTTTTAACATTCAGCCAGAAGATGATTATCTCGAAAGCCGTAAACCTGTATTGGTAAATGCAGATCTCCATATATCGCTGGCTGCCCCACGTAAATCTATGACTGATTATTTTTACAAGAACAGCCAGGCAGATGAAGTGATTTTTATTCATGAAGGAACGGGGACATTGAAAACAGGCTTTGGAAAAATCCGTTTCGCATATGGCGACTACCTGGTAATTCCCCGGGGCACAATTTATCAAATGGAATTTGATACTGAGAAAAACAGGCTTTTTATCACAGAAAGTTTCAGCCCTATCCGCACTCCCAAGCGTTACAGAAACGAATGGGGACAATTAATGGAACATTCGCCATTTTGCGAACGTGATATTAAACGACCAACAGATCTGGAAACAATTGATGAATTCGGGAATTTTAAAGTACTCATAAAAAAGCAGGGTATAATTTATCCGTATACATATGGCACTCATCCATTTGATTTTATCGGCTGGGATGGTTTTCATTATCCCTGGGCTTTTTCAATCCATGATTTTGAGCCCATAACAGGAAGAGTTCATCAGCCGCCTCCGGTACATCAAACTTTAGAGGGTCATAACTTTGTGATCTGCTCCTTCGTTCCCCGTAAATATGATTACCATCCGGAAGCAATTCCTGCACCTTACAATCACAGCAATGTAGACAGCGATGAGGTATTGTACTACGTTGACGGCGACTTTATGAGCCGGAAAAGTGTGGTGAAAGGTCAAATCACCTTGCATCCCGGCGGGATTCCGCATGGACCGCATCCGGGTACGGTAGAAAAATCAATAGGTAAAGAACGGACTGAAGAATTAGCCGTTATGATAGATCCTTTTAAGCCTTTGATGCTGACAGATTATGCAATCAGCATAGAAGATGAAAATTATCATAAAAGCTGGCAGGAGAATGTGGAATAAGAGATCCTTATAAAAGCAAGAAAAATATATTCAAAAACGTAGGTCTAAATGCAAAGTACCTGGTACTAAATAGTAATAAAATGGAAACACAATCAGCAGAAACAAAAACTCAAATCACCGATTTTTTACCCTTAAACGGTACTGATTTCGTTGAATTATATGTTGGAAATGCCAAACAGGCGGCTCATTTTTATAAAACAGCTTTCGGTTTCCAGAGTATGGCGTACGCCGGACCGGAAACGGGGGTAAAAGACCGTGCTTCATATGTTCTTGTGCAAAACAAAATGCGTCTGGTGCTGACTACGCCATTAAAGCCAGATCATGAAATCAGCGCTCATTTAACAAAGCATGGCGATGGCGTTAAGATTATAGCTTTATGGGTTGACGACGCTTATGATGCATTCGAACAAACCATAAAACGTGGTGCACGCCAGTATATGGAACCAAAAACGTTAACAGATGAGCATGGTGAAATCCGCATGAGCGGAATTTACACCTACGGCGAAACTGTTCATTTATTTATAGAAAGAAAAAATTATTCGGGACCATTTATGCCCGGATATAAAAAGTGGGAAAGTCATTATAACCCGGAGCCGGTTGGATTGCTTTACGTAGATCATTGCGTAGGAAATGTGGGCTGGAACCAGATGAACAAATGGGTAAAGTTTTACGAAGATGTAATGGGCTTTCGTAACATTTTAACTTTTGATGATAAGCAGATTTCTACAGAATATTCTGCCTTAATGAGTAAAGTAATGAGTAATGGAAATGGATATGTTAAATTTCCAATTAATGAACCGGCTGAAGGCAAAAAGAAATCGCAGGTAGAAGAATACCTTGATTTTTATGGCGATGAAGGTGTTCAGCATGTGGCCATTGCAACTCATAATATTGTAGATACCGTAACACAGCTTCAAAACCGCGGAGTTGAATTTTTAAAAGTTCCGAATACCTATTATGATGATCTTGAAGCCCGTGTTGGAAAAATTGATGAAGATGTAGAACCATTAAAAGAACTTGGAATTTTGGTTGACCGCGATGATGAAGGATATCTTCTACAGATCTTTACCAAACCGATAGAAGATCGGCCAACATTATTTTTCGAAATAATACAACGTAAAGGAGCAAAATCGTTCGGAGCCGGAAACTTCAAAGCACTTTTTGAAGCTTTGGAACGTGAGCAGGATGCCCGGGGGAACCTATAACAACCCTAATTAGTGAAACTTCTATTTTCTGTAATCATTTTTGTCCTGAAGGTATTCCCAACGATCTGAAATGATTACAGAAAATAAATAATACCAAAAATTATCCTCTTAGAAATTTAGCTTTTAAAACCATGCTTCCCGAACTTCAGACTTTCAGAACCTGTTTAAAACCGCTAAATTTTTCGCATGCCCCTCAAATTTTCGATCTTCGTTCCAATACCGAAGTAATGCGGTATATGGATTCTGAAAGTTGCCGCAATCTGGAAGATGCTGAAATGTTTATTTGCCGGCAAATCGAAGCCAATAAAGAAAATGAAGGAGCCAACTGGGGGATTTTTTTAAGAGATTCAGCGCAGCTAATTGGCTATGCCGGATTTTGGAGGATAAATAAAGAACATTTCAGGGGAGAATTTGGCTATGCTCTTCACCCCGATTTCTGGAGAACCGGCTTGATGCTGGAAGTTCTGAACGACATCGCCTGTTATGGGTTTAAAAATCTGGGGCTTCATAGTATAGAGGCCAATATAAATCCTAAAAATTCGGCTTCGGCCGGTTTACTATTAAAGCTTGGATTTAAGCTTGAAGCTCAATTTTCCGAGAATTTTTATTTCAATGGCATTTTTCATGATAGTCATATCTATTCATTACTGGAAAAAAACTTTATTCAATCCTGCATTAATGAAAAATCTGAAACATAAAAATGCCGGAAAAAATCTGTTTAATTAAACAAACATTTCCCGGCAATAGATCTGCTAATGCTGAGGAACTCCTGCAGCAAATTCCTTAACAATTTTTGCGTTAAAAGCCGGCAAATCCTCAGGTGAACGACTGGTAGTCAAGCCCTGATCTGTTACCACTTCTTCATCCACCCAGTTTCCGCCTGCATTAAGTAAATCTGTTTTAACAGAAGGAAAAGAAGTCATTTTTCTCCCTTTAACAACACCTGCTTCGATTAAAGTTTGTGGCCCGTGGCAGATTGCCGCTACCGGTTTCCCTGCATCAAAAAAATCTTTTACAAATTTTACTGCTTCTTTATTCCCTCGAAGCTGATCCGGGTTGATCACTCCTCCGGGCAGTAAAAGTCCATCGTAATTTTCTGCCTTTGCTTCAGAAAGAGTTACATCTACACTATAATTCTCTGACCATTCATGATCTTTCATTGCTCTAACCTTATCCTTTTGAGGAGAAATTATATGCACCGTAGCGCCGGCCTCTTCCAAAGCCCTTTTTGGACTGATCAATTCTGATTCTTCAAATCCATTTTCGGTTAAAATGGCAATTTTTCTATTTTTCAATATTTCCATAAGTAGTAAATTTTAAAGTATTCGCTCCATAAACTACATTGCATAAAGCCGAATTGTTTATTAAAACCATATTTTATTGGGTTTTCATTTTGATGAACCTCACAAAATAATATCTTTGATGAAGTTAAAATCTCAAGTTTGAAGAAACACATCGCTATTTTCGCATCAGGTTCTGGTTCCAATGCCCAGAAAATAATGGAGTATTTCAAAAAGCATCCGGAGGCGGAAGTAACCCTCGTTTTAACCAACAATCCGGAGGCCTATGTTTTACAGCGTGCTGATAATTTCGAAATCCCTTCCCATATTTTTGACAGGAATGAATTTTATCATACAGACAATATTGTAAATCTTCTTAAAAACCTGCAGATAGACATTGTTATCCTTGCGGGATTTCTGTGGCTCATTCCTCAAAATTTATTAAAAGCTTTCCCCAATAAAATCATCAATTTGCACCCGGCATTACTTCCAAAATATGGCGGTAAAGGTATGTACGGAGATAAAGTGCATACTTCTGTTCTGGAGGCCGGCGAAACCGAATCAGGAATTACCATTCATTTTGTGAATGAAAATTTTGATGAAGGAGAAATCATCCATCAATCCCGGTTTCATATTGATAAAAACGATGATTTGAAAATGGTTAAATTCAAGGGACAGCAGCTGGAACACCTCCATTATCCAAAAGTGATTGAAAATCTTTTAAAAAAAATGAAAGAGATCTAATCTAATAATTCTTAAAATTCTCAGAAATTCAGAAGCAGTTCTGGCTATAAACGCTAAAAATCTGATCAAAAAACCTATCTTTGCGGCTCCAAATAAAATTTCCGATGAGCCATCCTGTAAAGATTAAAAACGCTTTAATATCCGTTTATTATAAAGATAATCTGGAGCCATTAGTGCTTCAGCTTCAAAAACTCGGAGTTACAATTTATTCTACCGGCGGAACAGAAAAATTTATCCGCGACCTTGGGGTTGAAGTTATTGCCGTAGAAGATCTTACCGGCTATCCGTCTATTTTAGGTGGCAGAGTGAAAACTTTACATCCAAAAGTTTTCGGCGGAATTTTAACCCGCAGAAACCATAAAACTGATAATGCGCAAATCTCAGAATACGAAATTCCGGAAATCGACCTGGTTATTGTAGATCTATATCCATTTGAAGAAACGTTAAAATCGGGAGCTTCAGAAGAAGATATTATTGAAAAGATTGATATTGGCGGAATATCGCTTATTCGTGCCGCAGCCAAGAACTTCCAGGATGTGGTCATTTTATCTTCCAAAGATGATTATCAAAAATTAAGCGATATTTTAACTGAGAATCAGGGTTACACTACTTTATCAGACCGTAAGAATTTTGCCCGTCAGGCATTCAATGTATCATCTCATTATGATACTACTATATTTAATTATTTTAATACCGAGGAACCTTTATCAGTTTTTAAATACAGCGAACAGAAGGCAAACATCCTGCGGTATGGAGAAAACCCTCATCAGAAAGGATACTTTTATGGCGATCTGGAGGCTATGTTCGAAAAACTGAATGGAAAGGAACTTTCATATAACAACCTGGTTGATGTAGATGCAGCTGTTGCATTAATAGATGAATTTACTGAACCTACATTTGCTATTTTGAAGCATACAAATGCCTGCGGAATTGCAAGCAGAACCAGCATTTTAGAAGCATGGAAAGATGCTTTAGCCTGTGATCCGGTTTCGGCTTTCGGAGGCGTGCTGATCAGCAACAGGGAAATTGACCAAACTACGGCATCAGAAATTAATTCTTTATTTTTCGAAGTACTTATTGCACCTTCATTTACCGCAGAAGCTCAGGCTATTCTTTCGGCTAAAAAAAATCGCATCTTATTAAAAAGAAATAACGTACAAATGCCAGCGGTGCAATTTAAAAATTTACTGAATGGTGTTATTGTACAGGATAAAGATTTACAGATTGAAGGAATCGAGCAAATGAGCCCTGTAACAGACCGGAAACCTACAGATCAGGAGTATGAAGACCTGGTTTTTGCCAATAAGCTGGCAAAACACAGCAAGTCAAATACAATTGTATTGGTAAAAAATGCATGCCTCACTGCGAGCGGAGTGGGTCAGACATCAAGGGTTGATGCTTTACAACAGGCAATTTCTAAAGCAAAATCATTTGGATTTAGCCTAAACGGTTGCGTAATGGCCTCTGACGCATTTTTCCCTTTCCCTGATTGCGTTGAAATTGCTGCAAAAGCCGGAATTACAATGGTTGTACAGCCGGGAGGATCTATTAAAGACAAAGAATCAATTGATATGGCCAACAGTAAAGGCATAGGCATGGTCACTACAGGAGTCAGACATTTTAAACATTAATTCAGCATCGCGAAGCTTAATTTTTAGAATATCCGTTAAATAGATTCGTTAGAATCAGGGTTTGAAAATATATGTAAATAATTGCGCTATAACTGCAGTAATAACATAGGATTACCAAAAAGAAATTAACTTTGCATACATTTTACAATAGAATTCACAAATGGGTTTATTTAACTGGTTTACACAAGAAATAGCAATCGATTTAGGTACTGCAAATACCCTTATAATACATAATGATAAAGTTGTAGTTGACGAACCGTCAATTGTTGCTTTTGACCGTACAACCAATAAAATTATCGCGATAGGAAGACAAGCCATGCAGATGGAAGGTAAAACGCACGATAATATCCGTACGGTTAGACCTTTGAAAGATGGTGTTATTGCTGATTTTAATGCGGCAGAACACATGATTCGCGGCATGATCAAAATGATCAACAACGGAAAAGGATGGTTTTTCCCATCTTTACGTATGGTTATTTGTATCCCTTCCGGAATTACCGAAGTGGAAAAACGTGCCGTAAGAGATTCTGCCGAAATTGCCGGAGCAAAAGAAGTATACCTCATCCATGAGCCGATGGCAGCAGCTGTAGGAATTGGAATTGATGTTGAAGAACCTATGGGAAACATGATCATTGACATCGGCGGTGGTACTACAGAGATTGCTGTAATTGCTCTTTCGGGAATTGTGTGTGATCAATCTATCCGCGTTGCCGGAGATAATTTCGACAGTGATATTGTTCAGTACATCCGCCGCCAGCATAATATTATGATTGGTGACCGTACTGCTGAGAAAATAAAAATTGAAGTGGGATCTGCATTACCAGAACTTTCTGATCCGCCTGCAGATTTCGCTGTTCAGGGACGTGACCTGATGACCGGCGTACCCAAGCAGATTACCGTATCCTATACTGAGATTGCTCATTGTTTAGATAAATCAATTTCAAAAATTGAGGAAGCAATTTTAAAAGCATTGGAGATAACTCCCCCAGAGTTATCAGCAGATATTTACCAAACCGGAATTTATCTTACAGGCGGAGGGGCATTATTGCGTGGTTTGGATAAGCGTGTAGCTTCAAAAACTAAACTTCCGGTACATGTTGCCGAAGATCCTTTGCGTGCTGTAGTACGCGGAACAGGAATTGCGCTTAAAAACATTCATGGCTTTAAATTCTTAATGCAGTAAAAAGATTTGAGATACGAGGTTTGAGATTTGAGATTTACAGCTCAGATTTCAAACCTCTACTCTATTTTCTAAATTCTAAAATCAAACTATGCGTAACGTCTGGATATTTATCAGCAAGTACAACGCATTTTTTCTGCTGATCATCTTCCTGGTCATTTCATTTATATTGCTTGTAAATAACAATTCCTATCAGCGGGCAAGTACTTTAAATTCATCTAATCAATTGGTTGGAACAGCTTATGAACGGATAAATAATTTCACCAATTACCTGAATCTGGGCAGTACAAATGATAGCCTGGCTGCTGAAAATGCAAAACTCAAAGCTGCCTTAAAAGAATCTTATTTTAATGACAGTATAGTTCAGGGAGAAGTAAAAGACAGTGTTAAATTACAGCAGTACACCTACATTGTTGCTAAAATAGTGAACAAATCCATTCATCAGAAAAACAACTACATCACCATAAATCGCGGTAGCAGGCATGGAATTAAAAAAGGAATGGGCGTAATCAGCTCTAAAGGAATTGTAGGAATTATATTAAATGTATCCCCAAATTTCTCTACCATTCAGTCTTTATTACATAATGATACGCGGATAAGTGCCAGCGTAAACAATAATATTGGTTCACTAATCTGGGGCGAAGGAAACTACGATTCCCGTCTGGCGATTTTAAAAGATATCCCAAATCATGTATCGGTTAAAAAAGGAGATTTGGTAACAACTTCAGGATATTCATTGTTCCCTGCGGGCCTTGAAATCGGCCGTATTACCAAAACCGGAATCAAGGGTGGCGATAGCTTTTTGGATATTGAAATTCAGCTTTCAACAGATTTTTCGACACTTCAATATGTGTATGTTGTAAATAATTTACTTTCCGGAGAACAAAACGAACTGGAATCTCAAAACAAAACCGAATAAAATGGGCAGGGTCATTCTGGTTAATTTAATCCGCTTTATAGTACTTATCTTTCTGCAGGTATTTCTGCTTAAGAACATGGGCTATTATAACCTGGCTGTACCATTCCTTTACATTCTGTTTATCCTGCTCCTGCCCTTTAAAATACCCAACGGACTTTTGTTTTTACTGGCATTTTTTACAGGATTAACTGTCGACGTTTTTTATGATACGCTTGGCTTAAATGCCGCCGCCTGTTCTGTACTGGCGTTTGTAAGGATCATTTTTATTAGCCTTACGGTACAGCGGGATGGTTTTGATAATGAACCCGACCCGAGTTTAGGAATTATGGGATTCAGGTGGTTCATTTTTTATGCGATCATTCTTACTTTCTCTCATCACTTAATACTGTTCACGTTCGAAACCTTCAGCTTTTATGAATTTGGATATACACTATTGCGTGTAATTTTTAGTTCTTTATTCACGGTGATATTAATGCTGCTTGCCGAATTTATATTTTTCCGTAAGAAAATGCGATAATGAATAGATTTTTTGCCAGAAAGTTTGTAATACAGGGAATATTTATTGCTATCGCGATTATATTGTTAGCAAGGATTTTTTATATCCAGGTTATCAGTGATCAATACTTTCTTTCGGCCAATAACAATGTTCTTCGCAAAATTCTCATTTATCCAGCAAGAGGTATAATTTTGGATCGTAATGAACAAATACTGGTTCAAAATGAACCTGTATATGATTTAATGGTAATCCCACGAGAGGTGCAGCCCTTTGATACCTTACTATTTTGCAGTCTGATTGGTATAGATAAAGCTGGTTTTGATAAGCGATTTAAAAAGTCAACCAATTATTCACCCTACAAGGCTTCTATTTTCGAAAAGCAATTATCTGCTCAAACGTATGCCAAATTCCAGGAGCATCTTTTTGAATACCCCGGTTTTTTTGTCCAGAACCGTACGGTTAGACGATATCCGGATAGTACTGCAGCACAGTTTCTGGGATACATCGGCGAAGTATCCGAGAAAGTTATTGAAAGTTCCAATGGATTTTACAGTCAGGGAGATTATATTGGCATCAGCGGAGTTGAAAAATCTTACGAAGAATTATTAAGAGGCAAGCGTGGAGTTCAGAACTTAATGGTTGATGCTTTGAACCGTCCCAAAGGTCATTTTGCAGATGGGAAATATGATACCTTGGCCGTATCGGGTGAGCAGATGATTTCATCCTTAGACAAAGAACTTCAGAAATTTGGCGAAAAGCTGATGAAAAATAAAATCGGAAGTATTGTAGCTATAGAACCTTCAACCGGCGAAATTCTTTCTTTTGTCAGCAGTCCGGGATATGATCCGAACATGATGGTGGGGCGCCAGAGAGGAAATAATTACATGAAGTTGTTGAATGAACCTTCAAAACCAATGTTCATTCGTCCAACCCAGGCAGAATATCCTCCCGGATCTATTTTTAAAGTAGTCAATGCTTTAGTGGCTCAGCAATTTGGATTAATAAATCCCAATACAACTTATTATTGCCCGGGCGGTTATCGTTACAGCAGCCGCGGGGTGATGAAATGCACGCACGTTCACGGCTCTGTGAACCTGGAAAGATCGATAAAGGAATCTTGCAATACGTATTACGGATATACATATAATCTGATGATCGATAAGGCGGGAATGAGACCGGTTAATGCCTATAAAAGATGGCGGGGTGCTGTTTCTAAATTCGGTATCGGCGATAAGTTAGGAATTGATCTTCCGGCCGAACGCAAGGGAATGCTGCCTACTGCTGATTATTACACCAAAATATTTAAAAGCGATAAATGGGGCTCCAGCTTTAATATTTCACTTTCAATTGGCCAGGGAGAATTAGGAATAACTCCGCTGCAAATGGCCAATGTGATGGCAATTGTAGCCAACCGTGGATATTATTACAAGCCCCATCTCATTCAGGCTATCGGCGCAAAAAAAGTAATTAAAGCAGAATACACTAAAAAGAATGATGTAGGTATTGATCCGAAATATTTTGGTAGTGTAATTAATGGTATGAGCCAGGTTGTTAATGAACCCAGCGGTACCGCTATTTATTCAAAAATTAACGGCATTGAAATGTGCGGAAAAACCGGAACTGTTCAAAATCCGCATGGAGATGATCATTCAGTATTTGTTGCTTTTGCTCCGAGAGATAATCCTAAAATAGCCATAGCTGTAGTAGTTGAAAATGCCGGTTTCGGTTCAACCTGGTCTGCGCCAATTGCAAGCTTAATGGTCGAAAAATATATTCGTAAGTCTATAACCCGGCCCAAAGAATATCTAGATCGCTTATTTGAAGCCAACCTTTTACCAGGCGCTTTATTAAAACCTAAAGCTCCGGTTAAGCAAAAGCCGGATACCAGCAAAAAGGACACGGTAACTCCAAAAAAAATAAAAGCAGTAAGTACAAATTCTATAGCGGTAAATGAATAATCAGCGCAGCCCTTTTTTTAATGTAGACTGGATAGTCATACTGGTTTTCCTGGCGCTGTGTATCATTGGCTGGTTTAACATCCATGCGGCTGTATATAATCCGGAAAAGCCCAGCATCTTCAATCTGGATACCAATTACGGTAAACAGCTGATTTTTATTGTATCAGCATTAATTATTGGGTTGGTTATATTACTGATGGACAGCAAATTTTTCAACACGTTCTCTCCTGTATTTTATGGCATTACCCTCCTGCTGCTTATACTGGTACTTATTGTTGGCCGAAATGTTGGAGGAAACCAGGCCTGGATCCCGATTGGAAGCTTCAGGCTGCAGCCTTCTGAATTTGCCAAATTTGCTACCTGCCTGCTATTAGCCCGTTATCTAAGCATGAATAATGTCAAGGTTCAGGATTTAAAAACAAAAAGTATTTGTGCCGCCATTATTTTGCTGCCCATGGGTTTGATTATGCTGCAGCCTGATACAGGTTCTGCACTTACCTTTTTCGCCCTTATTTTCGTGCTTTACCGTGAAGGACTATCCGGATATTTTCTAATTATCGGTGCCTTATTTATCGCCTTGTTTGTGCTGGTGCTTTTAATCAGTAAATTATATCTGATTCTTGCCCTCGTGGTTATTGGCGCATTACTCATCTATAATTATAAACGAAACCGATCTTTTATCAGAGTAGTTATTGTTGGATTTTTAATCTCTGTGGCATATATTTTCACGGTAGACTTTGCCTACAATAACATTCTTCAATCTCACCAGCGAAACCGTATTGACGTATTATTAGGAAAAGTTCAGGATTTGCGTGGCGAAGGCTACAATGTGAACCAAAGTAAAATTGCCATTGGTTCCGGCGGATTGCTGGGCAAAGGCTACTTAAAGGGCACACAAACACGGTATGATTTCGTTCCGGAACAAAGCACAGATTTTATCTTCTGTACCATCGGAGAGGAATGGGGTTTTGTTGGCAGTTTTGTGGTAATCGGCCTGTATCTTTTTCTGCTTTTGCGGATCATTAATATCGCCGAAAGGCAAAGATCATCCTTTTCAAGAATTTATGGCTACGGGGTTGCATCTATCCTCTTTTTCCATTTCTTCATCAACATCGGCATGACCGTGGGATTAGCTCCCGTAATTGGTATTCCGCTTCCATTTATCAGCTACGGTGGATCATCATTATGGAGCTTTACAATCTTATTATTTATCCTGTTAAAGCTTGATTCGAACAGAATGGGAATTATTTAGTTTTGAGTTTAAAGTCCGTATAAAAGCATCCCAAGGAAATACCAAGGTATAACATTAACTAAATCTCTTGTTTAAAACTTCATACAGCTTATCCACGCTGTGCTGTTTTTCGGGCCAGCCATTTTTAGCTGCATAATTTTGCTGAAGAAACTTATCAGCATCTTCAAAATTATCAAAGCGGTTAACCAGTTCAATAGCTTCACTGTATGCAAGACTATATCCGTTAAACAAATCTTTAACAAACAACAACTTGTCGTTTAAGCTGATAATGCTTTTAAGGTCATTTATACTGTTGGTTCTGAATTGTGCGGAAACGGTATTTTGTGCAGACCGGCCCGATAATAAATCATTAATGGTAGGAACTTTATGAGTTATATCAGCAACTTCAGGAATTACTATTTCCCTAACTATCTCAGGTAAAGCCTGCTCCTCTTCCCGATTGTGCCCATTACCGAAGTTTGAAGATTGTATATCTGAGTAATTATCTTGTTTACTTTCAGAAAAATCACCGGCATCCACACTAGTTTTGTCCATAATAAAGGGAATCTGATCTTCAGAAAGTTCCATTTCTGAATCTTTCATTTCTGATGGAATTATGAAATCTACCTTTTCTGTAGTTTCAATTTCCGTATAGATTTCTTCTCTCTCTTGCTGTAAATTTTCAGATTCCAGTTTAAAACTCCAGTCGGTAACGGATTCCTCCGTTTTAACTATTTCCGCTTCTTCTTTGTAAGCTTCTTGAGGTATTTCAAGGATAACAGTTTCTTCGGGAATCGAACTGGTTTCAGAATTCAGGACAGCAGGTGGCTGACTTTGGGCATTGATTTTATTAAGAATTGAAATATGCTCTGAAAGGAAATGCGAATTAGCCACAAATAATTCAAGCTCCAGTTCATTCAAATTCTCCGGATTTTCTGAAAGATATTGATATTGTTCAGTGATTTCGGAGATTATATATCCAATTTTCTTAAAAATTATTTGCTTGTTCATCATTAAAAATAACGGTAATGAATTTTAATTATTGGCAGATTAGCAATAAATAAACCGATCTGGCTCTGCTGTTTATCGCTGATAAAGATAGAGACAATTATTTAGCCAATCCCCTTTGGGCTGAATATTGTTGAGGAAAAAACGCCCAATTTCATCTGAATTGTTGATATTAGTCGCGAAATAATTACAATCATTACCCAGGCATGCTGTTTAGCGAACACAATTTTAAGCGCAGAAAAGAATTAGGTGGAAGTATAGAAGTAATCTGCGGATCTATGTTTTCGGGCAAAACAGAAGAATTAATCCGAAGGTTGAGACGAGCTCAGATTGCAAAGCTAAACGTAGAAATATTTAAGCCCAAAACAGATGTAAGATACGACGATACCGAAGTGGTTTCTCATGACAGAAATTCCATCCACTCAACTCCGGTAGAAAATGCGGCATCTATTTTATTACTGGGAGCCAACACAGAAGTTGTTGGTATTGATGAAGCCCAGTTTTTTGATGATGAACTTCCGGACGTGTGCAACAAATTAGCCAACCGGGGTATTCGGGTAATTATTGCAGGTTTAGATATGGATTTTCAGGGACGGCCTTTTGGCCCCATGCCTGCACTTATGTCCATTGCAGAACTGGTTACAAAAGTGCATGCAGTATGTGTTCAGTGCGGTGCGCCGGCAACATATTCATACCGGACAGCGGCAAGCGATTCAAAAATTCTGCTGGGTGAAAAAGAGAGTTATGAACCCCGCTGCCGAATTTGCTATCACCTGCAATAACTAGCGGGCCACCATCAATTTTAGAGTTTTGGATTTATTTCCGTATTGCATTTTGTAGAGATAAATTCCGCTTTCAAGCTCCTGCAAGTTTACTGCAATTTTATACGCACCCGGATTTAAGTTTTCACTGAGCAGCGTTTTAACCTTTTTACCCAGAATGGTATACAGTGATAACGTAACTGCCGACTCTTCCGGAATATTGAATTCTATATTCGTTTCATCAGCACCCGGGTTTGGATAATTTTGCTTCAGCTCAAACGAAGCTGCGCTTGGATCTACCGGACTTAATCCTGATAAAATATTATATTTATTCTGCGCTGCCACCGCACTGTTTTGAATATCTTTAAGATCATCTCCGCCAATAAAAGCAAAAGCAGTTTTAACAGATCCGTTTGCCGGGATATTAAAGGGTCCGGCACCAATTACAAACATTACATCGTAGCCATTTGCTGAACTTTCGCCCAAGCTGCTTGCCTTTATCCCGCTTGAAAGGGTTTGGTATTTTTCGGCAATGGTAAATCCTCCGCCGGTCTCAAGCGGATCGCCCGAAACCTGGTAAGATAAAGGATAGTAACTCGCTTTATCTATATTGGTCAATAGTTTTACAGCAGTAAATGGAGTTCCTCCATTTTTTCCAAAAACGTAGCCCATCCCATTTATAGCATCGTATTTAGTTACATCTCTCCCATTATCATCCACATCCCAATCGGTAAATAATCCGATATAAACACCCGAAAGATCTGTTGAGCCGGTATTCTGAATATCATACTCCGCAATTGTATATTTATCATCGGGCGCATTTGCATACGCCAGTTGCCGGTGTTTTACATATACGTTTAAAGGATTAGGGTTTCTGGAATCGTTAAATTCTGAATTTGCTACAAATGCAGCTGTTGAATTCACATTTCGGGTTACTCTTAAGCGTTTGGCAAAATGTTCATCACTCGATCCGGAATCATTTCTTGTATTATTTGAAACTTTGGTAGCCGAATTTCCAATCATTAAAGAAGCTTCATATAATAATGATTCCGTTTTATAAATAAATCCCAGTCCGTTTTGAGCTTCGGCAGAACTGTAGCCTACCCGCCCGTTACTGGTCATGGTGGTTGATATCTGATTTACTTCTACATTCTGGTAATCTCTGGAAACAGTAACCTGGAATTGTTCGAAATCTGAATAGGTATTATTATTGGCTGAGTACAGTATTTTAAAAATAATATCTCTGTTATCCGGTGTACCATTTTTTACAAAAACCCTAAATGGTCCCACATTATTACGGCTTTCAAGCGTCATTAAATTGCCGGTGCTCACCTGATTATCAATTACCTCCACATCGGTGCTGGTACTAGAAAGATTCAACGTTAAGCCATTCGCGGGCGCCAGAAAGTTTTTAATATTAAAAAATATCCTCAGGGTATCACCTGCCGGGATAGATCCGTTTGCTTTATCAGCCAGTATAATCTGCTGGTTTCGTACAGAAGGACTGCTCTCGGTAACTGCTCTTAACACATTCACCCGTCCTTTTCCCAATTCACCTGTAAAGCCGGGATTCAGCGCATCTATATTATCAGCAGTTACCCGCATTTGTTCTCCAACCTGCTGCATATTCAGATCAGGAAAGCGAGCTTTAACCAGTGCAGCCACGCTGGCAATCATTGGAGCCGACATGGAAGTTCCGGATTTAGAACCATATCTATTCCCGTTCAGCGTATTATATATTCCTGAACCCGGGGCCGAAATATCCACCTGGGGACCGAAATTGGAAAAACTACTTTTTACGTCATTGGCATTTACGCTGGCTACAGAAAGTACGCCGCTATATGATGCCGGATAATCCGGTTCATCCGTATTATCATTACCCGCAGCCGCAACAATCAGGCAATTTCTGCTTAAGGCGTAGGCCACAATATCCTCACCAAATGCACCTCCGCCCGGACCACCCCAGGAGCAGTTAATAATCTGGGCACCGTGATCAGCAGCATATTTTATTCCTTCATATCCCCTGTAAATTGCTGTCGGGTTGTTATCGGCTCCCACCTTAACTATTAAAAGTTTGGCATTAAAAGCCGCACTGGCCACCCCTACTCCATTATCCGAAACTGCCGAAGCAATGCCGCTGACATGCACACCATGGTCAGTACTATCACTTGTAACCTGGGGATTATTATCTTCTTTGATATTTCCGGCATTATTACCTATCAGATCCCAGCCTCTGTAATTATCCAGATATCCGTCACGGTCATCATCCAATCCATTAACAGGATCGGCCTGATTTAAATATATGTTAGCCGCAAGGTCCGGGTGAACGAGATCTGATCCGGAATCAACAATTCCGATAACCACATTTGATGAATTTTTAATGATATCCCAGGCCTGGGGAGTTTTTATCTGATTTAAATAATTCTGCCTGACAGAAAAAAGAGCGTCATTGGGAATATATTGATGATAATAAATATAGCGGGGCTCCGCGTATTCCACATTTTTATTCTGAAGGATATCATTGGCAAGCTCTTCAATATTCAGACTGTCAGAAAATTTCACTTCATAAATCCGGTCTAATCCGTTTGTAATTCCCGCAAATGCAGATGTGGATGCAGAACGGGTATTGGGGTTATTTATAGTTTTGAATACTTGCTGGATTGATGTAATAGCAACGGATCTATTTGAAAGAGTTAATGCTCCCATCGGATTGGTAAATACCTGGTTTTCTGCTTTTGCAGAAGCTTTAAATTTAACAATCAACATTCCGGGAACGTAGTCTTTTGAAGTTACTCCTTTAGGAAGTTTAAAAAGTTTATTTTTGAATGGATCATCTTTTGAATATGCAAAATTTGCAAGCAGCAGAAATACAGACAATAAAACTTTTTTCATGAGCGTTGCAATGATAATGATGTATGGATTGATGAATTTTAGACCTTTGTAAATAAGTTACGGGTTTTAAATACTTTAAAACAATAATACTTCTTAATGCCCTAATGTCAAAAGTTAATTTTCGGGATAATCAGATAAACATTATGAGCTCTGAAATGTATTAAGGGTTGTATTAAAGCTTAAAAATTTAGTATATTTTATTAAGCTAATCATTTTGAATTAAAAAAGTTAATTTTATGCAGTTCGCAAGTACCGCCCAAGACATGGAGATTAAACAAAAAATATTGATCATCGATGACAGTCAGATTGACTTACCGGTAAGTGCGCTATTATTAAAGAACAGGCTCAATACGGCTGATATTCATCTGGCAAACAGCGGGGCAAACGGACTTAGCTGGCTTGTTGAACATCAGGATGAATTAGAAAAAGGTTTGATTATCCTGTTGGATGTTAGAATGCCTGATATGGATGGTTTTGGATTCCTTAACGAATACGATAATTTACCTGAAAAAATCAAAGAGAAAACCCGGATCATTATGCTTTCTTCCACCTTAGATCCCTACGATATTCAAAAGGCCAATCACAATCCCTATGTTGAAACGGTACTGAACAAACCCCTGCCGGTAAATGATCTGATCGGTTTATTAAAAGATATGCAATAAAGTAAAATCAGTATAAAAGACATAAAGTGCACAAAAAAACCTCAAATTCTTTGAGGTTTTTTTGTGCGTTCTTACTTGTTTTTTGCTATAACTTTTAACAGAATTTAACTGTTTTAAAAACGAGCTTCATTTAATTCAGCACTTTATAAGCCGTCTGCAACTCTAGTAATGCGAGACTCCGAATCAGCCTCTTCGTGCTGTCATAGATTTAAATCTTTACACTTTAATTTCTTATCAAAACATAAGCCTCCACTCATGTTCACAAAGAAGAATATATCAAGGTATCGCCTTTCAGTTTCATCTTATTTGACTCTCTTTCAGCTCATAGAGATAGGAATGCTAGAAATCAATTAATCTCCGAGCTTTTAATGAATTTAGTTTTACCGTTCCCTCAATAATACCTACCGTTCACCCTTTTATCTTAATTTAATGATATGTCTTAAATATTAAGAAGTTACATTTAAACATGAATTCTATTAAGTACTTATAATTCAAATGCTATCAAATAAACAGCTTGAGTCTATAGGCATATCCCAATGGCCTGACTACGGAAACACCTTCGACAATACTGACATTTTCATAGGCAATGGCTTTTCCATCAATCTATTTCAAGCACTATCCTATAATAGCTTGTTTACTAAGTTTTCTGAAGATTGCGGATCTGATGTCATTAAATTGTTTAAAGCTTTCAATACATCAAATTTCGAATACGTAATGGAAGCTTTGAACAATACACAGCACGTTGGTACTATACTGGGTTTAGATTATTCTGCGATATCACCTGTCGTCGAAAGACTAAAAGAAGGGTTAATAAGAACGATTGGTGAGACTCACCCTTTGTATAGAGATGTTAACCCTTCAATATTCAGATCTCTAGCCGTAGACTTCATGCCATTTAGAAATATCTTTACGACTAATTATGATGTTTTCTTATACAAGATAATATTAGCCAATAACAACTTAATCGACCTTAAATTAATACAGAGTGCATCTTTTCAAGACGAGTTTTATGTCGATATGGGTAAGCACAGGTTAGGTATTGGTGATGATTATGAAAATTGCAGAAAAATATATTACTTACATGGAGCATTATTTTTATACCACGACCGTGGCATGACATATAAATTTAGAAAAGGTGGTGAGGATGATGAATATATTAGGATGCTAAGAATGGAGATCGCAAACGGGAACATCCCTTTGTTTGTCTGTGAAGGAAAACCTGATGATAAATTTAATGCTATAAATAACAACTATTATCTCAGATCCTGTGGTAATGCTTTAAAGAAAAATGACAAGTCTGACTTAGTAGTATATGGATCGGCTTTTCAATCATCCGATAAACATATTGTTGACTGGATAAACCAAGCAAATCCTAATAATTTAATAACATCACTGTATGTGCATGATAAGTCTGAAGAATCTTTAAAATCTGAGATTTCAAGGATTACAAATTTATTCGGTAACATAAGCGTTTCATTTTATGACTCTACCTCATTATTTAGCTTTAGCGAAAAACATAAATTTTAAAGAATATTGTTTGTACCAAATTACGAATACATTATTCCAGAACGATGGCCATTCTTACTCTTTAAAATGTTAAGCTCTGAGGAAATACGAAATATTTCAAGCCCATTGAAAAATGAATCAGGGCTAATGAGGCAGTGGCTCATTTTAGATCACATCATACTGACCAGTGAAAGATTTTATAGGTTTACGAATGAGGGGAGGATGTAAAAATGCGTCAAATATGCGTCACTTGCGACTTAACTAAAGCTGAAAATAACTTTAAAAGATTATTTATCTAATAGATCCATAGTCTTGAAAACGGTTAGTAAGGAAGTTTACAGTACATTTTAAAGGCGTAAAAACAAAAAAACCTCAGATTTCTCTGAGGTTTTTTTTGTGGTGCCAGCTGGATTCGAACCAGCGACACAAGGATTTTCAGTCCTTTGCTCTACCAACTGAGCTATGGTTTAAAACGGGTTTTTATGGTTGTAACGTTAAAACGGGCCACGTAACGTGCCAAATCAATGTACACAGAACCCAAAATTATTACCAGTAATAGTCTTAAAACCAGGTCTTATATCACGTTTTACTTTAATGGGAAGAGAGTAAGAGAATTTAACGGCCACAGACTGAATCTGAACATCAACCCAAATCATACTAAGTCTATACAGGATAGGGACAGGCTCCTGGAAGAGTTAAGGTTTAAACTGAAGAATGCTCTAAAAAACAACTCCTACCCTGCTGTTAAACCGGATACCGTAACTCCTTTAGCTTCCACTCTGACTGTACTGATGGATGTTTTAAACAGGAAATTGGATTCAGATCTCAGTGATTCCTATAAGACAGATCTTCGCTCTATTTATAATCACTTCATGGAATTCCTAACGGATGCGGAGAAAATCGGTTCTATAACAGAGATAACACTTCCAAGGATTGAACTTTTCCTCACCCGATACAATTCCTCGGGCACCTATTACATGAATAAACGAAGAACTCTGGGCGTACTGTTTAATTCGGTAGGCAAAACCATTCAGAAAACGATAGAAGTAGTTCGGGAAACTTCTGTAAGGAGAACCACTTCAAAACTCCACAGGATCTATGAGAGAGAACAACTACTCAAAATCTTAGATTATCTAAAGACCCATCACTTTAACCTATATCTATGTTGTCTGATCAGTTACGGTTGCTTCCTGAGACCACATCAAGAAGTCAGATTACTTAAGGGAGTTCACTTCAAAAATGACTTTCGCGAAATACATCTCTCAGGAAGTGAGAACAAGGGTCGGAAAGTAAGAGTGGTGTATGTCCCGGACTATGTAAGATCTGTTTTACAATTGATACCCGGTTTACTACATGATACCAACTTGTTTACTTTATCTACAGATTATTATAACCCTTCTTACTTTAACACAGCCTGGTCGAGAGCCTGGAAAAATATGTACAAACAGGGTCTTGTACAAAAGAACCATACCATATACTCCTTTAGACATACCGCAGCAGTGGATGTTTTCCGGAGAACGAAAGATATCTACTTACTGCAAAAGCTTTTGGGTCATTCAACTATCGTAGTAACCCTAAGATACTTAAGAGGACTTGGTGAGTATAATTCAGAAGAACTCAGGGACGCCGCTCCAAGATTGTAAGTCTTAGAATAAGCTTGTATCGTCATCTAATTTCTTCATTTCTAATAACCTATCATTGGCTGCCAATCTGATATGTGCAAGAAACGAATCACGTTTTGAGGTAAAAAAGTCATCAACCTCCTTTTGATTGGTATTTATCAATTCCACAACTTGGTTTTTCTCCCTTTGTATGTCCTGAGCTACATCTTCTGGTTCTCCTTGAAAATAGTAATGCATAAGAAGTTTATTGGAAATAAAGCTAATAGGCAATTCCCTACTATTGTATTTAACTGTATTATCCAGACATGACTTTTCCCCGGTGGTGTCGAAAGAGTATTCAAGATGGTACACTTTAACTTCATTGGAATTCATAGGAGTTTTAAATGCTTTTCCTACTAATTCCCTACCTTCATTTATAGACACCATAGTATGTTCTAGCTTTCTTCCTGTAGAATCTGCAATCACTTGGAAGGTCTTCTTTGGAAGTAAGTCATTTAAAATATCAAACGATATACTTTGTAAATCAACTGTATTTGTAACAGACGAGATCCTTTTCAAATGTGGAGAATTTGAAGCTGCTATTAATAACTGTCTATAATTATCATCAACTCTACTGAAAAAAACTCTCTTAGCTTCTCTTTTCATATTTTTATTTTTCGTCAAATATATTCGTTTTAGTTAAATTTTCAATATGAACAACTTGCGTTCCACAGGTTATGCTGTATTATGCTTTACTACTTTGATTTGAGACGGTTTAACCTGTTCAAATAAAAACCACTGAAATGTAAAGTAGATTTTAGTACCCTCTTCTATTTATAAAACCTTATCTAATAAGCATTCCTGATATCTTCTATTTAAGACATAGCTGACACTAATATTTTTAGTAATTTTGAACCATGGCAGGAAAGTACAGAGACGACAGCAGGCGATCGAGTTTTGATCACGATTTTACCCAGGTACCTGCGGATGAGCGACCTATTATTAAGTCCTGTTCTCAGATAGTACAGGAGGCGTTATCCAAAAAGTATTGGATTTTCGATCCGCAAGACCGGCACTGGTACACTCCCGAAGAACTATTAGATAAATACGGAAGAATTACAAAGGGGGCTGAAGACTTCTTTAAACGTTTACAGATTAGAGACCCTCTTGAAGGTCTGAAAGCTGGTCATCAAAAAGCAGAGGATTTAAAGGTGTTAGTAGAGGCTTTATCCATTCGAGTAGTTGAGTATTATAAGAACAAAGTTAAATGAGTTATTAATAGTCAAAACTTATTCTAAGAGTTAGTTGTGCAAGACTGCGGATCAATTAGCTTCCTTCTATAAAGGCATTTGAAATTCAAGTGCACCTACCTATTTTATGATTTCCCTCGCGATTACATCTTCGTAGGTGAACCTATTTAAGGATCGCATTTCATTTTCTCTTTTTCTACCCTCCATCAACTCAAAGGCGGCTAGCAAAATGGGATTAGTAGATAATCGCATTTGGTAGTTCTATTACCGTTCCCTCAAAAATACCTACCGTTCACCCTTTTTTTAGTGCAAAGCATGTACGTATAAGAATCCTTTGTGTAGCTTGATGAAATCTAACTACAACAAAAATCATTAAACCTATGAAGCATTCAAAATCAAATCTTTACAGCGTACTATTAATCTGTCTTTTGTTCATTTGTTCTTGCCAAAAGGAACCCGAAGCTGATATCGAACCCCAGGAAGAATCCATCCTAAAAGTGTATGCTGGTTCAACAACGGGCTATAAAGATGGACCTGCATTAGAAGCACAGTTTGAAAACCCTACTCTTCTAGCGGTTGGCCCGGATAAATCATTGTTTGTCGTGGAAAGCAGGAGACCCGAAAGTATTTACCCAGGTTATCGAATAAGGAAAATTACTCCTAGTGGCATAGTTACTACATTCTTCGATGCCAAAACATCTTCACATGGAGTTAGTAATATTAGTGGTATCGCAATTGAAAAAAATGGATGCGTTTTGATATCCGACGGGAATCAAATTAAAAGAATAAGCAGTGATGGAAATTTAGTTACTGTTGTAGCTGGAGATGGAACAAGCTTAGTGATGAAGGATGGTGTTGCGTTAAAAGCAACTTTCTATCAACCACATGGGCTAGTTATTGACAAGAATGGTTGTGTTTATATCATGGACACTGGAAATAATGCCGTTCGTATATTGTCTAATGGAAAGGTAAGTACGCTTGCAGGCGGTGATAGGACTTTTGATCCACAATTTGATAGTGAAACGGGCGTCATCGGCCCTGAGCCAAAAGATGGAACCGGGAGTCAGGCAGAGTTTAATAATCCAGAATTTATTACGCTTGATCCATCTGGAAATATATACGTCAGCGGAGGTTATGGACCAAGCATTCGTAAAATTACTCAGAAAGGCGTCGTAACTACAATCAAACGTGGGCCATGGTGGGAAACAGACTTTTTTATGACTGTAAGAGGTATTACAATTCATAAAGATCAGATTTATTATAATGATACCGATGCAAGGTATGTTCGAGCTACATACACCTTTAAATTAAATAGCTTATCACTTCTGACTAATCAAACTACAAATTTTGTTTCTAATATATGGGATACGGACACCCATGGAGACGGTGGATTGCCACCTGTGACAACCGATGGATTGAATTTCCCTATGGGCATGGCAGTGGTTGACAATATATTATATATATGCAATAATGGAGAAAACAGGATTCGCAAAATGGAATTAAACTAAATCAACTCATATATATATATATCTAGTCAAAACGTAAACCTGAACAAAGATTAAAGTCAATAAAACATAACAAAAAACGATCAGTAACAAGTTAGGAGCTTTAAAACTTGCCAAGTATCAGAATACTTCCAGAGCTTGTAAAGTGATTGACTACCCAAAGGACAGTTTTACACCAGCAAAGGGTCATTTGAGTTATATGTTGAATTGAGCTTTCCGGATCTGACCAAGCGAACCTATAGTTGAAAACCGAGTTAAACAACTCAGCAAAAGTCGATTGTAGAACTTGATACTGAGCGGAAGTATTCTTAGTTGAGGTATTTAAATGAAATGACAAAACCGGGCATTCTTATTCCTCCTGGAGAACGAGGTATTTTGCTAAGGCATGATTTACCATCATCTATGGGTCAAGGCAGAAACAATAGTCACTACAAAAGAAATGAGGATGCAGTCTTTTACACTGGTAGTGTATTATTAGTTTTCATGCTAGTAATCATTGTTTCTGCTGTGTCGCCAGAGGAGTGGATTCTACAATTTACGGAACTACTTTTCGTAGTGGTGAACTGATTAGATATTAGCGAACCTTCCTTGATGGGGCGAGTGTCCCAAGTTGGAGGTACCACTACTTAGAGTGGGTTCCAGAAGTAATAAAAGGGTTTTAACTTTATAAAGATTATAACAACTAGGATTACTGGTTAGTAAAGATTTCTTCTGATATAACAAGGTTATATTCTAAGTTAATTTTTTAATTTTACTCTATCTATACCAAACAAGACGTTTTGAACCAAAATCCTGAACAAATATCCCGTGACAATATTGACCGTCAGCTAACACAGTGTGGATGGATCATTCAGTCAAAGAAAAATATTAACCTTGCCGCAGGACTTGGTGTAGCAATAAGAGAGTATCAGACCGATGTAGGTCCTGCGGATTACTTACTATTTGTAGATAAAAAACCCGTTGGGCTGATTGAGGCCAAAAGAGAGGAAGAGGGATACCACCTTATAGAGGTAGAAGACCAATCCACCAATTACGCAAATGCGAAACTGAAATACTGTAATCATGATCCGCTTTCTTTTGTATATGAAAGCACTGGGGTTATTACCCGTTTTACAGATTACCGGGATCCAAAACCTCGGTCAAGGGAGGTATTTACTTTTCATCGCCCGGAAACTTTTTTAGAGTGGATCAAACATGGCAGATCTTTACGAAGCCGTTTACAGGATATTCCCGATTTACCTACGTCCGGTTTAAGGGATTGTCAGGTGACAGCGATTCAAAATCTCGATGTCTCTTTTAAGGAAAGCAGACCCAAAGCACTGATACAAATGGCAACGGGTTCCGGAAAAACCTTTACTGCAATCACTTTCGTGTACCGCCTTTTAAAATATGCGAAAGCAAAAAGAATTCTGTTTCTGGTTGATACGAAGAACCTGGGAGAACAAGCCGAGCAAGAGTTTATGGCCTATGTTCCGAATGATGATAATCGGAAGTTTACGGAATTATATGGTGCCACCCGTTTAAAGAGCAGTTTCATTACGCCTGATAATCAGGTTTATATCAGTACCATCCAGCGGATGTATTCAATCTTAAAGGGAACAGAGTTGGAGGAAAGTGCTGAAGAAACGAACCCTAATGAGTCCGGGTTTATATCGAAACAACCACTTCCGGTAATATATAATGAAAGGATATCACCGGAGTTCTTCGACTTTATAGTCATTGACGAATGCCACCGCAGCATTTACAATCTTTGGAAACAGGTGCTGGACTACTTTGATGTATTCCAGGTCGGTTTAACAGCCACCCCTGATAACAGGACTTTTGCATACTTCAATCAAAACCTGGTGTCAGATTACGGCTACGAAAAGGCCGTCATTGATGGGGTATTAGTTCCATACAATGTATTTACTATACAAACCAAGATCACTAAGGATGGAAGCAAAATCGTTCTGGGCGAAAAAGTAGATAAGCGGGAACGATTAACCCGGAAAAAGTTTTGGGAAAACACAGATGAAGACATAGAGTATGCCGGTAAACAGCTCGATCAGGACATTGTAAATCCCAGTCAGATCCGTACGATCATCAGAGCCTTCAGAGAGAACCTACCATATATGTTTCCGGACCGAATGGATAAAGAGGGACTGTTTGAGGTCCCCAAAACGTTGATCTTTGCCAAAACCGACTCCCATGCAGAGGATATTATTGATATAGTTCGCGAGGAATTTGCGGAAGAAAACAAGTTCTGTAAAAAGATTACTTATAAAAGCGAGGAAGACCCAAAAACCGTACTTAGTCAGTTCAGAAATGATTACTATCCTCGTATTGCCGTAACTGTTGATATGATAGCGACCGGTACGGATATCAGACCCCTGGAAGTGTTGGTCTTTATGCGGGATGTAAAAAGTCGCAGTTACTATGAGCAAATGAAAGGGCGTGGTACCCGAACCTGTTCCTTAGAGCAGTTAAAAGCAACCGGTACTCCCGCAGCAAAATATACGAAAGATCACTTTGTAATCATTGATGCTATAGGAGTTGAAAGTACACAGAAAACCGATAGCAGACCTTTGGAGAAAGCACCCTGTATATCCCTTAAAGATTTGCTTCATCATGTTTCGATGGGTAATACTACCGAGGAGATCCTTTCCACTTTAGCCAACCGGTTGATCAGGTTAGACAGGCAAATCAATGATAAGGAACGTATCCGGTTTGCGGAGAATGCAGATGGTTTTACCATCAATCACGTGGTCCGGCAGCTATTGAATGCTCATGATCCGGATACCATAGAGCAATTGCAACAAAAAGTTAGAAAACAGATGCTCGGTAGTTCCCCTGAAAGTATTGAACAAGCCATTGCAGAACAAAAGCAAGTGCTGATTAATACTGCAGTTGATGTGTTCAATAGCCCTGAGCTGAGAAACTTTATTGTTGTTGTGCGGAAAAAGTACGACCAGATCATTGATAACCATAATATAGATGAAATTATCCAGATAGGATGGGTAAAAGATCAGATTGAAGCTGCTCAAACGCTTGTAAATAATTTCACACAGTGGATAAAAGATAACCGGAACGAGATTACTGCCTTACAGTTATTTTATGGTCAACCATACCAAAGAAGAGAGCTTACCTACAAAATGATTAAGGACTTATATGAAAAACTATCTACCAGTTCACCTAACTTAGCCACCCTCCCAGTTTGGAGAGCGTATGAGCAACTGGAACCTACCAATGGATCACCAAAAAATGAACTGGTAGCACTCGTAAGTCTGATCCGGAGAGTATCGGGTGTGGATACTTCTCTTACAGATTATGATAAAACGGTAGATAAAAACTTTAAAGACTGGTTATTTAAGCAGCAAGCCGGGAGTTTGAAATTTACCGAGGAGCAAATGACGTGGTTACGAATGATAAAAGATTACATAGCAAATTCCTTCCATCTTGAGAGGGAAGATTTTGAGTTAGATCCTTTCAATAAAAGTGGGGGATTGGGTAAGATGTGGCAGCTCTTTGGAGATAAAACGGATGGCATTATTGAGGAGTTGAATGAGGTATTAGCAGCATAACATTTAAATATGTACAAAAGTATTCCCGATAACTGGGAACTAGTTAAGTTAAGTAATTTATGTGACCTGCAAAATGGTTATGCGTTTAAGTCTAATGATTACGTAGAGCATTCTAGCACGTCGGTCTTTCGGATGAGTCAATTAAGGAGAGGTGGCAAATTGGATTTAGATCATAACTCCAAGTATTTACCAGACGTTTTCCGCTCGTTTTACGATTCCTATCTTTTAAGAGATGGAGACATAGTTATTGCTATGACCGATTTGGCTACTGAAACTAAGATCCTTGGGGTCCCCACATTCTTCAAGTCTGACGGGAGAAGCTTTCTCTTGAATCAACGGGTTGGGCGGTTCTTTAACATTAACCTAGACAGGTTGGATATCCAGTATCTAAGGTATGTGTTGTCTTCACCTACTATAAGAAATTACTATAAATCATTCGGAAAAGGAGCAGTACAAATCAACCTTAGTAAAGGGGATATATTAAACGTCACAATCCCCCTGCCTTCACTTAAAGCTCAACAAACGATAGTCTCGAAAATCGAAGAACTCTTTTCTGAACTGGATAAGGGTATAGAAAACTTAAAAGCAGCTCAGCAGCAGTTAAAAGTTTACCGGCAGAGTGTGTTAAAGTGGGCGTTTGAGGGAAAACTTACTAACGACAACGTAAACAATGGAGAACTACCAAAAGGCTGGGTATTCCTAAAAGTTCAAGATCTGGCAATAAAGATATTTGATGGTCCCTTTGGCTCAAATCTAAAAAGTATAGATTATAAACAAGAAGGTGTAAGAGTAATACGGTTAGAAAATATTGGAGTATTACAGTTTAGAAATGAGTATAAAACATATGTATCTGAAGAAAAATATTCCACTATTGATAAACATACTGTAAATGCGGGTGATATTATATTTTCTTCTTTTATCATAGGAGAAATCCGCATAGTGGTACTTCCAAAAGGCATAACTAAAGCGGTTAATAAAGCTGACTGCTTTTGTATTAGAGCTAATCCTGATAGAGTCAATGCCAGCTATCTTACTTACTATCTTTCAACTAAAGATGTCTACAACCAACTTGTAAAGGAAGTACATGGAGCTACAAGGCCAAGGATCAATACTTCCCAGTTGAAAGCTTGTCAAGTACCAGTATGTGCTCTTGCGGAACAAAATAGAGTTATTCAGGAAATAGAGTCCAGACTATCGGTTGCTGATAAAATGGAGGAAACCATTAACCAAAGTTTGCTTCAGTCTCAGTCCTTAAGGCAGAGTATCTTAAAGAAAGCATTTGAAGGGAAACTTGTTCAATAATCATCATGGATCATACTACGAAACAAGAGGTACTTGCACGACTAAAGGACATAGACCGTCTACCTGTTTCAGATACTTTGAACTGGCCGAATGCTTACTGTAAAGATCCGTCAAACATAAAAGCCATTGTACTTGGATGTGATCCCAGTAATACCCATGACAAGGAACTGAAATATGCCTTCGGTATAGAGACTGAAACACCATTATTGAAAGGCTTCTTTGCGGGTATTCTCAAAAATCTAGCAGTCATTGGTATGTCCCTAAATGATGTGTATGTACAAAATCTTTGTCAGAACTACTTTGAGGAAGAAACTTCTAAAAACAAGAGTTGGAACAAAGCTGCTGCGGTTTGGATACCTTATCTAAAAGCAGAACTAGATCAATTACCAATAAGTAAAATTGTACCGGTGTTCTTAACAGCTGCACCATTGTACCAGGTGTTAACAGCAGATGGAATAAAAAAAATTAAACCTAGGGAACTTTATACAAAACCAGAACTACTTCCGGTAAAAGTTTCTGATAATTATCTGGAACGTCCATTATTCCCACTCTATCGGGGAGGACGGGGTGCTTATCAACTGGACCGTGAAGAGTGGAGTTTGTATGTTAAAAATATTCAATCTTATTTCAGTCATAACAGTTAATATGAAAAACAGTAACCTCTACTATCCTCTTTGGTTGAAATACTCCCCGGTTTTTGTAATGCTGCTTAAGAAAGCAGTAAATGGAACTGAGACACTCAGTCTAAATAAGAACGACTTTGAAACTTTAGGAGATAGAAAAGTATCAGATTACACTTTCAACTTGGAAATCAAAAACACTAAGGTAATTAATAATATAAGTGGCACTGCGGTAGCAAGAGATCTGTATGATGTCTTAGTAAATAACCCCAAAACAAAAGAACTCTTACAGGACAAGCACTATAAACTGAGTCTGGGTAAAGAATATATTTTAAGAATATCAATCATATAAATATGAACATAACTCCAAACAAATTAAGTATTGCTCAATTGTTTGCTACTCCGAATGAACAATTTATTGTACCTCCTTATCAAAGAAGATATGCATGGGGATTTCAACAATATTTGGCTCTGTATGAAGATATAGACATGTTAAAAGATGATGATGGACATTTATTTGGAATGGTAATTCTACATACAAGTTTTCATACGGCAGGCTTAAATCAACCCGAGTTAGTCGACGGACAGCAAAGACTTACTACACTCGTCATCCTCTTAAGAGCTTTGGCCGACGTATTTTATAACCTAGACAAATTTGAGAAGTCAACGGAAATAGAAAAAATGTTATCCTGTAATGGTTTAGATGATGTGAAAAAACCAAAGATTAGATTGGGAGAACTGGATAACATTGATATAGAGAACCTGTTACTACATAAAAATTCTACAAATATTTCAAACCCAAATATCCTTGCTGCATATGAAAGTTATAGGGAATGGCTGAGTGAACTCACATTCGAAGAAGTTAATAGATTTTATTTTAAGTTGACAAATACAGCTGTTATCATCCGATTGGATGTAGGCATGGCCCAGGATGCCTATAAGCTGTTCGAGACCATTAATAACAGGGGATTGAGGTTGACTGCCACAGATGTAATCAAGAATTTCCTACTAGGTCACGCAGCTAAAATAAATTCTGACCATACCCTGGATAAAGTCAAATCCTTATGGTCTGAGATTATAACAAATCTGGATCAACTGGATTCTGATGACTTTCTCCGACATTTTATGTGTGCCACGCTTAAACATAAGTTAAGCATGAGCAAGTTAATCTATGAATTCAAAAAACATTATCTCCGGAACGTCGAGAATGCCGACCTCCTGGGAGAGTATGGATACTATGATTATGGTGTGCAGGATGACGACGAGGATGACGTTGAGACAGGTTCTAACTCTGAAGATACTATCTCTAACAAAATTAGTATTATAGAATTCCTTACTGGTCTATGTCATTTATCTGAAACTTATAAACAAATTTCAAAGGAAACTTTCAAAGACGTAAAAATTAATAGAAGAATAAGCAATTTGAATAACATATTATCAAAGCCCTCGTACATTTTCTTAATGTATTTTTTGCAAGATCCAAAGTATGTACAAAAAACAAAGCTACAGGTTCTGGAATATCTTGAAAGTTTAATGCTTAGGAGACATATTTGTGAAAACAGGACCAGTGACAATGATGATATATTTTCAAAATTGGTTCAATTCCTGGGCAGTGATGACTTATTAAATGAAATAAAACAATTTATTGGAGAGAATGACTACATGCCTGATGATGAAGATTTTGCCTTGAGCTTCCCTAAGTATCAATTTAAAGGAAGACTGGTTGACAGAGCAAAATATATCTTAGCTACAATTGAATATCATTTAAGAGGAAATACCAATGAACTTATAGTTTCGTCAAGCGGTGAGGTAGAACTTGAACATATCATACCCCAAACAATTGAGGACAAAAAGTCAAAGATATTGTACGGTAATTGGGAAGAATACTTAGGAAGTTACGCCCTCCCAAAGCATAAAAAACATGTAAACCTGATCGGCAATATGACTTTATTAGGAGAGTCATTAAATATCCAAGCATATAATAACCCCTTTGCAAAAAAGAAAAATAGCTACAAAAATTCTAGTTTTCTGATTACTTCCGAACTAGGCAAATCGAATGACTTTAAATTTAACAATGTCATAAAAAGAGGGGAAAGCTACTCTGAATTGGCCTTAAAAATATGGAAATCATGAGTAACAATTCTTCTAGTATAGTTAATAAAGTATGGGCATTCTGTCAGACTCTTAGAGATGACGGAGTAGGTTATGGGGATTACCTGGAACAATTGACCTATTTACTGTTTTTAAAAATGGCAGATGAATATACCCGGCCACCGTACAACAGAACGATGCCTATCCCTGCTGAATATAGTTGGGAAACCTTAACATCTAAAAGTGGAGCTGATCTCGAATCTCACTATACGATTCTACTTAGAGAGTTGGGACAGGATAAAGGTATTTTAGGTCAGATTTTTACTAAAAGTCAGAATAAAATACAGGATCCTGCTAAACTATATAAGCTGATCAGCCTGATCGATGCGGAGCATTGGGTGATGATGGGTGTAAAAGACAAAGGTGATATTTACGAAGGTCTTTTAGAAAAGAATGCAGAAGATACCAAGAGTGGTGCAGGGCAATATTTTACCCCGAGACCTTTAATAAAGGTGATGGTAGAATGTCTTCAGCCGGAACCCATGAAAACCATTGCCGACCCTGCATGTGGAACAGGTGGTTTCTTTTTAGCTGCGTACGACTGGCTCACGGATCACAAGGATCTGGATAAAGAACAAAAGGAGTTTTTAAAATACAAGACTTTTCATGGAAATGAAATCGTCGCCGGAACCCGGCGTTTAGCGTTAATGAACTTGTTCCTCCATAATATCGGTGACATTGATTCAGATACGGCAATTTCTCCAACTGATTCGTTAATAGCAGATGCTGGTATCCGATATGACTATGTATTAGCTAACCCTCCCTTCGGAAAGAAAAGCAGCATGACTTTCACGAACGAAGACGGCGAGCAGGAAAAAGAGGATCTGACCTATAACCGTCAGGATTTTTGGGTAACTACCAGCAACAAGCAACTCAATTTCGTCCAGCATATAAAATCTATGTTAAAGACCACCGGTCACGCAGCCGTGGTGCTACCGGATAACGTGCTGTTTGAGGGTGGTGTGGGTGAGACTGTACGGAAAAAGCTTCTGGAAACCGCCGACCTGCATACCATTCTAAGATTACCTACGGGGATTTTCTATGCAAATGGGGTAAAAGCAAACGTATTATTTTGGGATGCTAAGCCTTCCAGTAAGAGTCCCTGGACCAAAGAAGTTTGGGTTTACGATTACCGGACGAATGTGCACCACACCCTAAAGAAGAATCCCTTAAAAATGGATGATCTAAAGGAGTTCATTACTTTATATAATCCCGGAAACCGTCATAAAAGAGCCGAAACGTTTAATGCAGATACAAATCCTGATGGTCGGTGGAGAAAATTTTCGTACGATGAAATCATAGCCCGCGATAAAACTTCCCTCGATATAACCTGGCTTCGGGACAAATCCCTTGCAGACCTTGACAACCTTCCGGATCCGGATGTACTGGCTGAAGATATAGCTGAGAATCTGGCAGCAGCATTGGAGAATTTTAGGACTATTGTTGTAAGTTTAGACTCAAAGTGAGAATAGGTTGAAAAAGTTATATATCTACTTTGATGAGTATGGTCATTTCAGTCCCAACACTGGAAAAGTAGGATCTTTCTCACATTTTATCTATACCGGCCTGATTTTTCAAACTCTGGTAGATAAAAACTTGTTTGAGGAAAAAGCAACTGAGATACTTAAGAAAAGGTTTAATGGAAAGTTGTTCAAGGCCAATAAGGTTAATATTAAGTCCAAACTAGATATCTTAGCAGAGTTATTGAACCTTAACTGGACACTATCTATCCTGGTTGTAGACCAAACCAAAACTGAGGGTGCGTTAAAAGAGTACGAGAAGAGTTTTATCAAGTTCATTCAGAAAACCTTCTTGAAAGAAACAACTGAAAACTATGACCGGTTTGAAATAAACTTTGACAGAACGGGTAGTGAACAATTCCAAAAGTCCCTGATAACATACATTGATCAACATGTGGTTAAAAGAGACCTATTCAGTCAGGACAAATCATATACTTTACATGATGAGAAGAAAGACCAACATGTTCTGTTGTGTTTTACAGATCTTTTTACCAACCCTATTGGTCAGTATTTTTGCAAAAGTCATTATAAGGAGGAAAGTAAACTCTTTCTAGAGAAAATAGTAGATCGCCTTCAAGTAACTCATTTCCCTTATAAAGCCCTCTATGACCCAACTTACTTAGGTACAAAAGATCCCGTAAAGGACTCCATAATACGGGATGCTGCTAACTCTTTAGCTGCTGAAAAGCTATTAGAGCTAAGCCATCACGAAGAGAAAAAAGAACACCAGATATTATTAGAATACGTTTTATTAGCAAATCATATAAATCCTAATCGCCTGCTCCCACTTCAGGTAATAACCGACCACCTCAAACATTACTTCCCGGGTATCAATGATGACAGAACTAAAACTATAATTACTGACCTAAGGAATATGGGAGTTATTATTATCAGTTCAAAAGGAAGGGCCGGATATAAGCTACCTAACACGCATGCGGATTTTGAGATGTTTTTTAAGAGATATCTTGATAGTATAGTACCCATGATAAAGAGAATAAACCAGTCTCATGATATTCTGTTTAGAAAATCAAGGACTGACATTGATCTCCTTAACACAGTTTCTGATTCTAAACTACTTAGGGATCTTATAGCAGTAATTAAATCAGTAAACTGATGTCGATGAACTATTCTAAATCACCAAGAGTATTCTCAGTCTCCTCATTATCTGAAAGGTAACGTGTACTTAAAATTTGTCTGTCACCTAGTTTTGGCATTCTATCTATAAGATGACGTCTTTCTTCCACAGAAAATTCAACATTTAAATTGGTATTAAGTTCGTTATAGTCTTCCTCTACTGTCTGGGGCAGTTCATCTAGGGACTTCTGTACTGAGAAGTCATCAACCTTTAATCCCACAGGAATTCCTGTTAACCTAAGGATCACACTTTCCATGATTTCTTTCACCTGTTCAACATGCTCAGGGGTAGTTAAAATTGAGTCATGGATCGGTATAAGAGGAGCATCAGGAAGTCTGTTATTGATTTCCTTACAAACAATATCCAATATGATCCGGCTCTCCAGTCTTTGAAGCAATATAGGGAGATAGTTTTCATCATCTCTGGTTGACACCTCATTGAAAATCTCCATCAACTGAGCTTCAAGGGGAAACAACTGTTTAAATCTTATAACTGCAGGATAATACTTCTTCTGAGGATCTTTAGAATACAAGATGATCATTATTAGTTTTTTAACTGTCGAACGGTCCTTAAAAATAAGATCAGTTGTACAAAAAACCTTTTTCTCTGCCAGGATAAGGTCATTATAGAAATCATCCGTCCAAACTACCTTCAAAAAAGACAATTCAACCTGTTGATTATCAGCACCTTTCTGTTTATCTACACACATAAGGATATCATTAATCTTAAACTTGATATTACCTTCTTGTATAGAGGTATGTAACTCATGGTATAGAGAATGTATATCCAAACCACTTTCTGACTCCTCATAGCTTTCCTTCATTAGAAGCCGGGTAAACAGATATGGCTGACTAGACTTAATATCTATCCCTACCAAAGGTTTGTTATCATACGTCAGAAACCCTCTCAACTCTTTTTTGAGGTTGGTAATCGAAGAATGAAGTCTCCTATCTTTACCAGTCCTACTTAACTTGAAATCTCCTTCTTCTATTCTCTTGATGGCTTGCAAAGAATTGTTATATCGTAATATAGTTTTGTTTTTTATAATATCCCTATGTTCCGGTTTCTGGCTATCTGCATATTTTAAAAGGTCCTTACGGTAGAACTCGATATAATCATGAATTGCATCAACGTTAATCTTCAACATCCCGGGATCAAACCATTTAGTGATATGAGGGATCTTTCGTAGTTCTAAATTATTTCGCTCAACCATTTCGGTCCTCACTTTTAATACCCTGTCCTTAATAGGACCCTCTGGCATTTCCCTAACTTTAGTCTCCCCGGAATATGGTCCTGACAACCTATATCCTTTACTATACCTTCCTTTAGAGTAACTTTCGTCAACTTCAATTATTCCATTGTCACGGAGGAAATCTAGGGCCTCTGAATACCTTTTACCACACACACTGTTTAATATGGAAGAACTCAGCCGATAGTATCCGTTACTTTCAAAATCGTCCTTGACCTGCCTGTTATCACTCCGATGAATAATGGTATGTAGAATATAGTAAGAGGCAGCTTTAAGAGTTTTTTTTACCGTTTCACTTACTTTCCTCTTCTCAAACAACAATTCATCAAAGTCATAAGCTAGTGGTATTGTCATTGGACAAACCTCCTTAACAATTCTCCCGGCTTTTCTTTTAGAGGAATGACTCATAGTGTTTTTATTGGATTCTCTAATATAAACCATTTCAGGGTTTGGACAATACTTGCGGGTTAGCGTATGAAGGTTTACCGTCATGGATTGTTTTATAACAACCCACACGGCCTATCGGATCACTACAGAAGTATTATAATTATATCTTAATAGCTATACCTACTTAGTGTGGGTCAAAAATAATTTTTTTCCAAAAAAAATCCTGTGTGCAATACACTGTGTAGGATTACTAACTAACAACTCCCCTCCCTTCTTTTACTGGATAGTACCCCCCGGGTGCAGCAGGAATTAACTCATTTTTTCACTTAAATAAAAAGAAAATGGTAAAGATTAATGGCTATGTGATTCGTCAGAGAAAAAGCGACGGAGAATCATTTGTTTGTTTAGAAGTAGCAGGAGGAGTAGAAATTGTCCAAAGTCAGATCACAGGAAAAATGTATGCCACCATCAGGCACTGCAGTATCCCTTGTACGTTCGATGAAGCTACAGCAAAACAGATTGTAGGTAGTGAGCTGCCAGGAATTATTGTCAAACAGGAAACCGATCCTTATGAATATGTCAACAAAAAGACCGGAGAGGTGATGATGCTCAACTACTCCTACTCCTATCAGGCAAGTCCTCAATCTGAGTTGATTGGTAGTTCTAAGGATTTCCAGAGCGCCTAAAGTACCAGGAAAAAACCTTTAAGGGTTAGCCGTTATGGTTAACCCTTTTTTTAAACTTTTATCATTTAATACATAAACCTTATGGATTTAAAACAAGCACAACGAAAGTTTGCTAAAATCAGGATGGCTTTACAAGGTCCGTCCGGTAGCGGGAAAACCTATTCCAGCTTACTTTTAGCATATGGGATCACTAAGGACTGGAGTAAAATAGCAGTTATCGATAGTGAAAACCATTCCGCAGAGTTATATTCTTCTCTAGGACCATACTATGTCTGTCCGTTAACTAGCCCGTTTACACCGGAGCAGTATATGGATGCGATCAGGCTATGTGAGAAATCAGATATCGAAGTTGTAATAATAGATTCGGTCACCCATGAGTGGGAACATCTGCTGGATTATCATGCTAACCTTCCCGGAAACAGTTTTACGGCATGGGCCAAAGTAACTCCGAGACACAATGCATTTATACAGGCGATCATGCAGTCGTCCTGTCATGTTATCTGCACGGTAAGAACTAAACAGGACTATATATTGGTAGAGAAGAATGGAAAACAGGTTCCCGAAGGTTGGGTTAAAGTCTATCCAGCGTGACGGGTTAGAATATGACTTTACATTAGTATTCGATTTGGACATCAAAAACTATGCATCTCCCTCAAAAGACCGCACCGGAATTTTCACAGGGAAGCCCCAGCATGTAATCACCGTATCTACTGGTGAAACGCTGTTCCATTGGTGCAATTCAGTAAGCCCAACAGCAGAAGACATTATTGAGGATATTTCAAAAACCCATACCCTACAGGAGCTACTGAAGCTTTTCAATCAAAACCCTGCATTACAGGGATCCCTTAAACACAAGTTTGAAGAACGAAAACTACAGCTTCAGGCTAAATGAATTCACAAACCCTAAAACGCATAATCATGGAGAATACCATCATTCGACTGGATCAAGTCCAGACTAACCCTTCTGTAAAAGGGCAACCCATCAGTTCCTTTATTACAGCCAACACAACATGGTGTGCTATTGAAGAACTCCGGCATATTCATCATATTCCTGTCTTTGTAAAAGATAATGAACCGGTCATCAGTCAAGTGGACTTTATCGATACCACTGTAAATCTGATCTCTGATCTTTTTTACGGAGAAACTATATCAACCCCGCAGATTCGATGCTCCCATCCAATAAAAGGAAGGATTGCAGAAGCGAAACACAAATCAGCCAATGAGCTGGAAGAACGCGAAAAAACAATTTATTATGAACGGATGGCTTTTGTAGTGGAGATACCCTCCATTACGGAAAAAATCAATGGTAACCTCTTATCTCTTACGGTGGGCGGCGTAAAAGCCTATAACCTGGATAACCTGTACAATAGAAAAGGAGCAGATGAAAGTTTTAAAGTCTTTATCGGCTTCCAGAATAAAGTTTGCACCAATATGTGCGTGTGGTCTGATGGATTTATTGGCGATCTGAAAGTTAAAAATCGTCAACAGCTCAAGGCGTCCATAGGTATGTTAATACAAAGCTATTCCGCTGCAGAACATCTGAAGAACCTGAAACAACTTTGTGATCACAGTCTAACCGAGCAGCAGTTTGCTCAATTGGTCGGAAGATGCCGGATGTATCAGCACCTGCCGAAATCCTACAGGGAAAAACTGGTTTCAGATACACTAGCAATGACCGATACCCAGATTGGCGCAGTTGTCAAAGATTTTTACCACGATCTGGATTTTGGAGGAGATCAGTATAATACCATCTCTCTATGGAACCTATATAACCTTTTTACAGGAGTGAACAAGACCACTTATATCGATAATTTTCTGGATCGATCAGTAAATGCCTACCAATTCGTTAAAAACCTTCAATATGGTCTGGAAAACAAATATTCTAACTGGTTTCTGAACTAATATGGACTATAACGAGAAGTTAACCTTTTATGATGAACGTACACTGCTGGTTGTCAATCCCAAAGGACTTCTAAAACAGCTTCATGTTCCGTTTCAGGTAAAGTGCATTATTCCTTCCGGCCTCATCAAGACGAACACTATGGTTTACGTTGATGCAGTAGCTCAACACCAGAAGTTCAGGATTATGTACCGGGTACTCAACCAATGGATCCCGTACCAGCATTTTCAGATAATGATCAGGTATTAACAACATGTCCATCAGTGAGAAATTATTGATGGACATTGTGTAGTCAGTTGTTCCCTGAATAAGAATTCATCCCGAAGACAAACCCTATATTTAAATTAATGTCTATTACCTATAACTATGAAAAACATTTTAAAGAAAACAGGTATAAAAGGAATGTTTATTCCTCTTTGTTTCTCCCTCATATTGACTTTTAATTGTAAGAAAGAGTCATCCGATCCGGTTCCCGATGTTAATACTTCCAGCTCTATAACTATCCAGTTCAAGGGAAAGACGTTTGTGATACCTTATATTAAGCCTCAAGGTGGGTTTCCAAGTATAGAAGGAGACACGTATTCAAGAAATGAGAACTTGGGATCAACACAACAACCGGTTTCATCCGTTGGAGTAGCAGGTTTCAGTAATGAATTGATAATAGATATAGGAGGTAACAGAAGAGGGGAACCAATTGGTGTTTACAAGTTTGAGAAATACACTCAAGATTCAAATACATTCTACTTTGGGGTTTATCTTCAAGCGAATGCCTCTATAAGTTACCTTGGAGGATCTATGTTAAATCAAAACACTTATACGGATGACTTCCAATTTGGAACCTTTACAGATTTAACTGACGGAAGTAAAGACTGGGAAATTATACATAAAACCAGTACAATAGCCGTAACAAAGAGTGATGCCAAGAAGCTGGAAGGTTCGTTTTCATTGGATCTGAAGTATGCAAATTTGACACAAAAAGCCACAGGGGTATTTGATATTTACAAGTAGTCTGTCAAACTCATGTTTAGTGAAGCTTAGCTAAAGAAATAATATATTCTCGTCATCGATTTCTTATCTCAAACGTGCCAGCTAACGTGCCAAAAGTACCAGTAAAAACTTTTATATTAGAGAATAATAAACCGGTCTTAAAAACTTTACACAAAGAACCTGGATTACCTAAAGTAGAATTACAAACCTTCTTAGCGTATTCTAAACCTAATTAAAAACAAAAAAACCTCAGATTTCTCTGAGGTTCTTATTGTGGTGCCAGCTGGATTCGAACCAGCGACACAAGGATTTTCAGTCCTTTGCTCTACCAACTGAGCTATGGCACCAAACCATATTCCCTTGTTGGGTCTGCAAATGTAGCGTCTTTTTTGACTTCTGAAAATATTTTTTGAAAATAAATGATTTTTATTTTTCACTAATTTAAATTGTGTCTAAATCACTAATTCGGGCGCATCTTTTAGAACCTATTAAACTTAATAACTATTTTAGCCCAACTAACCTTAAAAGATGATCGCTCAGCTTATATTTTTATTATTCACCATCGCGGCAGTTGTACTTTTTACAATCAATGTCCGCAAAATAATCCGGAACATCAATTTAGGCCGCCCGCTCAATCGCTCCGACCGCAAGGCCGAGAGATTGATGGTCATGTTAAAAGTGGCCTTCGGTCAAACCAAAATGACCAAAAAACCCGTTGCGGCTATTTTACACTTTTTTGTATACGTCGGGTTTATTATCATTAACCTCGAAGTTTTAGAAATCATCATTGATGGTTTATTTGGAACTCACCGGATATTCGCTGCACCTCTTGGTGGAATATATTCATTTCTGATTGGTTCATTTGAGATTTTGGCAGCATTGGTTTTAGTTGGAGTGATCGCATTTTATGCAAGAAGAAACTTCATCAGGTTAAAACGCTTTACAGGCGTGGAGATGACATCGTGGCCAAAATCAGATGCGAATTACATTCTGATTATTGAAACGCTGTTGATGGCCGCATTTTTAATTATGAACGCTGCGGATTACAGATTACAGCAATTGGGTTCGCTGCACTACATAGAAGCCGGGGCATTTCCAATCAGCGGCTTAATCGCACCTTACCTTCCTTCTTCAGAATCGGCACTCATCATGATCGAAAGATCATGCTGGTGGTTTCACATCCTGGGAATTCTGGCTTTTTTAAATTACCTCCCCTATTCAAAGCATTTTCATATTCTTCTGGCTTTTCCAAATACCTATTATTCCAATTTGGAGCCTAAGGGCGAATTTTCAAATATGGCCTCAGTAAGTAACGAAGTAAAGGCCATGTTAGATCCTTCCTATACTCCTGAACCTATTGCAGAAGGTGGCAAGTTTGGCGCTAAAGACATCAATGACCTCAGCTGGAAAAGTTTGATGGAAGCGTATACCTGTACCGAATGCGGAAGGTGTACTTCGGCCTGTCCGGCTAATATGACCGGGAAGCTTTTGTCGCCACGAAAAATCATGATGGATACCCGTGACCGAATGGAAGAGGTTGGGAAAAATATTGATAAACATGGGAAAGATTTTAAAGATGATAAATCTCTGCTTGGAAATTACATCAGCCAGGAAGAAATCTGGGCCTGCACTACCTGCAACGCATGTACAGAAGCCTGCCCGGTTAATATAGATCCATTATCCATAATAATGGAATTAAGACGATTCTCTGTAATGGAAGAATCTCAGGCACCGGCAAGTTTAAATGCTATGCTGGGAAATGTAGAGAATAATGGAGCACCATGGAAATATTCTCCTGCCGACAGACTGAACTGGGCCGAAACCAAATAGTCAATTGACCCAGCAGTATTTCACAATTGACAAATCAAAGAATTGACAAATGAACGAATTAAACATACCAACAATGGCCGAGTTAGTGGCCAAAGGAGAAGAACCGGAAATTTTATTTTGGGTAGGATGTGCAGGCAGTTTTGACGAAAGAGCTCAGAAAATTACACGCGATATCTGCAAAATACTTCAGCATGTAGGAATTAAATTTGCAGTTCTCGGAACAGAAGAAAGCTGTACCGGCGATCCGGCGAAACGTGCAGGCAATGAATTTTTGTTCCAGATGCAAGCCATGACTAATATCCAAATTCTCGACGGATATAATATCAGCAAAATAGTTACCGGTTGTCCGCATTGCTTTAATACTATTAAAAACGAATATCCCGGACTGGGAGGAAATTATGAAGTAATTCATCATTCGCAATTAATTCAGCAGTTAATTGATGAGGGAAAATTGAAAGCCGAAGGCGGAGAATCTTTCAAAGGCAAGAAAATCACTTTTCATGATCCCTGCTATTTAGGTCGCGGAAATAACGTTTACGAAGCTCCGCGGGCTGCACTTGAAATTCTGGATGCAGAGCTCGTTGAAATGAAACGTTGTAAATCGAACGGTTTATGCTGCGGCGCAGGCGGAGCTCAAATGTTTAAGGAACCGGAAAAGGGGATCAAAGACATAAATATTGAGCGTATTGATGAAGTTTTGGATTTAAACCCAAATATAGTAGCTGCCGGTTGCCCATTTTGCATGACCATGCTAAGCGATGGCATAAAAAATTACAATAAAGAAGATGAGGTTAAAGTACTGGATATAGCCGAGATCACCGTTAGGGCAAATGGTTTATAACTTGCCGCTTTAATTTTTCTCCAGCTCTTTTTTGATCTGCATTAAATTGGTTTCAATAAAATGCAGATCATTTGGCTCTACATTTTTTAATGGCAAATTTAAGTACCGGCTCATAGAATCCATATTTCCTTTCGGATCATTAAATGTTTGCACAATCACATCATCGTCCATTGTAAGCAAAACCAAATTTCCGCTTTCGGTATTACCTAAATATTTCAGATCCTTATAGCGGTTTAAATTGAATGAAAAATATTCCTGCTTGCCGCTTGCAGAGATTTTCTTGTACCGGATAAAACCATCGTCGGTAATGAGAAGTTCAAATCTTTTAAGTTTAAGTGCTTCTGTATCCCCATTATAAAATTGATTTAATTTTACCTGAGTTTCAAATGCCAGATCGTGGATTGTTCGGTCAGTTTTAAGTGAAAAGCCTGACAGGAATAATACCGGGCAAATTAAAGACATGGCACTCGCAGCAATTACAACCTTACGGGAAAACATAAACAGGAGAAATAAGTTCCTTCGAAAATATTAAAATTCAATAGCTTTGCAACATGAATATTTCTGAAAATTCAAGAATATGGATCTACCAGTCTGACAGGGTTTTAAATTCAGTTGAGCAGCAGCAGATACAACAGATATTAGATACTTTTACAGCTGGCTGGCTGGCTCATGGTCATCAGTTAGCGGCACAGGCAGAAATCTTTCATCAGCGTTTTATTATATTATCTGTTGATGAGCAGGTAGCAGGTGCCACGGGTTGCTCCATTGATAAATCTGTCAAATTACTCCAGGATATCGAAAATCAATTTCACATAAATCTTTTCGATCGTTTTTTAATTGCTTACCGCAATGGAAGTTCTATTCAAAGCTGTAACCGGCAGGAATTTGAGAAACTGATCGAAAACGGATCCGTTACCAGCGAAACCATTGTTTTTAATAATATGCTTACTAAGCGTTTTGAAATAAAAGATAAGTGGGAAGTTGCCTTGAAGGATAGCTGGCATGCGAAGGTTTTCCAGGTTAGTGTAGCCCAAAACACTTAATAAACCGATGGGTCTGTCAGCTATACTCCTCTTTTTTGAAATTATCCTTGCTCCCTTATTGTTGGCGCTAATCGCTCCGCAATTAATAGCGGCATTTTACGCTAAACAAATTGGCCGGAGTTTTTGGTTCTGGTTTTGGATATCGTTCATCCTTCCCATAATTTCTTTAATAATTTTAATGTATTTGCCAGATAAACAATCTGAAACAGAATCCAACTAATCCCCATCTAAACTGTTTAAATCTTTTTCCGACATAATATGTTGGTTTGTAGAATCAATTTATTGAATAAAAAATGGTTGACCAGTGGCTTCGCAAAAAATTTAATTCAATTATTAGTAGCATTGCTTTTTACCCCGCACTACTGGCCGCAGGATTCCTCCTGCTGTCTTACGTCATGCTTGAAATTGACTTTTCAGAATTTGGGAAAGATCTTAAAACACGGTTTACCTTTTTTAGGCTAAGGGATGCCGCGACAGCCCGCACAATTACCGCAACTATTGCCGGCAGCGTCCTTTCCCTTACTGTTTTCAGCTTTTCAATGGTCATGATCCTGTTGGTACAGGCTGCTACAAATTTGAGTAACAGAATGCTGGATACCATGATCGGGAATCGGCTTCAACAGGTTATCCTAGGCTTTTATATCGGAACTATCGTTTATGCGTTGTTTATTTTAAGTACTATTCGAGATATTCAAAGCGGAATTAATATTCCGGCAATAAGTATTTATATATTAATTTTCTTAACTATCATTGATATTTTTCTGTTTATATATTTTCTGCATTACATTACAGATTCGGTAAAATACCAAACCGTCATCAACAGAATACACCAAAAAACGATGCTCTCTTTACGGAATGAGGCCGAACCTGAAGAAAACTTACGCTTTATAAGACCACCGGTCGACTTCCAAAAAAATGAAATAAAAGTCAAAGCAGCCAATTATTATCAAGGTTTTGATCACAGTAAACTTTTAAAGCATTGCCATGAACAAAATTATTATATCGAAATTGTCGAAAAATTGGGTAAATTTTTATTAAAGGGAGAAGCGATAGCATGCCTCTATTCAGAAAAAAAACTTACAATGGATGAAATGAATAAGGTGAATTCATTCTTTGATTTTTATCACGGTCAGCCTATCAATGTAAACGCCGACTATGGTTTTAATCAAATTACTGAAATTGCGATAAAAGCATTAAGCCCCGGAATTAACGACCCGGGAACGGCCATATTAAGTTTAGAAGCTATATTTGATTTGCTGCATTTCAAATTATCTCATCTTGAAAAAAACACATCCCTTGATAAGGAAAACGTAGTACGGATTTTATGGCATTCAAAACAATTTAAGGAGTTATTTAGACAAAGCCTTATCCCGATTTGGGAATATGGGAAAAATGATTACCTCGTTCAGCATTCCATATCTCAATTACTTCTTCAATTAAAATCCAAAAGCGAAAATCATCAAGAAACGGATTTGATTAATCAGCTCTATTTAATTACTTCTAAAAAAGTGAGTAACAATATTCTGAATAATTAGAATTTTAAATGATTCAATCTTCTCATATTTCGCAAAATTAAACTCCTTTTGTAATAAATGTAAGGAGTGGGTTTTGCAGGAGACCACTTGCGTGGATTGGGCAGAACCGCGATTAATAAGGCTGCCTGCGATTTAGTAAGACTTGTTGCAGACTTGCTGAAGTATTGCTGTGTTGCAGCTTCCGCTCCGTAAATTCCGTCTCCGGTTTCTATTACATTTAGATAAACCTCCAGAATGCGTTCCTTGCCCCAAAGCAGTTCGATTAAAGCTGTGAAATAAGCTTCAAATCCTTTACGGATATACGATCTGCCAGGCCAAAGAAATACATTTTTAGCGGTTTGCTGACTGATTGTACTTCCTCCTCTAATTTTTTTACCCGACTTATTTTTTTCAAAGGCTTTTTCCATCGCCTTGAAATCAAAACCGCTATGCTTTAGAAAATTAACATCTTCTCCGGCAATTGCTGCGACCTTAAGGTTAGTAGAAAGTTCATCATAACTCAACCACTCCTTTTCAATTTTCCAGGGTTTGTCATCAGCCTTACGCTCAAATCCACGCAAAACCATTAAAAACGTAACAGGCGGATTGATAAACCTCAGCAAAACAACCCATATAATGCTTACAGCAAAAAACCAAATAACAATTTTGCCAATTATGCGCCCAAACTTATTCCCCTTTCGTTTTGGTTTTAAAGATTTTTTACGTGGCATTTTTTATTGAATTTGATAGAAGAGGCCGATAGAGCCTCTAAAATTTTCACTAAAAAAAAGTGCTTCCTGAATTTCAGAAAGCACTATAATAATCGTTAGCTAAACTCCTCAGAGTTGCAGGCTTACTCAGCTACAACTTCAAAAGGAACCTGAACTTTCACTTCTTTGTGTAAGTTTAAGTTAGCAATATATTCACCTACAAACTTAGGTTCAGTTTCAAACGTAATACGTCTGCGGTCAACTTCAAAGCCTTCTTTCTTTAAAGCATCAGCAACCTGGATTGTATTAACAGATCCAAAAATCTTTCCACTTTCGCCGGCTTTAGCACCAATAGATAATTTAACACCTTCCAAACGAGATGCGATAGCCTCTGCGTCTTTCTTGATTTTATCTTGTTTAAAAGCGGCTTGCTTTAAGTTCTCAGCTAATACTTTCTTTGCAGAAATAGTAGCCATTGCTGCAAAACCTTGAGGGATCAGGTAATTACGACCATATCCAGCTTTTACTGTAACTACATCATCTTTCTCTCCGAGATTTTTGATGTCTTGTTTTAAAATTAGTTCCATTTCGCTTATCTCCCTCTTATTTTAATGAATCAGTAACATAAGGCATTAAACCGATATGACGTGAACGTTTGATAGCCTGGGCTACTTTACGCTGGAACTTTAACGAAGTACCTGTTAAACGACGTGGTAAAACTTTACCCTGATCATTTACAAACTTCAACAAAAAGCTGGCGTCTTTGTAATCGATAAATTTGATTCCGTTTTTCTTAAAACGGCAATATTTTTTACGGCTATCGTCCACTTTGGGAGCGGTAACGTATTGAATTTGATCTTTTGCCATTACTTTGCTACTCCTTCTGTTTTAGTTTCTTTCTTTTTGTTGAAAGCACCGCTACGTTTTTTCTCGCTGTAAGCCATTGCATGCTTATCTAAAGAAATCGTTAAAAAGCGCATCACACGTTCGTCACGTCTGTATTCAACTTCAAGTTTGTTAATAAACTCACCCGGAGCCTTAAATGTAGTTAGGTGATAGAACCCTGTTGTTTTCTTTTCAATAGGGTACGCTAATTTTTTCAAACCCCAATTATCTTCATCGATAATTTCGGCTCCGTTATCTGTCATGAGTTTGCTGAATTTGGTTAAAACCTCTTTCGCAGCCTCTTCTGATAACAACGGGGTAAGAATGATCACTGTTTCGTACTGTTGCATTGTTGCTGTTTAATTATAAATTTTTCCGCTCTTATAGCGGAGCGCAAAAATAGGGATATTTTTCTATTTATCAAGGGGTTTATCCAAATGAAAATTCCAAATTTAAATGCATTAACTATTCTACTCTAGAAGCAGATCTTTTTATTGACTATGGAATTTAAGTTCGAAATCCGGGTATCCTCCAAAACTTTTTTCATTTAATTTCTGCAGCAATTATCACTGATGAATTAACATGTATTAATAATTAATTATATTTATGTAAGGTCTTCTACTTTAAAAGAATTTTTTTATTCAATTATCATTTCACCTTTTAAAATTTGAAATATGTTGACTATTCATATTGTTGATGGCAATCCGGAGAACGGAATTTTAGAATTTGATGTTAATGGAAATCGGGGTAATGGAAATGGTGACGCGAAAAGAACCTGGCAGGTACATTGGATCGTAAAACCTGGCAGCGCTGTTTTAGGCATAACTAATATCAGCATGAAATCAGTACCCGGCAATACTGATATATTCACAAACGATCCACCGGCACAGCAAGGTAATGGACGACAATGGAAAGCAAAAGTGGATGATAATGCCCCCATCGCTGACTATTATTATGACATTGAGTGGGAAAGTGAATCAGGCGTAAAAACACACGATCCCAAAATTTCTGTCAAACCCTAATTCAGGCTTATACAGTTGCTTATAATTTATTGTGAGATATCTATCCGGGCTGGGTCTTCAGTCAAAATAGAATTTTTGCATGCGATGGATATTATTCAATTCTAAAATTGTAAAGTTTTTTGGGTAATAAACTGTCTATTATTATCCAAAAACTATCCATTAATATTCATATTTTTAATATAATTCTGCGGCTATCTCAAACACTAGTAAAATCTCACCTTTAAAAATAATCGCTATGGCTACAATTGGAATAATAAGCGGCAATCCTTCCACTCAGCAACTTAATTTATCTGACCACGGTCATACCCATGAGAATAAAGGAAAATCAATAAAATGGAAAATTGAGAAAAACTCAAATGTCGCATCCATTGAAAATATTGATTTGAAGCCTGGCTCTCCAAACATATTCTCAGAACGCCCGAAAAATGATGGTAAAAAATGGAAAGCCAAAATTGATAAAAATGCCAGCAATTATGCTGAAAGCGAGTATTTTATAAAATGGATGGACTTTAATGGACATCTGTACACACACGATCCAAAAATTTCTGTAAAACCATCATTCATGGCTCTAAAATGGCTTATCGTATGTATCGTTGGCTTATCGGTTGCCGAGCTACTGCGCAGGCAAATAAGTAAGAGGTAATTAATGAGATGATTTTGAGAGGCAATTGCATTTTACATTAATAGAAACAATACATTCTAAATTTTCATCTGCCATAAATGGCTTACAAAAAGGTTTTTACTTTTCTTTTTGGCTTATTTTGGATTAATATATCTCCGGTTTTTTCACAGGAACAGAAAATAGCCGATAGTCTGGCATATATCTATCAGCAAAAAACGCTTACTGATACAGCAGAATTGGAGCTGCTGTTAAATCTGTCTTTTAACGAATTAAGAGATTTAAATAAAGGCTTGAAGTATGCCGAAGAACTTATTAGCCTGGCCAAACAAAGCGAAAACAGCAACTATTTGCGCAGGGGTTATTTCCTGAAGGGAACAAAAGAAAGATCTCTTGGGAAGTTAGAGGAGGCTTTATCAGCGTACTTTATGAGTGCGGAAATAGCCCGAAAATCCAAACATTTAGGTGCCGAAGGAGAATCTTACGGTGCCATTGCTGATGTTTACTCAGTTGGCAACAATCACGTTAATGCCATTAATTACTACAATAAAGCAATCAGTATTCTTCGGCAGACGAAAGATTCAATTAGCCTGGCCTCTTCACTTCTTAACGCCGGCGACGAGCTTCTCAAAACTAAAAAATATGATATTGCGCTTAAACATCTTCAGGAGGCAAAATTAATTTTCAACAAGTTTAATTATGAAAGCGGACAGGGATACAGTTTGGGCGGCTTAGGTATGCTGTATGCAAGTATCGGGAAAAACAGTCTGGCTGAGAAAAATATAAATGATGCAATCCGTATTCTGGAGAAGGCTCAGGATTATTATCCCATTTGTGATTACCTTATCTCCATGGCCGATATTTACTCTAACAAAGGAGTTAATCAAATAGCCCTGAATTATGCCTTAAGGAGTTTTCATCTTGCAGAACAGTATGGATTAAAAGAGCAGATTGAAAAAGCCAGCCTTAAACTATCGGAATTATATGAAAAAGACGGAGACATAACGGAGTCTTATAAATATTACAAAAAGCATATCGCCTACAGAGATAGTATTCACAATATCCAAACTGTGCGGCAAATGGCCGACCTGCGCACAAATTATGAAGTTTCTCAAAAACAAGCAGAGGTCAATATGCTTAACCGGCAGAAACAAAATGAGCGGTACTTAATTATTGCAATGGGTATTATTCTCGGCTTAACCATCTTTATAATAGCCACTTTATTAAAAAGTAATCAGCATAAGCGAAAGGCATACAGAATTCTGCATTTACAAAAAAAGGAAACCGAAAAGCAAAAATTGAAAGCAGAAGATGCTCTTGCAGAATTGCAGGTAACTCAAAAACAACTCATACAAGCTGCAAAAATGGCTTCGCTGGGCGAACTGACCGCGGGAATAGCCCATGAAATACAAAACCCTTTAAACTTTGTAAATAACTTCGCAGAAGTAACGGTTGAACTTCTTGGTGAATTAAGAGAAGGCGTGATGAATAAATTGAAAGCATCAGACAATGCCGAAGCAGAGGAGATTATCAATAATCTGGAGAATAATCTTAAAAAAATAAGTGATCACGGAAAACGGGCAGATTCTATCGTAAAAGGAATGTTGCAACATTCAAGGTCAAGTACGGGCAAAAAAGAATTCACCGATATTAATGCATTAGCTGATGAGTACCTTCGCTTAAGCTATCACGGTTTAAGAGCCAAAGACAAAGAGTTCAATTCCAGTTTCAATACCGATTTCGATCAAAGTATAGGCAAATTGGATATTCTGCCTCAGGATATCGGAAGAGTATTATTGAATTTATTCAACAATGCTTTTTATTCGGTAAACGAGAAAAAGAAACAACTGAATGGTGATTTTGAACCTCTTGTAACGGTAACAACTAAAAGAGTGGGCAGCAAAATAGAATTATCTGTTAAAGATAATGGATCAGGCATTGCTCAAAAATCTCTCGAAAAAATATTTCAGCCATTCTTCACAACAAAACCAACGGGACAAGGGACAGGCCTTGGTTTATCGCTAAGTTATGACATCATAAAAGCACACGGGGGTGAGCTTAAAGTTGAAACTAAAGAAGGAGAATTTGCTGAATTCATTATTCAATTGCCGATAAGCAACCACAAAAAGGGATGACATCAGTTGTGGTTAGAGTTGATCCAATGTCGACTGTAAGAAAAATCACGATGAAATCCATCTTAAACACTTTTTAGCGTTGCAGGCAATTCTCTAAATCCTGATTTTGCAGAAAGTTAATCCGCTTTCTATTATCTCACATCTTCTTATTATTTTAGCGGCGATGGATAATTTTATAGTTTCAGCACGTAAGTACCGACCGGCAACCTTTCAAACGGTTGTTGGTCAGCAACATATTACCAATACGCTGAAAAATGCTATTAAGAATAATCAGCTTGCCCAGGCATTTTTATTCTGCGGACCACGAGGTGTGGGCAAAACTACCTGTGCCCGTATTCTTGCAAAAACCATCAATTGCCAGAATTTAACCGAACAAAGTGAAGCCTGCGGAATTTGTGATTCATGCCGCTCATTTCAGAACGGTAACTCCTTCAATATACATGAACTGGATGCGGCGTCAAACAATTCGGTAGATGATATCCGAAGTCTGATTGAACAGGTTCGCATTCCGCCGCAAGCGGGAAAATATAAAATCTATATTATTGATGAGGTTCATATGCTTTCTCAGTCGGCATTTAATGCCTTCCTGAAAACATTGGAAGAACCGCCATCTTACGCCATTTTTATATTAGCCACAACCGAAAAGCACAAAATTCTTCCCACTATATTATCCCGTTGTCAGATCTTTGATTTTAACAGGATTAAGGTGGATGATATGGCCAATCACCTGGCTGATATCGCAAAAAAAGAAAACGTCAATTATGACTCAGACGGCTTGCATCTGATCGCTCAAAAAGCAGATGGCGGTTTACGTGATGCCCTTTCAATGTTTGACCAGATTGTTAGTTTTTCTAACAGAAATGTTAATTACAAAGCGGTAATTGACAATCTGAACATTCTGGATTATGATTATTATTTTAAGCTAACCGATGCACTGCTTGCAGAAAACGTGTCGGAAACCTTACTAATTTTCGATGAGATTTTAACTCACGGATTTGACGGCAACCATTTTATTACCGGCCTGGCTACTCATTTAAGAAATCTTTTGGTTGGTAAAGATGCAATCACTTTAAAATTACTGGAGGTTAGCGAAGGCATTAAGCAAAAATATCAGGAACAGGCTCAAGCAACCTCTGCCTCTTTTCTTATCTCTGGTTTAAACATCGCTAATCAATGCGATTTAAATTATAAAACCAGTAAAAACCAGCGATTGCAGGTTGAGCTGGCTCTGATCAAACTCTGCCATATTAAATCAGCATTAAATATTTCATCTTCATCCACTCAGGTTGAAGTAAAAAAAAAACCTGATTCACCAGTAAACCAGGCAAAAGTTCAGCAGCAACAAAAGCCCGCTGAGGAAATTAGCAAACCGGAAATTACTGCTGTACCTGTTCCAGATAAGCCTTTAGATATTGCTAAAACAGCTCCGGCTTCAGAGCCAGTTCCATCGCCGGAGGCAGAAAAAAACAATACGGCAAATCCAAGTCACGCAGAAAAACCGAAGATTAATATCTCTAAGCCAAGCTTGATGGCCGGTGCGTCTATCATTCCTAATCTGAATGATCTGAATGCCAGTTACTCTAAAAAAGAAGAAGATAAAATTGACTATGTTTCGGGCGACAGTAGAAATATTTTTACAGAAGCAAGCATGCTTAAATTATGGAACGAGTATGCGGAAAGGATAAAAAAAGCCAACAAAATCAACATTTTTACTTTGATGACTTCCCATGCACCGGTATTATTGGAGAATCACCAAATTGAAGTAACTATCGAAAATAAAATTCAGGAAAATCTGCTGAGTCATGAAAAAATTGACCTGCTGAATTTTCTGAGGGTGGAGCTTCAAAATTTCGAAATTGATATTTCAACCCGTTTGATTGAGCAAACCGATAAAAAGCGCTTATATACTTCTTCTGAAAAATACGAACACATGATTGAGAAGAATCCTAAACTCGAAGAATTAAGAAAACGCTTTAACCTGAATATTGATTAAATGATAAACATCCCAAAAAGGATGTTTATCATAATCACTAAAATTTCTTTTTCTTTTCCATATCATTTTTAGGATAACCTTCCTCATCCAGATCATCCCGGTCATCTTCCGGTGTGTGGGAAAGTTCGGCATCGATGGCGCTTAATTCAACAATTTTACCGTTGTCTATATGCATTCCTAAATCTTCAAATGTAGATTCAACAGAAATATCGGTATCGTACTCCTCCATCGCGGTTGGATTGGCGGTATCGTAATCAGAATCCGCATCGCCGCCATTTTTTACAGCGGTATTGTATGGATCAGGATGGTTATATTCTCCATCTTCTCCTTTTACATCAAATTCAAAACTTCCTTCAGATTTATTGTAGGACAAGTTATGCTTAGCTCCTTCTTTGGAATCAATTGAGGGAATTTCATTTTTATCTTCCTGGGAATTCTGTTTCGGCGAATTGTTATTCGTTTTCATAATTAAAATTTAAATGAACATCTGCATATTTAAAACTACCGGAAGTAACTTTTAGTTTTCAGTAAATAACTTAGTTTGGAAAATACCTGTTCTATTTACTGTCGGTCTTAAAATCAAAAATTTATATCTTTGCGGGCTCTCATAAATGTGTTAATAAGAAAAACGCCATATGTCAATAGAAAAAATTAAAGTAGCTAACCCTGTTGTCGAACTAGACGGGGACGAAATGACCCGGATTATCTGGAAATTTATAAAAGACAAACTGATATTTCCTTATCTGGACCTGGATATTAAATATTATGATCTGGGAATGGAATATCGCGATGAAACGAATGACCAGGTAACGATAGATGCAGCAAATGCTATCAAGCAATATGGCGTTGGAATTAAATGTGCAACTATTACTCCGGATGAGCAGCGTGTTGAAGAGTTTGGTTTAAAGCAGATGTGGAAATCTCCGAACGGAACCATCCGTAACATTCTGGATGGTACAGTTTTCCGCGAGCCTATTGTAATGAGCAATGTTCCGCGTTTGGTACCAAACTGGACCGCTCCTATTTGCATTGGCCGTCATGCTTTTGGCGATCAGTACCGGGCTACAGATTTCTTAACAAAAGGAAAAGGTAAATTAAACATCACTTTCACGCCTGAAGATGGCGGCGAAGTTCAGTCGTATGAAGTTTATAATTTTCAGGGTGATGGTGTAGCTTTGGCTATGTATAACACGGATGAAAGTATCCGCGGTTTTGCCCGTGCTTGCTTTAACCAGGCTTTATTAAAAAAATGGCCTTTATACCTTTCAACTAAAAACACGATCCTTAAAAAATACGACGGTCGTTTTAAAGATATTTTCGAAGAAATTTTCCAGGGAGAATTTAAATCGGAATTTGAGGCCAACGGCTTAACTTACGAGCACCGTTTAATTGACGACATGGTTGCTTCTGCTTTAAAATGGCATGGTAATTTTGTATGGGCCTGTAAAAACTACGACGGAGATGTTCAATCTGATACTGTGGCCCAAGGTTTTGGTTCATTGGGATTAATGACTTCTACATTGGTAACTCCGGATGGAAAAACAATGGAAGCAGAAGCTGCTCACGGAACTGTAACCCGTCACTACCGTGATCACCAGGCCGGAAAGCCAACTTCTACCAATCCGATTGCCTCTATTTTTGCATGGACCCGCGGTTTGGAATTCCGCGGAATGCTGGACGACAACCAGGAATTAGTTAATTTCTGTAAGACGTTAGAGCAGGTTTGTGTTGAAACCGTAGAAAGCGGAAAAATGACTAAAGATCTTGCGGTGAATATCCATGGAAATAAAGTAGCACATGGAGAGCATTACTTATACACGGAGGAATTTTTAGCAGCAATTGATGAAAATTTAAAAGCTAAGCTTTCAAAATAATTAATAATAGATTTCTTTAAAAAACCGTTCAATTAATTGAGCGGTTTTTTTTTGCCTTATGGAGGATAATTAATCTCTTGATATTCCTAAAGTTCATACAGAAGATTTTTTAAATTTATAAATGTAAATGCCGGGTAACTTAAAAGCCGGTTCATGTAAATCCTGAAAAGGTATCCCGATAATTTCAAATTACTAGTATGATTATTCCCTCAAAAATCTGGTTTATAACAGGCGTTTCCGGCGGATTGGGCCGTGCTTTAGCCAGAGAAGCTGCAGAAAGCGGCGATATAGTTTTCGGCACCTTAAGAAAACCTGAGCAGGTTGAAGAATTCAACCAGTTAGTTAGTGGTAAAACCTTCGGACTGGAGCTGGATGTAAATGATCATTCTCGGGCCGATCAATTGATCACCCATGTACGTGACCAGTTTGGCAGAATTGATATATTGGTCAATAACGCCGGTTACGGCCTTTTTGGCGCAATTGAAGAAGTTTCGATAGAAGAAGCCCGTCAGCAAATGGAAACAAATTTTTTCAGTGTTCTGGCATTAACACAACTGGTATTGCCCATTATGCGAAATCAGGAATCAGGGTCGATTATTCAGATTTCATCTATGGCCGGTATCCGTTCAAATCCCGGTTTGGGAATGTATAATGCCAGCAAATTTGCTTTGGAAGGATTTAGCGAAGCTCTGGCGCTTGAAACTGCAGAAATGAATATCCGTGTTATGATTGTAGAGCCGGGACCATTCCGTACAGATTGGGCAGGCTCATCCGCTGTTCGATCTCAAAAGATTATAAATGAATACGATTCTACTGCTGGCGAACGAATCCGGATGATAAATAACTACAGCGGCACCCAGCCGGGCAATCCGGTTAAAGGTGCAAAAGCGATTATAAAAGCTATAAAAAGCGACAATCCTCCATTAAGATTGGTTTTAGGCAAACCCGCTTTAGATGGTATCCGCGAAAAGCTTAAATCTATAGAGCAAAATCTGTCTGAGTGGGAAGCAACAACCTTAAATACTTCATTCGATTAATTACCCCGTACAGGTAATGAAAAGAAAAATGTAGATCCTTGTCCCGGTTCGCTTTCAACCCAGATCTCTCCCTGATGACGATCCAAAATTTCACTTGAGATAAATAAACCGATACCTAAACCTTGAAACTTCATATCGCTGTTTTCAACTCTGTAAAACCTTTTAAAGAGATTGTTTAAATTTTTGTTATCAATACCTATCCCAAAATCCGTAATAGAAACAAGCAGCCTGTTTTCAATAATCTTACTTTTTAATATTACCAGATCAGCATCTGGCGAATATTTAACAGCATTCGTTAGAATATTGTGGATAACCTGTTCGATGCGCATTTTATCCCCAAAGCAATTAACCTCAGCCGATTCTTCAATTTCAATGCGGTGGGATTCTGTTGCGTGCTGTACACTTTCTACACATTCGGATAATAATTCACTAAATGAAAATTCCTCGAAATTGTAAATCATTTTATCAGCCTTAATTTTTGAAACATCCAACAGATCAGCAATTAAATTCTCAAGGCGACGAATATAATGAGATGCTTTCCCCAGAAATTGAACCGGCAGAGCATTGCCCGAAACCACACTTTTTTCCAGCAACTGAATATATGCCTTTAAGCTGGTTAGCGGAGTTTTAAGCTCATGGCTTGCCATACTCAAAAACTCATCTTTCTTTTCGTCGAGGATTTTTGACTGCATTAAGGCCGCTTGCTGCCTGATGATCTCCTGTTGCAATAATTTATGCTCTGTTATATCTGATATAAACGCAATAAAAAGCCAATCATCATCAACTTTTACATTTGAGATACTCAGGTTAACCGGAAAAACGTGGCCTTTCTGGTGCAAAGCTTCAATTTCAATGGTTCGATTTAAGACCGGCCCCTCTCCGGTTTTTAAAAAATGGGCCATACCCATAGCATGAGCTTCCCTAAATTGAGGCGGAATGATAATATCCCCAAGAGGCCGATTTAGCACATCTTCTGTTTTAAACCCAAATATCTCCTCTGCTTTTGGGTTCCATTCAAGTACTGTTTGATTTTGATCAATGATTACTACAGCAGATGGTGCGCTTTTTAAAAATGTATTTAAACGCCGCTGATTCTTTTCCAAATTTAATTCAGCTACCCTTTTTGAAGTGATATTTTTGAAAACACCCCGGGTATAAACCGGTTCCTGAACGTCATAAACGCAGCCGATCTGACCTTCTGCAAGAATTTTTTGTCCGTCTTTCGTTCTTAATTCAAAACTGATATCTTCCAGCTTATTTGTGGCTATAACACTTGAACGGTAATTTTTATAGATCTCATGAGATTTCGGATCAATAAATTCATAAATACTTTTCCCGATTACTTCTTCTGCACTGAATTGCAAATTATTTAACCAGGCAGGATTAACTTTTAAAATTTTGCTATCGATATCAAGAAAATGAATCAGGTCGCTGGTATTATCAAAAAGATCTTTAAAGTGAACATCAAAATTTAGACTCTTCATCAAATAGTTTATAAATTAAAAGTGTAACAAAAATGATGCAAGTTGTAATCAAAGTTTAATAAAAATGTAAATCAAGGAATTAGTTTGCTTAAGATTTTGAGTCTGACTGCAGTTTTAAAATGACGTTCAGCTGAATTCAGATTTTAATTCAAAATCCGGAATTTTTAAAGATATAGGTATCTTTAAAAACTCATACATCATGGACAAAATTTTTTTACAGCATATTTACAGCAAGCAGAAACAGTTCCAGGCAGTTCCATCGAATGAAACTATATCCCGCTGGGCTTCAGACCTTATCTGTTTACTGTTTCCCGAGCAGGCTAAATGCACTTTGAATTCAATTGAAGATGTAACGCGGGCATTTGCCGATAAAGAAAACGAATTGACCAGCATTTTGAACGCTACAACAGCCTGTCAGGATTGCAATAATCATTTAATTTCAGAAACTTTTTTTGAAAGACTCCCGGAACTTTACCGTGTATTAACTACCGACATCAATGCAATTTTCGAAGGAGATCCGGCTGCAAAAAGCGAATTTGAAGTGATCAGAACTTATCCGGGTTTTCTGGCGATTTCTTTTTACCGGCTCGCTCATTTATTACTTCAGTTGGATGTGCCCCTTTTACCCCGGTTGCTTACGGAGTTTGCGCATTCAAAAACAGGCATAGACATTCATCCGGGAGCTAAAATTGATGAATCTTTATACATCGATCATGGAACCGGGATAGTTATTGGTGAAACCACCGAAATTGGAAAACATGTAAAGCTTTACCAGGGTGTAACTCTCGGCGCTTTAAGCGTGAATAAAACAATGGCGAATATCAAGCGGCATCCAACAGTAGAAGATCATGTGATCATTTATTCAGGCGCTACCATTCTTGGAGGCGAAACAGTTATCGGCCACCATAGTTTAATCGGAGGAAATGTGTGGTTAACTAAAAGCGTTCAACCTCATTCAACGGTATATCATATGCCTTCAATAAAAGTAATTAAATCAAAAATCATCGATTAATTTAATCTTATGGCAAGTATTATAGATCTGGTTGGGAATACACCGATGGTGGAAATCCAAAAGTTAAATCCCAATCCAGAAGTGAAAATATTCGCGAAGCTGGAAGGCAATAATCCCGGCGGCAGCGTGAAAGACCGTGCTGCGCTCAGTATGATTCGCAGTGCTATTGAACGGGGTGAAATCAAGCCGGGAATTAAACTGATTGAAGCCACCAGCGGAAACACCGGAATTGCACTGGCCATGATTGCCCGTTTGTACAACCTGGAGATCGAACTGATTATGCCCTCTAGCTCTACCCGCGAAAGAACCCTGGCAATGGAAGCCTTCGGCGCCAAAGTAACTTTGCTGGATAGTATAGAAATCTGTCGGGATTACGCTGAAGATAAAGCCGCTACGGGAGAGTACTTTATTTTGAACCAGTTCTCCAACCCCGACAATTATAAAGCTCATTATAAAACCACCGGACCGGAAATGTGGAAGGATACCGATCACTTGATCACTCATTTTGTGAGTTCGATGGGTACTACGGGAACTATCATGGGTTCGTCAATGTATTTAAAGGAGCAAAATCCGGCTATTCAGATTGTGGGATGTCAGCCCACAGAAGAATCCTCAATTCCCGGCATCAGGCGCTGGCCGGCGGAATACCTTCCCAAAATTTTCGATCCGAGCCGTGTGGATCGCATTATAGATGTATCGCAGCAAGAAGCAACCGCCATGACCCGCAAACTTGCAAAAGTAGAAGGGATTTTTGCAGGCATGAGCAGCGGAGGTGCCGCTTCGGCAGCGTTTCGTTTAGCTTCAGAACTGGAATCTGGATTAATCGTATTTATTGCTTGCGATCGCGGGGATAGGTATCTGAGTTCGGATTTATTTGGATAAGTAAATCCATTTCACTAAACGGAAATCATCTGATTAATAAAGAAACAAAAAAAGCCACCCAAGGGTGGCTTTGGTGGAGAATACCGGAGTCGAACCGGTGACCTCTTGCATGCCATGCAAGCGCTCTAGCCAGCTGAGCTAATCCCCCGTTTGAGAGGTGCAATAATCATCATTTTTATTTCTTAATGCAAATAATCATCTCGCTTTTTACAAATTCTGCAATTAATTGCACGTCAAAAGCACGTCAAAAACACCGCAGTCTGACCACAATTTCAATGATGTGGTATCAATTAAGATTATTTTAGAAAAAAGAAAGCCCAAGAGGGATGGTTCATTTCCTCTTTACTTTCAAATCTGCTTCAAAAGAAAAACAACTACCAGGAGCACAAAGATTTCCATCAATGAATCCTGTTGGGATGAGGATAAGAAGGAAATCAAAAGGAATCATCCGAATTTTAAGCTTTTAAATCAATCGCTTAAAAAGCAATTTGCAGACATTCAGTCAGAGCTTTTATTGGCTGATGAAGAAAAAGTGATAAGCTATTTTAAACCTAAGGCAACTATAGCTTTTGTTCAAACGGAGGTAGAGATATTAAAAACGAAAAAAACTGTTTTCCAATTTGCTGAGGAACTGATAAAGGATCTGAAACTATCTAATAAGATTGGAAATGCCTGGGTTTACGAATCTACAGTAAATGCCTTAAAGGGTTATCATCCTAACGAGATTCTGTTTGAACAGATAGATTATTTGTTTCTGGAGGATTATCAGAAGCATCTATTAAAGAGAGAAATTAAGCCAAATTCAATTTACTTATATATAAGAACCATCAGAATCTTCTACAATAAGGCGATTAAGCAAAAGCTTGTAGATAAAGCTTTATATCCCTTTGATGACTTCAAATTAAGACCTGAAAGGACTCGCAAGAGAGCTATCGACAAAGAACTAATCAAGCAGATAAAGAATTTAAGCCTTGTAGAAGACTCCACCATCTGGCATGTTAGAAACTGGTTTTTGCTTTCCTTCTACCTTATTGGAATCTCAGTAATTGACTTAGCTCTTCTTATTAAGAAAAATTACCACGAAGGCAGAATTGAGTACAAGAGGAAAAAGACCGGGAAGTGGTATGATATAAAGATTGTACCCCAAGCTGCTGTAATATTAAAACTCTATCTAAATTCAGACAAAACTTCAGGAGAATATATCTTACCTATTATTAACTATCAGCCAAAGAATGAAGAGAATTTAATGCGAATAGTTAAAAGCAGGACCAAACTAATCAATAAGTACATAAAAAAGCTAGCTGAAATGATAGAATATGATGGTGAGATCACTTCATACACTGTCAGGCATTCTTGGGCAACCACCGCCAAAAAAATGGGTTATAGTAATGAGGTAATAGCAGAAGCACTCGGACATGAATATGGGAACGCAATAACTAATGTTTACCTGGATAAGTTTGATAAAGTCGTTGTCGATGAAGCGAATGAAAAAGTATCTTCAAGTCTGGAATAGACTAGGAATTCCACAAATAAGATTTTTTATCTTCCTTAAACTAGGACATAAATTCTTCAAAAAATCATTATTAAGAGGTTAATATTATTTTTGTCCTAAACCTGAAAGGCAGTTCTTATATATGGGACTGCCTTTTTTATATCATCTTTAGCTTTTAAATAGATAAACATGTCAGCTGCTTTTACAGTAAACCCCGATTTCGATATTATAAGAAAATATTATTTTACAAATACTGACTCTGAGGAATATTATAATCTCATTGCAGATTTTAAGAGCAGTGGCTCCCGTTATGACTCCCATATAGCCCTAGACCAAACTGAAGAAGAAAAAGATGAGTTTTTAAAGGATTTCACTGCTATCCTCAATAAATATAACCTTGCCACACATTACGAGAACCTACTATATATAAGCTTATACCTTTATGAAAAATATTGGGATGTCTACGCATCATGGCATCAATACTATGATTCTGAAAAGAGAGCTGTTCAATTAGCCAAAGTAGTTCACTTCTTACAGACCATAAGTAATGATAAAACGATTGATATATCCTTTAAAAATGGTAGCAAAAAGGCTAAATTGGATGATAAACATTTGTCTAACTGGATTAAGCAAGTGATTTTAGAAGCCGTAGAGCAAGCTAATTTTCCATTAGTTTTTGGCGATTTTGCACTCAATACCTTAAAAGGTTTGACGCCTAATGAATTTGAAGCTCTAAGTAAACATAAACCCAAAAATCCAAAAGTTGATTTCAACAATGCTGTGGCATTGTTTTGTCTCTCATTATACCGATTTATAAATGCTGAAACAGTTTTAAAAGCCAGTGAAGGTTCAAGATTTTCAGATGCTCAAGTCAATCTCTTTTTCGAAATATGCAGCTTATTTAAAATGCTCTCCTCAGATAACATATCCTCTGATCCAAAAGATTATATGCGAAGTATACTTAATCAGCATATAAATAAAATGATAACAGTCTGATATTCAAGGAAAAATAATTACTTTAAAAACCTCTTCTACATTTTCCCCCTGCCTTTCTTGTTCTCTGCACCTTTGTTTTGTCATCAGCAATTAAGCTTATGATTAAAACAAAGAAAATGAAAAATTCGATTAGTAACATCATTTCACGGTACAATGAACTACAACCAAAGACAGGAAGCAAAATCACTCCAAGAGTAGGATTCTATTTTATCCAAGAAATATTTGAAGACGCTAAATACGTGAATATTCCTAAGGCTAAAGCACTCTGGAAAGAAAACCTAAGTGACAAGTTTAACAAAGGGGCAGAAGTAATTATTCAGCTTACCTCTCTAAAGGAAACGGCACCAGAACCAGCTAATTTTAATCCGGAAGCCTTAATTGATCGAATTGTTCAGGTAACAAACACCTATTGCTCAGAACTTGAGTATAGAGGTAAGGTTTGGCCTATAGTAAAGTGTCAATGGATAATCGACAACTCGCCTGTAGAATTTTCAATCCCAAGTTTCTTGGATTTATTCGATCAAAATACCTCACTTATTGTTTTTTGCGATGCAGAAAATATGGCTATTGGTCAAGATATTATTGAGCAACAGGAGGATGAATATAACAATCTTAACTTCAATGAGGACAATGATGAACAATATACAGGAGAGGATGAAAATCAATATGATCCGAAGTTTTAAATTACTCACGTACAAATAGATATTTTCACTTTTAATATAAAAAACAATGTCCTTAAAATTAGAATTCGATCAGGTTGTGAATGTGCCAAATAATAAGTGGTTCAATGAAATCCCAGGATTTGAAGAAATACCAACTAACACCATTATATATAAAACTAAAACCGGGATAGGCGCAACATTTTCAGAAATTTTATCGAAAAGAAATTCCATAATCATGCTTCCTCACCTCAGTATTATAAAAAACAAACAGAGCAAGTGGGGAAAAAAATACAACACCTTTGCAGTTTATGGAGATGGCCAAGAGACTAAATATAAGGACATTGTTAATTATTTATTATCTGACGTAAAGCATAAAAAATTCTTAACTACACCCCGAGGATTAGATAAAATAAAATTCGCTATAAATCAAATCAGTGAAAAGATTAGCAATGAAGATTTATACTCACAATACTTTTTATTAGTAGATGAGTGCCATAAATGGGTCAAAGATACTGGCTATAGGGATGACATGATACCACCAATAGAGGACTTCTTCCAATTTCAAAAGAAAGCAATGGTGTCAGCTACTGTAATCCCATTAAGTGATTCCCGTTTCAAGATTCAAGAGTTCCGTCATGTACGTCTAAATCCAGTTCACGCTCTTACAAAAGATATAAAATGGTTCAGGGAAGAATTAATTAGTAACCCTTTAAGAAGCGTGAAAGGGAATCAACTAAAGCCGGTTCACCCTTATAAAAAAGATCTGAAAGTGTTTAACGTCAATGGATTAACGAATGGCCTAATAGACTATATTAAAAATAATCCGGTGGATACCTATTGTATCTTCTTTAATTCAATCAAGGGAATCAAAAGCCTTATTTCCGACCTTAAAATTTTGGAGGATTCCAGAATATTTTGTTCCTCAGAAAGTTGCAAGCTTTTGAAATTGGAGCCGATAAAATATAAATGCTCGGATGAATTTAAAAAAGCAGATGCTGGCTTATTAACTAAATACAACTTTTTTACAAGTAGCTTTTATTCGGGTCTGGACATTGATCTATGTTTTAAACCCAATATTATAATCCTTACCGATGCCTGTAATGCAGAATATTCTAAAGTAGACCCATATACTGACGTTCTTCAGATTATAGGACGATTCCGCAATAATATGTACAAGGAAATTGTCCATATATACGATTACACCAAGCTTACTACAACCCTAAGTGAAGAACGATTTCAAAAGCAGATTGACGCTTCTAAGATTTTCTATGAAGCAGTTCTTAATATGAAAGAACTACTAGTTGATCCAGAAATCGAAGATTTTTATTCTGAATATATATCCAGAATTTTCCCACATTCAACCTTTTTAGATCAAAATGGTATCTATTCTTCTTTTAAAGAGGATAATTACCGAGATCACAACAGAGTCCAAACATATTATAGTGAGTTTTACAAGCTGTTTGCTGCCTATAGAAATTCGGGTTTGTACAATCTATCATTTGACAGGGAAATCTACGAGAAAGATCAACTAATTCATCTGAAGCAATTCCCGGGAAAATACTCAACCAAAAATAATTTAATGTTATCAGAGGCCCTTGAAGAGCTAGAATTAATCAAAGGTACTAACGCTTATATTAATTATGTGCAAGGCCTTGATCAAATCTTTCCAATAATTGTTTCAGCTTTTAGAAGACTAGGGTTCGAAAAATTAAAGGAAATAGGTTTTCGTAAAAAAGCAATCATGACACAGATTATATTGCTAGACCGGGATGAAAGAAAAAACTTTATGCCGCTTATTGATCTGGTACTTCTAAATTTCCAGGTAGGACGCTCCTATTCACGGGACTACATTAAAAAGACAATGCAATCTCTATATGATTCATTAGGGATTCTGGATAATGCTAAAGGATCGGATATTAGCGCTTTTTTTGAAACGAAATATCGCAACATGGGGACAAAACACAAGTCTATTACCGGCCTGCTCCTAATCGACATTAGATACAATTTAAAAAATGAATACAAACGAAGGTAGAAAGTGCACAATTTTATAACATATGGTTAAGTTTAATACACTTATTTTAAAATTGTGCACCTGCATCTCTATCAAATAAATGTTACCTTTTAGAATTGGAAAAGGACATTGTTCCGGATTATCCTACAAATAAATGAAGAGTAGGTGAAGGCTTTTCCTCGACATTAAAATTCCAATTTATCCGATCCTGATTTAAAGATCTAACAGTATAGGTTTTATCACAAATAGGCCTCAAAGACTTAACAGTTTCAATAATGAAACCCTTTGAAACAAGTGCCACATATTGTTTATAAACCTGCTGATAACTTAAACCAAGAACATTAGCAAGCCTTTTAGTATCAGACCCATGGCTAAGCGAAGTACATTGAAAGAATTGCCTTAAGCAAAGCAGCATCCCTTTTTGATTTGCTGTTAAATCTTCTACCTCAAAAAATTCAAGCGGAATCTTGCAAGGAGAAGCAACCTCCGCAAAATAGTATTTATTTGAAACTTTAAGTTTACGTGATCTTTCAACTGTTACTAAGCCAGCTGATTCCAACCTCCCAATGGAATTGATTACATACGTTTTTGACATACCTGCTTTTTTTCCAATAGTCTCATGACTTGGAAAACATAATTTATTATCTGAGTTCTTAAAGGATCTTATCGTCACATAGGTTAGAATATCTTTATACTCCAAGCCCTGCTTTTTTAAATTATTAACATGTGGAATTAGAACATATCGTCCACGATTCCATTCTTGCTTATACATAATCATTTAAGCTTCACCAGATTTGGTGAACCTTTTGGTTTTTTTATTCATAATTGAGTTAATCTCGAGTGAGGAAAAAGTTATAAATCATCGAATATTTTCCACAGAAGACTCTAACTATATAGTCAATACGGCAGTTATTAGCGGTGAAACTGTAATGAAAAATTAGCTTCTTTATATAAATAGTTAGAGTAGCCTACAGAAAAAAATAGGAAGGCTTATTCTCTGGAACTGTGATCCATATTTTTAAATATCTGGATAGCCATAGAAACAATTGCCAAACTTTTAGATTGTGTTTCAGAAGCTTTAGCTTTTATAAGATAGGATGAAGAAGTCATCGTATATTTCCAATTGAGCTTATCAGTAAACTTAAAAACCTTACACAAGCTCTTAGTTGATGCATCTTCAATAATCTGATCAGATATATACCCTTTTAAAACAAGCGAGCTAAACTGCTTGTGAATCGTTCTGTAAGTAAGCCCTGAGACAGATGCTATTTCTGATATAGATTCACAACAATCCAATTCTGAATTACAGTATTCCCTCAGTAATAATAACATGCTTTTTTCATTAGCCGTTAAATCATTCGAATGAAATATCTGATAAGGCACCTTCTGGTAAGCTACCACTTCACTAAACATATATGAATGTCTAACACGAACAGTCCCAATTTTCCATACATCTAAAAATCCAGCTTTATCTAATCGTTTTATTGACTCACCCAAAAACTTTTTTGATAGTTGGGCAAGATTGGCAATGGTATTATAACTTGGATAGCAGTATTCATCTTTTGAATTGTAAAATGATCTAATTGTGATGTAGGTAAGAATATCTGTGTACTTTAATTTGTACTCAGAAAGGTTTTTAAAATTTGGCTTTATAACAAAGCGTGCATTGGAGTTCATTAAATTGTAAGAATTATTAATTAAAATGGCTGATCTTGAAAGGAACGAAGAAAGCGCCTATGATAGATGATCTAATTGGGTTATTGGGATAACCTTATTTTTTTAGTATTATAAATATACCGAAAAAAGCCCGCAATTCCTAGGGGATTATGACATAAGTGAATTTTTAAGGAATAGCAAGATTGTTTGACGAAGCTCATTTAAAGAATAAAGTTTGATATCCTAATAATTCAAATTACTAATATTATTAGCATTATTAATGTTATTTTTGAATTCATCTTCCTGGAAGATTTTATAGATTTTATAGCTCAAATAAATCCTTTTTATGCCAATAATTACATTAAAACATGACGGTAAAATATACCAGCGAGAAGTAAATCGAAATTTTAACGGAATCTACATCATGCATTCTAAAGGGATTACATACTGGTTTCGGAAGGATGCAGATTATGTTAAAATTAATAATGGCTGGCATTTAGTCAATGGTACTACATTACCAGATTTTTTGATGGGACTTATTAGTGAAGAGTTAGAGCGTTTGAGTTTTATAGGTTAATAACTAGCCGAAGAAGTTAAAGGGTTTAAAGGACACTAAAATCAGAAAAGGGTATTTATATACCCTCATACAAAACAGTGTCCTAAAAAAGCAGATTAAGTAAGAATGAAAATTCTGAAAGGTCTGCTTTTGTTGTTTTATGGGTTTACTATTTAAAAGCTTATGCTAATAAACCAACTGTAAAAAAAATTATATAAAATTTTTTGCATTCTATGCTCACAGGCCTAGTCATGAATTTCAGCCCCCATCTTATTGTCGATGGAATAAGATTCTAATGTGCGCTTTCCACGAGAAGAGAGCCTAGATTTCTACAAAAGTGTAAGCTTTTAAAAAGTAGGTACAATCGCTTTATCTCATCTATAACCGATGCCTTGCCAAATCTGAAAGCAATATTTCCCAACTGTTTCCCTGACTATTTAAAAGCTAAAACTCCTCGTTTTGCTGCTTTAACCTACTCATTTACAACTTACCACTTATTTCACAAAATCCATAACTAACTACTAAAGTAACATCATTGAAGAATTTGAGGGCCGTTAAGGCCCTTTTTTTATTGCCTCACACTTTTATAAACCCTTTAAAAACAATTTAAATGACTGTAAAAATCCAAGATGAGCGGATTCAGCTCACCCAAGACCTCAAAGCCAGAAACAAGGAAGTTGACAAGGCTTATCAACTTATTATCCAATCTTCCAAATCCTTACTCCTACCCTTTGAAAGTAAAAAGTACCGAACTGCAATTCTAGTTCAACATTCCAAATCTGGGAAAGAAACCAACCTGATAAGTGAGTTTGTCTGTTTCTTTTATAATATAACTCTGGCTACCAACAGAGCAGGATACAGAATGATTTATTTCACTTATGATGAAGAAGCGCTAGCCAAATTTGGACTTCGACTTTACAACCGGGCTATCAGACAGGTTATGAAACATACTGCGTTTGAATCAACTAAAGTTAACATTGAAGATTCTGTAAGAATAAGCCCAGAGCAATCAAGAGTTCAGTCTTTCTTTATAAATAGACTGGCAAATGGAGAGAATGACTTCATTTCGATTGAAGTTGTGGAGAACGTAACACTATAATAATAAGGCTTACCAAAAGGTAAGCCTTTCACATTAAAACCTATTTATAAAATGATATACTTCGAATTCTACAGCCTTATAATCCCTAAAATGGTATTAGAATTTAAATACCCTGGAGGAGTTGAGCAGTTCAAGCTAAGCATACCAAATCACTCATATCTGGAGGATGAACACTTAGCAAGTGCAAGGTTTTTAAAAATATCAGAGATAGATCAATTTCTCGAATTCGTAAGAAAGCAAGGCTTGCACTATGATAAAGAAGAGAATTACTCCAACGATTTTGCTGTGATGAGCTGGATTGGTCCCTGGTGGCCTGCTGATTGGCTACAAACACAGGTTTTCAAGTGTTCTTTGAAAGATGAGTAAATTTAATAAGGCTTACTTTGGTGAGCCTTATTTGATTTATTTATCATCAATTGTCATCCGTAGTAGGGATTCTATTTTACGTATTGGCGACGGTGGGGAATTTGAAAAACGTCAGCTCAACATTCGCACAAATGCCAAATTGAATTACAAATGTTGAGTTTACAACTGTCTGCCCCAGTATTGCCAATAAGATGTTAGCGGTTCGTTGCTTTTGTTCACTTCTGTATGTTGTTGCAAATTTTGGTTGTTAGTTCGTTACAGGCTAGTGTTTATATTCCGAATAAGTAATAAATGTTTTTCCATCGTAAAGGTAGAGACCTGTTTCTCTAGTACCTATCCAAAGATTTCCACTTTTATCTTCCAAAATTGACCAAACCCAAGGAGTGTCCAGTCCATCTTTTGCTGTAAAACGGGTGAACGATTTACCATCGTAACGAGTAAGTCCACCATCTCCGCCAAACCAAATGTTTCCCTTTTTGTCTTCTATTATTTCCATAACCCCGCCGGGTAAGCCATCTTTTTTTGAAAACCTTGTAAATGATTTGCCATCAAACCTGTAGGCTCCACCCCAATTGCTGAGCCAAATATTCCCGTTTCTGTCTTGCAATTGAGGCCAGCCCCAATTATGCGCTTTTGGCTTTGGCCCATCTTGAAATAATTCCTTTGGTTTGAGTTTGGTTACAGATTTACCATCGAATCGGTACACACCTTCGTTGGTTCGTCCTCCAAACCAAATGTTACCTCCTTTATCTTCAAAAATACGTTCCACTTTATCGTTAGGGGTCAAAAAGCCATTTGCGCCCTCATTAATTATAAACGGAGTAAAGGATTTGCCATCGTAGGTATAAACACCATCTATTGTTACAAACCATAGTTTTCCGCTTTTTGCTTGCATGATACTGTATACCCAATGCGATTGATAGTGAGGATTCTTATTGGGAGGCAAGTTTTTTGGTAAAGGAATTTTGATTTCAGTAAATGTTTTAGCACCTGTCCTGAGGGAAGTCGAAGGGTCGTAAAGACAAAGTCCCGCTTCAGTACCTATCCAGATTTTACCATCTTTATCTTCCAAAAGCGAGTAAACACTATTACTATTTAGTCCATGGGCCACTAAAAATTGGGTAAAAGATTTTCCGTCATATTTATAAAGACCGTTTTGTGTGGTGCCGAACCAAATGTTACCGGCTTTGTCCTGCAGACTACATTGAACATTGCCATACCTGGGGTTGCCGATGGTTTTTATAAGTTTTGGATGAGCAACAGCTACTTTATCTTTTGGTAGGTGTTTTTTAGTTTGTCCGTTGCAGGCAGTGACTAAAATTGCTATTATGAGAAAAGCAAAAATTTGCGTTTGTGAGAGATATTTTTTCATTGTTCAAATTTCCATTGAGGTTCTTTATCTATTTGTCAGTTGGGGTGTCGCACTGCAATGACCGCTAACTTGTTTATATACGCTTATCATCAGCTATTTCACGTAAAGTAAGTAAGAAATAACACATTCCCAACCCTCCCCTTACTCTCCTCTGGTGGCTCAAGAAGAGGTAAGTCGAGTTTTGGTCATTTGGTTAGTGCTTGGGCTGCTGTAGTGCTTTTTTTAAAAGGCAATGCGGACTATTCGTTTTTTGGAAAGTCAGTGCTAACATGATCGTTAGACGCAGGAAATAAGGCATTCATCCACTTCTTGCTTATCAACCAGGTCGCCAGATGTCGTTCCGTTAATAAGCTTTGCAAGCACATTAACTCCACTTGCTCCCAACACTCAAGTCTGCACATATTTTTTAAAAGGCTACTACTCTATACCCATCGCTAAAAAAATGTGCAGTCTTACCCTGGCAAGCAATCTGTCATCCTGATTGATTTCAGCAATACGTTACTTCATTGAGAAGCTTCTACATCTTTTAGAGCGTCTCGCTTCGCTCAACCCTCTAAAATCTTTCCGCTCCTCCTGTTTATAGGCTCGCCTGCGGATCGCTCAAGCTGCGCTGTTGACATACTTTTTGAATCGCCATACGCACACCTTTAGTCAAAAAGTTCGCCAACAGCTTGTGTAGTGCAGTGCGTTAGTCTTTTTCCCCTTCCAGATCCTTTCACTCCAAAAAAGACTCACACTTTCTACATAGGTCGCAACTCGCATTATTCTAATGCTCCCATTGCTCCCACTTTCGCTCAACTCGCAGGCAGGCTCGCAAATTCTTTTAATTCGAATTTAAATTTACATTTGCTAAGCCATTAGATTTATTTTAAAGCTTATCAGAAAAATAGTATTCGTTATTCCCCCCAAGGTTCATCTACTGGACCTTATTGGACCGATTCATATATTTTATGAAGCCCGGGAGATGGGTGTCCCGATGGAATTGCATTTTGTTTCTTTAGATGGCAGCACGGAAGTAGAAAGCAGTGCTGGCCTTAGCTTTTGCGAAGTGGTTACTTTCCATCCGTTTGATTTATCCAAAGATGATTTTGTATTCGTACCGGGTCTAGACCTTGGGCTTCTTTCTAATCCTTCTTTCTTTAGAGCGAATAACCTTTTTCTGAATTGGCTGTATGAACAGTATCAAAGTGGAGCTACCATTTGTTCTGTATGTACAGGTGCTTTTTTATTAGCTGAAGCCCAAATTTTGAATGGCAAAAAATGTACAACACATTGGAAATATCTTTCCCTGTTTCGTGAGCGATATCCAGGAGCAGAGCTTTTGGAAAACAGATTGTTTGTAGTTGAGGATCGTTTATATACCAGTGCGGGCGTATCTTCAGGAATTGATCTTGCCCTATTTATTCTTGAACATAAGTTCAGCCTGAAACTAGCGGCAGACGTTGCTAAGGAGGTAGTCGTCTATTTTCGAAGAGGTGAACTTGACCCCCAGTTGAATATTTACCTTCAATACCGAAATCATTTAGAGAATCGCATCCATCAGGTACAGGAATTTCTGGTTAATAACCTTGCTCATCCCTTAAATCTGGAAGAATTAGCTGAGAAAGTGCATATGAGTCCGAGAAATCTAACCCGTTTATTTAAAAAAACGACAGGTATTACCATTGGGAAATACCAAAACCAGCTCCGCTTAGAACAGGCTGCTTCTCTTTTAGGCGCAGGGCAAAAGGTTGAATTAGTTGCACAAGCATGCGGGTTTTCGGGGGCTAATCAGCTACGGGAACTTTTGAAAAGAGAAACAGGAGCTCTCCCCAGTGATTTTTTCCCCTGTAAATAAAGGTCATTGTCTCTTTTTCGGTGTTAGTTGTCCTTTTCTGCTCATTCGAATGCTGTAGATTTAAAAAAATCAAAAAGATGACCAACATACCCTTCTCTTTACCTAATTTTCTTTTTTCAATATTTAGTTTTTATTCATCACACGCGATGAGTAATATTCCACAACACAACCCAAACATTCTGAAAATATGCAATAATAAAAAAACGGCATTATTTTCAGGCATGAAAACGGACACATTGCGTATGGACATTAAAACAATAGCTTTTTATTTGCAGGATGGAGTAGAGGTACTTGACTTTGCAGGTCCAATGGAGGTTTTTTCTTATGCGGGGTATAAAATTTTTACCGTTTCTAAAACAAAGGACTTCATTCTATCGCAGGGAATTTTAAAAATCTTGCCGGATTATGATATATCGGATTCGCCAGGCGCGGATATGGTTGTTTTCTTTGGAGGAAATTCAGATGCATTCCTAGATAAAGAATTGATCAGGTGGGTCAATAGCATGAAGAATGTAAAGTATCATTTTTCGGTCTGTACCGGTGCATTTATGTTAGCAGAATCCGGAGTTCTTGATGGTCTTAAAGCTACTACCTTTCATAGTTCTTTGAATTCCCTTGAAGAAAGATTTCCTAAAATAGAGGTGCTCAGGGATGTGCGGTTTGTTGATAACGGTAAGGTTATCACCACCGCGGGAATTTCAGCTGGAATAGATGGAGCTCTTCATATGGTGGCAAAGTTTCAGGGGCTGAGCCAGGCAAGACGTGTGGCATATCTTATGGAGTACGACAGCTGGATTCCCGGCAACGGAATTGTTGTGGGTGACAATCCTTATCTGAACGTTAGAAAAGAAAATGATTTTCAAGAGTATTGGGGAAGTTACCAGGTATTGAACGATAAGAATCTGTTTATTGAAAAAGGAATAAAAGGAGGAGAACTAACGGCAGTGGTAAATAGTAAGAAAATGCCCCTCTTTTATGTTAAAAAAGATAAATTTTTTACTGGCGATGGGAAACCTGTTTTATTCAAGCGGGATAGTATTCATAAAATTATCGGATACACCTTGAATGAAAAAGGAATTCTTTTTCGGAAGGAAGATTAATCATGGTTTTAACTGTACAGTTAAAGGAAATATGTACGCATCTGGTGTGCAAATACACTAGTTAGTGACAATTTAACAAGACAACCTGCAAATGATAGACAACCTAAAAATATTAGACACCAAAGTTCTTTCCGACAATTGGTATGTACTTAAAAAAATTACTTACGAATATTCAAAAAAGGATGGGACAAAACTGACCCAAAGCAGAGAAGCCTATGACAGAGGAAATGGTGCGACAATTTTACTTTACAACAAAGAACAAAAAACTGTAATTCTCACAAGACAATTTAGGCTTCCTACATTCGTAAACGGGAATGAAACAGGAATGTTAATTGAAGCTTGTGCAGGACTTTTAGACAAAGACAATGCGGAAGTTTGCATAAGACGAGAAACCGAGGAAGAAACGGGCTACAAAATTACAGATGTACGGAAAATATTTGAAGCCTATATGTCTCCAGGTTCGGTAACAGAAATCTTATACTTCTTCATTGCAGAATACTCAAAAGAAATGAAAGTAAGCGAAGGTGGTGGTGTAGAGCACGAAGAAGAAAATATAGAAGTTTTGGAGTTTGACATTGAAAAAGCAATGAAAATGATAGAAAGTGGAGAAATAAAAGATGGTAAAACAATTATGCTTCTTCAATACATAAAACTTAACAACATACTTTAAATTTATGATGATTCTTATTGCAGGTCCTTATCGGGGAGGAACAAATGACGACCCAATTTTAATAAAAAAGAATTTAGATAAGCTAGAATCGGTTGCTTTACCATTATTTCGTAAAGGACATATTCCTATGATTGGAGAATGGGTTGCTTTACCATTAATGCACTTAGCTGGTTCAAAAGAAATTGGCGATAGTATTTGGGACGAAATACAGTATCCTGTTGCACATCGACTTCTTGAAAAGTGTGACGCAGTTCTCCGCCTTGAAGGAGCGTCAAAAGGAGCAGACAATGACGTAAAAATCGCAAGAGAAAGAGGACTGAAAATTTATTACAGCTTGGACGAAATTCCAGATTTGACACAAAAATAAACTGCCACTAACACGGTTTGGCAATATGGCGGATGAAATGCTTCTATGAAACATTTCTGCAAGGTTCAACAGGAGTTATTCTATTGAACTTTTGTGCTAAATTCCGCCACATCGCCAAGCCTTAACGTTATGCGGCAGTTCAAAGTAGACTGACTGTAGTTAGAAGACAAGGAATTAATTTTTAAAAGCTAATAATCAAAGCATGAAACAATTACTAATAACTTTTTTTGTTATTTTATTTGTTGACTATTCACAAGCTCAAACTGATGACCGATTAGAAGGAATAGAATCCTTATTAGAAAAAGTACTTGAAGCTACAAACACACCAGGGTGTGCTATTGCGATTGTTGAGGGTGAAAGAATACTATATACAAATGGAATAGGGTTTAGGGATTTTGAAAACAGATTAAGAGTAGATTCAAATACATTATTTCCAATAGGTTCAACAACTAAAGCATTTACGGCAGCATTATTAAGTATTTATCAGGAACAGAAAATGTTATCATTTGGTGAGAGCCCCTTAAAGTATGTTCCTAATTTAAAATTCTTTAATGATGATTTAAATTCGAATCTTACCATTCAAGATTTGTTGAGTATGCGATCAGGCCTTGCTCTTCATGATGCGGCATGGTCAGGTCTACCATTAGATGATAAAAATCAGTTAATTCAAAGAATCGAATTTCTTGAGCCAACCAATAAACTAAGAGAAAAATGGAATTACAGCAACTGGTCTTATTTCATCGCAGGTATGATAGGAGAGAATCTCACGAAAAATTCTTGGGAGAAGAATGTTGAAGAGCATTTATTCAAGCCTCTACAGATGCATGCCTCTAATTTTGGTGTAAAAGGTTTGCTAAACAATCAAAATACCTCATTAGGTTATCAAATTTTAGGCGATAAACCAAAACTAATTGAATACCGTGATTTGGGTGCTATGAAGCCTGCCGGAGCCATTAACAGCAATGCAACTGATATGGCCAAATGGGTTTTGACCTGGCTTAATAAAGGGAGATTTAACGCCCAGGATATATTAACAAAAGATTATGTAAGTGAAGCAATTTATCCGCAAGCGGTAATGCCAACTGGATATTTGCCCGATGAAGAGTTTAATGGCATCTATTCAGCGAATTATGGTTATGGCTGGATAGTTACAAATTATCAAGGCCACTACAGAGTAGAACATGGCGGTAGTATAGATGGATTCCGCTCCACTGTTGCTTTCTTCCCCAATGAGAAAATTGGAATTGTGGTTTTAACTAACCAATCAGATTATGAACCAGCCTTAATTATCCGAAATATCCTGGCAGATAGAATGTTAAGATTAAAGGAAAGAAAGTGGCTCGAAGAATATCAACAGAGGTTAGAACCAATCAAAAGTGTCGGTACAGTTTCCAATAAATCCCCTAATGCTAAAACTAAATCTACCATCACTAAATTGCCTTATGATATTTCTGGGAAGTATTTAAATGGCGGATACGGCCAGATTGAGATCTTTACTGAAGGAAAAACTTATTATACAACCTTCAGAAACCGAAAACTTAGAATAATTCATAAAGAAAATGATGTTTTTCATGCAGTTAGGGTTGATTCTCCCGACCGCATGGGTATGCCACCATTAAAGTTTAAACAAGATAAAGACGGATTGAATAAATGGCTATTTGTAAAATTTGAGAGCGAATTAGATCCTATTCAGTTTGTTCGACAATAAAACCATTAAATCTATAATTCGCAATTTAAGATAGCCGCCCATAACACGCGTTTGTCAAAAAAGTGGTTACAGTGCTTAGATGAAACTTTGTGATTCGTATCAAGGTCATTGCTGGCAGACAGTGGATTGCTTCGAAATCCACTTCTTCGCCAAGCGCCAAACCTTTAGCTACTATTTTAATAATTAAATATTCATGAGACTACTTTATTACGCTTTCCTACTTCTACCTGCCTTTTACTTTGGACAAGTAACCAGTAAAACCGAGAATAGGATTTCGGCCCAAACGTCGGATTCTCTGCGAGAGAAAATACAACAAATAATTTCGACAAGTAAAGCAACTATTGGGGTTTCGATTATTGGCCGTAATAAGGAAGACTCTATATCTATTAATGGAGAAAGGCGCTTTCCGATGCAAAGTGTCTTTAAATTTCATATTGCCTTAGCCATCTTATCCCAAGTTGATAAAGGAAAGTTGTCGCTTGACCAAAAAATAAAAATAGAGAAAAAAAACCTTTTGCCGGGACTTCATAGTCCCCTCCGGGAAAAATATCCGAATGGCGCAACGTTGCCACTAGCTGAAATTATTAGTTATACGGTTTCCAACAGCGATAATGTAGGGTGTGATGCGCTGTTAAGGCTACTTGGTGGACCTGAGGCAGTTGAGAAGTACTTTCTAAGAAAGGGTTTTAATGACATTTCAATTAAAATCAACGAAGAAGTAATGCAGAATAATTGGGAGTTACAATTTCAAAACTGGACGACCCCAAAAGGTGCCAACAAAGTTTTAGAAGCCTATTATCACAACAAGAAAAAACTACTTTCGCCAAAAAGCTACGACTTTGTCTGGAAAGAGATGAGAGAAAACGAATCGGGCAAAAACAGATTGAAAGGAAAATTACCTCAGGGTACTGTTGTTGCTCACAAAACAGGCTCGTCCGGAAAAAATAAAACAACAGGGATAACAGCAGCGGTCAACGATATTGGAATTGTTTTTTTACCTGAGGGAGAATACTTTTTTATCAGTGTTTTTGTATCCAACTCAAAGGAAGATTTCGATACGAACGAAAGAATCATTACTGATATTTCTAAAGCAGCGTGGGACTATTTTAATACACGCATTAATTAAAACTGCCACCAACATTGTGTAAACGGCAACGTCGGCCGACGGCATTGAAGACTTTACGAGAAATATGATTAGTCGAAGTGCATTCTTTACAAGGCTAAACAGTGCAGTTAACTTTTTAAATAAATAGTAAATGACAGATTTTCAAGCAAGCGCACATTTTTTTATCCAAGAATATTGCATTAAGGCCTGTTAAAAAAATGTGCAGATAATTCATAGGTCGCAACCCGCATTATTTCATAATGCTCCCATTGCTTCCACCTGACCTCAACTCGCAAGCTGGCTCGCTAATAAAGGTTACGTTTACTATCAAATTCAAATTTTGCAAAGCTTTACGCTTCTGGGACTCAAACTCCATTCGCATGGCTGGTTCACGGTTAAGTATTGCCAGTTGCAAGTTTGGAAGATGTAATTACCTTTATTCGAAAGAACTAGAAGCTTAAGAAAAATTTAATAACAATCAATTGGAGGCTCAATATGCCTCTTTAGCGCTAAAATCAATCGTTTAAAATATATGACTCCAAACTACCTGAAAAAACATATTGAGTCACTCTTTAGCGAGATGACACATTTAACAGCAAATCTTAACGTATTGGAGACATTTATTGTAGAAAGAGGCACGCAGTTAAATACAAACTTTCCATTCCCCGATTATGAAATTATTTCAATGATGTCTACCTACAGGGATTTGTCACAATTACAGGGGGGTAATAATCTGTATAACACAAACGTAAGTTATTCATTATCAACTAACAATATAAATTCGGAAGTTGATAGGCTTAATAGTTATTTAGCATGCTTAACAGTAACACAATCCTTTGAAGTTTTTGAATCCTATTTGAAAAATATTCTCACTGAGATAATTTTCAATAATAAGGCATTGCTTGTAATATTAAATTTAAATATTGACCAAAATGATTTTAATGGGATTAGAGAAAAGATTTTCTTGCTTCAAGGGAAAAGCAATAAAGGATTTATAAAGGCATTAAGAAAGATTTCGCCTTTTTTTACTAATCATGAAATAAATAACATTTGGCAACGAAATATGAGCCATTGGTTTGAACTTATTGCTAAGGTAAGGGATCTAGTAGTTCATTCAAGATTAATAATTAATCCGCAGTTTTCTAATTATATACAGGAGCCACATAGGTTAAAGCTTTTCAATCTACATTTTACAATTACGGAACAGAATGGCACTAAAAAACTTAGTTTAACTGCGTATCAAGCTAATGCTATAATCAGTTACTTGTTTGAATATGCTCATTTAATTTATAAAGGACTATCTCAAGACTTTAATTTAGGTTTAAATTCACCATTTAAATCCGTTGAACTTTAATTATCATAATCAACTAAAACACTTAATTACTAGTGGAAAAAGCAGAATTCGAAAGCTTAAAATGGATCTTTGACCAAGCGCTACGGCAGGAAATTAACGGTGAATATCCATGGAACAATAATTTAGGTGCCAAAGTAAAATTTCCAGATACGATTTATCATTACACCGATTTAAATGGGTTACTTGGAATATTACTTAATAAATCGTTGTTCGCTACACATTTTTCATTTCTTAACGATTGTAGAGAACTACTTTATTCAAAAGAGGTAGTTAACACATTTATGAAGAACTCAAAGGAGGAATATAGTAGCGCATTTGCAAAAAGTCTAATCCATTTAACTTCTCTAGAATTCAATAGTGTAAATCTAGATGACACTTTTATCACCTGTTTTTCTAGGGATAAAGATTTATTAAGTCAATGGAGAGGTTATTCGAGAAACAACCAAGGCGTTGCAATTGGTTTTAATATGGACTTAAGGAATAGCCTGAGCCCACAGGTAGACATGTCGTACTTCATTGAGTATAACAAATTAAAACAACTGAAAATCCTGAAGGAATTAATTCAAATCTCCTTCGAAACGCTGTCTGAATTGAAAGATGAGTATAAAATTCTACAAACCGAGTTTAGATCTTTATTCTCCTCAACTGTGAGTAATATGTTAAGAGAACATTTAGTTTTGTTCAAAGATGCTAGTTTTTCGGAGGAGAAGGAATATAGAATCACAACCAGGTCTAAGTTGAAAGCTATCAAATATAGAGCTAATAATAAGTACATAATTCCTTATACCGAATTTACATTCACAAAGCGAAATCTTTTACCCATTGAAGAGATTGTTATTGGACCTACTACTAATGCAACTCTAATAGAAGATGGTGTCAGGCGGCTTTTAGAAAGCAATGGCTATATTAATACTAAGGTAATTCAGTCTAAAATTCCCTTTAGAGATTAGATTATACTATTTTCACACTCTATCTCCTTGAGATGTTTTAAAAATGATAGTATTGACTAACTTAGTTATTTCACAATCTTAAAGGCATGCCTATGAAATATGAACTGATAATTGAGATTCTATTAGAAGTAGTTCTTTTTTTAGGTGCATCATACTTAATTTTTTATAAATCTTTTTTAAGTTCATTAGGGACGGAGATAGCCAAGCTGTCAACAGTAGAACAATTAACCAAATTATCTGAAGATGTAAAGAAGGAATTCAATGAAAAAATTGAAAGCTACAAAAATAAATTAAGTGAAGAGTTGGCATTGAAAATAGAACCTATCAAGTCTGAATTAAATAAGAATAACATTACGCATCAAATTCAATTTGGATTCCTTCACCAGGAACGTGCTAAAGTCATTTTGGAGATTTATAAAAGGTTAATAGAGCTACATTCGGCAATGGTTAGCTGGACAGCAACAATGCATCCAGTGATTAAAGACGCTGATGAAGAAAGCCAGCAGCGTACGGATAGAGTAAACATTGCAATAAATGAGTTTAAAAGTTTCTATGTTCATAATAAGCTTTTTTTTCCAAAATCCTTTTGTGATTACATCGACAAAGTGTTTTTGGAATACTGGGATGCTGGATGGGAATTCGGCTACGGTCAAGAAAGAGTTAAGAGTGGGCAGTTAACACCTGACTATTTCAAACATTATACCAAACAAATGAGTAGAATCTCTAAAGAGATCCGTGATAACCTACCTGAAAAAATAGATGAGATTGAGAATAGGTTTAGGAAAATTTTAAATGTTGAAGAATAATGTAAAGTCCCGTGAATAAAATATATCAAGAACTCCTAAAAATTAAAATTGAAGAGTTTTCTAGCCGATATTCTTCTTCTAAAAAAAAATTTCGAGAGCCTTAGTAAAAGAAACAAACTCTTGATCCAGGTGAGTATGGCACATATAGAGAAAATATTTGCAAAAACCTACTGGAATTTACTATTCCCAAAAAATTTCAAATAGGTTCAGGATTCATAATAAACTCATTTAATGCAGTATCGAGTCAACTTGATCAGATTGCAACCGAAGACTAGAAAAAATTATATCATCAATAATCTGCGCCAATTTAAGCTTGTAACCTGAACACTCTCAAAGAAATTGGAACAACCACTGAAATTTATAATCGACAACTAATCCTAAGCTTACTTTTGGTAAGGATACTTAAGCTAATTGCCTTTTAAATGAATAGTCTTAAACTACCTTTTAAAGATGCACATTTTTAAAACTGCGGTATATAAATATAGGAAATGGTTGAAAAATTTGCAGGTTAAAAATTAGACAATCATATATTATCATTAATGATTATGCAAAGTTAGGTTAAGAGCTGCTGAAGTGTCTAAACAATGAAGTTCCAGCTTTTAGCCTCATTTTTATAAAAGGTACCAAGTCGTATTCCTTTTTAAAAGTAGTCCCGAAGTTCTATTTTAGGATTATTCCTAAAAATATTTTTACAACCTCTCAATAGGTAGATCAAGGTCACTTAAAAAAGGAGAAAAAATAATATCTATTGCCCGTTGATTTAGAATTTATTATAAATCTTTCAATTGATCGTTAACCAGTTTTATCTGACGATTTTTCCACTCTTCCAAAAAAAAGTCATAAAGGGATTTTATCTCGTCTTGATAAGCATTTAAAAATTCATTTTCTATATCAACCCCGTTTATTTCAAATTGTATTTGTTGAGTTGAAACATAAAATTTGATAATAATATCTTTTAAAGGATTTAAATCTACAACTATCCATTTCCGGCTATTTGGTACGGGAGGGGTTATTCCATAATTGTAGAACTGAAGTTGCGTACCTCCAGCAACAATAAAGCCCTTCTCTCTTTCTAACAAAATTAGAAGCTTACTAATGCTTTCCGTAGATAATTTCATTTTGTTTTTTTCACTAATTTCCTTAATTTATTATTAAAGGCAAATTAATTCGAATAAGGATTACCGTTCCCTCAGAAATAACTACCGTTCACCCTTTTTCTTTAGAATGTTTAGCTTATTAGATTAACTTGAACCAACAACAGGAGTCACATCTTAACAATGTATGTATTTGGAGCGTCCTCAGAGGATAAATTAAGAAGCTTGATTAAGGAATATAAACTGTTTAAGAAAGATCATACATCGGCATCTAGAGCACTAGATTTATGTAATAACGCTTGGCATATGACTGACTGGGTGTTTAGAGAGTATAAGTCAGTTCACTTGCAACCTACACTTGGCAAGTTCAGGGAAACATTGTACCCTGAATGTAATGCGCTTAAAATAATGCACGATATTGCAAATGGATCCAAACACCTAACTCTTGATTTTGGTCGAGAAAAAGGCGATATTAAAGATACTAGAACCACATACACAGAAGAATTTACCTGCGAATTTACTTCGGAATTTGGCGATACTATTCATCAGGTTGAGCTAAATAATGGATCAATGTTAAACATTCAAGATGAAATTGGACAGGTTGTTTCATTTTGGATAAATTACTTCCACACTAAGTTGGATATCCTGGTATAAAATAGTTCATGGCAGCACGATTAACATGGTCCGTTAAAGAGGAATTACTCATTAAGTCCAGAGAAGCTATGTTATGTGCAGTTCAACTATTTAATAATCCCAGTATTAAATTCAAAGCTGAAGGTTTTATAGTGTTATCCAACATAGCTTGGACTTACTTGATGCATGCATACTATAGAAATGTTAATATTGAGTATAGATATCATACGTTACTAAATGGTAGAAAGAGGTTTGATAGAACTGCACAAGGATCATTTAAATTCTGGGAGCTTGAACGGTGCTTAAACGAAGCACTATGCCCATTGGACAATGTTACTATAGCTAATCTCAAGTTTTTAATCGGCTTAAGACATGAAATAGAGCATCAAATGACAAGTAGGATAGATGAATACTTAAGCTCAAGATTCCAGGCTTGCTGTTTAAACTATAATAAAGCTGTTAAGGATCTGTTTACCCAAAGTTATGGAATAGATAAATACCTATCCTTCTCACTACAATTCTCTACAATTAACGAAGATCATGCTGCGCAGTTAATGCAATTTGACGACCTGCCTCGAAATATATCATCATATATAAACGCATTCGATGGTGAACTCTCAGAGGAGCAATATAATGATGTTAGATACTCTTATAGGGTATTTTACGTACCAAAGTTAGTAAATAGGAAAGGGCAAGCTGATAAAGTGATAGAGTTTATTCCAGCTGATTCTGAAGGTGCTGATCATTTAAACAAAGAGTATGTTATTATAAAGGATAGGGAAAAAAAGAAGCTCTTGCCCACAGCAATATGGCAGTCTATGAAAGAGAAAGGTTTTGTAAAATTTGGACCGCATCAACACACTCAACTTTGGAAAAGAATGAATGCAAAAGCAGATGGCAAACCGTATGGAATATGGGTCGAAAAGACTTGGTACTGGTATGAGAAGTGGATGAATGAAGTACTCAAGCACTGTGAATTAGAGGGTGATCTTTACAAATAATGCGACTAATAAGGTAAATCAATAGAAGAAGATAAATACGATGCCAATCAACTTAGACGAGATTATATCCAGGTATGCTAATATATTAGCTGATGTCGAGCTAGATAAGAACCTTGAAGGACATCTACAAGATGTAGATAACTCTATAATACAGATAAATGAAATCGCAGATCAAGCTTCAGAACATGGTGATCAGGACAGAGGTTACAAGGTTTGTGGATATGAATTATACAGATTAAAGGATTTAATCATACATAAACTCAATTGTAAGAGCTAATATGGTCAAGTGAAATTTGTAACGTAATAATCCATTACTTAAAACGTAACCAGATAATGTAGTCCTATAAATGAATAGTTGGAACTATAACCTCAAAACCATTTTCCTACACTTCATACTAAAGGGTATATAACCCATGTTAATCAAAAAAGTGTAGGTAACTCGGTCAGTTGACTTAACAGAGAATAGACATATATATTATCATTAATGATATACACCAATTTAAGCTTGTAATCTGAACAACGCTTAAAGAAATTCCGGCATAAACCCACATTCCAACCACACAGCCCATTTATTCCGTTGCTTCTTTGCTTAGTTCAGCTTAAAGCTTGGTCATGCTCCATAATTAATTCAAAATATTATGGAAAACCAAATCATGCAGGTTGCCGAGGTGCAACTGATCTACAAGTCAAAGGTTAAAGCTTCCCTAAGACCTAAAATCACTAAGTCACAAGACGCATTTGAAGTGCTTAAGAGCACTTGGAATTACGAAACTATTGAGTTTGTCGAAGAGTTTAAAATGCTTCTCCTGAACAGAGCTAATAGAGTTTTAGGAATAATAGATATTAGTTTAGGAGGAACCGCAGGAACTATTGCAGATCCAAAAGTCATCTTTGCAGCAGCTATAAAAAGTAATGCTTGTGGAATTATCTTAGCACATAATCATCCTTCGGGAAATCTTAATCCAAGTCAGGCAGATATAGATTTGACCAAGAAACTTAAAGCAGGAGGTCAGTTGTTAGATATTGGAGTTTTGGATCATATCATCCTGACATCTGAAGGATTTTACAGTTTCACTGATGAAGGACTGATGTGAAACAAGCAGAATTTGTTAACTTGAATTATTAATAGATGTTTAACCAGGTCAGACTGCACGTAAATTGCACGTAAAAGAATAGATTTTGGAAGTAAATGATGATTTTGAAAAGGTAGGAGCAGATTTAGTTTTGCATGCCATGCAAGCGCTCTAGCCAGCTGAGCTAATCCCCCGTTTGAGAGGTGCAATAATCATCATTTTTATTTCTTAATGCAAATAATCATCTCGCTTTTTACAAATTCACGCGAGCTTATGTTTTTGTAAAGCTTGGGGATAAATTAATTCTTCATCAAATCCAAATCTCCAGCATTCTTAAATTTGTGTTTTACATAATTTACAGCATAAAGTAAACAAAACAAAAACCAAAATAATTGCGAATAAAAGCTTCGGGAGTTAAACAGATTTATACCGTTAAGAAGATCATCTGCATAAGAGTAACCCAAACCAACTATGCCCAGGATGCTCCACAAGAAGATAAATACATTAAAGGGAATGGTGATTTTCATAATTTAAATTTTAATGGTTTCACTAATTTGATAACTCCTTGTAAACGGTTTTAATCCTCCGTTTGATTGAGGATATAATAATCCTCAATTAAAATGCTTTTTGCAAGAAAATGCAGGAGAAAGTTTTCCGGTTTTCGAGAATTAAATTGCGGACTGAAAAAGGGCGTTTAATTACTTTTGGCATTAATTTATCATGACCAGCAAATGATGTTTTGTCATTCTGGAAATTCCAAATCTTCAGCCTCTGGAATTTTATTAAGTTTAGAACTTGCAAAACCTAATAAGATTCCATATAAAACAGGCTTGGAAATTGCTGCAAGGGAAAAATACCCGGAGCTACCAATTTTCATTTTTAACCCGCAGTTTGAATAATGATGAAAAACATAGGAATTAAAATTATAATATTTTCAATTTGTGCAATCATTGCCTTACTGATCCTGCTGAACTGGTCGTCAATTGCACCAAGCTTTCTTCAAAATGATCAGTTAATTCTGCATGAAATAAACAATGGCCGGGTTACTGCATTCGATTCTATCTTCGTTTTTTTAACGAATACTTCCTCTTATGTAGCTTTAGGCGGCACAGCATTGGTATTCTTACTGTCTTTCGTAAAAAAATCTCCCGTATTGAAAAAATGCGGCTGGCAATTGCTCGTCACTTTTCTTTGCGCTTTTATAGTAATCAAAACTTTAAAATACAGCATTAACCGCGAACGCCCTTTCGATACATACACAACTATAGATCAAATAGTAGAAATTGATACCCCTTCCTTTCCTTCGGGACATACATTGGAATCTGCGGCAATGGCTGCTACTGTTGTGTTGCTTTTCAGTAATAAAGCCTTATGGGCATTTGCTATTACCTGGGCCATGTCGGTTGCTTTTTCAAGAATGCTGCTGGGTGTACATTATCCGAGCGATGTACTGGCAGGTATTTCTTTAGGAATTCTGGTGGCCTTCCTTTGTGACTGGTTCTTTCGGAAAAGAATCTCCGCTTATTTCACAGATCATTCTCCCGAAAAATCAGGTAATCAAGCAACCTGATTATTAAGCATTGAGTTTTACTTGTTCTTTGCGTGAGTAATGTTTGCATTTAACAGCTAATAAATTATAGCAATTAAACTATTTATATTATGATCTGTCCAAAACTCGCAGCTGCAAAAACCAATATATTTCCTTATGATTCCGGTCCCTCTTTTAAATGATTAGAATAATTACTTTCCTGGTTCTGGTTTTTATTACCGGCCAGCTCTACGCTCAAAAACCTGTTATTAATTCCCGCGAAATCAGCGGAACTGTTATAGACTCGACTGGCGATGCAGTTATTGGTGCAATTGTAGTATTGACCACAGGTACCGATTCGGTTAAAAGAAGTACTGACATCAGGGGGTTTTTTGAATTTAAAAATACAACGATGGCCCAGTTTACTATTTCGGTTAGAAGTATTGGATATATTAATTACAACAAGCGTTTTTTCTATAATGATGCAAACAGTAAAATCATATTAGATCCCATCGTTTTAAAAGAATCATCTTACCTGCTGAATACGGTAATGATCAACGGAACGCCTGCCATCATCTATAAGGAAGATACAGTTGAATATCGGGCCAGTGATTATATTGTAAAACCAAATGCATCTGCAGAAGACCTGATCAAAAAACTGGAAGGCGTAGAAGTAGCCAATGATGGTACTATTACCCATCAGGGAATAACAGTAACCAGGGCAAAACTTAACGGACGATCACTTGGCGGAGCTGACCTTGCCAATGCGCTTCAGAATTTACCTGCCGATATTATCGAGAAAATGCAAATGGTAGATGATTACGGTGATCAGGCTGCCCGTACTGGCATTAAAGATGGCGATCCGGACCGGATATTAAATATTGTGACCCGGGCAGACCGTTCTGTGGGCAACCGCTTGCAGGCTGCGGCAGGTTTGGGTACAAATGAGCGCTACAATACCCGATTAAATATAACCCGGCTGAACGGAAATCAGCAGGTTTTAGTCAGGGGAAATATTAATAATACCGTACTTGGAGTAGCGGCAAATAACAATCAGGGAAGTGATTTTTCATCAGGCAAACCAAACGGAAATGCGGGCGGTGGCGGACAGGCCAATACCGGAATACCGGGTAGTAATCAAAACGGAAGCGGTGGTTTGAGTACCGCAGGCGGAACAACCATCAGCTATGCGGATAAATGGAATAAAAAACTGGATTTTAATGGAAGCTATTCTTTCAACGGAAATAATACCAATACGCTTATTAATAGCCTGACCACACAATCATCGCAGAAATTTAATGGCGATATATTTATTAAAAATGATGGAACAACAGAGAAGGATAATTTTTCGCACAGATTAAGTGGCCAGTTAAAATACGAGCTCGACAGCGCCAACTTTTTGCAGTTTAGCCCCTCTTTATCGTTTGCATCTTCCGGAAATTCTAATTTTTCAACCATCAATCAAACCGGGGCCATTCTTCAAAGTCGGGTAAATGAAACAGGCACTAAGAACCAGGCACCGGGTTACGCATTTACCACTCTTTACAGCCATAATTTTCTAAAAAAAGGACGTGTGTTTTCTGCCCAATTCGTTCTTAATTCTACATTTAATGAACGCGATAGAACAACCGAGAATGCCTATCAATTTTACGATCCGGTAAGCGGAAATTTCCTGAAAGACTCTATCGCCAACCTGCTGATTAATACCGGCAATAACAGCAAAAATTACCGCAGCAGTATTACTTTTTCTGAGCCAATAACTGCTACTTCCAGAATCGAATTCAACGGGCAGGTTAATAAAAGAATTTATGACAACAGCCAGATCACAGAGAATTTTATAAATGGAGAATTTCAAAGATCAGAGTCACTGAGTAAAATATTCAATTATTCTTTTGCCGAACAGCGCTACGCATTAAATTACAGGTATTTAAAAGGAAAATACAATGTTTCACTGGGCCTGACTGCGGTTCCGGCTGTATTATCCGGCTTTTCAGAAACGCTCAATACCTCTACCCAGCGCAGCAGTTTTAATATCATTCCAATCGCAAGGGCCGAGTACAAGTGGAGCCGCCAGAAAAGATTTAACATCAATTATACCGGGAGCCCGCAGGAGCCCACATTTGATCAAATTCAGGATGTACCCGATGTAAGTAATCCCCAAAATATTATTTACGGTAATCCGGATTTAAAGGCGCAATTCAGGCACAGCATCAGCACCTCGTTTAATAATTATTTGCCAAACTCAAAGCTGAACTTTTCTGTGAATGCGCAGGCAAGCTTAACAGAAAATAAAGTGATCCGCAATACGGTGGAGTTAGACCAAAGCCGCGGTTCTCGGGCAACATATTTTGTGAATTCAGATGGCGATTATTCTGCCGGAGGAAATTATAATTTATCCAAGCCGTTTTTAAACCGTAAATATCAGGTAGCCTTAAACGGAACCTTGAATTTCACAAATTCTGTATCTCGTCTAAATAGTCTGGTAAACATTTCTAAAGTTATGTTTATTAACCAGCGTTTGGGAATACAGTTATATCCCACTAAATGGTTTGAACTAAGTCCAAACATTCGTTACAGTTATCTTAAATCCAATTTTAGCTTAACTGATAATGACAGCCAAACCAAAACCCGGGCCCTGAGTGTAGAAGGCAGGGTAGATTTTCTGGAAGGGTTCTTTTTGGAATATAATTTCAGCAAAAATTATGTAAGCGGCATCAATGCAAACGTGAGCAATAATCCATTCATCATCAATTCATCGCTCTCAAAGGATTTTTTTAAAAAGAAGGGAACTATCCAACTGCAAGCATTTGACGTTTTAAATCAGAATAATTTTATTATCCGCAGCATTGGTGACAATTCCTTTACGGATGTAAAAAGTAATGCGCTGAGCCGGTACTTTATGCTGAATTTTACTATGAGGCTACAAAAATGGTCAGGAGCGCCGGGTAAAGGCGGAAAACAAATGAAGCGCAGGGGCGATGGTAATTTTATAGATTAACAAGATTTCCGGTATCCAACTATGGTTTAACTATATGCAGTTTATTCTGCAAATAGTTAAACTATAAATTCGGTTCTAATCTACTAGAGATTTATTTGTTAATTATTTTTAACAAGTAAGGCGTTATATTTTTCGAGAAGTTCAATGTATTTGCACATCCAGTACTGATAGGTTTCAGCATTCTCATTTTCAGACCTTTGCATTGACATTGTTACATCTTCAATGATCTTCAAATCAGGGCCGCTTAATGCGCTTGAGAATTCTAGCGAGAAATCATGCCCCAGGTTGTGGCCAATTTTGCCGATTAATTTGCTTGGTAAAGTTTCCTGATTAAACCAGTTATATAAGGTTCTTCTGTTCACGTTCAATTTTCTGGACAGGGAACTAATAGATACGTTTTTTCTACGAACAACTTTTTCGATAATAGAACCGGCATGAACTGTTGACATAAGTGAATAGATTATTATGTTTTAAAATAAATGAATTCTGTTCAAAACAATTTCTGTTCCAAATCCGTTAAAGCCGCGGATTATATTCAAAAAAGAAAGCGATTTTTTTATCTCAGCAGAAAGTTATAAATCAATTTCGTGAGGCCGGAGATAGCTAACCATTAATTTTGCGGTGCGCTCGGATGCGCCCGATTCTCCCACTTTTTCAGCCAGAATATCGTAATTGATCAGCATCCGGGTACGGTATAAATGATCATGCAACACCAGATCTAACTCCTGCCCTATTTTCAGGGGATTACAGTCAGACTGAATAAGCTCTTTCACAATTTCTTCATCCATAATAAGATTTGCCAGCGAAATGAACTTGATTTTAACCAGCATTCGGGCAATAGCCACCGAAAAAGCATTTCCTTTATACACCACAACTTGCGGAGTTTTGAGGAGCGCAGTTTCAAGAGTCGCTGTCCCGGAAGTAACAATGGCCGCCCTGGAATTAACCAGCAGATTATATGTATTATTAAAGATCACAGGAATATCCCTGTTCTTTAAAAAAGGAAGATACATATCCTTGGTAAAGCTTGGTGCGCCAGCAATTACAAACTGGTATTCTGGAAACTGTTCTGCAACGGCAATCATTTCGGGCAGCACTTTCTCCAGTTCCTGAATCCGGCTTCCGGGCAGCAGAGCAACCACGGGCTTTACATTCAGGTTGTATTTTATTTTAAATTCATCATCAATTTCATTTGCCTCGATAGCATCTAAAAGAGGATTCCCGACGTAATCTACATCCATTCCCCAACTTTTATAAAAATTCACCTCGAAAGGAAGAATACAAAACATGTGGTCCACCACTTTCTTAATATTCAGAACCCTCTTTTGATTCCAGGCCCAAACTTTGGGAGAAATGTAGTACAAAACTTTTATTCCCTGCTTTTTAGCAAATGAGGCAATTTTTAAATTAAATCCGGGGAAATCAATCAGGATCAATGCATCGGGGTTAAAAGAAAGAATATCACGCTTGGCAAATTCCAGGTTTTTATAGATAGTGCTGATATTTGCTATCACTTCTATGAAACCCATAAAAGCCATATCCGAGTAATGCTTGGCCAGCGTACCTCCTTCTGCCTGCATCAGATCGCCACCAAAATACCTAAATTCGGCATGTTCATCTTCCCGCTTTAATGATTTCATCAGATTTGCTCCGTGAAGATCTCCTGAAGCTTCGCCGGAGATGAGATAATATTTCATGATCTTGATTTATAAATAAAGATAGCAAAGGCACAAACAAAAGTCATAGCAATTATTCCTCTTGCAGTTTGTTCTTTTCCTTTTCCATAATACAATCTAACCAATAACAGATTAGAAGCTACGGTTAGTATATATAAAAGATGGTTTTTATCCTGAAACTGGATATCCTTTTTTAAAATCTCTACCAAATAAATTGCGGCAACCGGCAGCATCAAACCAAGCAGAGAACCAAACCAGGCACTGTCTTTATTCAACATTAAAATCCCAGCTGTTTAAGGTTTGTATTGCATGATGAGCAGTCATATCAAACTGGACAGGAACTACAGATACGTAGTTATTATCTAAGGCCCAAACATCTGTATCTTCACCATGGTCGTTATTTTGGAATTTTCCGGTTAACCAGTAGTAATTACGCTTATGCGGATCTATACGTTCATCAAATTCTTCGGCCCATTTTGCATTAGCCTGTCTGCAGACCTTAATTCCTTTAATAGCATTGCCATTCGGGAAATTAACATTTAATAAAGTTCCCAACTGTAAACCGTGATCTAATACCTGCTCCACAATGGCTTTTATAAACTTTTTGCAAGGATTGAAATCAGCATCATAGGCAAAATCATCAAGGGAAAAACCGATGGAAGGAATGCTTTCAATGGCGCCTTCTACCGCAGCCGACATGGTACCCGAATAAATCACATTGATGGATTGATTAAGTCCGTGATTAATTCCCGACACGCATAAATCTGGTTTCTGACCTTTAAAAATCTGGTTAACTGCCAGCTTTACGCAATCCACGGGCGTACCGGATGATTTATACATTTCAACACCTTCGTACAAATGCACTTTATCAAGCCGTAGAGGTTTGGCAATAGTAATGGCGTGGCCCATTCCAGATTGCGGACTATCGGGAGCTACCACCGTTACTTCTCCAAGTTCCTGCATTACTTCAATTAAAGCCCTGATGCCGGGCGCATCAATACCATCATCGTTGACTACTAAAATTCTTGGTTTTACTTTTTTCATTCTTTAAATTATTTCTGGAAACAAGAGATAGAAACCAGCAAGGCTTTAATTATTCATGGCGATTTCACACGCCGAAATTACAAAAAGAAGCCGGAAGATGCTGTTCTGCCGGCTTGGTAATAAATACTATTTATACTTTGATCTGCTAAAATCAAAAAAGGAGAGCTGATATTCAGTTCTCCTTTTTTGGTTTGGTATATTATAAGCTTCTCAGCCAGTCGATAACTCCTTCGCGGGTTTTCCCTGTTTTTTGTTGCAGGCGTCCGTAAAGTTCATCTTCTTTTCCTTCTTCATAGGTTAAATCATCATCAGTCATATCTGCATAAGACTGCTTAACTTTACCTTTTAACTCGTTCCATTTTCCTTTTAATTCTAACTTATCCATGAGTTTTAAATTTTAGTTCAAATTTAATTAGTTGTATAGAAATAACCTGATAACTGACCATAAGTTTTAAAGATTATTAAAAAACAAATTACCTTTCTGTTTATCAATACTTTACAAAAATCTTTTTTGCAACATTTTAAAATCACCTTAACTATTGAAAAATAATCCTTTATAAAGCTCCCTGAATAATATCTTCGACAACAGATGGATCAAGCAAGGTAGATGTATCTCCTAAACTGGAAAATTCTTTTTCAGAAATCTTGCGCAAAATCCTCCTCATAATCTTTCCTGATCTGGTTTTTGGCAATCCACTAACAAATTGAATTTTGTCGGGCTTTGCAATTGCCCCGATAATACGTGTTACAGTTTGAAGGATATCCTGCTTTGTTAACTCATGATCATGCAGAGAAACATCCAGAATAACAAAGGCATAAATTCCCTGCCCTTTTATATCATGAGGATAACCTACCACTGCGCTTTCAATAACATCTGCATGCATATTGATTGCGTTTTCTACTTCCGCCGTACCAATACGGTGCCCTGAAACATTTATCACATCGTCTACACGACCCGTAATTTTGTAGAATCCGTCCTGGTCTCTCAGGCAGCCGTCTCCTGTAAAATATAAATTCGGGTAAGTTGCAAAATAATTTGTGCGGTTTCTTTCATGGTCTCCATACGTTGTACGAATTATTCCGGGCCATGGAAATTTGATACATAAATTTCCGCTCACTCCATTGCCTTCAATTTCCATCCCGTTTTCATCTACCAAAATCGGCTGAACTCCCGGAATGGGAAGAGATGCATACCCAGGTTTCAAAGGTGTTACTCCGGCAATTGCCGAGATCATTATGCCTCCGGTTTCTGTTTGCCACCAGGTATCTACAATGGGGCATTTACCTTTTCCGATTTTCTGATCGTACCAATGCCAGGCCTCCTCATTAATTGGCTCGCCTACAGAACCTAATGTTTTTAACGAACTCAGGTCCTTATTTTTTAATGGTTCATCACCAAAACTCATCAGAGAACGAATTGCAGTTGGGGCTGTGTAAATGATATCAACTTTATACTTATCTACAATATCCCAGAAACGACCGGCATCGGGCCAAGTAGGAATTCCTTCGAACATGAGCGTAGTTGCTCCCTGGGAAAGCGGACCATAAACGATATACGAATGACCTGTAATCCATCCTATATCTGCCGTGCAGAAATGGATCTGATTGGGTTGATACTGGAATACGGTCTTAAAGGTATATCCTGTGTACACCATATAGCCTCCGCAGGTATGAACCACTCCTTTGGGCTTTCCGGTAGAACCGGAAGTATACAATATAAATAGAGGATCTTCGGCATCCATTGGTTCTGCCGGGAAGTCTGGATTGCCATGAGTTTCAACTTTTCTTATTTCATCTTCCCACCATACATCGCGTCCTTTAATCATCGAAACCGGAATTCTGCTGCGGGTAAGAACAATTACTTTACCAACAGACCGGCATTGAACAAGAGCATCATCTATTATATTTTTCAGAGGAAATTCTTTGCTTCCTCTAAAACCACCATCAGAAGTAATAATTAAAGAGCATTGTGCATCATTAATACGGTCGGCAATGGATTGGGCAGAAAATCCTCCAAATACTACCGAATGTATAGCTCCAATCCGGGCACATGCCAGTACAGCAATAGCCAATTCCGGAACCATAGGCATGTAAAGACAAATTCTGTCACCTTTCTTTACTCCATTATTTTTTAATACATGTGAAAACTGGCATACTTTAAAATGAAGTTCTTTATAACTTAATTTTCTAAAATGCTCTTCCGGATCATTAGGCTCCCAGATTATGGCTGTTTTGTCCGCATCTTTTTCAAGATGCCTGTCCAGGCAGTTTTCGGTAATATTTAATTTCGCTCCTTGAAACCACTTGATATCCGCTTTAGCGAAATCCCATTCTAAAACTTTATCCCACTTTTTTTGCCAGTAATAATCGTCTGCAACCGCAGCCCAGAATCCTTCCGGATCCTTAGTGCTGAAATCGTAAATACGATTATAATCTTCAATAGTATGTATGTTCAAATCCATGATTGTTTTTTTGAATTGATGCCCAATTTATAAAGAATGTACTGTTTAAATAAATCGTAATATAGTTTATCCCTGCAAAATACAGCATAGTTGAAATATGTTTTTTAACTTTAAGTACAGGTTATTTAAACATCAGAATCATGAATTTGGATAAAAAACTTTTTCCTTTACTGATTTTAATTTCAATTACACTCAGGTTGTCTGCTCAGGAAACCTGTAAGGTATTGGTACCCGAGTTATCAGGAAAATATGAGGGTGACTGCAAAAAAGGAAAGGCCTCCGGCAATGGGAAAGCTGAAGGTGTGGATTTATATGACGGAGAATTTAAAGAAGGTTTACCTGATGGAAAAGGAGTTTATCAATGGAAAAATGGCAATACCTACAATGGGTTCTGGCTTAAAGGCAAAAAACAGGGCTCCGGTTCAATGACCTATAAAAGGGCAGGTAAAAAAGACAGCATTGTAACCGGTTTCTGGCAAAAAGATGTGTATGCAGGTTTATATGAAAAGCCATTTATAATTTATTCCAGATCCAGCCAGATTGCAAAAATCAGCATCAATAAAAATAATAAAGACAACACCAATAATATTATAATAGAAGTTCAGAATACAACAGCCGGAACAGCAAGTGTAAGCAGCGGAGTTCAGTCAAAACCTCAAATTACCGACATTTTGCTGCGACGAGGTAATTTCTTACAAATAAATCAGGGTTTGGCCGGACCAAAATCTACTGTTCAGCAATTGAATAAGGTTGATTTTCCCTTCAGGGCTGTATTCAGGTTTGGAAGCCAGGAGGCTGATATTGAAATTCTGGAACCCGGAAACTGGAAGATATTTGTAAATCTGAACAATTAAGAAGTGACAATCTGCTATGAGATCAAATTATTCAGATTCTACATATAATTCAGAACATGTAATCAGGAGGTTGGTATAGCGTTTTTCGAAACAAAACTTTGCACCTTCAACTATAATTTAATAATTAAAAACAATATTAAAAATTGTGTTGCTCGTTATCAATATTATTCTGATATTTGCAAACTCTTTAAGAACTGAATTTTTATAACGCAACACAATATAGTCATGTCAAGAATTTGTGATTTAACAGGAAAAATGGCCATGAATGGTTTCAACGTTTCCAATTCAAACGTAAAAACCAAGCGTAAGTTTTATCCTAACCTGAAGGTAAAAAAGTTTTTCATACCTGAAGAAAACAGATGGATTACATTAAAAGTTAGCACATCGGCTATCAGAACCATCTCTAAAAACGGAATTACTCCGGTAATTAACAAATTCCTTAAAAAGGGATTTATATAACAATAACGAATAGCAAAATAATATTATAATGGCTAAGAAAGGCAATAGAGTTCAGGTTATTTTAGAGTGCACTGAGCATAAAGAAACCGGAATGGCGGGTATGTCTCGTTATGTAACCACCAAGAACAAGAAAAATACTACTGAGCGTTTAGAATTGAAAAAATTTAACCCGGTATTGAGAAAAGTAACTGTTCATAAGGAAATTAAGTAACATTTGGTAATTGCAGGATTTCATAAGAATCCGGTTTTTTACATAAAATAATATACAATGGCAAAGAAAGTAGTTGCAACCCTAAAAACAGGTGCAGGTAAAGAATATTCAAAAGTGATTACCATGACTAAGTCTCCTAAAACCGGAGCTTATTCATTCAAAGAATTAATCGTTCACAATGATCACGTGAAAGATGCTATCGCGGTAGCAAAAAATTCTTAATACTATTTAGAATGAAATTTTGAAGCCGCCCTCGATTAATTCGTGGGGGGCTTTTTTCGTTATTTAATCATCTATGGGATTATTTGATTTTTTTAAAAAGAAAGAAACTACTGTTCAAGAACAGGAAGATTTAGACAAAGGCCTGGAGAAAACCAAGGATGGTATTTTTTCCAAGTTAACTAAAGCCATTGTTGGTAAAGCTACAGTTGATGAAGAGGTTTTAGACGAACTGGAAGAAATTCTGGTCATGTCTGATGTTGGCGTTTCTACCACTCTGAAAATTATTGATCGCATTGAAGCCCGGGTTGCAAGAGATAAATACGTAAACACTTCAGAGCTTAACTCGATATTAAGGGAAGAAGTCCAGAATTTGCTGTCTGAAAATAACAGCAATGATTTTCGGAATTTTGAATATGGCAGCCACAAGCCCTATGTAATTATGGTGGTTGGTGTTAACGGCGTTGGCAAAACCACCACTATCGGCAAATTGGCCCATAAATTAAAGCTTGCCGGCAATAAAGTTGTTTTGGGTGCAGCCGATACATTTCGTGCCGCAGCTGTAGAACAATTAAAATTGTGGGGCGAACGTGTAAATGTGCGGGTTGTAGCTCAGCCCATGGGATCTGATCCTGCATCGGTTGCTTTTGACACCCTTCAATCGGCCGTTGCAAATGGCGAAGATGTGGCTATTATTGATACAGCCGGCAGGTTGCATAATAAAGTTACCCTGATGAATGAGCTTTCTAAAATTAAACAGGTAATGCAAAAAGTTGTTCCGGGAGCGCCGCATGAAATATTGCTGGTACTGGATGCATCAACCGGACAGAATGCCATTGAACAATGCAGGCAATTCACTCAGGCCACTGACGTAAATGCCCTTGCTCTAACTAAACTGGACGGTACCGCCAAAGGTGGTGTTGTAATCGGAATATCGGATGAATTTAAAATACCGGTTAAATATATAGGTGTTGGTGAAGGCATTGACCATCTTCAGCTTTTTAATAAAAAGGAGTTTGTAGACTCCCTGTTTAAACAATAAAAATTAGAAACTAATCACTGCAAACAGATTATTCAAATCGAAAGGTTGACCGAAGGGAAGGATAAGAATGAGAACTAAATTAAAAAATCAGCCCATATTAAAAAAACCTCGTGTAAACGTTATAACACTGGGTTGTTCTAAAAACATCCATGACTCAGAAGTGCTTATGGGCCAGCTTCAGGGAAACAGCATGGAAGTAGTTCATGAGGCCGAAAAAATTGCCAGTGATGATATTATAGTTATTAATACCTGCGGTTTTATTGATAATGCCAAGCAGGAATCTATTGATACTATCCTGCAATACAGTGAACTGAAAGAGCAGGGAAAAGTGGGAAAGGTTATTGTAACAGGATGCCTTTCTGAACGCTACAAACCAGAGCTGGAAGCAGAAATCACGAATGTAGACGCTTACTTCGGAACCAATGACCTTCAGAATCTCCTTACATCTATAGGTGCAGATTATAAACATGAACTATTAGGAGAACGGCTATTAACCACACCTTCACACTTCTCTTATTTTAAAATTGCAGAAGGATGTAACAGACCCTGCTCCTTTTGTGCCATTCCCTTAATGCGTGGGAAACACGTTTCAAAACCTATTGAAGATTTAGTTAAGGAAGCTAAATTTTTAGCCAAAAATGGCACCAAAGAATTAATTCTGATAGCCCAGGATCTTACGTATTACGGACTGGATATTTACAATAAGCGTAACCTGGCTGATCTTCTGCGAAATCTATCTGACGTAGACGGTATCGAATGGATACGGCTTCAATATGCGTATCCATCCGGATTTCCGATGGATATATTAGATGCGATGAACGAGCGCAGTAATATTTGCAATTATCTGGATATGCCTTTACAACATATCACCGATTCGATGCTAAAATCGATGCGACGCGGAACCACAAAGCAAAAAACGATTGATCTGGTTAATTCTATTCGCGATCGCGTTCCAGAAATTACCATGCGCACTACGTTGATATGCGGCTATCCGGGCGAAACGGAGTACGATTTCCAGGAAATGAAAGAATGGGTTGCCGAAACCAAATTTGATCGTTTGGGCTGTTTTACATATTCTCATGAAGAAAAAACTCATGCTCATCTTTTGAATGACGATGTTCCGGAAGATGTAAAACAACAGCGTGTTGAAGAAATAATGGATATTCAGCAAGGCATTTCATTTGATATTAATCAAAAGAAAATAGGCAAAACTTACAAGGTTTTAATTGACCGAAAAGATGCTGATTATTTTGTAGGCAGAACCGAATTTGATTCTCCCGAAGTAGATAATGAAGTTTTAATTGATGCAAAAATCGATTACGCCAACATTGGCAGTTTTGTAAATGTAAAGATCGACCGTGCTGAAGATTTTGATTTGTATGGACAAATTGTCAAATAAAAAGGCCCTTTAAACTTATTCAGTAATTTCGTCTAAATTCGCCGCGGATGAAAGCAACATATATTGATTATAGTGAAACCAATAGTTTTTCGCCGGCGGTGATCAGCTATCTGGAAGGTAATGAGAACTTAAAGCCTTTTATTTCACATTTACCCAATACAGAAGGCTTTCGGAATTTACTGGCTGATAAAAAGGAACTTGCCGACAGAAGAATTCTGACTAATGTCCTTAAAAAACAATATGCTACTCTATTAAATAAAGAATTAGAGTCTCTGCCACATGCATTTTCGGGAAATGAAACGAATTTCTTAAACCACGAGGATTTTGCACAGAACAATCTGGTAGTTAAAAATATCAGTCTTCTGGAACATACAAATACCTATACAGTTACAACCGGGCATCAATTAAATATCTTTACCGGTCCGCTCTACTTTATATTTAAAATTGCTACAGCCATAAAACTGGCTCGTGATTTAAAGCAGCAGTTCCCTGATAAAAATTTTGTTCCCGTTTACTGGATGGCTACTGAAGATCATGATTTTGCAGAAATTAATCATACATATATAGGCGGTAAAAAAATAAGCTGGGAAAAGGATGCTGCAGGTGCAACCGGACGCATAAAAACTGATGATATTCTTAATGCTCTTAAAGAATATACGGGCATATTGGGAATTTCAGAAAACGCCATGCACTTGGCAGGTTTAATCGAAAGGGCATATACTCATCCCAATTTATCTGATGCTACCCGTTTTCTGGTTAACAGTTTGTTTGGAGAATATGGTTTGCTGATCATCGATGCAGATCAGCCTGAATTTAAAAAACAATTCAGTGAGTATATAGAAAAAGACATCCTTCAGCAGAATAGCTTTAATAACATAAATACTCAAACCGAAGAGTTGCAAAAAATCGGTTTTGAAACCCAGGTAAATCCAAGGGAAATTAATTTTTTCTACTTGCGTGACAAGCTTCGCGAACGAATTGTATTTGAAAAATCCAGATATGTAATTTTAAATACCGATATCAGTTTTTCTGAAGAAGAAATAAAAGAAGAAATTAAAGCTCATCCGGAATATTTCAGTCCGAATGTGGTAATGAGACCGCTTTATCAGGAAGTAATCCTGCCAAACATCGCTTACATTGGCGGGGGCGCAGAAATTGTATACTGGTTGCAACTGAAACAAAACTTTGATTATTATCAGGTTGAATTCCCGATACTTGTTTTAAGAAACTCGGCGCTGATCACTGACTATTCCACTACTTCCAGGATTTCGAAACTCGATTTGAAAGTAACTGACATTTTCAAAGCTACGGATGACTTAGAGAAAAATTGGGTTCTAAATCACAGTAAAAATAATCTGAATCTTCAGGATGAATGGCAGGAACTGAAATGCATTTTCGAGAAGATAAAACTGCGGGCTCACAAAATAGACGTCACACTTTCTCCCAGCACAGAGGCCGTTCAGGTAAGATTGCATAAAGCAATTGTCAATTTAGAGAAAAAACTGATCAAAGCTGAAAAGAGAAATTATTCAGAATCTCTTAATCAGATCAAAAATATTAAAACTAAACTTTTTCCGCATGGCGGATTACAGGAACGATCTGAAAATTTCGGTTTATTATATGTCAAATACGGAGAAGATCTGATTAAATCATTAATTAATAATTTTAATCCACTCGATTTCCGGTTCACTATATTACAGGAAGAAAATCCTGCTCATTGATTTATGAATTACCACACTTTTTCTGAAGAAATACTTCGAAATTTCACAAAGAATATTTTTGTAAAAATGGGTTGCACAGACGAAGATGCTGTGCTGGCAAGCGATGTTTTAATCAAATCAGATCTTCGCGGAATCGACTCTCATGGTGTTGCCCGCTTAAGCGGATACGTTCGGCTTTGGGAAAAGAACCGCATCAATACAAAACCAAATATCCGGGTAGTTTATGAAACCCCTACAACCGCAACGGTTGACGGCGATGCCGGACTGGGATTGGTAATTGCTCCTTTCGCGATGAAAATAGCGATTGAAAAGGCAGAGAAATATGGCTCTGGCTGGGTATCTGTCAGAAATTCAAATCACTTTGGAATTGCAGGATATCATGCACTAATGGCGGTAGAAAAAAACATGATCGGCTTTGCTATGACAAATGCCAGTCCGTTGGTTGCACCCACTTTTGCAAACGAACGCTTACTGGGAACAAATCCAATGTGTTATGCTTTTCCGGCAGGAAAATATCCACCGGTTATAGTTGATATGGCTACATCTGCCGCAGCAAACGGCAAACTGGAAATTGCACAGCGATCTGGAAAGCCGGTGCCGGAAGGATGGATCCAGGATAAAGATGGCAATTCCTCTATCGATCCTCATGAGTTAAAAAGCGGCGGATCGTTGCTGCCTCTTGGAAGCGACAGAGATCACGGCAGCCATAAAGGTTTCGGATTAAGCGCCACGGTAGATATTTTATCGGCAGTACTTTCAGGAGCTAATTATGGCCCCTGGGTTCCGCCTTTTGTCTCTTTTTTAGAACCTCCATCTGATCCCGTTGGTAAGGGAATAGGTCATTTTATTGGAGCCATGCGGGTTGATGGCTTTAGGCCGGTAGAAGAATTTAAATCACACTTGGATAAATGGATTGAACGATTTAAATCTGCAAAAACCGTTTCTCCTGATCAGAAAGTTATTATCCCGGGCGAACCCGAGTTAGAAGCAGAACTTTTTAGGCAAACTAATGGAATTCCAATAATTGAATCTGTATACCTGGATTTGAATGAGTTAGCTGAAAAATTCCAAATTGAAAAACTGAATAAATAGGATTTAATTTATATCATCATCAAATTTTAAAAACAATACAGATTTACGGGCCTTGTATAATATATCGTTCATTTAAACTTTATAATTATGAAAAATCCAATTCCACCAGGAAAAGATAGCGCCAGCACTGGATCTCAGGGTAAAAGTACCTCTAACAGGGCATTTGATGATAATAGAGAAGTTTTAAAGTCCAGAGGAATTTCTAATTCAGGTGGCCAGATGTCTGATCAAACGGATAACAAACAAGCCACCGTAAATAAAGGAAATGTAAATCCGGATGTACAAGGAAAACAGCATGCTCCGCAAAAGCCAAGCGAAAGTTCTCCCAAGAAGAAATAGTTTGAAAATATGCGCAGCTTAAAGCTGCGCATATTTATTGGTTAATAGATACCACCAAAGATTCTGTTCCAGCGAATCTTACTTAAAAAAGTCCCGTCAGAATCCCAGCTCATCCAAACGAACAGAGCTTTCCCAACAATATGATCTTCGGGCACAAAACCCCAATAGCGTGAATCCAGCGAATTATGACGGTTATCACCCATCATCCAGTAATAGTTTTGTTTAAACGTATAGTTATCTGCCGGCTTTCCATTAATAACAATCTGATTACCATTCTGCTCTACTTTATTCCCTTCATAAACCCTAATAGCCCGCTCATACAAAGGAAAATTAGTGCTGTCTAGTTTTACGTTCCAGCCTTTTTTAGGAATTATAACGGATCCGAAATTATCTTCATTCCATTTAAATCGTTGGTTGTGAGGGAAAATTTGTGGTTCAAATTCATTAATGGGACGTATAACCGGAATCACAGATTTAACATTTTCCCAATTTTTAATGGTCTCTGCCTGAGCAGCAGTCATATTAAAATAATAATCATCCTCGGTAGCACGCTGAACTTCAATGTCCATATCCTCTAACTTCTGAGGATTAAAATCCGTTCCGTCAGATTTTACGGCATAATTTGTTTCGCCAAACTGAGGAGTTTCGGCCGGTTTTCCGTTAATGTATACCTGGGCATTAATGATCCTTAAAGTATCACCGCCTATTCCAATACAGCGCTTGATATAATTTTCGCGTTTATCTACAGGGCGATTGTATGGGGAATCCGCCTCCATCGGGTAATTGAACACAATTACATCGTTCCGCTTGATTTCACTTAATCCCGGCAAACGGCGGTATTTCCACTGAATGCCATCATAGTACGCTTTGGTGCCGATAATTGGCATGCTATGATGAGCAAAAGGAAAAGAAACGGGAGTAATCGGCATACGGGCACCATAATTAACCTTGCTTACAAACAGAAAATCACCTACCAGCAAGGTTTTTTCCATTGACCCGGTAGGAATTGTATAGGCTTCGATAAATAATCCTCGGATTAGGGTAGCGGCTATAACAGCAAAAAGAATGGCATCAAACCATTCACGTCCAGCACTTTTCTTCTTCTTAGTAATCGCTTTATCTTTAGGATTTTTATTCCAGAATTTCCAATTCATGCTTTATATTTTGTAACAATATAGGGTTTAAACGTTAAAATCAAACATATCACCAACACTAAAAAAACCACGACGATTTTGAAGCCACTCTGCAGCAAGTACTGCCCCCAAGGCAAAACCGGCCCGGCTGTGCGCAACATGTTTCAATTCAATTTCATCAACTTCAGAACTATAAATAACAGTATGAGTTCCCGGTACTGATTCTATGCGGTGAGATTCAATAAGTAACTGCTCATGGCCTGCAACCTTTTCCTTATCATGGCCCACCAATTCATTAACCCATTCATTTTTACGATCCAGCTCATCAATTATGCCTTCGGCTATAGTCATGGCCGTTCCGCTGGGAGAATCCAGTTTTTCTAAGTGATGAATCTCTTCTACCTGTACGTCATACTGAGGGTAACGGTTCATTATTTTTGCCAATACTTTATTGATATGAAAAAACACGTTTACTCCAACACTAAAATTAGATGCGTACAACATGGTTTTGTTACCCTCATCGCATGAATTTTTGACTTCCTGCAATTTGCCGTACCAGCCGGTAGTACCCACAACAAGGGGAACATCAGCATCAAAGCATAATTGAATATTATTCAATACCGTTTCCGGTGTGCTGAAATCAATTGCAACATCCGCCCTTTTTAAATTTTCTGTGGTAAGATCTGCGAGAGAATTTGCATCAATTCTTAATACGATTTCGTGACCGCGACCGGAGGCGAGCTGATCAATTGTTCGGCCCATTTTACCATAACCCAGGATGGCTATTTTCATTTACAATTAAATTTGAAAAGTGTTGTTTGGGATTGGAGAATTAGCATATTCATTATAAAGATAATGTGAATTTAATGCCTGGCAGAGGTGCATTTTGAGCATTTACCGGCATCCGCTGAAGAGTAGGCTTAACACGCAGGCTAAGATCATCAGTAATGTCAAATCTGAAAAACTTTGCATCGATATAGGCATCAATAATATTGATTGCATAAAAAGCAATACCTCCTAAAATGGACAGATCGCGGTTACGGCGGTAACCATCTTTAATGGTGATAATGCCGGTAGAACTATAACCCGCATATAAAGGATTTCCCGGCAATTTCAGGCTATCAGGGGCCGTAGTATTAAAATCCCTGACCTGAGCCTCCTTTAAAAATATTTTATAATTCGTTTGGTTGAAATTATAAACCAGGGCAATTCCTACAAATCCACCGTATACCAATGGAACCTTCCACCAGCGCCCGTTTGATATTTGACCGAGTCCCGGAAGGATAGCAGAACGCATAGCGGCTTTTCTTGGCATTTTTTCCAGCGCCAAGCGGGCAGAATCCTTTACAACTGTTTCGCTTTCTTTAACCGCAGGCTTATTTAGCGGTTTAACAGTATCCGCTTTTAAAACTGTATCGGTTTGCTGCGCAAACACCTGCGTGCTTCCCAAAATGAAAAATATAACTGCAAGGATTAAATATTTGTAATTCATTACCAGTCTAACATTTCAAGGATGCGGTTTAAATCATCTTCAGACATAAAAGGAATTTCAATGGCACCGGTTCCTTTGTCCTGAACTTTCAGCTTTACCCGGGTTCCAAATTTGGAAGCAAGATCATCTTCAATTTTTTGAAACTGAAATGACATCACTTTTGGCTTAACCGAAGGGTTAGATTTACCGTCCTTCTGTAATTGTCTAACCAATTCTTCAACCTTACGAACAGAAAGGCCTTCCTTAATTATTTGCTTATGAATATACAATTGCTTTTCTACATCTTCAACAGATATTAAAGCACGGGCATGGCCCATAGAAATTTCGCTATCGCGGATTGATGCCTGGATTGATGGAGGAAGTTTGAGTAAGCGCAGATAATTTGTAATGGTCGAACGGCTTTTGCTAACCCTGTCGCCCAACTCATCCTGCTTCAAGCTGCATTCTTCAATCATTCGCTGAAAGCTGATAGCCACCTCAATTGCATTCAGATTTTCACGCTGAATGTTTTCTATCAGGGCCATTTCAAGCATCTGCTGATCATTGGCCGTACGAACGTACGCCGGAACCTCTGATAAACCAGCCATTTTTGAAGCTCTTAATCGTCGCTCTCCGGAAATTAGCTGATAATTATTCTGGCCAACCTTTCTAACGGTAATTGGCTGAATCAGTCCCTGCAGTTTTATAGAATCTGATAATTCCTGTAAAGCTTCGGCCGCAAATTCAGAACGCGGCTGAAATGGGTTAACCTCTACCATGTTAATTTTAACATGGCTGATAGTTCCCAATGAAGCACCTTCGTTACTTACCTGCTGCCTGTTGCTCTGAACAATTTCGGTATCATCCAATAAAGCACTTAATCCTTTTCCTAATCCTGTTTTTTTCTGATACGTCATTTGTTATACTATTGCTTCTTTCACAGCATCTTCTTCTGATACCATCCCGTTTTTTTGGATAATTTCACGGGCTAAATTGAGATAATTAATTGCGCCTTTGCAATTGGCATCATGCATAATTACAGACACTCCATAGCTTGGAGCTTCACTCAGGCGGGTATTGCGCTGAATAATGGTTTTAAATACCAGATCCTGAAAATGAGTTTTAACCTCTTCTACTACCTGATTAGATAAACGCAGACGCACATCATACATTGTCAGCAAAATCCCTTCAATTTCCAGAGCAGTGTTCAGGCGGTTCTGAACAATCTTAATGGTATTCAATAATTTCCCTAAACCTTCTAATGCAAAGTATTCACATTGAACCGGAATTATTACCGAATCAGCTGCGCTTAATGCATTAATAGTAATCAGTCCCAATGATGGAGAACAGTCGATAATAATAAAATCATATTCATCCCGCACTTTCTCCAGAACCGCTCTCATTTTGTATTCACGGTCAACCAGATTGATCATTTCAATTTCGGCTCCTACCAGATCGATATGTGCCGGAAGCAGAAATAAATTAGGCGTATTGGTTTTCTGAATAGCATCATGAGGATCAATTTCGTTGATGATACATTCATAGATGCTTGCTTTTATAGTGCGGGGATCGAAGCCGATTCCAGAGGTTGTATTGGCCTGCGGATCTGCATCGATTAATAGTGTACGATATTCTAAAACAGCTAAACTAGCCGCCAGATTGATGGATGATGTTGTTTTACCCACACCGCCTTTCTGGTTAGCTAACGCGATTATTTTACTCATAATCAGAAATAATATTTACAAATAAGTGATAATTAAAAATAGAAAACCATAATCTTTAAGCCAATCAAAATGCTATTTTTGACGCCTGAAGCGGCCTTTTTACCAACCGACTAAGATACTAACTTTAAACAATTTAATCCGCGGGGCGTCAGTTCGTTTTGCACATCTTATTAACAAATGACAACCATCATTGCCAGCACAAACCGCCCCGGAAGCAATACTCTGTTAATGTCCCAGCATTATCAAAAGGTATTGGATCAAAAAGGATATCCTTCCGAAATCTTATCCTTAACGGATCTTCCGGACAATTTTCTGGCTTCGGATATGTACGGTCAGCGAAGTGAGGAGTTTCAGATTATTCAGAACAAAATCAGCGCAAGCACCAAGTTTATATTCGTTATCCCCGAATATAATGGCAGTTTTCCGGGAGTATTAAAGGCATTTATTGACGGTTGTAAATTCCCTGATAGCTTTTATGGCAAAAAGGTGGCATTAGTTGGATTGTCATCCGGAAAATATGGCAATGTACGCGGTGTAGAGCATTTCACCGGTATCTGTCATTATATTCACATGCATGTAATGCCTCTTCGGTTACATATCCCTGCAATAGATAAAGAAATAGATGCAAACGGTAATTTAATTAAGGAAGATACCCTGCGTTTCATTGATCAGCAGGCAGAGCAATTTATATCGTTCTAAAAATACTGCTAAACGTTAAATTTAATCCATCCTTCTCCCTCATATCCAAACACAAATTGTTTGGGATTAATAATCTCGGCCAAAATTTCTATACTATCAGTAATTCTTGGGCCGGGTCTGTTAAAATAATGATCTCCGTCGGCAATGTAAATCCGGTTGTTTTGCACTGCACTTAATTCAGACCATCCTTCCATCTCAAGCAATAAATTTATCTCCTGTAACGTCCGAGGCATGGAAAATCCACAGGGCATTATTACAATAATATCCGGATTTTCTTCTCGTATCTGATCAAAACCGATATATGGTGAATGCTCTCCTTCTTTACTAAGAACCGGATTTCCGCCTGCGATATGAATCAAACCCGGGTTCCAGTTTCCGGCAGTCATTAAAGGCTGAATCCATTCTATGCAAACAACCTTTGGTTTATTTTCAATAAATTTAAGCTTATGGCGAATAATATCGATGCGTTCCTCCATCTCCTCTATCAGTGCTTCTGCCCGGTCAGACACTGAAAAAAATGATCCCATTCTCCTTATATCTCCAAAAATATCTTGAAGGCTTGCTGGTTTTAATGAAATCAGCTCCACATTTTTATCTGTAAATTCCCTCATCGCAGCCTCTACATCATTTAAAGAAACCGCACAAACCGCACATTGATCCTGGGTTATGATCACATCCGGAGCCAGTTCCCTGATCATGTTTTTATTGAGCGAATAGATTGAGAGACCATCCGACAATATATCTTTCAATTGGTTATCAATGCCTTGACTTGAATTTCCCTGATCTAAATTTGATGAAGTACAAACCGGAAGATGATGAATACTCTCGGGATAATTGCATTTATGAGAGCGGCCAACCAGATTATCTCCCAATCCTAAGGCAACAATAATTTCTGTAGCCGCAGGTAATAGAGAGATTATTTTTTTATGAGTCATTAATGATTTAATTTGTGCAAATGTACAAATCAGCAGCAAGGCTTTTTATCCTCATGCAAAAGTGCTCCAAATTATATTTAATATTCATGCATAATTTCCCCAGATTAATAATTACCCTAATCGCTAGCTTATCCTTTTTCTTAAATTCATGCAATTCAATTTCTGAAAACCCGGATAAAAAAGTATTTAACATAAACTTAAATGATGGTTTAACATCTCTGGATCCGGCTTTTGCCCGTAACCAGAATGCGCTTTGGATGGTTAATCAACTATTTAATGGCCTGGTGCAGGTTGATGATGATTTGAATACCATACCTGCAATCGCCAAAAGCTGGGAAATATCGCCTGACGGAAAAAGCTATACTTTTCATCTCCGCCAGGATGTATATTTCCATGACGATCCTTTATTTCCTTCAGGAAAAGGCAGAAAAGTGATAGCGGCAGATTTTGTCTACAGCTTTAATCGAATTCTCGATCCAAAAGTTGCTTCCTCAGGCGCCTGGATTTTCAACGACAAACTTAGCGGAGAGAATGCATTTTCGGCTCCCAATGACAGCACGCTGATCATTGAATTAATTAAACCATTTACACCCTTCTTAAGCATGTTAACTGCTCAGTACTGTTCTGTAGTTCCGCATGAAATCACAGAACATTACGGAAAAGATTTCCGGAATCATCCCATCGGTACCGGGCCATTCAAGTTTAAGCACTGGAAAGAGGGCGAAATTATGGTATTTCTAAAGAACGAAAACTATTGGGAAAAAGAAGGCAGCGAACAACTCCCTTATATGGATGCCATCCGCTCTACCTTTATTTCTGATAAGCAAACTGCTTTTATGGAATTCATTAAAAAGAATATTGACTTTTTTAACGGGATAGACGGAAGCTACCGCGATGATATTTTAACCAAATCAGGAAAAATGACCCGTAAATACGAAGGCAAATTTCAGCTGCGCACCGGGCCGTATTTAAATACAGAATATATTGGAATTCTGGTGGACAGTACAATGCCCATCGTAAAAAACTCGCCGCTTAAAAACAGAAAAATAAGGCAAGCCATTAATTACGCCATTGATCGCAAAAAAATGGTAAAATATCTGCGAAACAGCATTGGCACGCCCGGTCATGCAGGTTTTATTCCCCAGGGAATGCCCGGATTTGATATGCAGGCTGTAAAAGGGTATGAATACAATCCGGAAATGGCCCGGAAATTATTGGCGGAAGCCGGTTTCCCTAATGGAAAAGGCTTGAAGGAAATTAAGTTACAAACGTCAACAACCTATAAAGACCTGATTGAATTTGTGCAGGGAGAATTGAATGCACTGGGCATTAAATGCAAGGTTGAAGTAAATCAGACATCAAGTTTAAGGGAGATGATCGCTAAAAAGAGCGTGAACTTTTTCAGAGGTTCATGGATTGCCGATTATCCTGATGCCGAAAATTATCTATCCGTATTCTACTCTAAAAACTTTGTGCCCATTGGCCCGAATTATACCAGCTTTAAAAGCAAGAAATTTGATGAGCTCTTTGAGCGTTCTTTTGCCGAAAAAGATGAGCAGAAACGCTATGCACTTTATCGCGAAATGGATAATCTGGTTATGCAGGAATCGCCGGTGATTATTCTGTTTTATGATCAGCTTATCAATTTATATCAAAACAACATTAGCGGAATGAGTAATAATGCTCAAAATCTGCTGATTCTTAAAAAGGTAAAAAAGGAATAAATTAAGAACAAAAAAAGCCGGTTCCATAAAGGAACCGACTTCTCAAAACTAAAACTAAATTAATTACTTACTTTCTGTGTAAGAGATTGTTCAGGGTTTTATCCTGACAAATTATTGATTTCCTGCACCCTGATCACCCTGCTTCAGGTCATCATTATTTACACGTTTTTTACGCTGGGTTGCATTGAAGTTCATTTTACCAAACTGCCAGCTAAAGTTTACACCCACCGAACGGAAAGGAATTGAAAAATTAGAAGACTGATTGAAATTCTGGCCGTTAATTTCTGATCTGAAATTTTTACGTTCATTAAACGGATCGATGATATTTAAACCAATGCTGCCTTTCTTCTTAAGAATTTCTTTCTTAAAACCGATGTTCCACATATTAAATCCGGCGTTTGTTCCCTGAGAAGTACGTCTTGGTGAATTTAAAATAAAGAATGTTTCGGCGATAAAGCCACCCTTGAAAGTCATGCTTCCGCTGATAAAAGCATTGTAAAGAACCTGAATTTCATCTTCAATAATAGGAGCTCCCAAAGAAGGAATCCGATCAATATTGTAGGTATTTAAATTTAAGTTTCCTCTTAATGTTAATTTCTGTACCGGATTTACCGAACCAAATAAATTCATCCCAAAAGAATTATTAGTACCCACGTTATTAAATGTCTGAACGTTTACCGTATTGCCGGTTGTGAGATCTAAATCCTGAGTAATAAAACTTTCGATGATATTTTGAGTATTGCGGTAGTATAATGAAGCGTTAATTACTGTTGTTTTTACAAAAGTTGAATAACCTAACTCCACATTGTTAGATATTTCAGGTTCTAAATAAGCATTTCCTTGCGACTGGTTAATTGGATCACTTGAATTACGGAAAGGATTCAGGTAGAATAAACTTGGTCTCTGAATTCGCTTGTTGTAACTAATTTTAACTGTTTGAAAGTTTTTAAATGTACGTGATAAAGTTAAGCTGGGAACAAAATTATAATAGTCGTTCTCAAATGCAATTACATTACCTGACGATGAACTACCGGAAATTTTAGTGTATTCTAAACGTCCTCCAACTTTTACTCCGTAATTTTTAGCCAGCGTAAAACCTAAAGTAGTATATCCCGCTGCTACATCCTGGTTATAATCAAAAATATTTGAGCGGTCCAGGTTCCGAACAAAAGAAGAACCTGCAAGCGTGTCAATTTCTGTATTACTGGTAATATCTCTCAAAATAGCTTTAGCACCCATTTCGAGTGTAACCTTCTTAAAAGGTTGAACATAATCAGACTGGAAAGTTACTTCCTGATTATTTGCGTCATTATTTCCAATCTCGTCCGGATTATTTCCTCCGTTGTATAATGTCGTATAATCCTGCAGGTTTTTCCCCTTGGTTAACTGGGCAGCAAAAGAAAGTTCCTGACCTGCTTTTTTAAATTTACGGGTGTAATCTGTAGTCCAGTCAAAACCAGGCATAGATATTTCGCGGTCTGTATTGCTGGTAATTAATTGCTGTGCATTTCCAAAATAACGTGTTGATAATACATCTCCCTGAAATGTGTTGCCAAAACGGTTAAAACTTATTGAAGAATTTACAGCATTGAAATTATTAAAATCATAATCTGCACCGGCAGATCCTCTGAAACCTAAACGGGTAAATTCGCTGGTGCTGGTTTGATTAAAAATGGGATTTCCTGAAAGATCTGTCTGACTGAACGCAACTTCACTATCCTGAGGCCAGGCACCGTGTCCGCCAAAATTTCCGGTAAGGCCTAAACGGCCTTTTTTAATATTTAAATTGGCGTTCCCATTATTCTGGCGAGTACCTAAACCGCCACTTAAAGATCCGCTAACTCCTTCAACATTTTTCTTTTTGGTGATTATATTAATAATTCCTGAAGTTCCGTCTGCATCGTATTTTGCAGAAGGACTTGTAATTACCTCTACATTTTTAATCTGATCTGCAGGAATCATTTTCAAAGCATCAGCCATATTATTGGCCATGGAGCCGGAAGGCTTTCCGTTGATCAGTACTCTTACATTCTGACTTCCACGCAAAGAAACGTTTCCATCAATATCAACCGATAGAAGAGGCACTTTACGTAATACATCGCCGGCATTTCCGCCACCAATAGTTACATCGCGTTCAGCATTGTATACAATCTTATCAATTTTATTTTCGATCACTGCCGCCGCACCGGTTACCTGCACCTCGGCAAGTACTTTTTGGTTTGGAGAAAGAATAATGCGGCCTAAATTCAGATCCGGTTTTTCAAGAGATGTTTTTACGGGATCAATTACTTTGGTTTCGTATCCTAAAAAAGCAATAACAACACGGTAAGTTCCGGGAGCTATATTATCGACTTTAAAAGATCCTTTGGTATCAGTTAAAGAACCATTGGTAGTTTTTGTGCCTCCGCTCCTGCCAACTGCAACTGTAGCATATTCAACCGCCTGCTGAGTAATAGAATCAATAATGGTTCCCGAAATTTTTCCGGTGATCCCTGGCGCCGCTCCTCCCACGGGTCCCTGCCCAAAGGAGGTACCTATATATAAAGCAAAAGTCAATAGTAAAAGTAAACGTTTCATATTTTGTGTTTTTGATAATTAGGCGCAAAGATAAACTGAATGTTACAGCCAAATATTAAAGAATAAGTTAAATGCGGTAACATCGGGGTTACAGATCAACAGAATATACTAAACAGCTGCAGACTAGTTATATAGTATAACCAAAACGTTGATAATGAAAAAAAATCTGTAATTGAAATTAACTCTTAGCTGTAGAAAGAGTTATTTAGTCTGATTTTTTGGAGGTCTGGGATATACTGCAGAAATTATTTCAAGAGGATAAATGCTTGAGAAATTTCCGCCCCTCACATTTAATGAGGGGCGGAAAAGCAAATCAAATAATTAAACAACTAAGTTTATAATCTTACCTTTAACAAAGATCATTTTCTTTGGAGATTTACCATCCAGGTATCTTTTGACATCTTCATTATTCAGTACAAGCTGTTCCACTTCTGCGCTTTCTGAACTCAAGGAGATATTCAAGTTCATTTTCATTTTCCCGTTGATGGAAACCGGATAAGCAAATTCATTTTCCACCAGATATCCGGGTTTAAATTCGGGATAATCTGCAAAAGATAATGTACCGGGATTATTTCCTAACAGAACCCATAACTCCTCGGTAATATGCGGTGCATATGGGTGAAGAACGACAACCAGCTGCTGCAAAATTTCCCGTTTGGTACATTTTAGATCCGTTAACTCATTTACGCAGATCATAAAGCTGGATACAGATGTATTAAATGAAAAACGTTCAATATCTTCTTCTACTTTACGGATGATCTTGTGCAATGCTTTGTATTCAGCTTTAGAAGGCTCGTCTTCTGAAACACGGAAGTTAAAGCTATCGTCGTGAAACAGTTTCCAGAATTTGCGCAAAAACTTAAATACGCCTTCAATTCCATTTGTATTCCAGGGTTTGCTCTGTTCCAGCGGACCGAGGAACATTTCATACAGGCGTAAAGTATCGGCTCCGTAACGTTCAACAATGTCATCCGGACTTACCACATTGAACTTGGATTTGGACATTTTCTCTACCTCTACGCCGCAAATGTATTTCCCATTTTCAAGAATAAATTCGGCCTGTTCGTATTCAGGTCTTGATTTCTTAAAGGCTTCAATATCCAGAATCTCATGAGCCACAATATTTACATCTACGTGAAGCGGAGTTGTTAGATATTGATCTTTAAGTCCATGAGAAACAAATACATTAGTTCCTTTACCCGCCTCATCTTTAATTCTGTAAACAAAATTTGATCTCCCCTGAATCATTCCCTGGTTAATCAGCTTTTTAAAAGGTTCTTCCTCGCTCACATATCCCAGGTCTTTTAAAAACTTGTTCCAGAAACGGCTGTATAATAAATGACCTGTTGCATGTTCAGATCCGCCAATGTAGAGATCTACACTTTTCCAATAATTGATAGCAGATTCGGGAGCAAAGACATTTTCCTCTCTTTCTTCGGGCGAAGCCATATATCTGTACCAGTACCAGCTGGAACCGGCCCAGCCCGGCATGGTAGAAAGTTCATATTCATAAACCTCTCCATTACCTTGTTCAGAAGAAAGAGAATATCGCCAATCCTCGGCTCGGGCCAAAGGCGGTTCACCGCTTTCGGTAGGCAAATATTTATCTACCTCAGGTAATACAAGGGGTAATTCACTTTGCTGAATCAGGTGTGGTAATCCATCTTTAAAATAGACAGGAACGGGTTCACCCCAGTAACGCTGACGACCAAAAATAGCATCACGCATTCGGTAATTTATTTTGGCTTTTCCTGCATTTAACTCTTCTAATTTATTGATCAATACGGGTAATGCTTCCTGATAAGAAAGTCCGTTAATCAGATCCGAATTAATATACCGGCCCTCTTTTGTCGGGTCGGCCTGCTGATCTAAATTTTGCTGCGCATCGGATATGGCCACAATAGGTAAATTATATTTAGTGGCAAACAGCCAGTCGCGTTGATCGCCTGAAGGAACAGCCATCACTGCACCCGTACCATATCCTGCCAGAACATAATCTGCAATCCATACCGGGATTTGCTGTCCGCTTAAAGGATGAATTGCAAAACTTCCTGTAAAAGCTCCGGAAACGGCTTTGGCGTCTGCCATCCGCTCCAGTTCCGATTTTTTCCTTGTCAGAAGAATATATTCTTCTATTTCTGCTTTCTGCGCATTGGTTGTCAGAGCGGTCACTAACTCATGCTCAGGGGCAAGAACCAGGAAAGAAGCTCCATAAATTGTATCTGCACGGGTTGTGAAAACTTCGATGAACTTATCTTTATCAGCATCACCTAAATTCTCAACCAAGCTTGGGCTAAGGCTAAATTTCACCATCGCACCCACACTTTTCCCGATCCAGTTACGCTGCATTTCTTTGAGTGGTTCCGGAAAATCAATACTATCCAATCCCTGCAGAAGCCTGTCGGCATAGGCAGTAATGCGCATGCTCCATTGCATCATTTTCTTCTGCACAACCGGGAAACCGCCGCGTTCAGAAAAACCGTCTTTCACCTCATCATTTGCCAGCACCGTACCCATTGCCGGGCACCAGTTCACCGTGCTTTCGCGAAGGTAGGTTAACCGGTATTTGAGCAGAATCTCCTGCTTTTCATTTTCAGATTTAACGCTCCATTGTTCTGCAGTAAAATACGGGATATCTTCATCAGAAACAGCCCTTACAGAATGATTTCCGCTTTTTTCAAACACTGAAATTAAAGCACTTATGGGTTCCGCTTTATCTGAATCCAGATTATACCAGGAATTAAATAATTGCATAAAGATCCACTGCGTCCATTTATAGTAAGACGGATCACTGGTTCTAACTTCACGGCTCCAGTCAAATGAAAAACCTATATTATCTAATTGCTCGCGATAGCGGGCAATATTTGTTTCGGTAGTAATTGCCGGATGCTGCCCCGTTTGGATAGCATATTGTTCGGCGGGTAATCCAAAGGAATCGTATCCCATGGGATGCAAAACATTAAAACCTTTTAATCTTTTATAGCGTGCAAAAATATCTGAAGCAATATAACCCAGGGGATGGCCCACATGTAAACCGGCTCCCGAAGGATAGGGAAACATATCAAGCACAAAATATTTTGGCCTGGATGATTTATTATCGACTTTATATGTTTGATTTTCGGCCCAGAATTGTTGCCATTTTTTCTCAATATCCCTAAACTGATAGTCCATTTCGCATTTCAGATAAGTTGCGAAAATACTAAAATCAAAACATTTTCTGAACCCAAAGCTGAATGTATCTGCTGAGGTTCTAATTTGGCATTTAACAAAACATTAACACGCTTATTTCAACACTTAATCCTTTATTATTTACGTTTGTAGACTGAAATCTTTATTTTCGCAATTCATTTTAGCATTTATGGAAGAATTTGAAGGCAGTGCATCCTCAAAAAAAACAAAAACTATATACATTTCAACAGTTATAAGTATTGCCCTGGTATTACTTATGATTGGTCTGTTGGGCTTAATTCTGGTTCACGCTAAAAATCTGTCTAATTACGTAAAAGAGAATATTGTTCTGAATATTATTGTAAATGATGGTGCTAAAGAAGTTGATGTTTTAGCGTTAAAAAAGCAAATTGACAGCAACCCCTACGTTCTAAAAACTCAGTATGTAAGTAAAGAACTTGCGGCCAGAAACCTGACTAAAGATTTAGGAGAAGATTTTGTAGAATTTCTGGGATATAATCCGCTTCTGTCTTCCATTGATGTTTATATGAAGGCCGATTATGCCAACAACGACAGTATAAATGCCTTTACAAAGCAGTTAAATAAAAACCCATTGATAAAAGAAGTGATTTACCAGAAATCACTGATTGACATGGTTAATCAAAATATTCGTGGCATTGGACTAATCATTTTGGCTTTCGCCGGAATACTGCTGATTATAGCCATTGCACTTATTAACAATACTATTCGCCTGGCTATCTACTCTCAACGTTTTCTGATCAAGAGTATGCAATTGGTTGGGGCCACAAAGAATTTTATCCGCAAACCATTTATGACCTATGGCATATTACATGGGTTTATTGCGGGCTTAATTGCAATCATTTTATTAGTCGGAATATTATATCTGGCACAAAAACAGGTTCCAGAAATGATTATTCTGAGAAGCTGGTTTGAATTTGCAATTGTATTTGCCGGAGTTATAGGTATCGGTATCTTGATTTCAGGTTTGAGCACTTATTTTGCTGTTAGCAAATTCCTTCGTTTAAAAATTTATGACCTTTACAGATAATGGTACAAAAAAACATTCCAAATAATGAAAGCCAGCCGGAACAGTTTGTGTTCGGCAAGATCAATTACAGATTTATGCTGATCAGCATAGCAATTGTGGTTGCAGGTTTTATGCTGATGATTGGCGAGAGTGATATTTATGACTTCAGAAAAACTATATTGGCGCCGATTGTAGTTTTAGCCGGCTTTGCTGTGGGTTTTTACGCCATCTTAAAAAAACCGGGTAAAAACGTATAATGAACTTTTTTCAAGCAATAATCCTGGCCATTATTGAAGGCCTGACGGAGTTTCTACCTGTTTCATCAACCGGACATATGATAATTGGCTCGTCTTTGATGGGCATTCAAACACAGGAGTTTGTAAAACTTTTTACCGTTGCCATCCAGTTCGGCGCTATATTGTCGGTGGTGGTTTTATACTTTAAACGATTTTTTAAGAGCTTTGATTTCTACCTAAAATTATTTGTCGCGTTTATCCCGGCAGTATTTTTTGGTCTGCTATTGAACGATACCATCAACCAGCTTCTGGAAAGCCCCATGGTTGTTGCGATCTCTTTGGTATTAGGCGGAGTAGTTTTACTCTTTGTAGATAAATGGTTTAACAATCCGGAAACTGATGATTCAGACGAGATTGGCTATATGACCGCCTTGAAAATTGGTTTTTTTCAATGCATTTCCATGATTCCCGGTGTTTCACGCTCGGCAGCAACTATCATTGGCGGTATGACTCAAAAACTATCGCGTAAAGCTGCCGCAGAATTTTCTTTTTTTCTGGCTGTACCAACCATGTTCGGTGCTACGGTAAAAAAGATCTATGACTTTTACAAAGATGGCTACGTGATTACTTCTGAAGAAATTCAACTTCTGGCAGTCGGCAATGTGGTAGCATTTATAGTAGCAATGCTCGCTATTAAATATTTTATCAGCTATTTGCAAAAAAACGGATTCAGAATATTTGGATGGTATCGTATTTTTGTAGGATTAATCATCCTGGGTTTTCTATTGGCGGGGTATGATTTGAGTGTTATATGATGACTGAAACTGAGGTAAAAACTTATCCTGATTTTGATTTTGCAGCTGGCGAAATCCTTTTAATTAATAAACCCTACAAATGGACCAGCTTTGATGTGGTTGGCAAGATCCGGAATTCTTTTAAACCGCTGAGATTAAAGGTAGGCCATGCCGGCACTTTAGATCCGCTGGCAACCGGTCTTTTAATTATTTGCACCGGCAAAATGACCAAAAGAATAGACGAATTTCAGGGTCAGGAAAAAGAATATACAGGCACCATGATTTTGGGCGCCACCACGCCTTCTTATGATCTGGAAACCGAAGTGGATGAAACCTTCTCAATTGATCATATTTCTGAAGAAGATATCAGGAACAATTGCCATCAGTTTACTGGCGAAATTGATCAGGCACCGCCTGTACATTCGGCCGTAAAAGTAGACGGCGAACGCTTATACCGTAAAGCCCGCCGGGGGGAAGCCGTAGAAATCAAAACCCGTAGAGTAACGGTAAGCGAATTTGAGATTACCCGTATAGAATTACCTGAAATAGATTTTAGAGTAGTTTGCAGCAAAGGAACATATATCAGGTCTTTGGTTTTTGATTTCGGACAGGCCCTTAATAATGGCGCTCATCTTTCTGCTTTACGCCGCACACGCAGCGGTGCTTGTAAAATTGAAAATGCATACGGGGTGATGGAACTTGTAAACCATGTACGCAGCCTCAAAGAAAAAGAGAAAGAAAAAGAAGTCTCAGAATAATTGATCTGTTTCAGCTGAATATTCAGCATCGGTTAATAAAAATGAACGGTTAACATATCACAATCAAAGCAGGAAGATTTAGCTTCCGGAAATCCTGATAATTCAAAATGGCAGGTTAAAGAATCTATCAGTTAATTAAGGATATCATAGAGAATGAAAATCTATCATCATATTGATGAATTTACCCCTTTAAATCGTGCGATTGTAACCATCGGCACGTTTGATGGTGTGCATGTCGGCCATCAAAAAATCATTAACAGGCTTTGCGAAGTTGCCCGCACCAACGGTGGCGAAAGTGTTATTTTAACTTTCTTTCCGCATCCGCGGATGATCCTTCATCCCGAAGATGAAAATATAAAACTCATTAGTACCATCCAGGAGAAAGCAGATCTGATTCAAAGTCTGGGTGTTGATCATTTAATTATTACACCCTTTACAAGAGATTTTTCCAATTTATCGGCAGAGGAATATATTCGTAATGTTTTGGTTGAGAAGATTGGAACCCGGCAGATCATTATCGGCTATGACCACCGCTTTGGAAAAGATCGCCAAGGTGGTTTAAAAGACCTTCAAAATTATTCAGCCATCTACCATTTCGGAGTTGAAGAAATTCCGGAACAGGATATCCACGATGTGGCCGTAAGTTCTACAAAAATTAGAAATGCGCTTCTGGCAGGCGATGTAAAAACGGCTTCCGATTTCCTGGGATATCCTTTTCATGTAAGCGGTAAAGTGATAAAAGGCGACCAGATAGGCCGAAAAATAGGTTTTCCAACCGCCAATTTATTTGTAGAAGAAACTTATAAACTCATTCCATCCGACGGCATTTACGCCGTTAGTGTGGAAATAAAATCACAGACAACAAACTCAGAAATTCCTGCCAAAATATTAAAAGGTATGGCTTATATTGGACACAGGCCAACCATTAATGGAATGACCCGTAATATTGAAGTGAATATTTTTGATTTTGCGGATGATATTTACGGCGGTATGGTCAGACTAAATTTTCTTCATCATATCCGTAATGATGAGAAATTCGACTCTTTAGAAGAATTAAAAACGCAAATTGCAAAAGACGAGATCGCCGCAAGAAGACTTTTGGAATAAAATCTAAGTAAAAATTTTGACCAAACTAAACCTGGATAAAGAGGAAAGTGAATTTTTAGATTCCACAATTAAAAAATGGGAATCTGATGGTTTACTCGACACAGAAACTGCCAGTAAGTTACGATCATCCTATACTGTTAAAGGATTTGACTGGCGTCGGCTTGCGCAATATTCTTTTTGGGTTGCACTGGTTTGCGGCATTATTTCAATTGCTTCGCTGATTATTGATGATACAGTGATTAAATGGCTTTCTCAACTTTACGATACACCGGATATATTAATCAGTTTGATCTCAGGGGGACTGGCCGCTCTCCTCTTTTATTTGGGGAATAAAAAAAAGAAAAAATTTCCTGAGCGAGTGTTCAGTAACGAAGCTGTTATTTTTCTAGGCGTGTTATTTACAGCAAGCTGTATTGCCTTTTTAGGAAAAACTTTTGATACGGGAGCCGGTCATTTCTCCATTTTATTTTTGCTTTCGGTATTCGTGTATGGACTGCTTGCTCATAGATTTAATTCCCGGCTAATCTGGGCATTTTCACTCATCTCTCTGGGAAGCTGGTTTGGTACCGAAACAGGTTATCAGACAGACTGGAGCTACTATTTCCTGGGGATGAATTATCCATTACGATTTGTATTATTCGGCATTCTTCTGGTTGCATTCAGCTTTATCATGCAGAAAATTAACCGTCTGAACTATTTCCGAGAATTCACTTACATCATCGGACTGATGTATTTATTCATATCACTTTGGCTCTTATCTATTTTTGGCAACTTCGGTACAATTGAAGATTGGTTTAAAGTAAAGCAAATAGAATTATTTTACTGGGGAATTATTTCTACGGCCATTGCCGCTGTTGCTACAGTTTATGGACTTCGCAAAAATGATTTTATAGCCCGGGAATTTGGAATAACATTTTTGCTGATCAACATCTACACCCGCTATTTTGAGTATTTATGGGATGTAACTTATAAAGCTATTTTCTTTACCATTCTGGGTTTATCTTTCTGGCTGATTGGCCGTAAAGCAGAAAAAATCTGGAATTTAGAGTTTTTGAAGAAAGATTGAGTGACATTCTCTATTCAACAAAAGTATATTTCATGCTCCGAAGAAAGATCAGGAAAATTCTAAAAAATCAGGGTTTATTAGTTTCCGGGAAATTACAGCAAAATTGTATTCTGCAACTGATAATCTGTAAGCAAAGTTCTAACCAAGGGTAAGTTCAAGGATCTTTTTAAAGCGCCGGCATGCTTTAAATGATGCATATCACTTGCAATAAAATCAATCAGCATATTATTTACTAATTCCTCTGCAGCTTTTTGAGTTCCTTTACCATAATATCCAGTTAAGGAAATTGTGTTTAATTGCAAATAGCAACCTGATTCTTTAATCTGGCGATATTTATCCAGTGAATCTGTGAGATAAGGATATCTTTCGGGATGTGCCAAAATAGGTTTTAAACCCTTGTCCTTAATCCTTTCAATGGTTTCGAACATGTTAGTAGGAAAATTGACAAATGAAATTTCGAAAAGCAAAAAGCCATCTCCAATAGTCATCAGATCGCCCTTTTGCAATTTGGTATCAAATGATTCATCCAGATAATATTCAGCTGCAGCTTCAACGGGCATATTAATATTTTGCCTTATTAATTCTTCACGCAAAATATCCAAACCTCTTTCAATTGTATCTCGGGTATTACGGTAATAATCTGCCATAATGTGTGGCGTAGTAATAATCTTTTGAAAACCCAGATCTTTCATTGCAGAAACCAGGGCAACAGATTCTTCTACCGTTTGGGCACCATCATCCACACCGGGGATCATGTGCGAATGCAGATCTACAGCTATTCCCGAAAAATCAATTTGCGGTTCAGATGGTTGAGATTTTTTAAATAATCCGAACATTACCTTTCAGAATATTGATCCTGATAATATGATTGATAATTACCGGAAGTAACATTATTCAACCAATCTTCATTATTTAAATACCATTCAACCGTTTTTTCTAAACCTTCTTCAAATTGCAGGCTCGGTGTCCATCCAAGTTCATTCTGGAGTTTTGTTGAATCAATTGCATACCGAAGATCATGGCCAGCCCGATCTGTGACGAAAGTGATAAGTTTTTCAGAAGTTCCGGAAGGCCGATCCAATTTTTTGTCCATGATTTTACATAACAAGCGGATCAAATCAATATTTTTCCATTCGTTATGACCGCCGATATTATACGTTTTACCGGGTTCTGATTTATGGAAAATTACATCAATGGCCCGGGCATGATCTTCAACCCATAACCAATCCCGTATATTTTCGCCTTTCCCATAAACGGGAATGGGATTATTATTTTTAATGTTATTAATTGCCAGAGGAATCAATTTTTCAGGAAAATGATATGATCCGTAATTGTTAGAACAATTAGAAATCACAGTATTTAACCCATACGTATCCTGATAAGCCCTTACAAAATGGTCTGAACTTGCTTTTGATGCTGAATACGGACTATGCGGATCATATGCTGTTTGCTCAGTAAACATTCCCTGTTCGCCAAGTGATCCGTAAACTTCATCGGTTGAAACATGATAAAATAAAGTATCAGAAAATTTATTAGCCCAATGTTTCTTTGCAGCGTTTAACAGATTTACAGTACCAACCACATTGGTCATTACAAAATCCATCGGACTGCTAATGGAACGGTCTACGTGAGATTCTGCAGCTAAATGAATAACTGCATCAAATTGTTCTTCTGAAAATAATTGATCAACAAATGCGGCATCAACAATATCACCTTTAACAAATTTATAATTTGCCCGGTCTTCGATATCTTTTAGATTTAACAGATTGCCAGCATACGTTAATTTATCAAGATTCACAATCGAGTAATCCGGATATTCATTTATAAAACGACGGACAACATGTGAACCGATAAATCCGGCTCCGCCAGTGATTAATATTTTTTTCATTAGTTTAAATGAGTTCTGTTTCAAAAATACATTGAATGCTGATTAATAAATAATATTTATGGAACGCATTCTACATTAATTGAATTATTGCTATTCAAATAAAGGATTTTCCTGAAGATATTTTTCCCAGGCCCAGGCTGATCGCATCATTTCGCTTAAATCGAGTTCAGATTTCCAGCCCAGTTCATGCTCTGCTTTGCTTACGTCTCCATACACTTTTTCGATATCTCCTTTACGGCGGGGGCCAATTTTATAATCAAGTTTAACTTCTGTGGCTTTCTCAAAAGCGTTTATGACTTCTAAAACCGAACTTCCACGGCCAGTACCAATATTAAATGTAGAATAGTTTAAGTTAATCGTTTCCGCTTCCATTAATTGGATAGCTGCAATATGGGCTTTTGCCAAATCGACTACATGAATATAATCACGGATACAACTGCCATCAGGGGTTTGATAATCATTTCCATAAACAGTAATTGGTCCTCTTTTCCCGATTGCAGACTGTGTAATAAAAGGAACCAGATTTTGAGGTACACCAATAGGAAGTTCCCCGATTAAGGCAGATGCATGAGCACCTACCGGATTGAAATACCTTAATACCGTGACATTCAATTTTTTATTAACCTGAGCAATTTCTTGCAATATCTCCTCCGCTATTTGCTTGGTATTCCCGTAAGGTGATTCCGCCTTTTTAACATCGGCGTCTTCATTTACAGGTAAATTATCAGGCTGACCGTACACGGTGCAGCTGGAAGAGAAAACAAAATTAACTTCTCTGCCATCAAAAGCTTTTAACAAATTGATAAGGGAAAAGAAGTTGTTGTGATAATATTTTAAAGGATTTTCCACCGATTCGCCAACAGCTTTAAATGCAGCGAAATGAATTACTCCTTGTATATCCGGATTTGCTTTAACGAATTCCTCCGTTGCATTTTGATCACATAGATCAAATTTGTGAAATTCGGGTTTTACACCCGTAATTAGTTCAATCTGCTCTAAAATCCTGGGAGATGAATTTGAAAAATCATCAATAATTACGGGCTTGTAACCTGCGTTTATCAATTCAACTACCGTATGGGAACCTATATATCCCGCACCGCCGGTTACCAGGATTTTGTTTTTCGACATTGTTATTTATTATAATAAGAGAAATCTTTATGCTTGATTTCCTGTTCAGGCAATGATTTAAAATATTCGTATGTAATTTTTAACCCCTCTTCACGACTAACTTTGGGTTCCCATCCTAAAATTGATTTGGCTTTAGTAATGTCAGGGCGTCTTTGTTTAGGATCATCAGTTGGTAATTCCTGATATATTACTTTCTGCGAAGTTCCGGTTAATTTAATAATCTCTTCTACAAACTGCTTGATTGTTATTTCATCAGGGTTTCCAATATTAACAGGTTGTGCATAATCAGAAAAAAGAAGGCGAAAAATTCCTTCCACCAAATCATCTACATAACAGAAAGACCGGGTTTGTGAACCATCTCCAAAAACAGTAAGATCTTCGCCCCGCAAAGCCTGGCCAATAAAAGCCGGCAAAACCCGACCATCGTTTAATCGCATACGCGGACCATACGTATTAAATATCCTCACAATACGCGTTTCCAAACCGTGAAAGGTATGATAAGCCATGGTCATTGCTTCCTGAAAGCGTTTAGCTTCATCATAAACCCCTCTGGGCCCTACCGGATTTACATTTCCCCAATATTCTTCAGGCTGAGGATTTACGGTTGGATCTCCATAAACTTCGGATGTAGAAGCAATCAGAAGCCGTGATTTCTTTGCTCTTGCCAATCCCAATAAATTATGAATTCCCAGAGAACCTACTTTTAAAGTTTGAATCGGGATTTTCAAATAATCTATAGGACTTGCCGGAGAAGCAAAATGAAGAATATAATCTATTTTTCCGGCGACATATACAAACTTAGAAACGTCATGGTGGTAAAACTCAAAATTTTCTAATTTGAACAAATGCTCAATGTTTCTTAAATCTCCGGTGATCAGGTTGTCCATCCCGATTACGTGGAAATCTTCTTTAATAAACCTATCGCAAAGATGCGAGCCCAAAAATCCGGCAGCTCCGGTAATTAAAACACTTTTCCTTTTATTCATTGAATCAATCAAAAAATTTTACAGAGTTAATATTTATCATGATTGAATTTATCTCCCTAACTATGAGACTGCAACACATTGAATACTCTCTTTTTAATAAAGCATATTCTTATTTTAGTGTTTAATATTAACTTCGGCGAAGTTAACAATTAATTCTAAATGCTGCTTTTATACAATCTGGTTATTAAATTTTATAATGCTGCTATTTGGCTGGCTTCATTTACTAATCCCAAAGCGAAAGCCTGGATTACAGGGAGAAAAAACCTGCTCGAAATCATTAAAAGTCAGGTTAAAAATAGAAATCCTTCTGTATGGTTTCATTTTGCTTCATTAGGTGAGTTTGAGCAAGGCCGTTCTGTTATAGAAAATCTGAAAAACGACTATCCTGATAAGAAAATCATCATTACTTTTTTCTCTCCATCGGGATACCAGATTCGAAATAATTACGCTCTGGCTGATCATGTGTTTTACCTGCCGGTTGATTCAAAGAAAAATGCAAAAACCTTTATCGATCTCATTAATCCTGAAATTGCTGTATTTACAAAATATGAATATTGGTACTACTATTTCAGCGAATTATCTCATCAGAATATACCCATTTACGTAATATCAGCAATTTTCAGAAAAGAGCAGCCTTTCTTTAAATGGTACGGAAAATTACACAAGAGAATGCTTGCATGCGTTTCTCATTTTTTTGTTCAAAACCAGCAAAGTCTCGACTTATTACAATCTTTAAAAATTAAAAACGCCACCCTGAGCGGAGATACCCGGTTTGACCGCGTTTATGAAAATTCAACGTCAGGAAAAGAGATTTCGCTTATTAAAAGTTATTGCGAAAACAGATTTACTTTAATAGCCGGAAGCACTTGGCCACATGATGAAAATCTTCTGGCCGATATCGTCCGGCAAAATCCGGAGTGGAAATACATTATCGCGCCACACGAAATCACGGAAGAAAAAATCCGAAGGATTGAAGGATTGTTTCCCAAAACAATAAGGCTCTCCAAATTACCGGAAATAGATCAAACAGCAATTCCTGTTTTGATCATCGATAATATTGGGATGTTGTCATCTTTATACCAGTACGCTCAAATAGCTTATATCGGAGGCGGATTTGGTGCAGGAATCCATAATACACTTGAAGCCGCAGCTTTTGGAATTCCGGTAATTTTCGGGCCTAATTATAAAAAATTTAAAGAAGCCCATGATTTAATTAAAGTAGGGGCTGCGTTCAGCGTTAATGATTCCAGCCAATTAATTCAGGTGATAGAGAAACTTAAGAATAAGACTATTCGGGAAAATTCCGGGTTGAGAGCCAAAGAATATGTTCAAAACCAAACCGGTGCAACCCGGATTATTTTAAATCATATTTATCACAACGAGCCAAATTTTAAAGCAGTTTAATTTACCGCCATTTCTTCCAATGCATCAATCCAAAGCGGATGATCGTTCAAACTTTCTACAAGCTGAACATGTTCTCCTCCCAATTCTTTAAATTCATCACCATATTCTACAGTCACTTCATAAACCGTTTCCAAACAATCCGCAACAAAAGCGGGGCAAAAAACCAATAGCCTTTTAACACCCTTAGCTGCAAGCTGCTTGATAACTTCGCTGGTATAAGGCTGCACCCATGGATCTTTTCCTAAACGGGATTGAAAACAAACTGTGTATTTTTCTGGGCTGAGATTTAATTTCGCGGCAATCAATCGGGCAGTATCATAACACTGTGCTGAATAGCAAAATTTATTGTTCTCGGTAAGCGTTTCGCAACAATTATTCACTTTTAAACAGTGCTGTCCTGAATGATCAGATTTAATCAACTGCCTTTGCGGAAGTCCGTGAAAGCTGAACAGCACATGATCGTAAGTTTCCGGATGATGTTTCCGTCCGTTATCTGCAAAAGTTTCAATCATCTTTTCATTATTGTGAAAAGAGTTAATAATCGAAAGACTAGGAATGGTTTGCCATTCGCTCAGTAACTTCATTACTTTATCAATTACAGAGCCCGTGCTTGCTGAAGCATAATGGGGAAATAATGGAATTACTTTTATACTCTCAACCTGCCCATCTTTCAATTTCTGCAAAGCCGTTTCAATTGAAGGACTCTGATATCTCATAGCTAATTCAACCTGGTAATCATCACCCAAGCGATCCTGCAATAATTTAAGCTGTAATTTACTGTAATGAAGTAAAGGGGAACCAGTTTGATCTGACCAGATTTCTTTGTAAAGCTTAGCTGATTTAGGTCCGCGAAAAGGAACAATAACGCCTTTTACCAATGCAGCACGCAAAACGGGATTGACATCGATAACACGACCGTCCATTAAAAATTCATTCAAATATTTACGGACATCTGCCGTAGAAGGACTATCAGGAGTACCTAAATTGATTAATAATATGCCTTTTTTACTCATTTATAATTCGAATATAATACCCAAAGTAGGCAGGATGTTTCCGTTTTCGTTATTTAACAATTTCGTCTTATATCTGGACGCATCTGCAGGATCATCCTGGGGAGTTCCATCTGCCGACTGGTCTAAAAGTAAAATAGGCTGCAGCTGATATTTATTATATGTTAAATTTTGAATGTCCAAATATATGTTCAAATTGAACTTACGAAAAGGATATTTTTTATCAATACGCAAATCTACCTGGTAAAAATCTTTTAACTGATTTTCATTCAGGCGCTCATAATCCTGAATACCCTGCGGATAAACATTAAAATTTTCTTTCAATGATGAAGCTGCAATATCATAAGGAGTATAAGGGCTGCCCCCGGTTAATCGGAATTTTGCACCAATCTCCCAGTTGCGTTTAAATATTTTTCCGCCGGTCATGCTGATTATATATCTACTGTTCCAGGATGACTGTACATATTCATTATTTTTATCTTCAAATTCACTTCTGAATAAAGTTAAAGCCATAATTCCGTACACGCTCTTATTGAGTTTTTGCTGAGCCAGAAATTCAAGTCCATAGCTGCGGCCTACCGTGAAACCCGTAACGGGTTTATTGCCCACCACTCCAAAATCAGCTCCCAAATTTGCAAGCGGAATTTGGTTTCCCAAAACCCGGATGATCGGGTAGTTATCATAAGCTTTGTAAAAGCCTTCGAGAGTAAAGCGTGTATTTGCTAAAGTATTGTATTCTAAGCCAACAACAACCTGATCTGACCTGATATACTTCACATTTTTATTAACCAGCGGACCAGCTGTTTCTTCGCGATAGCCTAAAATAGTATAGGCTGGCAATTGGTAGTAAATTCCGGTATTAAAGTTAGCACTGAACTTTTCTGTAAAATTATAGGATGCCGAAAAACGGGGTGAAAATGTATTCAGCAGATTAGTCATTTTATCGGAATAGGTATTTGCATCAGCCCTTAATCCCAGAGAGAGATTTAATTTTCCTTCAATGAACGTTCGGCTTAACTGACCAAAAAATCCATATTTTAAAAAGCTTATATCAGAATTATAAATCTCAGAATTGAACGGCAAAATATTCAGGGTATTAGTTTTATAGGTCGCAGTTTCTATTCCTGCCCCAAAATTGATGCGATAAGCACCTTCCCGACTGTAATTTTCAAACCGGAACTTATTTTCAATTTCTTTGGATGAATAATCAAGGATTTTAATTTTGCTTTCATCATTAACCTGGAATTTTTCTGCCCCGTTATTCAGGTAGTTTCTACTCAGAATAAATATTGAATATCCTTTGTCGCGGAAATTCTTGTAATTAGCTCCAACCGTATAATTATCCTGCAAGTTTACCGGCACGTTTTTTAAAATGTACAGGTTCTGTTCCGTAGGATCGGAACCAAAATTTAGCTTAAAGCGATCAATAGCGCCCAAACCAAGCAGTGTTAATTCATTTTTAGAATTGAATTTAGTTTTGGTTTTAAATTGAAAATCCTGATAAGAAGGCAAGAAAGGTAATCCAATCAATTTGAATAATCCCTGAAGGTAAGAATAGCGGTAAGATGAAATAAAGGTTGTTTTGGGAGAAAGAGGTCCTTCCAGAGTTGCTGCCAGATCACTTGAGCCGGCTGTTAAAGATGTGGACAGCTTATCTTCCCTACCGTCCTTCTGCTTAAATTCAAAAACTGAACTTAAGGCATTCCCCCTGCTGGCCGGAAAAGCACCTGAATAAAAGTCAACTTCGCGAATGAAATCAACATTAATTAAACCTACCGGGCCGCCGGATGAGCCCTGTGTAGCAAAATGATTAATGTTGGGAATTTCTACTCCATCAATATAAAACCTGTTTTCATTGGGTGCTCCGCCCCGAATTATAATATCGTTTCTAAAACTTACCGGAGCAGAAACTCCCGGCAGGGATTGGATAACTTTTGAAATATCGCGGTTACCACCGGGATTTCTTTTTATTTCTGTAGAACCAATTGAGCGCAAAGACAGCGGACTCTCTACAGGCTTATAAAAAACAGGAGTATTAATCTGAACCTCATTCAGCAAAGAAGCATCAATTTCAAGAGAAGCATTCACTATTGAAGCTTTGGAATTTACAACGATAATGTCAAAAGCAACGTAAGGCTTGTAACCCACATAGGTAAATTGAATATTATAAACGCCGGGCTTTAATTTTGCAATTGTAAAATTACCTGATGTATCAGAAACCCCTGTCCGGGTAGTTCCCTGAATTTGAACAGATACTCCCTGCAATTCTGCATTTGATAAAGCATCGGTAACCTTTCCCTGCACAACTCCCAGTTCAAGCTGGTTTGTCTGAGCGTTAACAGAACCTATAAATGAAACTAAAATTAAAAAAAGTACAATTTTTTTCATAAAAAGCATTTGCGCAAAAGTACAGCAATCTTCAAGCACAATATTTTGATTCTTGAATATAATTTGCTTTTTACGTAGCTGTGACTAAATTTTTATTGTTCCGGATGATTTCAATTTCCATAGTTTCCACCATGGAGTTCCCGGCGAATCGTGGTGTTCAAAATGATATCCGAAAAAGTAGCAGGAGAAAAATGCTTTGAGATGATTTTCTGATTGGGTTCGGGATTGATGTTTATTAGTATGATGTCCGTGGTGTGGCTGCCATGTTCCGAAGTAAAAAAGTTGAAGTGTGCTTAGCAAAGAGGGTACAACCCAAAACATAATGAGGTTTAATTCATTTATCCAAAGTTTTAAAACATTATAGATTACTGCCATCAGTACAATCTGCCACCAGGATATATACTCGGCAATAAATTTATAATACCAGGAAATAAAATTCCCATTATAATGATCCGGATCATCAGGTGTATGAACGTGCCGGTGATGTAAATGATGTTTGCTGTTTAATTTTTGAAAGGGAAAAAGCGCATAGAGCAATGTGCAAGTTTGACCAATAAAATTATTAAGATTTTTAATAGAAGTAACTGTACCATGCATGGCGTCATGTGCTGTGATGAATAAGCCTGTATACAAATGCATCTGTACAAAAATCATTGCATAGGTTTTCCAGTTCTTAAGGTCTGTATCCCATCTCATCAAAAAGAAGATGCTCAGACTCCATAAAATCAGGATGATGATTGCAATGATTAAACCTGCGTTTCGCTGGGATTTCATAAAAATAATAAAACCGGAGATGTACTAGTAGGTTTCTAAAACCTCTTTCACGTTTTTCATCAGCCACATAGGTGTGGAAGTTGCTCCGCAGATTCCAACCTTATCACCCGGATTGAACATGCTTAGTTCAAGTTCATCGGCATTTGAAATGAAATAGGTATTGGGATTATACTGGCGGCAAACCTCATATAAAACCTTCCCATTTGAAGATTTACGACCTGATACAAATAAAATCCGATCGAATGATTTAACGAAATTCCGAAGATCATCATAGCGATTTGATACCTGACGGCAGATAGTATCATTTGCCTTTACATCAAACCCGCGATTAATCAACTGATCTTTGATGGCGTAAAATTTATCTGTGCTTTTGGTGGTCTGACTATATAAAGTAAACTTATCAGGCAAATTTACATCTTCCAATTCTGCAATATCCTGAAATACCAAAGCTTCATTATTCGTTTGTCCCTGCAAACCAATAACTTCAGCATGACCATGCTTGCCAAAAATTAAAATCTTTTCCTTAGCGTCGTGCGAGTTTTTAATCCGGTTTTGAAGTTTTAAAACAACCGGGCATGATGCATCTATCAGCGTAATATTATTTTGAAGAGCAATTTTATAGGTTTCGGGAGCTTCGCCATGTGCTCTGATAAGTACTTTTTCATTTTTAAGATCTATTAAATCATCATGTGAAATAATTCTCAGACCTTTTAATTTCAGGCGCTCAACCTCCGCATCGTTATGAACAATATCTCCCAAACAATATAAATAGCCATCTTCTGTCAGAATTTCTTCTGCCATATCAATTGCGTAAACAACTCCGAAACAAAATCCCGAATCGCGATCGATAGAAACCTGGAGATTATAACTCATATCAATTAGTCATTTTACCCTGCTAAACTTATTTACAGGTTGTTTAAGTCACAAAAATACAAAATTGTTTAGCAGAAGTTTACAAATTAAGCACGGCAAAGAATATCGCCTGGGAAATGAGCAGAACTAATGCTGCAATATTTTGCTTTTTAAATTTACGGGCATAAAAAAATAACAGCATTATAAAAGAGAATATAAACCAGGCAACATAATTCTGAAACGGGATATTCATTCCCTCCCAGCTCCAGTAGTCAAATTTTACGGCAACAGGTTCAATTAATATATCTAATAGCAGTAGTAAAAAAGCACCAATTATTGCTCTGATTACATGATTTTTTATCTTTAAGAATTTTACAGAGGTTCCAATACTGTAAATTAAAATGACCCAATTAATACCAATCAGCAAAGGAACATCGGCAACTTTAAAGCCCAGCGTTTCTCCGTATTGATATGAACCAAATATAAGTCCGCTGCTTACGCCTAACACTTCAATAATAAATCCCGCAAGGAAAGTAACTGCAAAAAACAGCCAGAACTCTTTATTCTTGTGTGAGTGCGAATAAATAAGTAGTCCCATCATCAGCAATAAATGAAAAGGTACCAGCTTGATAAAGAGAGGAGTTAAAGAAGGATTTAAGAATCCAATAAGTCCGACGGTATGAAATAATATGATTAGAATACTGCTTATTTGCGGCTTGTTTAATTTCATGTGTGGATTGTTCTACCTTTCCAGGTGAGGGTTTTAGTAAAGTATTTCTGAATAGATAACACAGCCAAAATTAATAAAAATACCATTTGCAAGGGGTGCAGCAACAAATTGAACCATGGATTTTGACCGGATGATAGTGAGATCATTATCCGGCTGAGAATTATCAGAGAAATAGCAAATAGTAATAATTCCAAGCCGGCATAATACCAGATAACAACAGGACCCAATATTACCAGAGAAAGGTAGAAAAGCAATCCGGCAATATTATAATTAAATCCGGCAAGTAAGTTTTTGCTGAAACCGCTCAGGGCATCATTCAGGTTTTTATACATGCGGCAATGAATCAATCCATTTGCTAACAAAGCTTCGCCCCTATAGCTAAGACCTTTAACCAATTTCATGATTTCAATATCTTCTACCACTTTTCCTTTAACCATAGAATGCCATTGGTTATCATGATAATCCTGTGCATTAAAAAGCATAAACTGTCCGCTGGCTGCAGCAAATGACGGGTTTTTTGATAAGCGAACCAGTCGTAAAGGCAATAAATTTAGTAGCAGAAAATGCATTAAAGGAACAACCAGGCGCTCTCCTATTGTAAGCATTACCTGATTGGTAAATAAACTCAGCAAAGCAAGTTTCTGAACTTCCATACGGTTTACAGCATTATTAATTAAACCGTCAGAAACAATTTCATCGGCATCTAAAAACATCAGGTATTTGCCTTTTGCATGTTTTGCGAGCTGATAGCATGCAAAATTTTTTCCCAGCCATTCAGCCGGAAGCTTTTCACCCCTGATTACCTGAAAGCGGCTGTCGGTTTCTGAGAAAGTTTGACATAGATTAAAGGTTTCATCTTCCGAATGATCATCCAAAACTATGGTCTCGAAATTATCATAGTTCTGCCTGCTGATGGACTGCAGCAAAGCAAGAATATTTTCGGACTCATTTCTGGCCGGAATAAGTATGGAAACCATCTTATTATACTGCTTAATAGAGCCTGGTAATTTGGGGTTGGATATAAAATTAAACAGTGTTACAGTAAACCGTAAAATCAAAAAAAAGAAAATGAGATAAAGAAAAACCATATCAAGCCGTTATTTCGGCTTGTTGCTGCCGCGATGTTTCATAATGTTTATTGAAATTACTTTTAATTAATTGCAGGCTGGTAAACTCGGCACCTTCCCATTGCTGCAGGTAGCAATAAACCGAAGGTTTCCTGTTTTCAAAATAATCTACAAAGGTTGCGGCAAACAGATATTGAAATTTTTTGTGGGATGAATGGATCATTTTCATCAGGCCTTTCTCAAAATTGATTTGCTGCGCATGATTGGAAAACAATTTTCCCTGCGGAAATATCAGGACCAGGTTTGAGGGGTCATTTAAAAGTTCTCCGGCAAACTCCAGACTTTCTACAATACTTCGTGAATTTTTAAGAACAGAAAATGATCCCAAATATTTCAGGAATTTTACTTTCCGATAGTTATCTTCTGTAATCATCACATGGAATTTTTTCTTGAAATAGATTCTATTGAGCTGAAACATTAAAAAACCATCCCACCATGAAAAATGATTAGCTAACAATAATATAGACCGACCGGGATCAAATTCTGATTTATAAATTTCAAACGAGCGGAAATCCGTCCGGATGATCCGACTGATGTACCATGAAAAAAATGTATAAATAACTTTATTCTGCCTCGGCTTTAACATGTTAAGCGTAAATATAAAAATTTAAAGCATTTTTTCTCTGCATCAGTTAAGTACTACAAATCCTTATTTATTTGATCAGGCCGCTTACAATTTTAGCCGACAAAAGAGCTAATGGAATTCCTCCGCCCGGATGAACACTTCCACCTGCAAAATACAAGCCTTTAACCTTTCCAGAAAAATTGGAATGCCGCAAAAATGCTGCAAACTTATTGTTAGAACTTGTTCCATATAAAGAGCCCTGGTAAGATGAAGTTTTAGATTCAATACTTCTTGGATCAAGTATGTCTTCGCAAACAATTAAGGATCGGATATCAGTCTTTAAATTAGCCGAAATCTTATTCAAAATATTTTCTCTTGCCCGGCTTATCAACGTATCCCAATCCTGACCTTTATTAGAAGGCACATTGATCATCACAAACCAGTTTTCGCAACCCTCAGGAGAATCCTTCTTATTGTATTTTGAACTTATGTTCAGGTAAACCGTTGGATCTGAAGAAATCGTGTTATTTTTCCAGATATCCTCAAATTCCTGTTTATAATCTTCGCTAAAAAATATGGTGTGAAGATCTAATTCTGAAAATTGCTTTTTAATTCCCCAATAAAATATAAGAGCAGAGCTGCTTCTTTCCTGATTTAAAACTCCCGATGGTGATATTTCATTCTTAAGCAAGTGCTTGTAAGTAAACCACACATCCATGTTTGAGATAACCAGATTTGAATGATAAATTTTATCCCCTACTTTGACGCCTTTTACCTGACTGCCTTCGCAAATAATCTCTTTAACAGGACTATTGTAAATGAATTTCACTCCCACATCCATAGCCAGCTGAACCAATGACCGGGTGATACTGATCATTCCGCCATGCGGGAAATATGCGCCAAAATGCTGTTCGAGATGAGGAATAATATTTAAAGTGGCTGGTGCCTGATAAGGATCTGAACCATTATAAGTGGCATACCTGTTAAATAACCGAACCGTTTTACTGTCACTAAATTGAGTTGAATTTGCTTCGGCCATTGTGCGAAAAGGATCTATGGCAGGAAACCGAAAAATAGAATTCAGTGTTTTAAGATTAAGATATCCTGACAATTTATGAAGAGATTTCTCAAGAAATATATGATTGGTTATATCATAAATTTCAGCACTTTTCTCTAACTGTTTTAGTACAGCAGATGAGCTGTCGCTTGTTTTTTTCTCTATTTCTTCCGCAAATTTATATTTATCAGACCATGCGCTGATGCGTGTGCCGTCTTCATAAAAATAGCGGCAAATTTCTTCAAGTTTTTCATACTGAAAATAGTCTGAAGGATTTTTTCCGGCCAGTTTAAAAAGTTCATCTACATACTGAGGCATAGTAAATAAGCTGGGCCCGGCATCAAAACGAAAACCGCTATTCTCAATTTGAGCTAATTTTCCCCCGGCGTATTCATTTGCTTCAAATACAGTTACAGAAAATCCTTTAACAGCTAACCTGATAGAAGAGGCAATTCCGGCTATCCCGGCTCCAATAATTATGGCATCTGGCATTCGGTGAAATTAGTTTATATCTCCTGATTCCCATAATATGAACTGATTTCCTTTTATCCGGAATCCATGAATTTACATTCAGGATACAGATTAACTCCACAAAGAAAATGCGGCAGCTTTAAAAGCCCGCCGCATCAAATAAGGTTTAGGTTAAATCTATTTAGATGGATGAGTTTTCATCCAGTGATCTACAGAGTATGGTCCAGAACCTACAATCCAGAATAAAATCAGTAAAAATAATACCAGTACAGAAAGCCATAATTCGGAATTTAAAGGCGAGAATCCCTGCGAGATATTTACAAAAAACACAGCTCCCAATAAAACCGGAATCTGAACAACTACAGCAAACCGGGTTAATAATCCCAAAATTATTAAAATACCACCTGCTAAGTGGGCAAATGCAACAATATGGGTTAATGACATTGCAACCAATCCGGAAAAACTGTAAACACTATTTTGCACGAACAATTCTTTTAAAACACTCGTGTCTGAAACAAATGAAATCCCTTTGAGAAGTATAATTATTCCCAATATAATCCGAATGACATCGAGCCACTTGGCGTGATGAACATCACCCCAGTGTTCTATTTTTTCAACAGTATTCATAATAAATCCTCCCTGATTAAATAATTGATTATTATGAAGTTAAAGAATTATTATTGCAATAATAAATCCAATTTAAATTTCTCAAGGGGAATTTTACAGAGTCAAACTATTTTAAATTATCTAAGACTCTAAACATTTTTTGCCTTACCAGAGAGCCGCTACCGGAATAATTATTTATAATAATTGAAAAAACCAAAGGCGTTCCCGAAGCGGAAGTTTGGTAACCTGTATAGGCTATAACTCCGTTAATGCTTCCGCTTTTCATTTTCATGTTGTTATATACCGGAAAGCTATCAAAGTACTCTTTAAACCATAATTCTTTTTTTGCAGACTGAAGAATCATGGCCATAGCCTTTGTGGTAATTCGGTTACCCGGAGAAAGCCCGCTTCCATCTACAATATTCAAGGCATTTTCATCAATCCCGAGCTTATTTTTCCAGAACTCTTTAATCAGGTCGGTGCCGTTTTCGGTGTTCACTTTCAATTCTTTTTTTAAGGCCATCGTTTTTAAAAGATGCTCACCATACAGGTTAATACTTTTTTGATTAAACCAATAAATAACCTGACTTAAATCGGGCGAAGTGTGGACTGAAATTACATTTCCGGCTTTTTGATATGCCATATTCTCTATTTCCAGCTGCCGCGATGTTTTAACCATCTTGCCAAAAGTTACTCCAGATTTTTCAAGTGATTTCTGAAGTAAATGCCCCAGTTGCAGAGCAGGATCTGGAACAGAAATGGCAATTTTTTTCTTGAGATCTATTCCGTATGTGCCTCTTAAATAAATCACATTAGAATAAGGAGATGAAAAGGCATACACCTGATCTCCGCTGCCTGCGCTACCGGTTAAAACTTCATTCACAATTTTCACCTCGAAAATCTCTGAATCATCCATTTTAAACGTTGTGGGATCACCGGCTTTCGCTCCGGCAATAAAAATTAACTCTGCCTGATTTTCCTGCCAGCTTAAGGAATTAGGGCCTGCGCCATAGTAGTTTCCAATATCCTGCCAGATCCATCCCGGAGGAAGAGTTTGAGTTCCGAATAATTGATCGTCAGCAATAATTCTTCCGCTTACTCTTTTGATTCCAGATTTGTGAACAGCATCAGCCCATTTTTTTATCAGCAAATCGGGCTTTGTAGTTTCATATCGCCAGCTTCCCAAAGTTGGATCTCCACTGCCGGTAAGAATAAGATCGCCGTTTAATACACCTGCAGCCGAAATTGCTCCGGAATATCCTAATGTGGTTTCCCATTTGAAGTTTGAACCCAGTAAATGAAAAGCTGATGCAGCACTGATGGTTTTCAAAGTTGATGCGGGCGCTAATCCCGTGTCTCCGTTTCTGGAAAAAAGAATTTCAGCGGTATTGGCATTCATTACAGTTAAAGAACTGCTGCTGTATTTTAACTGAGGATCATTTTCAAGCGATGAAAAGGCCCTGTCAATTTTCTGAGTAACCGTTTGTGAAAAACCATTAAAACCACAACACAATAAAACGATAGTCAGGAAAAATCTCATTAGAAAACAATAAAAATTTAGGAAATAGCAGGAAATATTCTTTGTAATAAATCAATAATGCAATGATCAGCAACCAGAAATTTATTTAATACGAAGCCTTACCATCACCGGCAAATGGTCTGAAGGATAACGCTGATTTTTTGAATCGGAAAGCACGGCAAATTTCATAACATCAATCTGATCATTTACAAAAATATAATCGATACGCTCTTTCAATTCAGCATTAAAATTAAATGCACTAAAAGTACCTTCTGGTCCGTAAGGTTTTGCCTTTGAAATATCTTTAGCATCGCTTAAAAAAGTTTTAAGCGTAGAAATAGGCCGGGTTTCCGGCTGAGTATTTAAATCTCCGCTTAAAATTACAGGCGAGTTTCCGGCTATCAGTTTAATCTTTTCCTTTAACAGTTCTGAAGATTTATCTCTGGCAATTAAACCCATGTGATCGTAATGGGTATTGAAAACAAAAAAATCTTTTTTAGATTTCTTATCATACAATTTTACCCAGGTACATATTCTGATTATTTGAGCATCCCAGCCTTTAGAAGCAATTTCTGGAGTTTCAGAAAGCCAGAATGTACCAGCTTTCATTTTTTTAAAACGACTTTTATCGTAAAAAACAGCGGTATATTCTCCCCGGGTTTTACCTTCATCACGGCCTACACCTTCCATCTCAAAACGGCTGTCTTTTAAAATGTATTCAACCTGATCTTTCAGGGCTTCCTGCACGCAAAGAATATCAGTATCATAAAACTCAACCAGTTCTTTAACCCAGTCTTTACGGTTAGTCCAGGCATTAACTCCATCATTTGGCGTGCTGAACCGAATGTTGTAAGTTAAAAGATTGAGTGATTTGTCGGTTTTTTTTTGAGCTAAGCAACTGAATGCAACAAGTGAAAAGAACGACAGAAATGCATATTTAATCATTTTTAAATCAGATTTTTTTGAATTAAGTATTCTGCAATCTGAACCGCATTGGTGGCTGCACCTTTTCTAAGGTTATCAGCAACGATCCAAAGATTTAAGGTTTTCGGCTGTGATTCATCCCGGCGAATCCGGCCAACAAAAACTTCATCCTTCTCGTGAGCATCCATTGGCATCGGATATTTTAAATTTGCCGGATCATCCACCACAATAATTCCTTCTTCATCCTCCAGCAAACCTCTTACTTCAGCCAAATCAAAATCATTTTCAAATTCGATATTTACAGATTCAGAGTGACCGCCCATAACCGGTATACGAACGGTTGTAGCAGTTACCTGAATAGAATCATCACCCATAATTTTTTTGGTTTCCAGAATCATTTTCATTTCTTCCTTGGTATACCCATTTTCCTGAAACACATCAATCTGAGGAATTACATTCAGATCAATGGGATATGGATAGGCCATTTCTCCTTCAATTCCTTTCCGTTCATTCATCATCTGCTCAACCGCTTTAACACCGGTTCCGGTTACTGACTGGTAAGTAGAAACCACCACTCTCTTAATCTTATATTTTTCATGTAGCGGATTTAGAACCACCACCATTTGTATTGTTGAACAATTAGGATTAGCAATAATTTTATCCAGAGAAGTCAGAACATGCGCATTTACTTCCGGTACAATTAATTTTTTATCCGGATCCATTCTCCAGGCAGAAGAATTATCAATAACCGTAGTTCCTGCTTCAGCAAAACGCGGAGCATCCTGTAAAGATGTACTGCCTCCGGCAGAAAAAAGGGCTACATCGGGTTTCATTCCAATAGCCTCATCCATGGTTACAACCGTATAATTTTTACCCTTAAATTCAACCTTTTGGCCTGCACTTTTTGCGGAAGCTACGGGAATTAATTCTGTAAGAGGAAAATTTCGTTCTGCTAAAACCTTTAACATTACCGATCCGACTAAACCGGTAGCACCTACTACTGCAACTTTCATTTGACTACTTTTAAATGGTGATAATCCGTATGTGCAGATGAGTTGGTTCATTTTGATTCTGAACTGCACACATTGATTTAATATTCTTTTGTATTTTGTTAATACACAATAAGGCAAATATGAAGAATTGTTTATTCATTTCCATTTTACTGAGCTGGTTTTGTGGCTTTTCACAATTAAATGAAAAATTTTCCTCCAATATCTTTTTTAAATCTCCCAAATCAATTTTTCAGGGAGCCGTCGATAGAAATCTTCCGGGAAAAATTTCTCATAATCATCCGATTGCTAAAAGTGGTTACATGAAATATTTTTCTGCTGCCAATGATATAATTATCAATGAAATTTTTGCTGATCCCACACCAAAAGTTAATCTTCCTGAGGTTGAATATGTAGAGCTTTACAATAATAGCTCTGAAACAGTCTATTTAAAAGATTGGACATTCAGCGATGGCAATACAAGTTTCAGGTTTTCCGCAGATAGTATGCGCTCCGGAGAATTTTTAATCCTTTGTCCCCGGGCGGATGTTTCTTCATTTACTAACTACGGACAGGTGTTGGGTTTATCTCCCTGGCCATCCTTAAATAATTCAGGCGATAAATTAACTCTTAAAAATGATTCAGGGATCATTATAAATCAGGTTAATTATGTTGATACATGGTATAAAGATGCACTGAAAAAATCAGGAGGATATTCTCTTGAACTTATTGACCCTGGTGCAAGTTGCGCCGGGAGTCAGAACTGGACCGCAAGTTCTGACCTATCCGGAGGAACACCGGGGAAACAAAACTCCGTTTATAATAAATCCGCCGGCAACTCTGAGTTTAAATTGATATCCGCAAAATTAGCGGACAGTACTTCTGTAATTTTAAGCTTCAATAAAATTCCAGATAGTGTATCGGCAACCGATACTTCAAATTATTTTTTAAATAACGGAATCGGAAAGCCGGTTTCCATTTCATTACTGGCTGATGAATTGATGCAGATTAAGCTCCGCTTCCCGGATATTATATCACGGGGAAATAATTACAAAATCACTGTAAATACTATTTCAGACTGCTCGGGAAGCAATCTTGTATCCGGTTATAATACCGCAGTATTTTTTCTCCCGAAACAGATCCATAAAAATGACCTTTTAATCAGCGAAATTCTTTTTAATCCAAGACCAAACGGAGCTGATTTTGTAGAAATCTATAATCATTCACAATCAATTTTGGATTTACAGGAGCTTTTATTAGCGACCATAATTAAAGATTCCATTGCAGGTGAAAAAACTATAAGCAATTCTCAATTATTGATAAAACCACAGGAGTATTTTGTACTTACAGTAGATCCTGAAAATATTCTTAAAGAATATGAAACAGAAAATCCCAATTCATTTATAAAATTAAAATCGATGCCCGCATTTAATAATGATGAGGGGACAGTAATTCTACTGAGCAACCGACAAGTTATTGACAGGTTAAATTATAATGAAAAAATGCACTTCCAGCTTATCAGAAATCCCGAAGGGGTTTCGTTAGAACGTTCTTCTTTTAGCCTTTCCACCAATCAAACCGGAAATTTCAGGTCGGCGGCAGCTACTGTCGGCTTTGCTACTCCGGGTTATAAAAACTCGCAAGCCGAAGAGGATTTTACGGATAATGACGAATTTTCTTTAAGCTCCAAAACCTTTTCTCCCGACAATGATGGTTTCGAAGATGAGCTTCAGATCAGCTATCAATTAATTAATCCCGGATTTGTTGCCAATATTTCTATTTATAATGATAAAGGAGAGCTGATAAAAAAACTGGCTAATAATTTAACCTTAGCAGCCAAGGGACTTTTTCAATGGAACGGGTTAAACGAATCATCACAGCTTTCGCCTGTAGGAATTTACCTGATTTATGCAGAATTCTTTAATCTGGAAGGTGCGTTTAAGAAATATAGAAGGACCTGTGTTTTAGCTCAAAAGCTTAATTAAATAAGTTTATACTGCAATACACAATTCTCATTTCTTAAACTTTTTTACCTTTGAGGCCTAACCTGTATAAATAATGCCAGAAACGATTTTAGTTATCGGCTCTAACGGCCAGATTGGCACCGAATTGGTTGCTGAATTGCGCCGTATTAATGGTGGCAGCAATGTTATTGCATGCGACATTAAAGAGCCGGATTATGATACCCTTAATGCCGGACCTTTTGAATTTTCGGATGTTTTAAAAAAAGAAAATTTAAAGGCACTTTTTCAAAAATACCGCCCAACACAGGTATATTTATTGGCCGCACTTTTATCTGCCGTTGGCGAGCAGAAACCCAAAATGGCATGGGATTTAAACATGAACGGTTTATTTAACGTGCTCGATCTCGCTATTGAATTCCAGGTAAAAAAAGTTTACTGGCCAAGTTCTATAGCCGTGTTCGGACCGCATTCACCGCAATTTAACACCCCGCAGTATTGCGTAATGGACCCAAACACTGTCTATGGATTTAGTAAACTTGCCGGAGAACGCTGGTGCGAATATTATTTCAATAAGTATGGCCTGGATATCCGAAGTATCCGTTACCCGGGATTAATTGGCTGGAAAGCTGCTCCTGGCGGTGGCACTACAGATTATGCCGTTCATATTTTTCACGAAGCTCTGCAAAAAGGTACTTATGAAAGCTTTTTATCTGCCGATACCGCTTTACCGATGATGTATATGAATGATGCCATCAGGGCAACAATTCAGTTAATGGATGCCCCGGCAGAACAACTGACTATTCGTTCTAGTTATAACCTTGGCGGAATAAGCTTTACACCCGATACGCTGGCTGCTGAAATCCGCAAGCACATCCCTGATTTTAAAATCAGTTATTCAGATCATGATCTGAGACAGGCAATTGCCGATAGCTGGCCAAAATCTATTGATGACAGCCAGGCGCAAAAAGATTGGGGCTGGGAAATAGAATATGATTTGGCCGGTATGACCAGAGATATGCTACAAAATTTAAAAGACATTAAGATTTCGAATTAACCAATCAGAACACCTACACAAACATATATTAAAAGATAGCCTGTATTATGGGAAGAGCATTTGAATTCCGTAAAGAAAGAAAATTTAAACGTTGGGCAAAAATGGCCGTTCAATTTACCCGTTTGGGAAAAGAGATTGTAATGGCTGTTAAATCCGGAGGTTCGAGTCCGGATACAAATTCACGCTTGCGTACAGCAATGCAAAATGCGAAAGCGGTTAACATGCCTAAAGATCGTGTGGAAGCCGCCATTAAAAGAGCAAGCAGCAAAGACGAAAGCAATTATGAAGAGATTGTTTATGAAGGGTATGCTCAGCATGGTGTGGCCGTTTTAGTAGAAACAGCAACCGATAATACCAACAGGACAGTTGCCAATGTTCGTAGCTATTTTACAAAATATGGTGGCAGCCTTGGTAAAACCGGTGCACTGGATTTCATTTTCAGCCGCAAATCAGTTTTTCGCTTTAATCCCGGAGAAAAAGATCTGGAAGAACTGGAGTTTGAACTGATTGATGCCGGATTGGAAGATCTTTATCTCGAAGAAAATGAGGAGGGAAATGATGTAGGAGTAATTCATACTTCATTTGAAGATTTTGGTAAAATGCAAAAGGCTATTGAAGAACAGGGTCTGGAATTAATCAGCGCTAAATTAGAACGTGTTCCAATGTCAACCGCAGAGGTTACCGAAGAACAGGCTGTAGATGTTCTTAAACTCATCGACAGGCTGGAGGAAGATGATGACGTTCAGGCTGTTTATCACAACATGGCCGAATAATTATCTATTGCAATGGGATTATTTACTTCAAGAAAACAGAAGCAAAGTATTGAAATTAAATTCCAGAACGATCTGTTGTTTATAAAAGTAGCTGATGAAAAGGAAATTGCTTATCCTTTAACCTGGCATCCCAAATTAAAAAATGCTACGCAGGAAGAACAGCAGGACTGGAAAATAAAAGAAGATGGTAGCGGAATTCATTGGAACCAGCTTGATATAGATATAACCATATAAAATCTTAAAAACTAAAAAGGACAAATCTTAAGATTTGTCCTTTTTAGTTAGATGAAAGAGGTTATTATTTGGTATGAGAAAAAAGCCATGGCAAAAGATCCGGTTCGGCAAATGCCTGATCCCAGCTATTATGATTAGCCTCGGGGTATAAACTATATTTCACCGGAGCACCTAAAGATTTTAATGCCGAAACAACCCGCTCCGAATTTTCAGGAGGAACAACATCATCTTTTCCTCCGTGGAATATCCACAAAGGCACTTTTTTGTACTTTTTAACATTTTCTATATTATCTCCGCCACAAATTGAAAACGCAGCGGCAAAGTTATTCCTCAATCTTCTGAGCACTTCAAAAGTTCCCATTCCACCCATTGATAGGCCACCAACATATATTCTTTCTTTATCGGTGTAGCTTTTAGATTTCATTTCTTTTACGAGCGACATAACCAGTTTCATAGCTATAGTTGGCTTACCTCTTTTTTGAAACATAAATTCCCTTTTCCCATTTACTGATTCAACTTCTACGTTTGACCAATAACTGTCTTTAGGACATTGCGGGAAAATAATAATAGCAGGAAATTTCTCCCTCACATCTTCCTTCAAAAATAACTTACTGCCGTGAGTAAGTTGTGCCTGGTTATCATTACCACGTTCGCCAGCACCGTGAAGAACAAATAAAACCGGGTATTTTTTGTTTTCATCAAAATTTTGAGGCATCAGAATCCGGTAAGGCAATGTATCATTGCCGGAAACCAACTGACGCTCCAAAAACTGATTAGAATTTTGTGCCTGAACTATCGAACTCAGCAACAGAAAAATAATTAATATTCCTGATCTCATTTCACAAGTTTGAAATTTGCCTCTTTTACATCCCGGCTATTGGTACCAATAAATAGCTTAAAATCGCCCGCTTCTGATATCATTTTCAAATCAGAATTATAAAACATTAAATCCTCATTACTAATAGAAAAGTTTATCATTTTGCTTTCTCCGGGTTTCAACGAAACCTGCTGGAAGGCTTTTAATTCTTTTACCGGACGGGTCACAGAACCCACCATATCGCGAACATATAACTGGACGGTTTCTACGCCTTCTACTTTTCCGGTATTGGTTACCTGCATTGATGCCGTAATTTTCTGTGACGGGTTCATACTTGCCGTATTCAATTTAATATCGCCATAGCTGAAACTAGTATAACTTAAACCATAACCAAAAGGATATAGAGGTGTATTTGGTGCATCCAGATACTTACTTGTATATTTTTGATTCTCGTCAAATGGTCGTCCGGTGTTCTTGTTATTATAATATATTGGAACCTGACCTACGTTGCGGGGAAAAGTCATGGTAAGTTTACCGGAAGGATTTTGTTCTCCAAATAAAACAGATGCAATAGCAGGACCAGCCATAGTTCCTGAAAACCATGTTTCAAGGATAGCATCCATATTTTTATCTTCCCATTCCAGGGTTAAGGGACGGCCGTTCATCAACACCAATACAACTGGTTTTCCGGTTTTTTTCAGAGCCTTTAAAAGTTCAACCTGGTTATCAAGTAAACCAATTGAGCTGCGGCTGGCTGCTTCACCGGTCATGCCAAAAGCTTCGCCTAATACGGCTACTACAACGTCTGCCTGCTGAGCTGTTTTTACAGCTTCATCAATTAATTGCTGCGGCGATTTTGAATCTGGAATTATATCTCCTCCGTGCGGATTTAATTTATTTCTGATAAGGGAATCATCTACCAGATTACAGCCTTTTGCATATAAGAAATTACTCTTATCTGATCTCAACTCCAATGCGGACCAAAGGCTGCGGGCATTTTTATAAGTATCGCTCGCACCACTCCAGCTTCCAACCAAATTGCGCTGATCTTTAACTAAAGGACCAATAAATGCGATTTTCTGATTTGATTTTAAAGGTAAAGCCTCATTTGAATTCTTTAGCAGAACCATACTTTTTACAGCAGCTTCTTTACTCAAGTCTAATTTATCCTGACTTAATATCTGGCTTTTATTTCTTTCTTCACTAACATATTTATACGGATCCTGAAATAAGCCCAGTTTATATTTTGCTTCAAGAATGCGGCGGCAGGCGGCATCTATCTGAGCCTGGCTAACTTTACCTGATTTTACCAGTTCAACGCCATGCTTCAAAAATACTTCACCAACCATATCCATATCTACACCTGCATTTAAAGACAATTCGCCAACTTTCTTTTCATCACCCATTCCGTGATTAATCATCTCATTAATAGCCGTGTAATCCGTTACTATCAAGCCATTAAAGTTCCACTGTTTTCTTAAAACATCGGTCATTAACCACTTATTAGCACTGGCCGGAATTCCCTCAACTTCATTGAAAGAAGTCATTACACTTCCGGCACCGGCGTTTATTGCTGCCTTATATGGCGGAAAATATTCATTGTACATTTTAATCCGGCTCATGTCCACAGTATTGTAGTCGCGGCCGGCTTCAGAAGCTCCATATAAAGCGAAATGCTTTACGCAGGCCAATAAAGTATTGTTTAAAGAAAGGTCAGTACCCTGATATCCAACAACCATGGCTTTTGCAATGGCAGATCCTAAAAACGGATCTTCTCCGGCCCCTTCACTTACACGGCCCCAACGCGGATCACGGGCAATATCTACCATCGGAGAAAAAGTCCAGTTTAAACCATCGGCGCTGGCCTCTTCTGCTGCGGCACGTGCTGTGCGCTTAACCAAGTCCATATCCCAGGAAGAAGACAATCCTAGCGAAATAGGAAAAATGGTACGATGTCCATGAATTACATCATAACCAAAAATAAGCGGGATTTTTAAACGACTTTCATTCACCGCCATTTCCTGGAGCTTTCGAACCGCATTTGGCGTATAGGTATTAAAAACTCCTCCAACCAGTCCCTTTCTAATATTTTCTTCTACACCTTTGCTTACAATCGGACCAGTAACATCAAATCCCACCGATGGCAAATGTAGCTGACCCACCTTTTCTTCCAGGGTCATCTTTTTCATAAGTGCATCAATGTAGGTTTTCATTTTTGCATCACTATTTTGTGAATATACTGCCGGGGGAAGGCAGAATGTGCTGATTGCTATCAGTAATGTGGCTGTTTTTTTCTTTAACATAATATATAAACTTGGTTGGATTAAACTATTTATTTAAATAAGCAGGCGTGGATTTTAATCCACTTTTTTAACAGTTGATTTTACTGAAATTCCATTTTCGTTAAATGCTTCAACTGAAAAATAATACGCTTGATCAGTCCCTAAACTTTTAAGCTCCAATTGATTTTTTTCATACACAAGGTAAGAATTGTATAATTTATCGGGGGCAATTCCCCATAAGATATTATAACCCTGAATATTTTTTTGCGGATCCCATGTTATCATGGCATCACGGCGATCTTTATAACGATTCACTTTCAAATTGCTAACTCTGTCGGGAAGTTTACCCTCTCCTTTTCCAAATATACGTAAACCCGAAATTGCAAGGTTAGGAGTTGGAATCTGTATATTCTTATATCTTATATATCTAACTTTCTGAGGAATTCCAAGTTCTACATAATCATTAGGAACATCCCTGTAATTATCTTTCCGGTTTACCAGTGTCATCCAGGTTTTACCATCCAGAGAGCCTTCTATAGTGTATCGATGAAAAAGTCCAGGAATTTTTCCATATAACCCGGATTTATAATCATGGTAGTTGAGTTGTATTGCATATACTTTTCCGGGCTTTACTAAATCAATTTCAACCCACTGCCGGTCATCATTTTTCTCCGCTACCCAGAATGTTTTCACATTTTCATCAGTAATGTTTGCGGCCGCAAACTGATCAAGCCGGGAGGATACTTTTATCGGCTTTTTGTAAGAAAGCAACATCCAGCCTGTAAACTTGCCTTCTTTGCCGGAAACTCCCGGAGCAAAATGAGGATAATCTCCAAAAGAGGTATTTGAATACATCAAACCTTCTTGATCAAAGAAAGTTGGATACATAGAAATTCTTCTTTCCCAGTTTACATTCACAGAAACAGCCATGGAACCAAAATGCCAGTATTGATCCTGCGGGCCCAGCACTGTACTTCCGTGACCGGCACCATTCATAAATCCACCGGGTTTATAGGAAAAAGGGTTATTGGGCATGTACTTAAAAGGGCCCAATGGTGAATCACTGATGTATGCTCCATCTCCATAAACATTAAATTCTGTTCCGGGAGCCGCATACTGCAGATAATATTTATTGTTGTGTTTGGTCATCCAGGGTCCCTCCATATATCCGGCTAAAACCGTATCAGAATGATTTTCTCCAAACCGCTCCCAGCCATGTTTTTTCGAATCGAGATTAAAGAGCTCATGGGTTTTTTCGGATGGGCGAAACCGCCGGTTTTTATCCAATTCTTTAGCCCTGATAGGATACGTATTTGAAGAACCCCAATACATATAAGCCTTTCCATCATCATCAATAAAGAGAGCCGGATCCTGAAGATCGTTCAGTATGGCAGGAACAGCTTTCCAATCACCTTTTTTGGGATTATCAGTATATAAAATACTCATATTACCGGATGGATTACCGGTAACATATAAAACAGAATCTTTATAATTATGAGCTGCAGGGGCATTTGATCCTTCGAAATACCATTTTTCAGGAGTGATAAAGTTCCAGTTATTTAAATCGGTAGAATGCCAGTATCCCATTGACCGGGTAACAAACATATAATATTCGCCCCTGAACTTCACCACCGCCGGATCTGCGCCAGACCGGTAAGAAATATCATTATGGGCATTGTAAATCATGTACGTGTAATCAAGGTTTAGGGGATTACAGTAGGTGCTCATTTGTGAAGACTGCGCCCAAAGACTGGTTGCAGATCCTATATTGAAGATGACAAAAAGGAAATATTGCTTAAATTTTTTAGTCATATTGATGTTATTCAATTCTATTTTTGATATTCAAAACCTAATTTATCCAGTCCGGTTTGAACCTCAGGACTGCTCATAAACAATTTCCAAAGTAAACCTGAACGATGGTTTTCGATCATCACTACGGCCGGACCCTGATCTATCCCCAGATAACGTTTTGGATACCAGTTTTCTGATTCACTGTACGCATCGTAAAAGCCATAAGGACCCCAAACTTTATCACCCAAATTTTCATACAAATACCTGATTACTTTCATGGATTCTTTCGGAGTATACGGGATAGAAGAAATTGCAGCGGTTGGAGAAATTACAGACAGATCTTCAGAAATGCTATGCCCCGCGTAGCCTTTCATTGAATAACTTGAAGTTAAACCCCAGCCATTTTCTCCATATCCTTTATAACCTTTCGGATTTTGAACACAATAGTCATGTACAGCTAATGTATGATTTGTATTTTGCTGCCAGTAATCGGCATATTTATCTTTAAGTCCCTTTGGATTTAAACCCAGATAAGAATAGTGAGACCAAAATAAAGGACCTACAGAACCTTTTGCTCCCTGGTGATCTAAAGTTATGTGATGGCCGTAAAGATTAAAATCGGCACTGATTGCTCCGTTCCTGGCCCAACCTTCATGATATACTTCGGCAGGTATGGCATGAGTTGGCGATGATGCAGCCAGAACATACATAATCAGGCATTCGTTGTATCCTTTAACAGGAAAATTCATTTGCCATTGATAACTTGGCGACCAATGCCAGTATAATACATTTTCTCCCTTACGGTAAAAATCAAAATCAATTCCTTTCCAAAGCTCATCGGCTTTTTTAGCAACCGCCTGCTCTGCCGGATTACCGTCTTTTAAATATTGCCTGACACAAAGTAATCCCTGAGCCAGGTAAGATGTTTCCACCAAATCAGCACCATTATCTTTAGGTGAAAATGGCTTAACTTTTCCGGTTTCGCCAACCAGCCAATGTGGCCAGGCACCGTGAAAACGATCAGCTTTTTCGAGGAAATTTAAAATTTTAGCCAATCTTTCAACGCCTTCGCTGCGGGTGATGTACTGGCGCTCAATTGCACTGATGATAGACATTACGCCGAAGCCTGTTGCTCCGGTAGCAACCGTGTTTTTATCGTTTTGAGGATAGACATTATCCACATGAAAGCGTTCTCTTGCCGCTCCGGAATTTAGTTCGGCACCCTCCCAAAAATATTGGAAAGTTTGTTTTTGTACCAGATCCAGCAGATCTTCATCTGACAGTATTTTTTTAATTTCTGTGGAATTGTTGGTATGGGAATTAATCCCGTTAAGGGAACAAGAAGTGAGGCTTAGGATTAATAGTAACAGGATTGATTGTTTCAGCATGTTCTAAAAAGTTAAGGGTTACATCTATTTAAAAGTTAAAATTATAAATGAGGACTTTGAAAACCCAGTCCTTTCATTCCGGTTTTTACTTCAGGACAACTCATAAACAAATCCCACAATAATCCGGTCCGGTGGTTTTCAATCATCACAATAATTGGACCCTGATCAATTGCAAGGGTAGAATTAGCAAACCAGGATTCACTTAAATTAAACGCATCATAAAAACCATATTGCCCCCACGATTTGTCTCCAAGTTTATAATAGAAAAATTTTAATGCTTTCATAGATTCAACCGGAGTATATGGAAAAGATGATAATGCCGCCGTTGGCGAAATTGTTCCATTATCATTATTGGGCTCATGAGCCAGATATCCACTTTTATCATCACTGGCAGTGAGTCCCCAGCACTGATCACTGTAACCTGCAAACTGTTTGGGATTAGCGGAGCAATAATTATAATTTATTAAGGTATGAGCCTGGTTTTGACTTTCATAATTTGCGTATGCATCGGTTAAATTTTTGGGATTAATCCCCAGAAAAGAATAATGAGCAAAAAACAATGGTCCTCCTTTATCCGGACCTAAAGGAAGCTGTATTCCAAAATAAGTGTTCCCGTTACGGATGGAGCCATTTTTAGCCCAGCCATTATCATAAACTATTTTTGGAACGGAAAAAGTATTGGAAGATGCTGCAAGCACATACGTAATCAGAGCTTCGTTCCAGCCTTGTACCTGATGATTCATTTCCCAATTGTAATTGGGACTCCAATGCCAGTACAACGTATTTTCATTATTTTTCCGAAACCAGTTCCACTCCACTGCGTTCCATAATTTATTTATATTTTCACGAAGGGCAGTTTCTCCGGCATCGGCTCCGTTAAAATATTGACGGGCCGTAAGTAACCCCTGCATCAGATATGAGGTTTCTACAAGGTCGGCCCCGTTATCTTTCTGGCTAAAAGGGATAACAGCTCCGATTGCACCGTTTAACCAATGAGGAAATGCGCCATGAAAGGTTTGCGCATTATTCTGTAAAAAGCCTACGATTTTTTGCATGCGGGCCAGTCCCTCGGCCCGGGTTATAAACTGACGGTTGACACCCACAACCAAACTCATGATTCCAAATCCGGAACCACCGGAGGTAACCAGATCACCTGATGTATTTCTTTCACGGGCTAATCCGCTTACGGGATGTCCGAAATCCCAGAAATATTTAAAAGTTTGTTTTTGAACGAGGGTTAGCAATTCTTCATCGCTTATTTGAGGAAATTTGTCGGAAAGATCAAGACCCGTTCTAAGATTTATATTAACTGCATTTTTCAGTGTACTTCCATCTGCAGATTTTAGATTTGAAACTATAAGAATAAATGAGGTAAAAGCAGGCAATGAATTGACCGGGCTGATAACCAATGTTGATCCATTTTCTACAGATGCGCTAAACGGAATTGCAGTTCCGCCAGATTGAAAAGAAACTGAGGAATTAATCCCTGCAGGATTAATTACCGCATTAAAAGTAATTTTAATTTGAGGTTTAACAACTACATTCTGATAGCTTAATGAAGGACTGCTAATACCGTCTACAGAAGTTGAAAGATAATTGAAGGGTGTTTCTTTTGGCGGAGTATTCGTTTCGTTTTTCTTACAAGAAACAAAAAAAAGCAAAACAGAGATTAATATAATAGATGGCAACTTCATCAGCAGCATATTTAAGTTAAAAACATAGTATAAAAAAAATGCCCTGAATTTTAAGATTCAGGGCATTTTTTTTAACGTCCCTGGCGTTCCAGGATTCCCAGGGCACTAATTTCCTGGGCGGTTAATACTGTATTATATATTCTCAATTCATCCAGTTTACCTGTATAGTTTAACATCCAAGGCTCGGGGCTGTTGAACGGCGCTCCCAACTGATTTTGAAATCCACCAATGATAAATTTTGTTGCCGATTTAAAATTCAGGCCTCCCAATGGAGTACCGGAACCATCTGCTTTTCGATCTTCCATACCTGCAGGAAGCGTTCTTTTTTGTCCGTTTACGAACAAACCAGCTTTGGATGTTGTGGCATCATAAGTCCATACCACATGTCTCCATGCGTTGTACATATCATCCGGACGAAAGTCACCGAATGGCTCGATCCAATGTTCTATGAAGGATGCTGTATTCTTTTCAAAATGCAGTTTCATAAACATTTTATTATCTGAGGAATTATTTCCTTCAATCATCATGAAGAAATTACCCCAAAAACTTCCATCCTGTTTAGCCAGCGTAAATACACCCTGAGCACCACCATCATGTTTGGCAGTGTTAATCCATAAACTTACTGTAAAACTGGTTAAACCTGCTATCGGCCCCGGATTGGTATACCCGATAAATCCATTGGTTGAACCCTGGTAAGCCTGTCCTTTTCTGCCTTCCACAAAACTTGTGGTTCCCGAAGCAGAACCGCCTGTAACTCCACCTTTTAAATCAGCCACCGTTCCTTCGAAAGGAAAATGGGCAATAAGGCTTGCAGGTTGAATCTCATCCGAATTTACGAATCCGCCCTCTACAGCAGGCGGATCACCGGCAGTAAAATCATCATCTAATTCGGGCTTGGTACATTGAGTAAGGCCTACTGAAACGAGGACCGATCCCAGCAATGCTATTTTAAAAATTGTCTTATTCGTTTTCATAACCTATGTCTAAAAATCGTTCATTTTAAATTAATACCCGGGATTCTGGGTCAGCCTGTTACCACTTAAATCAATCTGCACCTGCGGAATTGGGTAAAGCTCATTTTTGCCAGCTTTGAATCCTTTTGGTCCTAAAACAGTAGCTGCACGACCCTGACGCACCAGATCAAAAAACCGGTCTTGCTCCATGGCCAGTTCTACCCTTCTTTCTTTCCAGATATTTTCAATTGTACCTGTTGAAGCAGGAAGGTTAGCCCTTGATCTTACCATGTTTAACATAGTGGTTGCATTTCCATTGCCTAAATTGGCCGCAGCTTCGGCATGGATTAATAACACCTCTGCATAACGCATTAAACGAATGTTTTTAGGCTTTGTGTCTTTATTGTTAGAAATCTGCGGAGATTCTGCCAGAGCGCTATGATATGCTTTATAACTGTAACGCTCGTTTTCAACTGAATCTTTAGATGGAATTCGGAAACCATCCCATAGAACAGTACCCGGACTATTGGCTGGAAGAGTTGGTGTTATGAATATAATAGTGGCATTACGGCGGGTATCTCCGGCTTCATACGCATTTACCAAATCGCTGGAAGGGCTGTTAAAACCGAAACCTAAATCGTTCCAGCCACCTCTTCCTCTTGCACCCTGACCATTGCTAAACAATGGACTTACTGCATTTTCACCTACGTTTATTCCTGTTTGAACTTCGAATATTGATTCACTATTATTGATTCCGCCAATTCCATTAACCGGTTTCTCTCTGAAAATAAAATTATAGTCATCAACCAGGCGATATTTACCGGAATTGATTACACTCAAAGAAAGATCAAAGGCTTTTTGATAGTTTTTCTGATACAGATAAACTTTTGCCAGATAACTTTCTGCGGCACCTTTATCTGCTCTGCCAAGTGAAGAAACACCTTTCAATGGTAAATTATCAGCTGCAAATTGCAGATCTTCTATAATAACCGCATAGATATCTTCCTTGGTAGCACGAGTTTGAAATTCATCGCTGTTTCCTTCAGAAGGATCTGGTACTCTGATCAATTTCGGTACACCACCAAACAATCTGACCATGTTAAAATAATATAAACCACGCAGGAATCTAACCTCGCCGATAAGGCGATTTTTAACAGATTCATCAAATGTACTCTGGTTTAATATGTCAATGGCACGGTTCGCCCTTCCTATCGCAGCATAATGGCCGCTCCATAGATTATTCAGAATAAAATTATTTGGATTAACGGTGAAATTATCAATTTCACCTGCCGGTGGAAAATCTGAAGGGGTACTTCCTTTGTCAGAATCATCTGAAGCAACATCTGTTGCCATAACCATCAGAAAACCGACTGTTGTATTACCAAATCCTCCAAAGTATAATGTGCTGTAAACACCACCTACCAGTTTTTCTGCAGCTCCGGGGTCCTGTAAAGCTTGTACTTCTGTAAGTTTACCCTGTGGTTCAACCTCGAGGAAACTTTTATTGCAAGCACTCAGCACAATGGTTGCAGTTAATATGATTGAAATTCGTTGTATACTAATCATGATTCTCTATTTTAATAAGTTAAAATCCAACATTAACACCGAATGTGAACGTACGGGTTGTAGGATAAATACTTGATTCAATACCTCCGTTTAACGGGCTGCCACTTGTAATTTCAGGGGTAAAACCACTATAACCGGTAATAGTTGCCAGATTTTGCGCTGCAACAAATGCTCTTACTTTTTGTATTTTGTATTTTGAAAGGAAACTTGCTGGTAATGCATAACCTAATGTCAGGTTATTGATTCGGAAAAAATCTCCATTTTCAAGAAAGTAGGTAGAAGCCAGTAGCGGATTTAAATTTGCCCTCGGAACTTCATTTCCCGGGTTATTTGGAGTCCACCTGTTTTTGGCTACATCAGTTTCTATATTATCTCTGGAGTCAGCACGGGCGGCTTTTTTTCCGTTATATATTTTTCCGCCTGCAGTTCCATAGGTGCTGATATTTAAATCAAACGATTTAAAAGTCACATTTCCGTTTAAACCAAACGTCATTTTTGGCTGATAAGAACCTGAGTGAGCTCTGTCTTCTGAACCTATTGTACCATTGCCGTCTAAATCTTTATATCTCAAATCACCCGGCTTTGCATCTTTCTGTGCTGAAGCGGCAATTTCTGCGGCATTCTGAAAAATGCCGTCTGCCTGTAGTATAAAGAAACTGCCGATTGGCTGTTTATTATCAGAGAACGTAGTTGGCTGACCATTTACTACTCCATCAAATAAAGGCTGTCCACCGCTAAGACCGGTAATTTCATTCTTATTGTAAGCTACGTTTGCACCAATGGTATAGCTCCAATTTGTACCAACTTTGGTATTCCAGTTAATTCCAAATTCAACACCCGTATTCAGAAAATTAGCAGCGTTAGTAATAAACTGATTATCGGCATCACCCAAAATCGCCGGAATAACAATTGGAATTAAAGCATTCTCAGTTTTTTTATGGTAATAATCAATCTCTCCTGTCAGTTTGTTATTTAAAAATCCGAAGTCTAAACCTAAATCATATTCTTTAGTAGTTTCCCATTTGATATTTCTGTCAGGCAGCTGATCAAAAGAAATTCCGAGAAATTCTGTACCGTTAAAAATATAAGGCTGATTGATTGTAGCAAGCGGTAAATATATAGATGTTGGAATTTGATCATTACCAACCTCGCCATAACTACCTCTTAATTTAAGAGCAGTAAAAAACTTTTGCTCTTTCATAAATCCTTCATTGATAATATTCCATCCTAAACCTACTGACGGGAAATATCCCCATCGGTTATCGCTTGGAAAACGAGAAGTTCCGTCAGCACGAAAAGTTGCTGTTAACAAATATTTGCTGGCGTACGAATAGTTTAATCTGCTGATGTATGAATTACGGGTTGACATATCGCCGGTACTGATATTACTGGCGCCCAGTGGCGAACCTGCTTCTAAATACCATTGATCTTTATTTTCGGGTACACCCACACGAAAACCATTCAAACTGTTAAACTTTGATCTTTCGGCTGTAGTACCAACCAGCAAGCTGAAGCTATGATCACCAAAAATTTTGGATGCTGTGGCTGTATTATCCCAAACCCAGCGACTGTTGTTATTATTGGTTATCCCTAATCCGCTATTATTACGAATCTGGTTTCCACCCGCTGTAATAAACACATTATTATCACCGGTATTTAAATAACGGTATGCATATGATGTGTTCTTGTAGAAATCCACATCAATACCAAAGCTTGAACGTAATGCAAGCCAGGTAATTGGTTTATAATCTAAAGCAAAGGAGCCCTGAATACGGTTACCTATCCCCTGATCGTTATTTTTTTCAAGGTCAAGAAGCGGATTACCTACGTTATTAGACAGAGAAGTATTTCCATACAAGTCTCCTACTTTAGAGGCCACATAAGGCGCTGCACGATAAGCCACATTGAATGCGTTCAGATTTACTTCCCTAACATTAAACCGGCTGTAAGATGCCAGCGTCGAAAATTTCAGCTTATCATTTACATTATATTCGTTATTGGATCGTAAGGTTAAACGATTAAAATTGTTAGTTTCAATAATACCTTCATCACTTAAAAATCCGGCACTAAAGAAATAAGTTGTTTTTTCACTGCCTCCGGAAAGGGATAAATTCTGATTCTGCTGAAAACCTGTTTTTAAAACAGCATCATACCAATCTGTATTTGCACCACTTTCTAATAATTGCGGGGTAATCAAAACATCACCGGTACCGTAAAAAACATTGGCTTCGTTTACATATCCTGCATACTGATTAGCTCCTGCCATATTTACCAGGTTTGAAGCTTGTTTATATCCAGCCGTAGCATTGTATTCGATAACCATTGCACCCGATTTACCTTTTTTGGTGGTAATCAGCAAAACACCGTTTGCCGCACGCATCCCGTAAATCGCGGTAGCTGATGCATCCTTTAAGATATCCATGCTCACAATATCCGAGGAATTGATGTTTCGGATATCATCTGTAATTACACCATCTACAACGTATAATGGATTGGCACCGGCAAGCATAGTTCCTGTACCACGCACACGAACTGTAGGCAAACTATTGGGGGCGCCGGAACTGATGATCTGAACACCTGCTACTTTACCCTGAATTGCCTGTGTAGCCGACAAAACAGGTTCGCGGGCAATATCTTCTCCTTTAACTCTGGAAACAGATCCTGTAACATCTGACTTTCGCTGAACGCCGTATCCCACTACAACAACCTGCTCAAGCATTTCTGTGGACTGTTTAAGGGAAACGTTAATTTGCGGACGATTATTTACAGGAATCTCCTGGCTTGTATATCCCAGGTAAGTAAAAACCAGCGTTCCGGTAGCTGGAACACTTATTGAATAGGCACCGTTAACATCGGTAGTTACGCCTGTGGTGCTTCCTTTAAGTTGTACAGTAACTCCAATCAGGCTTTCACCATCAGAAGCATCAGTAACTTTACCAGAAACAGAAATACGTTCCTGTGCCCAAGTTACTGTAGTAAAGAAAAATAAGAGGAAGGCCGCAAACGAAATGATAGGTAATAATCTTTTCATAGCGATTAAATTAAATTAGGGGTTAACTATATTTGGTTAAATGTTAAAAATACCAAAGAAAATCAGCATTAGCTAATTCAAATGTAATATTTAGGACATCAAATCAAGTAAGAAGAATTACCCACAAATGTTTTAATAATCTCAAGAATATACTATCCAACAAACTTAAAATTGACTTATTTGCACTAATCCAGCACGTTATCATTAATGCGTGATTTAGACTTCACGTTTACCGGCTGAGGCACTTTTACATAATAGCCCGTACCATCATAGATTCGCTTTCGCGGATGAGATTTACATTCTTCAGAACAAGCGCCATCTAACAATGTTCCGCAGCAATCACATTGGGTGAAATGCTCATTACATTCCGGATTGGCACAATTAATCATTTTTTCGGTTACAGATCCGCAATTTCTGCAGGTAGAAATTGCCACAGGGTTTACCGAGTTTACGTCAACTGCTACACGGCTATCAAATACATAACATTTGCCCTCAAAATTTTGACCGCCAACTTCTTTACCATATTTTATTATGCCGCCATGCAATTGATAGACTTCCGGAAAGCCTTCGTGAAGTAAAAGCGCAGATGCTTTTTCACATTTGATTCCACCGGTACAATAGGTTATAATTTTTTTGTCTTTAAACTTAGCCAGCTGATTAATTTTTTCCGGAAATTCGCGGAAATTTTCCATATCAAGCGTAACCGCATTTTTGAAGCGGCCAATAGAATGTTCGTAATTAGACCTTACGTCGAGAATAACAACATCATCTCGATCCATCATTTCCCTAAAATCAGACGGTTCCAGATGAATCCCTGTTTTTTTTCCGGGGTTAATGATATTGGGATCACGCAAGCCTGAATGCACAATTTCCGTTTTATAGCGGCAATGCATTTTGATGAAAGATGGCTCTTCCACATCATCTATTTTGAAATCAGTTTCTTTAAACCTGGGATCAGCTTTTACTGCGGTCATATACTTTGCGCAGCTTCCAGAATCACCTGAAACAGTTCCGTTTAAACCTTCATCAGCTACAATAATGCGCCCAACAAGATTTAAAGACTTACAAAACTGAAGATGGTCTGCAGCAAATTGCTCTGCATTTTCGATATGGCTGTAGCAATAATACAGCAGGGTCTGGTATTTACTCATAAATCATTGATACTGTTGCAAGCAGCGTTTAATGCGGGGCAAATATAATATTTATGAATAAATTTTACACTTCCTTTTCTTGACTAATCTCAAAATACTAACAAAGGTAACTACCTGAATTACTATAAGATGCGAACGAATGTAATATTTCATTAAACAATTAAATTTTCACAGAGTTACTATATCAACATATCTATCTAATCTTAAAAAACTATTAACATGGCAACTAGCACAAAAACTAAAAAACCTACGGGTAAAACAGGCAAAATGCAAAATTCTGAATTCCATAAATTCTTTATTGATGAACTTAAAGATATTTATTGGGCAGAGAAGCATTTAGCTAAGGCCTTGCCTAAGATGCAAAAGGCTGCTACCAGTCCTGAACTTGTAGCCGCATTTGAAAAACATACAAAAGAAACTCAAATGCATATTGAAACTTTGGAGCAGGTTTTTGAATTATTGGAAGAAAAACCGACAGCCAAAAAATGCGATGCTATGGAAGGCTTGTTGAAAGAAGCTGACAGCATTATTGAGGATACCGATAAAGGTACAATGATTCGTGATGCTGCTTTAATACTTGCTGCTCAGAAAGTAGAGCATTATGAAATTGGAACATATGGCACATTAAGAACATTTGCCGAAAATATGGGCCATACAAGTGTTGTTGATCTTTTACAGCAAACTTTAGACAACGAAAAAGCAACAGATGTAGCTTTAACAGTTATCGCTGAAGATTTCATCAATGAAGAAGCGGCTTCAGAATAAAATCTGATCAATACATCCTGAAAAGCCTGCACCACATTATGGTTGCAGGCTTTTTTTGTTCACTATTCCCAAAGACGGTTTAATAAATTAAAAATACCTTTGCCTGATATCTGTAAGAAGAATATCAGGAACGGAAATAAAATAGACATGATGGAAGAAATGATTGTAAAAGATAGTAACGGAACTATTTTAAATGAAGGCGACTCGGTTTTATTGATTAAGAGTTTAAAAGTAAAAGGATCAGCAGTAACTCTTAAAAAAGGAACGCTGATAAAAAAAATCAGGCTCACATCTGATTCCGAAGAAGTTGATTGCAAAGTGGAAAACATGAGCGTGGTACTCAAAACCTGTTTCCTTAAAAAGAAATAATTGAATTCATATTAACGGTTTATTTATGTCTTCTTTTGATTTTAATACAGATTTGATTCTTGAAGATGATGTAGTTATGCTGCGGCCTCTTCTCGTATCCGATCTGGAAAATCTTATTGAATTTTCTCTGCATGAACCGGAAATCTGGGACTTTTCATTACTTCAGGCCTCGGGGAAAGAAAATCTTAAACGCTATATTCAATCAGCTTTAGATGGACGGAACGAGAAAAGGGAATTCCCTTTCATTGTATTTGATAAACGAGTAAATAAATATGCCGGCAGTACTCGCTATTATGATATTCAATTAAAGAACCAGACTCTGCAATTAGGCTATACCTGGTACGGTAAAAATTTTCAGGGAACAGGCTTAAATAAACATTGCAAATACCTGCTTCTTACCTATGCTTTCGAGCATTTACAGATGGAAAGGGTTGAATTCAGAGCTGACGCAAAAAACATCAGAAGCATCGAAGCAATGAAAAGTATAGGCTGTATTCCAGAAGGTATTTTGAGAAGCAATTTACCAACCCCCGCCGGTAAGCGCCCCAATAGCATCGTGCTAAGTATTTTGAAGTAGGAATGGGATGATCATGTTAGATCTTTCTTAAAAGCCAAACTAAGCACCTGATTATTTACAGAATTGATCTGGAATTTGATAAAAATTAATCCTAAATTGTAATAACGGAGGAAAAATTCATTTGTATAGAATTAAAGATCGTCTAAGATGAACCAATTTGATATTTTATTCTTTTTCGATAGTCTTCACAAATCGGTATTTGAAGTAAGGAGACACGGAACTGAAGAAATCTCAGATTTGAGCAAATCATTTTACTGGCTATTACTCGACAAAAATACCAAAACTATTCATCGCCTGGATTTTGTTTCACTGAGTAAATTTCCAAATTATGAAAAAAGGGAATTTAACCAGGGCACTTTAAAATTTAATTCAACGAGTGCCCATTATATTCCATACGATACGCTCATACAATTGGATTTAGAAAGCCTCCAGCCGTACGAGGTTACAGATACAGTTCGGCAAGTTATAGCAAACTATTTTAATGAAATTGACCGGCAGGGAATCTAATCCGGTCACTGTATTTTAAAAAGATAACAAGCATTTGGAGAGATCAAAACCTTTATCCAAAATGATTGTATATCAATGACATAAGAATATTTTAAACTTTAAAATATAATAGTATGGCATTACATCTCCCCCAGTTACCCGAACGCCCCCATCTTCCTGAAAACTTAAAAATGTTCATTTTTTATGTTTTGGTAGTTGTGATGATTATGTTCTTCCTTTTTTCAATATTCTTACTGATTTCAAGTCTTAGTTCCAAAGCAGGAATTTAATTGAACCCATAATGAATTGCTGAAAAATTGTGCGCTCTACCCGGCGGATTCCACTTTTTGTGCTATTTTTTTTGCTTATCATTTTAGGAGTTCAGTTCTTTCATAACAACTAATGTTCTGTATTTTTACAGCATGCATTCCTCTCAACAAGTAAAGCTTATTGCCGATAGCCTCTTAGAAACTTTTCTTCCTAAAGATGAAAATCAAAATTCTATAACTTTTAACTTTACAATAGCACCTAAAAAAACCTATCGGGTTAATTATGAAAAAAAGGAAGTTAAAGGAAAAGCAGAATGGACGTTTGTCAATTACTCGGAAGTAATAATATAACTACAAAACCATTTCCGCCCGAAAATCAGACCGGGAATACGGAGAATTATTCAGTTGAACTTCAATAAACCCTAACTTTTCATAAAGTTTAATTGCAGAAACCAGCTTTTTATTTGATTCCAAAAACAGCAATTTACAACCCAGTTTTTTTGCTTCTTTAATTACATGCTCGCCTAACAATCTGCCGGTGCCCATTCCTTGAAAACGTGGGGAAACCGCCATTTTAGACAATTCAAATACAGTGTTATTCACTTTTTTTAAAGAAACGGTTCCTATAATTTCCGTTCCTGATCTGGCAAAATATATTTTCCCGCCATTGTCAATAATATATTCTTCGGGATGATCCAGCTGCTGAAAATCTAAAGGCTCAGGTTCAAAATACTGAGAGATCCATTCTATATTCAGACTTCTGAAATCATCCTTGTATCCGGGTTGATAATCTATGATCTCAATTTCCATGAGGCAAAAATTTTAAGCGGCAACTCTCTGTAAAATAACCTTACAGGGGATATCTGAAGTAATTCTTACAAAATGATTTTTATGTAATGGAATTTCTAAATAGCAGCCGGCGTGCAAACTATGTTCGGCATTTTCAATAGTAATAATACACGATCCTTCCAGGATAAGAAACCGCTCAAATTCATTATCATGAGTTTCTTGCGGGGCCATCTCTTTTATCCAGACAAGGGCACAGATCATATCGGAAGTATAGCTGATTATCTTCGCATAAATATCCGTCAAATCCACCGGTGCAACCATATCACTGCGGTTAATCCATTGATCATAATCAGCTATTTTGGAATTTTCGTGCAAAACCGGAGGAGATTCCGGGATTTCTCCGATCGCCAATCGGTCTTTATAATCAATTGTGGCCATTAAAAATGGCTTTATTATCGGATCTGGCTCAATGGCATTTTGCAAGGCATATTCTTCCAAAACCTGTTCGATGGCATTTAATTCCTCCCGGATTTCTTCATGAGCTTCAGCCATTTGCTCAACCTGTTCAATTTCATGAGGACTTGCCATTCCCATTAAATACGATTCCAGTAATCCGGATTGAATCAATTCATTAATATTCCTCATGCTAAAGCAGTTCCTTGTAATTTTTTAATTGCTGAAACCAAATCTGACCTTAAAATACTTACAGGAATATTGAGGTGTGCAGCGGCATCTGCAAATGTAAAGTCTTTAAAATAAATAAGGTCTAAAGCCTCCGCATATTTTTTCTCAATTCCAGATGTAAATCCTCTTCCTTCTCTACGTTGCTTTTCAAAAAGATACTCTTTTACATTGCATGCATAAACCAGGTTGATGCTTTCTTTAATTTCATTACATTTTGATTTACCCTCAACCTTTAATTTGGAACACGTAAGTCTGGCAATTTTAACAAGCCAGGTAAAAATTCTTTCCTTTTCAGGATTATATTGTTTCCTGTTTTGCCATACGGTACCAAAAGATTTCTGCAGAATAGTTTCAGCCTCATGTTTATCGTTAATAATTCGTGAAATAGCACCTAATAAGGAAGGAGCATACGTATCATACAATTTTACAAAAGCTGTTTTACTGCCATTTTGGAATAAGATAATTAGGTCATTACCAAAAACAATATTGTCAGATTTAGGAAATCCAGTAGGCTTGTTAAACATTTTAACTAAATTAATTTCGCTTGATTTTGAGAATTCGATAGTACGCAGCTAAAATTAATCAGCGAAAGAGGATATCGAAAGATTAAAAGACATACTCTATATGTCTTAAAATGTTTCGGCATCACAAGTATGTTACAGCAGTATCAGCGTTAAAACCCATACGCAATCCTAAAACCCGAATTTGAATTGTTCCGTCCGTCGGATGAAAATCCATATAAAACCCGGAATGTTAAATATTCAAGGCCGAAATATACCTCATTATAATTTTTAATAACCGGCGTTGAGAGATGATTTACGCCTGCTATCTCCTGCAGTTTTAATTTCCTTAATAGTGGAACCTTGTTAAAAATAAATCCCGAAAAATTATGTTCAAAGTGGGCTTCCAGATATTTATCAGGAGTACTGAAGTTATAATAATCCAGAAAAAGATAGGTGTTAGATTTGGGAATGTAGCTTAGACTTTGCGTTCCGATAAAATGTTTATAATCAACAAAATCTAATTTATCGCTGCTGAAAAATTTCCCCGCTGCCACAGAGAATGATGATTTACCGTATAAACCTAATTTGATATCTTCTTTACTGATATCAAAAGATAAAAAATCATAGTCGACATCAGAACTAAATATATTCCGGATGGCCTTTATATAACTTAGCCCGATAAGCGGATATTTTGAAGGAAAATAAACTTTCCCGGAGGGATAACTGGCATACGTTTGCCCAAACTGATAACTGGCTGTTAATCCCACTTTGAAGGCTTGTCCGGTTGGAAAAAGCGGCAGTTCCTGCGCCAGACTAAATGGATTATTTGAAGTAAACTCACGGTCTTTATCATCAATAAAAGTATAATCGGTTACGTTCTGCAAACTTTTACGATTAGACCATTCGGTAAAAAAAGTGGTTTTAATTGCAGGAATAATTCGCTGAGAAGCCGAAAAGTAGAGAAACTTCTTCTCATACAATTTCATAAAATTGCGTTCGTAAAAGAGAGAATTAATGGAATTACCAAATGGTGCAATTGTGCCGCGGTTATTCAAATCGAGAATATCAGACCCGACATTAAATCCGAGGGAAGTATTTTTAATCGGAATATTTCCTCCCACACTTCCATAAAAATCTTTGCTGGCAAAGCCGTACCGAAGGCTGCCGCTAAAGGATATAAATTTATTTGTTAACGTATCAATCCGCTTGCTGTATCCGGCTTTATAATTGATGCCGAAGCCTTCCACTGTATTGTAAAAAACCGAATTTCGTAAAGAACTAAAATTATAATATTCCTTTTTAAACCGATTCCGGGGATTATATCCATTTCCAACAATAAAGCCGAGAGGCTTAAACTTATTATTTTCTTTATCTAAGGAATCCAGGTAAGGTTTTGATTCACGTTTTGCGGCTAGAGTTTCCTTTTTTAGATAATCCAGATTTTCCTCTTCAGTTAACGGAACCGGGCGTGATTGAGACCAGTACCCCGAATCCTTCTTACTTACACCTTTATCTATTTTTAAAACTTCAATAAAATCCTTCGGATTTAATTTTGGATTAAGATCATAATTCTTGTAAATAGCTATAAAGTAGCCTCCAAATCTGAAACCAAAAACTCCTCCTGTAAATTCAAACTTAACCGATGAAGGCATATAAACTTTCCCAACCGGAAAAAATTGCTGATTGATTTTAAGAGTGTCTACAAAGTTTATGTTTGCCTCTTTGGTCATGTAAAGATCTACGCTGTGCATTCGCCAGGAATCATCCAGAATATAAATAATGCCCCTAAAAACCGGATCGGCGTTTCGCCGTGGAATTACCTGTATTTTATTAATAGTTTGTCCATTTTCTATGGTTGAGCCTAAGAATTTATACTGATAGTAGAAAAGGGCATTATCTGCAATTGGCGATATAAAAGGACGGTTGCTTAGGCCATCCCAATTCTGAATATTTTCATAAAAATTCACTTTAATATCCGAAGCACGGTTAAAACTGAAAGCACGGTTACTTCCGGATACTTTTGAAGAAATCATTTCTTCACGATATTTATCGGGCTGAATAAAACTTAATCTAGATTCAGATTCTGAGAGATAAATTATCCCTTTTCTGTTTGAATCCAATCCTATTTCCTTACCCATTTTTTCGACATCTTTCCCCAGAAATTTTTTGGGTGCTGCCAAAAGTTTTTGCAATCCTTTGATGTACACATCAGCCGTAAAAGAATTAACCTCTCTTAAATGTAATTTCCTTTTCCTGATTGCCTGGCGGATTATTTCATAAGCAGCGTCCTCACCTCCTGCGCTGATGACCACATCATTTAATTCATAAACCTCGGCTGCCATACGTATATCAAGAACCTGATTTTTATTTATAACCAGAGGACGGGTTTCCAACCGGTATCCGATAGCTTTAAATATCAGCTCCAATTTGCCGGCGGGTACTTTTAACTGGTATTCCCCTTCGATGTTGGCCGAGGTTCCGATACTGGTATTTTTAAGATAGATACTTGCAAAGGGAACGGGTTGCCCCTGTGAATCGGTGATTTTGCCGCTTAAAGAATAATTTTGAGCTACTGCACCCAGGGCAGCAAAAATAATCAGGAAGGTGAATGTTAATCTCAGGTTCATATGAAGTAAAGATGATTTATTTACTTAAAGGTTACAGGGCCAATTCAGTTAAAGAGTGTTAAAATTAAATATCTGCTTTGAGAATTCAGTAACGTTTAAATCCTGACAAGTCTGAAGAATTGCTAATTTTACAGCCTTAAAACCTATTGCTATGTACAAAACTTTACAGCCGGTCTTACAAAATGAGTTAGCAGAGATCGAAAAAGCAGGATTATATAAACGTGAAAGAGTTATTACTTCTCCGCAGGGAGCTGAAATTACCGTTCAGGGCGGGCAGAAAGTAATTAATTTCTGTGCTAATAATTATCTGGGATTGTCCTCTCATCCAAAAGTAATTGAAGCTGCAAAAAAAGCTATAGATTCCCACGGTTTCGGAATGTCATCTGTCCGTTTCATTTGCGGAACTCAGGATATCCATAAAGAACTGGAAGCAAAAATTTCTAAATTTTTAGGAACTGAAGATACTATTTTATATGCGGCGGCTTTTGATGCCAACGGAGGTGTTTTTGAACCCTTGTTTAACGAGCAGGATGCGATTATTTCTGATGCTTTAAACCATGCATCAATTATTGATGGTGTTCGTTTATGCAAGGCGCAGCGTTACCGCTACAATCATGATGACATGGCCGATCTGGAAGAAAAATTAAAAGAAACACAGAATTTACGACACCGGATTATTGTAACTGACGGAGCGTTTTCTATGGATGGAACCATCGCTCAGTTAGATAAAATTTGTGATCTGGCTGATAAATATAAAGCATTGGTAATGATCGACGAATGTCATTGCTCCGGTTTTATGGGCAAAACCGGTCGCGGAACGCATGAGCATCACAATGTAATGGGCCGCATCGATATCATTACCGGAACATTAGGAAAAGCATTAGGCGGCGCCTCCGGCGGTTTCACCTCCGGACCAAAAGAAGTTATAGACCTTCTTCGCCAGCGGTCACGCCCTTATTTATTTTCAAATACGCTGGCGCCATCCATTGTTGGAGCGTCTATTGCTGTGTTGGATATGCTTAGTGAAACAACCGAACTTCGCGATAAATTAGAAAACAATACAAGCTATTTCAGGAAAAAAATGACCGAAGCTGGTTTTGATATCAAACCGGGAATCCATCCAATTGTGCCGATTATGCTTTACGATGCAAAATTAGCTCAGGATTTTGCTGCCAAACTTCTTGATGAAGGGATTTATGTGATTGGATTTTACTATCCGGTTGTTCCTCAGGGAAAAGCCAGAATCAGGGTGCAATTATCTGCCGCTCATACACAGCAGCATTTAGATAAAGCAATTGCGGCATTTGTAAAAGTGGGTAAAGAATTAGGTGTAATTAAGTAATTTGTAACTTTGTCGTTCAGACAATTCAGGCTATGCAGAATAAAATAGATCAGTATACTTCAGAAATAAATTCATTCAATTCCTCCAACGCCCAGGAACTGGAAACATTCCGGATCAGGTTTTTGGGAACCAAGGGGATTATTAAAGATCTGTTCGAAGAATTTAAAACGGTTTCTGCCGATGACAAACGAGTGTACGGTAAAGTATTGAATGAGTTTAAGCAATTAGCCGAATCAAAATATCATGAGGTAAAGGAATTGATTGACAGCATGGTCTCTGATACTCCTGAGTCAAAAATTGACCTTACCCTTCCGGGAGATGGAATGGAATTGGGATCCCGGCATCCGCTATCACTGGTAAGAAAAGAGATTGTTGAAATATTTAAAAAATTGGGCTTTAATGTGGCCGAAGGGCCAGAAATTGAAGACGACTGGCATAATTTCTCAGCCTTAAATTTTCCGGAAGAGCATCCTGCTAGAGATATGCAGGATACCTTCTTTATTAAAAAAGACAAAGAAAATGGTGATACCGCCTTACGTACTCACACTTCATCGGTTCAGGTGCGGATGATGGAAGCCGGACAGCCTCCTTTCAGGGCAATTATGCCGGGACGGGTTTACAGAAACGAAGCTATCTCAGCAAGAGCTCATTGTTTTTTCCACCAGGTAGAAGGATTATATATTGATGAGAATGTTTCCTTTGCCGACTTAAAGCAAACACTTTTTTACTTTGTACAGGAATTATTTGGAGAAGGAACTAAAGTAAGATTTCGTCCTTCCTATTTCCCGTTTACAGAACCGTCTGCCGAAATGGATATTTCATGCACTATATGCAAAGGAGATGGATGTCAGTTTTGCAAGCATAGCGGCTGGGTAGAAATTTTAGGCTGCGGAATGGTTGACCCTAATGTTTTGGATAACTGCAAAATAGACAGTCAGAAATTTACGGGTTATGCATTTGGAATGGGAATAGAGCGTATTACTAATCTTAAATATCAAATAAAGGATTTAAGACTCTTTTCAGAAAACGATGTTCGTTTTTTAAAGCAATTTCAATCTGAACTGATCTGATGAAATATCCTGCCCTTCTTTTATTGATTTTAACTGGCATTTCCTGCTCTAAAGATCAGGAGGGCCGAATACCCGATGTAGCAGTAAATTTTAGAGCATCATTAAATGACCCAAGAATCAATCAGATTAACAATGCGGGCGGAGCTGTAGCTATTTCCGGATATGGTGTTTCGGGTTTAATTCTTTACAATACAGGAACACGAATTGTTGCGTACGACCGATGCAGCTCTGTGAATCCGCAACAAGCCTGCGCTGTAAATATTGATAACCCTACCTTAACAGCAACCGATCCATGCAGTGGTGCAAAGTTTTCTTTAAATGACGGCACACCCGTAAAAGCTCCTGCAAAACGGCCACTAAAACAATACCTGGTAAGCATTATAAACAATTTTGAAATTGCGGTAACTAATTAGAATGGAAGTAGATAAGATCAAAGAAAGTATTAAGAAAGCAGCTAAAGAGCTGTTCCGAAAATACGGTTACCATAAAACAAGCGTCAATGAAATAGCTAAAAAAGCCAAGATTGCAAAAGCTACTATCTATAAATATTTCGAATCCAAAGAATTGGTATTACATGCAATTTTAATGGATTATATTCGCCACAGTGTTCAGGATATTATTCATAACCCCACAGAAGATCTGGACCAGGAAGCATATCTCACCAGTATTATCCTAAAAACAAGCCGTCTTTCGTATACGGTTTGCAATGAATTTATCGGCTGGGAGTTTATTCGTGAATCGACAAATGCACAAGAATTTTTAAAAACTCTTTCAGATGAACTGGAAGAACTACTTGTCCAGTCATTTAATGAAACCCAACTATTTCAGGCAGATCATTATCCAGACCGCCTGCGGTTTTTAATTAAAGCCAGTAAAAGTATTGTGTTTTCATTTGCTTTCACTTCAGTAACCGATTCAGACGTTCGAAAAAATTTCATTTCTTTTCAAAAAGAAATTCTTCCCTATCTGGTAAAAGCAGCTATCAAGTAAAGAGAATGTTAATTGTTTGTTAATTTTTATACCAATTTGGTTTTTGGTATAAATTCGGTTATATTTAACGAAATGACAGACAAAACAACACTCATGAGCAGAGAAATTCTCTTTTTTTCGGATTTAATTGATGAACGTTTTGATTGTACAGAAGAAGCTAAAACCGGTTTCTTTTCTTACATTCTGAGCTTCTTTTATTAATTCAATTCCATCCCCAGGCAGTATCCGCAATTTGCGGAAACCCATCCCCGCATTCGCAACTCTTTCTTTTTCCCGCTAAAAAGAATATTCAATTTAGACTAATTTCTTATTTAAGTGTAATTTTGGCGCTTATTAAAATTAGTTGCAGTAAAGCCAGTCTAAGCTGAACCTACTAACGAATTATAAAATCTTAATGAAGAAGCTAACTGCTGATAAAAAGTTTTTGCAAAACATCAGGGTAATCGATATTGCCGAAGAAGGAAAAGGAATTGGAAAATCTGAAGAACTGGTCATTTTCATTGACAAGGCAATTCCGGGTGATATTGTAGATATTGAACTGATGCGCAAGAAAAAGAAATTTTTCGAGGCACGCATTCAGAACATGGTTCAACCCTCAGAACACCGCATAGAACCTTTTTGCCAGCATTTTGGAGATTGCGGCGGCTGTAAATGGCAGCACATGACCTATGATTCGCAACTTTATTACAAACAAAAAAGCGTTACCGATGCATTAGAGCGTATTGGCAAGGTGAATACAAGTGGAATTGAGCCCATTTTGCCATCTCAGGCTTCAAGATATTATCGCAACAAGCTGGAATATACTTTTTCTGATAAGCGCTGGCTTACCGATGAAGATATGCGGAACAATGAAGAAATGGAAATGAATGCGCTTGGATACCATATTCCCGGCCGGTTCGATAAAATTCTGGATATTCAGCATTGCCATTTACAAGCCGATCCCTCTAATGAGATCCGTAATGAAATTCGCCGCTTTGCATTGGAGCAGCAAATTTCTTTTTATAATCTTCGCAATCACGAAGGAGCTCTTAGAAACCTCATCATCCGCAATACAACTATTGGCGAACTGATGGTGATTGTAGTTTTCGCTTACGCGGATGAAGACCAGGTAAAGTTAATGATGACGTTTGTTCAGGAGCGTTTTCCCGGAATTACATCCTTATTATACATTCTTAATGAGAAGAAGAATGACACCATTTTCGATCAGGAAATTCATGTGTTTGCAGGCCGCGATCATATCTTTGAGAACATGCCTGCCGGCAAATCGGAGAATGGCGATCTGAAATTCAAAATAGGTCCGAAATCATTTTACCAGACCAATTCTGATCAGGCTCATGAATTGTATAAAATTACCCGTGAATTTGCTGATTTTAAAGGCGATGAACTGGTTTATGACTTGTATACCGGAGCCGGAACCATTGCCAATTTTGTGGCTTCGGATGTAAAACATGTAATTGGCGTTGAATATGTGCCAACAGCCATTGAAGATGCTAAACTAAATTCAGAAATTAACAACATTAGCAATACCAGCTTTTTTGCCGGCGATATGAAAGATATTTTAAACGCCGAATTTGTTCTGGAACATGGTAAACCCGATGTGGTAATTTCAGATCCTCCGCGTGCGGGAATGCATGCAGACGTGGTAAAAAGATTACTGGAAATAGAAGCGCCTAAAATTGTGTATGTAAGTTGCAATGCCGCAACTCAGGCCAGAGATATTACTTTATTAACTGAAAAATATGAAGTAAGCCGCATTCGTCCGGTAGACATGTTTCCGCATACACAACATGTTGAAAATGTTGTTCTTTTAACCTTAAAACAAGCTTAAACAGTATGGAAATTAAAGATCTGTTAGACCAGGAGAACAGTAATAAGGAAAATCCAAAACAGGAAAATCCTCTACAAAGCTTAGAGGCTGATCTGAAAATGTACAGCGATTCTATTAAAGAGGTTTCATTAGAAATTATGGTGGAGGGATTATCGTCTTATCCGCTATTTGTAGCTCACCAGCATGAGGTTAAACTTGGAGAACCCATTCTGGATAGAAATGAATTAAATACCGGATGGAGTATTCACGCTTCAACCATTGAAGAATTTGTTGAGAAAGGAATTATACATCCTGATAAGAAAGAAAAGTTTATCAAGCAATACAAAAACGCCCGTGATTTTATGTGCCTTTTTGTAATAGTTCCCGAAGGTGCGAATTTTGTATTTTATCCCTACCAATAGCCTATAGCTTTTTATTATCCCGTAATCCTGATTTTAGATCAGGATTACGGGATAATAAAATCTGCTAATTATTTCGCTTGCGGATATTCGCCATTTTTGAAACTTCCTTCGATTTTATCACCGCATTACCGTCGTAAGTAATATTCGATAATCCGCTGGCATCCACTTCCAGTGTTTTTTCGGCAGAAATAAAGATATTGGAAACGCCGCTGGTTTTTGCTCTGAGATTCTGGGTTATTAATTCATACGCTTTTAAATTTGAAGCTCCGCTGCTTTCAATATCCACCAAATCAGCTTTACCCGATAAATTAAGATTTACTGCTCCGCTGATTTCAATATTCAGGTCTTTAACATCCAGCGACAGTTTGCTGTTATTGGCTCCTGAAAGCTTGATTTGAAATTTATCTGAAACTATAGGCTGCTCTGAATTAACCTTTGTTGCGCCACTTCCGCTTACGCTGATCAGTTGTTTATAAGTTATATACACTTTAAGCTTTACATTATTAAAATCATCATATCTCTTTTCATTATTATTTTCTGTCCGGATAATGAGCACATTATTAACAACCTCAACCTTTAAGCGTTCATTGTATCTCTTATTATTCACTTCGATATCTACCTTTTCCTGATCACCTTTTGTAATGTATACATCTGCAATACCGGAAACCTTTAAAGATTTAAAGCCCGAGACCGGTCTGCTTTCCTTAATTAATTCCTCCTGTGCCATTGCCAGGTTTGTACCCAGTAATAAGAAAAGCACTAAATTTAATTTCATCAAATTTTTCATATCCAAAATGTTGTTTTCAGAATATATGACGTGGGCAGGCGGAGGTTAGTTGCATTGGCAGCATAAATATATTTATGCAAGCTTCTGCATTAAATATAAAGTTTACAGAAAGCAATTTTTAAAACGTTTGAAATATGTAATTTCAGGCGAAAATTTACCTGATCTATGGCCAACAGAAAACTGCTCATTCTTAATCAAATACAAATTCAGCAAAAGATAGACCGGATGGCTTACCAAATCCTTGAAGATAATTTGCAGGAAAAAGAACTGATCATGGCCGGAATTGTAAATCGCGGGTATACCATTGCTCTACGTCTGAAAAAAATCCTTGAAAAAATTTCAGATATCAAAATCACGTTAATGAAAATTGAGCTGGATAAAGACAGCACTCATTTAAAAGCTGAAACCGATCTGGAAATTTCAGAGACAGAAAACAAAGTGATTATTTTGGTTGATGATGTTTTAAACAGCGGGCGCACACTGGCATATGGCTTGGGAATTTTTCTGGATGTTCCTTTAAAAAAGTTACGTACGCTGGTTTTGATCGACCGAAACCACCGTATCTTTCCGGTTTCCCCGGATTTTACCGGACTTGAATTGGCTACAGTTTTAAAAGAACATGTAGAAGTAGTTTTGGATGAAAAGGGAGAAGAAGATGCTGTTTATCTCTCCTGATTTTCATTAACATGGCTCAGATAACCGGCAAGCTTTTCGGCGGTAAGATCTATCCCGCTTATAATAAATGCGGCTTTATTATAATAAATTTCACGTTCTGATAATTTACCAGAAATAAAATCTATCAGCTCCTGCCCTTTTAAATCTTTAATTAGCGGACGTTCAGTTTTTGAATTTTCCAGTCTGTCTGCAAGCGTTTTTGCTGATAATGACAAATAAATCACTTTGCCGTTTTGATTCATCCATTCCATATTATCGAAATAACATGGAGCACCGCCCCCGGTGGCAATAACACAATTATCAGGATACCAGCTTTTCTGCAAAATATCCCGCTCTATTTCACGGAAAGATTCCTCTCCATAAAGTTGAAAATAATCCGCTACTTTCAATCCTGTTTTTTGCTCCACAAGTTTGTCACTGTCAAAAAACTCCAGGCCCAGTTGCCGGGCTAATTTTCTACCCAAACTGCTTTTGCCGCTACCCATAAATCCTACTAAAAAAATCTTCATATAAGTCCCTCTCTTTTCATCATTATATAATCTGTTTCAGGCGGATTAATCCCTTCTGCTCTAAAAATGCTTGAAATTTGTGCCCGGTGATATGTAGAATGATTCAACATATGAAAAAATATATCGGCAACCCTGTTTGAGAACCTCTCACCTTTTGAATTTGTGTAATGAATGTTAAGCTGCTGATCTGCTTCTTTAAATACTGCGCAAATCAAAATGAAATTTTTCAAATGTATTTTCTCAAACAAACGGCGTTCGTGAATTTGCCAGGTTCCATACTCCTCGGGCTGAGCAATAATGCGTTTCATCCAAATATGCTGCGCATTTAAAACATGACTGAACAATTTCTCTGCCTGAGGCATAGAGCGAGCCGATTGATTAAACACCTCTATCACTTTATAATCAGCAAGCTGCGTATACCTGATAATATCTGCCAACATATTTACTAAGCTAATTTTACCCGGGGATCAATAAATGCATATAAAATATCAACCAGGATATTTATAATGACAAAAATGAAGGCTACAAATAATATGGAGCCCATTACTACCGGGAAGTCTGATAATTCCAAAGCATCTACGGTAGCTTTCCCCAATCCATTATAGCCGAATATGTATTCTACAAAAAAAGAACCTGCCAGCAATGATGCAAACCAACCGCTAATGGCCGTAATCACCGGATTTAAAGCATTTTTCAGCGCATGCTTGTAAATTATCCGCCGGTTGCTTAAGCCTTTAGCCCTGGCTGTGCGAATGTAATCCTGACTAAGTACATCCAGCATAGCGCTTCGAGTGAGCTGTACAATAATTGCCAAAGGTCTTAATCCGAGGGTAATCATAGGCAAAATCAAATTTTTCCAGGTAATCACTTCTCCACGAAAAGGATCATAATTATACAAACTGCCTGACATATTCAGGCCGGTAAAATCTCCTAATACAAAACCAAATAACCAGGCTATTATTATACCGGCAAAAAAAGAAGGAGCCGAAATTCCTAAAATAGCGAATGCATTTGCCGAACGATCTATCCAGGTATCCTTATTTACAGCTGAAATAACTCCCAGAAATATACCAAGCAGGGTAGCAAAAATCATAGAAGTGATAGCCAGAATAAAGGTATTCGGAACCGTCTCTGCTAAAATATTGCTCACATCTCTTTTGGTTTGATATGATCTTCTCAAATATGGTTTTTTAAGTACGATTACCTTATTTTTTCCTGCAGGAATAATTTTTAAAAAATTATATTTTGCCTGTGAAACCGAATCATTATCGTGAATAGAAATTACCGAAAGGTCGTTTATATAATAGGCGAACTGAACCGGGATAGGTTTGTCCAACCCAAATTCTTTTCTAACGGCTTCTAAAGATTGTACATCTGAACGCTGACCCTGGGTCATCCGGGCAGGATCTCCGGGCAGGATATTGAAAAGAAAGAAAACTACCACCACAATACCTGCCAGCACGGCTAAACCATAAAGAATTTTCCGGAATGTATATCTCAGCATTATTGATTCTTATTGAAATATTGGCCTGCCAGATCCTGATAAGATGGCATTCTGTTGAAATGCCACTTATTAATTACTATGCCGTCCTTTAACAATAAAATCCCGGGATTTGCCCGCACCATACTTTTTAGAGGAACGCCGTCGGCATAAAAAATCTCCATCACCAGATTATTTTCCTTACTGAACCTTTCCGCATCTTCTGCAGAATTGGATGTTAACAACACCGACCGGATGTTATAATTTTCGGCAGCATTCATAGCAATGGCATTGAGTTGGCCCATTGCTTCAATATTCGTTTTGTCAAGATTATATGCTACAAAAACAAGGTTGTAATATGGATTTTCAACTATTTCTGCGGTATAATCTGTTCCCTGAGAATCTGTGATTTTCAAATCCTTAATGGGAATATCGTATCCTTTTTTTATGAGCTTATTTTCCGGCTGACCCACTACTTCCCAATTCGAATCTTTCCAGATACCGCTTTTAAGGTATTCTTTATCAGTCATGGTCTTTTCCTCGCCGGTCTTTTTATTTTTAAGCTGGTAGATAATTTCGAAAAGATCAGGTTCTGCACCTGCAGGAGCAATCATATTTTTTGGAATATTACTGCCGATTTTATATGGCAGAAAATCTAAAACCGGAAGGAAATTGTAGGTGTAAAGGCCAAAGCCCAGAGCCAGAAAAGTAATCGCTGCAAAAATCAGTTTTCGATTCTTTTCGGATTGAATTACCGGTTGAATCATATCGCGGTTCATGTAGATAAAAACAATTAGAACCAGCAACACCAAATCCTTGCTAAAAGATTGCCATGGAGTAAGCGGTATGGCATCACCAAAGCATCCGCAGGAAGTAACAACTTCAAAAAATGCAGAATAAAAGGTTAGGAATGTAAAGAAGATGATTAATATCAATAAGCCTAAGGAAACCTTACGGGCCCAGAATCCAAGAAAAAGCAATGCGCCAAATACCATTTCAAGAGTACACAATACAATGGCAATTGCCGGCGCTAAATCATTTAAAAAAGTAACATGAAAAACTTCAAAGTATTCTTGCAGTTTGTAACCAAAACCAAGCGGATCATTGGCTTTGATTAATCCTGAAAAGATAAACAGCAAGCCAACCAGAGTGGTACTAAAATTCAGTATTATTTTCTTCATTATTACAATTTTCAAAGGCAAATCAATCTTACTAAAAATTGATAAAACCTTATGATTCACGAAAATACTATTTGATTCCCAATTTTATAAGGGCGAAAACAGAATAATTAAGCATATCCTGATAGTTGGCTTTCACCCCTTCAGAAGCTAATGTTTGTCCGGCATTATCTTCTATCTGCTTAACGCGAAGCAGTTTCATCAGAATTAAATCAGTTAAAGAACTGATACGCATATCACGCCAGGCTTCACCATAATCGTGATTTTTAGCGAACATTAATTCCTGCGTAAGATTTATTTTTTGATCAAATAAATATTCAATTTCTTCAACCGGAATTTCTAAACGGGGATCTTCTGACAGCACCAGCTGCATCATGGCAATGATACAATAATTTACAATGCCGATATATTCAGAGGCGATATCCTCTCCTACTTTTGAAATTTTTTTCTCTTCAAGCGTGCGGATACGCTGAGCTTTAATAAATATCTGATCGGTAATTGAAGTTATTCTGAGTATTCGCCAGGCCGTTCCGTAATCTTTTGTTTTTTTTAAAAACAGGTCTCTGCAAACTCTGATCACTGCCTCGTATTCTGCTGCTGTATTGTTAGCCAAAATGCTTATTTATTTGTTTGAAAGATGAATTAATTGGTACTTTGTCGCTCAAATGAGCGATAAAAATACAGTTTTTCAGCAAAAGTTAACGCTAAATCTTCGGGGCAGCTTGTTAGATCTGTCAAGCCCTAAAGTGATGGGCATATTAAACATTACTCCCGACTCATTTTACGACGGCGGCCGTAACAATAATGCGCTTAATGCATTAAAGCAAACTGAAAAGATGTTAACGGAAGGCGCTGACCTGATTGATGTGGGTGCCTATTCGTCCAGACCAAACGCAGAACATATTTCAGCTGAAACAGAACAGGCACGGCTCAAGCCGGTAATAAAAGAATTAGTGAAAGAGTTTCCGGAAGCCTTTTTCTCAATAGACACTTTCAGAAATACTGTTGCCGAAGCCGCAATTAATGAAGGTGCGCACATTATAAATGATATTTCAGCCGGAGAAATGGACCCGGAAATGTTTAACACTGTAGCCCGGTTAAAATGTCCATACATATTAATGCATATGCGGGGTACGCCCCAAAACATGCAGCATCAAACTGATTATGATGATATTTTCAGTACGGTCTTTAAATATTTCTCTGATAAGATAAGTCTTTTAAAAAGTCACGGTGTTTACGACCTCGTATTAGATCCGGGTTTCGGATTCGCCAAAAAACCTGTACATAGTTATGAGCTTTTGGCAAAACTGGATCAGTTCGGAATACTGGGATTACCGGTTCTTGCAGGAGTGTCCAGAAAATCAATGATTTATTCTGTTTTAGAAACTGACGCCCGGGGTGCATTAAACGGAACAACCGTTGCAAATACCATCGCGTTATTAAAAGGGGCTGCTATCTTAAGGGTGCATGATGTTAAAGAGGCTGCAGAGGCAGTGAAAATTGTTGGCAAACTAAATGCTTATTAACCCTGATTCTGGATTCCTCTATGAATGCATAACCCTTTTTCGAAATCAAATTTGTAATTTTCAGCCGTATGGAAGGTTTTGATTTCAGTTTTCTTAATTTACGTTTCCTCGATGTACTGGATATTTTGTTTGTAGCAATTATTATCTATTACATATATAATCTGATCAGGGGTACTATCGCTTTAAATATTTTATTGGGATTAGTCATTATTTATGTGGTTTACCTGGTGGTAAAACAGGCGCACATGCGTCTGCTAACCGAAATTCTGGGCGGCTTTGTAAGCGTGGGATTTATAGCTCTTATAGTCGTTTTTCAGCACGAGATCAGGCGTTTTCTCTTATTAATCGGTCGCAATGCCTCCCTGCAAAAAAATAAGGCCTGGTGGTCATTTATTTTCGGGCGTAAAGACATTGAGAAAAATAATCTAAGCCGGATAAAACCAATTGTGGATGCCTGCAAAAGCATGCAAAAAAGCCGTACAGGCGCCCTGCTTGTTTTTGCCAAATATTTTGATGAGCAATATTATCAGAATAGCGGCGAGCTTATCGAATCTAAAATCTCCAAACGCCTGCTTGAAAGTATTTTTCAAAAGAACAGCCCGCTTCATGATGGCGCAGTGGTAATTTCGGGTAATAAGATCCGGGTTGCCAGCTGTATTTTACCTTTAACAGAAAATGATCAGCTCCCGCCGCAGTTCGGTTTACGCCACAGGGCAGGAATCGGAATCTCAGAAATGAGCGATGCGGTTGCAGTAATTGTTTCTGAAGAAACGGGCGAAATATCATATGCCAAACAAGGTCGCGTAAAAATGAATGTCAGTTTTATGGAGCTGGAAAAATTGCTGAACAAAGATTTTTAGATCACTCAAGATCTATGCTGATTACATTTAATCAAGTGTTAACAGACATCCTTCACAACGCTTTTTCAAATACTTCCATCTCAGGAAAATTTTACTGTAACTTCTATGAATAATAATCGTTAAAAACTAAAAAATTAACCAAGGGAATAATATTAAACTTCCTAACGGTAATTTTTAATGATTATACTCGTTTAAAGAAAATTTCATGTTATTAAATTTCCTTTTTCAATCTACTTCAGGCAGCAACTTATTAAACATCAATACACTTATTATTTTCGGAAGCTGGATACTAATCCTTGGATTGCTGCTGATTATTTTGAATAAAAGTTTAAAAAATAAAAAGCTGGTATCACGTAAAAAGGAATTGTATGAAATTATAAGTACTAAAAATCAACTTCTTTCAATAATTGGTCATGATCTGCGTGCACCCTTAAGCGCTAATCATAATTTAATACAATTACTTCGCACCAATGCCTTAACTGACGAAGAACGAGATTTGTTATTAAGCAACCTGAGTCTATCTACCGCATCAACTGTAGAAACCATCAATAATATTTATGAATGGGGAAAATCTCAGTTAAGCTCCGGGCAAACCGAACCACGCAAATTAAATTTAAATTTATTAGCCAAGTCCAATTTTGAACTTCTTGCCGAGATTGCTTCTCAAAAGAACATCACTTTAATTAATAACATACCTGCAGATCTGGTCATTACAGGAGATCTGAATCAGGTAAGTTTTATAATCAGAAATTTACTGGGAAATGCTATTAAATTTTCATTTCCAGGCACCTTTGTAGAAATTTCAGGGGAGGAGAATGGAGAAGAATTCATCCAGGTTTCTGTAAAAGATCACGGGGTAGGCATTGCCGATGAAACGATTCAAAAAATATTATTCTCCGAAGAAGTTTTTAGTACTACAGGTACGGCTAATGAAAAAGGTTCTGGTTTAGGATTACGCCTTTCTAAAGAATTTATTGAGCAGAATGGCGGCAAACTCAGCATTAAAAACAATACAGATCAAGGTGCCGAATTTTTCTTTAGCTTAAGAAGAAGTTTAAACCTCGACAAATTGAGTATTGGTTACTAACAGAAAATACTGACATAAAAAAACCCGCAGAAGCGGGTTTTTTTATGTCAGTATTAAATTAACAAAACTGATCAAAAGCCTGGATCAGATTGTCGGCAATCATTTGAGCCGGACGGCCTTCTATCTGGTGACGCTCAATCATATGAACTAATTTTCCATCCTTAAATAAAGCAATAGCTGGTGAGGATGGCGGAAATGGCATCATGTGAGCACGAGCCTGATCAACCGCTTCTTTTTCCATTCCTGCAAAAACAGTTACAAATTTATCCGGGCGTTTAGTTTGCTGCGTAGCAATTTTAGCCGCCGGACGGGCATTTGCTGCCGCACAACCGCATACTGAATTAACCATTACTAATACAGTTCCTTCAGATTTCACAGCCTCGTCAACTTCAGCAGCGGTCTTCAAATCCTGATATCCTGCGCTGATAAGATCCTCACGCATAGGTGCAACTAAATATTCTGGGTACATATCTTTTTAAATTTTGTCAAAAATAAGCTTCCTGCAAGGATTACACAAACACCCCTTGTAATTGATTAAAGCTTTTTACTTAAGCGTTACAAAAATAGACTAGCCCTTATTTGCCAATCACACCGCAATGAGGTAATTTTTACAATTCATTAAATCAAACACAACAATTTCTATATTAATATCATTAATTCTACAATTTATGGCACCTGTTATTATTATAATTAATAATTAATATAATAATATTACAATAGACTGCAATCTCAATTCTTTTGGGATGATTGTATTTTCTATTTTTAACTATAAAATAAAATTACTAATAAAACATAGAGGTGATTTATAGTTAAGATAAAGTGTCTAAATTGGGATATGTGGTTATATGTAGTCGCTAAAGTGCTAAGCTCAATCAAGAAATGCAGAATTATTCTGTAAAGCTTGGTCACGTTATTTAAAAATAAATAAATAAATAAATACATGAGAACACCACAGGTAAATAGTGAAGCAATCGCAAACCGCTTCGCACAATTTAGAAAACAATTTATTGCAAAGTCACAAGATGAAGCAGGTAAAATATTAGGCGTATCTCAACCTACAATTTACAGGTTTGAGGCGGCAAAGGCCGGGATCACAGTCGAAGTGATTCGGATTCTAATCAAGTCGTATCATTTAAACATTGATTGGCTTACAGAGGGCAAAGGTCAGATGCAAGATAAAGAGGAAACTAAAAGCACTCTTGTAACCGATGTAAACCAAATTAAGGTAGATATTGAATCTCACGAATGTAAGATTAAAATAATGCAAAAGAACATTACATCAATAGGTAAGCAGGTCGATTCGATTCAAATCAGGCAGAATGAGCGACTTGAAGCGTTAGAGCAACGATTGCGTGAATTGGTATAGAGAAACCGCTGTAAATGGCAGGGAATTAAAAAGTATTATAGCCAATAACAATAAGCCGATAAGTAAGTTATTAATTTGCGAGTCCTTTCAGTTATTTTCAAAATTCTTCGTAAGTGATTGTTGCTTTAAAGTAAAGGAACTTTGAAAATAGAATATATATGCATGCCCTAGGTATCACTATAAACTCTGATTGACAGATTAGAGTAAAAAACCACTCCCCTTATATGACTTATCCATAACACCTTTGAAAATGGTCGAAGTATTAGCTAATTTTGAAGGGAAATACAGATAGTCTTCAAAAAAGTGGGCAAATTGCGTTTTTTAACTCACCTAACTAACTGTAAAATAATCACTTAAATAATTATTCTATGTCATCAGTAGAGACAACCTACGTTCCTTACAAAGTTAAGGACATCTCATTAGCAGAATGGGGTCGCAAAGAAATTGGTTTAGCTGAAGCAGAAATGCCCGGCTTAATGGCACTTCGCGAAGAATTTGGAGCTTCCAAACCTTTGGCAGGAGCACGCATTGCCGGTTGCTTACACATGACCATCCAAACTGCGGTGTTAATCGAAACATTGGTTGAATTAGGAGCCGAAGTTACCTGGTCTTCTTGTAATATCTTTTCCACACAGGATCATGCTGCTGCTGCTATTGCTGCTGCCGGAATTTCTGTTTATGCCTGGAAAGGATTAAATGAGCAGGATTTTGACTGGTGTATCGAACAAACTTTGCACTTCGGCCCGGATCGTAAACCATTAAACATGATTCTGGATGATGGTGGTGATTTAACAAATATGGTTTTTGACAAATTCCCTGAACTTATTTCTGAGATTAAAGGATTGTCTGAAGAAACCACTACAGGAGTGCATCGTTTACATGAACGTATGAAAAACGGAACATTACACGTTCCTGCAATTAACGTTAACGATTCGGTTACCAAATCTAAATTTGATAACAAATATGGCTGCCGCGAATCTCTGGTAGATGCTATCCGTCGTGCTACCGATGTGATGATGGCAGGTAAAGTAGGTGTAGTTTGCGGATATGGTGATGTTGGTAAAGGTTCCGCAGATTCATTGCGTAATGCAGGCGTTCGTGTAATTGTAACTGAAATTGATCCGATCTGTGCTTTACAAGCCGCTATGGAAGGTTTTGAAGTAAAACAATTCGCTACTGCAGTTAAAGAAGCCGACATTGTAGTTACCGCAACCGGAAACCGTGATATCGTACGTGCTGAGCATTTTAAAGCTTTAAAAGACAAAGCAATTGTTTGTAATATCGGTCACTTTGACAATGAAATTGACATGGCCTGGTTAAATTCTAACCATGGCGATTCTAAGATAGAAATTAAACCGCAGGTAGATAAATACAGCATTGACGGTAAAGATATCATCATTCTGGCAGAAGGCCGTTTAGTGAATCTTGGTTGTGCAACCGGTCACCCTTCATTTGTAATGTCTAATTCATTTACAAATCAAACCCTGGCTCAATTAGAGTTATGGACCAATACAGATGCTTACGAAAACAAGGTTTATACCTTACCAAAGCATCTGGACGAAAAAGTTGCACGATTACACCTTGCAAAAATCGGTGTAGAATTAGATGTATTGAGTAATGATCAGGCTGAATATATTGGCGTAACACCTCAGGGTCCTTTTAAACCCGACAGTTACAGATATTAATTTCTGGAAATTAAATTCTTTGTTATTACTAAAGCCCCGCCTACAGCGGGTTTTTTTTATTGCGAATTTTCAGATTCCTCATTCTGATGTCACATAAAAAATCTGACTTAACCAATTAATGTTTAAACATGTACTTTTGATTCAAATTTAAAATTTATGACCGTCATCGAAAAATTGAAATGGAGATATGCGACAAAGAAATTTGACAGCACTAAAAAAATCCCTTCAGAAATACTTAACGAACTCTTAGAATCAACTGAACTTGCTCCTTCCTCCTACGGATTGCAGCCTTTTAAAATATTGGTTATCGAAGACCAAGCTATTCGTGAAAAATTAAAGTCGGCAGCTTATGGACAAACCCAAATTACAGATGCTTCACAGCTGATCGTCTTCGCGAGAATCAAAAATTTTGGCATTGAGCAGGTTGAAGAATATGCAGATAACATTGCTGATACCCGCAACATTGACCCTAAAGTGATTGAAGGCTTTGTAGATGTAATGAAAGGCACTGTAAATTCTCTTTCCGAAGAGCAGTTAGCTGTTTGGAATTCCAAGCAATGTTACCTTGCATTAGGATTTTTATTGTTTGCGGCAGCTCAGCAGAAAATAGATGCCTGCCCTATGGAAGGCTTTGACGCTGCCAAATTCGACGAAATTTTAGATCTTGATGCACAAAACTTATCCAGTGTTGTAATCGCAACTATTGGCTACCGCTCAGAGGATGATGATTATCAAAATTTAAGTAAAGTAAGAAAGTCAAAAGAAGAATTATTTATTACAATTTAATTCGAATCTTTATCTGCTAACAAAACCCCGGCTTTTGCCGGGGTTTTGTTATTTTTGAGCATGACGAATCTTTCCGTTAACATTAATAAAATCGCCACGCTGAGAAATTCACGTGGCGGAAATAATCCGGATTTAATTAAAGTTGCTCTTGACGCAGAATGTTTCGGCGCTCAGGGAATCACAGTGCATCCGCGACCCGATGAGCGTCATATTCGTTATCATGATGTGTATGATTTAAAAAAGGTGATACATACTGAATTTAATATTGAAGGAAATCCGGCAGAAAAAAAATTCATCGATCTGGTTTTAGCCAACAAGCCCGCACAGGTAACTTTAGTTCCCGATACAGAAGGACAGCTAACATCCAATCATGGATGGGATACGATAAAACATCAGTCTTTTTTAAAAGAGATGATTACGGAATTTAAAAATGCCGGAATCCGCGTTTCAATATTTGTAGATCCGGTAAAAGAAATGGTTGAAGCTGCGGCCGGCACCGGGACAGATCGGATAGAACTCTATACTGAAGCCTATGCTTCGGGCTTTCATCAAAATAAAGACGAAGCAATAAAACCATATATCGAAGCAGCAGAAATTGCCAATCGTTTAGGACTTGGAATAAATGCAGGGCATGATCTCGACCTCGAAAACCTAATGTATTTTGCAGAGCACATTCCAAGTTTGTTGGAAGTAAGCATCGGGCACGCACTTATTTGCGATTCATTATATTTCGGTCTGGAAAACACTATTCAAATGTATTTAAGGCAATTAAGTCCAAGATAAACCGCCATCCAAGAGAAGGACATTGTATCTTCGGCAACTAAAAAATCCTATTTCCGGTTTCGATAAATTCTTATGATTCAAACGTTAAACATTCATGATTTTCTGAAACTGGGTGAATCGGTGCCGGTTATTGATGTAAGAACTCCGCTTGAATACGATCATGCACACATGGTTGGAGCTTATAATCTGCCTATTTTCTCTAATGAAGAAAGAGTAAAAGTAGGTACTACGTATAAGCAAATCGGTCGTGAAGAAGCAATATTATTAGGCTTCGATCTCACGGGCCCCAAATGGTCTGATTTTATAAAACAGGCATTAACAATTGCTCCCGATAAAAAAATCGGAGTGCATTGCTGGCGTGGCGGCATGCGTAGCGGTGCTATGGCATGGGCTTTAAACTTGTACGGATTTGAAGTTTACCTTTTAGAAGGGGGTTATAAAAAATATCGCAATTGGGTATTATCTCAGTTTTCTGAAAACTATCCGATCGTCATCCTTGGCGGGATGACAGGTTCGGGCAAAACACAGGTATTACATGAACTGAAAAAACAGAATCAGCAGGTTATAGATCTGGAAGATCTAGCGCAGCATCAGGGTTCTTCATTTGGCTCTATGGGCCGGTTAATTCAGCCAAGTCAGGAACATTTTGAAAATATGCTGGCTGCGGAGCTTCATAAAATTGATAAATCGAGACCGCTCTGGCTGGAAGATGAAAGCCTTACCATTGGAAAACGGTTTATCCCCAATCCAATTTTCCACCAGATGCGAATAGCGCCCGTATTAAAAATGCTGCTTCCGGTTAGCGAAAGAATTGATTTCCTGGTACAGGAATATGGAAAATTGGATAAAGATTTCCTTATTGATTGTACGGTACGCATAGGGAAACGCTTAGGCCCTGAACAAACCCGGGATGCAGTTCTGGCAATTCAGGAAAACCGGATGGCCGATTTTATCAAAATAGTTTTAGTTTATTATGATAAAACCTATGCTAGCGGGCAGGGAAAAAGAATGATGGAAAGCATTTATGAAATTGAATGTCAGACTATAAATGCTGTTGAAAATGCATCAATCTTATTAAATTATATTAAAACCAATCACTTCAATAAAAGGTTGCAGCTATCTATTAAAAAAATCCAGTTTAAAACCAAAATCTCAAATTAATAAATGATGAATACCGAAGAAATAAAACTTACTCAATACTCTCACGGAGCAGGTTGCGGTTGCAAAATCAGTCCGGCTATTTTAGATAAAATTTTACATAGTCCAATTAAACACCAGGTTCATCCCAATTTATTAGTAGGGAATGATACTCGGGATGATGCGGCAGTTTTAGATTTGGGGAATGGAACGGCTTTGATTTCTACCACCGATTTCTTTATGCCGATAGTGGACGATGCCTACGATTTTGGCAGAATAGCATCTGCAAATGCCATCAGCGATGTTTACGCTATGGGCGGAAAACCTGTTTTAGCGATTGCTATTCTGGGTTGGCCAATTGATAAATTATCGCCCGAAGTGGCGCAAAAAGTTTTAGAAGGATCGCGTGCAGTTTGTGCCGAAGCCGGAATTACTCTGGCGGGGGGTCATAGCATTGATTGCCCTGAACCGGTATTCGGTCTGGCGGTAAACGGGATTGTAGATATTCAGCATCTAAAGCAAAATTCTACGGCTGTTGCCGGATGTAAACTATATCTCACCAAAGCTCTGGGCGTAGGTATTTTAACAACCGCACAGAAAAAAGGAATTTTAAAACCGGAACATGCGTTTTTAGCGCCCGAAAGTATGGCCATGTTAAATAAGATTGGCGAGACCTTAGGCAAACTGGATTACGTAAAAGCCATGACAGATGTAACCGGATTTGGTTTGCTGGGTCATTTATCAGAAATGTGCGAAGGCAGCAATTTGCAGGCTTCTATTGAATTCCACAAAGTTCCTAAGATTGATGTGATTGATGAATACCTGGATCAAAAATCTGTACCCGGCGGAACAAACCGTAACTGGAGCAGCTATGGTCATAAAATTGCCGGTGAAAATAACGGACTAACCCGCATGACCACCATCCTTGCAGATCCGCAAACAAGCGGCGGCTTACTGGTAGCGGTTGAAGAATCCAGATCTGAAGAATTTGAACAGGTATTAAGAGCAAATGGAATTCCGGAAAAAAATATTATATCATTCGGTTCACTGATGAAAAAAACAGGTGATTTCTGTATTGAAATAAATTAAGAGCTATTGCGGCAATCATCAATTTAACGAACCCATGAAGATTCTATGGCAGTATCTTAAACCACATAAACCACTTGTTTTTTTTTCGCTGTTGCTGGCCGCAGTTGCGCAGTTATTAAGTCTTATAGATCCCATTATTTTCGGAAAAATAATTGATGAATATGCAAGCAATCCTGATAAGCTTCCGCAAAATGAACTGATTAATGGGGTTCTGTTTTGGTTAGGTATTGCCACAGGAATTGCTATTCTGGCCAGGCTGGCCAAAGCTTTTCAGGAATATACAACGCGGTTGGCTGTTGCCAGATTTGGCATGCAAATATTTAACGATGGACTCAGACAAACACTTCGCCTGTCGTTTCAGGAATTTGAAGAAAGTCGCAGCGGTGAAACGCTTTCGGTCTTGCAAAAAGTAAAAACTGATACCGAGCGATTTGTAAATTCATTTATCAACGTGGTTTTTTCTTCCGTTGTAGGTATAGGATTTTTGATCTGGTACAGCGTTACCAAAAACTGGCTTCTTATTCCCGTTTTCGTTATTGGAATTCTGGTATTAGGTTCACTTACAGGTTTGCTTTCTAAAAAGATAAAAACGGTTCAGCGTTCTATCAACCGGGAAACTAATAAAATGTCGGGAGTCATTACAGAAAGTTTGCGGAATATAGAACTTGTAAAAAGTCTCGGGTTAACTTTCCCCGAAATACGCCGTCTGCGTGACCAAACTCAAAAGATATTTGATCTGGAAATGGTGAAGGTGAAAAAAGTTCGTACGCTCTCATTTTTACAGGGAACCACGCTTAATTTACTTCGTCAATCTATACTTTTCATATTGCTCTGGCTTATTTTCCGCGATGTTTTAACTACCGGCGAATTGATTAGCATGCAATTTATATCTGCCACCATATTTGTTCCCTTACAGGATTTAGGCAATATCATTTTGCAATACCGCGAAGTGGAAGCTTCTGTCAGTAATTTTGATATCTTAATGAAAAAACCCATTGAGCGAAGGCCTGAAAACCCGGTTGAGATTGGTGATCTTACAGATCTTCGATTTGAGAATGTGGTTTTTCATCATAAAACAGCCGCCTACAATGCTATTGATGGAATTTCATTTGGAGTTAAAACCGGTGAAACCATAGCCTTTGTGGGTCCATCCGGCTCAGGAAAATCAACGCTGGTAAAATTAATGGTAGGCCTCTATAAACCGGTTAGTGGCGCAATTTATTTCAACAATGAATTATCTACAGAAATCCGCTATAACCAGTTACGCAGACAAATTGGTTTTGTAACGCAGGACACGCAATTATTTGCCGGATCAATAAAGGAAAATCTGTTATTTGTAAAACCGGATGCAACCGATAAAGAAATCTCAGAAGCCTTACGAAAAGCGTCAACAGATCAGATGATGAGTCGTTCATCTCATGGCATCAATACCATTTTAGGCGAAAGCGGCATGAAATTATCAGGAGGTGAAAAACAGCGTATTTCTATAGCCCGGGCTTTATTGCGTAATCCGCGTCTGCTTATTTTTGATGAAGCTACTTCGGCACTAGATTCACTTACAGAAGAAGATATTACCAATACCATTCGTACATTATCCGCAAGCCGGGAACAAACTACAGTATTAATCGCACACCGGCTTTCTACAATCATGCATGCAGATGTTATTTATGTTCTGGAGAAAGGAAAAGTTTCTGAAATTGGAAGTCATGATGAATTGCTTCAAAATAAAGGACTGTATTATGCCATGTGGCGGCAACAGGTTGGAGAAAGAAGACAGGCTTAGTACCTTAATTCATACTTCCTCTTTAAGCTACCTTCACATCAAAACCATCCTTCCAAAAAATTACAAATTACTGAAGCTGAGAAGTATTCTAAACTTATATTTTACATACTTTTGCGGCACCAATTATTCTCATTTTTAATGAAGTTAGATTTAGATTTCCAGGAAAAATTCGAGCAGCGTCACATTGCTCCAAACCAGCAGGATACTGCCTCAATGCTAGAAACTGTCGGCGTTAGTTCAATGGATCAACTGATTGAACAAACTGTTCCGGCACAAATCCGGTTAAAAAACCCTTTGAATTTGCCACCCGCAAAAAGCGAGTTTGATTATTTAAATGATCTGAAAGTGGTGGCTTCATACAACAAAGTATTTAAATCATATATAGGTCAGGGATATTATGATGTTATTGTTCCGGGAGTAATTCAGCGCAATATTCTCGAAAATCCGGGTTGGTACACACAATATACTCCTTATCAGGCAGAAATAGCTCAGGGCCGCCTGCAGGCTTTGCTTAATTTTCAAACCATGATCGTTGATCTAACCGGGATGGAAATAGCGAATGCTTCTTTACTTGATGAAGGAACCGCAGCAGCCGAAGCCATGTTTATGCAATACAGTCTCCGCAAAAATGCGGATGCCAAAATCTTTTTTGTTTCTGAAGATGTATTTCCTCAAACCATTGATATTTTAAAAACACGTTCAGCTCCTTACGGGATAGAAATTCAGATTGGAGATCACCGTGAGGTTGAGTTAACTGATAAAATGTTCGGTGCCATTGTTCAATACCCTGCCGGGAACGGAGCAATTTATAACTATGCAGATTTCGCCCAAAAAGGTCACGAAAAAGGTATAAAACTGACCGTTGTGGTTGACCTCTTAAGCTTAACATTATTAACTCCTCCGGGAGAATGGGGTGCAGATATCGTTGTTGGAACTAGTCAGCGTTTTGGTGTTCCGATGGGTTTTGGCGGACCGCACGCTGCTTTTTTTGCTACCAAGGAAGAGTACAAGCGTTCAATGCCGGGAAGAATTATTGGTGTAACTATTGATAACGCGGGAAATTATGCTTTGCGGATGGCTTTACAAACCCGTGAACAGCATATCCGCAGAGATAAGGCTACTTCCAATATCTGTACAGCGCAGGCATTACTGGCTATTATGGCCGGAATGTATGCTGCATATCACGGACCAAAAGGATTGAAGAAAATTTCAGAAAGAATTCATGGTTTAACCGTTTTACTTGCTTCTGCCCTGAATGAACTAGGATACGATCAGAAAAATGAATTCTTCTTCGATACCATTCAGTTAGAACTTGGCGATCTTTTAAACTCAATTCATGCTGAAGCTGTAAATAATGAAGTAAACTTTAACTATAAAGGTTCACTAACCAGCATCTCACTTGATGAGACAACTTCTCTGGAAGATGTTCTGATCCTGGTTAAGATTTTCGCAAAAGTAAAAGGCAAAACCATTCATGATTTAAATATTGCTGAATTAAAGTCGGCAGTGGAATCTCAGTTCCCTTCAGAATTGGTTCGCACTTCCTCCTATTTAGATCATCCGGTATTTAATACGCACTATTCAGAACATGAAATGCTGCGCTATATAAAATCATTGGAAGCCAAAGATCTTTCTCTTTGCCATTCAATGATCGCTTTGGGTTCATGCACAATGAAACTGAATGCAACTACAGAAATGGTTCCGGTTACCTGGGCAGAATTCAGCAAAATGCATCCATTTGCACCTATCGATCAGGTGGGCGGATACATGCAGATTTTTAATGAACTGAACAACTGGTTAAGTGAAATTACAGGCTTCGCAGCCATGAGTTTACAACCCAATGCTGGTGCGCAGGGTGAATATGCCGGCTTAATGGTTATTCGTGCCTACCATATGGATCGCGGAGATCATCACCGCAACGTAGCACTTATTCCATCTTCTGCACATGGAACAAACCCGGCTTCTGCTGCAATGGCGGGTATGAAAATAGTGGTTGTTAAATGTGATGAGCGAGGGAACATTGACGTAAATGACTTAAAAATTAAGGCGGAAGAGCATAAAGATGATCTTTCATGCCTGATGGTTACTTACCCTTCTACTCACGGTGTTTTTGAGGAAAGCATAATTGAAATTTGCCAGATCATACATAATAATGGCGGACAAGTTTATATGGATGGTGCAAATATGAACGCTAAGGTTGGATTAACCAGTCCGGCAACCATTGGTGCAGATGTTTGTCACCTCAATCTTCATAAAACATTTTGTATTCCACACGGTGGCGGTGGCCCCGGAATGGGTCCAATTGGTGTTGCAAAACACCTGGTAAATTACCTTCCAGGACATAGTGTTGTTGATATTAACCATGAAAAATCGATTCACGCAGTTTCATCTGCGCCATGGGGATCAGCTTCTATTCTGATTATTTCTCATGCATATATTGCCATGATGGGTGGAGAGGGTTTAGCAAATGCAACCCGTTATGCCATCCTGAATGCTAATTACATCAAAGCTCGTTTAGAAAAATCATACCCGGTTTTGTATTCAGGTTCCGCCGGACGCTGCGCTCATGAAATGATTCTGGATTGCCGTTCTTTTAAATCTTTTGGAATTGAGGTAACTGATATTGCAAAACGTTTAATGGATTATGGATTCCACGCTCCAACCGTATCTTTTCCGGTAGCCGGAACACTGATGGTAGAGCCCACCGAATCTGAACCTAAACATGAGCTTGACCGCTTTTGCGATGCAATGATCGCCATCCGCTCAGAGATCGAAGAAGTTGAAAACGGAACTGCAGATAAAGTAAATAATCCATTAAAGAATGCTCCTCATACATCGGCTGTAGTTACGGCAAATGAATGGGAACATCCGTACTCACGTCAAACAGCCGCTTTCCCTCTGCCTTATGTAGCAGCATATAAATTCTGGCCTTCGGTTGGAAGGGTAAATGATACATTTGGCGACCGTACCTTAATCTGTTCATGCCCTCCTGTTGAGAGTTATGCAGAAGAAGCTGTATAGTATATAGAATTCATCCTTTTAAAATCCCTGAAGAAAATATTCAGGGATTTTTTTTGAACTTCAGATTTCTATATTCAGAGCACGACGAAAATTAAAAACCATTACAAATCGCGGCAGGATCTGATTATCAACATAATAAATAATGTAAATTACAATTTTAATTTGTATGACGATATTAACCACACAGGCATTTTCACAGGACAAATCCATCAGTGAAGTTAAAACTGCTTTAGAAGGGCAGATCTCAGCATGGAATAAGGGTAATCTCGAAGGAGCTATGAGCTTTTACTGGAATTCTGACAAGCTGTTATGGATTAGTAAGTCAGGAACTGACAAAGGATATCAGCCTGTATTTGAAAGTTTCCTGAGCGATTTTAAAGATCGCAGTCAAATGGGGAAATTCACTTATGAGCCCCTGCATATTGAATCGCTATCTGATGAAATTGTTTATTATGTATATCGCTGGAAAATTGAGTTGGGAGATAAAAAATTGATGGGCGGCATATCCTCTCAAATCTGGAGAAAACCGGATAACAAATGGGTAATTACTTCTGAACACGCAAGCTGATCAAATGATTAAATTTATACTTGTAACCGCTTTGTTGTTCGTTTCCTCAATAACTATGGCTCAAACAAATTCTTCTTCTGTAAAAGCATATGCGTTCCGGCTAACTCCTGGTCAGGATTTAAAAGCAGAATTAGAAAATTTTATCAAGCTGCATCAAATTAAAGCCGCAGCTATTTTAACTTGTGCGGGAAGTTTAACAGATGCTCATATTCGGTTTGCAAATCAACAGGAAGGCAAATCATTGAAAGGATATTTTGAAATTCTATCCCTGACAGGAACTCTGAGCACCCATGGCATGCATTTGCATATTTCTGTTTCAGATGAAAAAGGCAATACTATTGGCGGACATTTATTAACCGGCAATATAATATATACTACCGCAGAGATAGTGATTGCAGAATTGCCCGATTTGGATTTTAAAAGAGAGGTTGACGGAACATTTGGCTATAAAGAACTAAAAGTAGATCCAAAAGGTCAGTAAAGTTCATTTTATTATAATATCGGATTCATATATTACCTTTAACTTCTAACGTTAAATTCGACATCAAACTGGTAAATGTACACTTATCACAAAAAAACACTTTCCCTGGTGATTTTGCTGCTTTTATTAACCGTCGTTATGGCGGAAGCACAATCAGTAGACGTTAAGCTCCAGTTAAAATGGAATCATCAGTTTCAATTTGCGGGATATTACGCTGCTGACTTGAAAGGCTATTATAAAGAAGAAGGAATTACTGTCGAGATTCTGGAAGGATCAAAAAACATTTCGCCTGTAGAAATGATTCTGAATGGCAAAGCCGATTTTGGAATTTCTGATCCCGAAATATTATTCAAGAGTCCAAAACATAATCCGCTTGTAGCCACGTTCGCTACGCTGCAAAGTACACCATACGTTGTGTTATCACTTCCGGAAAGCAATATTCGGAGGCCCAGTGATCTGGTTGGTAAAAAAATACTGGCCTCCAATGACCAGGGCTGGAATATTTTTAAAGCAATCATGCTGAAAGAAGGACTTTCCATTGAAAAAACTCAAATATTTCCGCGGAATAAAGACTCAGAGGATATAATAGATGGCAAAGCGGATGCGGTTATAACTTACATTTCATCCCAGCCAACACGTTTAAGAAATATGGGTGTTAATCCGGCTATTATGAAGCCTTTGGATTATGGAGTTGATTTTTACGGAGATGTTATTTTTACCAGCAAACGATTTTCTGATGCTTCACCTGAAGTTGTTGAAGCCTTTAACCGGGCAAACAGACGGGGATGGGAATATGCCCTGAAGCATAAAGATAAAATGGCTGAGTACATTCTCACGCTTCCGGGTGTAAAAGAAAGGGCATTGACTAAACAAAATTTGAGAGAAGAAGCAGATGAACTGGAGAAGCTAATTTTACCCAAATTTGTAGAAATAGGGCACATGAATGCCGGAAGATGGCAAAACATGCTTTCTATTTACCAGGAACTTGGTTTAGCAGATAAATCACTCACATTAAAAGATTTTTTATTTGAAGCCGGCGAAAAGAAAAACAAAGCCTGGTTTGATATCCTGATTTACACCTTAGCTATTGGAAGTATCCTATTTATTATAGCCATGGTTTTAAACTGGGGTTTAAGACGACGTGTTCTGATACAAACCTCTGCTTTGCGTAAAGAAAATGAAGAGAGGCGTAAAGCAGAAGAACGGCTTGAACTGGCTATAGACGCAGCGGGTCTGGGATTATGGGAATTAAATCTGCAAGACAATAAAGCGCATTTAAATCATAAATGGATACTCAACCAGCTGGGTTATCGATGGGAAGATTCTTCTCAGGATTTAACCTATTGGGATTCATTAATCCATCCGGATGACAAAATTAAACTGGAGAAGATTGACGAAGAATTTATGGCTTCAAATTCTTCCTCCAACAGAACAGCCTACCGGATAAAAACCATGGATGGCGATTGGCGCTGGCTGCTTTCTTTCCGTAAAATATCTGAAAGGGATGAATCAGGAAAACCCATTAAGATAACAGGAATGCACCTGGATATAGACTCCATAAAGAAAAAAGAGCTGGAACTTCAGGAACTGACGAAAGAATTGCTGAAGAAAAATAGTGAACTGGAAAAATTCGCCTACATAACTTCACATAATTTGCGGGCACCTGTAGTAAACTTAAGAAGCTTAACCGAAATACTGGAGGAAAAGGACCTGCCGGTAGAATTTGAAAAAGAAATAAACGGTAAAATTCGTCAATCGGTAACCTTGCTTGATAATACGCTCAATGACCTGGTAGAAATCGTATCCAGCAAATCGGGACTTGATGCGGTAAGTGAAAATCTAAAGTTGCATCAGGAGGTTTCTGAAATAATTGCAAGTATAGAAAAACAGGTAAAAGATGCGGATGCACTAATCGAAACTGATTTTTCTGAGTCAGACAGCTTGAATTTTCCCAAAAGATATCTGACCAGCATATTAATTAACCTGTTCACCAACGCCATTAAATACCGCCACCCCAACCGGAGATTAATTATCCATTTAAAAACCCAGTTAAATACCGATTTTACAATTTTAACTTTTACCGATAATGGACAGGGAATTAATATGGATAAATTTAAAAATAAAGTGTTTGGCTTATACCAGCGGTTTCATTCAAACATAGAAGGCAAAGGATTGGGATTGTATATCGTCAAATCTCAGGTAGAAGCTATGGATGGCAAAATTGAAGTAGAAAGCATTGAGAATGAGGGGACCACATTTCGAATCTATTTTTATAACGGCACTTCCACTCTCTCTCAAAATTCTGTCAGTTCCCGGTAATAAATCATTCAATTATTATTTAGATGTTTAAACATCTAAATAATTTTATACTTTTGTTCTATAAATAATTCAAATTATGAAAAAACTCATCTCATCTTTATGCGTATCAGCAGGTGTTGCTTTGATGCTGGCATTCACAAACCCGGTAAAAACTGAAACATTTACCGTAGATACTCAGCGTTCTTCAATTGACTGGATTGGCCGTAAAGTTACCGGACAGCATGTTGGTAAGATTAATATTTCTTCCGGCGAATTGTTATTATCGGGTAATGCGGTTAAAGGCGGATCGTTTATTATGGATATGACATCTATCACTTCAGACAATGAAAGATTAACAGGACACCTTAAAACAGATGATTTCTTTTCAGTTCAAAAAAATGCAACTTCAAAATTTGTTATAACAAAAGTTAAATCAGCTGGTGCTGACCGTGTTGACGTAACCGGAGATTTAACTATAAAAGGAATTACAGAATCTATCACTTTCCCTGCTTCAGTTAAAAAACAAGGCAATGCAGTTGTAGCGGTTGCTAAAGGAATTAAAGTGAACCGTGCGAAGTATGATATCAGATACGGTTCAAAAAGTTTTTTTAACGACATTGGTGATAAAGCCATTGATGATGAATTTGAACTAGCAATTAATTTGGTAGCAAAAAAATAATAATATCACATTCAGACAGAGCCCGTGTTTATGTAAAACACGGGCTTTTTGATTTATATTGAAGTTCTTTAACTATTTTGTAACCTTATCGTAAAATTTCCATATACACGTATTTATACCGTTAATTTTAAGAAATGCTTTCAAAATATTTAACGGCTTTATTAACTAGCTTCCTAAGTATATTTCTGATTTCGAGTTCGTTTGCCCAAGGTCCTCCTGATGATGATCACATTAATTTGCAATTAAAATGGCGCCATCAATTTCAGTTTGCAGGTTATTATGCAGCGGTTAAAAAAGGATATTATAAAAAAGCAGGTCTCCGTGTGCACATCATTGAGGGAAATGAAAGAAGACCTCCTGTACCTGCTGTTCTGAACGGCAATGCAGAATATGGAATAACAGGGTCTGATTTAATCGACTCCTATATTGCAGGAAAGCCCGTTGTGGTTTTATCTGTCATTTACCAGCATTCTCCATATGTTATCCTCTCGCTGGCTGATAAAAATATCCGTACCCCTTCTGATCTGGCAGGCAAAACCATTATGGCATCCAATGATCAGGGCTGGCTAATCATCAAATCATTGTTTTTGCACGAGGGTATTTCTTTAGAATCTCTTAAAGTGACCAATCATTCATGGAACAACAATGACCTGATTAATGGAAGAACAGATGCAATTACTGCCTACAGTACTGTAGAACCTCATCAGTTCCGGAATAAGGGATATAAGGTAAATATACTCCGACCGGTTGATTATGGCATTGATTTGTATGGAGATTTAATTTTCACCACCCAAAATGAAATTGAAAAAAATCCGCAACGGGCCGAAAAATTTAAGAATGCCAGTAACCTGGGATGGAATTACGCCATGAGCCACGTAGACGAAATGGTGGATTATATTTTAACTCTTCCCGGAGTTAAAGAACGAGGCTTAACCCGCGAACTCCTACTTTCAGAAGCAGAGGAAAGCAGAAAGTACATTCTGCCTGATCTGGTTGACATTGGGCATACCAATCCGGGAAGATGGGAAAGAATATTAAATATTTATAAGAATCTGGGGATGGCTGATAAGAGAATTACCCTGGATAAATTTCTGTATGATCCTACCCGTACGACTAAAAAATGGTTAAAGGTTGCAACCTATTCCTCCCTGGGGGCATTATTCGTAATTTTCTTTATTGTTGTACACAATCATAATCTTCAGAAAAAAGTTAAACTCAAAACTTCAGAGCTTACAGAAGAGAATAAACAAAGGCAGGAGGCAGAACAATCTGCGCAAACCAATAAAATACTTTATGACACGGCCGTAGAGGGTGCAGGCTTAGGCGTTTTAACCTGGGAGATTCCAAGCAAAATAATTAATTATAATAATCAGTGGGCCGCATTGCTGGGATATGACCGCACGGAAATAACACATCACTCAAAAACCTGGTTCTCAAAAATTCACCCTGAGGACAGGGATGCAGTAAAATCAAAAATCAATGTATTTCTGAAAAGCGGGGATGACTTCGATAAATTTGAACATCGGCTGCAAACAAAATCAGGAAACTGGAAATGGATTCTGGCATTTATAAAAGTTCAGGAACGGAATGATACGGGCAAGCCCATAAAAATTTCTGGAGTTCATGTAGATATAGACGACATTAAGTCGCGGCAATTTCAACTTCAAAAACTAACATCAGAATTATTATCTACCAATATCGAACTTGAAAAATTTGCCTACATCACTTCCCATAATTTAAGAGCGCCGGCAGTAAATCTGTTAAGCTTATCAGAGCTGTATAATTATGACGACCCGGCAGATGAATTTAATACTGAGCTGGCCAGAAGAATTAATACATCCAGCATTCAGCTGAATAATACCTTGAATGATCTTATTGATGTTGTATCCAATAAGCCTGAAAATACGGAATTTAAACAGGAACTCAATCTAACAGAAGAATGTAATTCTGTATTAAATTCCATAGATTGCCTCATTAAATTAAACGAAGTTCAAATAGAATTAGATTTTGAAAAACTGCCGTTTGTGCTTTATTCAAGAAAAGTGCTGCACAGTATCATTCTTAATATGGTAACTAATTCAATTAAATACCGTTCTGAACAAAGACTGGCAAATATAAAAATCCGTAGTTATGAATCTGAAGGAATTAAGTTTATTGAATTTAAGGATAACGGACAGGGCATAGACCTGACTAAGTACGGATCTAAAATATTTGGCTTTTACCAGCGCTTTCATTTAAATATTGAGGGTAAGGGATTAGGTTTATTTGTAGTAAAAACTCAGGTTGAGTCTATGAACGGAAGTATAACTGTTACCAGCGAACCCGGCACAGGTTCTGTTTTTACCATTGCATTTAACAAATTAAAAACAGTATGATTAACCTTTTAGTCATTGATGACAACGAGATTAGTAATTTTCTTTTAAAACACATGATCAGAAAAAATGAGCAGGAAATTTCTGCCCAGTTTTATGACAATCCTGAAGAAGCATTAGTGTATCTTAAAAATTGTATCCGAAGCAATCAAAATCCAGACTTGATTTTATTAGACATCAACATGCCTTTAATGACCGGCTGGGATTTGCTCGACCATTTAAGACAGGATGGAATTGACCTTAATGAACGGATTCCGGTATATATGCTTTCATCTTCAGTTCATAAAAAAGATATGGAACTTACCCGAAATTATCCGGAAGTAATCAGTTTCATTTCTAAACCCCTAAGCCTGGAAATGCTGTCTGAAATTGTAGAAAAAACACTAAGTTCTAAACAGAGTGAATCTTGAAAGTATCGTCGGCTGCCGATACTTTAGCAATTGCGTTTTTCTTAGCATGATAAAACAGACAAGTCCAGTCTTCATCTGCGGCCTTGTTTCCAAATTCTATTCTAAGTTCCATTGATTTCCGTCCGTCGAAATCATATTTAGCAGCAAACTTTCTCAAAACCTGTTCGGGCTCGGGCCACACATCGCCCCCGAAGAAAATAATTTGATCGTCTTCCTCGATCAGAAATACCTGGTGAAATTCACAATGGCCGCCCGTTAATTCGTAACTGATTTCAGAATTAAACTGCCCGCTTCCTTCAACAAAATGCACGCTGTTACTTCGCTGAAGTACATCAAAAATTTCTGTTTTATACGATTTGGAAGGCTTGCTGTAGGCACTCTCCCACTCGCCCCGCTGAATTACATATTCGGCATTAGGGAAACTAAGCTCCAAATTTCCGTCCTTTTCAATAACCATCCCACCCGAATGATCAAAATGCAGGTGCGACATTAAAACCAAGGTTACATCTTCCGGCTTAAACCCAGCTTTCAGAATATTTTCGTGAAGAATTAATTTTCCATCCTCATTTTTAAAACCCAGTCCGGTATCCAGAACAATCAGATCATTTTTAGTTTTGATGATAAACGGCTGAACGTAAATAAACAAAGATGCAGGCCGGTCTTCAACCTGATGTTTTGCCGGGTCAAAAGGCATAAATTTCTTAGATACATCAACAGAATATGACCCTTCGAATAAGGCGGTAGCTTTCAACGTTTTTTATTGTTTATTGGGTTAAATAGTTATTTTTACGGTGTTTAGATGGGCAAATATATGCAAAAAAGATGGGTGGAAAGCGAAGTGGATTCAGTGGAGGCGATAGCCGGATTACAGGAAACTTTAAATATAAACCATGTTTTAGCTTCATTGCTCGTTAAGCGGGGCATTCATACTTTTGAAGAAGCCCGATTCTTTTTTCGCCCCGATTTGAGGCAATTGCATGATCCCTTTTTAATGGCCGATATGGAGAAAGCTATTCTCCGCATAGAAAAAGCCATTGCTGCCAAAGAAAAAATTCTCATTTACGGAGATTACGATGTCGACGGAACTACTTCTGTGGCACTGGTTTATAGTTTCTTCAAAAAACATCATTCAGAAATTGATTTTTACATTCCTGATCGCTACAGTGAAGGATACGGAATTTCTACGCAGGGCATTGATTTCGCAGCAGAACATAATTTCAGACTGATCATTGCACTTGATTGCGGAATTAAATCAGTGGATAAAATTGAATATGCCAACAGCCTCAATATTGATTTTATCATCTGCGACCATCACACGCCAGGAGATGAACTACCAAATGCGGCTGCAGTTTTAGATCCCAAAAGAGATGATTGTCCTTACCCGTATAAAGAGCTTTCCGGTTGCGGAATCGGTTTTAAACTCATCCAGGCCTGGTGCCAGACAAAGGATATCCCTTTTGAAAATATTCTTTGCTACCTGGATCTGGTAGCAGTAAGTATTGCATCAGATATAGTACCCATTACCGGAGAAAACCGCATTCTGGCCTGGCATGGGTTAAAAAGGTTAAATACTGAACCCTGCATGGGTCTCTCGGCTTTAATTGAGCTTGCCGGGAAAAAGGAAAGTTACACCATTACCGACGTTGTTTTTATGATCGGACCGCGAATTAACGCTGCCGGACGAATTGACGACGCCAAACATTCTGTGAATCTGCTTATTGCTGATGATCATGCCTATGCCTATGAAAAAGGGCAAATCATTAACCAAAAGAATACCGAGAGAAAAGTGCACGACAGTTCCATTACTGAGCAGGCGCTCGCGGTTATAGATAACGATACCGAATTAATGGGCCGCAAAACCACGGTTGTTTACAACGCAAACTGGCATAAAGGTGTTATTGGAATTGTAGCCTCACGCCTAACCGAAAAATACTACCGCCCCACTGTGGTTTTAACCGAATCAAACGGACATGTAGCCGGCTCTGCCCGATCTGTTCTGGGTTTTGATTTGTACGAAGCCTTACTGGAATGCAGTCATCTGCTTGAGCAGTTCGGCGGGCACAAATATGCAGCCGGCCTGACCATGAAAGCCGAAAACATTCCTGCATTTCAGCAAAAGTTTGAGGAGGTTGTGGCCGCCTCTATTCCACCCGAATTACTCATCCAGCAAATACGCATTGACGCCGAACTGGATTTGAAAGATATCGACTCTAAATTTTATAGAATCCTGAATCAGTTTGCGCCCTTTGGACCCCAAAACATGGCGCCCGTTTTTGTATCCCGTAAGGTTAAACTTTTGGGCAAAGCCGCAGAAGTTGGTAACAAGCATTTAAAAATGTGCATTTACCAGGATAACTCCTCCCGGTTTGATTGCATTGGCTTTGGGCTGGCAGAGTTTTTACCCCAGCTGAATGCAGGCATACCTTTTGACGTGTGCTACAACATCGAAGAAAATAATTATAAGGATAAACGTTCGGTACAGTTAAATATTAAAGGAATCAGGATTCACGCATTTGAAAATTAACAAGCAGCAGGATTTTAAATAACTAAAAACAGCATGCATGTGAAACTGATTTTAAAAAAATAACCTGCTGTTGCGATGCCCAAATCATACAAGATTATCAACAAAGTATATACGCCCGATTAATGATTTTAAAAGCAGAAAACCTCGTTAAAAAGTACAAACAGCGAACGGTTGTAGATCATGTTTCTTTCCATGTATCGCAGGGCGAGATTGTTGGATTACTTGGCCCCAACGGAGCGGGTAAAACAACTTCCTTTTACATGATTGTGGGTTTGATAAAACCGAATGAAGGTCATGTATATCTTGAAGATGAAGATATTACCTCTGATCCGATGTATCGCCGGGCTCAAAAAGGAATTGGTTACCTGGCGCAGGAAGCTTCTGTTTTCAGGAAATTATCTGTGGAAGATAATATTCTGGCGGTTTTGGAAATGACCAAACTCAGCAAAGAAGAACAACGCGATAAACTTGAGCAGTTGATAGATGAGTTCAGCCTGCACAAAGTTCGTAAAAACCGTGGCGATTTGCTTTCGGGAGGAGAACGCCGCCGGACTGAAATTGCAAGGGCACTGGCTGCCGATCCAAATTTCATCCTTTTGGATGAGCCTTTTGCTGGTGTAGATCCCATCGCGGTAGAAGAGATTCAATTTATCGTTTCTCGCCTCAAACTCAGAAATATCGGCATCCTGATTACAGATCATAATGTACAGGAAACTCTCTCTATTACAGACAGAGCCTACCTTTTAGCAGAAGGAAAAATAATGCTCACCGGCACTCCCGAAGAAATAGCTAATAACGAAATGGCCAAAAAATTCTACCTTGGTCAAAATTTTGAACTTCGAAAGAAGAAGGCATAACTTAAAATTAGTACTATCAAATGACTTTAGTAAATTCCATTTTTACCTGGATCATGAAAAAAAGGATGCATCAGATTGATCTGTTCATCAAATACCCTCATGACGTGCAGGAAGAATGGTTCCAAAGCCTGATATCCACCGCCCAGCACACTGTATGGGGCAAAGAACATGGATATGACTCTATTTATAATCAGCAGCAATTTAAAGAACGTGTTCCATTACAGAACTACGACACGCTGAAACCCTATATCGAGCGGATGATGAAAGGCGAGCAAAATGTGCTCTGGCCTTCAGAAATTAAGTGGTACGCCAAATCATCAGGCACCACAAGCGACCGCAGTAAATTCATCCCTGTAAGCGAAGAATCGCTGGAAGAATGCCATTTTAAAGGAGGCAAAGACCTTCTTTCGATGTATTGCCACAATCGTCCGAATACAAAAATATTTACCGGCAAGTGTTTGGTTTTAGGTGGAAGTCACCAGATTAACCAGTTAAACACCGACTCCAGCTATGGCGATCTTTCGGCCGTTCTGATTAAAAACCTGCCTTTCTGGGCTGAGTTTTACCGTACGCCGGATATGTCTATCGCCCTGATGGATAATTTTGAAGAGAAGGTAGAAAAAATGGCCCGTGCTACTATCGACGTTAACGTTACCAATATTTCCGGCGTTCCAACCTGGAATATTGTATTGGCAAAACGTATTCTGGAAATTACCGGAAAAAATAATTTACTGGAAGTTTGGCCCAACCTGGAGCTTTATTTTCATGGAGCAGTAAACTTTAAGCCCTACCGAGAGCAGTTTAAAAAGCTCATTCCTTCTGAGGATATGTATTATCTGGAAACCTATAATGCCTCTGAAGGATTTTTTGGGATACAGGATCAGCCCGATTCAGAAGAAATGCTGTTGATGCTTGATTACGGTATTTTTTATGAGTTTCTACCGATGGAAGATTTCGGTAAAGAAAACCCAAAAACCCTGGGACTGGATGAAGTGGAACTGAATAAAAACTATGCAATCATCATTTCTACCAATGCCGGTTTATGGCGTTACATGATTGGCGACACCATTAAATTTACTTCTTTAAATCCTTACAGAATACAAATTAGCGGGCGTACCAAGCATTTTATCAATGCTTTTGGCGAAGAGCTGATTATTGATAATGCGGAAAAAGCATTGCAAAAAGCCTGCAATGAAACCAATGCAATTATCCGCGATTATACCGCCGGACCCATTTATTTCGAGGGAAATAATGCCGGCGGACACGAATGGATCATTGAATTTGAGCAGCAGCCTACCGATATAGAGCGTTTTACAGATATCATGGACCAAACTCTACGGGAAGTAAATTCTGATTACGATGCCAAGCGGTACAAAGATATGGCGCTGAGTCGTCCGCTGCTGCATGTGGCCCCCGAAAGAACGTTTTACAACTGGATGAAAAGCCGCGGCAAGCTCGGAGGTCAGCATAAAGTGCCACGTTTAGCTAATGACCGGACCTATGTTGAAGAGATTCTTAAATTGATGAAGGACTAAGCAAACAGAGCATTCAGTTGCTCTTTTGCTTTAATTATTTCTTTTTTCGCTGTTCTGATTTTCACGATTTTAACTCAGGATGAATCTGATTCTTCAATCGTTGATTTTCCAGAACGTAATATCAGGCGGGCCCGCTAAAAACAACCGCGAATCAGATATAAATTGCAGTAAGTGCGGGGTTTTCATGTGATCGCCTTTATAATATTCCTCATTTGACCAGTGCTCATAAAGTAAGATATTAGAAGGATCTGCTGGGTCAACGTGAATATTAATTTTTACAAAATTGGGTTCGGTTTTTACCTTCGAAATTAAGTTCTTCAGTGCCGAAAGCGCTAAACTATCTTTTCCTGCCTGCGCTTTATACTTAACAAATACAATTAAGTCGGTTTTATTCTGAGAATAAGCAGTGCTTAGAGTCAAGACTGTTAAAGTTAGACTTAAAGTTAAAATCAATTGAATGCGTTTCATTATACTAATTTTAAGGTTAAAAGTATAAAACAGAGCTCTCTAAATCATATCTCTCAGTCTGGTAATTTTGTTGCCCGCAAACGTGAAAATAGATTTCCCCTGTAGAGTAAGTTCCTCCCCCCTGGTTAATCCATTGGGAAAGTCCTTTGCCAGAATGGCGTGGTAATCAACTTCAATTTCTATTTCATGCTCCAGATGCTTCACAGATTTAATCCGCTGCGTACGCTCGCTGAAATAGGTTTTAGCTATCTCGGCCTGCTGTTTAAAAGCCGCTAAACCAGATAAAGACATCGTGATTTCACCAGCTTCCATGTTTTCAAATACAATATCATCGTCAAAGTCGCAAATCATGGCATCCACTTCCAGACGATTATACGCATCGAGGTAGTTTCTGATCATTTGCTCTCGTTCGGTCATAAAATTCATCTGTACTTTTTCTGATTAATAATACATTTAGAGAGGTTTTAACCTCCTATAAATTGGTTAAACCCGCAACAATCCGCGAAAGGCCCGCCCTGCATAATAAGATTGCGCACCATTATGATAAACAAATACATGACCGTATCGAAAATCTGCAAACAGTGCACCCCCGGCTTTCCGAATGTTGGAAGGCGTTTTTAGCCAGCTCGAAGTTTTATTATCAAATGGCCCGTGTTTTTGCAAAGCCCGGTATTCCTCCTCTGTTAAAAGTTCTATGCCCATTTCAGCAGCCATATCTACAGCAGAGGTTGCTGGTTTATGCTCTTTACGGGATTCCAGCCCCTGGCGGTCATAGCAAATACTTCTGCGGCCGTCGGGACTTTCTGGCGAGCAATCATAAAAAATATATTCACCGTTCTGTGTATCCAGATCGATAACATCCGGTTCACCGCCGGTTCTTTCCATCTCATTAAGAGACCACATTTTTTCGGAATCTTTTTCCAGTTTAGCTTGTACCTCAGACCAATCCAGATCCGGATGGCGGTTCCTGTTTTTTTCAAAACGTATTTTTAAAGTACTGATAAGCTCTTTACCTTGTTCTGCAGTCAGTTCTTTTTTAATTTCAGATATCATCTCCTTATGGTATTAACCGGATGTGGGGCATTTTGATAGAATGGTTTACATCTATCAGGTATCTACCCCAGCACATTTCCAAACTCAACACCCTGATGATCGGAGCAGCTTTAAAAGTCGGAATTTTATACCTCTGCTCCTAATACTCGTTTTATTTTTTGTGAGGAAGAATTAAAAATTAAAGAAAACAGGTTGTTGTTGATATTATTTTTTAATCATTCAAGTATGATAGCGGCCTTCAAAGATTTAAGGATGGGCGCTTTTGGTTGGATGCAGTTGTAGTTGGGATTAAATATATCCAAAGTGAATAGAGGTAGCATGCAGAAGAATAGTAAATGTCAGTATTCTGGTCTAGTAAGTCATTCCGAATTGATTTATCGTTTGTTTTTCATTCCCTGAAAGGGAGAAACTCAGTTGAGTCCAGGCAGTTCCTTCAAAGCCTTTTAGCACAATTCCTTCCTTAGTTTTTGTAATGGTGAACAGGAAGTCTGCAAGATTGGAATCTTTAGCAGAAGATGGGTGGTCTGGTTTTGTCATTCCGTATTCGTCAATCGCTTGCGGTTTATCATTTACACTGTTGAAACTTAAATTAATCCAGGCGCTACCTTTAAGGCTCTCCATTTTAATCCCGCTTTCGGTTTTTACTATCCTGATTTTAAAGTCTTTGAAATCTGTGGATTTCTGTTCCTGAGCAAATAATTCAAAACTTAATGTCAGAAAGAACAGAACAATTGATAATATCGTGAAGAGCGTTTTAAATTCAGATTTTCTTTTCATGTCTTTGAATCTATGATTGTTCACAAGCTAAAATACAACATTTAAGGAACTATAAATCACAGAATATTACTTCATCAATTAAGGATATTTTATAATGGGGCGTAACGCGAAGATTAGATATAAATACAAAAAGGATAAGCAACGGCTTATCCTTTGATTAAATACATTTTAGGAATAATTATAATAAAGTAAGAAACTATGAATGCCCCTTATTTCAATTACGAACTATGAAGATACATTAATTTCCCCAGCGCCACTCACCTGCAATTTCCAAAGGTTCTTTCAGATTGTTTTTAATAAGGAAATCACGGGTTTGTGTATCTGTTAAACGCTTCGCAGAAATCTCCTTTGCATCGGCCACGCCGTAAATCAGCATGGTATTAAAGCGAACTGTGTTTTTCATTCCCTGCTCATCTACCAGGTCAAATGAATCGCAATCGGCGTGGTAGCACCGGCCTGAGTTATTTGGCAACGTGCCGCCGGCAACGCCACCTGTTGGAATACCCTGCAGCATAAAAGGCTGGTGATCACTGTGCAGGCCAGCTCCGCTTGAAAAAATATTTTTAAATGTGGTATCTATTTTATTTGCTATACTTCCGATTTCCTGAAAAAGCTCTCTGGTATCTGCAGTACTGGAGCTGTATCCTTTCGGATCATTGCTCATATCGTAATTCAGCATATAGCGGATCTGATTAGCAGAACCATTTTTTAAAGCTTTTTCTACATACGCCTTTGATCCCAGCAGTCCTTCTTCTTCGCCCATAAACATCACAAATTCAAGGCTGCGTTTGGGTCTTAATTCCAGTGAAGAAAACGTGCGGGCCATATCCAGCACCGAAAAAGAACCGATGCCGTTGTCTATCGCACCTGTAGCCAAATCCCAGCTATCCAGGTGACCTCCAACTACAATCTTTTCTTTCTTAAGCTCCCTGCCCTTTAATTTGGCAATTACATTCCGGGCTTTAATCATTCCTGAAAAATTAGTCATATTGATTTGACTGAAAAGTTTTTGAGTTTTCAACTGATCTTTAAATTTCATACCGTCTTCGTAAGATATACAGATGGCCGGAATAGCGATTAATTTACCCGTAACAGAAGCGGTTCCGGTTAGCAAAACCCCACCCGGTACTGAATTGATAACCACAATGCCAATTGCACCGTACTTAGTAGCCAATGCCGTTTTTTCAGACCGGTGAAGGCGTTTGGTATTTGAATCAGATCCAGGCAAAACGCCCAGATAAACTAATGCAATTTTACCTTTTACAGCATCAGGCATGGCCAGGTAATCTTCTTCCACACCATTTTTCATGTCAACCAACTGGCCTTTTAAATCAAGCTTGACAGGAGAATGAGCCAGTGCTACAGACTTAACGGATTCCATTTTGTCATTGGGACCAATTTTCACATCTAAAGTTCCGCGGCTCCAGCTTTCTACTTCAAAGGGCTGGTAGCGCACTTTATATCCGTATGATTTTAACAACTTATAGGTATATTCCTCTGCTTTTTTCCCATTTTCTGAACCGGTTAACCGATGACCGATTGTTTCTGTCGCCTCCTTTAATGTGCTGTAGGCTTTAGAATTGGATTGAACTTCCTGGTTAATTTTTGAAAATATACTGTTCCATTCATTTTGCTGTGCATTTGCCAAAGCAACGTTGAATAAGAATACAATCGGGACAAGAATTAATTTGTTCATTTATACTTCAGTTAAAAAATGAAAAATAAGGATAATATGCAATACTGATTTTATAAAATATCTGTATAATTCCAAATCAGTAATTTCAAATTTATTCTAAACCGGTTTCTGCCTTTTTTGGAAATAATAATGAAGAAACCACGCTAAGTGTTAATATACCCAGAATAATAAAGAGCGAGTGCATGGTTGTAAATCCCCATGCCGAAAGCCAATGATGCGCCAGCATTTTTACACCAATAAATACAAGTAAAACTGCGAGTCCGACTTTTAGGTAATGAAATTTGTGAATGATATTTACCAGCAGGAAAAACATGGATCGAAGTCCAAGAATGGCAAAAATATTAGAAAAGAATACAATGTACGGATCTTTGGTAACCGCAAAAATAGCCGGAATTGAATCAACCGCGAATATCAGATCGGTAAATTCTACAATCATTAATACGACAAAAAGCGGCGTTATAAATCTTTTTCCTTCTATTTTGATAAAAAATTTATTCCCCGCAAAATGAGGATAAACAGAAAAGAACCGTGAAGCAAGGCGTACAATCTTGTGATTTTCGGTATCTATCTTCTCATCATCATTCCGGTTAAAGAACATCATTAGCCCGGTATAAACCAGAAAAGCGCCGAATATATATAAGATCCACTCGAATCTGGCTATTAAGGTTGCTCCCAGAAAGATGAACATAAAGCGCATCATTACAGCTCCGATAATTCCCCACACCAGCACGCGGTGATAATATTTTTCGGGAACGCTGAAAGCACTGAAAATGAGCACCATGACAAAGATATTATCTACCGACAAGGCGTATTCTATCACGTATCCCGTAAGGAATTCTAAAGCAAGGTTTTGTTTATAAATTCTTAAACTTTCTTCAAAATTTGACGGAATTAAGGTAATGTTATGCAGATGTCTTTTGGTTACTTCTGCCAGCTGTGTATAATTTTCTATTCCGTGAAGCTCCTGCCCTTTTGTAAGCAGCAGAACATAAAATACAATAGCAAAGGAAACCCAGATAAAACTCATGGTAGCGGCTTCTTTGAAACCTACTATATGATCCTTTTTATTAAATATCCCAAGATCTATAGAAAGCATGAGGATGATAAACAGGATAAAGCTTAAAAAGTAAATGTATTCGTTTGGCATTTTATTTTTTACGTTCAGTTGTAAATCGCACTAATTGCTCTAAAGCTCTACGCGATGAATGTTCAGGAAATGTATTTAAGAGATCAAAAGCTTCCTGCTGGTATTTTAACATTTGTTCGGTGGCATAGGCTAAACCTCCGCTGTTGCGTACAAATGAAATTACTTCAGAAACTTTATCGGGTTCTTCATTATGATTTTTTACCAGGTTGATAATATGCCTTTTGGTAGAAGATGACGATTTATTAAGTGCATAAATCAATGGCAGGGTAATTTTTTTCTCCTTGATATCGATACCCAAAGGTTTACCTACGTCATCTGTTCCAAAATCAAAAAGATCATCTTTAATCTGAAAAGCAATTCCGATTTTCTCGCCAAAAAAACGCATTTTCTCAACCGTTTCCGCATCTGCTCCTGCAGAAGCAGCACCACACGCACAGCAGGATGCAATTAATGAGGCCGTTTTCTGGCGGATCACATCGTAGTATATTTTTTCGTCAATATCCAGCCGACGGGCTTTTTCAATTTGCAGTAATTCGCCTTCGCTCATTTGCTGAACAGCTTCAGAAACGATCTTTAGCAATGAGAAATCATTGTTATTTATAGATAAAAGCAAGCCCTTGGAAAGCAAATAATCGCCTACTAAAACAGCAATTTTATTCTTCCATAAGGCATTAACGGAAAAAAATCCGCGACGCTCGTATGAATTATCTACAACATCATCATGTACTAATGTGGCAGTATGCAGTAATTCTACCAAAGCGGCTCCGCGGTGGGTGGCATCAGTAATTCCGCCGCATAAGCTGGCAGAAAAGAAAACGAACATGGGCCTTATCTGCTTTCCTTTACGTTTAACAATATAATGTGTTATACGATCGAGAAGCGGCACAGAACTTTGCATAGAAGCTTTGAACTTCCCTTCAAATACGTCCAGTTCATCGGCGATGGGTTTTTTAATCTCGTCGAGGCTTAGCATTAAATCTAAATGCGCTATTTGTTATATGAGTTAATAGTTGCAAACATATCGAAAAAGAGGGATTATAATGCATGATCACAACCTGAATTCACTGCTTTTCAATCATTATAAAATCAAACTGCAGAATCTGTAAAATTTTAATACTTTTGTAGCCCTTCGGAGAGGTGTCAGAGTGGCCGAACGAGCGAGCTTGGAAAGTTCGTGTACTCGCAAGGGTACCGTGGGTTCGAATCCCACCCTCTCCGCAATAATTTTTATAAAAAGCCTTTTACAAACTGTGAAAGGCTTTTTTGTTGAATTCAAATTATAAGAAAGCTAATTTCAATTGTTTTTACCCGGGTTAATTAGCGAGTAAATAACGGAATCTAAGAATTTACCGTTATAAAATGTATTCTCTTTAAAATAACCTTCTTTTACAAAAGAATGCTTAAGCAAAACTTTTTCTGAAGCTACATTATCCGGATCAATTACTGCTTCCAGAGAATGGAATTTAAGAACGTTAAAAGCATAATCAATCACTAATTTAACGGCTTCAACCATTATTCCCTTTCCCTGAAAATCGGGATGCAGAATATAGCCTATCTCTGTTCTGTAATTTTCAGGCTGCATCCTAAGCAAACAGATCATACCCGTTATTTTTTCATTTCCCTTCAGCACTATTCCCCAATTAATATACTCATTGTCCATAATGCCTTTGGTGATTAGTTCAATATGATTAAGGGCGTCCTGCCGGTTTTTTGCTAAGGGTCTCGGAATAAATCTCATCGTTTCCGAATCCGAGCGCATTTCGAACACCTGATTAACATCCTCAGGCGTTATTTGCCTTAGATAAATCCGATCTGATTCAAGGTTTGGAAAGGGGCTGAAATTGATAAGAAGCATAGCGGTACAAAGTTGATAGCGAACCATAGAATAACACTCGCCACAAGATATGTTCTGATTGATTATTTCAGACTTATCAAATATACAAAGGAAGTTTAGCGGGGGAATATATTGGTATTAAACATATTACTATAGCCAAAACGATACTTCAGACTGAGAGAAGTGAAAGCATATAGATCCGGCCGGTTATTAAAATCCTTATCATAGCCTTCCAGACGGTCATTCGGAATCAGATTCATTTGTGAATTTATTCCGATAGCCATCGGGCTTAATTTTTTACTTTTAAAAAATAAATCAATTCCCACATTAAAGGGTATTGTTACCATCCGTTCTGAATCGCTTCCTTCAAAATCATAGAAAACATTATCTTCCGGAGAATAAAAAGAACGTCTGACATTTTTCTGGTTGTTGGAAATTAGCCCTACACCTACACCCGCGTATAAGCCGCGAATTTTTTTCAAAAAGTCATCATTACTATAATCAACAAACTGGCCCAGACCAACCTTTGTATTTATATTCAACTGCTTAAAGTCATTTTCAAAATATCCTGAGAAATTTCGATAATTTTCCCCCGGAACAATAAATTCTCTGCCATTGATTAATTTTCCGGACTGAAATTCTGCGCCAATACTTATAAAATCTTTTATGTAATAATCAGCGTTGGCATGAAAAACCAGCTGCGGATTTAATGAATTAGAGACATCCGCATAACTCTGAGTAACTCCCACACCGGCACTTAGGCTATATTTATAGCCCTGAGATTTTGAGGAAAAGCTACAAATAAATACAAGTATAAAGAGATGTAATAATTTTTTCAATCGAGTAGTTTTTTAGGTTATCTATTTACTATAAAACATCATGCCACCCTTAGTATTTCTTTAAAATTAACCTATTTTTCCTTGAATAAATTAATTGGGGAGGCATTAATTTTAAAAATCTTTTCAGGAGGTTAATTCGCCTCTCAGATTACTTTCAATTAAGACTTTAATCTCTTCAACAGGAAGATTTGAAGCAAGCAAAAACATTAATTTGGTTACCGCAGCTTCAAATGTCATGTCGTAGCCACTTATCACTCCCATATCTTTTAGCTTTTTACTGGTTTCATACCTTCCGAGCTCTACAGAACCAACTTTACATTGAGATATATCAACAATAATAATATCGCGGTTTATAGCATCCTGCAAAAGATCAAGAAACCAGGTTTTAGTGCTTGTATTGCCTGATCCAAACGTTTCCATGATAATAGCTTTGCAATCGGCAGCTAAGGCCGACTTTACAACCTGCTGACCAATACCGGGGTAAACCTTTAATATTCCAATATTACTGTCTAATTTTTTATGCACCTTAAGTTTAGATCCGCTTAACTGGCGTATGTTTTTAGTATCAAATTTAAGATAGACCCCTGCTTTTGCCAGTAAGGGATAATTTGGCGAACGGAAAGCATTGAAATTACTGGAATTGTATTTGAACGTACGATTTCCCCGATAAAGCTGGTAATCAAAATAAATACAAACCTCAGGGACAATTGCCTTACCGCCCGTTGTTGCAGCGGCTATTTCAAGAGCTGTAATCAGATTTTCTTTTGCATCAGTGCGGATTTGATTGATAGGCAGCTGAGAGCCGGTAAAAACCACAGGTTTTGATAAATTCTCCAGCATGAAACTGAGTACAGATGCCGTAAATGACATGGTATCTGAACCGTGCAGCACTACAAAGCCATCATATTTTTCATAATTACTCTCAATCAGATCTGCCAGACCGATCCAGATCTCCGGATCCATATTGGATGAATCAATCAGCGGATCAAAACTATGTACTGTGAGTTTATAATTGAGCCGTTTTAATTCAGGAACATTTTCTGTGATCTGATCAAAATTAAAAGGCATTAATGCTCCTGTTTCAGGATCATTGATCATTCCGATAGTACCACCGGTATAAATAACAAAGATGTTGATCATTCAGAATGACGATATATTAACATATTAATACAATATTGAAAGGTTGTAAATTTTTGCTGCAAAACAAAAAATCCAGATCATTAATCAGCCAAATCTAAATGCCGAAAACCTTGAAAGAATTATCGCTGGTAATACGGGCCACTTCATCCAGAGAAACGTGCTTTAAATCTGCTAATTTCTGAGCTATATAAATCAGGTAACTGCTCTCATTTGGCTTGCCCCGAAAAGGAACAGGACTTAAATATGGAGAATCAGTTTCTAAAACCAGGTCTTTCAGATCAATCTCAGAAATCACCTTGTCCAAACCGGAATTTTTATATGTAAGAACTCCCCCAATTCCTAAATAAAAACCCAGACCGATAACTCTTTTCGCCTGCTGCAGGTTGCCGGTAAAACAATGAAATATTCCCCTCAATTTTTCATCTTTCTCCTGTTCCAGAATCTCAAATATTTCATCAAATGCTTCCCGGCAATGAATTACAATAGGCATATTTAACTCTTTGGCCCATTTTATTTGAATTAAAAAAGCTTCCTGCTGAATTTTTAGGGTTGTTTTATCCCAATATAAATCAATTCCAATTTCACCAACAGCATACAATTTTTGTAAATCCATTGCCTTCCGGATGGCTTGTAATTCTTCTATATAAGCAGCTACTTCCTCAGTAGCTTCTGCTTTAACTTCGCAGGGATGCAAACCCAGCATCGGGAAACAATTTTGAGGATATAAAGCCGCCAGATTATTTACTAAAGAAATGGTAGACACATTGACGTTGGGCAGAAAAAATCGGCTTACCGAATTTTCAAGCCCTCTTTCTATCAGATGGTTTAGCTTCTGCGTATCGGTTTCGTAATATAAATGAGTATGTGTATCAGTTAAGATCATGGGGCAAAACTAAACAAAAAAGCCTTTCAGAATTAACTGAAAGGCTTTAAGAAAGTATTATTTCTGAAAATATTAGTTTGCAGGAACCGGAGCTGGCTGCGGGCTAACAGAACCTGGTTTTGCAGGAATAATATTTACCATCTCAATATCGAAAATTAAAGGAGTAAATGGCGGAATACCCTGACTTCCCTGCTCGCCATAGGCAAGTTTAGAAGGCAAAATAATAGTTGCTTTTGTTCCTTTTGAAAATAACATCAAACCTTCTTCAAATCCCGGGATAGAACCGTTCATTCCAACAGGCATTTTTAATGGCTCGTATGGGCGCTGTGCATTGAAAGTACCTGCTTTTTTGGCAATTTCAGGATAGCTTGTATCAAATACTTTTCCGCTTAAAAATTTTCCGGTGTAATTCACAAGAACAGTATCACCTGCAACCGGCTTTGGACCGCTGCCTTCTTTAGTAACTGTATAATTTAAACCGGAAGCTGTAACTGTTGGCTTTAAGTTTTCTTTTGATATGTATGCATTAAATTTTGCACCTTCAGCGCCTTTTGCTTTGTCTTGTTCAGCCTTTAAATAAGTATCTATCTGACCGCGGAAAATACTATCAGTTAATTTTCCTTTCGGGATGATTTTATCAACTTTTATAACATAAAGCAAGTATTTACCTTTAGTATTTGTTGGCTTTGGACGACCCATTTTAGCTACCATAGAATCGATATTGATTTTAAAAGTAGCGCTGTCTCCTTCACTTAACATGCCTAATGCAGCAAATAAATCACCGGTAAACAATGATTTTTCCTTTACTAATAAAGACGGACGATCATAATCATATGAACTGTACAAAACTGAATCTTCTTCGGTTTTTTCAATCGCATTAAATGCAACAAAATCTCCTTCTTTGATGGTTTCTCCACTTTTATCTTCGTGGATTTTGTACATCATATCCCCTTCACCTTTTTTAAATTGCTTACAGCTGGATAAGCCCAATACTGCAACCCCTAAAATGATTACGATTTTTTTCATTTGTTTAAATTTGATTTTTGCGATAATCCCCGGCAGAATATCTGCTTGTTTTGGCGGTTATATCGCTTGATTTTGGTTCTAATATAATTTAATTACTGAATTAAAAGTGTTTTATATTCAGGCAGAATGGACTTAATCTCTTCTACTACAGCTTCAATTTTCTTATCAGAAAATCCTCCTGCTGCATTTCTGTGTCCGCCGCCGTTAAAATATTTCTTACAAATTTCGTTAGCCGGAAAATCACCTGTTGAACGCAAAGACAGTTTTACACGGTCTGGACGCTCAATAACCAAAGCCGCCAAACGAATTCCGTTTATAGATAAAGCATAATTTACAATTCCCTCCGTATCGCCGGTTGTGATCTGAAATTTCTGTAGATCATCTTTAGTCACCGTAATTAATGCTGAATTGTATTCTGTAAAAACTTCCAGCCGGTTGATAAGGCAATGACCCAGAAACCTCAGGCGGCTTTCTGAGAAATTATCGTAAACTAACTGATGAATACGGGAATTTTCGGCTCCGCAGTTAATTAAATCAGCAACTATGTGATGAACTTCGGCTGTGGTAGTTGGAAACCGGAATGAGCCTGAATCGGTCATGATACCGGTATATAAACACGTGGCCACATCTTTATTAATAAAATGACGCTCATCCATGATGTTTACAATGAAATCATAAACCAGCTGAGCTGTGGCACAGGCGTTAATTGTCCAGTGACGATAATCATCAAAACCCTCAGGCTCCAGATGATGATCAATCATTACCTTTAAAGCCTTGGATTCTCCAACATATTTTCCAAGCTCATTAATCCGCGAAAGCGCATTAAAATCAAGGCAAAATATTAATTCTGCATTTGCTACTAAGGATTCTGATTCAGTTTTTTTATCAGTGTAGATAAGAACTTCCGGATTATTTGGAAGCCATTGCAAAAAAGTAGGGTAATCTGTTGGCGTAATAACCCGTACATGATGCCCTTTTTGAACTAAATAATTATACAAACCAAGGGATGATCCCATTGCATCCCCATCAGGTTTGTGATGGGTTGTGATGACGATTTGTTTTGGTTGTGCTAATAATTCTTTCAGCGAAGCTATTTCTGACATCTATAATAAAAAAGAAATGCAAAGCTATTAAAATAACTGATTTGACAAGGTTGATTTTTTTAAATCCTTTAGCATACGGGTAATTAACTGTAGTTTTGCAGCAATTTTTGAAAAAACAAACATGGCAACAAACAGAACTTTTACAATGATTAAGCCCGATGCTGTAGCCAATGGCCACACCGGAGCAATTTTAGATGATATTATTAAAGGCGGATTTAAGATCGTTGCTTTAAAATATACAAGCTTAAGCGATGCTAAAGCAGGAGAATTTTATGCAGTTCATGCAGAACGTCCTTTCTACAAGGATTTGGTTAGCTTTATGTCTTCCGGACCAATTGTAGCTGCTATTCTTGAAAAAGAAAATGCGATTGAAGATTTCCGTACCCTGATCGGAGCAACTGATCCGGCTAAAGCTGACGTTGGAACTATCCGTAACAAATATGCAAAGTCTATTGATGCCAATGCAGTTCATGGTTCAGATTCTGACGAGAATGCGCAAATTGAAGGAAATTTCTTCTTCTCTGCTTTCGAGCGTTTCTAAAACTCACAAGTCCCCCTCCAATAATAGGGGGACTTTGTAATTTAAATCCCCATGGAAATTTTTCAGGCCCGGTATATTATTTTCTTTTTGGTGGTGCTTATTGTTCCTGCGGGTTTTTCTTATCTGGCAGGTATTGAGAGAAATGCAGATTACTTATTTTTTGTGCGGGCTTTTGGAATTGCTTTTTTCCTTACCGTATTTTATTACCTCTATATGAAGAACAGCAAAAGTTCTAAAAAGGCGGATTAAAGCAATATTACCTCTTCTATTATACTGCTTCCAGCCCGTTCATTTAATTTTTCAATAATATTTGAACGCATCATCAGTAATTCATTTTTTATCACAGCAGATTCTATTCTGATAAACAACTTACGGTCTCGAATAAAAATATCTTTCGTTCGGTTAGCTATGGCAGAGCCCATCATTTCGGGCCAGGCTACAATAAGGGAGGTTTCATCAAACTTTCGCTTGATCTTATAAACCTTAAGCATTTGCTCAATGGCATCTTTAATCGACTTATCATTAGTTCTGGCCATAGCATTATTTTTATTCTAAATTACCTACTTCTCCTTTATCAATATCAAAAATTCTGACCTGCACCTCAATTTCCTTAAAAATAGCTGTAATACGTTTTCTGCTTGTATCCGTTATAAATATCTGGCCGAAATCCTGATCAGAAACCATTTTCATTAATTTGTATGTTCTGTTATCATCCAGCTTATCGAAAATATCATCGAGCAGCAATAAGGGCTCGAACCCTTTCTGGCGATGAAGAAAAGTATATTGAGCCAGCTTTAAAGCTATCAGAAAAGATTTTTGCTGACCCTGAGAACCAAATTTTTTAAGTGGCATCCCATGAATAGTAAAAGTAAGATCATCTTTATGAATACCGGTCGTAGTTCTCTCCAGTATACGGTCACGCTCAAGAGATTTTTTAAGCAGCTCTGCAAAATCTTCCTTTAACAAAGGCGATTCATAAACCAGCTCAACTCTTTCTGCATCATCACTTAAGTAGCGGTAATGCTGATTAAATATTTCGGTAAAAGTCTGCATGAAAACTTTTCTTTTTTCAAAGATCCGGTTACCCGATAAAACCAGCTGTTCATCATAAATTTCCAGTAATGCGGGATCATATTTACCTGTAAGCGCAATTTGCCGAAGCAGTGCATTCCTAGTTAAAAGATTGCGGTTATACAGAAGGACTTCATCCAGATAAGCATTGTCTGTCTGCGAAATTACATTATCTACAAATCGCCGTCGCTCTTCGCTCCCTTCGATAATAATACTTATATCATTGGGTGAAATCATGACCAGCGGAAATAGGCCAATATGATCTGCAAGACGCTGATATTCTTTTTTATTACGCTTAAACTGCTTTTTCTGAGCTCTTTTTAAGCCGCAGGATACAATTTCATCTTGTTCATTTTTATTAAACGCACCCTGAATGATGAAAAATTCTTCTCCCTGCTTAATTTGCTGCCCGTCTATCGGGTTAAAATAACTTTTACAAAGCGACAGGTAATGAATTGCATCCAAAAGATTGGTTTTACCCGCTCCATTATTGCCCGTAAATGCATTTACAGAGGGCGAAAAAAGAAGTTCTGCCTCAGAATAATTCTTAAAATTGATGAGAGATAATTTTTGGAGCCACATGTTAGGATGACAAATTTAATCTTTTTGAAGCCGTTTAGCCCTTTATTAAAAAAAATCAGGGGAAATTATTTAAAGGTTGATACTTAGCACTAAAAATGTATTTTTGCAATCTTCAATTTTTTAAAACAAAATGTCAAACGATCATAAAGAAAACCTTCAAAAATCTGATAAGCCTGTTTCAGGCACAGGAAATTTCATTCAGGAAAACACAAAAAGTTTAGCAGTTATCGGCGGAGCAATTCTGGCTATGGTGCTTTTATACTTTGGATATCAGAAGTTTTATTTAGCTCCAAGAGCTGAAAAAGCTGCAAATGAAATGTTCAGAGCAGAATCATATGCTGCCAGTGATTCATTAACTGATAAAGCTTTGAAAGGTGATGGTTCTTACCCGGGCTTTGAAACTATTGCTGATGAATATTCAAATACAAAATCTGCCAACATTGCCAATGCTTATTTAGGTGGTTTGTATTTAAAAAAGGGCGAGTTTCAGAAAGCAGCAGATGCGCTGGGTAAATATAGCAGCACCGGAAGTCCGGTAATTGATCCGCTTGTTTTGGGTATGCTTGGCGATTCGTACAGTGAATTAAAAGATTACAGCAAAGCAATAACGTATTATAAAAAAGCAGCTGATAAGAGCAAAAACTCTTTCACTTCTCCATTATTCTTAAAGAAATTAGGTTTGGTGTACGAAGAGGAGAAAAATTTCAAAGCTGCCGCTGATGCATACAAAACAATTAAAACAGATTTCCCCGAAAGTTTTGAGGCTTCTGTAATTGATTCGTATATCGCCCGTGCAGAAGCACAGCAATAATTTTTCAAAACATATATCTATTCAAATGGTTGTCGATGAATTTGGCAACCATTTATTATTTTAGGCCATGGCAACAAATCTTAAAAACTTATCTAGTTTTTCTCATTTAGAGATTCCATCTGCAAAATCTTACAAGTTCGGTATAGTAGTTTCGCAATGGAATTTTGAAGTAACTGGTGCATTGTATAATGGAGCTTTAGAAACACTTTATAAATACGGAGCTCTTGAGCATAATATTCAAACTCTTCAGGTACCGGGCAGCTTTGAATTAACCTCCGGCGCCGATCTCTTATTAGGCTTTAAACAGGTTAATGCAGTTATCTGTCTTGGCTGCGTTATACAGGGAGAAACCCGCCATTTTGATTTTATTTGCAACGCCGTAGCCAATGGAATATCAAATGTTTCAATTAAACACAACAAACCGGTTATATTTGGCGTATTAACCACAGATAATTTACAACAAGCTCTGGATAGAGCTGGCGGAATTCATGGTAATAAAGGCGAAGAAGCTGCTGTTACAGCCATTACAATGGCTCAGATTCAGCATAATCTGGTGAGTTAAAACAATTTGATTTCCGGCAAAAAAAATATAGTTTTATAAAAACTGCATCTTATATGAAAAGATTAGTAATTGGTATACTAGCATTATTTATAGTTACAACAGTGTTAGAATCCTGTTCTTCTAAACTTTGTCCTGCTTACGGCTCTTATCCTAAATCCCGGAGAAACTAATCAGCAAAACATTTTCCCGTCATTTTTCTTTATTGTAAACTGTAATTTCAGGATGTGTTTGCATATTGCATACATGCCTGATTTTAAGTTAAATAATATTCAATGAAACAGATCTGCTATACGCTTGCTCTTGTTTTTTTGGCAGCGTCTACCCTATTTGGCCAGTCAAAAACTGAAGTTGTAAATGCCGTTTGGAACAGTGCGGGAGGCAAAAAAGTTTGGGAGCAATCCCGGTATATTATGTTTGAATTTGCTCCCGAAAGAGATGGAAAAACGGTTACCAGCCGAACTCATTTATGGGATCGCTACACCGGAGATTATCGCTTTGAAACTAAAACATCCGACAATAAAAGTCTTCTGGTTTTATTTAATGTGCAGAATCAAAAAGGGCAATCTTTTATAGATGGTGCAGCGGTTCCTGACTCTCTCAATGCAGTTAATCTTAAAAAAGCCTATGCTTCTTTTGTTAATGATTCTTACTGGCTACTGGTCCCTGTTAAACTGGAAGATCCGGGAGTTAATTTAGAACTTAAAGATGCTGAAGAAGTTGATGGAAAGAAATATAACGTTCTGCACCTTGATTTTGACAAGGTTGGGCTAACGCCGGGAGATCAGTACTGGCTGTACATCGATCCGGCTACTGGAACAATTAATCGCTGGAAATTTTTATTGCAGGGCCAGAAAGAACCCGGCATTTTCACATGGACTAATTATAAAGACCTGGGTGGCGGTCTTAAACTTGCTACCCGCAAACAAAATATTAATCAAAACAGTGCCATCAACTTCCCTATTGCAACAGTATTAGTTAGTGTGGACCCGGAAAAATTTAAAAAGCAATGAAGTGGATTTCTTTAGAATCAAATGAACAATTACAAACGATTAAATCATCAGCTGATGCTTCTGTCATATTTAAGCACAGTACCAGATGTTCTATCAGCATGATGGCTAAACGGAAATTTGAATTGGATTGGGAAGCTATTCCCGAAAATATCAATTTATATTTCCTGGACCTTATAAAACATCGTGAAATATCTAACGCTATCGCCGATATTTTTCAGGTACAGCATCAATCTCCCCAGCTTCTGTTAATAAAAAACGGAGAATGCATTTATGAGACTTCTCATGGAGAAATTTCTGCAGAAGAAACCGCAGAACAACTTACGGCTTAGAAAATAAAAAACCAGAAGCAAAGAACAAGGATTAGATAATCTTAAATTCTTATTCTTTGCTTCTTACATTTTTACTCATTTCCGCCAAAATTAAAAACCAGGTTTTGTATTAAATCCGGGTGAACACTTTTGGCAACAGGGCAATTTTCAGCAGATCTTTTAAGTATCAATTTATCTTTTTCAGAATAATCACCTTGCGGCAAATTAAACGTTATCTGAATTTCCCCAACACGTCGAGGATCTGAAGCCATAATTTTTGTGATCGAGCAGGTTGTTCCATCCATGTTAATATTATGCTCTTGGGCAGCTATTCCCATAATGGTTAACATGCAGCTTCCCAAAGCAGAAGTTAACAAGTCGGAAGGAGAAAATGCTTCTCCTTTACCCTTATTATCTAAAGGGGCATCGGTTATAACTTTATTGCCGGATAGTACATGAGTTGCCTCAGTTCTCAGTTCGCCAAGGTATGTGGTTTGTATGGTTGCCATCTTCATTAATTTGTGAGTTTCAAAAATGAATAAAAATTGCTGACTTACTGACTAATCTGCATTTTTTTACGGTTCCTAAATACACTTAAGTGTCAAAATCTGAATACTGGTTTCTCCCCTCCCAAATCTTCCTTAAAATAATTACTTTTGCTGTATGATCGATTTGCCGGTTATTCCCGTAAACCAAATGCAACGTAAGCCCAACTGGCTTCGTGTTAAACTTCCGGTAGGAAAAGAATATGCCCATGTAAGGGGCTTAGTTGATACTCATAAGCTGCATACTATCTGCGAAAGCGGTAATTGCCCGAATATGGGCGAATGCTGGGGCGCCGGTACAGCAACCTTTATGATTTTGGGTAATATTTGTACCCGTTCCTGTTCTTTTTGTGCCGTAGCAACTGGCAGGCCGCTCGCTGTTGATTTAGATGAGCCGGAAAGAGTAGCTAATTCAGTGAAATTAATGCAGGTTAAACATTGCGTAATTACTTCGGTTGACCGTGATGATTTGAAAGATGGTGGATCTACTATCTGGGCAGAAACGATTAATGCTATTCGTCGTGAAAGTCCTGAAACAACATTGGAAACATTAATTCCTGATTTCAGAGGAATTTGGGCTAACCTGGCAACAGTATTAGCTGTACGGCCGGAAGTGGTTTCACATAATCTGGAAACAGTTCGCCGCTTAACGCGTGAAGTACGGATTCAGGCAAAGTATGATCGCAGTCTGGAATGCCTGCGCCATATATCAGAAGCAGGTTTAAGAACCAAATCAGGTATTATGCTTGGTCTGGGAGAAACGGAAGAAGATGTTTTAGAAGCTATGCAAGACCTGCTGAATGTTGGTGTGCACATTCTTACTTTAGGTCAGTATTTACAGCCTTCCCGAACGCATCACCCTGTCATCGACTGGATCACTCCGGAACAATTTGAAAGGTACAAACAAATTGGCCTTGAGATGGGTTTCAGATATGTAGAAAGCGGTCCTCTGGTACGGTCTTCCTATCATGCTGAAAAACACTTATTTGATTTTTAAATGCAAGCTTCAACTTTACACCAATTGAATAAAAAAAAAATAACCCTTTCCGAGACCGAACTTATACATGCTCTCAGGCAAAAGGATAAAATTGGAGCTGAAGCTTTATACGACATGTATTCCTCCTCATTATATGGGGTAATTTACAGAATTGTACAGCATGAAGAAATAGCTGAAGATTTACTTCAGGAAACATTTGTGAAGATATGGAACTCTTTCCACTCCTTTGATTCGGCGAAAGGAAGGCTTTTTACGTGGATGGTTAATTTAGCCCGGAATCTTTCTATAGATAAAATTCGTTCTAAAGATTTTAGAAATAATTCTAAAAACCAAGACATTGAAAACACCGTAAATTTCATCGATGAACAGAAAAGCACTGCCATCAATCCGGATATACTGGGCGTGAAAGACCTTGTGGATAAATTAAAACCGGACCAGAAAAGCATTTTAGATCTTGTTTATTTCAGAGGTTTTACTCACGTAGAAGCAGCTGAAGAGCTGGGTATTCCTCTTGGAACAGTAAAAACCAGACTACGAATGGCTATTATAACTCTGAGAAAATTTTTTAATTAAAAAGTGGAAGACATACAATCATATATTGAAAGTGGCATTTTAGAGCTTTACGTTATGGGCGATTTAAGCCCTGAAGAAAAGCTTAAGGTGGAACAAATGGCTGTTCAGCATCCGGAAATCCGGACTGAGATTGCCAGCATTGAATCCGGACTGGAACATTACGCTTCGGCCTATGCAGTCAGTCCCTCTGCAAATTTACGCGAACGCGTTCTTAATCAACTTGAAAAATCTGAAACTGTAACCAATTTAAATACGACTACAGTAACTTCAATTAATTCGGCAAAATCAAATACATTTTATAAATATGCTTTTGCAGCTTCTGTAGCATTGCTGTTATTGAGTACTATTGCCTTGTTTGTTTTATATACCCGTTTACAGGAATCCAATCAGCAATTAGCCATTCTTGAAACCAATAATCAGCAATTTTCTAACCGTGTAAATTTCATGATTGATCAACTGGATCAAACTCAGCAGACATTAAACATACTGCGTAGTCCGGAAGTGAAATTAATAAAACTTGCAGGTACCAAGCAGGCGCCTCAGGCGAGCATGATGGTGGCATTTAATCCTGTTAAAGAAGAAGTAATGATTGATATGTCGGCGATGAAAATGCCCGAAAATGATACCACTCACCAATACCAGTTATGGGCAATGGTTGACGGCAAGCCGGTAGATCTTGGGGTTTTTGATATGAAGACTGATGACTCGGGAATGAAAAAAATGAAAACTGTTACTAATGCACAGGCTTTTGCAGTTACTTTAGAACCCCGCGGTGGAAGTGTTAACCCAACCATGGATCAAATGATGGTGATAGGATCAATCTAAATTCTAACTGTTGTTTGCCAACGAGTTTATAACCGAGGGGATTTTCGAAATAATATATCTGGGCGGGATGCAATACATTCCGTCTTTTTTATGTGCTATATCGCCGCAAAGTGCATGGATATAACAAGCAGCAATTGCTGCTTCATCTGCCGCATATCCCTGAGCCGCCAAAGCAGTAATAATTCCGGTTAATACATCTCCCATTCCGCCGCTGGCCATCGCCGGATTTCCGTTCGGATTGATGTGTATATTTTTATCCGGAGTAATAACAAACGTATATTGATTCTTCAGTAGAATCACAATCTGTAATTCTGAAGCTTTTTCTCTTGCCAGCTGAAGCCTGTCCCACCAGTTATCATTGGTACCAAATAGCCGGTCAAATTCTTTTACATGAGGTGTGATGATTGTATTTAACGGAAGCAGCTTTATCAGTTCTGTATTTTTTGATAAAATAGTTAAAGCATCGGCATCTAAAATCAACTGAAGTGATTCCAAATTTAAGGCTTCTTTCAAAAGACTGATTTCCTCTAATCCAATTCCCAATCCCGGACCTATCGCTATAGTCTTAAATTTGCCGGACCTGATTTGAGAAATATTATCATCTCCTCTAACTAAAGCCATCACTTCAGGACAATAGCAATTTAATGCTGTTAATCCCTGCAGCGGAATGCAGGCTGTAGTCAATCCGGAACCGGCATGCAAGCAAGCATCAGCACATAAAAGTGCGGCTCCCATTGTTGCTTCACTCCCGGCTATGATTAATGAATGTCCGTAAGTTCCTTTGTGTGAAAAATTTCGCCGTGCTTTCAGAATATGATGAATATCAGAATCTTCGGTCAACCTCCATTCACTTTCAAGCGATTGAATAAAATTATCGTCCAAACCAATATTCACAACCTTAAATCTCTTCAATGCTTCCGCGGATTCAGGGAAGAAAAAATTTATTTTAGGCCTCTGAAACGTAAGGACCAGATCTGCATGAATGCAAACATTTTTTGTATCGATTTTACCTTCAGCAAAAAATCCTGATGGAACATCTATCGAAACAATTTTTTTATTCTGAGAATTAATATGGCGAACAAACTCTTTCAAAAAGCCATCTAATGGCTTATTTAATCCCGAACCTAAAAGCGCATCAATAATCAGATCTGAACTTTCTAAAATTAGATTATCATTTTCATGGATCTCCAAAACCGTGATACCGGTTAGTTTGAGTCTTTTCAGATTTTCGTCAAAATCAGCCGTAGACTTTTCAGAAAAACGAACTACCTGAACTGAAACTTTCTCATAGCCTGCTTCTTTCAACAATCTGGCTACTGCCAGTCCGTCTCCTCCATTATTCCCGGTTCCGCAATAGATACAGATTGAAATATTAATATCCGGAAATTCAGATTTAAAAGCTCCAACAAAGGCACAGCTTGCAGATTCCATCAAATCTAATGATGAAACAGGTTTATTCTGAATGGTGTATTGATCTGTTAAGCGAATTTGTTCACAGGTAAGAAGGTTTAGCATTCTTAAAAATAGAGATTTTCGAGCTTCTTAACTACCCATTTCTTTCTTTAAAAAAATACCGGTATGTGATTTTTTCACTTTTGTTAATCCTTCCGGAGTGCCGGCGAACAAAATTTCTCCTCCTCCTTTACCTCCTTCTGGCCCCAGATCAATCACCCAGTCGGCAACTTTTATCACATCCAGATTATGCTCTATTACCAAAATGGTATTTCCATGATCAACCAAACGGTTGAGTACGCCAAGTAAAACGCTGATATCTTCAAAATGCAAACCTGTGGTAGGCTCATCCAGAATATAAAAGGTATTTCCGGTATCCTTTTTTGATAATTCAGTAGCGAGTTTTACCCGTTGTGCTTCGCCTCCTGATAATGTTGTGGAAGATTGACCCAATTTAATATAACCCAATCCCACATCATTCAGCGTTTTAATTTTGCGATAGATAGCCGGTATCGGTTCAAAAAACGGAACTGCTTCTTCAATGCTCATATCCAGAACATCGCTTATGGATTTTCCGCGGTAGCGAACTTCCAAAGTTTCCCGGTTATACCGTTTGCCGTTGCATTCTTCACATGGAACCTGAACATCCGGCAGGAAATTCATCTCAATCACTTTCATTCCCGCTCCCTGACAAGTTTCGCATCTGCCGCCTTTTACGTTAAATGAAAAACGACCGGGTTTATATCCCCTGATGCGGGCTTCGGGAAGCATCACATATAAATTTCTGATATCAGAAAAAACACCGGTATAGGTTGAGGGGTTAGATCGCGGTGTGCGACCGATTGGGCTCTGATCAATTTCAATCACCTTATCGATATGTTCCAGACCTTCGATCTTTTTATAGGGCATCGGCTTTTTCTTTGCCCTGAAAAAATGATGATTCAATACCGGATACAACGTTTCTGCAATCAATGTAGACTTGCCGCTTCCTGAAACCCCGCTTACGCAGATGAATTTACCGAGCGGAAATTCTACTGATACATTTTTTAGATTATTGCCTGTAGCATTTTTGATAATTAATGATTTCCCGTTACCTTCTCTACGGGCTTGCGGGACGGAAATTTCTTTCCTTCCGCTGATGTAATCATTTGTTAATGTGTTTGCTTTCGCGAATTGCTTTGGAGTTCCCTGCCCAACAACTTCACCTCCATGAATTCCCGCTGCTGGTCCCATATCGATAACATGATCTGCTTCCATGATCATATCTTTATCATGTTCTACAACCAACACGGTATTTCCTATATCCCGAAGATTTTTTAAAGCTGAAATTAACCGGGCATTGTCCCGCTGATGAAGCCCGATACTGGGCTCATCCAAAATGTACAAAACATTTACCAGCTGCGATCCTATTTGGGTAGCCAGCCGGATCCGCTGTGCTTCTCCTCCTGATAAAGTACGTGCAGTTCTGTCCAGGGTGAGATAATTTAATCCCACATCCAATAAAAATCCAATCCGGGATCTGATCTCTTTCAGAATTTCTTTTGCAATGGTATTTTGACGATCACTTAATTTTGATTCAATATCTTCAAACCATGATGAAAGAGTTGAAATATCCATACTCGCCAATTCAAAAATACTTTTCTCACCAACCTTTATATGCAGCGATTCCTTTTTTAAACGGGCTCCATGACATGTTGGACAGGTTTTCAAAACCCTGAAATTTTCAAGGTCTTCGCCAATTGCATCCCCTCTTTTTTCGGTTTGCTCTTCCAGCATCTTAATTATTCCGTCGAATGAGATCTGGTAATTCTGAACATTCCATTTATTGTATTCAACAGGAACAGTAATAATTTCCGGAGCGCCGTTGAGAATAATTTCAATTATTTCAGCAGGGATTTTTTCAATAGGCGCCGATAATGAAAAATTGTATTTTTTTGAAAGTGCTTTAAGGATTTGAAAAACCCATGTTTCGCGGTATTCGCCTAGAGGAGCCAATCCTCCCTGCATGATACTTAATTTGGGATTTGGAATAACCGAATGCTGATCTACTTCAAATATATACCCCAGGCCACCGCAACGGTCGCATGCACCATAAGGTGAATTGAACGAAAATGTATTTGGCTGAGGTTCGTCATATGAAATCCCGGAAATGGGATCCATTAGAAACTTACTATAAAAATATTCATTGTTCTCTTTGTCGCTGATTTTCATGATGCCTTTAGAGACTTTCATGGCCGACTGTATGGAATCGTACAAGCGTTTTTTATCTGCCTGACTCACCAACAGACGATCAATCACCATCTCAACATCGTGAATTTTATAGCGATCGAGTTGCATTTTTGGAGTAATATCCAGAATTTCTCCGTCCACGCGAACTTTTAAATAACCTTGTTTCCTGATCTGTTCAAAAAGTTCACGGTAATGCCCTTTCCGGCCTTTAACTACCGGCGCAAGAATATTGACAGCCTGACCATCGAATTTTTCAAGAATATTTTTAATGATCTGATCTTCAGACATCCGTTCCATCTTTTCACCCGTCACATAGGAGTAGGCATCCCCAATACGGGCAAAAAGTAAGCGCATGAAATCATAGATCTCAGTGATGGTCCCTACGGTTGAACGGGGGTTTTTGCTGGTGGTTTTTTGTTCAATAGCAATAACCGGACTTAAACCAGAGATTTTATCAACATCAGGCCGTTCGATTCCGCCCAGAAACTGGCGGGAATAAGCACTGAACGTTTCCATATAGCGCCGCTGCCCTTCCGCATATATGGTATCAAAAGCTAATGATGATTTTCCACTACCACTTAAACCCGTTATAACAACCAGTTTGTTGCGTGGAAAAGAAACGTCAATATTTTTTAAATTATGAACCCGGGCACCCAAAACTTCAACTTCACTTTGCTCCCCAAGGTCGGTATGTGATTTACTCATATATAAAACAGCAGTCTGAAAAATTTTGTAAAGATGCGATTTTTTAAGCTGGCTTTATGTTAAGCCTAAGTCAGAATCATTCATCCTGGAAACAAGAAAAGCCTGAGCATGCTCAGGCCTTTAATTTTTATTAAGATAAATTAGTTCTGTAAAATTTGCATTGCAAGCATATTAGTATTTTGGGCTACAGGTTTAAAATACGCTGTTTTTGGTTGCTTTTTTTCCAGCTTTCTGCTTGCTTTACCTTTATACCCATACAAGCGTGGCTTTTCTATAATCTCTTTCATGGATATCAGCTTGTAAACATAGGTTGCTGTTTCCCTGTTCAGTTTCAGTCTGAAATAATTATCCTCATCCTGACGAGCCATTTGTCTTTTTAAACTTCCTTCTCCAATATTGTATGCGGCAGCAGCCAATGTCCAGCTTCCGAATTCTTTATATAAAGAGCGCAGATATTTAGCAGCTGCTACAGTTGATTTAACAACCTGCTGACGTTCATCAACCTCAGAATTTACACGTAAGCCGAAGTCACGGGCCGTCTGGGGCATAAATTGCCAGTAACCTGAAGCACCTTTTGGAGATGTACCGGCCTGAAGCCCGCTTTCTACAAGGGGCATATATTTAAAATCAGCTGGTATTCCGTAACGTTTTAAGATAGGTTCCATCACCGGAAACCAAATTGCGGCTTTTTGATGCAGCTTATTTGTTTGAAGTTTACTGTGTTTATGAGAATCAAGCATCTTCTTCATTCTCCATTTTACTTTTACTTCCTGTGCCGGAAGATTTTCATCGGCGAAGCTTAAAGTCTGATAGTAATTTACTGTTTCTATTTCTTTTTCCGGATGCTGTTCATTAAACTTTATTACTTCAATGGGGTTAATTCTGGAACTGAAAATAAATAATTTTGCAGTAAGTAAAATGACCAGCATTAAGCCACAAGTAATCATATGTTTTTTTACCATTTATTCCTCTCTTTTTTAAGTTAAAAGCTAAAAAGTTTCCAAAAGTACAAAATATAAGTCTAATTATCAAATAGTTAGCAAAAACTGCTGTTTCAAGTCTCGCAAAACACTATGATTTTTCGTTCATAAATTCATACTAAAAACGATCCCTATCCGCCCGAATCCGTAATTTTTGCGTACATTTGTAGCCGCTCTTTTTAAGAGTTTAAAAGTGTATCATGCCATTCAAAAAAAACAGGAACAGTCGCGACGACAAGTCCAGCAACTTCAACAAATCTGCCCGACCGGAGCAGGGATCTTCACAAACTAACCGGAGTAAATTCGAAAGACCCGAAAGTTCTAACAGCACGAAAAAGAAATTGTTTGGGGAAGACCCTAAGCGCCCCTTCAAAGCAGGATTCGGGAAACCGGGTTTTAACAAAGAAAACAGATCATTCTCCCGCTCTGCCGGCGATGATTCCCGGACTGATAAAAAAACCTACAACAGTGACCGATCTTTTGGAGAAAAGAAATCGTTTAACTCAGAAAGATCATTCAATCCGGATAATAAACGCTCGGATGGGAAATCTTTTGGAGAGAAAAAATCATTTGGAAGCCGCTCTTCATTTGGCGATTCCCGTTCAGAGGGAAGATCATTCGGCAATGATCGTCCGCAAGGTGATAGAAAGCCATATGGTTCACGCCCTACCGGAGATGATAACCGCTCAGAAAGAAAACCATACGGATCACGTTCTACTGACAGCGATAACAAAGGAGAAAGAAAGCCATACGGAGATAGACCGCAAGGAGAAAGAAAACCATACGGCTCACGTTCTAACGACAGCGATAACAAAGGAGAAAGAAAACCATACGGAGATAAGTCACAGGGAGATAGAAAGCCATACGGCTCACGTTCTAACGACGGTGATAACAAAGGAGAAAGAAGATCATACGGAGATAAGCCGCAGGGAGAAAGAAAGCTATATAGCTCACGTTCCAACGACGGCGATAATAAAGGAGAAAGAAAACCATACGGAAATTCGGAGCGAAGCGGAGCCGAAAGAAGCGCTGCTCCCAAAAGATTTAATGACAAGCCTTTTAAATCCCGATCATCTGCGGATGATTCCGGTTCATTTGAAAGACCTAAATATAAAAGTGATGATCGTCAGTGGAGTTCAGAAGAACGACTGAAATCAAATAACAGAAGTAAAAGACCAAGCGTTGCAAAAGATGACGACGGAACAATCCGTTTGAACCGTTACATTGCCAATGCCGGAATATGTTCACGCCGTAAGGCCGATGAATTAATTTCTGCTGGAGTAGTTTCTGTAAACGGGGAAGCCGTTACAGAACTGGGTTTAAAAATTGATCCGTATAAGGATGTGATCCGTTATAACGGAGAAACTCTGAAGCGGGAGAAAATGGTGTACGTTCTGCTGAACAAGCCCAAAGATTATATCACTACTACGGAAGATCCTCAGGAACGTAAAACCGTGATGAGTCTGGTTGAAAAAGCTTCCCGTGAACGTATCTATCCGGTTGGAAGACTTGACCGTAATACTACCGGTTTGCTTTTGATGACCAATGACGGGGATCTTGCAGAAAAACTATCGCATCCAAGAAATAACGTAACTAAAATATACCAGGTTGAACTTAACCGCAATTTATCCCAGGGAGATCTGAATAAGATTACATTTGGTTTAGAGCTTGAAGATGGTTTGATTAAGCCCGACCAGGTTACTTATGTTGCCGGAGGAGCTAAAAATGAAATCGGCATTCAGATTCATAGCGGAAAGAACAGAATTGTGAGAAGAATTTTTGAAAGCCTTGGATATGAAGTTGTAAAACTTGACCGTGTGGTGTATTCACATCTTACCAAAAAAGATCTTCCGCGTGGCCGCTGGAGATATTTGGAAGAAAAGGAAATCATCCAGTTGAAACACCTGATAAAATCTTAATTAAAAAATACCTCCGGAGACCAGGAGGTATTTTTTTTATATGCTTTGCAGCAGAACGTATTAAGCTTATCTTGCTTTTATGAAATTTACTCTGTTGCTATTTTTGAATTCACTTATCCTGCTTGTTCCCGCCATTTCTTCAGCCCAAAGAACTTCCAAAAAAGGATCATACAATCTTCTTATCGGCACCTATACTACCACCGGTAAAAGCGAGGGAATTTATATCTACCATTTTAATTCCCATACGGGAGAATTTAAATTTAAATCTCTGGCAAAAGGGGTAGAAAACCCCTCTTATCTCTGCATTTCTGAGAATCAAAACTATGTATATGCCGTCAACGAGTTAGGTAAATCGCTTGGATCGCTTAGTTCATTCTCCTTTAATTCGCAAAAAGGGGAATTAACTTTCCTGAACAAAGTTTCTTCTATGGGCGATGATCCCTGTTATATCAGCATTGATAAAGAAGGGAAACATGTATTTGCAGGGAATTATTCCGGAGGAAATTTGTCCGTTTTCAATACACTCGAAAATGGTTCTTTAACTGAAGCCATTCAGACAATTCAGCATACGGGGAATAGTATAAATACCAAAAGGCAGGAGAAGGCTCATGTGCATTCCACAGTTTTGTCCCCGGATGAAAAAATGTTGTTTGCGGCAGATCTCGGAACAGATAAAATTAATTCTTACAGCATCAGCCATTCTGAAAGAAGCAATGTGCTAACTCCCAGCACTCCTGTTGCCGTTAAAGCCGGCAGTGGTCCACGCCATTTAACATTTCATCCAAAGAGAAAATTTGCCTATCTCATTCATGAATTAACTGCTGAGATTTCCGTTTATGATTATCAGGAGGAAGATCTGAAACTGAAACAAACGATTAGTATGCTTGATTCGGGATTTAATGGAGCTGTTGGAGCCGCTGATATTCATATCTCCGGAGATGGGAAATTCCTCTATGCTTCTAATCGCGGCGATGCCAACGAGCTGGTAATCTATTCTATTGCAAAGAATGGTGAATTATCCTTTACAGGAAGGCAATCTTCAACCGGAAAAACACCCAGAAATTTTGGTCTCACTCCCGACGGAAAATTCCTGCTGGTAGCCAATCAGAATAGTGATGAGATTGTGATTTTTAAAAGAAATAAGAAAACCGGGCTGCTTTCAGAAACCGGTAAAAAGATAGCTGTAGGCGCTCCTGTTTGTTTACTCTTTGCAGAGACTCGGTAGCAATGTTAATTAACCAGAGTTTTATCTAATACTTCCTTATAATATTCTTCATAAAGAGGCAAAATTAAACTCAGGTCAAAATCTTTTGCACGTTTAAGAGCGTTTTCTTTAAAGAGCATGAGCGTTTCATCATCTTTTAAAATATGAATGGCGTGTCCGGCCATAGCGTCAATATCGCCGATGTTATCCATAAAACCCGTTACACCGTTAACATTTAATTCGGGTAAACCGCCGGTGTTTGAGGTGATTACAGGTACTTTACAGGCCATAGCTTCTAAGGCAGCCAGACCAAAGCTCTCTGATTCTGACGGCATGATAAAAAGATCAGAAACAGAAAGAATCTCTTCAACAGCATCCTGCTTACCTAAAAAGCGGACATTTTCGCTAATATTTAGTTCCCTGCATAATTGCTCGCAATATACTCTGTCCGGACCATCCCCCACCATGAGTAATTTTGAAGGAACTTCTTTTAATATTTTTTCAAAAATCCGAACCACATCCTGAGTTCTTTTTACTTTTCTGAAATTGGATGTATGAACAATTATCCGTTCGTCCTGTGGAGCGATTGCCTTTTTAAAATGATCTTTAGGCTTTAAGGTAAACCTCTTCAAATCTATAAAATTAGGAATGACCCGAATTTCATTTAATATATCAAAATGCTTATAAGTGTCTTCTTTAAGGTTTTGAGAAACAGCAGTTACACCATCAGATTGATTTATTGAAAACGTAACCACCGGTTTATAGGTAGGATCTTTCCCAACCAATGTAATGTCTGTCCCGTGAAGAGTGGTTACAACCGGAATTTGTATTCCAAAAGTGGCTAATATTTGCTTGGCCATAAATGCGGCAGAAGCATGGGGTATAGCATAATGAACATGCAGCAAGTCTAATTTTTCAAACCTTACTACATCTACTAATTTACTGGCCAGCGCTAATTCATAGGGTGCATAATCAAATAAAGGATAGTTGGATACAGATACTTCATGGTAAAAGAGGTTTTCTGAAAAGAAATCCAGTCTTGCCGGCTGACTGTAAGTAATGAAATGTACCTGGTGACCATTATCGGCTAAGGCCTTACCTAATTCTGTAGCTACAACTCCACTACCACCGAAGGTAGGATAGCATACAATCCCTATTTTCATCTGTTTAAATCGTTTTGTAATTTAATGATTTTCTGTTTGCAGAAGATTAATTCTGCCATTTTATTAAATCAAAAAATAATGAGATCAAAAGCTTGTCCAAATATTAATAATGGCATTAATTAATTTGAAAAGTCAAATCCAAAATAAAGGTTTTGAAAGGATATAAATGTTTGCTGATTGTAACAAAAAAGCCAGCTGATTAGCTGGCTTAAGTTATTATTAATTATTCTGGTTAGGAACAAATTCAACTTTCGACTTCATTTCATCAAGTTCAGATTCCAAATCTTTTATTTTTCTTTCCAGATTTCTGATTTCAGTGGTTGATTTGTCCAGGTCGTTATTTAGTTTCCGGGCTCTTTTAGCATCTCTTGCTGACTCTTTGGCAGCATTATCGGCCTTGCGGGATAAGCTCTGATCACCGGGATTTCGGCTCAAACGTGCAGATAAATCCTTTGCTCTTTCTGAAGAAGCGGATGCCTGTTTATTAATATTATCAACATCAGATACCAGATTAGCATTCCGAAGCTTTTCTTTTTCAAGTTCAAGCTTGGTATTATTAAGTTCGGTTGACCTCTTCAGAACTTGCTCCTGAGTTTCAAGCTTATCTATATTCGGATTGCTCAATTTTGACGAACAGGATGTAATAAATACTGAAACGATCAGCATTAAACTCCAGGTATTTATTGAATTTCTCATAGTGTGGTTTTTTCTTAAAATAAGTAAAATTAATTTAAAACCCTTATTTACCTGCAATATCACTTTTAATAATAGAATTATATACTACGTCCTGAATTCTGCTCCTGATATTTAACTTCGACAACTGATCACTTACCTCCGGGTTTACCCGGTTCGACAAGAAAATATAAACCAAATTATACTTCGGATCTACCCAAACACAGGTTCCGGTATAACCCGTATGACCATACGTTTCGCTCGATGCCAGTTTAGACGGATAGCCGTTTTTACTTTCCGGATCCCAGCGATCAAAGCCTAAACCCCTTCGGCTGGCCGGAGATTGACGGGCAGTAAATAAATCCACAGTTTGAGGTCTAAAATAGGTTTGGCCGCCGTAACTGCCGCGATTTAAAAGCATTTGATACAGAATTGCCAGATCATTTGCGGTTGCAAACAAACCCGCATGACCTGCAACTCCCCCTGCCATTGCCGCTCCCTGATCATGAACATATCCTTCCAATAAGGTTTTCCTGAAATGAATATCATTTTCAGTGGGGATGATCTGATCTTTCGAGAATCGGTTTCTGGGATTAAAACCGGCAGTTTTCATCCCCAATGGTTGATAAAATTCTTTCTGAACATAGTTTTCAAGGCGCTGGCCCGATTGCCTTTCAACAATATCCTGCATAAAATACATGCTTAAATCGCTGTAAACATATTTGCCGCGGGTTAGAACCGGGCTTTTAAGCATTTGTGGCCACATTACTTCTTCAAAATACCGCTTACGCAGATAATAATTATCTGCTACTTTAACAGGATAAGCAGAGGAAGAATCTGACTGATAATCCGTCGATTTTATACTTTTATAAAAAGGAATAAAGGGCACAAATCCTGCCTGATGCATCATTACTTCTTTAACGGTTATTTCATTTTTACCGTTTTTACGGGCTTTGGGAATATAAGCGCCGATGTTTGTATCCAGTTTCAGCTTTTCCTGCTCATATAGATGCATCACAGACATGGTGGTAGCAGAAATTTTAGTGATAGAAGCAAGGTCAAAAATATCGGTAATTTTTGTAGGAATAGTAGCGGCATAGGTATGACTTCCATATGCTTTGTTGAAGATCACCTTTCCATCTTTAATAACCATTACCACTGCTCCCGGCGTTGCTTTTTCGCGTATTGCTTCGGCAACAATATCATTTATCGGATTAAGATCCGAAGTATTAATTCCTACTTCTTCGGGAACAGAATATTTAAGACGGGTTACAGAGGTTTCAAATCCGCTTCCATCAGTATATTTTTGAGATATATTTTTTTTCAGTTTTGCTTTCGCGGAAACGCCACCAAAAACCAATTGTGCTGTATACGCTGCGGCCTCATCTGATTTTTTCTCTGTCCAGATAACCGGTGCATTGATTGCGTCAAGTAATTTTAAACTTTTATCATCGCCGTTTAAACAGATTATAATCTGTTTATTACGCTGATTGTCAAGCAAAAATCCAATAGTTGCAGGGTCTTTAACCGATTGATCAGTAAGTTGTATTATTACCGTATTAAAAAACTTCAGGTCATCACTCAGGTCGTCAAGAGTTAAGGAATCAGAATTATAAGCTGTTGCAGAAAAACTGCTGACCGAGGAATACTTGTTCAATAAGCTGTCAAACACAGAAGAGTAAACAGAGCCCATATTTACGCTCGCAATTTTTAAAGCCTCTATGTTTTTTAAAGGAACTATCTTTTTTTGATTGTTAAGCAACACCGTACTTCGCTCCAAAACTTTATCTTCAAAAAGCTTCTTCTCGTTCTCACGATGGTCTGAGTTTTTTGCACAGGCAGTTAAAGAAAGTATTTGCACTATGCAAATGGCCAGAAAAGGCACATATAATTTCATCAGTTTATTTACTAAATACATTTTCACCATTTACAAAAGTTTTTAAAATTTTACTGTTTAATAGTTTGCTGTCTTCAACTTTCAAAATATCCTGATCCATAATAATAAAATCAGCAAACTTTCCGGCCTCAATGCTGCCTTTTTCCTTTTCCTCAAAACTTCCTTTAGCAGCCCAAATGGTCATGCCGCGTAATGCTTCTTCCCTGCTTAAGGCATTTTCCATCTGAAAACCTTTATCAGGAAAACCTTTGGAATCTTTTCTTACAGTTGCAGCATAAAACGTGAGCATGGGATCTATATTCTCTACCGGAAAATCTGTTCCAAGTACCAGCCAGCCATTTTGCTGCAGCAATTGCTTGTATGCGTACGCAGATTTCAACCGCTCTGCACCAATCCGATCTCCGGCCCAGTACATATCAGAAGTGGCATGCGTACTCTGAACTGATGGGATGATATTATTTTCGCCAAATAATTTAAAATCGTCAGGAGACAGAACTTGTGCATGTTCAATCCTCCAGCGTAAATCATTTTTACCATTTAATATACGGCTGTAAATTTTCAATATTTCTCTGTTCGCCGAATCTCCAATAGCATGGGTATTCATTTGAAATCCTTTATCGTAAATTTTACGGGCTACATTTTCATAATGATTGCTGCTGCTTAGCAAAAAACCGGTTTGATTGGGTTTATCTGTGTAGGGTTTCAGCATACAGGCTCCTCGAGAACCTAAAGCACCATCGGCATAAACCTTAAATGAGCGGACATTTAATCTATCGGTTTTAACGGCGCCCTTTTTAAAAAGATAATTATAATTCAATGAATCATCTGAAAGCATAACGTATATACGCATTTTCAAATCATTACTTTTTTGCAGATTATCTATGATATCGACAGTCGGAAAGTCCAGTCCGCAATCAACAACTGATGTTAAGCCTACAGCAAAACAATTTTTCTGCGCATCAAGCAAAGCTTCTCTGGACTGGGTTGCATTTGACCCGAGGATTTTTGAGTAGATCAAATTTTGAGCGTTATCTATTAAAATACCGGTCAGTTTACCGTTAACCATTTCAATATTTCCACCTTCCATTTTCTGACCAGGTTTTACATTTCCCAAAGATAAAGCGGCCTGGTTGGCGATAATAGCATGACCGTCTATCCGGGTTAAAACCACCGGACGGTTGGGAAAAAGTTCATTTAATTTTTCATTGGAAGGAAAATTTTTCTCTGACCAGTCGTTCTGATCCCATCCCCGGCCAATGATCCATCCTTCTTTATTTTCAACAGCATATACTTTTAACTTTTCGAGAATCTCTTCCCAGCTTTGAGTTCCTACCAGGTCTGCATTCTGAAGTCCTTCACCATACCGGTAAAAGTGTGCATGTCCGTCTATAAAACCCGGGTAAATGGATTTACCTTCGGCATCCAGCAATTCTTTAGATTCGTATTTTCTTTTTAAGTCATCAGATTTCCCGACTTCCAGAATTTTCCCATCAGCAACAGCAAATGCTTCGGCAACAGAAAACTGGTCATCTACGGTGTAAACTCTGGCATTAAAAACAAGCAGATCGGCCTGTTTTTTTGTGGAGCAGGAGGCTAATAAAACAGCCGACAATAAAAATAAAAAGGTTTTCATGCGGTAAATATAAACCATAGAGACGAAGATTAATCTTAAACAGGAAATCTAACTTTGCCATATTTTAAAATATGCAATCCGGCAAGCTCTGAAATTTAAAACCTTTATCTAAGTGAGCTGACCTTCACAAAACTAAAATATATTACCTCAAAATTACAAGGCTGCACCATACAAATCAGCAGCTGAGCAAAATAAATTAGCTATTTTAGCGGCAATTATGTTTGATATAATACAGCTTTTACCCGATTCTGTGGCCAACCAAATTGCCGCAGGTGAAGTAGTGCAAAGACCGGCATCGGCAGTAAAAGAACTGATTGAAAATGCCATTGATTCCGGCGCTGATAAAATCCAATTATTAATTAAGGATGCCGGGAAATCACTGATACAGGTTATTGATAATGGATGCGGCATGAGCATTACAGATGCCCGGATGTGTTTTGAAAGGCATGCAACTTCTAAAATTCGCAAAGCGGAAGATCTTTTTGCCATCCGTACCATGGGTTTTCGCGGCGAAGCCATGGCTTCCATTGCCGCCATTGCCCAGGTTGAACTGAAAACCCGCCGGCATGATGATGAACTGGGAAGCCGTATCTGTATAGAAGCATCCGAACTGATTAGTCAGGAACCGGTGTCTGCTATGCCGGGGACCAGTATCAGCGTTAAAAATTTATTTTACAATACTCCGGCCCGCCGTAATTTTCTGAAAGGAAATTCGGTCGAGATGCGTCATATAATTGATGAATTTCAGCGAGTAGCCTTATCTAAACCCGATATATTTTTCACCATGCACCATGATGGTAATGAGGTTTTTCATTTACCTAAGGGAAGTTTGAAACAGCGTATCATCCATCTGTTCGGGAATGCCTATAATCAAAAATTAGTGCCGGTAGAAGAAGATACCACCATTATTCAGTTAAAAGGCTATGCTGGCAAGCCCGAGTTTGCAAAAAAAACCAGGGGCGAGCAGTTTTTTTTCGTCAACAATCGTTTTATAAAAGACCCTTATTTAAATCATGCAGTTTTAACTGCTTACCGCGAAGTTTTGCCTCCGGAGAGTTTTCCGCTGTATGTGTTATTTATTGAAATTGATCCGACAAAAATCGACATCAATGTGCATCCTACCAAAACCGAGATTAAATACCAGGATGAAAAAGCCATTTATGCAATTATCCGCTCTGCGGTAAAGCGGGCGCTTGGTAAATACAACATCAGTCCCACACTCGATTTTAATCAGGAAACTGGTTTCAGCCAGATGATCACGCTGAAAGCTCAGGAAGATATAGTTCCACCGCAAATTAGTTTTAATCCTGATTTTAACCCTTTTGCATCAGAAAAAAACACCGAACGGGAAATCCCTTTTTTACGGAGTTCGGGTGAAACCCAAAGAACTTCAGCAAAGAACTGGGGGTCTTTGTATGAAATCGTTCAATCTGATAGTCATAAGCAACAGGAGATTGAAATGCCCGGAAACCGCGGCATTGATTTAGACAACCAGTCTATAAAAAAAATCGGCGAAAGACAGATATTTCAGTTACATAACCGTTTTATTATTTCGCAAATTAAATCCGGATTTATGCTGATTGATCAGCAGGCGGCGCATGAGCGGATTTTATACGAGCGCTTTCTGGAACAGCTTGAAAACAGGAAAGGTGCCAGTCAGCAAAGTTTGTTTCCACAAACTGTTACGTTAAATCTGGGGGATTTTGAACTTGTACGAGATTTGCTGCCGGATATTCAGGCATTGGGATTTCAGATCAGGGAATTTGGAAAAAATACGGTCATAGTAGAGGGAATTCCGGCAGACATTAGCAGCAACATCAGCGAAATAGAAATGCTGGAACATCTGATAGAGGGTTTTAAAAATAATCAGTTGGCATTAAAATTAAATAAACGAGATAATCTGGCCCGAACATTGGCCAGAAATACTGCTATAAAAACCGGCACCTCCTTATCTGCAGAGGAAATGAATATGATGATTGATGAACTTTTTGCCTGCGAAATGCCGAATGCATCTTTAAGCGGAAAACCGGTAATCATAACTATCACCTTAGATGAATTGATACAAAAATTTGACAAAAACTAAAGCACATACCTATTATACATGAGTACATTCCGATCATCTCCCTTTTCAAATATTCCGCCGGTTGTAAAAAACCTCCTTATTATTAATATCATCTTTTTTATTGCCACCGCTATTTTTGAAAGCAAGGGAATATCATTGATTGAATTACTTGGTGTATATTATTTTGACTCTCCAAAATTCAGCGTTTGGCAGCTAATTACATACATGTTTATGCATGGTGGATTTGCTCATATATTATTTAACATGTTTGCATTATTCACTTTTGGATCCACGGTTGAGAGCATCATGGGATCCAAAAGATTTTTAAACTTTTATCTTATAACCGGTTTGGGTGCTTTAGCATTGCAAATGGTGGTTCAGGCTATAGAAATTTATGGTTTTACAGGTGGTATAATAATCGATCCTGCAACTTATCAGTCGGCTGATACAAAAGCCATTAAAACTTTAAGTGAAATATATTTCACACCTATGGTTGGAGCTTCGGGCGCTATTTTTGGTTTGCTGATCGCCTTCGGAATGCTATTCCCAAATGCAGAATTATTTATTATGTTTATTCCTGTTCCGGTAAAAGCGAAGTTCATTATACCGGTGTACATATTATTGGAATTTTTTTTGGGAGTTGCTCAATTTGCAGGTGACTCGATTGCGCATTTTGCCCATTTAGGCGGAGCATTATTTGGTTTTATTCTTGTTAAATTGTGGAACCTGAAAAGACCGGGTAATTTTTATGAATAGATCTGTTTTTAGCGAGTTATATTATAAGGTATTCCAATCAGGAAACCGCTTATTCCTGTTTATAGGGATAAATGTGATGGTGTTTGTAGCTATCGGATTGATTGCGGTTGGCGAGTTTTTATTTAACAAAAGTACAACAACAACTGATCTCATCGTTCGCCATATTGCCATGCCGGCCTATTTACCAAAGCTGGCTCCAAAATTCTGGACCATCATTACCTATATGTTCGGTCACCAAAAATTTTTTCATATCCTTTTCAATATGCTCTGGCTGTACTGGCTGGGACGGATTTTCCTTGATTTTTTAAATCAGAAACAATTTACCTTCCTCTATTTTGCCGGTGGAATTGCGGGTGCATTATTTTTCATAACAGCCTACTATGTATTTCCTGCTTTTCAGGATGAAATTGAGTATTCGTCATTACTGGGGGCTTCTGCTAGTGTTATGGCTATAGTTGTGGCAACGGCTACCTTACTACCGGATTATACTATCAGCATGTTGCTTCTTGGACCTGTCCGATTAAAATATATCGCCCTGGTATATGTTCTTTTGGATATACTTGCAATAGCGGGAGCAAACCCCGGCGGAAGTATTGCCCATTTGGGAGGTGCTTTTATTGGGTTTTTATATATTAAACAGCTTCGGGCCGGAAACGACTGGAGTAAAATGTTCCTCAAAAAAAGAAAACTCACGGTAGTTAAAAAGGCCGATACTGCGCCGGTAAAAAGAAGTAATCTTCCGGATCAGGATATTATTGATACCATTCTGGATAAGATCTCCAAATCAGGTTATGAAAGCCTGAGTAAGAAAGAAAAAGAGCAACTTTTTAATGCCAGCAAAAAAGAATGATCCGCAAAAAAAAATCAAAATTTAGTTTTTTTAGTAAAAGTGTTTTTGTAGCCAACGTAATGGCTGCAATAATGCTGCTAATTTCTTACTGCGCTGCTTTTGTTGATCCGCAGACTTTCTGGCCATTAGCTTTTTTTGGCCTGGCTTATCCTGCATTCTTTTTTATTAATGTTCTCTTTATTATTTACTGGCTTATCCGTTCGCCAAAATTTGCACTGCTTTCATTTCTTTGCATTTTAACGGGCTATAAATTTGTGGCAAGCCATATTGGTTTCAGGGAAACAACAGCTATAGCAGTTCCTAAATCATCGCAAAATTTTTTACGTGTGATGACATATAACGTGCACAACTTTAAAAAATTCGGCGATAAGAATGACGAATTTACCAAGGACCAGATCCTGGACCTTATCAGAAAAGAGCAGCCCGATGTGTTATGTATCCAGGAATTCTTCTCCCGCAAAAAGGGCGACTATAATTTCATCAAGCTGATTCAGGAAATTATGGACACAGAACATTATTATTTTGAACCAAGCACTGATAATGGCTACGAAACACTTGGAATGGCCATTTTCTCTAAACTGCCTATAAAAAATAAAGGGATTCTTCACTTTAAAGATGTTCAGGGTAATGAAGCGCTATTTGTGGATGTAAAATTTAACGATAAGCCTGTCAGGATATATAATGTTCATTTTCAGTCTATAAATTTCAAACCCGAAGATTATAAATATATTAAGGGGATTACCAAGGAAAGAGATGTTGAATCATCCCGCAGGATTGGAAGCCGGCTTAAAAGAGCGTTTTTAAAGCGCAGCGATCAGGTTAAGCTGGTTAAAAAACACACAGAAGAATTAAACAGTCCTTTTGTTGTAGTCGGGGATTTTAATGATACGCCTGTTTCCTTCACTGTAAATTACATGTCTGATGGATTAAAAAATGCATTCAGAGAAAAAGGAAGCGGATTTGGGATAACATATAACGGAGAGTTTCCAAACTTTCAGATCGATTATATTCTGGTTTCTAAAGAGGTAAATGTTAAAAATTATCTTATAATTGACAAAAAACTATCAGACCATTACCCCGTAAGAAGTGATTTGGAATTTTAATGCAATAGAATACCTTACAATCATTTTATTCAAAAAAACATGACAAACAACATATTAATCTATAATACACTTAGCAGAACCAAGGAGGTATTTGAACCAATCAACGCTCCTTTTGTAGGATTATATGTTTGCGGACCTACTGTTTACAGCGATGTGCATTTGGGCAATTGCCGAACATTTGTATCATTTGATCTCATTTACCGCTACCTGCTTCATTTAGGGTTTAAAGTCCGTTATGTTCGCAACATAACCGATGCAGGTCACCTGGAAGGCGACCGCGATGAAGGCGACGATAAGTTTGCTAAAAAAGCCAAGCTTGAAAAGCTGGAGCCCATGGAAATTGTTCAGAAATACACTTTAGGTTTTCACGATGTGATGCGGCTTTTTAATGCCTTACCTCCCAACATAGAACCTACAGCTACCGGCCATATTTCTGAGCAAATAGAAATGGTGAAACAGATTATTGATAACGGGTACGCTTATGAAGTAAACGGAACAGTATATTTCGATGTAGAAAAGTATAGTAAAGAACATAATTATACCCTGCTTACCAATCGTTTGCTTGAAGACTTATTGGAAGGTACCCGTGTTTTAGGCGGACAGGATGAAAAAAAAGGCCGTCTGGATTTTGCCTTATGGATAAAAGCCAAGCCCGAGCACATTATGCACTGGCCTTCTCCATGGAGCGTAGGTTTCCCGGGCTGGCATATTGAATGTTCTGCCATGAGTAATAAATATCTGGGCGAGAGATTTGATATTCACGGAGGCGGAATGGATCTGGCAGCAACACATCATACCAACGAAATAGCTCAGTCTCAGGCTTGCAATCATACCCAACCGGTAAAATACTGGATGCACACCAATATGCTGACTGTTAACGGTACGCGAATGTCTAAATCTGCCGGTAATGGTTTCCTTCCGGGTGAACTTTTCACCGGCCAGCACCCTTTGCTAAAGCGTGGTTATTCACCTATGGCGGTACGGTTTTTTATGTTACAGGCTCATTACCGCAGCACTCTGGATTTTTCAAATGACGCTTTAGATGCTTCCGACAAAGGTTTTAAACGATTGATGACTGCTATTGCTTTACTTAATAAGCTAAAACCATCAGGTGAGAAGTCAGGCCTGGATATCCAGGATCTCGAAAAGCGTTGTTACGCTGCAATGAATGATGATTTTAACAGTCCGGTATTGCTTTCAGAATTATTTGAAGCGGTGCGTTTTATCAACAGCGTTTATGACGGAAAAGCAGTTGTTACAGAATCAGATCTGGCTTTATTGAAAAAACTGATGAATAATTTCGTATTTGATATCCTGGGTCTGCAGCAAGAAATTCCTCAGTCTAATGACATAAATAAATTAATGGAATTTGTAATTAAACTCAGAAACGAAGCAAAAGCTGCAAAAGATTATGCCACATCTGACAAGATCCGGATTAGTTTAAATGAAATGGGGATTCAGTTAAAGGATAATAAAGAAGAAACGAGCTGGAGTAAAATCTAAGAATTTTAAGATTAAAAAAAATGGCTGCCGCATCCCGGTCAGCCATTTTTTTTGGAAATATTATCACAGAGTATTATAATATTTTACAATACGAATTAAATCAGCTTCATTTTTCACGTTCAATTTATTCTGGCTGATGAATTTTTCCACCATAGGTTCTTGATCACCCGTAAGGGTAAGAAGTCCTGCTTTATCTTTTTTAAATCTGACTATCTCTGCATTGTGAAATATATAGTAAGCCTCCGCCTCTAAAAAATTTCGAGTAACCGATGCTGAATTGAATGGCCGCACTTCATTAATCTCTTGCTTTATTCGTTTCAATAAGGTCATATTTCCTTCTTCAAGTACCTCATAAAAAGTTTTTGAAGTATAGGTATCTGTATTCTTAAATCCGTTTCTAAACAATCTTCCTTGTAAACTATCTGTTTCAGGAAAAACGAGATTAAATTCTGCCACTTGCTCTACAAAACGCAATGGCTGTTGATTTTTGCTTTGAAATATAGGCTCATCAGCAACCAGATCGTATTTCAACAGCACATCCTTATATACTTTTCCATTTAATAGTTTTACAGTTCCATTAATCCAAATGTCAGTTAGAAAAGGGCTTCCTTCAATATTGGTATAACTCGTTTCCCGGTAGGGTCGACCTGTAATATCATATAGAAGGGAATTTTGCGCTTTTGTTAAAAGCGGCATAATTATTAACATACTAATGATGTAGATTTTTTTAAAGAATCTATTTTTCATGGTACTAACATTTCTGTCTGAGATGAATTCTAACTATTATGGTTCTGCTGAAAGAGAGATCCAAAACTTACGTAAACTTAAGATATATATTATTGGCGCAATGTCAATATTATTATTTTCAACCTTAGCATTTTTAATCCTTACCTCCGCCCCAATTAATTCCCTTGCAGGCATATTCATAATTATAAGTGCGCTAATAACACTTTTAGTTATTTTTTTAGTTATCCGGGGCTTTAATCTGGCAATGCATATTTCTGCAGATAAAGTTTCCAAAAAAGAGATATCTGATCCGGTACTGATTTCAGATCATTACGATACAGAAGATCATCTGAATGAAAAAAAGCATTTCAGAAGTATTCTGTCGCATGACATGCGGAGTCCTTTAAGCAGTATGATCCTGGTTGCAAGCATGATCAAGGAGATGAATAAACTTCCGGACATACAGCCTTTTCTGGAAATGATTGAAAAATCAGCAAGAAAAGAACTGGATATGGTAGGTACTTTATTGATATTAATGAATTCAGATGCCGAAAATCAAAAGTATCATGAGCAGGTTTCGTTAAAGAATTTGATGGACAAAGCCATTAATGAGGTACGTGAGATTATACCCGATGGTAAAGTTAGTTTAAGAATAAATATTGAGGAGAACCCTGTACTTCAGGCAAATCCGGATGCTCTTCTGCTGGTATTTAAAAATCTGCTGATTAATGCAATGCAGTTTTCGCCCGAAGGTGGAATTGTTGAGATTAACGGGCGGCAGGATGAACACAATCTGTTTGTAGAGATAACTGATAATGGGCCCGGATTTATCGAAGAAAAACATTTTTTTGAATCTGCAACATTAAATAATCCGGATCGTTTCAGAGAATCGGAAGATAGTATTGGTCTATACTTTTGCAGCAAAATCATTCGGAATCACCATGGCACAATTCATGCTTACAGTGATGGATCAGATAAAGGTGCAAGGTTTGAACTGGTTTTACCCCGACCGAAAGAAAACATTTCTTCTTAATTTCATGAGAAAACAAATTTCCATTTTACTTTTTTTCCTACTACCTGCAGGCGCTATTTACGCACAAACGTCAAACGGTACTGTAAGTTCTTTAGTTGCTGCTGAAAACTATTTTGCCGGAATAGCCAAAGAGAAAGGAGTTAAAAAAGCCTTTTTAACAGTAAGTGATGAAAACACCATCGTATTCAGACCTAATCCTGTTAAAGCAGAAAAATATTTTGGAAAGCAGGACGGGGATGACAGTCAGCTATCATGGCATCCTACTCTGGCAAAGATTTCCAAAAGTGGCGACTGGGGTTTTACAACCGGCCCGTATATTTTTAAAACTTCTTTGGAAGATGAGAAAACCACTTACGGACAATATCTTTCTGTATGGAAAATGAACAGCAAAGGCGTTTGGAAGCTGGCCATAGACTTAGGTATTCCTCATGATAAACCCAAAACTGAAGAGAAACTACACTTTACAGATCCCAAAAACACACGCTTTTTTAACCAGCGATCTGTAAAACGATTACAGCAAAGAGAAGAAATGATCTTAACCAGCGATGAGCTATTTTCTGCCACATTAAAAAATTACAAGAATCTGGCTTATAATGTCTTTCTAGGTGATGATGCCCGGTTGTTATTTCCCGGTTATGAGCCCATTATTGGCAAAACCAATATTACGGACTTTTTAAGAAATCAGGAACTTCAGATTGCTACAGAACCTGTTGAAGCCGACCGTGCTCTTGGAAGCGACCTGGCCTATACTTACGGTACCGCTACAATTGCTTATAAGGGTAAAGAAAGCAAATATAACTATGTTCGTATTTGGGAAGTACAGGACGGGCATAAATGGAATGTTACCGTTGAGGTATTTAGCCCGGCCGGGGAATAATTTATAATTATTGATCTCAATACTCAGCAGGAGACTAGGACCAAAGATCACATCATCACTAAATCAAAAAACGTTCGGCCTGATGTAAAAACAGCAAATCTAATCTTTGTATATAAACACTTCAATGCGGCCATCCTTAGTAACCGTTCCGCGGTACATACCTGCGGTATTGAAAGGCATGGATACATTCCCTTTTTTGTCCAGAGCAATTAATCCGCCGTCACCGCCTAAAGCAGGAACTTTTTTCATCACTACCTCTTCTGCCGCATCATTCACAGATAAACCTTTATATTCCATCAAAGCGGCAACATCATAAGCTACTACATTTCTGATAAAGAATTCCCCCCATCCAGTGCAGGAAATCCCAACATTTTTATTGGCATACGTACCTATACCAATTAAAGGTGCATCGCCAACACGGCCATATTTTTTATTGGTCATGCCACCGGTAGATGTAGCTGCTGCCAGATTTCCATTAAGATCCAATGCTACGGCACCAACCGTACCGAATTTGTGATCGCGATTTTCAACTCCCAGTTTCATGGATTTCTTATTGCCATGATCAAGCTCGGTTTTTGTAGAATCTTCCTTTTTAATAGCCTGCAAAGCATCCCATCTGGATTTCGTCCAAAAGTATTTGGGATCTACAATCTCAACTCCCGATTCCCTGGCAAATTTTTCAGCTCCGGAACCTACCATCATCACATGCTCAGATTTTTCCATTACTGCCCGGGCTGCTGTAATTGGATTTTTTATGGTAGTTACTCCTGCAACAGATCCGGCCATTAATGTTTTGCCATCCATAATAGCTGCATCCAGTTCATTTTTACCTTCATTTGTAAATACTGCCCCTTTACCCGCATTAAACAGAGGCGAATCTTCCATGATCCTTACCGTAGCTTCAATTGCATTTAAACTGCTTTCCCCTTTTTTAAGCTTATCATAGCCGGTTTGTAATGCCTGAGTTAAAGTTTCCTTATATGCTTTTTCTCTTTCGGGTGTCATTTGAGATTTCAGAATAGTGCCCGCACCGCCATGGATAACCATAACAAAATTGCCCTGATCTTTACTGTTTTGAGAAAAAACCATGCTGCTGCACACACATACCAAAAAAACGCTGAGAACAAGTTTGCTGATTATGACTTTCATGATGACTCTAAATTTCTTAAATTTATCAATAAATCATCATGAACCATGAGTGCAAGTCCTAAAAACTATCAAAATTTGTTAGATGCAATAAATGGCTTGCGTCAAAGAGGCTATGATTATGACTTTGATTATGAGAATGCCTGTTTATACTGCAAATTAATAAGCAAGAAATTTAAACCTGAGGACCTTCGGATTACCGAATATTACCGCTTTGAAGGCATGAGCAGTCCGGATGATAATTCAGTTTTATACGCCATTGAAAGTACCGACGGGCATAAGGGAATTCTGATAGACGCTTACGGAGCTTATTCTGATGAATATAAAGCAGCCTTTATTAAAGATATTCCGGTAGTTGCAGATTAAAGCAGGTTGCTGATAAGTTTCTCAACACTCATTCCCTCAGCTTCCGCTTTGTAATTACGTACGATCCTGTGACGCAGAATAGAATGTGCTACTGCCTGTACATCTTCCTTATCTGGAGAATATTTCCCGGAAACTGCCGCATGGCATTTAGCACCTAATACAAGAAACTGGGAAGCCCGTGGACCGGCGCCCCAGCTTAAAAACTTATTGACTTCGTCTGTAGCATTTTCTGTACCTGGACGGGTTTTAGAGGCCAGCGAAACAGCATATTCCAGAACATTGTCGGCAATAGGAATATTACGTACCAGCTGTTGAAAATATCGGATTTCATTTGCATTCAATATTTTCTTCAGCTCTACTTTGCGGTTAGCGGTTGTATTTCTTACAACCATTAATTCTTCCTGATAAGATGGATACGTTAAAGATATATTAAACATAAAGCGATCCAGCTGCGCCTCGGGTAATGGATAAGTTCCTTCCTGTTCTATCGGATTTTGTGTTGCCAGAACAAAAAATGGCTGCGGCAAATGGTGACTAAAACCTCCAACTGTAACCACTTTTTCTTGCATTGCTTCTAACAAAGCGGCCTGGGTTTTGGGCGGAGTACGGTTTATTTCATCCGCAAGAATAATATTTGAAAAAACTGGTCCGCGTATGAATTTAAAAGACCGATCCTCGCCTAAAATTTCTGATCCAATAATATCAGATGGCATCAGATCAGGAGTAAATTGAATACGGTTATAACTCAAATCCAGTACCTGTGCAACGGTTTGAACCAATAATGTTTTCGCCAGTCCGGGAACTCCCACCAAAAGGCAATGACCATTACTAAAAATAGAAATCAACACGGCTTTAATCACATCATCCTGCCCAACTATTACTTGAGCAATCTCTGATCTGATTTCGCGATACGCATAACTTAAAGCATCAACAGCTTGAACATCCGTGCTATATGACTTCATAAAATTAATTTACCGGTGTAAGCCATGACTGCAGAATGCTGCAGGTGGAAAACTCATTATCAATTTTAATATACGTTGTTTTTCTTCGTTTTTCAAACCACTCGCTTACAGTGCGACTAGTCTTATCCTCGAAGGCTGCATCTTTAATTTTAGGAAAATCCTGTTCCAGATTTGCTTTATGAGGACCGGTCTTTGATTTAAGGTATAAGAATCTATACCCCTGTTTTCCATCTGCGGCTGTAAAAATTGACGGCTCAGAATAGCTTCCCACTTTCATAGTATCCACTGTTAAGAAAACCTGAGCATCCAATTTATCAGTAGGAATAAAAGTTGTGCGGCTCTGAACATTCTCTGCATTTAACAGCATGCCGCCATTATACTTAGTTTCGTTGTTACCTGAATACAGGGAAGCTGAGGTTGCAAAATCAAGCTTGCCTTCTTTTACTTTAGTGTAAATACTGTCTATATGTACTTTAGCACGCTGTAAGCTTTCAGAAGTTGATTCAGATTTTATCAGTATGTGGCGAACATTTACCTGCTCTCCCCTGCGCTCAACAACCTGCAAAACGTGAAAACCGTATTCTGTTTCAAATACCGGAGATAATTCTCCTGGCTTTAACTTAAATGCCATAGCCGCAAATTCCTTCACAAAAGTAGAACGGTCGGCAAAACCCAAATCACCACCTTCACGTGCTGATCCCGGATCCTGAGAATATAAGCGGGCCAATGTTCCAAAATCCTCACCACCTTTTATTCTTAAACGTAAAGCTTCCGCTTTATCGCGATATACTTCTTTTTCAAGTTTGTTTAAAGTTGGATAAATTACTACTTCGCCAACTTCCACCTCAGTGTTATAATACGGAAGACTGTCTTGCGGAATGGCATCATAAAAACGTTTTACTTCCAATGGGGTGATACCTACATTTTCTGTAATCTTTCCCTGCATTTTATTTGCTACAAGCTGCTCGCGAATATCCGGACGGATCTCATCTTTATATTGAATAACAGATCTGTTCAGAAACTGCTCTAAACGTTCCTGACCGCCTGCTCTGGAAGTCATTACTCTTAAACGGCGATCGATTTCATCATCTACCTGAGGTTCGGTAACCGTTACAGAATCTATCACAGCTTGCTGAGCAAGTAATTTTTGGGCCAGTATCTGCTGCAGTATTGTACATTTTATTTCCGGATTCTCCGGATTTCCCTGAGCCAGATATTGGGCATATTGCATTTCGATATCAGATTGCAGCACAATGGTACTGCCCACAACTGCAGCTATTTTATCAATTGATCTTTTTTGTGCCTGAACATGGGTAAGCGTAATAAAAAGAAGTGCACTAATTATCCCTAAGGTCTTTCTCATTTTGTTGTATTCTTCTGTTATTTATTCAATTGCCGGTTGAGGCAATTTGTATTTTATAATATTGTATAACCAACCGCAATTGGTTATTTAAACTTTCGCAAAATTATCAGATATATTTATTAATCAAGCATTTTTAAACTTTCGGAATGATATAGTTTTAAAAAGCCCTCCCATTGCCAGTTAAGCAATATTTAATCAGCGAATGAGCCTTTTTAACTCGGAGCGATTTACAACAACCGGATATTTTTGCTTTAATTGTTTAATCCACTCTTCTTCCAGAAAATTCTGATAATCGGATAAAACGAGGCCTCTCACTTCATCAAAAGTTTTTTGGCGGGAAGGGAAAACCTCGTGAATTTGTACAAGTACATGCACATTTCCAACAATTATTTCAGAGTCTGTATTGCTTTTCCAGGTAGCCCTGTCTGCAAACATATGCTCTGACCGCTCATATACACCTTTATTAATTACCAGATTAAGCGGATTACTTTGATTTAACTTTTGCAGTATTTCCTGTTCAGGAATATTTTGTTTCAGCATTTGCTTGGTTTCTGCCAGAAGTTTGGCAGAGCCTGTTACATAAATATTTGCACTGGCTCGCTCCTTCCACATATAATTTTGCCTGTGCGACTCAAAAAAAGCTTTTAAGCCGGCAGTATCCGTTTGTGATAAATCCCAAATCTTACGTTCAGAGTAATTGTATAACAAAATTCCGTTCCGGTATTCATTCATCAAAAATCTAAAATCAGGATAATGGGCTTCCAGATGATTGTTTTCCAGAGCAATAAGCTTGTGATTCATAAAATCCTGGTACCAGTCAGCACTAGTCTTAGCCAAGGGCCCTTCTATCTGCCGGCGTTCCTGAATATATTTGGCCAATGCAGGGAGCAATACCTTTTCTTTGTTAACAGTAAACAAAACTGCATTTGAATATTTTTCAGGATCATTTAAGAGTTTAGTTAAAGCTTCCTCACTTTTATAATCCGAATTTTCCTGCAGCCGGTATTCTTTTTTAAGGCGGCTTATAAATAAATCCTGACTTAATGCAGATCGCTCATCGGCCGTAACCCGGTTCTTCAAAATATTTCTTACCTGTTCTAATGGAGGCAATGGAAATTTTTGGATCAGTTTAATAATGTGCCAGCCATAATTGGATTGAACCGGATTGGATATATCGCCTTCGGAAACTAAAGTGAATGCGGTATTTTCAAATTGCTTTACCGACTGGCCAAGGCTTAATATGGGCAGAAGTCCGCCTTTTAATCCAGAATTTTTATCATCCGAATACTGCTTGGCCATGGAAGAAAAATCCTCACCAGAATTTAACCTTTTATGAATCTCGAATATTTTATTTCTGGCCAGAACGGAATCGGCGTACGAACTATTCGGTGCTACTGCGACCATAATATGAGCCACTTCCCGCTGTCCCGGATTGGGCAGCACATCATTTATTTTAATAATATGATATCCAAAACGTGTTCTTACAATTGAAGATATTTTTCCTTTTGGCGTAGTGTAAGCCGCCGTTTCAAAGGGATAAAGCATCTGGAAAGCAGTGAAATTACCCACACTTCCCTTACTTCCGGCTGCTCCCGGTTCTTCAGAATACCTGGAGGCAAGTTCCTCAAAAGAACTTCCATTTAATGCCTGATCTTTTATATCCCTGATCTTATTGTATGCGATCAATGTATCGGCTGGAGTAGCCTGGGGAGCACATAAAACTAAAATATGACTGGCGTTGATGATCTTTTGAGAACGTTCATACGCTTCCACAATCAGTTTATCCGAAACCTCACGCTCTAATAAATAACGTTCGGCAAGCTTTGCCCGGTAACCGTCAAGTTCCTGCTTAAAACCTTCTTCCTGATCCAGACCGTGAGCTTCGGCATCGATCACTTTCAACCTGAAATTGCTGTATAAATCCAGGTACGATTTTAAACTCTTTTCATCAAAAGCAGGCGGAGTGCCGTTGCTCTTATTATAAACCCATAAAAATTCCTGAACTGTAACTTCTTTTGAACCTAACTTCACAAGAGTTTGAGCTTGTATAGACGAGATGCTGCATAGTATGAAAAAGGCAAGAAAGGGTTTTCTCATTTAGATTAAGGAACAATTGCTTTAGCTAACGAATTTTGGCCTAAGTTAGTCTTTTGGCTTAATAGCTATAGTCATTTAACTCTTTTTAACAGATATCAGAATCGTATTAAAACAGGTATGAAACTCAATACAGAAAGTATTGGCTTTACTAAAATGGATTCTATCTTTGCTCGTAAAAATTATACCTGATGTCAAACTTATTAAGTGATGATCCTGCTGCATTGAAATTGCTCATGAATGAAGATTTGTATTTCATCCGCGAAACTCAGCCCAAAGTTGTAAGTAAGGAGAAAGCCACTGTGCATCAGGTACTTGAAAAAAGCAATACTATTACTGAAGCCGATAAGCTAGTGGAAGTTCCCCGGCCTGATAAGATTCCTGAAGTTGTAATGCCGGCAGATGAACCCAATGCGGGAAAAGCCATATATACGGATTTTAACTACTTAGGTGAAAACAATAAATATTTCCTGGTGCTTATCCAGGATCAGATTCATACACATCTCAATGCTGCTCATAAAGACCTGCTTTTAAATATCCTGAAAGCAAAAAAAATGGATCTTCGTGATGTTGCCATCGTTAACCTCCGCTCCTATCCGGAAGTGACTTTTACGCAGCTGAAAGACTTTTTTGTTTGTAACCGCATGTTGATTCTTGGAATTCCGCCGGCTCAAATTGCTTTGCCTTCCATAACCCTTAACCGGGATGAAAAGCATAAAGAAGTAAAAATTCTGGCTTCCTTCAGTCTTGGTGAGATGCAAAACGATGTCAACAAAAAAAGGGAATTCTGGAACGTACTCAAAGCTTTTTAATATGGAACTGATATTTGCTACCAACAATCAACATAAATTAGAAGAGGTTCAGTCCCTTATAGGATCTGAGTTTAATCTGAAAAGCCTAAATGATATGGGCTACTCTGAGGATATTCCAGAAACTGGTCACACATTTAAGGCAAATGCCAGTCAGAAAACGCATTTTATATTTGAGCATTTTAATATGAATTGCTTTGCGGATGATTCAGGTTTAGAAATAGATGCACTTAATGGAGAACCCGGCGTTTATTCGGCACGCTATTCAGGCAGTCGCGATCCGAAGAAGAACCTCGAACTGGTTCTGGAAAAAATGCAAAACTTAAATAACCGGAAAGCCCGCTTTAAGACTGTGATTTCGCTGATGCTGAATGGGAAGGAATATTTTTTTGACGGAATTGCAGAAGGTGTGATCACAGAAAATCAATCCGGATCAGAAGGTTTTGGCTACGACCCAATTTTTAAACCTGATGGCTATGAACATACTTTTGCTGAAATGAGCCTGTCTGAAAAAAACCGCATCAGCCACCGGGCAAAAGCAATGGAAAAACTCATTTCTTTCTTAAAAGAAATTCAGCAATCATAAGTTGGCCAGAATGTATTAACCAACATAGCTTCAATAAAAAGCGCTAATTTTTCTTTTCATTAGCTGCTTTCTTTACCTCTGTTTTTTTAGCTAAAGGTTTAGCAGGCAATTTTGGCTTTAGTACACGTGCTGCTTTGTTAAAAGACGGAATTATTTCTTCCATTGATTTAGGCCTGTCTTTTGGTTTCCAAATAAATCCTTTTAAAATATCCTCATCAACCGGGATTTTATCAACCGGGTAATAAGTCCCTTCAGGTTTTTTTATGGAAATAATATCCGATAATTTATTTTTTTCAAAAAGAACTTTAATGCGGCTGCTTACCATTCTGTTCATTCCGCTATATTCATCTTTCTCCTTGACATAATAAATACTTTCTGCATTTCCATCCACAAACAACCTGTCCAGCCGGCTCTCTTTAAAAAAGCCGGTGATTACTTTTCCACGAACCTGATTAAAGTGCAGAGAGTCATTTTCTTCAGTATTCACAATAAAGCTGTTATGCTGTAAAAGCATATTATCCAGCTTTTTATTCTTTAACTGAAGATAAACAGTATCTCCGGAAAGCTGAGAACCCTGGGTCCAGAACATGGGATTGATGTAACACCGAACGGTTGAATCTCCATAACTAAAAAACATAGAATCTGATTTAGCCTGCAAGTCTGACTTAAATATTTTAGCACGATGGTAAGCCATTACAATTCTAACTTTTGCTGTATCCTGATCAAGTGAATCTTTCAGCAACACAACCGGTTTTTCAGTTACTTTTTCAGCAGCCTGCTTTCTTGCCTCACGCTTAGTTAACTTAGGTTTTACTGTATCGGTTTTGGCTTTAATTACATCGGGTTTCGGTTGTAATATAATCAGCGAATCGGGTTCAGGATTCGTTTTCACAGAATCTTTGAGAATTATTTCATCTTCCTGTTTCTCTTCAATTGCTTTTTTATCCTTGCGGTTTAAACGGGCACTTTTTGCCGGAGCCGCTTTTACCAGTTCCTTTTTATCAGAATAAGCTGCATTAACTGCATCTTCCGGACTTGTTTTTGGTTCAGGTTCATCCAATTCAGTATCTTTTTTTAGCTCATCCTTACGGTAAGGTGTTACCAGGCTTTTAAGAACTACTTTACTAAAAAGCGTATCGGCAGTCATATAAATGGAATCCACTTTTGAAGAATCTGATTCTGTGGTAATGATCACATACGCATTTTTTGTTGCTACAATACTTTGGTCATCTTTTCTATAAACACCCATATCACCTTTAAAAGTGATTTTTTGTGCTGCATCCAAGAAAGTGATATTCTTTATAGCCCTACCGTAACCTGCCCGGCGGTCGTAAAAAAGACTGTCGCCTTTGAGAGATTTGCTCCCTTGCGTATACAGGTTCTTTTTCCCAAAACGAGCCTGATCATTACTGGTATTATATTGTCCGTTTTCCGTATAGAGGGTGTCATCTTTACCATAAATATTGGTTGGCCCGTAGAAAAAAGCAATTTTTGAAGTGGTATTATATCGTAAGGTATCTGATTTGATCAGAGCCTCGGGCGAAGTCACGATCACATTATTTCTGAAAAAGGCATCTCTTGAATTCGCAAAATAATACCCTCTCTTACTGGTAACTGTATTTTGTCCGTTAACAATTTTCCCGCCTCCGGTATAACTTCCAACTTTAGTACCCATATTATAGGTTAAAAAGTCAGTAGATAAAGTTGCATCACCATCAATCAGCCGCACATTTCGGGTTAGAATAGCCAGTTTATTATTTCCGTTGTAATTTAGCAGTTCTGAATAAACCGTAGTTCCGTTACTTTGAGTAATAACCACGTTTCCAAAAGCATCGAAGGTATTTTGACTCTGATTAAAATTGGCACTATCCGCTGCCAGTGTAGAACCGTCGTGAGAAAAAATTGGCCTTATAATTCGCACCAAACCCTTTTGCTGCAGTCCTTTTAGCAATTGCGATGAAACCAGCTGAACCTGCTTGGGTTGCTGCGCAAAAGCAGAAAATGACAGAACAGAAATAATAACTAAAACAAAATATTTTCTCACACCACAAAATTAGAGTTTTGAACAGGGTTTTATAATTAAAAATTAAGGTCGTAATTATATATTGTATTCATGTATTTGTTAACGCGGCATTAGCAGTAATTATATTTATCCTTTGTAATATTGCATCAATGACCGAATTAGAAAGATTTCTTTCCTTTATCAAACAACATGCCCTGTTCGGCGAAAGCGAACGGATCTTACTTGCGGTTAGTGGCGGACGGGATTCTGTACTAATGAGCCACCTTTTTAAACAGGCCGGTTACCATTTTGGCATTGCTCATTGTAATTTTAATCTCCGTGGAGAAGAGTCAATAGCCGATGAAGAATTCAGCTCAGATTTGGCTTTTAAGCTTGATGTTCCTTTCTATGGAACGAGTTTTAAAACCGAAGAGTACGCACGTGAAAACCATATTTCTATTCAAATGGCGGCACGCGATCTGCGTTACCAGTGGCTGGAAGAAATCAGGAATGATTTCGATTATCGTTACATCGCGGTTGCTCAGCATCAGAATGATGTTGTGGAAACGGTTCTGTTGAATTTAACCCGCGGTACCGGTATTGCCGGGATGCATGGCATTTTACCTAAACGAGGCAAAATTATCAGGCCGATGCTGTTTTTAACTCGCGATGAAATTAATGATTCCGTCGAAAAAGGAAATTTGTCTTACAGAGAAGATAGTTCAAACAGCTCTACCAAATACGCCCGCAATAAAATCCGGCTGGAAGTAATCCCCAAATTAAAAGAACTGAATCCGCATCTGGAAGAAACCTTTTTAAATAACACCAAACGTTTTGCAGACCTGGAAATTCTACTAAATAATACGCTTCAAAACCTGCGAACTAAAATATTCCAGAATTTAGACTCAGATGAATACCGTATTAATCTGGATGATTTAAAAAATCTGAATCCTTTAAACACGCTGTTATTTGGCCTTTTCCAACCTTTCGGATTTTCGGAGGCTGTTCTGAATGACCTGGTTAAAAGCTGGGAAGGAAACTCCGGAAAGATGTTTTATTCATCCACTCACCGGTTAATTTTAGACCGTAAAAGTGTATTATTAAGCCCGAGACTGACGGAAAAAATTACAAACTATACACTAAATGAAGCTGGGGAGTTTAGCTGGAATAATAGTTTTTACAATAGTTTTGTAACAGATGCCGGCAATCATCAACTAATTAAAGAAAAGCACGTTTTACAGGCTGATTATTCACTTTTGATATTTCCTTTAATCTTTAGAACCTGGCAGGCAGGAGATTTTTTTTATCCTTTGGGGATGAAAAATAAAAAGAAACTGAGTGATTTTTTTATTGAACAGAAAATTCCGCTCACTAAAAAACAGGAAGTTGGAATACTTGTAAACGGCAATGGTGATATAATCTGGATTTGTGGGTACCGGCCCGATGACCGGTATAAAATCAGAAAGGCCACAGAAAAAGTTTTTATCTTAGTGAAGCAAAATATACATGGAAAATAAACCGCTATTTGTAGAAAAACAATATTTAGGCCGTGATTACGGTCGAATCAGTGTCCGAATGGTAATGGCTATATTCTGTTTTGCGGCTTATTATTTCAGCGAAGGCCGCGAAGGTACCAGTGATCTTTTCCTGGTTGTAGGAACGGGTATTCTGGTGGTTTCAGTCATCATGATGTTTTTACTTCATTACCAAACCATTGTTCAAAATAAGAGCATTATCCTGAACGGATTGTGGACCACCAAAGTTGTTAAAATTGATTTGAACAGCATTGTGAATATTGAAAAAATAAAGTACAGCCCTTATCTCATTAATAATCCGGTTTATAATCTCCACCAAAAAGGAACGATTAAATTTTACGCAGGTGGTAAAGACGCCATTAAATTAACCGACCGGGATGGATTGCACTATATCATCGGCACCCATACTCCTTCTGAATTAGAGCAAAGCTTAAGATTAGCTTTAAAAGATGCTAAGCTGAGTTTCAATAAAAATGCTTCTTAAAACAAAAACCCCGCTGTTAGCGAGGTTTTAAGTATAGATTTCTTAATTTATTTTTTCAATCCAATTTCGCGTAAGCGCTCATCCAGATAGTTTCCTGCAGTAATATCATCATATGCTTTCGGATGATTTGCATCCACACATGATTCAAGGCAGGTTAAATCCATTTGTGATTTTGGATGCAGGAAAAAAGGAACAGAATATCTTGATGTTTTCATCAGTTCAACCGGAGGATTTACTACGCGGTGAGTGGTTGATTTTAATTTGTTGTTAGTCAATCGCTGCAACATATCACCAACATTCACTACAATATCTTCAGCGTTGGCCTTAACCGGGAACCATTGTCCGTCGCGGGTTAAAACTTCCAGTCCATCGGCGCTGGCACCAATTAAAAGAGTAATCAGGTTAATATCTTCATGTGCTCCGGCACGAACTGCATCATCCGGAAGCGCTTCGGGATTATCTAAGGGAAAATAATGGATGGCTCTAAGAATTGAATTTCCGTTGTGAACTTTGTCATCGAAATAATTTTCAGGAAGCTCCAAATATATCGCAATAGCTCTGAGTAAATATTTGCCCGCATATTCCAGGCGCTGGTAAACCTCGCGGGTTACTTCATTAAATCGCGGCAATTCCTCCACTGTTACGTTATCAGGATATTCTTCCTTAACAGGATCTCCATCAGTAACAACCTGTCCGCTTTGCCAAAATTCTTTTAAATCGGGAGTTTTAGAATCTTTTGCTTTTTCTTTGCCTTTGCTGGTATAGCCCCGCTGACCGGCTAACTCAGGCTTTTCATATTTCAGTTTATCTTCTTCCGGAAGAGTAAAAAACTTTTTAACCTCAGCATATAATTCATTCATCAGCTCCTGAGTCATTCCGTGATTTGCAATGGTTACAAATCCGGTCTCGTTGTACGCTTTACCAATATTATCAGAAAATTTCTTTTTTTGCTCTGGACTGCCTTTGATGTAATCATTCAGATCAAGGCGTGGAATATTTACTTCTGCTGACATGTTGTAATTTTTGATTTTGAACTAATATACGAGCATTTGTGGATAAGCCCATAAAATTTAAAGACAGGCAAATGCAAATATTTAATTATCAGAATTTTATGTTATCAACATCAATGCTATAAAACAACCTAAGCCGCTTGCTGTTTGCTAATTTGATTTACAGCCAACAATTAGTCGCTTTGCGAATTTTACATTTTATGATAAGTAATGAAGATGATCGTTTACAGCTCTGATCCTGAATAAATGAAAGAAATATTTGAATGGAACCGATTCTTTTTTAATGACCTGCCATTAATTTTTCTTCTGGAGATTGTTGTTCGGGCTACAATCATGTTTGTAGTAATCCTTATCGCCTTGCGATCTTCAGGAAAACGCGGCGTTAAACAGCTTTCGGTATACGAACTGGTATTAATTATCGGTCTGGGTTCTGCGGCGGGTGATCCGATGTTTTATGAAGATGTTGGTATTGTACCCGCAATCACTGTTTTTGTTATCATAATATTATTGTACAGAACCGCCACCTGGTTATCCGGCAAAAGCAAAAAAATTGGACGCTTACTGGAAGGCAAACCTGTAACTCTGATTGAGGACGGACGATTTTCGATTCAAAATTTCGAAAAGGAAGATCTTGCACAGGATGAATTTTTCTCCGAGCTACGACAGCAAAATGTAGAGCATCTTGGCCAGGTTCGTGTAGGGCTGATTGAACCAAGCGGCGAAATAAGCTTATTTTTTTATGAAGATGAGGATGTAAAATCCGGTCTGCCTTTAATACCCGAAGTATTTAACAGAAAACTGGAAATTATTCCCAGCAAAGGAATTTATGCCTGTGCTTTTTGCGGAGAAACTAAAGAAATCACACAAGGTTCTGCTACATGTCCTGTTTGTAAACGGAAAGAATGGGTTAAAGCACAAAGCAACCGCCGGATTTCTTAGAAAGAGGGGATTACGAAACGCTCGCAATTACACGCTCAAGCTCTTCAATGTCAAAAGGCTTTGCTAAAAATGTATCTGCACCGGCTTCTTTGGCCAGAGACTTAATGTCGTTATTTGCCGAAAAATAAATGATTGGGATTACTTTATATTGCTCAACACTTTTAATGGCCTGCGTAGCTTTAATTCCGCCGCCATCCGGAATCCAGTTATCCATTAGAATCACCTTCGGCTGAACCTCTTCCACCACGTTTAAAATGTCATTGCAATGTGTACGGGTATGAACTTCCCAGCCCTGCTCTTCAAGTATATAAGTGCAGATGGATAAGATATCCGTATCATCATCACATATTAAAATTCTTTTAGACATTTTATTCATTATTAGCGGCAACAAAAATATAAAAATATTTATCACACAAGCATTTTTCCTTACAGAGAAATATTTTATTGCATATCATTAAGATACAACCTTCAATATAGGATCATCAAGATGATTACAGACTCTTTTTATCCCAATTTGATGCATAACCAGCAGTGACATTTTCTACATTTAATAAATGTTTAAAATATTAACTTCTTAAATATTAAAGTTTTATAACTTAACATCGCTTTCTATCATCAATTCAAAAGATAATTTAAAATCAATGATAACAGAGCCATTTATAATTGAAAAAGTATTTGATGCGGGCATAGACCAGTTTGGGAAGCCATCTCAAAAAAGGACCAGATGAAAAAATGGTATTTCGATATTGATCCGTTCGAAGCAGTTGAAGGATTTGAATTTAATTTTCAAGGCGGCTCTGAAACTAAAAAATATAAGCACCTGTGTAAAATAACAGAGGTAATTCTTCAAAGAAAATTGAGTTACAGTTGGAAATATGAAAACTATACCGGAAATACACTGGTTACTTTTGAGCTGTTTCCGCAGGATGATAAAACACTATTGAAACTTACCCATCAGGGCTTAGATAGTTTCCCTTCTGACAATCCTGATTTTGCTAAAGAAAACTTTGCACAGGGATGGACGCATATTATTGGTGAAAGCTTAAAAGATTTTTTAGAAAATAAAGAGAACTGATTTTAAAAAATATAAAATATTCCATATATGAACCTATCCGGAAAATTAAAAATTATGCTGCTGATCCTTGCTTTGGGAACAGCTGCAAACGGGGCTTCTGCACAAAATATTAACAAACCCTCATTAAATCACATTGCACTGTATGTTCAAAACCTGCAGGTTAGCACAGAATTTTACAGGGATATTGTCGGGCTGGATACTATTCCCGAACCTTTTAAAGATGGAAAGCACACCTGGTTTACGCTTGGCATAGCCGGACAGCTGCATTTGATTTCCGGTTCCGGAGAAAGTCAGGTACACAATAAAAATTCTCATTTATGCTTCAGCGTAAACTCTATAGAAAGTTTTATTTCCAAATTGGATTCCAATAAAATAGAATACATTAACTGGAAAGGCGACAGCAAATCGCCGACAATTAGAGTTGATGGAGTTATGCAGATCTATTTCCAGGATCCAAACGGGTATTGGATTGAAGTAAATAATGATCGGTAACCAATGCGGTTTAAAGAAAATTTATAAAAGCAAAAAACCCGCTCTACTTTCGTAAAGCGGGTTTGTAGCCCGTAGGGGAATCGAACCCCTGTTTCCAGAATGAAAATCTGGCGTCCTCACCCCTAGACGAACGGGCCTTCATAAAAAAGTTGAAGTAAACTTCAACTTTGGTAGCGGGAGCCAGACTCGAACTGACGACCTTCGGGTTATGAGCCCGACGAGCTACCAACTGCTCCATCCCGCACTGTATTTATTTTTCGGGTTTGCTTCCCGCATAATTTTGATTGCTCCGGTTATGATTCCGGTGAGATTAGTTCTGATTTGGTGATCAGCTTTTTTCTCTTTTTCCAGTTTTTAAAAGCTTCTGATTTTTCGTCGTCGTCCTTTTAAATTGGTCTGCAAAGATATATTTCGTTTCTTTGCAGACCAAATATATTTTAAAATAAATTTTCATGTCACATAAAGCCGGATTTGTAAGCCTCGTTGGGAAACCAAATGTTGGAAAATCCACACTGATGAATGCCCTGGTTGGCGAAAAGCTTTCTATAGTAACTCCAAAAGCCCAAACTACACGTCATCAAATTTTAGGAATTGTGAATGAGCCTGATTATCAGATCGTTTTCTCTGACACACCCGGGGTTATTAAACCGGTGTATGGGATGCAGGAATCGATGATGAACTTTGTAAATGGTTCATTAGTGGATGCAGATATCATTCTTTTTGTAACAGATATTAATGAAAGGCATGATGAAAATGATGTGCTGGAAAAACTTTCAAAAACATCTTCACCCATCGCCGTCATCATAAATAAGATCGATAAATCGACCGAAGAGTTCGTAAAAGAGAAAATTGAATACTGGCAAAACACCTTAAAACCACAGGCTGTTTTTGCAGTTTCGGCCCTTCATGATCATAATGTTCCGGCGGTTATGCAGTTCATTATGGATAATTTGCCCGAACATCCGGCGTATTATGATAAAGACGTACTGACAGATCGCACTGAAAGGTTCTTCGTTTCTGAAATTATCAGGGAAAAAATCTTCAAATTATACGAGAAAGAAATTCCTTACAGCACCGAAGTAATCATTACAGCATTTAAAGACGAGCCAAAAATTGTCCGCATCAGCTCAGAAATAATTGTTGAAAGAGATTCTCAAAAGAATATTATTATAGGGAAGGCCGGCGAAATGCTCAAGAAAGTTGGAACCTATGCCCGAAAAGACATGGAAGAATTTCTTCAGAAAAAAGTTTTTCTGGAAATGTTCGTCAAAGTGATTCCTGACTGGCGTAACCGCAAGAATTATCTGAAGCGTTTTGGCTATGAAGACTAAATTAAGAATACGAATTGATCAGCAACAGTAAAGAATAAATAAATAAAACGGTTTTTGGATCCGGCGATGTGATATCGATATCTGAAATTAAAAAGGGTTTTAGCTCAGCGACATAAAATCGTAACCTAAACCTAAAATCAAAAAATTAAAATGAGTAACATAGTAGCAATCGTTGGTCGTCCCAACGTAGGAAAATCAACTTTATACAATCGTTTAACGGAAACCCGCAAAGCCATAGTTGATGATTTAAGCGGGGTTACCCGCGACAGGCATTACGGCACCGCAGAATGGACCGATAAGAATTTTACAGTTATTGATACCGGAGGATATGTAGCGCACTCCGAGGATGTATTTGAAGCAGCTATCCGCGAGCAGGTGGTTATTGCCATTGAAGAAGCTACCGTGATTCTTTTCATGGTGGATGTAACCACAGGAATTACCGATTTGGATGATGATATAGCCAAATTATTAAGACGCAGTAAAAAGCCTGTTTTTGTGGTGGTAAATAAAGTTGATAACAACCAGCGGTTGAATGATGCACATGTTTTTCACGGAATGGGCTTAGGAGAATTGTATTCTCTTTCGGCAATTACCGGATCTGGAACAGGTGAATTGCTGGATGAAGTAATTAAACATTTTGAAGATATTCCGGAAGATGAGAACCAGCTTCCAAAATATGCCATTATCGGGCGGCCGAATGTTGGAAAATCATCTCTTATTAATGCATTGATTGGCAAGGACCGCAATATTGTAACTCCTATTGCCGGTACAACCCGTGATTCCATACATATCCATTACAACCAGTTTGGACATGAATTTATGTTGATCGATACGGCAGGTCTTCGTAAAAAAACCAAGGTTAAAGAGAACATCGAGTTTTACTCGGTAATGAGAACCATCAAAGCATTAGAAGAAGCAGATGTAATCATGCTGATGATTGATGCGGTAGAAGGTATTGAATCACAGGATATCAATATTTTTCACCTTGCAGAAAAGAATAAAAAGGGTGTGGTTATCCTTGTAAATAAGTGGGATCTGGTTGATAAAGATCATAAAACTACCAAAGAATTTGAGGAGAAAATCAGGCAGAAACTGGCTCCTTTTAATGATGTGCCTATTGTTTTTACCTCGGTTACCGAAAAACAACGTATCTACAAATCCATTGAGGCTGCTGCCCATGTTTATAAAAACAAGCTGAAGAAAATTCCTACTTCAAAGCTGAATGATGTAATGCTTCCGCTTATCGAAAGCTTCCCTCCTCCGGCTGTAAAAGGAAAGTATGTAAAGATTAAATACATTACGCAGATTAATGGCGCATCGCCTATGTTCGCATTCTTTTGCAACTTACCCCAATACGTAAAGGAACCTTATAAGCGTTTCGTGGAGAACAAACTTCGTGATCATTTTGATTTCAGCGGGGTTCCAATCCAAATTTATTTCAGACAGAAATAATCAGACATATTAAATTTATTGATCCAAAAACTCAACAAATGAAACATTTATTAATTTATTCTGCCATTGCATCTATGCTGATTATTGGAGCATGTAATTCGGATAATTCGGCAAATGCCAAAACTGATTCACTGGAAGCCGCAGCTGCTGCTGATTCGATGCTACAGGAAGTATTGACTTCTGATTCATTACAAAAAGATACTGTTAAAGCTGCTGATACTACTTCATCTGCAGCTCCGGAATCTTTTAACTAATCTGCCTGCTGTAAAACATCTAAAGACCGGGTTATAATCCGGTCTTCAGCATTTAAGACCTTATAAAAACCTTCATCACCAAGGTAATAACGGGCCAGCAAAGCTTTAACATCTGTTTCAATCAGTTTTTTAGACAACTCCATCTGCCGCGGCGAAGGACCTATTTTTTGTGCCAAAGCCATTTGTGAAATCTCCTGGTAATCTGCCGGACTTAGTTTAAAGCTCTTCATATAAACCTCGGGATTTATTAAATCGCCCTTTTTATTCAGCAGATGCTGAAATACAAAATCGTTTAAGATTCCCTTTGCTGAGATAGAATAATAGTAATTAGAATATCCAAGTGTGTCTAAAGGCACGTAGATATCGGGCATGATTCCGCCACCGCCGTAAACTACTTTTCCTGACTGGGTGGTATAGGTTTGTTGCTTTGAATACGAAGTATCGCTTAAGCCTTTGCCGTCAGAATAAATCTCTCCGTTTTTAAAGCGCTTTCCAACTTCTTTGTAATATTCTTCTTTCCCCTTTACGTACGATTTCTGAATTGAGCGGCCAAGCGGGGTATAATAACGGGCAATAGTAAGGTTTAATGCAGAACCATCGCCAAAATTAAATTGTTCCTGCACCAGTCCTTTTCCAAAAGAGCGGCGGCCAATGATCGTTCCCCTGCCCAGATCCTGAACCGCACCGGCAACAATTTCACTTGCCGAAGCCGTATTTTCATCAATAAGAACCACAAGTTTTCCCTGCTCAAATTTCCCTCCCGCGGTGGCAAAGTAATCTGTTCTAGGTTCATGTGCTCCTTCGGTATATACAATCAATTTTTTGTTTCCCAAAAACTGATCTGCTAATTCTGTTGCGGAGTTTAAATAACCTCCCCCGTTTTGTCGCAAATCCAGAATTAGGTTCTTCATCCCTGCGTTTTGTAATTTTATTAATGAGCTAAGAAAATCTTCATCCGTTTGATCTCCAAATTTGCTGATTTTAATATAGCCCGTATTTTTGCTGATCTGATAAGCCGCATCAATACTGCTGATTGTGATCTTATCACGCAATACGGCTATATTTTTTAAAACGTTTCGTCTTTTTAAAAGGATGTTAACTTTTGTACCTGCCTTGCCGCGAATATTTTCTACAACCTGCTTGGCGCTGATGCCGATACCCGCAACCTGCTTGTTATTTACTTTCAGAATTTTATCTCCGGGAAACATGCCGGCCTTGTATGCCGGGCCTGATTTATTTACTGACGTTACCAGCAACGTATCATTAAGGATATAATATTCAATTCCTATTCCGTAAAAATTGCCTTCCAAATCTTCAGAAAGTAGTTTTGCATCTGCAGGTGGCAGATAAGAGGTATGAGGATCCAGGTTTTTTACGATTTCTTCAATCACTTTATCCTGAATGGTATCAATTTTAATGGGATCAACATATTTTTCATTGATGATCTGAAGAACTTTATTGACTTTATCCGACCGGTCATTTATTCCGAACTGCAAAAAAGAACCATTTTTTGTATTCGCATTTTCATTTGCAAACTTTGGTCCGGCAATCATCCCCACAATTAAAACTGCTGAATACCCGGCAGCAATTAGCAAATTTCTCTTAGTCAGCGCTCTCATTTCCCCATTAAAGTTCAAATTTATTTAAAATCCTTAACATTCAGCACGGGATTATGTAATCGTAAAAGAATTATCAATAATCATTCTAATCAATCGATAATCGGTGAAACATCTTATAATGGCAAGCGGGAAATGTTTTCTACACCTGCTATTCATAAAATGGCGGCATTTAGTGTCAATTCACATGACTCCCTAAAAAATTATTGCAGTTCCAGCACGAAAATTCGTTCTGGATTTTTATTATAATGTATTTTCGGCTTTTAGATAATATTCCGATTTTTACAGAATAATTTTGAACCATGAACAGAACTACCGAAGAAGCATCTCATTACAACGACCTGGAAAAAATGTCTGTTAGGGAACTTCTTGAAGGAATGAACAGGGAAGACCGCTCTGTACCATATGCGGTTGAAAAAGAAATCCCTCATATAGAAAAATTGGTAGAGGTAATCGCCGGTAAAATGAGTGCGGGCGGACGTTTGTTTTATATAGGCGCCGGAACCAGCGGACGGCTTGGTATTTTGGACGCTTCGGAGTGTCCTCCAACGTATGGAGTTCCATTCGACATGGTGGTAGGTATAATTGCCGGCGGTGATACAGCTATAAGAAAAGCGGTTGAAAATGCCGAAGATGATATGGAACAGGCATGGATAGATCTTCAGGAATATAATATCAATGAAGGTGATGTGCTTATTGGAATTGCGGCTTCGGGAACTACACCTTATGTAATTGGCGGTTTGCGCAAAGCCAATGAAATGGGTTTAGAAACGGGTTGCATTGTTTGTAATTATAACAGTCCGGTTGCCGCTGAAGCCAAATATCCTGTGGAAGTGGTCGTAGGTCCTGAATTTGTAACCGGTTCAACACGGATGAAATCCGGCACGGCACAAAAACTCGTATTAAATATGATCAGCACTTCGGTAATGATTCGTCTTGGACGGGTAAAAGGAAATAAGATGTTTGATATGCAGCTAACCAATCATAAACTGGTTAACAGAGCCGTTAATATGATAATGGAATCCACAAAACTGGACGCAGAAACTTCCATGAAGCTTTTAGAAGAATTTGGAAGTGTTAGGAAAGCTGTAGAAAATGCGCCTGACCGCAACCATCAACTATAAAAACAGCTTCCTGTAAAGGAAGTTTTGAGTATGCACGATATAGAACCCTATTACCGCTGGCGTGATGATTATATTGCTGCCGAAGATGAAAAATCTCCTTTTTTTGAAACGCAGTATAGCGAACTGAGTTTTGATAAGCAGATTTACAATTATTATATCCATCCGCAATGGGATTTTTTCGGATCTCAAACGCTTTACATGAAGGTGATTTTTGCAGATTACGGTCTCGGGTTTGCAATCATAGAATTTATCGGTGAGTGGAATGATGCTCTTTATAATGATATCATGCTTTTAAAGCGGGAGATTCTGGAGCTGATGATGGATGAAGGAATTAATAAATTTATATTACTTGGTGAGAATGTTTTAAACTTTCATTCTTCTGATGATTGCTATTACGAAGAGTGGTTTCAGGATGTTGAAGATGGCTGGATTGCAGGAATAAATTTCAGGGAACATGTCATCAGCGAATTCAAAAGAAATAATATCGACTATTATATCAACTTTGGAGGTGCTCTGGATCAGATTAACTGGCGGCATCTCAAACCGCTACAGTTCTATAAAATAGTGGAGGAACAGCTTACCAAAAGACTCACCTGACAATTATTGCTGCATCGGAATCAATTACTTACTTTAGAAAAAAATATACAATGAAAGAACAGGAAACTATTTATCAGTTAGACGAGAACGGCTTAGCAATTAAAGAAACCGGCATTACCTCCAAAAACTTTTTAGCCAATGTATTTTTATGGATGTTTGTTGCGCTGGGCATTTCGGCCTCTTTTGCCTTTTACTTTTCCCAGGACCCATCACTTCTGAGCATATTAGTCAATACAGAAACCGGAAGAATGACCGGCCTGGGTAAAGCAGCCATGTTCGCTCCGCTGGCTTTTGTTTTATTAATGTCTTTCGGACTAAACAGATTATCCTTCCCGGTTTTGGCATTACTATTTGTAGCCTATTCTGCAATTACTGGCATCAGCTTAAGCTTTATACTTTTCATTTATAGCTCCTCTTCTATATTAACCTGCTTTCTTTCTGCTTCAGCCCTTTTCGGGGTAATGGCAATTGCGGGATATACAACAAATCAGGATCTTACCAAATTTGGATCAATTTTAATGATGTTCCTTGTTGGGATCATTATTGCCAGCGTGATTAATTTTTTCATGCAAAGCAGTCAGCTTGATTACATTATTAGTTTTGTAGGAGTAGCCATATTTGTGGGATTAACGGCGTATGATGTTCAGAAATTAAAACGCATAGGCGAAGGTTTGGAATATGGAACCGCGGGAGCAAACAAAATGGTTATCATGGGAGCTTTAACACTTTATCTGGATTTTCTTAATCTCTTCCTTATGCTGCTTCGATTATTTGGAAGCAGAAAATAAATTACAATATTAAATTTGCCCAAACAGGTAATTTGAGGGCTCTATTCGGAAGATTATTTCGAATAGAGCCCTTTTTCATTTGTATTTTAAAAAAATTCCATACATTTTTGCACTGCTTATTAAGAAAGACGGAGGGATTAGACCCTGCGAAGTCTTAGCAACCTGTGCTTACAAGGTGCTACATTCTATTCCGGATATTTTACCGGGAACAGATAAGTGAAAGTCATCAGATTACCGACTTTTCGAAGATAAGCTTGTTTTAAGATTTGAGATATTAAAACTGGGAATTTAGATTGCTTAATCTAAAACTTCTCCAGCTACTTATCTCCTTTCTAAACTGAGATTAAGTTGATGAAATGAAATTGCGGTTTTCTGGAACCGCTTGGATTTCATATCTAAAATCTCATATCAAATAAATATGAATATCAGAGAAGAATTAAAAAAGCGAATTTTAGTAATTGATGGGGCAATGGGCACCATGATTCAGCGCTATAAATTAAAAGAAAACGATTTTCGCGGAGAACGTTTTAAGAATCATCCATGCGATGTTCAGGGAAATAATGATCTCCTTAATCTCACCAGACCCGATATTATCAAGGCCATCCATGCAGAATATTTGGTAGCCGGAGCAGATATCATAGAAACGAATACATTCAGTACACAGCGTATTTCTCTGGCAGACTACCAGATGGAATCACTGGCTTATGAACTTAGTTTTGAAGGTGCACGTTTAGCCAGGGAGGTAGCGGATGAGTTTACAAAAAACAATCCGTCAAGGCCGCGTTTTGTAGCCGGTGCCATCGGTCCTACAAACCGTACCGCCAGTTTATCTCCCGATGTTAATGATCCCGGATATCGTGCCGTTACTTTTGACGATTTAGTTGAAGCCTATTACGAGCAAGTCCGCGGACTTGTTGATGGTGGTTCAGACGTATTAATTATCGAAACTATTTTTGATACACTGAATGCAAAAGCCGCGATATTTGCAATCAAAAAATATGAAGAGGAATTAAAGAAATCCAATTCTTCTGCCTTGGGAGAAAAGTTTAACGGAAGGCTTGAAATCATGGTTTCGGGCACCATTACAGATGCCAGCGGCCGTACTCTTTCCGGACAAACTGTTGAAGCTTTTCTGAATTCGGTAAGTCATGCCAACCTGCTGAGCATTGGGTTAAACTGTGCTTTGGGCGCAAAAGAAATGCGTCCGCACATTGAGGAACTTTCAGATAAAGCTTCCTGCTATATTTCCGCTTATCCAAATGCAGGTTTACCTAACGAGTTTGGAGCGTATGATGAGGTTCCTCATGAAACTGCTCATCTGGTTGAAGACTTTATGCAGAGCGGCTTCGTAAATATAGTGGGCGGATGCTGCGGAACTACCCCTGAACATATCAAATTCATCGCCGAAAAGGCAGTTAAATATCCTCCGCGAACTCCTGCGGTTATAAAACCTTTTCTTCGCTTAAGCGGATTAGAACCAGTAACCCTTACACCCGAAACCAATTTTGTTAATATCGGGGAACGAACCAATGTAACGGGCTCTCCTAAATTTTCTAAGCTAATTTTAAGCGGAGATTTTGAAGGAGCACTTTCTGTAGCCCGCCAGCAGGTAGAAGGCGGAGCCCAGATCATTGATGTAAATATGGACGAAGGCATGCTCGATTCTGAATCGGCAATGGTTGAGTTCCTAAACCTGATCGCTTCAGAACCTGATATTTCCAAACTTCCGATCATGGTCGATTCATCCAAATGGAGTGTAATTGAAGGAGGTTTAAAATGCCTTCAGGGAAAGGGCATTGTAAACTCCATCTCGCTGAAAGAAGGGGAAGAAAAATTTAAAGAATACGCCGTTAAAATCAAACAATACGGAGCTGCAGTAGTAGTAATGGCCTTTGATGAACTGGGACAGGCCGATACACTGGAACGCCGGAAAGAAATCTGCCGGCGATCTTATGATATTTTGGTTAAGGATCTGAATTTTCCCGCTCAGGATATCATTTTTGACCCCAATATACTGACGGTTGCCACCGGATTGGAAGAACATGCTAATTATGCGGTCGATTTTATTGATGCAACCCGTTGGATTAAAGAAAATCTGCCGCTTGCTAAAGTAAGCGGCGGCGTAAGCAATATTTCATTCTCCTTCCGGGGAAACAACACGGTCAGGGAAGCCATGCATTCAGCATTTTTGTATCATGCCATTCATGCTGGCCTCGACATGGGAATTGTAAATGCCGGAATGCTCGAAGTGTATGAAGAAATTCCGAAAGACCTGCTGGAACTTGTTGAAGATGTTTTATTAAACCGCCGTGCCGATGCTACCGAGCGCCTGGTAGATTTTGCTGAAACAATTAAAACCAAAGGAAAAGTTTTGGTTAAAGATGAGGAATGGCGCAAGGGAAATGTAGAAGAGCGTTTATCTCATTCACTTGTCAAAGGAATTATTGATTACCTGGATGATGATGTGGAAGAAGCCCGGCAGAAATATCCCAAACCTTTGGAAGTAATCGAAGGTCCGCTGATGGATGGAATGGGAATAGTTGGCGATCTGTTCGGTCAGGGAAAAATGTTTTTGCCCCAGGTGGTTAAATCTGCAAGGGTTATGAAAAAAGCAGTAGCCTATCTGCTTCCATTTATCGAGGAAGAAAAATTAAACAATGCAGACAGCAACCAGCGTAAAAATGCAGGCAAAATACTTTTGGCAACTGTAAAAGGCGATGTTCACGATATTGGTAAAAACATCGTGGGTGTAGTTCTTGCCTGTAATAATTTCGAGGTTATCGACCTGGGGGTTATGGTTCCGGCTCAGCGAATAATCGAAGAAGCTAAAAATCACAATGTGGATATTATTGGCTTAAGCGGGCTGATCACTCCTTCTCTGGATGAAATGGTTCATTTTGCAAAAGAGATGGAGCGGCAGGAGTTCACAATTCCCTTGATTATTGGCGGAGCCACCACTTCCCGCATTCATGCAGCTGTAAAAATTGCACCCAATTATTCCGGGCCAACCGTACATATTCTGGATGCTTCCAGAAGTGTGACCGTTTGCAGCACGCTGATGAGCGATGAAAATCGTAAGCAATATATCGATAACACACGTAGCGAATATGACAAAGCCCGCGAAGATCATTTAAACAAGCGTTCTGACAAGCGGTTTAAAAGCATCGGCGAAGCCCGGACCAACAGGTTCAGAATTAATCTGGATTTACATACACCTCCAAAACCTGCTTTTTTAGGAACACGATCGTTTACTGATTACCCTCTTGAAGAATTGGTGCCATATATAGACTGGACGCCATTTTTCCACACATGGGAGTTACGGGGAAGTTATCCGAAAATTTTCAGCGACAGCTTTGTAGGCGATGAAGCAAAAAAGCTTTTTGATGATGCCCAATTACTTTTAAAAAAGATTGTTGATGAGAAATTATTAAGGGCAAACGGTGTTATTGGTTTCTGGCCGGCAAACTCTGTTGGTGATGATATTGTTTTAGACTCTAATCTTTCGGGTAAACCGGGAGCGGTTATCCATACACTTCGCCAGCAGTCAGAAAAAGTTGCCGGTGAACCTTATTACGCACTAGCGGATTTTGTAGCCTCTAAAGAAAGTGGAATACAGGACTACTTTGGCGGATTTGCGGTTACAACCGGATTAGGCTGCGACGAGCTGGTTACCGAATTTGAGAAAGATCATGATGATTACAACAGCATTATGACAAAAGCTCTTGCAGATCGTCTGGCAGAAGCTTTCGCAGAGCGGATGCACGAGCTGGTGCGTAAAGAATTCTGGGCTTATGCTCCTGAAGAAAGCCTCACTAATGAAGAACTGATCAAAGAAAAATATGCCGGCATCCGCCCTGCACCGGGTTATCCTGCCTGCCCCGATCATACCGAAAAACGCACCCTGTTTGATTTGCTGGATGCAGAAAAAACAACAGGAATTCATCTGACAGATAATTTTGCCATGCACCCGGCCTCGGCTGTCAGCGGCTTTTATTTTGCTCATCCGGAATCACGCTATTTCGGGCTGGGAAAGATCGGTAAAGACCAGGTTGAAGATTACGCAATCCGCAAAAACATGTCTATTGACGAAGCCGAAAAATGGCTGAGTCCTAATTTAGGTTATTAAAATAAATGAAAATCACCGACCATATAAAAAACGCTGGAGGTAAAACTCTTTTCTCTTTCGAGCTGCTGCCGCCGGTTAAAGGACAAAGCATCCAGGGAATTTATGATGCAATAGATCCTTTGATGGAATTTAATCCCCCTTTTATTGATGTGACCTACCATCGGGAAGATTATATTTATAAACAGCATGAAAGCGGCTTACTTGAAAAAGTATCTTACAGAAAACGCCCCGGAACCGTAGCCATTTGTGCTGCAATCATGAATCGTTATAAAGTAGATGCTGTTCCGCATTTAATTTGCGGTGGTTTTACAAAAGAGGAAACAGAAAATGCCCTGATTGATTTGCAGTTTCTGGGAATAGACAATGTGCTTGTTTTAAGAGGAGATGCCCGCAAAGCAGATACTTCATTTATTCCTACTCCGGGTGGTCATGCTTTTGCAACCGATTTGCTTGAACAGGTTTACAATATGAATAACGGAAACTATCTTCACGAAGATCATGACACTTCTTTCAGTACTAATTTCTGTATTGGCGTGGCCGGATATCCCGAAAAGCATTTTGAAGCCCCCAATATGAAATCAGATTTTAAATACCTGAAAAAGAAAGTGGAGATGGGTGCCGAATTTATTGTTACCCAAATGTTCTTCGATAATTCTAAGTATTGCGATTTCGTTAAATTATGCCGCGACAACGGAATTCATGTTCCGATTATTCCGGGTTTAAAACCTATAACTTCATCCAAACAATTAATCAGTTTACCTAAAATGTTTCATATCGATATTCCCGAAGAGTTGAGCGAGGAAATACAGAAATGCAAAACAGAGGCGGATGTAAAAAAAGTTGGAATTGAATGGATGATCAACCAGTGTAAAGAACTGATGAGCTATGGAGCCCCAGTACTTCATTTTTATACGATGAGTAATCCGGGACCAACAAAAAAAATCGCGGAAGCTATTTTCTGATTAAAATCCGTTCAGTAACCCTTTCTGATTAAGAATAGTATTCAGTTGTTCCGGTGAAATAAAATGAATACTCTCCCAGCCTATTTGCCGGGCGGCTTCGATATTCCGGAGATTATCATCTATAAACAGAAGTTCTTCAGGTTTCACCTGGTACCGGTCTGTCAGTATCTGATAAAATTCAGGATATGGTTTTCGATTCATTTCGGTTCCGGAAACCACTATGCCGTCGAACCAGTGCAAGAACTCAAAACGGTTTAAAGCGAGCGGAAATGTTTCTGCCGACCAGTTTGTTAAAGCATAAATTTTATACTTTTCTGTTGCTTTTAATTGCCTGAATATTTCTACGGTACCTCTTATTTCTCCGCCCAGCATTTCTTCCCAGCGATCGTAAAAAGCTCTGATGTTTGATTCATGTTCCGGATATTCCTGAACAAGGGTATCGGTAGCAAATTTTAAAGAACGCCCTGCATCCTGTTCTTCATTCCAGTCTGGAGTACAAATTGTATCGAGAAAATCCTGCATTTCCTTTTCATCAGCAAACAGTTTCTCGTATAAATAAACAGGATTCCAGTCAATTAAGACGGCTCCCAAATCAAAAACAATTGTATTTATCATATAAATTATTTCAGCATATACTTTTTAAAATCCTCAAAATCATTGTTAATAGCAACCTTTAATTTTGTTCTGCTTTCCAATTCTTTAACCTGTTCAGGTACCCTAATGCTTCGGGAAATATTGTCTGGAAAAACTTCCGGAAATTTGCAGGGATGAGCAGTTGACAAAAAGACATTCGCACTTTTATCTTCAGGGTGATGAATCTGCCATTTCTGTAAAGCCCGGAAGGCAATTGCGGTATGCGGACAAACCACATATTTGTAATCTTTGTAAACCTGCCGTATGCTTTCAATCGTATCCTCATCCGTAAAGCTGTATGCGGTAACCAGCTTCTTTAAATCGCTGACATTTTCATCAAATAAATCCATTATGCGAACCCAGTTACTGGGATTACCCACATCCATGGCATTAGAAAATGTTTGAACAGATGGTTTTGGTTGATATTTTCCATGCGTTAAAAATGCCGGAACCGTATCGTTTACATTTGTAGCCGCTAAAAATTGTTTAACCGGCAAACCCATTTTCCAGGCCAGCAAGCCCGCTCCTATATTTCCGAAGTTACCGCTTGGCACAGAAAATACTACATACTTTTTACCCTGTTTAAGCAATTGAGAATATGCATTGAAGTAGTAAAAGGTTTGCGGAATAAGCCTGGCAATATTGATTGAATTAGCAGATGTCAGCCTGTATTTCTCATTTAATTCCCGATCGGAAAAAGCTTGTTTAACTAAAGCCTGGCAATCGTCAAATGTTCCCTCTATTTCTACCGCCCTGATATTCTGCCCATGTGTGGTTAATTGTAATTCCTGAATCGGGCTTACTTTACCTTTGGGATATAAAATGGTAACCTGAGTATTTGGAACACCTGCAAATCCCAGGGCGACCGCTCCGCCAGTATCGCCCGAAGTGGCAACCAATACATTCAATTCCTTTTCCCCCTCTTTAAAAAAATGAGCCATAATCCGGCTCATAAAACGGGCGCCAAAGTCTTTAAATGCTAAAGATGGTCCGTGAAACAACTCAAGCACATACAGATTATCCTCCAGATGAATTAACGGAGCCGGGAAATTTATCGCATCACCCGTAATTTTTTTTAAAATTTGTGAAGGAATTTCATCCTTTAAAAAAGCCGAAGCTATTTCAAACGCAATATCCTGAAAAGAATAATCAGCCAGATTCTTAATAAATTCCGGCTTCAGAAATGGAATTTCAGCAGGCATATATAAACCTTTATCCTGAGGAAGACTATTGAAAATAGCTTCTTTAAAAGAAACCCGAAGCGCTTTATTTTGAGTACTGTAAAATTCCATTTTGTTGATTTATGCGTTGAATGAATTACAAGTTTTTGAAAAACATGTGGCAGGTATTTATTAGTTTTTTATAAAACCCTGGGTCCTTCGTTATTAATTGTAGAAATGTAAGCCAGGCTCCTGATGTTTATACTTTCCAGATGCTTTCGCAATGCAGATGTAACTTTCCTTCCTGTTTCTTCATCTTTAACCAAAGCAAAAACAGAAGGGCCGGAACCCGAAATCCCAAAACCCACAGCCCCAGCTTTCATAGCCAGTTCACGTAACTTATAAAAATCAGGAATAAGAATCGAGCGGACCGGTTCAACCAGCACATCTTTCATGCTTCTGCCGATTAAATCAATATCATTAAGAAACAAACCGCTGACCAGGCCGGCAACATTCCCCCATTGTATAACCGCATCCTTGAGCTGGATTTTAGAACGTATCATTTGCCTTGCATCTTTTGTTGGCACATCCACCTCGGGATAAACTACCGCTGCATATAATCCGGAAGGTGTTGGCAGGGCGATCAAATCCAGCGGATCATAACTGCGTATGAGCACAAAGCCGCCCATTAATGCCGGTGCCACATTATCGGCATGACCGTAACCGCAGGCAAGTTCTTCGCCTTTCATGGCAAAAGGAACCAATTCACGGGCTGTGAGCAGATTGCCCATAAGCTGGTTAACAGCAAATAAACCTGCTACGGTACTTGCAGAACTTGAACCCAGTCCGCTTCCGATTGGCATTTTTTTGTGTAGCTCGATTTCAAGCCCAATATCAGGACGGTTTAAATGGCGCAGGTAATGCTGAACACTGGCGCTGACTGTATTCTTTGCTGCATTTAGCGGAAGTCGACCATCATCGCCGGTAATTTTAAGCAGCCTGATTCCGGGCTGCTCTGTTAATCTCATTCTAACCTCATCGCCCGGTTCATTCAGGGCAAATCCAAGAACATCAAATCCGCAAACTACATTGGCCACAGTAGCCGGGGCAAAAACAGAAATTTCAGAACTGATATTGGCTTTTTTCTTGAGAGGATTTATTTCCATATTGATTAGCATGCAATTTCATTTAAAACTAATGAGTTCCTACATTAATGATATCTGCAAAAACTCCCGCAGCTGTTACCTCGGCACCGGCTCCCGGACCTTTTACCACCAAGGGTCGTTCTTTATACCGGTCGGTGCTGAATGAAATAATATTATCGCTTCCCGAAAGGGTATAAAACGGATGATCTTCTCCAACCATCTGCAGCGTTATAGAAACTTTGCCATGGTCCAGCTTACCGATATATCTTAACACTTTTTTGTTTTCGGAAGCCTGATGTTTTAATTGATTGAAGTAATCTGCATTCAGCTCCAGTTGCTGATAGAAATCAGCCACTGTGGATGCTTTTAAACATGCATCGGGCAACATAGATTCAATAGTCACATCTTTTTCTTCAAGAGGATAACCGGCGTCACGGGCAAGGATCAGCATTTTTCGCATAAAATCTTTCCCGTTCAGATCATCCCGGGGATCGGGTTCTGTATATCCTTTGTCCTGAGCTTCTTTTACAACTTCATGAAATGCCTTATCCCCTTTAAAATGATTAAAAATGTAAGAAATTGTTCCGGATAAAATGGCTTCAATCTGTTCAATTTTATCACCGCTCATCATCAGATCTTTTAAAGTACGAATGATGGGCAAACCTGCGCCCACATTGGTCTCATAATAAAAATCTACCCCAAATTTTCTGGCTGTATTTTTTAATTTTTCATATTGTGCAAGACTGGCCGAATTGGCGATTTTATTACAGGTAACTACCGAAATACTTGCCTCAAAAATTGACTGATAAAAAGGAACGGGCTGCGGACTTGCAGTATTATCTACAAAAACACAATTAGGTAAATTCATCGCTTTCATTTGAGCCACAAAAGAATCCAGATCAGCTACTTCGCCCTGATGATTCAGAGCATCTTCCCAATTGTTTAACGAAATTCCTTCAGGCGATAAAAGCATTTTACGTGTGTTACTGATGCCCGCAACTTTTACCTGCAGATCATTATTCTCTGCCAGAAAAGGCATCTGAACCTGAAGCTGCTTAAACAATGTTTTGCCAATATTGCCTGTTCCTAAACAGAACACATAGAGTGTTTTATTAAGCTCGGTATAAAATGCATCATGTACGGCATTTACAGCTTTTGACAGATCCTGATGAGCTATAATAACAGATATATTGTATTCGGATGAGCCCTGAGCAATGGCATGAACATTTACGCCGTTTCTTCCCAACGCCTGAAACAGTTTTCCCGAAATCCCCGGAGTCCGTTTCATATTCTCGCCCACTATGGCTAAAATAGAAAGTCCATTTTCTACTTCGGGTTCATCCAGCTTTTTTGCCTTCAGTTCAAGATCAAATTCCTTTGAAATATGTTCAAGAGCTTTAACTGCATCGGCGGGTTTTACTGCAAATGTAATGCTGTGTTCTGATGAGGATTGTGTAATCAGTACTACATTAATCTGCTCACGCGATAAAAGAGAAAAAAGTCGGCCACTGAAACCAGCCTTCCCAACCATTCCGCTTCCGGCTAAATTAATGATGCTGATCTCGTCAATTGAAGAGATTCCTTTAATTGGCAGAGCGGATGGTTTTGCGCCATGTCTGATGTATGTGCCTTCAAAATCCGTATCAAAAACATTGCGGATCACGATGGGGATTTTTTTCAGGAAAGCAGGCGTCATGGTTGGAGGATAAATAACTTTTGCTCCGAAATACGAAAGTTCCATGGCCTCGGTATAGCTAAGCTCAGGCAATGAAAAAGCTTTTTTAACCATCCGCGGATCGGCGGTCATCATTCCGTTTACATCAGTCCATATTTGTATTTCTTCGGCATCCAATGCCGATCCTAATATAGCGGCAGTATAATCACTTCCTCCTCTTCCTAAAGTAGTAACCCGGTTAGTATCGTTACTTGCTATAAATCCGGTTACAAACAGCATTTTCCCCTGATTTCGATTGATTAAATCTTTAATCAATAGGTCTGTGAGTTCTACATTAACTTTTGCCTGTCCAAAGTTATTGTCGGTTTTAATAAAGGTGCTGGCATCAGCAAATTCAGATTCCGGAAACTGCTGCTTTGCAATACAGCAGATCATAAAAGTAGAACAGCGCTCGCCATAGCTTAACACCAAATCTTTAGCCTGCAGGCTCAGCTCCTGTAAATTATAGATGGCTTGCAGCAGATCTTCCAGCTCGTTAAAATAAATTTTAAGACGGGTTAAAACCGGATTTTGAGCCGAGGCAGGAAGTAAAGCTCTGAGAGTTTCGAAGTGCCGGTACTCAATGGCTTCAAGTTCAGTACTGTAATCCTGACCAAGAGCAGCTTTCTGGGCCATGTCAATAAGCAGGTTTGTGACCCCGCTCATGGCCGATAAAACTACTACAGGTTTTTCGGCCTTTTCCCGCTCCTTTTTTAAAATTCCTAATAATGCAGTGATGCTTTCTATTGAACCAACTGAGGTGCCGCCAAATTTTAAAATATTCATATTTTAAGGTTAAAAAAAAAAGCGCCCCTGGGTGGGGGCGCTTTTTTGTATTTATTTTTCAATTATACCATTAGCATCTCCCCAGCCGAAATTCCCCGGTTGTTGATGTAATTGTAATCATAATAGTTATCAGGTTGTTAAGCATGCTTTTTACTTGTTGTACTTTGTACACTCTAAAGTACTGTTTAATTTCTAAGTCAAAGATTATTTTTGGATTAATTTAAAATTAATGTAAATCTCATCCGCATGTAGCTATTAAATTTCGATCAACCTGATTTAAAACGAAGTGTTCTTAATTAAGCGTTTAAGGTGTAACAAAAAATGTTTTCCTACTTTTACAGCATTATATGCAAGGATTAGTTATTAAGTCAACCGGAAGCTGGTATGAGGTATTAACCCCGGAAGGGAATAGCGTTAATTGCCGAATTAAGGGAAAATTTCGTACACAGGAGATTCGCACCACAAACCCCATTGCAGTTGGAGACCGGGTAGAATTTGAACCGGAACCCGAACAGCAGACCGGCGTAATCAATAAATTACTGGAGCGCAGAAATTACATTATCCGCAAATCGGTAAATTTATCCAAGCAATCGCAGATCATTGCCGCAAATCTCGACCAGGCATTTCTTATTGTTACCCTAGCCTCGCCACGAACCTCTTTAGGTTTCATAGACCGATTTTTAGTTACCGCCGAAGCGTATCATATTCCGGCTAAATTAATCTTTAACAAACTGGACCTTTTCAGCAACGAAGGACTTGAAATACTTGCAGAATATCAATCCATATATGAGCGACTTGGCTATCCCTGCTACAGTGTTTCGGCTACCGAAGGAACTAATCTGGAAAATATTAAAGCTTTGCTAAAAGATAAAGTCACGCTGGTAACCGGTCATTCCGGGGTTGGAAAATCTACATTAATCAATGCACTGCTTCCGGGATTTGAACTCAAAACAGGTGAAATTTCTGACTGGAGCGACAAAGGAAAACATACTACAACCTTTGCCGAAATGTTTGCTTTGCCTTTCGGCGGATATTTAATAGATACTCCCGGCATACGCGAATTAGGTGTGATAGATATTGAAAAAGCCGAGCTTGGGCCGCTGTTTCCGGAAATAAGAGAGCGAATGAGCCTATGTAAATTCCATAATTGCCGACACCTAACAGAGCCCGGATGCGCAGTACTTTCTGCAGTGGAAGAAGGTGAAATTGATCCCTCCAGATATGAAAGTTATCTGAGTATTTATCATGGTAATGAAACAAGGAATTAATATATTCATGTAACTAAATTAAGGCCTCTTATTAACTAATTATCATTTAATAAATTATTATATGAATTTAAAATAAAATAAATATATTGTAAGTATTAATTACACCTGTAAAAGTTATAATGAATACAGAATTCAGATTTACTATGTCAGTTGAGAATTCTATACAATATGAAGTAAGAAGGATTTCTAATTTATATAAATTGGATAATCCGATTCTAGCTGACTATATTAAAACGAGAAAAGCCTTTTGCATAATCGACTCTAATTTACATCACTACGTCAGACAGCTTGAAGATTATTTTATCGCACATCATATAGAAGCATATTATTTCTATCTAACAATCACAGAACACGAGAAAAACATAAAATCTATTATGGATTTTAGTTCTTTCTGTTTCAAACACCAAATTAGCCGTCGCGATACTATTATCGCTTTCGGTGGTGGCATCATCTGTGATTTGGGCGGCCTCTGCGCAAATTTATTAAGACGTGGCACTCCTTGTATTAAAATACCAACAACACTTCTTGGAATTATTGACGCTTCAGTGGGAGTTAAAAATGGAATTAATTTTGCTGGAAGCAAAAACTCAATAGGCACTTATTGTCCTCCCGAAGCAGTTCTTATAGACTTAAGCTTTCTTCAAAGTCTTTCAAAAAAAGAAATTAAAAGCGGTTTAGTTGAGATGATAAAAATCATAGCGTTGAAAGACATTGATACTTGGAATTTATTGAAAAGGAATATGTCCAAATTTTTGAATAAAGATTTTGATAGTCAAGCAATCGAACTAATAGACAGGTCAATAGCTTTTATGTTATCTGAACTTAGAAGCAATTTATTTGAAGATAATTTAAACCGAATTGTAGATTATGGTCATGAATTCGGGCATCTAATTGAGATAATAACCAATCATGAACTCTCGCATGGGGAGGCGGTTGGAATAGGCATGTTATTATCAAACCATATTGCCTTTAAGAAGGGATTAATGGATCAAAGTGATTATGAAGATTTTCAATTGATTTATGACAAATTACAACTGCCCTCTTGGCACAATTTACTTACATCGCAAAAGTTATATGATCAAAAGGATTTCATTAGTAGACATAAAGGCGGAAATTTCAACATTGTAGCTTTACAGAAAATTGGTTCCCCTATTTTTATTAATCAGTTAAGCTTGGATGACATTGAATATGCTGTTAATATCTTAGCTACAGATGTAATTTAATCAAATAAGAGTTAAAAATCATGATTGATTGTTTAGTTTTTGATATAGGAGGAACTAATTTACGTGCTGGAAGATATTTGTTCAGAAAGAATAAGCTTGTAGAAGTTATAAACAAGCCAACTCCAACTATTTGGAATACAAACGATAAAAGTGAAATTTATTACAACTACTTAATCACCAATATGGAGGAACTGACAAAAAAAATATTTCCGGAATGTTCTCCAAAAGTAGTTACAATTGCCTTCCCGGGTCCAATCACTTTAGATGGTGAAATTCTACGTACTCCCACAATCTGGGGTAACAAATTTATAGCTAACTCCTCTTTTGTTTCAGATCTAAAAAGCGTCTGGCCAAATTCAGTAGTGAATATTATAAATGATGTTTCAGCTGCAGGCTATTTCTTGTGTAGTAAATACAGTCAAGATTTCTGTGTAATTACAGTTAGCTCTGGGATTGGTAGTAAGCTTTTTATCAACGGGAAACCATATACTGGTGAGACGGGACGCGGTGGTGAGATTGGGCATTGGGTGACCGATAATTCTAAAGATGCTTTTAAGTGTGAATGTGGAGGGAAAGGACATTTAGGAGGAATTGCATCGGGTAGAGGAGTGTTAGCCATGGCAAAAAATCAAGCTAAAATATATCCCGCAATTTTTCAAAAGTCTTTGATAGCTCAACGCACAAAGGGCAATCATGCTATTATAACTAACGAATTGCTTGTAGAGTCATATTTGGAAGAAGATGAGTGGACAAAAGTCGTAATAAACAAATCAGCCAAAGAACTAGCCAAAGCAATTGCTCTGATACATACTACCACGGGAGTTGAACTATTTATAATCATTGGCGGTTTTGGAATTGCCTTAGGTGAACCATATCGAAAGATACTGGCAACTTTTGCTAAAGACTTCTGTTGGGATTTAGGGCAGGATTGGAATGAAATGATAAAGTTAGGCCCTAAAAACACTGAAATGGGTTTGTTGGGAGCGGGCATATTCTCAGAAACAGTAAGAAGCTCAATCTATGAAAATAACTAGGTACGCGTATTCTAAACAATTCGGAATTGACCATGATATATTGTTCGAAGACCTTAGAAGAATGATATTAAATGGTGATTATGTTCTTACCAAAGAGGTTACAGTTTTTTTAAATAACTTTTCAAATTTCATCCAAGCCGGTTTTGCATGTGGGACCAATTCGGGCACAGATGCTTTAATATTAGCTATGAAAGTTTTGAATATAGGTCCTGGTGATGAAGTAATCACTCAAGCTAACACGTTTAATGCAACTGTTGCGGCAATAAAATTTGTAGGCGCTACACCTGTATTAGTAGATGCTGATGAAAACACTTTCTTAATGAATGTCGCTCAGATCGAAGAGAACATTTCAAGCCGATGTAAAGCGATCATCCCTGTTCATCTTTATGGGAAACCCTCGCCAATGGAGCAAATTACCGAGCTTGCAAGTAAGCATAACATTTATATCATCGAAGACTGCGCACAAGCACACGGTTCAAAGTTGAATGGCAAGAATGTTGGTACTTTTGGCAAAATCGGATGTTATAGCTTTCATCCGAGTAAAAATTTGGCTGCTGCTGGAGATGGTGGTTGTATTGTCACTAATGATGCTGAATTGTTTGAAAAATGTCAACAGGTTTCAAGCTTGGGACAAAAGGGGCAAAACAATCATGTAGTGATGGGATTCAACAGCAAGCTTGATGCTTTACAAGCCAGAATCTTGGATTGGAAATTGCCTTTTCTATCTGGGTGGAATATCGCCCGAAACCAAATTGCCGATCGTTACTATAAACAATTAAGCCAACTTCCAATTAAATTTCAGCAAAGAGCTTCCAATGAATTTCATACTTATCACCTCTTAACCATAAGAACCGAAAAAAGGAATGAGTTACAGGAATTTTTAAAAGTAAAAAATATTGATACAATAGTTAGGTATCCAACTCCGATCCATTTACAAAAAGCTTTCGAGAAAGAAGGGTGGAAAAAAAATCAATTCCCGGTTGCCGAAAAACTTGCCAATGAGCTTTTATGCTTACCGATAAGGCCCGATATGAGCACAGACGAGATCGATTATGTGTGTGACAATGTTAAACATTTTTTCTGAAAATTTCAGCAAAATGAAATCCTTGCGCAAACTTACGATACTTGGTGGTAGTAGTCCGTTTACAGTAGAGCTTATCAATTGTATTCGTGAGGGTAATTTAGAAAATCAAATAGGCCCCTACCATCTTTTTCTTTTTGGACGGAATGAGAGAAATCTCCAACTTTTATTTGAGTATAGTCGTTTTAATCTTGATAAGATTGGCTGGAAAGTGGATTTTTCCACTAATATAAATCATGCCCTTTATGGTTCTTCTGTAGTTATTCATCAGAGCAGATATGGAGGGTTAGAGGGCAGATTAGATGATGAGATTTTTGCTAGTAAAATGGGCGTTCCTTCTGACGAAACGTTAGGACCTTCTGGATTAAAATCAGCATTAAGGATGGCTTCTGATTTAAAAGTATTAGCAAGAAAAATCAGTTCGCTTTGCCCCGAAGCATTAATAATCAATTTAACAAATCCATTAAGTATTGCCGTTTCTATTTTGCATCATGAAGGTGTATCAAATATATTAGGTATTTGCGAATTGCCACTTGTTACTTTGGATAAAGTAGCAGATATATTAAAAATCCCAACCGAACAATTGCATTGGGAATATTCGGGTTTGAATCACAGAGGATTTATCCATGGAATTAAGCTACAAGGACAGGACGTCATGCCTTTATTTTTAGATCGCATCTCTATTTCAGGTTTCGATGGATTTCATAATTCCTTGATAGAAAACTTAGAAGCTATTCCCCTAAAATATTTCCATTTATTTTATAAGGCTCACTTTAATCAAGTTAGGGCAAATCAAGTAAAGCTTATTGGGGAAAGCATAATTGATGAACTTATCCTAAACCCCATTAAATCGCCGGTAAGTCTAAAACACAGAACCATGGATTGGTATAGAAAAGGAATAATTCCTGTTTTACAAAGCATCAATTCTTCTAAATCTGCCATTCTTATTATTAATAAACCAACAATAAATACTCTTACAATTGAAAGCAAAGCTTATGTTTCAAATGATAAAATTACGTTGATTAAATCCGCGAAACCTCCTGCACAGGTAAGGAAATGGCTAGAAATTTTTGTGGAACATGAAAAAGCTACTTTTAAAGCAGCAATGGATCCATCACCAAATAATATAAGTAGTGTTTTAAATTCAGACCCGTTGGTTGCTTCTTCCAACGTAAAAGCTATTTGTAAATCTATTTTAAAAACATATAATAGAACATGAACCGACCTACGCTAAATATTGGAATAATAGGTTGTGGAAGGATGGGAAAGATCAGGGCGGAAGCTACAAAGAATGCCAATCAAAATATATTGGCAGCGTTTGATATCAACAATCAAATGCTTTCAGATTTCAAATTATTATTCCCCAACTCTCAAGCGATAGATAAAATCGATAATTTCCCATGGAATAATATCGATATAATTTTTATTTGTTCTCCTCCTTCATTGCACTTAACTCATATCTCAATTGCTGTTAAACACAAAAAGGCATTTTTCGTTGAAAAGCCACTTTCAATAAATGCAATCGAAATAACCCGTATAATTAAAGAGATAGAAACAAAACAAATAATCAATGCTGTTGGATATATGAACAGATATCGAGCATCTATACAACATATAAAAAACCTTCCCTTCTTAGGCGTTTCAAGTTATTGGATAAACAAAATGTACAAAGTTCCCTGGTGGGAAAATATTAATGAATCTGGAGGCCCTTTAAACGAACAAGCCACCCATTTATTTGATTTATATCGTTACCTCATTGGAGATGTATTTGAAGTTTTTGCAAACTGTGCCTTAAGTAATTATAGTTTTCCAACTACTATAAGTGTTAACCTCAAGTTTATAAAAGGCCAAGTTGGAAATATCCTTTACAGTTGCGACGCAAAGTCAAAAAAAATAGGGATGGATTTATTTACTGAAGAAGATAAGATTTCATTAGAAGGGTGGGATTTCAATCTAAGAAATCAAACGTTTCCGATTTTATCTGCTCAGGATATATTCGACTTAGAAACTAAAACATTTTTCAACGCTGTTATAGAAAACAAGCAACAATTGGTTCTTTCTGACATAAAAGATGCATTAGATACCCAATTCTTAGTAGACGCTGTAAATTTATCAATCAAAACACGAAGTGTCGTCAACATTAAAGAATTTGTGACATCTAATTCAATATAATAATTTGCAAAATATGGTTGCAATGTATAATCTGTTGATAATATAATCTTTACAGTAACGCTAAAGAAGAAAAAAAAAGTTATGAAGTACTCATTTGAAGATCAAGATTATAATTTCGAGATCGCCCACAATGGTAATGCTCCGATTTACTCTTTAAGGGTGGCTACTTTATCCTCAAATTTTGCTTTTAATTTTTTAGACTTTGTCAAGATGCCCGTGGCCTCCACCATTGGTAAGCACACTCATTTCACTGATAGTCAGGAAATTTATATAATAATATCCGGAAATGGTGAAATGATAGTTAATGAAAAAAATTACATAGTTAAAAAAGGTGATGTTATAGTGAATCCCATTGGTGGAACTCATCAAATAAAAAATATGGGAAGTGAAGAAATTTGCTTTGTAGTAATTGAAACCCAAGTTCATTAAATCTAATTAGCTTTATTTCATTACAATTAATTTTAGGTACAGTTATGATATCATTCAATATACTAGCCAACCCAAACTGGAAACGAGGCTTACATCCTTTTTACCGATGGAAAAACCAATTGGAGAACAATGGTATTAAGGTTCAAATATACTTTAGCCATAAAGACAAAAGGCTTCGGAACTCAGACAACATTTTTATTTTTTCAAGGTACTTCGAACAAGGTTGGCAGAATATTCAGAAAAGGACTCCTGAAAATGAAAGTGAATTAATAAAATATTTATCAGATTTAAAAAATTATGCCGGCGAACTGATTTGGTTTGACGAAGCTGCGTCCTCCGGCTCCGCAGATTTTCCGATTATAGGTCATGTTGATAAGTTTGTAAAGAAACAAGTGTTAAAAAAGATGGATTATTATAAAGAGCCTGTTAATACTGCTGATTTACGTATTTGGGTAAATTCAACTATAAAACAAACACAGGTAACTCCCTTCATACCTTGTCCGGCAAATGAACTTCACAAAATAAAAGCTGGGTGGAATACCTCCGTCTACGATTATCGTTACATTAGAAATAGATTAATGCCAATAAGTAACTATCTCAGCTATAAGATTTATAGCCCAAGATATACTGACATTAATGCCAAACGAAATCTTGATGTCGCATTCAGAGGAACTACTGCTTATAAAAACAATATTGAAGTTTCTCTTCAAAGAAATAAAATTATTACTATTCTAAATGATATCGATTTAAAAATTGCACAAGGCAGAAGGATAACAAAGGCAAAATATTTCAAAGAATTACAATCAGCTAAAATCAGTTTGAGTCCGTTTGGATTTGGCGAAATTTGTTATCGTGATTTTGAAACCTTTATCGCTGGAGCGATATTGGTAAAACCTTCATTAGATCATCTGACTACATACCCAAATGTATTTATTCCAAATGAAACCTACATACCAGTATCATGGGATTTAACAGATCTGCAGGAAAAAATAGAAGATATTTCCATTAATTACAACCAATATAAAGATATCGCTCGTAACGGACAAAATCGATTTAAGACATTGTTAAATAATTCAGAATATTTTGTTGAAGCAATAAATCGCATTCTTGATAGGACTTTCTAAAAAGATTGCAGAACAAATCTTCACACAGAGGTAAGGCGGAAACTTCGCTTGTCATTCCAAATCTACACTGATTTGGGTTCACATACAGTATAAAGATTGTTATAGTAACCAACCATATCGCTAATACTTTCGTAGATATTATGTTTTATCATTCCACCTGTACTTAGAATTTTAGAGTTATCACCTAAATGATGGTCAATTTTACCATTTAAGAGTGCCAATTCGGTGGTTTTTATCTCAAAGCTGTCTTTCTTTTTATCAAAAATTAATCTCAAGCATTCACTAAGAATGCTGTCTATCATTACTGGCACCCCCGAACAAATATTATAAGTCTCATTATAATTTCCTCTATTTAAAAGTAATGCTATATAACTTGCAACATCTCTGACATCCACAAAATCTCTAATAGAATCCAAGGAACTGGTTTGCAATTCAGTTATTAATGGATCATTTTTGATTCTTAATAATTCACTTACAAATCGTCCGCATACATGACGCTCATCCTGGCCTGGTCCAACAATATTAAACACCCTTAAAACTAAATAGGGAATATGGAATTGTTCACAAAAAGATTTAACTATAGTTTCTTCGGTTGCCTTTGCAAATTGGTATAGATCGGCGGGATTACAGATGTCTGACTCTTTGAAAGGAATGTCTTCAATTTTTGAGGGTAATCCATAAATACCACCGCTCGAGATTGCTACAAAAGGAATATTTTTAAAGTGTTTATTACAAGCCCAAAGCAAATTAAGGGTTCCTTGAATGTTTGTGCTAAACAACTTTCCATACCCATCGCCTTTCAGTCCAGACGCCAGATGAATAATTTCTGTGGGATTAAAATCAAGCATTACATCTTCTATTTTTGTCTTATCCAAAATATTCGCCTGTAAATATCTGTATTTGTCGTTTTCTAACAATTTGAGGAGTTCATCAGGGAGTGGCGCATTTGATAGTATATTACCTTTTATATGAACCGAATGTGTGAAGCTCCTAGGAATCTCTTCGGACCTGCCAATCCCCAAAATTTGTATGTCCTCAAATTCTGCTAACAATGAAGAAGTAAGGTATCTTCCCAAAAAGCCTTGGGAGCCGGTAATTAGAACTCTTTTCTTATTCATTCTGAAATGATAGGATAGTTTTTTTCAGCCCATTTATTAATGATGTTTCCGGTTTCCAATCCAATTCCGTTTCTGCTTTCATATTGTTTGATATTAAAAGATCAATATCAGCAAATCTCGGTCGGTCAGATTTGGAGTTTTCACAAATATTTCCAGAGGTATGCATAATTTCTTGAATCATTGTTGCTATTTGTTTTGCGCTCGTCCCAATACCCGTTCCAATGTTAAATATCTCGAAACCTTTAAATTCAGATAATAATGCGTTTTTTATTGCCCTCACCAAGTCACCGACATAGCAATAATCTCTAACTGAAGAAAGGTTAAATAGTCTTAAATCACCCCCTTCTAATGTTTTTTTATAAACATCATACATTAATGATTTCTTGGACATACTGGGCCCATATATGGAAAATGGTCTAAGGATTTTAAATTTAATAGATTTAGAAATATGATACACATAAGCTATTTGCTCAATAGCTACCTTTGATACGCCATAAGGTGATAGAGGCTGAAGTAAGCTATACTCTGAAACCGGATTGAAGATAGGTCGTCCGTAGACTTCTGCAGATGAGATGATGATCACTTTATCAATCTTTATATCTTTACATACGTTCAACAGTGATGTTGTTCCTAAAGTATTTACCCTTAAACTTTCTATAGGGCTTTCAAATGAATCTCGAACACTGTTAAGGCCGGCTAAATGTATTACCACGTTTACATCGGATAGAACTCTTCTCAATTGATTAATATCGAATAGGTCCACTACAATTAAATCAGTAGAGGTAATAACATTCTCATCGGTTCCTGTAATTAAAACAGTATTGATTATTTCATCCTTAAAATCACGTCTCAAGTGTGTGCCAATAAAACCTCCAGCCCCAGTAATCCCAACCTTCAATTTTCCCATAATTAAATCGGCTTTGTTATATATAAGATAGTTAAAGGGCCAACTTTGGGGAAATATCGTCCCAACTTATATCTCAGAAAATTTGATATGGCACTATTTATTTTAAAAAAAATAGAAGCATGTTTGCCAATTAAGGGGCTCACCAATCTCATCATAACGCTTAAGAGTGCGAAATTCACAACCTTGCCAATAAGTAGATATGGAACTAGAGAATGAGTTGTTTTATGAATAACCTGAAGTTGTGCTTTTTGCAACAATTTTGCAAGAGACTTCTCAGAATACAACCACCTATGCTGTGGTAATCCTAAAGGAAACAATCTGTACCAATAACTCGAAATTCCTCCAACAACTCCAACTTCAAAACTAATATAACCGTTTTGTTTTAAGGCCTTTTTCATTTGTTCAATAGAAAGGAAGGGGTCTGGAAAATGCGCTAAGAGATCGACATGAAAAATCACGTCAAACTTTTTACTATTAAAATCAAAAGTTTCTATAAATCCTTGATACCCCATAATTTTATAAATATTTTTCATGTAACCCAATCGTAAGTAATTGGGCTCAAGTCCAAAAACTTCGTATCCGAACTGGGCAAATGCATGAAGTTGATGCCCGTTGCCTGAACCAACCTCTAACAAAATCATATTCTTACCAATTTTTTTATTTAACCACCGAGCTTTGTAATAGGAAGATAGTTTATAAAATGGATCAGAATGAGAATCCATTTCCCAGTTGATAGTTTCAATATCAGGTAATGGATTGCAGAATAATAATCCGCACTCTGGACATACTAGCGAGTTATATCCTTTTTCTTGATAGACTGATTTACTGGAATGCTGATGACACAAAAAACATTTATTTTCCACTTTTTATTTTTTTTTTGTTGCAAGCTCAAGAAATTCGATTTCCAATTTTTTATTCATTGAATCAGGTGAAAAACAATCATCAAACCTGTTTTTTGCAGCCTCACCAAGCTTAAATCTAAAGTGTTCGTTCTTAATCAATTTTTCTAAGTGATAAATTAGCCTATCTGGAGAATTAATATCAAACAATAGGCCTGTTTTATTGTCTATGACCATTTCGGGAATACCTCCAACTGTTGAAGCAATCAATGGCTTTCCGATTGACATTCCCTCAAGTATACTATTTGGGAGAGAATCATACCTACTTGCATGTACCTGAATATCAATAACGTTAAAAATATTCCCGATATATCCTGGGTAACTTAAAAACTGTACCCTAGATTTTAAGTTATATTCTTGGACTAATTCTGTTAATCTCTTTAAGAATTGAGTGTCCCGAGGATACCCTATTATCCATAACTCGATATAAGAATATTTATTTGCTAATTGATGGAAGGCATCGATCAGGAGATCCTGACCTTTAGAATGGACAATTTTTGCAATCTGACCAATGATTAACTTTTTCGCTTTAGTTTTACTTACTTTTAGTTTTTCTATTTCCTCGTCATAAGAAAATTGAAGTTTTATGGGACTAGGTATTACTAAAAATTTTGGATTATCTGAACCAATCCATGCCTGGAGCTCAACCGTCCTAAACCGAGAATCACAAATTATTGTATCGCTAAATTTCAAAAAGTGTCTTGCTGTTTTGGAATATAAGCTATTGTTATTCTGCTTATGATATAAGGTTGTAACTATTGGAATATTTATCAATTTCTTTACCAACGCCCCAAAAATACCTCCACGTGGCAGCCGACAATCCAAAACATCTATTTTGTGTTGATTTATTATTTTAAGAATGGACACAAAGTAGATGATTGCATTAGCCAAAGACAGGAACTTATGCAATGGTTTCCAAATTTTGCCCTGCTTAAATTTAATCACCCTGACATAACTAACCTGAATCTGAGCCCTTTTGAAATGATTCATTGCGGGATTAGATTGGTACAATGTGCAAACTCGGATATTAAATAATGTTTTATCTAAACCATCGCAGATATTCAACAGTCTAGTTTCATCACCACCAAAACCACTCGAAGAGTGAAGAGAAAGAATATTTGTTTTTTTTTTCTGCATTATACCATCAATTAGTTAAGTTGTCCTCTAAGCTTAATAATTGTTTTCAGTAATGACCATTTTTCCATCTGGTTGGTTTTCAATAAGCTGAGGTTATCATTAATATCTGTCCATATTGCCTTATGTGGAAAGGTATTAACTTTGAAATGGGATTTAATCAAAGTTTTACACAAAAGAGGAACATCTATCCTCCTATCCCTGTAATGTTCGCGAACTATTTCTATAGCAGAATTACTTAGAACATAAGTTCCACTTGACACAAATATCTTTTTTAAAGGTTTTTCAAGATAATCAATAATCGTGGTATCATGTGTAATCAATTCTCCAAATGGAATTCTGAAAGACTCTTCATGTGCTGCAATTGTCATATCCGCCCCAGATTTAATATGGGCATCTACTAAGTTTTTTAAATTTAGATTTAAAAGATTATCTACATTTAAAATTAATAAAGGTTCTTTATTGCAATCAACCCACTGGACGGCCCCTATAGTTCCTAAAGGAACGTTTTCAGTTAATAATTCTAATTTTATTTTAAGTTTGCATTCATAAACAACCTGCAATTCTTTTATATAATTAATTAGATCAGGCTCATTTACAGAAACCGATATCCACAGGGTTTTAAATTTAAAAAGATAAGCATACAAAATATTTAATTCTATAAGTGGAATATCAAAAACTTTAATTAAAGCTTTATGGGTATTACTATTCGTTGAAGCCCGCATTCTGCTGGATTGCCCCCCAGCCATAATTAAAACATGATTCATTTTAAACCAGTAATATAAATTTATAAATAGTTTAATTCTATAAGTTTAAATATATTTATTTTTTTAAACTTTTGTCATGAGATCAACTCCAATATTTAATAAAGTTATATGCCAGTTAATCAAAAGAATCAAAGTAAAATGAGAGCAGTCATCCAGCGGGTAAGCAATGCATCTGTAAAAGTGAATGAAATAATCACCGGCCAGATAAACACCGGCTTTTTGGTTTTACTGGGAATTTCTGAAGATGATACTGAAGATGATGTGAGCTGGCTTTCTGCAAAAATTGCCGGGATGCGTATTTTTAGCGATGAAAATGACCAGATGAATCATTCTCTGGAAGATGTGAATGGAGAAATTTTACTGATCTCACAGTTTACTCTTTTTGCACAAACAAAAAAAGGAAACCGACCCGGTTTTACACGGGCCGCAAAACCGGAGAAAGCAATTCCGCTGTATGAGCTGATGTCTGCGAAATTAGAAATGCTCACAGGAAAGAAGACTCAGAAAGGAATTTTTAGCGCAGATATGAAGGTAAGTCTTTTGAACGACGGACCTGTTACGATAATTATTGACACAAAGAACAGGGAATAATTCATCCGGGAATCAGCCTGGTTTTCCTAATTAACCGGTAACAAATAAACTATTATGACCATACAGGAAGCACAGCAAACGGTAGATAGCTGGATCAAAACAACCGGCGTAAGATATTTTAATGAATTAACCAATACGGCTATCCTGATGGAAGAAGTTGGAGAGGTGGCCCGGATTATATCCCGTAAATACGGCGAGCAATCTTATAAAAAATCTGATGAAAATGCTGATCTGGGCGACGAACTGGCTGATGTACTATTTGTGCTGATCTGCCTGGCCAATCAAACAGGTGTTGATCTGACTGAAAGCCTGCATAAAAACCTGGAAAAGAAAAGCATCCGCGATAGCGATAGGCATAAGAATAATGAAAAGCTCCGGTAGACGCATGAATATGAGGAGCGGGCTATTAAACAATAAACCTTATTCCTCTATTTTAATAACCCCTGCTCTTTCGGTATGAATAATTAAATCCTGATCCATTTTCACCAGCCGGTCGCCTTCTAAAACCGGAATGCTGGCAGTGATATCAACGTTAAGACAAAACTCAATATCTTTTTCAATTTTCAGTTTCTTTAATCTTTCGCTGTGCGAGGTTTTTTTAAGAAAGCCATTGAGATCATTTTTTCCAAGTATATACAAATCATCCGCAGCAATACCAGAATCATCAAGCTTATACCCTTCGCCCTTTAGCTGGTTTACAACAGCGCCTGCAAACAGGGTATCTTCCAGATTAAATTTATTTTTCCAGCCGGCGCAAAGTAAAAACACATCCGAATCCTGTTTTTTAAGCCAGTTGCATAAAGAGGTTAAATTCAGAAATGACCCAATAACGATTTTACGGGCCTCCCGAGATTCGTTAATTGCATGCGTACCGTTTGTAGTAGTTAATACAATGGTTTTACCGGCCACTTTTTCTACGGTATATGAAAACGGAGAATTCCCAAAATCAAACCCGTTTACTACCTCGCCATTACGTTCGGCAGCGAGTAAAAATTCAGACCCGCGGTATGATTCGCAACTCTCAATAGTTGCTACCGGAATAATCGCTTCCGCTCCATTTTCAATGCCATAGCAAATAGAAGATGTTGCCCTGAAAATATCAATCACTACAACTACGCTTTCGCGGATATCATACAGATGAAGAAGAGCGGGAGTCAAACAGACTTCCAGTTTACGGTTTTGCATATATTTCGATTTTATCATCAGGATACACTTCTGCGGATGTATTTACGGATGACAAGAGTTTTATTTAAAGGGGAATTTGACAACTTTTGCTTTAATTTTATTATCGCGGATGCGGATAAAAATCTCAGAACCTTCTTTAGCAAATTCAGTTTTTACATATCCCATACCAATTGCTTTTTGTAACGACGGAGACTGCGTTCCGGAACTTACCTTTCCGATAACATTTCCATCTGCATCAACAATTTCATAATCATGACGCGGAATTCCCCGGTCAACCATTTCAAAACCAATCAGTTTACGTTCTACTCCGTTTTGTTTCTGGGCGGCTAAATTTTCAGAATTGACAAAATCTTTGCTGAACTTGGTGATCCAGCCTAAACCTGCTTCAAGAGGTGAAGTTGTATCATCAATATCATTTCCGTACAGGCAAAACCCCATTTCTAAACGCAAGGTATCCCGGGCAGCCAAACCAATTGGTTTAATTCCGAAATCTTTACCTGCTTCAAATATTTTATTCCATATCTCAGAAGCATGCTCATTATCAAAATACAATTCAAAACCGCCGGCACCGGTGTAACCTGTGGCAGAGATCAGCACATTTGGAATTCCTGCAAAAGTTCCTTTCTTGAAAGTGTAATATTCCATTGAAGCCAGGTCCAAATCTGTCAGACTTTGCAGTGCTTCAGCAGCTTTTGGCCCCTGCACGGCTAACAAAGAAGTACGGTCAGATATATCTTTCATCTCCACTCCAAAGTTGTTATACTTTGAAATCCAATCCCAGTCTTTTTGTATATTGGATGCATTTACAACCAGCATATAGGTTTTCTCATCTATACGATAAACCAGTAAATCATCTACAATTCCACCATTCTCATTTGGCAGGCATGAATATTGAATTTTCCCATCATACAATTTAGAAGCATCGTTAGAGGTAACTTTCTGAATTAAATCTAATGCGCCCTCTCCTTTTAAAATAAACTCGCCCATATGACTCACATCAAATACGCCCACTGCTTTTCGAACAGTTTCGTGTTCTGCATTTATACCGGCGTACTGCACAGGCATATTAAATCCCGCAAAGGGAACCATTTTAGCGCCTAAAGCTATGTGGAGATCATTTAAAGCTACATTCTTCATGTTAGGGAATCCAATTTTTATTTGCGCCAAAAGTAAATAAAAAAGCGGAGATGCTTCAGGCCTCTTCTATTTTATGATAGAAGTCCATAATTGCGGCACTGCCGGTTTCCATGCAGTAATCTGTTTCTACCAAATGGCGGGCATTTTCGCCAATCATTTCAACAAAAGAGTGATCTGTACTGCATTGCAAAATGTATCGGTAAAAGTCATCGGCAGTATCTGCTATGAGGATATTTCTGCCATGCTCATATCTGATTCCTTCTGCGCCGAGCGAGGTGGAGATCACACATTTTTTCATGGCCATAGCCTCGATAATTTTCACCCTCATTCCGCTGCCCGAAAGCAGTGGCACAATCATCATAGCTTTAGAGTTCATAAACTCTTTGGCATTTTCAACACTCGAATGAATTTTCACATCGTCTGCTTCGTGGTTTCTGAATTCTTCAGGAATATTTTTTCCGGCGATATAAAATTTCAAACCGACATTAAGCTCTTTGAGATCGGCCCAAACATTCTCTAAAAACCATTCCAGGCCTTCTTTATTCGGCAACCATTTTAAAGAGCCAATATGAAAAACGGATAAAGGTTCAGTAAGTGACAAATCCGGATTGTATTCATCCGGATCTATCTGCACAGAAAGATTTTGCATAGGAACGGTACAGCCTCTGTACTTTAATTCACGAAGGTCGGCCTCGCAAATGGTTGCCACTGCATCAAAATTATTTAACTGACTGAGTTCAAATTTTCTTAATGTGCCGGCAAGCGAGTGAAGATAAAATTTTCTGAGAGGCCATTTTTCTGAATCTGCAAAGCGGTCCCAAATCTGGTACTCTACATTATGAGCCCGGTAAATTACTTTTGCCCTGCTAAATTGCCTGATCACAGGAAGATAAGGCACTACAAACAATCCTTCTAACTGAATAATATCAAAATTAGTTTCGCTTAGGATATTCCTTAACTGAATGGCTGCATTGGTATTATAATAACGTGAAACTATATAAGATTTATTAAATAACAGGCTTTTAAATGCATTCATTGCACTTACATGGGTATTCAGGTAGCTGGTAGTTATTGAAATCTGATTTAGAACTGGATCATTAATCCGGGCAATTTCAACAAAATGCTTTGCGGGATTGAGACTAAAGATGCTGACCTCTGCGCCCAGATTAAGAATGCCTTTTAAAGTATTGCGAAGCACAATCGGATATCCTCCATTTGCCGGATACGGAACCCGGTTGCTTATGTACAATATCTTCATTTTTAAACAATTTAATCACTGTTTAATTTAGCAAGCTTTATACGAATATCAAAATCTTAAATAAACAGTTCCAGCTGCGGATTGGTAACCCGAAAAGTTTTACGATGGTATGGAGACATGCCGTAGTTTATTACTGCTTCGCGATGTTTTAGTGTTGCATACCCCTTATTTCTGTACCAGTCATACTCAGGATGTTCTTCCGAAATTTTACACATATAATCATCCCGGTAGGTTTTTGCAAGAATAGAGGCAGCTGCAATGGAATAATATTTACCATCGCCCTGAACGATACATTCATGCGGAATATCCTGGAAAGATTTAAAGCGGTTGCCATCAATAATTAAGAACCGCGGAATTAATTTTAACTGTTCAAGCGCTTTGTGCATCGCTAAAAACGAAGCATTCAAAATGTTTATTCTATCTATTTCTTCATGATCTACCTGAGCAACTGCAAAGGCCAATGCTTCACGTTCAATAAAATCACGCAGCGAATAGCGCTCTTTTTCAGTTAGTTGCTTAGAATCGGTTAAAATGGGATGACTAAAATCAGAAGGTAAAATAACTGCCGCGGCAAATACTGGTCCGGCCAAACAACCACGACCGGCTTCATCACATCCTGCTTCAATAAATTCGTTTTGATAAAATGATAAAAGCATTGGTGCTGTCTTTAAATCCTGATAAGAAAGGCAAATTTAATGGAACTTAAAGAATACGGATGGATAATAATGTAATATCATCTGAATTCATACTCGCTTTATGCAGCGACTTGATATTTTGAAGGATCTTTTTATTGAGATCGTCAACCGGCAGTCCCTTAAATTTTAACAGATGGGATACCAGTTCTTCATCAGAAATGTAGACGTCTTCCTCGGCACTTTCAACCAAACCGTCGGTATAATTAAATATAAGCGTTCCCGGTGTTAAACATTCTTTCCCCATCCTGATAAACGGTAGCTCATCAAAGGCGCCGATCATGGTAGTTCCTTCACGCAGAAATTTAACCGAATCTCCGGAAAGCATAATTGGTGGGTTATGGCCCGCATTTACATATTCCAGCTGCCGGTCCTGCTCATTATATCTGCCAATAAACAGCGTTATAAAGCGCTCGCCATTTGTATTTGAAACAACTATTTTATTTAAACGCTCCACAATTTTTGACAGATCGCGTTCTACCGAAGCCCAGGCACGAAGACTTGCCTGCAAATTTGCCATAAGCAAAGCAGCAGAAACACCTTTTCCCGAAACATCGGCAATACACCACATATATTCTGTGGGACTTAAAGGAATAAAATCGAAATAATCTCCACCAATGTTTTGATTTGGAAGATAGGTTGATCCTACTTCTATAGTTCCGGATTTTGGCAGTTTTTGCGGAACCAGCATATTTTGCACTTCGCTGGCAAGTTCAATATCGCGGTGAAGCAGTTCCCGTTCAACGCGTTCTTTAAACAGTTTTTTATTTTCCAGAGCTACGATAATCACATTGATCATCGTTTGAATAAAACTCAAATCATTGCTGATCAGTTCAGAGTTTGCGTTTAAATTCCCGATTAACACAAAAGCCTGCGAATCTTCTTTAAGAAAAACCGGAACGAAATATTCATAGCTGCTAACCAGATCGTGCGGGTAGCTTCTTAATGGAGTAATAACGTTTAGCTCTTGCAGCAAATGGCACATTTCCTGCAAAACTTTTGGGCTTTCGGCCGGACCACCAAATCGCGTTGCACAATAAAAATGGCCCTCCTCTTTAATCAGCAGGCGCATTTTACCGATTTTCAGGTGAACACTAAAAATTACCTGCAACATTTCAAAAAGCACAGACGAAGGGCTATTTTTATTAATAGCCTGCGTTACTTCCAGAAGGGAATTTAATTCAGCCTGCCTTTTCAGCAGCAGCTGTATTAAATCTCTTTCATCTGTTTCATTTTGAGTTTGAAGATTTGCCAATACAAACGTCTTTATGTTAGCGTTAAAATTAATAAGAATACTTGCATATTACACATTTGTATTCTGTGATTTTACATCAAAAGCATCCTGCAATCCCAATGCTAACAGGTTAAAAGCATAAACCATAAACATAATTGCAATTCCGGGTAATATAGCTAAATATGCTGCATCTATTATAATATATCCATAATGTTCCTTAATCATTCCTCCCCAGGTAGGCATTGGAGGCTGAGCGCCAAAACCCAGAAAACTTAAACCCGCTTCCAGCAGTATGGCAGAAGCGAAATTTGAAGAAGCCACTACCAGAATAGGACCAGCAATATTGGGTAAAATATGCCGCATAATAATTCGGCTGTCGCCGAAACCCAGTGCCCGGGCTGCTTCTACGAATTCAACTTGTTTCAAAGCCATAATCTGCCCTCTTACCAATCGGGCTACTTCCACCCACATCGATAATCCAACGGCAATAAATATCTGCCAGAACCCTTTTCCCAAAGCAAATGAAATTGCAATCACAAGCAATAAGGCAGGCAGTGACCAAACCACATTCATCAGCCAGCTTATAAACACATCCGTACGGCCTCCATAAAAGCCGGCCAGCGCTCCGAGCGTAATCCCGATAAACAGGGAAATAAAAACAGCCATCACTCCAACCGAAAGCGAGATGCGAATTCCAAGAATCAGCCTGCTTAAAAGATCACGGCCGTAAATATCGGTTCCAAGCCAGTACGTTTTTTTTACGATCAGGTTTTTTAGAACGTAGCTTTTTAACCCCTGTGAAGTGGATTTTAATTCGGAATACTTTGCTGCAGGCAAAAGTTCAGCGTATGCAAAACCTTTCTCCTCTGCCACCTCTTCGTCTCCAATATATTCTCTCAAAATAATTGAATCTTTACTAAACCTGTAAGAACTTACGGGAATTTCTTTGAAAGAAGATGGCTGACCAAAGAGCATCAATTCAACAAAATTTTTTGTTTCCACAGAGTGATTATTTCTTAGCCGCAGGATAGTAAATGTTGAGCCTGGTTTCTTGGTACTGATTTGTAGCAGCATATTGTTAGCCATGGGAGTTTGATCAGGCATGATCAAATACCCAAGCACTCCCATAATCATCAAAATCAGAATAACGATGATACCTCCTACAGCTGGCTTATTTCGTTTAAATCTTTTCCAGGTACGTTGAGAAGGTGTATTATCCATGTAAATTATATTCCTGTTTCAGTTTAAAGCTGCAATTAAAGATTATCTGACCATGCGGCCTTTCCAGTTGTATTTACCTGAATTACCTGCAATGCCAATGTATACAAAATAAAATATGTGTAAAACAGTTAAAAGCGGTTGATACCATAATAATTCACGTCGGTTTGCAAACCGGGCCATCGGAATCAAAAAAGCCAATTCTGTTAAAAGTTTACACACCAAACTGATAAGTGCAAGATCCCAGTACTGGGGATCAAAGAATCCCAATATTGCATTAATCAGAATCAGCAAATTAAAAAACCAGATAGAAACTCCCAGAACAACTATACTTTTATTTTTATACTTGGTGCTTTTTGATGCCCAGCGCTTTCTCTGCTGAATAAATTCAGCAAGCGTAGGTTTTGCATGAGTATATACCGTTGCTTCACGCGATTTACAAAACCCTATTCCATCCGGATACCGGGAAGCAACTTTATGAAGAAAAAGTTCATCATCTCCAGAGGCCAGATCATCAATTCCTTTAAAACCCTTTAATTCAAAAAAAACATCTTTGCGGTAAGCCAGATTTGCACCATTGCAAGTGGAAGGCATTTTGTTGCCAATTGTGGAAGCTCCTAATCCAATCAGGTATAAAAATTCAAGCGTTTGCATTTCCTCAAATGCAGAGTTTTCTTCAAAATAAGCAACCGGCGATGATATCAGCTTAAAATTGTTCTCCTCGTAATACGAAACAATATTGGCCAGCCATTCGGGACCCATTCGGCAATCAGCATCTGTAGTAACAATCAGCTCCCCTTTTGAAATAGCAATTGCCTCGCTGATGGCCTTTTTCTTATATGAATTTAGCGGCTCGTGCTCATTCAGCTTAATCAGTATAACGCCTTTTGCAGCGTATGAACTGATAATTTCGGCTGTACGGTCTGTTGAGTGATCATCTACGATAATTAATTCCAGAAGTTTTCCGGGATAATTTTGCGCCAGAATATCTCTGATGGTTTTATCAAGTTTATCTTCTTCGTTGCGTGCCGCAATTAATACACTTACATACGTTTTAGGAATAGAAGCTGACTTGCTGATCCAGGGCAAATTAATCCATCCTCTTCTGAAATACAGAACTACGCTAACATAGCAGATGGTCAGCAGAATGCTCAGAAAACTAATTACGGTTAGTGCCAAAAAAATTGAGTTTTAAAACGAATACGGAGCCTAAAATAGCAGGAATTATGAGATTTATTAACCAGATAAATGCGGTGGCGGCCATTATAGCAATTTCATGCGAGGTAATAAAAGCAAAAAAATAAGTGGCCGTCATGCTGCGGACTCCTACGTCCAGTAAATCTAAAGAGGGTAATGCGGATTGAACAAAAAATAAAATAAAAATCATCATCAGCATTTCAAAAAGCTGGATCTCAGGAATAAGAAGATGTATGATCAGGAAATACTGCGTTGTAAATACCGCAAAGCGGGAAAAGCTATATATAAAAACCTGCAGCAGTTCACGTTTTTTATATCTCGCCAGGATGCCGAAAAATCGCTGATAGGGTTTAATAAAACTAATTCGCGACAATAAGCCATCCAGCCAGCGGATATTAAAATAAAAGAGAAGAAATGAACCGCAAAAAATTACAACCAGAAATGAAAGTGAATAATACAATAGGATATTCAGTTCAACAAAGCGACCTATAAACCACAAAATAGCCAGTGAACCTAAAATATTGGTGATTACCATCTGACTGAAAGCACCCACTCCCATGGCAATAACTCCCATAATCCGTCTTCGCGGAGAAAGGAAAAATACACGGCCGCCATATTCGCCGATGCGGTTTGGCGTAAAAATAGCCCAGGTTAAACCGCAAAAAACAGATTCCACCGCTTTCCAGGTACTGATTTTTTCTATCCGCTGAACCAAAAATTTCCATTTTAGAGATTCCAGAAACCAGTTGAGGAACATGAGTAAAAAAACAATGCCCAGCACTAAACTGACTTTTGCAGTATCAAGTTGTAGTGTTAAAGTTTTAAAACGCGTAATATTCTGGTTGTCGGATAGCTTATAATAAATGAAACCGAAAGCAAGCAGTAAAATACCGGCTTTAAAAAATATACTGAAGAACTTTTTCTGCTTCTGATTCAAGGATCACCTAAATATGCTGCAATGTTAAGAAATCAGAAAGGGAATCGGAATTTTAAATGATGGAGGAAAAAAGTAATAAGAAAAATTTGCAGGAAAATTGATTTTGTGATTTATATCATAGGTTAATGGCAGTTAATTTAGATAAAATGATTGCAGCATTTAAAGAATTTATAGACCCAACTAACACTCTAAATTTTCCCGATGATGCTTATAAAGGTTTGATGTTACAGGGATTAGAAGCATCAACCTACTATAGTAAACATCTTAACTCTACAGAAACAAAAACATTATAATGGAGAAGTTATCTCTTTAGAAAATAATTTTATCGGTATATTATCTGATATTACGCGTTTAAAAATTAGAGGATATTAACAAAGATGAGAAATACAAAATGTCTAAAAATATGTCTTTTATTATTATTCCTTTTTATTCAGATTACTTCAAAAGCACAGTTAAAGGCTTCAAATTATCTTTTTCTTAAACTAGCTAAATATAAAATAGAAGCATGGAAAGGAAACAATGGTATTAGAGGTTATACCATAAATAACACAAACTTTTCTTTTCGCAAGGATCTACATTTTACTCATTTTAACGAAGTTGTGGCAAGCAGGGGTTGCTGTTCTTATCAGGAAGTGAAACGAATACCAAAAGAATGGAACATTATTAAAGTGGAAAATATCGTAACCTTTTTGGAAAAAGAGCCTCATATATTAAATCCATTCAAAAATAAAATATTCATCGTGGAAAAGGATAAATGTAAAAATATTTTTAAAGTTTACCAGGTTAATTTGGTACAAAACTGGCTTATGGATTGATACAGGCCGATTATTGAATGCTGATACGTTTCCTTCAATTTCCAAAATCTCAGTTGATTCGCACAGATTAAATACCTGGATCAACAGTGAGCAATGCGCATTTTTTCATGGATTAGAGCCGTCATTTGAACAATTTACCTGAAAAAGCTTCGGGCTCACCTAACGATAATGGATATAAATTTGCCCAACAAGCCTTTGGTTTTCGAGTTGAATACGGGCCTTCAATGTATTATGTAAAATATCAAATGTATATCAGGCCATGAAGAAATATAAAAACCCAAATCGGATTTTATTGCTCTTAACAATTTCTATTTTTTTTAGCTTTTGCAATGCAGATAATTCAAAAAGAACTGATTCAAAAAAACAAAATCAATTAGAGAGAATAGATTCTACACGTATTTTCCAGGTTGTTTTAGATTCTTTTTTTATTGAAGGGGTTAAGGGTCAGGATGTCTTTATAATTGTAAATAATTTAATAAAACCTGATTATAACCTAAAAGTAGATAGCAACCCTGTAAAATATATTAATAAACCCTTAGGGTATCCTAAGGGTGAAAAATTTGATTACAGTAAATTGATTGTTTCTTTTGAAAAACTGAAAATTTCTGGATCCAATTGCACTCTAACTATTTATTGTAAAAGGGCCGGTATTATAGCAGATTATGTGTTAATTAAGGTTAAGGGCAAATGGATTATTAAATCCTTCAATAGAATTTACACCTAATCTTTCCTATAGCGAAGCGTTACATAGAAGACCAGGGATAACGCTTCAGAATTAATACAAGAAGTTAAAAACTTATTATCCAGCTGATACTAAAAACAGGTAATATTGCCAGGTGCTAAGAGAAAAATCAAAAGAGCGAATTATCCTGGGAATCGACCCCGGTACAAGCGTAATGGGGTATGGTCTGGTAAAAGAAGTAAAGAGCCAGGTAGAATTGATTTGTATGGGAGTAGTGAAAATGGATCATCTGGATGATCATCCCTCAAAGCTTAAGCATATTTTTGAAAAAACGGTTGCACTTATTGATCAATACCATCCGGACTGCCTGTCAATTGAAGCTCCCTTTTATGGAAAAAACATCCAGGTTATGCTGAAACTGGGGCGGGCACAGGGCGTAGCTATGGCAGCCGCATTATCCCGCGGACTTCCAATATTTGAATACTCTCCCCGCAAGATCAAGCAGTCTATTACCGGAAACGGAAATGCGGTTAAAGAGCAGGTTGCGTCTATGCTTAAAACATTATTAAAATTCACAGAATCTCCTGAATTTCTGGATGCCACTGATGGACTGGCAGTTGCGGTTTGCCATTCATTTCAAAAAATGACAGCAGGCCCCGGAAATAAAAAGTCGTACTCTGGATGGGATGCTTTTATTAAGGATAATAACAAACGTATTTCGGGAAATCCATCAAAAGATGGAACAAAAAAAGCCGGATAAAATCCGATTTAATGAATTGAAGAAATGCCGTATAAAGCTTTGCGAATTTTGTCCGCAGTTTCGTTGAGTTCTTTCTCGCTAGGTTTTAATTTTTCTTTGCTGAAATTCATATCATCAACCCGGTTCATCGGGATCAGGTGAATATGTGCATGAGGTACTTCCAAACCGATCACAGCAACTCCTACTTTTTTGCATGGTATTGCTTTCTTGATTCCTTCTGCAACCATCTTCGAAAAAAGCATCAACCCGGCATAGGTTTCGTTCCCGATATCGAAAAGATAATCTGTTTCCTGTTTAGGGATCACCAAAACGTGTCCGGTAGCCAGAGGCTGAATATCCAGAAAAGCCAAAAACTCTTCTGTTTCGGCTACTTTATGCGCAGGAACTTCTCCTGCTACGATCTTTGAAAATATGGAAGCCATAATATTAAGCTCTGGATGATTGCTTGTGAGTGGTGAAAGAAACGTATTACTTTAAATTCAACCGGTTTACCTGCTGATTTCTAAAATCTCAAATTCAATTTTACCGGCAGGAACAGTAATTTCTGCTTTCTCACCTACAGATTTCCCTAATAAGCCCTGTGCAATAGGAGACTTTACAGATATTTTACCTGTTTTCATATCCGCCTCGGTCTCTGAAACCAGCTGATAGGTCATGGTTGCACCGTTGCCCACATTTTTTATTTTTACAATTGACAAAGCCAGTACTTTTGTAACATCAAGTTTAGATTCATCTATTAAACGTGCCGTAGCCAAAACATTTGTAAGTTTTGAAATTTTAGATTCATGATGCCCCTGCGCTTCCTTAGCCGCGTCATACTCAGCATTTTCTGATAAGTCACCTTTATCCCGTGCCTCCGCAATAGCTTTAGCAATCTGTGCCCGCCCCTCTGTCTTTAAGAAATGTAATTCTTCCCTAAGCTTGTCTAATCCTTCCTGGGTATAATAAGTAACATCCGACATATCTGTAAAATTATGTTTTAAACTTCTATAAAAAACAAACAAGACTATGCCGGCATACGCCAATATAGTCTTGCGAATTGTTAATACGAAGATAATATTTTAAGAATTAGAAAACCAAATTTTTAAGTTTTTCAGCCAGCACTTCAGAAATTTTTCGATAGGATTCATGAGTCCAGCCTGCAACATGCGGACTTAAAATAACCCGGTTATTATGGGTTAGTTCTTCAAACCAAGTCTGTTCTGAGAGAGCCGGAAATTTTTCTGTTTCGAGCACATCCAAACCTGCAGCAATGATTGTTCCTTGTTGTAATCCTTTTAAAACCGAAGCTGTATTAACAATTTCGCCACGGGATGTATTGATGAAAAATATGGGTTTTTTAAAATGAAACAGATACTCATCATCCACCATTTTATGAGTTTCGCGGGTTAGCGGAATATGAAAACTCAATACATCAGCATACTTTACTATCTGCTCCATGCTCATCTCTTTCACAAAACCATCTCCATAGCCGGATTTATACTTATCAAAAGCAATTACTTCTACGTCAAATCCCTTTAGCTTTCTGGCCATGGCCTGACCTGTGTTGCCATATCCAATTAAAGCAACCGTTTTGCCTTTAAGTTCCCAGCCACGGTTTCCTTCACGATTCCAAATTCCATTTCTAATTTCAAAATCGCCTTTACGGAGATTGGTCATCAGTGAAAGCAGCATTCCGATAGCGTGCTCAGCTACTGCATCGCGATTTCCTTCAGGCGCATTAATGCACGTAATTCCTTTTAAGGCAGCATAACGCTCATCTACATTATCCATTCCTGCACCCGCACGGGCAATAAACTTCAGGTTTGGAGCAGCATCCATAACTTCTGCGTCAACTTTAAATTTTGTTCTGATCACAAGACCGCAATAGTTTTTTAAAACTTCAAGCGTTTGCTGCCTGGTAAAATTAGGCTGATCATTACAGGTAAAACCTAACTTTTCTGCACTTTCTTTAAAAGACGGATGCAAATCATCAACAATTAAAATCTTTCCTGAGTGCATCTTATCTATTTTCAGAAATCATGTTGGTTAAATGAACAAAATCCGCAACACTTAAACGCTCTGCCCGCAGATCGAGCATTGGATCATCTCCCATATTATCTTTATTGATTAAAGAAGATAATGCATTCCTCAAAGTTTTTCGCCTTTGATTAAATCCAGCTTTAACAACCTGCCAGAATAGCTTTTCATCGCAATCCAGCTGCTTCACTTTATTCCGCGTTAAGCGGATTACTGCCGAAAGCACTTTAGGCGGAGGATTGAAAACACCCGCCTTCACGGTAAATAAATATTCTACTTCATAATACGCCTGCAGAAAAACGCTCAGTATGCCATATTCTTTGCTTCCCGGTTTTTCGGCGCAGCGTTGCGCTACTTCCTTTTGAAACATACCCACTACTTCGACAACCTGATCGCGGTTATCGAGAATTTTAAAAAGTATCTGCGATGAAATATTGTAAGGGAAGTTTCCGATAATTCCAAATGGGCCATTAAACACATCCGCGAAGTTTAGTGCCAGGAAATCTCCGTTTATTAATTTATCACCCAGCTGCGGATATTTTTTCTGCAGATACTGGAACGATTCCACATCAACATCAATTAAATAGGTTTCATACTGTTGCTGCTGAAGTAAATAATCAGAAAGTATTCCCATACCGGGACCAACTTCTAAAACCTGTTTATACTCTGCCGCAGCCCGCAGGCTGTTAACTATTTTTTCGGCAATATTTTTATCAGTTAAAAAATGTTGCCCCAGATGTTTTTTTGCTTTAACAAGACTCATCAGCGATAATTTATTACAAATTACGTTAAAATTGACGGGAGAATCAGCATGATGGCTTTCCGTAATCTCAAATCCCTCGATTAATAGCAATTAGTAAATAGTCAATTAAAGTCTTTATTTTGCAGAAATTTACTAAATGAATAGCGCTGCAAAGCTGCAACATGTATAATTATGAGTGATAAAATTAAAGTCGGAATTTCTGTAGGTGATGTAAATGGTATAGGCTTAGAAGTGATCATTAAAACCCTTATGGATAACCGTATTATGGATTATTGCACCCCCATAGTTTACGGTCATACCAAAATTGCTTCTTTTCACCGCAAGACCTTAGCCATTAACGACTTTAGTTTTAACGTAATAAATAACCCGGGTATGGCTCATGATAAAAGGCCAAATATGATTAACTGCTGGGAAGAAGATGTAAAAATAGAATTGGGCGTAGCTAACGAAACCGGTGGTAAATATGCTTTTTTATCACTTGAAAAAGCATTAGATGATTTGTTAGCAGGCAGCATTGATGCACTTGTTACTGCTCCAATTAACAAGCATACCATCCAAAGTGAAAATTTTCAATTTGCCGGGCATACAGAATATATTCAAACCAAAACCGGATCTGAAGATTCGCTGATGTTTTTGATTAGTGAAGATCTGAAAGTAGGAGTTGTTACTGGGCATATCCCTATTTCTGAAGTTCCTGAAAAAATTACTCAGGAAAAAATTATTTCCAAGCTGACGCTCATGAATAACAGCTTAAAGAAGGATTTCTGGATTCAAAAACCCAAAATTGCCGTTTTAGGATTGAATCCGCATGCGGGAGATAACGGCTTGATTGGTAATGAGGAACTTCAAACTATCATTCCGGCTATTGAACAGGCCAATTCACAGGGAATTATGGCCTTTGGCCCTTATTCGGCAGATGGTTTTTTCGCCAACAAAACATTTGCACAATTTGATGCGGTGCTGGCCATGTATCATGATCAGGGATTGATTCCGTTTAAGCAAATTAGTTTTCATAACGGCGTTAATTTTACTGCCGGCTTACCGGTTGTAAGAACCTCACCAGATCACGGAACCGGTTTTGATATAGCGGGTAAAAATAAAGCTTCTGAAAATTCTTTCCGCGAGGCAATATTCGAAGCTGTTAATATTGTGAAGCACAGAAGAGAAAGTACCGAACTTGCATCCAATCCATTAAAAATAAGCAGGTTTACCAAAGACAGAGATTAGATACTTTTAACAGAATAAAGATAATTTTTAAGCGTACTCAAAAATGAACGCATCTAAGTAGGTAAATATCCTGCCTGATAATTTCAAGGCAATTTTAAAAAAAGCATTCCCAACTAAATTATTTTTCCTATTTTTGCAGGCTTAATTGGAGTGCTTTGAAACCGCTAAAGGAATATAGAATACCTTTTACAGGCCTGAAAATGGGCAAACATGAATTTCATTTTGAAATTAATGATGCTTTTTTTGCAGAATTTGAATATTCGCTGGTTAAAAGTGGCAACTTAAAAGCAGATCTGGAATTAGATAAACAGGAAACATTATTAATCCTTAATTTTAATATCCAGGGTCAGCTTAATTTTAGCTGTGATGTTTGCCTTGCAGATTATCCTTCAAATATTAGTATTGAAGAGCGCCAGATAGTTAAATTCTCTGGTGATGAAAATTTGGAAGATAACACGGATGAGATCGTCGTGTTAACAAAAAATGATTTCGAGATTGATGTATCAAAATTGATCTATGAATATATTACCCTTTCGGTACCTTATATCAACCGTTGTGATGATGAAGGAAATACCCAATGGTGTGATAAAGAAATGATTGCGAAGCTCGATGAGCTTTCGGGAGAAAATGAGCAAGAAACTGACAATGACGACCCACGCTGGGAAGCGTTGAAGAACATAAAAAAGTAAATAATTAATACATAGGAACAAATGGCACATCCAAAACGGAAAATATCTAAGTCTAGAAGAGACAAAAGAAGAACGCATTATAAAGCTGAAGCGCCTGGCTTAACTACTTGCCAAACTACTGGTGCAATACATTTACCTCACCGTGCTTACAATGTGGATGGTAACCTGTATTACAATGGCAAAATGGTTATTGAAAATACTTCAATAGCATAAGTTAATTTTCTGACATGAATTACCATGCGGAAAATCCGTCAAAAAATATTTTCATTAATATTTCATGGGCACTTTCATATAATAAGGAACAATTTATCTAGATGAAAATTGGCTTAGATATAATGGGCGGAGATTTTGCTCCCAAAGCAACAGTTTTGGGAGCAATTGCAGCTCAGAAAGCCTTATCAGCAGATCAAAAAATAGTTCTTTTTGGCGATAAGGATCAAATCCTCCCTATACTTTCCGATCAGCAGATCGATCCGGATGTTTTTGAGTATGTCCATACAACCGAAGTCATTGGGATGGGAGAACATGCAACTAAAGCAGTTTTTCAAAAACCCAATTCCAGTATCAGTTTAGGCTTTCAATATTTAAAAGAAGGTCAGATTGATTCATTCTCCTCTGCCGGAAATACCGGCGCCATGCTTGTTGGAGCTATGTTCAGCGTTAAAACCGTAAGCGGGGTTATACGCCCGGCTATTGCGAGCAATATCCCCAAATCAAAAAGCGGTTTTGGCATTCTTCTGGATGTTGGAGCCAATGCGGATTGTAAACCCGATGTTCTTCTTCAATTTGGAATTCTGGGAAGCTTATATGCAGAGCATATTTATAAAATGCCTAATCCAAAAGTTGCCTTAATGAATTTGGGCGAAGAAGAGGAAAAAGGCAATATGCTTACTCAGGCTACTTTCCCTTTAATGAAAGAATGTCCCATAATTAATTTCGTTGGTAATATCGAAGGTCGTGACCTTTTTAATGATAAGGCTGATGTAATTGTATGTGATGGATTTACCGGAAATGTAACTCTAAAACTAGCTGAAACATTTTACGTTTTAACTGTAGAAAAAGGTTTTAAAGACCAGTTTTTCGATAGATTTAATTATGAACAATACGGAGGCTCCCCTATTTTGGGAATAAATGCCCCGGTATTAATTGGCCACGGAATTTCAAGTCCCGAGGCTATAAAAAATATGGTACTATTGTCTCGAACCATGATCGAAACCAATTTAGTTGATAAGATCAAAGAGGCCTTTAAATAATTTCATCCAAATCTTTTCTGTATGCATAAGATTCATGCTGCAATAACCGCGGTTCACGCTTACGTCCCCGATTATATTTTAACTAACAAAGAGCTGGAAGGCATGGTTGATACCAACGATGAGTGGATTACCAGTCGGACAGGTATTAAAGAACGCCGGATTCTCAAAGGTGATTTTGCAACTTCGGATATGGGCGTACATGCTGTAAACGGATTGCTTAAAAAAAGAGGCATCTCAGCTTCAGAAATTGACCTTATCATTTTTTGTACTACAACCCCTGATATGCCTTTTCCGGCCACAGCAAATGTTCTGGCTGATAAAATTGGAGCTGTAAATGCCTGGGGATATGATTTAAATGCCGCATGTTCAGGTTTTGTGTTCGGTTTATCAACCGGATCGCAGTTTATAGAATCGGGAAAGCATAAAAAAGTTCTTGTAGTTGGTGGCGATAAAATGTCATCAATTATCAATTATAAAGACCGTACCAGCTGTATCATCTTCGGCGACGGATGCGGTGCAGTTCTACTTGAACCAAATACCGAAGGCTATGGTGTACAGGATTCCATACTGAAAAGTGATGGATCCGGCGGTTCATACTTATTCCAGAAAGCGGGCGGATCATTGCATCCTGCTACATCCAAAACCGTAGAAAATGACGAACATTATTTAGTTCAGGAAGGACAGGCAGTATTCAAATTTGCTGTAACGAATATGGCCGATGTTGCTGCCGAGATTATGGAGAAAAATAATTTAGGTCCTGATGATGTGGCTTGGCTTGTGCCTCACCAGGCTAATAAGCGGATTATTGATGCCACTACCAATCGCATGGGTTTAAGCTCTGACAAAGTAATGATCAATATTGAGCGTTACGGGAATACTACTAACGGTACAATTCCTATCTGTTTGTGGGAATGGGAAAGCAAATTGAAAAAAGGTGACAATGTTATCCTTGCTGCCTTTGGCGGTGGTTTTACATGGGGATCGGTATACCTTAAATGGGCTTACTAAAAAATCAGAGCCTTTGTTAAAATTTTTATTATAATTTTAGATCGCTAAATTTTAATTTTTTTATACTAAAACACATAAAATGGATATTAAACAAATTCAAGATCTCATTAAGTTTGTCTCCAGGTCTGGAGTAAATGAGGTTTCTATTGAACAGAAAGAGTTTAAAATTACCATAAAAACCAATCAGGCACCAACTTATGTTACGGCTAGCGTTCCTGCGGCAGCAGCACAGGTTTTACCTGCAGCACATGCCGCTCCTCCGGTTTCTCCGGTAGAAGCTAAGGAAGTGCTGGTTCCTGTTTCTGATGATTCAAAATACCTCACTATTAAATCTCCGATGATCGGAACGTTTTACCGTTCATCCAGCCCGGATAAGCCATTATTTGTTAATGTTGGCGATGAGATTAAGGCAGGACAGGTGGTTTGTATTATCGAAGCGATGAAGTTATTTAACGAGATCGAATCTGAAATTTCAGGTCGAATTGTTAAAGTGTTAGTAGATAATGCAAGTCCGGTAGAATATGATCAGCCTTTATTTTTGGTAGAGCCTATTTAATTTGAAGATACCCAGTTTGACTATTTGAAGTTAAATTACCTATTTCTTCATTTTCAGTTTGCCAAATTTTCAGGTTTTCAAATCAAAAACTATGTTTAAAAAAATACTTATTGCCAACCGGGGTGAAATTGCACTGCGAATAATCCGTACCTGTAAAGAGATGGGTGTTAAAACAGTAGCAGTTTATTCTACTGCCGACCGCGATAGTTTACACGTGCGTTTTGCCGATGAAGCTGTTTGCATCGGCCCGCCACCCAGTAAAGATTCTTACTTAAATATTCCCAATATAATTTCTGCAGCCGAATTAACCAACGCAGATGCTATACATCCCGGTTACGGTTTTCTTTCAGAGAATTCTAAATTTTCTGCCATCTGCCGCGATTACGGAATCAAATTTATTGGTGCTACGCCAGAACAAATCAACGGCATGGGCGACAAAGCCTCTGCTAAAGAAACGATGAAACTGGCCGGAGTTCCAACTATTCCGGGTTCTGAAGGATTGTTAACAGATATTAAAAGCGGAATTAAGATTGCCGCTGAAATTGGTTATCCTGTTATTTTAAAAGCTACTGCCGGTGGTGGTGGCCGCGGAATGCGTATTGTTTGGAACGATGAGGAGTTCGAACCCGCATGGGATTCGGCACGTCAGGAATCTGCCGCAGCTTTTGGTAATGATGGTCTTTATCTTGAAAAATATGTGGAAGATCCGCGTCATATAGAAATTCAGGTGATCGGAGATCAGTATGGCAAAGTTTGTCATTTATCTGAACGCGATTGTTCTATTCAGCGTCGTCATCAGAAATTAATTGAAGAAGCACCTTCCCCATTCATGACTCCCGAGTTACGTGAAAAAATGGGTATTGCAGCTATTAAAGGAGCGCAAGCCGTAAATTACGAAGGCGCCGGAACTGTTGAATTTCTGGTAGATAAACACCGTAATTTCTATTTCATGGAAATGAACACGCGTATCCAGGTTGAACACCCGGTTACCGAAGAGGTTATCAATTTCGATCTGATTAAAGAACAAATAAAAGTTGCCGCCGGTATTCCGATATCAGGAAAAAATTACGAACCAACCATGCATGCCATTGAATGCCGTATTAATGCGGAAGATCCGTTCAATAACTTTCGTCCTTGTCCCGGAAAAATTACACAGTTTCATTCACCGGGTGGACACGGAGTACGTGTAGATACTCATGTTTATGCCGGTTATCAGATTCCTTCTAATTACGATTCAATGATTGCGAAGCTGATTTGCGTGGCACAAACCCGCGAAGAAGCAATTTGTACGATGGAGCGTGCTTTAAGCGAATTTGTTATTGAAGGAATTAAAACTACTATTCCTTTTCATTTACGACTGATGAAAAATGCGAATTTCCGTGCAGGTAATTTCACCACCAAATTCATGGAGAGTTTTGATCTTACAGAATAAGCATCTATAAAACAAAATAAACCGTAGATACCATTCTAAAATCAATTAGAATGGTATTTTTGTTTTTAACAATATGAGCGAAGTAGAAAGCAACAGCCTGGTTAAGGCCGTAAAAGAAAAAGGCAAAAGCCTTGAAGCCGAAATGTCTTTTTTTGACCATTTAGATGTTTTGCGAAAACATCTGATCAGAGCCTCACTGGTAATAATTGTTTTTATGGGGGTTGCTTTCACCTTTTATGATTTTATTTTTGATAAGATCATCATGGGACCAAAGAGTACAGATTTCTGGACTTACCGGATGATGTGTGCCTTAAGCGAAAGATTTGATCTGGGTCCTGATTTCTGCATTACTAAAATCCCGTTCAATATTATTAATACCGAAATGGCCGGCCAGTTTACATTACAACTAAACTCTTCGCTGATGATTGGTATCGTTTTGGGATTTCCTTATTTGCTTTTTGAAATATGGCTTTTTGTGAAACCGGCCCTGCATGATAAAGAAAGAAAATCAGCCAGCGGCTTTACGTTCTATGCTACCTTACTGTTTCTGATTGGTATTTTATTCGGTTATTATGTAATTGCACCACTCTCAATCAGTTTCCTGGCTGGATATAATGTAAGTGATGTAATTCAGAATCAGATTACTATCGATTCATATTTTTCTACGGTTGCTACCTTAACTATTGGATCGGGTTTGATCTTTGAACTGCCTATCGTAATTTTTATCCTTTCAAAACTGGGTATAATGACGCCAAAGTTTATGCGTTCTTCACGCCGCTATGCCACCGTTATTATTCTCGTTATTGCAGCAATAGTAACTCCAACACCTGATATTTTAACCATGCTCACAGTAAGTTTCCCATTATTCTTATTGTATGAGTTAAGTATCGGAATTTCTGCAAGGGTAGAAAGGAATAAAAAGAAGGCTGAATTAGAATTCGAAAAAAGCATTTAACACCATATCTCTAAAATTTTACGTTTAGCTTGTACGATTAATTATACATTTACAATCATGAATAAAAAATTATCCATTGCTATTGGTGCTGATCATGCAGGATTCGATTACAAGCAATTACTCAATGATCTTTTGAAGGATTACGAGGTTAAAGATTTCGGAACCTTCAGCGCAGATTCTGTTGATTATCCTGATTTCGCCCATCCGGTTGCGCAGGCTGTAGAAAATGGAGAATATAATCTGGGCATTCTTATATGCGGAAGCGCAAACGGAGTGGCCATGACTGCAAATAAACATGCCGGAATTCGTGCTGCAATCTGCTGGAATGAGGAACTTGCCGAACTTGCCCGTAATCATAACAATGCCAATGTGCTATGCATCCCGGCAAGGTTTACCTCCCCTGAACTTGCTGAGGCCATTACTTTAAAGTTTCTGACTTCAGAATTTGAAGGCGGAAGACATGGCAATCGTGTTGATAAAATCTCTTGTTAAACTAAATCTAATTAAATAATGAAAAAACAGTTCCTCTGGATACTAGCGTTGTGGATTTCCATACCTGCATTCGCACAGGATCCCCGTGCACAAAAATTTGCCAAACAAATTACTGCTAAAGATGCCAAAAAGCATTTAAGTATACTGGCTTCCGATGAGTATGAAGGTCGTGAAACCGGTAAACCCGGCGCAGAAAAAGCCGCCAATTACATAGCTGCTCAGTTTAAAAAATTAGGATTAACAGCTCCGGTTAATGGTTCTTACTTTCAAAACGTAAGTCTGGTTGAAAACCTGTTTGAGGTAAAATCTTTCAACATCAACGGCACAGCCCTTACTTTTGGTAAAGATTTCTACTTCTCAGGAACACCTGATACTAAAGCGATAAATGCTTCTGAAGTGGTTTTTATTGGTTACGGAATTGATTCTGAAAATTACAGCGATTTAAAAAACACAGATATTAATGGTAAAGTTGTTCTGTTCATTAACAAAGGTGAACCTGTAAAAAATGGTATTTCGGCAGTTACAAAATCTGCTGATAATTCTGACTGGAGCAAAGGACGCAAGCGTTTGCAATATATTCAAAGCAAAAATCCATCACTTATACTGGCTGCAAGTCCGGATGTAGCGGAAATTCTTGAGAAAAACGGCGAATATTTTAAATCAGCAGGAGGCCGCTTATCCCTAAAGAAGGAAAAGGCTCCGGATGCTAAAGCAAACGCAGCTGCTGTTGTAAATATCCCGGTTTCTGTAGCGGATATGATTTTGAAGAATTCAGGCTTAAATTATGAAACGTTAAAGTCATCAATTGATAACAGTTCTGAACCTAAAACGCAAACTGTTAAAACCAACTTCAGTACTGCATTTGGTCAGCTGTCAAAAGATGTTAAAGCCATGAATGTTATGGGCTTTCTTCCGGGAACTGATCTGAAAGATGAAGTGCTTGTATTTTCTGCTCATTATGATCATATTGGTTTAACTAAAAGTGGCACCGATAAAGTAAATAATGGAGCTGACGATGACGGATCTGGTACTACCGGGGTTATCGAGATTGCCCGTGCTTTTGCCAAAGCCAAAAAGGCCGGTAAAGGACCAAGAAGAAGCATTCTGTTTTTAGCCGTTACCGGAGAAGAAAAAGGATTATTAGGTTCTGAGTGGTACTCAGAAAATCCGGTTTTCCCGTTGAATAAAACAATTGCCGATTTGAATATCGACATGATCGGCAGAATAGGAACTGCTTATAAAGGAAAAGCTGATTCGGCAAATTATTGCTACCTCATCGGATCTGATAAGTTAAGTTCAGATCTACACAAAATCAGCGAAAACGCAAATTCTATTTATACTAAAATGACCATTGATTATAAATTCAATGATCCTAAAGATCCGGAGCGTATTTATTACCGTTCTGATCATTACAATTTCGCCAAACACGGTATTCCAATTATTTTTTACTTCAATGGCGTGCACGAAGATTATCATAAGCCAAGTGATGAAGTTCACAAGATCAATTTCCCATTGCTTGCTAAACGTGCCCAACTAGTATATTATACGGGCTGGGATCTCGCAAATCGCGAAAGCCGGCCAGCTGTAGATGTTAAAAATGACATGCCTGCAACCAGATAATAAAAATCCCCTGAGATGATCAGGGGATTTTTTTTGAATCAGATTTTATCAGTTTCTCTACTGTTTTATAATCAATCTGATTTACAATACCTTTCATAAATTCTCAGGTTTTCACAATTTTTGCAGCTTAATAAAGTTTTAAGGATTGCTTCTCATCAAAATAGCTAAATTCGCCTAATGACCAATTACGCCTCGGAATTTCTGAATGAATCAGCTGAAAAAGCATTCGATCTTGACCATCGCCGAATTATCAATTACAACATTGGTAAATATGATGCCGCCGTTGAACGCGGCCTTTTAAAATTTTCTAACCTCGAAAATTCTAAACGGAAAGCCCATGTCATAAAATGGAAAGTGATGGAAAACCTGGATAAATTACTTCCGGAATTTGAAGCCAATTTTCAGCGCAAAGGCGGTAAGGTAATCTGGGCAAATACGGCCGAAGAAGCTAATGCCGAAATACTGAATATCATTAAAAAAGCAGGAGCAAAATCTGTTATCAAATCCAAATCAATGGTTACTGAGGAAATTCACCTGAATGAATTCCTGGAAGGTAACCACATTGAAACATTGGAAAGTGACCTTGGAGAATATATTGTGCAATTGCTGGGACAAAAGCCCTATCATATTGTAACTCCGGCCATGCACCTTAGCAAAGAGGATGTCGCTAAATTATTTAACGAAAAATTTGGCACTCCGACTGACGCTACTCCGCAGCAATTAACATTAAAAGCCCGTGAACTTTTACGCGAAAAATATACTTCAGCAGATGTTGGAATTACCGGCGGCAATTTTCTGATTGCCGATACAGGAAGTTTAGCACTGACTGAAAATGAAGGAAATGCCAGGCTAACGACTACATTTCCTAAAATACATATCGCAGTGGTTGGTATTGAGAAAATCATTCCTTCAATGAGCGACCTTGACCTTTTCTGGCCATTGCTTTCTACACACGGCACCGGGCAAAATTTAACAGTTTATAACACTATTTTAGGCGGGCCAAAGCAGGAAGGTGAAACGGATGGGCCTGAAGAAATGTATGTGATTCTTTTAGATAATGGCCGTACCAATTTACTGGCTCAAAAAGATCAGCGGCAAGGCTTATACTGTATTCGCTGCGGCGCTTGTCTCAATGCGTGTCCGGTTTATAAAAATATTGGCGGACATACTTATGAAAGTACATACAGCGGTCCAATTGGTTCTGTAATTACTCCGCATATGCAGGGAATGGAAGACTTTAAACATTTAAGTTTTGCCTCAAGCTTATGCGGTAAATGCTCTGAAGTTTGCCCCGTTAAAATAGATATACATAAAATGCTTTTGCTTAACAGGCGTGATTCTGTGGAGCAGGGATTTGTAACCAAAAAAGAAGTCTACACCTGGAAAGGATGGAAATCCGGAATGATGAAACGTAAAATGATGGATATGCTTTCTGGTTCGTGGAAAAACAGACTTTTAAAATTCCTTTTCAGAAAAAGCTACGGAACAAACCGGGCAATACCTAAAGTTGCTCCCAAATCATTTAGTCAAACCTGGAAAGAAGAAAATCCGGAACAATAGATCAGATATTTTCAGTCATCACAGATATTAAGATTATCGGGCTATTCCGTGCTCAAAAAACACGGAATCAATTTTCGAAGCTTTGAAAAATCTGTATGTTTACCGGCATGAATTTCGACCGCAAAAACCTGGATGATCAAACCTTATTAGGCTTATACAAAAATCTGTTAAAGCCCAGGATGATCGAGGAAAAGATGCTGATTCTGCTGAGGCAGGGCCGCATTGGCAAATGGTTTTCCGGGATCGGTCAGGAAGCCATAGCCGTGGGAACTACTCTGGCCATGAAACCGGATGAATATATATTGCCCATGCATCGTAATTTGGGTGTTTTTACTAGCCGGCAAATTCCTTTGTCCCGTTTAATGGGTCAATGGCAGGGAAAAGCCTCAGGTTTTACAAAAGGACGTGACCGCTCCTTTCATTTCGGAACTCAGGAATTTAAAATCGTTGGGATGATTTCACACCTGGGGCCGCAACTTGCGCTGGCAGATGGAATCGCGTTAGCGGATTTATTGAAGAAAGATAAAAAGGCAACGCTTGTATTTACCGGCGAAGGAGCAACCAGCGAAGGCGACTTTCACGAAGCTTTAAATGTGGCTTCAGTTTGGAACCTTCCGGTGATATTTATAATAGAAAATAACGGGTATGGATTATCAACTCCTACCAATGAACAGTACCGCTGCGAAACACTTGCCGACCGGGCTATTGGCTATGGCATGGAGGGGCGGGTTATAGATGGCAATAATATACTGGAAGTGTATCATACCATTAATGAGATTGCTGCAGAAATCCGGAAAAATCCAAGACCTGTACTTGTAGAATGTTTGACCTTCCGGATGCGTGGACACGAAGAAGCTTCCGGAACCAAATACGTGCCTCAGGAGTTATTTGAGGAATGGGCCGTAAAAGATCCGGTTAAAAATTTTGAAGAATATTTACTAAGTGAAAACGTACTCAGTCCAAATTTAATTACCGAGATAAAAGCAGATTTTAAACTGGGTATTGAACATGATGTTGAGCAGGTATTTCTGGAAAAGGAAATTGAACTCAACCAGCAAGAAGAGATTGCAGATATGTATGCTCCATATTTTGCTGAGTCGGTTCTTCCGGCAGATACAAATAAGAAATCTGACAAAAGATACCTGGATGCGATAAGTGATGGTTTAAGACAAGGAATGCAAAAACATTCTAATCTGGTAATCATGGGTCAGGATATAGCCGAATATGGCGGGGCTTTTAAAATAACTCAGGGTTTTGTTGAGGAATTTGGTAAAGGAAGAGTGCGTAATACTCCAATATGCGAGTCTGCGATTGTTGGAGCTGCCTTAGGTCTCTCAATAAACGGATATAAAGCCGTTATGGAAATGCAGTTTGCAGATTTCGCTACCTGCGGATTTAATCAGATTATTAATAACCTGGCCAAAACTCATTACCGCTGGAACGAAAAAGCAGATGTGGTGATACGTATGCCTACAGGTGCCGGAACAGGTGCCGGACCTTTTCATTCTCAAAGCAATGAGGCATGGTTTACCAAAACTCCCGGACTAAAAGTTGTATACCCGGCATTTCCTTCTGATGCTAAAGGCTTGCTTCTTGCTGCCATTGATGACCCGAATCCGGTAATGTATTTTGAACACAAATATCTCTACCGCGGAATTTCAGAGCCAATTTACGACGACTATTACACTATTGAGATTGGAAAGGCAAAACTCGTTTTAGAAGGCGGGCAGTTCAGCATTATTACTTATGGCCTGGGAGTTCACTGGGCTATGGAATATCTCAAAAACAATCCGCAGCTTTCCGCAGATTTAATCGACTTAAGAAGCCTGCAGCCCTGGGATAAAGAAGCTGTAGAAAAATCAATTAAAAAAACAGGGCGGGCTTTGATTTTACATGAAGATACGTTAACTAATGGCTTCGGTGCCGAACTCAGCGCTCATATAGCCGAGCATTGCTTTAAATTTTTGGATGCGCCTGTTATGCGTTGCGCCAGTCTGGATACAGCCATCCCGATGAACAAAAGTTTGGAAGATAATTTTTTGGCAAAAAGCCGTTTAGCAGAAACCGTGGAGAGACTGATGAATTACTAAAATATTAAGCTCTCGGGCACATTTGACAAATACATATGCAGGATAAAAAACACAGACAGAACCAGGCAAAAATTCTGCGAATCGCCAGGAAAATACATCGTACCACGGGAGCCTTGCTGTTCGTTTTTTTCTTTATTATTTCAGTTAGCGGATTGTTTCTGGGCTGGAAAAAACACAGCGGTGGAATCATTCTTGCCAAATCTTACCAGGGGACTTCCAGCGAATTAAAAGACTGGCTTTCCATTGACAGTCTTCATAAAAATGCAGGCAAAATATTTATTGACTCCATATCAAAAACCCTCTCACAGGAACTTGACAGAATTGATATCAGAAAAGATAAGGGAATGGTGAAATTTGTATTTTCCAAAGGTTACTGGGGCATTCAGCTGGATGGGGTAACCGGTAAATTGCTTCATATAGAAAACCGCCGTGCAGACCTTATTGAAAATATTCATGACGGCTCAATTCTCGATTCCTATTTCAATACCAGTAACGGGCAAATAAAGTTGGTTTATACTACTGTAATGGGAATTGCTTTACTAATATTTACAATCACGGGTTTTTGGCTATGGTATGGACCTAAACGGATGAGAAATAAAACTGCTCCTGATTAGTGAAACTCCTTAATCTCATTTAAACTTTATACAAAATGAAATTTACATTCTCTGTTCTATTGTTTTTAATTTCTCTAAGTACAGTGGCTCAGGACCAATCCGGAGCACAAAAATTCTGGAAAAATCTTCAAAAGCATTGTGGTAAATCCTTTGAAGGTGAAATAACTGAAGGGCCTGCAAACGATGATTTTAGAGGTAAGAAATTAGTAATGCATGTTCGCAGTTGTGATGAAAACCGAATTCGCATTCCGTTTTTTGTAGGAGATGATAAATCCAGAACCTGGATATTAACTTATGAGAATGATCGAATCCAACTTAAGCATGATCATCGTCATGAGGATGGAACTGAAGATAAAATCACGCAATACGGCGGAAAAACAACAAATTCAGGATTGACTAATATCCAGTTTTTCGCTGCTGATCAGGAAACTGCTGATCTGATTCCTGCGGCTTCAAATAATGTATGGTGGATTACGCTGGATGAAAAATCCTTTACTTATAACCTTAGACGGATTGGTTCTGACCGTTTATTTTCGGTACGGTTTGATTTGACTAAAGCAACAGCAAATCCATCCGCTCCATGGGGATGGAAAAATTAATTGTTTATGCTCCCATCAGCATTACCTCGGCCAAAGGATTGAATAAATAAACTGCACCTGTCTTAAGTTCAACGCAGCGGAAACGTTTTCTTACCTGCATCTCTTTCCTGAAAACCCGGCCATTTTTCATTTGAAACAAGCTGTTTACAGGTAAGCTTTCTACCGTGATTACATTTTCGGGCTTGCTGTCATAATTCTGCAATGCTCTGAATAAATTAGGATCAGAACAGCTGGAAGCTGCGGGATTCTCCAGATAGGAAATAATAGCCTTATTAATATCCATCGGAAATACATTTTTATCAAAAAATGGTCGCATCATCCGTTTAAAATTTTGTTTCCATTCTTTGCCATGCGGCTTTGCTTTCCGCTTATGCTCATTCCAGGTATGAAGATGTGCAAATTCATGAACCGTTGTTACCAGAAATGCATATTGATTAAGGTTGTAATTAACAGAAATACGATGACCCGCATCCTTAAATGGCGGACGGTAGTCGCCGTATTTAGAATTACGGTTACGCGAAACTTTAAACTCACATTGAAAATAATCAATCCAGCGTGCTACAATGGGTGCGCATTCTGGCGGAAGATATTTTTCGAGAATGACTATTTTATCCAATTTTTATAAACCTGAATGACTAACGTGCAAACGTTAAATAAAGCATAAGATTTTAAAAAAGCAAAATTGCAATTTATTTAAGAGTCTGGTAAACTATAAAACTTGCTACATAAGCGAGTCCGGTCATATATACAAATTGAATAGTCGGCCATTTCCAGTGCTTTGTTTCACGGTACACGACGGCTACTGTGCTCATACATTGCATGGCAAAAGCATAGAAAATCATCAGTGAAAATGCAACTGCGGTGGTAAAAACAGGCAGGCCGGTATCCGGATTTCGGGCACTCTGCATTTTCTGCCTTACAGATTCCAAATGCTTGTCATCTGCATCCACGCTATAAATTGTAGCCATCGTACCCACAAATACTTCGCGGGCTGCAAAGGAAGTGATCAGCGCAATGCCTATTTTCCAGTCAAATCCCAGAGGTTTAATAGCGGGTTCAATAGATTTTCCCAAAACACCTGCATAAGAATTTTCCAGCTTGGCTGAGGCTATTAAGCGATCCAGTTCTGCCGGAGTATATTTCTGCGTGTATAAATCACTTTCAAACTTTTTTTCAATAGTATCAAACCTCTCGCCCGGGCCGTAGGATGCCAGAACCCAAAGAATAATTGAAATAGCGATAATTACTTTACCAGCTTCGAATACAAAAGTTTTGACTTTTTCGTACATCGTCAGCAGAATATTATTCCACCTGGGCATCCGGTACACCGGTAATTCCATGATAAAATATCCACGCTCACGCGATTTTAAAATATATTTCATCACCCAGGCCACTACAACAGCACTGATAATACTAAAAACATATAAGGACATTAAAGCAACACCCTGCAGATTTATAAAACCCCAGATACTTTTCGAAGGCACAACCAGAGATATAAGCAATGTGTAGATAGGCAAACGTGCCGAGCATGCAACCAGCGGAGTTACCATGATCGTAATCATGCGGTCTTTCCAGTTTTCAATATTTCGGGCACTCATAATGGCAGGAACTGCGCAAGCCAGACCACCTATTAAAGGAACTACAGATTTTCCGTTTAAACCTACCTTACGCATGATCTTATCCATCATAAAGGTAACTCTGGACATATAGCCCGTATCTTCGAGAATAGATATAAAAGCGAATAAAATGGCGATTTGCGGAATAAAAATCAACACTCCGCTTAGGCCTGCAAGAACTCCGTCAATAAGCAAACTTCGTAACACACCTTCGGGCAGTAAGCTGTTTCCGGTGTCGGCCAGCCAGACAAATAACTGCTCAATTAATCCCATTGGATATTCTGACCAGGCAAATATGGATTGAAATATCAGGAATAGAATGACTGCAAATAGGATAAAGCCGAAAATTTTATGAGTAAGAACTTTATCAATCCGGTTACTAATGGTTTCGAGCTTGGCATCTGCCTTAAAACTTATGGTATCAAAAAGAACATCGTTAATAAAATTATAACGGGCAATAGTTTCGGTAGCCTGAGTTTTTTGCGAATGAAACGCAAATTCATTCTCAATTTCGCTTATTCGTTTATTTTCATCCGCATTAAGAAAGCTTAATTGTTCATGCTGATGTGCCAGCTGCAGAGCAACATAAGGCAAATCAACTTGCAGCTCCTTCTGAATTTTCCGTATTAATTCAGGTGCCAGCGACTCCACTTCAATAGAATCTACCTGCAATGGAATTTTTGAGGAATTTAAAATTGCCTGTTTCAGGCAGCTGATGCCATCATTGTTTCGGGCGGATATTGGAACTACCTGAACACCCAATTTGAGAGCCAAGGCATCTGAAGAAATTTCAATTCCTGAACGTTTAGCCAGATCCATCATATTCAGGGCAATAATGACCGGAATTTTAAGATCAGCAATCTGGGTATATAAAAGTAAGTTTCGTTTTAAATTGGAGGCATCTGCTACAAATATGATCAAATCCGGATGAATGGCGCTTTTTTTATCTGCCAAAGCTTCCATAACGATCACTTCATCCCGACTTTTAGGATATAAGCTATACGTTCCGGGAAGATCAATTATTTGAGAAATACGGTTATCGGGAAGTTTACAAAAACCCGTTTTCTTATCAATGGTAACGCCGGGGAAATTACCAACCTTTTGGTTAAGCCCGGTTAAAATATTAAAAAGAGTAGATTTTCCGGAATTGGGGTTACCAATAAGAGCAATTTTAAGATCGCCTTCCAAAATTTATTGCAATATAATTGTAGAAGCTTCCAGCTTCCGAAGGCTTAATTGATAACCGGATACTCTGATAGCCATCGGATCGCCAAGAGGTGCATATCGTTCAACAACAATAGATTCACCGGGTAAACATCCCATCTCCATTAATTTTACTGACATTTCAAGATCAGTAAATTCTTTTATCACACCAGATTGACCTGGTTCTAGTTGCGAAAGCTTCATGTTCTTTTTACTTGAGCCAAAAATAAGCTTATTTAAATTAAATCCAAATAAGAAGAATCATTTAATTTAAATTACTTCGTCATTTTTATTTGAGAACTACTTCCCAAACCGCCAGAATTATAAAACCGCGGGCAATCGCATTTTTTTTTGAATATGCTACAGGAAGATAGCGTGGATATGAATAAAAAAACGCCGATTATTTTACAATAATTTTTCATTGAATCGAATTCTGTGTAAAAAAATATAGCTGAATATTCCCATTCCTACGCCTGTCATATCCGCAAAAAAGTCCCACCATTCGGCCGAGCGATACGTGAATATATAATATTGAAGCATCTCAATAGCGGCACCCAGAAATGTGGTTATTAAAAGTATTTTCAATATGGTTATAGTACGATAGGTATAACTCAATTGTTGTCTTATTTTTCCGTAAAATAACAGAACCGTTAACACAAAGAAAAATCCCGTATGAACCAGTTTATCAAAACCTTCGAATACGGGAATTTTTGTGTTATTACTGATTGGTAAATCACATAGAATAAGAACAATAACTGCCCAGATAATAGCCAGGTACTGATATCTTAAGGTGTTAAGCATTATCCGCCAACCTGTTCTTTATATTCATCTGCAGAAAGCAACGAATCTAATTGTGCATTATCAGCTAAATCAATTTTTACCATCCAGCCCTCACCATACGGATCACTGTTTACAAGTTCTGGGTTCGTATCCAACTTTTTATTGAACTCGATTATCTTACCATTAACCGGCATGAAGAGGTCTGAAACAGTTTTAACCGCTTCTACGGTACCGAAAACATCATCATGGTTAATATGCTCGCCAACTGTATTGATATCTACATACACAATATCTCCCAACTCATGCTGGGCAAATTCTGTGATGCCAATAACGGCCTGCTTACCTTCATTACCTTCGATACGAATCCATTCGTGATCTTTCGTATATTTTAATTCGGATGGGAAATTCATTGCGTTTATTATTTTGGTTGCTCAAAAATAGAATAAGATATTTGAATTAAGAATTGAGAATCAAGATAATCTATTACATTAAGGCAAAGTATTTACAAATACACGTATTTGATATACCCGGAATCTTAAAACAAAAAAACCTTTTCCCGGAAAGGAAAAGGTTTTTAAAATGTTAATAAGTTAATTATGCGTTACTCAATGCAGCTGCACCACTCACAATCTCCGTTAACTCAGTAGTAATCGCTGCCTAAGTAATTAGACCTTTTTAGAATGATTTGCTTGCTCACTTAACCAGAGTTCTTAAAAAAGCTACTAATAAAATAAGCGCAGGTAAAATACTATAATATGCAATAAACTCCAATATCCCGTCTTCTCTTCTTTTACGGTCCAGTTTTTCTATAACAATAAGATATTTTTCACCTTTAAGCTTCTGTCCGAGTTTAAAAATAAAATATAGGACAGTGCATATCAATATAAAAACTTCTATAGCTGTAATTGTGGTTACAAAAAAAATACTAATCAGATATCTGGTGATAATGGATAATGAATATCAATACAATATGTATTAATATCAGGGAATCACACACTCTTTTAATAGGAATTTGCTTTGCTTTAGCCCAATTTATTCCAAATATTCTTTTGTGAATCTTAAACAGCAGATAGAAATAATAATTATATAATGTGTTCATGATTAAATTGGATCACAGCTAAAAATATAAACAGAAGAAAGATTTAGTGGATTAAGATTCCTTCCAAAAAACCAGCAAACAAAAAATCCCTTGCCAAAACTGGCAAGGGATTTTCGATATCCGGATGACCGAGATTATGCATTTGAAAGCGCTGCTGCACCGCTGACGATCTCTGTTAACTCTGTAGTAATAGCTGCCTGACGGGCCTGGTTATATGAAAGTTTTAATGCTTTCAACAAATCTCCGGCATTTTCAGTAGCCTTATCCATCGCTGTCATACGTGCTCCGTGCTCTGAGGCATGAGAATCAAGTATGGCTTTATAAACCTGTGTCTTGATAGATTTTGGTATTAACTGTTCCACTATTTCTTCCTGAGAAGGTTCTAAGATATAATCAACAGATACTCTGCTCACTACAGACTGAACTGAACGTGGAACCGGTAATAATTGTTCGCTGGTAAGAATTTGAACGGCTGCATTTTTAAACTGATTATAAACCAATTCTACGCGGTCATAATCACCATTTGCAAAACCAGTCATAATATCTTCCGTAATTTTAGAAGCGTTCTGAAAAGTTAAAGCATTGTATAACTCGTTATTATTACCAATTACTTTATAATTACGCTTTTCATAAAAATCCTGAACCTTTTTACCGATTGCTACAATCTGAACATTCCCTTTACGAAACTGCTCCGGATATTTTTCAGCAATCAGGTTATTGGTGGTTTTTATCACGTTCATGTTAAAAGCACCGGCAAGACCTCTGTTAGAAGATACCGCAATTACCAATACACGCACAGGTTCACGCTCCTGTATGAAAGGGGAATTAGATTCTTCCAGACTGGCAGAAAGGTTTGCCAGAATTTCTTTCATTTTATTAGCGTAAGGACGTAACTGAACAATTGCATTAGTTGCTCTTTTCAACTTGGCCGCCGAAACCATTTTCATGGCTTTGGTGATCTGCTGAGTTGAACTTACAGATGCTATACGATTTCTTACTTCTTTTAAATTAGCCATTTTACTTAGATGTGAGATGTGAGATCTGAGATTTTAGACCGGTAAAGTCTTAAGCTCAAATCTCAGATCTGCTTTCTCAAATCTTAATTAATATTTTCCCGCCAATTCCTTAGCTACTGTTTCTAAAGCCGAAGTGATGGTATCATCCAGTTTCCCAGCTTTTAATCCAGCTAAAACTTCCGGGTGACGAACTTCTAACTGCTGAAGATATTCTGCTTCAAAAGCTTTGATCTTATTTACAGGTACGTTACGCATTAAATTTTTTGTTCCTGCGTAAAGAATAGCCACCTGTCTTTCAACAGACTCCGGAGAGAACTGACCTTGCTTTAATAATTCTACGTTACGGGCACCTTTATCCAAAACAGATTTGGTAGCAGCATCCAGATCAGAACCGAATTTAGAGAAAGCCTCTAATTCACGGTATTGAGCCTGATCCAGTTTCAAAGTTCCGGCCACTTTCTTCATCGATTTAATTTGTGCGTTACCCCCAACACGTGATACCGAGATACCTACGTTAATTGCCGGACGAACACCTGCGTTAAATAAATTCGACTCCAAAAATATCTGCCCATCCGTAATAGAAATTACGTTTGTAGGAATATATGCAGAAACGTCACCAGCCTGGGTTTCAATAATTGGCAGTGCCGTTAATGAACCACCACCTTTAACAATGTGACGAATAGATTCTGGCAAATCATTCATTGCCTGTGCAATGCTGTCGTTCGAATTGATCTTTGCAGCACGTTCCAATAAACGGCTGTGAAGGTAGAAAACGTCACCAGGATAAGCTTCGCGGCCTGGTGGACGACGTAATAATAAAGATACTTCGCGGTAAGCAACTGCCTGCTTAGATAAATCATCATAAATGATTAAAGCTGGTCTTCCTGTATCGCGGAAAAACTCACCAATTGCAGCGCCTGCAAAAGGAGCATAAAATTGCATTGGAGCCGGATCAGCTGCAGAAGCTGCAACAATAACCGTATAAGGCATTGCTCCTTTTTCTTCCAATGTTTTTACAATCTGTGCTACGGTAGAGTTTTTCTGTCCGATAGCTACGTATATACAAAATACAGGCTGACCTGCTTCGTAAAATTCCTTCTGGTTGATAATAGTATCAATACAAACTGCTGTTTTACCAGTCTGACGATCACCAATTACCAATTCACGCTGACCACGGCCAATCGGAATCATTGCATCAATAGCTTTAATACCGGTTTGCAAAGGCTCAGTTACAGGCTGACGATAAATTACACCCGGTGCTTTACGCTCCAAAGGCATTTCGTAAGTATCTCCCAAAATTGGTCCTTTACCATCCATTGGCTGACCAAGCGTGTTAACTACACGGCCAAGCATGCCATCACCAACTTTGATAGATGCGATTTTGCTGGTACGCTTTACAGTATCACCTTCTTTAATCTCATCAAAGGCGCCTAATAAAACCACACCCACATTATCTTCTTCAAGGTTTAGTACGATACCCTGTAATCCGTTATCAAACTCAACCAGCTCACCTGATTGAACTTTTGTCAAACCGTATACACGGGCAATACCATCACCCACTTGTAATACGGTACCAACCTCTTCGAGTTCGGCTTCTGATTTAAAGCCCGCCAATTGTTGTCTTAAAATCGCCGAAACTTCATCTGGTCTAACCTCTACCATAGTTTTTATTTATGAGTATTTTATGTAAATCTTTATTATTCTTCTTTTGTATTCTTAAACAGCTTTCTGTTCAAATTCTTTTTTCAGCTTACGAAGCTGGCTGGAAAGACTGGTATCAAATTGCTTATCTCCCACGTTTAATATAAACCCGCCAATAAGGTTGGGATCTACTTTTGTGGTTAATAAAATCTCACCATGAGTAGTTTCTTTTATTACTTCCTCAATTTGCTTCTTATTTTCTTCGCTTAAAGGGGCAGCGCTTGTAACTGTTGCTTTAACAATGTTTTTGCGGATATTATATTCATCTACAAATGCTTTTGCAATAGAATATAAAATTGACGAACGCTGTTTGTTAACCAGAAGCTTAAAAAACGACAAAACAACGGGATTAAAACGGGAAGCGAAAAGTTCTTCCAGAATATTCAGCTTTCTGCTTGGGCTGATAATTGGATTTTTCAATACCGCCTGTAAGGTTGGGTTTTGCCTAAGAGTTTCTATAAACGATACAATATCGTTCCTGATCGGCTCAAGAGTATTTTGCTCCTCTGCCAGGTCCATTAACGATTTCGCGTAACGCGATGCAACTTGTATTTCAGACATATTATTTTAGTTATGGGCAATGAATTTTAGGTTGCAATGCATCATAAAACCATGCTCAATACTCAATACTAATTAAGTTTAACTTCTTTCAACAGATCAGTAACCAGCTCATTTTGTTTGTTCTGATCTTCGAACTGACTGCGTAATACTTTCTCTGCAATTTGAAGAGATAAAGTAGCAACCTGATTTTTCACTTCAGCCATAGCTGCAATTTTCTGATTTTCGATTTCCGTTCTGGCTTTCTCAATCATTTTTGCACCTTCAGTTTGTGCAGCAGTTTTTGCGTCACTTACAATCTGATCTTTTAATTCTTTGGCTTGTTTTAATATCTCATCACGCTCAATACGTGCCTGCTTTAACAGGAGCTCGTTTTCGCTGGTCAGTTTCGCCATTTCTTCTTTAGCCATTTCGGCCTTAACCAGAGCATCTTCGATAGAGCGCTCGCGTTCGTCTAAAGCCTGCACAATAGGTTTCCAGGCAAATTTACTTAACAGGAAAAACAGCAGAATAAAGGCAACAGTTGACCAAATGAACAATCCCGGATCGGGACTTACTAAAGGATTTAATGCCAGTAATGTCATTATTTTATATTTTTTGTTTATTTCAATTCATTAAATAAAAAGAAGGCTGCTGCCAATCGCAACAGCCTTTCTTTTATTACTTTGTACCTAAGAACGCTACAACTACACCAAACAGAGCTACCGCTTCAACGAATGCCGCTGCGATTAACATCGCTGTTTGAATTTTAGATGCTGCCTCAGGTTGGCGAGCCATACCTTCCATAGCTTTACCACCAATTTGTCCGATACCGATACCAGCTCCAATAGCAGCTAATCCGGCTCCAATACCTGCAATACTTCCAGTTATCATTACTTGATTTTTAAATATATATTAAACAAAAAAAATAAATTCATATTAGTGTTCAGCGTGTTCTTCAACCGCCATACCTATAAATAAGGCCGACAAGATAGTGAAGATAAACGCCTGAATAAAACCTACAACCAACTCAATTACGCTGATAAAGATTACAAAAGGAACCGCAATACCTGCTACTAAGACTGATTTTAAAATAAAAATCAATGAAATTAAACTTAGTATTAGAATGTGACCTGCTGTAATATTTGCAAATAATCGAATCATTAAAGCGATAGGCTTTGTAAATAAACCAATGATCTCTACAGGAATCATCAGCGGATATAGCCACCATGGAACATGCGGCTTAAATACGTGACCCCAGTAATTTTTGTTACCGTTAACCGTAGTTAGTACGAATGTACACAATGCAAGCATCATGGTTACAGAAATATTACCTGTAAGATTTGCTCCTCCCGGGAAGAATGGAATTAAACCCATCAGGTTATTTAACCATACAAAAAAGAATACGGTTAATAAATAAGGCATAAAAGCAGCATATCTGTACCCTAATTGCGGCTTTGCAATATCATCACGAACAAAAAGAATTATTGGTTCCAGAACAGACTGCAATCCTTTGGGAGCTTTTCCCTCACGTTTGCGGTAAGCTTTAGCTATACTGATGAAAACGACCAATAAAACAATGATGGATATAAACAATGAAACCACGTTCTTGGTAATGGAAATATCAAGCGGCTTGGCATTAGTTGGAACACTGTTTTCATCTAACTCTACATATGCTCCTTCTGCATTTTTAGCTGCATTGGGATAATAGAATTTACCATGATAATTAATCAGCTTCTGCCCATCCTCTTCGAAAATCTCTGTTCCGTGATCGTTATGACCATGCTTATTTGACAAAAAAGTAACAAGCCCGTTATCAGACCATAAAATTACTGGCAAAGGAATTGAAACCGAATGATCACCTTCACCCCAGAAATGCCATTCGTGAGAATCTGCAATATGATGAAGAATGGTGGCAGAAATATCTTCCTCTTTTTCTTCATGCGGTGCGTTCATTTCAGAACGGCTAACATGCGGTTCTTCTACCTTTACAGGCTCTTGAGCAACTGAAGTAAAGATTGTACAGGCTAAAAAAACAGCGGAAAACGCGATGCTAACTATTTTTTTTGAATTGAAAATATGGCTCAAATCCATTTATTTAAGGGATATTTACTTTAATTTTTGGTTGCGCAAGTTACACAACAAACAATAGATTTCAAATACCGTATGAAAGAAATACAGATAAAAATAATTCAGTAAAAATTTAGTGGGGTCAACGTTGATATTATTTAAATAAACAAAGGCCATTACCATGCAAACAAGCAACTTTATTGTTACAGTTCCCAACAAAGCCTGCCCCGAGGCTTTGTCACTTATTTGCATTCTCCAATAGGCTATTAAATAAAGTATAAGTGTAAGCAGACCAAAAACCAGATAAAGATCCCAAAAAAAAGGAATCAAAAGATTTTTATCCCCAAAGTAATAAGAACCAAAATATGGGAATGCCGCCAATACCGCCAAAAATCCTGCGTAAAGAATAAAAAATCGTTTCAGGCTCAAGATTTTAACTGTCTGATGGTTTGATAAATAGATACAATTACTCCCAAAACTCCGGCCAAAGCGGTTATCCATTGCGTTTCATTCTGGTAGTATTCATCCAGTTTATATCCAATGAAGGCACACACCCCAATGATTGCCATCATCTGGAAGGCTACTCCGGTATATTTTGCATAACCGGATAAAGCCTTCTTCTCATCTTTCAAATCTTCTTCGTTAGTTGGCTTTTCGGGAATCATAATTGCTGGTTAATTAAGGCACAAAACTATTAAATTTCACGACTAAATTATGGAGAAGGTTTGCCGGGAAAACTCCCGATATAATCTCAAGTGCTATTAGTACCGGTTTATTTCGATAATTTTGCAGCATTGCCAGAAAATGATCTTCGGCAAAAAATTATCCCATCAAGGCATTAAGCAGTCAACCTGTTATCCGGCTTAAGCAAAACTGAATTGAAATACTATATTTACAATTATAGTTCTGCCTTCTCCGGTAAAAATAAAATGGCCGGTACAAGGTTATTGTAATTAAATACAATCAATTGAAAATCACCTTTAAATACACGTTTGTAGTTATTGCTTGTTTTTGGATTTGCGGATGCGGGTCACAAAAAAATACAATTGCCAATCGGGGGATGCAAAACTTAACTGCCCGCTACAACATTCTGTATAATGCAAAGGAGCTTGTTAATGAGAGTGAAAGAAATATCAATTTAACATATCAGGATAATTTCGAGAATTTTATCCCGGTTTTTAAAGATCCGGATGAAAGCCTTGCACAGCCTGAACTAAAAAAACTGGATGACGCAATACTTAAGTCTAACACCATTGTAAATGAAAAATTCCAAAGTAAATTTGTTGATGATGCTTATTTCTTAATTGCCAGAGCCAATCATTTTAAGGCAAATTTTTACAATTCGGCTGAGTATTTCACCTATGTATATCAATCTTTCCCCAAAGAAAAAGAATTAAGACAGGCTGCGTTAGTGTACAAAGCACGATCATTAATTAGCTCTAACCGATACGAAGAAGCTGAATCAACAATCGATTCTGCTTTTAAATATATTAGTTCTGAAAAGAAATCAGTAGCTGATATTAACGCTTTACGGTCGCAGCTTTTCATCTATTCGCGACAGTATGATGAAGCAATTCCCTTTCTTCAAAAAGCAATCAGCCTGAGTAAAAGCAAAGAAAATAAAATCAGATGGACTTTTTTACTTGCCCAATTACAGAATCATACAGGTAAAACAGAAGCAGCTGCATCCAATTATTTAAGAATTATTAAAAGCAATGCTCCTTTTAATATGGCTTTTAATGCACTTCTTAACAGGATTACGATTGAAGATGAAAAAAGCGGTAAAAAAATTGATCGGGCGGAACAACTTAACTCCCTGCTAAAAGATGATAAAAACCGTGACTTTCTGGATCAGATATATTACGAAATAGGAAATAGTTACGCAGCAGAGAATGATTTAGAAAATGCTATCGAAAATTATAATAATTCACTCAGGCAAAATTCCAGAAACCAGAATCAGAAAGGTCTTTCCTATTTAAAGCTTGCGGATCTGTATTTAAATCAATCTGATTTTATAAAGGCCAAAACTTATTACGACAGCACTCTGACCAACCTTTCTCCGCAATCTGCGAATTATGAGTTGATTCGTAAAAAGTCTAGTAATCTATCTCTGCTTGCCAGTCGATTAACAACAATTTCCGAGCAGGATACACTACAAATGCTTGCCAGTTTGCCGGAAGCTGAGCGTAAAACAAGGATAGGTATTTTAGCCCGGCAACAGGCGCAAAAATCCATATCGTCCGATGGCACTATTCAGAACAATATTTTCTACAGCAACACTCAGCCCTTTGAAAATAAACGCGACGGAAAATTCTACTTTAACAACACTACCGCATTAAGTCAGGGCTTGTCAGATTTCAAAAGAAGATGGGGAAACAGAAAGCTGGAGGATAATTGGAGACGGAGTCTCCGTTCATCGGCAGACATTGCCAATGCTACTTCAGCAGAACCAGATTTCCCGGGAATTATGATTCCTGAAAATCCGGACCAGGTTGCCATAACACCTCAGAATTTAGAGAGTCGCTTTGCGGATAATATTCCGCTTACTGCAGATCAGAAAGCAGCATCTGATCAGAAAATTGAATCAGCTTATTATGATATTGCCAATTATTACCGTGAAGTTTTAGGTGACTCGCCGAAAGCAATCCGGAATTATGAGATACTGATCGGGCGGTTTCCGGAAAGTTCTTTTAAGTTGCCCGTCTATTATAATTTGTATCGCTTATATGCGGATATCAATCCGGAAAAATCCCAACAATATAAAAATATATTGCTAACTCAATACCCTCAGACGCCGTTTGCTAAGATCATACTGGATCCTTCTTTTAATCAGCAAACCGATGTAATGGATGTGGCTTTAAATAAATCCTACAATGAAATATATAATTTATACGAATCTAAAAAATATACAGAAGTTTTAAACAGCATCACTGAAGCCGAGAAAAATTTCGGACAGAATAGTTTATCTCCGCAACTGGCCTATTTAAATGCCTTAGCTATCGGGCATACTCAAAAATTACCGGCTTTGGACACAGCCTTCCGACAAATCACAAGAGATTTCCCGGAGGATAAATTAATTGTGCCACTGGTTCAGCAGCACTTGGTTTATCTGGAAAATAACCGCGAAATGATGGGCCGGAGACTATTTGCTCTGCTGGACGAAGATCCCAATGAGCCCCGTTTTGTTGAAGAACCCCGTACACAGCCCGTTCAGCAGCAAGTAATTGTTAAAAATTCCGATAAACAGAATGATCCCGTTAAAACTACCGGGGAAAAAGAAGAAATTGTTCAAACCAATCCGGAAATTGCAAATATTCCAAAGCCTTTAGGAAGTTCATTTTTAGCCCTTGTAGATTCGGCTGAGTATTATTTTGTAGTGAATGTTTTAGATCCCTCCTTAAATTTAAGCTCTTCCAGATTTGGCATAGGTCAGTTTAACCGAACTAATTTTGCAGGCGGTGCAATAAAACATCAGTTAAAAGCGGTAAATAACCAAAATCAACTGATATTTGTAGGCGTATTTTTTAGTAAGAGCGATGTTGTGGATTATTACCGGAATATTAATCCATTAATAAAAAACATCATGAAAATACCGGCTGACAAATACAATACCTTTTTTATAAGTAAACAAAATCTCGATAAACTGAACGATCGCGAAATGGTCAATCAGTACATTGATTTTTATCAGAAGAATTTTTAGCAGGAGCCAATTATCAATATGAATAACAAGTTATCTCAACAAGACATCAGCCGATATACAATTAGTTTCTGGAAATGGGTCATTGGCCTTATTGCGTTTGGGGCTATTTTAATCTTCAGCATCGGGTTAGGTTTATTTGGCCAGCTGCCCTCCTTCCGCGATCTGGAAAATCCAAAAAGTAATCTCGCATCAGAAGTAATTTCTGATGATAATGTAGTTTTAGGGACATATTATGTTCAAAACCGCTCGAATGTACGTTACGACCAAATTTCTCCGAACGTAATTAACGCTTTGGTTGCTACGGAAGATATCCGCTTTTACAATCACTCCGGCATTGACTTTAAGCGTACGTTCACCATTATTTTTTACAACCTATCGGGACGAAAACAAGGGGCAAGTACAATTACACAGCAGCTTGCTTTGAATTTATTTTCAGAAAGGGCTAAAAATCCGGTAAAGCGTTTTATTCAAAAACTCCAGGAATGGATCATTGCGGTAAAGCTCGAAAGAAATTATACCAAAGAAGAGATCATTACCATGTACTTAAACACCGTGGATTTTGGCTCTTACAATACATTCGGAATAAAATCAGCGGCACGCACGTATTTTGACACCACACCAGACAAGCTTGCTCCTCAGCAGGCGGCTATTTTGGTAGGAATGCTAAAAGGCCCCTCTTTCTATAATCCCTTAAGAAATCCGGAAAGGGCTTTGATCAGAAGGAATACGGTTCTGAACAACATGAATAAGGAGAATTATTTAAGCGATGAAGAAGTTCAGAGATTAAAGGATCTTCCGATGGGACTTAAATTTAATCCTTCAGATCATAATGAAGGGTCTGCACCTTATTTCAGAGCGGTGCTGAAAAAAGACATTCAAAAAACTTTCGAAGAAAATTCAATCACCAAGGCAGACGGTACTCCCTATGATCTGGACCGTGACGGTTTAAAGATCTACACGACCATTAATTCGCGAATGCAAACCTATGCCGAGCGGGCCCAGAGAGATTATTTAAAAGATCTGCAAAGACAATTCAATGCTCAGTTCAGAGGAAAAAATCCGTTTAAAGATTACCAGCAATTAATTGACCAGGGAATGAAACGCTCTGAGCGCTATCAGCAGTTAAAAGCCGAAGGGAAATCAGCGGATGAAATTAAAGAGGATTTTAACAAACCTGTTAAGATGTCAATCTTTAGCTGGAAAGGCGACATTGATACCCTGATGCGCCCAATTGATTCTATCAGATATTATAAATTAATGCTGCGAAACGCATTAATGTCTATGGAACCTCAAACAGGTTATGTAAGAGCATGGGTTGGAGGAACCAATTTTGAGCATTTTAAATATGATCAGGTAAAATCAGGTACACGCCAGGTGGGTTCTACCGCCAAACCTTTTACCTATGCAGTTGCAATAGGCAGCGGCGGTTATTCTCCCTGCTATTCGGTGGCCAACGAGCCGGTAACCATTGAAGGCTGGACACCACGTGCTTACAAACCACTTCCGGGATATTTAACTTTGAAAACAGCTCTGGCACATTCCCAAAATTATATTACAGCGTATATGATGAAGCAGGTGGGAGAAACGGCAGTTGCAACCTTGATTAAAAACATGGGAATAACCAGTAAAATTCCAGTCGTCCCTTCTATTTGTTTGGGAACTTTTGATGCTTCTGTTTATGATATGACAGGTGCATATTCAACATTTGTTAATTTGGGAGTATGGACCGAACCGCTTTATTTATTAAGGATAGAAGACAAAAACGGAAATGTGATTTACGAACGCAAGCCCAGAATTAAGGTGGCATTAAATCCGCAAACCGCATACGTAATGACGAATATGTTAAAGGCAGTTGTTACCGAGGGCACAGGCAGAAGGCTAAGAGGACGGTACAATTTAAATAATCCTATCGGAGGAAAAACCGGAACTACACAGAACAATTCTGATGGCTGGTTTATGGGTATCACCCCGCAGCTGGTTACCGGAGTTTGGACCGGGGCCGAAGACCGGGCCATCCACTTTGCTTCAACCGACCAGGGTGAAGGTGCAAATTCGGCATTGCCAATTTTTGCCTTATATATGAAAAGTGTGTATGCCGATAAAACGTTAAATTATTCAAAAGGCGATTTTGAAGCTCCCAAGGGCGGCACAACCATCACTTTAGATTGCGGGGCTTATAGCAAACAAGAATCGGGAGAAACGGAACTCGATGAAAAATTAGGATTTTAAAAAACAGATACAAGATATTAGACTTGAGATATTGAGACAATAACTTTATCTCAAAATCTCTTATCTCCATCTTATATCTAATCATGAAAGAATTTGATCACCGCCTGGCCTTGCAAAAAGTACCACCCAAACCGGGTGTGTACCAATTTTGGGATATTAATGGCGAACTGATCTATATCGGCAAAGCCAAGAATTTAAAAAACAGGGTTGGTTCGTACTTTAATAAAGATTCTTACCGGGTAAATGCCAAAACAAGAGTACTGGTCAGTAAGATTAATAATGTTACATTCACAATTGTTGATACCGAAATAGATGCATGGCTGCTTGAAAACAGCCTCATTAAAAAGCATCAGCCAAAGTACAACGTAATGCTGAAAGATGATAAAACCTACCCATGGATTGTCATCAAAAACGAACGCTTTCCCCGAATTTTCTGGACCCGGAAAATTATTAAAGACGGATCCACATATTTCGGCCCGTATGCATCCATTAGCATGATGCATACTATTCTTGGACTTGTAAAAGAAATTTATCCGTTACGAACCTGCAATTTGCCGCTTACGCCAGAAAATATTGCTTCAGGCAAATACCGGGTTTGCCTCGAATATCAAATTGGCAACTGCAAAGGCCCATGTCAGGCTTTCCAGTCAGAACCAGATTATAATCAGGGTATCGAAGAAATAAAAGATATTCTGAGCGGAAAAACCGGTTTTATTATCAGAAGGCTCAAAAATGAACTGGATCAGTCTATTGCCGAAATGAATTACGAACTGGCTCATCGCTTAAAGCGGAAGTATGATCTCTTAGAAAATTATCAGAGCAAATCAACCATTGTAAATTCTTCAATTTCTGATGTGGACGTTTTTGGAATAGCCACCGATGAAAAACATGCTTTTATAAATTTCTTAAAAGTAATGAACGGGACCATTATTCAGACACAAACGCTCGAAATTAAAAAGCGCCTCGACGAAACGGATGAAGAATTGCTCACCCTCGCCATTTCTGAATTCAGAGCACGATTTAACAGCCATTCTAAAGAAATTATTGTCCCTTTTGAAATTGAACTGGACGATCCCGGAATCAGATTTACAGTACCTAAACTGGGTGAAAAGAAAAAGCTGCTTGATCTCTCGCTAAAAAATGTTGCGTTCTTTAAACGCGAAAAATTAGAACAATACGAAAAGCTGAATCCTGAACTCAGAACAGACAGGCTCTTAACCCAGATGATGAAAGATCTGAGGTTAAATCAGCTTCCCCGCCATATCGAATGTTTTGATAACTCCAATTTTCAGGGCAAATTCCCGGTATCGGCAATTGTTGTGTTTAAAGATGCCCGGCCATCAAAAAAAGACTACCGGCATTTTAATGTTAAAACTGTAGAAGGTCCGAATGATTTTGCCACTATGGAAGAGGCGGTTTACCGTCGATACAAAAGAATGATGGATGAAGAGGGAACTTTACCGCAACTAATTGTAATTGATGGCGGAAAAGGTCAGCTTTCTTCGGCCGTAAAAAGCCTTAAACTCCTGGGAATTGAAACTCAGGTTACCGTTATCGGCATTGCCAAACGATTAGAGGAAATCTATTATCCCAATGATCCATATCCACTGTATCTGGATAAAAAATCAGAATCCTTAAAGATTATCCAGCAATTGCGTGATGAGGCGCATCGTTTTGGAATTACTTTTCACCGTCTAAAGCGGGATAAATCAACGCTCTCTACCGAACTGGAAAACATTTCAGGTGTCGGCCGCACGTCAGCAGATAAATTATTGCGTCATTTTAAATCAGTGAAGAAAATCCGGGAAGCAAGTGAGGAACAATTAATGGAAGTTTTAAATCTTAAGCAGGTAAAGGCTATTCTTGATTATTTTAAGGAAGCAGTTGAAACACCTAAAATTCAGTGAGTTAATTTAGATTGCGGGTCGAGCCGGGGATGACACTAGAAAAGAAGGAATCATTACGGGCTCGATCCGTAATCTCGTTCTTGATTTCCTTCACTCCTATCTTATATTCCTAAAGAATAAAAAGTTTAGTTGACAGTCATTGCGGGCTCGACCTGCAATCTAATCGTATAAGTATTCCAATAATTAAATGCTTACTCAGAGAATTCAGGTTTCACTGCGTACCGGTTCATAAGTTAAAACAACTATCCCGCAGTCAAATGAAGTAGATTTTACCAAAGTCAGATTTTCTTTGCTGTCAAGATCAGTAAAAATCGTCATGCCTTCAGCAATTGCCACCGGATTAATAAATAAGTGAAACTCATCGATTAGCCTGTGTTTTATCAGAGAAGATACAAAAGCGGAACCTCCATAGGCAATTATATCTTTACCATCCTGCTGTTTTAGTTTGTTGATTTCTTCAACAAGATCGCCCTTCGCTAAAACCGTATTCTCCCATTCAGACTTGTCCATTGTTTTGGTAAATACTACTTTGGGCGTATTCGTAAATTTCTGTCCGGCTGTAAATTCCGCATCTTCCGGATTGGAAGCTACAGCCGCCCAATGAGGTATAAAACCTTCAGCAAGTTTTCTTCCCAAAACAATGCAATCTACCGGTTCAGTGAGATCGGCTACATATTGTTTTAATTCTTCATCCCAATCCCATATCATCCAGTCCATCTCCCCATTAGGTCCGGCAATATATCCGTCCACAGTCATTTGCACCTGAAGTTTTAATTTTCTCATGGCTCTCTAAGGTTTTTACAATACCAATTTCCTGTAAAATTTAATTAGCAAAAAAACATTTAAGTAATTAGTTGGCTGCTTTCTAATTTTTATTATTGCATGTCAGCAGGTGTTACTTCATTAGATAAAAGCCATTTAAACAACTCCCACCTTTTTGAAGGATTATTACTTGTACCGCCATTCCGTTCAATATAATTCTTTACCAGATCATACCCATACGTATAATTGATTACATAACTCTGGTACTTCCTGCTAAACGAAAGTGAACGAACTGCATCCTCCTTATTAAATAAGCCATAATTCATCAGCCAGCGAATAGCCTCATCATCATTCATGGTACCATTTATAACTCTGCGGGTTACTTCGGTGCGAACATGCTGAAGCTTGCCTTTAATAGCAAGAGCCTGATAGTAAGCGCCTATCCCTGTAGTATCTAAACCTGCTAAGGGCAATACTACCGACTTAGTAAAATTTATCTTTTCTTCGCCCGGAAAGGCAACTTCAAGTCCGTAGTTACCGCTTCCTTCTGCAATAAGCGATTGAGGGCTGAATAAAGGATAAAGCGAAATCTCAATCCAGCCCTTATTGTGGTAAAGATTCTTTTCGAACAAGGTATTGTAAACATGGTGACCGGGATACCCCTCATGACTGGCAATATCAATTACCCGGTCTATTAATGCAGTTATATCAGAATTAAACTGGATCAGGCTCTTATAATTTCCCTGATACCAGTTATAGCCACTCCAGGGCTTTCCATTAACATATTCAAGGCGAAATTCCTCCGAGTGAGGAAGTTCGACCTGTTTCCGGGTACGTTTTGCGCTTTCTGCAATACAGGTTTTAATTACAGTATCTAATTTTTCCCTGGGGATAACAAAGCGATTAGCCAATGTTTGAAACCGGGCATTTACATCTCCCCTGCCGGGTAATAATTGATCCATTTGATTTAGCAGAATACGAAAATGGTCTTCACCTAAATTAGGGAGTTCTACGCCGAACAGTTCCTTAGCCTGTAGTTCAAAAGACGCCGGTTCACCTGCAAACATTTTGATGCGGCGACTGAATGCTGTTAGCTGGCCGCGTATCCATATTGCCCGCTTGCCCAAAGATTTATCTTTTATATACGGGCGAAGCTGTTCCAGCAATATATTTGTAGTATTTAATAACCTGTCTTTCGGAAAAATGGCTTCCTTAACGCCGACAGGCTTTAGCGAATCAGGACCGTAATACGCATCTACAAAATCAGAATCATATTGTCCGATGGCTAATCCCAAACGCACATAATTTTCCGCTATTTGGTTAAACGGGGTGATACCTGATTTCTGCTTTGAATTTTGTCCGTAGGATAACAGGGGAATAAAAATGATCAGTAACACGTGTTTTCTAAGCATGCTTATTTTGTAATGGTTCATTGTCTGTTAAATTCCCAGGCCTCCCATCACCTCCAGTTCCTGTCCTTTGGAGGGCGGTCCGTTCAGAATTGGCATGGCTTTCATGATTAACTCCCTAACGCCCTCCACCTTCAGTGAATTATCGTGATCTTCTTTGCTGTCCCATATCTCAGTTATAAAAACTGCGTCGGGTTTATTTGAATCTTTGCTGACTACATACATTTTGCAGCCTTTAGCAACTAAGAGAAGTGCAGATGCTTCAATTAAAATAGAAGTAAGTTCTAAAGCATGACCTGTCTGGGCTTGTAATTTTCCGTGTAAAAGGTATGGTTTCATTGCTGGTTAAGTTTCAATATTATGATTTCCGGATTTCGATAATTTCTTCCGGATGGTATGCGTATGTAAATATGCAAGTTCCCTCAATATAATTCAATCCCACAATCTAATTATTGATATCAGAAAGCATTTGCTCGGCTTCACTTAACACTTTGTTATAATATTTTAACACCCAAAAGGCAAATCCTAAAAAGAATAAAACAGATACAGGGAAAATGATTGTCCAGAAGTTTGGTATCTGGCTGAGATTTTTCCCTTGAATTGCGGAGAACACAGGAATAATGATCAGCATGAGTAACATTCCTAAAGCCACATTCAGTTTCTGAAGTTTCTGAAATCTTATTTTTTGAGCGGCAAAACTTTTAATTGTTTCCAGGTAGGTCTTAGAAGAAATATTAATTCCTTTAACTGCCCGAAGCGATTGAAGAGAAATAATTGGCAGAATTAAAAGCAGAGCAATAGATACCAGACCAAATACCTGCATTAGCGTTTGATCTATTTTTAAAAGATTAACGCTGATGTATGCCGCGGCAATATAGCAGACAATGGTTCCCGTATATTCCGAAAAGCCAATCTTATTTAACTTAGAATGATATTTCTGCTTGCTTATCCGTTCGATCATTTGATTGCTGAGTAGTTCCTGCTTTTCCACTCTATTGGTTAATTCTGCCCAGCCTGATTTCATTTGTTCAAGTTCCATAATTATCTTTTTTTTATAATTTGTGATTTTAGCTTTTCTTTAATCCGGGAAATTCGTGTACCCACATTGCTGATGGAAATACCCACAATTGCTGCAATATCTTCGTGACTTTTCCCTTCGAGGTAAAGAATTACGATTCCCTTTTCCAACAAATTCAACATCTGGATATGTTCATACAATAAGCGAATCCGTTCCTCTTCCTCAAAATCCGCATCTTCCTTAAACCGATCCGGGGCCAGGTCAATTGAAATTGTGTTTACTCGTTTTTTGCTTTGCTTTAAATGATATATAGCCGTATTTAAAGCCACTCTGTACATCCAGGTGCTCAGGTTTGATTGTTGATTGAAAGACGGAAAAGACTTCCAAAGCTGGAAAACCACTTCCTGAAATAAATCATTTCTGTCTTCATCGCTGTCAGTGTAAAGGCTTGAAATTTTATAAATCAAGCCTTCGTTCTCTTTAATCACTTCGGTAAACCGCTGCTTTATATTCATCTAAAATTAAATTCGAGCTATTAGTGTATGAAGTTGTCAAAAAATCACAATAGAGAAGCTTTATTTTTTAAAGTGCTTCCGAGATCAGGAAAATTCACGGCTAATAGCTACATTTCAATCACGAAAATTAACAGAATTGGCATGTCAGAAAAAAATGGAGAGAAAAGCAGTCGGGTAAAAGTTGGGTTATATGCTGCTGTTGTTGTTTTTCTGGCCTACACCATGATTTTCGGCTTCCGCAAATCTTTTACAGTTGCCACATTCGACGGAATTGAAATAGCCGGTTACAGCTACAAAACAATCCTGGTTATTAGTCAGGTTTTAGGATACCTGCTTGCCAAATTCTACGGCATCAAGTATATTTCAGAACTTAAAAGAACAGGCCGCGGGCAGGTTATCCTCATTCTAACGGGAATCTCCTGGTTAAGCTGGCTGTTTTTTGCCATCGTACCGGTTCCTTACAACATTGTTTTTCTATTTATAAATGGCTTTCCTCTGGGAATGCTTTGGGGAGTTGTATTCTCTTATGTAGAGGGCCGGCGAAGTACCGATTTTATCGGTGCAACTCTGGCGGTAAGTTTCATCTTCGCCTCCGGATTTGTAAAATCTGTAGGTGCCTGGCTAATGGTTCAATTTGGTGTAAGCGAATTCTGGGTGCCCTTTTATACCGGACTGGTATTTGCACTGCCGCTTTTGTTATTTGTTTATCTGATGGAAAAAATTCCGCCTCCCAGCGAAGAAGATATTCAGCTCAGAACAGAGCGATCGGCTATGACCCAAACCGACCGCAAAAAATTTATCAGCGAATTTTCTGCCGGATTGGTGGCTTGTGTACTGATTTACTGTTTTGCCACCATCTTTAGAGATATACGCGATAATTTTAGTGCAGAAATGTGGAAAGAACTTGGCTATTTTAATCAGCCGGCTATATTTTCAAAAACAGAAACTCCCATCACCCTGATAATTTTAGTGTTGATTGGCAGCATGGTGCTTATCAAAAACAATTACAAAGCATTGCAAATGGCACATCTGTTTATTTTGCTGGGATTTGTAATTGCCGGAATATCAACCCTGGCTTTTACTGCTAAAGCCATTGAGCCTATCTGGTGGATGATGTTAGTTGGCCTGGGTCTTTATATGGTTTATATCCCGTTTAACGCCGTGTTTTTCGACCGGCTGATTTCTACCTTTAAATACACCGGAAACGTTGGTTTTTTAATCTACCTGGCCGATTCATTTGGGTATGTTGGCAGCGTGGGTGTTTTATTGAGCAAGGAAATATTCAGGGTACAATTAAACTGGGTTACTTTCTTTTCAAACAGCGTGATCTGGCTTTCGGCGATCGGGATACTGCTCACTATTTTCTCAATGCTTTATTTCGGAAAGAAGTTCGCCAGACTGAAAGCGGCAGCCATCACTGCTTAAATCTTCCTGCCTGATCTTTAAAAATAACATTTTGGCTGATCTGCACGAGAATTTCCGAAATAGATTCCTATAGATACTTCGTGCGAGCCATAATTATAGTTGCGCAGTTTGTTGAGGGAATAATCAAATGAATAAGCGATCCGTAATTTTTCGGTGGCAAACACTTCGGCAATAATACCGGTGGCGCTGCTTTTTTGCAGATCACGTTGTAAATAATCTTTGTTGTAGAGACTGAAAGAAGTACGGTAAAATGCACCTACCCATAAGCGTTCATCAAACAGCATGAAGGCGTTTACATCTACACTCGAAGGACCTGCCAGATCATCTTTTATCAGAAAAGAAGGCTTAAATTTCATAGTCGGGTTTAGGACCAGCAAGGCTCCGCCGGTTAAATAATAGTGTGGCTTTGGTATGGGCGTTAAAATGTCGGTATCGCTTTTTGGTTTCATGTAATGTGCCAGGAGATTATCGACAGAAAAACCCGCAAAATAATTTTCATTGGAGAAATAAACGCCGGCCCGGGCATCGGGCAATATGGTGGTCTGTTTTATTTGCGGAATAAACTGATCATCAGTCTCTGTTGACCGCAGCTTTGTTCCGTCTATACCCAGCTGAATGGCGCCAACTCCTAAGCCAAGTGCCAGCCTGGAAGATTCCAGGGCCCCAACCTGCAGGCGGTAGGCATAATTGGCATACGCAGACAAACTGCTTTGCGCACCAATTCTATCATGCGCAATCATTAGTCCGACTCCTACGTTCCGCCGGTAATCGGTTACCCCATCTATAGCCACCGAGGCGGTTTGCGGGGCGCCTTCTACACCTGCCCATTGCGAGCGAAGGGAACTTTGAAGATAGACTTGTTCTTTATATCCGGCGTAAGCCGGATTAATATAAATTCCGTTAAAAATATACTGACTAAACTGTGCATCCTGCTGAGCCTGGCATATTGCTGCAATACACATCAGCAGGCATATTAAAAAGTGCTTTCTCATCGAAGTAATGTTACATATCCTTTATAAACCTGCCATTTGCCGGAGTTGCCCTTAACTTTGAGAACATAGAAATAAGTGCCTTCATTTAAACCTTCGCCTGTCCATTGGTTCAGGTAACCAGTTTTTTCGTAAATATGGCTTCCCCAGCGGTTTAATATTACCAGTTCATTCTCTGCAAACAGCTCCAATCCCGGAATGACAAAACTGTCGTTTTTACCATCGCCGTTAGGAGAAAAAACATTCGGAATTTGAACGCTGATAATTTCCTTGATATCTGTTGAAATATTATTTGAGAGATCGGCATCGGTATCAACCGAACTTACTCTTGCGGTATTGGTAATGTTTCCATCTGTTAATGCTCTCACACGAATTCTCAATTCCAGCACCTGCGAACTATCCAGTTTGGGAATCATCCATTTAAAAACATTGGTTGGCTTATCATATTCCACACGGCCGGCATGTGGCATTATTGCTTCCAGATATTCTAATTCGGCCGGCAACTCATCGGTTAATACCACATTGCTGGCAAAATCGGAAGTCTTGTTAGTTACTGTAAAGAGATATTCAAATTCACCATCCCGGGTTACCGGTTTGGTTTCAGATTTTTTCACTACCGCGATGTCAACTACCGAGTACCTTACAATTACCAATTCGGCAGGAACATAAATAATCTCATAATTATCTGAGCTTAATCCCCGCGGAATAATTTCATATTTACCTTCTTCTACTGCGCCTTGTGCACTTCCCAGATAAACTAAATTACCCTGCAGACCCGATTCATCATCACCGGGAATGAAACCAATAATATTTCTACCTCCACTTCCCTGGTATGGGCGCTGGTCGTATTCCTTTTGATCTCCAATGGCTTTAACAATTAAAAGTTTCTTTTTAATTACCTGCGGCTGCACCACAGAAACACCCGGACATTGGGCCGGAGTTTTAAAATCTGCGGTGATGTTTACTTTTCCCGCTTTCAAAATCTGAACCTCATTGCCGTTTACAATACGGGCAATAGCAGGATCATCTATAGAATATTTTATTTCAGAACCGTCGCTGGCAGTTGCGTTTAATTTAAAATTCGGATCGCCGTACGTTTTATCAGGCAATGGATTAAAGGTAATTACCGGTGTAGGAAGCAGAATGACTTCTACCGGATCAGAAAGCTCAGAAGCACAGCCTTCCAGGTTAAAAGCAGTAACAGTATACAGACCCGAAGTTCCAGTCAGGTAATTATCGCTCGTGGCACCCGGAATAATCTCCCCGTTTTTAAACCATTGATAGCCGGAAGCTCCGGGCACGGGTGCCCGGAGCGTTGCGGCTTCTCCTTCACATATCTTTACTACAGGATGCGAGTCCATTCCATTCCTGGTAATACCGGGCAAACCCGATATCATAAGGAACAGGAGAAAGAATACAGCGCATCTGTTCTTCATTGTAAGATTAATTAAATTCCGGAGCGCATCGCCCCGGAATTTAAATCTGAATAAGATTAGTTAATGGTAATAGTAGGTTTACCTGGTTTAGGTGTTACGATAAATACCGCATCTGCATTGTTTTGCTGAACCACTGCATCGTAAGAAGGAAGACAAGCAGGTTTAACAGTATAAACTACCTCTACCATGTATTTAAAGCTTCCGATTTCTGTTTCGGCAACTGTATACGTATTTGTAGTATTGGACTGAAGGGCTGAGCCGATCTTAGTACCATCTAAAGCTGTTTTGTACCAGGTGTATTTATATTCAAAATCACCCACTACCGGGTTAGTTAATCCGGCAACAGAATTCTGTGCACCAGAAAATGCAGTAGTTGCGGTTAATACAATTGCCTGAGTTGCTGGAGTACTTCCCGGAAGGTTATCCACGCAATATTTTAATATTTCAGTATTGGCAACTGTAGCAACTACAGTTAGAGGAGGCAGAACATATACTGTAAAATCTTCGAATTCATCGGCCTTACAAGTTTGGTTGTTTCCGTAATCCTGAATACCGTATACTCTGTAGGTATGGTAACCGGGAGTAGCATTGGTAACCGGTAATTTGATAGTAGTTTGACCTGCAATGGCGTCGGCACCACCTGCAGAATTTACTTCATACCATTCGTAAGTAGCAAATGTATTTCCGTCTTTATCTGTTGCACTTGCATTTAGGTTAAATGTATTGCTGGCCGGACAAAATATAGCCAGAGATTTATCAAAGGCCGGAACGGTTGCTGTTGCGGGGCCGACTTTTAAAAGGCTCTGATCTGTAAAAGTCACTTGCTGGGCTGTTGAATTAAAAGCAATCAGCATGAATGTGCAAATGAAAGTCAGTTTTAAGAAAGTAAAGATTCTGTTCATAAGGCTTGTATTTATCTGTTTAATTTATTTTTATTAAAGGTGAACCCGGTTTGGGATGAATTACTAATTGAATTGTTTGTGTTTCTAAAGTGCAGGAAGGGCTTTGGTATTTGGTTACTACATAATTTCCGGCTACAGAAACCAGATAAGGCGACGCGATCACATTTCCCTGAGAATCTGTAATGATGTATGTATATAGTTCAGGATGATAATTACTGATTGATTTGCTGAGATCATAGGAGCTTCCTACGCATGTATCGGCAATAACAGACGAATTAATAACTGTGTATGCAGGAATAGTAAGAGGTATGGAAGTTTCACATAAATTGCTATCCCTTATATACAGAATATGGTTACCGCTTGCAACCCCGGTAAATACACTGCCCGGCTGATAAGATCCGTTATCCAATTTATATTCATAGGTTCCGCTGCCACCAATTCCTGTAAGGGTTATAGTTGATGAACCCGGAGAGCAGGTTATTGCTGTATGGCTTTCGCTGAGGCTTAAAGCCGGAGGTGATGCATTTATTGTAGCGGATGCAGTTGCTGTACATCCATTGGCATCCGTCACCTGGTAATTATAAATTCCGGCGGAAAGATTAGAAGTAGGCGTACCCGAAAATGTATATGGAGCGGTACCGCCTGCGGCAGATAAAGCAACACTACCTGTTCCTCCGAAACATTTGATCTGTGTTGGCAGAGCGCTTAAAGTTATAGCCGAACCCGCAACAATAGTTTTGGTAAGCGTTGACTCGCGAATTCCATCGTTAACTTTTAAGGAAGCACTAAAAGGGGCAGCCGTATTCGCAAAAACATGCACAGGGTTAGCAAGAGTTGACGTAGATCCATCACTAAAAGTCCATAAATATGAATACGTATTACTTCCTCCGGTAGTCAGGGATGTGAAATTAACCGATGTATTTGTTCCGTTATTACAACTTTTGTAAGTAAAATCAACAGATAAGGGAGTCCTGATTACTGCTAATGGAACAAATGAACATTTAGGCTCTTCAAAAGTACATTCTCCTGAAATATTTTGCTGCCAGGACATTTTAAAATTGTGAATCTTTAACACCTCTCCACAATTCCAGGTAATATTTCCCAGCTTAATTAGCGTTTTGGGGATGGCGATCTTTGAATAGAGACAATTGGTAATGCTGGTAGTGGTAGTAATTCCTGTTAAATTATTTGTAGCACTTAGGGAATAATCTACGTAGAGTGAATAACGGGTGGCATTACCAACAACCTTTAACCATAAAAAACCGGTTACCGGTGTACCCGCTGTACACGGACTTGTTAGCTCCAGTCCATTGGCATCTCCAATATAAAACTCCTGAAAAACAAAATCATTAGAGGTACAGCCTTGCGAAAACGCATTTAAAGCAGAAGCAATGCCTATAATGAAAAGAAAAATCTTCTTGCTCCAGGAATTCCCCAGGGAGAGAAGTATTTTGATTTGCCAATTGAAAAATCTTCCGGTTTTTCCATCGCTGCAATTATAATCAGTAAGATAATTACCCGATCCGGATACCATAGTTTTGTAAATAATTTCAATGGCAGAATATATTTGCCAATGGAATTTTCTACGGAATCAGGGAAAGAAAGTTTAGTTTAATTAATAAAATTAACTGGGAAGAATGATAACCCGCAATCAAAAAAGGCAAATCTTAGATCGTAACAGGATAATATTCAATTACTTATAAAACAAAAAAAGCTTCCCGTAAACGGAAAGCCTTTTTGTATGTATAATAGGAGGCCTTAGTAAGACCAAAGATCGTGTTCCCGATCCATCAGTTCTTTTTTCACTCGTTCAGATTCATATAACTTGTCTATACCAAGTGCATAATCCTTAATACGCAGATCTTCAGGGTTAGATTCTTTTACAACATAACTGGCGAACAAGCGCTTCATGAATACATCGTCAAAACTTAATCCGGTAGCATCATTCCTGCGGTTTACAACTTCCTTAGTAACCAGTAACTGGCGTGCTTCCGGAAAATAAATCCAGAATGCGGGCTGATCATCTAAAGTCTGACCAGCTGCTTTTACTTTCACCATAGGCGCAATTCCAATTATGCGTGGTTCAAAAACAGAACGCTGCTTATCAAATATCCAGTCCTCTTTTATTCTAAACTTCACAATACTATCCGCATTGAATTCACCCGGTTTTACTTCTGTTCCGGTCTGATTTCCTTCATCATCGAAAATCGGCACCAGCACGCTGTCAGCAAATTTGGACATCGCTTCTTCCGGCTTAAGAATAGTAGAAAATTCATCTCCATTCACATCATCCCTGGTAGAAGTTGCATCATACGCGGTTAGTTCACCTGCCATTACAGCTTCCATAAAAACATCAATTAAACGTCCTTTAGGAGAAGCGAAAACCATATTTTGCTTTTCTCTAAGATCCATCTCACGCCAAACACGTTTACTGAACATTACATCAGATTCACGCAGGTTAGCATAAGGGGTAACCTTAGCACTTAAAATATTGGTTTTTTTATAATAGCCATCAACCGGCCTTTCTACAGGCGTAGGTTTGGTGCTGTTATTTAAATTAGGCGTTTGTGCAAATGCTACAGCATTTACCGCTAAAAGAGCCAAAGTGAATATTTTTTTCATCATAACAGATTAATTAGCTGTTAATACAATTCCGTCTAATTGCCTTTGAGTTCCATCCGGACCAACGGCTACTATGTTATCAAAAATAACCCGCGTTCCCGGAGTTACACTGGCCATCGCCGCTCTCATCTGAGAACTTAACGTATTGCCGCTAGTTTGTAGTATCACTGCATCTGCACGCGGTTTCGCAATAACCAGGTTAAAACGAGTTACGTTAAATTTAGCATCAAAATCAAAGTTTTCGAGTATTGCAAAAACTGCATTCTGTGATTTAATCACCACAGAACTCATAGCTCCACCGGTTTTTCCTGCAAACTTTGCTTTAGGATCAGGTATCCGCTTTACGCGAAAATCACTTGTTCCAATGTTCTGCACTTTACCATTAATCTCTGCCGATACATTTACTTTGGCAGCACCTGCAGAATTTACTCTTACCGTATATTTTCCGTTCGAACCTGAAATACTACCACCGCTCATACTTACTCTCAGGTTTTCTTTCGGGATACCCGGAGCGGAAACCGAAACAGGATTAGGGACCCCGATATAAAACACATTCATTTTATCAGGAGATACCACAGCCGATGGGCGTGACACCTGATATTTCTGCTCGCTGGTTTTATATTCTTTTATACTGCCGTCAGTTTGTTTAACTCTTACTGTTCCAACCCATGAAAAAACTCCTTCACTTCCGGTATTTACCGAATAAACTCCTTTACCATCCCTAACCTGCAAACTAGATCCTCCAACAGTAATTGTAGGATTTGATTTTGAGTCGTAAGCAGTTAAAAATACTTCGGCGGTATATGGCTGACCGGCTATAACATAAGAAGTTGGTGCTACTGCTACTGCGGCAAACTGATCCAGATTGACTACTGCCTGATCCATTTTACCGAAAATTTTCTTCACTACATCCGACTCAGCATTTTTAGTATCAGCCTGAATTTTTGTAAGGATGGTCATTGCTGCGGTTAAGGGAGTTCCTTCACCAAAATTAACATCTTCCCAGGTACGTTTTCCACCCATTGGTTTTGCAGGATCTTTTGCCTCTAATGAAAAAGTTAAACTAGACCGGTCTTTTGGTTCAATCAGATTAATTAATTTTTCACGTGTTTCATTAATCTTGGCTTTCAAGCGGGCGCCTTCCTTTTTATTGATCATGATACCGGTTGCAATATCAAGGTTAGAACGCTCTACCAGATCACCCGTTTCCGGATCATACCCATTACCTTCTTTAATAAACGTTTGCTTAAGTTTCTCCAGGTAACCGTTCAATTCTGCTGAAATTGCACGTGCCTGTTTTGCCTTTTCGTAAATTGGTTTCGCCCTTTCCGGCTCTTCCTTCAGTTTTGTATTTTCAAAGGAAGTAAATAATTGATTTACGCTGTTATTAACATTTGTTTGTGATGTAGCTAAACTATCATTGATATTTTTAAACGCATTTAATATAGTATCTGATACATTTAACGCAAGCATAGCTAACAATACCAAATACATGATATTGATCATCTTCTGCCTGGTTGATTCTTTACCTCCGGCCATTTCTTATTTCCAGTTTTAGAGTGAAATTTATTATTAAAAGATTAAACTCTTGGCTGATTCATAGCTGAAAGCATATTGCCATATATTGCATTTAAGGATGAAAGATTTTTGGCTAAACGGCCAACTTCTTCTTTAAATAATTTAGAATCTTCCATTGACTCGCTAAAGTTCTGCATGGTAACAGATAGATTCTGGTAGAATTTATTCATTGATTTTAAGTGAGAACTAGAATCTTGCAATTCTAACTCGTATACTGCGTTTAAAGCTGAAAGATTTTTAGCAAGGCCATTTACTTGTTCATGGTATGCTTTTGAATCGATATGTGTATCAGCCATTTCAGAAAGACTTCCGGTTGCTTTATCAAAAGCGACACTTAAATTATCAAATTTCTGAGAAGCTGTTTTAATTTTTCCTGAAAACTCGGTAGTAGCTACAGATGCATCTGCAACATTTGATATTGAAGAAACTTTGTCGCCAAATGTGCGCAAACCCGAACCTAAACTTTCAATCAGCTCCGGTCCGATTTTAGCGTCGGCCATCATTTTATCTAAAGCAGCTGTAGACGAGGGCATTGCAATGGTTGGTCTTGCAGATGCAACCGGCAGTTCACCGTCAAATTCATCAGATAATTCAGGGTAAACTCTTGACCAAGCAAGATCTTTTGCAGGAGGGAAAAAGCCGGTTAAGAAAAATAAAAATGCTTCAACACCTAATCCTACTCCAATCATATAATTTCCCCAAACACCACCCAGGTGAAGAATTTTAAACAAAGCACCCACAATCACAATACTTGCACCCCATGAAATTGCAGTGTGCAATAAATCAACCTTTTTCTTTCCAGCCATATTAATAGTAAATTTTAACGATTTTAATGTATTTAGATTTATTTGTGTTGTGAGAATTAATTGCGTTTATCCTTAATATCTCTACCCTGATATTTGGATATGCAACGGAAACCTATGTAAGATTTGGCTGTATCCTGATATTCAAAAGTGTTGGCAGAATTTTGAAGGAAGAAACCGATATCTTTCCATGAACCACCACGAACAACTTTCCGTTTCAATACTTCCGGATCATCTGATTTCGCCTCGTAGTTAAAAGTTGGGTTCATATCATGGGTAAAAGTAGAAGCAGATTCATCGTATGCCGAGCTGGTCCACTCAGAAACGTTGCCGGCCATATTATATAAGCCAAAATCATTTGGGTAATACGACTTAGCATGAACGGTGAAAGCACCACCGTCATCAATATAATTACCACGACCCGGTTTGAAGTTTGCCATTAAGCATCCTTTTGCATTGCGGATATAAGGCCCGCCCCATGGATAACTTGTTCCAACACGTCCACCGCGTGCAGCATATTCAAACTCAGCTTCAGTTGGTAAATCATAAGGAGCACGTGCAGGAATTCCACGACTTTCTTTATAAGACTCATTGAAACGGGTTCTCCATATTGTAAAAGCACGTGCCTGTCTCCAGGTTACTCCTACAACAGGATAATTGGCAAATGCAGGATGTGAAAAATAACCCTGAACCATCGGCTCATTCTGAGCGTATGCAAAATCAGACAACCATGTCAGCGTATCCGGATAAATTGCTACAGTATCTCGTAAAATAAAATCAGAACGTCTTTTAGATTTATCATTACGAAAATTGGAAGCTTCACGTAATTTCATAATGGCGAAGTTGTATTTTAACAAACGAACATCAAGTTCATTTCGGTCAAATACACGATCCTCTCCCTGGTAATACATGGCCTGAAGTTTGGCTGCATTTGCAGAATTTCCCTTTTTACCGCCCCATATTTCAGACCCATTTCCTACTTTTTTCCAATCAATATATTTTTTGCCGGCAGCATTCGGATCAGCTTTTCCTTTAGGCTTAAGGTAATATTTATCGTCCTGAAGATAGTTTGTAATCGCAATAGAATCACGCACCCAATTCACAAACTGACGGTATTCACTGTTAGTGATCTCCGTTTCATCCATGTAAAATGCCTGAATAGTTACTTGCTTATTTTGGGATATCTGAGCGAAAGTGATATCCTGGTCAGTTTGTCCCATAATGAAAGTTCCGGCTGGTACATAAACCATTCCATAGGGAACTTCATTGTTATGAAACTTCTTGGTTGAAACCCCAACCAGCTCACCGTTAGCACCTCCTTTACCGCAGCTACTTGCCATTATGGCAACTGCTGCAAGAGCGATAAAGTATATTTTTCTCATTTGATTGTTTTCGGTTTTGTATACCTTTTCCAAAATTATACCGAATATAAATAAAAAACACGTTAACCTTTAAAAAACTTACTTTCTACGTTTGCACGGGGCTTTTTCCTATTATAACAACCAGCTTATAATCAGCAATTTGAAAATGCTTTATTAAACGCTAAATGTTTTCAAGTATTCTTATAAACAGAAAATTATTTTTTCTTACGTATTCGGGCGAACAAAGTTTCCTTTAAAATATAAAAATCTAACTATCATGTTAGATGATTACTGTTTCAGAGAACTTAAGCCGTTAAATGATATTAATTTATTTATTTACCTGCTTAATGTATTGTTCAATGGCCATAGTCATACTTGGCGCCTGTGGTGTGGGACCCGCAATATCCAATAATAAATTATGTTCTAAAACCGCTTTGTGTGTACTGGCACCAAAAGCAGCAATGCGGGTTGTATTTTGAACAAAGTCAGGAAAATTTATAAATAAAGAATGAATACTGGAGGGACTAAAAAAGGCTAATATATCGTAATAAACTTCTTTTAAATCAGACAGATCACTGCAAACTGTACGAAATAAAACCGCAGAAGTAAAATCATAGCCATTGGCCTGCAGAAGTTTCATTGTTTCTTCTGCGGCAACATCAGAGCAAGGGTATAAAAATTTTTCAGAAGCATGTTTTTTCAAAACTTCTTCCAAATCAGAAGCGGTTTGTTTGCCAAAAAAGATTTTACGTTTACGATATTGAATATATTTCTGCAGATAAAGAGCGATTGTTTCGGATATACAGAAGTATTTCATCTCTGAAGGCACATCATAGCGCATTTCTTCGCAAATACGAAAAAAATTATCAACCGCATTTCTGCTTGTAAAAATAATTGCAGTAATTTCTGCAAGGTTTATTTTTTCTTTCCTAAAATCTTTAGCCGGAACTCCTTCTACATGGATAAAAGAGCGAAAGTCTATTTTTAAATTATATTTTTTTGCCAGATCAAAATATGGAGATTTATCACTTTCGGGTTTAGGCAATGTTATTAAAATACTTTTAACTTTTTTGTTTCTCGCTGATGATGCTTCTTGCATGTGTTTTCGGCTTTAGAACCTAAGTGCTTTAATTAGAATAAGTATTGGACATACTTCGAGGGCACAAAGGTATATAATTAAATATGTTTTAGAAAATCGATAATTGGTTAAAATGTTTGCACCAGCACGTATAAACTGAAATGTAAAAATCAATCCTATTATAATAATCGCAATGTAGCTATATACTTCCGAAAATCTGCTGGGTGTTAAGCTATATGCCAACAGTAAAGGCAAAAAAATTAATGCAGCGTTAAAATAACTTAAATAAAGGATGGTTATATATTCACTAACGATTTTTTGTACACCAAATAAAAAGCCAAGTATCCTTAATACTAAAATTTTTAATGTAAAGGCTCCAATTATGGTTGCAGATAAAATTAAAAACCACTCAAACCCTGTAAATGCATATTTAATCTGATAATGTTCTCCCGAGAGATATAAGAACATACCAATAGAAAGTCCGAACAATAAATAAAGAAATAAGAAGGGCCATGAATTGAACAGCATGTCTTCTTTATTTATCTGGCCCAAAGCCCTGTTGCTATAAAAAGATTGAATGATGGAACTTAACTCTTTTGAAAATGCATTTTTAAGGATAGCAAAAAATAAAATCAGGGCAATTATCACCAGGATAACCCAGGTTTTACCGGTATTCCTAAGTTTTCCCTCGTTTTCTACTTTATATTTCTTGGGGAATTTTTTCGCCCAAGCCTGGAAATTAAATTTTTCAACAGTATACAAATCTATTAAACTATCCAGAAATTGATTAGGCCTGTTTGGGTCAGGCGCTTTAATCCAAAGCATAGATAAAGAATCGGCATTGTTTTTTAGTGAATCAATTTTTTGATACGGTTTCCCAATTAAATTATCAGACTCAGGAGTTGAAACCGATGCTTGTTTTATAGAATCTGAACTAGCGGTATCTCTTTGTGCTATTGCCGATGTTTGGAGAAACAGGAAAAAGATCATTCCCAGACAAAAAATCTTTTGCACCATAAATTTAAAATAGCCGGTTTATTATGAAATACACTTCTGGGCAAATTTACAAGATAATTATCCGGTTTGGTAAGTGATATTTAGCAAAATATAAATAGAAGTGTGTAATGCTTTTCTGCAGCTTACTTTAATAGAGCCGGGATGGTTTTAGCAAGTATGATAATATCCATTTGAAATGTATGATTACGGGCATACCGATTGTCGAGGACCAATCTTCCCTCTTTATTATCATAACCTTTTTTACGCTTTTCGATTTGCCATAAGCCAGTAATTCCGGCAGGTGCCATAAACCGCAACACATATTTATCCGTTGTCAACTTCTCCGCATCTGAGAGAGGCAGTGGAAGATTCCCAACAATACTCATGTCACCTCTTAATACGTTAAATAACTGAGGAATTTGACTAAATCTGGTATAGTTTAAAAATTTGCCAACCTTAGTAAAGCCATGGAAAGAAGATTTTACATCTTCGGCGGTGTGGGCAGATAGCTTTTCATTGTATTGAAATTTCTTTTCGCACCAGGTTACCTGATCAGCGTATACAGGAAACTGACATTTAACCCTCGTTTCTCTGCAACTTTCACAGAGACCAGTTTCAACCGAATTGTTTTGTAACTGGGTATTATTTTCTGAGGTATGGGATAAATTTATCCGATTATCTGCATCTAATTGCATCATCCGAAAGCTGAACATTTTAAAGATGCGGTAGTTACTCCCAGCTCTTAAAGAGTGAGTAAATACAGATCCGCGGCTTTCTAATTTTATTGCAATGATAATTAATACAATTAATGGGGATAACAGAGTAAGTAAAAAGGCTGAAAACAGAATATCAAAAAGGCGGGTTTCATTTGGTATTTTATATGGAATATGAATTCGCTCACGCCGGTCTTTTGTTAATCGTTTCCAGTTTTGAATTACAAAATTTAAACGGCTTTCTATCTGAGCAACTTTAAAAGGCAATTTAAAAACATCCACCACACCCGCTCGCAAAGCAAGTTTAATTACATTTCTATCCAACTCTTTAGAAACTAAAAAGAATGGAACTTTAGGAAAATCTTGTTTATTTAAACTCTCAAGCAATTCAATTCCATATGGTTCGGCAATTTCACTTTGAGAAATTACAGCGACAATATTTAAGCATTGCCTGTGATAAGCTTCCGCAAGTTCGCTCGCATTTTTATAATTAACCAGCTTTCTGTCCTGGAAATTACAAATAGAAAGTAAAGTAAAAACAGCTTTATTGCAATTAACCAGCGCTATTATTTCCTCACGAAGAGAAATATTTGAACTCTTATTTTTCACGAAGCAATACTTATTTTTATCCGCCTGAAAATTACTCTAACTCTAGCTTCCAGCTCCGAAGGATTAAAAGGTTTTGCCAGAAAATCATCAGCACCTGCATCAAGACAACGTGTTCTAACCTCTGAACCCTCTTCTCCTGAAAGAATTAAAATAGGGATCTCATTAAAAAAATCACTTGCCTTTATCTGTTCGATCAATCCAAACCCATCTAAAACCGGCGTATTGAGATCCGATATTATCAATGCAGGAATGTTTCCGTCTTGTAAAAAGGAAAGTGCATCTAATCCATTACTGCAAATTTTAATTTCATAGGTTTCGTGAAGTACTGATTTAATAATCTTTTGCATAAAGATATCATCTTCTACAACCAGAAGCTTTTGGCGCATTGAATTTGTGAAACCCATAAATTGAAAATATATAATAAATTCTAAGTGTTTAATAATTATTAATACGCTCCCACTTAACCTAACAAAGTTTAAATGAGCTATAAAAGCATTTTAGAGTGCCTTATATCTTAAGACCTTTTCATAATGCACTTAATTTTTACGGATGAATCTCATTAAAGTTGCGGGCAAATTCACTATAACGATATTTTTTTTCAAAAAAATGGGGCATTTAGTTTATAACAATTGAAAATATTCTTAATCAGGCTCAAAAGTTAATTTGGTTATCTTTGAGGCTATTTTATCTATCCTGATGTCCGGAATATATTTACATATCCCTTTTTGCAAAAAAGCATGTCATTACTGCGATTTTCATTTCAGCACTTCTCCCAAATACAAAGATGAAATGGTTAGTGCTTTGCGGAAAGAACTGATTCTGCAAAAGAATTTCCTGGCAAATCAGAATATAGAAACCATTTACTTTGGTGGAGGAACTCCTTCTTTATTGGATGCCGATGAACTTCATATTCTGATTAGTGAAATCGGCAATCATTATGATCTGTCAGCAACAGCTGAAATCACTCTTGAGGCAAATCCAGATGATTTAAGTCCGCAAAAAGTGAAAGAATTGAAACAAACCGCAATTAACCGGTTCAGTATTGGCATTCAATCTTTTTTTGAAGAAGACCTTATTTGGATGAACCGGGCACATAGCTCTAAAGAAACAGAGAGTTCAGTAAAAAGAGTCCAGGATGCAGGTTTCGAAAACATCACTGTTGATCTTATATATGGCTATCCCCTGTTAAGCGAAGAGAAATGGATCAGCAATATTACCCGGGTTATTAACCTGAATGTTCCTCATGTTTCTGCATACAGTATGACAGTAGAGCCGGCCACAGCCCTTGCTTCTTTTATAAATAAAGGCCTGCAGCAACCCATGAATGAAGCACAAAGTGCCGGACAGTTTATAATATTAATGGACTTTCTCCGGCAAACCGGATTTGAGCACTATGAAATTTCCAACTTTGCCAAACCCGGAATGATATCCAGACATAATTCTAATTATTGGAAAGGCATTCCGTATCTGGGTATCGGACCATCGGCACATTCTTTTAACGGGGAAATAAGATCATGGAATATAGCCAATAACAGCAAATATCTGCAGGCCATTGGGAACAATGAAATCCCTTCAGAGAGTGAAATTCTAACTATTCCTAATCAGGCTAATGAATATATAATGACCTCGTTACGCACAATGTGGGGAATGGATCAGGAGAGGATAAAAGCCAGATTTGGAGATGACTATTTAAAAATCATTCAAAATAATCTTTCAGAAATAAATCCGGATTGGATTAAGGAAAACAATGGAAAAATTATGCTAACGCAGGAAGGTAAATTATTTGCCGACCATATTGCCTCTGAATTATTCATCGATCCAAATCAGGATTTTCAAAATTAGCCCTTTTAATGAAAGACAAAATAATTTGGATTACCGGAGCATCAAGCGGAATTGGCGAGGCGCTGGTATATTTACTGCATGAACAGGGCGCTAAACTGATTATATCATCCAGAAACCGAGATGCCCTGTATCGCGTAAAGCAAAACTGCAAAAATAACTCCATTGACATCCATGTTCTTCCTCTGGATTTGGAGCAGACTGAAATTTTACCTGAAAAAGCCGCTTTAGCACTTAAAATTTTTGGAAGAATAGATATCTTGATTCATTCTGCCGGAATCAGCCAGAGGGCTTTAGCTATAAATACCGGGCTAAAAGTTGCTCAACAACTTATGGATGTAAATTTTTGGGGAGCGGTAAGTCTGACACAAGGATTATTACCATCGATGATATCGGCGGGCGGCGGGCAAATAGTTGTAGTTAGTAGCTTGGTTGGTAAATTTGGCACCCGATTACGTTCTGCTTATTCGGCATCGAAGCATGCTTTGCACGGCTATTTTGATTCACTCCGCATAGAAACGGAAGAACACAATATACATATAACTATTGTGTGCCCCGGATTTATAAAAACCAATTTAACTTTTAATGCCTTACTTGCCGATGGCTCAGCTCAAAATACGATGGATGATGCCCAGGAAAACGGCATGATGCCGGACGAATGCGCTTCAAAAATTATAAAAGCGGTAGCATCTAAGAAACGGGAAGTTTATATAGGCGGCAGAGAAAAATATGCTGTACTTATTAAAAGATTTTTCCCGGGATATTTTGCAAAAATGATTCGTAAAGCAAAAGTAGTTTAGCCATCTCAATTAAAATATATTTACTTACTCCAAATCTGGAAAGGCTTACAAGTCTTCTGTTCAATAGAATTCTTAAAAAATCCTTTAAAAAATTTAAAAGGAGCTAAATCCGTAAAACAATATATCACGTAATTCATCCTGATTAACATATCAAAACCAAATCACGATGAAAAAAATTATAATCCTGGCAATTGCATTAGTAACTTCTGCAGCCACAACGCAAACATTCGCTCAAAAAACTAAAATGGTAGGTGGTGCTGCCATGTATCCAACCAAGGATATTGTAGACAATGCAGTTAATTCAAAAGATCATACCACTTTGGTAGCCGCCGTACAAGCTGCCGGATTGGTCGAAACTTTAAAGTCAGAAGGACCTTTTACGGTTTTTGCACCTACCAATCAGGCTTTCGAAAAATTACCTGCCGGAACTGTTGAAACTTTAGTTAAACCTGAAAATAAGGGTACTTTAACCTCCATTTTAACTTATCACGTTTTAGCCGGTAAATTCAGTGCTGATGCTATCATGAAAGCCATCAAAAACGGAAAGGGTTCAGCAGAATTTAAAACCGTTGCGGGTGGAACATTAACAGGTTCAATGAATGGCAAAAATCTTATTCTAACTGATGAAAAAGGTGGAAAATCTATGGTAACTATCGCTGATGTATTTCAAAAAAATGGGGTTATCCATGTTATAGATACAGTTTTATTACCTAATTAAGAATTTCGTTTTGTTTTAGGTCCCGGTATGATGCTCATCTGCCGGGATTTTTTTTGCCTTATAAAATGGGATTGCTGGTGTATAGTGATTTTGTTATATTTAATCATAAAATCTGAAGATGAGTGGCATCTCTCTAAAATCTGTAGATTATCTAACAACCATCAGCAGGGAAGATTTTCTTAAAAACTACTTCAATCCCGGCGAGCCTGTGGTGATCCGAAATCTGAGTAAAAACTGGCCTGCATTAGAGAAATGGACCTTTAACTATCTCAAAGAAGTAGCAGGCAATCAGATAGTGCCTTTATATGATAGTTCAAAAGCAGATCCTTCCAAACCCATTAATGCCCCTGCTGCCGAAATGAAATTTTCAGAATATCTGGATTTAATACAACATCAGCCAACCGATCTTCGGATTTTCTTATTTGATCCGATTAAATATGCCCCCATTTTACTTGATGATTACTATCCACCTAAAGAACTTCTTGGCGGATTTCTGGATAAATATCCCAATATGTTTTTTGGTGGAAAAGGCTCGGTTACATTTTTGCATTACGATATAGATCTGGCACATATTTTCCACACGCATTTTCATGGAAGGAAAAAAGTCATTCTGTTTAAAAACGAATGGAAAGAGCGGTTATACGGCATCCCATTTGCAACTTATGCTTTAGAAGACTATAATATCGAAGATCCCGATTTTGATAAATTCCCGGCTCTTAATGGAATTGCCGGATATGAAACTATTTTAGAACATGGCGATACCTTATTTATGCCTTCTGGTTATTGGCACTGGATGAAGTACCTGGAAGGGTCTTTCTCTATTTCACTTCGGGCATGGGATAAATCCTGGGCGGTTAAATCGAGAAGCCTCTATAACTTAACCATCCAAAGAAAACTTGATGATTTTATGAAGCGGAATTTTCGCGAAAAATACATGAGCTGGAAAGAACAATTAGCAATAAAACGAGCATTGAAGTCCCTTGAAAAATAAAATTAGTGTTAATAAAAAAGACCCGCTTACGCGAGTCTTTTTTATAATCCCCTATTCTAACCAGCATTTTCTGAAAACGGGAGCGGGAAGCTAACCCAAACATCATCTCCGGTACGATCAATCGGCAATTCATTAAGTTTATTATACCGGCGCATATCAATCCAGCGATGTCCCTCCATAAATAATGAATATCTCCGTTGGATTAACATTTCGTTAATCAAAGCAGTTTCAGTTAAAGCTCCGGAATAAGCAGTTAAACCGTGACCTTGCCTGATTCTGTTTATCGCAATCAAAGCATCCGTATAACCGGCTGCTCCACTTCTGATTTTTGATTCTGCATATATCAGAATTAATTCTTCGTTTCTGATAATAGATACAGGATCTGTATTACTCTGGAATATTACCAGATCATGCGTGCCTGTTAATCCGCTTTGCGTAGCAGGTGCAGATCGTAAAGCTATTTTATTTAAACGATCGTCATTTGCAGCACCTGCTGCAAGTGCATCGGTTCTGAATGCCGGTTGTGCAACTCTAACTTCTCCTGTGGAATTTAATGGCAGAAATACCGGGTTAAGCTGGTCGCCTGTTGCACCTGAAAATACATGGTAAACTCCTGAATTAAAATCTCCGTTGATGTTCAAAAAGGAGGCATTTAAAAAATTCAACGCTTCCGCAAATTGTCCTCTGTAAACAGCAACCCGGGCAGCTATTCCCCTGTTAAATCTCTTAAAACCGTCTGGATTATCAAAACCGGCAAAGCCGGCGGAAAGCTGGAAAGGAAAGGTTGCACCTGCAGCATTCAATTGCCCAAACCCTGATTCCAATAACGCAGCAATCTGAGTTAATGCTTCAGCTTTAGGAACAAACGGTCCCAGATTAGAAGGATCTGCTACATCAACACGAATTCCATTATCATTAGAAAGATTTAATACCAGTAATAACTGATACGCTTTAATTGTATTTGCAAATCCTAAATAAGCCTGCTTTTGAGCTTCGGTTGGCAACGAAGTATTTTCAATAGCACTTATCAGGATGTTTGTATTTTTAATAGTTCTGTAGCGGCTGGCCCATGGATTTGTAGTATAAAATGTATTATTATCCAGTACAGCGTTACCGGCTCCTAACAGATCAGAAGTAAACCGGGGTTCTGAACCTGAAAAACGATAAATTTCCCGTCCAACGACTCCTACATCATCCAAATATGTTCCTAAATTATTTCGCATACTCGACTCAGTGCCTACAACCAGATTATTAAGATCATCTAACGTGGCATTGGATAAGGCACCTTCCAAACTTGGATTATTCGGGTTTATACTATCGTCAATTTTACACGAAGAAAATTGCAAAGTCAGGAAGACACAAAGTGCTGCGCTAACTATCTTTATATTATGAATTACTAATTTCATGCGTTTGGCTATTAAAGTTCAACAGTTAAATGAAAAAACAATCTCTTAGACTGAGGAAATGGCGTAACCTCTACACCGGTTGAAAATCCGGTTCCTCCAAAATTTGAAACTTCGGGATCATAACTTTTATATTTAGTAAATGTGTAGAGGTTATTTCCGGAAAATCCGACTTTTACCGCCGAAACAACATTGTTAAAAGCAGATCTTAATACGGTATTCGGCAGGTTATAATAAAGACCAACTTCACGAATACGCAAATAAGATGCATCCTGAACAAAAGGACGGGCAGAAGAACCCAGTAATGAAGTTCTTTCTATGGCATTAATTATACCGTCACCGTCATCATCATCATCGTAATCCGGACTTGTACCACCCAAATCTGTGAGCAATTCGGTGAGGTTAATATTATCATATTTATATTTCCAGTGCAGTTGAAATGCGAGAGATAAATTTTTAAACAGCGTAAAATCATTGTTAAAATTCATCTGAAATTTAGGCTCTGCATTTCCTAATACTTTAACAGAACCATCATCGATTCCTAATATTTGAGTAGCAACTTTACCTTCCTCAATCCGGAATGTGCCAAGAGTATTTCCAAATCCGCCGAGATTGAATGCAGGTACATCCAGCTTGGTAACTACCGATTTATTTTTCCAGAATGTGGTATGTGATACCCATTTAAAGTTTTCGGTATCGACACCCCTGACATTTAATGAAAGCTCAACTCCCCTGTTACGCAATGTACCGCCATTAATAATCTGAGTTGAGAACCCTGATGAAGTGGGCACATTATTGGCAAAGATCAGGTTGCTGGCGCTTTTTTGGTAATAAGAACCTTCAAATGAAACTTTCCCCTGTAAAAAAGAAAGATCCATTCCGGTTTCAAATTCTTTTTGCCTCTCCTGCCGGATATCATCATTTCCCTGCTGTGTGGTTATAAGTACTCCTCCCGATCCGCCAATATTTGATTGAACCAGGTCTGTAAATTTAGATCCGAAAGGAGGGAAATTTCCGGATTCTCCATATGCTGCCCGTATCTTAAACTGGTTAATGGATGAAATATTCCAGAAATCAAAATTGCTTACATTAAAAGCAGCAGACGCTTTAGGGAATAGCTGGTATTCAGAAACATCAGCATTATCCGATGATTTATCCAACCGTAAACCACCGGTTAAAATTAATTTATCATCGAAATTCACCTCTTCCTGAAAAAACAATCCTCTGTTTTTTCGCGGAATCTGAGTTTGAACAGCCTTTAGTGCTGCGGCCTGACTAACATTTGTTTGAGAACCTGTTAAAACAGTGGCGATATTTAATATAGTTTCCTGCTTGAAATTCTCAAGAGTGGTTCCTAAAGTTGTATTGAATGTCGCTTTGTTATTAAATGCATTTAAAGTATTAACCACAAATGCAGAAAAATTTAAATTCAGGTTGTTCGTGTTTCCTTGTATAGATGCTCCATCAGTACCATTACCACCCGATTGAAACTGTAATAGGCGGGGAAATAATGCTGTAGATTTTAAATTATAATAATCGGCTCCGCCTCTAAAAACCAGTTTTGTTACCGAAGTGGAATTTTGCTGTAAAAAGCTGTTGAAAGTTAAGCCTCCGATAAACCTGTTTACCTTCTCATTATTGGTTGACAAATCTCGTGTCTGCAGAGGATTTGATGCTGCAAATGGATTATTAGGATATAACCCGCTTTCATTGGGATATAAATTTATAAAACTTGGTGTAGAAGATAATGCAACACCGTAAGTTACACCCGAATTATCATTATTTGTCAATCCTCGATCTGTGGAAGAATTAATATAGTTTGTAGTAATTGAAAAATTAAACCGATCGCTGATGCGATGATCTATATTTGCCCTAACCGATGATTTCTCATATCCGGTAGTTTTAATAATTCCTTCTTCATCACTATAAAGACCAGAAACAAAAAACCGCGTTTTCTCATCGCCGCCGCTTAAACTTAAATTAGATGTGCTTAGAAATCCTTTGTTTCCGTACATCTCATCTTCATAATTATATACTTTTCCACCGGCCTGATTAAATAAAGAAAGGGCACTAGCACCATACGTATCAATCACCCTCTGCTCTGTGAAATTACGGATGCCTAACTTTTTACTCAAGCTTGCCTGTCCAAAATCTTGTCTGAAACTTACTTTTGTTTTACCGGCAGAACCTTTTTTAGTTGTAATAATCACTACTCCGGAAGAGGCCAGAGCACCATAAATTGCCGCCGCTGAAGCACCTTTCAAAATTTCAATATTTTCAATATCATCCGGATTAATGTCGGCAATCCGGTTAGTAGCATTATCCTGATTTGAAGGATTACCGCCGGCGGCGGCTGCGGTCACTGCATTTAATCCGGGAGAAATATCTGAGTTATCAATAAAAACTCCATCGATGACATACAATGGCTGGGTATTTCCATTTACGGATGTGACCCCACGCAACCTGACTGAAAAACCACCACCGGGTGCCCCGGAGTTGGAGGTGATATTTGCTCCCGGTATTTTTCCGCTTAATGCGGCATCTACTGTTTGGGGGTTGGTGGTTCCAACAAGTTCTCTGGCAGAAACCGTACTTACCGCATTTGCCAGATTACTTCGCTTGACGCTGGTAGCCAGACCTGTTACCACTACTTCTTCCAGCCGGGCAAAATCTTCCTTTAATTGGACATTTAATGTTGGAGCCGCAGCAGCTTCCAAATTAATATAACCTAAATAAGAAAAAACAATTGTAGAGCCATTTGGAACATTACTTAACGTGAATTTTCCTTCTGCGGAAGTTACCGTTCCGGTATTGCTTCCTTTGATTTTTACTGAGACTCCCGGAAGTGGATAATTTCTGCTTGCATCAGTAACCGTACCTGTAACATTCACCTGGGCACTGCTTACAAATGGAACTAAACAAAAGAGGAGTAAAATTTTTAAGAGTAATAGGTTTTGTTTCATATTCATAGGTTTTGCTTTCCTAAATATACTGATTAGTAGAACATTGAAAAATTTTTAAAATACTTGTGTAGCGTTTTCACATAGTTATTTTAATCGGAAGAAATTCGAATATGGAAATTCTAAAATATCAAAACTCAGAAACAGTATGGAAGCAAACCTCTGTTAGGAATGAGGTTAAATATCTTAAAAGAACAATTATATTGAACCAGCTCTCTAAAAGGTCAAAAAAAAAAGGAGATGACCAACGGCCATCTCCTTTTTTCAAGAAATTAATTTGACTTAAAGAGCAATCACTTTGCCTCTCATAGTACCCCAGTGACCCGGGAAACTGCAAATAAATTCATATTCTCCCGCAGGAACTGTAAAGGTAATTGTATCACTTTCACCAGGACCTAATAGTTTAGTGTGAGAAAGGATTGAAGTTTTCATGTCGGCAGGAATGTAATCAGAAGCCTGACTAACCGCTGCTTTTAAAGCAAATTGCTCTGTATCTGTACCTAATTTCAACAACACAAAATTGTGAGACATAGCCTCTTTAGGTAATTTACCGATATTCTTAAGAGATAGGGTTACTTGCTCTCCGGCTTTAACGCGAATTTCGGTTCTGTTGAACTTCATTAAATCATCACCGGTTAATTCCACTGTATTTGAAACCACCGTATCCGATACTGCCTCAGGCGCTGAAACTTCAGGAAGTGAATTATCAACAGCCATCGTGTCTGCTGTTTCTTCTGATGTCTTATTTCCGCCACATGAAGCTAGAAAAAGAGGACTTACAACAGCTAATAAAAAAAATATTTTTTTCATAATTTGATTGTTTTAAATGGCGCAAGTTAGATCAAAGCACAAGATAAATTATCATTTGAAAGTTATTAATCATGCTTGTTCAAAACTGCACGCTATGTGTAGAATATATAAACAAGTTTATGAAAGGAAGGTTTGTGTGTTAACATCGCATACAAAACATTGAGTTAGCTGCTATGATCGGCAACTACTTTCCATTGCCCTTTAATTTTTTTCATCAGTAAAGTAAAGTAACCCTGTGGTTCATCTTTCTCTCTTTTAAGATGCCATGCGCCAACAACAAATGCATGCTCTGAATTGAGCATTCTGATTTCCTGAAAATTGAAAGTCAGAAAGCCCATCTCCTTTTTATCCGGATACCCTTTTTTGTAATTGTCAAGGGTTTGCTGCCATCCATATTTAGGGCCACCTTGGCCAATAAACACTAAAGAGTCTGATTTCCAGTATCCCTGCATATACTCTTCAAGATTTCCATTGTTCCAGGATAATCGCTGGTCTTCAAGAACCTTAATAATTTTTTGCTGCTCTGCCGAAGCGAATGATGTTTGCGATTGCGCAACGGCACTTAGAGAAATCAGAAGTAGTAAAACTGCATAACCTATTTTTTTCATCAGTTGTGATTTTTATAAGGTGAATATTGAAATTATTTTCAAAGTACAGATCGTCTTTAATAAGATCAAATATCACACATTCTAATGTACCGTTTAAATCACCCAATTTTTACATCATCCTAACATTAGTAGAACTCCAAACTTTTATCTTCGAATTCTCGTTAATTAACCTGAAAGGCACACTATGCGGGGACATGAATTCTCGAAATTTATTCCAAACGAACTTCCAAAAGGTGGATTTGAAGAGTTACTGAAATTATTTTTAGAACTATTAAACTATACAGCCGGAGATGCTAATGAATCATTGGCCTGGATGAATGAACTTGATAAGCAATATAATCTAACAACCGATGAATACGGGATGGGAGATTTTATCGATGATTTAAAAAAGAAAGGCTACCTGGGGGATGATGACCAGAATTCAGGGGGTTTTAAAATCACGGCTAAAACAGAACAAAGCATTCGTCAGTCAGCATTAGAAGAAATTTTCGGCAAACTCAAAAAATCAGGTAAAGGAAATCATAATTCCAATATTTCGGGAATTGGTGAAGAAAAGAATGCTGATAGAAGAGAATTTCAATTCGGCGACAGCCTGGATCAGATTGATATGACTGCGTCTATACATAATGCGCAGGTCAATCATGGTATCGGTGATTTTACCATGACTGAACGGGATTTAGAAGTGGAGGAAAAGGATTATAAAACCATTACATCAACGGTTTTAATGATTGACATTTCCCATTCTATGATATTATATGGCGAAGACCGTATTACTCCGGCCAAAAAAGTAGCGATGGCCCTCGCCGAGTTAATTCGAACGAAATATCCTAAAGATACCCTTGATATTGTTGTTTTTGGAAACGATGCATGGCCAATTACTTTAAAAGATCTCCCGTATCTGGAAGTCGGTCCTTATCATACCAATACCTATGCTGGTTTAGAACTTGCTGTAGATATTTTGAGGCGCAGAAAAACACATAACAAGCAGATATTTATGATTACCGACGGCAAGCCGACTTGTTTAAAAGAAGGTAATAAATATTATAAAAACAGTATTGGCCTGGATCGGAAAGTGGTAAGCAAAACGTTGAATATGGCTGCCCAATGCAAGCGGCTTGGAATTCCAATTACAACTTTTATGATAGCCCGCGATCCGTATTTACAGCAATTTGTTAAACAATTTACTGAAGTCAATGCAGGCAAAGCTTTTTACAGCTCATTAAAAGGCCTCGGCGAATACATTTTTGAAGATTATATTAAAAACCGAAGACGAACAGTCAGGTAATTAAACATTGAGTCTTACACCGGCTGAATAACACCAAAGAAAAAATGAATAAACTATCTATAAAAACATTAGCAGAACTTAAGGCTTCTGGATATAAATCACGTTCGGTTAAAGAAGAACTTCGTGAAAATCTGATTATTCAGCTTAAAAATAAAGAAGCCGGCTTTGAAGGAATTATCGGGTATGAAGATACCGTTATTCCAGATCTGCAAACAGCAATTCTGTCACAGCATAATATTCTATTACTGGGATTACGCGGTCAGGCAAAAACACGGATTGCCCGCTTAATGATTAATTTACTCGATGAATATGTACCCTATATTGAAGGTTCAGAATTATTTGAGGATCCGCTAAACCCAATTTCCTGGTTTGGTCATCATGTACTTGAAATTAAAGGCGAGGACACACCCGTATCATGGCTTCACCGTTCAGACCGGTATACTGAAAAATTAGCCACTCCGGATGTTACTGTTGCTGATTTGATTGGTGATGTAGATCCCATCAAAGCGGCCACTATGAAATTGACCTATTCGGATGAACGTGTAATTCATTTCGGATTAATTCCCAGGGCGCACCGTGGTATTTTTGTAATTAACGAATTACCGGATCTTCAGGCCCGTATACAGGTAGCTTTATTTAATATTCTTCAGGAAAAAGATATACAGATCCGAGGATTTAAATTGCGTTTACCTTTAGATATCCAGTTTGTGTTCACCGCCAACCCGGAAGATTATACCAATCGGGGAGCGATTGTTACGCCTCTAAAAGACCGTATTGAAAGTCAGATTCTGACTCACTATCCACAAACTGTAGAAATATCAAGAAAAATTACACAGCAGGAAGCCCGCATCAGCAAAGCTCAAAAAGAATCGGTTGAAGCAGATGGCCTGGTTAAAGACCTGGTTGAACAAATTGCATTTGAGGCTCGTAATTCAGAGTATATTGATAAAAAATCTGGAGTATCTGCCAGGTTAACTATATCGGCTTACGAAAACCTGATCAGTAATGCCGAACGCCGCATGCTTTTAAATAATGAAACACAAACATTTGTCAGGATTTCTGATTTTTTGGGAGTGATTCCTGCCATTACCGGAAAAATAGAACTTGTGTACGAGGGAGAGCTTGAGGGGCCTGCCAAAGTAGCCAACATCCTGGTAGGAAAAGCTATAAAAACATTAATGTCCACCTATTTCCCTGATCCTGAAAAACTCAAAAAGTCTAAAGGTGTAAATCCGTATTCAGAAATTGTGAATTGGTTTGCGGCCGGCAACAGCATCAGTATTCTTGATGATTTGTCTACAACTGATTATAAGGATAACGTTCAATCTGTTCCGGGTTTAAAGGCCATCATTAAACAGTTCCATCCTGCACTTAGTGAGAACCAGAAAATATTACTTATGGAATTTCTTCTGCATGGGCTGGCCGAATATTCTCAGTTAAGTAAGTCATTTTTAAATAATGGATTTACATTTACGGATATGTTTAACAGCTTATTCAGCGCAGAATTTAATGATGAGGACGAAGATTATGGCGATGATAAAGGCCGGTATTAATTTCACCAGACTATTTATATTAGAGGCAATTACACCGTAAATTAATGACCAACAGAATCATCGGATTAATCATCATCAGTATTATTTTGCTGATGATGGATTTATACATTTATAAAGCCATTAAATCATTAAACCCCAAACGCACAGAGAAGCAAAAAACACTTTTCGCTTCTCTGTGGTGGGGATATACCCTGCTTCTGGTTTTGGGCGTTTTTGCAGGGATATTTTTCAATATACGCTTGGCATTCAGATCGGTAATCCTGGTGGCCTTTTTTCTTACCGTCGTCACTAAATTTGCTTATCTCCCATTTTTATTTACAGATGACATTCGCAGATTTTTCATCTGGTTAAAAAGAAAATCAGGATTTAGTAAAGAACCTAAGACTCTCGCAACGGAGGATAGCTCCAATATTCCCCGTTCAGAATTTTTGCTGAAAGCAGGAATGATTGTGGCTGCGGTTCCTCTGGCTTCACTAACGTATGGAATGGCATCTGGTGCTTATGACTACCGTATAAAAAGGCAAGCATTATATCTTCCTAATTTACCCAAATCATTTGACGGAATAACTTTAGCTCAAATCTCGGATGTCCACTCAGGAAGTTTTTACGATCGTAAAGCAGTTCTGGGAGGTGTGGAGTTGTTACAGTCACAAAAACCTGATCTTATATTTTTTACAGGTGACCTGGTGAATAATATCGCTTCAGAAATGAGGGATTACCAGGACATCTTTTCTAAATTAAATGCGCCGCTTGGTGTGTTTTCTGTTTTAGGAAATCATGATTACGGTGATTATCATTTCGGGAAAGAACCCTCTGCAGCAAAGGCTAAAAATCTTGCTGATGTTAAAGCAACCCATAAAAACATGGGCTGGGATCTCCTGTTAAACGAAAACAGAAAAATTAAAATCGGTAGCGAAGAGATTGCCATCATAGGAATTGAAAATTGGGGGGCCGGACGATTTGCCAAATACGGCAATATGGCAGAAGCAGTGAAAGGTACAGATCAGTCACCCCTGAAGCTTTTATTATCTCATGATCCTTCTCACTGGAGGGCACAGGTTTTACCAGAGTATCCGCAAATTGATGCCATGTTTAGCGGGCACACACATGGAATGCAGTTTGGCGTAGTTGCAGAAAAATTTCAATGGAGTCCTGTTCAGTATATATATTCAGAATGGGCGGGCTTGTATCAGGAGCAAAATCAGCAGCTTTATGTAAATGTTGGATATGGATTTCTGGGATATCCGGGCAGAGTTGGTATTCTCCCGGAAATCACGATATTTGAATTGCGCAGCGGAACTAATCCGGCAAATGTAACCTGACCAAATAAGGTCAGGGAAACACGATAGAGAAAGTTTAATTTAAGCAGCACTTATGTCGTCCTTAAATCAGCTATCCGACGGCAGCATAAAATGATGAATAAATATTTCAGGGAATCTCTCGATTTTTTATTGTTCAGCAACTTATTTATTGCCTTGTGTGCAGTGGCTCAGGGATTAGTCACCTATCAGTTATTAAATATTGAGCCGGAAAAACACGTGCTCGCACTCTTGTTTTGTGCAACATTGGCCCAGTATAATTTCAGCATTCTGCTTTCTAAACCCAAAGAACCATTAAAGTCTCCTTTCCGGCGGGTACACTGGATATTTTCACATTACCGGCTCATGATCACGCTGACCATGATCGCGGTATTATCATGCATTCCTCTTTTGTTTTTCCTTTCATTAACCAGTCAGATTCTGCTGGTTTTTTTAGGCATAATATCGGTGGGATATAGTTTACCAATTTTCAGTTTTCACGATAAAAAATTTGGATTAAGAAATATCCCCGGCGTAAAATTATTCCTGATTTCGCTTGTATGGTCGTTAAGCGTGGTTCTATTACCTATACTAGAAATTGAAGGTCAGCACTTATTGTCAATTTCTACCCGGGATACAATTCTGCTAATCGCAAAACGCTTTTTGTTCATTGCTGCCATAACTGTTCCTTTTGATATAAGAGACCTGTTCCAGGATAGAAGCAGTGCGTTAAAAACCATCCCTGTACTAATTGGTGAAAAAAGAGCATATATAGTTTGCCAGGCCTTATTGTTGGCTTACCTCGTATTGCTTTTCCTGTTTACAAAAAATTTCGATTCCAGTTTCTTTGCCTTAACAGCTACCATTTTGTTATCCGGCTGGCTGATTTTTCGTTCCAATTTTAAAAAGAATGAATACTATTATTTTTTGTACCTGGACGGAACGATGATTGTTCAGTTTTTAATGCTGATGATTTTTAGCTGGATACCTGTTTAGCCTATTATTAATTATTTTCCTTAAGCACAATTTCCTGCTTAATTCCTCTATTTTGAATGTGAATTGTTAAGGTGCTGGTGGCACTATTAAACCATGCTGTATTGCCGGTTCTATACATCTTTCCCGGTTTTTTATATTTTATTCTGCTCCCGTTAGAACTTAGCCTTTCCGGTTTAGTAAAATTGGGAATTTCGATATAAATATTTCTAAGCTTGCCGGGTTTTGAACTGGCAATTACAAGTGTATGCTGAGCTTTATTTTGAGAATTTCCGGTAAAGCTTAACAATTCGTATTCCGCCTTTTCAATGGCTTTCGGATCCTTCCCGTTATCATCATATAAAACAAACCGGGCACTTTTTTCCCGGTTAAGGAAATATTTAACCATCAATGTATCGCCAGCATATTTTTCAGTATTCTTAATATCGGTCCCCATCGGAATAAAGCTTCCTGATTTTGCAAAAACCGGAATATCTTCTAAATCAGCTTTAATAATTGCAGAGTCTTTATAAATCTGATTGCTTGTCATATGTACCCAATCCCCTGAAGGAAAAATAACTTTACGCTCCGTTTTGCCTTTTTCAATTATGGGGGTAATTAGCAGATCTTCTCCCCATAAATACGCATCATTTACACTTGCCAAATCAGAGTTTGAAGTATCAAAATAATTAACAGGCATTGCCATAGGCCTGCCGGAAACTGTGTTTTTATAGGATAATGAATAATTATACGGCAGGTATCTATACCTGAGCTTTACATAGGACTTAATAACTTTTTGCGTTTCTGCATCCCAAAAAACGGGCTCGGGTGCGGCTACAGCAGGATCTGCATGCGCCCTGAAAATTGGTGTAAAAGCGGCAAACTGCATCCACCGGATGTAGAGTTCTGCATCTTTTTCTCCAAGTGCAAAACCTCCGGCATCAGAATGCATGTAAGCTATGCCGCTCATGCTCATACCCAGCATAATAGGGATCTGAGCTTTATATCCGCCCCATGACCGGGAAACATCTCCGCTCCAGGGAAAAGTAGAATATCGTTGCATTCCGGCTCCGCCGGATCTGGCCAAATTAAAAACCCGTTGCTGAGGAAAATCCTTTTTATAACCGTCAAAAATTGTTTTTGACCAGATCAATGGATAGACGCTGTGTACGCTTCTTGCTGTTCCATTAATATGTCTGATACTATCGGGATGCTTTTCAGGTTCACCCAAATCACACCACCAACCGGCAACTCCTTCATTAATACGCTGACGGTAAAAATTCCACAAATACTGCTGCGACTTCGGTTTAAAAATATCAATTAAGCCCGAAGCACCGGCCCAGAAATTACCAATTATGTAATCTTTGCCATCAGCATCTTTAGCCAATAAACTTTTGCTGCTAACTTCGTTAAAGTTGTCTGAAAGCTTAGTTACATAAGTTTGGGTAATAGGGATGGTTTTTAAACCCATACTATTTAATTCAGCCAGCATTTTTTCCGGCTGCGGAAATGAATCGCGACGCCAGTCGTGATTTCCCATTGTTTTCACATCGCCATACCAAAAGAGATCAAGAACTACGGCGTCTAATGGATAACCGGCAGCAATAGTTTTACGTGCGGTTTCTATGGTTTCTGCCGCAGATTTATACCCAAATCTGGACTGAATGAAGCCGAGCGCCCATCGGGGCGGCAGGGGTTGTTTTCCACTAAGGGAAGTATATGAATTTAATATCTGATCATTATTTCCGGCTATTACAAAATATGAGACATTTCCGCTTTGGGTTGAATAACTCAGCTCATCGCTTTTGCTTTTTCCCAGATCAAATAATCCGGCTCCCTGATTTTCGAAATAGATTGCATATCCTTTGGATGAAATAATAAGCGGTACCGAAACATTCAGATTTTGTTCACCATATGAATATCCATAATGTGGCTGATGATAATTTTCTAACAAATATCCGCGTCGGTTTACCGGAATCGCCCTTGAACCCGTTCCGGATAAACTTTCTTTATCATCTAACTGAAATGCCAGTCCGTGGATATTTTCGGAATTGCAGTAATAATTAAGATTTCTGGTAAGTGTTTTTCCAGCTTGATTAAACAGAAGCTGAAGATTATTTTTTGATAATGTTAATTCCAGCGAATCGGTTTTGAGAATAATTGATTCCGGAGTTTCGCTAACCTTTGCAATACCAGACTGTGGTTTTGAAACCAGTACATATGAAGAATCCGAAAATTCATTTAAGGCATCTAAATATGTAACCCGTAAAACATTTTGATCATAAGCTGAAATACGGATTTGGCCCGTTTCCGTATTAACCTTTAGATCCTGTCCATCAAAACTAAAATTTTTATATCCTGTGAAGTAAGTTTTAGACTGGCAAAAGGCTGAGGAGGTGGCTGCTAAGAACAGCGCAAAAAAAATCCTGAATTTCATGCTCCCAAACTACAAAAAAGGAAGTTAAAACTCAGGAATTATATGCCAGAGGCTAATTATTTATATTTTATTCGGTCAAAAATTTATATCCGACTCCCCGAATGGTTTGCAGATAATGTGGCTTGTCCGGATTATCTTCAATTTTCTTACGAAGACGAACAATATGCATATCCAATGTGCGGGTATTAACATCGGAGTTATAACCCCAAACTACCATCATCAGCTCATCGCGATTGATAATCTTATTTTCATTTTTAAGAAAATAGAGAAGTATGCGGTTTTCTAAAATAGTCAGCTCCACTTTTTTGCCATCCTTCACCAAAGAATGGGTATTGGGAAAATGTTCCATGTCACCAAACTTATGTGCTTCCGTTTTTTCGCTATTGATGGCAAACTTCACTTTGTTATCAATTAAAGCAATCAGCACATCCATATTAAACGGTTTGGTAACATAATCAGAAATGCCAAAACTGTATGCATCAATTTTGTCTACATCCTGTGCTTTTGCTGTCATCATGATAATGAGGTTATCAAAGCCTTTTTCACGAACAGACTGGCAAACTTCAGAACCTTGTTTTTTAGGAAGCATCCAATCAAGCAAAACGATATCTGGCCTTTCAGTCATGATTACTTCTTCAGCCTCTAAACCATCGGCAGCTTCAAAAACGGTATACCCTTCTGACTGTAATCTATGGCTTACCAGGAAACGAAGATTCTCATCATCTTCAACAACCGCAACTTTTATATCTTTCTGCATAATTATATTTAACTATTTATCAGTTTCACAATATTATTCTTTTGTTTATGCTACCGGCAATTCTTCAAAAGGCAAGGCAATTTTAAATTCAGATCCTTTTCCTTCCCGGCTTTTAACAGCAATCGAGCCGTGCATAAAATTGACCAGTTCCTTACAGAATGCCAATCCCAGTCCTACACTTCCCTGCTGGTTATACTGGCTTTGTATTCTATAAAATTTCTTAAAAATATTCTCTAATTCTTTTTTAGGAATTCCGATTCCCTGATCAGTAAATCTGAAAACTAAATTTTTATTAGCTTTTTTTATCAGTATGTGTAGTTCCTTTTTATCAGTTAATGAATATTTATAAGCGTTATCAATCAAATTTTGAAAAAGACTTCCCAGCAGAACCGGATCCGCTTTAAAATGATCAACTCCCTGTATAGAACAGGTGATATTAAAATGCGGATATTTCAACTGATAAGCATCTATAAGGTTTTGACAAAAAACTTCAAGATTTATTACTTCCTCTTTAATTTTTATTGCTTTATTTTCAATTTGTGTAAATGATAGAAGCCTGTTCATCATATCATTTAACTTATCTGCTTCTTCATCAAGAATTTTGCCATAATGATTACGTTCTCTGTCAGAAAGCTGTGAGGCACTTCGAATATTATTACCGGCGATCTTAATTACGCTTACTGGAGTCTTAAATTCGTGCGTAAGGTTATTGATAAAATCATATTGAAGCTTAAACAATTTACTGTTAATGTTGAGGTTACGAAAAATAAGATAGGCTATAAAAACCAGTACTCCATAAATTACCAGCAGGCTTAGTGCAATAGGTAAAAATCTGAAATTTATTTCCCGGGTTAAATAACTCTTAGAAGAACTGAGATATAATTTGTAATCTGAAAAAGCACCAGGCAGGGGAATATCTGTACTAATCAGTTCAGGATTGTTTTCCAATGACTCATAAACCAGTGGTTTAATGATTATATGCTGATATAATTCAGGATGCGTGTTTTTAATTATGAAACTGTAAGGATTTAGATGAAAAGTCATCAGATCTTGTTCATATACCAGCGAAGGTGGTTGCTCCTTAAACATCAGATCTTTAAAAACCCGTAAATCTTCCCTACGGGGAATACTCATATACGTGATTTTTCTGGCGGTTACGCTGTAAAAAATATTGTACCGGTCATTATCGTTTAGCGCCTGACTTGTATCTGCAGATTCAATAAATCCGGCAAATTTCATAGCCATTTTATTAAATTCATCTGAAGTTTTAAGCGATAACGTATTAGGTAAAATATTTTTAAACAGGAGGATAGAATCTGCCGATACTTTCTTACCAAACTGGTACACTGCTTTTGGTCCCAAAGAGAAATTATTGACCCGTAAACCGTCGGCAATTTTATGGTTGCTAATTCCGGCATCGTAAAAAACAATTCGTTCTACAAAGGGAAATTTTAAAAATACAGTATCAGAATATTTTCTTGCCGACGCTGAATCTAAAAATCCCTGGTAAAAAGATATTTCGGGAATTTTATTCTGAAAAAAATCATTGTAGGGGTTTGCCACTTCCTCTAATACATTAATTTTTTGAGAAATGAATTCATTTTCTACATTTTTTCTGGTCAGATTATAAGCCAGCAACATGGCTACAATTAATGAAACAGAAATAAGTATCAGAAAAGTAACTACTAAAGAAAAGTTCTTGCGGTAAAGCTGTTTTCGCTCGTCCATTTTCTAATTACTTTTTTTTAAGTTTCTACCCAGAAACGCTTCCAGCTCTTTATAAAATTCAATTTTATTTTCCTGTTTATTAAAAAAATGCCCTTCTTCTTCTTTTAAAATGTAGGTAACAGGGATCTGCTTCTTTTTTAATTCTTTAACAAACTGGTTGGTTTCGTTCACATTTACACGCGGATCTTTTGAACCCTGGGCAATTAATACCGGAACTTTAATTTTATCGGTATGAAAAATCGGAGAACTGTTTCTGAAATAATCTCCATCCTTTTCCGGATTACCCACCATTTCAAAATACATTTTTTGATAAGGCTTATAAAAGGGCGGAATTCCTTTTAAATAAGTAAATAGATTGATCAAACCCGAATAGGAAGCTCCGCAGGCGTACAAGTTAGAATTAAAGCACAAACCGTGAAGAGCCGAAAATCCGCCAAAGCTTCCGCCATAAATAGCAATCCGCTGTGGATCTGCAATTTTTGACCTGATTAACCATTTGGTTCCATCTGTAATATCTTCCTGTATTTTGCCGCCCCACTGTTTAAAACCTGCAATCCAGAAGGCTTTGCCATAACCGGTTGAACCGCGGTAATTAAGCTGAAGAACACCGTATCCCCGGTTGGCTAAAAATTGAACTTCGGCATTGTATCCCCATGAATTTCGTGATGATGGACCTCCATGAGGAATTACTACGAACGGTAAATTTGATACTTCCTTCGTATTAGGGAGTGTTAAATATCCGTTAATGATTATTCCGTCGCGGGTTTTAAAACTTATAGGTTTCATTTCACATAACAGTTCCTTTTTTAAAGAGGAATTTACATCACTTAATTTTGTAAGCTTATTAGCTGCTTTAGTGTATAAGTAATATGTTCCCGGATTACGGTCTGTATAGGTGCGCACAATAAAATTATTTTCAGAAGAATCCCGGTCGGTAATTCTGATTTCAGTATTTGGTAACTGCTGTTCAATTAGCTGGTACATCTCTTTTATATCTGCATCCAAATAATAACGTTGCTTCTTCCAGGTTTCATACCCGGCATATTCCAGTTTATTTTTCAATTTAGAAATAACACCGTCAGTAACATCTACCTCCGGATGAGAATAAATTACACGTACTTCTCTTCCGGTCTTACAGTCAAATTCTACCAGTGTCATCCGATCTGTATTTTGATTTGAAAGTGCGAAAATGGATGAGTTTTTACTGAATCCCAGAGGAGCTATTGTAGTTTTAAAATTATTTTTAAGCACCTTCTTAAATTCTTCTTTCTCAGATTCCCGATACAGCAAAGTTTCATCTACGCCATCACTGGCGACGGCCATGCGCAGTTTCCCTTTAGAATCTGCATACCAATTAGTTATATTCCCGGGATTTTTTACAAGCAAAGTAAGCTTTGCATTTTTTATGTTTAGCCGGTAAGGATCGAAAACCGTAGAATCTCTGGTATTTAAAGCAATTAAAATTTCATTATTAATTGCTCTTTCATAACTGATAAGGCTAATTCTGGTTTTTTTATAAGATATCAAATTACGGGTATTTTTGCCATTTCGCTCCACCGCATACAAAGCCGGATCTTCATCTGCATCGTAATTTTTAAGATAGAGGATTTCATTATTATCGGCCCAGAAGTAATAAGCAATATTACGAACAGTATCTGCCGTGAGCTGTGTTACATCTTTGCCATCAATAGTTTGTACAAAAATATTGAGCCGGTTGTGAAAAGGCTTTAAATATGAAATATATTTACCATCCGGTGAAATTGAAAAAGCTGTTTTTTCGGGATTTTTAAAAAAATCCTGCAGGGCAACCTGTTTAACCTTTTCCTCCTGCTTGCAAGCTGAAAAAATTATTGTACTTAATATCAAAAAATACCTGGCGAGTTTCAGCATCAACAATTTATCAAATTTATACGCATCAGAAAAAATAACTAATTAAAATTTCCAGTAATTACTTTCAATAGTTAAAAAAAGCTTCCTAAATAACGAAAGTAAATCTTGTTAAATTACTAAATTGAAAAACAGATCAATGTTATTAGTGCGTAACATTTAAAATACACGGTTGATGAGTCTTAAAAATCAGCGAAATAGGTAATTTTAAACATTCCACAAATTCATTGTAAATGACCAATAAAGGTTTTCAAATGAGGAATCTACTGATTTTTATACTCTTCTTTTTAATATCAAATCTATCTGCTGCTCAGCAAAGTAACTCTGAAGCCTTAGCCGCTCACTATTTTCAAAATGGAGAATATGATAAAGCTGTAGTTATATACGAGGATCTGTATAAAAAGAGCAGAAACTCCAATTATTATGACCCTTATTTTACATGTTTACTGAGACTTAAAAAATACGATGCCGCTGAACAGCTCACACGTAAACTCCAGAAATTAAATCCTCAAAATTATACGTACCCTGTTGACTTAGGAAGAATTTCTCTGGAAAAAGGTGAAAAAGAGAATGCTGAATATTTGTTTAATAGCCTGATAAAAAATCTCCCTAAAAATGAATTTGCTATTCGAGATCTGGCTACAAATTTTTACAGGGCAGAAGCGTATGATCTTTCAATTAAAACCTTTCTGGCGGGCCGAAAATTATTGAATGATGAAAAATCATTCGGCTTTGACCTTATCAGTTTATATCGATATCGAAAGGATAAGCTGATGCTCATGAATGAATATATCACCATGCTTGAGAGTACTCCAGAAATTTTAACGCAGGCTCAAAATTCACTCGCAAATTTACTTGAGGAGCCATCGGATTATGAAATCTTAAAAACATCTCTGCTGCGGCGTATTCAAAAAGATCCACAAAATGTTTCTTATACCGAGTTTTTAGTTTGGGTGTATATTCAGCAGAAGGAGTTTAGCATGGCCGTTAAACAATCTCTCGCATTAGACCGGCGATTGAAAGAAGACGGAGAAAGGGTATTTGAATTATCGCGAATTTTAACGGGCAATATGGCTTATGAACAGGCTATTGAAGCTTTGGAATATCTGGCTCAAAAAGGTGAAGAAAGCCGGTATTACCTGCCGTCTAAAATAGATCTGTTAAATTTAAAAACCAAAATGCTCACAACAGGCAAATTCAGCCAGGAAGAGCTGCTTAATCTGGAAAAAGATTATGAATATTTACTGGATAAATTCGGGCGTAATTCAGGAACCTCTTTTGCTATCAGGCAGCTTGCATCTTTGCAGGCTTATTATCTTAAAAAACCACAGGCTGCAATTACAGAATTAGAAAATCTGCTGGATTTACCGGCATTGAACTCTCTGGTTATTGCTAAAGCTAAACTTGAACTGGGGGATATATTTATATTATCCGGAGAGGTGTGGGATGCAGCTCTTATTTACGGGCAAGTTGAAAAGCAGTTTGCTAATGAGCCATCAGGCCAGGAAGCTAAATTTAAAAACGCCCGACTATCCTATTTTCAAGGCGATTTTTTGTGGGCAAAAGCCCAGCTTGATGTTTTAAAAGCATCCACTTCGCAACTATTTGCAAATGATGCTTTAAATTTAAGATTGCTTATTACAGATAATTTGCAAAATGAAGCAGATACCAATGCGTTAAAAATGTACGCACAAGCTGACCTGCTGATTTTTAAAAACCAATCTGATCCTGCACTACTCATACTTGACAGCATTGAAAGTAAATTTCCGGGCAACTCCTTAACTGACGATATTTTAATGTCGAAAGCCAAAATACACATTACCAAAAATGAATTTAAACCGGCTGTTGCTGAGCTTCAAAAAATATATGATAATTTCTCCTTTGATCTTTGGGCAGATGATGCAATTTTTATGCTTGCCGATCTGAATGAAAATAAATTAAATCAGCCGGAGAAAGCAAAAATCCTGTATCAAAAAATTATTAGCGATTACCCGGGGAGCTTATTTGTAATCGAGGCCCGAAAACGCTTTAGAAATCTGCGTGGGGATTCGGCTGGATCGTAACTGATCTTTCTTTACATTCTACCAAAGATGTTTAAAAAACTATCTTTGTATCATGATATTATACAACGTAACGACCATCCTGGATGAAGAAATCCAACATGAGTGGTTAACATGGATGCAAGATCAGCATATAGCCGACATGATGGCAACTTCCTGTTTTGTATCTCACAGAATACTTAAAGTTATTGATTCACCTAATGAAGGTGTAACCTATTGCATGCAGTATACTGCTGAAAACCGCGAAAAATATGAGGAATACAAATCCAAATATGCTCCGGAAATTCAGGCTTCTTTTCCTCAAAAGTTCGCCAATAAGTTTGTTATTTACCGCTCTCTAATGGAATTTGTTGATTAGTATGAAATTTATAGAAACCGAGCTTAAAGATGCCTTAATTATAGAACCAAAAATATGGAAGGATGACCGGGGTTATTTTTATGAAAGCTTCAGCAAAAAATTATTTAAAGATGCGGGTATTGATGTAGATTTTGTTCAGGATAATCAGTCTCTTTCGCAACCGGGTACCTTACGTGGTTTGCATGCCCAGGCTCCCCCGTTTGCGCAGGGAAAATTAGTCAGGGTTATACAGGGAAAAGCTTTAGATGTTATTGTTGATGCCCGTACAAATTCTGCTACTTTCGGCAAACACCTAAGCGTTGAATTGAGCGGAGAAAATCATCGTTTATTTTGGGTGCCTCCCGGATTTCTACATGGCTTTGTAACGCTTGAAGAGAATACAATTTTCAGCTATAAGGTAACCAACCTTTATAATAAAGAATCAGAAATTGGTGTCATCTGGAACGACCCAACCCTAAATATTGATTGGCAAATTAATCCGGATCAGGTTATTTTGTCTGAAAAAGATAAAACTCTGCCCACCTTTAAAGATTTTGAGAGCCCTTTTAACTTATAAAAGTTTCCAGCCGATAAAATAATAAAGGCGATGAATAAAATATTCATCGCCTTTATTATTAAAAGGTTATCCCGAATGACTTTACTTTATAAGATTATATAATTCATCTAATTTCGGAGATAATACAATTTCTATACGACGGTTACGGCTTCGGATTTCAGGTGTAGAACCTGCTGCAATAGGCTGATGCTCTCCTTTTCCGGTAGCGGTAATTCTGTTATTCTCCACTTTTTCAACATCTGTTAAATAACGAACAACAGAGGTTGCTCTTAACACACTTAAATCCCAGTTATCCTTTATCTGACCCAGATTTAAAACGCGTTGATTATCTGTATGGCCCTCAACAGAAATATTAATTTCTGGCTGAGTTTTTAAAACTGTAGCCAGTTCCTGTAATGCCTGCTTGCCTTTCTCATCAATAATAATACTTCCGGTACCGAATAATAACTTATCCGTTAGTGAAACATATACTTTTCCGTCACGAATGTCAACTGACAATCCGCTTTGCTGGAAACCCAGCAAGGCTTTCTGTAATTTATTCTTAAGTGCATTGGTAGCTTCATCGCGTTTACGCAAAATATCTTCCACTTCATTTAAACGAGCTTCACGCTTTTTAAGATCATCTGAAAGCTTATTTATTTCAGTAGAACTATTTGAGCGTAAAGATGCGTAATTGGCATCCAGACCTTGTAATTTTTCCTGTAACTCAGCAATACGGGCGTTGATTCTGGTGGTATCACCCTGAAGTCTTTTAATTTCATCCTCAAGACTTTCAATTTTAAGCTGAGCAGCTTCCCATCCTAAAGAAAGGGAGTCTCTTTGTGCTAATAAAGCATTGTACTTTTTAGGAGATAAAACGATACATGAACTGAATGAACCGATTAGTACTGTTAGTAAAATTGCAATGTTTAGTTTCTTCATTATATTTCTTGTTTAGTTATGATAATGCATTGCGCAAATAAACTATAAAAGGATGCATTATTGCAAAACCCATGATAACTTTTTTCACAGCATCTTTTTGTTGAAGTTCTTTAGCCGTGAGTTTATGACTAACCGTAAAGCTTTTAAGCTTTAAATAATTAATTTCAGAATGGTCTGCGGAGTAACCCTTTGGAACTGTTTTTAAGGTGTGTTCTGTTTCCAGAGAGCCAAAATAATTTTGGAATTCTGTATTGTCAATAATCTTTCTGAATTCTCCTGAATTGTAATCAATCTCCTGTCTGATGAGTTTTAGCTGTTCGGGCTCAGGAAGCCAACAGCCACCCGCCACAAAACATTCATCCGGATTAATGTGCAGATAATATCCGGGGCCGTTAAAATTTTTACCGTAGGGAGAAATGCCAGCGCCAAAGTTTGTTTTATAGGGCGTTTTATCTTTACTAAAACGTATATCCCGATAAATCCGCATCACACAGGCTTTTGGATCCAGATCGGCTGGAATCAATTGATCAATCAGCGAAAGTTCGGTTATAATTTCTCCGGTAAAGTCAAGAACATTATTTCTGGCCTTATCATGCTCCTCTTTATGTGCATGAAACCATTCACGTTCATTATTCTGATTTAGTTCCTTTAAAAAATTAAACGTGGCTTCGGTAATCATCAGAATCGTAGTAGGAGTTATATTTTACTTTGGGAGTTAAATAATGCAATAATATAACTCGTGAATATCTGTAATTGAATGGCGAAAAAAGTAGTGTACCTGCCAGAATAACACCAATATAAAGCCAGGGAGTTTCCATCTCACCTGATAAATAATAGGTGAGCATACCCAAAATAACCATTTGTGCTACATTAAAAGCATAGCTTACATACATGGCCGCATAAAAATAGCCGGGTTCTACCTCAAAGCGCATTCCGCAGTTTGGACAAAATTCATTGGTCTTTTGTAGTTTAATTCCATACATGGGTCCCGAGAATATTTTGCCGCGATGACATTTTGGACATTTAGCATGAATAACTGCGTTGATTTTGGATGTGAGCATATTGAAGAAACGAAGATTAAAGAATAAACAGGATTCACCTCTATTAATTCCAAAGAGGAGAATTTGGCGCCGGGTGGGTTTAATTTAAATTTATCTTTTCGTCCTTTATGTTAATTGCCACATTTTTACGGCGATATTTTTTATACCATAAAAATCCAATGCCGGCAACAGCCAGGTAAGGTGCAGCCAAAAGATATAAAATACCATCGTTTAAACCTTTTCCCTGCGTGTTGCCATTCTTTACAGAATTTTCTGCATTTAATGTACACATGGAGCATTGAGCAGAAACATCAACAGCGGTTAAACTCAAAAAAGATATGATGAAAATTACAGATAACTTTTTGATAGTCTTCATATTCCAAATATACGTCAACACATTAAAAAATTGGACAATTGTATCAGTAAAATTTGAATTTTACATTAAGCAGAACGTAAGACCGATGATATTAGAAAGTATAATAAGGAGAGATCATAACATAAACAATAACACCGGTTATGGTTACATATAACCATATTGGAAAACTCCAGCGAACCAGTTTGCGATGCTTTTCAACCTGCATCTGCAAACCTTTCTGAAAGCTGAAAAGTACCAGAGGTAAAACCGCTGCGGCCAATATGATATGTGTGATTAAAATGAAATAATAGAATACTTTCATTGCCCCTTCTCCGCCATAAGAAGTTTTTATACCTGTGGCGTGAAATATGATATAAGAAACCAGGAATAAAGAGGATAAAATGAAGGTTAGAATATTGATTTTTTTGTGAGCGTTGATATTTTTCCTCTTTATAAAATAAAGAGAGATCAGAAGCAATATACTGCAGGTACCGTTAATAATAGCATTTAATTTAGGGAGAAAAAAAACCCAGTTGGGGATAGCCGCTTTATCGGGAAAAATATTGAGGATATTGCTTTGCAGAATCAGTACAACCGCAAATACAACAATTGATACAGCAACTATTAGTCTGAAAATTAATTTATCATTCATCGGTTAAAATATATTCCTCAAGGATATTTAACTTTGCGGAGTTCTTCGGTAATCAAAACCTTGATTTCATCACTCAACAAATCTACCTGAGCTTTATTTGTTGAATCATAATATCCCCTGATGCGTTTTGAAGGATCCAAAAGAATAAGCATCGGGCTATGTATGAAATTATTTACGCTGGAAGTATCTTTTAAAGCATCAACTAAAAAGTCTTTCCTAGCTATTTGAAAAATAGTATCCTGATTTCCTGTAAGGAATTTCCACTTTTCTCCAGGCAAATTATAACCGGAAGAATATTTTTTTAATACTTCGGGCGTGTCAAACTCCGGATCTACCGTAATTGACATAAACCGTACTAGTGAATTTCCTGCAAATTGACCGGCAACCCGTGCCATTTCTTTATTCATATCCTTACAAAAAGAAGGACATCTTGAGAAGAAAAAATTAACAACTGTTATACTGCTGCTATCACTTTTTAACGAATAGCTCTGTCCCTCCTGATCAGTTAACTGAAAATTTCGGATAGTATGATAAATTGTATCTGGAATCTGTTTTCCACGTTTTGTATGGAAGGTGGAGGCAACCTGCTTGGGGCCGAAAACACTCAGCGGATGATATCTGTTTTTACCTTTCTCCTGAAGTAAATAATACAATAATCCTGGTACCGCAAGAAGGATAACCAGGATTATAATTTTTTTAAAAGGAGAAGTTGACTTGTTCATTAATTCATGTGAACGTTCAGGTAGGAACCTTCTGTCAACATCAGAATTATAAAGTATATAATAAATACTAACGAGATGGTAATACCGGTTTTTAAAGCTAATTTTTCAAACTTCAGGTGCATAAAATATGCAACAATGTAAAAAGCTTTAACAAGGGTAAGCACAATATAGGCGAAATTTCCAAGCCCATGACCTATAATACCTTTAGGCAACATGTACAATGCTATAAAGAATTCTACAGCTGTAATTCCCAACAGGTAAAAGAAAACCTGCCAAATCTTTTTCTTGGTCATGCCTTCATGCTCGCCGGCATGTGCATCTTGATCATGTATATTTTCTACTGACATTATTTTGCTTTATCAGAATTAAACTAAATAGAAGAATGTAAATACGAATACCCAAACCAAATCTACAAAGTGCCAGTAAAGGCCAACTTTTTCAACCATCAGGTAACTGCCACGCTTATGAAATACGTTTGTGACGGTCATAATTAGTATGATAATATTAATTAATACACCTGTAAAAACGTGAAATCCGTGAAAGCCTGTTATTGTGAAGAACAGATTGGAGAACTGCAAAGCACCAATGGTTTCAATGCCTTTGTAAGTATCAGGGAAGCTTCCCCACCAATATCCTTCGTGATGTAAGTGCGACCACTCTAAAGCCTGGCAACCAAGGAACATTAATCCTCCGATAATGGTACCAACCATCCACCATACAACTTCTTTTTTTGATCTGCGATGTCCTGCTTCTACAGCAAGTACCATCGTTACAGAACTCATGATCAAAATAAAAGTCATGATACCCACAAAAACTAAAGGGTAACCTTCATTTGCGATGCCTGGAATAGATTGAAAAACCACGTCAGGATCGGGCCAGGTCATTTTACTAAATCGCTGAGCTCCATAGTAAATCAGGAAAGCAGAAAAAGTAAAAGCATCGGAAAGCAAGAAAAACCACATCATCAATTTGCCGTATTCAACAGCAAAAGGAGATTTTCCACCACTCCAGGCGTCGGTTTTTATTTCATCAATTTGTGATACAGTAGAACTCATTTAAGTGATGGGATTTGGGTTATTATTGGTTCAAAAGTAAGAAAACATATAGATAAATCCATAGTATATCTATAAAATGCCAAAATATTGAGGAGACCTCTAAACGGAATATATTACGAACCTGAGGGATATTCTGATAAACTCCTGCAAGTGCGAAAAACAACATAATAATTCCGGCTAAAATATGCACCAGGTGTGCCCCAGAAAATATATAGACAAATGACTGAGAAGCATTATAGTTAACAAAAAATACCCCCTGTTCGGTTAGGGTTTGCCAGGCAGAAAACTGGAAGTAAGTAAATAAAAAACCTAGTGAAATGGTAATTATTAAATATAACTTTTGCTTACTAAACTGAAGTCTTTTACCCGACAGGTATGCCAGATGCATAGTGATGCTGCTTATAATAATAACCGCCGAACTGTATTTAAAAGCTTGAGGAAGTATGGTTTTTAAACCTCTTTCTGCACTTCCGGCAGTGTATACAATAAAGCCACTTGTTAACGCCGCAAACATCATAAAAGATGAGATGATGAACAGCCAGATTAAAAACTTTTTAGCCTTTAAATTTTGTTTGTATTGTTCAGAAGATATCTGCCTCATATAACTACTTTTTAATAAAATCAAATAATAATGCCAGTTGCACCACCGGCAAATACAGGAAAGAGCTGTACATCAGCTTTTTTGCGGATAGTACATTTCCCTGCAGATGTAACTGGATTGCATACCAGCAAAAAATCAATCCGCAAATTGTTGTGATAGTGGCATAAACATATCCGCCAAATCCGTAAATGGTTGGCATAAATCCAACGCCAATTAATAATATAGTAGATAATACCGTTAAAAAACTGCTTGTTCTATCTCTTTTTGTTGTTGGCAATAATCTGAATCCGGCCCGCTTATAATCATCATCCAATACCCAGGCTATAGCCCAGAAATGCGGGAATTGCCATACAAATTGAATGATAAATAGTATTACGGGTATCCATGAAATCTCCGGACGATCAAAGGCTGCAAAGTAACCGATAAGCGGTGGAAGAGCTCCCGGAAATGCGCCAATAAAAACAGCTATAGGCGATTTCCTTTTCATTGGAGTATACAAAAACGCATACAGGAATATGGAAAATACGGAAAGAACTCCGGTAAGAAAATTCAGCTTAACCAAAATCAGGGTGCCAAAAATGCCCATAAATAAACTGAGCACCAATGCCTGGCCCGTTGTCATCCGTCCAGCCGGAATGGGACGATCCAGGGTACGAAGCATTAATTTATCCAGATCTTTTTCGATAATCTCGTTAAATCCATTGGCGGCAGAAGTAACCAAAAATCCGCCAATTGTTAATATAAACCAATTAACCCAAATGATATCGCCCTGAACTTTACTTCCGATAAGAAAAGAAACAGAGGCAGAAAAAACGACAGTTAATGTTAACCGAAGCTTTATTAATTTTTTAAAGTCTGATAGAAAATTCTTCACGCTAATTTCCGTCTATACATTTTATTTCTTCCCAACAATAGCATTAAATAGAACTGAGCACCAAACAATAAACTTGCTAAAAAGAGATGCGTAGCCTGACTAACCGGAGGCAGAGCCAGATAGGATAATACGATTCCTGTTATAATCTGTAATACAATTAAAAATATAATCAGAGATATAAACTTAAATTGAAGTCCGTTTAACAAATACCGGCTCCTTACCATTACAAAAAGAATTACATTAACAATAACTACAGCAATTGCAAGATCTCTGTGAATATTAAAATTGGATCCCACATTTGAAACCCATTCAGAACGCCCCATATTATTCATGCTTTTGGCAATCTCATCTATTTGCTCTCTTACAGTAGTTCCTAATGTAATCTGAACCAGTGTTAATAAGATCGCAAAAATAGCGAATCCCCGTAAATAAGGTTCTGATCTGTTTGTCAAAATATGACGTTCACGCCAAACTTTTGCCTGAAAATAAGTATAGATGCTAATGGCCAGAATTGCTAAAGCCAGTAACATATGAACCGTAACTACCCAGGATAGTAAATTTGTAGAAACGACTATAGAACCAAGCCAGCCCTGAAATCCAACTAAAATTAAATTCAGAAGACTTAAAAAAAATATTTTCTTGCGTGAGCGGATATACGTAACCGAGAAAAACAAGCATCCGATCAATAAAAATCCACAGATTACGCCGATCAGCCTATTGATATATTCGATCCAGGTGTTTACTGCATTAAATTCTTCATGTTCAAATATGCTTTGATCTTTACGGATTTTTATAGCCATATCTCCAAAGCCGAAAACATCTAACATCTTGGCAAAACGTTCATTCTTGGCAACCCGTTTATCCACATATTTTTGAAGATAATTATCTGGTAACTGAGATGAATTTGTAGGGGGGATAAATTGATCGAAACATTTTGGCCAATCGGGGCAGCCCATCCCGGAACCGGAACTTCTAACAATTCCACCGGCAAGAATTAAAACAAAAAGAGTAATAATTGAAATAAAATTAATCTTCAGAAATCTCTTTTCGCTTGAGGGATACATTTAGCTTTTATAGTATAAAATTGGGGTATCTGCAAGTAAGTACTTATGGCAGATACCCCAATAGATGCATATTTAAATGCGTGTATTGCTGAATCGAAATGGTAATATTTAAACCTCTTCGGTAGCCTTTTGCGGTACCGGATTATTTTTGATCCATTCTTCCTGAATTCTTTCCGCTTCCGGATTACCTTCAAAATCATGAGGCAAATTAGAACTCATCGTTTCTGAAAACGGCGTTACCTGCGAAATAAAATCTTCATGATGACCAGGTTTGCTGTAATCATATGGCCAACGGTAAACTGTTGGAATTTCTCCTGGCCAGTTACCATGGATACGCTCTACCGGAGTAGTCCACTCTATTGTATTGGACTGCCAAGGATTCTGGGAAGATTTCTTACCGTAAAATATAGAGTAAAAGAAATTCCATAAAAATGCTACCTGCGCCAGTGCAGAAAGAATAGCAGCCCATGTAATAAATGTGTTAACTGTTAACCATTCTTTCATAAACTCAAATTCTGTAAAGGCATAGTAACGACGCGGAACGCCATCCAGACCCATAAAGTGCATCGGGAAAAATACCAGGTAGGCCCCAATAAATGTTAACCAGAAATGCAGGTATCCTAATTTCTCGTCCATTAAACGGCCAAACATTTTTGGAAACCAATGGTACACACCGCATAACATTCCGAAAATAGCCGCTGAACCCATTACCAGGTGAAAGTGAGCTACTACAAAATACGTATCGTGGAGGTTAATATCCAGAGCTGCATTTCCTAAAAATATACCGGTTAATCCACCAGAGATAAAGAAGGAAACCAAACCAATTGCGAATAACATTGCAGGAGTAAAACGAATATTACCTCTCCATAAAGTAGCAAGATAGTTGAACGTTTTTACTGCAGATGGAACGGCAATAATAAGAGTTGTGATCATAAATACTCCGCCCAGAAATGGATTCATTCCCGTTACGAACATATGGTGACCCCATACTATAAATGAAAGTACTGTAATACCAATTAATGAATAAACCATTGCATGGTAACCAAAGATCGGCTTGCGTGAGTTAGTTGCAATAACTTCAGAAGTTATACCCAAAGCAGGCATAATTACAATATATACTTCCGGGTGACCAAGGAACCAGAAAAGGTGCTCCCAGAGGATTGGACTTCCACCTTGATTTGGTAAAACCTGTCCGGCAATTACGATATCGGAAAGGTAAAAGCTAGTACCAAAACTTCTGTCGAATATTAATAAAACAACCGCAGAAACTAACACCGGGAATGATAATACACCAATAATCGCTGTTAAGAAGAATGCCCAGATTGTTAAAGGCATTTTCCACATATCCATACCTTTAGTACGCATATTTAATACGGTGCTGATATAGTTTAATGCTCCGATTAAAGAAGAAGCTATAAAGAAGGTCATACTTACCAGCCATAAAGTCATCCCTATTCCAGATCCGGAAATTGCTTTAGGCAATGCAGAAAGCGGAGGATAAACTGTCCAGCCTGCACTTGCAGGACCGGTCGCTGTAAAGAATGAAGCCATCATGATCACACAGGCTGTGAAAAAGAACCAGTATGAAAGCATGTTTAAAAATGGCGAAGCCATATCTCTTGCACCTAATTGCAATGGGATTAATAAGTTACTAAAGGTTCCGCTTAAACCGGCAGTTAATACAAAAAACACCATCATGGTACCATGTATTGTTACCAGAGCCAGATAAAAATCGGGTTTTATTCTACCACCTTCTGCCCAGCCACCTAAAAATGTTTCCAAAAGAGGAAATGTTTTATCCGGCCATCCCAGCTGCAAGCGGAAGAGTACAGATATTACCATTGCAATAACTGCCATGATGATACCAGTGATCAAAAATTGCTTTGCAATCATTTTATGATCCTGGCTGAAAATGTACTTGGTTATAAAGTTCTCTTTATGATGTCCGTCATGACCGTGATCATGGTGGTGTAGTACGGCTGTGTCGTGTATTGCTGTGCTTGCCATAATCTCTCTTATCTTTTAATATTAGTATTTAACGCTACTGATTTATTTTCAGAAGATGCTTTTTGATCAGCCATCTGAAGTTCCTTTTTAACATCATCATTATACATCAGCGCCTGCTTAGCAATCCACTCTGCATATTCCTTTTCAGATACTACAGTTACTTTAGCCTGCATGTTATAATGGCCTGCGCCACAAATTTTAGCACATAATAAAGTGTAGTTATAAGCCGGATCATTGCGCTTCTCACGCATTTCTTCGGTTGTTAAACGAGGAGTAAACTGGAAGAATGTTGCCATACCCGGAACAGCATTCATCTGAACTCTGAAATCTGGCAGGTAAAAACTATGAAGAACATCTTTTGATCCGACAGAAACACGTACCGGACGGTTTACCGGAACTACGATCTCACCGGCAAGTTTATCATCCCAGCTTTTGCGATCTTTGAAATCTATACCCAAACCATTGGTTGGTGTAATTAATTTATAATTACTTAAGCCTATTTGATTGTCAGCTCCGGAATAACGAATGTTCCATTTGAATTGCTCGCCTCTTACTTCAATAAGTAAAGCCTTTTTCTGCTCATCTTCCGGCGGATTAGTAATACTTCTCCAGGTAAAGAAACCAAATACAACCAGTACAGTTAAAACAATCGCAGGAACTATAGTCCAGATTCGCTCAATTGCATTGTTGTGAGGATAGAAATAAGCTTTCTTCTTAACAGATCCGCGGTATTTGAAAGAAAATCCAAATAAAACAATATGTGTCAGGATGAATACGATTGTGGTAATAATTAAAGTGATATCAAACATGAAGTCGATACGTTCACCATGCTCGGAAGCAGATTCCATTCTGAACATTGGTCCCTGAACCGCATAGGACCAGTAAACTCCATACATACCAACTATCAAAGCAACAATAAACAGGATACCCTGGACTTTTCTCCAGTCAACAGGTTGCTTTTGCCCCTGCATATCACGGCTTAGCTCATAAACCTTTAATATTTTTCCTATGATCGCAATGAAAACGCAAAAAAGGAAAAACATCAGAAAGTAATATGAGGCAGATTTGTACTCTGCCGACAGATCTGCTTTTTCAGGAGCCGCACTAACTGAAGCCATTTTTGTGGTGTCTACATCTGTGCTGATCAATGGTGCAGACGCAGGTGATACTGTTGCAGGAGCTGTTTTTGCAGCGGTATCCACAGCAGTTGTGTTGGAAACTGCTGTTGAATCTGCAGATTGAGCACTTGCCTGAAATACATTAGCTGATAAAGCAATGACTATCAAACAGGTGACAATTGATCTGATATTGAAAATTCTTTTTAAACCCATATTTTTAACAAACAATACGTTCATGTGTAACTATTCCTATATTAAACTTTAAATCTGATGATGTAAGCTTTCTTCCAGGAATGGATGATTAACCGGCACCAATGATCTTTTACTTAATTGATTTAACATCAGGAATATAAATAAACCTGCAAAACCTATTGCAGTACCAATTTCAATTATTCCAAAACCTCTGTGCTCAGCAACAGTTCCCGGCATGATCATCATATAATAATCTAACCAGTGACCTAATAAAAGCATGATACAAACAACCATCAATGAATTCATTTTCCGTTTAGAATTACGACTCATTAACATTAATACCGGGGCTACAAAATTTATAACGATGTTAACCCAGAACCAAGGCAAATATTCAGGCTCCCAACGCTTGTAGAAATAAACTGTTTCTTCGGGCATGTTTGCATAGTAAATCAGGATGAACTGAGAAAACCATACGTATGTCCAGAAAATACTGAATCCGAAAATAAATTTTCCTAAATCATGAAAATGATTTTCATTGATCCAGCTCATATATCCGGCTTTCTTTAAAAAGATAATCGTTAATGCAATTGTACATAATCCACACAACCACATTGCTGCAAAATTATACCAGCCAAACATGGTTGAGAACCAATGAGCTTCTAAAGACATAATTGTATCGAAAGCCCAGATTGGAGTTGTAAAACCAAAGATAATCAGGAATATTGCCGACCATTTAATACTCTTGTCATAATTTACTAATCCGCCATAAAGATCTTCGCGTTTAGAAAATTTATTAAATAAGTAAGCAAAAAAGCTATAGGCTCCTAAAAATAGAACTAATCTGATTAAGAAAAACGGCACATTTAAATAACCTGATTTACCGGCAATAATCGGATCGTAATTTTCACTAGCAGGATCAGAAAGACCTTCTCCGTTCCAGTGGTGATACAAGTTGTGCGTTAATAATCCGGAAGCACAAACAACCAGTAATATTAAAGACGCTATTGGAAGCACTCTTGAAAAAGCCTGAGGCACCCGTAAAAATCCGGTTGGCCACCCTGCCTGAGCTACATATTGTACGGCAAGAAAAAATAATCCTGCAGCACAAACACAGGTAAAATAATAAGACATTAACAGCAAATTGGCAAAAGTACGCTCTGCATGATCGGTAAAAAAACCGTATGCAATAGCAAGTATACCAATCAGGATAGCTATTAAACTCCAGGTTTTTGCTTTACCTGTAAATTCAAATTGTTCGTTGAAATTATGACTATGATTGTTAGTTCCCATCTGGTTTTGCAATTGACTACTGTAATTTTTGTAATTCATGAACATACATAACAATCTTCCAGCGCTCGTTTGGAGATAGTTGATTTTTATGTGGTCCCATTAAGTTAAGTCCGTAAGTAATGGTATGAAATATTTTACCATCCGTTAAATCCTTCATAGCTCCACCACGGGAAGAAGTACCTTTTGAATAAGATGGAGGACCAGGGAATTTTCCCATTTTAACAATTGATCCATCGCCTTCGCCCTGGTATCCATGGCAATGCGAACACATATTCACATACAATGCTTTTCCTTCCTGTAAAGTTGGAATAGTAACCGGCAGTGGATTTCTCATACCACTGCTTGCAGCCTGATATCCTTCCGGTGTATTCGGATACTCTTCAGATTTATCAAAGCCCTGTGGTGAAGTTCCTTCAGGTGGTGTTTGGGCAGTTTGACCGTTTTTAAAATTAGGATTCGCCTGATCCGGATTATACGCTTTTGCTTCGTACATATTGGGGGCAAATTCTAATCCTGTACTGCGCTTATCAGCACAGGAAGATATAACAGCTGCTACAGCAACACTCATAAAAGCAGCACGTACTAATAAAAGCTTATTCATAACTAACATATTTCCTTTCATTATGCTTAATTTCTACAGCACCAGCATCTTTTAAAATATCATCAATTTTTGTAGGATATGGATTTTCCTTAGCATCAATTGCTATAACAAAGCGGTCGTTAGTTGCTCTTAGGTCCATTACACGTGGTGCACGTCCAGGGAACAGATGCGTTGCATAAAAAAATGTACCCACCATACCAAATGCACAGAATAAAACGGTAAGCTCAAACATTACGGGGATAAAATCCGGGAATGCGAAGGCCGGCTTACCACCAATATTCATTGGCCAATCAATAACCAGCATAAAATAAAGCATTGAAAATGCAGTAATGGTACCGGTTATTCCAAAGAGGAAAGCCACTTTGGGCAAACGCGAACGCTTTATACCTAATTTATCTTCAATTCCGTGAATTGGCATCGGCGTAAAAACATCATAAATACTTACGTTATTTTCATGAAGTTTATCAATCCCGTGCATCAGATCATCCGGATCTTCAAAATGACCTAATATATATTTCGTGTTGCTCATTTCTAGCTTTTTGCGTATTCAGATTCGTGTGAAATGCTGTCAAATTTATTTAATGATTCCTGGTAATATGCGGCCTGTTCTTTAGGTACAGCATCTTCCCTAATCAGCTTTTGTTTCGCCTGATCACTGGAACTCTTCAGCAATAATTTAACCTCGGCCATTGCAATTGCAGGAAGCACCCGAAGGAAAAGTAAAAATAAGGTGAAGAATACTCCGATGGAACCAATAAAAATACATACATCAATTACGCTTGGGTAAAACATAACCCAGCTTGATGGAAGATAATCACGGTGTAATGAAGTAACGATAATTACAAAACGCTCGAACCACATACCGATATTTACAACAATTGATAATATCCATGATGCTGCAATACTTGTTCTCAACTTTTTAAACCAGAATAACTGCGGAGTAATTACGTTGCAAAGCATCATGCTCCAGTAAGCCCACCAGTATGGTCCGCTTACACGGTTAAGGAATGCGTACTGCTCATATTCTGCACCAGAGTACCAGGCAATAAAAAGTTCTGTTAAATATGCAACTCCTACAATTGAACCTGTTAAAATGATGATCTTATTCATCGATTCAATATGGAACATGGTGATATAATTTTCAAATCCCAACACTTTACGGGCGATTAATAACAGGGTTTGCACCATGGCAAATCCTGAGAAAATAGCTCCGGCAACGAAATAGGGAGGGAAAATTGTGGTGTGCCATCCCGGAATAACCGAGGTTGCAAAGTCCATAGATACAATAGTGTGCACCGAAAGTACTAATGGAGTTGAGATACCTGCAAGAATAAGAGATACAATTTCAAATCGCTGCCATGATTTCACTGATCCATTCCATCCAAATGAAAGAACAGAATAAATCCTACGGCGTAAACCTGTTGCTCTGTCGCGGATAGTAGCAATATCAGGTAGTAAACCAGTGTACCAGAATACTAATGATACCGAGAAGTAAGTGGAGATGGCAAACACGTCCCATACTAATGGTGAGTTAAAGTTTACCCATAATGAACCGAACTGGTTTGGAAGAGGTAAAGCCCAATATGCCAACCATGGACGACCCATGTGTGAAACAATATAGGTTGCGGCGCAAATTACCGCAAAAATGGTCATTGCTTCTGCCGATCGGTTAATGGAGTTCCGCCAGTTCTGACGGAAGAGTAATAGTACCGCAGAAATTAATGTTCCGGCGTGACCAATACCTACCCACCATACGAAACCGGTGATATCCCAGGCCCAGCCTACTGTTTTATTTAAACCCCAGGTTCCAATACCAAACCAAAAGGTATAACTTACTGCAACTACCCAAAGCAATGCACCTAAAGCTGCAATTGTAAAGCCAATCCACCAGGCTTTATTGGGTTTATTTTCTACAGGAACCAAGATATCGTGAGTAACCTTGGCATATGTAATATTCTGCCCGGTAACTAAGGGTTCTCTAAGTATGGATTCGTGATGAGATGACATATTTCTCTAAATTTCTAATGTATGAAATCAATTAAGCCTCTACTGTATTTCTAACTTTGGTCTGATATCCAACACCAGGTATCGTATTAATTTCTTCTAAAACGTAATACGTACGCTCGCTTTTCAATGCTTTAGAAACTTCTGATTCCGGATCGTTTCCATCCCCGAAGATAATGGCATTGGTTGGACAGGTTTGCTGACAAGCTACTTTTACATCTCCATCTTTTAAAGGACGTTTCTCTAATTTAGCTTGAAGTTTACCTGCCTGGATTCTTTGTATACACATGGAACATTTCTCCATTACCCCGCGTGAGCGTGGTGTAACATCCGGATTCAATACAAGCTGAGTGAACTCATTGTTCATGTAGTTATCAAAACGCGAATCATTCCAGTAATTAAACCAGTTGAAACGACGTACTTTATACGGACAGTTATTTGCACAGTAGCGGGTTCCGATACAACGGTTATAAGCCATGTGATTTAAACCCTCGGAAGAGTGCATGGTTGCAATAACCGGACAAACAGTTTCGCATGGAGCATGCTCACAGTGCTGACACATCATAGGCTGGTGAACTACAGACACATTGTCCATATTCTCCAGATCCTTGATCTCATTTTCTTCCGTTACACGATCTTCACCATCCTGGAAAGTATAGTAACGATCAATTCTGATCCAGTGCATTTCGCGGCGGCGGCGAACCTCGTCACGACCTACTACAGGAATATTGTTTTCTGCATTACAGGCAACGATACATGCACCACAACCTGTACAGGCATTTAAGTCAATTGCCATAACCCAGTTATGACCAGGCTGTTCGTATCTGTCCCAAAGATCATAATTCTGTGCATGACCTTTTCCGGTACCGGCATGAGGATCTTTTAAATAATCCTTTAGCGTTGTTTCACGAATAATGTTTCTGCCTTCAATAGAATGATGTGTTTGTGTTTGAGCAAGTTCATATCTGCCGCCAGCCTTAGCTATGGTTGCAGTTGAAACTTTTTGAAAAGTTCCGTTAATGAAATTAACAAATGGATATGCATTTTGACCAATTTCAGCGGCAGCTTTACCTGCTTTTGTACGACCGTAACCCAATGCAACAGAAACAGTTCCCATTGCCTGACCGGGCTGCAGCAATACCGGAAGCGTGATGGTATATTTATCAGTTTTCACTTCCACCATGTCGTTTTCGCCAATGCCTAATTTCTCGGCATATTTTGGAGCGATAGCAGCATAGTTGTCCCAAGTAACTTTAGAAACCGGATCCGGCAATTCCTGTAACCATGGATTATTTGCAGCCTTACCATCACCAATGGCAACGTTCTCATAAATATGAAGTTCCACTGCATTATCACCTCCTTTTGCTAATGTATTACTACCATTAACAATAGATTGAGAAACTGCATTTAAATCCTGAGCAAATGAATACGCTCCTCCGCTTTTTGCAGCTAATGAAACTGATCCTTTTTGCAATAAATCTTTCCAGGTTGAACCTGATGAAGACAGAACAGTTTTAGACCAGTTATTCTGGATATACTGATAATAATCTTTAACGGCATTATTTGACCAGATCAATAATCCTTCTTCCGCATAACGCGTATTATTAACCGGATTAATGGTTGGCTGAACGATTGTGAAATAACCTTCTACCGGATTTGAATCGCCCCATGACTCTAAATAATGATGAGCTGGCGCAATAATCTGGCATAAAGATGCTGTTTCATCTTCACGATCAGCAAATGAAACACGCAATTTAACTTTGCTTAAAGCATCCGTAAATTCCTTTGCATTTACATAATCATAAGCCGGGTTGCTGTTGATGAAGAAAACGGCATCAACTTCACCGCGTTTCATTTCGTTAATGAATTCTACAAACGCAGCATCATTACCGGCATACTGATAGGAAGCATTATCCAGATCGATAGTAGTACCATAACTTCCCAAAAGGGAGTTGATCGCATTTACCAGAATTTGAGTAGAAACATCATTGGAACCGCAAACTACTACTGCTTTGCCTTTAGCAGCGCTTAATTCTTTAGCTGCTAATAAAATTGCTTTATCAGCATTCGGGTTGTTCGCTAATTTTTTAGTTCCCGAAATGTTTCCGCCTAATGCAGCATATAAATTCATTAATGCGATTCCCTGCTCTGAAGGTTTCAAAGGAATACGGGCATCGGCATTGGTTCCGGTCATACTCATTCCAGTTTCGAACTGGATATGACGTGACATTTTACCTTTTTGTAATGATGTATTGTTTCTGTTAGAAGCGTACTGACGGTTAAATTCAACCGGAGAGATCCATGTTCCAAGGAAATCAGCGTCAAAACTTACAATTACATCCGCTTTATCAAAATTATATCTTGGAAGAACTGCTTTACCAAAGCTATTTTCATTCGCTTTGATCATACCTGTATAGGATACAGAATCAACCTGGATATGTTTAGTGTTCGGAAATTGAGCAGTAAAATCAGCAATAACAGCTTTTGTTGACGGGCTATTAATTGTAGATGAAATCAGTCTGATTTTCTTTCCACCGGCCTGCACTTTATTAAGCTCTCCCTTAACAAACTGGTCTAATTGTTCCCAGGTTGTTGAATTGCCGTTATATGTAGGGCCCTTTAATTTAGATACATCATACAAATCTAAAACTGAAGCTTGTCCGCGGGCGTCAAGACGACCTTTGCTTAAAATACAATTCGGATTTCCTTCAATTTTAATCGGACGACCTTCACGGGTCTTAACTAAAATGCTGTGTCCGTTAAATGTTGATGTATAATAATTAGGTATACCGGGAACAATTTCTTCCGGTTTAATTAAATAAGGAATAGATTTTCTTACCGGTGCTTTGTTACAAGCAGCAAGCGTTACTGCTCCTAAACCAAAACCCAGTGCTTTCAAAAAGTCACGGCGAGGAGTTACAGTGCTCAGGCCAGCTTCATTAAGCACTTCCTCAATCGGAAGCGATTCAGAGAATTCGCCTTTGTTTTTTTCAACAAATTCTTTGCTGTTGTGCAGTTCCTCTAAACCTTTCCAGTATTTCTTATTGCTTTCCATTTAAGCTATATAAACTGTATACGTATTTCTTTTTCTATTAATTAGTAATGGCATTTACCGCATTCCAAACCGCCTAAAACGGCTGCAGTAACTTTCTGACCTTTTTTCAGCTGATCATGAGCGGCCATCAATTTATCATAATACGCATTGTCCTTATGATTCACTTCAGTTTCCTTATGACAGTTGATACACCATTTCATGGTTAGAGGAGAGTATTGGTAAACCTCTTCCATTGCCTGGATCGGACCGTGACATTTCTGGCATTCTATACCAGCTACTTTTACGTGCTGAGAGTGGTTGAAATAGGCAAAATCAGGAAGGTTATGAATTCTAACCCATTCAACAGGCTTTTGATCTTCGCCATATTGTTTCGTATCCGGATTGTAATCCAATGCTTTGTAGATTTTCTGAATCTCCGGAGAGATCTCGCCATTATATTTTTCGGTTGCCTGCACATAATTGTGACAGTTCATACAAACATTAAGCGAAGGGATGGACGCATTTTTAGAAGTAAATGCTCCGGTATGGCAGTACTGACAATCTATCTTATTAATACCTGCGTGTAACTGGTGAGAAAATTTGATAGGCTGAACAGGCTGATATCCGGTTTGAACTCCGGTTTCCCACATTGCTTTCCATCCTGCCGATCCTAAAAAGATCACCGAAAGTAAAACAATAAAGAAAATGAACTTCTTATTTTTAGCGAGCTTTTTTACTCCTGCAAATCTGTCTTTTTCAACAACTTCTTCCTCTTCGGTAATAATGCCCTGTTTTTGAAGCATCACTCTTTCAAGAGTTCCTATTACACGGTTTAAAACCAGAATAACCAGGAAAGCTATAATAATAACAGCTATTAATCCGCCAAGCATGAAATCACTGATTCCGCCTGAACCTTCAGCTGCCTGTCCGCCGGCTGCACCGGGAACGGCTGCTGCGGCAGCAGGTTTGCTTTCTTCTGCTTTGATGTAAGCATAAATGTTTTTAACATCATCGTCAGAAAGCTCGCCGAATGCAGTCATCATTGCAGGCTTATACTGATCGTACAACTTTTTTGCTGCCGGATCACCCGAGGCGATCATAGCCGGCGCATTTTTAGTCCACTTAATTAACCATGCTTCATCATGACGGTCATTAACACCTTTAAGTGCCGGACCAATAACTACCTTGCCAATGGCATGGCATGATGTACATTTTTGCTTGAAGATGGCAGCCCCTGCCCCAACATCCTGCGCATGAAGGTTAAAAACCGACATTATGCTTAATGATGTTACTAAGATCAGTGACTTGCTAACACTTCTAAAAAACAATGAGATGCTTCTCATATTGAGTATTTTATGCTAAATTTTAAATGTAAATAATCGAACATGCAGTTAGTTTTTTGTATTAAAACCACATTTTTCGGTTGACAAAAGTATGCTTTATTCAAGTAAGGGTGACATTTAGGTGACCAATATTAACAATTTATAATCATTCTAAATTAATGAAAAACGCCTTTTGATTTGTTTCAAAAGACGTTTTTGATATGAATAGAAGAATAGTCTTCCAGAATCAGTTGTGATTCTGGAAAACATTTTTATTATTGTTTTAATACCCAGGCAAAAATCAAAGGAGCAACAATTGTAGCATCAGACTCTACAATAAATTTGGGAGTATGAATATCGAGCTTACCCCAGGTAATTTTTTCATTTGGAACGGCGCCCGAATAGGAACCAAAAGAAGTGGTTGAATCAGAAATCTGGCAGAAATAACTCCAGAATGGAATATTTTCCATTTCCATATCCTGATATAGCATCGGCACTACGCAAATAGGGAAATCTCCGGCAATACCGCCGCCAATCTGGAAAAAACCGATTCCTTTACCTGATGAATTTTTAATATACCAGTCAGCCAGCCAGCCCATATATTCGATTCCGCCTCTTACGGTAGATGATTTCAATTCCCCCTTCATCACGTAAGACGCAAAAATATTACCCATTGTTGAATCTTCCCATCCGGGAACAACAATAGGCAAATTCTTTTCGGCGGCAGCCAGCATCCACGAATTTTTAGGGTCTATTTCATAGTATTGTTCCAGATCTCCGCTTAAGAGCATCTTGTACATAAACTCATGCGGAAAAAAACTTTCGCCGGCATCGTTGGCATCCTTCCAGATCTTATGAATATGTTTCTGAAGTCTGCGGAAAGCTTCCTCTTCAGGGATACAGGTATCGGTAACCCGGTTGTAATGATTTTCCAGCAAATCCCACTCGTCCTGCGGACTCAGATCGCGGTAGTTTGGAACACGTTTGTAATGCGAATGCGCCACCAGGTTCATAATATCCTCTTCCAGGTTGGCACCGGTGCAGGAAATAATTGATACTTTATCCTGACGGATCATCTCAGCCAATGATATTCCCAGTTCGGCGGTACTCATGGCACCGGCCAGGGTAATCATCATTTTTCCGCCCTCGTCCAGATGGGTTTCGTATCCTTTAGCCGCATCTACCAACGCCGCAGCGTTAAAATGCAGGTAATTTTTCTCAATAAACTGAGATATAGGTCCTCTTTGAATGCTCATAGTCTTTCTGTTAAAAGGCCAAAAGTAAGTAATTGGTTTTGATGACCGAATGATAATTGGAACTTGAGAAAAAGTTTACACCTATTATTATTCTTAATGAAGCATTGAGGAGGTAAGATAGCTAAGCTGATCTAACGTATTAACCATTCCGGTAAGAATTTTAAATTCAGGATTATTTGGCAAACAATTCTTTAAATAAGTATGCGGAGCGTAAAAAGACAGTGAAACAATGCTTTGATCTGATTTTTGTATTAATTGATATGTAGCCCCATCAGATACACCGCCGAATGTGCCCCTTTGCTCTGATTCACAGGTAGCAGGCAATGCCGAAAGCTCTTATCGTCCTCGTTTGTAACGAGGATGAGCGGGAATTGCGACTTTGTCGCAATTAAAACACACAATTGTTTCAAAATAAATTTCACCAACCAATCAATTGCATTTCAGTTTGCAACTCAATGTTCGCAATTAATCAAATTGAAATGAGAGTTAATGCTTTTCTGACAATCGCTGGCCCCGACCCCCAGGTCCATCCTTTGTTTAACAAACTAAAAGGCCATGATGTGTAGGTGGTTGGTTTGAGCGATGGAATCGCAATCCTCACTCATCCTCGTTACAAACGAGGACGATATGGGGGGTAATTAGGATTAACTTCGAAAAACTTATTTTTCTTTTTAATTATTGTTGCTTTTTCTTCATGCCGGGTTACCGAGTAGGTCTCCCGATTGCCGGTACTTTTTGTTGATACACTTTGGGCTTTACATTTAAAGCATGTAAAGATCATACACATAGCTATTATTGCTTTCTTCATGTTTCTTTAATCCATGGTAACGAGCTTTTCTTGTAAGCACACTTGGTTTTTAGGTTTAATCGGATGGTAAAGAAATGTCTCATAACATTGAGGGGTTTAAAACCGATATTTTGAAAATACTAATATGTTCAAACTTTTTCAGCTGAGATAAAAACGATTTCACTGACAATCCAGAATGATAAATGTTCGGTTGGTAACATCTCGTGCGTCCTTGTAACCATATTCCGCAATTCCATTTCCCTAATATGATTGTTTTAACTGCAGTAACTTTGCAAAGTTGAAGCTTCGCAGCAAGGGTATAAAGTTAGATCCTTTCAAATCATCCTTCGAAAATGTGGCATGTATTCGGTTCTTGATGTTTGTTTCGATATATTCCAATTCCTGTGCATTAATCTTAGTTTTTTGGTCAGCAAAAAACGACAGTTCCAGTATTTCGCCTTTATCGCTCAGATAAAGAAAAATGTAAAAATCCTTTTGATCCTGCATCTGTTTAAGCTTATTAATCGACAGAGCCTCTAAAAGTATCCTCGTTAATTGGCTCTCATCTAGTTTTGCTATATTTAAATCGGGTATGACACCTGCGGACGGGGGGAAATAAGGTTTGATGTCCTTTAGTTTATTTTTTTGATTACCGACAATTATCCTACCTGTTTTTTCAACTTTGCCGGTGTTGACGTAATTAATCGTTTTACCCGAAACTCTTGTCTGGCTTACTATGGTTTGGGATTTGCAACCGAATGCAATCAATGTCAAAATTACTATGGAAATTATTTTTTTCATGCTCTATGCTTACTAGTTTGTTACTTACAATTTGTGGTCTTACTAAAAACATCAAACATAGCTCCTGGTTTAAGACCTGAATTAACTGGTTTGTTATATTGATCATATAGTTCCCTGAATTTTTCAAGGAAATAAAAATAGGTCGCTTCCTGTTCAGCGGTAAAGGATGTTGGGAATTTGGTATCGTTTTGTGTTATTGATTTAAGCCAGTCTACATAGGTCGCCTTCAAAATCTTATCGTCCTCGTTTGTAACGAGGATGAGCGGGAATTGCGACTTTGTCGAAATTAAAGTACACAATTGTTTCAAAATAAATTTTAGCAACCAATCAATTGCATCTCAGTTTGCAACTGAATGTTTGCAAGTTATCAAATTGAAATGAGACGCGATGCTTTTCTGACAATCTCTGGCCCCGACCCGCAGGTCCATCCTTAGTTTAACAACCCAAAAGGCAATGGCATGTAGGTGGTTAGTTTGAGCGATGGAATCACAAACCTCACTCATCCTCGTTATAAACGAGGACTATATGGGCAAATAATTTATGTACGTATTGTAACCTAAGGTTTCTGTCAGGCCGGTAAAAGCCATTCGACAGCTAATCAATAATAGGATCGCCTCCTCCCAGATATATTTTAAGATTATAATTGACAGGGTATAATGTAAGCAATGGGGTTTTCACCGTATTAAAATGTACCGATGAGGATTGAATTGTATAATATCCTAGTTTTAATGGAATTGTAATTTTGCCGAACTTATTGCAAGTAAATTTTTTCTCATAATTCCCGTCATTACTTTTTATCCATAAACTGGCATAGGGTATTGTTAGTCCATCAATACAGCTAGAGATATTTACGTTTAAATACACGGAGTCTTTTTTTATTCCATCAGACTTATCAATTACAAAACCATTACAGTTATAAAATTGGGTGTCTATTTCTTTTAAACTATCATCGCTTTCAAAAATGTTCTTTGATATAACTGCTTTTTTAGTAATACAGCCCAAAAGCGCAAATAAAAAAAATAGTATAATTAGAAATATATTTTTCATGATACAACCGCTACTTACAATTAGATGCTTTTCCTTTAGTACCTACTTTTAAATTGGATAAGTTGTAACCAGTCATTTCGGAAGAGTTCAAGTTTTTAATCCTGTTTTGCTCTATTGAAGACAGATTAGCAAATGCTATTGATCCCCCAATTTATTTTTTTCATTTCTAATGATTATCCTGCCTGTATTTTCAACTTTACCGGAATTTGCATAAACTATATTATTGCCCGAAGCCTTTGTTTGGCTCACCACCGTTTGGGCTTTGCAGCCGAAAGCAATGAATGATAATATGATTATTGAGATTATTTTTTTCAATCTATTCAATTTATTAACCGATGCAAAACATCTAGCGGTGTATAGTACGATCTTCATTCTGTTTGTTTTATCCGCAACAACTCGGCAAAGTTTATAAAAATCGTTATATCTACGTATGTAACCCCCCTTAAGTCTCTTATCGTCCTCGTTTGTAATGAGGATGAGCGGGAATTGCGACTTTGTCGCAATCAAAGTACACAATTATTTCAAAATAATTTTAGCAACCAATAAATTGCATTTCAGTTTGCGACTGAATGGTTGCAAGTATTCAAATTGAAATGAGAGTTAATGCTTTTCTGACAATCGCTGGCCCCGACCCGCAGGGCTATCCTTAGTTTAACAAGCCAAAAGGCCATGGTGTGAACGTGGCTGTTTTGAGCGATGGAATCGCAATCCTCACTCATCCTCGTTATAAACGAGGACGATATGGGACCCAAAGTACATATATTTTCAGACCTAAATCCATCTCCCGGCAGTATGGAATAGCACTTATTTCTAGCCTTTTTTTGGTATCAACTTAAAATAGCACACCAAATTACCAAGCCAGCTTAATGTAATTACATAAGGTAGAATCAGAGATACTATTGGCAATATTTCAGGAAAGAAAAAAGCTTTGACAATGCCATATACTGCAGGAAACGAACATATTGATATTAGTATTAAAAATCTCCTATAAAAGTCAATGTTAGCTGGGTGATAAATTGATTTCACACCCCAATCAATTATCAAATACATCAAAATAATCAATAACAAGTCGATTAAAATAATCGGCAATAGTCTTTCTTCGAATCCTTCTTCAAAACTATTGATTAGCGGAATTATGATTGCGATTTGGATTGCAAGAATTGAAAAAAGCTTTATAATATTCTCAAGATTTTGTCTGGCTATGGGCATTTTTGGGAGACTTTAACTAATATTTTATGCGTTTGCCTTTCTGCTAAACGTGCGGCATAATCACCGGCATATGTGTTTGCATTGTCCTTACTAATATAACTATGAGTATTTTCATAATTTACTCCCTCCAAAAACGCTCCAAAACTCTTTAGAAAATGAGTTGCTAGATCAAACGTTCCTGTTTTAAGTTCTGTTTGCAGGAATGCCTTTAAACTATTATACTGACCCGAAGTGTCATTAAGAACCTCTTATCGTCCTCGTTTTTAATGAGGACGATATGTGTTAATCTCTACTTTTTATGTATCCTACTTCTTGCTTTTAAAATATTCAAATATAAACGTTAAGGTAAGTGACGATGTGAAATAAGAAATAACCCTTTTTATATCAGTATATTGATGAAGAAACATGCTTAAATCGTTTGTGAAAAACCCCAAAGAATAAAGAGCAGAAGTAAGTAATATAAATAGGATCTTGTAACCTAAAGAGTATTGCTTGCTTCTTGTGAAGATAGCTACATATAGAAAGATAACAGGTATAAAAGCCCATAATCTAAAAAATAAATAATATATAAAATACCCCCAGAGATAGCTTACATTATCAATTGCAGTATTAAAATCTAAAACACAATCAATTACAAAACTACTCACGCTTAAAAGAACAGGAAATAGAAATAATAGCGGCCACAACAACTCACTCTTTCTAATTTTTAAATACATCCCCGCATGCCTTTAAGTTGTTGTAAAGATATCTTTCTCTTATCGTCCTCGTTTGTAACGAGGATGAGCGGGAATTACGACTTTGTCGCATCGAAAGTTCCGCCGGCCTGAGGTCAGAATAAAGAGCCAAAGCATTTTATTAAAATTAAGTCGATTAATAAAATGCTATTATACACAGAATATTTACAATAGATAGCCTCAAACAATGCAAGTTTATTTTCAATTACTTACAGAAACAGATAAACGGCCAATTCATACAAAATCCTATCTTGGCGCTTCGTATGAAAAAACCATTGCTGAGCCTCATCATTCTGTTTACAATAGCTTTATTTACGCCCTTTAGCGTATTTGCTCAAAAAAAACTAATCAAAAAGCTTTTTTCAAACGAAAAAGATACAACCCGGTCCAGCAGCTTTATACCCTTGCCGGCTGTAGGTTATTCGCAGGAAACCGGCCTGGAGTTTGGAGCCCTTACCCTTTATTCATTTTACTCCGACCGCCAGGATACCCTGACAAGAAATTCATCGGTTACAGGCATGGCTACCTACACTACTCAAAAGCAGGTCAACTTAAAACTTCAAACAGATTATTGGACTCCGCAAAACCGCTACCACTATTTTAATGAAATACGGTATAAAAATTTTCCCTTTAACTTTTATGGCACCGGTCCTCAAACCCGCGAATCGGATGAACTTAAAGTCACGCAGAAACTCTTTCGCGTAATTGCCGAAGCGGAGAAAAAAACAGGCAAAGTATCCTATACCGGAATAAATGCAAGCTTTGAAAAACACGATTATGACTTTGGCGATGAACCCACAAACAGTTCAAATCCACTGCTTCTCCTGAGAGGGAAAAACGGAGGCCAGGTACTATTTGCAGGAATTTCACAAATTCTGGATAGCAGAAATTCAAATACCTACAGCAGCTCAGGAACCTATCTCAAGTTGAATTACTCCTACGCACCCGCAGTTTTTGGCGACCAAAATTTTGAAGGCAGCTTTACCAAACTGGATTTCAGAACTTTTAAATCCCTTGGCAACCAGTTAATTTTGGGCGTTAATGCCAATTACCAAACCATTCAGGGCTCAAATACCCCTTTTTATTTATTGCCTCAGCTGGGCAATGACCAGATGATGCGGGGATATTATACCGGCCGCTTCCGCGATCAGAATTTAATGGCCCTGCAGGCAGAAATCCGTTATCGTTTTATTCCGCGTTTTGCGCTGGTAGGATTTGCAGGCGGCGGCACCGTTTACAGCAACGGCAATCTGAATTTTGCCAACCTGAAACCATCCCTTGGCGGAGGATTCAGGTATTTCTTTGATGTGGAGCGTGGATTAAGCATCCGAATGGATTATGGCATTGGCGAAAAAAGAGCGGGAGAAAGCCGTCAAACCGGATTCTATTTATCCCTGGGAGAAGCATTTTAAAAGCCTGTAGGTTTCAAACTTGCTTAGCTTCCGGCAAATCCTTACTTTACGGGATGATTTTTTCAGGCATTAAAATAAAAAGAACCGCTGTTCTGTTAGCAGCGCTGTTTATCCTCAGCATTCCATTTTCCTACAGTCAGGATTACAAAAAAGTACATTTTAAAAATGTACTGATCGATACCCACAATGATATTCTGACCACGGCCCTGGAAAACGGGTATCGTTTTGACCAGAACCTGAAAGGCCGTACGCATTCTGATTTAAACAGAATGAAGGAAGCCGGCATGGATGTACAAATATTTTCGGTGTGGTGCGACGGATATAAACAAAATCCGTTCTCCTATGCCAACAGGCAAATTGATACGCTCTATGCATGGATAGACCGCAATCCCGAAAAAATGATGCTGGTTAAAACTCCCTCTGATTTAAAAAAGGCCGTAAAACTTCAAAAGCTGGGTTCCATGATCGGCGTGGAAGGCGGCCACATGATCGAAAATAAACTCTCCAATCTCGACTCGCTGTTTAACCGCGGAGCCCGCTACCTGACCTTAACCTGGAACAATTCCACAGAATGGGCCAGCTCGGCAATGGAAGAAAGCAGGGCCGCAAAATCAGGTTCCGGCAGACCTTCAACGCAATTGGGCTTATCTCCTTTCGGAAAAGAAATCATCAGTAGAATGAACAAACTGGGCATGATGGTAGACCTCTCCCACGTGGGCGAAAAAACTTTTTGGGATGCTATCCAAACCAGCAGCAAACCGGTAATTGTGTCTCACAGCAATTGCTACAGTTTATGTCCTGTATTCAGAAATTTAAAAGACGAGCAGATTATCGCCATTGGCAAAAACGGCGGATTAATCAACATGAACTTTTATTCCGGATTCCTTTCTCCGGAATATCAAAAGCTGGATGATGAATTTAAGGTTAAACATAAGCAGGAGCGTGATTCATTATTGAAACTCAATCCTGAGCCTTATTTCGCCAATGAATATTTATTTAAGAAATACCCTTTGGAAGTACAGCAGATGAGGCCCGGCCTGTCGGTTATTGTCGACCATATGGACCACATTATTAAGCTCATCGGTGCAGATCATGTTGGTTTCGGATCTGACTTTGACGGCGTTAATTCCACTCCCCAGGGTTTGGACGACATTACCGCTTATCCTGAAATTATAAAAGAAATGATTAAAAGAGGCTACAGCAAAAAAGATATCCGCAAAATAATGGGCGGGAATTTTATTCGTTTGTTTAAAAATAACATGAATTGAAATCAGTTTCACCCCGAGCTGAATATCGATTTTCAAAATTAACCTGATGCTTAAAAAAACGATTGCTTTTGTTCTATTGCTGGCCCTTTTTTTCACATTTCATGAAAGCCAGGCAATGCACTCACCATACTACTATAAAGTAAAACAAGCCGAAACGCCGAAAAAAGCGGTACGCAATTTTTTAAAATGGTACGAGGAAAACATGGAACGTCTGAAGCAATTCGATTTGATTTCGGGCAAACCCGGAGATTCCACAAAAGCCTACAGGGTTAACTTCGGGGAAACTGAAAAATATTTGGCTGAACTGAAAAAAAGCGGTTTTGTATCTGATCAGTATATCAATCAGTTCCGCAACTATTTTAAAATTGCCGATGCTAATCTCGAAAAGTATCCGCAGTATGATGGTCCTGCCCAGGGATTTGAGTTTGACCTTGTTCTACAGACACATGATTTGGATGAAACATTCCATCTTGCCAAAAAAGGGCAGTACGTGTTGAAACCTCAAAGCCCGGATACCACGAAAGTATATATCAGATTAACGACTATTGTGATGCTTTTAAAGCTTACCAGAAGCGGGAATTCCTGGTTAATAGATTCTCTGGAATATGTTTAAGCAGGTTAAAGTTTTTTAATGGTACATGAACCACTAAAACCTGATTTTAAAATGCTCTTTAACCTGGCCTGGGCGCACAAATACCAGCCCGATCCAGAACAGATCAATGCTTAGCGTTACCCGCGGATGATCTTTAATTTCCTGCCAGGCCTCTTTCATTCCCCTGCTCCAGTAGATATCATCGAAAATCATAATGCCATTGGCGGAAAGCTTTGGCAGGCAGGCTTTAAAATAATCTAAAGTTGCTTCTTTACGATGATTTCCATCGATAAAAACAAAATCAAGCACCTCTTCAGAATTTATAATTTCGGGCAGAAGGGTATCAAAATTTCCAACCCGAAGATCTGCATTTTTAATTCCCAGATTCTCCAGGTTTTCGGCTGCAACAGCTGCCGTTTGCGGACAACCTTCTACGCTGATTACATTACCTTTAGGTATTGCTTTGGCAAGGTAAGCAGTGGTAATCCCCAGGCAGGTACCCAGTTCAATGGCAGTGGCGGGATTAAAATAATGTGCCAGACGGTAAATTAACTGGGCTAAGCGTGCCGGTTTCAGGGCATTTTTAGCAAGTGTTTTTACCTGTTTTTGCCGGTTGGTATTGAGTTGCGAACCCGCTCCCAGATCGGTAATGGTAATAACCCGTTCATCTTTCAGTAATCCCTCCCGGGCCTGTTCAACAGAATGATAAATTTCTTTGGCATGAAAATCGTAAATTATTTCATCAACGAGTTTATATACAAAAGGCGAGTGAACACCATGGCGGGTTTTGGAACTGAAGCGGTGACGAATATAATCCGCTGCAAATTGCAGGTTTAACATCCGGCAAAAATAATTAAAGGAATCAAAACACAACAATTATTAACGCATTGAAATTGGATCCTAAAGAAATAGAATCACTTATTAAATTGCTGGACGATCCGGATACAGAGATTTCCGCATTGGTAGAAGGAAAAATATTATCCTTTGGAAACGATGCCATCGGTTACCTGGAAAATGCATGGGAGCAATCTTTTGATGCTGTTTTGCAGGAGCGGATTGAAAACCTGGTTCATAAAATCCAGTTCAGCAATGTAAAACAGGAACTGCAACTCTGGGCCATGACCGGCTCTTTTGACCTGCTGCAGGGACTCCTCATCATCAATAAATACCAATACCCCGACCTGGACGAGCAAAAACTCATCAACCAGATTGAGGAAATTAAACGGGAAATCTGGATGCAGCTTTTATATGATATGAGCGCAATCGAGAAAGTGAAACTGATTAACCATACACTCTACCATACGTTTGGATTTTCGGGAAACACCGGCAATCACCAGGACCCAAATAATTCCTATCTCAGCCAGGTTTTGGAATCTAAAAAAGGAAACCAGATTTCTCTGGCGGCTATTTATTCCATCATCGCCCAAAAACTGGACATCCCTATATACGGAGTAAATCTGCCGCAGCATTTTATACTTGCTTATTTTGATGAAGCCCAGGAAACCGATTTTGAAAGCGGGGTTTTATTTTATATCAATGCCTTTAACAAGGGATTTATTTTTGGTAAGCGGGATGTGGATGCCTTTTTAAAACAGCTCAACATTCATCCGGATAAGCAATTTTACGAGCCCTGTACCAATGAAGATATCATCAAACGGGTTATCCGCAATCTCATCAGTTCGTACGATAAACAATCGGCCGTAGATAAAGTAAGGGAACTGGAAGAATTACTGAAGATATTAAACTGAAAAACATTAAATTTCATGAGGAAAAAATTAACAATTCTCGTATCTACACTCAAGCTTTCACCACCGAGGAGAATAGGTCATTTTTATTTCAAACAACAGTTTTAATATCATGAAAAAAATAATCTACTTTTTTTTAATGTTAATATTCATCGGATGTAAAAAAGAGAATATAGCAAGTGGTATTAATACTAGAGTTTATGGAAAATTTTCAGATTATCTTTACTCTCCAATTCCAAATGCAAAATTAAAAGTTGGAGAATATAAATTTAAATTTAATAGCGTGAATGGTGGAACTCACATCTTTCAAAAATGGACAGATTCGACATATACAAATTCAAATGGAGAATACGATTTTACATTTAGAACAAGTGGACAAGGGTCATTATACAAATTGACATTAGATAATTCATTATTAGATACTCAACAAAAATATTGGAGTTTATTAGACCCTGTCGAAATAAAAAACATTGGGAGTAGTTTTAATTACAGCACAAATGAAATAGTACTTTTATATCCTTGCGATGTGACAATAAATTTAAATAACATTGTACATTTTCCAATTGAAATTCACCACAAAACAACAAGAAAAAGTGGTAATGATGTTGCAATAAATTCTAACTCAATTTACGTAAGAAGAATTTATATAGATGAATATTTCGCTCAAACTTTAAGTTTTTATAGAACAAAACCTAATGGAGTTATTCAAAAAGCGACTTTTCAATTGCCAGCCACTAATACTCGAGCATTAACAACGCAGAATATAACTCTGAATGAAATAGATTTTATAGATATTTAAAAAGCGAACGCTATGGTTTAATTTTTTTGTATGAGCGCTCTTAAATCTAAATATAAAAACCAGGTCTCTGTCCGGCCCCTTTTTAAAGACAATATTGAAATGCATATAAATTGAATTATGGCAATCCAATAATCAAATACAAGATTTAAGTGATCCTGCTAAACAATTATTCCAAATCAATAAGCAGAAAGCAAAACGCTGCCGGTTTTTAAAATGCCGGCAGCGCTTAAAATTTCAATTAATATTCCATCATATAGGCTTTGAGGAAATCATCCAGATCGCCGTCTAAAACCGCCTGCGCATTAGACGTTTCGTGATTGGTACGCAGATCTTTCACCAGCTTATAGGGGTGCAATACGTAATTGCGGATCTGAGATCCCCATTCTATTTTCTTTTTACTGCCTTCTACCGCCGCACTGGCTTCCCGGCGCTTACGCAGTTCAATTTCATACAGCTGCGATTTTAACAAGCGAAGCGCATTCTCTTTATTCTGCAGCTGCGACCTCGATTCCTGGTTTTTAATAATAATCCCGGAAGGTTTATGGTGCAGACGAACGGCAGTTTCTACCTTGTTTACATTCTGACCACCGGCCCCGCCCGAGCGGAAAGTCTCAAAATCAACATCCGAGGGATTTACGTCAATTTCTATGGTATCATCCACCAGCGGGTACACATATACCGAAGCAAAAGAAGTATGCCGTTTGGCATTTGAATCAAACGGTGAAATACGCACCAGGCGGTGAACCCCGTTTTCTCCTTTGAGGTATCCATAGGCAAACTGGCCTTCAAACTGGATGGTTACCGTTTTAACCCCGGTTACCTCCCCTTCCTGCATATCCTGTTCAGATACTTTATAGCCGTGCTTTTCGCCCCACATTATGTACATGCGCATCAGCATAAAAGCCCAGTCGCAGCTTTCGGTACCGCCGGCACCGGCCGTAATCTGCATCACCGCATTCAGCTGATCTTCTTCAGAACTGAGCATATTTTTAAACTCCAGTTCTTCTACCTGAGTCATGGCTGCCTGGTACTGCTCTTTTAAATCGCTATCGCTGGCATCGCCCGACTGGAAAAAATCAAACATAACCGAAGCGTCATCCACAGCAGCCGTGGCTTTTTGAAAAGCGTCGGTCCAGGTTTTTTTGGCCTGTATAGAATGCAGCACCTTTTCTGCTTCTTTCGGAATATCCCAAAAATTGGGGTTGAGGGTAATCCTCTGCTCTTTGTCTAAATCGTCAATCTTCTTGTCGATGTCAAAGATGCCTCCTCAGCGACGTTATTCTGTCCCTTAAATCCTGAATTTGTTCTTTGGTCATGCCACAAAAATAGAAAAATAAGCATCTTTGAGCACAGACAATTACGAGTTATGAAAAAATATCTTTTCCTGCTATTTACAGCTATGATATTTATGGGATGTCAGTCAAACCGCAATCAGACTGCCGGTACAGACAGCGGCAGCACGATGGCGGATACGCCAGAAGTGATTGACCGGAGTCTGAAAGTATTCAAAGGATTTTACAGCACGGGCCCGGATGCAACTGAATTCCAGGAATGCGATAATCAGAAAACGTACTGGGTGAACGACAGCACCGCCGACCTGAAAACTAAATACCGGGAAGCCATACAGCCGCTGCCTTATCCCAACCAGAGTGTGTATGCCGAAGTAAAAGGATATCTCTCCGGAAAACCCGCTGGCGGAGCTTCTGCCGGGTATGAAAATGCGCTGGTGATTACCGAAATCATCAAGCTTGAAGCCAAAAACTTCCGTACCGCATGTTATGATTATGAATTTATTGCTTTGGGAAATGAGCCCTTCTGGGGACTGGATATTGTACCGGCCAGCCAGCAGATTATTTTAAAAGACCTAAGTGTAGATAAAGTTTTTGTGTTCCCCTACCAGCCAGCAAATATTGGCGGCGGCGTACACCGTTTTGAAACTCTAAACGCGGCAAAAGATAAACTCACAGTCATTATCCGCGAAGAAGAATGCAGCGACGGCATGTCTGACAATACCTATAACTACTCCGCAGAAATTGTAATTAACGGCCGCACACTGAAAGGATGCGCTGTTAAAAAAGGGGATCTGGATTAAATATTCAAAATCTATGCTTTTTTTTGTGTCAATCTTTTGCAGGTTAAACGGAACTCTTGTGAGCTAAAAGGGTACTTGAAGCCGGTTAAACCGCTCCCTTGCCGCTAAGAGTACAGATATTAGGTTTAAAAAAATCAAACAAGAAGCTCCGAGGTCAAAGGTTATAACTTAGGCTGAAATGTCTGGGTTAATAAGAGGTGTATATAATTAAATTCCCTTGATTATTTGATCATCAATTCTATCTTTAAGAAAACTTATTAAACACATACTGAACGTGATCATTAAGAAAGACCACAGTCCTCCTACTTTCAGGAAACATTCTATAACGCAGATTTTGCTTATAGTTAAAAAATGCATACAAATAATAGCTAGGCAAAATTTATAACAGTAGATAAAATGATAAATTCAATTGAAATTAAAAATTTTCGAAGTATACAAGAATGCAATGTAAAACTCAAACCTTTAACAGTAATAGTTGGTGCGAATTCAACGGGAAAAAGCAACTTAATAAAAGGAATTGATTTTATTTCAGATATTGCACAATTTGGGTTAGTAGATGCAATTTATAACAGAGGCGGATTTAATGAAATCCTACCTAAACAATATAAGGATTTAAACAATAAAGAAATTCTATTCAAACTTGAGTTTAAGATTGATCCACCCCAAGATTGGTCTGAAGCGTATGGGGAATTAAAGGTGACTTATCTTTTAAAAATAAAAAAATTGAAAACAAATGATATCAAGATTCTTCAAGAAGAATTATTTGTAGATTCTGTGTTTTTACTTGCTGACCATTTAGAAAAAATGAATTCAAATGAAAATAAAAAAATTACACCATTGAAATATGAACAGCTGGAAAAATATAAAGAATCTTCAATAAAATTTTTTAGAAATAATAAAGGTGTAGTTACTTATGAAACTAATTTTGAACTTAATAATGAAAATACAAAATTACTTTTACATTGGATTGGTCTGGGTGGATTAGTAGGAGAAGATTTAAATAGCAAAAGAGTAAATGCTCTTTTAAATACCATATTAAATAACGTAAAAAATACTAGTTCAAAAAACAATCAAACAACATTAATATCATCAGATAGGCATATTATAAACTTCAGCCAACATTTACGTAAAATTGTTAGCGAATTGCAATCGATTTCACGTTATGACTTATTTATTAATGAATTAAGACAAGAACAATCTATTTCCAACTCCAATAAAGTATCAACTTCCGGAGACAACATTCCTACAGTAGTTAAAAAATTCATTAAGAATAATAAAAAAGCTTGGAATAGAATTGTTGATACAATGTTTAATATTTCGCCATATTTTACAAAAGCATATGCAGAAACTTTAAGGGCAGGTAAAGAATATTTAGTTTTTGAAGAAATTTTTGATGGAAGACCAATCGAATCTTGGGAAGCTTCTGATGGAACATTAAGAGCTTTGGCAATTTTGCTTTGTCTTGAATCTCATTCTGAGGGTTCAACCATTCTTATTGAAGAACCTGAGCATGGTTTACATCCTTGGGCTGTAAAAGATTTAATGAGTCATATTAGAAATACAATTGAAATAAAAAAAATTCAAGTGATTCTCACAACTCACTCACAGCAAGTATTAGAGTGTTTAAAACCAGATGAATTATTAATAACAGAAAGAGACGAAAACGGCACACATTATATGACCATTGGTGATATCGTAAATATTGAAAATATCTCAATGGGTGAAGTTGGTTCACTTTGGACAAAAGGATTATTAAATGGTGTACCAAAAACTATTTAAATGTCTGATTTAGGATTAATAGTAGAAGGACATTGTGAATATGATTCTTTTCCTTCAATAATAAGTAAAATTCCAAATACGCCATATTATGTTCCAATTCTTAATGCTGGTGGCATTGGAAATATTATAAAAAATGTTCATGAACAGTTATTGTTAATGATAAAAACTCATTCTCCTAGAAAAATTGTGATAACACTTGATTATAGAGATGCCTTAAGGGAAAATTTAGTTCAAGATTGTATTGAACTGAAAAATATAGTGTCTCAAAGATGCCAAGAGTTTATCGATAGTCAACAAAATGGGAATCTAAATCTTCCTAATAGCATTGTTGTAGTAATCGCAGATAAAACATTTGAAACTTGGGTATGTGCTGACATCATTTCTCTAAAAGATAACGATAACTTTAATGCAGATTTGATAACGGAAGAATTTGAAAATGTTGATATAGAAATTCCAAATCCTAACCAATGGTTAGAATCAAAACTTGCCAAAGACATAGATATAAAAAACAGAAGAAATAGGGTCAAAATTTATAAGGGAATAAATCCTAATGTTGCAAAAGAAAAATCAAAATCTTTTAATAAATTTTATAGAGAAATTACAAATACTAACAACCATTAAAATACTCCTTTGGCGGAAGTATGTAGCGTTGCCCTTTGCATGTTGAGTAATTGAAACTTTTAATTATAAATCATCCTGGTTACCTTTTTGGGTTTAATTAGGTAAGCACTTTTCCAGGCGTACGAAATAACTATACGATGTAAATTTTTTGTATAAAATGCAAAGAGTTGTTTTTCCTGATCGCAACAAAAGCTAATTACCAAAAATCAAAAAACGCCTTGTAACAAGCCATTCTATTGGAGGGTTTAATTGCTTCTGTCACAGTGAAATTCCCTGAGTTTGTAACAAGTATTGACTATCCCGATCAAACCATAAAAATTTTCGAAACATAAATTGAAATTCACATTTGCTGTCTGTATTAAAACTTAAATCATCCATCCAAATGAAAAAAATCTTAGCCTTCTTACTCTTCACAACTTTATTAATTCCAGCTTTCGCACAAACGGAAAACGCAGTTAACAAAACTGTTTCCGAGGGTTTTGAAAGCAATTACAACGCCGACAATTTCGAGGCAATTTTTGCATCCTTTTCAACAGAAATGCAAAATGCATTGCCGCTTGAAAAAACGAAAGAATTTCTGACGGGATTAAAAAGTCAGGCAGGAAAAATTACCGGTCGCGAATTTTTAAAATATGAACAAACGTATGCGGCCTATAAAACAACTTTTGAAAAAGCGGTTTTTCAGGTAAATATTTCTGTTGACGCCAATTCAAAAATTAATGGTTTATTTTTAAAACCATTTGCAGAAAGCACTGCGCCTAAAGTGGAGCGAAATACCAGCAAACTTGTATTACCCTTTAAAGATGAGTGGACAGTTATCTGGGGCGGCGATACCAAAGAATTAAATTACCATGTGCAAAGCGCAGCTCAAAAAAATGCTTTTGACCTGGTGATTACAGACAGCAAAGGAAAATCGTTTAAAACAGACGGAAAAACCAATGAAGATTATTACGCTTTCGGTAAAGAACTTACTGCCCCCGCCGACGGTGAAATTGTTTTGGTTGTTGACGGAATAAAAGACAATAAACCGGGAGTTTTAAATCCGGTGTATGTTCCCGGAAATACGGTTATTATCAGAACCTCAAATAATGAGTATTTATTTTTTGCGCATTTTAAACAGCACTCCATAAAAGTGAAGCAGGGACAAAAAGTAAAACAAGGTCAATTACTGGGGCTTTGCGGAAATTCCGGTAATTCGACGGAGGCGCATATTCATTTTCATATTCAAAACGTGGAAGATATGAATGCGGCCACCGGAGTGAAGGCGTACTTTGATAAAGTGATGGTGAACGGCGAATTGAAAACGGATTATTCTCCTGTACAGAAAGAGAAGATTAGAAATGCTGGGAAGTGATCCCGGATCAGGTCCGGGATGACAATTGGGAAAGGATGAATGGAATCCCGGATCAGGTCCGGGATGACGGTTAAGGAAGGGATGACATAAGCAGGGACTTCGGGATGACGGTTGGAAGAAGGAATAAAGAGATCCCGGGTCGAGCCCGGGATGACAATAAGGTCCGGGATGACTTGCGCTAAAGAGATTTGACAAAACGTTACAGAGATATTTGAAATCCCTCACATAATTCAACAAATGAGTATAGTTGCAGTCCGATTTTCAATAATGATTTTGTTCTCATTATTCCTGTTCATACTTGTGATTAGAATAATTCTTAAAAAACATGAATTCGTTCAGAAGCAATATTTGATTTACATTCTTTCAATAATTGTTGTGGTATTCGGAATGCTCTTTGGAAAATATGGCGCAAATGCGGGTTTAAAATGGTGGATATATTATCCCGTACCAATGCTAATCAATGTATTTCTTCCGCCGGTAGTTCTAAAAATGAATCTCAGAAATTCACTCTTTTACCTTTTGTTAAGCTTTCTTTCTGCTCCATTTATTCATTTATTTTTCTCTTTCTTTTTCAATTGGAATGAATATATGCCATTTTGGAAAGTTGAATACATTTGGAATTATTTCGGGTAATGGCTGATACTAAAAATCCCGTTTTAGCAGGCAATCCGACAATTCTTTATTTTGCTTTTAACCTGGCAATGATTTTCAATAAGGCCACCCGATTTTTTGCTTCATGATAAAATTTAGGAAGCTTTTCTAATAACGTAAAACCTGTCCGGTCTTTGTGTTCCCGCAGTGTGGCGTTTATGTAGCGTTCCAAATAGTCCAGATGTTTGTCATTAAAAGCATAAAACAGTTCGTTTTTGAATGAACTTTGCAACCAAATTTCGGCATCAAAAAAAGCATTGGCCGGCATTTGTATGGAGGCAGTTTGATTCATAGCAGTAGAAACTTCTATGTTGTATCCGAATGCACACAAAACAAGCGGGCTGTTTTAGAATCAGAATTTACTTTGGCAATCGCTTTTTTAGCACAAGCAGGACATACAACTAATACTTCGTCATAGAAATTTGAAAGAGTCAGATTTTCGTCTTGAAAGCGGTTAGAATGTGTCATTCTGTTTCTGAATTATTACTGGAATTTACTGTTTTGGTTAGTCTACAATTTAATGTTTACGGGAACTTTCAGTCTACACTTTTCCATTTTCGCACTTCTGCATTTTCATCATTTAACAAGGTTACAATTTCTCTAGTAATTAATTGTTCGCTTATACAATTTGAGTTGTAATAAATTGCTAACAACAAGCTTAGTAAAAATAAAAAAGGAGCCTGCGGCTCCTTTTTTGTAAACTTAAATTTGAAAAATAACACAGAACTTATTTCTTCTTCAGCGCTTCAATTTCATTTTTTAAGGCGTCAATTTGTGCCTGCTGTTCATTAATAGCGGCGACCAAAACCGGAATTAAGCTTTCCATTTTCACTTCATCATACTTTGCGGTTTTAAACTGGTTTTTTCCGGCCGGATATTGTTTTGAAGTTTCAACCACTACCGACTGAAAATTTGCAGATAAGCTGGTTGTTGCAAAACCAAATTGAGAACCTGATGGCAATTTAAGATGCTTTTGCTGATCGGGATTATAATTAAAGCTGATTGGCTCCAGTGCTTTTAACTGGCTTACCGGATTGCTTATTTCGGCAACATTTACTTTTAAATCCTGGTCGGAAATTTTTTGTGCCTGTACCGTGAATGCGCAAATAGTTAGAACAGTCCCTAACAGAGACCCTTTGATTAAAGAATTCATATTGTATATAATTAGTTAGAAAAATATGTGAGTTTATGCGGAGACAAGCACCTGCTCGGGCGGAGGACTATTTAAAGAGACGCTGAGTCCCCGGATTTTATGGTCTGATCTGCCGCGAAGAATCTGAGATTTGCCATCCCCGATCCATAATGCAGATTGATTTATAAGAAAATGATCTTCATAGATTTCCTGTTCATTCTCGTTGCCATCCTGTGCGGCTGACTCCGAATTACTTTCAGTAAGCACCATACCGGCTTCATTATTTGCAAGGCCAGCAGCATACTCTAAAAAGTTAAGCTGCACCATTAGCAAAAGTAAGACAGACAGGATATGTACTGATTTTTTAATCATTCAACAGAAAATCTTAAAACTCCGGATACTGAATTATTTTTTGCCGGTTTTAACCGGGCGCAAACATATTGCTTAAATCACATTTCTAATGCCAAAAAAATCATTAATGACACAAAAAGGAAATTATATTAATCAAAAAACCCTGAGAATCTGCAGCAGATCTCAGGGTCTATACGGATTATTCAAAAGCTTTTAAAACCCGTCGGCTTTAATTTGCTTTTCAGTTACCGGACCATATTTCTCAGCAATTTTCTTAATATCTGCCGATTTACCGATCATAATAAACTGGAGTTTATCCTTCGGGAAATATTTATTAACAATCTCTTTCGCTTTCGCGGAAGTCATGCCTTCCACATTGCTCTGGAAGTTATTGATATATGATTCGTCAAAGCCATACCAGAACATTTGAGTCAGCAAGCCTGCCAATTGTTCTGAAGTTTCATAATTGGGCGGAAACTGGCCTTTCACATAGTTTTTAGCAGAAGTCAAGGTCTCATTATCAATTCCGGTTTCATGCAGTTTTTTCAGAACCTCCAGAGCCTTGTCAACGGTTTGCTCAGTAGTTGGCGTAGCGGTAAAAGTTGAAATTGCAAAAGTACCCGAGGTTTTAAGCGGAGAAAAGCGGCTGTTTGCGCCATACGTTAAACCCGAGTTCACACGCAGTTCATCATTCAGCCAGGAAGTAAAGCGGCCGCCAAATACCGTGTTCACTACCTGTAAAGCCACATAATCCGGATTGTCGCGGCGAACGCCCAGTCCGCCGATCAGGAATGTTGTTTCGCGGGCATCCTCTTTATTTACCAGTAACACACGGTTGCCTGAGGAAGCGGTAACCGCTTCTGCAGCCTGGTTTTTTTGTGACTGATTTGATTTCTTCCAGCCGCTGAACAATTTACTCAGCTTCGCTTTCATTTGCTTGCTGTTGAAATCGCCTGCAATTGCCAAGGCAGATCCGGAAGGAGAATAATTGGCCTGGTAAAAACTCTTTAGATCATTCACTGTAAACTTGCCCACAGTGGCTGGACTTCCGCTTACCGAATTTCCATACACATGATTCCCGAAAATAAACTTATCCCAGTAAGAATTAATTACCGAACGGGGACTCTCTTTGGCCTGTTCCAATCCGGCCAGAACACGTTTTTGTTCTTTTACAAATTCTTCCTGGTTAAAAACCGGATCAGCCAAAACCTCTTTCAAAATAGGCAAAACCTTATCCTGATCTTTGCTGGCAAATTTCGCACTTAATGTTGCCGATTCTTTGCTGGCATAGGTATTCAGTTCTGCGCCAACAAAATCCAGGGTTTCTTCGATTTTAGATTTGGAGAAATTCTTGGTCCCGTATTGCAAACCGGTTGCAGTTAATGAAGCCAGGCCCGATTTCGGTCCGTCGTAAATTGCTCCGGCCGGAATAATGGCAGACACGCTGATCGTTGGCACTTCGTGCTGTTCCATCAGGTAAATGGTTAATCCGTTGGGCAGGGTAAACTTTTCATAAGCCGGAACTTTAAAAGCCGCAACCTGAGCCATGGTACTATTGCCAACTGCTGCCGCGATAAAAGCAATGCAGGTAAAAACTATATTTATACTATATCTTTTCATGTTATTATTCCTCAACATTTGCTTTTAAAACACCAACGGTACGGTTCGACTTTTTAAAATATTCGTTAGCTACCCTTTTTACATCTTCCACGCTTACTTTTTCATATTCTGCCGGAGCATTAAACATCTTTTTATAATCTCCAAAGAACAATTCATACGTTCCGATATTATTGGCCTTTCCGTTAATGGTTTCTATCTGGCTGTAGAACTGCATCAGTTTCTGATTTTTGATCTTTTGTAGCTCTGCTGCAGAGATGCCATCCTTTTTTACTTTTTCAATTTCTTCATAAATGGCATTTTCAACGTCCGTTTCTTTAACACCCTTTGCCGAAGCGGCATAAAACTGGAATAAATTCGGGTCGAAGGTTTCATCATATCCCGTAAAAACTGCTGTTGCCAGTTGTTTTTTATCCACCAGAGAAGAGTACAAACGAGATGTATTTCCGCTTGAGAAAACAGAACTTAAAATATCCAGCGCATAATAATCCTTGTGTTTTGTTTCCGGAGTATGGTAAGCTACCATCAGATAAGGAGTTGCCACTTCTTTCTGAACAGTTACACGGCGTTCACCGGTTTGCGGAGGCTCTACCAGATGAACCGCTTTAGGATCTTTGTTAGCAGGAATAGGTTCCATGTATTTTTCGGCCAGTCTTTTCACTTCCGCAGTTTTTACGTTACCGGAAATAACCACCACGCAGTTGTTGGGCGCATAATAGGTTCTGAAGTATTGTTCCAGGTCTTCCTTGGTCCAGTTTTTAATGTCACTTTCATAACCAATAACCGACCAGTGATAAGGGTGTTCCTGAAAAGCGGCGGCATTTACCGCCTCGCCAAGCATTCTCCATGGCGAATTTTCCAGACCGGTGCTGCGTTCTGAAAGTACTACTCCCCGCTCACTTTCTATCATTTGGGTATCGATATTTAAACTGGAAATACGATCAGCTTCCAGATCAAATATGGTTTCCATAGCCGAAACAGGAAACCAGTTGGTATAAACGGTTACATTTTGCGTAGTGTAAGCATTATTGGCGCCGCCGTTAAATTCCATAGTGCGGTCAAACTGCTTGGGTCCGAATTTTTTGGCTCCGTTAAACATCATGTGCTCAAAGAAGTGCGATAAGCCCGTTATTCCCGGATACTCATTTCGTGAACCTACCTTATAGAACAGATACATATTCGCATTGGGAATAGAACTGTCTTCCATCACCAGGAATTTCATTCCGTTTTTTAATGTAAATGTCTTTACATCATCGGCTTTAATCTGAGCCATGAGCGGAATGCTCAGGCACATGAATAAAAGGGTTATTAATTTTTTCATTGGAGATTATCGGTTATTAATTTAAAACTGACTCCAAATTAACAGATTAAATTTAATTTTGCGGCTTCATTTCATTCCCGATCTTGATTATAACGTAAAATATATGTTAGCTAAAATAAACTTCACGCAAACCGATTCCTTTTTAAAGCTTAAGGAACACTTTAAAAATATTGAGCCTAAACATATGCGTTCATTATTCGCAGATAATGAATCAAGATTTAAAGATTTCTCTATCCAAACTGATGAAATTTTGCTTGACTATTCTAAAAACCGGATAGATGCTACAAGCAAAGCATTATTAATTGATCTTGCCCGCGAATGCAAGCTGGAACAGGCTATTGAAGCCATGTTCAGTGGTGAAAAAATAAACGAAACAGAAAACCGGGCGGTATTGCATACTGCATTACGCAATCCGGCTCAGGAAGGATTAATAATTGAAGGCCAGGATATTCTGAAGGATATTCATGACGTATTAAAGCAAATGGAAACCTTCTCTGCTCAGGTAATCGGCGGCGAGTGGAAAGGCGGCACCGGTAAAGCCATCCGGCATATCGTAAATATCGGTATAGGTGGTTCAGATCTGGGGCCTATTATGGTAACCGAGGCTTTAAAAGCTTATTCCAACCATCTTCAGCTTCATTTCGTTTCAAATGTAGACGGAACGCATATTGCCGAAACATTCAAAAATATTGATCCTGAAACTACGCTGTTCATGATCGCATCCAAAACTTTTACTACCCAGGAAACCATGGCCAATGCTTTTTCTGCAAGGGAATGGTTTTTACAAAACGGCGGAACTCAGGAAAACGTGGCGAAGCATTTTGTGGCCATTTCTACAAATGAAAAAGGTGTCAGGGAATTTGGCATCGACCCAAAGAATATGTTTGGTTTCTGGGACTGGGTTGGCGGACGATATTCATTATGGAGCGCCATCGGTTTAAGCATTTGCTGCAGCATTGGTTTTGATAATTTCAGGCAGTTGCTCAACGGAGCCAACAGCATGGATACTCACTTCCGCGAAAGTGAATTTGAAAATAACATGCCTGTGATTTTGGCATTATTGGGCATATGGTATAATAATTTTTTCGGAGCAGAAAGTCAGGCTATTTTACCTTACGACCAGTACATGCATCGTTTTGCTGCTTATTTTCAGCAGGGCGATATGGAAAGTAACGGCAAATCAAGCGACCGCAGCGGCGCTGCTATTGACTATCAAACCGGACCAATAATCTGGGGAGAACCGGGAACAAACGGGCAGCACGCCTTTTATCAGCTTATTCATCAGGGAACCAAATTAATTCCATGCGATTTTATTGTTCCGGCACAAAGCCATAATCCTATTGGTGAGCATCATCAAATATTGCTTTCTAACTTTTTTGCCCAAACCGAGGCTTTGATGAATGGCAAAACCAATGAGGAAGTAACTGCTGAATTAAAAGCATCCGGCAAAACCGCGGAAGAGATTGCCGAATTAGCCCCTTTTAAAGTTTTTGCCGGCAACCGCCCTACTAATTCTATTTTGGTAAAAAAGATCACTCCCTTTGTTCTGGGTTCGCTTATCGCGATGTATGAGCATAAAATTTTTGTGCAGGGAATAATCTGGAATGTATTTTCTTTTGACCAGTGGGGTGTGGAATTAGGCAAGCAGCTTGCAGGTCAGATCTTCCCGGAACTGAAAAATCAGGAGGAAGTAAATTCTCATGATTCTTCTACCAATGGTCTAATAAATCAGTATAAAAACTGGCGACAATAAACTTGTACAAGAATAAAAGCTTTAATTGGAATTGCAATTTCTTTTAAGTAGTATTAATTATATTTCAATTAAACCTATCGCTATGAAAAAGATACTTGTATTATTATTATCGCTGGTTACTGTTTCAACTTTAGCCCAGGACAACAATACAATCCAGATTGAAAAATTAATTTCCGATAAATCTTTTGCATTTGTATCTACGGCTTCGTATAGTGACAAAACTCAAAAATCGTATGATCCTCATAAAATATATAGTGAAAATGATAGCTATACAACGCCCTTCCCTAATTATGAGGGAAAGATTTCGCCTCCTGGCTTAAAAGACCGTATGTTATTGGTTGAAGACAGACCTTCTATGGCAAATCGAATTCCCGGCAACAATAACTCAGAGGTGCCGGTAATTTATATCAATGATGAAATTGTTGTTTTGAATCAAGCAGTTTTAAGCCCTAAATTTTATAAACTGACCGAGACTGCCCCATCTGAATTAACAAGCCCAGTAACTTATTCAAACTATTCAGTTAAGAGGTATAATAGCGGAAAAATTAAAGTTAAATTCAATGTTGATGAAAACCGTACAAAAAGGAAGGTTTTTCTTACTGTTTTACCTGATGGTCAGTCAGACTTAACACTATCTTCAAAAAGCGGTTATTCTGGCTGGGAAAGTATGTATTTTAAAGGCTATGTTACTGAAATCCTAAATTAATCTTCCGCATTCTAAAAAAAACTCCCTGTTTCATAAAAAAAGCAGAGAGTTTTTTTATGGTCTGGCATCCCCTGTAGAGGGAACAATCGTCACCTGAAACAACTTCGCCCATTTTTTCCCGGTAACAAACAAACGCTTGCCTTTTGCATCCCAGGCAATGCCGTTTAAAACATCTGCTTCCGGATTTCGGGAAGGAAAAAGTCCGGTCATGTCGATTTCTGCGGTTACCTGCCCGTTCCTCGGATTAATAATCACAATGCGGTCGGTTTGCCAAATGTTGGCATAAATCATTCCGTCTATATATTCCAGTTCGTTGAGTTGAGATACCGGTCCGTTCTGGTCGTATACTTCGATAGATCCCTCCTGATTAAAAGTGTCCTTGTTCAGAAAATAAATGCTGTTGGTTCCGTCAGAGTTATAAATCCGCTTTCCGTCAAAGCATAATCCCCAGCCTTCACGCGGGTATTGAGTATTGAACTGTTTAATTAACTTAAGCGTTTTGAGATCGTAAAGCAAACCTATATTTTCTCTGTAAGTCAGCTGAAGAATTTTATCATCAATAATGGTGATGCCTTCGGCAAAAATAGCGGGGTCCAGATCCGTTTTCTGTATAACCCGGCCGCTGCTGATCTCTACTTTCCGTAAACTTGAATGCCCGGTTTCTTCGGTGTTCCCCCCGTCGCTTTCATATAAAAAACCGTTCAGATATTCCAGCCCCTGGGTAAAGGAAGAAACATCATGATTGAATTCCTTTACAATTTTATAGGTGTATTTTTTGGGGATCAGGGTTGATTTTAAAACAATATTGGTACTTACTTCTTCAGGATCTGTACCTGCCTTATAAATTTTGGCGGTCAGGGATCTTAATCCTAAAGGCAGGGTATCTGTGGCAATACTAACCGCTTTCTGATCTGCAGATTTCAGAAGGCGTACGCCATCAGCATAATAAACAATGGAATCAATGGCGGGATCAGCCAGAGAAATTTCCAATTTAACTTTTTCGCCTAAATTAAACCCTGTCCCGGCTTCGGGACTTATCCATCCGGATGATTTAGGACTATTTCCATCAGAAGTACAGCCGGATATTATAAAAACAAACAGAAGCAAAATATAAAATGGTCTGAAATACATCGGGATTTTTTTGTGCCAAGATACATATTTCCGTTCATCCTGCAGGCCAGAATGCATCCTCAATATGTTTTAAAGTATGATTTCCGGAACGGTCAAACAGAATGGAAACAATGTCAAAACGGATTTCACCCTGATGACTCATCAGGTGAATATATTCTTCGGCGGCAATTACCATGTGTTTTTGCTTTGCGGAGTTTACAAATTCTTCCGGCTGACCGAAGAAATTTCCGCTGCGGGTTTTTACCTCAACAAAAATGATTTTGCGGTCTTTAAAAACTATTAAGTCGATTTCTGACTTTCCGGAAATCCAGTTTTCATCCAGGATTTCATATCCGGATTTTTCGAGGAAATCCTTTGCCAGCTGTTCGCCCTGTTTACCAAATAGATTGTGCTGAGCCATTTGAGCTTTCCGGAAAGTGTGTTTACTTTATAATCACGGAACCCAGGAACTGTGAAATGCCTTTTTCCACTTCCTTTACCTGCAAATACCGACGCATTAATATCGCCTGGTTGTCTTCATCGGTTTCCTGCTGAATTTCATCACGGATATTTTTCAAAATATGTTCAACCTTCCTTTTCTTAAGATGAAAAATTCCTCCCAGTATGGTTGCCCGCAAATTCTCAGTTTCATCCTTTACAAAAATTTTGCGTTTTGCGTACCAGTTTTCACTCAATATATAAGGTGATGAAACCAGTGAAATTGTCATGTCTGCAATTTGACGATTGGAATGCTTAATAAAATCCTGATCGGAGGGCAATTCGCCGGCCTCCAGTTTTTCTTTATACTCGTCAATAATCAAACGGCATTCGGTATTTTCAAAAACTACGTCAGCCAGGTTAGAGATTACATAGGGCGCAATGTAGGTATCGGTAATTCCGTCCCAGTGCACCAGTTCATGACCGTAATTTAAAAGCAGACGAATGATTTCCTTTTCCTGATTCTCGTCTGTTTCGGCAAGGGAACTGGTCTCCGGTTCCATATGCAGATCCGCAGGCGGCTCGTCCGGATGCTGATCCCGGGCAGATGGCTGTGAAGGATAACTTTCCTTTTTCGCTTTAACCATCCGCATTTTGTTAAGTTCGGAGATCAGCGAACGCTCCTCTATCTGAAGTAAGGAACTGCATTCGCGGATAAAAACCGAGGCCTTGATACTATCCGGAATCTTGGCAATACTTTCTACCACCTCCCGAATCATTCCGGCTTTTTTTATCGGATCATTGCCGGCATCCCGTAATAATATGGAGGTTTTAAACAGAATGAAATCCTGTTTATTCTTTTCAATAAATGTTTTAAAAGCGGCGCTTCCAAACTTCTGAACATAGGAATCCGGATCATGTCCATCGGCAAACAAAACAACTTTTACATTTAATCCTTCTTCAAGAATCATATCCAGACCACGCAATGAAGCCTTTATTCCGGCCGGATCGCCATCATACAGAATGGTGATGTTTTTGGTAAACCTCCCGATCAGGCGAATTTGCTCTACCGTGAGAGAAGTACCGGAAGAAGCAACCACGTTCTCCACTCCTGCCTGGTTAACCGAGAGCACATCGGCATACCCTTCAACCAGGTAGCAGTTATCCTCTTCTCGAATCGCTTTTTTAGCAAAGAAAAGACCGTAAAGAATATTGGATTTATGATAGATTTCGCTCTCCGGCGAATTGACATATTTGGGAACAGACTTTTCGGTCTTCAAAGTTCGACCGCCAAAGCCTATTACACGGCCCGTAAAACTATGAATCGGGAACATCACTCTCCCGCGGAAGCGGTCGTAAACCTTCTCATTATCCTTGCGGATAGATAAGCCGGTTTCTTCCAGAAATTCCATTTTATAACCTTCCGAAAGCGCTTTTTGTGTTAAGGCATCCCATACATCCGGAGAATAGCCCAATTCAAATTTCTTAATGACATCTTCCCGAAAACCGCGTTCCAGAAAATAACTTAAACCGATAGCCTTTCCCTCTTCGGTCTGAAGCATTTGCTGCTGGAAAAACTTAGCGGCCCAGGCCGAAACAATGAATAAACTTTCACGACGGTCATTTACAATCTGAGCTTCGGGAGAACTTTCAATTTCGGCAATTTCAATCTGGTATTTATTGGCCAGGTAACGCAGCGCATCCGGATAGGCAGCCTTTTCATGCTCCATGATAAAACGCACAGAGTCGCCGCCTTTACCGCAGCCAAAGCATTTAAAAATCCCTTTGTTTACCGATACGTTAAACGAAGGAGATTTTTCATTGTGAAAAGGACACAGGCCAATCAGACTGGTGCCACGCCGTTTTAAACTAACGAAATCACCAACAACCTCATCTATCTGAGCGGCCTCAATAATTTTATCGACGGTTTCCTGTGGGATCAAAATGATTATTTACTAAACGCTAAAATACGAATTGGGAAAGAATATATAGAGGAATAGTGCAACTCAGTTAAACAGAGACATTTTTTGCTGATGAATACATTTCCTGTTTATTGATTACATGGCAAGAATGCTGGTTGAAAGTATCAGCGGAAATAAAAATATCAATAATTACTTCCCCATTTTGTAACCCTTATGCACAATTAAGAAGCTCGCTTTTTCTTCTTTTTTAAAGGGAATATCCCAGTTTCCCTGATAGGTAATTTTGGTTGGAAGCAGGGTTTGATCCGAGCCAAAGTAACCCAGCTCTATATTCATCTGCACATCAAAATCAAAAGCCATATTATCAATTTTCATATCCACGTAACGGCCCAGAATCTGGAATGTGCGCATGTCAAAAATGGTGGTTAGTTCCTTAATCATAATTCCGTCTTTGGTCCAGTTAGAAAGATCGGGTTTCATTAACACTTTGAAACGATAAACAGGGATTGAATCCAGATACGTACCGCGGGCAAAAGAATAATTATAGTTCTGGCGCATGTTGGCCGTAAATATTTGCGTTTTATTGCTGATCAAAGGAACACCTTTTATCGGTTTCCCCGGACTAAAGATCAGGGTCTTTAATTTGTCTTTATAAGATTCATTAGAACCACCTTTTGAACCTTCTACAGGACTTGGAGGGGCAAAATCAGAATTATATGCATTCATAAAAATGTAGTCAAACATTTCTACGGTGTATAAACTGTATTTACCATTCTTCTTATAAATCCTTCCGGTATCTTGTTTAGCCAGAAACTGCATCTTGTAAGCGCCTTCATTATTGTGATAAATCTTCCGGTAAATTTTACCCTCTACCTTATTTTTCTTATCATAAGTAAATACCCTGTTTTCTGCTGTGAACGAATACTTTTTCATATTCCGAAAGGCTTCGTAAAAACTAGTATCGCGAAGAATTTCATCTATAAATGTTTGCTCCGTTAAACGGGATGAAGTAATATTTACTGCCGAATCTATATTGATAGTCAGAACGGTATCCGGATTAAACCTGGGTATCTGTTGGGCAAATCCCAGAGAAACAGCAAGCGTAAAGGTTAAAGTAAAAAGGATCTTCTTCATAATTGAACTTCTGTTGGAATAAACTCCAGAAATAGTGTATAGTATATTGTTAAGAGAAAATGATATTCTGCAAAGCTTGGACGTCAAAGCAAGCAATTTTTTAAAATCAGAATGCGAATTCCGATAGTACTAATTTCCCAGTTGCTTTAACGCAATGTAGGCCATTAAACCGGTACTCAGGTTCAGGGAATTTTCGTCCACATCAAATGTGGGTGTATGAACTGATGAAATAATACCACGTGCTTCATTTCTGGTGCCCAACCGATAAAAGCATGCATCAGCAACTTGCGAATAATAGGCAAAGTCTTCTGCTGCCATCCAAATATCCAGATCTTCTACATTTTCTTTTCCGAGGTAATCTTCTGCAAAACCTCTTACCTGTGCAGTGAGTTTTTCTTCATTCACCAAAAAGGGATATCCGCGAACAATATTAAAATCGCAGCTTCCACCCATCGCATCGGCCATTCCTTCGGCCATTTTTTTCATTTTCTGATGAGCCTTTTCTCTCCACTCTTCATCCATGGTTCTGAAAGTCCCTTCCAGAAAAACTTCATTCGGAATTATATTCGTTGCCCCGTTTGCGGTTACTTTTCCAAATGACAAAACTGAGGGAATTTTGGGATCGGCAACGCGGCTTACAATCTGCTGTAAAGCAATAATGATATGCGATGCAATAAGAACCGGGTCTATATTTTGCTGAGGCTGCGCTCCGTGTCCGCCTTTTCCATGTACAGTTACATAAATCTCGTCGGTTGAGGCCATATACTTGCCAGACCTGAAGCCAACTTTACCGCTTGGAATCAGGGGCATTACATGCTGACCGATTACAGCCTGTGGTTTTGGATTTTCAAGAACCCCTTCTTTAATCATCAAACTTGCTCCGCCGGGAAGTTTTTCTTCTGCAGGCTGAAAGATTAATTTAACCGTTCCGGCAAATTCTTCTTTCAATTGAGTTAGAATATGAGCCGTACCCAAAAGAGATGAAGTATGCACATCATGTCCGCAGGCATGCATCACACCGGTATTAAGCGATTTATAGGGAACATCATTCAACTCGGTAATAGGCAGCGCATCCATATCTGCCCGAAGGGCAATAACAGAATCTGAAGGTTTATTGCCGCGGATAAGTGCCACAATACCGGTATCAGCCATATTCTGATATTCAATTCCCATTTCATCTAAGCGGGCTTTGACAAATGCTGAGGTTTGATATTCATGAAAAGATAATTCCGGATTTGAATGCAGGTGACGGCGATTTGCGACCACCTCACTTTGAATAGTATTTGCAAGGGCAAGAATCTGATCTTTGAGCATGCTTACTTTAAATAAATTCGTTCTGAAAATATAAAGACTGACTGATAATAAGGCCGGAGCTTATTCAGGAATTTTTCAGCTTCTATCCGGGTTCTGAAATCGCCCACCCGTATTTTATAATTGGGCTGCTCATAACTGATGTAAGCGCCCACAGCGGGATATAAAACCTTAAATTTTGTTTGCTCAGCGTAAGCTTCTTTGCGATCATTACCGGAATAGATCTGCACTCGAAAACCTTTTCCTGACAGTGCTGCTCCTCCGTTAGAAGCTCTGCTTAATTCTAAACGACGGGCAATTAAACTATCAATGAGAGGATCTTTAACAACTTCGACTGTACCTGCTTTTTGCGAAAAGGCTTCTGAACTATATAGAAATCCGGCAAATAAAACAATCAGCTTCAGTATCTTCATCAACAACTAATTTATAGAAAGAAATTATACAGATAATCTGTTTCCAGATCATCTGTATAATTCATTAAAAGGTTTAAGCTACGCCTATTCCATGGCAATTTTTATATTTTTTACCGCTTCCGCAAGGACAAAGATCATTTCTGCCAATCTTGTTTTCTACGCGAATGGGCTGCGTTTTCTGTAATTCGCGGGTATCATCAACCGGAACACCGTTTGCTTCGCGAACCATTTCGGGTTTTGACACTTTAAGCTTGCTCAAATCCTGCTTTGGCTGCGGACGGGCCTCACGAACTTCATCAGATTGCTGATTATTTGGGATATTTCCTTTAAACAGGAAACTAACAATATCCTTATTTACAGTTGCAAGCATTCCTTTAAACAGGTTAAAAGCTTCCATTTTGTAAACAATCAACGGATCTTTCTGCTCGTAAACAGCGTTTTGAACAGATTGCTTTAAATCATCCATCTCACGCAGGTGTTCTTTCCATGATTCATCAATCAGGGCTAAAACCACGCTCTTTTCGAAAGATTTAAAAACTTCATGACCTTCGGTTTCAACTGCTTTTTTAAGATTTGTTGCTACCTGAATGGAACGAATTCCGTCAGAAAAAGGAACTACAATGTTCTCGATATATTCTCCGCGTTCCTGCATAACATCTTTCAAGATCGGGAACGTTTGATGCGCAATACCTTCTGACTTGCGGTGATAAAAATCATTGATTTTTAAAAATACCTTATCCGTTAAATTATTGATGGATGTATCTGTAAATTCTTTCTGACTGATCTCCGGATCTACTGAAAAGATACGGATCACTTCCAGTTGAAATCCTTCAAAATTGCCGATTTCTTTATATTCAGAAACAACATCTTCAACTACATCAAAAATGGTGTGGTTCAAATCAACATCCAGACGCTCGCCGAATAAAGCATTTTTACGCTTTGCATAAATAACCGAACGCTGAGAGTTCATTACATCATCATACTCCAGTAAACGCTTACGGATACCAAAGTTATTTTCCTCTACTTTGCGTTGTGCACGCTCAATAGATTTGGTAATCATGGAGTGCTGAATTACTTCTCCCTCCTCAATTCCCATACGAACCATAATATTCGAAATACGCTCTGAGCCGAATAAACGCATCAGATCATCTTCCAAGGAAACGAAAAACTGGGTAGAACCCGGATCTCCCTGACGACCGGCACGACCACGTAACTGGCGATCGACACGGCGGGATTCATGACGCTCTGTACCCACAATGGCCAAACCGCCTGCATCTTTAACGCCGGGCCCTAATTTAATATCGGTACCACGACCGGCCATGTTGGTGGCAATGGTAACCGTACCTGCTAAACCCGCTTCGGCCACAATATCTGCCTCTTTCTGGTGTAATTTAGCATTTAACACATTGTGTCGTATTCCGCGAAGTTTTAACATCCGGCTCAATAACTCGGAAATTTCTACTGAAGTTGTACCCACCAGAACTGGTCTTTTAGCTTCGGTTAATTTTGTAATCTCATCTGCAACCGCATTGTATTTCTCACGAATGGTACGGTAAACCATGTCTTCATGATCTTTCCGCTGCGTTGGAACATTGGTTGGAATTTCTACAACGTCTAATTTGTAGATCTGCCAAAGTTCGCCTGCTTCTGTAGTTGCCGTACCCGTCATACCGCATAATTTGTGGTACATCCGGAAATAGTTTTGAAGCGTAATGGTTGCATACGTTTGAGTTGCATCCTCTACTTTTACATTCTCCTTCGCCTCAATAGCCTGGTGCAATCCATCAGAATAACGGCGGCCATCCATAATACGGCCTGTTTGCTCATCTACAATTTTAATCTTTCCTTCATCAATAATATACTCTACATCTTTTTCAAATAATGTATAGGCTTTTAACAATTGATTTACGGAGTGAATACGTTCTGATTTGATGGAGAAATCCCGCATCAATTCATCTTTTCTGGCAATTTTCTCTTCCGCCGGAATATTTGATTTCTCTAGTTCGGCAATTTCTGAACCTACATCGGGCATCACAAAGAAACTGGTGTCTTCGCCGGAGGCGGTAATCAGTTCAATTCCCTTTTCTGTTAATTCAACCTGATTATTTTTCTCATCGATGACAAAAAACAGTTCAGAATCTACAAATGGCATTTCCTTATTCTGGTCAGCCATATAGTGGTTTTCTGTTTTAGTCAGGATTTGCTTGATTCCGGATTCACTTAAGAATTTGATCAGGGCCTTGTTTTTCGGCAATCCGCGATGAGCACGCAGTAAAGCCAAACCTCCATCATCAAAACCGGATTTTCCGGCAGTGATTGATTTTTTGGCTTCATTTAGAACTCCCGTAATAAAGCTGCGCTGATGATTTACCAGTCGCTCTATTCGTGGTTTCAGATCCATAAATTCATGCTCATCTCCACGAGGAATCGGACCAGAAATAATTAGCGGAGTACGGGCATCATCAATTAAAACTGAATCGACCTCATCCACCATTGCAAAATGAAGTTTACGCTGTACAAGACTTCCCGGCGACTGTGTCATGTTGTCACGCAGGTAGTCAAAACCAAATTCGTTGTTGGTTCCAAAAGTAATATCAGCCAGATACGCTTTTCTGCGATCATCTGAATTTGGCTGATGTTTATCAATACAATCAACACTTAAACCGTGAAATTCAAACAAGGGACCGTTCCATTCAGAGTCACGACGGGCCAGATAATCATTCACAGTTACAATATGTACGCCCTGGCCAGCCAGCGCATTTAAATACGCAGGCAATGTACCAACAAGCGTTTTACCCTCACCGGTAGCCATCTCAGCAATTTTACCTTCATGCAATACAACACCACCTATCAGCTGAACATCATAATGAATCATGTTCCAGGTAACTTCGGTGCCGGCGGCAATCCAGGTATTATGATGAATTGCTTTATCGCCTTTAATTAAGACGTTGGTTTTTTTGGCAGCCAGTTCACGGTCAAACGGCGTTGCTTCGACCTCAATGGTTTTATTTTCGGTGAACCTTCTGGCTGTATCTTTTACTACCGCAAAAGCTTCGGGAAGTATTTCTTTTAATACCACTTCAAGCTGCTTATCGCGATCTTTTTGCAATTTATCAACCTGGTCGTACAGACTGGTTTTCTGGTTTATATCCAGATCCGGAACTTCGGCCTGAGATTTAAGTTCTGAAATTTCTTGATCTATTTCTGCCAGGAAGGTTTTAATCCGGGCTTTGAAACCGGCTGTTTTCTCACGCAGTTCATCATGACTAAGGCCTGCTAATTTAGCGTACTCCTCTTTTGTTTTTTCAACCAGAGGCTGAATTAGTTTTATATCGCGTGATGATTTACTTCCAAAAAGTTTACTTAATACTCCTAACATGTTCTATTCTAATTAATCTGTACCTCCGTACAGGCAGGGCAATTATACAACAATTACGCCATGACCCGGCATAAGTCATCTTGGCATATCTGATGGGCAAAATTACTAATTAAAATAAGATTGAGAACTTAATAAAAGATAATCAAATGATAATTACCATCAATTTCAAAAGTGGAATTGCAAACAGCCGGAATACGGATCACCAACAATATCACTCAGTTTTCTAATATCTCAATTCAATAAAATATCTTTGCCTTATGAATATTCTAATCCTGGGCTCAGGTGGCCGCGAAAGTGCATTTGCATGGAAAATATCACAGAGTGAAAAATGCTCCAAATTATTTATCGCTCCGGGTAATGCCGGCACATCCGCTTATGGTAAAAATGTGAACCTTAAACCTACTGATTTTGAAGGGATCAAGAAATTTGTTCTGGGAAATGCCGTTAAAATGGTTTTAGTCGGGCCGGAAGAACCATTGGTAAAAGGTATTCATGACTATTTTTTAGCTGATGAGGAGCTACGCCGTATTCCTGTTATCGGTCCGCAAAGTGAGGGAGCCAAACTGGAAGGAAGTAAGGATTTCTCTAAGAAATTCATGATGAAGCATGGCATCCCTACTGCCGCTTTCAAAACTTTTACAAAAGCCAATTTACAGGAAGGATTCAAATATCTTGAAAGTCAAAAACTTCCTATTGTATTAAAAGCAGATGGATTGGCAGGAGGCAAAGGGGTATTGATCTGTACTACTTTAAAGGAAGCACAGCAGGAGTTACAGCAAATGCTGCAGGCTGATAAATTTGGAGAGGCAGGCAGCAAGGTGATAATTGAACAGTTTTTAGAAGGAATAGAATTATCTGTTTTTGTACTTACTGATGGCAACAGCTATAAAATATTACCCGAAGCCAAAGATTATAAACGTATTGGCGAAGGTGATACCGGATTAAATACCGGCGGTATGGGTTCGGTTTCTCCGGTCCCGTTTGCTGATGCAGACTTTATGAGAAAGGTAGAAGAGCGGGTCATTCTTCCAACCATCAATGGATTAAAAAGTGACGGCATCCCTTATAAAGGATTTATCTTCATCGGATTAATGAATGATGCGGGGAACCCTTACGTAATAGAATACAACGTACGGATGGGAGATCCGGAAACGGAAAGTGTAATTCCGAGAATAGAAAGTGATTTTGTTGATCTTTTATTGGGTGTAGCCGAAGGAAATCTGGATCAAAAAGAATTGATTGTATCTGAGAAAATTGCAACCACCATTATGCTGGTTGCAGGAGGATATCCCGGTGAATATTTAAAAGGCCGAGGCATCACCGGTATTGATAATGTGCGCCATTCAATTGTTTTCCATGCCGGAACAGAATCAGACAACGGGGTTATCAAAAGTGCCGGCGGACGAGTTCTGGCTATTACTTCTTTAAAAGATACCTTATTCGATTCTGTTCAAACTGCCACTGCAGATGCCGGCAGAATTTATTACGACGGCAGATATTTCAGACACGATATTGGGCAGGATCTTTTTCCCTGATAGCCAGTGCCAGATATTTTACTTTAAAGAAAATTAATAAATCTTTTTTTGAAAGCCTGCGTATAAAAAATCCTATGTAAGATCTGTCGCAGGGTTTTGCCGCTTAAGAATTCCAGAGTCTTAAGTGTTCAAACTTGCGCTAAAGGGATTAATTTTCAATGGCATCAATTTTTAAAAGTCTTTTACTAACTATTTTACTTTTTTTGGGAGGGTTAAACTCTTTTGCTGAAAAAATAAATCCTACTGATTCGCGGGAAATAAAATCAGGCAAAGCCGATAGTACAGAAACCAGGCTTCTGGCAAATAAAATGAGTACTGAATCTGTTCAGGAAAACCTTCCGGCAGAACAAGATAACATTCAAGAAAGTCCAATTGCAGATCAACCTGCAGAATCTAATTCTGAAAATAATTCATTGAATGAGGAAACAGATTCGGAGCCATCTCTCAGTTCCCAAAACGAATCTGCATCGAGAACTAAAATTGACGTCAACGAAACGCGAATCTTAAATAAAACTTCGTTTTATAAAATGGGCGCAATTATTACAGTTCTTGGCTTTGTGTTCGGGTTTATGTTTGGCCGCATAGCATTTTTAATGGCTACAACCGGCCTGATATTTATCATTATTGGATATCTGATTTAAACAGTTCATTCAGCTTTTCCAAAAGTGCAGGTCCGCGAAGATCTCTGGCAATAATTTTTCCGCTGGGATCTAAAAGAAAATTAGCCGGAATACTGTTTATACCGTACAATAGTGCCGCTTCGCTCGACCAGAATTTGAGATCAGAAACCTGGGTCCAGGCTAATTCATCAGATTTAATTGCCTGCAGCCAACCCTTTTTATCCCGGTCTAAAGAAACTCCGAAAACGGTAAAGCCTTTATCTTTAAATTTTGTGTAAGCCTCCACCAAGTTCGGATTCTCATCACGGCAGGGTTTACACCAGGAAGCCCAAAAATCAAGTAATACATATTTCCCTTTAACAGATGAAAGAGCCACTTTCTTACCGCTAGTATCTGCCAGACTGAAAGCAGGAGCCAATGCACCTACAGATGTTTTCTTCTCTTTATCAATATACTCTTTTATCTGCCTGGCGGTAACTCCGCTTTTAATTTTGGCATCGAGTTGGTTCCATAAAGAATCGGCCTGAATGTAGTTTTTTGATGAACGGGCCAAATCTGAAATGACTAGCAGGGAAATATAAGCTTTGGGATTCTCACTAATAAATCTTTTCTGATACGCCATCATATCCTTTTGAACAGCCTTAAAAAGAGGCTCATATTGCGCCTGTAATGAATCCATTGGCACCCCTCTTTGAGCTGCTGCCTGCGCACCGGCATTTAAACGGGCAATTTCCTGCTGAAATTTTGCCTGTCCGGCAGAGAATTTTTGAGCTCCGTCATTTGCCGGCGAGCCGGAAATTTTAGCTGTTTTAAGCGCATCATTAATTTCTACCTTAATATTACCCTGATCCAGAATAAATTGTATTGCATCATCTTTGCCGGAATTTAACTCCTCTGTAAGGGAAAGAAATACAGGAATTGGCTCTTTAAAAATTCCGGTAACCGTAAATTTTCCGTTTTCCACTTTCAGTTCTTTTGCTTTGGCATTTGGCTGACCTTTAAAATTGCTTTCAATAAAATAAATTTTGCTTATTGCAGAACCCGTAATTTTTCCATCAATGGTAAAATAGGTGGACTGCGAATACAAAGGCAGGCAGAAAAGAAGTAAAACGTGTATCGTTAATATTTTGAATAATTTCATAAACTCGAATTTAAAATTACGGCTTGCTCTTAAAGTTATAATTGCATCAATCATCCTAAAAGAGAGCCTTTAATCAATCACAAATTAGTTTAATTTCTGATAGGTTCTCCACCACAGATCGGGCATTTCGCCGGATATTGCGGTTTGATAATCTTCATAACTACACGGAACTAAATGATAGCGCTCGTTTTTTGATATTCCGGAGGGATAAGGCACCTGCATCCACCAGCGATCGGTTTTTTTGCTTTTCACAAATATCAGCTCATGAGTTCCCTGTTTTAAATTGGCCCTGTAAATTAAATATTGTGATTTTGGCTGAAGCGGGAGATCCTGCCTACGATGGTAAAATCCGTCGACCAGATACCACAGCATTTGCGCCATTAACATGGCTGTTTGCCCGTTCTGATCGAAAGCCGGGTTAAACTCATAAAAGCCGATTGAGGTTAATTTATCGTTCATTCCGGCATAGCGGCAAATCTGACAAGCCTCTTCTCCATAAAAACCATTCGGGGTAGCATTCGAGTTGGCGCAGGCATCAGAAGAGCGAATAGCCGAAATATCAAAACTTATTACATTGGCATTTCTGATGATGGGTTCAGCAGTATTTACCTTACCCAGCACATCGCCCAAACGGTGCACATCGAAATACAGTTTTTCCATCACTCGCAAACTATCCTGATTTACAAAATAAGTCTGATAACCCATATTGCTGTAATTAAACAGGTAGTTAGGCTCGTGAAGCAAAATTTTATTCAGGTAAGAAGATGAGCTGGTTTCTAATGTATTTTCCTGATTTTCATCCAGATCGAGATGAGAATCTATTACCAGGAGATCTACCTTTTGCTCGAGTTCTTCATAAGCCATATACTGAGCATATGTCAGATCCTGACTTCCGCCCAAAATTACAGGCAGAATATTTTTCTTTACCAGTTCAGTCACCAGCGTTTTTAAGGCAATGTAGGTATCAGAAACCTTTGCACCCGGTTTTATATTCCCCAGATCAACAATTCGTGTGGTGTAATTTCCCTCATGAAGCTGATAGAATTTTTCACGTAAATAATCCGGTGCCAACGCTGTTCCCTGATTATTAACAGAATTTCTGTCTTCTAAAACACCAATCAGTGCAATATCGTAAACATTGTTTTCCAGATCCGGAAAATCAGAACTATAGATCTCCATTTTTTCGGCCATCTGGCTGACAAAAAAGCCATCTTTGGGCGTTAATTTACTCAGGTTTACAGGCGACAAAAAATCAGATAAAGACATTTTAAAGTTCTAGATGAAAGAAAAGGATTCAGCCGCTTTTAACAAACTAAAAGAATTAAATCGGCAACAGATAATCCTTGTGCGAACAGAACTGGCAAATATCTATTTTATTCGAGTACTTTTGAAAGCAATTAAAAATATTCTGCATCATGATATTAATTACCGGTGCAACCGGATTTGTTGGTTCTGAACTTGCCAGACAATTAACGCTCAATGGCGATAAAATTATCTGCTTAAAGCGTGAGACTTCGCTGATTCCTCATATTCTGAAACAGCAGGTGAATATAGAATGGCGAAACGCTGATCTGCTCGATTATTTTTCCTTAAAAGAGGCTTTTGCAGGTGTAAACTATGTTTACCACTGTGCCGCTATGGTCTCTTTTAATCCTGCGGATAAGAAGAAGATGATGAAGGTGAATGTTGAGGGTACTTCCAATCTTGTAAACATCTGCCAGGAAATGAACATCAAAAAGCTGGTTCATGTAAGTTCGGTAGCTGCAGTTGGGGATAGTAAAAATGGAATTCCCATTGCCGAAAATAACCATTGGGAATTTAATTCTTCCAGATCTGCCTATTCTATTTCAAAATATGAAAGTGAGATGGAAGTTTTTAGGGCTATAGCCGAAGGATTAAATGCGGTAATTGTTAATCCTTCAATTATCATCGGCAAAAACGCAGGCACAGAAGGCAGCGGTCAGTTATTTGCAACGGTTCGCAAAGGCTTAAAATATTACCCTTCCGGGAGTTGTGGATTAGTAGCGGTGGAGGATGTAGCACGTTCGATGATTCAATTGATGAACAGTAATTTATCCGGAAAACGCTACCTGATTAACGCAGAGAATTATACATACAAAGATCTTTTCAGCCAGATTGCCCGGGGATACGGTTTAAAACCTCCTGCAACAGCTTTAAAACCCTGGATGTTACATCTGGGATATCTGGGCTCTAAAATAATCTCCGGCTTAATCGGCAATCAAACCGGTTTAACAAAAGACACTTTAAATAGCGCTTTTAAAAAGCAGAACTATTCTAATCAAAAAATAAGGGAAGCTTTAAACATGGAGTTTAAGCCCATAAATCAAAGTATTTCAGAAATTTGCCAATCATCGGAATAGAAATTGATAATTTTGGCAACTACCGAAAAAAGCAAAACCCTATAAATTTTGAAACAGTTTTATATCATTGATTTTGACAGCACGTTTACCCAGGTGGAAGCTTTGGATGAGCTGGCCAGAATTTCTCTAAGAAAGCATCCGGATAAAGAAAGCATTTTTAAAAAGATTGAAGATCTAACCAATGCCGCCATGGAAGGTAAAATGTCTTTCCGTGAAAGTTTAAATAGTCGGGTGCAGCTTCTGGAAGCCAACCGCGGACACTTGAAACAACTTATTACCCGCCTCAAAAAAAAGGTGTCGGCTTCCTTTTCACGCAATACCACTTTTTTCAAAAAGCATGCTGATGATGTTCTGATTGTTTCAGGCGGTTTTAAAGAATTTATTATTCCTGTAGTTTTACCCTATCATATTCACAAAGAGAATATTTACGCCAACACCTTTTTGTTTGATCAAAATGATGTAATCATCGGCTTTGATAAAAGCAACCCGCTCTCGGATGAAGGCGGAAAAGTAAAACTTTTAACAGAATTGGCCCTTCCGGGAGAAATTTATGGAATTGGTGACGGACATTCAGATTTTCAACTAAAAGAATTTGGTATGATAAAGAAGTTTTATGCATTTACAGAAAATATAGAGCGCAAAACTGTAGCAGAAAAAGCAGACCATATTACTCCAAGTTTTGATGAGTTTTTATACGTGAATAAGTTGCCAAGAGCTATATCATATCCTAAAAACAGAATTTTGTGTTTAACGATCGGAGAAATTCCTGAAAGCTCACTGGCTGTTTTAAAAAAAGACGGATTTTCTATCAGGCATAAAAAAAGCTTCGAAGAAAAATACGTTGCCGATGTAGGAATGCTGTTGCTGGGCAAGGGTGAACGACTGGAAGATGGTGCTTTACAAAGAGCTGTCAAGCTAAAGACCATCGGCTATTTGGGCAACTCAAAGCAAAAATTATCCCTTGACATTTGCAATCAAATGGGAATTGTTGTTTTTGATGATCCCAAAGACAATCCACGGAATGCGGAATTCATCCCCAAAAGGATGATTGATTTTATTAATAAAGGGCATACGCATTTAAGTGCCAATTTTCCTGAATTGCAATTGCCACGCATGAAAGGTTCGCACCGCTTAATTCATATCCATAGCAACGTGCCGGGAGTAATGGCGCAGATAAACCAGGTTTTTGCGCATCATAATATAAATATTGTAGGCCAGTTTTTAATGACCAATGCAGAGATTGGCTACGTGATTACGGATGTAAACTCCGAATATGATAAGCAGGTTTTAAAGGACCTGAAGCAGATAGATCATACTATTAAATTCAGAATCCTTTATTAATATTATGAAAGAAATTTTATTGGTTTTTGCCGGCGGAGGACTTGGAAGTGTTTGCCGCTTAATGGTAAGCAAGCTAGTTAATTTATATTCTCCGGTTTTCCCAATGGCTACACTAGCCTCCAATTTTTTAAGCTGCGTGATATTCGGAGCTTTGGTGATGCTTGGATTTAACCGAATGGATTTCTCTTATTCTTTAAAATTATTATTGATAACCGGTTTTTGCGGCGGTTTTAGCACGTATTCTGCATTTACTTTTGAGACGGTAGAGTTATTTAAAAATGGTCAGCAATGGATGGGAATCAGCAATATTATTTTAAATTTTGGAATAAGTGTAGCGGGTTTATACTTAGGAATGTTTGCCATTAAAAGTTTTGCATAATCAATTAGAAGTCCATTAAAACTCCCTGCCTGGGATACATCAATTTCAGACCTAATGTATTGACCTGTTCCAACTGCCGCTTAATTTTTAATTCTTTATCGGCGGAAGGCTTAATATGAGTTATCACCATGGGAAAATTTCGCAAGGCTTTTTGGCCGGTGAAGACACTCAGCTGTTTCATTTCTTTCATCAGCCAGTTTGGTGTAAGATGCCCAAATAATAGTTTATCCGGCTGTTCATTAGGATAAGAAACTTCCATAAAAATTGCCTTCAACTTTTTACTTTTTACAAGGGGAGAAATTTGCTGCCATAGCAATTTTAGCTGTTCTGATTTTTCTACTTCATCCGGTCCGGTATCTCCCAGATAAAGTATATAGCTATCATCTGAGCGAATTAAAAACGCGGTGCTCAAACCCGGAGAAGCATGACTGAGTGGAAATGCCTGCACAGAAAGTTCGGTTGAATCGATAGTGATTTCTGTGCCGGATGAAAAAGTATGATACGTATACTTATTTAATGTTGGCTTGTCGCCTTCATTTGCAAAATTGGCCCAATTTTGCCAGGTGAAATATCTATCCTTAAATACATCAATAACAAACGGAAGGGCGTAGATATTCTTTGCTGTATCTTCGGGTGAATTAATTACCAAACCGGAAACATGATCCAGGTGACCATGTGATATCAGATAGGCTTTGATGTATTTTTGCAGGACAATTTGTGCACTATCTCTGAAAACTTTGTTATCCACCGCTTTCTGAATACCAGAATGAATTGTTCCCGCATCCAGACAAATGAATTTATTTGAATTGGCCGGAGCCAGCATATAAGCTGATAGATTGCTCTCATCAGCGCCTCCTTTAACACCCAATGGAACTACCTTAAATGATTTCTGACCGTATCCCGGCAGGTTAAAAAGCAATCCTGATAAAAGCAAAAAAACGCGAAATGTTAAAATCATGTCTGTAAGTTAATTCTGAGCAAAAGACCATCCGTTTAAAGACGATAATCACTGATGGCTCAGAGTAAAATAAAGTACATAATTACGAAAAAGCATTTGCAAGGAACACTCTAATCAGCTGAATAGCTGCTCAACTTTGTCAAAAATAATTAACCCGCCGGCTAACAGCAGCATCATATTCCACCTGATGGAAGATTTTGTCATTGTTTTACTTTTTCGGAAATGTTGAAAGAGATCTGACAGGATTGCTGCCATGCCTAAAATGATTATAACAAGGATTACGAGAGAGATAATTAAATTAATCATATTAAAGAATTTGCCTGAAATCATGTTTAACACCCCAAAATCATACGGCTTAATCACGGCCATAATTTGATATATGAAATTTCCTCAGGTTAATAATTTTTTAAGCTACACCATTCGATAAAATTAATTGACAAAAAAAGTGTGAACGGTAGGTATTATTTAGGGAACGGCAAAAAATTCAGTTTTAGGGTGCATGAAAAATGACATCGCTTAAAATTGGTACAGAATATTAAAAAACGCAGAACTTTTAAACGTTCATTTTAATTACCGGCAATTTCTAAACTTGCCCAGAGATTAAATATGTATAAGATTAATAACTTTGCCCAATGAGTATCACTCCGGAAATTCAACAAAAAATAGAGCTTTTACAGGAAAAATATGCTGCAATGGGCCAGGATATGGCTTCTTACCTCGATGGGTTATTGTATGCAGATTTCTTAACCTATTGGGATTACATCCATCTGGATACTTTATTAAGCCTTCAAAGTCCAAAAACACCGTTTCCGGATGAACAAATATTCATCATGTATCACCAGATTACTGAACTTTATTTTAAGCTGGCTTTACATGAATGCAGTCAAATCAGTAAGAATCAATCTTTAACTTCTGATTTTTTTGCTGCCCGCTTAAAGCGGATAAATTCCTATTTCCAGGCCTTAACCAACTCTTTTGAAATTATGGTGGATGGAATGGAAAAAGAGCAGTTCCTGAAATTCAGGATGTCGTTGTTGCCCGCCAGCGGATTTCAATCAGGTCAGTACCGAATGATTGAAATTTATTCCACAGACTTTATCAATCTGGTTGCCAAAGACAAACGGGAAGAATTACAATCTGCTTCTGTAGAGGAGCAATTCGAATATATTTACTGGAAATTTGGAGCTACCGAACTGGCCTCCGGAAAACAAACTTTAACCTTAAAACAATTTGAGAAAAAGTATGCTTCCGAATTTATAGAGCTTGCAAAAAATGCACAATTCAGCAATTTCAGAGCTTTATTCAACAAATTTAAAGCAGAAGGTTCTGCAACCGATGAGATTGAAAAAGAATTAAAACTGCTGGATACACTGGTAAATGTAAACTGGCCTCTGGCGCATTATAAATCGGCGGTTAGATATTTGAATCGTCAGCCTGAAGAAATCAAAGCCACCGGCGGTACAAACTGGCAAAAATACCTGCCTCCGCGTTTTCAGAAAAGGATATTTTACCCGGAGCTTTGGAACGATGAAGAGCATGAAAACTGGGGTAAAAACTGGGTTCTAAGTGTACTCAATACACCTTCTATATGAAACTTTATTAAGGATTTAAGCTTGATTTAAGTAATTTTGCTCCACAAAAACCAACAAATAGTGATAGACACTCTCAACATTAAAGTTAATAAAACCCCTGCTTCCAGGTTGGAACAAACCGACTTTAGCAACCTTGCTTTTGGCCGCACATTTTCAGACCACATGTTTGTAGCTGATTTTGAAGACGGCGAATGGAAAAATTTACAGATAATGCCTTACGGCGATTTACCTTTCAGTCCGGCAATGTCTGCCCTGCATTATGGACAGGCCATTTTCGAAGGCATAAAAGCTTATAAACTACAAAACGGAGATATCTCTATATTCCGACCCTTAAAGAATTATGAGCGTTTTAATATTTCGGCAGAACGTATGTCTATGCCTGCGGTTCCGGAAGATTTGTTTATGCAGGGAATGACCCAATTGATAGCTTTGGATAAAAACTGGGTTCCCGGAAATGAAGGACAATCATTATATATTCGTCCGGTAATGTTTGCAACTGATCCGGTCTTGGGCGTTCATGCATCAGAAACATACAAATTCATCATTTTAACCGGACCATCAGGCGCATATTATTCAAAGCCATTACGGGTGAAAATAGAAACTCATTATGCCAGAGCCGCAGAAGGTGGTGTTGGTTATGCAAAAACCGCGGGCAATTATGGTCGTGCTTTGTTACCTACCAAGCAAGCTCAAAAAGAAGGGTTTGACCAGTTGATCTGGACAGATGCCCGTGATCATGGATATATTGAAGAGTCGGGAACAATGAATGTAATGTTTGTAATTGATGATGTTTTAATTACGCCTTCTACCCGTGATACTATATTGGATGGCGTTACCCGGAAAAGTATTTTGCAATTGGCCCAATCATGGGGTGTTAAAGTTGAAGAGCGCCGGGTAACTGTAGAAGAAGTGGTTAAAGCTGCCAAAGAAGGCACTTTACAGGAAGCTTTCGGTGCCGGCACCGCAGCAACCGTTGCCCATATAGCCCAAATTGGTTACGAAAGTGAAATTTACACACTGCCGGAACCTTTATCCCGCAAATTTTCTAATAAAGTTTCAAAAGCTTTAAGCGATATCCGCTATGGAATTACGGCTGATGAATTTGGGTGGAATTATATTCTATAAATAAATATTAAAATATATCGATAAACTGCCCGGCTAAAACCGGGCTTTTTTGTGAAAAAAATCTTTCACCAGTAGAACTTTGATAAAAATCAGGTAATTAAATCTGCCCGATTCGAGAAGTTTTTATGGAGTCATAAAGGAAATCAATCCAAATTCCAAATACTTCTCTATATTCAACAAAATTAATTTATATGATTCCTTCTTTAATTATTGGCTTTGTTTTGCTGGTCATTTTGTTCAGTTCATTTGTTACCGTTAGTCAGGGCACTATTGCCGTAGTAACTATATTCGGTAAGTACCGCAGAATTCTTACCCCGGGTTTAAATTTAAAAATCCCCTTAATTGAATTTATCCATTCCCGTATTTCTATTCAAAACCGTTCTGTAGAACTGGAGTTTCAGGCCGTAACCATGGACCAGGCGAATGTTTATTTTAAAGCGATGCTGCTTTATTCGGTGAATAACCAGAATGAAGAAACGATTAAAAATGTGGCATTTAAATTTGTGAACGATCAGAACTTAATGCAAGCTTTGATCCGCACCATCGAAGGAACCATCCGCTCGTTTGTTGCTACCAAAAAACAGTCAGAAGTTTTAAGTCTGAGAAAAGATATTGTAGATCACGTAAAAGATCAGATCGATACGGTTTTAGAAAGCTGGGGGTATCATTTACAAGATCTTCAACTCAACGACATCACTTTTGATGAAGTTATCTTAACATCCATGAGCCGGGTTGTGGCTTCAAACAACTTGAAAGCCGCAGCCGAAAACGAAGGACAGGCTTTACTGATCACCAAAACAAAAGCCGCCGAAGCGGATGGAAATGCAATTAAAATTGCGGCTAATGCCGAGCGGGAAGCAGCGCAGTTAAGAGGTCAGGGAATTGCTTTATTTCGCGAAGAAGTAGCAAAAGGTATGACCCATGCTGCTAAGGAAATGCAGTCTGCGGATCTGGATACATCTGTAATCTTATTTACGATGTGGACAGAAGCAATCAAGCATTTTGCGGAGAACGGAAAAGGAAATGTAATATTTCTCGACGGATCTTCAGAAGGCATGAAAAGAACCATGGATCAGATGATGAGCCTGAATTTAATAGATAAAGCCGCGAAAAACCTGTAAATATTTGTATCAAAAATTTAAAATCAATCTAATAAATCCACCGGAAATTATCTCCGTGTGGATTTATTTCACCATTCAGGGTTGCTGCCTATTATCCTTTCTTTCAGAGCGCTCCCTTCTCCTTTTATCCCGCTGAATCTTTTCCTTCTGATACTGTTTCATTTTTGCGGCAATCATCTGCTGGGTTTTTTCATCCAGTCCCACAGTTTCCTGTATCCCCATAAATAAGCCTTTCCACAACATATTAAAAAATGATGCATCTGGCGGGCGCATATATTGATACGATGCAACTCTTAATTTCTCAGAATAGGATGGATTATCACTTTTAAGTATGAGAATATTGGCCGCCATAGTTGCAATGTTCATGGTTTTTAAGCGTGAGTCACCTTCCTTTTTTTGAAGCAGTTTCACTTTTAAACCGTTATATCTTAAAGCAACCTTGCCTTTATTTTTATAGATGTCTCCACTTCCATCAAAAATCATATCCTTGATTAAGCCGGAGCGTATCTCAACTAAAGCGAGTGGTTTGATGGCTTTATTTAAAACCTGCGGCTTCATTAAACCCAATTTTCCCCGGTAGGTAAATGCAGAATTTTTATCACTCAGGTCAAAATTAACGTTTAAATCTAATCGCCCGCGGGCCATTAGCAGGCAGGTAATGCTGGCCTTGCAAAAGTGATTTATTTTTAGTGCCGCAGAATCATTGCTGATGTTATACAAATTCCCTTCTATCTCATTAAAATGCACCGTGCCCCTGCGCTGAGATTCTGCATTGTACTCAGAATAATTAATCTGAATATTATTTAACGCAACAGTATCCAGCCAGGTAGTTAAATCAAAATCCTGTAATGCCTTTTGAGGCAATTTTTTAATGCTTTTTGTACCACTTTCTTTAATTTCCGTATTTACAAAAACACTCATCATACTATTAGATATTGATAGTTTTGATGCCCGAAGTTTACGCTGACTATTAAACATCCGATAATTAATATTTTCTAAAAACGCCTCATCTACCCTTACCGAATATCTTTGTTTCCGGTCTGTAGCTATTTTTGAAAATTCCATTGCTCCATATCTGGGAACAATTCTGAATCCTTTCAACTTAGCATATTTATGAGAAGTTGATGCCGTAAACTCTTTCAGTTTCAGATCATACATATTATCTGATGTGCGGTAACTGTAATCGCGGAGACTCACAGAAATATCCTTGGTATAATATAATTTAGACTTGTCATATTGTGACATTGAATCGATTAGTAAACCGGAGATGCGAATGTTAAAATTTTTGAGCGAAGTAACCTGCCGGCGAGGAGCACTTTTATCGATATATTTAAAATCAGCATCTCTGAAAAGAATAGATTCTACATCAATAGATTTAAGATACTTTGAAAGGCGCAGGTATGCACTTCTGTTATCCATTACAGTATCCTGTGGAATATCAGTTTTCTGATAGATCATATCCACAGCAGGATTTTCTATAATAATTGATTTAAGAATTAATGACTTTTGAAAATAAACTTTCCATGGATTGAGCCGGTTTAATTCAAGTTTAGATACTTCGACCCTGTACAAATGCTTTGGTGCTTTTCCCTGCTTAATCAGCTTTTGATAAATCAATGTATCGGGATTAAACGAAATTCCTTTTAAACTGGCACTTCCGGTTAAAACATTCACATTGATCTTTTTAAAAGAAATATGATACAAACTATCTGTTGATGTGCTAATTGCTTCCTGAATTTGCTGAGTTAAAAATGGCCTCCAGTGACTATTAATATAATAAGCAAACGCGGCAAGGGCTGAAAATAAAACAATCAAAAAGATTAAAAGCCTCCTCCAGAACAAAGGAAGTTTACGGTGTACAGTCAGGGCTTTAGTATTAAAATTACTTCGCAATTGAAACTTTGTTAAGCTCTAAACTAAACTAATTTTACCGTTTTATTACTGCAAGTTTAGCTGACAAACTGTCATTATGTAAAAAAATAGTGTATTTTTGTATCCTTAAATTTATAAAAAATGCTGGGTTTACAAGCTTCTTTAAAAGATCATGATGAATCAAGACAAGGCGAAGCTTTAGTCCTTGATGGTGCGGATGTAAAACACAACAGAAAACTGTTTATTGAAAGTTACGGCTGTGCAATGAATTTCTCTGATAGCGAAATTGTTGCCTCCATTATGTCTGATATGGGTTTTTCTACCACTTCAGATTACAAGGAAGCTGACGTCATATTTATTAATACATGTTCTATCCGCGATAATGCAGAGCAGCGGGTTCGTAATAGGCTCAAAGAATTTAGTGCGGCAAAAGTTAAAAATCCTGGTATTACTATCGGGGTTTTAGGATGCATGGCCGAGCGCCTTAAGTCTAAATTTTTGGAAGAGGAAAAATTAGTAGATCTGGTAATTGGTCCGGATGCTTACCGCGATCTTCCAAATTTGATAGGCCAGGTTGATGACGGTAACCGAGCAGTAAACGTTCTACTTTCGAGGGAAGAAACCTATGCTGATATAAGTCCCGTAAGGTTAAATACGAACGGAATCTCTGCCTTCATTTCTATAATGCGGGGCTGTGATAATATGTGTTCATTCTGCGTGGTTCCTTTTACACGCGGAAGAGAACGTAGCCGTGATCCGCAGTCTATTGTGAGAGAAGCAGAAGAACTTTTCAATAAGGGCTACCGCGAAGTAACTTTATTAGGTCAGAATGTTGACTCTTATAAATATCCCGGTGCTGAAGCAAAAGAAGTTAATGATGAATCTCCATCGGGATACGGTCAAACAGTTAATTTTGCCCGACTTCTGGAATTGGTGGCCAATATTAATCCGGAATTAAGAGTGCGGTTTTCAACCTCACATCCTAAGGATATTACTGATGAAGTTTTATATACTATGGCCAGGCATGAAAATATCTGCAAGCATATTCACTTGCCGGTACAATCCGGCAACAGCCGGATTTTAGAAATGATGAACAGGACCTATACCCGCGAATGGTACATAGATCGTGTGGATGCCATCAGAAGAATCATGCCTGAATGCGGGATATCCACTGATATTATTATTGGTTTTTGCAGCGAAACGGAAGAAGAACATCAGGAAACATTGAGCATGATGGAATACGTTAAATACGATTTTGCATACATGTTTACTTATTCTGAACGCCCCGGCACATTAGCCGCTAAACGGTATCCGGATGATATTCCTGAAGAAGTTAAAAAAAGAAGGTTTAATGAAATTCTGGCGAAGCAACAGGAATGTTCTTCTATACGGCTGGAGCAACGCGTGGGCAAGACTTTTAAAGTTTTAATCGAGCGGAATTCAAAAAAATCTGCCACTGACTTTTCCGGAAAAAGTGATCAGAATACTACGGTAGTTTTCCCGGCAGACAACAAATCCAGGCCGGGTGATTATGTACATGTCCTGATTGAAAAATGTACACCTGCAACCTTAATCGGTAAAATTGTTGGTTAAAACCGGGTAGACCTAATTGACAGATTTCATTCATTATCTAATCAATACTCAGTAAAAAATGGACGTTCAGGAAATAAAGAACCGTTTCGGAATTATTGGAAATTCTCCCTTACTAAACCGTGCAATTGATATTGCAAGACAGGTTGCTCCTACAGATATTTCTGTATTGATAACCGGCGAAAGCGGTAGCGGGAAAGAAGTTTTTTCACACATTATCCATTCTATGAGTCCGCGGAAACATGGGCCCTTTATTGCTGTTAACTGCGGCGCTATCCCCGAAGGGACCATTGATTCTGAATTATTCGGTCACGAAAAAGGATCATTTACCGGAGCACATGAAGCCCGTAAAGGCTATTTTGAAGTGGTAGATGGAGGAACTATATTTTTAGATGAAGTAGCCGAACTGCCAATTGGTACGCAGGCCCGTTTGTTACGAGTATTAGAAACCGGAGAATACATTCGTGTTGGATCTTCAAAAGTTCAGAAAACAAATGTGCGTGTAATTGCGGCAACTAATAAAGATGTTTTTGATGCCGTAAAAGAAGGAAAATTCAGAGAAGATCTTTATTACAGACTCAACACGGTCCCTTTAAAAATACCTGCCCTACGCGAACGCAAGGAAGATATATACCTTTTATTCAGAAAATTCATTGCTGACTTTACTGATAAATACCGTAGTCCCTCTGTTCAGTTAGATCCGGATGCCCAGCAAATGCTTATGAATTACAGCTGGCCGGGGAATGTAAGACAGCTTAAAAATATAGCAGAGCAAATAGCCGTTTTAGAAAAAAACAGAGATATTACTGCTGAAGGAATGCTTAATTACATTCCGAATGAGTCTGGCAATAATCTGCCCATGCGTATAGAAAAGAGCAGTAAAGACGATTTTTCGGAGAGAGATATTCTTTATAAAGTTCTTTTTGATATGAAGAAAGACATGGTTGAATTAAAAAAGCTGGTGGCCGAAATTATCCGGAACGAAGGCAATTCGGCTGATTTTTCTTCACACCAGCAAGCTATCAATCAGTTATACAGGGATATCGAATTGCCGCAAAGCAGCGCCGGAAGCAATGATCAGCATACCTTAACCATTCATCAGCCGAAGAGTGAAAAAAATTATGGCCGGATGGATGAAGCGCATGAAGTTGAAGAATCTCTGTCATTGTTTGAAAAAGAATCAGATCTTATAAAAAAAGCACTTAAAAAACACAAAGGCAAACGTAAATTAGCAGCACAGGAATTGGGAATTTCTGAACGCACTCTTTATCGTAAAATAAAAGAGCTCGATTTAAACTAAAAATCAGAATGCAGAAAACAATTAGATACATCATCGGCTTAGTAATTTTCCCTTTACTGTTAATGCAGCAATCCTGCGGTTACAAATTATCCGGGGCCTCTATTCCACCGGAAATGAAAACGATATCCGTTCAATTTTTTGAAAATAACTCCTCACTGGTAGTACCTTATTTAAGCCAGCAATTTACAGAAGCATTAAAAGAACGTATCAGAAGTCAATCAAGGCTAAATATAATTAGGTCTGACGCAGATGCAAATTTTGAAGGCCGTATCTCTGATTACAGCATTCGCCCGGTAGCAATACAGGGGAATGAACGAGCCGGATTAAACAGATTAACTATTACCGTATTTGTAAAATATACAAACACATTAAAACCTGAACAGGGTTTTGAGCAATCATTTAGCCGGTTTAAAGATTTTTCAGTTCAGACGCGAACGCTGCAGGCACAGGAAGCTGATTTAATAAAAGAAATCAACGTACAATTAACCGAGGATATTTTTAACCGGGCTTTTGCCAACTGGTAAGTTCTATTAACAGGGAAACATTTTGGAAACAATAAACAATCAGGCTAATTTAAAACAGACTTTTTCAGGTTACGTTACTGATCCGGTAAATATCCTGCATTCAGAATCTGCCACCCTGGAAAAAATGATTCAGAAATTTCCATATTGCCAGCTATTACATGCTTTCAGTTGTAAAATCCATCAGGATATTGATCCCGCAAAGTTCGAGTTATTAGTACAAAAAGCAGCAGTTTATGCTCCTGACAGAAAAATTCTCTTTTCAATTATTCATGAGCCCGAAACTTTCAAAGCAATCAATTACGCTGATCAAAAAGAAAAAATTGAACTGAATGAAAAACAGGTTCAGGATCTTGCAGAGCTGTCTGAGGTGCCCGTTACTGATGCTGAAATTATAGAAACTGTAGAATATTCTGAAAATGAAGATGATTCTTATATTGAGATTATTGAGGAAGACCTGATTGAACCGGTTGAAACTCCTGCTCAAAAAATTGAAATTGATGATGAGGAAAAAATACTGCTTGAAAATATCGCTTCCGCGGATTTTTTCGCCTTCGAGAAAAAACTCACTTATCAAACAAATGAACATGTTGCCCAGCGTACGGTAAATATTAATCCGGCGGAAGCCGAACCTGCAAAGCAGGAGAAACAGGAAATTGCAGAATCTTCTATAGAAAAGCAGGAGGTCTCCAGATATGATGATGACCAAATGCCCTACTCTTTTTTATGGTGGCTGCATAAAACACGTAAAGAACACGCTGATACCTACCAGCCGTATGTAGAGTTTAAATTAGATACCAGCAAAGGCATTCAAAAAACTACCGGCGAAGAATTAGACCATCAGATCAAAGAAAATATTTTTCATCTTCAATCACCGCTGGATGATATAGAAAAGAAAAGTATTCCCAACACCATCCACTTTGAGCTAAGGCGCAAGGAAGAGGTTATTATAGAAAAATTTATACGCGAAGAACCGCAAATCAAACCTCCTGCTCCTAATAAACTGGATAATGAAAATAAGGCCCGCAAAAGTGCCGAAGATACAAATGACCTGGTATCAGAAACTTTGGCGACCATCTATTCAGAGCAAATGCTATTTCACAAAGCCATTGATACTTACAAAAAATTAAGTTTGAAATTCCCGGAAAAAAGAGCTTACTTTGCCGACCAAATTCGGGAATTAGAAAAGAAAATAAATTAAATAAATAAACAATATGTATTTCGCATTAGTTATTCTGGCCATCGTGGTGTGTGTGTTACTTGGATTGATCATTCTGATCCAGAACCCTAAAGGTGGTGGCTTGTCTTCAGGTTTCTCAGGCTCTAATAATGTTATGGGCGTACAGCGTACCGGCGATTTTTTAGAAAAAGGAACCTGGGTATTAGCTGTTATTTTAATGGTATTGGCGCTTTTAATTAATGTTACCATCCCTAGAGGTGGCGATGTAGATGAAAACAGAGATATTCAGAATCAAATTAATAAAACTGCACCTGCTGCAGCTCCAAGTACTTTACCCGTTTTACCGGCAGACAGTACCAAAAGATAGTTTATAGAAATCTTAAAAAAAGGCTTCCCACAGTGGAAGCTTTTTTTTTGGCTGACATTTTAACTGACACGATGACACCGACCTATTCTTTAAAACAAGGGTACTTACACAGTTGATGAAATTTTGACAAGAATCAGTTTTATAAGCCCTTTGGCATAATAACTGACGTTAAAAGAATGGATAAAAATTAATTAATTTAATAATCACACAAATATACTATGGCATTAAATATTAAACCCATTGGAGACCGAGTAGTTATAGAAGCTGCTCCGGCTGAAGAGAAAACAGCATCAGGACTTTACATTCCGGATACGGCAAAAGAAAAGCCACAGCGCGGAACTGTTGTAGCGGTTGGAAATGGTAAAGTTGATGAGCCAATGACTGTTAAGGTTGGCGATGATGTTTTGTACGGAAAATACGCAGGAACTGAAATCACTCATGAGGGTAAAGAATATTTGATCATGCGTGAAGCAGATATTTTTGCGATCCTATAAAAAATATGAGAATTCAGATATGAGGCATAAAAAATACCCGTATCAGAAAATTGTATCCTGTTTAGAAATCCTAAATTATTAAAACTTACAATCTAAATTTTAGAATATAGGCGCAAGTCTCAGATCTAGAATTTCACAACTAAAATCTTAAAAAATGTCAAAACAAGTTAAATACAATGTTGAAGCACGCGATGCCCTGAAAAGAGGTGTTGATATTTTAGCCAATGCGGTTAAAGTAACTTTAGGCCCAAAAGGTCGTAATGTAATTATTGATAAAAAATTTGGTTCACCTTCTATCACTAAAGATGGTGTTACTGTAGCCAAAGAAATTGAGTTAAAAGATCCATTGGAAAACATGGGTGCTCAAATGGTTAAAGAAGTAGCCTCTAAAACTGCTGATATTGCTGGTGATGGTACAACTACCGCTACCGTTTTAGCTCAGGCAATTATTACTGCTGGAATTAAAAACGTAGCTGCGGGCGCAAATCCAATGGATTTAAAGCGTGGTATTGACAAAGCTGTTTTAGCTGTTGTAAATAATCTTAAAGCACAGTCACAGGCCGTTGGAGAAGATAATAACAAGATTAAACAAGTAGCATCTATTTCTGCTAACAATGATGAAGTGATCGGAACTCTGATTGCTGATGCAATGGCAAAAGTTGGAAAAGATGGTGTAATTACTGTTGAAGAAGCAAAAGGTACTGAAACAGAAATGAAAACTGTGGAAGGTATGCAATTCGACCGTGGATATTTATCTCCATATTTTGTAACTAATACAGATAAAATGGAAGCGGAATTAGAAAATCCGTACATTTTAATCTACGACAAAAAGATCTCTTCAATGAAAGAGTTACTTCCGGTATTAGAAAAACAAGTTCAAACAGGAAAACCTCTTTTAATTATTGCCGAGGATTTAGATGGCGAGGCTTTAGCAACATTAGTTGTAAATAAAATCCGTGGTTCTTTAAAAGTAGTTGCTGTTAAAGCTCCTGGATTTGGCGACCGTCGTAAAGCAATGCTTGAAGATATCGCTATCCTTACAGGTGGTACCGTAATTTCTGAAGAAAGAGGCTACAAATTAGAAAATGCAGATTTAACTTATTTAGGTCAGGCAGAAAAGGTTGTTGTTGATAAAGACAATACCATCATGATCAATGGTGCCGGCAAATCTGACGACATCAAAGCTCGCGTAAGCCAGATCAAAGCACAGGTAGAAAGCACTACTTCTGATTACGATAAAGAAAAATTACAGGAACGCTTAGCTAAGTTAGCTGGTGGTGTTGCCGTATTATACGTTGGTGCAGCTACCGAAGTAGAAATGAAAGAGAAAAAAGACCGTGTAGATGATGCTTTACATGCAACACGTGCTGCGGTTGAAGAAGGTATTGTTGCCGGTGGTGGTGTTGCTTTCATTCGTGCGGTTTCTTCTTTAGCCGATCTTAAAGGCGATAACGAAGATGAGAATACAGGTATTCAGATCATCCGTCGTGCGATCGAAGAGCCATTACGTCAGATTTGTGAAAATGCAGGTATTGAAGGTTCAATCGTTGTTCAAAAAGTTAAAGAAGGAACAGGCGATTTCGGTTACAATGCACGTACCGATGTTTACGAGAATTTAATTGGTGCCGGTGTTATCGATCCAACTAAAGTTGGTCGTGTAGCATTAGAGAATGCTGCTTCTATTGCTTCTATGCTTTTAACTACAGAGGTTGTCTTAGCTGACGATCCTGAAGACGAAAAAGGTGGTGGTATGCCTCCAATGGGTGGCGGTGGTATGGGCGGAATGATGTAATTCTTTCCCGGCTCACCTTTAAACAAGAGGCCATCAGTTTAAAAAACCCTTTCCGGAAATCCGGAAAGGGTTTTTTAATTGATAGAGGGATAAGTCTGTTATATAAGGCTCAGTTATATTGATTAAACCTCATCTTCCATACTAAAAAATGCGTCAGGTGTGATGGTATTTACTAAATGACAGAATGCGTTTACGAAAATTTTTCTAATAAGTAGCTTTCAAAACCTGTTCGCCAAGCATTTCTGCCCATTCTGCATACATTTTGGCCGAAGGATGCAATCCATCTGTTGCAATAAGCGAATCATCTGAACCCGCTCTACGTGAACCTGCAGTAATATCTATGTATTGAATGTTTTCAGCCAAAGTTTCATCTTTATTTATAGCGTTAAATAAATCAATTTCTTCTGAAATCTTTGCGATATCCCGGTTGCTTTTTTGGGCAAACGCTGTAACACCCCAATCGGGAATAGACACGACGAATACATGAGATTTATTCCCTCCGGCAAAATTGATAGCGGTTTTTAAAAGTTCTTTAAATTCCCGACGGTAAACATCCGGAGAATATCCCCGGTATTGATTATTAACTCCGATCAGCAAAGTAACCAGATCATATTTTTTTTGCAGGTTATTTTGTGGGATAGCTTTGATAAGATCATCGGTAGTCCAACCGGTAGTGGCTACAATTTCCGGGGGAGACACTTTCATCCCGGCAAGGTTAAGTTTTGCTGTTAACTGGTACGGAAAAGATTGATCCCTTGTAACAGATTCTCCGATGGTGTACGAATCGCCTAAAGCGAGGTAAGTTTTATTCATAGAAACTGGCTGGCTGATATTAATCTTCTTCTGACAAGAGGAAGCAAGAATGACAAGGGTAAGAATTCCGAATATTTTCATTTAAACAATTTCCATTTCAAATGATACGGAAATATGGTTCATAAGGATTTTTTTGACTTCTGATAGATCAGGTTTGTAGCCTAGTTCGAGCTCCATGGAAGTAACCTGCTTATCATCAATGCCGCAGGGTACAATATTCTTAAAATAATCCAGATCGGGACTTACGTTCAAAGCAAAACCATGCATGGTTACCCACCTGCTGCACCGAACTCCCAGTGCGCAAATTTTACGTGCCTTTTCGTTATCAGCATCCAGCCAAACTCCGGTAAATCCGGTAAACCTTCCGGCAATGATTCCATAGTCTTTTAAAGTTAAAATTACGGCCTCTTCCAGAGTTCGAAGGTATAAATGGATATCTGTAAAAAAATTATCCAGATCCAAAATCGGATAACCCACCAGTTGTCCCGGACCATGGTAGGTTATATCGCCTCCCCTGTTAATTTTATGAAATGACGCATGTTTATCCAGAAGCTCATTCTCATCCAATAACAGGTTTTGAGGTTTACCGCTCTTCCCCAAAGTGTAAACATGAGGATGTTCCACAAAAATAAGATGATTGCTGGTGGGATGCTCTGTATTATTACTGCGGTTGAACTGTTTTGAACGAACAATGCCGGAGAAAATCTCTTCCTGTTTATCCCAGGCCGTCTGGTAATCAAGCATTCCCCAGTCATCAAATAAAACCTGCTTATTCTTCATTTTCTGCTTTAGCTACATATCCGATCATATAATCACCCAACTGATGATACTTCACGTCATATTTTTGTGTGGGAGTATTGGCTATCTGCAAACTTGCGGTTGTATTAACATCGATATCGCATTCGAAAGAATTCAAGCGGATGTTGTTTAAAAATGAAACCTGCTTTTTGCCCTGCAGTTTATAAATAGCTTCTTTAGCGCACCAGCACATATATAGATGTTCGGTTTTATTAGCCGGATCTATAAAGTCGAGCTCATCCTCACTCATAAATTTACGGGCAATGCGTTCAATTTTATTTTTCATCAATTCGATATCGATTCCTACTGCCTTATCTACGCTAATCATTACAGCCGCATAATCAAAAGAATGACTTAAAGAAATATGATGCGGGAAGTTGGCCAGATAAGGTTTGCCATGTTCATCTACCTTGCAGTCAATATACTCATCTGTTTGCAGCATTGTACGCAGCAAAACCCGGGTACTAAGCCAATGCAGATTCCGCTTTCCATTGTTTAACGAATCCAGATAGGTTAACTCGTGTTCTTTAAGCTGAAGCTGAGCAAACAATTCATCTGCAGTTTCTTCGATTTTCCAAAGAGCAAAGGAGGTTTGAGAGTCGATTTTTTTTTGATAAGCAAGTGCCATCTTTATAAATAAAATACCTGCAAATTTATCTCAAATATGTTATAATTTTAGAGCAATCTGGAGGCCGCGTTTATAATTTATATTACCTGTAATGAATATCCTGCCGATACTTTATATTATACAATGATAACCCTTATAATTTATTATGATACTTTCTGACAAGCTAATTCTCGAAGAAATTGAAAAAGGAACTATAATTATTGAGCCTTTTAGAAAAGAATGTTTAGGTACAAATTCATACGATGTACATTTAGGTAAATACCTTGCTACTTACAAAAACCGAATTTTAGATGCCAAATCTCACAATGAAATTGACCACTTTGAAATTCCCAAAGATGGTTTTGTATTACAAACTAATACTTTATATCTGGGCGTAACATTAGAATATACAGAAACCCATAGTCACGTTCCCTTTCTTGAAGGTAAATCGAGCACCGGGAGACTGGGTATAGATATACATGCAACTGCCGGCAAAGGCGACGTGGGATTCTGTAATACATGGACTCTCGAAATTTCATGCACACAGCCGGTGAGAATATATGCCGGAATGCCTATCGGCCAGTTAATTTATTTTGTGGTTGACGGCGATATCGAGACTATGTACAACACAAAAAGCGATGCAAAATATAATAACAAAACTACCCGCCCTGTAGAAAGCATGATGTGGAAAAACGCTTTTTAAATTACTGCGCCATATAAATATTGACTCTTTGATTATTCTAAAGCCTTAATTTTTTAGTAAATTAAGGCTTTAATTGTTTAAAAATAAGATGCAGATCCGCTCACTTTTCGTAATTTCCCTTTTCGCTGTTTTCCTTACTTTGGGATTTATTCAGGATGATGAGCCTCTGAAAAAGATTCTCGCTCAGCTGGAAAAATACCGCACAGAACATCCTCAGGAGAAAGTCCATATCCATTTAGATAAACCTTACTATGCCATTGGAGATAACATTTGGTTTAAAGCCTATGTTATGAATGCCGAGCATCATGATCTGTCTGGGCTTAGCAAAATTCTATATGTTGAGCTGATCAATGACAAGGATTCAGTTAAGCAATCTTTAAGACTTCCGCTTGTAGCAGGATTGGCTTTTGGCGACTTTGCTCTCAGCGACTCGCTTCGCGAAGGAAATTACAGGATCAGGGCTTATACAACCTTGATGCGAAATTATGGGGAAGAATATTTTTTCGACAAAACTATTCTTATCGGAAATTCCATTTCAAATAATGTATTTACGCAGGTTAAAAATTCATATTTTAAAGAAGGTGCTTCAGAAAAAGTTAAATCTGAGATCAGATATACCGATTTGAACGGAAAGCCCTGGGCCAATAAGGAAGTACTTTATAATGTACAACTTGATTTCAGGAATATTGCAAAAAGTAAGGGAAAGACTGACGAAAACGGGATTTTAAATATCCAGTTTAGTAATAATCAGCCATTCATTTTAAAATCCGGTAAAATATTTACAAGTATCAAAATAGATTCGCTTAGAACCGTATCAAAGGTTATTCCTGTTAAATCTACCTCGCAGGATGTGGATATTTATTTTTTTCCGGAGAGTGGAAACCTTATTTATGGTGTAAGATCTAAAGTTGCTTTTAAAGCAGTTAGCGCCGATGGTTTGGGCGTTGTGGTTTCCGGTTATGTAAGCGACAAAAATAATAACAAGGTTGCAGAGTTAAAATCAGAGCATGCAGGTATGGGAGTTTTTGGATTGCTTCCTGAAAAAGATAACATCTATAAAGCAACAATTATATTCGAGGATGGATCTGAAAAATTGGTAGACCTCCCTACTGTTCATTCAACCGGATATGTTCTATCTATAAATAATATAAGTTCAGAAAACCTGGTTGTTAAGATTGCTGCAAGTCCCTCGGTTACGCCGGATGATTCGATTACTTTAGTTGCTCAGTCTAACGGTGTTGTAAAATATGTTTCTAAAGGAAAAATGGAGAGCAGGGTTTTGAGTACCAGCATTCCGAAAACCCGTTTTGAGACCGGAATAGTGCAGTTTACTATTTTTAATTCCCGCAATGAGGCTTTAGCAGAGCGACTTGTGTTTATTTCCCATCCAAATGATCTAAACATCCAGATAAAATCTCCTGAATTAACAGAAAAAAGAGAGAAAGTTAAACTCGCTGTAAATGTTACCGACGCATCCGGAAAGCCGGCAATTGGCAGTTTTTCCATGTCGGTTCTTGATGAATCGAAAGTTCCGTTTAATGAAAATGACGAAGTAACTATTCTTTCCAATATTTTACTAAGCTCTGAACTGAAAGGTTTTATAGAGAAGCCAAACTATTATTTCAGCGGGGCTGATGAAGAAAGAAAACGTCATCTGGATATTTTGATGCTTACACAGGGCTGGAGAAGATTTGTTTGGAAAAACCTGATTGCGGATGCATTTCCGTCTGTAGTTTATAAACCCGAGCAAAGCATGCAGATAAGCGGCAAAGTTACCGCACCGAATGGCAATCCTGTAGCCGGAGGTAAAGTAACTTTATTTTCATCTATTGGTGAGATATTTTTAGCAGAAACTGTAACCAATCCGGACGGAGAGTTTAATTTCGAAAATCTGAATTTTAACGACAGCACAAAATTTGTCATTCAGGCACGCAATTTAAAAGACCGTAAAAATGTACGGATCGAACTGGATGTTTTACCTCCTCAGGTAGTTACTAAAAATAAAAATGCGGCTGCAATTGAAGTAAACTTAAACCAAAATTTAAACTCCTACCTAAATCACAGTCTTAATCAATATAAAGAATTGAGTAAATATGGTCTGATCAGGAAAAGCATAATTTTATCTGAAGTAAAAATTGTGGAGAAGAAACCCCTTGTTAAAACATCATCGAATTTAAACGGTGCCGGAAATGCAGATTTTATTATAACCGCAAAGGATTTGGAATACGCAAATGACATCACCCAATTTATACAAGGGCGGGTACCTGGAGTAATTGTAAGAAATGGCATTATTTATTCTGCAAGGAATTTGACTTCCTCATTTTCCGGTCCTGTTCCTATGCAAATTGTTATAGACGGAATGTTCGTAGAACCTCAATATTTAAGCTCAATAAATCCGCGTGATGTTGAAACCATTGAAGTATTGAAAAGCGGATTCAATACATCTATTTATGGCCTCCGTGGTTCAGGGGGACTTCTCATTATTTCTACAAAAAGAGGCAAGCAAAACCTCTCTTATGCCTCGTATGCACAGGGAATTATTAGTTATAATCCAAAAGGTTTTTATCAGGGGAAAGAATTTTATTCGCCTAATTACTTCGATCCAAAAACCAATACCCAAATGCTCGATCTCAGATCTACCATTTACTGGAATCCGATGGTGAATACAGATTCTTCCGGCAAAGCCTCTGTAGAATTTTACAATGCAGATTCTCCAGGATACTACAAAGTAATTTTGGAAGGTATTACCTCTGAAGGGAAAATCGGCAGAACTATTTACAGATATCAGGTAAAGTAAAGATTTCAGGATGTCTACTATTTTCATCTGAAATGAATACCTGATTATTCAAATCGATTATCTATTTTCGATATTAGAGTCTCCAGTCAATCTTAGTTTTTAAAAAAATTAAATGAATACAATTAAAGTAAGTATAAAAGATAAAACTGCCATTATTGGTTTAGATCGTGGAAAATCTAATGCTATTAACGCAGAAATGGTTGCCGAAATGCATCAAATGATTCGCAATGTAGAGAATGATGATACTATTGGAGGATTAATTATAACGGGAAAAGAAGGATTTTTCTCAGCAGGCTTAGACCTTATTGAATTATATGATTATGATGAAAATAAGATCAGGCAATTTTGGTCTGACTTTTTGGATTTTGTGACAGCGCTAACTTCATTTAAAAAACCATTGATTAGTGCAATTAGTGGGCATAGTCCGGCTGGTGGTTGTGTTTTAGCTATATGCAGTGACTACCGTATCATGGCAGAAGGTAAATATATTATCGGTTTAAATGAAGTGCCGGTAGGCATTATTGTGCCCGACAGCATTTTTCATTTATATTCATTCTGGCTGGGCAATGCGAGAGCCTATCAATTTTTATTGGAAGGAAAGCTTCTTGGCTGTGAAGAAGCATTAAAATTCGGTTTGGTTGACGAGGTGGTTAATCCACTGAGTTTAATGTCTGTAGCAGAAAAGAAAATGCAGACCTATCTTCAGCATGATCGAACAACCTGGCAGCAAAGTAAGGTTAACCTGAGAAAAGAACTATTAGTGCGGGTTGGAGCTGACCAGTCTGAATCTTTGGAGATAATGCTTAAACAATGGTGGGCACCTTCAACGCGTTCAATTTTAAAAACCATAATTCAGAATCTTCAAAAAAAATAAGCCTGATGTATAATCAACCAATGCTCCGCGATGATGCCTTAAAAGGCAAAACTATAATAGTAACCGGCGGTGGAACCGGACTTGGAAAAGCCATGAGCACTTACTTTCTAAAGCTTGGTGCTAATGTGGTTATTACCAGCAGGAAATTAGATGTACTAAAAAATACTGCATCAGAGTTAGAAAATGAAACCGGAGGTAAGGTGCTTCCGCTTGTCTGCGACGTTCGCAATAATGAAGAAGTTGAATCTGTATTAAAAAACTCATTAGAGATATTTGGCCGGGTTGATGGATTGCTAAACAATGCAGCAGGAAATTTCATATCTCCTACCGAAAGGCTTTCTTCAAATGCTTTCTCCACTATTATTGATATTGTTTTAAAAGGAACTGCAAACTGCACGCTCGCTTGTGGAAAACATTGGATAAAAGAAAAGCAACAGGGTACTGTGCTGAATATCGTAACTACCTATGCTTTCACAGGCTCGGGATATGTGGTTCCTTCTGCGTGTGCAAAAGGCGGCGTTCTGGCCATGACCAGATCTCTGGCAGCCGAATGGGGTAAATATGGAATCAGAACAAATGCTATCGCTCCAGGTCCGTTTCCTACAAAAGGTGCCTGGGATCGCTTGCTTCCGGGAGATCTTGCTAAAAAGTTTGACTTTAAAAATCGGGTTCCGCTAAAGCGGATGGGTGAACACCAGGAGCTTGCTAATTTAGCAGCTTTTATGATGTCTGATTTCTCGTCGTATATAAATGGTGAAGTGATAACTATTGATGGCGGAGAATGGCTTCAGGGTGCCGGCCAGTTCAATGGATTGGAAGCGGTTACATCAGAAATGTGGGACATGCTGGAACAGATGATCAGATCTAACAGTAAATCCAAAGAAGAATAGGTAGGATGATAAATCGCATGAATATTTCCTCCGGAGTTATATGGGAAGATATTGTGGGCTATAGCCGTGCAGTACGAATTGGCAATATCATAGAAGTATCCGGTACAACAGCAATGTCTGGAGAAACTATTATTGGAGAAGGAAATGTGTACGCCCAAACAATTTTTGTACTTCAAAAAATTGGTAGGACCTTGGCAGAGGCGGGAGCTACACTGCAAAATGTGGTTCGAACAAGGATTTATATTACAGACATTGAAAATTGGAAGGAAGCCGGAAGAGCTCATGCTGAGTTTTTTAATAATATTAAACCTGCGTCTACGATGGTCGAAATCCAAAGATTAATTCACCCCAAACTACTTGTAGAAATTGAAGCAACAGCAATTATTTAGCGGTTATTATCTTTACTTAAAGCTCTATTTACTATTTTTGCTGAATGGGAACACAGGTTCAGGAGGAAACTTTAACACTCGAAGAGGTACTTGCCGGCCTGAAACAAAGCCATCGCTTAATTTTGTGGAACGATCCTGTCAATACTTTTGATCATGTAATCCACTGTCTTATTAAATACCTTGATTATTCTGAACAACAGGCAGAAATGATTGCCTGGACAGTTCATACAGATGGTAAATGCACAATTCTTGAAGGCTCATTTACAGAAATTGAAGTTTATCGAAAAATTCTTCAGCAGGAAGGACTAACCGTCAGTACTGATTAGTTCTATATTCATTATTTAATTCTCATCTGGTTGTAACAAAATAGCCGACAAGCATTTTAGATTAAACCTTGATGCTTCCCGCCTGTCTTTAATAATTGTTCAATTCCCACTAAAATATATCTATGAGATTTTTCATACACAAATTCATTATTTTTTGCCTTTTTATATTTTCTTCATTTTCAATACTCGCTCAAAGCAATGCTCCATTATCTGGCCAGGGTTTTTCTGAAATTAACGGAAAAGTACTTGACAGTAAAACTAATTCAGCAGTAGATTTCGCTACAGTGTTGTTATTCTCTAATGCTAAACAGCCTGTAAAAGCAGGTCAAACGGATTTGGATGGAAATTTTTCATTTAAAAATGTAACCAATGGAACTTATAAATTAGAGGTAAGTTTTTTAGGATATACTAAATACAGCAGTGACAGTATTAAAATCTCTTCAAATTCATTAAACTTAGGCACAATTAAACTTAATCCAAGTAAATCAACTGTTTTACAGGAAGTGGTTATAGAGGGTCAGCGAAGCACCATTCAACTTGGAATTGACCGCAAGGTTTTCAGTGTTGATCAGAGTCTGATCAGCGAAGGTGGCTCAGCAACAGATTTATTAGCAAATGTTCCGTCTGTTTCGGTAGATATGGATGGCAATGTTAGTTTAAGAGGTACAGATAATGTAAGGGTTCTTATTGATGGTAAACCATCAGCAATTGGCGGAGGCAGAATTGCAGACATACTTCAATCTCTTCCTGCAAGTGCTATAGAAAGTATAGAACTGGTAACCAATCCATCTTCTAAATACGATCCCGAAGGACAATCGGGTATAATTAATATCGTACTTAAAAAGAATAAAAAAATTGGACTAACCGGTGGTGTATCATCTTCAATAGGATCTTTAAATAATTATAATGCGAGTACAAATTTAAGCTACCGCGATCAGAAAGTTAATTTGTATGGTAATTACAGTTATAGAAATGGTAATCGTGTTGGAGGCGGTTTTAATAATACTCAGTTCTTAACCAACAACGGCTTAGTTTCCAATAACTCAGAAAGTAACCGGAAAAATCTAAACAACAGTTTTAAATTAGGAGCAGATTATTATTTAAATCCTAAAACAACTTTAGGGCTCTCCGGTAATTTTAGCTTTAGAAATAATTCCAGTGCTGAAGATCTTAATTACTTAATCAGTGGATTTGCTTCGGAAAACGGTTCTAGCTTTAGGGAAACTGACCGTGACGGGGATGGCACAGGTTATGATCTTAGTTTGGACTTTAGCCGTGACTTTAAAAAGAAAGGTGAAAATTTGGTGGCCAATGTTTCATTCGGACAGGATAAAGAAAAAGATTTTCAATCCTTTAATCAAAAATTTTATACCCCGGAAGGGCTAACACGCGACACAACAGATAGTCGAAACAATTATAATAATGAGTTTACCAGCAGTTATAATCTGCAAATAGATTACACTCTTCCCTTAACCGAAAAACAAAAATTCGAAACCGGAATAAGAACCACCATTCGTGATAATGATGAGTCTCAATTATCAGAGCTATTCAGCCCCATTAATAATGCTTTTAACAGGGATTATAACTTAAGTAATTCATTTTTGCTTAATGATCAGGTTTATGCTCTTTATACTAATTACCAGAACCAACTAACCAATAGTTTCGGATTCCAGGTAGGCTTAAGAGCTGAACAGGCATATCTGAACACGGTATATAATGTTTTGGGGAATACTGCAGAAGGTGTCAAAGGAAACCTGAACTATTTAAGAGTATATCCAAGTGTGTTTTTAACTCAAAAATTAAAAGGTGATCAACAACTTCAATTGAGTTATACCCGTCGTGTTAATCGTCCCAGAGGATGGCAGGTAAATCCATTTGCAGATGTATCAGATCCGAACAATACTCGGGTTGGAAATCCAAATTTGCTTCCGGAAGACATTAACTCTTTTGAATTAAGCTATATTAAATATTACAAATCTCTAACTTTTACTTCTTCTGCATATTTGCGACAGGTAAATGATGTAGTTCAGGGCATACGCCTTCCCCAACCTGATAATAATGCAGCAACTATCACTCAATTTTTTAATTTAAGCAGAAGCCGCTCAAGCGGATTAGAATTTATTTCAAAAGCAGATCTATGGAAAGATTTTAGTCTGACTTCTAATCTGAACTTATTTTACAGCCAGTTTGAAGGTAATGAAGAATTTAATATTAAAAGCAATGATGGCTTTAACTGGAATGCAAATTTGACCGGTAATTTAAAACTACCTAGAAATATTTCTGCCCAGTTTAATATGATGTATATGGCACCGCAGGTAGGATCTCAGGGAAGAAGAAATGAAATTTTTGGAATGGATGCCGGACTTAGAATGGATGTTTTGAAGAATAAAGCAGGAAGTATTTCTTTTAATATGAGAGATATTTTCAATAGTAGGAGTTGGGGGCAGACAACAGAAACAGAATTTTTTCTTCAGGAATCGGAAAGAAGAATGATGGGTAGAATGGCTACACTTACTTTTAGTTATCGTTTTGGAAAGCAGGATTTAGGATCAAGGAACAAAAGAAACGCAAAGGACCAACCGAGAGAGTCAGGCTCTGAAGAAGAGATGTTCTAGATAATAAAATATTCAATTCCATAAAAAAACCCCTTAAGAAATAAATCTAAGGGGTTTTTAGTTATACGTAAGTCTCATTTTATTCGATATTTTTAAATTTAAAATATAATTATAAGATTGGATTATAAAGACATAGAATCAGATTCATAAACGTTTGTTGAAAAAGATTTGGTTTGTAACCTCTTTATATCCGCAACCGGATTCGAATCATTTTTTATTTGTTCATGGGCAAGTAATTCATTGTACTTTTCAAGGAGGGATATATATTTCACCATCCAGTAATGAACAGAGTTGGGATGACCTTGCTCAGTTTCATCCATAGAATCAACAATTTTCTCCATGAATGCAAAACCGCGTTCACCAAATGCATCCGGAAAATCCACCGAAAAATCATGGCCCAAAACATATCCAATTTTGCAGATAATATCCATTCGAAGAGTCTTTTGGTCAAACCAGTTATAAACAGATCTTCTATTTACCTGCATACGGCGGGCAAGCTCACTAATACTTACCTTATTTCTTCGAACAACGCGTTCTACAATTTCACCAGCATTTACTTCCATAATTGATTAATTTAAAATTTAAACTAATTTTTAAAATGCACATTTGAACTTTTTAGAGCCAAAAAAAGATGATTATTAACATCATCTCTTAATTATCCCTCTCCAATACTTGTAAATTACATTTACTTTATAAACTAAATTTAAACTATTAAATTAAATATATCAAGTTTTTCATACACAGAATTATTACTTTTAAACTCCGGAACAATCTCTTTCATTTTTTTAACTACCTCATAATCATCACCTAGATCATTCAAATCAACTAATTCATTGATAACCTGATCTACATAATGAAAAGGATAAGTGATTACTCTCGAAATTTTTATTTTCTGATGGTGTGTAGGAATACTATGCTCCTCTTTATTAAGTAGCTCCTCATATAATTTTTCTCCCGGACGCAAGCCGCTAAATACAATTTCGACATCTTTATCCGGTATCAATCCGGATAATTTAATCATGTTTTTAGCGAGATCTACAATCTTTACAGGCGTTCCCATATCAAAGACAAAAATCTCTCCTCCATTTCCAATTGCCGCGGCTTCCATAACTAATTGAACCGCTTCAGGGATGGTCATGAAATACCGGGTTATTTCCGGGTGTGTAACAGTAACCGGCCCTCCCTTTTCTATTTGAGACTGAAAACGGGATATTACGGAACCATTTGATCCGAGCACATTGCCGAAACGTGTTGTTATGAAACGAGTTTGCGAGGTTGGAACTTCATTATTTTTACCGGGTTTATTAAGAGATTGAATATATATTTCAGCTATCCGCTTCGAAGCACCCATTACATTAGTAGGGTTTACCGCTTTATCGGTGGAGATCATGATAAATTTGTCAACTTTATATTCGATAGAGATATCTGCCAGAATTTTTGTACCCAATACGTTAGTATTAATAGCTTCTGTTGGATTATTCTCCATCATAGGAACATGCTTATAGGCAGCAGCATGAAAAACGATCTGAGGCTTATAATGCTTGAACATTGCCCGTACGCGGCGTTCATTCTGAATATCGGCGATGTACATAGCTGTTTTTGCTCCCGGAAAATTATCTTCTACTTCCAGCTGCAGTTCATGCAAAGGAGATTCTGCCTGATCACATAAAATTACCTGCTGCGGATTATAGCTTAAAACCTGTCTGACTATCTCAGATCCAATAGATCCCGCTGCACCAGTGATTAATACTCTCTTACCTGTAATTTCATTTAAGATATTATTCTTTTTTAAAATAATAGCTTCCCGTTGCAAAAGATCCTCAATTCTTAGATTTCTTATCTGATTCAATTGCAGTTTGCCATATAGCCATTGATCTGCAGGGGGAACAGTTTGAACAACAATTCCCTGCTCCATGCATTTTTCAATTGCCCGCTTCTTGCCATCTACATTAAGACAATTGCTCATAACAACAAGGCTGCTTATCTTAAATTTCTTTTTTAATGTTTCAATCGAAGAAGTTGGATAGACTTTTTTCTGCTCGATGTATTTATTTACCTTATCAAAATCATCATCAATAAATCCAATAATCTCGAATCTATTTTGTTTTTTAACCTCTAAAGCTTGCTTAAGCAAAATTGATGAACTATCTGAACCATAAATCAAAACAACTTCTTTGTCGCCCTTCTGCATATTTTTGATATAGCCAAAAAAGCTTTTCACACCAATTCTTAACATTATAAGAAGTGATGTGGATATAAAAAAGTTCAGCACCACTACTAATGGAAATTGCTTAATTGCCAAATTGAAATAGGGAATGATCAATGCATTCACTACAACTGCGTATAATATGCTTAATAGCAGTACTGAGGAGAATATTCTGAAGATGTCTTCCGTATTAGAATATCTGATGATTCCGGTATGGATACGCATTCTGATAAAAACACAAATTGCGATTAAGGTGTATAATCCCGAATAGATAAAGAAAGAACCCCGAAGTATCTCATTAAATTCAAACTGCATCACTATAAAAAATGAAACAGCAAAAGCCCAGCTGATTATTATTTGATCAATTAAGAAGATGAGCCACTTTGAAAGCGCTCTTTCACCGTAAATAATATTTTTCATGGCAGCAGGATTAGAATAACGTGTAAACTTACTGGACGGTAGAAACAGTAAAACAGTTTTTAATCTTTGTTATAACCATACGAATTTCATATTCCGTCAGGTTTGAGCCTGATGGAAGACATAAACCAATACCAAAAAGGCGATCGCTTGTTCCATCTCCATAAAACGGATATTGTTCAAAAATTGGCTGCAGGTGCATTGGCTTCCAGATTGGCCTTGCTTCAATATTATCTTTTGCAAGGGCCAGTCTTAGTACATCAGTAGTGATCCGATCATCCCCATCTTTTAATAAAATAGCACTTAACCAATGATTTGAAAAATATTCTTCTGAAGGTTCCTCGTGAAATGTGATATTCGGGATATTGGCAAGCAATCTTTTATAATGAGTAAAATTCTTTCTGCGTTGATACACTCTCAATGGTAAAACCTCCATTTGACCGCGGCCGATACTCGCACAAATATTACTCATCCGATAATTATATCCAACCTGCGAATGCTGGTAGTATGGTGCGATATCTCTGGCTTGTGTTGCAAGAAACCGTGATTTAATTATCCAGTCTTCATTTTTAGAAATAAGGGCACCTCCACCGGAAGTTGTAATAATTTTATTCCCGTTAAATGAAAGGATAGCCATGTCACCAAAAGTTCCGAGTTTCTGACCTTGGTAAGTAGAGCCTAAAGCTTCTGCAGCATCTTCAATAACCGGTATCTCATATCTTCTTGAAATTTCCATAATTTTATCCATCTGAGCCGGCATACCGTACAGATGAACAACAATTATAGCTTTAGGCTTTTTACCCAATTCGATTCTATCTTTAATAGCGATCTCAAGAAATTCAGGAGACATATTCCAGCTGGTTTCTTCACTATCTACAAATATTGGTGTAGCACCCTGATATAAAATAGGATTTGCAGATGCAGAAAAAGTTAACGTTTGACAGAGCACCTCGTCACCGGCTTTAACACCTAAAATAATAAGTGCAAGATGAAGAGAAGCTGTACCCGAACTTAGGGCAGCGACATGTACATCATTACCCAGGTAAGTGGCAAGATCTTTTTCGAATCCATCTACATGCGGACCAAGTGGAGCAATCCAATTACTGTCAAATGCATTTTTGAGAAAGAGGAATTCGCTGCCCCCCATGTGAGGAGATGATAAACTGATTTTCTTATTCATCGAGGTAGAAATTTAATATTTTTATGTGTATTCCCGTTTTACCCAAATTGCCGGGGAGTTAATTTTTTACTTTTAAAAAGAAATTTTTCGAATTAAAGTTTTAATTATTTATACTTAAAGGTAGCTAACTTTCTACAAATTAGCAGAATATTAAAACTGAAATTCCTTTGATAGAGTAACTTGGCTCTTGAAAACTCTAATTCCTTTCTGAATTATATAGAATAGTGAGGGTCAATATTCCAAATAACTATATTATGATGTTTTTAATTGATTATCGTGCAGACGGTATAGCGGGAAAAATTGCTGATTATTTTCATCGGCTAAATTTTTACTGTCGACAAGATCCTTATAAGCATTCTTATTAGCAATAAATCTCCAGGTTTTAAAGTCTAAAAACTCATCAGAAAACCCGGCTTTCCAATTAAATAATGAATCATCATTTCCACCAACACCACCTCCCAAATGATAGTACTTCATATCATTGTCACGACCTATTAAACTTATTTCATCAACCAATAATTTTGCTGGAGAATCTTTCAAATAATCTTCCTTAGTACCTATTAAATGACCTTGTATTATCTGATTAGTACAGGTTATTAATGATCCGCAAACAGCCTCTTCATCAATATAAACAAGAATCAATTTACAATGTATTTCATCTGAATTCAAAAGATTTACAAAGTAAGCCTCATCAAAAAGATATTCATCTGTAGCACCAATCCGGGCCATATTTTCGGAATATATGCTTACAAATTTTCTAACACTCTCCAAATCATTGACTTCTTTGGTGTAAAATCCCTTTCTTCTTAGCTGGTTGATTTTCTCTTTTAAAGTTTTCCTGTATTTTGCCCGCTGCTCCTCAAGAGAAGTTTTAAGATTTATAACGACTGTCTTGCCGTTAGAGTGTAAACAGCAAAACTTATTTAGAAGTATTTCCTGATTCATAAAAGGATGCAACCTGGAGAACACGGAAACAATTTTTTCAGACTCTAAATACTCTAAAAAGGCATCTTTAAAATTATTTAGAAATACATTCGGCAGATCTTCAAATTGATAATTTGAAATTGGACCAACGTATCCATACGCAGATGTAATATCAAGATAACCCGTATCGAATATCGATCTTGTCAAGAGAGGCAGAGCAATCCATGTTTCGCCCTCAGAATAAAGGAATAATTTTGGAATACCATTTTTTTCAAGAGAATGATATACCCATGTATGGTAAAAGTCGTAAAACTCAGAATCCCGTATTACTTTCTTCCACTTTTCCTTATCTTCCAGAGTAAAAATTTCATATGCCATAAGAGCTTATTTGAGAGGTTAATAGCTTTACTTTAATTTACATATCTATATAAAGGAAAGTAATTTGAATTAGTACTTGCAATTTTTTGATCCTTTATTAAGGAAAAATATTTTTCTTCATTTACAATTAATCGCCAGGTTTTAAAATCCAGGAAGAAATCTGAAAATCCTGCTTTAAAATTAAAAAGGTTATCCTCGTTGCCGCCAACACCGCCGCCCATATGCATGTACTTCATTCCGTGGTATCTTCCTATTTTAGTTACTTCATCAATTAACAACTTCATAGGTCCTTCTTTTAGAAATTCATTATGAGTAGCAGCTAGATGAAATTGCATTATTTCGTTAGAAAATGTAATAATCGCTCCGGATGTCATTTTACCTTCGTGAAATGAAACAATCAGCTTGCTTTCAAAGTCAGAAGAATCAAGCATGCTTCTAAAATATTTTTTATCGAAAAAATAGTAAGAGGAAGCTTTTACCTTAACCATATTATCTGTATAGATTTGAATAAACTGATCCAAATCCTCTTCCATATTGGCTTCACGAACCGTAAACCCTTTAGTGTTTAATTGCTTAACCTTTGACCTTATTGTTCGCTGATAAAGCTTTCTTTGCTCCTCCAGTTCATTTCTCAGATCTATAGTTACTGTTCGGCCATGTTTAAATATACTGCCCAAATTATCCCAAACAGTATCTTCATTAATAATAGGATGCAACCTTGAAAAAACTGATATAATATTTACTGACTCAAAGTAAGTTAGCAATGTTTCTTTAAATTTTAAAACAACGCTTTCATCTAATATTTCTGCAGGAATATTAGTAATTGGTCCCGCATATCCATATACTGAAGTGCAATCAAAATACTCAGATTCATTGATCCGCCTCTTTAAAAGAGGGAGGGCAATGAAGTATTCATCATATTCATATACAAACAGAAATGGTTCACCCTCATTTTCCAACTGATGATAATACCATGTATGATAAAAATCATATATGTTAGACCTATTGACATAGGAATCCCAATCGGTTTTTTGATCTATAGTTACAACTTTATAATTTACTCTCATAATATCTTGATTTTTAAAAGAGAGGAATATGAATTATGAATTAGTGGTATTCTTATCGAAATAATCTTTTCTTAAGACCGACATAAGTACCATGTCTTTCATTTCACCCTCTAACCTTATTTCCTCTCTTAAAAGACCTTCTCTTTGCGCTCCTAACTTTAAATTAATTTTAATCATCGCTTCATTATCAGCCTGATGATAGCTGTACACTTTATTTAGATTTAAAAAATTGAAACTATAATCTAAAAGAACTTTTTTAGTTTCCAGACCAATTCCCTTGCCCCAGTAATCTATATTGCCAATACCTAAATAAGACTCGGCCTTAAGATTAACCAGATCTATATTCTTTATTCCACAAAACCCAATTGGTTCATCATTCTCCTGAAGACAAAGCATGAAATCTTTCCTCTTAGAATCTCCGGCAACTTTTTTCAACCATGCTTCAGTTGCCAGCAGAGATACGGGATAGTCTGAAAAACCTAAAGTCTTTCTAACTTGCTCGTCATTTAGCCATTTAACTTTAATGCGAACGTCCGCAATTTCCATCGGGCGCAGATATATATTTTTAGAATTAATCATTTTCTAAAGAGTAATTTCAATAACTTTTAACTCTATTTTATTCTATATTTTTAGTGCTGCTCTTCAATCCCATACTTTCCTGACGATAATCTTTTAAAGTCTTTGAAGCGGTGATTACAGTGATATCCTTAGCACTTAATACATTTTGTATGGTCTTGAATACTATTTTGCAATCATTCACAAACGAGAGATTTTCCACATATTGAACATCCAACTCCAGCCTTTCAGGTAATTTTAAATTATTTCTACCTGAAACTTGTGCTAACCCCGTTATTCCAGGTCGAACTGAATGCCTTATTTTTTCCCTGTCTATATAATACTCCAGATAACTAACCAATAAAGGTCTGGGTCCAATAAATGACATATCCCCCTTTAAAACATTAAAAAGCTGAGGAATTTCATCAATCGATGTTTTGCGGATAAATTTCCCCATAGAGGTAATTCGTTCAGAATCAGGTAACATTAGACCATTTTCATCAACCTTATCAATCATTGATTTCAACTTGAACAAGCGAAAGATTTTTTCATTCTTTCCAGGCCTTTTTTGGGTAAAAAATGGATTACCCTTATAATAAAATACCAGTATGATTACTATAACAAGGAAAATCGGAAAAATAATAATCAGCAGAAGGAACGAAAAAAGTAAATCTATTGATCTTTTAAAAAAATTTCTATACATCAGATTTAACTCTAAACAAACACTATACCACACTAAATTTTAGGAGATTGATTAATGCTAATGTTCCGTTGGTAATAGAATCTGAAGCATTTGCTTGTTTACCTGATGCACATCAAACTTTTGTTTGGCATAATTACGACCATTAATTCCATATTGAATAGCCTTCGGGGGATCCTGAATAAATGATTCCATTCGCGACACCAATCCTGCAACATCTTTCACAGGTACAAGATATCCGTTTGGAGAATTTGGATCATTGTTAATAGTCTGTCTGCAGCCAGCGGTATCTGTTGTGATAATAGCACGCCCCATAGCCATTCCTTCGAGAACAGATCTAGGTGTTCCTTCCCGATAGGAAGGTAAAACTACAACTGCAGCGTTCTGTATATACGGACGAACATCATCAACCCATCCCGTATAATCTATGAAATCGCTATTAATTATTTCCTGATATAAATCCGGATTTATACTGTCAATTTGAGTTTCATTAAAAGTTCCAACTACGCTGAATTTAACTGAAGGATATTTTGAATGAATAATTTTTATAGCCTCATAAAATTCCTCTACGCCTTTTGCTTTGATTAGTCTGGCAATCAGAAGAAATCTCAGGTTGTCTATATCCGGTTCGGTGTAAGTATAAAAATCCAGGTCAACTCCCGATCCGTTTACTACATATGTATTACTCTTTTGATCGATTATATTTTTACTCAATAATTCTCTGTAATCATCATCATTCTGAAAAACAATTTTTAAATCCCTGTTAAATTTCAAGCTGAATTTTAATAATTTTTGAGTGACCGTTTTGGGGAAACTTTTTGCCGTATCCGTAAAATTATAACCTAACCCGGTCAGCATGGCTACCTTATTCTTAACCCTAAATAGCGAGGCCATCACAGAACCAAAAATCAGAGGTTTAAATGTATAGGAAAAGAAAACATCGGGTTTTACTAATCTGATAACTTTGCTCAGGGCCATCAAATATTTCAAGTCAGAAGTGATGGTAATATTATTGCGTTGCAAGGTATTTTCATGAATTTCAATGCCCATTTGCGTTAACTTTACCCTCATTTTTTCATCGGTAATTTGAGGGGTAAATACGTAAACTATATTCTCTTTTAATAATTCTTCAATTAATTTCCCTCTGAACTGAATCAATGATCCGGGAGCACTACAAGAAATAAGGATTTTTTTTTTCGGGAGCATAATTTATATAAATTATAATAATAGTTATCTAAAGTATATACTTTAAATACCTGCTTATTTAAATAAAATAGATCTTTATTATTTTCTGAATAAATAACTAGGAGGTTTGTCTATAGGTAATGCCGTGATTCTAAAAACATGAAATTTATAAAAGAGATTTATTTATCCTCTTTATAGCTTACATAATAATTGGCATGAGAGTTTATATTTCCTTTACTAGTTAGCATTTTCCTCATTGCTTCTTTAGGTAAAGACTTGTTATTCATATCGACGATAGTAGGTTTAAAAATACTAATCTTTAAATCCTTTTGAAATAGGGCTGTTTGAAGCGGAACTTTAGAATTCTTAATCCAAACAGGATTACTAATATTGATACTACCTCTCACCTCTTCATTTCCCGATTTTCTCTTCGGATAACATGACGATTTTAAGCCAATATTTGATTTTAAATCAACATGATTAATGATTTCAATAGTTACTTTTTTATCAGCTTTACCATATAATTTGCTCAAACCTATGGATATGCCAGCACCTTTATTATATTCAGTTTTCGGATTGATAATTTTGATGTTTTGAACAAGATCTGTGGGATCATTGGGTTCCACATTAATACCAGCCATCGGAGCAATTCCATTTGAATGACCCGCATAAGGTGATTCTAGCAATAATCCACTAACCGTTATTATAGAAATAGCATCTCTTCTATTATTGATGCAATATGCGTTACTTATTTGAATGTTATTATTCGTTCCTCCGTTAGATTTTCCCAAATAAATACCATCTCCCCAACAATTGGAAATTCTTGGATTAACTATCTTAATATTATCAGATGAATAAATTCCAATTCCCATTCCCCATTCTCCAACTTTACCTATGTGAGAATTCCTGTCTCCTTTAATTACCGGATTAATTAGTTCAACATTTTTAACATTTCTGAGATGAAGAATATTATATATTTTTTTTGAAGAAGGTTTTAATCTTATTTCAGACCCCTTTTCAAAATATATTTTCTTATTCGAACCAATCCGCAATCCGTTATCATTTATTAATATTGGGAATCCCGGAAAAACTATCTGATCATTAAGTGATATAGCTTGCTGAATATAACTTGTGTAATCAACACTACCATCTTTTACATAATTGGAAGGTAAGCTTTTCCTTAAATCATATTTTAAATCCCTGTTTGTAGGCTCTACAATTTTATCAGAATTACTATTATTTAAACCACTTATAAAAACAAAAAAATATAAAATATTTACTAAGATTTGTACCATGATTAATTTCTAATGTTACCTAAGTACTCAATTAAGAGTTTCGGCTAGATCTCCTTTTTTAGTTATCCCCAGGTAAGAATGGATCTTGTGTATAAAATGATTAATATCTCTTTCATGCAATTGCTGATCAAATAATAATGAAAAATCCTCCGTATTATTTAGAGCTGTTTGTATAGATTGTTGAAGTTCTGAAACATTATTAGGTGAACAAGTAAAAACACCTTTTATTTTATCAATATCGCCTGCACATAAAGTTGAAACCACTTTATCATTTTGTGACATCATTTGAAGAAGAACATTAGGAAATCCTTCAATTCTGGAAGAAACTACACAAACTTTTGCATGTTTAAAATAATTATAAACATCCTTTTGAAACCCTTTTAAAAATACTCTTCCTTGTAAACCTAAAGTAATAATCAGAGATTCTAACTCCATTCTCTTGGGACCCTCGCCAAGAATTATAAGATCCAAAAATGGATATTGTTCAGAAATATTGTAGAAACTCTGTATTAAAAGATCAAAACCTTTTTCCTCGATTAATCTCCCGGCTGCTACTAAATAATTAGTTGAATGAGGTGCTGTCTCATTAATAGTTAAGTTTGCATCTTGCAAACTAATAGGATTAGGAATTACTTCAATTCGTTTTAACTTCGGAAAGAATTTTGGCAAAATTTTAAATAATTGCAATTTCATATAGTTGGTCTGACAAATGAGCAAATCAGTTGAGAGATATCCCATTCTATAAACCATCTTAAATCTTCTTAATCTGATACCGGTGAAACGGTCGTGAACAGAGGTAGATTCTCTTGCTATGAAATTGTTAATTTTTAAAAAATTTAAATTTCTTAAAAAGCCTATTAAGCCGGAAGTGTGGGCGTGCGAAGTATATGCAAATTCATAATTATATTTAGTTGCATGTTTCTTTAATTGAACTAATAACTGTAAAACTCCATACTTTTCTCTATCAGCCTTAGTATAAAATAAGTTTACGTTTTCACCAATTCCTTCCCAATTATTTTCTTTCTTTTTCTTTAAAAAAAATACATCCACTATATAATTATGTTGGGAGTAATATTTACCTATTTGCTTTAAAACCTGCTCAGCTCCACCAAGCGTATCATTAGGCAATAAGATTAAAATTCTATTATTTATCATTCAAATAGGCCTTATATGTATTAGTTGTAACTTTTCTAATTCGCTCTTCATAAGTTCCTTTTAAGGCTCTCATATCAATGTCAGAAATGTAATTATCAAGCATTTTATTTTTAATATCAGAGTACTTTCCAATAATTTTAGCCGGAACACCTGCAACCACAACTCCTGATGGAATTGATTTTGTAACTACCGATCCAGCAGCAACAATTACTTCATCATCAATTTTAACGCCAGGCATAATAATTGAATTGACTCCTATAAATACATGATTCCCAATATTAATTGGCTGATAAACATAGCGTCTTCCTTTATCATCACGCATTAGCCATCCTGAACCATCATGAGTTATAAAAGAAACTCCAGAAGTTACAGTTACATGATTTCCAATAGTGATAAGAAAGGGTTCAGAGCCAAAACTTGAAGTGTAGATTCTGCAATTGCTACCAACTTTTATGCCTACTCGCTTAAAATAAAGTTGCGGTTTACCGATAACTTTTGTAAATATTAAAAATAACTTGTTGAATATTATTTTTGAGATCTTTTTCATTTAAAGGATATTAGACGTAATAAATTAATATGGCTTTGAAATCTTTATAGATATCCAAATATAGTTAGCAATTAACCTTCTGCAGTTCCCTGATCAATCCTGAATAAATTTTTAACGAGGCTGGAGGGAAATAAGTAAATAAGAAACAAAGAAATATAAACCGGATATTTCTTTAACAGATTTTTTTCTTTTAATGCCTTGATCAAATATTTATAAGATACTAACAGTTTACCATTATTTAAATAAGCTCCATTTGCTAAACCCTTCCAATATTCAGCCATATAATAAGGTCTTGGGAATTGAAGGTTTGATGAAATATGAGTTTTAATAATTGCAAGCTCATTATTCACAGCTTCCTGATCTGCATTTCCGGAATAAATCATCTTTTTAACTTTGTTATACATACACTGTGCCTGATATTTTTTATCTGAAGACCGGGGAGCAGATCTGTAATAATAAAGTGGATCTTCCATAGTATGGAATTTTGCCTCATTTTCAATTAATCTGAGCCAAAGCTCACCGTCCTGAGAGTAATAGAAGCGGGAATCATATAATCCTGCCTTTAATAAAATATCTTTCTTTACCAAAACACAACCATGAGGAAAAATCGCTTTACAGTTTAATAGATTCTTATAAATATCTTTCCTTTTGGAGTAGGTATTATTTTCGTAAACAACCTCTCCATTTATATCAATAATATAACAATTAGAGCCAACCAGATCAATATCCTCGTTTAATAAAGCAAATTGAATTTGCTTTTCCAGACGATCATGAGCTGAAAGATCATCTGCATCCTGACGGGCTATATATTTACCTTTTGCAAGATTAATACCTTTATTTAGTGAACTAGCTAAACCAATATTGTGATCATTTTTTATGAAAACAATTCTGCTGTCTAATAACATATATTTATTGATGATGGCTTCTGTTCTGTCAGTAGAGCCATCATCAATAATTAAAAATTCAAAATCTTTATAAGTCTGGTTTAGTATTGAATTAATTGCATCATCTAAATATTTGTCTGAATTATAAACAGACATGAGGACGGTCACTAACATAATTTATTAAAAATTTAATTTTTTAGTAAGCTGTAAAAGTTAATCTCTTTAACAAGATTTTTGTTGAAATCACTATGTTCTTCAACCCATTTTCTTGCATTAAGTCCTAATTCTTTAGCTTTATATTCATTTTTACAAATTGAAACAACCACATCTGATACAGATGAAGAATCACCATTTACCAGCAATCCGTTTTTGTCATTATTTACACATTCTCTAATTCCGGGAACATTGGTAGCTACAGAAGGAATACCACAAGCCATTGCTTCTAATAATGCTTTTGGATTACCCTCATAATTGGACACTATTATAAAACATTTTGATCGGTTATAATAATCAGGCAACTCTATATTGTCAACTCTTTCTTTCCAAGTAATTAGATGATTTTGAGCCATTGCATCCTTCACTAAGGTCGATAGTGAACCTTTACCGATTATAAGAGCTTTTAACTTGGATTTATTAATGACAGATAGCAGCAGTTTTATATTTTTTACTTTCTCCAATCTACCCACAAATAATACATCATATTCCTTTATGGCATCTTTCGGTTTAAATATATTTAAGTCGATGCTGTTACAGAGACTTAATATTTTGTTTTCGGATATTCCGTAATTTTTAATTATAAACTTTGCAGCCTCAAAAGAAGTTGTAAGTACAAGATTACACATTCTGAATAGGATTTTTTCTTCTATTCTCTTTTTGAATGAAAGCTTTTTAAAATGAGAATGATAAAAACCCATTCTAATTACAAGAGGAATGCTGTAGACAATTTTTAAAAATAAGCCAAATTTAGCTGCTGAGAACTGATTGGTTTTAGATAGTTTTACCTTTTTAAAATAGTTCCTGTAAATAAATATTGAGGAAATATTATATATAAGATTTTGAATTTTAAAAGGAATACGTTTAGGAATCCAGGAATGCATGGATAAAACAGTGGCATTGGGAAAATTTCTTAGAAATTTATCATCATTTCTCCCATAACTGTATATAATCAAGTCTAAATCAGCCCTTTCGCATAATTCTTTATAATACCACATTTCTCTGGATAACTGACCCAACTTTTCCCATTTTTCTAGACTCATGTTGGGAGTCATCAACAATAAAAGTGATTTTTTCATGTAAGAATATATGTAACCCTTTTGGATTTTTGAATTTGAAATTAAACAGATCTAATAAATATCCGAGTGACGTATAACAAACCAAAAATGTATCGATAGGTTTTTTTACACTAAAAATTCAGGCGAACTATTTGATTGCCTGAATTTAAATATGTGAAGTATAAGGTTTTTTTAAAATTATGCTATTTCTTTATAATATGAAACGCATTTAGTTGAGCATAATTGATATCTGTTTTAAATTGCATATCCAGCTTGCCATCATTGACATTGATTGTTTTAACAATATCATGGGCATTATTTTTACCTGCAAATGCAAATAAATCCAAATTACTAATCTGTTCGGTTCCTTCAAAAAGAACATCAAATCGCCTTTGTGAAACTGATGAATATACTGTTTCTGCTAATTTGAGAGTTACTTCATAAATACCATTACTAACCGGAATTGAATAACTAAAGTTTCCATACCGCTCTTTTTGATATAGTACATCGTCTGTAGTACCAGAGATTGAACTGCTGCTAGAATAAACATTACCTCCTGTAAAATATCTGTCGGATAAATATTTTATCCCATTTGAAGCTGTAAATTCGCTACCTCCTGAGTTTATTGCTACAACCACAGAACTGGCAAGAAGCTCATTTAAAAATATCAATGAAACATTGCTGCCCTTATTGAAAAGGCGTGTCAACGTATTCGTAATTTCTAATTTGGTAAGATTAATACCAGAGGCTGTTTGTACGAAGGGATTTTTAAAAACAAGTTTCTGACTTGTCTCAAACAAGGCAACTGCAATAATATCATTGGTAAGCGGGTGTTGTTTCCAGGATGGATTATTATAAACAACATTAGCCGTTATAACTTCACTGCCAAGTCTTTTGGTTGGATAGCAGGACATTTTCATGGCCTTTTTTGATTGTTTATCAATGTGATTATTAATTGTAACATCTACAAACTTATTAGGCCCTCCATATAAATTAGAAAGACCCATCATAATGCCATATCCTAAATTCCCTTCTGTGGTCACATTATTAAAAACTATGTTTTTAAGTTCATCTGTTTTTGAGTTAGGTTCAAAGTTGATACCACATTCAGGTGTTGTCCCAAAATTATGCCCTGCATAAAAATTATCGAGTTTAAACCCATCTACAGATATAATTGAAATTCCATCCCTTCTATTGTAACTCGCAGATCCACCATTAATAATAACATTTTTACAACCGGCATTATTACTTATCCCCATATAAATACCATCTCCCCAGCAGTTTGAAACTTTAGGGTTTATTAATGTGATATTACTCGATCCCCTGATACCAATACCTACCCCTGCTTCTCCCCCCGTTGCGAGATGCTTATTTTTATCACCTACTACGACTACATCAATTAAAGTTACATTCGTAGCTTCCCTGATATCAAGTATATTATAAGTACTTTTTGAACTAGGCTTCAATCGTATTTCTGACCCGTTAAGAAACGTTAATCTTTTATTTGAACCTATTTTCAATCCCAAATCATTAATTAAAATCGGAAATCCGGGAAATGCTATTTCAGAATATTTGTCAATCGCTTGCTGAATATAAATAGTATAATCCTTAGAGCCATCTTTTACAAAACCAGAAGGTAATGCATTTTGTATATTGTAAGCTCCGCTGGGAGCAACAGTAGCAGCAAGTAATTCTCCGGAGTGTAGGGAATTTTTCAGTAATTTCTGATCTGAGGAGGCAATTGAAGGATCTGAAATTTCATCTTTTTTGCATTTACTAAATATGGATACAAAAAAAATAAGGAATAAATAAAGGAACGGTTTAGACGAATTCAGTTTCTTAAATATCATAGATTAATTTTATTTTATACATAACGTGTAACATTCCTGTTATGTTGCAAGTTGATAAAATAAATTTATAATATCTCGAGAAACTTATTTTTTTTCAAGTATAATTAATCCAATAATCTCTGATTTAAATTAAATAAAATATCTCAAACTGAACATTTAATGAATGTTCAGTTTGAGATATTTAAAGAGAATACTTACTTCTTAATAACGTGTAATGCTTTAAGAGATGAATAGTTGACATCTGTTTTAAACTGAATGTTTAGAGTGCCATCGGTTACCTGTATAGTTTTAACTATATCATTAGCTTTGTTCTTACCTGCTACAGCATATAAATCTATATTACTAACTTGCTCACTTCCTTCAAACAGAACATCAAATCTTCTCTTTCCTGTTGCAGAATAAACTGTTTCAGCCAATTTCAATGTTACTTCATAAGTACCATCAGCTAATGGTATGTTATAGCTGAAGTTTCCATATCTTTCTTTTTGATAAAGAACATCGTCAGACGTATTAGTTATAGAGCTTGAAGTTGAATAGGTTTTGCCACCTGAAAAATTTCTGTCTGACAAATATTTTATTCCATTCGATGCAGTAAATTCGCTACCACCTGCATTTACCGCAAACACTACTGAATTAGAAGATGCTGTAGGTGCAGGGGCTGGTTCAGGCTCTGGAGTAGGTTCAGGGGCGGTATTTGTATTGGTTGTTGTTGGCTCATCTGTAAAAGTCAGCAACCTGTTGGCAGTTTTATTAAACAAACGAGATAATAAAGATATAGTTTTAGTCTCTGATAAAGTAACACCTGCTGCAGTAATAACTTCAGGATTTTTTAATGTAATTTTTTGAGCTGGCTCAAATAAAGCTATCGCCATAATGTCTGTAGGAGTTAAAGGATGTTGTTTCCAGGAAGCATTATTATATACAACATTTGCTGAGATCACTTCACTACCTGCTCGTTTTGAAGTATAAGAAGAAAACTTCATAGCCTTTTTAGATTGTTTATCGACGTGATTATTCATTGTAATGTCGATATACTTATTACCTGCACCATACATATTAGTAAGACCCAATTGTATTCCATATCCTGGCTGGCCTTCTGTTGTAAGATTGTTGAATACAATATTCTTGAGATCATCTTTTGGTGAATTAGGCTCAAAGTTAATGCCGCACTGAGGAGAAGTACCTGCATTAAATCCTGCATAAAAATTATCCACTTTTAAACCGTCAACCGAGATAATTGATACTCCGTCTCTTCTGTTGTTTCTTGCAGATCCACCGTTAATTGAAATATTTTTTGTCCCAATTCCATTATGGACTCCCAAATATATTCCATCTCCCCAGCAATTGGTAACTTTAGCGTTAGTAAGAACTACATTGCTAGATCCGCGAATTCCTATACCTACTCCGGATTCTCCGCTTGTTCCACTATGACTATTTCTATCACCTACAACAACCGGATCAACTAAAGTTACATTGCTTGCACCTCTGATGTCAAGAATGTTATAGCTACTTTTCGAAGTTCCCTTTAGTCTGATTTCGGAGCCATTCAAGAAAGTAATCCTTTTATTAGACCCAATTCTCAAACCAAGATCATTAACCAATATAGGGAAGCCTGGAAAAGCAATTTCTGAATATTTATCTAAAGCATTTTGAATATATACCGTATAATCTCTGGAACCATCCTTAACATATCCGGAAGGTAAAGCATTCTGAATATTGTAGGCACCGGTCGGAGCTGTAGTAGCAGCTATTAGATCTTCACCAGGATACTCTGAACTTTCTATTAAGTTCTCAGTTACTGCAGTCTGTTCAAGTTGTAAAGGTTCCTCTTTTTTACATTGACTGAATAATAAAATTGATGAGGTTAGGCAAACCCCTAATAACAGTTTAGTCGCGGAATGGTTTCTGATCTTCATATTCTTAAATAGTTTTTTGGAGGTTTAACGTGTAACATTGTTGTTATGTTACAATTTCCAAAAAAAAGTTTTAAGACTTATTAAATCAGACTGTTAAGAAATAATCGTGTGAGTAATTTTTCAATAATCTATGTGACAATCCTACGATTAAATTCAACAGAAAAGAATATGTTTTAATCAGGAGGTACTAATTTATAACACAAATTAGTAAAATTAATTTTTTAAAAAAGTTAATTTTAATTGCTACTGTGCTATGGACTGTATATTATAATAGTTTTTGTACCAATCTATAAAGGCTTTAACTCCTATTTGTAACGAATATTTTGGATTATAATTAAACCTGGACCTCATATTTTCAATGTCAGCCCATGTTTGGGCTACATCTCCATCTTGCATAGGCATAAGCTCCTTAATGCAATTAATACCAAGGCAAGATTCCAGTTCCGATATAAAATCCATTAAATTTACCGGCATACCTCTACCTATATTATAAACACTGCTTAAAGATTCGCTTGAAGGCGTTTTATCAAATGTACCTAGTGAGATAGGGCCATCAATTACCTTTACAATTCCGTCAACGATGTCATCGATATAAGTAAAATCGCGTCTCATTTCTCCATTATTATAGATTGAAATAGGCAATCCTTTAAGGATTCGGTCTGTAAATGAGAATAACGCCATGTCTGGTCGGCCCCAAGGACCATAAACAGTAAAAAAGCGCAAACCTGTTGTTTGAAAATTAAATAAATGGCTGTAGGTATGTGCCATCAATTCATTACTCTTTTTCGTCGCCGCATATAAAGAAATAGGCCGATCCGTTTTATGAGATTCAGAAAAAGGCATTTCGTCATTTAAACCATAAACGCTAGACGAACTTGCGTAAACCAAATGTTTGATTTGATTGTCTCTGCAACATTCCAGGATATTCAAAAAACCCTGTATATTAGAATCTATATAAGCCTGAGGATTTATCAAACTATATCTAACTCCAGCCTGAGCAGCCAGATTACATATTACATCAAACTTTTCAATTTCACATATCTCTTTCAAATATTGCAAATCTGATAAATCAGCCTGAACAAAGCTATAATTTGGGTATTTTGAACTTATTGAATACTTTTTTAGCGAGACAGATTCCCTTGTGATGCCTGCTTCAGATAAACGACCATATTTTAAATTTACATCATAGTAATCATTTATGTTATCCAGACCAACAACTATGTCGCCTCGTTCCAATAAGTATTTTGTAAGATGAAAACCTATAAATCCTGCACTGCCTGTTACTAAAATTTTCATGTGTTAAATAAGATATAATATATTCGATATAGCTAACATCTTTAAACTATATACAATTCTAAAAATTTGGTTCTGTTTCAGCCTGAGCTGTTTGTTCAATAGATAATTGTTTACCTAGATGAAGAATACCAAAATACAAAAAGACAGTGGGACCATTTGCATTTAACAACCATGCATTATGAAATAAAGCATTTAAAGAAACGGCTAGAAACGAAAAACATAAACTAACCAATAACGCATTTTCAGGTTCACGGCTATAGTATAGAACTTTCTTAAATGACCGCCATATTGGGTAGTATAATAAAAACAATAACCCTATCCCGAAAAAGGGACCTAGATAGGTTATGAACATTAAATAGGCATTGTGAGATGTCAAACCACCCCTAAATGCCGGATTTCTATAAGTAACTTCTTCCCAATTTTTTCCATAAAAGATTAATCCAAAAGGGTGATCTGTTAGAATTTTTAAATTTTCAGTAACAAGTCCTGCCCTACTTCCTCCCCCTTCAGTCCTTTCATTTTTAGCAAGAATATTATCCTGTTGAATATCTGCGGTTTTTATTACATACGTATATAAAGCAAAGGCTGCTACCAGTGCAAATAAAATAATTATTACTGATTTAAATCTATAATAGATCAAAGAAAAAACTAGCACAGAGACTCCAAACGAAACCAAAACAGATCTTTGCAAACCAAAGTATATGCAAATAATACTAAAAAGAAATACCGACATAATCACGATAAGATTCTTTTTTTGAGTACATGCATAAATAAATATAAAAGTAACAACTGGTGCAAGCTGGTAACCAAAATTAAAAATTGTAGCTGTAATACCCGAAGGACTTTGTCTTACTGGAGCACCAATTAAAAGAGATCTTAAGCTATTAATTCGAACTCCTAAAAATTGATTAAGCAACATTATTATAGCTGAAAAAAGCAGAAAAGCAATGAAATATAAAATTGATTTTTTAAAGCGATTTGGATTTAATCCTACATAATAATTAAAGTATAATGCAGCTGTGGTTAGCACAAATAAATTAATGGAGAGTGCATTTAAATTATTACTGCCGATAAAATAATACAAAATCAAAGAAATTGTCAGAACAATAATTTCCTTTTTATATAGGAATGCGACAGATTTATCTTTAAAAAATATAATTAATGGGATACAAGTTAAGATGGGGGTAGGTATTCTAAAAAACCTATTCATGAAAATATCAAACGTTAATGTGTAAATAAATAGCAGCATTAACGCCAGCATTACAACTTTCCTCATTTTCGAATTCCGATATTATGAATTTTATAATTTAAATGTAGATTATCCAAAAACGCTAAGCTCAAAATTGTAATGATTAAAACTTCTTGACCTTATTAATAAATGAATTAAAATAACTTTTTATAATTACTTCTGAATTAGCGCAAAACTGAATGAAGCTATATTTAAAGTAATTTACCTCATATGATTTATTTAAATAAGATGGTTTTGAAATACCAAATTCACTTAAAGTAAGTTGAACATCTGCTTTGCTTTTTACAAAGTCCAAAGCCTCTTCAGCCATTTTAACATACAATATGTACATTTCCTTACTATCTGAAAGCGTTCTCTTCTTTGAAAATGTTCCGCCTTGCAATATCACTTTTTGCCATCCACCCTTGTAATGAATAATGTGAGTATGCTCAGTAATCCTCACAGAACGCGTTTCGTTAAAAAACTTTGAATCAAACCCTTTCAAAAGAGTACCATTAACATTATATTCTAAGGTATCTTTTTGAAAAGATAAAATAGTATGAAAGGCCATTTGATCTGGTCCTCCATAAGGATAATCATGGCTTTTTGCTTTTAAATAATTTTCCGGATTTCTTATATTAAGCAGGGATTGTTCTTTCCATTTTTGCATGAAGCTTAATACATTACTATTAAGTTTAAATAACATTACTCCAGTATTCAGAGGCCATTTTTCGTTTTTTATTGAAAAAGCTATATCAAATTTTTCATTGAAAAAATGACTGATATCTTTTAAAACCAGGGTATCTACATCCATAAAACAGACGTTTGTATGACCTTGCTGTAATAGTTCATTTGCCGCTAATTCCCAAAAAAGCATCTTACTGCCTCTTCGCTGATATTTCTCTTCTAGATTAAAATCAGTTTCTCTAAATTTTACTCTAGGAAATACAGACTTTACAATCCCGAAAGCTCGGCTATTGATATTCTGATAAAAGATATAAACCTCCGCATCGTTTGCATTTTTATAAATTGAATAAAGCAATGTGTGCAACATTCCGCTAAAAAAATTTCCAAAAACACCAATCGCAAATACCATATAATTATTTAAGATTATTTTTTTAATACTAGTTGACGAAAATCCTTAGCAGCCGATAATTTTATCAAGTGACTTATTCCCAGATACATTGTAAAATAAAAAATGCCTGCAAAAACTAGTCTTAAAAGATCCGAAAGTGCAATTGATTTAAACAAAAATCCATCCGCAGTCCAAGTTAAAACTCCAATTATCACTGCCAAACTTACGGATGGGATAATATCCTTAATTTGTTCAAAAATCGAGTAATTAATTAATTTCCCACCAAAATGTGCATCAAGATTATAGTCGAAAGCTGTAGAGATTAGCTGAAAATATAACAATCCGAAAATTCCAAATTGAATTGCTATTAATATTCCTGTAATTCCAAATATCTTTTTGATTATCGTCATTTTTAATGTGATATCCGTACGGCCTTTTACTTTAAAAATATTTGAATTATACGCCTGGAGAGGTATCAAGATTCCTGTAACACACAAAATCTGAAAATATGGAACCGCAGGAAGCCATTTTTCCGTCAATAAAAATCTAAAAAAAGGTTCAGCAATAACTATTAATAATATTAAAATAGGTACGACCCAAAACACAACCTGCTTAATTAGCTTTTTATAAACTTCTTTCAGTTTCACATCATCATTATTGATTGATGACAGAAGTGGATATGTTACCTTACCAAGTGCGATGGATAAATTGGAGATAGGTAATTGCCTGATTGACAAGGCACGATTATAAAAACCCAATTGTGCAGCAGAATAATATTTACCAATAATTATTGTAAAAATATTTTCATAAATTGTTTTTATAAGGCCTGAAAGTGTAATCTTATATCCAAAATCAAAGTGGTATTTAAATCGTTTCAAATCAAATTTTAGATCCGGGCGCCAACCGGAAAACATCCAGTGTTGCACTGATAATAAGAATGATTGTAATACATACATATAAACTAAACTCCATACTCCAAAGCCATTGTAAGCGAGAATTATCCCCAAAATTCCGCTTCCCACAACTGATGGAATTTGAATTAGCATTTGCAATCTGAAATTCATCTCCTTGGTTAGCTTGGCTCTTTGTACACCCATAAATGCTGACAAGACAAATGTGAGTGAATATACTCTAACAATATCTGTTAATATTGGATGGTTGTAAAATGCAGCTATATAAGGTGCAGCAAAAAAAATTATTGCATAAATAAGAATGCTTCCAACAATATTAATTACAAAGACAGTTGAATAATCGCTCTGATTCGGATCTTTAGTACGAATAATGGATGAAGTCATTCCACTATCCATCAAAGAACTTCCAACAGAAATAAAAACAGATAACATTCCTATTAATCCGAATTCAGAAGGCGATAGTTGCCTTGCTAAAATTATGGAGATTATAAAACTTATTATTTGAAGGCTAAACTGCTGAGTAAAGGTCCAGAAAAGTCCTGCTACAGTTTTTTGTTTTAAGCCCATATAAATATATTAGACATCACTTAATACTAGTATTCAATCTATTAAAAAATAATTTTCAAAGACCGATTTGAGATAATCAAATCGGTCTCATCATTTCATAGGTGAAATGGAATGTATTAGAAATTCGAAATTTCAGATTTAATATCTTTAGTACTAACGTAATAGGAAACAGCTTCCTTCAGCCCATTTTCTATTGAATACCGCGGCTGATAATCCAAAAGACTTATCGCTTTATCTACTGAAGCTAGAGAATGAGGAATATCTCCGTTTCTTAGTGGCCCATAAATAATTTCTACATTTTTTATTTTAGGATCGTAATCAGAAAGATTATTCTTTAAACTTTCCAGCAGCTGGTTCAATGTGGTACGCTGCCCGTAAGCAACATTATAAACCTGACCAACAGCTTCTACATTTTCAGATAGTGCAGCTTTAATATTCATCTGTACTACATTATCGATATATGTAAAATCTCTTGAATATTCTCCATCTCCGTTTACAACCGGACTCTGGTAATCTAGTAATTGAGAAACAAATTTGGGAATCACAGCAGCATAAGCACCATTTGGATCCTGCCTCTGACCAAACACATTAAAATACCTTAATCCAATTATTTCTAAATTATAAAGTCTGGAAAAAACATCTGCATACAATTCATTTACATATTTAGTAACGGCATATGGAGAAAGAGGTTTTCCGATCTTATCTTCAACTTTCGGAAGGTCTTTGCTGTCTCCGTAAGTAGATGATGAAGCGGCATAAACCATTCTTTTAACATTCTCATCACGGGCGGCAACCAGCATATTTAAAAAACCGGAAACATTTACTTCGTTACTGGTGATGGGATCATTTATTGAACGTGGAACAGAACCCAGTGCTGCCTGATGAAGTATATAATCTATACCTCTGGCTGCATTCTTACAAGTTTCTAGGTCACGTATATCACCTTCAATTAACTCGAAATTAGGATTATTTAAAAATGCTGCCAGATTCTTTTTATGTCCGGTAGCAAAATTGTCGAGTACTCTGACTTTACCGGCACCATATTTTAATAAATATTCCACCAGGTTAGAACCTATAAACCCTGCACCTCCGGTTACTAAAAAGTTATATTCTGAAAGATCCTTTTCTCCGTGATAAGGAACATCATACATTGCCATACTAATGTTTTTTGATTATTAATAATTATAAACGAGCATCTATCCTATCCAAAGGAAGCATAGATTTAATATCATAAATCACCGTATTCTCATTGCTGAGATTATCTATATTGATTGATTTAAATTCATCATGTGCTACGGCAAGTATAATGGCATCATATTTTTTATTCTGAGATTCGCCGTTCTGACACACAACCCCATATTCATGATTTACTTGTTCCGGATCAGCCCATGGATCATAAATATTTACATTGGCTTTAAAGCTCTCAAGACGGCGTACTATATCAATAACTTTTGTATTACGTACATCCGGACAATTTTCTTTAAATGTAAATCCAAGAACTAATATTTCACTACCTGCAACGGGGATTGATTTCCATAACATTTGTTTAATCAATTCATCTGCCACATAAGCTCCCATTCCGTCATTCACCCTACGACCTGCAAGTATAATTTCAGGATGGTAACCCATTTCCTGAGCCTTTTGGGCAAGATAATAAGGGTCAACACCTATACAGTGTCCTCCAACTAAACCCGGTTGAAATTTTAAAAAATTCCATTTTGTACCGGCAGCTTCCAATACATCATGAGTATCAATTCCTAAAAGATTAAAGATTTTTGAAAGTTCATTTACAAAGGCAATATTAATATCCCTTTGCGCATTTTCAATCACTTTGGCCGCTTCTGCAACTTTAATGCTAGTTGCTTTATGAGTACCAGCAGTAATTACAGAATTATAAAGCTGATCAACTCTTTCGGCAATTTCAGGAGTAGATCCTGAAGTAATTTTTAAAATTTTAGCTACGGTGTGATTTTTATCCCCAGGATTGATTCTTTCCGGAGAATATCCGGCAAAAAAATCTGCATTAAATTTCAATCCTGATTGCTGCTCCAATACCGGCACACATTCATCCTCAGTTACACCGGGATATACGGTTGATTCGTAAATTACAACATCCCCTTTTTTCAAAACCTTACCAACTGTTGTACTCGCTTTATATAATGGAGTTAAATCAGGACGGTTATTTTTATCAACAGGAGTTGGAACGGTAACAATAAAATAATTACATGATTTAATTTTATCTAAATCACTGGTGCAGTATAATCCAGTTTCTGAGTTATTATCCTCAACCAATACGGATTTAAGTTGTTCTGAAGTAATTTCCAGAGTACGATCTTTTCCCTCATTCAGTTCAGCTATTCTTTCATCATGAATATCAAAACCGAACACTTTATATTTCTTAGCAAACTCAACTGCCAGCGGGAGACCTACGTATCCCAAACCTATGATTGCAATTTGAGCATTTTCAACAGTATTATTATTCATCAGTAGATTGTTAATTTATAATTGAGATATTATTTACGTTCACTTTTGTAAGGAGAACACAACCGAGATGCTCTATAACCATTACAATATTTTTGCCTTCAACTTTTAAAACTTCACCATGCTTATCACAAAATATGCCATCTTTAATTCTAACCCGATCGCCGGAAGCTAATTCTTGTAAACCAACAGTTTCCATATCCGGACAAATGTCAAGGTATTTTCGAATATCTTCTAATACAGCGTCTCGGATGATAGCTGGTTTATTCTGATAATAAATAAAATTAATTACACCATACACTTGACGGACTTTAAATTCTTCCACAGGTGAAAGGCGTACAAAAACATATGAAGTAAATAAAGGTATGTCAACAACTTTTTTCCTGTCCGCCCATTGCTTTTCTACTCTTTTAACCGGACAATAAGCTTCAAAATGATTTTCAATTAAAACTTGCTCGACTTTTTTTTCCCACCTTGCCCTGGTATAAATTACCATCCATTTTTTAGCCTTTGCAGATCGAATTGTTTTTAAGGCTTCCATTAGAGTAAAAGCTGTAAAGTTATATTAAAATAATCAGGCATGGCAGAGCTTCGCTAACTCAGTTACATAACTGATTATTTATACATTTTTTCTGTTTAAAATACCAGAGTAAATTAATTGCTTACACTGATTACAGTTCATCATTAATTAGCTGTAAGCTTTTTTCTCCGATGTGGCATATCCATAACCGCCATAACCATAACCTTTAAAGTTATCTCCTTTAGAATCGTTTAACACAACCATCGGATTTTTAAGCTTATTGTTATCGAAAATATCTTTTAAAATGTTTAGCTGCGCTTTATCAGTATAATTATATCGTACCAGATAAATGCTTGAATCAACATATGGAGCCAAACTGAAAGCATCAGCAACTTGTCCTACCGGAGATGTATCAATGATGATGTAATCAAATCGTTCTCTTAGTTGCTCAAAAAATTCCGGCATCTTGGCGCTCATTAAAAGCTCTGCTGGATTTTCTGGAATGGGTCCGCATCCAATAACAGATAAATTAGGCTGGTAATTGGAAGGCTGAATTATATCATCCAAACTTACTTCAGAATTTAAATAGTTCGTAATTCCTTCAGAATGTTTAATGTTTAAATTATTGAGTAAATCCGGCTTACGTAAATCAAATTCAAGCAAAACTACTTTCTTATCCACAAGAGATAATGTGGCTCCCAAATTCACACTAAAAAATGTTTTTCCCTCACCCTTCATGCTCGACGTAATAAGCATTACTTTATTAGCTTTATTATCCGTCATGTAATTTAGGTTGCTTCGAATGTATCTGAACAGCTCAGATATAGTTGTGCGGCTTGATTTGTTAATAACCATAGATCCATCATTATCCTTGTGGCTCAACTCTCCCAAAATTAATGCTCCGCTGATATGCTCAACGTCTTCCAGGTTTTGAACTTTAGTATTTAAAAGATCTTTAACAAATATTCCGGATGCAGGAATTGCAAGGCCTAGCAGAAATGCAATTAAATATATGAAGGATACTTTTGGACTAACCGGACCTGAATCTGCTGCAGGTTCATCAACAACTCTTGAAGTAGGTAATGTCGCTGAAAGTGACAAGGCAGTCTCTTCCCGCTTTTGCAGTAAATAATTATATAAACCTTCTTTAACTCCCTGCTCACGATTCCGCTCAGACAAACCTCTCTCCAGGGTTGGAGCAGTTCTGATTCTGGATTCAAACTTTGAAGTATTGGAACTCAAATTATTTTGAGTGATTGTTAAACCTCTTTTAATATTTTTAAGATTTTCGCTGATGTTGCTTTTTAATCCACTCAGCTGCTCATTAATATTTATAACAAGAGGATTATCAGGTTGCGCAGTTCTTAATAAACGTTGACGCTCTATTTGCAAGTTATTATATTTTTCTGTCAGATCGTTTAAAGTGGCATCTGATAGTCCAAGTGTACTCGGAACTAATTCATACCGACTTGCGGGACTATTAACATATTTCTCCAGAGACTCTACCACACTTTTCTGAACTGTTACAGCATTAAGCTGCTGACTATATTCACCGGCAAGCTGTAAATTCTGCTGTGCATCAGAACCTACGTCAGTAACCATATTTTCCTGCTTGTACTTTTCAACATCCTGACCTGCTGAAGACAGATCCCCACCCAGATATTTTAATCTATTATCAATAAACTGAATTGTATTCAAAGCCAGCTTATTTTTATGATTGATGTTTTCGAGATTATAAGTTTCAATTAGTTTGGAAAGTACATCTACGCCACGTTGTGGAATTGGATCTACAAGACTTAAAACTATAGTATTTGATTCCTGAGATATGGGTGCAATTTGCAATTTGGTTTTGCTGTACTGCTCAGCTAATTTGCTCAGATTCTTAAACTGAATGAATACAGGTTCAAAATCTTTTGTAAAAGATGAATCTTTAACCACCTTAATAGAATATTCCGGAGTTTTAATAAGATCTCCAAAACGGTAGCTCTTTACATTGTCACCATCACTCAGTTCAAATGAAGAATCACTTAATGGTTTTATAGAATATTCTTTCTGATATCCAAGAGAGTTAACATTTAAAATCTGAACCTGAAAAGGCAATTCTGAGCCATATAATTCCGAACGCTTAAAAGTTCCTTCAACAAAATAAGAAGTACCCATATTCAACTGGGTAAGTACTTTTTGAAGTAAAGCACGGGAGCGAAGTGCTTCTATCTCATTATCTACCGTTACAGTAGTAGTGAACATATCCAGATCACTGAAAGCAGTCCCCTGCATCACTCCTTCACCTTTTTTATCTACTTCTATAAAAAGTGTACTACTTATATTGTAGGCCGGAGTTTTGGTTTTTAGATAAAAATAAGCGGCTGTCAAACTTAAAGTAATACAGGCCAGAAATATATACCAATATTTTAAATACCCCGAAAGCATATTTAAAAATTGATCTTTATCAATTCCACTTGTTGATGCTAGCTTTGAATAGCTCATGTTTGAATTTACTTTAGACATACTAATTGAATCGCAACAACGCTTGAATTATAACAGATATTACTGAAATAGAAGCCGTGATAATTGGAATTGTCCTGTTAGATCTGCTAACAGATAATGCTTTAGCCGGATCAGGCTCTACGTAAACAATATCATTTTGCTTTAAATAGAAGTAGGGCGAGTTCACAACATCCTTATTATTAAGGTTAATTCTGGTCATTGTTCTTTCACCAGCAGTTTCTCTTATAATTAATATATTTTCACGTTTTCCATACGCAGTTAAATCGCCGGCGAGGCCTAATGCCTCCAGTAGATTAACACGCTCATCTGCAATAGTGAAGCTCGAAGGCTTATTCACTTCTCCAATCACTGTAATTTTAAAATTCAAAAAATCAACGTTTACAATTGGATTTTTAACATACTTTTCCAGATCTGTGCTTATTTTAGCCTGAGCTTGCTCCAGCGTCATACCATCCAATTTAATAGTACCTACCATTGGAAAATTAATACTACCGTTATTATCTACCCGGTAACCTGACTGATTAGCGGCAGTATTAAACATACTATTTGACTCTACACTTAAACTGCTTACGGATATTTTAAGAAGGTCATTAGATTGGATTTTAATTTCAGCATTACCAAGGTTTATTCTGTTATCTTTTGGTGAATCCCCCTCACTAAAATAAACAAGGTTTCGCTGTGGTTCACAGGAGCTAAACAGTAAAATGCAAAGGATAAAATAAATGTAGTTTGATTTCATTATATAAATTTTAAGTTAGCTTTCGTAGTTATCAGAACATAGCAACAACAAACGTAATTAGTTGTTATAAAAGAACTCGATGTTTTTTAAATTTGTGTAGATGAGTGAGAAATTAACTCTATTATTTCACACTTTAGTATAAAATTTTTACAGGGTTTTTTACAAATCGTAATTTTTATCATTTAAAATCCCGCCCGTTTCCTGTTTTAAATTCTGGTTTTTAATCTCAAATTTTTAAAAATGGTGATTTAATCTTTTATTTATCAACCATTTAACTTCATTTAAAAAACCTTTCTCAATCATATTATCCTTGTAGTAAATAAACTATCTCTTAATTTAATGATAAAATTTGACATCTGGAATTTAACATCTGTTACTATGCGCCGCTTTACTTAAAAATTCACTGAACTTAAATTCCAAATTTCCGTATGTATAAAATAAATAATGGCAATTATTATTACATATAGATTTACTACACCCTTTATTTTTATATTTGAATTGACTTCTAAAGGGATAATGAAAATCCTGAGAGAGCAATCTGAAAATTACTGAGAATTAATAAGTATACTGCATGAGAAGAGTTTTAGTTTGTGATGATGATATTTCAATTTCAGAGGTTGTAGCAATTGTATTAACAGATTCAAAACTTGGGGAGGTTTATACCTTGCCTGATTGTGATAATATTATTGAACAAATTGACACTATCAAACCCTCTGTTATATTTATGGATGATAAAATTCCAACCGACGGAGGTGTTAAAGCAACCCGGCTTATTAAAAACCATCCCGAACATAAAAATATACCGGTAATTTACTTCACCGCTAATAATGACATTCATATTCTTGCAGAAAAAGCAGGAGCTAATTACACATTGGCAAAGCCTTTTAACATAAGTCAACTAGAAGATGTAGTTCAGCAAGCATTCCGCGGATTCCAGGATCCAGAAACTGTATAATTAAAAGACGCGGAGAATTCAATAAGATATCTTAATGATCGCTTTAAGTAAGCACCACTATCTTCCCTGCCGCCATATTACTTTCCATAAAACGATGTGCTTCAGCAATTCCATCCAGCCAGTACGAAGCGCTGATATTTAAATGAATTTCCCCATTCTCCACATCCCGGATAAATTGCTGAAAGTTTTGATGATCCACTTTGATCTGCCCGCTATCGTAAACCTTTAGATTAACAGTTGCCGGAATGAAATCCATGGGTGAAAAATCAGCAATAGACCATTGCTCGGCCAGCATCCCGGTCATACAAACGGAGCCGCCGGGGGCAGTACATTGCAATGAATCTTTCAGGCTGGAAGTCCCGATCAGCTCAAGCACCTTATCCACTCCCATCGGATAAATACCTTTAACTTTTGTTGCTAAATAACCATCATCAATCAGTACATGGTCTGCACCATTGCTAAAGAGCAGTTCTCTTTTTTCCGGTTTCCTGCTGGTTGTGATGACGGTAAGGCCCCTTCTTTTTGCCAGCTGCGTGGCCAGCATGCCTATTGAAGAAGTTCCACCCCTTATTAGCAGGGTTTCTCCTTTTATAATTTTTAAACCAAGATATAATGAGCCATATACGGTTTGGAACATTTCGGGCATAGATCCAAGCTGCTTCCAATCCAAATGACTTTCAAATGGATACAGCAAAGATATGGGAACAGCAATATATTCTGAGTAGCTACCGTCAAAATCCCGGCCCATCCCGCCCATAAACGCAGCTACTTTTTGCCCGGGTTTAAATGCTCCTGATGGATCGCATTCCACTTCTCCCACACATTCTATACCGAGCACTCTGGGAAACTTGACATCCGGGGATAAACCTTTTCTGGTCATAAGTTCTGACCTGTTTATGCCGAAGGCTTTTACTTTGACTAATACTTCTCCGCTACCTGGTTTGGGCAGTGGCCTCTCCTCCAAGACAATGTTTTCCGGTCCTCCGGGATGATATACTACAGCCGCTTTCATGAAGGCAAAGTTAGACAGGGCAAAAGCGCCCTGAGGTAGAGAGTAAATATCTGAATTTTAATTGTAGCAAATCTATCCTATCATGTCCTATGCATAAGTTAGGATTAATTGTTGCAGAATTTGAGCGAATAGATAGTGGACTTCTTACTGTATTAATTGAGGTAAGGTATGCAGATCAATGCATTAATTTAAACTGGGGGTTTATAAAACAAAAAAGCCTCTCAGATTTCTCTGAGAGGCTTTACCAGCGGTCCGGACGGGACTCGAACCCGCGACCCCATGCGTGACAGGCATGTATTCTAACCAGCTGAACTACCGGACCGTTTTACCATTTGTATCTGCTGGAAGACCAACATCGTTGGCCAAGATACGTTTTATTTTTGTGATCCCGCTGGGATTCGAACCCAGGACCCCAACATTAAAAGTGTTATGCTCTACCAGCTGAGCTACGGAATCATCTTTGTTTTAGAACTTACTCTTTTGGTTTTCCTTAAAAGTGAGGCAAATATAGGGTTATAAACCATACAGTGCAACAATAATATTTATTTAATTCAACTTTACTCTTAAACACTTCATTCTCAATTCAAAATATTTTAAAGTCTCGTTTCTAAAAACATCAAAAAGACAATATTTCCAAATTTTGACATGGAAAAATTATCATTTTGATTAGGCAACGGTGCCCTCTTTCATTTTTTCGGCGTTCTCAGCTAACTGCAATTGGTCAATAATCTCCTGAATATCGCCATTCATTACGTTGGGAAGATTATAAATTGTTAAGCCGATACGGTGTTCTGTAACTCTTCCCTGTGGATAGTTATACGTTCGTACTTTAGCAGAACGATCACCCGTTGCCACCATTGTTTTACGCTTTTTAGATTCTTCTTCCAGCTTCTTTGCCAGCTCCAACTCATAAACGCGACTTCTTAAAACACCAAAAGCTTTGTCAAAATTCTTAAGCTGTGATTTCTGATCCTGGCACTGCGCAACTATCCCGGTAGGTAAATGCGTTAATCGAACTGCCGAATAAGTTGTATTTACTGACTGTCCCCCAGGACCAGAAGAGCAAAACAGATCTTTCCGCACATCATTCATGCTGATCTGCACATCAAACTCATCGGCCTCGGGAAGTACTACCACAGACGCCGCTGAAGTATGAACGCGTCCCTGTGTTTCAGTATCCGGCACACGCTGAACACGATGTACGCCAGACTCATATTTCAACTGTCCGTATGAATCATCTGCAAGCACATTGAAAACTACTTCTTTATACCCCCCTGCCGAACCTTCGGTAACATCTACAACTTCCATTTTCCAGCCACGGCGCTCACAATAGCGGGTGTACATCCGGTAAAGGTCACCAGCAAACAAGGCTGCTTCATCCCCGCCGGTTCCACCGCGAATTTCTACAATTGCATGTTTTGAATCTTCAGGATCCTGCGGAATAAGCATCAAACGAATCTTATTCTCAATAATTTCCTGTTGCTCCAGCAATTCATCGAGATCAATTTTGATCATTTCCCGCATTTCATCATCCTTTTCGGTAGAAAGCAATGACTTATTTGTTTCGATATTGCTTACAATATTGCTGTAAATGTGATATTCCTCCACAATCCTGGAAAGATCCTTATACTCTTTATTAAGCTGGGCATAACGCTTCATATCTCCCATAACATCAGGAGAACTTAACTCTCGTTCTACTTCCTGCCAGCGTTCCTTTATAAATTCTAATTTCTGTAACATATTTATTTAATCCTGAAAACAATTGAGAGGCTTCACTTTTTCACGTATCTGAAAACATTGGCGACTCTGAAATTAAACCCATACCTAATCCGGATAAGTTAAACGGAAATGTCATATAAGTTTTTATGCTTAAAAAAGCCTACAAAAATAGTGCTTTTTCAGTTAATTTAAGGTCATCTTATCAGGAACAGATGCTGATTCAAAAAAGTTTAAATCAAGATTAATTCCATCAAAAACTGCATAGGAATTGTAATTAATCCATTCTCCCAAATTCACGTATCTGCTGCTATTACTTAGTGTAATATCCAACGGCACATGTCTGTGCCCGAAAATAAGATAATCAAAATGCTCTTTCTTAATGAGTTCTTCTGAATAATTGAGCAACCACTCCTGTTCATTATCATTCACCTGCTCCTTAACATTGTTTGCAATGCGGCTTTTTCCGGACCAGTATTGAGCCAGTCCCAAACCAAAATTGGGGTGCAGCCGGGCGAACATCCACTGACAAAATTTGCTCCTGAAAAAAGATTTTAGAAATTTATAACCCGGATCGCCGGGGCCTAAACCATCCCCGTGGTGAAGATAGAATTTTTTAGAATTCCGTTCAATAACCAGCTCATCGGAGATGATTTCGATTCCCAATTCTTTTTTAAAGTAATCAAACATCCACATATCATGGTTGCCTTTGAACATGTAAACACGAATACCTGAATCTGTCAGTTCTGCCAGTTTACCCTGCAGGCGAATAAATCCTTTGGGAATTACTGTAGAATATTCAAACCAAAAATCAAAAATATCGCCTAATAGAAAGACCTCTGAAGCATCCTTTTTAATTTCGTCTAACCACCTTACAATCCGATCTTCACGGTTTCGGCTTGAGGAGTGATCCGGAACACCCAAGTGAAAATCAGAAGCAAAATAAATTTTCTTATTACCTGCTGGCATAGCTGCAAAAATACATAAAATTTCACATCAGCTAATTTTGCTGAATCATTCCATTTTAAGATTTCGGCTTTTGCAGAAAGTTTTATTATTTTTAAAATCAACCAAAAAACTGAACATGAAACAACATGCCTATATTTGCCTCGCCACTGCGGTATTTTTCATATCCGGCAACGCAATCGCTCAACATTCAAGTAGTATTCCTGATAAAATGACCTATCCCAAAACAAAAAAAACCGATGTTAGCGACACCTATTTTGGCACCACAGTAAAAGATCCCTACAGATGGCTCGAAGATGACCGTGCTGAAGATACCAAGGCCTGGGTAAAGGAAGAAAATGCGGTTACTCAAAATTATCTTTCAAAAATTCCTTTCCGGAATAATATTCAAAAAAGGCTTGAGAATCTGTGGAATTATGAAAAATTCTCAGCACCATTTAAAGAAGGCGATTACACCTATTTTTATAAAAATGATGGATTGCAGAATCAATATGTTCTTTACCGTCAGAAAGAAGATTCTGAACCCGAAATATTCCTCGACCCGAATAAGTTTTCAAAAGACGGAACCGCTTCACTGGCCGGAATAGAATTTACAAAAGACGGAAGTATGGCTGCTTACCAGATATCAGAAGGTGGTTCAGATTGGAGAAAAGTCATCATCCTCAATACATCCGATAAGAAAATAATCGGGGATACGCTGACTGATATCAAATTTTCCGGATTGGCCTGGAAAGGTAAAGAAGGATTTTATTACAGCAGTTATGATAAACCTTCCGAAGGAAGTCAGTTATCGGGTTTAACCCAATTCCATAAATTGTATTATCATAAACTGGGAACTTCTCAAAAAGATGACCAGATTATATTTGGAGGCGAAAAAATGCCCAGAAGATACATTGGCGCCGGAGTTACAGAAGATAGTCGCTATCTGATTATATCTGCTGCTGAATCAACTACAGGTAATGAACTTTATATTCAGGATTTAAGTGAGCCCAATAGCAAAATAGTAAATATTGTTACTGGTTTTAAAGGAGATCACAGCATTATTGATAATCAGGGAAGCAAATTATATATACACACCAATTTAAATGCTCCCAATTATAAAATTGTAACGGTTGATGCATCAGCAGCCGGACCTGCAAACTGGAAAGACCTCATTTCTGAAACAGAGAATGTTTTAAGCGTGAGCACCGGAGGAGGCAAAATTTTTGCCAGCTATCTTAAAGACGCTACTTCTATGGTGATGCAATTCTCTATGGATGGAAAAGCTGAACGAACCATTCAGCTTCCGGGTGTAGGATCTGAAGGTGGATTTAATGCTAAAAAGCAGGAAAAAGAACTCTATTACACCTTTACTTCCTATATCTATCCTCCAACTATCTTCAAATACAACATTGCGGATGGAAAGTCTGAAGTATTTAAAAAATCGGCTGTTGATTTTGATCCTAGTAAATATGAATCGAAACAGGTTTTCTACAATTCAAAAGACGGAACCCGCATCCCGATGATTATTACCTATAAAAAGGGATTGGAAATGAATGGCAAAAATCCCACTCTTTTATATGGTTATGGTGGTTTTAATGTAAGTCTTACTCCTTCATTCAGTACTTCCAACATTGTTTTACTGGAGCAGGGGGGAATTTTTGCTGTCCCTAACTTACGAGGTGGCGGAGAGTATGGAGATAAATGGCATAATGCGGGGACAAAATTGTTAAAGCAAAATGTATTTGATGATTTTATAGCAGCAGCTGAATATCTCATCAGCAATAAATATACTTCTACAAACTACCTGGCCATTTCCGGCGGATCAAACGGCGGTTTACTGGTTGGTGCGGTAATGAGCCAGCGACCTGAATTATTTAAAGTTGCTTTTCCGGCAGTAGGAGTTTTGGATATGCTTCGTTACAATAAATTTACTGCCGGCGCAGGATGGGCCTATGATTACGGAACTGCCGAAGAATCTAAGGAAATGTTTGAATATCTGCTTAAGTACTCTCCATACCATGCATTAAAGCCCGGAGTTACTTATCCGGCAACATTGATCACAACAGCTGATCACGATGACCGGGTTGTGCCGGCACATTCATTTAAATATGCCGCCAGACTGCAGGAATTTCATAAAGGCACCAGTCCTGCACTTATACGTATTGAAACTAACGCGGGTCACGGAGCAGGCAAACCAACAGGAAAAATAATTGAAGAGCAAGCCGATAAATGGGCATTTATGCTTTATAATATGGGATTAACTTTCAAATAACTAAATAACCAGGACTTACGAAGATTACTATGCCTTCGTAAGTCTTTAATTTTATTTACAAGGCCATAATTTTAGCGAGATCCTCCGCACTTACATTTAGCAAGCCTGCAACCGGCAGTCTTCTCGTTAACTCCTTCCAGTTCTTATCGGCCTTAAATATCTTTTTAAACATGGGCAAAGCTTTATCCAATTGTTTGCTATTGGCTAATGTAACGGCTGTCCAGTATTGCATTTCCAGATTTTCAGGCTGCATTTCCATGGCGGTTCCGTATTCTTGCATGGCTTTTTGCATGTCATTAACCTCAACGGCCAGATCCCCGTTATTCATGTGTTCATAAGCCTGCTGAACTCTCAGCAATCTCCCCAATTCTTTTAGTGGTTCATCATTATCGTCTACGCGGAGGTCTATACTCCGCTCATTCCAGGGCTCTCCGTTAGATTTAGCCGGAACCAGTAAAAGAGCAGCAGATTGTTTTCCGCGGATATCACCTCCTACCGACTGAGCGGCGTTTAATGCAGCCAGAACCCGCTCGGCCAAAGGCTGGTCGGAATTTGCAGTATATGCTTTACTCATAGCTGCACATACCTGATCTATTAACATCATATTGCTCTGAACTGAAAACTGATCTCCTGTAATATGATCAGCAAACTGAATACATTTCTTGCCTGTGTGAGCGGCTACATTTCCGTTATTATCAACAATAGCTACCTGCCGAACATCTCTTCCCTCATCAGCGGCCAGCAACTCATCCAGAGTTTGCTGAGCAGTTTTCCCCTCTTTCAATAATTTAAGCCCCCTGATCCCAAAAGATTTATTTGTAAAAGACTGGGTGGCTATTGCTCCTACACCGGCTTCAGCCCAGGAAACAGACGTGCCAACCGAAAACCAATGACTCTGAACTGCAACCGCCATCTCGCCGGTTTTGGCATCACGGGCCACAATAGAAAATGTATGAGCAAGGTCTGATGGCTTTAAAGATTGTGCAGTCGCACTAACCGCTGTTAATAAGCAAATCATCACAAATATTTGTTTCATACTATGAAATTTAGGATGTAAAAAAACCCGCCGGGGCGGGTTAAAAATTTATATTAATTACCTGTACTGGCCGAAAAATCTTCACCGGGTTTTCCAATTGTTTTATAGCTTCCTTCACCTTTAAGAATAGACGCCAACATGGATTTATTAGAAATAACTTTTAGGGCTTCATTTACATCTTCATCATATTTAAAGCCTTGTTCAACTCTTCCTTTTTGAAAATAATACCGTGAAACAATTTCATTTTCAAGCACCCGCTTAATTTCCTCTTTAAACTGGGTGAGATCATTTTTCTTACTGAAATTTACCTTAGACTTTAATGCATCCAGCTCATTTTTAATTTCAGATATTTTATTTTCTTTTTCTGCTTCCTCTCCCAGATCGCTTAAGATACGTTCAGTTTTGGTTTTGTAATTGTAATCCTTATCAGACAGGTAGCTTATAAATCTGGCATATTCTGCATCTGACAATTTAAAGTTTTCTGCCTCCGGAACTACCGGATTTTGAATACGGTAATTGGTAGCATAATCAAAAATAAAATATTTCCCCGCCAGGGTTTGGGTAATCATGTTGTACTTAACAGGCTTTACAAACAAATCAGGATAAATGCCACTGCCGTCATATACAAGGCGGCCTGTTTTAGTCCGGTATTGAGTAATTAATGAATCAGCAACTTTAACAACACTGCCTTCCGAATCGCGATGCGTATAATCCAGAGCCTGAATACACCGGCCCGAAGGAGTATAATACTTGGCCACGGTAACTTTTACCAGACTGTTATAAGGCAGATTAAATGTTTGCTGAACCAATCCCTTTCCAAAACTCCTCTGGCCCACAATCACGGCTCTGTCCAGATCCTGTAATGAACCGGCTACAATTTCTGAGGCCGATGCAGATCGATTATTTACCAATACAACTAATGGCAAATTAGGCTCTGCAGGCTGAGTAAAGGTTTTATAGGTAATTGTCTTTTCGCGATTTCTGCCCTTTTGAACCACCACATTTACGTCTTTATTTACAAAGAGATTTACAATTTTAACAGCTTCCTGCAAAATACCGCCGCCATTGTACCTCAGGTCTATCACCAAACCGGTGAGGTTATTTTTTTTAAGTTCAGTAAGCGCATCTTTAACTTCCTGAGCAGAATTTTCAAGAAATTTATCCAGCTTGATATACCCTACATTATTTGGAAGTATGCCATAATAGGTAACATTATCCTGTTTAATGTCTTCCCGCAAAAGCTTTTTTTCAATATTTTTTTCTGTACCGGGACGCTTTAAAAGCAAACTCACGGGACTGCTTTTCGGGCCTTTTAACATTTGGCTTACTTGTTCATTGGATTTTCCTTTTACCGTTACTCCGTTAATTTCAAGTATTTCATCTCCAGAGCGGACATCTGCTTTCTGAGCTGGAAAACCTTCGTAAGGTTCTGATATGATTACTTTCCCGTCGCGGTTTAAAATTGTAGCGCCAACGCCACCATATTGAGTACTAATGTATTTTAGTTTATAATCCTCGATATCAGATTCGGGTATATATTCGGTATAGGGGTCCAGCTCATCAAGCATGGCATCAATGCCAGTCTTCATCATTTTAGATGAATTAACATCATCTACATAATTTATATTGAGTTCTTTATAGACAGATGCAAAAATATCCAGGTTCTTTGAAACCTGAAAAAGATCATCAATAAAAGCAAAAGAGAACACGCTTACCAGAAGGACACCGGTAAAAACAGATCTTTTAATTTTACTATGTGAAGGTTTAGAATGATTCATATCCTAGGGATTTTGTCTTTCTAAAATTACAAAAAAGCCATTGGATACTGCAAGTAATATAAATGTTCCTAAAAAGGAACAGGATCGCTGATTTGCAAAATGCTTACAGGCGGTTGGTGTCTAAATGCTCCATTCCTTTTTTCAGGGTAAATACAACGTATTCCCGGTTGCGTTTTAGCCTGTTCATTAACCGCTGAATGAGTTCCTCTTCCTGGCCCGACTCGTAAGAAAGGTCTTCGTCAGTTAAATGGTTGTACTTGCGTTTAACTTTTAATTTTAAACGAACCCATTCCGTATTGCTAATGCTGATTTCTGCCATGATTGTAATTTCCACAAAAATATATTTAATCAGGGAATTTTTGAGCGCAATTACTATAATTTAAACTGAAACAATATTCTTGCACACTTTTTGTTTAATAGCATCATCTTTAAAAAATTAATACATATCCATTATGAAGAAATATTTTTTAATCGCAGGACTACTTTTGACTACATCTGTAGCTGCACTAGCACAGTTACCTTCTTTTACCGGCGGACTTAAAGCCGGAGTAAATTATTCTGAATTGAAATCTAAAGAAAGCCTGACAGATGCAAATAGCATTTTAGGTTATCAGTTTGGAGCATGGACCCGAGTAGGCGGAGCAGGTTTGTATCTGCAACCTGAAATTTATCTGGGAAGCAAGGGCGGAGAAAATCCAATTGTTATTGATAATAGCGGAAATGAAACTCAGGTAAACGGAAAAGTAAAATTTACAACCCTGGATGTTCCTGTATTATTGGGAACTAAATTTGGACCCAGTAAATTAAACTTTCGTTTGATGGCCGGTCCGGTAATTTCATTTATTGTAGATAAATCAACTACCACCGAAGATGCTTATGCAAGCATAAAAGATTATAAAGATCAGGCTATCGGAGCTCAGGCAGGTGCCGGAGTGGATGTAGGGAATATATCTGTAGATCTTCGTTATGAAGCCGGTTTAAGCAATATCAGTAAAAGCGAAAAATATGATCAGAAACAAAACCTGTTTCATTTAAGTTTAGGATTTAAATTATTCTAAACAGAATAATTTAAAAAAAACCCTGAGACTAAATTAGTCTCAGGGTTTTTTTATGGAAGAAATTTTATGAACTTATCTGCCTAAGGCAACATTCTACTATACTAGAATCAAACACTTAGCTAAATACTTGATGTCTCAAGAATAGAACATCAACACTATTTACAAAAAAGCCGGAAAACTTTCGTAATCCGGCCATCACCTATTATTAGTCTACCTATTAACTAATATCATTATGACTATTTAACAATTTTGATAAACTTATCTGTTTAATGTATTATCCAGAAAAGGTCTGTTTACAAGCGTAGTAGATACAATTGTAATGTCACCTCTGCTGCCAATTGTATATACTCTTCCCTTAGAAAATGATACCGATAATCTGCTTATTACATTGGTAGCAGAACCGGCGTAACGGGTGCTCAGGTTATAAACTCCGTTTGGCAATGCAGTAAAAGCACCACCAGCTTTGTAGGCAACATCAGAACCAACTGCTATTTCTTCTGATGTTAAGGTATTTTTAGCATACAGAGTCATTGGATTTGAGTTTGAAATCGCATTTACAAATCGTACATAGGCTTTACCGGTATCTAAAGCAGGCAACTGATCTTCAATGATAAAACCATCTACAGTTTTATCAGTAGCATTGAAAAAACCACTCTGATATACAGAATAACTCTTACCCGTCTCAATTGTACCTGCAATATTAGAAATGGCAAGATCCTTATCTATTTCTGCAGCTATCTTTCCTTTTAAAGTATATTGTCCTGGTATAATAGCAGAGTAATACCCACCGGAACCAACACTACCATAACCCACTCCCAGCAAAGATTCTACTCCTGTAACGGAGCTTACCGCTGTCATTTTGGTATCATTGGCGTAAAAGTTTACCGGCGGTGCATTCACACCAAAGTTGAAGAATTTTATCATCGACTGAGGAGGATCTCCTGTTATATCCTGAACCGCATTCTTTTCGCAAGAGATTAATACTGTTGCACATAACAGTATCATCATATATATATTGAATTTTTTCATATTATCTAATTAAGGTTGAGTGATCCATAATGGTTTTGTATGGTAATCAAGGGCAAGACCTCCAATAGCATCTAAACCTGGTCTGTTCCAAACATATTCTGAATTATATCTTGGTCTGATACGTTCAACTACTTTTCCACCATTATCAGGGTACAAATCTACTGGAGGAGTAAATCCAAGAAACACTTTATTTCCCGTTACAGGATCGGTATCAGTATAATGATATCTTCTTAAATCCATCCAAGTTTCATTATGTCCCCAACCCCACTGAGCGATGTACTTCTGAGACATGATTTGCGACAGAGTTAATTCTTCTGCAGTAGCCGGAACAATTGCAGGAGATGCAAGGAACGCTGCTTTATCCGCCGCACTTATCTGTGTTGGAGATTGACTATTATCTAAATTTCTGGCATTCACAAAATCAATGTGTGATGAAATTGCATTACGGTAAGCAATTAGTGCAGTCGCTTTATCGCCCATTTTATAAGCTGCTTCTGCCTTAATAAATTGCAACTGAGAATAAGTCATCAAAGGCATTTTTGCCTTATCATCGAATAGATAACGTCCCGGAGACTGCAATCCGCCCGTACCAGGGTAACCATGAAAATTGTTTGGAATTTGTGCTGCTGCCAATGCGCCATTACCAGCTACGTTAATATCCAAACCGCGGTATAATCCATCAGGTGATGGAGCTAATGTACGGCTCATCCGTGGATCAACCACGCCACCAAACTGAGTACCGTTCATTAAGTTAACGATAAACTGCGTTTGTCTGTAGTTGTGAATATTACCTCTGGTTCTTCCCCAAAAGTTAATATCATCATTCTGGCTGTTAGGGTAAGTTAACAAAGGATCATCTGCATTGCTTGCAAACGACTTATCTACAGCAGCAATAATTTCAGCCGGATTGTAACTTGCCTTATTTGAATAGTGATTTAAGTTTAATGCCAGCATTCCGTAAGCAAGCTTTGTCCACTTGGCACGATCGCCATTATAAATTTTATCTGTTCTTGCCAGGTAAGCCTGATCCACGCTGCCATCTGTTCTTTGTAAGTTAGCTATAGCTGCGGTCAGTAATTTCTGAACTTCAAGATAAGCATACTCCTGACTGTCATAATTGAAAGTCAGTTTGGTCTGGTCAATGGCTTCTTTCACAATAATCTCACCATGCGTATCGGTAAGTACCTGCCAGCCCCAAGCTTTTAGAATCTGACCAACACCTAATAAATCCCAACGCTGTTCTGCTTCGGCAAGAGTGTTCATGTCAACCAGGTTCTGACCTAATGTCCAATAAACATCTCTCCATTGTTGTGCACCATTATCTGTTGACGGATCGTAACCCATTCTATCCCAGGTGCTGATTGAAGTGCCAGGTAGATACCAATTTTGTGTATATCGCCCTATCTGGCGTCCCTCATACTGAGGAGATGTTACCATCCAGTGCAGCATTGGCGACAAATAAAGGTTTGCCGACACTGTTTGCGGAGCATTTGGATTAGTGTTTACATCTAAAAACTTTTCGCAACTGGTTGCTGATAATAATAAAGCGCCAAGTACTAAACTATATATTTTTCTCATATTAAATCCTCCTGTTATAATCCTATTTTGACACCAAAGTTGATTCCTTGTGGTATCGGGAAGTTACCGTAATCAATACCTGCCGCTCCTGATCCTCCAACAGCTGCACTGTTACCATTCACTATCGGATCAAGTCCTGAATAATTGGTGAATAATAAAAGATCAGTACCGGTTACAAATACAGATGCTTTCTTAACGAAGTTCTGCTTTTTAAGCAGAGACGCCGGTAAAACATAACTTAATGTTACATCTCTTAATCTCAACCAATTGATATCTTTCTCAATAAATAATTCTTCGCTTATTGCAGTATAATAAGAATTCTGCACGCTTGGAACTACAACAATATTGTTTTGAGTAGGTGTACTTGTATTCTCTTTACCATCTCTAAGTACGCCTTCGATAACTCTTGGCTCATTTCTGTCCAGAGTACGCATACTTAAACCTCTTGCAGTAAGAAACTGCTCGGTCGCATTCAATACATCACCACCTTTTCTGATATCAACCAGGAAATTTAATGATAGATTTTTATACTTAAACGTGTTTGTTACACCAATTGAGAAGTCAGGCTGACGATCATAACCGCCATCAACAAATATTGAAGAACGCAATGGCAAACCAGAAGTCGGATCGATCAGCATTTGTCCGGCAGTATTTCTAAGATAATATAATCCGGTTAATGAACGGGTTGATAAACCTGGTGCAGTACCGTTACGCACGTTACCAAAAAGCCATGTATCAGAAACATATGACTCCGGCAAAGCATTCGGCAATGCCAAAACCTTACCTCTTGCACTTTCAAAATTGGTTAATATATCCCAGGAGAAATTAGCATTCATTACCGGAGTTCCTCTCAAGGTAATTTCCAAACCTTGATTTCTTGTCTCGGCTCCGTTTAAATTGAACAGGATAAATCCGGTTGCATAACTTCCTCTGATATCATTTACAATCTGATCCTGAGTTTGCTTGCGGTAAAGGGTTAAATCAATACCAAGTCTGTCTTTTAAGAAACTTAATTCGGTACCAACCTCGTAAGATTTTGCAAACTCTGGTCTCAGATCCAGGTTCGGACCAGTAAATCCATAACCGTATCCACCATTAGAAGTAGTTTTATATTCTAAAGAAGGACGGTAAGCATATGGTCTCGCATCTTTACCAACCTCTGCGTAAGCAGCTCTCAGCTTACCGGTCATAAACTCGCCCAATGAGGGGAAGGCATCTGTAAAGATGAAACTGGTTGAAATTGACGGATAGAAGAATGAATTCTTATCCTTAGGTATAGTTGAAGTCCAGTCATTTCTTCCTGTAACGGTAAGGTAAAGGAAATCTTTGTAGGCAACAGTAGCACTACCAAAAGCACTTACCAATCTACGCTGCGCAATTCTCGTCTGATTTGTGCGCAGAGATGTATTATTTACAGAAACAAAGTTTGGATCAAGAAAATCCTGACCTTTTATCGCATCTGTATTGGATTTAAAATCCTGAATTGAATTACCTAATAAACCGTTTATAGTAATATCTTTTGCAATTTTCTGACTGTTGAAATTAAACAAAGTCTGAGAACTGATATTACGGGTTACATCATTTGCCACATCAATTACTCCGTTAAAAGTATTGCCATAAGCACTTTCAGGATGACGTAAAAGCATATTCTGGTTGATGTAAGCATCAACACCTAAATTTGTTTTAAGATTACCAAATTTAAACGGAGTGATAACCAAACCAAGATTAGATAAAATGCGATTAGTCTTGGATGTAATGATATTCTTTTCTACGTTAAAATATGGATTATCCACTTCAGAGCTGGCTGATAAATTCGTCAACCGACGTCTTGTACCAGCAGCAGTAAGATAATCTTTTGCATCATCTGTTTGAGGCCAAACCAACAAACCGATTAGCGGACCACCCACACCTTTAAAAGACTGATCGTTCTTTGCATAGGTATAACCCATTGAAAGATCTGCTTTTAACCATGAATTAACCTGTGCCCCGGAAGCTCCGGTTACATTTATTTTATCGTATAATGAGTTTGGAACTACACCTTCCTGGTTAGTAAAGGAAGTTGCAACCCGGTAATTGATTTTATTATCAGGAGCGGCACCGCTAAATGATAAATTGTGTTTTTGAGTTAATGCAGTTTGGAAAAAACCATCCACGTTATCAAAGAATTGTGTTCCCTGAGCATATGGAGCACCGTAATATAAGAATGTGGTACTTCCTACGGCACTTGGACCATAAACTTGCTGAATTTCTGGTTTTGCACGGGTATTTTCTATTCTTAAGCTGTTGCTGTATTCAATGCCACCCACGCCTGCTTTGCCACGTTTAGTGGTAATTACTATTGCACCATTTGCCGCATCAATACCGTATAAAGCCGCAGCTTCAGGTCCTTTCAATACAACTAAGCTTTCAATATCATCGGGATTTATATCGGCCGATCTGTTTGTAAAATCTACTCCCCTGTTACCAAAAGCGGTAAGAGAATTCGCATCAGAAGCCAAAACGCCGGTATTCAGTGTTTTGTTATCCATTGGCAAACCATCAATAATCATTAATGGCTGATTGCTTCCGCTTATAGAACTTACCCCTCTGATAGTAATTGATGAGGAAGCTCCGGGAACACCGGAAGAGCTTGTTACATCAACACCTGCAACACGTCCCTGTAAAGCATTGATAAAGTTCTCTCTCTGTGTCTGAGCAATATCCGCTCCTTTTACACTCTGCTGAGCAGTAGTTATAGATCTCTTATTAGCAGTTTGCCCTAATGCAGTAACTACTACCTCATTAAGAGATGTTGCATCAGTTCTTAGGGTTACATTTATAACTTTGTCCGCTCCTACGGTTCTCTCCTGGGTTACAGTTCCTAAAAAACTGAAAACCAAAACCTGTCCCTGACTAGCTGAGATTGAGAAATTTCCATTCACACCGGTTTGAGTTCCGGTATTCGTTCCCTTGATCTTAACAGATACTCCGGGTAAAGGCAGTCCATCTTCATCAGATACCTTACCGCTAACGCCGGTTAATTGGGCCATAGCTTGTACGGTTACGAAGAAGATACCCAGGAACAACATGAGTAGTCTTTTTTTCATACTTTAATTTTTAATTACGTTGGTTAATTGAATTAATAGGCATTAAAATTTTATTCAAATTCCTTAAAAGAATCTCAATATTCAATCTCCTAAATTTGGATTAATTGCAGATATACGCAAGGATTTTTTGTAAAAAACTTATAAAAACGCAATAAAATTTTGTTCTAATACAGATTTTTCAAAGTGTATTTTTAACACAATGATTTGTTTTTTAGATCATAAAAACAAAGCCATAACATATTTAAACACATATTATTAACTTTTATGAATAATTGAAAAAATCACAAGGCCCAGCTTTTCTCAAAAAAAATATCCTGCAAAGAATTGCATAATTTTTATAATTAATAATGTAATTTTCATGTTAATTAGAGAGTTTCAGGATAACATTTTAAAATTGAAAATTACAATCCTGCATAAAACAGCAAACTAATAACAAAAAATAATGGAAGAGCAAGGCAATTTGACTATGCTGAAAAAAGAAAGGCACGCTTTTATTATTAAGCAAATCAATTTGCATAATAAGGTTCTGTCCTCAGATCTGAGTGTTCAACTGCAGGTTTCAGAAGATACCATCAGGCGGGATTTAAATAATCTGGCTGAAGAGGGCAAAATTCTGAAAGTTCATGGCGGCGCCCTGTCTAAATCCTTTCATTCTCCTTACCAGCTTAATGAGATTTATGCCAAGGATTCTAAAAAAGAAGTAGCGCAAAAAGCAATAGAGCTTATATCCGAGGGAATGGTTGTATTAACAGGTGGCGGAACAACCATGGTTGAAATGGCCCGTCTAATTCCCGATGAACTCGAAGCAACATTTTTTACCGTTAGCCCGCTGGTAGCACTTGAACTTTCTGAACATCCCAAACTAACCGTAATACTGATGGGCGGTCAATTAAGTAAAAACGCACATATTAATATAGGTTCCAAAACCGTAACTGATTTAATGGACATCAAAGTAGACCTTTGTTTTTTAGGCGCTAATGGAATTGATTTAAAGGAAGGGATTACTGATTCTGACTATGAAGTAGTTCAGGTAAAAAAGGCAATGATTCGTTCTGCGGCAAAGGTGGCTATTATGAGTATTTCTGAAAAATTGGAGTCGGTGCAGAAAATGAAAGTTTGCAGTTTAAGTAATCTGGAATATCTGATTTCTGATCTTAATCCGGATGATCCTAAATATACCGCCTACAGTGAGTTTGTAAAAGTGATTTAAACTTATTTATTCAGTTATTTTAAATAAGAAAAGCCGTTCTCGAACGGCTTTTCTTATTTAAGGTTTTAAAAAGTCGGATCTTTTGGTGTATTCGTATTGTTATCTCTTTCGGTAAAAGGATAAGGAAAGAAACTTCTCTTACGTTCTGTTACCGGTCTTTGCAGTCTTCGCATATCTTCAAGTCTTAAGCCAGACATAAAAAGCTCTATTGAACGCTGCTTATAAATCTGCTCCAACAGTTCTGTTTGAGTGAAAGTACCGGTTAAAGCAGGTAAATCTGCACCAATTCCAAATGGATCGCTTGCAGGAGTTTTGGTAATTACTTTATTTAATTCAATTAAAGATGCGGAAAGGTCCGGCTGACGAGCCAATACTTCAGCTTTAATTAAAGTCATTTCTGAAGGCAAATAAAGTGGAATCGGTGTAATTGCAGTTGCTCCAAAACCATTAATCCTTACAAGAGGAGCTATTGTTGGGCTCAAAGAAGTGTAAAATGGAATCCGCTTATCTGCCGCATCAGGCTGAAGTGTACCGGATAAGCCCAGATTGGCATTAATTGGCTGGAAAACGTTATTTGTTGAAGTCGCAATCTGAAAAATTGGATTTAATGAAACTGCATCAAAAATAAATACAGAACGTTTGCTTAGATCCACACTATTTGCAGAAGACAAAGCCAGAGCATAATTTCCGGCAAATAAAGCATAGCGTGCTTTAAGAGCATACAGCGTATTAGGAATATCAATTCCTGCAGGCATATTGGTAATAAAACTCGGACTAATTGCATTTGCGCTAATAACCGCCAATGCTTTATCTATAGCAGCTATAGCTTGATTATATCCTTCTATGCGTGTAATAAAGGCAACATTCGGCTTTCCCACTTCGGCAGGAACATTATCCCAATAAGTTGATAAATTGCCAATTGCCAATGCTTTAAAAATACTTGCATAAGCAATTAATCCACTGGCATAACTTTTATCAGTCAGTAGTTCTGCGTTATTAATAACCTGGTCTGAATCGTAAATAATTTTATTTGCGTTGGTCCAGAGTTGATTCAAAATAGAATTTGTTCCGTCAATTGTTGTTCCTCCGGTGCTTAATTGAAGCTCGGGAATATTACCGGCATTTCGCAGTTCAAGCTCATTGGACACAAATCCGTTGGCCGTTACCGAATTAAATATTATTCCGGTACGTCCCAAAGTGTACAATCGCTGTATACCAACTGTTACTGCCGTTAACCCGCGTGGTGAGCTTAGTGCAATCGATTCATTCGCTTTCTGCGGATCTATATAATCTTTTGTGCAGGATGCGCTAACAAGCAGTAAAACTGCTAATGCATATGATGTGATCTTATTTATATTTTTCATCTTAAAATTTTTAAATACTGTATTGTAGGATTGGGTATTTACTTTAATTAAAGTTTAACCTGTAAACCTAAACTGAAGGTTCTTGGAATTGGAACTGATCCAAAATCGATACCCCTCAAAATGGTGCTTTGGCCTCCTGAGTTCAGTTCAGGATCATATCCTTTGTAATTATCCCATGAAACCAGATTTCGTCCACTTACATTTATGGTCAGATCTTTAAAGAATTTTACACTTCCAATATTGTATCTCAATGATACTTCTCTAAGTTTTACGAAAGAGCCATCATCAATCCGCCACTCTTCAATAGCATATACTCCGGCAACATAACCTCTTGGCAATTCCCCGTTATGCTCCTGTTCTGCTACCTTTCCGTTACCTACTCCCTGACGAGTTCTCCAGTCGGCGTTCCACACATCTACTCCCTGAACTCCATCTAGCTGCAAATGCAATGAAAGTTTTTTGTAGCTGAAGTCATTTATTACAGAAAATGAATAATCAGGATTAGGATCACCGATCACTTTACGTAATGGAGTACCAGTCGGAAGCGGCAAACCATCTGCACCTCTTTGAATAGTGTAATTGGTACCGTTTTGAATACCTCTTTCAATCAAAGGAATACCTGCTGCATTTTTCAATAACTCACCGTTAGCATCTCTTGCGAAAAATGTTCCGTAAAATACACCAATTGGTTCGCCATCAATAATTGCTACCGGAGCTCCTGGATTTGTACTAAATAATCTTAAACCTCCTACGCTTAAAGCTTCATTCTTATTACGATTGTATATTACTGAAGCATTCCAGCTGAATTGTTCACTGCGTACCGGAGTACCGCTTAAAACGATTTCAATTCCTTTGTTTCTTAATGAGCCAACATTATCGAGTAAACTTGAATAACCGGTTGTTGGTGCAACTACTCTCGAAATTAATAAATCAGAAACCTTTTTGTTATACCAGTTAAATTGAAGGCCAAGTCTGTTTTTCAGGAAAGAAAGATCTGTACCAATTTCTAATTCTTCCTGACGTTCGGGCTTTACATTTTCGTTAGCAAGCGTGGCACTTGAAAATAAAGAACTCCGCCCTAAGTATGCCTGTGTAAAATATGCGTTAAAACGATCGTATGGACCGATTCCTGTTAAATTACCTGATTGGCCATACGCCATTCTTAATTTCAAAACATCCCACCACGATGAAAGTCCTGTATTGTTCCAAAAATCTGTTGATGAGATCACATAACTTCCGCTTCCTTTAAGATACGTTTGAGTACGCTGATCTTCCCCAAAAACTGATGACTGATCTACCCGAACCGCTCCCGTTAAAAAGAAATGATCTTTATATTTAAAGTTTTGCTGAAAGTAAGCTCCATTAATCGAATATTCGCTCCGTCCGTCAACACTTGGTAATGCCGTGCTGGCACCGTTTACCGTTTCTACTAATGGGCCCAAACCCTGACCGTTCAGCAATCCATAACGGCCTTTTTCATATTGAAATGAATAACCTAACTGACTTGTTGAAGATATCTGGTCATTAATATTGGCCTGATATGTAGCATTTAACTCATTATTAATTAAAAAAGAAGTATTGCTGGCAGCACTTGCATATCCATTCAAAGCAGGATCTAATGATGGACCACCTCCAAAAAAGCCTGTACTTACATTATATGCAAAAGGCGGAATGTAAGTAGTTCCGTTCTGAGTCGAATTATCAACACCCACTGTATAATCTACAATCAGATTTTTAACAGGGAATAGCTTGAGTGTTGTATTTGCCAGAATACGGTTGGTTTCCTGGCGCTGCTTAATATCTTCGATTACGGAAACCGGATTAACCCGACCTCTTTCTCCTACCGCCCTGATATTACCTAAGGCATCTCTGGTAAATAAGTCATGGAAATTACCAAGTATAGTTACAGAGTTCATTGGTGAAAAGAACGAGTTACCATCGGGTTTTTCATTTGCTGCACTATTTATGTAATTTAAACCAGCACTGAACGAAGCCCACTTAGACACCTGCTGATCTAAATTAGCCCGGAAACTAAATCTTCGGAAATCAGTATTCTTGATAATACCCTCGTTTGAGAAGTATGAAAGAGAGGTGAAATACTTCGTATTATCCTTACCGCCTGAAACCGATATATTATTGTCTGTACCTGTAGCCGACTGGAAAATATAATCCTGATAATCATACCTTGTAACAGGAGTAGTGGTAGTTAAAGATGGCGTTAGAATATCCTGAGTTACTGCATCAACAGAACCTCCAAATTTTACAGGAGATTGGTTCACTTCAACTTTCTTACGTAATTCCCCTAAGGTTAGGTTAGTTGAAAAATTAACAACCGGTGCTCCTGAACTTCCTCTTTTTGTAAAGATTTGTACCACCCCTGAATTGGCTCTTGAACCGTAAATGGCTGCAGCTGCTGCACCGTTCAATACTTCAACCCGGTCAATATCAGCTGGATTTATATCCACCAGTCTATTTTGACCAATGCTTCCTACAAAATTTCCTCCATCATAGTTAGAGGAGGTGTTGGTTACCCTTGTAGTAGAGTTATTAACAATAACTCCATCAATAATATAAAGAGGTTCAGATGATGAGTTTACAGAACTAATACCACGTAACCTGACAGACATTCCCCCTGCCGGATCTCCGTTGTTCTGCGTAATCTGGGCACCTGCGGCTTTTCCCTGTAATGAAGAAAGCACATTTCCGCTGCCACTTCGATTTAAGTCTTCACCTTTTACTGTGCTTACATAATTACCCAATTGCTTTCGGGTAGTTCCCTGAGATGTACCGGTTACAATAACCTCATCCAGGCCAACCATACTTTCAGACAACTCGGCATTTACTACAACCTGCGAGCCTGAGCCAAGTTCTACAGTTTTGGTTTGTGAACTATAACCTAAAAATGAAAAAACAACCTGAATCCTACCGGGATTGAGAGAGGCATTCAAATTAAAATTCCCCTCACTGTTTGATGAGGTTGCGAAAGAAGCATTTTGAATTTTAATTACCACACCAGGCAATGCTTCCTTTGTACGGGCATCTGTTACCCTTCCGGTAATAACATAATTGGTTGTTTGTGAAATGGCCTCTCCGGATAATACAAAAAGGAAGAGAGCAGAAAGTAAAGCTAAATTGAGCTTATACCGTCCAATAGAGTAAATTTTCTTCATAGACTATTTTTGATTTTTATTAAAATTAATGAAACTTACTAATTCGGCAAACATATTTTGCCCATGCAAACTGAGGGAACCTGTAATCTTCCTCCAAAATCAATCGGTCCACCCGCAACAGTTTCATTTGCTAAAATGGCAAACAGGGCCGCTTCCTTGGCATCAGGATTTATATTTAACTCTTCGGTATTGGCGAAACGTGCAAACGGCACCCCATTTTTAAGGTGTTCCACCATTAACGGGTTATGCATTCCTCCACCACTCATATAAATTACAGGCGAATCTTTTTCTGAAAAACTTTCCAGAATAGATTTAACTATACAATCTGCAGAAAATTTACAAAGTGTGGCTAAAATATCTTCATTAGGAAGATGCGGCTGAACTGATTTTTCCATTGCATTTTCAAGGTATTGCAAATTGAATAATTCAGGACCTGTAGATTTTGGAAACCCTGCCCTAAGAAACTCGTGATCTAGCAGTGAAGCTAGTAACCCGAAATTTACTTTTCCGGTACGGGCCAGTTTTGAATCTTCATCATAATACATACCTGGATAATGTTTTTGAATAAACTGATCCATCATGGTATTTCCCGGGCCAATGTCGGTAGAAAAAATATTGGAGGCATCCAAATCAGCCGGAAGGTAAGTAAAATTAGAAATCCCTCCTATATTGAGCATAATTCTGTTTTCTCCTTCTTTAGAGAAAATAAGATAATCGCCATAAACAGCAAGAGGTGCGCCTTCACCACCCGCAGCCAAATGCTTCTGGCGAAAATCGCAAATGGTAATGATTCCAGTCTTTACCGCGATGTGATCTCCGTCCGCAATCTGCAGCGTGGCATTTGGGTAATTTTCAAGGCCGTGAAGTTGCTTTGGGGCATGAAAAATGGTTTGCCCGTGGCTGGCAATCAGATCGAAATCAGAGGGAGAAACGTTCCATTCTTTTAATGTATCAAGAATCATTTCTGCATGCGTAATAGCTATTTGTTCATTTAACAAACAAACTTTCTGCAGATCTGCATCCCTTCTTGAAAAAACACTTTTAATTTCTTCCTTAAATTCTGAGGAAAAAGGAACAGTAGTAAAATTTTGAATTTTTATGCGGCTTGAAGTTCCTGAGCCGGAACAGCTGCACCAGGCAATATCAAGTCCGTCCATTGAAGTGCCAGACATCAGACCAATTATTTGGCGTTCTGATTTTGAGGCAATGGAGAACAATTTTTTAATATTAACATTCATATATGTTATAAATATAACCCGTAATAAATATAGGGGCATTTTATTCAAACCTGCATAAAACTGCAAATTTATTTTTTATCGTGATGATTAACGCATGCTTTCTTTTTTGTAATTATATTTGCCTTTCACCCTAACGATTGACTATCAGATGGCCAGATTAAATTTATTGGAAGAAACACGCTTCGAAAAATTACCTGTAACGGTCTACCCAAATCAGCAAATAGCCGCAAAAAATGTGGCCCGCCGAATTGCAGACCTGATTATCAGAAAACAGAAATCTAATGAAATTGCAGTTCTGGGACTGGCTACCGGGGTAACTCCCATCGGCGTATATGAAGAACTGGTGCGCCTTCACAAAGAAGAAGGTTTGAGTTTTAAAAATGTTATTACATTCAATCTGGATGAATATTTCCCGATGAGGCCAACATCTTCTCAAAGCTATGTAGCTTTTATGAAGGAAAATTTATTCGATCATATCGATATCAATATGGACAATGTGCATGTTCCTGATGGTACGTTGTCAATTGAACAAATCCCTGCCTATTGCCTGGAATACGAAAAAAAGATTAGTAGTTATGGTGGTTTGGATCTGCAGATTCTTGGAATTGGCCGTACCGGACACATTGGTTTTAACGAGCCTGGTTCTGCACCAAATTCGGGTACACGTCTGGTGACTCTGGATGATCTGACCCGTCGGGATGCTTCACGCGATTTTGGAGGAAAAGAAAATGTACCAACCAAGGCTATCACCATGGGAATAGGCACTATCTTCAAAGCCCGTGAAATTATATTAATGGCCTGGAACCGTAAAAAAGCTCAGATCATTAAAAAAGCGGTGGAGGGTGAAATGTCATCAGATGTTCCGGCCACTTACCTTCAGTTATCCGAGAATGTTGAATTCGTTCTGGATCAGGATGCGGCAGCTGAACTTACCCGTTTTGATACTCCGTGGCTGGTTAAAGACTGTGTTTGGGATGATAAACTAATTAAAAAAGCAGTGATCTGGTTATCCAATATCCTTGGAAAACCTATTCTTAAACTTACAGAAGAAGATTATAACAATCACGGAATGGCAGAACTGGCTACTGAAAAGGGCCCGGTTTACAACATAAACATTCATATTTTTAATAAGATACAGCATACCATTACCGGCTGGCCCGGTGGAAAAGCCAATGCGGATGACAGTCAGCGGCCAGAACGTGCGGTACCTGATAAAAAGCGGATCGTCATTTTTTCTCCGCACCCGGATGATGATGTTATTTCGATGGGCGGAACATTTATCCGCCTGGTAGATCAGGGACATGATGTGCATGTGGCCTATCAAACCTCAGGTAATACAGCGGTATGGGATGATGATGCGTTGCGTTTTGTTGAATTTATCCGAGATTTTGGAAAATCCGTTGATATGGATATCACTAAAATTGAAGAGATTTATTCGGATATGCGCTCTTTTATAGAAAGCAAACAACCAAACCAGGTAGACACTAAAGAAATTCAAACTGTTAAAGGACTCATCCGTAAGGGTGAGGCAATTTCAGGAGCCCGTTTTGCCGGACTTACGGATGATCATATTCATTTTATGGCCCTTCCTTTTTATGAAAAAGGAAAAACTCAAAAAAATCCGGTTTCGGAAGATGACATTTTGCAAACGATGGACTTGCTTCGCTCAATCAAACCTCATCAGATTTTTGCAGCAGGTGATTTTGCCGATCCGCATGGAACACATAAAGTATGTTTTGATATCATCATTGCGGCGCTTGATCGTTTAAAAAATGAAGAGTGGATTAAAGACTGCTGGCTTTGGATGTACCGCGGAGCCTGGCATGAATTTGAAACGCATGAAATTGAGATGGCTGTGCCTCTTTCTCCGCAGGAAGTGGAACGCAAACGATATGCAATATTTAAGCACCAGTCACAAAAAGATCACCCTGTTTTTCCCGGAGACGACTCCAGAGAATTTTGGCTTCGGGCTGAAGATCGCACCCGCGAAACTGCTATTGCCTACGATAAATTAGGCATGGCTGAATATGAAGCCATGGAAGCATTTGTGAGATATCGATTTATTTAGAATTTAATCTTTTCTGAATAAATTTAATAAATGAGAAGGCTTTGATTTCCCTCGCGGAAGTTCAAAGCCTTTTTTATTAAAATAAAAAAGCGCAGTTTTATAATTCTTATAGCCATCAAATGTCCGAAGCTTCTATTTTACAAAAGTCCTCTCCCCGTTTATTATCACTGGATGTTTTTCGAGGTTTTACCGTTGCCGCCATGATCCTGGTTAATAATCCAGGCGACTGGGGCCACATTTATGCCCCGTTGAAACATGCAGAATGGCATGGCGCTACACCTACCGATCTGATTTTCCCATTTTTTCTATTCATTGTAGGCGTTTCCATCAGTTATGCATTAGGCACAAAAAAAGAAAACAGCGCAAATCATTCTGATCTGATCTTAACAGCTTTTAAAAGAGCCCTGATATTATTTGGATTGGGTTTATTTCTGTCGCTGTTCCCAAAAATATTTACAGATCCCATAGATGCTTTAAAAAATGTTCGAATTCCGGGAGTGCTGCAACGCATCGCAATTGTCTTTTTTGTTTCAGCAGTCATATTTATAAAGACAAGCGGCAGAACCCAGTTGCGGATTCTGATAGGCCTGTTAGCCGGATATTGGATCTTAATGACATTAATTCCTGTTCCCGGGGTTGGCTACCCCAATCTGGAAAAAGAAACTAACCTTGCCGCATGGTTAGACCGAACCATTTTAACTGAAGCACATGTTTGGAAATCCGCTAAAACATGGGATCCGGAAGGAATATTAAGCACTTTACCTGCAATTGGCAGCGGGCTTTTTGGTGTTTTGATAGGCTCATGGCTTCGAAGAAAAGATCGGGAAGATAGTGTAAAGGTATCCTGGATGTTTTCCGTCGGGGTAATTACAGTACTACTCGGATTACTTTGGGACTTGTGTTTTCCAATAAATAAATCACTGTGGACCAGTTCCTACGTTTTATACTGCGGAGGACTTGCAACTATCGGACTAGCAATATGCTATTGGCTGATCGATGTGCAGGGTTATAAAAAATTAACCACACCATTTGTTGTATATGGCGTGAACGCGATTACTGTCTTTTTCCTATCGGGTTTAATTCCGAGAATATTAAATTTGATTCAGGTAAAAATGTCCGACGGCCGCGAAGTTGGTGCAAAGGTTTGGATGTACGAGACTTTTTATACCCCCTATTTCACTCCGGTAAATGCTTCTTTGGCGGGCGCTGTAACATTTATACTGATTTGGCTTCTAATTTTATGGATCATGTACTCTAAAAAAATTATCATCAAAGTTTAAGCCTATTAAGCAGCAATACTTTATAACTAAAATTAACATCTTAAAAACTATATGAAATCAAATTCAAAATCATTTATTTGGGCCGGCGTTATTGCGCTGGCTGTTTCTGGTTGTGCATCTGTTCAAAAAAACACAACAAATGAAACTACCCAGGTAAGTTCTTCGGTTACAGCATTGCCCCTGGATACCAATATCCGGATTGGAAAACTGTCAAACGGCTTTACTTATTACATCCGCAGGAACACAGAACCCAAAGAACGGGCTCAATTATACCTGGCTAATAAAGTTGGTTCTATTCTGGAAACTGATGAACAGCAAGGATTGGCTCACTTTTTAGAGCACATGAGTTTTAACGGAACCAAAAATTTTCCGAAAAATGACTTGGTTAATTATCTTCAAAAAGCCGGTGTTCGCTTTGGCGCAGATTTGAATGCATATACCAGTTTTGATGAAACAGTTTACCAGTTGCCTATCCCGACGGATGATCCGGAAGTATTTAAGAATGGGCTTCAAATAATGCGTGACTGGGCACAGGACGTTACTTTAGAAGAATCTGAAATTGATAAAGAACGCGGAGTTGTTATAGAAGAAAAACGCTTAGGAAAAGGCGCTCAGCAACGAATGCAGGATAAATATCTACCCATGTTATTTAATAATTCACGCTATTCGAGCCGTTTACCAATTGGTACCGAGGATGTATTAAAGAACTTCAAGTATGAGACGCTTCGCAAGTTTTATACAGATTGGTATCGTCCGGATTTGCAGTCTCTGATTGTAGTTGGAGATGTAAATATTGCAGAGGTTGAGCAGATGATAAAAAATAAGTTCTCGGATTTAAAAAATCCGGATAAGCCAACACCACGCACCCAATACAGCATTCCGTTGACAGGTAAAAATCAATTTGTTGCAGTTACTGATAAGGAATTTCCGGTTACTGTTGCACAGATTATTATTAAACACCCGGAAACTGTTGTTAAAACCACTGCTGATCTTCGCAACAACATGATTCGCTCCCTTTATAACCAAATGACGGCGGCTCGTTTCAGCGAATTAACCAAACAAGCCAATCCGCCTTACTTACAGGGAGGTAGCAGCATTGGCGGCTTTCTCGCAGGCTTAGATGCGGCAACTTCATACGTTGTGGCCAAACCGGGCGAGCTGGAAAAAGGCTTTAAAACAGTATTGACCGAAACAGAACGTATCAAGCGTTTTGGTTTCACCCAAAGCGAACTTGAGCGTGCTAAAACTGCGTTTATGACTGCTCAGGAATCTGCTTATAAAGAAAAAGACAAAACTTCTTCAGAAAGATTTGTGAATGAATATCTTCAGCACTTTTTAAAGGGAGAAGCCAGTCCGGGTATTCAGTACGAATTTGATTTCTATAAAAATAATATTGAAGGCATTGCCGTTGCGGAGATTAACAACATCGCAAAAAAATATATTAGTGATGTTAACCGCGATGTCATCATCATGGGTCCTGAAAAGGATAAAGATAATATGCCCGATGAAGCCACTGTTAACAGCTGGATTACAAGCGTAACAACAGAAAATATTACTGCGTATGTTGATCAGGTATCTGATAAGCCGCTATTATCTTCAAAATTAGTTGCCGGAAAGGTTACAGGTGAAACTAAGACAGAAAGCTTGGGAATTACCGAATTAAAGCTAAGCAATGGAGTTAAAGTAATTTTAAAACCAACCGATTTTAAAAATGATGAAATCAGCTTCAGTGCAATTAGTCCGGGTGGAACTTCTCTTTACAGTAACGCTGATTTTCAATCAGCATCTAATGCAGCAACAATTGTTAGCAGAAGTGGATTAGGAGATTTCAACTCAATTCAGTTAAGCAAATTATTGACCGGTAAGCAGGTTCAGGTTCAGCCAAGCATTAATGAGCGTAACGAAAGTTTGGTTGGTTTCACAAATCCAAAAGATTTAGAAACTGCTTTACAAATGGTACATCTTTATTTTACTCAGCCTCGTAAAGATGCGGAGATATTTGAGGGATACATTACCCAGTTAAAAGGTAGTTTAGCCAACAGAAGCAATGATCCAAACAATGTTTTTGCTGATACTGCTGCTGCCGTTTTAGGTAATTACAATGTTCGCAGAACCGGACCAACTTTGGAGAAAGTTGAGCAGATTAATTTAGATCGTGCATATGCAATTTTCAAAGAGCGTTTTGCAGATGCAAGTGATTTCACTTTTACTTTTGTAGGAAACTTTGATCCTCAGCAAATTAAGCCATTATTAGAGCAATATATTGCAAGCTTGCCTGCATTAAACAGAAATGAGCAGCCAAAGGATTTAGACATTAAAACTCCGGCAGGTAAAATTCAGAAATCTGTATTTAAAGGTCAGGAGCCAAAGGCAAATGTAAGATTGGTATTTAGTGGTGATTATACTTACAATGAAAGCAATAACAATCAATTAGACGCTTTGGCGGAAGTATTAACTATTAAACTTATTGAACGCTTACGCGAAGATGAAGGCGGAGTATATGGAGCCGGCGCTCGTGCCAGTTACAGCAAATACCCGCAGGGCCGTTACAGCATGAATATTTCGTTTGCATGCGCACCCGAAAATGTTGAAAAACTAATTGCCTCTACACTGGATGAAATAAGTAAGGTTAAGAAAAGCGGAGCTCAGTCTGTTGATATTGAAAAGTTTCTTGCAGAGGAACGTCGCAGTACAGAAACTCAGTTGAAAGATAATGGATTCTGGCTTGGATATTTAACCAATGCAGTTCAAAACAATGAAGATCCGAAACAAATATTAAGCTATATGGAATCCCTGCAAAAAATAAAGCCGGAAACTTTAAAAGCTTCTGCCAATCAGTATTTAAGCGGAACAAATTTAGTACGGCTGGTATTATTGCCAGAGAGCAAATAAATTAAAAAATGAATTTAATGCCGTTAAGAGAAATCTTAGCGGCATTTTTATTTGTTCAGATTACCAAAATACATTTCCGGACATCGCAACTTTAACCTAAATGCAAATAACTGCAAATCAATAATTTGTCGCTTTGATAAATATCTTTTTAGAAATCTCACAAAATCAAAAAACTGTTGTTTACTATTAAAATTGATCAAATTGATTTGAATAAAATTGAAACCTAATTAAAAGGTCATCCGTAAAATGTCAATATCTAATTGAAAAACTTTATGTTAGAAAATAACCAGGTTAAAACGAATAAAAATATTCAAAATTCAATTCTGTCATTTTCGAATTTGGCTACTACGGCCTATAGAATGTTTTCGCAAGAGGATTTTTTGAACATGATGTCGGAGATGAGTACAGAGGAAATACAACTCGATATTGAGCGGTTTAAAAATTTAAAGGAAGATGCAATTTGTAAAAAATTAGAATTCGTACTTAAGGAAAAGAAAAATACAGAATTGGTAGACCTCAGTTCATTACTTAAAGTAAATATATAATTAAACTAATATTCGATATTTGAAGCCGGTGATATTTATTACCGGCTTTTTTGTGTTTATAATTTTCAAATCATGGAAAACTATTTCCCCATTTAACCCCAATCTTAAAATGAAAACATACATAATTAGCGGAGCAGGCAGCGGAATTGGCAGAGCAATTGCCACAAATTTAGCATCTCAGGGTAATATATGCATACTGCTTGGTCGTGATCAGAAAAAACTGGAGTTAGCGGCTTCAGCCATCAGCGGAGAGCCTATTATTCTACCAGCAGATATTCGTTCTGCCGAAAGCCTTAGCGTAGCTTCGAAATTTATTTCAGATATTAAAATTGACGGCATTATTGCCAATGCGGGTATAGGCGGCGAAAATCAATGGGGTTTATCAGACAGATGGGAGGATATTATTTCTACCAACTTAACAGGAACTTACAATTTTGTGAACACCTTTTTGCCTCATCTACGCCATTCTGAATCAGCATTTAAACATATCATTCTGACTTCCTCTGTACTTGCCCGCTTAGGAGTTGCCAATTATTCAGCCTATTGTGCGAGCAAGGCAGGCTTATTAGGACTTATGCGCTCATGGGCCGTTCAGTTCGCAGCAGAAAATATACTTGTAAATGCTATTTGCCCGGGTTGGGTAGATACAGAAATGTCGCAGGATGGATTACAGGGAATAGCTGATGGTTTGGGAATCAGCAAAAATGAATTTCATGCAATTGCAATGGAGAGTGTTCCGCTTAGAAAAATGAGCCAGCCAGAAGAAATAGCCAATCTTGTTTCTTACCTGCTTGGACAAAGCTCTATGACCGGCCAAACATTGGATATTAACAATGGAGCTGTAATGAACAGCTAAAAAAAAACCGGCTAACAGAATTAGCCGGTTTTTTAATATTTATTTACCGCCGGTTGTAGAAGTAGAAACTTCAGTAGTTTGAATTCCAACTTTAGCAGAATGATCACTTTCATTTTTTAAGCGATCAATAGCCGTTACAATATAGGTATACCTTTTATTTGGTAAAACCGAATTGTCTTTGAAAGAAGTCTGTTTTGAATCAAATGAAAGTTGCAGAATATTCTTCGGGTCGCTTGTATTAATATCATCGCCTTCATTAAAACGATAAACCACGTAACCGTAAGCTGTTTCACCATCCGATGCTTTAAGTGGTGCCTGCCAGTTCAGATCAACACAATTATCAAATGCTTTTACCTGAACTTCGCGGGGAACATTTGGTGCAATTGGATCCAGCCAAAGCATAGCGGGCTGCAATGCAGGATAGCGGTAAAACTCTGTTCTTAATGAATCATTAACACCTGCCAGATTATCAGTAAGGGATTTAGAACTAAAAAATACACTTCCCTGCACACGGGCATTATTGCGTAAATAACGAATCTGATCAGGAATTTGCTGACGATTTCTCCAGCCTTCCCTATTTTCTGCCGCCCGGTAAGCAGCCTGTCCGATATATAAATGCTTCCCGTATGTATTATTGCTCCACCAATCTACCAGTTTTTCATAAGGCGCAGCAGCATAAAAAAACGGAAAATAGATTTGCGGATTGATATAATCTATCCAGCCTTCTTTGGTCCATTTTCTTGCATCGGCATACAATTTTCCATATCCGTCAAAACCATTACTTTGAGATCCTTCGGGATCCTGAGAAAGATTTCTCCAAATTCCAAATGGACTGATTCCAAATTTCACATAGCTTTTAGAAGCATGAATACTGTCTGATAAAGTTTGAATCAGCGTATCTACATTATTCCGGCGCCAATCAGAGATATCCTGAAATTCAGAACCATATTTCTGATAAGTATCTGTATCGCGGATAACCTGATTTTTTTCAGGATAAGGGTAAAAATAATCATCGAAATGAACACCATCGATATCGTAATTTTTTACCACATCCATAATTACCTGAACGATATATTCTCTAACTTCAGGGATTCCGGGATTAAAAAGCTTCTTACCCGAGAAGGTAAAAAACCATTCGGGTTTTTGTTTAGTAATGTGATTAGGGTTGGTGTGCGAATCTAATAAATCAAAAGTAGCACGGTAAGGATTAAACCATGCATGCAATTCCATACCTCTTTTATGCGCTTCGTCGATGGCAAAATCAAGAGGATCATAATACGGATTTGGAGGTAAACCTTGCTTTCCGGTTAAAAACCTGCTCCACATCTCACGACCTTTTCCATAAAAAGCATCTGTTGATGGTCTGACCTGCAGCATAATGGCATTTATACCACTTCGCTGATGATCATCTAAAATACGCAGTAACTCTTTTTTTTGAATCTCGGAAGATAATCCTGGTTTTGAAGGCCAGTCAATATTTACAACCGTAGCCAGCCAGGCTCCCCTAAATTCCCGCTTAGGCGATGATGGCAGCTGCGAAAACAGATTGTAGGAACTGAAAAGGAATATCAGGGAAAGAAAAAATGCTTTTTTATTCATGAATAAGTATTTGGAAAACTAATATGCAAATATAACTAATCCTGTTAAGTACAAGGACAAGTCTTTGCCCAGTCTTCAGAATCAACATAATAACCGATCGCGATGCTTAAATTGAGAACGCCTGAGTATACGTTTTCTTACCTGACAAGTTCATAGAATGAATGAAAAATATTATTTAACAGTTTGAATCAGATTATCGTAAAAGAAAAAATATTATCAAAAAAATATTACACTTGTGATAAATGCAACAAAAAAATCACAATAAAATCTATTAAAAAAAGTTATAGCTGTATCAAAAAATGCTCTGTTTGGTATATAAACAGGTTTTTTATAAATTTAAATCTAATAAAACTAAATCATCAGCAAAATAGTCTTGTATTCTATAAAATAGTAAAACAGAATATAAACATCTTAGAATTCTATTTTACACGCATCAAAATTTTTGTCGAACTAATAAATTGAATAATTAACAGTAATTTAAAGTATGGAAAACGAAAACTCAGAACAGCAACCACGGAAAAACTCTAATAAAATCTATTTTTTGGTAGCCGTTATACTTGCTCTATTAGGAACAAATGCGTACCTCTTTTTTAAAGAACAAAAATCGAGCGAACGAATTGTAACGATTAGCGATGAAAAATCGAGAATGCAAACTGAAATCGACAAGATTGAGGCCGAACTTGATAATTCTAACAGCAGCAACATCAAATTATCTGAGCAAATGCAGAAAGAGCAAGACCTTGCCCGCCAGAAAATTGCTGATTTGCGTACAGCGCTTAAAAAAGGACAATTAACTCAGGGCCAACTTGCCAAAGCACAGGAAGATATCAAGCAGCTAAGATATTTTGTAACCAAGTATACCGCTGATATTGAAGAACTAAAACAGCAGAATGCCGCATTAACAACTGAGCGTAATACCTTGAGAACTACAGTTGATTCGGTAAGTACAAAAGCGAGTAATCTGGAAAAAGTGAATGAAGAGCTTAGCGTGAAAGTAAAAGCTGCCGCAGCTTTAAAAACCGGAAATGTTTCTATCATCCCATTAAGAGTAAGAAACAGTGGCAAAGAATCGGATGTAACACGTGCAAATACTGCCAAAAAATTGCGTGTTAACTTTACTGTTGTAAATAACGCTGTTGCTGAAAAGGGAATGCATGATGTATATATGCGCATTATTGATCCAAGCGGAAATCTGATCGTTTCTGACAATGGCGGAATGTTTACTGCTGACGATGAAGAATTACAGTATACTTATAAAACCGCAGTTGAGTTTGCAAATGACGGTAAAGCGTATGCTATTGACTGGACCAATCCAGGAAGTTTCCAGAAAGGAACTTATACCATTGTTTTATATGCTGATGGCTACACAATGGGCAAAGGAGAAATTTCTCTGAAATAAACGATTTAAAAACTTAAATAAAAAAGCATTCTGAATAATTTCAGGATGCTTTTTTATTTGGATGCTGTTTACAACAGCTACAAGAATTCACCTTTTAGATTAATCAAAAGCTAATGGAATATTTATATAAAACGTAGTACCAATATCCTGTTCTGTTTTGTAGCTGATATTCCCTCCCATATTTACTAATGCCTGTTTAACAAATGCCAATCCAAGGCCCGTTCCGGAACTTTTCGTAGTAAAATTTGGAGTAAATATGCGGGATCGTAAATTATCTGGTATACCTGAACCGTTGTCGTGAATTTCCAGAAATGCATTTTTAGCAGTATTGTAAAGTTTAATTTTAATTACTCCCCGTCGAATTTCCGGCCTCGCTTCAATTGAATTCTTAATTAGGTTATTAAAGCAGCGAAGCAGCTGATCCTTATCTCCTTTAACAAAAGTTCCCGGAGTAATTGAGTCATTAATAATAATAGTGGTGTGCTCAGAATGACGGTACAATTCTACAGATTGCTGAATAATTTCAGACAGATAAACATCTTCCAAAACAGTATCAGGCATTTTGGCAAAATTGGAAAACTCTGAAGCTATATGTGCCAGACTTTCAATTTGCTCGACAAATGATTTGCTGAAACGCTCAAACTTCTTATCAAAATTAGGATCTTTTTCTTTCCATGATTTCTCCAATAACTGAACGCCAAGCTTTAAGGGAGTGAGTGGATTTTTGATTTCGTGAGCCACTTGTTTTGCCATTTCCCGCCAGGCTGTTTCACGTTCTGAGCGGGCTAGTTTTTGCGTGCTGTCGTCAAGCGCCGAAATCATATTATTATATTCACGGATTAAATTTCCTATTTCATCATTTCTCTTCCAGATAATTGGTTCATTTCTGCGACCTATTTGAGTTTCGCTTAAACTCTTTTGAATCAGGGTTAAGGGATTTGTTATACGGTTTGCTACAAATACCGCAAAAAAACCAATGGCCATAAATACCAGCGCATAGATATTTAGCAGTGCATTAATAAAAATGCCTATGCGTTCTTCATAGTCGCTTTCATTAGAAAAATAAGGCAAACCGAGGTAAGCAATGGCTTCGTTTTTAGTATTGCGAAGGGGAACATAGGCAGTGATAAAATTAAGCCTCCCGATTTCTTCTTCATTAATAAATTCAGCCTTCTGAAGTTTATTTAAATACACATAGGCCAGCGGATTCAGTTTTCGGGCAATCAGATTATTTTCGTAGATCTTAGGCTGAGTGGTCATCATCAAATTGCCGCTGGTATCAAATAAATTAAGATCTGATCCATTCAGGTCAGCAAAAGTATTTAATGCCATTTCTGCCTGCTCATTAGCCATTAAAACGCCGTTTCTGAATAAAGCCATGTCAAAGCCTCTCGCCATTTTATTCACTTTATCCAGGATACTTTGCTCCTGCTGTTCGCGATACTGATTACTTATATTGTAAAATGTAATGATTCCTGTAATTAGGAGCGTAAGAACAACTGCAGAAACCATGGATACCTGAATTCGTGTTTTATACAGCATTCTGCCGGGGTAGAAAAGCGTGTTCCACCGCAAATTGCTGAATCGGATGTCATAATTAATAAAGCTGAACCATATCCATTTAAACAGAAACACCAGGAAAGCAAATAACAGAAGTATTAAAAATATGAAAGACACCGATGCCAGCTGAGGCAATAAGCCCTTTATTTCTTTACTGATAATTACGAGTTTGCTTTGGGTGGGCCGATAGACCAAATGACTGTACTTTACACCGTTCAGGTTAACTTTATTGACAAATACAAAGTCTCTGATTTTACCCGAAAAATCATAATTAGCCAGGTTGTAAATGTATTTACCATGCTGATTAAGCAATCTGCCGTCATTATAAAAGGCGTATGAATAATTTTTTGACTGTAAATTCTCTTTAATCTTTCCATCTATAAGTAGTTCAGGAAATTCTCCCATTTCATTTAATGGTTTGGATTTTAACTCAATTACCAGAGTACCCAGATTTTTATTATTCTGATTAATGGGCAATAGCGCAAAATATTTCTGAAAACCGAATGTATTGTTAACACGATAAAAATAATCTGATATTTTTACCGATCCGGCGAGTACCAGGCTTTTGAAATTAGATAAGTAAACATTCGAATCTCCCCGAAAAAGGTTCTCTCCCCTGTTAAATTCATAACATTTAAATTCATAGCGAGATAAATACCCTGAAAAATAGATTTTCTGCAATCTGTTTAATAAAGGAGCGTGATTTGCAATCGGATTATTGTAATAATCTACTACGGCGCTATCTTTTGAAATCTTCTTTTCTAAATCTAAAAAGAGGAGAACGGCATTCGGATCATCAGAAGAAATGATTTTTGAAACTAATAATTTTCGCGATTCATGCTCCTTTAAATAGTCATATTCAGATAGTTTTAAGGAGGCTATTATCGAAAAAATCAGAATAGCGCCAATAAACATTCCCGCATTAAACAACTTTTTATTATGATAATAAGCCCATCCTGAAATAAACAGAATTGCTCCAAATAACAGAAAATAAATGCTGAATTTACCGGGAAGGGTATTGTATAATGCCGCAATCAATAAAGCGGATAAAAACAAAATTAATCGTTCCGTATGATTAATGTTCAACGTATCGGCAAGTACAAAAACTGAATTTATAAGTAAATAAAGACTAAGTGATGCGAAGCAAAAAATGAGAATCCCCAGCCAGCTTACCCAGTTAAGATTGAGAACATTACTTACATCAAAATTTATTTTCGAATTGCTGACGAGGCCGTAAAATAAATTATCGACTAGAACAGCATAGCCGCAGAGAAGAATGGCGACGATAATAATTATTACAAAGCTTAAAATTCTCCCGGCAGGTTCACGGCTGAAAATTATCCGGAAACGGTAGCTATAGATATAGGCGATCAACCAGGTAAATGACAATACATTTAAAAGCAAGCCACCTATAGACGGAGAGAGATAACTGGCTGCATAATACTTCGGGTTAAATATTTCAATATCAAAATGATTTTGAAACCAGGGACTGGAAAGATCCAGCAACCGAAATCCCAGTAAAAAAAATGCAAGAAATGCGATTGAGGTTTTTACATGTCCGCGACCTGCAATCCAGTTACTCAGATGATTGATAAATATTAACCCAAATACAACTGTCAAAATCCACATCCACAATTCGAACGATGAATAATATACATTTAAGGCTGAAGGCTTCAGCTTAACGGAAAACAAGTATTTGCCTTCCAAATTGCGAATATTATATACTCCTCGATCATTGATAGAAGCTATATCAAGATTGTTTTCTTTGATCAGATCATCTGAAAAAGTATTTTGCAGATATTGATTTTGATACGGATAATCTGATTTGATAGGTATGCAGGCAAGTACAGAAAATTCACCTTCCGTTTTCTTTATAATTTCATACTCACCGTTTTCCCAGGATAAAAATGTGCTGCCCTCCCGTATTGAACTGTCAGAATCAAACAGAATACGGTTTCCGCCCCAGAATAGTAACTTTCCGTTTTTGTAAGTGTGAATGTAAATTTTATGCCGGCCGGCAAATTCAGGTATTAGTTTTTGAGCCCATTCTTCATTTCTATGAATGTTCTTTAGTGAATCAAAAACTGCAGGATCATTCAGAAAATTCTTTATGAATTTTTCTTTTTGCTGAAGACGTTGTTGAATTTGCTGACCATCCAGGCTTAATATCTCTTCTTTTTTAAAAGTATAGTTGAGGGTTAGAGCCGTGAAAGCAAAACCAAGGGTAAGCACGAAAAGAAAAATCCGAATTTTTAAAGCTTCGCTCAACCGCATATTATTTTGGTAAAAATACTAAAAACAACAGGGGCTCAAAAATTGAGCCCCTGCGAAACTAATATTAAAAATAGATTTTAATTTAAAACTGCACTATTTGTTTCCACAGATCTGCTAACCTTTTTTACAAGTCCCTGCAACACAGAACCCGGACCAACTTCTGTGAATGAAATTGCACCATCCTCAAGCATATGGAGGATAGTTTGCGTCCATCTAACCGGACCGGTAAGCTGCGCTATTAAATTATGTTTTATAGATACCACATCGGTATACGCTTTGGCATCAATATTCTGATATATCGGACAGATGGGTTCATTAATTGTTGTAGCTTCTATGGCGGCCTGTAATTCTACCCGTGCAGCTTCCATTAAAGGCGAATGAAATGCTCCGCCTACATTTAATTTAAGAACTCTTTTTGCACCTGCTTCGGTAAGAAGTTCACAAGCTTTATCAATTCCTGCAATAGAACCAGAAATTACAAGCTGTCCGGGGCAATTATAATTTGCCGGAACCACTACATCACTTACCCGCTGGCAAATATCTTCTACTGTAAAATCATCAAGACCTAAAACTGCCGCCATAGTGGATGGTTGTATCTCACAAGCTTTTTGCATTGCATTGGCACGGGCAGCAACCAAACGCAAACCATCTTCAAAAGATAAGGCACCTGCTGCTACCAATGCAGAAAATTCTCCAAGAGAATGACCGGCAACCATATCAGGCTTAAAATCACTACCTAGTTCTTTGGCCAAAATTACCGAATGTAGAAAAATAGCGGGCTGGGTAACGTTTGTTTTTTTAAGATCTTCATCTGTTCCATTGAACATTACATCCGTAATACGGAAACCCAGAATTTCATTCGCCTTTTCAAATAATTCTTTGGCTTTCGCCGAATGTTCGTAGAGATCTTTGCCCATTCCTACAAACTGTGCCCCCTGTCCTGGAAAAATATATGCTTTCATATCTTTAATCTCTGAAAAGAGATCTTAAATGTTTTAATTTATTAACTAAGATTTGCTGTAATTAATCGGAGAAATTCTGCACGTGTTTTTTCATTTACAAATTCGCCTGTAAATGCTGAAGTTGTGGTTACAGAATTTTGCTTTTGAGCACCCCGCATTGACATGCACAAATGGCGGCATTCAATGACCACTGCCACGCCGGCCGGATCTAAAGTATTGTGAATGCAATCCCGTATTTCATTTGTTAAACGCTCCTGAACCTGCAAGCGGCGGGAAAATGCATCAACAACTCTTGGAATTTTACTTAAACCAACAATATGACCATTTGGAATATATGCTATGTGAGCTTTGCCAAAAAATGGCAACATATGATGCTCGCACATAGAATAAACTTCTATGTCTTTTACCACAACCATTTGGCTGTAATCTTCCTTAAACATAGCGCTCCGCAAAATCTCGTCAGGTTTCATATCGTAGCCATGAGTTAAAAACTGCAGGGCTTTGGCAACCCTTTCCGGAGTTTTGAGTAATCCTTCGCGGGAAGGATCTTCGCCCATCTCGGAAAGTATATCTGAATAATGACTGGCTATACGTTGGATCTTACCCGAATTGTATCTGTCAATTTTTTGATAGCCGTCGATTTCGTCCTCGTCCATCAGTTGATTTGTTGCATCAATTTTCATCTGGCTTTATTAGCCCGGGATCAATCGCCCAGGTATTCTACAAAATTATTTTCGGTTTCATAAAGTTTAACCGAGTGCAATTTAGCACCCTGTGCCTCAATATGTGTCTTTAATTGGTCAAATATTTCTACCGCCAGAACCTCTGTAGAAGCCATTTTTCCTTTCATGAAATTTACATCCAGGTTAATATTTTTATGATCCAGTGCGTCTGTAATATGTGTTTGAATGATAGCTTTCAACTCTTTCAAATCAATTACAAAACCGGTGGTAGGGTTTATTTCCCCCTTTACCGTTACAAACAAATCATAATTATGACCATGCCAGTTTGGATTTGAACATTTACCAAAAACTTCACGGTTTTGCTCGTCTGTCCATTCTTCACGAAACAGCTTATGTGCTGCATTAAACCTTTCTCTTCGTGTAATATAAATCATTGAATATTAAAATTAACGGACAAATATACTTAAAGTCCACGCAAGCACTTAATACAAATGACCCGTTTTAATTATCTTCGCCTAATAAGTAATACCTAAAGCTAATTTATTCGCGATGTAAAGCTCTGTTTGATGATGACCACTAATATAAAATTCGCTTTCCTTTAATCAGAATCCTCACATAATAAATTATTTCTAATGAAAATACTGGTGGTTGCCGCAACACATTCTGAAATTGAGCCCCTACATTCCTATTTAGAAAAGTCGGGCTCAAAAACTTCATTTGAAATAAACGGCCATCAGATTGACATCCTGATGAGCGGAGTGGGCATGGTTGCTACAGCATTTTGTATGGGCAGGCATTTAGCTAAAAATTCGTATGATCTGGCAATTAATCTGGGTATTTGCGGCAGCTTTGATTTTGACCTTAATCTGGGTGAGGTGGTTCTCATTACAGAAGATGTTTTTGCTGAACAAGGTGCTGAAGATGGCGATGAATTTATTTCTATTGACAAATTAGGATTTGGTAAAGCGAGCCAGATTTCTCAAACCGAAATTAAGCTGATTTTGCCTACGCTCGAGAAATTGAAAAAAGTTAAGGCAATCACCGTAAACAAAGTTCATGGAAATGAGCTGAGTATTTCAAAAACGCTTTCACACATTAATGCTTCTGTAGAAAGCATGGAGGGCGCAGCATTTTTTTACGCCTGCAATCAAAACCAACTTCCTTCTTTGCAAATCAGGGCAATTTCTAATTTTGTAGAAAGACGCAACCGCGAAAAATGGAATATTGGAAAGGCTATTAAAAATCTTAATAGCTTTGCCTTCGAATTATTTGAATCGATACCCAAATAGAAATATGAAATTATCCCTTGGCTTTTCTCCCTGCCCTAACGATACCTTCATTTTTGATGCGATGATCCATCATAAAATTGATACTGAAGGTCTGGAATTCGATTTTTTTTTTGATGATGTAGAAACTCTGAATCAGAAAGCCTTACGCCGGGAACTTGATATCACCAAATTAAGTTTTCATGCTTATTCTTATGTAACAGATCACTACGTGCTGCTGAATTCGGGCAGTGCATTGGGATTTGGCGTTGGGCCGCTGCTAATATCCAAAAAAGAGATCCTCAATCCATCGGCAGAAATGGAAAAGTTTCATATCGGCATCCCCGGAAAATACACAACTGCTAATTTCCTTTTGTCTCTGGCGTATCCGGAAGCGATAAATAAAACTGAAATGGTATTTTCGGAAATTGAAAATGCTTTAAATCAGGACAAAATAGACGTTGGATTGATCATTCACGAAAACCGATTTACTTATCTTGAAAAGGGATATAAAAAGGTGAAGGATCTGGGTGAATTTTGGGAGGATCTAACAAGCTGCCCGATTCCTTTGGGCGGAATCATGATCAGAAGAGATTTACCTGAAGAAATTAAACAAAAAGTTAACCGGATTATTCGCCGGAGTGTTGAATTTGCTTTTGAAAACCCCAAATCGGGTCTGGATTTTATCCGCTCTCATGCCCAGGAAATGAGCGAAGAAGTAATGTACAAACACATTGAATTATATGTGAATAAATATTCTATAGACCTGGGAGATGAAGGACGCAAAGCCGTAACTGTACTTTTTGAAGCAGCAACAACCCTGGATATTATTCCTAAATCAACAAAAAATTTATTCTTATAAGTCAACCGATATGATCATAATTACAGGCGCCGCAGGCTTTATTGGAAGTTGTCTGGTTCAAAAGCTAAACGATGAGGGATTTACAGATCTGGTATTGGTAGATGACTTTTCAAATCCTGAAAAGAACAAAAACTTTGAAGGAAAGAAATTCTCAAAACTGGTTAACCGCGATGAGTTTGCAGAGTGGTTAAAAGCTGAGCACCTGCATGTTCAGTTTGTATTTCATATTGGCGCCAGAACAGATACTACAGAATTTGACCGCGAATTATTTAACAGATTGAACCTGAATTATACACAGCAGATATGGAATATTTGCATTGAGTATGGTTTGCCGTTTGTGTATGCATCATCTGCGGCCACCTATGGCTTGGGAGAAAATGGGTATGATGATGACGAATCAATAATTCCGCATTTAAAACCTCTTAATCCTTACGGCGATTCTAAAAACGACTTTGATAAATGGGCTCTTCTTCAGGAGAGGAAACCGTATTTCTGGGCGGGCCTTAAATTTTTTAATGTTTACGGACCTAATGAATATCATAAAGGCCGGATGGCTTCTGTTATATATCACACTTTTAACCAGATTAAGGAAACCGGATCGATGAAATTATTTCAATCTCACCATCCCGATTTTGAAGATGGCGGGCAAATGCGTGATTTTGTTTATGTAAAAGATTTACTGAATGTGCTCTATTTCTTTCTGCATCACCGCAAAGATTCGGGTATTTATAATCTGGGCTCTGCCCGTGCAAGAACTTTCAAAGATCTGGCAGAAAATACGTTTAAAGCCTTGGATCTGGATCCCCAAATTTCTTTCATTCCAACACCTGCTGACATACGCGGTACGTATCAATATTTCACAGAAGCAAAAATGGAAAAATTACGGTCAATAGGATACACATTACCATTTCATAGTCTGGAAGAAGGAATCAAAGATTATGTTCAGAATTATTTAAAAGACCATAAATATCTATAAATCGTCTCGCAGGTTTTCAATATGCTTTACGCTTAAACGCGATGAGATTGAGGATGCCATCAGAGATACCAGAATGACCGTACCAAAAACCAATATAAAATCCATCCATTTTAATGTAATCGGATAGGACGTGGTGATGAGATTTGTAGAACCCATTTCAATAAAACCATAGTGCTGCTGCAGCAAACAGAAAGTATATCCAACCAGTAAACCAATAAGGCATCCAATCATGGAAATCATCATTCCTTCGGTGAAAAATATGCCTCTGATTAGTTGTTTGTCGGCGCCCAGACTACTTAAGACTGCTATGTCTTTCTGCTTATCAATAACCAGCATGGTTAGTGAACCTATAATATTAAAAATGGCGATGATGAGCACAAATGTCAGAATCAGAAAAATAGCCCATTTTTCTGACTGAAGAATTTTATATAAGAGCTGATTTTGCTGGCTGCGGTTTTTAACGATAAAGTTACTGCCCAGTTTTTTACTTATTTCTTTCTGATATTCGTCAACAGCATCCGGTGATTTTAAATTTAATTCGATAAAAGAAACCATCTTTTCTTCATTCAGCAGCTCACGGGCAAAACCAATCGGTACAATTACAATGTCATTCATATCCTGCTGCGACTGAATAACGCCTGCCGGATGAATTGCCTTGATATTGAACTCTTCGGCGGGGTTAATTGAATTCTGTGCTCCTTTTTTGGGGGAATAGATTTCGATGTCCCTGAAATCGTCCTTTATATTTACCGATAAATAACTTTGAACAGCAGCTCCAATCACCGCATAATTTTCCTTTTTATCCTGAAGCACAAAATTGCCGTCAAGCATCATACTATCTAAGCTTTTCCCTTTTATGTAGTCGGCCGAAACGCCTTTCACCAAGCCTATAAACTGTCCGGAATCATACCTTAACAATGCTTTCTCCTGTAATATCTCCGTATAATTAGCTACCCGGGAATCTTTTTTAATGCTATTAAAATAGGCTGGCGAAGGATCAAAGGTTTTTCCTTTTGCAGGCTCAATTCTCAGTTCAGGAGTAAACGTATTGTACATTGACAATACCAGAGTTTCAAATCCATTAAAAACAGAAAGAATAATAATCAGCGCCGCACTGCCAACAAAAACACCAAGCATGGAAATTCCTGATATAAAATTAATAGCATTCACCGACTTTTTGGAGAACAGATACCGGCTGGCTATGTAATAGGAAACTTTCATTAATTGGATTTAGATGGAAGTACTAATTTAAAAATGGATTGTTTTCTTTCTCAAACCCAATTGTTGTGGACGGACCGTGGCCGGGATATACTTTACAATCATCCGGAAGGATAAAAAGATTTTCGCGAATGCTTTTTAAAAGCTGCGCATGATTTCCTCCGGGAAGATCTGTACGCCCGATGCTTTGATAAAACAGCACATCGCCGCCAATTACAAACTGATCTGGCGCACTGTAAAAACATAAATGAGCCGGTGAATGGCCCGGAGCAAAAATCAGTTCAAGCTCGCTGTTTCCAAATTTCAGCGTACCGCTTTCTCCTAAATAAATTTCGGGTAGCGGTGAAACTTCATAGCGAATACCCATTTGCGGGGCATATGAAACAACTGCAGACAGCACCATTTTTTCTCCTTCATGAAACTGAGGCAATAAACCGTAGGTTTCATAAATAAACTTATTTCCTAATACATGATCAATATGACAATGTGTATTAAGAAGCAGAACAGGTTTCAATTTATTTTCAGCAATAAATTTAAGTACTGCGTTTTGTTCATCTCCTGAGTACATTCCCGGATCAATAATTACGCATTCATGCGTCTCATCATAAAGAAGATAGGTATTCTCCTGATACGGATTGCAGGTAAAGGATTTCACTTGGATCATAATTGCCGTAAATTTAACAGTATTAAGCAATGAACAATAATGTAAATGTTGTTCAAATGGTTTTAATGCGATGCTTTATATTTGACTGATGATAAAAACCATTGTTTTTTATGACGGAAGCTGCTCCATGTGCATTGGCGTAACTGGTTGGTTAAGCAGAATTGACCATAAAAAACAATTCAGGCTGGAACCTTATCAAAACTCAGAACTCATTTCACAATACCCTCAAATAAATCCGGAGGATTGCAGGAACGAGCTTCACATCATCTCAGAAAGTGGTGAAATATTAAAAGGAGCCGATGCCATTTTAGAAATTTGGAATAAAGCAGAACATTGGAGCAGTTTCATGGCTTTCATCTTTCGTCTTCGGCCTTTTATCTGGATAGCAAGACCGCTATATCGATTAGTTGCCCGCAACCGGAGATGGATTTATAATTGATTTAGAAAAAATCAATTTTCCCATTTAAAGGATTTGATCATTACATCAATATCTTTCTTAACAAAATCAAGAACCGGCTGTATAGAATCCAGGCGTGGCTGCTCGTTAAAATAAAGCGCCCCACGCAAATAATGATTTGTACTGTCTGTTAGAAAAAACTGCACTGAAGAAGCTGTATTACCATCTATTGAATAATAAACTCCATAAACTTTCTTTTCAGGATACGAAATCAGCGCTTCATCTATGGCGGTAGCTTTTACAGTATGTTTAAAAGCAAAGCTACGGGCATCTTCTACAAGCTCATCGAATATTTTCTTTGAACCTATGGTTTGATAACTTAAATGAATGCGACCATTAAATTGGGGATAAGCAATATCAACCCAGCAGGGCTTTGCATCCGCAGCTTTATCTGGCAAAATCTGTGCATACACCGGATAATCAAAACTATAGGCGCAGTCTGACTGATAGGTTTTATAAGCTTTAGCAGGAAGATCTATTTTAAAAAAACCACGGGGTTTTGGGGCATAGTCATTAGAGCAGGATGCTAACAAATTCAGACAAAAAAATATCAGTAAGCATTTTATAAATTTCATTAACTATTCCATATCTCCCAGGCTTTTTCGGCCTGAATGTGTAACATTTCTAAACCGTTTTTGGTAATTGCGCCATGCTCACGGCCACGTTTTAAAAATTCTGTTTCCTCCGGATTATACACCAGATCATACAGAATATGCTTCGATGTCAACGCATCATAAGGGATTTCCGGCGCCTGAGTAATATTGGGATACGTACCAACCGGAGTGGTATTTATGATCAGCAAACGCTCCTTTATCATATCGGGAGTTATCTGTTCATAACTCAACTGCTTTTTTATTGATCTTCTGGAAACACTTTTAAAGCTGATTCCTAATTTGTTAAGTACATATGCTACAGCACGGGCAGCACCGCCTGCACCCAATATAAGTGCTTTGGGATGGTGATTTTTTAACAATGGCTTCAATGACATTTCAAAACCGTAAGCATCAGTGTTATATCCTTCAAGTCTAACCTGCAGGGAAGAAAGCTCGCCCGAAAAAAATGCTTCGACAGGATGTGAGTTTACGATTTTAATGCAGTTAACCGCATCAATTTCTTTGGCCGCCGGATCAATCTTATCCAGGTAATACATCACGCCAATTTTGTGTGGCACCGTAACATTTAAACCGCACAGATCAGGATTTCTTTTTATTAGCTCCGGTAATTCACTTAGATTAGGCATAGGAAAAGCCTCATAGCTAAACTCTTCTTCCAGGCCTTCCTTTTTAAACTTCTCGGTAAAATATTTTTCAGAAAAGGAATGCGTTAAGGGATATCCTATAAGTCCGAATTTTTTCATAAATAATTTATAAAAAGCAATAAATCTGTATGCTTAACCTGTTCAGAATGGTTTTCAAACTGATAAATTAAAGCAAACAGATTTAATGTAATGTAAGACAGCAACAGCTTCGGGGCTATACTTGTTTTAAATCCAGAAAATGAGAGAAAGTATCTCCCCTTAAGCCAATACGCAACGTTTCAACCGGAATTACTTCTGCCGGAGCAATATTTCCAAGGTTTACATTTGTACCCAAAAGTTTGATGAACCAAACCTGCTGAGCTTTCTGTGGAGCTTCAAAAATTATTCTTTCCTGCGGAATTTGAGTCAAAATTTCATCAATTAATCCTTCTCTAACTTCACCAGAATCCCGGTAAATACCGACGTTTCCACCTTCGCGGGCTTCGGCAATTACTTTCCATGATCCTGCTTCAATTTCTGCCTGCATTAATGCGATCCATTTATATGGAGCAAATATTTTAGCCGCATCTTTTGATCCCACCTCAGAGATCACAGTCACCTGCTCGCTTAATTTCCTAATATATTCGCACTTTTCATCATGCGGAATTTCAATAGATCCATCTGAAACCTCGGCGAATTTCATATCGTACTTATCCAGAATTTTACGGTAATCATCAAATTGATCACGAATTACAAATGCTTCAAATAATGTTCCGCCAAAATAAACCGGAATATTGGCATCGCGGTAAATCTTTAGTTTTTCCTCCAGATTTGGTGTTACAAAAGATGTAGACCAGCCCAGCTTAACTATATCAGTATGAGCGCCGGCAACTTCAAGGAAATCATCAACCTGACGCATGCTCAGGCCTTTATCCATAACCATAGTTAAACCATTCTGACGTGGTTTTTCGGTACGTTCAGGAATATTCTTAAGGGTATAATTCATAATAGTGCAAATCTCAAAAAAAAATCCAAAACAGAAAGCTTTGGATTAAGAGTTTTTAGTGGTATAACGGTTTATAATATCAACGATGATCTTATTATCATGCAATTGGGGAAGGTATTCAAATAAGATATAATGTTTTTCGGCGTCTGCATTCAGAGCAGTTTCCAGATATGTTAAAGCTTCATTGTATTGCCCGTCGGCAAAAAGATAAGCCACCATACGATAATACAGTTCGGCAGCATCCGGGTTATTTTTAATCGCATCAGAAATGGTTTCGATAGCCTGGGCAAGTTTATCCTGCTCAAATAATATCGAAGAATAATCCAACCACGCTTCTACATCAATGGGGTTTAATTCAACCACCATCTCGTAAGCCTTTTCAGATTCGTCAAGCTGTTTAAGCTTATATTGAGCATCGGCAATAGCAAACCAGTAATCTGCATTTTTATCATCAATGTCCAGTGCTTTCCTGTAAAAATGCAAAGATTCGAAATAACGCTCTTCAAAATCAAGGGTAACCCCTATTCCGTACCACGCATCAGATTGTTTTGGATCAATTTTAACCGCTTTTTTGTAGAAAGAGCGGGCTTCATCCATATGCTCCAGTTTTTCGTAACATTCGCCGATGGCACAATAGGTTTCGCCATTTGGCGGTTCGTATTCAAAGGTTTGTTTATAAACCTGAATAGCATCTTCGAACCGGTCTAAATGAACCAGTGCATTCCCTTTGTTGAAATAAGCTGAAGCAAAATTATCTTTTATCAGGATGGCATAGTCGTAAGCATCAATGGCCTTTTCAAACATTTCCATCTTATTGAATGCATTGCCTAAATTATACCATGCTGCATATGAATAAGGTTCGTTATCAATATATTGCTCGTAAAAACTGATGCTTTCCTCCTGCTTATCCATTACATCATAACAGAAAGCAAGTTCATATAAAGCATCCTGATTTTCCATATTCTGCTGTAAGCAAAGTTTGAGATACGTTACAGAACTTTCATAATCGCCCAGACTTTGATAAACATAAGAAATATGAAGTAAGATCTCATCAGTAGCTTCAGCGTTTGCAAGAGCCTTTTCATAATTTTCCAAGGCCTCCTGATGGCGCTCCATTCCCTCAAATATATTTCCGCGAATAGTATAAATATCCGCATTTGAAGGTTCCAGAGTTTCTGCTTTGCTTAAAGATTCAAATGCAGTATCCAGCTGATTTGTGGCAACGTATAACTGGGCTTGTTTTATAGGAAATACTGCGGCAAAGGGATGTTGATTAAGGGCATATTCTGCCACCTGTAGTGCCTTGATCGGATCATTTTTCTCTACGTAATAATCTATTATATTTTCAAATGCCGAAGCATCAAAAAAATACTGATCCTGATTACGGATCATCTCCTCATATCGCTCTACCGAAAATCTGGGATCTTCGGAGAAGTCAAATTCAAAATCTTCTTCCATCCTAAAATTACGATCAAGAACGTTCGCCTGGCGCTGTATTAAGCAATCAAATTGCCTGCCAAACTGCAGTTTCAATCAATTTAACCCAAAAAGTCAATTTATCAACTTTTATTTTTCCACATACCAACCTCAGTATAGGTAATTGCCTGAGAATAAATTAAATAAAGTTTTAAAAATTTTAAAGCTCCTTTTCGAGTTTACGTGTTGACCCGCCTTTGTGGAAATGATTAACTTTGGCAAAAATACTAAATATTATGCAAATAGATATTGATCCGATATTACAGCGTTTAGGAATAAAAGCTATAAATGAAGCTAGCAGTACAGGTAAAAACTGGAACAGTGCGGGTACCAATGCCATACATAAAGTTTTTTCGCCGGTAGACGGCAAACAGATTGCTGAAGTAAAATTCGCTTCCGAGGATGATTATGACACTACAATTAAAAAAGCTCAGGAAGCTTTTAAGGTTTGGCGAACATGGCCTTCACCCAAAAGGGGCGAAATTGTTCGTCAGCTGGGAGAAGCTTTACGCGATAATAAAGAAGATTTAGGCAAGCTGGTTTCTTACGAAATGGGTAAGAGTTTGCAGGAAGGTTACGGCGAGGTACAGGAAATGATTGATATCTGTGATTTTGCTGTAGGCTTGTCACGCCAGTTATATGGCTTAACCATGCACTCAGAAAGACCTTTGCACAGAATGTATGAGCAATGGCACCCACTCGGAATTGTAGGAATTATTTCGGCATTTAATTTCCCGGTTGCAGTATGGAGCTGGAACGCGGCATTAGCCATGGTTTGCGGCGATGTTTGTGTATGGAAACCTTCAGAAAAAACACCTTTAACTGCGGTTGCCTGCCAGAATATCATTCAGAAAGTTTTTGAGGCAAATGACGTTCCGGAAGGAGTTTCATGCCTGCTTATTGGAGACCGGACTATCGGAGAGCTGATGAGTAACGATCCCCGGATGGCTCTCATTTCTGCTACCGGTTCAACCCGCATGGGTAAAGCAGTAAGTGCTGCCGTTGGAGCTCGTTTAGGGAAAAGCCTTTTAGAACTTGGCGGAAATAATGCGATTATCATTTCCAAAGATGCCGATCTGGAAACTTCTCTTATCGGAGCCGTTTTTGGAGCTGTAGGCACCGCCGGGCAGCGTTGTACATCTACCAGAAGATTAATTATCCACGAAAGTGTGTACGAAGAATTTAAAAATAAACTGGTAAAGGCTTACGGACAATTAAAAATCGGAAATCCGCTGGATGAGAAAATCCATGTGGGACCGCTGATTGATCAGGATGCGGTTAAATCCTACCTGGAATCTATTGAAAAATGTAAAGCCGAAGGCGGGAACTTTGTTGTTGAAGGCGGCGTACTAGAAGGTGAAGGATATGAATCAGGCTGTTATGTTAAACCATGTATTGCTGAAGCAAAAAATGAATATCAGATTGTGCAGCATGAAACTTTTGCACCGATTTTATATCTGATGAAATACTCCGCACTGGAGGAGGCTATTGCGATGCAGAACGGAGTTCCACAGGGTTTATCATCCGCAATTATGACTTTAAACCTGAGAGAAGCAGAACAGTTTCTTTCTGCAACAGGATCTGATTGCGGAATTGCAAACGTGAACATCGGTACTTCCGGTGCCGAAATTGGCGGCGCATTTGGTGGCGAAAAAGAAACCGGCGGTGGTCGTGAATCTGGCTCTGATGCATGGAAAGTGTACATGCGCCGTCAAACAAATACCATTAATTATTCTGATAAACTACCATTAGCGCAGGGAATTAAGTTTGATTTATAAATAAAATATTCATACATGAAAACCGCCATTCTGAGAAGATGGCGGTTTTTTTATTCTATGAAATTTAAGAGTAGCTATAACTCAATTAATTCTCCAGCAATTTATACCCTTTTCCATGTACATTGATAATCTCTACCCGCGGATCATCTTTTAAATACTTGCGCAGTTTACTTAAAAAAACATCCATGCTTCGGCCGTTAAAATAATTGTCATCATGCCAGATGCTGATGAGGGCTTCTTCCCGGGTTAAAACTTCATTCTTTTTTAAGCATAGCAAACGTAAAAGTTCCGCTTCTTTGGTAGAAACTTTTTGTTGTTTCCCATCATTGGTGATCATTTGTGCGGTATAATCGAAATGATATTTTCCAACATCAAAATTGCTTGGCAGCATTTTACTTTCACCTTTATCCGGATCTGAAACCCGTTTTAAAACGGCATTGATCCGAAGTAATAATTCTTCAATCCTAAATGGTTTGGTAATATAATCATCGCCACCCAGATTAAATGCTTCCGATTTATCTTCGATCATGGTTTTGGCAGTAGCGAAAATAATGGGTACAGTTGGATTAATTTTGCGGATTTCGCGTCCAAGAGTAAAACCATCTTTCTTAGGCATCATCACATCGAGAATGCAAACATCAAATTGGTTTCTAGTAAAGGTTGTTAAACCTTCCTCGCCGTCTTTGCAAAGCACCACAGCAAACTTCCCTTTCAGCTGAAGGTAATCCTGTAACAGCATCCCTAAATTCGGATCATCTTCAACCAATAATATTTTCTTCATATGCTGTTATAAACAAGGTAACACAATCTCAAATTCAGAGCCTTTATCCTTTTCACTTTTTACCCGGATTGTTCCTTTTAATCTCCTGATGATATCATTAACATAACTTAATCCCAGACCAAAGCCTTTTACATCGTGTAAATTACCTGTTGGGATACGATAAAACTGGTCAAATATTTTTGACTGCTGATCGCGGTTCATTCCAATTCCTTTATCGGCTACCCGTATAACCAGATTTTTGCCGGCATTGGAAGTGGTAATTTTTATTTCCGGATCACCTTTGCTGTATTTATTGGCATTATCCAGCAGGTTAAAAATCACATTTGAAAGATGCAATTCATCTCCCAAAACCGTTGCTTTTACAGCATCGAGCTGCAAAACAATGCTTGCATTTCTCTTTTCAAGCTGCAAAGACATGCTGTCTACTATGGCCGAAAGAAGATCGTTCATTTCTACTTCTTTGTATTCAAGCTTTAAATCACCCTTATCTATTTTGGCGATATTTAAAACCCGCTCTATATGGTTGCCCAGACGTACATTTTCATCATAAATAATATTGGCAAGTTTGTCTAAACGGCTTCTGTCTTCCGTTAATTCCGGATCTTTTAAAGCTTCGCTGGCAATCATTATAGTGGCAACCGGAGTTTTAAATTCATGAGTCATGTTATTAATGAAATCGGTTTTCATTTCAGACAACTTCTTTTGCTTTAAGATGGAATGCAGTGTATATCCGAAACAGAAAAGCAGAATCAATAATAACCCACCTGATAAACCCATCATAGCCGTAAGGTTTGATAGAATAATATTGGTTTTTTCAGGAAAAGTAACCGTTAGTAAGCCGGCATCACGAATCATGTCTTTGGGGAACAAAGGCGTTTCGTATGTATTAAAAGGAAGAAACTTAGTTTGGTTAGACGCACTGGTTAATATCAGCGAATCTCTTTTTGCAGATGTTACTTTATATTCAAAATTGCTGCTGATAGCCTGGTTAAGAAATTCGTGACGAAGCATCGAATCTAAAATTAGGGGGTGTATCCGCTGACTTAACGGAACATAAACCTGCTGATATTCTGTGTATAGATCTTTGAATACATCTTTGTTCTGCTCTTTTCCATCGAAATAAGCTTTCACTTTTTTTACATCTTCCACATTTTCTTCCGGTTGCCGCGGAGGTACAGGTCGGGAAATGTTAACCAGCTTTGGTTTTGGAATGGTAATCAGCCGCGGGCCATATTGAGGATCGAAAACCACATATTGCCTTACACTATCGGGCTTAAAGGGACTCATTGCATTCGCTGCAGAATTTCTTCTTTCTCCAAATGCCTTTGTCAATGTTTGCTGCGTTTTCTGATGAATCTGGCCCAGATCATCCTCAAACTGAATAACATCTACCTGAAGTTTATATTCCAGATTTTTAAGGTCAGCGGCAGTAATAGCATCATTAAAAGAGACTGCATTGGGATATCGGATTCGCAGGAGACTATCCCTTAAAGAAAAAATACTGTCCGCCTGTTGCTGCTCCGCTTTTAAAATGGAAGCAAACGTTTCAACCGGTCTTCTTTTTTTCCTTGGCAGGCGATTTCTGTTCTGGACTATCTTAGGGTTTTCATTGACTTTGCTTTCAACTTTTTGAGGAACTTCCACCTTGGTTCTTAAAAACCTGTTGGCATCCAGTTTTTCGAGCTTACTTACAACATTACCTAACGCTTCATTTACATTCTGATCAAACAGTTGCGATTTTAGCTGGTAGGATTGCTTTAAAAAATACAATTGCATCCCCATAACGCCCAGCAATGCCAGGGTCATCAAGCTAATGATCAAAATGATGCTTTTTCTATTCATCCCTCACAAAAATAACGCAACGCCTTGTTAATCAATTTGCATTTAACATATTTTAACAAAGAATTAATTCTACCAAATAGATGAAGAATAATCTAACCCCTTAAAGTACATGTTAAAGAATCTCTCCCACATGCTTGTTAATATTTTCAGCCATTTTCTGCATTGGTAAATCATTGGCATCATTACCAAACGGATCCTCAATTTCTTCGGCTACAAGTTCCATACTGGCCAAAACATAAAATACAAACATGACCATTGGAGCAACATAATAACCAAGTGAAAAAACATATCCAAAAGGAAGTGTCATTACATAAACAAAAATAAATTTTTTAATAAATGCACTGTAAGAGTATGGAATAGGAGTATTTTTTATCCGTTCGCAGGCTCCGCAAATATCTGTAAATGCACTGAGTTCAGCGTTTAAAAAAAGAAGCTGTTCTCCCGTAATCTTTTTTTGCCTGTACAGGTTGTGTATACGCTGCATCATCAGTTTAGCTATCTGATTGGGTACATGTTTCTGCAGGTCTATATCAGCAAGTTCTGGATGAGCCTTTTCATCAAGCATAAATCGTGTACCCTCCGATTGGAGATGCTCTTGCAGGGCGTTAGCATAAAGTGGAATCGTTTTACGAAAAAACAAACGGCTATTTTCATCTTCCAGTATCACATTCAGTTTCATTGCCAGGTTGCGGCTGTTGTTTACCAGGCTTCCCCAGAGTTTGCGGCCTTCCCACCAGCGGTCATAAGCGGTATTGGTACGAAATACCAGTAAGATGGAAATGGCAAAACCAAGAAGACTATGCATTACAGGAATATTTTTCACCCAACTTTTATCGCTTAAATGCAAATATTCGATTTCCCAGTAAGCTACTCCCAGAGAATAGGCGACTACAAAAATCAATAATGGAAATAACTTGCGCAGAGTATCTGATTTGTGAATTCTAAACAGAAAGTGCAGCCAGTCTTTGGAATTATAAATGAGCATGAGAAATAACGATGAGTAGCAAATTTAAGATTTTTGTTCAGGTTACAGTCAGGCTGTAAATGGCTGACAAACCTTTTCTACAATCCTATTTTTTTTAACAGCACATCAAACCTTGGATCGTTTCTTAGGGCATCGAATTTAGGATCTACTTTCAGGCTGCAGAGAGATTCTTCATGCATCTCCCAGCTTTTTTCAAGCCATTCAAAAGCTTTTTCGCTTTCAGCCAATGCCGCATAAACTACCGCCATGCCACGATAGTCATTTCCACTAAGATCAACATCTGTTAAATTTTGAATTATTTTTCTTGCTTCTTCTTTCTTTCCTGCGGCAGCATAAATAGAGGCTAAAGCAACATCAGTTTTGACTTTGTTCCCGGTGAGTTCTCCCCAGCACTCATTTTCTGAAATTGCTTTCTCAAACAAACCTTTGGCCTGATAACTTAAAGAAAGGAGCCGGTGAACCGGTGCAAAATCGGGATCAAGATCAATGGTTTGCATTGCAATATCAATAGCCTCATCATACTGCCTGTTATAATAATAACATATTCCTTTGTCTTTCAGGATGCCCTGAGAAACCGGATCAAGCTCCACCGCTATAGATATTTCCCTGATTGCTTCATTGAAATTTCCTGTAAAAAGCAACCACTCGGCATACCAGTGGTGTCCGGTAGCATAATTGGGGCTCATTTTAATTCCAATCTTAAATTCCTTTTCCGAATTCTCCCAATCCCAATCATTGAGCATTAAGGAAGTAGCCATCGAAATATGCGCTTCCCCCAAATTGGGGTCAATCTTCAATGCCCGGTTTACAGCATCCATTTGCTTTGGAAAAAGTTCTCTTCGCGAAATATTGGTATACTCACCCATCAGGCTGTATGTATCAGCAAGACCCGCCCAGGCCAATGCGTAATCGGGATCTTTTTGAAGGGCTTTTTCAAAAAACCGGCTTGCTGCTTTCAATCCCTCCTCGTTCCTCCGGTTCCAGAAATAACGACCCTGTAAATAGAGATGGTACGCTTCCGTATTTTGCGTATGGGTTTTTGTGATCAGTTCCCTGTCATTCTCCAATAATGTTACTTTTAATTTTTCTGTAATGGCAAAGGCTATTTCATCCTGAATGGCAAATATATCCTCCATTTCCCGGTCATATCTTTCACTCCAGATATGAAATCCGTCTTCTACATTTATTAACTGCGTGATAATTCGGAGACGGTTGCCTTGTCTTCGTATACTTCCTTCCAGAACCGTGCTTACCCCTAATTTCTCTCCCACCTCACGCAAATCCATATTTTTGCCTTTAAACTGAAATGAAGATGTTCGCCCTGCTACTTTTAAATCTTTTAAATGGGATAGTGAATTGAGAATTTCTTCTGCCATTCCATCACTGAAGTATTCCTGCCCCGGATCATTACTCATATTTACAAAGGGCAGAACAGCAATACTCTTTCCGGGTCCACTTTTAAGTTGCTCTTTTGAATTAGAAATTTCCGAATCGGTTATAACTTTATAAATTCTTACCGGTTCTTTTACATTCTTTAAAATCTCCTGCTCCACAAACTGAGTAGCAATATTTTGTTTGTTAAAAACATTATTGCGAACAGATTCAGAAATATAGATTCCACCGGGCATGGCAATAGCTTGTATTCGTGAAGCGATATTTACAGCATCGCCAAATACATCTTCATTTTCAAATACTACTTCTCCCTGGTGGATACCGATTCTCAATAAAAAATCATTTGTTTGCTTGCAGATCTCCTGAATTTTAATCGCGGCATGTACTGCATCGGTCACCGTATTAAAACTGGCCAGTATCCCATCTCCCAATTCTTTTATCCAGCGACCATTAAATTGCTCGATTATGGGTTTTTGAATATCCCTGTTCTTTTTGAGAAGTTCAAACGCCTTTTGTTCGTCATTGCCCATTAATGCCGTATAACCGACAATGTCAGTGAACATAATAGCGGCAAGTTGACGGGACTGTTGCATAAAATTTTATTCATATTAAATTTATCGATTAATAATGTAATCAGGGAGGTTGTGTATATAAATTTCCAGGATCCTAATTGAAATACCTTTAACATATTTTAACAAAGCCTTAACAATAATTGCCTTTCGGCGGATTTAACTTTGATAGAACAAAATTTCAGAGATATGAAAAAGACTATACTTTATGCGTCCACAATTGCCTTTGCGTTGGTGATAATTTTAGGGCCCGGCCGGGTAAGATCTCAGGAGAGAAAAGAAATTCGCAAAACCATTATAATTAATGATGGAGACACAATTATTAACGGAAAAAAAATAAGCGAAGCTTCAAAATCAGAACGTAAAGAACTGATGAAAGAATTTGAAGAGATGAACCAGGATGTTAAAGATCGTGTCATTATTCGCAAGGGCGGAGAAGGAAATAATAAAGAAGTTGTGATCCGCAAAAAGGGAGATAAGAAACCTCACACCTTACGCTGGGAATCATGGGATAGCGGAGACGTTGAATTGAAGAGAGAAGGTCCCGGAAGAATATTTAGATTTAACACCGATAGCCTGGTTATTGCTTTTGAAGGAGATTCATCCATGAAAAGATTTCACTTCAAAATGGATGGTCTGGATAGTAATATGCGCAGCAAGGTCATTACTCTAGACAGGAATATTTCCGGCTTGCCCCGAATGATGGAAAGAATGCAGCCCCGGATTTTTATGGACGGAACAGATCTCTCAGAAAGCCGGATGAGCAACCGGAAAAACTCTCAGAATTTCAGTTATTCAAACACTGATAAAAATGGAATTACAACCCGCATGGATATTCGATTGAGTGAATTAAACAAAGAAGAATCTAAAAAAATATCAGGATCAGAAATAGTTAAAAATGAATTACAGGTAACGGATCTAACTCTATTTCCAAATTTTTCTTCCGGAAAGCTGAGCTTATCATTCAATCTGCCATTCAAAGGAACCGTAGAAGTTAAAATCATGAACAGCGATATGGAACCTGTATTTACCGATAAAGCCATTAATTCAAATGGAAATTATTATAAGCAGATCAGTCTTCCAATGAACGGACTTTATTATATATCCATTCATCAGGGAGGAAAGTCATATAGCAAAAAGCTGATTAAGGAATAGCTCTCAAATAAAAAAGCCGGCAAAACTTTAAAAAGTTTACCGGCTTTTTTTTGATTTTTAAATTTTAGAAAGGCAAATCATCATCATCTGCAGATGAAGTAATATCAACCGGTTTTGCGTATTCAGGCGTTGCAGCCGCAGCAGCCTCGGCACCCAATACATTTACTCTCCAAACAATCATATTATTGAAGTAGGATGTAACTCCATCCTTATTAGTCCATGGACGACCGCGAAGATTGAAAAACACTTCCACGTTGTCACCAACTTTCAGATTATCAAGCATAGAAACTTTATCCTGCTGAGCTTCAAACTTCAGAAACTCCGGATATGTTGGGTTTTCAGCATATTCTACGATCAGTTCACGTTTCTTAAACTTTTCATTCACCTCAATCACCGGTGAAATCTCATGTACTTTTCCTTTTATTTCCATGGCTTTTATATTTTTTTAAATGATCAAACTCAAATCAGCAGGGCCTGAATGCAAATTATTCGGTCCGGGCAGAAAGAAAAATTCCTGCTGCATACAATTTGTAAAAGTATAAAATTAAGGCAGGTTTTAATTGTTAACTTCGCAAATTATTATGCAAGTTTTCCACACAAAGAGCAAAATCGTTATTACCTGCAACAAACGATTATCGCCATACTTACAGCAGGAAGTTGAAGCCCTTGGCTACAAAATTACCAGAAGTTTTAGCACCGGACTTGAGCTTGAGGGTACACTTAATGATTGCATTCCGCTAAATTTAAATTTGCGCTGCGCCAGTCAGGTTCTGTACCTAATCAAAAGTTTCGAAGCGGAAAATCCCGCCAGGCTATATAAAGAAGTTTTAGAAATTGAATGGGAAAAGCTTCTTGACTTTACAGGATATTTTTCTGTTAGCAGCAACGTCGATAACGAAACCATAACCACACCTCTGTTTGCAAATCTTAAAGTTAAAGATGCCATCGTAGACCGTATTAAAGAAATCAAAGGAATTCGTCCGGACACCGGATCTGACGGAAATAAGGCGGTTGTTCATCTCTACTGGAAAGAAGAAAAAGCAGATATTTTTATAGATACCTCCGGAGAAACGCTTGCCAAACACGGTTATCGCAAAATTCCGGGCAAGGCACCAATGCTTGAAGCACTGGCCTGCGGTACCATCATGGCTACCGGCTGGGATAAAAAAAGTCCCTTTGTAGTGCCCATGTGTGGATCCGGAACCCTGGCTATTGAAGCCGCATTAATGGCCACAGATAAATTCCCGGGCCTGTTTCGAATGAACTATAGTTTTATGCACATTTTGGGTTATCAGGAAGAAGTCTTTTTCGAAGAGCGCAGAAAACTTAAGGAAAAAGCCAAAAAGGACATAGATTTTAAAATCGTTGCCACGGATATTTCTGAAGATGCAATAGATATTTCGAAAAGAAACGCCAAAACTGCCGGAGTAGATCACCTGATTGATTTTGATGTTTGCGATTTTGCCGATACCGAAGTTCCTGAAGGTCCCGGCGTTGTTATATTTAATCCCGAGTATGGAGAGCGTTTAGGAGTTCATACCAAGCTGGAAGCTACATACAAACGCATGGGTGATTTTATGAAATCGAAATGCAAAGGGTATCGCGGATATATTTTCACAGGAAATCCTGATCTGGCTAAAAAAATCGGATTAAAAGCTTCCAGAAGAATAGAATTCTATAATGGAAAACTGGATTGCCGAATGCTTGAATATGAATTGTATGAAGGCAGCAAAAGAGAACCAAAAATCAGTGAATAGCAGCAACATCATTTCTGAAACCGCTCAATTTGTTAAAACCGAATTATCAGGAGCAGAAGCAGGGCATGACTGGTGGCACATAAACCGGGTTTGGAACAATGCCAGATTCATCGGTAAAACCGAAACCGCAGATATGTTTGTTGTAGAACTGGCTGCGCTGTTGCATGATATCGCCGATAGCAAATTTAACGACGGAGATGAAGAGATAGGACCGCAGAAAGCCGGAGATTTTCTTAAATCTGTTCATGTTGACGAATCAGTAATTATTCATGTTCAACAGATTATCCGCAATATGTCTTTTAAAGCTAGTTTGGGCTTGATTACTTTCAACTCAAAAGAGCTTGAAATTGTGCAGGATGCTGATCGTCTGGATGCAATTGGCGCAATAGGCATTGCCAGAGCATTTACTTACGGTGGTTTTAAAAATCGCGAATTATATAATCCTGAAGTTCCGCCCGTATTCAATATGAGCAAGGAAGAGTATAAAAATTCCAGGACTCCCACTATCAATCATTTTTATGAAAAGCTGCTCTTGTTAAAAGAAAAAATGAATACGGATACAGGACGGAGAATTGCCGAAGAACGTCACCTCTTTATGTTAACTTACCTGGAACAATTTAAATCTGAATGGAATGGAGAACGATAATTACTTTTATTATTTCGGATATGCCAGCAACCTGAAAACGTCCATTTTAGAGCAACGAACAGGCAGCAAAATTGAAAATTACATCCAGGGCAGGCTTTTAGATTATGGCTTTCGGTTTAACAAAAAGAACCCGGACGGAAGTGCAAGAGCAAACATTATTTCTTCCGAATCTGAAGATGTATTTGGCGTTGTTTACGAAATCGACCTGAAATATAAAGATCTGCTATTAAAAACTGAGCCCGGATATCGGCTTATTGAAGTTACAGTAGAAACCGGACAGGGAAACGTAATGGCTTTTACTTTTGTCTCTGATGCTGATGACGAGGATATTTATCCGGATAAAGAATATTTAAACAGCATTTTATCCGGAGCAAAAGACCATAAACTTCCACAGGAATACACCGATTTTATCCGCTCATTGGCTATATAAAATTCAGTATTGCAAAATAAATCAGCATCATAAAACCACTTAAAAGAGTCATTCTTGACATATTCTTAAAATTTGCTTCTTTCGGATCGCGGTAAACTTTTACAAACCAGTTTAAAAAAAGTATAAAAACGGGTGCTGCAAAGGTCAGAAAAAGCCAAAAATTATTCATCATTTCCAGGCGATACCAGTAAATGAAAAGTAACAGGGAAGAAAGCAAAAAAAGAATAGCTGCAAACCAGAATGATCCGCGGATACCCAACACAATACTCAACGTTATATCTCCCCTTTTGCGATCTTCTTCGTGCTGATATACCTGGGTAAGCGGGTAAGTGGCCCCAATCAGACATGAACAAACCAATCCTGCAATTGTAAAATTCAAATTCCATCCGGTTAAACTGCCGAGACCTGAAACAGCGGCATAAGAACTCCAATAAACCGCTGCGCCCTGAAAAATAAAGACAATCAGGAAACTGATAACAGGATATTTTTTCCATCTGACGGAGGGATGGCTATATAATTTTGAAAACAAGCCGTACACAAGAACGGCTGCAAACAGTATCCAGCTTACCCAAAGCGAAAGAATTATAGCCAGCAAATCCAATATTAGAGAAAAATTATAAAGACTTTTATCAACAGGGGGCGGATTTTCAATCAAAGCAATGCTGCCTTCATCTTTATCAAAATAGCTGTTATACCCGTTACTTGCTGGATAAACAAGCAAATGCCAGATGATAAATGTTAAAACTGCATTCACCCAAATCAGTTGCGGTGCCTGACTGAGAGCAAACAAAAATACCGGCAACAGGAAAAAAGAAAAGGCAAAACGAAGGTGTAACATCGCCGACCGTGTTGGCCAGAAATTCCTGATAAAATTCATTTTACTAAAGTATGATTAATGCAAATTCTTTATAGAATAGTGTTGTATTTTAAAAGCATCAAAACAGGATGAATTAACAGATGTTCATCATTTTATATTTACCAAGAACCATAAACCTAAATAATTAGTACTTTAACCTTACATGAACAGCTGTATAAGTGCGATTGGTACCGCAAACCCTAAATACCGAATTCCGCAGAATGACATTTACGGTTTCATGGTCAAAGCTTTTGATTTAGATGAAAATAATGCTTCGCGACTAAAAAAAATATATGATCATTCGGGCATCGAGCATCGTTATTCGGTAATCCCGGATTTCGGCGAAGCAAATGGTCGCGATTACAGATTTTTCAATAACAGTCCGAATTTCGAACCTTTTCCAAGCACTCAAAATCGCTTGCAGCTTTATCAGCATGAAGCGGCAGAAATTGCTGCAGCTGCCGCAAAAAACTGTATCGACTCGCTGACTGAAGATCTTACACCAAAAATTACACATCTGATAACCGTTAGCTGCACTGGCATGCACGCCCCGGGAATTGATATTGAACTGGTTGAAATACTCGGCTTAAAAAGGAATATTGAAAGAACCTGCATAAATTTTATGGGCTGTTACGGCGCCCTCAATGCTCTAAAAGTTGCTGATTATATTTGCCGGGCGGATACAAACGCCAAAGTTCTGATAGTTTGTATTGAACTTTGCACACTTCATTTCCAGAAAGAAAACACATTGGATAACTGGGTGGCCAATTCACTTTTTTCGGATGGCGCAGCAGCAGTGATTGTAGAAAATAACGATCATCGTACAGGTAATTCCAATAGCCTGACCCTAGATACTTTTTATTCTGAATTTGTACACGAAGCCCGAAGCGAAATGGGATGGTATGTTGGTAATGCAGGTTTTGAGATGAAGCTTACCTCCAAAGTTTCTAAACTTATTAAAAAACATATTTATTCAATTTCTGATCGCTTGCTTGAAAAGGCCGGGCTTGCATTCTCAGATATCGGGCGATTTGCTGTTCATCCCGGTGGCAGAAAAATTCTGGAAGCAGCAGAAAGTGCTCTCGGCTTTTCATCTGCAGCCAATCAGTTCGGATATGAAACTTTAAGAGATTTCGGTAATATGTCATCTGCAACTGTATTATTCGTCCTTAAAAAACTTTTGGATGAACCCAATAGTCCATCCGGAGAAAATATTCTCGGGTTCGCATTTGGCCCGGGCTTAACCGTAGAATCTATGATCCTGAAAAGAAATTAATATGCCTGATTTTAGTCGCCGGAGCACTGAAGAAGAAATGATGGACGATTTTTCGCTTGGCCACGAAATTATCGACCCGATAATGGACGAGCTGGAAGTTGTAAATAAACTCCTTGGCGGATATAATGTGTTTTTCAACGCTTTTAGAAAACTAAAAATCAGCAATGGTATGATCATCAGCGATTGGGGTTGCGGTGGTGGCGATTCATTAAGAGTTATTGCGAAATGGGCCCGATCTAAAAACCTGAAGCTGAAATTAGTGGGAGTTGACGCTACAGAATCGGCCATAGAATATGCACGGGCCAAATCAAAAGATTATCCCGAAATTTCTTATATCCTGGCGGATGTAATGAGTGCAAAATTATATACAAACCAATTCGACATAGTTATATCAAGCCTGTTTACACATCATTTTGAGGATAAAAGTTGGGTAAAACTCATTCAAAAAATGGCCGATTGCGCAAGTGCCTGCGTGGTTATAAACGATCTGCACAGGCACTGGTTTGCGTATCATTCAATCGGTTTATTAACTTCCGCTTTTTCCCGATCAGAAATGGTGAAGCACGATTCTAAGCTATCTGTTCTAAGAAGTTTTAAACGCACAGAAATTGAAGAAATGTTGCGAAAAGGAAATTTTGACAGCTATTCTATAAAATGGAAATGGGCTTTCAGGTGGCAGGTTTGTATCGATTCAAGTTCTTTTAAAAACAGATTAGCGGAATTTAAGCCCAGAGAACAATTAATGCCTTTAATGATGGCTGAATAATGAAAAATGCAATCATTATTGGCGGAGGTTTAGCCGGTTTAACCTGTTCCATCCTTTTACAAAGCAAGGGCTATCAGGTTACCCTGATCGAAAAGAAGAAATATCCTTTTCATCGCGTTTGCGGCGAATATATTTCTAATGAGGTTCTTCCATTTTTAGAATCCTTAAATATCCGGGTTTCTGAGCTTAACCCCGCCCGACTCATCCATCTTTCCGTTACTTCGGTTTCAGGAAAAATCATGGAAACTCCGCTCCCGCTGGGTGGTTTTGGTTTAAGCCGGTACAAATTTGATTTTTTATTATTTGAGCATGCTCAGAAACTGGGAGTGCAATTCATATTTGAAAAAGTTATTGATATCAACTTTACCGAAAACACCTTTAAAATATCTTTATCAAACAATCAAATTTTAGAATCCGCTATCGCGATAGCTGCTTATGGTAAGCGGTCAAATCTGGACCAAAAACTTAAGCGCCAATTTTTTTACCGCCGAAGTCCATATTTGGGAGTAAAATATCATATTAAAACAGACCTGGCCAACAACCTGATCAGGCTGGATAATTTTACAGGCGGATATTGTGGAGTTTGCAAAATTGAAGACGACAAATACAGTCTTTGCTACCTTTCTGAAACGGCCAATCTAAAAAAGTATTCAGGAATTAGTGAAATGGAAGAGCAGATACTTTTTAAAAATCCGCACCTGAAATATCTTTTTAACAATTCTGAATTTATTTTTGAAAAGCCCGAAGTAATAAATGAAATTTCTTTTGAACGCAAAACTTTGGTTGAAGATCATTTACTTTTTTGTGGAGATGCAGCCGGAATGATAACTCCGCTTTGCGGAAACGGAATGGCTATCGCCATTCACTCCGGAAAAATTTTGGCAGAAAGTATTCTTTCCTATACCCACAAAAACTCCGGTTTAAACCGCTTGCTTCTGGAAAAAGAATATATATACCGATGGGAGAAAGAGTTTTCGATACGATTAAAAAGCGGCAGATTAATCCAGAAATTGTTCGGTAATAAACATGTATCTAATCTTTCGGTTAGCGCTTTAAAATCATTCCCCTCAGTGACCCGATTTTTGGTTAAAAAAACCCATGGCAAAGCGTTTATATAGTAAATTGCATTCATGAAATTACGCGTTTTAGTCTTCTTAAATTCCCTTGCGGTCGCTTTAAGCCTTTCTATAATAAATTATTATTTCCAGCAAAATCTGTTGGATATGCTTATAACATTCGGCATTTCATTGGTTACCAGCTTTGTAGTATTTTATTATCTGATTGAAAAATTCGTATACAGCAAAATTAAACTGATCTACAAACTGATTCATAGCTTAAAATTAGGGGAAGACCTGAAAGATGCCTTAGGAGAATATGTAAGTTCTGATCCTATAAATGATGTAGAGCAGGAGGTAAAAGAATGGGCAAAGGATAAAAAAACAGAGATTGATGCCTTGCGGAAGCAGGAAAAGTTTAGACGGGAATTTTTATCAAATATTTCGCATGAATTTAAAACGCCGTTATTTGCCATACAGGGATATGTAGAAGCATTGCAGGACGGAGAGATTGATGATCCGGAAATGTCTCAAAAGTTTTTAGCCAAAGTTGCCAGAAATGCCGAGCGTCTTACGTTTCTTATAAAAGATCTGGATGCTATTTCTAAACTCGAAACTGGCGATTTACCCATCAATTATGAAAAGTTTGATATGACCAAACTGATCAAAGAAGTGATAGAGTCGATGGAATTAAAGGCTAAAAAAAATAACATCAGCCTGATTTTTAAAAGTAAATATGATTATCCAACCTGGGTTAATGCCGACCGTGAAAAAATAAGGCAGGTGCTGGTAAACCTGATTGACAATTCTTTTAAATATGGTAAAGAAAACGGCCAAACTGCTATCAGTGTTTTCTCTTTGTATGAAGAAATTTTAGTTGAAGTAACAGATAATGGAATTGGCATTGAGGAAAAAAATCTGCCTCGGTTGTTCGAACGGTTTTTCCGTACAGATAAAAGCCGATCCAGAGAAATTGGCGGATCAGGCCTAGGACTGGCGATTGTAAAACATATTATTGAAGCGCATCGTCAAACGATAAACGTTCGGAGTACCGAAGGTTTAGGTTCTACTTTCGGGTTCACGCTTGAAAAATATAAGGAATAATTAATCGGGAAAGTTAAAACGAAATCAACTTGCCTCTACTTCTTTTCCTGTTTTTTGGGAGTATGCTTTAACACCTTGGCTTCGATATAAAAAATGATTTCTTCGGCGATGTTTTTAATCTGGTCGCCTACCCGCTCCAGTTTTAAAATAATGGCCATCATGTAAAATGCCTGTTCTAAATCTTCGGGATGTTTTTGCACGTGTTCTGTTAAGCTTTTAATGGCGTTCTTATTAATTTCATCTAAAAACTCATCCTGCTTAAATACCTTTCTTGATATTTGGGTATCCTCCTTTTCAAAGGCATCCTTTACCTCATGAAGCATTAACAAACATGTTTTGAACATCGGCATAATCGAAGCTCTTTCAATTATACGTTCATCAAAATTTTTATCGTACCGGATCACAAATTTTGCAATACCGGAGGCAATATCTCCTATCCGTTCGAGATTCGAATTAATTTTCAAAACTGCAAGCACAAGCCGTAAATCTATAGCCAGAGGATTATATAAAGCCAATAGGTTTTCGCAGTCCCTGTCCAGCTTTAATTCGAATGAATTAACATGATCTTCTATTACAATCACTTCCCTGGAGAGATCTTTATCAAAATCCAACATGGCCTCCTGGCTTTTTGATACCTGACGGATAAGCAGGTTAAACATTTTAACTGTCTCTGCTTTTAACTGATTGATTTGGGTTTCTATCGGACTCATGATGTAATTTACTTAGATATTAAACAAGAATGACAGCAAATCAACCGAACCTTCCGGTGACATAGCTTTGTGTTTTGTCATGCTTAGGACTTGTGAAAATTATTGAGGTTTCGTCATATTCTATTAGTTCTCCCATATAAAAGAATGCAGTATTATCACTAATTCTGCCCGCCTGCTGCATATTATGGGTTACAATCACAATGCTGTATTTTTCTTTAAGCTGCAGGATAAGCTCTTCTATTTTTGCTGTTGAAATGGGATCAAGAGAAGATGCCGGCTCATCCATCAGAATTATGGATGGTTCTACAGCTAATGCCCGGGCAATACACAAACGCTGCTGCTGACCGCCTGATAATGCTAAAGCTGATTTTTTTAAGCTGTCTTTTACTTCATCCCACAAAACCGCCTGCCTCAGAGAACGCTCTGCAATTTCATTTAATTTCTTTTTGTCCTTCTCGCCCCGAATGGTCAGACCATAAACTACATTTTCGAAAATGGTTTTTGGAAAAGGATTGGGTTTTTGAAAAACCATTCCCACCTGCTTGCGCAGATCCTCTACCCGAACTTGTTTATTATAGATTTCATTCCCTTCGATGATTATTTCGCCCTCTTTACGGAATCCGTCGATATAATCGTTCATGCGATTGAACATTCTCAAAAACGTAGATTTACCGCAGCCCGAGGGTCCGATAAATGCTGTAATTGTATGCGGCTTAATTTGTAAATTAATGTTTTTCAGTACATGATTAGTACCGTAATAAGCATTAATTCCATTGGCTTCGAGTATGTGCATCCTGTTTATTTTATTACCATCTGATTTTTTTCTGCCACCTGTTTCGCAGGTAAACCGCTATTCCATTCATCACAAATGTTATAGCAAGCAAAATTATAATTGCGGCCGCTGCATTAATTGCAAAGCCTTTTTGCGGTCTTGAAATCCAGTTAAAAATTTGCATCGGGAGGACCGAAAATTCATCCATGGGAGATTCTGGGGTAAACGGAACGTATGCAAGGGCGCCAATTACAATTAAAGGCGCTGTTTCACCAATAGCTCTTGAGATTGCTAGTATAATTCCTGTTAAGATTCCACCCGCTGCAGCAGGCAACGTAATCTGCCTGATAGTTTGCCATTTCGTAGCTCCCATTCCAAAAGATGCTTCTTTAATAGATTTGGGAACAGTTTTAATTGCTTCTCTGGTTGCCACAATGATGATCGGCAAAATAAGCAATGAAAGCGTTAATGCGCCAGCTATTAAACTGTTTCCCAAATGCATAATCCTGACAAATATTTCGAGTCCCAGTAAGCCGTAAATGATGGAAGGTATCCCGGCAAGGTTAGAAATATTAATTTCCAGAAGGTTTGCCATGCGGCTTTTCTTACCGTATTCTTCCAGGTAAATACCTGCGGAAATACCGATGGGAATAGCAATTATGGCGGTTAAGATCAAAATCCAGATAGTTCCTACAAAAGCAGTTAAAATTCCGGCCCGTTCAGGTATCCTTGATGGAAGTGAGCTTAGAAATGCCCAATCGATCCTGCCGATTCCTTTTATGAGGATATCAATCAGAAAAATTGCCAAAACAATAATTCCAAACAAAGTACAAAACAGACCGATATATTTAAAGGCTCTGTCTTTAATCCGGTTTATTCTCGTGGCGTTACTCATACTTTTCCTGGAATTTCTTTTTAATCCAATAGCTAACCGAATTTAATGTAAATGTAAATATGAACAAGGTTATGCCTGCTGCAAATATGGTTTGATATTCAATGGATCCCTGCGGAACATCTCCCAAACTTACCTGTACAATGTAGGTAGTAATGGTTTCAATAGGCACCAAGGGATTTGCTGTTAAGCGTGGCTGCTGACCCGCTGCAATTGCTACAATCATGGTTTCTCCGATAGCTCTGGAGATTGCCAGAATTACCGAGACCACAATACCGGATGTTGCTGCCGGAACCATTACCTTAAAAGCTGTTTGGAAACGTGTTGCACCCATTCCATACGATGCTTCCTTTAAAGATTTGGGTATGGCATATAAAGCATCCTCACTTAAAGAAGAAATGAGTGGAATAATCATAATTCCCATAACCAAACCTGCTGAAAGTGAGTTAAATCCTGCTAAACCCGGAATAAAGCTTTGAAGAAACGGAGTGACTACCTGTAAAGCAAAAAATCCATAAACTACTGTTGGTACTGCTGCGAGTAATTCTAAAATAGGTTTTATTGTCTTTCTAAAACCCGGATAGGCATATTCATTAAGATATACTGCAATTGTTAATCCGATAGGTAATGCGAACAGAACTGCTATAAAAGTGGTGAGTAAAGTGCCGGCTACCAGTGGAAGAATTCCGAAATGTTTTTCGTCAAAAAGCGGAGTCCATTGTGTGTCGGTCAAAAAATCGATTATGGATACTTTGCCGAAAAACGAAAAAGCCTCCACTAACAACACCCAAAGAATACCTACAGTGGTAAGTATTGTTATTAGAGCGCTTAGCCCTAAACCAAACTCAATTACTTTTTCTTTCGTTTTCAAGTGAGTCAGCTTTAATATTAGAATACTTTAAACAGAAATCAAAAAAACGCTTTTTATCTTCCTCCGTATCTTTTGGTGTCAGGGCAATATATCCTACTTCACGGGCCAGTGTTTTGGTATTGTCCAGATAATAATTCACAAAGATGCGGACATCTTCCCGCTTTACAGATTCACTGCTTACATATATAAATAGGGGCCTGGCCAAAGGAGCGTAGGTTTTATTCATAACTGTTTCTACCGATGGCAATATGGGTCCCTGTCCATTATCCTCTGTTTCATCATCTATTGGCACTAATTTTAATTTATCTCTGTTCTCTTCAAAATAGGCAAAGCCAAAAAATCCCAATGCCAGTTTATCTGTAGAAATGCCCTGTACCAGTACATTATCGTCTTCGCTGGCTGTAAAATCACCTCTGCTCGAATGACTTTTTCCAACTATTGCTTCCGTAAAATAATCATATGTTCCCGACTCTACACCGGCACCATACAAGTGAATTTCTTCATCCGGCCATTCGGGCCGGATTTGATTCCAGCGCATGATTTTTCCCTGCGCCTCTGGCTCCCATATTTTTTTTAACTCGGCTACGGTGAGATAATCCACCCAGGTATTTTTAGGATTAACAACTACAGATAATCCGTCATAAGCTGCTATGAGGTCAACAAAATCAATGTTATTTTTTTTACTGGATTCGATTTCAGTATCCTTTATTGGACGGGATGCATTACTAATATCTATTTCGCCACGACTGAATTTCTTAAACCCACCACCTGTTCCGGATAATCCGACAGAAACCCGTATCCGCGGATATATTTTATTAAACTCTTCCGCAACCGCTTCGGTTATGGGGAAAACAGTGCTGGAACCGTCAATTTTTATCTTCCCCCGTTTGTCACTTTTTTCATCAAAGCGATTACTATCCAAACAGGAGCTCAGTAAAAAGATTAATAATATATATATACAGCTCTTATTCATATTTCAGAAAAAACAAAATTAAGTAAAACTAAGAGCGTGAAGGTTAAATTAATATTAAGAATATATTACCTCTGAATGAATTATAAATCAATGGATTACCTTTAAACAGCTTTTAAAGCTCCGTCAAAAGATTATTGAAATTATGGAAAGAAAAAATAAAACACAAATACTTAAACACTTAACATTAACTTAACATTGAGATAGTAGCTTTGCGGCTCATTGTAAATTATCATGTCTGTAAATAATATTTTTCAATACTTCATTCCAAAGGATAAAAAATTCTTTCCGCTGTTTGAGCAGGATAGTGCAAACCTTATAAAACTGGGAGAAAAATTAGTAGAAGCTGTTAATACCGAAGATCTTACCCGCCGCGAAGAATTATTTAAAGAAATAGAAGCTTTGGAGCATATTGGAGATGAAATTACACACCAGATTCACCTTGAACTGAGCAAAAATTTTATTACGCCTTTTGATCGCGAAGACATTCACCGTTTAGCAAGTGCAATTGATGATATTGCTGATTACATTCATGGTTCTGCCAGCCGGATGAACCTGTACAATGTTACCTTGATTACCGAGCCGATAAAGGAGCTTTCTAATTTAATTCTTCAAGGTTGTCAGGAGCTTGATAAAGCGATCCGCGAACTTCGTAATCTGAAAAATATCCGCACCATTGCCGATTCATGCGTTCGCATTAACAGTATTGAAAATCAGGCTGATTATGTTTTTGATAAAGCCGTGGGACAATTATTTGATAATGAAAAAGATGCTGTTAACCTGATCAAATACAAAGAAGTTCTTTCTGCACTGGAAACAGCAACCGATATGTGTGAAGATGCAGCCAACGTATTAGAATCCATTTTGGTTAAACACGCATAATTAATACCCGCCAAACATGGTTACAACTCTTCTGATAACTGTCATTATACTGGCAGTTGTTTTCGATTATATTAACGGGTTTCATGATGCAGCAAATTCCATTGCTACCATTGTGTCTACCAAGGTATTATCGCCCTTTCATGCAGTATTGTGGGCCGCAATTTTCAATTTTGCTGCTTACTTTTATTTTACTGACCATAAAGTTGCCAATACAGTTGCTAAAACAGTTTCGGAAAACTTTATCACCTTAGAAGTAATTCTGGCAGGATTGATCGCTGCAATTTCCTGGAACCTATTTACCTGGTATTACGGAATCCCATCCAGCTCTTCTCATACCCTTATAGGAGGATTTGCCGGTGCCGGCTTAGCCAATGCCTTATTCTCTGGCGGTACGCTATCCGAAGCACTAAATTACGGACCACTTTTAAAGGTTATTCTGTTTATAGTACTTGCACCAGTAATTGGAATGATCATTTCTTCGATTACAACGCTGCTTATTATAAATATCTCTAAAAATTCAAAGCCATCTACTGCCGAGAAATGGTTTAAAAGATTACAGTTGCTTTCTTCTGCTGCATTGAGTTTTACGCATGGTGGTAATGACGCTCAAAAAGTAATGGGAATTATTTATGTAGCCCTGGTTGCTTCTAATGTATTAACTCAGGGGGCCGAAATGCCGGAGTGGATACCTCTGATTTGTTATACTGCTATTTCGGTAGGTACGCTGACAGGTGGCTGGAGAATTGTAAAAACAATGGGCTCAAAAATTACAAAGGTTACTCCTTTAGAAGGTGTTGGAGCAGAAACTGCCGGAGCCATTACTTTAGGAATTACCGAGCATTTTGGAATTCCGGTTTCAACCACACACACTATTACCGGATCTATTATTGGTGTTGGTTTAGTTAAAAGAGTATCAGCAGTTCGCTGGGGAGTCACAGTAAGCCTTATCTGGGCATGGGTATTAACTATTCCTGTTTCAGGAATTTTAGCGGCTCTTCTCTTTTCAATAATCCACTACATATTCTAAACTGGAGAATATATCTTATCAAAAATCCGGACAGTTTTAGCTATCCGGATTTTTTGGTTTATGAGGAATTTTAAACTTTAGTTCAATCTTATATTTTTAATTTCTATTCTGGATAACTCTTTTAATTTACCCTTTGTAAACAAGCTATCATACTTTATTAAAGGAGTTAAAGAATCGCCTTCGGGAGCTTCATAATTAATATAATCCTGAAAAGTTACTCCTGAAACTTTATGAGATCCCATCACCTGCCGGAAACGGTTGCCACCCGTGCTGTAAGCAAAATGATCCATGCTGTAATCTTCTTTATCAAACCAGTAATAAAAAACATCATCATGATCCTGGCCTCCTCCCTTTTGTTCAAACCTAACTTCCAGTTTATAGTAACTCTTATTTTTAATGCTGCTCTCTCCCAGATACTTTTTAATAACCGATGGATCATTGAGTTTTAGCGGAAGATATACGAAATAGATAACTGAATTTACAGCTTGAGCATACTTAGCTGCCTGTTCGGCATCAAGCTTTAATTCTTTTCCGTTTACCATCCGCTTAAAGCTGTCATTGCTTAAAATATCATGTATCTGCCCGGTTGAATCACTAAAACTTCGTTCGTACACAAATTTACCATTCAACTGCATGGCCTTAAACTTAAAATTTCTGAAATCAAATTCTAATGTTGCATTCTGTAATTTTTCCATATTATAGAAGGCAACACTTTTATCAACAATGGTTTTTGCATCAGGCTTTGAACAACCCGAAATAAAACACATAAAACAAATGATCAGAAAGGCGTATCTCATTTTAGCAACTCGTCAATTGAATTATAGGATACTGAATGATAATTTGGTCTTGCTTTTTGGTAAATATTTTTAGCCCATTGCTTTCCTTCCGATGTTTTTATCATTTCCTTATACAGAGGAGATAAAAACTTGCGTCGCCCCACATCCGTTAGAAATTTTTCAATGGAAGGATATGCCGGTGTGTATTTTTTACGAATTGCCAGGGTGTACCAGGCTGCCTGAATTTCTGAATTACCAGATGAGGTGAATCCAAATTCTTTATCAATAGCAGTCATTTGACTGATGCTGATATCTTCGGGCAAATGCCTGATCAGATAAAGAAGAACATTCGTTGATCGCTTGGATATATTTAAATCAGAAGTCTTACCCGTTTTTTTCCAGGTAGAAATCAAACTGTCAACGGTAGTAAAGTTTACTGAAGAAACTGCCGGAGAGTTGGATGGCAAACCGGGCTGATAGATCCATTCATCAATTTTAAGTTTATCTCTCAGCTGCTTATCCCCTTTAATAAGATTCTTATCCAGATCTGCTAAAAATTCTTCGGTTGTTACCGACTGAAAAGCATGTGAGTTAAAGTAATTTTTTAAAAAAGCGTCCAGTTTTTCACGGCCCACTTCATTTTCAATAGTTCTCAGAAAGGAAAATCCTTTTTCGTAGGCAATATCAGAAACACCTTCATCCGGATCGCGGTCATTAAAATCAGCTTTTAATCTGGTATCAGGACTTTCTTTTCCAAAATCCTCTAGGGTAGCATTTAAATCCTGGAAGCCCAGAACTTCCTGCATTTTAGCTTCATCCTTGCCATACACAGCTTCAATAATTCTCCGCTCAAAATAAACTGTGAAACCTTCATTCAGCCAGAAATCATTCCAGGTAGCATTTGTTACCAAATTTCCGCTCCAGCTATGAGCAAGTTCATGGGCTATTAAACTCACCAGCGAGCGATCTCCGGCAATAACTGTTGGAGTAGCAAAAGTCAGCATTGGGTTTTCCATTCCTCCGAAAGGAAAGCTTGGAGGCAATACCAGCACATCATATCTTCCCCATTTATAAGGACCATAAATATTTTCGGCGGCAGTAACCATTTTACCCATATCGGCAAATTCATAAGATGCCTTTTGAATAGTTACCGGCTCAGCGTAAACACCTGTTCTGCTATCTATGGGTTTAAATTCAATGTCACCTACGGCAAGGGCCATAAGGTAAGAAGGAATTGGATTAGGTTGCTTAAACTCATACACGCCGGCCGCATTTTTAGCCTGCGGATTTTCTGCGCTCATTAATGCCAGCAGCTCTGCAGGAACGGTTACTTTTGCATTATAGGTAAAACGGATGCCCGGACTATCCTGGCAAGGAATCCAAGTTCGGGCCAATATTGCCTGCGACTGTGTAAATAAAAATGGATGCTTTTTACCGGCAGTTTGCTGAGGGTTTAACCATTGAACAGCGGCTGCATCTTTGGAAGTTGTATAGTAAATATTAACTTTTTTTGTCGAATCATTAATTTTGACCTTTAAAGCCTGACCCAAAATTTTCACATTTTCGGCAAGACTGAAAGTAGTTTCGGTTTCATCATCTCCCAGAGTAATTTTTTGAATCTGAAGCTGCCTGGTATCAAATACAATTTCCTCTGATTTTGCAAGATTTTCGATTAACCAGCTTGCTTTTCCGCTGATGAGCTGACTGGTAAAATCAACTTTAATATCCAGATCCAAATGTTTAACTATTGCTTTATGAGGTTCCGAAAAAGAATGAGCGTCCGATTTATTTTCGGTTGCATCAGTTTTTGTGTCGGCGGTTTTTTGCTGGCAGGAAAAAAGAACCAGGATAGGAAATACAAAAAATAATCTTTTCATATTGATTTTCTAATAACAAATTTAGTTTATGCGCTATTGCGCTGAATGCTATATCCAAACCTAAAGTATTATTTAATTAGATTATAATCCACATAAATAATACATCTGTACTGCAAATACAGGCAATAATTAAGTTTTAGAGATGGCGCTTATTGATTTATAACTTTTAAAAGTCAAGGTCTACATGCACTTCCTGAGGTTTGCCGGAAGTGGAAGGCTTCCATTGCGGACCATTCTGGATAATTTTAACTGCCAAAGCATTGACTTCATCAGTTAATCCTTTTAGTATTTTAAAGTTGCTTAATTTACCGTCAACACCCACAATAAACTCCAGCTTAACCAGGCCGTGTGCGTTCACATCAGCTTTAGCGTTTTTAATATTTTGGGCAATATATTTTTTAAATTCCTTCCAGCCATCAGCAGGTTTTGCGAAGCCTGAATTATCTGGATTGAAGCCGGAAACCACAACTTCAGAAAGAGACCGGTTATCAGGATTTAGTGCTATTCTTAATGAATCCCCGGGCATTGTCTTAATTATTTGTGGCTGATAGCCCATATAAGCAACCTGTAAAGTTTCATCTGCAGTTGAACCGCCAAGTTTAAATTCACCTTTCGAATCTGTTTGTGCCGAAATATCCTTCCCTTTTAATTTAACCAAAACTCCCGGCAATGCCGACTGATCATTTGCTGAAATTATTTTTCCAGTGATAAAATTAGACGGGAAAGCTGATTTTTTAGCTGCGATTGTTGCGCTTCTCTTCAAAACAACAGGCTCTGATTCATTCAAAAGCTCAAACTTTCGGGACCTGGCTGAAATGGGGTTTTTAGTGACAGCAATCAAAGGTTCTGATTTAATCTGCTGTTCTGAATTTTCGGTTTCCGTCGCTTTAACAATTGCTTTTTTGCCGGCAGATTCATTCAGCAAGCTATCCATCGGAGTAAGACTTACTTCTGTTTGCCCTGAATTTGCAGCTATCTTTTGATCTGCCGGATGTGAATTCATCCAGAATAAAACTCCTGCCGAGATGAAAAGAACAGCGGCAGCGGCGGCTACACTTAAACGTTGCCAGCTCAGGTAAAAAACCTTTTTATTTTCCTGCTGATGAACAATGCGTTCCTGAAGCTGTCTTTGTAAAATACTTAAACCATGATCTGCATCCGGAGATTGAGCATAGCCTTCCAGCGCATCGGCTAAAAAAGGATCTTCCAGAGCCTTTTTCTCAAGCTGATGCATCAACTTAGCCTCCAGAGTTCCGTTCAGGTATTGCTGGATTATAAGATTATCTGGCCAATTATTCTTCACTATTTTTTTCTATACAGTTTTTCAGATTTCGCTTACCGTTCTGAATATAACTTTTTACTTTATTAAGATCATATCCCGTTAAATCAGCCACTTCCTTATAGCATTTCTGCTCAAGATAAAATAAACTGATGGTATCTTTCTGCTCGGCAGGAAGTTTGTCAATACATTGTTCCATGATGCTTAGTTTGCGCTCCCGGATATCTTCTATATCCAGATGCGTAAAAGCTTCCTTTTCCATAAAATTTTCTTCTATGGGAACAATTGAATGTTTTCCTGATACTCTCAATGCCATCAGGCAGTAGTTGCGAGCCAGAGTATACAGCCAGCTTTTAAAATTACTTACTTCATGAATTCGGAGTTTATCAATCAGCTGTTCAAAAATCTGCATGACCGCGTCCTTACTTAACTCCTCATCTTTAAGATATTTCAGGCAAACTCCGTACAGCAAATGCATGTAGGGTTCGTACAATTTACCAAGCACCTCCAAATTACCGCTTTCACGGTATTCTTTTAAAAGAAATCCTTCATCAGAATTCTTATGATCAGAAATATTTTTAATAAACTTCAAAATCTATTGTCTGCTTGCAATGCTCAAGTATAAAAAAATTAATTGATTATGAACCAGCATCAATCTTTATATGATTTTTGAGATTTTAATATCATAAAGAAATTTAAAACTTGGATATAAGTTAAAAAAATGAAGATTATGGAAAATGTCCCATTTGATCATCCCACTTAAAAATAAATTTTATGAAATCGATATATCTAATTCTTCTTTCTTCTTTTATGCTAATGATTTCGGGTTTTAATTACAGTGCTGACCGGATTATAAGCGGCACAGTAATCGATAAAACTGATCAAACAGGAATTCCCGGGGTAAAAATAATTCTTAAAGGATCAGCAGAAACGAGTATTACTGATCAATACGGTAAGTTTAAACTAAAAGTCCCTCAGGGAAAGGAAATCTTGCAGATTAATTCCATAGGTTATAAAAGCAAAGAAATTAAGTTAGGTAAATCTGACGTAATCCTCGTTCAACTTGAGCCGCTTAACAATACACTGACTGAAATGATCAGCACATCTATGGATGGGAAATTCAAAGTTCCAAAATCTATTTACGGAATAGTTACACCCATTTCAGGAAGTAATGCTCAATTTAAAAGTAAAGAACAGATTTATAATACAGAATCTTATAACGCTATCAACGAAAATCGTTTCTTAGAAGTAAAACAAAATCCCTTATCAACTTTCGGAATTGATGTAGATGTTGCTTCTTACAGTAATATCAGGCGTTTTATAAATAAAGGTGAGATGCCGCCAATAGATGCAGTCCGGATTGAAGAAATGATTAATTATTTTAATTACGATTACCCTCAGCCGCAAACAAACGATCCTTTAAGCGTACATACAGAAATTTCATCCGCTCCCTGGAACGCAAAACACCGGCTAGTTAAAATCGGCTTACAGGGTAAAACCATAGCTACTGATAAGATTCCCGCCAGCAACCTTGTATTTTTAATAGATGTATCCGGATCTATGGATATGCCTGCCAAATTACCTTTGGTAAAATCTTCCATGAAATTAATGGTAGATCAGCTACGTTCGCAGGATAGAGTAGCCATTGTGGTTTATGCCGATGCAGTAGGTTTGGTTTTAAAATCAACTCCGGGAAACCAGAAAGAAATTATTAAAAAAGCCATAGATGGTTTGGAGGCCGGAGGCTCTACTGCCGGAGGAGCAGGCATTGAGCTGGCATACATAACAGCCACAGAAAATTTCTTAAAACAAGGAAATAACCGGGTGATTCTGGCTACTGACGGTGATTTCAATATGGGTGTTTCCAGCGATGCGGAAATGCACCGAATGATTGAAGAGAAGCGCAAAACCGGCATTTACCTTACAGCACTGGGCTTTGGAATGGGCAATTACAAGGACAGTAAACTCGAAACTCTGGCTGACAAAGGCAACGGAAATTATGCTTACATCGATAATATGAGCGAAGCAAGAAAAACATTGGTAAAGGAATTTGGCGGTACAATTTTCACCATTGCCAATGATGTAAAATTGCAGGTTGAGTTTAACCCCGGAAAAGTGCAGGCTTACCGCTTAATAGGATATGAAAACCGAATGCTCAATAAAGAAGATTTTAATAATGATAAAAAAGATGCCGGGGATCTGGGCTCGGGCCATACAGTTACTGCATTGTATGAAATAATCCCAACTGGTGTAAATAGTGACTTTATTGAAAAAGTAGAAAGTCTGAAATATCAGAAACAAAGTGCTGATAACAGGAATTCTAAAAGCGATGAGCTGCTGACAGTTAAAATCAGATATAAAAAACCTGGCCAGGATGAAAGTAAGCTGATGGAGAAACCCGTTGCAGATCAGCAAATTTCATGGAATAACAGTTCAGAAAATTACCGGTTCGCTTCTGCTGTAGCCGCGTACGGAATGATTCTGCGCAATTCTGAATTTAAAAACAAGCTCACTTTTACGGATGTAATTCAATGGGCCGAAGGAGCTCTGGGTAATGATAGAGAAGGCTATCGTGCCGAATTTATAAAGCTGGTGAAGTCCAGCAATTTAATGGCAAAGGAATTGCTATCTGTTTCACAAAAATAATAACATGAAATTATTCAAAATATTCGCTGTAGCTACTTCTGTTCTTTTTTTAAGCAGTTGTGAAACTTTAAACCAGGCGGGACAAATTCTTAATCAAACAGGACTTGTAAATCCCACATCTTCTGAAATCAGTTTAGGTTTAAAGCAGGCCCTGGAATTTGGAACCAATTATAGTTCAGAACGCTTAGCGGCCAAAGACGGTTATTTTGGAAACATGGCTGTGAAAATCCTATTTCCTCAGGAAGCACAAAAAGTAGAGCGTACGCTCCGATCTCTTGGATTAAATTCTCTGGCCGATAATGTGATTTTAAGCATTAATCGTGCTGCCGAAGACGCAGCTCAGGAAGCTAAACCAATTTTCATTTCTGCTATTAAGCAAATGACCATTTCAGATGCTACTAATATTTTACTTGGCCGCCAGAATGATGCGGCAACCGAATATTTTAAACGAGTTACCAGCGATCAGCTTCGGAGTAAATTCCGGCCGATTATCCAGTCCAGTTTAAATAAGGTTGGGGCTACGCGTTACTGGACAGATGTAATTAACCGCTACAATCAAATTCCTTTGGTTAGCCGGGTTAATCCGGATCTTGAAGCGTACGTTACTCAAAAAGCAATTGATGGTTTGTTTATTGAAATCGCTCAGGAAGAACTAAAGATCAGAAATAATATTTCTGCACGTAATACCACACTTTTGCAAAAGGTTTTTGGATATGCCGATCAAAACAGAAAAACATCCGGAGTTTATTAAGACATTAATAGCATTTCGAAAAAGGGCGAAAGTTCAGGAAGACACCTGATTTCGCCCTTTTTTATTTTCCGGTGGTCTATTTTTGCGTGTTTGCCCACACATCCATTTTTTTCTCAATGATCTCCAAAGGCATGCATCCGTCTTTTAAAAATTCATCATGAAATGCGGCAAGCTTAAATTTATTGCCAAGCTGCTGCTGGTATTTATTACGAAGTTCTCTTATTTTTAAAGACCCGATTTTATAAGATAAAGCTTGTCCGGGAATGGCCATGTAACGTTCAATCTCAGCAGTTGCTCCATCCACACCAATAGCTTCATTATCTGTCATGTATTTAATGGCTTCTTCGCGGCTCATGTTTTTGGTATGCATGGCTACATCCACTACAAGCCTGATTGCCCGGTGCATTTCATCGCCCAGAGCTCCCATATATTGATACGAATCTGTATATAATCCAAGCTCCTTACCTAATGATTCAGTATATAAAGCCCAGCCCTCACCATATGCACCATACCAGCTAAATCGTCTGAATTTGGGAAGCTCCTCATTTTCCTGCTGAAGTGAGATTTGATAATGGTGGCCGGGAATAGCTTCATGCAGGAAAAGCGATTCCATTCCTGACGTTGAATTAAACTTTTTAGCGTCCAGAATGGGAACATAAAATATCCCCGGTCTTGATCCGTCCGGCGAGCCCTGATTATATTCCGCACTGGCGGAGGCTGCTCTGAAAGCTTCCGTTTGCCTGACTTCAAATGGAGTTTTTGGGCTGCGGCCAAATATTTTTGAAAGATTTGGTTCTATCTTTTTTTGAATGGCCCGGAAATCATTTAAAACATCTTCGGCAGTTTGATAAGGCATAAACTTCGAATCGTTTTTCATATAATCAAAAAATGAATTTAAATCGCCTTTAAAACCTGTTTGATTTTTAACTTTCTCCATTTCAGCCTTGATCCGTTTTACTTCTGACAAGCCGGTTTGGTAAATTTCTTCAGAGCTTTTGTTGGTGGTTGTCCAGTATTTAATCAGGTAATTGTATGTTTTCTCCCCATCCGGAATTGCTGAAATTCCGGTTGATGTTCTGGCTTTTGGCAAATACTCATTTTTTAGAAACACAGCCAGCTTCTGATAGCTGGGCACCAGTTCATTAAGAATAGCCTGTTTGTACAGACCAGTGAGACGAGATCGGTCGCTTTCTGAAAGCTGATCAGGAAATTTATTTAAAGGACCATAAAACAAGCTTTTTGATGGGTCAGTTACGATCATAGCTTCCATTTGCGGGATCATTTTCTCTACCAGGGGTTTAGGTAAAACTATTCCTGCGGCAATTCCCTTTCTGAAATTGGAAATGGCAGTATCGGTCCAGGCACTAAACCCTTTTACTCTGCCCAGCCAGTTTTCGTAGTCTTTTACAGTTTTAAAAGGCTGATTACCGTCTCCGGATCCCAGTTGCCCCATTGTTAATGGCAGACCCCAGAACTGCTGTGCAGGTATCATCCATAAATTTAACGCAAGTCCTTCCAGCTTGTCCTCCATCTCATATTTAAAAATGTCCATGCTTATTTTATCGTTCTGGTCCAGCTTTTCGCGGTCAAACTGGTTTATTCGATCAAGGTAAGTTTGATAGAAATTTTTTAAGCTGTCGCGGAAGCTCTGAGTACCATCATTGGGAAGCAGGTGATTATATCGGTTGTCGCCCTGGGTAGTTGCATTTAACGGAAAAAATTTCGCGTTTTCTTCCATATAATCTTCAAATACCTTGTCGATATTCTGATTGCTTGCTTTTTCACCATCGGCTAAGCCCTGATTACAGGCATAGAAACCAAATGCAACGAAAACAACAAATAGCATAATCAATAAATTCTTTTTCATTTAATTCAGGTTTATATATAAATCTAGAAAAATTCAGGTTAAAAATTGAGAGCCTTGAAATACTTCCGGCACATTCAAACTAAAGCGCTTGAGCCCTGTTATCCTGAAAACAATTTTAAAAGCCTAATTATGGAAAATACGAATGAAAAATTAATTGATGATTTGAATCATCTTCTTACAATATGCAATGATGGAAAATATGGTTATGAAACAGCGGCAGAAGATGCAGATTCAGCAGCTTTAAAGGGAATGTTTCTGGCATACAGCTTGCAACGAGCTGATTTTGCAAATGTTTTACGTCAGGAAATTACAAAAGCAGGCGGAGATCCGGATAAAGGGGGCGGGCCATTAGGCGCTATACACCGGGCATGGATAGATGTGAAATCTGCACTATCTTCAAAAGATAACAAAGCAGTTCTCGGGGCTTGTGTAACAGGTGAAAAAGCTGCGGTAAGTGCCTATAATGGTGTATTGGAAAATATAGGACTTCATTCAGAACTGCGTTCGGTTTTAAATGAGCAGCGAAGAAATGTAGAAGAGGCATTAACTAAAGTTGAAGGACTTCACAATACCATTGAATCTTAATAAGATAATCCATAAAAAAACTCCCTTAAAAAATTTAAGGGAGTTTTTTTTTACTCATATATTTAAACAAGCAATCTGACAGGTTCTTCCAGCAGAGCTTTAAACGTTTGTAAAAATGCTGAACCGGTAGCGCCGTCAACAACCCGGTGATCACAACTTAAAGTTACTTTCATTACATTTCCCGGTACAACCGCTCCATTTTTAACTACAGGAACAGACTGAATTCCTCCGATTGCTAAGATACATGCATCAGGCGGATTAATAATTGCTGTAAATTCATCGATTCCAAACATCCCCAGGTTAGAAATAGTAAAGGTAGAACCTTCCCAATCTGATGGCTGCAATTTCTTAGCCTTCGCACGCTGTGCAAAATCTTTTACTTCGGCAGAGATATGAGATAATGATTTGCCGTCGGCAAAGCGAACAACAGGAACTAAAAGTCCGTCTTCTACCGCAACTGCCACGCCAATATTCACATGTTCATTATACCGAATCTTGTCACCCAACCATGAAGAATTCACATTTGGATGTTGTTTTAATGCTATTGCCGCTGCTTTTAAAACCAGATCATTAAAAGATATTTTTACAGTAGAAAAATCATTAATCTTTTTACGGGCCTCCATTGCACTATCCATATCAATAGACATGGTAAGATAAAAGTGCGGGGAAGTAAATAAACTTTCGGCTAAACGCTTTGCAATAACTTTTCGCATTTGCGAAACAGGCTTTTCAGTAAATTTCTCTTCGCCAATAAATTGAGGAATAGCTTGCTTAACCTCAGCAGCTTCTTTGCCTGCTGTTGGCTGTGCTGCCGCAGCCTGCTGAACTTCTTTGGTTGAAGGGGTAAAACCTTCCACATCTTTTTTTACAATGCGGCCACCTTCTGCAGTACCTTTAACTTCATTCAGGTTAATACCTTTATCTTTGGCAATTTTACGTGCCAGTGGAGAGGCTTTTACCCTTGAATCTGAATCTGCAAAAGTTTCCTGCTTTTCTTCTGATTTTACAGGAGCAGCAGATTCTGCCTGACCGGCCTTTTTATCTTCAGATTTAACTTCAGCTTTCTTTTCAGGATTTTTCTTTTTTAACAGAGGGCTGATATCAGTACCGGCTTTGCCGACAATAGCAATAATATCATTTACTTTAGCCGCCTGACCTTTTTCTACACCTATATATAACAAAGTGCCGTCTGCGTACCCGTTAACCTCCATAGTAGCCTTATCGGTTTCTACATCTGCCAGAGCATCATCTCCTTTAACAGTATCCCCAACTTTTTTATGCCATTCTGCAATTACGCCTTCGGTCATGGTATCACTTAGTAAAGGCATCCGGATTACGGTTGCACCAATACTTTCAGGATCAACTTCAGCTTCCTCTGATTCTGCAGATGCTTCCTCTTCAGGTTTATCAGCAGAAGATTTAGATTCTGCCGGTTTATCTTCTTTAACTGCTTCTTCCGGTTTTTCCTCTGTCTTCTCAGGATTTCCGGCAGCCTCCAAAGCTGATTTATAATCTTCTCCCTCTTCACCAACTACGGCAATGATGGAATCAACTGGGACAGATGATCCTTCTTCGGCACCTATGTACAATAATGTACCTTCCTGGAAAGATTCAAAATCCATGGTGGCTTTATCAGTTTCAACCTCGGCAACTAATTCTCCCGAGCTAACCTTATCACCTACTTTTTTATGCCATTTAGCGATAACACCTTCAGTCATGGTATCACTCATTTTGGGCATGCGCACTACTTCGGCCATTTTTTAAAAATTAGTGTTATTAGATTATAAGGTTATTATTAGTCGCGGATGTATGGGTAATCATTTTGAATATATACATCATTATATAATTCTTCAGGCTCCGGATAAGGTGACTCTTCCGAGAATTTTACAGATTCATCTACTATGGCTTTTACCTTCTGAGCTATTTCTTCAAACCATGCCTCATCAGCATATTTTTTTGATTCAATGGCTTTCTTAACTTCCTCTATCGGGTCTTTTGCCTTATATCCTTCAACTTCTTCTTTTGTACGATACTTTGCAGGATCAGACATGGAATGGCCTTTATAACGGTATGTACGGATCTCCAGAAATGTTGGTCCTTCAGCCCGGCGTGCCCGCTGAACCGCTTCATCCATTGCATTGTGGACTGCTACCGGATCCATTCCGTCAACAGGAGCAGAGGGCATATCGAAACCTAATCCGATTTTATAAATATCAACCATATTGGTAGTACGGGCTACCGAAGTACCCATGGCATACCCATTGTTTTCGCAAACAAAAATTACAGGTAATTTCCATAGCATGGCCATATTAAAAGTTTCGTTTAAGGCACCTTGTCTTACAGCTCCATCGCCCATATAACACACACAAACATTATCTGTTCCGTTATATTTTTCCGCGAAAGCAATACCGGCTCCTAATGGAATTTGACCTCCAACGATACCATGTCCGCCAAAAAAGCGATGTTCTTTGCTAAACATGTGCATAGAACCACCTTTGCCTTTTGAGCAGCCGGTTACTTTACCGTACAATTCGGCCATCACTTCATTGGCACCCATTCCTTTAGCTAAGGCGTGAGCATGATCGCGATAAGCGGTTATCATAGAGTCTTCAGGTCTGAGAACAGACATAGCGCCTGCCAATACAGCTTCCTGACCAATATATAAATGGCAAAAGCCTCTGATTTTTTGCTGTCCGTATAATTGGCCTGATTTCTCTTCAAACTTGCGCATCAAAAGCATCGACTCATACCACTGCAAATAGGTATCTTTTGTTATTTCAACTGAACTCATTCGTACTAATGTCTGATAAGGACGACAAATCTAACTATATCTTGCTAAAAAAAGAATTAGGTAAGTGTTTTGTTTACACAATCAGCAGGCTCACAATATCCAATATGTTAAAACAAAGTTAAAAAGGTTGGATACAACCAATAATTATTATAGTTTTGAAACATTCTGAAATAATTTCAGGTATAAGGCGTTAATAGTCTTTGTTGTTTAACTATTAAACCAGTACAGAATGGGGAAAAAAATAATTGTGGCTTTGCTGCTTATCATTTCTTTTGTGTCAGTTGAGGCACAAACAACCAAGAATCAAAATACTTTAAAAATTGAAGATCCGGATAATTTAGCTACAGAATATTTCTCTCAAATAATGGGTGTGGCCCTTTCTGCCACCTCAAACCTAAAGCTTTATCAATTTGTTTATGACTGGATTGGAACACCTTACCGTTTAGGCGGGGGTACCAAAAGAGGAATTGATTGTTCAGGTTTTGCTTTTCAGCTGTATAATAAAGTATTTAATACAGTTATCGGAAGTAATTCCCGTAACATTTTCAGCATGGTAAATCCCGTTAGCAAAGACGATCTGAAAGAAGGTGACTTGGTTTTCTTTAAAATTGGCAGCCGTTCTATAACTCATATGGGTGTTTATATGGGTAATAATAAGTTCGCACATGCTTCCAGTAGTAAAGGCGTTATGATCAGCGATCTTGATGAAGCTTACTGGAGAAGATATTATTATAAAGGCGGCCGATTACTTGCTTCTATTCGAGAAAGCATGAATTAGTATTGCTTAATAAGGCAATAAGATTAAAAGGAAGCGTCATGCTTCCTTTTTTTATGCTCCGCTTATTTAGCCTGATCGGTAGTGTTTCTTACTAAAGAAATGCCGGTAAAAAAGAATATTGCTCCTAATACAGCAAAAACAATCAGAGATTTTGCGGCTTCAGAATTTTGCACAAAGCCGATAGCTGCATAGATTAATCCTACAATACCAAGTATTGTTAAAACAAGACCGAAAGTACGTTTTAAGTTCATAATTTAATTTTTTAGGAGCAGATGCAAATTGCCTGCCAAGCTAAAATAAATTAGGAGCAGATTAATTCTTAAGGATAACAAAAACTCCCAAAACAAGCATTATTGCACCAAAAAATCTCATCACATTAACGGGTGTTGTGTAAAGCCAAGCAAACCAAAATGATCTAAGAACAGGGCAAACAATATTTGCCCGGCTACAATAAATCCGGCGGTATTTGCAGCACCAATCTTTGGAGCCACTAAAATTACTCCGGTAACATACATGGCACCAATAATGCCTCCGGTCCATTTATACCAGGCCATTCCATGCAAATTGGGCAATTGGCTAAAACTTTGACGCTGAAAAAGGAGCACATAAATTAGTAGAACAATGCTTCCTGCAATAAATGAAATTAAAGCCGCAAGCACCGGGTTTCCCAAAACAGTTCGAAGTTGCGAATTTATTCCGGCCTGAACTGCCAATATGATTCCGGCCAGAATTGCCAGAAGATAAAATGAGATATTAGCCATCTGATAAGAATTTAGGCAGCAAATGTAATTAAACAGATTTTATGGAATAATGCTTGCATAAAATGATCACTTGATTTTATATTTTTGTTAAACACATAATTATTTGGAAACTCTTAAAGACATAATACTGGGTGCTGGTTACCTCGTTATTTTAATTACATTAATCCCCTTTATAAGACATGATTTTTGGATTTTTCGGGTATTTGAATATCCCAGAATCCAAAAATTAATTCTAAATGTATTCTTGTTTGTTTCATTTGCAGCATTATTCGGACTCGTTACAATACACGATAAAGTTTTCACTACCCTGTTATTAGGCAACATTGGCTACCTAACATTTCAAATCTGGCCGTTTACAAGGCTTGGAAATAAACAATTATTAAAATTAAAAACGCATACACCTGATAAGCAAATTGGCTTATTTATTGGAAATGTTTATCAATATAATAGAAAAGCTACTGATTATCTGAAATGCATCAATTCAAAAGATCCGGACTTAGTAATGCTTGTAGAGACTGATAAATGGTGGGAAGAGAGCATGCATTCTCTCAAAGAAACCTATCCGCATCATCTCCTGGTACCCTTGGAAAATACCTATGGTATGCTTTTATATTCAAAATTTGAACTTGTAGATCCAAAAGTTAAATATTTAGTTGAAGATGGTATCCCTTCCGTTCATGCCTGTATTAAATTACCTTCCGGCGATTTGATCCGATTTCATGGGCTTCATCCAACACCTCCTGTTCCGACTGAAAATCCACGTTCTACCGAGCGGGATAAAGAAATTTTAATGGTTGGCAAGAGCGCCAAAAATAGCAAGCTGCCTGTAATTGTTGCCGGCGATTTAAATGATGTTGCATGGAGTTACACAACAGAATTATTTTCCAGAACCAGCGGTCTGCTGGATCCTAGAAGAGGCCGCGGATTCTTTAATACTTTCCACGCAAAGTATTTATTTATGCGTTTCCCCCTTGATCATGTGTTTTGTTCCAACGATTTTACGCTTATTCATATAGAACGGATGCCGAATTGTGGTTCAGATCATTTTCCAATGTATATCAAACTGCAATATTCGCCGAAGGCTGCAGCTATACAGGAAGAGCCGCATGCAGATCAGGCAGACCTGGAAACTGCTCAGGAAAAAATCAATAAACCAACCTAACATCCTATAGAATTATAACTCATTCAATCCGATTAACCCATTAGATTATTGAGTTTTATATATTTTTTCTTCAGGAAAAAAACCCTAACTTTCTTATAAGCAAATCGCAAATAGAAAGGAGTATATCAATGGGAAAAGTTAGAAACGTATTAAAAGCTAAAAGTAGTTCTACCATCTCCATCAGCCCGGATAATTCAGTATTTGAAGCCCTTGAATTAATGGTCGAAAAAAATATTGGTGCACTTTTAGTAATAGAACAAACCACATTTACAGGCATTTTTACAGAAAGAGACTATGCCAGGAAAATTATCCTGAAAGGAAAAGCTTCTAAGGATACCCCCATCAGGGAGATAATGACTCCAAATCCCATTACAGTAAATCTTGATACTACCATTGAGGAGTGTATGCACATAATGACCAATAAGTTTATTCGTCATTTACCTGTTATGGAAAAAGAAGAATTAATTGGCATTATTTCTATTGGAGATGTTGTAAAGTACATCATTGATGAGCAAAAATTTATTATTCAAAATTTAGAACATTACATTGCCGGAACTTAATGACAATGTTTAAATGTATACACAGCTGAAATTTTACCAATTTCAAACTAAATTTTAATTTGTAATCCATTCTGATTAAAAGGATTTTTAAATGCTATTTCTGGATATTTCTATTCCAGTTTATGCCTCATTTGGAACAAATAGGAATTAATTAAAATACAACTATCTAGTTCAAGATAATTTCTCATATCGCATACTCATTTTAGCAACCCGTTCCTCCATAGTTTCAGTAATTAGTTTTTCTCTGCTTAAACCATCTACCAGAATTGGAAAAGCAAACGGGGTTGGTTGTTCACTTTCTGTAATCACAACTTTTAAGGTTTGCAAACGCTGTAGTGCCGCTCGTAAACGATATTCCTCAAGCTGAAATTGTAAAGCTTCATGATAGGCCTGACGAACCAAAACGTTATCACTTTCATATTCACTAAAAACTTCAAAGAGAAGAGATGTTGAAGCCTGCAAATGCCTGCTCTTCATAGCTTTTCCGGGGAAACCGGTAAATACTAAACCCGCAATATGAGCGATATCTCTGAATCTTCGCCGGGCCATTTCAGTCGCGTTTAAACTTTGCTGAATATCATCAAGTAAATTATCAATTGAAAATAAGTCAGAATCCAGCGCTTGCTGAAGAACCACCTCGTCGTCTGTTAAGAGTTCAAAGCCGTAATCATTCATGGCGAGAGAGAAATTTGCTTTCTTTATTTTAGAAATTCGATACGCAAATAGAGAAGCCATTCCTTCATGAACCAGTCTTCCCTCAAATGGATAGAAAAATAAATGATGCCCATCTCTCGAGGTAAATTTTTCAATTAAGAACTCAGTGTTTCTGGGAATATGCGATAATTTGGTCTGCAATTGAAATAAGGGCTGCAAAGCCTGTACTTCTATATCTTTTTCAACTCCACGGGCAACTTCATCCAATTTCTCGCGAAGCATAGCAGACAACTGAGATGACAGCGGCATTCTCCCCCCCATCCAGCTGGGTATAATTCCTTTCTTTTTTGTCGATTTGCGGACAAATGCGGTCATTTCTTTAACCTTAACTAGCTCTAAGCTTCGTCCTGCAAAATGAAAATTATCCCCAATTTTTAATTTAGAGATGAAGCCTTCTTCAATAGATCCCAAATATCCGCCTGTTAAAAATTTAACCCGCATACTCACATCACCAACGATAGTTCCCATACTCAGCCTATGGCGCATGGCAACCTTGCGACTGTTCACCTTGTATAAGCCATTTTCAATTTCCACTTTCAAAAACTCGTCATATTGCGAGAGCGTTTTGCCCCCCTTAGTTATGAAATCAAGAATTTGATTGAAATCTTTCTGTTCCAGGTCCGCGTATGCATATGTCGTTTTCAATTCTCTGAAAATGGGTTCGGGCAAAAATCCATCAGAAACTGCTAATGTGACCAGGTATTGCATCAGAACATCCATAGCCAATAAAATAGGGTCTCTGCTTTCGAATACCTCCTCGATAATTGCCTGTTTTAAGGCCGCACCTTCCAGCAATTCTAAGGAATGTGTAGGAACAAACCAGGCTTTAGAAGTTGCTCCTGGATGGTGTCCGCTTCTTCCGGCACGCTGCATAAAACGGGCTACACCTTTTGGACTACCTATTTGTACCACCGAATCTACCGGACGAAAATCTACGCCCAAATCAAGACTGGAAGTACAAACCACTACTTTCAAAAGTTCGTTGTGCAGTGCGTTTTCAACCCAGTTTCTCAATTCATTATCCAGCGAACCGTGATGCATAGCAATTATTCCGGCATACTCCGGATATTTTTCCAGAATGGTCATATACCAGATTTCTGTTTGAGATCTGGTATTTGTGAAAATGAGGGTTGTTTTGCTGTTGGCAACAATCTCCATTACTTGCGGCAACAGCTTAATTCCCAAATGTCCGGCCCAGGAAAACTTTTCAATATTTTCCGGGATCACTGATTCAATCAGTATTTTCTTATTCAGTTTAGCCCGGATAAGTTTAATCCCGACTTTTTTAGTATCCACTCCAAGTAAAACTTCTGCAGCCTGATCCAGATTGCCAATGGTTGCAGAAATGCCCCAAATCTGTAACTGTTTAGCCTGAGACGTGGCGGGGGCGAGATTTTTTACCCTGGATAAACCCAGTTCCAATTGAACTCCCCGTTTGGTGCCCAGCAGTTCATGCCACTCATCAATAACTATGGCTTGTAAATTCTCAAAAATTTTAGGGTAATCTTTTAATGCCAGCATTAAGTGCAAACTTTCCGGAGTGGTTAGCAAAACTTCGGGCTGCCGTTTCTTTAATTCCTGTTTTTCCTTTGCAGAAGTATCTCCGGTGCGTGTTCCAACTTTCCATGGAAGCCCGAGATCATCAACCACGGTTTGCATGGCTTTGCGAATATCATTTGTTAGGGCTCTTAAAGGAGTAATCCACAATAACTGCAAACCATTATTTTTACGTGTTTGATAATCTTCAGGATGCTTGTTGATGTAATCAGCGATAAATGGCAAAAACATTGCAAAAGTTTTTCCGCTTCCGGTTGGGGCATTCAGCAAACCTGAATAACCATCCAAAAAAGCCGCTTCCATTTCTTTTTGAAAAGGGAATTGCTGCCATTTTTTAGATTTAAACCAGTCTGAAATAATTTCTTGTCCTATACCCATATTGTGGATGAATCTATTTTCTGCATCATCTTAGCTGGCCAGAAATTATCCGACTGCTAATGCTGCAACTATTGCAGGAATTCTTTTAACGTTTCAATGGTATCCGCGTCTTCAATCTTTTTGTCCTGACGCCAGCGCATGATCCGGGGAAAGCGAAGTGCCACACCTGATTTATGACGGCTGGATTTATTAATTCCTTCAAAGCCGATTTCAAAAACCAAATGAGGCTTAACGGTTCTAACAGGCCCAAATTTTTCAAGCGTATTTCGTTTTACAAAATGATCAACCTGGTTTATTTCCTTATCGGTTAAACCCGAATAGGCCTTGGCAAAAGGCACCAGTTTATCCTGATCCCATACCGCAAAAGTATAATCAGTATATAGGTCTGCCCGTCGTCCATGGCCCTTTTGGGCGTAAATCATAACTGCATCAATCGATAAAGGATCAACTTTCCACTTCCACCAATCGCCACGTTTACGCCCCACCAAATATGGCGAGTCGAGTTTCTTTAACATGAACCCTTCTGCATATTCTTCGCGGGAGCGCTTTCTCATTTCAAATAACTCATCCCAGGAATTGAAATTAACAACAGGCGATAGCCTGAAAATATGCTGATGGCTGCTATTTTTTTGCAGTAACTCCAATTTAGCTCTTCGCTCTTTCATGGGTAAATGCCTTATATCTTCGCCTTCAAACTCCAGGCAATCATAGGCTATGAATGCCATAGGACTTTCGGCCAGGATCTTTTTTGTGAGATTTTTACGTCCGATTCTTGTTTGCAGCACACTAAATGGCAAGGGACAATTATCCGCAAAGCAAATTGCTTCCCCATCCAGAACGGTGCCTTCGGGTAATTCTGATAAGAAGGGATGCAACTCCGGAAATTTATCAGTCGCTAAATCCTCACCCCGGCTCCATATAAAAATCTCACCCTTTCGCTGAATTGCCTGCGCCCTGATTCCATCCCATTTCCACTCAGCCTGCCAGTCTTCAGTATTGCCAAGGGCACTATTAATTTCTTTAGCCGTTTTTGATTGGGAGGAGGTTTCTTGTATCGCGTAAGCAAGATAAAAAGGATAGGGCCTGGAAATATCTTCAGAACCATCCGTCTCCTGAATTAATTGGGAATAGCTGAATGTTGCAGGATCCCAGTTTCCCATAATGCGATGCGTTAAAACCTGAGTTTCAAGTCCTGAAATTTCGGAAAGCGCCTTTATGATGAGACTTTGAGATACACCTACTCTGAAACTGCCAGTTAAAATCTTGTTAAAAACAAAGCGCTCCTGCTGATCCATAGATTGCCAGGCAGAAATCAGCCATGCTTTTTTCTCTGCCTCTGACAAAGGGCTCAACGCATTAATTTCTGCAATCCAATCGCTTAATGATTTATCCTGAGTTTCAATAGCCTGAGGCAAAAGCAAGGCAATGGTTTCTCCCAGATCGCCAACAACCTGATAACTTTCTTCAAAAAGCCAGGCGGGTATTCCTGCCATTTCCATGGCCCAGTTTTTTACCAAAGTTGAATTAATCTGACGTTTAGGTTTTCTGCCGGTAAATAAGGCCAGTGTCTGAATTTTATCTTCATCAGCAACACTGACAAAATATTCTTTTAGAATCTGAACCTTTTGGGTGGTTTTATTAGTTTCATCCAGAGAGCTGAAAAGTTGGGCGAAAATTCTCATAATGCGCCTCCTGCCTTTTTTGCTTTTTTAAGAGCAATAGATTTTTCGGAATCTGATAATACTTTTTGAGGAGTGCTATCCTCCTCAGGCTTCTCTATTACTTCGCCATCCTGATTAACCAATTTTACAGGATCTTCATCCAGCTCGTTAGCTTCATCACCTCCATACAAGGTGTGCGCCTCGTGCGCATCGTAACCTATTTCTGAAAGATAACGTGAAAATGAGGCGGTATAACCATGGGTAAGATAAACAGTTTCGCATTCTGTAGCCTTAATCGCGGATATCAGGCCATCCCAATCGGCATGATCTGATAATACAAAACCTCTGTCGGCAGCACGGCGCCGTTTTGCACCACGCAAAGCCATCCATCCCGAACAATAACCAAAGCTATAAGGATAAAATTTACGCATCCATGGAGTTCCAACAGACGAAGGTGGACAAAGGATCAAACCTTTGCGCATTTCCTCCCGGTTGGTTTCGGGAGTTACACGAATAGTTGGATTTAGCTGCACACCGTTTCTTCTTAAAGCCTCGTTGGTATTTTCAATAACACCATGCGTATACACATTTCCGATTGACATATCCAGTCCCTGCAAAATGCGCTGCGCTTTGCCTAAAGAGTAGCCCACCAGCACTGTGGTTTTACCTTCTTCCAAATTTTGCCTCCACCATTTATTCATTTCCTCATAAATAAACTCCTGTGATTTCCATTTGTAAACGGGCATGCCAAATGTACATTCAGAAATAAATGAATGGCATTTTACAGGTTCAAATGCTTCGCAAATTCCATCATCTTCGACCTTATAATCTCCTGAAACAACCCAAATTTCTCCTTTATATTCTATTCTTACCTGTGCTGATCCAATAATGTGCCCGGCCGGATGAAAAGAAATCTGAACGCCATTGCGGATACATGTCTGACCATAATCCATAGTTTCGAGGTTTATATCTCCTAAACGATATTTTAAAACTTCCCGCGAAAGCGTATGAGAGAGATAATGACTATGTCCCCATTTGGCGTGATCTGAATGAGCATGTGTAATAATGGCATCTTTTACAGGTCGCCACGGATCAATGTAAAAATTTCCCGCTGCGCAATAGATCCCATTATCGTTAAATTCTAAGAGAGGTTTAGAAAGCATACCAGTTGAACCAAATACCGATAAATTGGTTTCAGCAAAAACCCCGGTTTTGGCCGGGGTTTTTAATTTTAATTTTTCAACTGAATAAAATCGGCTATAATGCGGAGACTGGCATCCTGAACAAAATCACTTTCTTCCTTTGGTTTTGTTTCTCCTTTTTTGAGAGGAGCCAAACCGCGGGCAATCCGAATCTGATTTTCACGGGCGAGGTTTTTAGCTTCCTGGTCTTCACGCTCTTTCTTCAATTTTGCTTCATTTAAAGTAATTGAAGTTTCTGAATCACGCTTTCCGAATTGAATAATATCTTCTTTTAAGAATTTATATTCGGGAGAGGTTTGCATACGTTGCTCGTGATTTACTAATAACTGTTTTTTAATAGCCGTAAGATCTCTAACCTGTACATATTTGCTTGGCGGGATTGTATCCCATGGCAATGCAGAAGGTTCTGAGCTTTCTCCATATTTATCTGATGGGAAAACCATTGGGAACTGGATATCCGGCATTACTCCTTTATGTTGCGTACTGCTTCCGTTAATCCGGTAGAACTTGGCCATTGTTAAGTTAATCTGCCCAAACTGAGGTGCCGCATCACTTACCGGTGCAATAACACCTGTTTCGTTGGTTTTATTGGCAGCTAATAATCTTAACTTCTCGGCAGGACCAATTACCCTTGACATATCAATTCCCTGTTGAACCGTTCCTTTACCATAGGTTTGAGTTCCCATAATAATACCTCGACCGTAATCCTGGATTGCTCCGGCGAAAATTTCGGAAGCCGATGCACTGAAACGATCCACCATGACTCCCATTGGACCATCCCAGGCAATGGAAGGATCAGAATCTTCATCCACATCAATACGATTGCGGGCATCGCGAACCTGAACTACAGGACCGGTTTTAATAAATAAACCAGTTAAGCTGATTGCTTCGGGCAATGAACCACCACCATTACTTCGAAGGTCGATCACAATACCATCTACTTTCTGCTGCTTTAATGTATCAATAAGCAAACGAACATCACGGGTAGTGCTTTTATAATTTTTGTCACCTGATTGCATCGCTTTAAAATCTGCATAAAAGGCAGGAATCTGGATAACTCCGATTTTATAGGATTTGCCGTCTGCGGTAACCGTTTTAATGGTTTTCTTAGCCGACTGATCTTCCAATACCACTTTATCACGAACCAATTCTACAATCCGTGGAGTTGCAGAAAGTTCCTGACCGGCCGGTATAATTTTAAGCCTTACAACTGTTCCTTTCGGGCCTTTAATTTTACTGACCGTAACATCAATTCTCCAGCCTACCACATCCACAAATTCGCCATTTTTACCCTGAGCAACGCCTACAATCCGGTCATTTACACTCAATGTTTTAGCTTTAAATGCAGGACCGCCCGGAATAATCTCCATCACTTTTACAACTTCATTATCAACCTGCAAACGAGCACCAATACCTTCAAATGTTCTGGCTAATTCCTCATTAAATTCCTGAGCCTTGTTAGGTACAAAATAATTTGTGTGCGGATCAACAGCTTCGGTAAATGCGTTCATTATAGTTTGAAACACATCCTGATTATTGATTTTAGAGGATTGCGATAATAAATTTTCATATCGCTGCTTAAGTGTTTTAACGTTTTTAGCATCCTCTGTACCTGCTATCTTAAGATTAAGCAGCTCATATTTAACGCGTTTATTCCACAGATCAAGTGCTTCTTTTTCTGTTGCAAACCAGGGAAGTTTTTCACGGTCATAAGTGTATTGATCGTCTTGTGAGAATTCAAACTTATTGCCGATTTGAGAAAGTGCATATTTTAACCGGTCTGTATATCTTTTTTGATAAACATTGAAAATATAAAACGGAGCGCTTAAATCCCCTTCACGCAGATCGTCATCCAGTTTATTTCTGAATTTTTCGAACTCTGTGATATCGCTCTGCAAAAAATAAGCTTTGCCCGGATCTAATGCTTTTAAATACCGGTCAAAAACATCTGACGAAAAAGAATCATTGATAGTTACTTTTTTATAATGATAATTCTCAATAAGGTTAACCAGTTCTTTTGCTACTATAGATTGCTGGATATCCGGTTTCAAGTTTGGAGAACCTTCAACTTCGGTAGATACACGAGGCTCGGCTTTGCAGGAAAGGGCTGCAACCAGAAATAAAGCCAGATATACTTTCTTTAACATTTCTCTAAAAGATTTTAAACTCATTTGTAATAGTATCGTATCTAAATTAATACCAGAATTCTAAAGTAAATAAAAAAGAGGCGAAATATGTGTTGCCTCCCTGTAACATATTTATACGAGTATAAGCTTACAGTAAGTTCCCCGAAGTTCATTTAAACACCGGCAATAATGAAAATATTCATTTATAAAACTGATTAATCTTCATTTAATTACAATAACCGTAGTTTTTGACATAAAGGTGTTAAAGCCGTTTAAATAAAGGACAATCAAAATTACCTTCCTAAAACATAATTGCTTAGGGGATTTTACCATCTCATAATCCAATTACAACATTTTAACAATATTAATTATGTCTGACGATATGGCGTAACAATAAAAAAACTAAAAGAACCGTCTTGAATATCAGCCTTTAAAATAAAAAAACCACCCCGGTGATGGGTGGTTTTGTGATATAAATATTCAAATGTTAAGGGATGAATATTATCTATATTTTATTATTGAGCTTTAGCTTCTTCTTTCAATCTATCATTTGCAACAATTACAATCTCTACACGACGGTTTTGTGCTTTACCAGCTTCCGTAGTATTATCTGCAATAGGCTCTGATTCACCACGACCCTGAGTAGTTAAACGTGAAGAAGAAATTCCCTGAGCTACAGTGTAAGATTTTACAGCATCTGCACGACGCACAGATAAACTTTTATTATAAGCATCAGTTCCTGTAGCATCAGTATGTCCAATAATCAGAATATTTGTTTCTGAGTTATTTTTCATAGAAGTTGCTAAAGATTCGATATTGCTTTTCGCATTTGCTTTAAGCTGAGATTGATTCACGTCAAATAAAATTCCTGAATCAAATTTCACGATGATACCTTCACCCTCACGGATAACTTCTGCATTTGGTACGGTTTGTTTAATTTCTTCAGCCTGCTGATCCATTCTGCGCCCTATATAAGCACCTGCTGATCCACCAATTGCACCACCAATAATTGCTCCTACAGCTGTATTACCTGCTTTTTTACCAATTATTGCACCGATTGTTCCGCCTGCTGCTGCTCCAATACCTGCACCTTTTTGAGTTTTAGTTAATGAGCTACAACCGCTTATTAGAAATGCTGAAGTTGCGACCGCTATCGTAAACGTAGCTATTTTGTTTCTTGAAATTTTCATCTTTGTATAAGTTTAATCTGTTAACACTAATTCAAACTCAATGCCAACTTTGAATTTGTTTCACCAGAACGTAAATTATATAACATAGTGTATGATTAATAATAAAGCCGTAAGTATTTTAGGCTGTGGATGGCTTGGTTTAGAACTGGCTAAGGTTTTTAACAAATATGGCTTTGAAGTTAAAGGCTCTACAACCAATTCGAATAAACTGCCCATTTTGGAATCTCAATGTATTGCCCCCTTTTTAGTACATTTTACAGAAAAGGAAATTTTCATTCCGCAGGAATTTCTCGATTCGGATACATTAATAATTTCTATCCCTCCCGGGAGAAACAGTCCTAATGGAAATGTTGCTTATCAAAATATGGCAGACACACTTATAAAGGTGTTACCTTCGAGCAGAGTTGGTAAGATAATTCTAATAAGTTCTACTTCAGTTTATGGAGATCCGAATAAAATTGTAAGCGAATCTGACGTTGCCATTCCGGATACTGAATCTGGAAAATTACTTTTAAAAGTAGAGAACCAATTTCTTCAATTAAAAGATAAAGAAATTATTGTAGTCAGGCCCGGTGGCTTAATTAGCGAAGACCGATATCCGGGAAGATTTTTTTCAGGAAAAAAAAATATAGAAAACGGACTTACACCCGTTAACCTGATTCATAAGGCTGATATTACCCAAATTGTATTCGAATTGTGTAAATCAAATCATGCATCCGGAATTTACAACGCCGTTGCTCCCCAGCATCCAGTAAAAAAAGATTTTTACACACTTGCCTCAAGTAAGTCCGGTTTAATTCCTGCTGAATTTTTGCAAGAAAAGACTACCTGGAAGATTGTTTCAGGTAAGCGCTTAGATGAAGAGTTAAATTACCAATTTATTTACCCGGATCTGATGGCCTGGCTTACTGATTACCTTAACAAATTGAAAGAAGAAGATATTTAACGCAACAACTGCTTACAAACTTGGCGTTCTGCCACCGTCAACAGGTAAATTTATTCCATTAATGTATGCAGCAGCCGGACTTGCTAAAAATGCAATTGCTGCTGCAACTTCTTCTGCTTCTCCTATTCGTTTTGCCGGAATACTTTCAATCATCTGTTGTTTTATCTGCTCATAGTTAAGGTCTTCATTTTCGGCCCGGCTATTTATAAGTGATTCGAGCCTGGCCGTCATCGTAAAGCCTGGCAAAACGTTGTTAACAGTAATCCCGAAAGGTGCCAACTCTGTTGCCAATGTTTTTGCCCAGCTGGCAACTGCTCCCCGTATGGTATTGGACACGCCCAAACCGGCAAGTGGTGTTTTAACCGAAGTGGAAATAATATTAATAATACGACCAAAGCCCTGCCTTTTCATTGCCGGAGTTACAGCCTGCACCAGAATCTGATTGCAAATTAAATGGCTGATAAATGCCTTTGTAAATTCCTCTATTTTAGCATCAATTGCCTTACCTGCGGCCGGGCCGCCTGTATTATTAATCAGAATATCAATCGCGTGATCTTTTAGATAGTCATCAAGAACCATTTTTAGCTGTTCGGGATAATTAAAATCTGTAATAAGATAATGATGTGATTCTGTGTCATCTGCAGGCAGATGTTCTACAACCGCCTTCAGAGATTCTTCATTTCGGGCTACAAGGGTAATACTTGCACCTAATAATGCCAGTTCCATTGCAGCAGCCCGGCCAATTCCCTGACTGCTTCCGCAAACCAGAGCTCGTTTACCTGTCAGATCTAAATTCATAGCTTATTTTTAAAAGAAAATAAATAGCAGCTTATTGTAAAACCGAAAAGTATTCCTCCAGTTCTAGAAGTGTGTTTTGATTGGTCTCAATATCTTTAATAATCATGCCTTTCTCCATTAATAAAATCCGTTCGCAAACGTCTGTTACATGATTTAAATCATGACTGGATATTATGGTAGTTAAATGCTTTTCGCGATTAATATCGCGGATCATATTTTTAAGCCTGATCTGTGTGCTGGGATCGATATTGGCAAAAGGTTCATCAAGCATCAGCACTTCGGGGTTTTGCAACAAACAGGACGCTACACCAACTTTGCATTGATTTCCTTTAGACAAATCTCGAATGTATTTTCCCCGATTAAGAATTTCTCCGTTAAAAAAATCAGTAAATTTTATTAATTCGCTGTCAATATGAGCCTTGCTTAAATCATGCAAACCACCGGTAAAATAAAAGTATTCCTCTGGAGTAAGGTAATCAATCAGAAAACCTTCGTCGAGAAAAGAAGCCGTATAATCTTTCCATGAATCAGAATTAGCGACATTCTGATCTTTTGATAAAACCTCCCCTTTTTCAGGCCTGATCAAATCAAGCATCATTCTGAATAAAGTAGTTTTTCCTGCGCCATTATTGCCTATCAATCCTACAGTTTCTCCCTGTCTGATATTCAGCTCCGGAATGTTCACTACAACAACTCCGTTGTATATTTTTTGCAAGCTTTGAATTTGAATCATGTTAATAGTCTAAACTCCAAATTGTGATAAATGATGATCAAGATGTTTGTAAAGCATATTATTCCATTCCTGTTTAGATAAAACTCCGAATGAATGAGATTCTTTACCATCAAAATAGGTTTCTCCCAAATGCTGGGTTTTATTGATGTAATTTATTAAACGACTTTTCTCTGTTGCGAAGTCTTTATCGTCTTTTACCAGAAATACCGGAGCAGTTTGCAGATTATGTTTGTAAGGTTTATCACTAACCACCTTATCTTTTACAAGCAGTTTTAAAATCAATTTCATTAAAAAATTAGGTTTCGGATGCTTATTCTCATAAATAAGTTCATACGAAACATTGCAATGAGCAAGCATCTGTGACACGCTCATTTTCCCCCAATGCGCTACTGAATCCGGACTTAGTTTATCAATTCGATTTAACAGATCCTGGGTATCGGCAGAGTTAAATACACTTTTCATGTTTTATAAATTTACGGCTTAACCTTATTTATTTCGGAAACCTTCGGCAATTTGATAACGCTTATTCTTAAAATTTGAGCTCAGAGTTTCAACCCAAAATTTACGTGTGATGATAAAACCCAGTCCAATAATTCCCACCATTGCTATGGCAAGGCTTTCTAACCCCATCCAGTATAATGGAAGGAAGATAATAAATGGTCCTAAAAACAGGGGAATTGACAAAATCCACTGACTGGCTCCAACTCCCTGCCAGTTAAATGATGCACTTTTGGAAAGGTCAATAGATTTAAAATTTCGGTTAGCAAAATACAGAACAAGGGTTGCATTTACTCCTAAATTCCATAGAAACATAGCGGTGTGCATAATCAAAATTCGCCAGCCAAAATATACATAGGGAATAGTGAGAATTAAATTAACTGTGGCAAATAAAGTGAACAGTAAAAATTTGGATTTGAAAAAATCCGAGACACTAATTTTATTTGCCAGCAATCCATCAAAATGACTGCTTTGCCAGCCGAACATAAACTGCCCGTAGTTAACTATAAAAATTCCCGTCATAAGCAGTCCGCAAAATATTGGAGCAAAAATATTGCTCTGGCTGCCTAGCCGGGGATTTGTATAAAACAGTAATCCGTAAAATATAAACAGGAAGCTTTTTATGACCGCAGATTTTGACCGCTTATTTCTGAAAATCAGTTTAAGTTCTGTGGCAGCAAGATCTCCTACAACTCCAAAGCGGTTTAAAAAAGGAATTTCTGAACTCGATTTTTGATTTTCGGTCGAAGAATGCAATTCATCCAGGTATAGATTCTTTTTCAGATAAAAATAATTTACCAGGAAAATACTTGCAAATGGGATCAGTAACAGAAAACTTAAAAGTGAATTTTTAATTATTCCGGAGAATATAAAGTCGGAAAATCCGGATATCGAAATCAGGTGCAGAGAAAAATCTATATATGCTAAACCGCCAATTGATGCCAGAAATATAAGCATGACCCAGGCATTTCCGTTTTCCTTACGTTTAAGCCACAAGCTGAAAAAATGATTAAAAAAAGTTAAAGCAGCTATCGCGATAATAAAACCGGCAAAAACAGAAACACCATACTGAGGAAGTACAATTTTTGCAAGAAAGGGAACTGTCAGTAAAAAAGGCGCCAGATTAAATCCGGACCACAAGGAAATAAAGGACAGATAGTTAATAATCTGGCTTCGCTTAATGGGTAAATGAAGGTACGGCTTTACCCGAAGGGTGGGAAGTTCCTGAAACTGGTATCGCAATATAAGATCGAACAGAAAGTAATACAATAATAACCCGCTAAAGGATGACAAAATATTTTTTCCCGGAAAAATCTCTCCAAGTATTTTATCTAAGAAGAATGAAACTGCCAGCAGATTTATTAAGATATAGAGAATAAATATTCCGAGTATTACCTGGATAAGTATACTCTGACCTGTGTTTTTAGATCTCCAGAACGCTTTCCACTGCTGGCGGATCAGGGTTAATGTCATGGCTGAATGTAAGTAAAATGATCAGTAAAGCAAATTGAATTAAAGTTAATGAGATAACGTGTTCACTCTGAAAATTCTGAACTTATGAAGATTTTAAAAGGATCCAGGATACCGGGAAAATATCAATACTTATATTTCCCTTTCCAGAGGGATCTTAGATAATCACGGAGCTTATTTTCGGAAGCATTTTTTCCGGGCTCATATAAAACGGTTCCGCTTAATTTTTCGGGCAGATATTCCTGTTCAGAAAAACTGTCATCGAAGTTGTGAGAATACTTATACTCTTTACCGTAGCCAATATTTTTCATCAGTTTGGTGGGAGCATTTCTAAGATGCAGCGGAACAGATTGATCTCCCGTTTGACTGACCAACTCCTGGGCTTTATTAATGGCCTGATAACTGGCATTACTCTTGGCCGAAGAAGCCAGGTAAGTTACAGTTTGGGATAAGATAATTCGTGATTCCGGCCAGCCGATTACATTCACCGCCTGAAAACACGTATTAGCCAGAAGCAACGCATTGGGATTTGCATTTCCAATATCTTCTGAAGCAAGGATAAGCAGGCGGCGGGCAATGAACGAAGGATCTTCACCTCCGGCAATCATACGGGCAAGCCAGTATACGGCTGCGTTAGGGTCGCTTCCGCGGATCGATTTTATAAAAGCAGAAATGATATCGTAATGCTGTTCTCCGGCTTTATCGTAAACAGCCATATTTTGCTGAACACTTTTCAAAACCAGCTCGTTACTCAAAACAAGTTCCTTTTTACCGGAGGCATTTATAACCAGCTCTAAAACATTCAATAATTTTCGGGCATCCCCGCCTGATAATCTTAAAAGTACCTCATGCTCTTTAATGGTGATCTTTTTATTAACCAGATGTTCATCCCTTTTCAGTGCATTCTCAATTAGTGAAAGCAACTCTTCTTCTTCCAGGTTTTTTAAAATATAAACCTGGCATCGCGAAAGCAGGGCCGAAATAACTTCAAACGAAGGATTTTCGGTAGTTGCACCAATTAAAGTAACTAGTCCGCGTTCCACCGCTCCAAGCAGTGAATCTTGTTGAGATTTGGAAAAACGATGAATTTCATCAATAAAAAGAATGGGAAGATCTTTGTTTTCCTCTTTCAGTTTCGCCGCTTTATCTATAACCTCGCGAATATCCTTCACCCCCGAGTTTATTGCGCTTAAGCTAAAAAAAGGTCGCTGAAGCTGGCTGGATATAATGAATGCAAGGGTAGTTTTCCCCACTCCGGGAGGTCCCCACAAAATTATAGATGGAAGATTTCCGCTTTCTATGGTTTTGCGTAAAATAGCACCCTGCCCTACCAGATGTTTCTGTCCTACATATTCATCTAAATTAGCAGGTCGCATCCGTTCTGCTAATGGAGCTAATGTTGCCATTTTATTATACTAATTAGGCTGAGAATATGATTAACCCATATTCTCAGCCTGAATTTAAAAGGTTAAATTCCTATTTCCTTATCCTGATAAGATTGAACAAGTTCAACCGCATCAGAAATTGAATCTCCGATAATGGTTGTAAAGGAGCCGTGCTGCGAAGTTTTTATAACGTGTTTCAGAGCATCTTTACCATTATGGATAAATTCTATGTGCATTTCAGGCTTCACTTCATGAATACCTTCCTGAAGTAAACCGATTATGTTTTCGCGGGTTCGTCCACGCAGGTATTTTTCCTGACAAATAATTATCTCATCAAACATCCGTGCAGAAATACGTCCTATTTCCCGCAGATCGTCATCTCTGCGATCGCCGGTTCCGGAAATAACACCTACATGATTGCTTACGTCCAGGGTCTCTAAAAATTCTTTTATACCGTTTAAGCCATCCGGATTATGAGCAAAATCTACCATAATCTTGAAATCCTTAAACTCAAAAATATTCATTCTGCCTGGAGTCTGCGCTGCTGAAGGAATGAACGTTTCAAGAGATAAACGAATATCCTGAATTTTAAAACCCCAGGAAAAGGTTGCCAAACTTGCTGCAAGTGCATTCTGAACCATGAAACTAACCGTTCCGTTAAACGTGATGGGAATATGAGTTACTTTTGCAATGCGAATTTTCCAGTCCCCCTTTTTTATGGTAATAAAACCGTTTTCGTAAATAGCCGCCACTCCTCCTTTACGACAATGATCTTTTACTACCGGATTTTTTTCATCCATGGTAAAATAAGCTACGTGGCAGCGTGCTTTCTTCCCGATTTTAACGCAATGTTTATCATCTGCATTCAAAATTGCCCAGCCTTCATTTTTTACCGATCCAACTACAACTTCCTTAACCCTTGATAAATCATCCAGATTATGAATATCAGAGATACCTAAATGATCTTCCTGAATATTGGTAATAACTGCAATATCACACGAATTAAAGCCTAAACCAGATCGTAAAATTCCTCCACGGGCCGTCTCCAGAACGGCAAATTCTACCGTAGGATCTTTCATGACAAACTCAGCACTTTTTGGACCGGTTGTATCGCCTTTCAGCATCATTGAGTTTTGAATATATACTCCGTCTGAAGTAGTAAATCCTACTCTGTAACCATTATTTTTAACAATATGAGCTATTAAACGTGTAGTAGTTGTTTTTCCATTGGTGCCGGTAATGGCAATTATGGGAATGCGAGCAGATTTTCCGGGAGGATAAAGCATATCCAAAACGGGTGCGGCCACATTTCTAGGAAGTCCTTCGCTTGGAGCAAGGTGCATCCGGAAACCCGGGGCGGCGTTTACTTCCAGAACTACTCCTCCGTTTTCGGTTAATGGCTGGGTTAAGTTATTGGCCATTATATCAATTCCGCATATGTCTAAACCTATTACCCGGGCGATACGTTCGCAAATAAATACATTTTGGGGATGAACCATATCCGTAACATCAATTGATGTTCCTCCGGTACTTAAATTTGCTGTAGATTTTAAGCAGATAACTTCTTTTGCTTTCGGGATACTTTCTAAGGTATAGCCCCTTTTTTCGAGCAGATCCAATGTATCCCTGTCAACAGTTATTTCTGTCAGCACATTTTCATGACCGTAACCTCTCCGCGGATCATTATTTTCAATATCAATTAATTCCTGAATAGTATGCTGTCCGTCGGCAACAACATTTGCCGGAACCCGCTGTGCGGCGGCTACCATCTGGTTGTCAATAACCAAAACTCTGAAATCATGCCCGGTTATAAATCTCTCCACAATAACGCGGTTAGAATATTTTTGAGCGAAGGCGAAAGCTTCTACGGCTTCTTCTTTTGTTTTAACGTTTATTGTAGCTCCCTTGCCATGGTTTCCGTTTAAGGGTTTAAAAACCAAGGGGAAGCCGACTTTAGAAAGCGCTTCTTCCAGACCTTCCTGATTGCTTATGGTTAAGCCTTTAGCTACCGGGATTGCCTGCTCCTGCAGCATCCGTTTAGTTTCGTCTTTATTTCCGGCAATATCTACGGCGATAGAGCTGGTTTTATCCGTCATGGTGGCTCTGAATCTGACCTGGTTTTTGCCATAACCTAATTGAACCAGAGAACTGGAATTTAAGCGGATATACGGAATGCGGCGGGCAACAGCTTCATCTATAATGGAACCGGTACTTGGGCCGAAACGCTCACGCTCACGCATTTTCTTCATGGCCATAATGTCCTGTTCAAGATCATATTCATGCCCGGCAATCAACGCTTCTGCAATTCGTACTGAAGCTTCGGCCGCATAAACACCTACAGATTCTTCCAGATAATTGAAAACTACATTGTAAATTCCACTGGTTTTTGTTTCGCGGGTACGTCCAAAGCCTGTTTCCATACCCGCAAGGGTTTGTATTTCTAAGGCTATATGCTCAATTACATGACCCATCCAGGTTCCCTGATCAATCCGTTCAAATAATCCGCCTTCATAGCCCGGAGAACAACGGTGTTTGAACAGACTTGGCAAAAGACTTTCAATTCGTTCCCGAAATCCTTCTATTTTATTCGTTGGAAACTGCTCCAGCTCTTCCAGATCGAGCCGCATTTGAATTAATTTTTTTCTGCGGATTGACCAGATATTTGGTCCTTTTAATATTTGAATGCCAAGGATTTTCATTTGACTTTAATTTGAAATGTGCGGATGGAAAAAGAAGGTTTATAATGAAGGAGAAATGCAATTTTATTGTTCAATTTTTGTTCATTTTTTTATTGACCCTATTGCAGGGCGTTTTTGGTATAACCTTATTGTTGCTTAATTTTTCATGGATACTTACTGTCTGATGAACAGAAACCATGGCGGGGTTTATTTGTTTTTCCCGGTTATTTTATCTCCTAATTTTCCTGCAAGAATAGCAATTGATTAAACCTAAAATCTAAAACAAGGTCAATATATAAAGTTTTTTGTGGATAAGTTTTAAAAGTAATGTTTAAACTTACTTTTTGTAATTATATATTTGAAATTATTGAAATAAATACACCCTTATGGTTCCAAAAGGCAAACTCGTTATAATAGGAGGAGCAGTTGATCTGGGAAGTTCATTAAGTTTTAACGAAAATATCAGCCATCCGCATTATATTAAATTTTTTGAAAGAGGAATCTTGAAAAGAGTGATTACCGAATCTGCTAAAGCAGAAGATTCGGTAATTGAAGTAATAACAACTGCTTCGCAAATACCGGATATTGTGGGCCCGGAATACATTAAATCTTTTAATCAGTTACAGGTAAATAACGTAAATGTACTACCTATAAAAACCCGCGAAGAGGCTAACAGTAAAGAATATCTCGATCGGCTGGAAAAAGCTGATGCCGTTATTTTTAGCGGTGGTGATCAGTTGCGGCTCAGTTCAATTTTTGGAGGAACTCAGTTTCTGACCACAATGAAAAGAAAATACCAGGAGGAAGATTTCATGGTTGCCGGTACTTCTGCCGGAGCTGCCGCAGCTTCTACCAATATGATTTATCGCGGAAGCAGCAGCGAAGCTTTAATTAAGGGCGAAGTGCAAATGACCGGTGGCCTGGGTTTTTTAGACGGGGTTATCATTGATACTCATTTTGTACAGCGTGGAAGGATTGGCCGGCTGTTTTATGCAGTGGCCAGTAACCCAGGAATGCTGGGAATTGGCTTGGGCGAAGATGCAGGTTTGTTGGTTACAGATGGAAATTGCATGGAAGCAATTGGTTCGGGATTAACTATTCTGGTTGACGGAAGATACATCAGCGAAACCAGTATTTACGATGTGGAAATGGGATCTCCTGTTTCCATTGATAATTTACGGGTACATGTCATGTCAATTTTTGATAAATACGATCTGCATCTGCACGAGCTAAAAATCAATAAGACGATTAAGGTAGAACCCGGAGTATATTTAAAAGTTAGAGACCAGAGCATTGATTAATGAGAACAAAACTTATAATTCACGGCGGATTTTTCAGCGAATCTCATACCAATCAAAGTGTAAAAAAAGCCAAGCAGGATGCTTTGGGAGCTATTGCTACAAAAGCCTATCAATACTTAAGTAATCATTCTGCGCTGGAAACCGTAGTATATGCCGTTTCCTTATTAGAAGATTGCGACCTTTTTAATGCGGGCTTAGGATCTCAGATACAAAGCGATGGCAAGATCAGGCTAAGTGCATCTTTAATGGATGGCTCTTCTAAAAAATTTTCAGGTGTTATCAATATTCAGGATGTTAAAAATCCCATCCAGATTGCAGAAAAATTAATTGGCTATGATGATAGCGTTTTAAGCGATTTGGGAGCGTTAAATTTTGCCCGCGAAAATGGATTTGAATATTTTAATCCCGAGATAGAACAGCGCCGCAATGAATATATGGCCAAACTGGCCCAGGCTTCAAGACTTGGAACAGTTGGTTGCGTGGCTTTTGATGCTGAAGGAAAACTGGCTGCCGGAACTTCTACGGGTGGCAAAGGTTTTGAAATTCCTTCCAGGGTTAGTGATTCTGCCACCGTTGCCGGCAATTATGCTAACAGCTTTGCCGGCATATCCTGCACAGGTGTTGGAGAAGATATTGTCAGCACTGCTTTGGCGGCTAAAATTGTTACCCGCGTAAGCGATGGATTTTCTTTAAAGGATGCAACTGATAAATCTTTTGCCGAGCTGAAGGAAATAGATGGTTTTGCAGGTATAATTGGAATATCGGCCAACGGAGAAGTCTATCATTCAGATTCACATCCTTATATGGTATGGGCGTCTTATGATGAAGAACTGGCAGTTTTTGATTGATTAAGGCCTACTTTTTAAACAGTAAAAATATAACGGGTTTTTTATGCAAATCAGGGACCTGCTTTTTCCAGGCGGCAATTGTTTTAGTTTGCACCATTTCGTCGTTTGCGGTTAAATTACAGGCAATGCACAATCTGCTTTGAGGATTACAGGTTTTCAGAATCTCTTCCAGCATTGGATTATTACGGAAGGGAGTTTCTATAAATAACTGGGTTTGGTTGTTTTTTTCAGCCAGGTTTTCCAGCTCCTTTATTTTCTGGGAACGCTGTACTTTATCAATAGGTAAATATCCATGAAATGTGAAACTTTGTCCGTTAAATCCGGAAGCCATCAGCGCTAGCAAAATAGAACTCGGACCAACCAGCGGAACAACTTTTATTCCTTTCTGATGTGCCAAAGCCACAATTTCTGCTCCCGGATCGGCAATGCCGGGACACCCTGCTTCACTCATTAAACCCACATCTTTGCCTGCCAGTAGTCCGCCAAAAAATTCGTTAAGGTTACCCTCGCGATTGTGCTTGCCATAATCATGAATAATGAGCTCGCTTTGCGGAATTTTTAAACCGGCTTCTTTTAAAAATCGCCTTGCGGTTTTACTGTTCTCAACAATATATTCGTTAATCTGATTAATTGTTTCAGTTAGATACGGGGTAAAGGATTTGGCAGAAGCGTTTTCGGCCAGAGGCACCGGTATGAGATAAAGGGTTCCAAAAGTCATATTGCAAAAATGCCCATTTTTATTAATAAAAAAAGCCCCGCTTATGGCAGGGCTACATATGTTGTTTTCTGAGAAAATCCTATTTCAACTTTTCAAGTGCTGCTTTTAACCGCGGAAGCATTCCCTGAATATCTGCTAGAGAGCAGCCTCCAACAGAAGCTCTGAACCAGTTCATACTGCTATCAGATCCAAATGCAGAAAACGGAACAAAAGCAATTTTTGCTTCTTTTATCAGATAGAAATTCACATCAGCGCTTGACTGAAGCAGATCGCCGTCGGGAGTAGTTTTTCCGGTGTAATCAATTTTCACCGTAAGGTAAATGGCCCCCATCGGGTCAATAGAATCTACCTCAAAACCTTCTGATTTTAACTGCTTTACACCCTGATATAATGTATCCAGACTAAGCTGAAGCTGATTTTTGAAATTTTTCAGATAGGTGTTCAGGTCGGCGGTTTGAGTTAAAAACTTTGCGGTAGCAATTTGCTCTGCTTTTGGTGCCCATGCGCCCACATGACCAAGAATAGAGCGCATTTTACCAATTATATTCTGAGGACCGAAAGCCCAGCCCACCCTTACTCCGGTTGCGGCAAAGCATTTTGATATACCATCAATATAAATTACGTACTCTCTTAATTCAGGTCGTAAAGTAACCGGGTCATAATGTTTTTTATCTGAAAAAGTTAGAAGTGAATAAATCTGATCATATAAAATATAAAGCGGTTTTTCATCTTCCGAACGACTGCTATTTTCTTCGATAACAAGGTCGCAAATCTCTTCCAGGTCTTTTTTAGCAAACATTGTCCCGGTAGGATTTAGCGGGGAACATAAAGCCAGCATGGTTGCTCCTTTTAAATGCGGACGAATATCTTCAGCTCTGGGCATAAAATTATTATCGGCACTGGTTGGAACCGGAATTCCGTTTGCACCAGACAAATGGCAATAATGATTATTGTTCCAGGATGGTGTTGGGTAAACAACTTTGTCTCCCGGATCAACCAAAGCAAGATAGGTGGCATAAATTAACGGACGTGAACCACCCGCTACCAAAACCTCATTTATTTGATAATCAAGATGAAAACGTTCCTTTAAAAATGTGGATATATTTTCTCTTAAAACAGTTACTCCATCCGCCGGAGGATAGTTGGTATGATTTGCATGATAAGCATCGATAATACCATGTTTTAATCCCATTGGAATGGGGTAAATTGAGGGATCAAAATCCCCGATTGTCAGATTAGCAATCTTTTCACCTTTGCGTTTAAGCTCATTAATCTCCCCGCCTATTTTTATAATTTCAGATCCTTTTAAAGTCTGTGCTAATACAGATACACTCATTCCCATTTCAAATTTAAATATGTAAAAACCACCTTGGCGGCTTTCAAGGTACTAATATTATGCCTGTTTTGCAAGCAATGCTTCCAGGGCCCGGTTAACTTTTTCGAAGTTGAACTCTCGAATTGTTGCAGCAAAAATATGGCTTATCTCCTCATTGCACAAATTACCTATACTTCCCTCATGCGTATGCTCCAGTTTTGCAGGTGCCTTAAATTCTCCTGCCTGTATCAATGAGCCTATTTTTTGATACGCTTCACGGAAGGGAACACCTTTTAGAACTTCGGCATTTACAGCTTCTACACTAAATAAATAAGCGTATTTCTCGTCATTTAAGAGGTTATCGCTTACGCAGATATTCTGAAGCATAAACGCGGTCATCTCCAGGCATTCGTTTAAGGATTGAAAAGCAGGAAACAGATTTTCTTTTAGAAGTTGAAGATCTCGGTGATAACCCGATGGAAGGTTTGTGGTCATCATAGCAATTTCATTGGGCAGGGCCTGAATCTTATTGCATCTCGATCGAATCAGTTCAAAAACATCCGGGTTTTTTTTATGAGGCATAATGCTCGAACCCGTGGTCAGTTCATCAGGAAAACTGATAAAAGCAAAATTCTGATTGATAAACAGGCAAACATCCATAGCCAGTTTTGCCAGCGTGGCCGCCACAGAAGACATAGCCTGAGCCAGAATCCGCTCCGTTTTTCCCCGACCCATCTGGGCATACACAACATTGTAATTCAGCGTTTCAAAGCCGAGCAATTCGGTGGTCATGGTTCTGTTCAAGGGAAAAGACGAACCGTAACCTGCGGCAGAACCCAGCGGATTTTTGTTTACAATCTTCCAGGCTGCACGCATTAATTCCATATCATCTGCCAGGCTTTCGGCGTAGGCGCCAAACCACAGCCCAAATGAAGAAGGCATTGCAATTTGTAAATGAGTGTATCCCGGAAGGAGTTTATCTTTATTTTCTTCGCTTTGGCGGATTAACTGCCGGAAAAGCAAGTCTGAATTATGAACCATCTGTTCTATCCGGCTCCTGAAAAATAATTTCAGATCAACCAGCACCTGATCATTACGAGAGCGGCCGCTATGAATCTTTTTACCAGCTTCTCCAATACGTTGGGTCAGCAAAAACTCTACCTGAGAATGTACATCCTCCACGTTATCATCAATGGAAAATTGACCATCCGCTATTTCACGGTAAATATTTTTAAGCTCCTGCTGAATAAGTTTTAAATCATCTGAACTTAGCAGTCCGATGCTTTCAAGCATTTGAGTATGAGCCAATGAACCCAGCACATCAAATGCAGCCATTTGCAGATCAAGCTCACGGTCTTTGCCAACGGTGAATTTGTCTACTGATTTTTCTATTTCTTTATTTTTTTGCCACATTCTGATTTAGGTTTTTAAAATAATCTGATCAATCATTTTCACATATATCCCAATTCCTTCAGTTATCTCATTGATAAAAATATATTCATCAGCCATATGCGATCGGGCTGAATCGCCGGGGCCCATTTTCAGGGATGGAATATCCAGTAATGCCTGATCACTGGTAGTTGGAGAGCCATAGGTTTTTCGTCCCAAAGAAATTCCGGCCTGTACAATGGGATGTCCGGTATCAATAAAAGATGGCTTTAAGCGCAATGATCTCGGTATTACCTCGCAGGATACATGTGTACGAATAATCTTAAGAATTTCTTCGTTTCGATAGGCATCCGTAACGCGTATGTCGACCGTAAATTTACAAAGTGCAGGTACCACATTATGCTGTGAGCCAGCTTCAATAATGGTGACACACATTTTTACAGGTCCGAATAATTTAGATTCTTTTGAAAAGCGGTAGCTGCGAAACCATTCTATATCCATTAAGGCTTTATAAATTGCATTCTCACCTTCTTCGCGTGCTGCGTGTCCCGCTTTGCCTTTTGCCACACAGTCTAAAACCATTAATCCGCGTTCGGCTATTGCTAAATGCATTTCGGTAGGTTCGCCAACAATGGCAAAATCCAGTTCACCCAAATCCGGAATAATAAGTTCAAGGCCATTTCTGCCTGAAATTTCCTCTTCTGCGGTAGCAGCAATACATAAATTATATTTTAAATCTTCCCTGCTGTAATAATAAATGAAGGTAGCGATAAGGGAAACCAAACATCCTCCTGCATCGTTACTGCCAAGTCCATATAACTTACCATCTTCAATTTTTGCTTCGAACGGATCACAAGAATATCCGGAATTTGGTTTAACCGTATCGTGATGTGAGTTTAATAAAATGGTAGGCTTTTTATCATCGAAATACTGGTTAAACGCCCAGATATTATTCAGTTTTCGCTGCGTTTTTATTCCATGCTTCTGCAAAAAAGACTCAATAATTAAAGCAGTTTCATCCTCTTCCTTACTAAAGGATGGAGTAGAAATTAGATTTTTAAGTAATTCAATACTTTCTGCAGCTAATATTTCAATCATCGCTCTTACTCCTTAATATATAATCCGCCGGCCTTAAGTGCAGAAAGCTTAATACCCTTTATCAGTGATGAACTAAAGCCCTGATGCTCCATTTCATTGAGACCGGCAATGGTACAGCCTTTCGGGGAGGTAACTTTATCTATTTCCTGCTCCGGATGACTGTTATGCTGCAGCAAAAGATCAGCGGCTCCTTTAGCAGTTTGAGCAGCCATCTTAAGGGCCTCATCTGCATGAAAGCCAATTTCAACCCCTCCCTGCGAGGCAGCCCTTATCGCCCTCAGAAAAAATGCTATTCCGCAGGCACACAATGCAGTTGCAGCAGTCATCAACTCCTCGTTAATCTGAATTATAGCTCCAACAGTTTCAAACATAGCCTTTACTTCTTCAAGATTTTCGGCCTCTGAATTATCAGATGCAATGCAAGTCATTGACTGGCGGATGGCGATAGCGGTGTTGGGCATTGCTCTTACCACCTGCACTTTATCTCCCAGCTTTGACCGGATATTTTCGCAGGTAACACCCGAAACCACAGAAATAATTAAATGCCTGAGAGGATCAATAGCCAAAGCAATTTCATCCAGCAAACCATTTAATTGCTGAGGTAACACCGCAATAATTATTACAGAGGATTCTTTAACAGCTTCAAAATTTTGATCTGTTACTTTAAAACCCTGCTCTGCCTGGGCAGAAACTTTTTGAAGATTGCGGCGGGTGAGCGTAATGTGATCAGCGGGACAATAGCCTGATGCGATTAATCCTTTTGCAAGTGAGGTGCCTATATTCCCACTACCTAAAATTGCTATTTTATTCGAGCTCTTATCCATAGCCTTATTGAATTAATCTAGTTCCAAAAGAGAGATTTTTGTTTAAAAAAGAGAGTTCAGCGGCTTTGCCGATATATACTTCCCTGACTCCGTTATTTATAGATTGAAATGCATTGTGCAGCTTGGGAATCATGCCGTCAGCAATTATTTTCTTTTCTTTTAATGATTCAAAATCTGATGACCTGATTTCTCTGATAACAGAATCTTCATTCTCTATATTCTCTAAAACTCCCTTTTTATCAAAACAATATACTAAACTGGTTCCATAGTATGGGGATAATGCTACCGCGATGGCAGAAGCAATGGTATCGGCATTGGTATTAAGTAATTGTCCGTTCCCGTCATGGGTGATAGCGGAGAAAACCGGAATAAAACCAGTTTCCAATAACTTTTTAAGGGAGCCTGCCGCGATGGAGTTATTATCCAGGTCGCCTGCAAAACCATAATCAATAGCTTTTACAGGGCGCTTGCTGGCTTTAATCAGATTACCGTCGGCACCGCAAAGTCCAATTGCATTACAATCTTTTGCCTGAAGCTGAGCCACAATTGATTTATTGACCAAACCGGCATAAACCATTGTCACAACTTTTAAGCTTTCAGCATCAGTAATTCTGCGGCCTTCAACCAGTTTTGCTTCGATACCCAGATCGAGGGAAATTCTGCTTGCAATTTTACCGCCTCCGTGGATCAATATTTTATATCCTTCAATAGCGGCAAAATCCTGTAAGAATTGTTCCATATTTCGGGGATCGTCTATTACATTTCCACCAATTTTCAGGACATTTAGTTTTTCCATTTTCTATCTTGTCATTTTGAACGAGAGTAAAAATCATCCCACAGCGTGCAATTGTTAAAGCTTTTCGAGCATTTTTTTCAAGACTACCTGAGCAGCCCACACCCGGTTTCCGGCCTCTTTTATAACCAGTGAATTTGGTCCGTCGAGTATTTCTGAAGAAAGTTCAAGGTCTCGCCGAACAGGCAAACAATGCATTATTTGTGCGTTATTACTGCTTTCTAATTTTTTGTTATCAATCATCCAGCCTTCACCTTCTGACAATATTTTTCCATATTCCCGGTAGGAAGACCAATTCTTTACATAAATAAAATCAGCATTTTCCAAGGCCTCTTCTTGGTTATAGGTTATTGATGCGCCCGCGGTAAACTCTTCAGCTAGTTCATATCCTTCCGGGTGAGTAATTACAAAATCGACCAAGCCTTCCTGCTGCGCCCGGCACATCCATTCTGAAAAAGAATTGGGAACCGCCTGCGGCAAAGACTTTACATGGGGAGCCCATGATAAGACCACTTTGGGTTTCACTGTTTGCTTCTGCTCTTGAATTGTTATCAAATCTGCCAGGCTTTGCAAAGGGTGAAGGGTTGCACTTTCAAGACTTACTACCGGAACGCCGCAAAATTTAACGAATTTACGGAACAGATTTTCGCTGTAATCTTCTGTTCTATCCTCAAGTTTAGGAAAAGATCGCAGCCCCAAAATATCACAATACTCGCCCATTACGGCTGCAGCTTCGCGAATATGTTCTACTGTTGTACCGTTCATAACCACCCCATCGCGGGTTTCTAATGCCCAGCCATCTTTATCCATGTTCATCACCATTACATTCATGCCCAGATTCAGGGCAGCTTTCTGTGTGCTTAGACGTGTACGAAGACTCGGATTTAAAAAAACCAAACCCAAAGTTTTGTTTTTGCCCAGGTTTTGAAAGCCGTACGGATCTTTTTTTAATTCAAGAGCCTCATTTACTAGTTGCTTTAAATCGTTTATATCTTTTACCGAGGAAAATAATTTCATAATTGTGATTAGTGCGATCCTCTAAATTCAGGATGACAATGTTGAATTAAAAGCCTCCAAAAACTGTTCGGCTTGAGATTTAGATAAATTTAATGCCGGGAGCAATCGAATTACGTTTGGTTTAGCTTCGCCGGTAAAAATATGTTGCTTAAACAGCAGATCTTTTTTTACATGAGAAAGTTCTTCCGGTAGATCAATTCCAATCATTAGTCCGCAACCTCTAACTTCCCGAATCTGAGAAAACTTTTTTAGTTCTTCAATCAGATAGGTACCAATACCGGAAGCATTCTCCATCAGATTATCCTCCTTAATTACCTCCAAAACCGCAAGAGCAGCTGCGCATGCCAAGTGATTACCGCCAAAAGTTGTTCCAAGCATACCATGCCAGGGTTCAAATTGCGGGGCGATAGAAATGGCGCCTATCGGGAATCCATTGCCCATCCCTTTTGCCATACTGTATATATCGGCATTCACTCCGGAGAAGTCATGAGAATAAAATTTGCCGCTTCTTCCGTAGCCGCATTGAACGCTGTCTGCTATAAAAACAGAGTTATACTCCGTACAGAGCAATCGGATTTTTCTAAGAAAGATATCAGAAGCAACCCGGATACCGCCTACACCCTGAATTCCCTCAACAATTACTGAAGATATTTCATTGCCAAATTTTGCAAAAGCATTTTCCAAAGCCTCTACATCATTAAAAGGCAGAAAAGTTACATGATCGGTTTCATTAACCGGAGCAACAATTTTAGGATTATCAGTTGCTGCAACCGCCAGAGATGTTCGTCCATGAAAAGCTCCTTTGAAAGCAATAATCTTTTTACGCTTGTTGTAAAAAGAGGCCAGCTTAAAGGCATTTTCATTTGCTTCTGCACCCGAATTACACAGAAATAACCTGTAATCTTCTTTTCCTGAAATCTTCCCCAGCTTTTCGGCCAGTTGCTGTTGTATTGGAATTTGAATAGAATTTGAATAAAACCCAACCTTACTTAACTGGTCAGTTATTCGTTTCAAATAATGCGGATGAGTATGACCAATTGAAATAACAGCATGGCCGCCATACAGATCCAGATATTCTGTTCCCGCTGCATCCCAAACATTGCTGCCGTACGCTTTAACAATATTTATATCGTTGATCGGATATACGTCGAAGAGTTTCACTTTGTAAGTTTTAAATAGTAAGTTTTAAGTGAGAGGTTTTTACGTTTTTTGATTCCTAACCTTATTTATTAAGGATATAAGCATTGCTTTAACTTCATTAATATTTTTATTAAACTAAAACCCTGTTGCTTTCAGTCTCAAACCTGTTGTTTCTTCTATCCCAAACATCAGATTCATGTTCTGAAGAGCTTGACCGCTTGCACCTTTTAATAAATTATCTATAATGGAAATAATAAAAAGCTTGTTTCCATGCTTTTCAAGATAGATAAAGCATTTGTTGGTATTAACCACCTGCTTTAAATCGATATTATTTTTGCTGATATGTGTGAATGGCTGTTCGGAATAAAAATTTTCAAATAATATATAGGCTTCATCTAAACTCAAATCGCATTCAAGATAAATTGAAGCTAAAATCCCTCTGGGAAAATCTCCGCGTTGCGGGATAAAATTTAAAATACCCTGACCGCCCAACTGTGGAATGAAATCGGCTTGTAATTGATTCAAGCTCTGGCTTATTTCATATAAATGCTGATGTTCAAAAGCCTTGTAAACTGATAAGTTATTATTCCTCCAGCTAAAATGCGATGTTGCCGATAAACTTTGTCCGGCGCCTGTTGAACCTGTGGTTGCATTCACATGCACCTCGCGTTTCAATAAGCCCTTGGAGGCAAGAGGCAATAATCCTAATTGTATACATGTGGCAAAACAACCGGGATTTGCAATATTCTTTGCTGATTTTATGGATTCGCGGTTTAGTTCCGGCAATCCGTAAAAAAACTGACGGGTTAGAGGTTTAGGATTCAAATCTGCTTCAGGATTTTGAATAACAAAATCGGAATTGTGATTTAATCTGAAATCCTGACTCAAATCAATAATCTTAATTTCGGAGTCAATCTCATTCGTCTCCAGAAATTTTTTCGAATCGTTATGACCAACACATAAAAATAAAACATCCACATACGTCAAATCTTCGGCAGATCCGAGAGATTTCAAAACTTCATGTCCCGAAAATTTTAAATCTGTATCACCTAATAGATCTTTATGAACCTCAAATACATCATTTCCAGCATTACTGTTACTATGAATAAAGACGATGTCAACCTGCGGATGATTGATAAGCAGGCGAATAAGCTCTCCGCCGGTGTAACCTGCACCGCCAATAATTCCAGCTTTTATCTTATTCATTATTTACCTCCTGTTCTCCTTGCCGGAGCGCTGCGGAGGCATTTACCTTATGCCAGATCATTACCTGGTTGCCAAATATTTTCGAAAAGCCTTTCACATCTTCACCACTCCATGTATTATTCATTTCTCCGTAGCTGCCAAATTTATTCGACATCAGATCATGTTCAGACTCAATTCCAAGGATCTGGAAACGGTACGGATGCAACTCCAAAAAAACTTTACCCGATACTGTTTTCTGAGTATCGGCCAGAAATGCTTCTATATTTCTCATCACAGGATCGTGAAACTGACCTTCATGAAGCCAGTTGCCATAAAAAGAGGCCAGCGATTCTTTCCAGCTTAACTGCCATTTAGTAAGGGTATGCTTTTCTAAGGTATGGTGTGCTTTAATAATAATTACAGGAGCGGCGGCTTCAAAACCAACACGTCCTTTAATTCCGATTATGGTATCTCCAATATGTATATCACGACCAATTCCATAAGGCTGAGCCATGTTTTGCAATTTCTGAATGGCCTGTACCGGAGACATTTTCATCCCATCAATGCCACACAATTCTCCTTCTTCAAATAGCAATTCTACTTTAATAGAATTGGACTCACTTACCTGAGTTGGCCAGGCTTCTTCCGGAAGGTATTCATTAGAAGTAAGTGTTTCCTTTCCCCCAACAGATGTTCCCCACAGACCTTTATTAATGGAGTATTTTGCTTTTTCTGCACTGTATTCAACACCATGATTTTTCAAATACTCAATTTCCGCTTCGCGGCTTAATTTGAGATCACGTATAGGAGTTATAATTTCTACCTCAGGAATCAGGATATTGAAAATCATATCAAAGCGTACCTGATCATTACCGGCACCGGTACTTCCATGCGCCACATAGCCTGCACCGATTTTCTTTACGTAATGAGCAATAGCTGTTGCCTGACTAACACGTTCGGCACTTACAGAAAGCGGGTAGGACGCGTTTTTCAACACATTCCCAAACACCAGATATTTAATACAGTTTTTGTAATAACTCTCCGTTTCATCAACCACTGCGTGGGATGTTACTCCCAAAGCATATGCCCTTTTTTCAATTTCTTTAAGCTCATCTTCAGAAAATCCACCCGTATTTACAATAACAGAATGAACTTCTAATCCCCGGTCCTGAGATAAATATATAGAACAAAAAGAGGTATCCAGGCCGCCACTAAATGCTAAAACTACTTTTTTCTTCATTGGATAATAATTGAGATTATGCGAGGAAATTTGAGGTCCCGAATAATATTAATTTTTTACAGTTGCAGATTTGAAATTAAATCTGCCTTGAACTCATAAACAAAACAGGGAGCAATAATTTAGCCGATTTCTTAACGCTTGCCTCTATACGTTCTAAAAGCGATGCCTTGTGCGAAAGCTTTTTCATCTTCTCTTCAATCTCTTTAGCCTTTTCTACCGGATCCCACAGCATAGCTGTACACATGCAGTTTTTGCGATCCTTGCTTTTAAGAATATCATAGTTAACGCAGCTTTGACAACCTTTCCAAAATTCTTCGTCCTGCGATAATTCAGAATAGGTTACAGGTTCATATCCCAGTTCAGAATTAATTTTCATAACGGCCAAACCGGTAGTTAATCCAAATATTTTAGAATCCGGATATTTCTGACGTGACAGTTCGAAAACTTTGTATTTTATCGCTTTTGCCAATCCACAATTTCTAAACTGAGGGCTTACAATTAAACCGGAATTGGCCACAAATTTACCATGACTCCAGGTTTCTATATAACAAAAGCCGGCCCATGTTCCATCTGTATGCAAGGCGATAACCGCTTTGCCTTCTATCATTTTAAGCATGACGTATTCCGGAGTACGGCGGGCGATACCTGTGCCACGGGCTTTAGCCGATTCGGCCATTTCATCACATATCTGAGATGCGTATTTGGTATGTTCTTCTGTTGCTGGTATAACAACAAACTCGTTTTCTTTCATGTTTTTTGAAGAAAAAATCCGTTTTTGAAGCGGAAAAAAGACTACGTTTTTAGTCTTTACTTGGGTGAAAAAATATTTTAATTGAATTTAAAACCGGGAGATAAGCGGTTTTTTAAGATTTGCCAGAGCTCAAGCCCTTGGCGTAAATCGTCGTCGGAGTGTAAGAAACACGGTTCCGGGGAAAGGACAATTTCCTGATCTATGATCTACCCTGGCCGTTTTAGCGACAGGTGTAGATGAAAGATATGTAAAGGAAATGTTCATTGTTAACAGATGGATTTATTTTTTTTTGCAAAGTATCAAATAAAAATCGAGCTAAACAACACAGAAATCTAATAAAATTGAATTTCTACATTGACGGTATTAACCTGCTATTTTGCGCAGTTTAATAATCCGAAGCATGTGCAATAATCGCATAAATGGATAAACTGGGTCGAATTCAAACCATCTTTTTGCAAAATTCGGACTGTTTGGAAATTTGTGGTGGTTATTCTGGAATAATTCGCCCAGCATCAAAAAATCAAATGGAGTGGTATTTTTTGATTTGTCTTTATTATCAAAATTAGAATATCCGTATTTGTGTCCGCACCAGTTAACAATAGCGCCATGGATTGGCCCCATTAAAAAATGGATCGGCAAAAGTAAAAACATCCACCATTGTGTAGCAAAAAATACGTAAAACAAGGTGTATAAAACGCCAAATCCAATTCTGGAAAATGCGGTGTTGCCTAAAAAATCCATGAATTTCCATTCCGGGTAATTGCCTGTAAAACGCTTCTCAGGAAGATGTTTATACTTCAAAACATTCTGAAAAATATTTTTGGTATGAAAAGTCATTCTAAAAATATCCTTAAAGAAATGAGGTGAATGCGGATCCTGCTCCGTATCGCTATAAGCATGATGCATGCGGTGTAAAATGGCATAGGCCCTGGGATTAAGAAAGGAGGATCCCTGGAAAATATAAGTCATTATATAAAATACCTTCTCCCAACCTTTACTAAAAGTAAACATCTTATGTGAAGCATACCGATGAAGAAAAAAGGTTTGAAAAAATAGAGAGAGAAACCAATGAGCAAAGAAGAAAATTAATATAATCACAATTAAAATTTAATGAGGGGCTAAATTATTAATAAAGTACTGAATTATATAAGATCATTTTCCTGGCCCGTAAAAAATAATTGTGCGTTATAAATCCAATAAATACATATACGAAATATTTACGCATCCGTATTTAAAATTTCGTAAAGTTATGTGTTAATTCACCAATAGCTGTATAAATACGCATAATTATTTCGGGTAAGGGATTTAATCAGAGGATTTTACAGGGAATAATGAAGTTACAGATATGTATTAATTTTTAATTCAGGGTTTACCATCCCTGAAAAGAATGGCCTTACGGAGTTTAATAGGTTTCTGAATATCTATCTGATGTTTCTCTTTACTGATAGAAATTCCCAGTAGTTCAAAATCTTTAGAGGTTTTCTGATTCAGGTTTATAACCTTATAACCATCCTGAGAATTAAAAAAACAAAGGGCAGTTGGAATTACCTCTGTACCTTTCTCTTTTTTAAGATACAAACTGCTTGTAAAATCGCCGGTAGAAGCTATATGCGTATTTTTTGCATCAACAAACAATTTGGTTTGTTCCGGTAGATCAGCTGCAATCTGACCTTGAATTGTCCAGTGTTCGTACAATGAGGATAAATCAGAATTCTGTTTTTTCAGGTTTTCATTTTCTGCAATTACCTTTTCAAGCTGCTTTGAAGTAGAATCATTCATGTATTTTAGGGTAAAAGCGAATGCAATCAGAACCAGGAGAAAATATCCTGCAAAGGCTCCCGACAAATTAATGGTTAATCCTTTAAACGGACCGCTCACGCTGGTTTGCGCCGGCAATGTTTTGTACAATATATAGGCGGGAATTAAAGGAATGAGGAAGCCTGCTAAAAGGTAGAGAATACTTAAGTTCATAACCTTAATTTTCATTAAGTTATGATGATTTAGGGGGAAATACAAATTAAGGAAGGAAGATAGCTAATCCGGAGATTTAAAACACCCACCTTAGATTTGATCCTGGAATACCCCGGTAAAAAAACCTCTGGAACAATTCTCTACCAACCGCTTGACTATTAAAGTAATTAATCTATCTTTGCAGTCCCTAATAAATAGGGGTAATAGAAATTGTTAAATAATTTAAATTCAAGCAAGTGAATACGTTAAGTTACAAAACTGTCTCTGCCAACAAAACGACCGTTAACAAAGAATGGGTAGTTGTTGACGCTCAAGGCGAGATTTTGGGGCGCTTGTCTTCTAAGATCGCAATGATGATCAGAGGAAAACACAAGCCATCGTTCACCCCACACGTAGACTGCGGAGACAATGTGATTGTCATCAATGCAGACAAAATTAAACTGACCGGAAACAAATTCGAAGAAAAAGAATACGTTTCCTATACCGGCTATCCAGGCGGTCAGAAATTCATTTCTCCAAAAGAGTTAATGGCGAAACATCCAACACGTGTAGTTGAAAAAGCTGTTCGTGGTATGTTACCAAAAAATCGTTTGGGCAAAGCTTTGTACAAAAACCTGTTTGTTTATGCAGGTTCAGAACATCCGCATGCTGCGCAAACACCAAAAACCATTAAACCGTAATTAAAGGAGAAAAGAAATGTCAACTACAAACACTTCAGGAAGAAGAAAAACCGCAGTTGCCCGCATTTATTTAACTGAGGGAAGCGGCGTGATTACCGTAAATGGTAAAGATTACAAAGAGTATTTTCCAACATTGCCATTGCAATACGTGGTTACACAATCATTAGAAGTATCTGGTTCAACCGGTAAATTTGATGTAATCGTAAACGTTGCAGGTGGTGGAGTAAACGGACAAGCAGGTGCTGTACGTTTAGCTATTGCCAAAGCAATAGTAGAACTGGATCCGGAGACGAAATCTTCTTTGAGCGCTAAAGGACTGATGACACGTGATAACCGTATGGTTGAGCGTAAGAAACCAGGTCGTAAGAAAGCCCGTAAGAAATTTCAATTCAGTAAACGTTAATCTCAGGAGGATCAGACAATGGCAAGAACAACATATCAGGATTTATTGGATGCAGGTGTACATTTTGGTCACCTTACCCGCAAATGGGATCCGAAAATGGCTCCGTACATTTTCATGGAACGCAATGGCATCCACATTATAGATTTAAATAAAACATTAACAAAGTTAGAAGAAGCTGCTGCTGCGATCAAACAGATCGTAAAATCAGGCCGTAAAGTTTTATTTGTTTCTACCAAGAAACAAGCGAAAGACATTGTAGCTGAGCAGGCACGTTCTGTAAACATGCCTTACGTAACCGAACGTTGGTTAGGTGGTATGTTAACAAACTTCCAAACTGTTCGTAAGTCAATCAAAAAGATGTCTAACATCGATAAGATGACTAAAGACGGAACGTATGATGTTTTATCGAAAAAAGAAAAATTAATGATACAGCGTGAGCGTATTAAGTTAGAGTCTCTTTTAGGAGGTATTGCCGACTTAAACCGTTTACCTGCTGCATTATTTATTATTGATGTTAAGAAAGAGCACATCTCTGTTGCTGAGTCGATGAAATTAAACATCCCGACTTTTGCAATGGTTGATACAAACTCTGACCCTTCTAACATCGATTTCCCGATTCCGGCAAATGATGATGCAACCAAATCAATTACCTTGATTATGGATGTAATTATGAAAGCTATCAACGAAGGCTTAGACGAGCGTAAAGTTGAAAAAGATCAGGAAGCTGATAAAGAAGCTGCAGCTGCAAAAGCTAAAATTGATACCGAAAGTAAGGATGAAGAAGCTCCTGCAAAACGTACCCGCAAGGTTACTGCAGAATCTAATGCGCCTGAAACTGGTAAATCAGAAGAATAAATTTTTTATTGTGGGTTGCAGGTTATGTGTTGAAGTTTACTTCAGCAAATTACTTTCAACCCATAATTTTTACAGATCAAATTAAAAAAAGAAAAATCATGTCTACAGTACAAATTACTGCCGCAGATGTAAATAAATTACGCCAGCAAACCGGAGCCGGTATGATGGATTGCAAAAAAGCATTAACCGAAGCTAACGGAGATTTTGAAGCCGCTATTGATAACCTTCGTAAAAAAGGTGCTAAAGTTGCTGCAAGTCGTTCTGACCGCGATTCTAACGAAGGTGTGGTTATTGCAAAAACTACTGCTGATGGAAAAAGAGGAATCATCGTAGAAGTAAATTGCGAAACTGATTTCGTAGCCAAAAATGCTGATTTTTTAGCATTTGCAAACAGCATTGCTGATCTGGCTATTCAAAACAACCCAGCTTCAGTTGAGGAATTAACAGGTTATGAGCTGAACGGAACAAAAGTTTCTGATCAGATCTTAGATCAAACCGGAAAAATCGGTGAAAAAATCGGCGTTTCTAAATTTGAGAACATTACCGGTGAAAAAGTGATTGCTTACATTCACGGAAACTACCGTTTAGGTGTTTTGGTTGCATTAAGTGCTGATTCAGCAGGAGCTGACGAAGCAGGAAGAGATGTAGCGATGCAAATTGCTGCAATGAACCCGGTTGCAATTGATAAAGATGGTGTGGATGCTAAAACGATTGAGCGTGAGCTTGAAATCGCGAAAGACGTAATTCGTGCCGAAGGAAAACCGGAAGAAATGGTTGAAAAAATCGCTGCCGGTAAATTGAATAAATTCTACAAAGATTCTACTTTATTAAATCAGGAGTTTGTTAAGGATTCGTCTAAAACAATTTCTCAATTTTTAAACGAAGTGGATAAGGGATTAACTGTTACCGCCTTTAAACGGGTTCAGTTAGGAGCATAATTTAATCCCCGCCTTAAAGGCGGGGATTTTTTTTGTCTTCTTTTTAATGAATGAATTTATTTGATCCATTTGATCTGGTCTGATTCCCCCATAAACTAGCCATGAGCAGTCGCACCGCATTTAGCAATGCCCGAATTTTTACAGGAGATGAAATTCTTCTTCACAAAACTCTTTTGATCGAAGGCGATAAGATCAAGGCGATCGTTGATTTTGAAGAAATTCCTGCCGATTACCAGGTCATTGATTTTTCTGATTTGACCATTGCCCCCGGACTTATTGATTTACAGATTTACGGAAGTGGAGGTCAGCTATTTGGGGGTAAACCTACAGTAGAAGCATTGCTTCAAATGGAAACAGACTTTTTGAGTCAGGGTTGTACCGGATTTTTGGCAACTGTAGGTACAAATTCATCCGGGATTGTATTACAGGCAATTGAATCTGCAAAAATCTACAGAAAAAAAACCAAAGGTGCTTTTTTAGGATTGCACCTGGAAGGCCCGTTTCTAAATCCAAAGCGAAGCGGAGCCCATCCCAAAGAATATATTCGCAAAGCCTCTTTAACTGAGGTAAAAAACTGGATAGAACTATCTAAGGGTGAGATCAGAATGATTACCATCGCTCCTGAGCTTCAGGATGCAGAAGTTATTGATTATTTGCTCTCACAAAACATTGTTGTTTCTGCCGGCCACAGTGATGCAACTTATACCGAAGCAGAAAAATTTTTCAACTCAGGTATACATGCTGCAACCCATCTGTTTAATGCAATGCCGCAAATCCATCATCGCGAACCGGGATTAGTTGCTGCCATTTTAAAATATAAACCCTTTACCAGCATAATTGCAGATGGTATTCATATAAGTTTTCCGGTTCTGGAGCTTGCCAAACGTGAACTGGGAAATAAATTATTTTTAATTACGGATGCGGTTACAGAAACCACGGAGGGATTATATCCGCATGTTTTTAACCATGACCGGTATTCAATGCCCGACGGAACGCTTTCAGGATCATGCTTAACCATGTGGAAGGCCGTTAAAAATTGCGTGGAATATGCCGGTATATCAACAGATGAAGCGCTACGGATGGCATCTACCTATCCTTCTCAATTAATTAAAACAGATAAGCGGCAGGGATATATAAAGCCGGGCTTCCGTGCTGATTTCTTTGCTTTTGACACTAAACTAAACGTTCAAAATACTTGCATAGCAGGTGTTTTAGATTGAAATTTTAATACTTTTACAAAATTTATTGCCACATGAAATACAAACGTATCCTATTAAAATTAAGCGGTGAAGCCCTGATGGGAGAAAAGCAATACGGCATTGACATGGACCGTGTGGCTCAATATGCCAAAGATATTAAGGCAGTTCATGACCAGGGAATGGAAATTGCCATTGTGATTGGCGGCGGCAATATCTACCGGGGTTTAAGCGCCGAAAAAGCAGGAATGGACCGTGTTCAGGCCGATTATATGGGCATGCTGGCAACGGTTATAAACAGTATGGCTTTGCAGGATGCTTTGGAAAAAACAGGGGTAAAAACCCGCTTGTTAACAGCAATTAAGATGGAGCAGATCTGCGAACCTTTTATTCGACGCAGAGCAGTACGCCATCTTGAAAAAGGAAGGATCGTAATTTTTGGTGCCGGAACCGGAAACCCCTATTTTACTACCGATACAGCTGCATCTCTTCGGGCTGTTGAAATAAATGCAGATGCGGTTTTAAAAGGTACACGTGTTGATGGTATTTATACTGCCGATCCGGAAAAAGATGCCAGCGCTACCCGTTTTGATGAGATCACATTCTCTGAAGTTTATGAGAAAAACCTCAACGTAATGGACATGACGGCCATCACCCTTTGTCAGGAAAACAATTTACCAATCATTGTTTTTGACATGAATAAGCCGGGTAACTTCATGAAAATTACCAATGGTGAACAAATAGGCACACTTGTAAAAGGATAATTTTATTTCAAAGTATAGAATATTAATTAACAAATCTGAACAGTTTCAGGTGAGTCTTTTTTTATTATTTTTACAGAACGAACGGAAATAACTATGAACGAACTTATAAAGAAACAACTTACGGACGCTAAACTAACTATGGAGAAAGCCATAGAGTATTGCGATAGTGAATTAACTAAAATACGGGCCGGAAAAGCAATGCCAAGCATGCTCGACGGCATAGTTGTAGATTATTATGGTACGCCTACTCCATTAAGTCAGATCGGAACGGTTAATACTCCTGATGCACGTACACTGGTAGTTCAGCCCTGGGAAAAAAATATGCTTATCCCAATGGAAAAGGCAATTAGAGATGCAAATATTGGCTTAAATCCGCAGAATGACGGGATTTTAATTCGCCTGAATGTACCGCCGCTAACTGAAGAGAGACGCCGCGATCTGGTGAAAAAGGTGAAGGAAGAAGCCGAGAGAGCACGCATTGCTATCCGGAACATCCGCAAAGATGCCAACGAAAAGATCAAAAGAACCAAATCAGAAGGTGTATCTGATGACGAGATCAAAATCGGCGAAAGCGAAGTTCAAAAACTGACCGATGCATTTATAGTGAATGTAGATAAGCTGACCGAGATAAAAGAAAAAGACATCATGACAGTTTAATCTTGATGAAGTGTAAAATTACAGGGGAATAGATGCTTGCACTATTCCCTTTTTATTTTTGCGTATAATTAGGAAACGTATTAGGGTGTTTCGCCTGTCTCAATACTCATATTTCAATATCTCTCATGAAAATATTATTTCAATATCTTAAAAATTATAAAGGCTTAATTGTGCTTGCCTTATTTCTGGCAGCCGTTAACCAGATATTTTCATTGCTTGATCCCTGGATTTTTCGTAAGATCATTGATAAATATGTAACCCATTACAAAGATTTTACAACAGAAGAATTTTTTAAAGGAGCCGGTTTGCTCATCCTTGCAGCTATGGGCGTGGCCATGGTATCACGGATCGCCAAAAATTTCCAGGATTATTATGTAAATGTGATTACCCAGCGACTGGGCGCACAAATTTATTCAGATGGATTGCGGCATTCGCTTGAATTACCCTATTCTGTTTTTGAAGATCAGCGAAGCGGCGAAACACTGGGAATACTTCAAAAAGTTCGGACCGATTCTGAGAAGTTAATTACCGCCTTTATCAATATCGTTTTCACGTCTCTTGTGGGCGTTACGTTTGTATTTATTTATGCTATTAACATCCACTGGTCCATTGCGGTAGTATATATTTCTGTCATTCCTGTTTTAGGATTTATTAGTTCGCTGCTTAGTAAAAAAATTAAAATAGTTCAGAAAACCATTGTAAAAGAAACCACTTCTTTAGCAGGTTCCACAACTGAATCATTACGTAACATTGAGCTGGTAAAAAGTCTGGGATTATCCAACCAGGAAATTAACCGACTGAATGAAACCACCAATAAAATTTTAAAGCTCGAACTTAAAAAAGTAAAATATGTGCGAAGTTTAAGTTTTATCCAGGGCACATTGGTAAACCTGCTTCGCAACGGTATCTTACTGCTCATGCTGTATCTTATATTTGCCGGGCGCATCACAGTAGGGGAATTCTTTTCCCTGTTTATTTACTCATTCTTTATTTTCGGTCCTTTACAGGAACTGGGAAACATCATTAATATTTACCGCGAAACAGAAGTTTCATTAGATAATTTCTCAGCTATATTGAATATCCCAAAAGAAAAGAAACCTGTAAATGCCGTCCATCTCGATAGAATTACCAATTTAGATTTTGCAGATGTAAGCTTTAAGCACGCTTCTGCACGCAACAATGCCCTTAATCACATCACTTTCAGTACAAATAATGGGCAAACCATCGCCTTTGTAGGTCCTTCGGGTTCGGGCAAAACCACGCTGGTTAAATTGTTAGTGGGATTATATCCGCCAAACGATGGCGATGTGCTTTACAATAACATTTCAAGTAAAAATATTGATCTGGATCAATTGCGTGAAAAGATTGGTTTTGTAACACAGGACACACAGCTTTTCTCGGGCACCATCCGCGAAAACTTATTGTTTGTAAAGCCCGAAGCAACAGACGAAGATTGTTTGCGTGTTTTAGAACGGGCAGCCTGCCAGAATTTGCTTGCCCGGGCAGATAACGGCTTAGATACCGTTATTGGCGAAGGCGGTGTAAAGGTTTCCGGAGGAGAGAAACAGAGGCTTTCTATTGCCCGAGCCTTGCTGCGCCAGCCCGATATTCTGGTATTTGATGAGGCTACATCCTCACTTGATTCAATTACCGAAGAAGAAATTACGGTTACCATCCGGGATGTATCTGTATTAAAAGATCACATCACCATTCTCATCGCTCACCGTTTATCAACCATTATGCATGCAGACCGCATTTTTGTTTTAGAAAAAGGCAACATTGTAGAAGCCGGTAAACATGAAGAATTAATTGAAGAAAAAGGCCTATATTATGCCATGTGGCGTCAGCAGATTGGTGAAAAATTAGAGGCCGACTTTTGATAATTAATATGAATTATATAGCATTAGGCACTTCAGAAATTTTCATTCTTGTATTCGTTGCACTTCCGCTGATACTGAGCATTTATTGCCTGATAGAAATTTTGCGTTCTAAGGGGATGGATGCGATGTATAAATCCATTTGGATACTTATCGTTTTACTGGCACCCCTATTGGGATCGCTGCTTTATCTTGCTTGGGGCAAAAACCAAAAAAATTATTTAACATGATTTTAACAACATTACTTTTTATCGGGGGCCTGTTCCGTTTTATAATGGGACTAATCTGGTTTATACTGGTTGTAGTAGCCTTATTAGACTTATTTAAACGGAATTTACCAACCAATACCAAATTGCTTTGGCTCATTATCATTCTGATTGCCCCGGTTTTAGGCTCTATCATTTACCTGCTTTGGGGAAAGAACCAGCGGTTTTAGCAGAGAGGTTTTTCTCCTTTTGAGATTAACTTCAAATTTTTGGGCGTGCCCCTGCGGGTCGGGCTTTACGCTGCAATCTTTTTGCCTGAAAGAAGCCAAAAAGGATTTTCGCTCAATCCCTCAAGCAGACAGTAAGATATCAGTACAGTGATTTAAAAGAGATGCCTGTTTCTAGCATAGAGGCCGATTCGCCCTTTTTAAAATCAGTTGAAGGATTCACTGAAAACCTTCTGCCATTCAAATCCCTTTTTCAATCAGTGCGGATGAATTTCTTTCAGGCTTAGCGGCACCAGTCGTTTGGTTTTTAGCCAGGTAACGGCCACCACAATCAGGGTCATGCTGCCGCCAAAGAGTACAGCCGGTATGGTTCCCATTAATTTGGCCGTTGCTCCCGATTCGAATGCGCCGATTTCGTTTGAAGAACCGATGAACATGGAATTTACAGCAGCCACCCTTCCACGCATTTCATCCGGCGTAAGCAGCTGTAAAATGGTTGACCTAATAATTACACTCACGCTGTCAAAAGCGCCTTCAAAAAACAAAAACACCAGTGATAAGTAGAAATTTTTAGAAAGTCCGAAGGCGATAATAGAGAGTCCGAAACCGGTAACCGCAAACAACAGATTCCGCCAGGGTTTTCCCATTGGCGAATACCGGGCCATGGCAAACATGGTAATTACTGCCCCTGCAGCCGGTGCGGCACGCAGCATTCCCAATCCTTCGGCGCCCACTTTTAAAATATCATGTGCGAAAATTGGAAGCAGCGCCACGGCTCCTCCAAAAAATACCGAAAACATATCCAGACTCAAAGCTCCCAAAAGCATCCGGCTATTGAAAACAAACTTAATTCCTTCGCTTAAGCTGGTAATGATGTTCTCTTTCGGTATAAATTGGGGCGGCTGATTCTTCACAAAGAATTTTATAAAAATCATTGCCAGTAGGGTAAATACCAAAATCACAATAAAACAGGCAGTAACGCCGCTAAAACCATACAATAAGCCGCCTGCCGCCGGACCAACGATAGAAGCAATCTGCCAGCTGCCGCTGTTCCAGGTAGAAGAGTTTGGATAGTGCTCTTTTGGAATTATTTGCGCCATTAATGAAAATGCGGTCGGAGAATAAAATCCCCGGGCTACGCCAATACACAGGATCATGATATATATAACCGCAATGGTGAGGCTTTTAGAAAGATTGAAAATATTCTGCGGCATGGTTACCAGAAAGAGGACTGCAGAACACAGAGCCATGGCTGCAATAATCCAGACCAGTAATTTCTTTTTGTCAGACTTATCGGCAACATATCCTCCGTAAAGGGAAATGGATATAGCCGGAATTGCTTCTGCAAGTCCGATCAGTCCCAATGACAGCGGATCTTTGGTGAGCTGGTAAACGTGCCACCCAATAACCACGGCCTGAATTTGATAGGCGAAAGTTAAAAAGAATCGCATGCCGATGTACGAACGAAATTCTGAATAACGCAGGGCGATATACGGATCGGCTTTAAGCAAATCAGCTGGTTTGGTATTCATATAAAAATTGCCCTGGTTTTAAGCGGTTCTTCAAGATCCATTGATCATATGATTTAGCGGGCAATTTAATTAATAAATCAATTCGGATTGCGGGCGCTCTCAATCATATTTTTGAAATACTACAGATCTCAAACAGATTGATTGCCGGAATTGCCGATTAAAAGTTATTCCTCCGAAATCAGGAGATTTTATCCCATGTAATTCCGCTTTGTTTTTTTGCGAAATACGCATGAAGTAAGTGATTTTCCGGAGCATTCAATTCGGGATCGCGTTCAAAAATTTCGATGACTAATGCCCTTGCTTCCATTAAAAGCTGCTGATCTGTGGCCAGATCTGCCAGTTTAAGATCCAATACGCCACTTTGCTGAGTTCCTTCAATATTTCCCGGGCCACGAAGCTGAAGATCTATTTCAGAAATTTCAAAACCATCCGTAGTTCGTACCATGGTATCGATACGTACTTTTGCCTCCTTACTCAGTTTATTGCCCGACATCAGAATGCAGAACGACTGCTCGGCTCCGCGACCCACGCGACCTCTTAACTGGTGCAACTGCGACAAGCCAAATCGTTCGGCATTTTCAATAATCATCACGCTGGCGTTGGGCACATTTACCCCCACTTCTATCACGGTAGTGGCCACCATAATTTGGGTTTCTCCCCTCACAAATCGCTGCATTTCAGATTCCTTATCCTTTGGAGATAGCTTTCCGTGTACAATACTGATGCGATATTCGGGCAAAGGAAATTCATCGGCTATATTTTCAATACCAGCTTCCAGATACAGCAAATCTAATTTCTCACTTTCCTTTATCAGGGGATAGACTACATAAACCTGTCGGCCTTTAGCAATTTCCTCCCGCATAAAGCCGTACATTCTCAGTCGCTGGCTATGATACAAATGGACCGTTTTGATGGGTTTTCTGCTTGCTGGCAATTCATTAATTACCGATACATCCAGATCTCCGTACAGTGTCATGGCCAGAGTGCGGGGAATTGGCGTTGCAGTCATCACCAGAATATGCGGGGGGATGTCGTTCTTCTTCCACAATTTGGCTCGCTGCTCCACACCAAAACGGTGCTGTTCATCAATAACTACCAAACCCAGGTTTGAAAATTTAACCACATCTTCAATCAGCGCATGCGTACCAATTAAAATATCCAGCTGATTATTGATTAAGCGCTCATGGAGCTCTCTTCTCTTTTTCTTAGGCGTAGATCCGGTTAAAATTTCAATACTTACCAGATCATCTCCCAATAGCGTTTTAAGAGAAATATAATGCTGCTGGGCAAGAATTTCTGTTGGAGCCATTAAGCAGGCCTGAAAACCATTATCGATGGCTAAAAGCATGGTCATTAATGCCACCACAGTTTTACCACTTCCCACATCGCCCTGCAACAAGCGGTTCATTTGAATGGGCCGCTGTGTATCGGTTCTAATTTCTTTTATTACTCGTTTTTGTGCCCCTGTCAAATCAAAAGGCAGTTTTTCGGAATAAAAAGAGTTAAACTTATCTCCAACTACACTAAAAACTTGTCCCTTATATTTCTGCGTTCTGAGCAGTTTATTTTTGAGCAGTTTTAACTGGATGAAAAACAGCTCCTCAAATTTGATGCGCCGTTGAGCAGTTTGCAGCAGTTTAAAATCTTCCGGAAAATGAATGTTTAACAGCGCCTGCTGTTTAGACATTAGCGTATGTTTCGAAAGAATGTAGGCAGGTAAACTCTCGTGAATTTCTTTATAAATAATCTCCAATAAGGAGAACTGTAGTTTTTGAAGTCCCTTGCTATCCAGATTAAAAAGCTTTAGTTTTTCTGTGGAACTGTATACGGGCTGAAGCGATAAATTGCCCTGCTTTTTTAGCGAGGGATTGTAAAGTTCCATTTCGGGATGAGAAATGGAAATTCGGGAATTAAAAAAGCCTGGTTTTCCAAAAACAATGTAAACCGAGCCTGGTTTTAGGGCGTTGTCTACCCATTTGATACTCTGGAACCAAACCAGTTCCATGATTCCGGTTTCATCTTTTAAGCGGGCAACCAGACGGCGGGTACGCTTTTCGCCAATAATTTCTTTGGAGAGAATTCTTCCCAGAATCTGTACAGCGGGCAGATCATCATTTAACTCGTTGATTTTATAAAACCGGGTGCGGTCGATATACCTGAAAGGATAAAAATGGAGCAGATCTGAATACGTGTAAATACCCAATTCTTTTTTAAGTACATCTGCCTTTTGGGGGCCTACGCCTTTTAAATATTCAATGGGAGTTTTTAAGATTTGCGCAACCAAATTTGATATTTTCTATTGACTTGATGTTTTAAGCTTGTTATAGTTTTTAACAAACAGGCTACTCAGAATATTCCAGTTAAAAATTATAACAGCGGCCAGTAATAAAGTATAAGCATACACCTGGAATGTATTTATACTTTCATCAAAATAGAAAAACGCTACCGCAAAAGCAACAATAGGATTGATATAGATGATAATTCCCAGAGTGGATGAAGGTAGGCCGATGAGTGCATATAAACTTAAGAACAGAGGAATAATGGTAAATACGACGGCAATAACCAAAATGTTGATCCAAAAGTACACATCGGTAATCAGGGAGTGGTGCTGATACAGAAACAGCGGAAGCATCAAAATAACAGAGATTAAAAGCTGAACACCTAACATATTAAATTTATCAATCCGAGTGATTACCCGCTGAATAATTAAATAAAAGGCATACAAAGAAGCAATGAATACCGACCATAAAACATCGGTTAAGGAGCCTTTTGCGAGCAACAAAATACTTATAACTGCAATCCCGATAGCTATCAGTTTTATGGTTGACAGCTCCTCTTTAAGGATGAAAAATCCTCCCAATGCGGTAATTAAGGGGCATACCATATAAGCAAACGCTGCAGAGGTTAAACTCACCTCGTTTACGGCATATATAAAGGAAAACCAGTTCCCGGTGATAAGCACGCCGGCTAATAAGGTAAGCTTTAAAATTCGGAGCTGGTTTGCCCTGGTTTCTGATTTAAGATAGGTGAAATCTTCGGCCAGATGCTTTCGCCTGAAAATTAAGATGACCAGCCACGTGATGACCAGAGATGCAAATATTCTGTAATATAATATATCTGCAGAGGGAAATGATTTTAAGTTTCGTAACGGAATAGAGAAAAAACCCCAGATTGCTACAGAAATTAGTGCTGCCGAGAAGTATTTAAATCTGTTTGATTTAAACATTTATGATTTATAAGCGGTGACAGATATCTCAACATTTACATTTTTTGGCAGACCTGACACTGCCACCGTTTCTCTGGCAGGAAAGTCACTTGTAAAAAAAGTACTATAGACCGTATTGACAGCTGCAAAATGAGCCATGTCGCTTAAAAAAATTGTTGTTTTTACGATGTCAGAAAATTGATAACCTGCTTCCTTTAATAATTGAGATATATTATGCATCACTTGGCTTGTTTCAGCATTAATATCCTGATTAACTAATTCACCTGTTTCAGCATCAATGCATATTTGTCCGGATACGAACAGCATGCTTCCGGCTTTAACTGCCTGACTGTACGGTCCTATAGGAGCCGGAGCAGATGAGGTGTGAATAATAGTTTTCATTATGATTTGATTGAGAAGGATAAAGGTATGATCTAATGATGCTGATGAGGTTACTTATGAAGAACGAACCAATCCAGCAGCTTATAAATAATTCCTGCCAGAAACATGATAATAGCCGTAGCATTTATATAATGCATAACCTTCAGGTTAAAATTCATGGGCCGGTTCGGATCTTTTTTTCTAAAGAAATACATCATTGCAAAAATATAAAATATAAAAAAAGTCCCGACATAATCGGGACTCTTTTTTCAATATGCTTATATACAATATTGATTATCTTTTTCTGAATTCTACACGACGGTTTTGTGAACGACCAGCTTCAGTTGCGTTAGAAGCAACTGGGCGAGACTCACCGTAACCTCTAGTAGAGATTTTGCTTGCATCAACTCCAGAATTAACTAAGTAAGTTTTTACTGAATTAGCTCTGTCTTTAGATAACTGCATGTTGTATTCTTCAGTTCCTTCAGCAGAAGCATGTCCGTCTAATTGGATTTGCATTGCAGAATTAGCTCTAACTTCAGCAGAAAGTTTATCTAAAGTTGGGTAAGCAGAAGTTCTTAATACAGAAGAGTTGAACTCAAACTGAATGTTGTTGTATCCAGCCATTGTACCAGAAGACATTTCTGGACATCCGTTTAATTCTTCAGTACCTTTTTCTGTTGGACAGCTATCTTTAGAATCAACGATTCCGTCACCATCAACATCTAAAGGACAACCAGAACCATCAACCTTGATACCAGCTTCAGTGTTTGGACATTTGTCTAATTTATCAGCAACACCATCACCATCGCTATCTTTTAACAGATCACTAACAGTAGTTTCGATTGTAGATACACGACCTTTTAATGCTTCAACTTCCTGACGTAATGTAGGATCTTTTAATTCATCATACATCATTGCAACTGGATTAGCCCAATCTAAGTTCGGCTTAGCAGAAGAACCTAAAGAGAATTCTAAACCACCGTATCCGTAAGAGAACTTGTCATTAGTACCTACTGAAGTGTAAGTTCCGTCAAAGTTATCTCCATCTACGAAGTACATGTTGTAACCAAGATCAAAGTTAATACGCTCAGAAACTTTGAATTTGATACCTGCACCTACAGGGATAAACTGCTCCTGAACAAATTTCTCATCTCTGTTTTCACCAGAAACACCGTTCCAGTTGAAAGTAGTTCCGTTACCGTAAGTAACTTCAGGAGAGTAAGCAGCAATACCGTAACCAGCTTTAACGAAGAAGTTTACGTTGTTTTCTCTTTTCAAGAAATCCATAGTTGCCACATTAACCACACCCATGATACTTCCTGAGTAAGCTAATTCTGTAGTAAATTCCTGACGGTTGTTTTTAACACCACCAACAGCATCTGCATTGTTTCCAGAAGCATCACCACGTAAGAAGCCTAATTCTAAACCAAATGCGTGACCTAACTGCTTGCGTAAAGTTGCTCCGTAACCAAGTTTTACATCCCAGTTTGTGAAGTCATTAGAACCACCTAATACGTTAACGGGTGCTAAAACACCAGCGTTAAGGCCAAATGACCAGGTTCTGTACTGTGCTCTTCCACCAAACACTTTGGCGGTAGAACTCATCGTTGTCATTGTTGAATCCTGTGCGGATGCGGCACCTAAGCCAAGCACAGAAACCAACGAAAACACAACGGCTTTCTTAATTGTAGAATAATTCATACTTTGTTGTTTTAAAGGTTAAACAATTTTTAATGTTGTAATTTAGACAAAAATAATCATAAGTTTGATTTCAGCAAACAAACAAATACTGTTCCAATTTCTCTTAGTGGAACATTTGTTTTCAAGAACAGTTTTAAAATCATATCAAATTTCTAAAGTCAATGAAATATTCTTCTATAGATAATAATCTATTCATTAGTAATCGTAAGAACTTCTGTAATCATCTGAAAACAAATTCACTGGCCATTTTCCAGGCTAATGATGAATATCCTAGAAGCGGAGACCAAACTCACACATTTAAACAAAGCGCTGATCTTTTTTATTTATCAGGAATTGATCAGGAACAAACCATTCTGCTGCTATTTCCCGATTGTCCTAATCCATTATACAGAGAAGTCCTTTTTTTAAGACAGACCAATGAGCAGATTGCCGTTTGGGAGGGTCATAAATATACTATTGACGAAGCAAGGAAGTCATCAGGCATCAATAACATATTCTGGATTGATGAATTCTGGAACATTCTGCCATCCATCATACATTATGCTACCACTATATATTTAAATACCAATGAAAATGACCGCTACGATCATCAGGTTGGATATCGCGACTTAAGATTTATTCTAGACCTTAAGCAACGCTATCCATTACATCAGTATGAGAGATCTGCTTTAATAATGCGTGATCTAAGGCCTGTAAAATCAAATGTAGAAATAGAATTGACTTCAAAAGCCTGCAACATTACAAAAGATGCATTTGTAAGAGTATTGAAATTTGTAAAGCCGGGTGTTAACGAATATGAAATTGAGGCCGAAATAATTCATGAATTTATTCGCCAGGGAGCAACAGGTCATGGCTATAATCCAATAATTGCTTCCGGAGTAAATGCAAATATTCTCCATTATACCGACAACAACCAGATTTGCAAGGATGGCGATGTGATTTTATTTGACTTTGGTGCCGAATACGCAAACTACAATGCAGACATGAGCAGGTCTGTTCCGGTTAACGGCAAATTTACACCGAGGCAAAAGAGTGTTTATAATGCGGTGCTCAAAGTAATGAATGAAGCGAAAAAAATGCTGGTAGCAGGCACCATTTGGAATGAATATCACGAAGAAGTTGGTAAAGTGATGGAAAGTGAGCTGATCGGATTGGGTTTACTGGATAAGCACGATGTATCAAAACAAAATCCTGCTATGCCATTATACAAGAAATACTTTATGCATGGTACTTCGCATCATTTAGGATTAGACGTACATGATTTTGCAAGTCGCTATAAGCCTTTTGAAGCAGGGAACATTTTAACATGCGAACCCGGAATTTATATTCAGCAGGAAGGTTTAGGAATACGTTTAGAGAATGACATTTTAATTACTGCCGACGGAAATATTGATTTAATGGCCAACATTCCAATTGAGGCGGATGAAATTGAATCCATTATGAATTCATAAATCTGATTCGATATAGTTATTTACGAAACGATATAAATTAAAATTTTTCAATTCAGAAGCTTCAGCAATATTTTGCTGGAGCTTTTTTTTATCTATATGCTGCATTTTCTTTTGCTGAATCAAGCGCCAGGCTTTTTCTGTTAAAAGAAAAGGCTTTAAACTGAGGGCTTTCCTGCTGTAATTTTTTATAGCAAGCAATAATTCAGAAATACCTTCCGATTTATCAGCAATAGTTTTAAGCACCGGAATTTCGGTTGCTTTTTGATGAACCAGTTTTTTAAGATTATTGGCAAAAGTATCAGCCCCTTCACGATCAGCTTTGTTCACCACAAAAATATCAGCAATTTCCATTAAACCTGATTTGATGCTTTGAATTTCATCTCCGGATTCAGGCACCATCACCACAATAGTAATATCAGCTAATCCCACAATTTCCACTTCCGACTGGCCTACACCAACCGTTTCTACAATGATATAATCAAATCCGCAGGAGCGTAAAACATCTACCATTTCGATGATTTTAGCAGATAAACCGCCTAAAGATCCACGAGTTGCAACAGAACGGATATATACATTTGGCTTATTAAATTGCTCCATCATGCGAATGCGATCACCTAATAAAGATCCCAGATTAAATGGTGATGTGGGATCTACGGCCAAAACAGCAATCAGCTTATTTTCTTCGGACAGGGAATTGATAAGCGCATTTACCAGCGTGCTTTTACCCGCCCCCGGCGGCCCCGTGATTCCGATAATTGCAGCGGATGAATTTAAATTTAAATGATGTAAAATATCCTCAGCTCCATCCAAATCATTTTCTACGAGTGTTAATGCCCGAGCTATTTTTTTATAGTCTTCAGGTTGAATTGGATTCTGAATACGGGGTAAGTGCATCATACAAAAAAGGTGTTTTTATTTCAGATTACAAAGTTTGGGTAAATAAGCAAGATTGACTGCTTTTATTAACTTTGCCTTCTAATTCTCAAATGCTGCTTTAATGAAAGTAACCGGTTTTTCCTTTATATGCAATGCCGTTAAAAACGATTATCCAATTGTTGAAGCCATTACATCTGTTTTACCAATTTGCGATGAGTTTATAGTAGCCGTTGGTGATTCTGAAGATGAAACCTTATCCTTAATAGAAAATATAAATTCGCCAAAAATAAAAATCATCCATACAGTTTGGGATCATTCAATTCGGGAAGGAGGCAGAACTTTTGCCATTGAAACGGATAAAGCCTATGCGGCAATTTCAAAAGATACCGATTGGGCAATATATATTCAGGGCGATGAATGCATCCATGAAAAATATCTTCCGGTGATTCAAAAAGCCATGGAAGAAAACCTGAATATCCCCCAGGTAGAAGGATTGCTTTTAAAATATCTTCACTTTTATGGCTCCTATGATTATACTGCTTCCTCGAGGCGATGGTATCGGAATGAAATACGCGTGTTGAAATTCAGTCATGGAGTTCAGTCCTACCGGGATGCGCAGGGATTCCGTAAAAACGGTCAAAAGATAAAAGTAAAGCCAATTGATGCGTATGTTTATCATTATGGCTGGGTAAAACCCCCTGCCGGACTAGGAAATAAGGTGCGTAACTTCAATAAATTCTACCATGATGAATCCTGGATTCAGGAACGCCTGCCGGATACGTATGAATTTGATTATGGCAACGCCGATCGGTTAGTAAAATTTACTGAAACGCATCCACAGGTAATGCAAAAGAGAATTGAAGCCGGTAACTGGCAGTTTTCTAATGATCCAACAGCACTGAAGAATAAAATGACCTTGCGCCGCCGCCTTCTTCAAAAACTTGAAGATTTAACCGGATGGCGTTTAGGTGAATATAAAAATTACAAGTTGCTGTAATTAGCAGTGTGAAATGCGAAACAATAGTATATCAGTTATAATACCCAATTATAATGGCCGGCATTTACTGCAGCAAAATCTTCCTTCGGTTTTAAGTGCGATAGAAAATACCGGGGTGGATTTTGAAATTATCGTAGTTGATGACTGTTCTTTAGATGATTCAGTAAATTTCCTCAAACTGAACTATCCGGCAATCAAACTGATTATCAGCGAAAAAAATCAGGGATTTTCTGCTTCATGCAATAAAGGAATTGCAATTTCCCAAAAAGAACTTATTCTGTTATTGAATACAGATATTGAGCTAAATTCTGATTTTTTTTCAACTCAGTTTAAATACTTTGAATTACCTGACACTTTCGGGGTTAGCAGTAAAATCATCGGAGCGAAAAAAGGCGAAATTCAGGACACAGCCAGATTTTTCACCTTTTCGGGATTTAAAATCAAGGCAAATTATTTTTTTCACCTTGCTGATGAAAATTTTCTATGTCCAACAGCCTATTTATCAGGTGCAAATGCGCTGATTGATGCACGCAAGCTGAAGATGATGGGAGGTTTTGATGAGATATTCTCTCCCTTTTACTACGAAGATTTTGATTTAGGTTTGCGTGCCTGGCGAACTGGCTGGAAATGCTACTATGATCCCAAAAGCTATTGCATTCACGATCATTCATCAACAACCAAAAATTACCGAACCAGAAATTGGGTAAAAGCAATATTTTTCCGAAACCGGTTTATAGTTCATGCGATTCATTTAAGCAGTATAAAATTTACCGGATGGATTATGCAAATTGTTTTTATAGATCTGCTCTTTATGTGGCTGGGCATGAAATTCTATCTGTATAAAAGTTTCATTATGTTCTTATCAAGCCGGACAAAAATTTTAGAATCTCAACAAAATCTGGCCATTTTAATGAAACAGAATAATAGTCAGAAATCCATTAATGATGTGATCCGGTTAATGACCGAGATGGTTAAAGGGCAGGATATCATCAAGGGCAGAAACTAAATCTCTTGAGCTATCCTGCTGAAATGAATACAAAAAAGACCTATTTTAAAATGATTAAATTGCGCCATAAATTCTATTAATGAAGACTTATTTCCGCCTGTTATCATTTGCAAAACCTATTGAAAAATTCGCTATCCCCTATTTTCTATTTACTACGTTCGCAGTAATCTTCAATACTCTCAATCTTACATTATTAGCTCCTTTACTAAAAACCCTTTTTTCTGCAGAATCCAGTCAGATTGCACTGGTCAAACCCTCCCACTGGACAGATGTAGTCGACTATTTTAATTATTATGCCCAGCTTGCCAACAACAATTACGGGACTTACGGAGCACTGAAATTTGTTTGTGCGGTTATCATGATATCCAATTTACTTGGTAACATTTTTCGCTACCTATCCCAGCGGATTATGGAAAACCTGCGGATTCACACACTGCTTAATCTCAGAAAAACAGTTTTTAATAATGTAATGGATCTCCATCTGGGATACTTTAACAATGAGAGGAAAGGTGATATCATGTCTAAAATTTCAGCCGATGTACAGGTGGTTCAGTTTTCAGTAACCGGAACACTTCAGGTACTTTTTAAAGAACCCCTACAACTGATTGCTTACCTGGTTATGTTATTTTCCATCTCTTTAAAACTAACTGTCTTTTCCATTTTAATCATTCCGGTTTCTGCTTTCGCGATAGCAAGGATTGTTAAAAAATTAAAACAGCAGGCCAGAGAATCACAGCAATCATACGGAAACATGATCAGTTATCTGGATGAAGCTTTATCCGGAATCAAAATTATAAAAGCGTTTAATGCGGTAGATTTTATAAAAGCCAAGTTTAATGCAGAGAATGTTCATTATTCGGGAATTACCCGGTCTATGGCTAAAAGACAGCAGCTTGCATCTCCAGTTTCTGAATTTCTGGGTGTAACTATGGTGGTTGCTATTGTTTTGTACGGCGGCTCTTTAATCATTTATAATGAATCTGATTTAAGTGCAGAAGCCTTTATTGTTTACATCGTTTTATTCTCTCAGATTATGCGTCCCGCCAAGGCTATATCTGATTCATTTAGCAATATAAATCAGGGATTAGCTGCCGGAGAACGTGTTTTAGAATTAATAGACAGTAAACCAGAAATCAGTAATTCAGCTAATGCCCTGGAAATAAAATCCTTTACTGAAAAAATTTCTATAAGAAATATTTCATTCGCTTATGGAGACAGAACGGTTTTGGATGACCTGGCTTTAGAAATTAAAAAAGGACAGAACGTGGCCTTAGTCGGACCATCCGGAGGTGGTAAATCAACATTAATGGATTTGCTTCCGCGATTTATAGAACCACAAAAAGGTATAATTGAAATAGACGGAGTAAACATTCGTGACATAAAAGTAGAATCCCTTCGTTCTAAAATGGGTATTGTAAACCAGGAATCTATTTTATTTAATGATAGTATTTTTAACAATATCGCTTTCGGTAAACCGGATGCTTTGCCAGGGGATGTGGAATCAGCAGCAAGAATTGCCAATGCCCACGAATTTATTCTAAAAACCGAAAAAGGATATCAAACCAATATTGGCGACCGTGGGATGAAACTTTCGGGCGGACAAAAACAGCGGATCAGCATTGCAAGGGCAATTCTCGCCAATCCGGATATTATGCTGCTGGATGAGGCGACTTCTGCATTAGATACCGAATCTGAAAAATTAGTGCAGGATGCTTTAAATAACCTGATGAAAAACCGAACATCATTAATCATTGCTCATCGCTTAAGCACTATTAAAAATGCGGATTTAATAGTGGTGCTTGATAAAGGTAAAATTGTAGAAACAGGAACACATGCTTCTTTAATCCTGGAAAATGGATTATATAAGCGATTGATTGATATGCAAACGTTTAACTAATGAGCTATAGTTTCGTTAAAAGAATTAATCGCCAGGAAGAATTTCAATACAAATTCTCTGTATGCACACTTGTATCAAACTTTCCTGAATATCAGGAAATGTTAGATTCTTACATACGGAAAGGCTTCGACTCAGAATCTTGTGAATACTTATGCATTGATAATTCCCAAAATAATGTCTACGATGCATTTGCCGGGTTAAACAGATTTTTACGTGAGGCAAAAGGGAAATATATAATTCTTTGCCATCAGGATATTTTACTTCATGACCATGATAGAAGATATTTGGAATCCAGAATTGAAGAATTGAATATTCTTGACCAGAATTGGGCAATCCTGGCTAATGCCGGAGGAATAAATCTGAAATATCTTGCAATGCATCTTACACAAAAATCGGGTAACAGATTGCTTGAAAACATATTACCATTAAAGGCTCAAACCGTTGACGAAAACTTTATGGTCATAAGAAATGACGCCAATTTAGCTCTCTCTTCTGATCTAAAGGGATTTCATATGTATGGAACAGATATTTGCCTTATGGCAGATGCTCTTGGCTTTAACGCCTATATTATTGATTTCAATCTTACTCATAAAAGCGATGGAAATGCAGATCAGAGTTTTGATAAACTGAGGATTGCTTTAATGAGAAAATACAGAAAAGCATTTAGAGGCCGCTTTATGTCGACAACCATCACCCGAATGTATATTTCAGGCAATCGCATAGCTTTTCACTTTTTTAATTTGAGACCGGTAATGTTTTTAATAAGGCAGTACTATAAATTCCTTACCAGTAAAGCTGAATACAAGCCAAAAAAGAAGAATAAGTGATCTTTATACCATTTAAGATTTATAACAAAATACATTAAGTGCCATATCAAACGTTTCACAAATTAATTTTTGATCTTCAAACGGACGCTTTCGCTTTGCCGATTCCTTTATATAATATGTAAAGCCTTGCTGCTGAATTAAGGCGAGTAATTCATGCAGAGTTTGCTTCTTTTGAAAGTTATTATGATACTCAAAAAATATATTGTTGATTTTGTGGAGCTCAGAACTGCAGTATTTTAGAACTTCATCTTCAGCACCTTCTATATCCATTTTTAAAAAATCAACATCCTCTGTAATAAAATCCAATAAAGGCACCGCGTCAATCCTGACGGGTTTTTGCTGTGCGTATTGCTGATTTACGCGGCCTCCCATTCCTCCGTCTGAATAAAATTCCAAGGTTTCTGATTTTGTCCACACTGCCTTATTATGTAATGTGACATTTTTCAATTGAAATGTATTGACATTTTCCTGGAGGATATTAAAAATATGCTCTTCGGGTTCAAAGGCAATTATCTGATGCTTTGGATAATTTTGGGCAAAATATAAAACACTTAGTCCCATATTAGCTCCGCAATCAAGAATTATATTAGAATTTTTTGAGGGCTCGAAAAGGTAAATCTGATCTCTAAACAGCTCATCAAATGTGGCTATAAAGCTTGCAGCATCATGAAATTTAAAGGGCCTATCAAAAACCTGAGCGGTTCCAACAGTAAATCTATCCAACAACCTGATTCTCTCTAACTCAAGTTCAATATTTCTACCTTTATATTTATTACTGGCTAATTTGTTGACCAATCGTTTATATGATTTTACAAGACCCACTTTTTTTCAATTAAAATTTAACAACTGAGGAGTCGTGAAATTACAAACAAAAAAAGCGATCCGGAGATCGCTTTATATATTAATATTTATAAAACTTACAATTTAGCTTTTACTTCTACCTGTTCGTATGATTCAACAATATCTCCAACTTCAATATTATTAAAGTTGTGAATATTCAATCCACATTCATAGCCTTTAGTAACTTCCTTAACGTCATCTTTAAATCGTTTTAAAGAAGCAAGTTCGCCGGCAAAAACAACAACACCATCACGTATAATACGGATTTTACTGTTTCTTGTGATCTTACCATCCAGAACCATACAGCCAGCAATAGTTCCAACTTTGGTTATTTTGAATACTTCGCGAATTTCTACGTTCGATGTAATTTTTTCTACGAATTCAGGAGCAAGCATACCTTCCATTGCAGCTTTCACTTCATTGATCGCATCGTAAATAATAGAATATAAACGTATATCAATTTGTTCCTGCTCGGCTAGTTTACGGGCACCTCCCGAAGGACGAACCTGGAAACCGATAATAATCGCATCTGATGCAGAAGCTAATAATACATCAGATTCTGAAATCTGACCTACCGACTTATGAATAATATTAACCTGAATTTGTTCAGTAGAAAGTTTTAATAATGAATCGGATAATGCTTCAATTGAACCATCCACATCACCTTTAACAATGATATTAAGTTCTTTAAAGTTTCCGATAGCCAAACGACGACCGATTTCATCCAGAGTGATATGTTTCTGAGTACGAAGTCCTTGCTCACGTTGTAATTGTAAACGCTTATTAGCAACAGTACGTGCTTCAACTTCACTTTCGAGAGAGTTAAAACGATCTCCTGCGGTTGGCGCACCTTGCATACCCAATACCTGCACCGGTGTAGATGGTCCGGCCTCATTTACTTTTTGTCCGCGGTCATTATGCAGTGCTTTTACCCTACCGCTAAAACAGCCTGCTAGAATAGGATCACCAACTTTTAAAGTTCCTGCCTGAATTAATACTGTAGTAACAATTCCTCGGCCTTTATCCAGAGCTGATTCTATAACTGTACCTACGGCACGTTTATTAGGATTCGCCTTCAGATCTAACATGTCGGCTTCAAGCAAGACTTTTTCTAATAAAGCTTCAACTCCTAAACCTGTTTTACCTGAAATTTCCTGAGTTTGAAATTTACCACCCCACTCTTCAACCATAATATTCATGGTTGATAACTGTTCGCGGATTTTATCTGTATTGGCTCCCGGTTTATCGATTTTACTGAATGCAAATACAATTGGTACGCCGGCAGCCTGAGCATGATTAATTGCTTCTTTAGTTTGAGGCATTACACTATCATCCGCAGCAATTACAATAATTGCAATATCGGTTACCTGAGCACCCCTGGCACGCATCGCAGTAAATGCTTCGTGACCCGGTGTATCCAGAAAAGTAACACTTCTTCCGTTTTCGAGTTTTACTTCATAAGCACCAATGTGCTGAGTAATACCACCTGCCTCACCGGCAATTACGTTTGCTTTACGTACAAAATCCAGTAATGATGTTTTACCATGATCGACGTGACCCATAACGGTAACGATTGGTGAACGGGTGATCAGATCTTCTTCTGAATCTACTTCATCCAGTACACCGATTTCTTCATCTTCCGGTTTTACAAACTCAACTTCGTAGCCAAACTCGTCGGCAACGATAGTTAAAGTTTCTGCATCCAGTCGCTGATTAATAGAAACGAACATTCCCAAACTCATGCAAGTTGAGATGATCTGAGTTACGGGAACATCAAGCATGTTAGCCAGTTCATTGGCTGTAACAAACTCTGTAACCCTGATTATTTTTGATTGCAACTCGCGTTCCATTGCTGCATCTTCTGCAGTTTGGGCAACATCATCCCGCTTTTGACGGCGAAACTTTGCACGCTGAGCAAATTTACCAGACTTACCCGCACCGCTTAAACGAGCTAATGTGGCTTTAATCTGATCCTGAATTTCTTTATCTGTTGGCTCTGCTTTAGGACCATCCGGTGTTCTTGCTTTATTCCTGAAATCAGGTCTTGCACCAGGGCCGCCTGTTTGAGGGCCACGGTTGTTTGGACCGGCATTACCCCGATATGGCTGACGTGCAGCTTGCGGCTGATTTGGACTTCCGGGTGTATTTGGTGCAGCCGGTCTGTTTGGACCTTGGCCGGCAACCCCAGGAGCATTGCCTCCTGTTGGATGATCTTTACGTTTACGTTTGCGTTTATGATCTCCGCCTGCAACATTTGAAGATGAAGCAACCGGCTGACCGCGACGTGCAGGCTGAGTTGGTAATTCAATCTTACCAATTACATTCGGACCTGTTAAACGATCTGTTTTGGTTCTGAATAATTCTGGCGCACCGGTAGAAGAAGCCGGAACATCCGGTTTTTCTTCAGCCTTAACTTCGGGCTTAGGTGTTTCTGGTTTAGGCTTTTCTTCCTGAGCCTTAGGCTTTTCAGGAATAGCAACCGGAACTTCTTCCTTTTTAATTTCAACTATCGGCTCAAGAGCTTTTTTCTCTTCAACAACTGGTTTTTCTTCCTTTTTTACTTCGGGAACTTCCGCTGGTTTTGGAACTTCAACAGGCTTTGCCTCTATAATTTTTTCCGGTTCAGAAACTTTTATTTCCTCAACTTTCACAATTTCTGGAGCAGGAGCAACCGGCTTTTCAGCTTCCGGAGCTTTTTTGTCAGGGCGGGTTTTAGGGTTGAGATCATTTAAATTAATCATACCAACTACCTTAACACCAGGCAAGGATCCTTCAACTGCTTTAGGTTCTTCTGCTTTAGGCTCAGAAACTTCTGGCTTTGGCTTTTCTACCGCAGGAGGAATGAAACTATTTACGTTTTTAATCAGGATCTCTTCCTGTTCAAATTCCTTAGAACGCTGTGATTCTATTCTCTCCGGAGCTACTGGTGTTTCATCCCGACGGATTTTACCAATTACAATTTGCTTGGCTTCTTCCTTAACGATTTTATCACCCTGAAACTCTTTCAAAAGAACATCATACATCTCATCGGTGAGTTTAGTATTAGGTCGGGCTTCAACCTGATGACCTTTTTTTCCTAAAAACTCAACCGCTGTGGATAATCCAATATTCAGCTCTTTTGCAGCTTTAAGTAAATTTGTGCTTTTACCTTCTGACATTTAATATTTAACCTCGCTTATTTTTTTACAAAACTACGTATTTTAACTCATGTTATACGTTTTGAAAATTCGGTTTTGCTATAACCATACTTACTTAATTCTAAAAACCTATAAAATGTAACCCTATTCAAATTCTGATCTTAAAATATCCAGTACATCTTTTACTGTATTTTCTTCAAGATCTGTCCGTTTAACCAGTTCGTCTGTTGAAAGTTCTAAAATAGATTTTGCAGTATCTAAACCTATTTTCTTAAACTCATCAATTACCCAACTTTCAATTTCATCAGAGAATTCTTCAATATCTACATCCTCATCATCTTCCTGCGCTTCGCGATAAACATCAATTTCATATCCGGTTAATTTTCCGGCTAATTTGATATTGTGACCACCGCGTCCGATGGCTAAAGAAACCTGATCTGGTTTTAAATAAACCGCAGCCCGTTTTTCTTCATCATCTAATTTAATCGTGGTGATTTTTGCCGGACTTAAGGCTCTTTGAATATATAACGAAATGTTATTGGTATAATTTATAACATCAATGTTTTCATTTTTTAATTCTCTAACAATTCCATGAATACGGGAACCTTTCATACCCACACAGGCACCAACCGGATCGATACGATCATCGTAAGATTCGACTGCAACCTTTGCCCTTTCACCAGGTTCACGTACAATCTTTTTAATGGTAATCAAACCATCAAAGATTTCAGGAACTTCCATTTCAAACAACCGCTGTAAAAACTCAGGAGCTGTACGGCTAATAATAATTTTAGGATTATTGTTAACCATTTCCACTTTCTCGATGATTGCTCTTACAGAATCTCCTTTTTTGAAATAATCTGCAGGAATTTGCTCCGTTTTTGGCAAGAGAAGCTCATTGCCTTCATCATCTAAAACCAGGGTTTCTTTTTTCCAAACCTGGTATACTTCACCGGTAACAATCTCGCCTACGCGATCTTTATATTTTTTATAAATTTCGTCTTTCTCTAATTCCAGAACTTTAGAAACAAGTGTTTGACGAGCAGCTAAAATTGCACGGCGACCAAAGCTTTCTAAAGTTATCTGTTCAATAAAATCATCACCTACTTCTAATTCAGGATCAATCTTTTTCACTTCGGCCAGTTCTATCTCCAGATCATCATCCTCAGAAAAACCGTCTTCCATTACTGTACGTGTACGCCAGATTTCTAAATCTCCATTATCCGGATTTACGATTACATCGCAATTTTCATCAGTACCGTAACGCTTACGCAGCATACTACGGAACACTTCTTCCAAAACACTAATTACCGTTGGGCGGTCAATATTTTTAAAGTCCTTAAACTCCTGGAATGAATCAATTAAATTTATATTGCTCATCTGTTCTACTTGAATGAAATTAACACCTTAGTTTCAGCTATTTGGTCAAACGGGATAAAATTATTGACCAGTTGTGCCTTCTTCCCTTTTTCTTTTATATTTTCTTCTACAGTTATCCCACTTTCTTCAACCTGTAGTAATTTGGCTTCTTTGCTGTTATTATCTGTTAGTTTAACAGTTACTGATCTGCCTATGTTTTTACTGTACTGACGAATAGATTTAAACGGCGCATCTAAACCGGGAGATGAAACCTCCAGATGATAGGCCAGCTCAATTACATTCTCTTCTTCGAGATAAAAACCAACATGCCGGCTTATTCCGGCACAATCCTGTATTCCAACACCCTGATCACCATCTATTAAAATAGTCAAAAGTCCGCTCGCATGCATTTTTACGTCTACAATAAACAAGTCAGGGCGGTCGGCAATTTTTTCTTCTACTAACTCAATTACCCGTTTTTCTATATCCATCACTATTTAATATTCCGGAATAAAACCGGCAGGTAAAAAAAAGAGCCCCGGTATTAGCGGGACTCTCCTTAGATTATTGCAAATATAGATAAATTCTTTTAGCGACAAAGTGCTCTTTTCAAAATTCACTACATTCCTTCCACCGGTTACATTTATAACTCACTCATAATTAACCATTATGCAAGCTTGAAACTTACGGGATAGAAGTTGATTCTTTAAGCCGACAGCTAAAAATCAAACACTACTTCTTGTACCGAGTTTTTTGAAGGAAGTTTCCCGCTTTTTATAATATCTGCAGGTTCAACAAACAGTTTACGGGCATAACAGTGTACAAAATAGGAATGCTTTTTCTGAAAAAATTCCAGAGGCGTAAAACTTACCATGGAGCCTATAACCTGATACGTTCCTTTTAAGGGGCGCTGGATTTCGCGAAGTTCAGGATTAGCGGGCTCCAAATAAACTGCAAAAAAGCTGTTCCACTCTTTTTCAGTCAGAGAATCAGCCTTAAAATCTGCCAGTACATCTGCCGGAATTCCATGTAATTCTACCGATGAACTATCCTGCGAAAGCTTGATAACCAATAAGGTTGAGTTATCATCAGCTGTTTCAGAAGGTAGACAACCGTTTAATGACAAGAAAATAAATAAAATAATGTAAAACAGATTTTCCACCTTCATGGTTAAGCAATTTTATAATCCTAATCAAACCAAATCAATTATGAGACTAATTATCGAGATTTTATTAATGGGCGCCGCGGTTGCAATTGCAGCATATCTCCTTCCCGGAGTGGACGTTGCAAATTTCTGGAGCGCACTTATCGCCGGTGTTCTTATAGCATTGGCAAACGCCACTATTGGAACCATATTGAGACTGTTAACATTTCCAATTAACTTTCTTACGCTGGGGCTGATGTCATTTATAATAACCGTATTAATGGTTTTATTAGTAGACAGTCTGATGTCCAGCTTCAATACGAACGGATTTTTCTCTGCTATGATTTTTGCAATAGTGCTTGCTCTTATTAAAATGCTGTTTGGAGCATTTTCTAAAGATAGAGCCTAAAAAATTTGCATTTAATTATTGATGAGCCTCATTTGTAGCTTTCACTACACTTGGGGCTTTATCTTGCGCTGTTAATTTAAACACATCCTCATTGTTTTCTGCCGTAAACGCCTTTGCCAGAATTTTTACCGCTGAAGCACGTACATGAGAAACCTCATCCTTAACAGCCATGGTTTTTATTTGCTGATAAACTCCTGCTTTTTCAGCCGGTTCCAATTCATTTACAAATTCTACAGCCAATTGCCTTAACACATAATTTTTATCATTAAGAGCTTTTATAATGGTTTGTCTTGCCAATACTTCTTTTTTCATATTTTCAAGCTTCAATATAGCTTCAAACCTGTCCATGAATAATGGCGCATGGAGATACTGAAAAACATATTCCTGGAGTGTCTTTATTTCTGATTTTTCGGCCAGTAAGTATTTTTCAGCATCTACATTGATTAGCTTTGGAGCAGATGAATACGGGAAATTAAACGTTTGATTTTGTTTTGTTAAAACTATTTCTTTTCGCTCTGTATTATTCTCAGAATAAATGTCAATTGAAATTGGAAGACGATATAAAGGTGTTTGTTCAAAATCCTGTTTTTGCTGAATAGTAATTATAGCCTGCTTGTTAACCTGATCATAACTGGTTTGGATATTTAATACCGGATGACCAGATGCAAGAAACCATTGATTAAAAAACCAGCTTAAATCCTGACCGCTGATCTTTTCAAATGCCAATCGAAGATCGTGCACTTCGGCAGTTTGAAATTTATTGCTTGTTAAGTATAAATTAAGAGATTTAAAAAATGCTTCGTCTCCAACTACTTTGCGAAGCATGTGTAAAATTCTCCCACCCTTTTGATAGCTCACTTCATCAAACATTTGTTCACGATCTGAATAATCAAAACGGATGAGATCTACCTGTTTTTTTCGCGAGCCTGCCAAATAAGCCATCATATCCTCCAAACCTTTAACATCTGCCGTTTCACGTCCGTATTTATATTCATCCCATAAATACTCACCATAGGTAGCAAAGGATTCATTTAGCGGAAGATTTGCCCATGATTCGGCGGTTACCAGATCTCCAAACCATTGGTGAAATAGTTCATGTGAGATTATGTCTTCATGATTTTCATCAAGATATTCGCCGGCAGTCATATTCATTTTTTCAAAAAAGACTGATGCAGACGTATTCTCCATAGCTCCGCTCACAAAATCACGAACTACTATCTGAGAATATTTATCCCAGGGGTATTCTACACCTAATTTTTCAGAAAAGAACTCCATCATTTCCGGAGTTTTGCCAAACACAAGTTTGGCGGTCGGGGCAAACTCGGGCTCGGTATAATAGTTAACTTCCTTATCCCTCCAGGTATCTTTGGTTATTGCAAAATTACCCACCGCAAGCATAGTTAAATAAGTAGAATGCGGCTGTTCTTGCCTCCAGCTATCCGTACGTGTTCCATTTCCATTTAAACTGGAATATTCTAAAGTTCCGTTAGATAAGGTCACGTATTCATTCGGCACGGTAATATTTACGTCCTGGGTCATTTTCTCCTGTGGTCCGTTAATGGTAGGAAACCAGGTTGAATTACATTCTGTTTCACCCTGAGTCCAGATTTGACGGGGCTTGGTTTTATCTTTACCGTCTTTATTGATAAAATAAATACCTCTATCCCCGGCTGAGGCAATATCCTCTCCCGCTTTTAACTTTTCGGGCATAGCGACATATTCAATATAGAGTACAAATTTTTGGTCGCGTTTGTAAATTTTATCTAACTGTATATCGATTTTCTTGCCGTTATAAGTATATCTTAATGGTTTTTTTTCATCCTGGGTAACCAGCGAAATACTATTTAAACGAAAACCGTTAGCATCTAAAATTACATGATCAGAAGGATAAAAATAAGGTCTGGCTGTGATGGTGGCTTTACCAATTACATATGCGCTATCCCAGTTAAAACTCACATCTAGCTTTGTGTGTTCTATATCGGTTAATAGCGGATAACTTCCGCGGTAGTTTACACCTGATGCGTTTTCGGTTACTACCACCGGATCAAGAGTTGTTTTTTGGATTGAAGAACAAGCTGCTAAAAAAAATGCTGCCACTATTGGACAGCAAATGCAATATTTCAATTTCATAACTAATTATTTTCTGCAATCAGAGTTTTAATGGTTTCTTCAAACTCACTTACAAATTCAGTATAATAATTTCCAGTTCCGGGACCGGCAAAGCCTGTATGAATCTTTCTCACTTTACCATCTTTTCCGATAATCATAACTGTAGGAAAAGCAACAAAATTATTTAGCATGGGCAAACTTTTAGCTACTTCGATTTTATCATTGCTGTATCCGGTAATTAACAGATCATAGGTTACATCAAATCTATTTTTCAATCTTTCTACATTTTTTTTCGCCACGTTAAAATCTGTAGATCTCTCATATGCCAATCCAACAATTTCTACTCCTTTATCTTGATATTTTTTATAAAAGGGAGCTAAATATGCTGTTTCATCCATGCAATTAGGACACCATGATCCGAAGAACTGAACTATAACAACTTTGTCCTTGAATTTGTTATCAGAGAGTGAAACCTTTTTGCCATTCAGATCCGGAAAGTTAAAATCAATCGAAGAAGACCCGGCTTTTAAAGCAGTTAGAGAATAAGCATCAGGTAAAAGGGCATGCTCATCTCTTTTAGCAGACCATTTTTCCACTGAAGAAAATCCGGAATAAAATGTTCCCTCCACAAGCGTGCTGTCATTTTGCAATTTTGCAGTAAACAGATAAGCGTTTGAGCCATCAAAACATGAAAGATAAAGTTTATTATCAGAAACGGTTCCTTCCAAAAACCTGTAATCACCAGTACTTGTTAAAAATGTTCCGGTGAGTTTGTTACTATTTTGCTGAAATTCTCCCACAGCAACTGTAGTATCTTTTTTATCTGTACTGATAAAAGAAGCTGACCAGCGACCAGAAATATTTTTTTCTGTAGTTACATTGGTTTTAAAAAATCTCCATGATTCATCCGGCTGTGCCTTAAAAATCATTGCCACATCTTCTGTTGCCAGATGTTTTATCCATTTCCCAACTAAATTATTCCCCTCAAATACAGCTTTTATTTCCGAGTCAAACAGCGGCATTTGAATATAAACTGAATCTTCTTTAATTGTCACTTCATCGACTCTGAATCTTTCTTTACCATTTATAATGTCAAAATGCTTTTTCCCTGCCGAATCTAGAACTTCAAAATTGAATGGAATTTCTGCCCCTAATGCAGTCTTAAGAGTAGCACGCCAAACACCATTTTTTAAATCTGCCTTTTGATTGGTACATGCAGACATTGAAAAAATAGCAAAAGAAATTATTAAAATGGGAAAAATCCTTTTCATGGGCCTGTATAATTATTGACTTAATACTTCTCTTGCGATTACAATCCGCTGTATTTCAGATGTACCTTCATAAATTTGCGTAATTTTTGCATCACGCATTAATCGTTCAACATGATATTCTTTTACAAATCCGTAACCACCATGAATCTGCACGGCTTCTACAGTAGTTTTCATGGCTACTTGTGAAGCATATAATTTTGCCATTGAGCTTGCCTGAGCATAAGGCAATCCCTGATCTTTTAACCAGGCAGCCTTTAAGCATAACATTCTGGCGGCTTCAATTTCTGTAGCCATATCGGCTAATTTAAATTGGATGGCCTGGTGTTCTGAAATAGTTTTTCCGAATGCTTTACGCTCCTTAGAATAATTCAAAGCAAGTTCATAAGCTCCGGAAGCAATTCCTAAAGCCTGGGCAGCAATTCCAATGCGGCCACCTTCCAAAGTCTTCATGGCGAACTTAAAGCCAAAGCCTTCTTCGCCAATGCGGTTTTCCTTAGGAACTTTTACATCTGTAAACATCAGAGAACACGTATCTGAACCTCTGATGCCTAATTTATTTTCTTTGGCGCCAACAGTAAATCCTTCCATGCCTTTTTCAACAATCAGTGCATTGATACCACGGTGGCGTTTTGAAGTATCCGTTTGTGCAATTACCAGATAGGTTGATGCAGTACTTCCATTGGTAATCCAATTTTTTACCCCATTTAGCAAATAATAATCTCCCATATCAATGGCAGAAGTTTTTTGCGAAGTAGCATCAGATCCGGCTTCGGGCTCTGACAAGCAGAAAGCGCCAATTTTCTCGCCTGAAGCTAATGGCTTTAAATATTTTTCCTTTTGAAAATCATTACCATAATTTTCTAATCCATAACAAACCAGTGAGTTATTCACAGAAACTACGACAGAAGCCGAAGCATCTATTTTAGAAAGTTCTTCCATTACCAGAACGTATGAAACAGCGTCAAGGCCGGAACCATTATACTTAGGATCAACCATCATTCCCAAAAAGCCTAATTCGCCTAGCTTTTTTATTTGCTCATGGGGAAATTTCTGATGTTCATCACGCTCAATTACTCCGGGCTTTAATTCATTCTGCGCAAAATCTCTTGCTGCTTGTTGAATCATTACCTGCTCTTCTGATAGTTCGAAATACATATAAAAATCAAGGTTAACTTTGTCCAAAAATAGGATTTAAAATGAATGTTTTACCCTGCTTTAAGGATTTTACGCTTCAGTTACGAAATATTAACGATTGCAGAGAATATAGAGTAAGGAAGTGATTTAAGGGAATTCTTTAATTTGAGAAATATCAGTTGATGAAGCCGGATTATCAAATAAGGGTGATAAACTAAATCTTATAATCCTTTAATTTTTTGCTCAATTAATGATGTTGAATAGCCCGGTAGAAATTCAATTGTTTCTACTCTCCCTCCATTTTCATGAATATAATCAGCACCTATTATTTGATTTATAGAATAATCTGCGCCTTTTACTAAAACTTCGGGATTTATAATCTTAATAAGATCTAAAGGAGTTGGTTCATCAAAAAGAACGACTGCTTCTACAAAAAACAAGGATGCTAATAGGGTAGCACGAGATAATTCATCGGTTATTGGGCGGCCTTCTCCCTTTAAATTATTAGTTGACAAATCTGTATTTAAGCCAACTATTAATCTGTCCCCCAGATCTGCAGCTTTAGACAGGTAGTCAATATGGCCGCGGTGAAGAAGATCGAAACACCCATTGGTAAAAACAACTTTATTCCCCTTAAACTTCCAGATATGAAGCAAAGGAAGTAGTTCCTGGACACTTACTATTTTCCGTTGCAGAATTTCCAGTTTAGTCATTATTTAGACACTAAGTATTAATGCAAAAGCCTGTTATGATCGTCTGGAAAAACCAATAGAGGATTATATGCTTTGGCCTCTTCAAAGTCCATATGAGCATATGACATGATAATAACAATGTCTCCAACTTGCGCTAAACGTGCTGTAGCTCCATTCAAACAAATTATTCCGGATCCTCTCTCGCCCTTAATTACGTAAGTTTCAAATCTTGCACCGTTATTATTATTTACAATCTGAACTTTCTCATTCGCAATAATATTAGCCGCATCCAATAAATTCTCATCAATTGTAATACTTCCAACGTAGTTTAATTCTGCCTGGGTAACTTTAGCTCTGTGGATTTTGGATTTTAAAATCTCAATTATCATGATGCAAAATTAATAAAACTTTCCATATGCCCGTAAATGGCCAAATTTTACAATTTTACCTTAATATAGTGTTGTCTATCAAACGGGTACGACCTACTTTGGCTGCAACTAATGCAACTAAACTCGGGTAATCTTCAGAATTAACCGGCTCTAAATTATCTGCATTGCAGATTTCTAAATATTCCAGTTCAATTCCTTCTGATGATTCTAAAATTTTAGTGGCTTCTTTTTCCAGATTTATTAAGTTTTGAGTTTTAAAATTCTCTTCCAGAAATTTTAGTACCTGGTTTAAAATAAGTGCATCAGCATGCTCTTTAGGGGATAAATGAATATTACGGGAACTCATCGCCAGCCCATCCTGCTCCCGAATTATCGGACACATAATCAACTCAACGTCTAATTTAAGCTGATCGACCATCTTTTTAATAACTAAAAATTGCTGATAATCTTTTTGCCCAAAAAATGCTTTGTCCGGATTTACAGTAGTAAAAAGTTTATTCACAATCTGGGTTACACCCTGATAGTGGCCTGGTCTTATTTTACCTTCCAGCCGTTTATCCAAATCGCCCAAATCAATATGCCATTGCTCTGTTTTATGATACATCTCAGAAACCGATGGTAAAAATAGTACGTCGCAATGGGCAGCTTCCAGCTTGGCAATATCATTTTCAATTGGCCGGGGATAATTATCCAGATCTTTTGAATCAGTAAATTGAGTGGGGTTTACGAAAATACTGCAAACTACCAGATCCGTTTGGTTAGCCGCAATTTCAATTAATGATAAATGGCCGTTATGTAAAGCACCCATGGTAGGCACCAATCCCACCGAAAAATTTGAAGTTTTTTTCGAATTTAAATATGTAGAAAGACCTGAACGGGTATGGAAAATTTTCAATTTGGTAGTTCGTTAATTAACCGTCAAAAATGGGGAAATACTTAATATTCACCAAAACAAGTTTCATAAATCGTTGATATTTCATATTATATGCTTATATTTGCGCTTCCAAATACTTTTCCAAAAATTAAATTAAATCTAATCGGAGATGGCAAAAACGAAGCTTCTGTATATTACCCATGAGATGTCGCCTTTCCTGGAACTAACCAAAATTTCTGAAATTACACGTCAACTTCCCCAGGCAATGCAGGATAAGGGTTTTGAAATCCGTATTTTAATGCCCCGTTTCGGGAATATCAATGAAAGACGTAATCGGTTACATGAAGTAATCCGATTGTCAGGAATGAATATTATTATTGAAGATAATGACAACCCGCTGATTATCAAAGTGGCTTCCATTCCGGCGGCAAGAATGCAGGTTTATTTTCTGGATAATGAAGAATACTTTCAACGTAAATATGTTTTCAGAGATAAAGAGAACAAATTTTATGCTGATAATGATGAAAGAGCAATTTTCTTTTGCAAAGGCGCTTTAGAAACTGTTAAAAAGCTAGGATGGTCTCCTGACGTGGTTCATTGTCACGGATGGATGAGTTCTCTTGTTCCGGCTTATTTAAAAACTTTATACAAGGACGATCCTACTTTTAAAAACGCTAAGGTTATATATTCTGTTTACGAAGATAGCTTTACCGAAAAACTAAGTGATAAGTTTATAGAGAAATCTTTAATGAGCGGTATGAAATCTACCGACATGGATGCCTATAAAGCTTCAGATATTACAGCTTTAAATAACGGAGCTATTACTTATTCTGATGCTGTTGTATTTGCCAGTGATACAATAAACGCAGAAGTGTTAAAGTTTGTTAAAAAAGCAGGTAAACCTACCTTAGACTTCAATTCAACTTCTGATTTCGAAAATTATTCTAACCTTTACGAAGAATTTGCAATAGAAGAACTCGTTTCTGTAGCTTAAAGTAGAGTACACATATGAAATTATATAAACTAGACTTATTGACATTGTTGATAAGTCTTTTCATTTTATCAGCCTGCGAAAATCCGGATAGTATTGGCTTAGATGTAGATCCATCAGATGCAATTACCGGCAATCTAATAGATACGGTTTCAATCAGATCTTTTACAGTGAAAGAAGATTCGATTATAACCAATTCAATGTCAGATTTTCCAATCGGAAATTTAGATGATCCTATTTTTGGCCCAACTACTTCAAGTATTGCGGCATCTTTAAATTTGCCTACTTCTCCTTTAACATTCGGAACTACTCCTGTTCTGGATTCGGCTGTATTAGTTTTAAAATATTCTGATGAGTATTTTGGAGATCCAAATGCATTGCACAAGTTTGAAGTTTATACATTAACGGATAGATTAACATCATCCAGCAATTTCCTTAACACAGCTTTACATACTTACAATCCCGATATTATTGGAAGTAAAACTTCAAAAGTTAATATAAAGGATAGTGTGGAAATTACCGAGATAGTAACAGGGAAACCTGATATTAAAAAAAAGCAGGCTCCGCAATTAAGAATCCCAATAAGCTCGTCTTATATCAGCGATAATTTCTTAAATGGTAATCCTGAATCTTTTAAAGATAACACTGTATTTAATAATTTTGTAAAAGGTCTCTATCTTACAGTTAATAAATCCGCAACAGCGGGCGTTGGAGGCATTGCCTTTCTGGATCTTGGAACCAACGGAAGCAAGTTAGAGCTGTACTACAAAAGCAAAAACGGAACAGCAACAGATACTACAGTTACTTCTTTTGCAATACAAAATTCGGCAGGACCAATTGCAGGCACATTCGTTCACGATTATAGGGGTACTGAAGTTCAAACTCAGTTAAATAACCCTTTAACCTCATATAATTACAATTTTATTCAGCCAATGGCCGGAGTAAAGACCAAACTAAATTTTCCGTTCATTACAAAGCTTAAAGAGTTGGGTAATATTGTAGTGAATAAAGCAGAACTTGTAGTTACAGTTGAAGGTAATTTTGGAATATTTGAGCCTGCACCACGATTATTTTTATACAGTACAGACATTGCTGAGCAACGTGTACTTATCCCTGATGTAAGCGACAGAGATGCACGTGCATTATCTGATACTGACTTTGGAGGATTCTATAACAGTTCACTCAAAAGATATAAATTTGTAGTAACCGCGTATGTTCAGGATTTAATCAATGGAAAATTAAAACAATATGATACTTATATCGCCGCAGTAGATAATAATTCTACTCGCTTAAATGGTATTTTTCCTGCAGGGTCTACTGCAGCCCGGGTAGTAATTGGCTCTGGTCAAAGTTCTACTCCCAACAAAATGAAGTTAAATATTCTATACACTAAAGTGAATTAAAACAATTCTCTTAAGTTTCTATTTTAAACTAGTCTACATATTATGTAGATTAGTTTTCATTTATTTATTATCAGTTAAAATTTATGTGTGGAATTGTTGGTTATATAGGCTATCGCGAAGCCTGGCCTATAATAATTAAAGGCTTACATCGCTTAGAGTATCGTGGCTATGACAGCGCAGGAGTTGCCTTAATGAACGGCGGCTTAAATATTTATAAAAAAGCAGGGAAGGTTAGCGAATTAGAAGATTTTACCCAGGGTGTAAATCTTGGTGGTCATATGGGAATGGGACATACAAGATGGGCCACACATGGTGCTCCATCAGATAGGAATTCTCATCCTCATACTTCCGGAGATGATAATCTGGCAATTATCCATAATGGTATAATTGAAAATTATTCCTCATTAAAAGAAACATTAATCTCCAGAGGTCACACTTTCAAAAGTGATACAGATACTGAAGTGTTAATTCATTTAATTCAGGATATTCAAGAGCAAACTAGTGTTGATCTTCGCGAAGCAGTAAGAATAGCCTTAAACGAAGTTATCGGCGCTTATGCTATTGTTATAATGAGCAAAGATGAACCCGATCAGTTAATTGCAGCCAGAAAAGGCAGTCCAATGGTTTTAGGCGTAGGCAAAAATGAATATTTTGTCGCATCAGATGCATCACCTATTATTGAATATACAAAAAATGTTATTTACCTTAATGATAATGAAATCGCTTATATAAAGAGAGATGAGTTATTAATTAAAAGTATCGATAACATCGTTCAGACTCCCTATATCCAGGAACTTGAATTAAAATTGGAAATGCTTGAAAAAGGCGGCTACGATCACTTTATGCTTAAAGAGATTTACGAGCAGCCCCGATCTATTAAAGATTGCATGCGTGGCCGTATTTACCCATCTGAAGGACAAGTTCAACTGGGTGGTATTAAAGAATATGCTGAAAAACTAAAAAATATTGATCGCATTGTAATTGTTGCATGCGGTACTTCATGGCATGCAGGTCTTGTAGCAGAATATCTGATAGAAGAATGTGCACGAATTCCTGTAGAAGTTGAATATGCTTCTGAATTCAGGTACAGAAATCCAATTATTTCTGAGAAGGATATTGTTATCGCCATTTCTCAATCCGGAGAAACAGCGGATACAATGGCTGCAATAGAAATTGCCAAGCAAAAAGGTGCTACTATATTTGGAGTTTGTAATGTGGTTGGGGCTTCCATTCCACGTGCAAGTCATGCCGGAGTTTACACTCACGCCGGGCCGGAAATAGGAGTTGCTTCAACCAAAGCATTTACAGCTCAGGTAACCGTTTTAACTTTGATGGCTATTTATATGGCGCAACAAAGAGGAACTATCACTCAATCTAAACTGGTTCATTTATTAACCGAGTTAGATAATATTCCTAATCTGATTGAGAAATGCTTGTTATCTAATGAGCACATTCAGGAAATTGCCGAGAAATTTAAAGATTCCAGAAACTTTCTTTTCCTGGGTCGTGGCAGTGGCTTCCCTGTAGCTTTAGAAGGCGCTCTTAAACTAAAAGAAATATCTTACATCCATGCGGAAGGATATCCTGCTGCAGAAATGAAACACGGACCTATTGCGTTAATTGATGAAGAGATGCCGGTAGTTGTTATAGCTACTCAAAATTCTTCTTACGAAAAAGTAATTAGCAATATACAGGAAGTAAAAGCAAGAAAAGGAATTGTAATAGCTATTGTAACTGAAGGTGATACTGAAGTTACGCAAATGGCTGATTATACAATTGAAATTCCGGAAGCTGATGAAATGTTTCTTCCATTATTAGCAACAATTCCATTGCAGTTATTATCCTACCATATTGCAGTTATGAGGGGATGTAATGTAGATCAGCCGCGTAATCTGGCCAAATCTGTTACTGTAGAATAAATCAATTTCATTATAAAAAAAGGGGTAGCTCAAAAATGAGCTGCCCCTTTTTTATTTTTTTAATATTGGTGCTGAGGCATAGATGATGATAATTCTTCAATATTCAACCCTAAACCGTTGGCTATACCCATACCAAGGCTTAAGTCGGCTCTAAACCAATGACATAATTGCCTGTTTAAAATCTCATCTTTCTTAGGACCGGAAACTCCTTTCATAGCTTGCACTATATTGTGAATAGTATTCTTTTTGGCTTCAGTATCCATTAACCGGAATAAATTTCCGGGCTGTGTGTAGTGATCGTCTTCGCCGGGAGAATTTCTATCGTAATGATCAGCTAAAGAATCATCCAGTTGCCATGCAGGTTCTTTATATGATCCATCTGCAATAATATTATCGAAACTATTAGGAAAATAATTAGGACTGGCCCCACCATTTCCATCTGTCCTCATAGCACCGTCTCTCTGATAATTAATCACAAAGTATGGACACCTGTTCACAGGAATATGCTCATAATTCCCACCTAGCCGGTATCTTTGAGCATCAGGATAAGAAAGAATACGACCCTGCAACATTTTATCAGGAGAATAACTGATTCCGTCTACAACATGTGCGGGAGCAAAAGCCGCCTGTTCTACATGCGCAAAATAATTATCCGGATTTTCATTTAATTCAATAACACCAACATCTATAAGTGGAAAATCAGCATGCGGCCAAACTTTTGTGAGATCAAAAGGATTCCATCGATAGGTTTTTGCTTCTTCTTCAGACATAACCTGGATCTTCATTGTCCATTTCGGGAAATCATTTCTCTCTATGGCTTCCACAAGATCACGCTGAGCCCAATCCGGATCTTCACCCTTTTTTAAGCCGGCTTCTTCATTGTTAAAATTTTGAATTCCTTGTTGAGTTATGAAATGAAATTTAACCCATGTCCGTTGATTATCTGCATTAATCATAGAAAAAGTATGACTTCCGAAACCGTGCATGTGCCTGTATCCAAAAGGGGTTCCGCGGTCTGACATTAAAATCAAAACCTGATGCAGGCTTTCCGGATTTAAAGACCAGAAATCCCACATCATTGTGGGGCTTTTACAGTTGGTATGAGGATCCCGCTTTTGCGTGTGAATAAAATCGCCAAACTTTTTCGGATCTTTCACAAAGAAAACAGGGGTATTATTACCTACTAAATCCCAATTTCCATCTTCTGTATAAAATTTCATAGCAAATCCCCGTGGATCCCTTTCCGTATCTGCCGAGCCTCTTTCTCCTCCCACAGTAGAAAACCTAAGAAACATCCGGGTTTGCTTTCCAACCTGATTAAAAACTTTTGCACGGGTGTACTGACTTATATCATTTGTTACTGTAAAAGTACCGTATGCACCAGAACCTTTTGCATGAACTACTCGTTCGGGAATTCGTTCACGGTTAAAATGAGCCATTTTTTCGTGAAGAATGAAATCCTGTAAAAGAATTGGACCGCGTGGGCCGACACTCATTGAATTCTCATTATCGGAATAAGGAATTCCCGATGAAGAAGTCAATTTATTGTTATTATTTTCCATGATTAATTGATTTAGATCAAACTAAAATTAATCATAGTTTTGTAATAGAAAAAATCAATATTATTGATAATAACATAGCAATAAACTATATGACATTGGTACAACTTGAATATATTGTGGCATTGGATACTTACAGAAATTTTGTTTTAGCTGCTGAAAAGTGCTTTGTTACACAACCTACCTTAAGCATGCAGATTCAAAAGCTCGAAGATTCCTTGGGTGTTAAGCTTTTTGACAGAAGCAAGCAGCCTGTAATTCCCACTGATATAGGTTTAGAAATTATTGAGCAGGCACGAATTGTATTAAATGAAAGCTACAAACTCAAAGAAGTTATCTCAGATAGAAAAGGAGATATCAAGGGCGAATTAAAAATTGGTGTAATTCCAACAATTGCTCCTTACCTTTTACCAAAAGTGATTTTAAATTTTATGAAAAAATTCCCTCAGGTACAGCTAATGATCTGGGAATATACTACTGAAAAAATTATCCAGGACCTGAAAAACGGAATTTTGGATTGCGGATTACTTTCCACTCCGCTGGATGATAGTTCATTAAAAGAAATACCTCTTTTTTATGAAAACTTTGTTGTGTATGCTTCCAAATCAAGCAATTTGGCTACTAAAAAAAATATAACATCCAAGGATATTAATCTGGATGAATTATGGCTTCTTAACGAAGGCCATTGCATGAGAAATCAGGTTCTGAATATCTGCAATTATAAAAAAAGCGGATCGGTATTTAAAAATTTTGAATACTATACAGGCAGTATAGAAACGCTAAAAAGAATGGTTGATTTAAATAGCGGCGTGACGATATTACCTGAATTATCATTAGTTGATTTTACGCCACGCCAACTTGAAAGAGTGCATCATTTTAAATCTCCCGAACCTTCACGGGAGATCAGCCTGGTGATTCATAGAAATTTCCTGAAAAGGAATCTAATCAATATTCTTCAGAATGAAATTATGGACATTGTCCCAAAATCATTACGCAGTAAGAAGAAGAAAGAAATTATGGAAATATATTCTTGATTAACCTCTTCCGCGGAAGCGAGAAATAATCCAGATAATAATTGCAATAATGATTACAACTGCAATAATTCCTGTGTAAGCACCTGCTTTAAAAATGCCGCCAATTAAATCACAGCTTGAAAGAAGGGTAACAACTAAAAGGGCTGTTAATGAGTATATTTTTCTCATGATATTAAAATAAAAATGGTGTACTATTAATACACCATTTTATTCTAAATGTTTGCTTGTGACTTTATTTTTTTGCTTGTGCAAAACGATCAGCTACCTCTTTCCAATTAACTACATTCCAGAAAGCAGAAATATAATCCGGACGCTTATTTTGATACTTAAGGTAATAAGCGTGCTCCCATACGTCCATTCCAAGTATAGGAATTCCTTTTACTTCAGCAACATCCATTAAGGGATTATCCTGATTTGGAGTTGAAGAAACTTGAAGTTTGCCTGCAGCATCTACTGTTAACCACGCCCAACCAGATCCAAAACGAGTTGCTCCGGCTTCAGCGAATTTCTTTTTAAAATCTTCGAAAGAACCAAATGCATTATTAATAGCTTCTTCTAAATCTCCGCCAGGATTTCCGCCACCATTTGGAGACATAATTGTCCAATACAAAGTATGATTAAAGTGGCCGCCACCATTATTTCTAACAGCCATAGGATATTGTGAAATGTTTTTTAGAATCTCTTCTATATCCCGTTTTTCCCCATCTGTTCCGGCTAATGCCTTATTCAGGTTATCCACATACGCCTGATGATGTTTGCCGTGATGGATTTCCATTGTCATCTTATCGATATGTGGTTCTAAAGCGTCGGTAGCGTATGCTAACGCAGGTAATTCAAATGCCATGTGCTTATTGTTTAAAGTTTTGTAAAAAATATACTAACACAAATATAAGCTTGTATACAGAGAATTGTTCTATTAAGAATTAAGTTTATTCCGCTTGCTTATAAAAAAATCTTTAATAAGCTGAGAGCATTCCAATTCTAAAATGCCTTTCATAATCTCAGTTTTAGGATGTGTTAATTTTTGATTGATTTGTGAAAAGCCCCGTTGAGGATCAGAAGCACCATAAACAATTTTACTTATTTGAGTCCAGTAAGCCGCCCCTGCACACATTACACAGGGTTCTATAGTAACATATAATGTACAATCTTTTAGATATTTGGCGCCAATATAATTGGCAGCAGCTGTAAAAGCCTGCATCTCTGCATGCGCAGTAACATCGTTTAATCTTTCGGTTAAGTTATGACCTCTACCAATAATCTTTCCATTATGAACAACTACTGCTCCTATTGGGACTTCGTCCAATTCAAGAGCCAGATTTGCTTCTTTTAATGCTTCTTTCATGAAGAATTCATTTGCGAATGCATCATCCTGTTCAAAATTTATATACCTCATCTAAAATTGTATTATTAAAAATGTTAGAAACTGTTTAAATTAACAAAGTACCATTCGGAACAGATTTATCTGTTGAAGCAAGAACAATATTTCCTGCAGAATCCGTGAAACCTGTGATTAAAAATTGGGATATAAAGTTGGCGATTTGTTTAGGCGCAAAATTCGTAACTCCAATAATTTGTTTTCCGGGCAATTCAGCTATTGTGTAATTCTTTGTAATCTGAGCACTGCTCCACCGTATCCCAAAATCTCCGAAATCAACTTTAATTTTATAAGCTCCCTTTTTGGCCTCCGGGAAAGGCTGAACTTCAACTATGGTTCCGGCCCTTAATTCTACTTTTTCAAAATCGGGCCACGTAATGTTTTCCATGGTCAAAGTTAATAATAACTATAAGGCAGGCACAAGTAAGTTTGATTCTCCGGAATATTTAGATTAGCGTTGATTAATAATCGTTCACGCTGACTGTTGATTCTTAAAATTGTATAGTAGCTTTGCGCTATGTATTTGGTAAAATTAAAAAAGGGAAAAGAAAAAGCGGTTAAACAATTGCATCCATGGGTTTTTTCGGGAGCAATAGATCATATTAAAGGCAAACCGGAGAATGGTGAAATTGTAACTGTAGTTGATTATCAAAATGAATTTTTGGCTTACGGATTTTACAATAATCAATCAAGGGTAGCTGTACGTTTATTGGAGTGGAATTCTGAAACAGAAATAAATGAAGAATGGTGGAGAGACCGGATTAGTAAATCGGTTAAAGCCCGGCAGGAACTACAGGAAAATAACAACACCAATACATACCGCCTGATTTTTAGTGAAGCTGATTTTTTGCCCGGCCTGATTGTAGATAAATTTGCCGATTTCTTATCTGTACAAATTTTAACTTCAGGCATTGAAAGATTAAAACCTATCATATTAGATCAGCTTCAAAAATTAGTTAATCCCAAAGGCATATTCGACCGCAGTGATGCTTCTTCCAGGGCCCATGAGGGTCTGGATGATTCATCAGGAGGAATTTTAACCGGAATTCAACCACCGGAGTTTGTGGATGTCCTTGAAAATGGAATTCGATACCAGGTAAATATTGCCGATGGACAGAAATCGGGTTTTTATTGTGACCAACGAGATAACCGCCGCTTAGTTGCAGAGCATTCAAAAGGCAAGCGTGTGTTGGATTGTTTCAGCTATTCAGGGGGTTTTACGCTAAATGCGCTTAAAAATGGAGCTTTAGAAGTGAGTAGTGTAGATAGTTCTGCCTTGGCGCTTGAGACTCTTAAAAAAAATATCGAGCTAAATGGCTTTGGTCAGAGCAAACACCGGGAGTTTCAATCAGATGTAAATAAGCAAATGCGTGTATTCCGCGAAAGCGGTGAGAAATTTGATATAATTATACTTGATCCTCCTAAATATGCGCCTTCACGCTCATCATTAACAAAAGCATCCAGAGCTTACAAAGACCTGAACCGTACCGCCATGCATTTGCTTGAAAGCGGCGGACTTTTAGCAACATTTTCATGCTCGGGGGCTGTAGATATAAGTTTATTTAAACAGATACTTGCCTGGGCAGCATTAGATGCACACAAAGAAGTTCAATTTATAGATCAGTTCTCTCAACCAGAAGATCATCCGGTTAGGTCTTCCTTTCCCGAAGGAGAATATCTCAAAGGATTACTTTGCAGAGTTATCTGATAAATTCACAAAAGAGCTTCATCCCGGAAAAATTTTATTTCAGGATGAAGCTATACTTAGATTATAAGGTTTTCTAAACTTTATGCTCTACATGTTTTGGTTCTGTAGGCACATTGTGCAAATGAACCGGCTTTTTAGATGATTTTTTCATCTTCAGATTGAGCATCTCTACAAGAATAGAAAAAGCCATTGCAAAATAAATATATCCTTTAGGAATATGCTGCTCAAATCCTTCTGCCAATAGAGAAACTCCAATTAATAAAAGGAAAGATAAAGCCAGCATTTTAACTGTTGGATGTTTATTCACAAAATTACTGATACCGCTTGCAGATACCATCATCACTCCTACAGCAATTATTACTGCGGCAATCATAACGCCGATATGATCAGCCATACCTACTGCGGTAATCACAGAATCGAGTGAGAAAACTATATCCAGCATTAATATCTGGATAATTACTCCGGAGAAGGTAACTACACCTCTTGTTTCTACAGTACCATTCTCCCCTTCTAATTTCTCATGAATTTCTGCGGTGCTTTTATAAATTAAAAATAATCCACCGATTATCAGAATCAAATCACGTCCGGATATTTTAAGTTTTTCAAACCAATCGCCGGAAGTTAATCCAACCCAGTCTCCCATACTAAACAGCGGCTTGACAAGGGTCATAATCCATGTTAATGAAAGCAATAGAAGAATACGTGTAACCATGGCTAATGCTAAACCAACCTGCCGGGCTTTTTTCTGCTTATTTTCCGGAAGCTTACTAGCCATTATGGAAATAAATATGATATTATCTATTCCCAATACAATTTCGAGTACAGTTAATGTGATTAAAGATATCCAGATTTCAGGATTTGAGATCCACTCCATATAATTTGATTAATCCCAAAAATACCAAAGAATTTTCCACACATACAACAATAAAAGAAAACCTTTTAGGTTTAGCTAAAAGGTTTGTAAAAAGAAGCTGGAAATATTACAGAAACCGCACACCTCCATAATTGGATTTTATTAGAATTCGGGAATCTGAGCCTTTACCGACACGCCCTTTATAATTTTTAGTAGGATTCCATCCTTTGGTGTTTTCATCAGGAGTTTTGCTGCTGATACTAATTTTTCCATCATCAAAATTAAATCCCGCATAACTTACGGTAACATCGAAATTAAAATCGGCATCATCAGCAAGGCCTAAAGTAACGCCAGAATACGAAGAGTTAATAATCAGATTCTTTACGTTTTTATCCACTTCATCAATTTTAAATCCGCCGGTATATGAAATATCAATATTCCCGCTGTTGGTAAGATGAGTGATTTTGGCGCTGCTGTACCTGATATTGGCATTTAAATTATCCGCATTATTTAGCTTAAGACTTCCGTAGGAAACATCCAGATTACCCGATGAAAATTCTTGTATTGATGCCGAGCCATAACTAACCTTTACCCGGTTAGCGGCATTACTTAAGTTTTGGGCTGTGAATGATCCATACGAACTATTAATATTAACCGGACCGGAAAGCTCAGGAAGCGACGTACTTCCATATTTATTGTTTATATCCAACGGATTTTTTGAAGGCATATAAACCGTGTAATTCACCTGCAGCCCGCGACGTTCTTCTTTTCCATTCTTGGAACGCGACCAAAAAAACTTCATGTTGCTCCTGTCGAATTTGGTTTCGAAACTAATCAGATCAGCGCTACGGGATTCTGAAATAGAAACATTTTCCAATAAATCCTGTGCCTTGTCATCAGAAGCTTCAAATGCTTTAATTTCTACATCTACTTTAATTTCATTTCTGGACCATGTTTTTACAAGCACAGTTCCATACTGATTGCTGATTGAAAGTTTGTCTTTAGAATCAACGGTATATGTTTTATTGATTGTTTTGGTCTTTTCAGATACTTGTTCATATCTATCGGAAACATCAAAAGATGTGTTTAAATTTTCTGACTTAAAGTCCGGATGTGTTTCATCACCTGCAAGTTTAATGGCCTCCCTAATTTCAAATTCAGCCAATTTATTTACATTGAATTGAGGGGGATTTACTTTCTGAAATTGAAAATTAACAACCGATGCTATTTTGGGGTTGATTGTAGAAGCGGGAAATTGCTGTGCAACCAATGTATTGGAACACAAAAACGAAATAGTAATCGCCGAATAAATATTATAAACTATGTGTTTCATTGTCGTTTTCTTTTTTTGAATTATTGATTTCCTGAATGATGGTTAGTTGCTGCGTCAAAACCTGAGTTTGTATTTGCAAATTGCGGATCATTGCTTTTACAGTTTCTTCCTGATTTGGGCTATTGGGCAAATCCTTTTTCAACTTTTGGTAATTTTCATCCATTTTTCTGATTTCAGAATTAAACTCCCTGTATAACTGTGGTTCTGCCTTTTCTATACTTTTTAATTCCATTCGTTTATCTTCAATGAGCGATGCATAATGCATTTGCTGTTTTGCTAGAGCGGGATCTATATTGGCCAGATCTGTAGCTTCATTATATTGATATTGCCAGATTATTAAGCCTGCACACATAACAATTAAAAAAGCTGCGGCAATCTTAAATAACCAGCTTAGTCGGATCAGACGCTCTTTCTTCGGTTGGTTTTTCTGATCTTCATCTAATTGCTTTTCTATTTTATTCCACAAGTCAGCCGGTGGATCAATTACATCGAATTCCTTTTTGTTAACCTTTATAAAATTTTCTAAATTATTCTTCATCGTATCCTCTCCTTAAACCCCCTTTAAAAAGGGAAATATTAGTTATAATGTATTCCCTGATGCTTCAAAATTTCAACAAGTTTTCTGCGAGCCCGCATAAATTGTGTTCTCGAAGTATTTTCACTGATCTTCAGAATATGAGCAATTTCTTCATGATCATACCCTTCCAAAAGATACAGGGAAAGTACCACCCGGTAACCATCCGGAAGATGCTGTATAGCCGCTTTTACCTGTTGAACTTTTAATTCAAGCTCTTCAAAATCATCGGGTTCTGTATCCGGAAGATCTTCAAGATGTGCATCATCAATAGAAACCAGATCCATTTTTCGTTTCCGCAAATGCGAGATCGATTTATTAATAACGATCTGTTTCATCCACAGGCCGAAAGTAGTTTCCTGCCGAAAATCTGCAACCCGCCTGAAAGCATCTATGAAGGCTTCCTGCAAAACATCCGCAGCTTCATCTGCATTGTTTAGTATCCGCAATGCGATATTAAACATGGCTTTTGAATAAAGCTTGTATAAATCGTACTGGGCTTTTCTACTTCCTTTTTTGCAATCAACCACCAGGTCGAAATGCTGATCTACATAAATAGCTTCCAAAATCTCACATTCTGATTAATAGACGCAAGCGTTAATTAAACGTTGCATCAGTGATGACTAATTTTAAAAATGCTAAACTAAATGATTCTAAAAAGGGCTTATGTTAATAGAATGTTAATGCACAAAATTGAGAAGGTATTTTACAATGGGATTTAATTTGAACCCATAAAGTTATCAATTGCAGATATGGCATTGTTTAACCTTTCCTCATCATTTCCCGAAATCAGTAAATAATCTGCATTTAAAGATTTCAATTCCTGATGCCAGATCTGCAAAAAATGTTCCCGTAAATGTGGAAAATCACGCAGAGGATCATCCTGCCAGGGTAAATCAATATTCATCAGCAGATAATAATCATAGCTATGCTGAGGCAGCATTTCTAAAACTTCGGCCGGAGATTTTCCGAAAATATGATCACTCCAAATCTTAACGGTTAAGAATGTGGTATCACAAATCAAAATCTTATTCGCCTGAGGCAGGAGTTTATTTTCGAGCTCTAATTGTCCGTGAAACATATTTATTTCGTCCTGCCAGTTACAGGGTTCTGTCAGGCTGTTACAATAATCCCGTGCAAATTCAGGTACCCAGATAGTATTGTAATGTGAGGCCAATTGTTCGGATATAGTTGACTTCCCCGTTGATTCAGGGCCTACTATGGCAATTTTTTTAATGATTTCCGAAATTTCAACCCGCACAGAATTACTTAACCCGGTCATATGTCTTTAAGTTTTAAAGATAGATGATAGGATTTTTTCCAATCCAAATATCCGACTACAGCGAGGCCGAGAAAAAGGATGTATAAAAGCGTAGTTAGGGCCAAATCCTTATACAGGTATAATGGCACATAGCATATATCAACAATGATCCATAGAATCCAATTTTGCAAAACTTTGCGGGTCATTAAAAATTGAGCTATAAAACTCAGGGATGTGCAAAAGCCGTCGGCATATGGCACATTAGAATCTGTATAGCTATCTAAAATATATCCCATAAATATTGTCAGCAAAGAAACCCCGGCTATAACTTTTAGTATTTCATTAGTATTGAGGCTTACTATAGGTTTGGAATGTTCTTCTTTCAGCTTATGCCAATAATACCAGCCATACGCAGATGTGGCAAGAAAGTAAAGCTGCAAAACTGCATCTCCATATAATTTATACTCGTAAAACAGAAAGGCATAAGCCAAAACGCTGATAATTGCAATTGGCCAGTTCCATATATTTTGCCTGGCAGCGAGATACACACAAATAAAGCCGGTTATGGTACCCAGCCACTCGAGCCAGGAAGTTGCAATAAGCTGTTTAATTATTAATTCCCAAAAAGAGCTTTCCAAATCTGTAATAAATTATTTATAGTAATACAGGTACGCTGCTGTTTCAAATATCTTATTTATTTGTTGAATAGAGCGAGACAACAACCTGAACCTTTAATTATATAAACAAAAAATCCTCCTGCTTCACAGCTGGAGGATCACATTAACCAAACATAATTAAATAAAACTATCGGGTTGCGGGTGCAACGCTAAAACCTAAACTGGCTTTAACACTTGCATCTACATTAATTGACTCTCTTAAAACGTATTCCATACGTACACGTACCGTAGATCCTTTAATATAATCATCTAAAAAACGAGAATTGTCTATATCCAAAACCAGACTGTTCCCGGCTGTAGATGCAATATCAGTTCGTGAAGCGACTAAAACCTCGCTTGAACCGTCTCCTCTTGAAATATACATCTTGATAGATTTAATTACACCTAGGCTTTGGTTGGATGGATTACTTGCTTCAATTTTTGCAGAAGCAATCCGGATTTCTTTAACCGATTCGGTGTTTGAGCCCTGGCCGGTAAAGATCTGATCGAAGCTGTTAGCAGAACTGGTAGCCGACAACGTAGTGCCTGTACGGCTCGAAGCCGGGATAACTAATGTTGAAGTGTATGGAAATGTTGAACGTACTAATGATTGTACGGTTGCACAACCGGTTAACATACTTGCTATGGCAATAAAGCCTATAATGGTCTTTCTCATAATATAATTATTGATTTGCCATAATATGCAAAAGCCGTTCCATGCTTGGTACGATAGAATCTCTTCTTAGTTACAAATTTTTATGCATAGGTACTAATTTGAATAAAGCTTACTTATATTCATCCGAAATTTTAAAACCACTTACCATATTACATGAAATTAAATTTACTGCTTATCTTATTCCTGACGACATCCATTCAAAGCTTTGCCCAAAAAAGAAATATTTACCTTCTTAAAAATGACGGACGCCAGGTTCAATTAAAAGACAGTGCAGATTTTATTCGCATTATCCAGGAACCTGATTCTGGAAGTACTTTTTTTAAGGTTTTAGAATTTTATCCTGATAATTCCCGAAAATTTATTGGCGAAGCCTCCTCATTCGAACCCAAATTGATTTTTGAAGGGCCTACCATACTTTACCATAAAAATGGTAAGAAGTCAGAGAATATTAGCTATTTAAAAGGGGTAAGAAATGGAATGGCCTATTTTTTTTATCCCAATGGCCAGCTAAAAAAAGTACTGGAATATAATACCCCGGATGGAATGACAGAGGCTATTAGTCATAATCAGTCGATAAGATTTAAAGTAATGGAATATTATGATGCCTCGGGGTCACAGCAGGTTAAAGATGGAAATGGGTATGCTGTGATAGATGAGAATGATGGAATACATGAAGAGGGAAAATATTTAAACGGTAGAAAAGATAGCATGTGGAAAGGCTCTCATAAGCTAGACGAAAATACCAGGCACTACCAGGAAAGCTATAACCAGGGCAAATTGATATCAGGAATCCAGACACTACCGGATGGTACTCTTCGAAATTATACTCAGCTCATGGAATTTCCGGAATACAAAGGCGGAATAAAAAATTTCTACGCCTTTCTCGGCAAAAATTTCATGTACCCTTCAGATGCAAGAAAAAATGGAATACAGGGAAAATTAATTTTGGGTTTTATAGTCAAGGCCGATGGTAACATTCAGGATATTAAAGTACATCAATCTGTAAGTCCTTCAATAGACCAGGAAGGAATTAGAGTATTAAAAAAAGCAGGGAAATGGATTCCCGGAAAATTCAGGGGACAGCCCACAAATGTCAGCTATGTAATTCCCCTTAGCTTAAATCTGAACTGATCCGATAAAATATTAAAATAATTTCTGCGGGATCCACATGAAACATATTTTCCTAATCCTGATCAGCCTTTTTGCCTCGGCTCAAAGCTTTTCTCAAAACCAAAATATATACTTTCTAAAAAATAACGGCCGGGAAGTAAATCAGAAAGACAGTGCAGATTTTATTCGTATTATCCGCAAGCCGGATTCTGGAAGTACTTATTTCACGGTTTCTGATTTCTATCCTAACAATATTAAAAAATTTGAAGGTAAGGCTCCCTCAATTGGATTACAGCCACAGTTTGAAGGCCAAACAATAACATTTAATGAAAAGGGACAAAGATCAAAACTCATACCTTATCATAGCGGTATGAAATACGGATTAGGCTACCACTTTTATCCCAATGGGAGATTAAAAATGGCTGTGGATTATCACAGCAATCTGGAAAGAGCTCAGAATGGGGATAATGAATTCAGGGTGATTAATACGTATGATTCAGTAGGCTTTCAGTACGTTAGAGAAGGGAACGGGTTTGCGGTTATAACCCATAATACCGGCATGGTTAAGGAACAGGGAGATTATTTGAATGGGTATAAAAATGGGATTTGGAAGGGTATGTATCAAGAAGCCGGCAGATCTTATGAAGAAATTTATAAAAAGAATAAGTTAGTTTACGGAATTCAGAAAACTTCTAATGGAAACATTATAAAATACACCCAATTAGAAGAAACTGAAAGGCCGGCAGGTATTAAGAGGCATGTCGATCTTTATTTAACATCTATTTTTAAGTATCCTAAAAAATTAAGAAAAGATAAAATTAAAGGATATACAAAAGTATTTTTTGACATTAATACAGACGGTACCCTTTCTAATATACACATACAGCCATCCTTAAATGCCTCAATAGATTTAGAAATAATACGAATTTTAAAAGACACAAATAATTGGATTCCTTTAAAAATCAGAGGTCTGCCGGTTAAATCATCTCGTACGCTTATATTTAATGTCTCACCTTCTGGAACTCGTGTTTCATCTAAGGGCTGGCGGAATAAGCCCATTTAAATAACACGTTAGAAACTTCAGCCCCGCATCCTTCTAAGCTTATCATATTTTTATCCTCAAACTAAGCCCAAAAAATCTATCTTTGCATCCCGACAGACCAGTCGGGATTTTTGTTTCCAAAAGCTTCGGAATCTCGTTGCGAGTCATATAAAATTTTTGACCTTTTTTTCGATTCCCATGCCCAGAGACACCTCCATACACTCCGTACTGATTATTGGTTCAGGCCCCATAATTATTGGCCAGGCCTGCGAATTTGATTATGCAGGTTCACAAGCCGCACTTTCTCTAAAAGACGAAGGCATCAGCGTTTCCATTATCAACTCCAATCCGGCAACAATCATGACGGATAAAGTAATTGGAGACCATGTTTATTTGCTGCCGCTTACCTGCGAAAGCCTGGAGATTATTTTACAGGAACAAAAAATTGATGCGGTTTTACCTACTATGGGTGGGCAAACAGCCTTAAACCTTTGTAAAGAGGCAGAAGAACGCGGCATCTGGGCAAAATATGGTGTCCGCATTGTTGGTGTGGATGTTGCCGCAATAGAAAAAACCGAAAACCGCGAAGAATTCCGCCAGCTGATGGTAGATATTGGCGTTGGCGTTGCAAAATCAAAAATTGCCAATTCTTTCCTCGAAGGAAAAGAGGCCGCTCAGGAAATTGGTTTCCCACTGGTAATTCGCCCTTCGTATACCTTAGGCGGATCCGGAGGTGGTATTGTTTATAAAAAAGAAGATTTTGACCATGCTTTGAGCCGTGGCTTACAGGCCTCACCAACTCACGAAGTATTGGTTGAAAAAGCAGTAATAGGCTGGAAAGAATATGAACTTGAATTACTTCGCGACGGCAAAGACAATGTGATCATAATCTGTTCCATTGAGAATTTTGATCCGATGGGAATACATACCGGCGATTCAATTACTGTAGCCCCGGCTATGACATTAAGCGACCGGTGTTACCAGGATATGCGTAACCAGGCAATCCGCATGATGCGGGCAATTGGCAATTTCGCCGGCGGCTGCAACGTACAATTTTCGGTCGATCCGGCTACTGAGGATATTATAGCTATTGAGATTAACCCTCGGGTTTCCCGTTCATCGGCCCTGGCTTCAAAAGCAACCGGTTATCCTATTGCTAAAATTGCGGCAAAACTAGCTATTGGTTACAATCTCGATGAAATCGAAAATCAGATCACTAAAACTACATCAGCCTATTTTGAGCCTACGCTCGATTATGTAATTGTTAAAATTCCACGCTGGAATTTTGACAAATTTAAAGGAGCCAATACAGAACTGGGTCTGCAAATGAAGTCGGTTGGGGAAGTAATGGCTATTGGAAGAACCTTTATCGAGGCGCTCCAGAAAGCATGTCAGAGTTTAGAAACAAACCGCTTAGGCTTAGGAGCCGATGGTAAACATGCCCGCCATCTGGATGAAATCCTCCACGGACTGGAACATCCAAGCTGGGATCGCCTTTTTCTGATTAAGGATGCAATGAGTTTAGGGGTTCCATTGGAATCCATCCGCAAAATAACGCATATTGATAAATGGTTCCTCACACAGATCCAGGAACTTGTGCAACTTGAAACTGAATTAAAGCGATATTCATTAACAAACATCCCTAAAGACTTTTTCGTTACACTGAAGCAAAAAGGATATTCGGATGGGCAAATAGCTTATTTACTGGGTAACGTTACCGAGGATGAAGTTTATGATCGCCGCAAGGAACTTGGAATTAAGCGGGTTTATAAAATGGTAGATACTTGCGCCGCCGAATTCCCTGCTAAAACGCCGTATTTCTATTCCACTTTTGAAGATGAAAATGAATCAATAGTAAGTGACAAGAAAAAGATCATTGTCTTAGGTTCAGGCCCAAACCGCATTGGTCAGGGTATTGAGTTTGATTATTCATGCGTACATGGTTTGCTGGCTGCCAAAGAAGCCGGTTATGAATCGATCATGATCAATTGCAATCCCGAAACCGTTTCTACGGATTTCAACATGGCCGATAAATTATATTTTGAGCCGGTATTCTGGGAGCATGTTCGCGAAATCATTGAACTGGAAAAACCTGTTGGAGTAATTGTGCAGCTTGGCGGACAAACAGCGCTTAAAATGGCCCAAAAATTCCATGAAAAAGGAATAAAAATTATTGGAACTTCTTTCGATAACATGGATATTGCCGAAGATCGCGGACGCTTTTCTGACCTGTTAAAAGATCTTGACATTCCATACCCTAAATACGGTGTGGCCGAAAGTGCGGAAGAAGCTCTTGTTGTAGCTCAGCAGGTTGGTTACCCGGTTCTTGTTCGGCCAAGTTATGTTTTAGGCGGACAAGGCATGAGCATTGTGATTAATGACGAAGATCTGGAAAAGGCCGTTGTTAACCTGCTTAAAAACATGCCCGGAAACCGCGTTTTAATTGATCATTTCCTGGATCGGGCAGAAGAAGCAGAATCTGATTCCATTTGCGATGGTGATGATGTACACATTATCGGCTTAATGGAACATATTGAGCCTGCCGGGATTCACTCGGGTGATTCATACGCTGTTTTACCTCCTTTTAATTTATCCGCAGAGGTCATTAAAAAAATGGAAGAGCATACCATAAAAATTGCTCATGCACTTAATGTACGCGGATTGCTAAATATTCAATTCGCTATCAAGGATGAAAAAGTATATGTGATAGAAGCCAATCCAAGAGCATCGCGTACAGTTCCGTTTATTGCTAAAGCATACGATGTGCCTTACATCAACATCGCTACTAAAATTATGCTCGGCGCAAACAAACTTAAAGATTTTACTATTGAGCGTAAACTGGATGGCTACGCTATTAAAGAACCTGTATTTTCTTTTGATAAATTCCCTGAAGTTGAAAAGCAATTAGGTCCCGAAATGAAATCGACCGGAGAGGCAATCCGATTTATAAAATCCCTGGAAGATCCTTATTTCAGGCATTTATACAAAGAGAAATCAATGTACCTGAGTAAGTAAGTAAAATATCCCGCAATTACGTAGCGGGATATTTTAGTTCATGTCAGGTTTAAGACACTGAAAAACTCAAACTTTAGTTTCCACTGAACACAAAAAAACCTCATCACCCAAAGTGATGAGGTTTTATATTTTCCTTTTATCTAATCTGCTTAATTCAATACAACTACACCTTTGGCTTCGTAAGCCAGTTCTTTTTTAGGAAGTGTAATCTTAGCAATTTCAGAAGCAGATTTATTGGCATCCTTTGCATAATGCTGCTGATCTTCAACGGATGCGGTATCGGTGTAAGCAAAACCATCTAAAATAACTTCTTTCCCTTCCAGATCTTTCGGAACAAAAATCTTATAGTCTTTAAACGTAATCCGAAGATCTTCACCGTTATCCAATTTCATCAGCATCCAACAGCCTTTTTTTTCGCAAACTTCGTTCACAACGCCTTTAATTTTAAGATCCAGCTTGGATTCATCCTGCATGGCAGTACGCATGGCTGCTAAATCAATTACATTGTCGTTTTTTACCGAGTCGCCATATACGGCAGTTCCTTTGATATTGCTTATTGCCTGAAGTTCAGTTTTAGGTTTTACAGAGCAGGAAGTAAGAATGAACGCTGCCCAAAGTGAAAGTAAAATATTTTTCATAGTAAATTAAATGAGGAACAAATTTGCATAAATTATTTGACCTTGTTTAAAGCAAGCGATCATACCCTTGTAAAAATTTAGTGGATAAAGCCCTGTCTATCCAAATAATAAATGAAATACCTCTTCAACTTTGGCAACCGGAACAATTTCAATCTGATACTTGCTGATATCCAGACCTTTCTTATTGTATTTCGAGATAAATATTTGTTCAAACCCTAATTTCTCTGCTTCCGCGATGCGCTGCTCAACTCTGTTAACAGCCCTGATCTCGCCGGATAAGCCCACTTCTGCAGCAAAGCACACTTTGGTTCCAACCGGCATGTCTTCATGAGAGGAGATAATAGCTACTACAACGGCCAGATCTATAGCCGGATCTTCTACCCGCAGTCCTCCGGCAATATTTAGAAATACATCTTTCGTGCTCAACTTAAATCCGCAGCGTTTTTCTAAAACTGCCAGAAGCATGTTCATCCGTTTTGTATCGAAGCCGGTAGCAGATCGCTGAGGAGTTCCGTATGCAGAAACACTTACCAGCGCCTGGGTTTCAATCAGCATCGGACGCAAGCCTTCCAGCATAGCTGAAATAGTGATTCCGCTCAATGGTTCATCACGCTGCGACAGCAGTATTTCTGAAGGGTTGGAAACTTCGCGTAAGCCGCTCCCCTGCATTTCATAAATTCCCAGTTCTGATGCTGATCCAAAGCGATTTTTTACTGCACGCAAAATTCGGTAAACGTGATGCCTGTCGCCTTCAAATTGCAAAACCGTATCTACCATGTGCTCAAGAATTTTTGGTCCCGCTATCATTCCGTCTTTGGTAATATGACCGATCAGGAATACTGGCGTTCCGCTTTCTTTGGCAAAGCGGAGTAATTCTGCCGTACATTCTCTTACCTGGGAAACGCTTCCGGGAGTAGACTCAATATGTGCCGAATATAAAGTTTGGATTGAATCTACAACCACAAGTTCGGGCTGCAGAATTTCTATTTGTTTAAATATGTTCTGAGTAGATGTTTCTGTAAGAATGTAACAGTTCGCTTTCGAAAAGGACTCTATCCGTTCGGCCCGCATTTTTATTTGCTGATCGCTTTCTTCACCAGATATATATAAAACTTTAAGTCCCGGCAAATTCAGAGCTATCTGAAGCATCAGGGTTGATTTTCCGATACCGGGTTCACCGCCGATCAAAACCATCGAGCCGGCAACAATTCCACCGCCAAGCACCCTGTTGAATTCCTTATCAGGAGTAATTAAACGGCTCTGTTCAGAGTAAGTAATTTCATGGATAGCAGAAGGTTTATTAGAACGCTGCGTACTTGTAGAACCTGCCTTCCAATCAGGAACGGAAGTATTTGCCTTTTCAATAATTTCTTCAACGAATGTATTCCAGGAATTGCATGAGGGACATTTTCCAAGCCATTTGGCAGATTCATAGCCACAGCTCTGGCAAAAATACGCGGATCTGGTTTTAGCCATATTTGATTTTAGATTTTTAAAATTACGATTTACGATTCAGGCTAACAGCTAAAATCGCAAACCGTAAATCTAAAATCATTATTATAATTTTATCTCTTCTTCTTTAGAATTAATAAAATGAAATTCTGTTAAATAATAACTGGCTACAGCTTTCACCTTTACCCATTTATTAAATTTAAAGAACCATTTCCACTGACAGGAAATCAAGCCTTTTTTAATATACGCTTCGATGTACGGATGCACACACAAGGTTATATTTTTTTCGTTTTGCTCATTAAGGATGTAATTGAGGTTGCTTTCAATATCATCCATTAAAATAATACTGGCTTTAATTTCACCGGTACCATCACAAGCAGGGCACTTTTCGTTAGTAATGATATTCATTTCCGGACGAACACGCTGCCTGGTTATTTGAACCAGCCCAAATTTGCTTGGAGGCAAAATGGTGTGTTTTGCACGATCCAAAAGCATTTGTTCTTTCAGATAATCAAAAAGCTCTTTGCGGTTCTGAGGCTTGTGCATGTCGATAAAATCGATCACCACAATACCACCCATATCGCGTAAGCGTAATTGACGGGCAATTTCTTTTGCTGCCTCCATGTTTACCATCAGCGCATTTTGCTCCTGGTTTTCAGGATTAGCTGTGCGATTACCGCTGTTTACATCAATAACGTGCAGTGCTTCGGTATGCTCTACTACTAAATAGGCGCCACCCGGAAGGTTTACCGTGCGGCCAAAAGCAGTTTTTATTTGCTTTTCTACACCGAAATGTTCGAAAATAGGTTCCTTGTGCTTGTATAATTTAACAATCTTTTCAAGCTCAGGAGAAATTTCATGAACATATGAACGGATTTCTTCATAAATAGCTACATCCGAAACATGGATGTTTGTGAAATCTGCATTCAATATATCCCGGAGAATAGTAGAGGTCCTACCCATTTCTCCTAAAATTTTTTTAGATGGCTCTGTATGGGGTAAACGCTTGGTAAAGCTTTCCCATTTATCAACAAGGTCTAACAGATCTTTTTGAAGTTCTGCCACCCCTTTGCCTTCAGAAACGGTGCGAATAATCACACCGAAATTTTTAGGCTTAATACTTTCGACAATCTTTTTTAAGCGGCTGCGCTCTGTGTTACTTTTAATTTTTTTTGATATGGAAATCACATCAGAAAAAGGAACAAGAACCACAAAACGGCCGGCAATAGAAATATCTGAACTCAACCTTGGACCTTTGGTTGAAATTGGTTCTTTGGCAATTTGAACCGGCATGAGCATATTCCGGCTCACGATTTCTGAAATTTTTCCGGATTTATTAATATCCGGTTCCAGTTTAAAACTATTCAGCAGTTTATCTTTATAACTGCCATTCTTTACAATCTTCGTCAGCTTTAAAAGCGACTGAACCTGCGGCCCCAGGTCAAGATAATGCAAAAAAGCATCCTTCTCATAGCCTACATCAACAAAAGCAGCATTTAGCCCGGGCATGATTTTTTTAATCTTGCCCAGATAAATATCGCCAACAGCATAATTGTTATTGACTTGCTCAGTGTTTAATTCTACGAGTTGCTTGTCTTGCAGTAAAGCAATAGTAACCCCATTAGGGGATGAATTGATAATTAATTCCTTTACCAATAGCTACTGTTTATGATGGTGATTTTTGAGTCCACCATGCGTTAAATACAAGTATGAATTAGAAATACAGAGAAAAGCAGTAAACCTCCGTCGCTTTGGAGCGGGAGGTTTACTATATGTCTAAGGTTAAAATGATCTTAGCCGAAGCTGAAAAAGATCGCTCTAAAATGACTGCTTACTATTTTTTCTTATGTCTGTTCTTTCTTAAACGCTTTTTACGTTTGTGAGTAGCCATTTTATGTCTTTTTCTTTTTTTACCGCTTGGCATAACTTTAGTTTTTTAAATGTTTTATAATAATTATTGCTTTAATTCTTTGATTTTACGGTCTACAAACTGACCTAAACTCGGATCGGCGGCAAGCTCCTTGCTTTTAAGGTACGCCATAATCGCATCCTCTTTTAATCCCTGGTTTTCATAGCTTGAAGCAAGATAGAACCAGGCTTCAGGATCAGGCTTTTGAGCTACTACCGTTTTAAAACGATTAACAGCTTTATCAAACTGGCCTGATTTCATTGAAAATAAACCGAGGTTCATATTCGCTTTAATGTTTTGAGGATCTTCTTTAACTACCTCTAATAGCAATTGAATTCCCTGCATTGGGTTTGGCGTTCCGCTAACATACGCAATACCCAGACCTGTTCTGGCATCTAAACTCTTAGCATTAATTTCAAGAGCTTTTTGATACGCAGTGATAGCCTTTTGAACTAAAGCAGGCTGACTTAAAGAATCAGATGTATTCTGATATGCATCTGTAAAAAGATCGCCGGTTTTTAGCCAGTTTTCGTAATTACTTTCTTTACCTGCAATAAACTCGTAATAAAAGGCTGCCGGTGCAGGCTTGTTAACATCATTCCATAATTCTCCAAGCTTCTTGTGCAGAGCCGGTTTCTCACTTTCTGATGCACTTTTTAAAGAATTTTCCAGATCAGAAACCTGCTTAGCAAGATTGGCATTTAAATCCTCCTTCGCGGTAGCTGATACCTGTTCCAGGCTAACATTACTTACTGCAGCAGCCTCTGTAGTTGCAGCATTTGCAGTTCCCGGTTGTTCTTTAGGCTTAACAAGACCCTTAATATCTAAAGAAAGCAATACCGCCATCAGTAATATTACTGAAACAACAACAATTATTTGCTTCTTATTAATCATAAAGGGAGTTTTTAATATTAAGCTTCTGCTTGAGTTTTATTACCTGTTTTAACTTTTTCTACAAATACTTTTGCTGGTTTGAAGCTTGGTACAAAATGTTCCGGAATAATGATAGCTGTGTTTTTAGAAATATTACGTGCTGTTTTTTTAGCTCTCTTTTTTACAACAAAACTACCGAAACCTCTCACATATACGTTTTCCCCACTTACCATTGAATTCTTCACTACTTTGAAGAATGCCTCTACAGCCTCCTGAACATCTACTTTCTCTATACCCGTTTTTGTAGAGATCTCTGCAATAATTTCTGCCTTGGTCATTTTTGTTTTTATTCTATTATTTATCGTAAATACTTAACTGTTTTGGGGTTGCAAAAGTATTGGTTTAAATTGAATTAGGGAAATATATTGACGATTTTTTTAAACCAACTCACTATAAAACAAATAGTAAACTATTTTTGCAGCCGCCAGGTTTATAAAGAGGCGCTGATTATGAACTTTTCCGGGGAAATTATTAACTGGTATCAACTGCATAAACGTGATCTCCCATGGAGAAATACCACTGATCCTTATATCATCTGGCTTTCCGAAATTATTATGCAGCAAACCCGGGTAGAACAGGGAACGCCTTATTTTAACCGGTTTGCAGAAACTTTTCCTACCGTTTCAGATTTTGCTTCGGCAACAGAAGATGAGATTTTAAAGCTCTGGCAGGGATTAGGTTATTATTCACGGGGCAGAAATATGCATCATACAGCACAGATGGTGATGGAAGAACATGCAGGATATTTTCCCAATAAATATTCAGAGCTTTTAAAACTTAAAGGAGTTGGAGAATATACTGCTGCAGCAATTTCTTCATTTTCAAACAATGAAGCTCAGGCAGTGGTTGATGGCAATGTATTCAGACTTCTGTCGAGATATTTTGGAATTGATACCCCCATTAACACCGGAGCCGGCAAAAAACTTTTTACTGTGCTTGCCAATGAGCTGATGGATAAAAACCAGGCCGGAACCTATAACCAGGCTGTAATGGAATTTGGTTCCTTACAATGCAAACCTGTAAATCCGAATTGCTCTGTATGCCCTTTAATTAGTTCCTGCCAGGCATACCAGCAAAGTCGAATTCAGGAACTCCCGGTTAAACTGAAAGCAAAAAAAGTCCGCAACCGCTTCTTCAATTATATTGTACTTAAAAGGGAAGACCAATTTTTAATTCATAAACTTCAGAGTAATGATATATGGCAAAATCTTCATCAATTCCCATTAATTGAAACCGAGTTTGCCACAGATGCAAGTAATATAATTCAATCAGAAAATTTCACGTCGCAATTCGGGAATAAAATCATCTTAAAAAAAGTTCACCAGCCTGTTAAACATCTTTTAAGTCATCAAAAATTACATGCGCAGTTTATTGAAATTGAACCCAACGTTGATTATAAATCCATCCCAAAAAATTATTTTTTCGCTGGAGAGCAGGTTTTGAAGGAACTTGCGCAGCCAAAACTTATATTTGAGTTCCTCAAAAAGTTTTTCTAAATTGAGGGTATCTTATTTATGAAAATCTTATGTCTGGAATTAACAAAGTGATTTTAGTGGGACATCTGGGAAAAGATCCCGAAGTCCGGCACCTCGAGGGAGGTGTTAGTGTGGCCAGCTTTCCATTGGCAACGTCAGAAACTTATAATAAAGAAGGCCGGAAAATTGAGCAAACCGAATGGCACAATATCGTAATGTGGCGTGGCTTGGCTGATGTAGCTTCCAAATATCTTCAGAAAGGGAAACTGGTATATATTGAGGGTAAATTGCGTACCCGGTCTTTCGAAGATAAGGAAGGTCACAAAAAATATACTACAGAAGTAGTTGCAGAAAATTTTACCATGCTGGGTAGAAAAAGTGATTTTGAAAATGGAACTTCCAACAACAATCACACTCCAAATAACGGCCTGAATAAACAAGAAGAACAGCCAATGACGTATGATCAGAATAGTCCAAACGATGATCTTCCTTTTTAAAAAATTTGTTTACTAAAAAAACCTGCTCCAAAAAGAGCAGGTTTTTTTGTTTTTAAATGATATTACTTGACCGACATTTCCATATAATCCAAAGCGAGGTTAGCAAGTGCTTTTACCCCCAAAGTGAATCCACTTTCATCAATAAAAAAATCTGGTGTATGGTGTGATGCCGTCTTTTTAGGATCTTTTCCTTTTGGCATTCCTCCTAAAAAAACATACAGGCCGGGAGATTTTTCCTGGAAATAAGAAAAATCTTCAGCTCCGGTTTCTGCAGGAACTAAAACTACTTTATCTGCTCCCGCTGTGTTTTTCAATGAAGGAAGCATTTTTTCGGTTAAAGCGGGATCATTATACGTAACAGGATACCTTACACTAAACGGAATTTTAACTTCAGCAACAGCACCCGAACTTTCGGCAGTTTTAGTGGCAATGGTCTTTATTCTCTCAATAAGCAGTTTTTCATCTTCAGAACTTAAAGCCCGAATTGTTCCCATCATTTCAACCTGTTCAGGAATAATATTGGAACGGTTGCCGCCATGAATTGAACCAATAGTAACAACGCCCGCATTTTCGGTAACATTTAAATTCCTGCTAACAACAGTCTGTAAATTATTTATTATTTGCGCAGCCGTCACAATCGGATCTACAGAAGCCCAGGGTGCAGCTCCGTGTGCCGATCTTCCCTTAACAATAATCTGCATATCGTTCACACTCGCCATAGTACCTCCTGGGTGGTAAGTAATCTTTCCAACCTCTGTTTGTGCATCTATATGTAAACCGAAAATTGCATCAACCTTCGGATTCTGCATCACCCCTTCTTTAACCATTAAGTCCGCACCACCTTCTTCACCAAAAGGCGGGCCTTCTTCTGCAGGCTGAAAAATAAATTTTATGGTTCCTTTTAAATCCTTTTTCATGGATGACAGAACTTCTGCCACACCCATTAAAATTGCAACATGAGAATCATGGCCGCAGGCATGCATAACCCCAACTTCATTGCCATTGAAAGTACTTTTTACTTTGGATATAAAAGGCAGATCTCCACGTTCAACAACCGGCAATCCGTCCATATCAGCACGCAAAGCTACCACAGGACCAGCTTTACCTCCTTTTAAAATTCCGACAACGCCTGTTTTAGCAACACCTGTTTTAACCTCAATCCCCAATGACTGCAAATGCTTGGCAACAATTCCGGCTGTTCTAAATTCCTGGTTGCCAAGTTCGGGATGTTGATGAAAATCCCGCCGCCAGGCAATTACTTTCTCCTCAACTTTATCAGCAGATTTATTAACCTGAGAATTTAATGCGCTTGTTTGAGCAAATGCTGAAACAGAACATATCATCAAAAGCAACGCCCATAATCTTTTCATAATCCTAATATTTTAATTAAAAATAGGAATATAAATCTCAAATTACGGATGAATACTTAGCGCTTAAGCAGACTTTATTTGATTAGACATCCTTAAGATGCTGTAGATGTGATGCGCCTCGTGAAGCAGGAATAATTCGGTCCACATAATTATTGACAGGTTTCCATATTTGGGATGAAATCCGGCTCTGCTTAGTTCTCCTGAATCCAGAGAAAATAAAATTTCACGCAACTTTTGCCTGCCTTCCTTTAAATAATCCAACAAATTTCTAGCAGACATTTGGCAAGCCAGCAAAAACGCAGGATCGCTTTCAGCTTGATAGGAATCAAATTTTGCATTGAAGGTTCCCATAATGGTTTCAATGCGGTTTAGAAAGATATAATTATAGGAAGATAAATGTGCTAAATGCTGATGAATTGACCACTTTCCCTCATACAATTTCAGGTTCAAATCTTCATTTGTCAAACCTTCAATCAGGTTTTCAATTACCTGGGTTTGATTAACCATCCGGCTCTTGGTGGCTTCGGGTAATTTCATATTATAGTTGTTTAAAGGGAATATCCATCAAATCAAATTGTTTCCAGTCTCTAAAATCAAAATGCCACCATTCATTATAAAGAACAGAAAAGCCGTGTTTACTCATAAGATCTATTAAAAGATCTCGATTTCTAATTACGCGTACTGGAAGATCTTTAAAATCCGGACTGGCTTCGGGAGCAAAGCTATCATAGGACGTTGGCATCTTTAATTCCCTGCCATTTTTCAGTTTAACAATGGTTAAATCTATTGCGCAGCCACGGTTGTGCCTTGAACCATTTTTAGGATGAGCAACAAAGTTTTTATCAGATACAGTTTCGAAAAACTCTACAGTAACAGCATATGGCCGATATGCATCGTAAATTTTTAAACTCAGGCCCTTTTGATTTAATTCCTGCTGGACCAATGCTAAGGCTTTGACCACGGGCAGGCGTGCAAATGCTCTGGCTTGATTATAAACCGCCTTCTTACTAAAATTATTGGTGCCCGCATACCTGATATCCAATTTAATATTGGGAATGTAGTTTTTGATCTCCACTAGTTCATTATCATTATTTTTATGAACTGTTTTTTTATAATCAGCAACATCATCAATAATTGCTAAGCCATATGAATTTATGGATTGAGCCGGGCATATTCCGGCATACAGAAGCATGAATAAAAAGAAGATCTTCCTCATTTATCGGTTAGAAACAATAAGCAGGTTTAAATCCTTGAAAGGAATATTAAATCTTTCAGAAAGATCAATATTGGTTAACTGGCCCTGGTAAAGATAAATAGCATTACGAACACCCGGTTTTTCCCATATAACGTTCATTATGCCACCTTTATCCCCAATATCAACCAAAATAGGAGTTAAAATATTTGTAAGTGCGTACGTAGCAGTCCGGGCTACACGCGAAGCTATGTTAGGAACGCAGTAATGAATAACATCATGCTTTCTAAACGTTGGATGAGTATGATTTGTAACTTCCGAAGTTTCAAAACAACCACCCTGATCTATAGATACATCAATAATAACTGAATCAGGTTTCATTTTAGAAACGGTTTCTTCTGATACAATGCAGGGACTGAAACCATGCTGTGCACGGATTGCTCCGATTGCTACATCGCAGCTCCACAACGCTTTCTGCAAAACTACCGGCTGAATTACCGATGTAAATACGCGGGTTCCTATATTATTTTGCAAACGGCGAAGTCGATAAACGGAACTGTCGAAAACTTTAACCTCTGCACCTAGTGCAATAGATGTTCGGGCGGCATATTCTCCAACGGTTCCGGCTCCCAGAATAACAATTTCTGTAGGCGGAACTCCGGTGATTCCACCCAGCATCAGGCCTTTGCCTTCAAAAACATTGCTTAAATACTCGGCGGCAATTAGCACTGATGTGGCGCCAACAATTTCACTCATAGCCCTTACAATGCTTAACGAATTTCCTTCATCACGCAGGTATTCAAAAGATAGTGCGGTGATCTTTTTCTTCATGAGTGAATGCAGAAATTCAGGCTTTACAATGGCCATCTGTAATGCGGAAAACAGAACCTGGCCGTTCTTCATCATCTCAATTTCATCGCTTGTGGGCGGTGCTACTTTTATAATCAGATCGGCCCGGTAGACTTCTTTTTTATCATAAACTATTTTTGCTCCCTGTTCGCTGTAAGCAGAATCTGAAAAATTTGCTCCTGAGCCTGCTCCGGATTCAATAACTACCCGATGACCGTTGTTAACCAGAAGCGAAACAGAAAGAGGGGTTAGAGCGATACGAGTTTCCTGGAAAGAGGTTTCTTTAGGTATTCCGATATATAGATTGTTCTTTTTGCTTTTCGTTTCCAGCATCGCTTCCTGAGGCTGCAATAAAGCCTGCTTTGCAATGTCAGATAATTCACTCATCATGGGCTCTCAGTAAAGTTTTTGAAATTACAAATTTGACAACGTAAAAATAGCATTAATTCAATTAGTTATCTCTGCAGTTATATTCCTTGAAGTTTCACTTACTACTTCAATCGTCACCTTGACAAATGAATCAGGCCACAAATCCTTAACTTGCTCAGGCCATTCAATAAAGCAATAGTTGCCTGAATATAAATATTCTTCAAAGCCAATATCAAAAGCCTCTTCCTGACTTTTAATCCTGTAAAAGTCAAAATGATAAATTAAACCTTTAGATAAGGGATATTCATTCACCAGAGAATAGGTTGGACTTGATACAGAATCAGTAACTCCCAATTGATGGCAAAGAGCTTTAATCAAAGTGGTTTTACCGGCTCCCATGTCACCAAAAAAAAGAAATATTTTATGATCACCCGCAACTTTCAAAAGCCGGCTTGCCGCTTCAGAAAGTTGCTCAGGGTTTTCGGCTTTAAAATTCATAGAACAAAATTAACATTCTGCCCGATTCAGCAATCTTTTAAAGCAATTTTTTCAACTAACGGGGAGTGTACGTTACAAAAGGAACTATTACCTCCTCTAAAGATATACCCCCGTGCTGGAAAGTAGAATTAAAATAATTCACAAACTGATTATAATTATTTGGATAAACAAAATAGCTGTCTTCCTTAGCAAAAATAAAGCTCGAACTTATATGCAATTTAGGAAGCATCGCATCATGCGGATTTTTAATATGAAAGACGTCCTTGGCAATAAAATTCAGGTTTTTCCCCTGCTTATACCTCAAATTTGTGTTTGTATTTCTATCGCCGATAACCTTACTCGGATGTTTTACGCTAATTGTTCCGTGATCAGTAGTTATAATTAATTTGATCTTTTTTTGCGAAAGCTTCTTCAACGCATCAAGCAATGGAGAATGCTCAAACCAGGATAAGGTTAATGATCTGTAAGCGGCTTCATCATTTGCAAGTTCGCGGATCATGGCCATTTCTGTACGTGCATGCGATAACATATCCACAAAGTTGTAGACAATCACGTTCAGATCATTACTCATCATATTATTAATATTTTCAGTAACATCTTTACCCTGCTCAAAAGTTAAAACCTTATGGTAAGAATACTTACATTCTTTGCGAAGACCTCTTTGAATATGATCTGCCAGGAATTTTTCTTCATGCAGATTTTTTCCTCCTTCATCTTCATCATTCTGCCACATATCCGGAAAACGTTTTTCCATTTCCAGGGGCATTAAACCTGAAAAAATAGCATTTCGGGCATATTGTGTTGCTGTAGGCAAAATGCTGTAATAGCTGTCTTCAGCTTCAACATGATAATATTCGGTGAGGATAGAATTGATCATTTTCCACTGATCATATCTTAAATTATCTATCAAAACAAAAAATACGGGCACATTAGTTTCCAGTAACGGAAACACCTTCTTTTTAAATAATTGATTAGACATTACCGGACCACTTTCCGGATCTTTAATCCAGGAGAGGTAGTTTTTTTCAATGAACTTACAGAACTGAACATTTGCTTCCGACTTTTGCATTGTCAGAATTTCGTGCATGCCGGCATCTTCCAGTTTTTCAAGTGAGAGTTCCCAGTAAACCAATTTCTTATATACATCAACCCATTCAGAAAAGCTCAGATTTTCGTTCAATGTCATTCCCAGCGTTCTAAAATCCTGCTGATAAGCCATTGACGTTTTCTCGCTAACCAGTCGCTTATTATCAATCAGCTTTTTAATGGTTAAAAGAATTTGCTTTGGATTAACCGGTTTGATCAGATAATCATCAATTTTAAATCCGATGGCATCTTCCATCAGATATTCCTCTTCGTTTTTTGTAATCAAAACAATGGGGACATCCGGATTAATGCTTTTGATTTTTGCTAGCGTTTCTAATCCAGTTAAACCGGGCATATTTTCATCCAAAAAAACCAAATCGAATTTTTCTTTCTTGAACAAATCAAGGGCATCATTACCATTGGTAACTGTCTTTAAATTGTATCCCTTCTCGTTTAAAAATAATATATGTGGTTTTAACAGATCGATTTCATCATCGGCCCATAAAATGGTTGTTTCCTGCATTAGTGTAATATTTAAGTATTATAAAGACCAGAATCACGTTTAAATTCATAATCTCATTAAAATTAACAATTTTTGTGCCTTAGCCTTCCACGATTGAATAAGAAAAAAATTATTAATGATCCGGTTTACGGATTTATAACTATTCCTTCTGAATTAATCTTCGATTTAATTCAGCATCCGTATGTTCAGAGGATGCGTTATATCAAACAGCTGGGCATGACTCATCTGGTTTACCCGGGTGCGCTGCATACCCGTTTTCATCATGCTATAGGCGCCATGCACCTTATGGGACTGGCTGTAGAAACACTGCGAAGCAAAGGACATTCTATTTCAGAAGAAGAGGAGGAGGCAGTTACAATTGCTATACTTTTACATGATATCGGCCACGGCCCATTTTCGCATGCGCTAGAGCACACTATTGTTGAAGGAATATCTCATGAGCATATTTCTGCTTTGCTCATGGATAATTTAAACCGTCAGTTTGGCGGAAAAATGGATATGGCTCTGTCAATTTTCAAAAAACGATACCCCAAAAAATTTCTTTACCAGTTGGTTTCCGGCCAGTTAGATATAGATCGCATGGATTATCTAAGCCGGGATAGTTTTTTTACAGGAGTTTCTGAAGGGGTTATCAGCTTCGACCGCATTATCAAAATGCTTGATGTGGTAAATGACCAGCTGGTGGTAGAAGAAAAAGGTATTTATTCAATTGAAAAATTTCTGATTGCACGCCGTTTAATGTACTGGCAGGTTTATTTACATAAAACAGTTATCGCGGCAGAGCAAATGCTGGTTAAAATCCTCGAAAGAGCAAAAGAAATATCCTTAACAGGAAGAGAGTTATTCGCAACACCCTGCTTTGCGCACTTTCTGAACAAGTCAATATCAAGAGAAGATTTTACCAATGACCCCCAACATCTCGAAAAATTTTCGAGACTTGATGATCATGATATATTTACATCCATAAAAGTTTGGGCTAAAGATGAAGATTTGATTTTATCAACCCTTTGTCAGCACCTTATTGACAGGAATCTTTATCAGGTAGAAATAAGTAATGAACAGCCTTTAGCTGAAAATATTGATACTTTAGTAAACTCGGCCGGCATCCAATACAATGTAGATGAGGATGACGCATCTTATTTTGTATTTACCGATACAATTAAGAACAATGCTTACAGCGTAGGTGATGGTAATATTAATCTTTTAATGAAAGATGGCAGTATTCAGGATATTACTATAGCCTCTGACAATTCCAATTTGGAAGCACTTGCCAAGACTGTTAAAAAATATATTTTATGTTATCTGAAAGAATTGAAACAATCAGAATAAATACGTTTCTAAGTAAATAATGCTAACACGGACAAAATTTGTTCGTTAACTAATAACACCTAAATTTGCCGCATGCAATTCACTGCACACCAGATTGGTCTTTTATTGAATGGAACCTTAGAAGGTAATCCGGAGGTGTCAGTTAATCAACTGGCTAAAATCGAGGATGCTCAATCAGGATCACTTACGTTTTTAGCTAATCCCAAATACGAACAATTCCTGTATAATACACAGGCATCTGTGATTATAGTTAATGAAGATCTGGTTCTTTCTCAGCCGGTTCAGGCAACTTTAATAAGAGTTAAAGATGCATACAGCGCTTTTTCGATCTTGTTAGATCAATATAATACCATCAAATTAGATAAGAAGGGAATAGAAGACCATTCTTTCATACATCCCACTGCTATAATTGGCAAAAACACGTATATCGGTGCATTTGCTTACATCGGTCCTAATGTAAATGTTGGAGATAATACCAAAATCTATCCGCATGTATACCTGGGAGATAATGTATCCATAGGAAATAATTCAACTCTTTTTTCTGGAGTAAAAGTATATTTTGATTGCCTTATTGGGGATCATGTAACTATACATTCTAGCACTGTAATAGGTAGCGATGGGTTTGGTTTTGCTCCTCAAAAAGATGGAAGTTTCCAAAAAGTTAGTCAGATAGGTAATGTGATCATTGAAGATCATGTGGAAATTGGTTCAAATACCTGTATTGATCGTGCTACTTTGGGATCGACAATAATTCGCAAAGGAGTTAAATTGGACAACCTGATACAAATAGCTCATAATGTAGAGATCGGATCAAATGCTGTGGTTGCTGCACAAACAGGTATTTCTGGAAGCGCCAAAATTGGTGAAAACTGTGTTATAGCCGGACAGGTTGGTGTGGTTGGTCATATTAATATTGCCAAAGGTTCTAATATAGGGGCAAAATCCGGTGTCAACAATTCCATAAAAGAAGAGAATAAAAATTGGAATGGTGTTCCATTAACAAATTACAGGGAATCTTTAAAAATCCAGGTAATGATGCTTCGCCTTCCGGATATGTACAAAAAAATTGAAGAATTAGAAAAACAGATCTTAGAACTGACAGAAGGAAATAAAAAGCCGGTCTGATTTTAAGGCAAGTACTATTATGAACGTAAAACAAAGAACAATCAAGTCGGAGATTTCTGTTTCAGGTGTTGGACTGCATACCGGCCAGCCGGTAACAATGACATTTAAACCCGCAGCAGAAAATCATGGCTATAAGTTTAAACGAATTGATTTGCCGGAATCTCCTGTAGTAGATGCGGATGTTGACAATGTAACCGATACTTCCCGTGGAACAACTATTTCGCAGAACGGAGCAAGTATCAGTACGGTTGAGCATGTTTTAGCAGGATTAGTTGGACTTGAAGTGGATAATGTTTTAATGGAATTAGACGGGCCGGAAATTCCGATTATGGACGGAAGTGCTCTGATGTTTATAGAAGCCCTTGAAAAAGTAGGTTTTAAAGAGCAGGATGCCGACCGCGAATATTATAATATCCCCAGTAATATTCATTATTCTGAACCAGACCGTAAGGTTGAAATTGTAGCCATGCCATTAGACGATTATCGTTTTACGTGTATGATTGACTATAACTCTCAGGTTTTGGGCAGTCAGCATGCGGCAATTACCACCATATCTGAATTTAAAAAAGAAATAGCTTCCTGCAGAACTTTCTGCTTTTTGCATGAGCTGGAAATGTTGCTGGAGAATAATTTGATAAAAGGCGGCGATCTGAATAATGCAATTGTTGTGGTTGATAAAAAAGTAACTCCCGAAGAACTGAAACATCTGGCTGTTTTATTTAATCGGGATGATATTGATGTTGCACAGGAAGGGATTTTAAACAATATTAAACTGCGTCACCAGAATGAACCTGCCCGTCATAAATTACTAGATATGATTGGAGACCTGGCATTGGTTGGTGTTCCTTTAAAGGGCCATATTATGGCAGCCCGTCCGGGTCATGCGGCCAACATCGCTTTTGCCAAGAAGATTAAAGCCCAGATAAAAAAAGAAAAGAGTAAGAAACATGTACAGGTATACGATCCGAACGCAACACCGGTGTATGATACTGTAGAGGTGATGAATATATTACCTCATCGTCCGCCTATGCTGATGATCGATAAAATTATCGAGCTCACTAAAACCCATGTGGTGGGGGTTAAAAATGTGACTATGAACGAGCCGTTCTTTGTGGGTCACTTTCCGGATGCACCGGTAATGCCCGGAGTCTTACAGATTGAGGCTATGGCTCAAACCGGTGGAATTCTTGTATTAAATACAGTTCCGGATCCGGAAAATTACTTAACTTATCTTCTTAAAATTGAGAATGCCCGGTTCAAAGATAAGGTCCTTCCCGGAGATACGATCATTTTCCGCTGCGATCTGATGGCACCTATTCGCCGCGGTATTGCACAAATGAGAGGTATAGGCATGGTTGGAGACCGAATAGTGGTTGAAGCAGAGCTTATGGCATTAATTTCAAGAGTTGAAGATAAAAAAGAAGCATGATCCAACCTCTAGCATACATCCATCCGCAGGCAATAATTGCCGAAAATGTAGTCATTGAACCTTTCGTAACCATCTATAAAGATGTGGTTATAGGCGAAGGAACCTGGATTGGTTCTAACGTAACTATTATGGATGGAGCACGCATTGGCAAAAATTGCAGAATCTTTCCGGGCGCAGTAATTTCTGCTCCTCCTCAGGATCTGAAATATAAAGGAGAAGCAACTACCGTTACTGTTGGCGACAATACAATAATCCGTGAATGCGTAACCTTAAACCGCGGAACCGCATTAGATAAAAACACGACAACCATTGGCAGCAACTGCCTTTTAATGGCGTATGTACACATCGCACATGATTGCGTGATTGGGAATAATGTCATTATTGCCAACTCCGTTCAGCTTGCCGGACACATAGAAGTGGAGGATTATGCATTTATAGGAGGAGCTTCAGCGGTACATCAATTTGTTTCCATAGGTGCACATTCTATTATTTCAGGAGGATCTCTGGTTCGTAAGGATGTGCCTCCTTATACTAAAGCCGGCCGCGAACCCTTATCCTATGTAGGGATAAATTCTGTAGGATTAAGAAGAAGAGGATATACCTCTGATCAGATTAATGAAATTCAGGATATTTACCGCACTATTTTCTTAAAGAAATTTAATATTAGCAGAGCGCTGGATATTATTGAAACTGAAAGGGAGCCAACCGAAATTCGCGATGAAATTCTCGGGTTCATCCGAAATTCAAATCGCGGCGTAATGAAGGGCTTTGGAAACTCCTGATAAGCTTCTGACTTTATCCTTTTACAGGAAAAATTAATGCAAATAGTTTTAGAGAAAATTGGCCGCAGGTTTAATCGTGACTGGATATTTAAAGAAATTTCCTTTACTTTTAAAATGAATGAGTCGTACGCCATTTTAGGTGCAAATGGCTCAGGTAAATCAACACTGCTTCAAATAATCGCGGGCAATTTAACTTCTTCTGCCGGAACGGTTTCCTATTCAGAAAATGATCGTGCCATCCATATTGAAAATGTATATTCCCATTTAAGTATGGCAGCTCCTTATATGGAGTTAATTGAAGAATTTACTTTACAGGAAATAATCGATTTTCATTTCAGTTTTAAAAGCTACCGCGATGGTATGGATTCAAAAGACTTTCTTGCCCTTCTGGCATTAGATAAAGCACAGCATAAAGCCTTAAAATACTTCTCATCAGGGATGAAACAGCGGGTAAAACTAGCTTTGGCATTTTGTTCCCAAACACCGGTTTTATTATTAGATGAACCAACAGCCAACCTTGACAACCAGGGGATTCACTGGTATTTATCTCTTATTGAAAAATTCTCACTTAATCGCTTAGTCATTGTTTGTTCCAACCAGGAACACGAATATAAATTCTGTAAGCAAACATTAAATGTTGCTGATTATAAGTAAGAACTCCGCTTCACAGATCTAAATTTCTTATACAACTACTGTTTTCTAATTAAAAAAATCATCGTTTAAACAACTGTAATGACGATTTTTCAAATCATCAAAAAATATTTTCACAAATCGTTTTTTTATAGAATAAACAATATATCTTTGCGGCTCGAAATCCGGAACAAATTCAATGGCAAAAGCATCTGATATAAAGAATGGAAATATCCTTCGCCTTAATGGAGAACTGGTAGTGGTAGAGGAATTTATTCACCGCACTCCAGGAAAAGGCGGTGCGTTCTATATAGGCAAGTTGCGCAACATTAAAACAGGCAAAACAGTTGAAGCCCGTATGGGTACTGACGAGCAGGTTGAGATTTGCCGGGTTGAAACAAATGATTATCAGTATTTATACGAAGAAGGTGATTATTATGTAGTAATGGATAATACATCATTCGAACAATTTAACATTCCAAAATCTCTTTTCGGCGAAGCAGCACGCTTTCTTAAAGAAGGAATGAATGTAATTGTTTCTATGGAAAGTGAAGAGCCAATTATGGCGCAGGCACCACAATTTGTAGAATTAGAAGTAACATACACAGAACCTGCAGTTAAAGGTGATACCTCAACAAACGCTTTAAAAAGCGCAACAGTTGGAACAGGCGTTGAAATAAAAGTGCCGATGTTTGTTAATCAGGGAGATAAAGTAAAAGTTGATACCCGTTCCGGGAGTTATATAGAAAGAGTTAAATAGTTTTTTGACTATAAAGATAAGGTTTAGGTTTAGGTTGATTAGTGCGGTCTCAATTAATTTGAGGCCGTTTTTTTTTTGGATTTTTCTCGGCGAAAATTAACAGAGTTTTATACATTGCGATGTGTACAAAGAAACTCTACGTAAAACATATTTAGAGCGAAGAAAGAACTTAAGCCGCTCGCAATATTGGACTTTAAACGAAAACCTGCTGGAGCAGGTAGCAAAAATTAACTGGGATCAGTTTAAATTAGTGCATTTGTTTATGCCCATTAATAAGCATCTGGAAGTTGACACATTTTCCATTCTGGAATATTTTAAAGAGAAAGAGCCTCAGCTAAAAATCGTTATTCCGCGTACCAACTTCGATTTAATTGAAATTGAAAATGTATTATTTGATCCCATATATACCATTCTGGGACGTAATAAATACGATATTCCGGAACCAATTCACGGAAAAATAATTTCATCAAGCCAGATTGACGCCGTTTTTGTTCCCCTGCTGGCTTTTGACCTGAAGGGTAACCGAGTAGGTTACGGAAAAGGATTTTATGATAAATTTTTAAAAACCTGCCGGAATGATGTTCAAAAGATTGGTCTGTCATTCTTTGACCCGGTAGATCAAATCAATGATTTAAATGAATTTGATATCCCTTTAAACGCATGTATAACACCGTCAAAAATTTGGGAATTTTAGATTATCTCAGCTGAGCCTTAACAAAATCACTTATTAAAGTTGCAATAAGCTTCCCGGTAAGCTGATCCTCCCTGCCATCTGTTAAATGAACTGCCCCTTCTGCAATATGCAGATAGAAAAACTGGCGTAATTTAGTTTGAGTGATCATCTCCCGAACCTGTGTAACTGTAAAACCTGTTGGAGAAATAGCACTTGATAAGGCTCCGCCGATACAGTCAAGATCTACTTCTAATCCGCATATGCCTTCCGTAAAATTCATGGCATCCTGAAAAGCACGGTCGTGACTGTCATTTTCTCTGATGAAATCCTCCAAAAAATAGTAGCGTATCTGACTTTTTAAAGCGGTCATTTCATCAACTAATGACTGGGAATTATAATTTTCCTGAAGACCCAAAACTGCATATTTATTCAAAAAATTTTCACGTAAAGCATATCTGAAACCATTTCCGCTATGTCGCCCTTCCATTATCCTGAAATCACTATGCGCATCCAGATTGATTGTGTTTACCGGGCGATTGAATTGCCGGGATAAGGCTCTTAATATTGGATACGAATTATTATGTCCTCCCCCAATTATTATTGGAATTTTCCCGGCATTAAAAATCATTTGTAAAAGCCCGGTTACCCGGTCGTCTATTTTGCTAACCAGGTCACGCATTTGCTCCAAATCGTTTACATGATGTGGATTTAAGTCCTCTGCAGCTTTTAACTCACCTTCAAAATCCAGATGACCTAACACAGCCATCTCTTCGCCGGTAAAGCGTTTTGTGCTTTGAATATTTACCAATGTTTTTAAAGCGGGTTCCCAGGCCGTATGTGCACCACCCAAACCAAAGTTCGCTCTAACTCCAATATCCTCGGGCAAACCCAAAAGAACAAATTTACAAGACAGGCTGGTTAAATTTTCCAGACCGGATACCAGCTGCAGCTTTTCTCCAAGTTTGGTTTCGCCTTCACGGATGGAGGTTAAGGATAGTAAGTGCTCTTTTGTATAAATATGCAATCGTTCCATATTAATAGATTTTACCATTCAGGATTACCTTGTCAATTAAATTTGAACCAAAAGCATAAGGAAGGTACTCTAATGAAGGTACAGTTTTACTTATAAAAAGGTTTGCGATCTTTCCTTTTGTGATACTTCCATATTTATCTGATAATTCCATAGCTGCAGCACCATTTATGGTTGCCGCATTAATTGCCTCTGCCGGAAGCATTTTCTGCCGCATGCAAGCTAGAGAGACTACTAGATTCATATTACCCGAAGGTGTAGAACCCGGATTGTAATCTGATGCCAAAGCGACAGCAATATTTTTATTTATCAGCATCCGTGCATCTGCAAACGGAATTCCCAGGAATAAAGAACATGAAGGAAGAAGTGTGGCAATAGTTTCGGAGTTTGCAAGACTTTGCAAGGCTTTATCATCCATTACTTCCAAATGATCAACTGATAATGCCTGGTGATTTACAGCAACCTGAACAGCGCCCATGGATGATAATTGATTTGCATGGATTTTAGGTTTTAAACCATATTTCGCTCCGGCTTCCAGAATTTTTGCTGTTTCATCAACAGAGAAAAATCCTTGTTCACAGAAAGCATCTATATAATCCGCTAAACCTTCATCAGCCATAATAGGCAAAAGTCGGTCAATAAGAAGTTTTAAATATCCATTGTGATCATTCTTAAACTCTGACGGATAAGCATGGGCTCCTAAAAATGTAGCCTTTACAGGAATAGAGGAATTTTCTTTTAACCTGCGGATGACCCGAAGCATTTTCAGTTCACTTTCTATGGTTAAACCATAGCCACTTTTAATTTCAATGGCTCCGGTTCCCAGCTGCATTACTTCTGATAAGCGTTTCCAGGCACTCTCAAAAAGTTCATTTTCTGATGTATTTCCAAGCTTCCGGGCCGAATTTAAAATTCCGCCTCCTGCATTGGCAATCTCTTCATACGATTGTCCTTTAATCTTCATTACAAATTCCTCTTCCCGGCTGGCGGCAAAAACCAAATGAGTATGAGAATCGCACCAGGAAGGTATTACATACTTACCGGCGGCATTTATTTCCTGAAGTTCAGAACCAAATTCAGGCACAGAATCCATAGATCCCAAATCCCTTACAAGTCCGTTTTCAATGAGAAGCCATGAATTTTCAAGAACAGGGAGATTAGCCATTGCACTTCCGCGAAGAATGCGTAATTCAGGAGAATGAACTCCCACAAGACCTTTAATATGCGATATCAGCAGTAATGACATTCCCGAAGATAAGAATTGCAATTATTCTTTAGAATGCCAGCTCGAGTAAAACGGGACAATGATCAGAATGCCGGGCTTCGGGGAGTATTGATGCCCGTTTTAAATTATCCCGCAAACCTTCTGAAACCATATTATAATCGATACGCCATCCCAGGTTTTTACCCCTAGCTCCTGCCCTGAAACTCCACCAGGTATAATTGTGTGGTTCGGAATTAAAGTACCTGAAAGAATCAATAAATCCACTGTTAATGAATTGCTCCATCCAATCCCGTTCGGCAGGTAAAAAGCCTGATGAATTGGCATTTGATTTTGGATTATGAATATCAATGGCCCGGTGGCAAATATTGAGGTCGCCACAAATTACCAATCTGGGATATTCAAGTTTTAACCGGTCTATATATTCCTGGAAATCATCCAAAAATTTAAATTTAAATTTCTGACGCTCCTCCCCGCTGGAGCCGGAAGGAAAGTAAGTGCTCATAACCGAGCAATGTTCAAAATCTACCCGTATTACTCTACCTTCGCGATCATAATCTTCAATTCCGCATCCATATTCAACGTGTTTCGGCGTATGCTTTGTAAAAATGGCCGTACCGCTGTAGCCTTTTTTAACGGCAGGGTTCCAGTAATGCTGATAGCCCATTTGCTCGAGCAGCAAAATATCAACAAGCTGATCCGGTGTACATTTTATTTCCTGTAAACAAATCACGTCCGCATCGGTAGCTTGCAGCCACCCCAGCCAATTTTTACTGATGGCAGAGCGGATTCCGTTTACATTGTAGGTGATAACTTTCATTAATATTGTCTAGAAACTTAGCGGATAAAAAAGCGTTTGATCCATATTGACTTTAGTTTAAATCTTTCAATGCTGCTATCGCATTTTCATTTTTGGGATTTAACTGAACGGACTTCTCATAATTCTTGATTGCCAGCGCTTTATCGCCCATAGTAGCGTACGTTTCACCAAGACTATCGAATGCATTTGCACTTTGAGGATAAAGTGCAACGTTCAACTTAAATATTTCCAAAGCGTCAGCAACTCTGTTTTGCTTAAGTAGTGTATATCCCCAGTTATTTATTTCGTTTTCATTAAGCTTAAAAGTTGGAGTAGTTTTTCTAATCTTCTTTACCCGGCTGATAGCGTTTTTGTATCCTAATTTGTCGAGTTCGATCTTCAATAGTTTTACAGATGGTGAAAGTCCAAATCCGTTCGCTTCCTTCATATCCGGAATATAAAACCCGGCAAGTTCATCAACAAAAGACTCAGGCTGTGCTCCCATCAAATTGGTCAGCACAATAATAGAAAGGTTATCGTCCGGATAAACAAAAACAGCCGAACGGTTGCCACCAACAGCCGCCGCAGCAGGATGTTCTTCCCTGGCAACAATTGGCCAGCCTACAGCGTAGCCGTTCAAGAAACCGCTAAACCCACCTAATCTACCACCGATTAAACGGGCAGGCGTCCACAAAGCAGCCAGACTTTGGTCTTCTTTTAGAAGCTGTTTGTTTTGCAACGCGATTGTCCAATTTGCCAATTCTTTGGCAGTTGAGCTCATGCCAGCCGCAGTTTGTAGGGATGGCGGCAACCAGAAATACATGTTCGTGTGTTTACCTTTCGTAAACCGATATTCCCGGGCACCGTTTGCTGTCACATCTCTGGAACCACCAAAACCGGCCTTTGCCGTTGTGGTCATCCCCACCTTTTGCAACTGCTCTTTGATAATTAATTCTGTAAAGGGCATACCGCTTAGCTTATCGATAACACGGCCCAGCACTAAATAATTGGTTTGGTTGTAGCTGAATCTTTCGCCAGGCTTAAAATCGTTAGGCAGTGTTTGAACTTTCTTCCAGGATGCTTCTTCGCCTTTTTCTATCAGGTCAGTTTCCTCATCTACAATATCAGGAATTCCGGAAGTATGTGATAACAATTGCTGGATGGTCACGCTTCTCCATACCTCCGGCAAATCATCCAAATAGGTAGAAACAGGTAATGACAAGTTTAATTTACCAGCTTCAACCAATTGCATAATAGCAACTCCGGTAAAAGCTTTGGTAATGGAATTAATGACAAAAACAGTATTCTCCGTTACCGGAACTGAATCCTGAAGATTAGCTACTCCATAATTGCCCAATTTTACAATTTCACCGTTTTTAACAATGGCTATTTGCATTCCCGGAATATTTCGCTGTTGCATTTTGGTTATAAGAAATGCATCAATGTCATCCGTTTGCGAGTAACTGGAACAGGAAAGCAAAATTCCACCGGTGGCAAATACCAGTTTTCTAAACCAGTTTGTCCTGGTTGAAATTCGCCCTGCGAGATTTATGTTCATGGTGTTACAGGTTGATTTTTTAGGTAATTTATTGATTAGTTAATTTGGTGATTATAAGGTATTGTTTTTAAGGCCCAGAGATTTTTCGAGCTTTCGTGCTTCACGCTTTTTTAAAACGGTGATTTCCATTTTAATATCCTCTAAGGGACGATCACCCGGAGCCGTCTTTACGGATGCAATAGAATCCACAAGCTCAATTCCTTTTACAACTTCACCATAAACGGTATAATTCTGATCCAAATGCGGTGTACCACCGAGAGACTTATATACTTCTCTTTGTACTTCCGGAATTTGCCGACCCTGCATCCTGTTTTTTTGAATCTGGTCAAGAGTTTCGTCAGTCCATTTTTTACCCTGCACAATATAAAACTGACTTGCGCTGGATGCTTTTTCCGGATTGTTATCGCGGGCAGCAGCCAATACCCCTTTTTTATGAAATAAGTTCTCTCTAAATTCTGCGTCTACGCGATAACCTAAATCGCCCTCGCCCAAAGCCTGGCCACGCTTAGCGGTTTTAGAATCCGGGTCGCCGCCCTGAATCATAAATTCTTTAATTACGCGATGAAAAAGAGTTCCGTTATAAAACCCTTCTTTGGCCAGCTTCAAAAAATTATCGCGATGAAGCGGGGTTTGATTGTAGAGCATAATAATACATTCTCCCTTATTGGTTTGGACACGTACATACTGATGCGCAGGCTTTGCGGCAAATGCGCCGATGGAAATAAATAACAGGAATAAGGTTATGATTCTTTTCATGAAACAAAATTGATTTAGTTCGAAAATATACTATTTTTTCTCAGACAAGGAGAAATGAGAGAAGAATTACAAATTATCAAAATAGGTAACCATTAAGGATTTCATGACCATTTCCTGTTCAAGCATGGTATAGGCGGGAATGGGTTTTATTAATTTCCAGTGCGGCCAGCCATCCTGATCAAGTCCTTCCAGCTCGTAAAAACCCAGTTCACTGAATAAGCGGCAATTGGCAATATGCATCAGCTCTTCTTTCTGGCGCTTGCTGAATTTCCTTGGCCCCTGGCCCAGTTCCTGAACCCCGATAAGAAAAAGCATTACTTTTAAATCAGGTGCTTCGTTATCAAAATCTTTTGCAATTCTTTGCTGCAATTCTTTCCATTTCTGATTTATTTCTGCTGGAGTCATGGCGCAAATGTAAAAAAAGCAATGCTGGGAATTTTACAAGATTTTAAATGGCCAATTTACTCTGCAGCTTGTGGAAGACTCCATAATTGCTGCTTTACATTCCATGTATTTTCATTCGTTATAAAAACCTGGCCCTGAGGGCCAAAACAAACTGCCTCTACCTGACTGGTTTCATTCACCTTGCCCAGGCTAAACGAATCAACAGAATCAGCAAAAAATAACTGGTCAGAAAAGCCACGAATTTCCCAGAACAATCTGTCGCCCATTCCTAAATATCCAACCATGACCAATCGCTCGTTTAAAGAATCTATTGCTGCCCCGGTAACCTGGCCATTACTTTTAAATTTTTCGATATAAAGAGCTGTTTTCTTGCCCGGTTCTGGCGAAATTGTAAAATGATGAGTTTCAAAAAAGTCTTTTGTAAAAATATGCAATAACCCATTGTACGCTATTAATGCTTCGGCATTGAATTTAACATTCTTGCCATCCATTTCAGGATATTCAAAACGAATGATATCGCAATTTACTGAGCCGCCAGTTTTTGCTTTAGCTATCTCCGCTTTCTTGATGCGATATATTTGTTTTTCCGTTCGTTTAAACTCGTTATCACCTATATCCGCAATGTAAATATAGTTTTGATCTTGTGTCAGCTCTTCCCAGTCTACGTTTTCAGAATTGCTAACCTTGATTTCTGCAATTACAGAGCCATCCTGCGGATCAAGGCGATAAAGCATATTTGAATTTCCACTGTCATTAATGGTCCAGAAAGAATCATTGAAATAAATAAGTCCTGAAGTTTCTATCACTTTATTATCCAGTGTAGTTACTGACTTTGCTTTTATAAAGGGTAAATCGCCTAATGAATTAGTATAAAACCAATTGACACTGCTAAAAAGAAATAGAATTATTGAAAAAAGCATTTGCATTATGGATGTTTCTATAGGAAACGGCAAATATAATCTTTGGGTATTTTTATTATAAGATTTAATAGAATCTATATTTGATTATGCAAAAAGAAATTACAACCGGACTGATGGCTTATGGAATGTCTGGCAAAGTATTCCACGCTCCTTTTCTGGATCAGCATCCGGGGTTTAAATTTTCAGGTGTTTTAGAACGCAATAAAAAATCAGCGCAGAAAGATTATCCCTATATCCGCAGTTTTGATCATTCAGAAGATTTATTGACTAACAGTGATATCGAATTAATCGTTGTAAACACTCCAAATAACACCCATTTTGAATTTGCAAAACAAGCCTTGCTGGCAGGCAAGCATGTTTTGATTGAAAAGCCGGCCGCTACTTCGATTATTGAAGTGAAAGAATTGTTTGATTTGGGAAGAAGTGTAGGCAAAAAGGTAATGATCTACCAAAACAGGCGCTGGTCGAGCGATTTTTTAGCTACCAAAGAAGTTCTGGAAAGCGGAAAATTAGGCCAAATCATTGAAATTCATCTACGCTTCGACCGCTTCCGTAATTTTATCGGACCAAAAGCATTTAAGGAAAATCCGGTTCCCGGAAGCGGAATTTTATACGATCTGGGCGCTCACCTTTTGGATCAGGCAATCAGCCTGTACGGCAAACCTCTTTCGGCACGTAAAACCTTGGGCAAATATCGTCCGGGTTCTCAAGTTGACGACTACGCTCATTTGCATTTAAAATATCCCAACCAGCTGAATGTTTTTATCACTCTGAGTATGCTGGTCGCCGATCCGCAACCCGGAATAATGATCCACGGAACGAAAGGCTCTTTTATTAAATCTTTTTGCGATACGCAGGAAGATCAGCTGATTTCAGGAATGAAACCCGGCGATGCAGGCTTTGGCGAAGAACTGCCAGGCAAAGAAGGTCATTTAACCATCGTAAATGAGAATGGTGAAAAAGAACACGTGCTGGTACCTTCCACTCGGGGCCGGTACATGGATCTTTTTGAGGATGTTTTCCAATGCATCCGGAATGATAAAGATTTCCCGGTGAAGGAAGAAGATATTCTGGCACAATTGGAAATTCTTGAGCAGAAAGCAGACTAAACTACTTCTTCAGGAATTTAGCTTTAGATATTTTTCCTATTCTATTGACTGAAAAATCAATAAAATAACCTCAGGTTATCGCAGCAAAAAGTTGGTATATTTAAAAGATATCAAAGGTTTTCTCTATGGCAATAATATACCTATCGCTCAAATAAAAGAAGAGGCAATACAAGCCAAAATAGTTGCTGATGATGCCTCCAAAAAAATCAAACAGGCGAGATCAAAGATTTATACTAAACTGAATTAATCATGATGATTGGGGATAAACAGGATGGCTAATCCTGCTATTTTAACCTTTCTTTAAGATCTAATTTATACTTTCTTGCTGTATCTAGTGCAATATCATATCCTGCATCCGCATGACGGATTACACCCATTGCCGGATCATTATGTAAAACCCGTTTAATCCTGCGCTCAGCATCCGCCGTTCCGTCGGCTACGATAACCATCCCGGCATGAATAGAATAACCAATTCCTACGCCGCCGCCATGATGCAGCGAAACCCAGCTTGCACCACCGGCAGTATTAATCATGGCATTCAGAACCGGCCAGTCGGCAACAGCATCCGAGCCATCTTTCATAGCTTCGGTTTCGCGGTTCGGGGAAGCTACTGAACCCGTGTCTAAATGGTCGCGACCGATCACAATCGGAGCTTTAACTTTACCCTCTGCTACCAGTTTATTAAAAGCAAGCCCGGCAATTTCGCGTTCACCCAGGCCCAGCCAGCAAATACGGGCAGGCAACCCCTGAAAAGCAATGCGTTCCTGCGCCATTTTTATCCAGCGTTTTAATCCTTCGTTTTCCGGAAATAATTCCAGAATCAGTTTATCGGTTTCGTAAATGTCCTGCGGATCGCCACTTAATGCCGCCCAGCGGAAAGGACCTTTTCCTTCACAAAACAACGGACGGATGTAAGCCGGTACAAATCCGGGGAAATCAAACGCATTTTTTACACCGGCTTCTAAAGCACGGCCCCGGATATTGTTTCCGTAATCAAAAGTAATGGCTCCACGCTTCTGCAGCTCCAGCATCTGCCGAACATGCTTGGCCATGGTGTTATAAGACCGTTTTACATATTCTTCGGGATTTTGCTCACGCAACAGTTTTGCCTGCTCCACACTTAAACCTTCCGGAAAATAACCGATCAGCGGGTCGTGTGCCGATGTCTGATCCGTTAAAGTATCCGGAATTATATTCCTGTCAATCAATCGCTGCAGCAGTTCAACTGCGTTACAAACCACTCCGATGGATAATGCCTTCCCTGCTTTTTTATATTCCAGGGCACGGTCAATAGCGGCATCAATATCCAGTTCAATTTCATCAATGTAACGGGTCTCAAGTCTTTTGTGAATGCGCCACTCTTCTACTTCCGCCGCAAGGCAAACTCCTTCGTTCATGGTAATGGCGAGCGGTTGAGCGCCGCCCATACCGCCCAATCCCGCCGTTACAGAAAGTGTTCCTTTTAAAGAACCGCCAAAATGCTGACGGGCTAGTTCGCCGAATGTTTCATATGTTCCCTGCACAATTCCCTGCGAACCGATATAGATCCAGGATCCGGCAGTCATTTGCCCGTACATCATCAGTCCCTTATCTTCCAGATCATCAAAATGCTGCTGAGTTGCCCATTTGGGAACCAGCTGCGAGTTTGAAATCAAAACTCTTGGAGCATCTTTATGGGTTGGCAAAATCCCAACAGGTTTACCAGATTGAATGAGCAATGTTTCATCGTCTTCCAGATCCTTTAATGCTTTAATAATTAATTCAAGAGATTCAATATTTCGGGCGGCTTTACCGCGACCACCATATACAATCAGCTCTTCAGGTCGTTCAGCAACATCCGGATCGAGATTATTAAGCAGCATGCGCAAAGCTGCTTCCTGAATCCATCCTTTACAATTTAATTCAGTTCCGGTAGGTGTATTTTTTTTGCTAAGATCTATAGAGGATTGTAGGGTGGTCATGATCGGTATTGGTTTTGTTACGATATCAAAATTAATCAATTTACTAAATCAGTTCTCTTTGTATATATTTGCGTTCTCAGGAAATGAAGGGTATTAAAAAAACCATAGGCAAAAGTATAACTATTTTACTGTTACTGTGCTTCTCAGTTACAGTACTGCCGCTTGATGCATTTCATAGCCATTCCGAAGCAAGGATAAGTTGCAGTGATTCAAAATCCGGGCAAACTTGTCAGCATAAGCAGCATATAAGTACTAAAAGTGTTTTTTGCTGGGTATGTTCTGTTCACTACGACAAATCATTTACCGGTCCGACTATACTGGACAAAATAGCTCTTTCACCCGTTTTTTCTTTCTTCTCTGAAAGTGATTTTACAGGTTACTTTATTGAGCAGCTGTTCACTGTTTTAAGGGGTCCTCCTTTACAATAATTTTCATTCTATTCTTTTAATGCTTTGCCAAATGGCGAAAGCATATCTCTTTTTTTGATTATCCAAATCTATCTATAATGAATTTGAAAGTTATTTTAATAGCCCTTTTAATCCTATTATCCAGAAATCTATTTGCCGAGACATTGTTAATTACAGGAAAAGTAATTGATGCTCAAACTAAAGAACCATTACCCGGAGCAACAGTGACATTCCCCGACCTCCGTTTAATTGCCATTACAGATGAAAATGGGGAATTTACTTTTCGGAATATTCCTGAAAGAGGAACTTTCATCATCGAAGTAAAATACCTTGGTTATAAAACCATTACGCAAATGGTGGATTTATCCCTGAGTACTTCGCTTAATTTTTCATTGCAAACCAGTACCATTGAAGCCAGAGAGGTAGTGATTACAGGCTCAGCTTTCAGCAGCGATAACCGTAAAAACAGTACGGCTGTGGCTGCCATCGGCAAAGATCAGCTCATCAACCGTCCTTCCGGAAACCTGATTGATGCAATTGCAAAAGTACCCGGAGTGTCACAAATCACTACTGGCGGCGGAATTTCTAAGCCCGTAATCAGAGGCTTAAGCTCTAACCGGGTAGTTACTTTGGTAGACGGCGCCAAACAGGAAGGTCAGCAATGGGGCGATGAACATGGCATTGAAGTGGATCAGTTTAATGCAGACCGTGTGGAGATACTTCGAGGTGCGGCCAGCTTACTTTATGGTTCTGATGCGCTGGGCGGGGTAATAAACATCCTTGATCCCCTGCCGCCGGCAGACGGGCAGATTCGTGGTGAAATTCTGAGTAACTACTCCGGAAACAACGGCCTGACCGGAAATTCAGCTATGCTGCAAGGCAATAGCAACGGCTTTATATGGCAGGGTCGCGGTTCTTATAAAAATGCGTACAGTTACAATGCGCCGGGTGGCCGCATTGCTAATACAGGATACAATGAAACCAGCCTTAGCGGGATGCTTGGATTAAACAAGCGATGGGGCTTCGCCCATTTAAATTTATCCAGCTTTCGCAATAACATTGGATTACCTGATTTTGAAAGAAATAGCTCCGGGCAGTTTGAGGATGAGGATGGAAATTTATTAACTGATTCTGATCTTAAAAATCGCAACCCATATTTGCCTTTTCAGGATATCCGTCATTACAAAATTGCAGTCAACAGCAATATTATTTTAGGAAATAACAGGCTGAGAAGCACATTGGCCTATCAAAATAACCAGCGCAGGGAATTTGAAGATAACACTACAGATCCCGGACTTTATTTCAATCTGCAAACTTCTTCATACGATCTGAAATATACAATTGCCGAAACTGCGGGTTGGGAACCTGTTCTGGGAGCTTCCGGTTCATTCCAAACAAATGAGAATAAAGCTGAGGAATTACTTATCCCGGATTACAATTCCTCAGAATTTGGTTTTTTTGTTTACGCCAAGAAATCATGGCTAAACACAACCTTCAATTTAGGAGCACGTTACGATACCAAAACAATTTCGGGAATAAGTATGCAAGAAGACGGAATAAGTAAGTTTACTGATTTTAAAAATAGCTTCTCAAACCTGAGCGGAGCTGCCGGTTTTACCCAGGAATTTAACGATTTCTTTAGTTTTAAAGCCAATGCAGGAAGCGCTTTCCGTTCTCCCAACATTGCCGAACTGAGTTCAGATGGTGTTCACGAAGGGACGTTCAGATATGAAATAGGCAATACTAATTTAAAACCTGAAAAAAGCTATTATGCTGATCTTGCTATCGAGTTTAATAATGATAAGATCCACGCCAGCCTGGGTTTATATAATAATTACATAGATAACTATATCTATAATCGTCAAACCAACAACGAAACTATTCTAGCTCAGGATGAAACATTTCCGGTTTACAGGTATGTTCAGGATAATGCCAATTTGTACGGAACAGAGATCGGGCTTGACTTTCATCCCATAGATTTAATTCATCTGGAAAACAGTTTTTCATATACACATGCCAGCAACAGAGAAACCGGCAGAGCTTTGCCATTTATTCCTGCTGCAGTGTTAAGAAATGAGTTGAGACTGGAACCGGTAATTAATGGCCGGGCTAAAAACAGCTATTTTTCTGTTAGTCTTCAAAATGTATTTAAACAAAACCGAATTGATTTTTTTGAAACCGCCAGTAAAGGGTATACACTTGTCAATGCTGCAATGGGAACTACCTTTATGCTTAATAAGCAGCCATTACGAATGAATGTATCGGTAAACAACCTGTTTAATAAGGCTTATTATGACCATTTAAGCAGATTTAAACCGGGTCGTTTAGATGAAAGCAACCCTTCTCAGGGCTATTACAATCAGGGAAGAAATATTTCTGTAGGATTGTATCTTCCGTTTGTATTGAGATAATGTCATCCTGAACGGAAGCAAAGGATCTGCAATTGTCAAATCACAGACAAGAGCAGATCCTTTTTTCTCTTAGTGGGATATAATTAATTTGGTTTCATGGATGCCTATTGCATTGTAATCTTATCTTTTAAATTCACATGTCAAATGTCACTAAAAGCGGATTATGGTCACTGCAGTGTGTCCAGTCGTTGTAAAGTCCAACTTCTACGCTAGTTAATTTTTCAATAAAATCTGCCGAGGCAAAACAATAATCTATATGGTAAGACTTGTCTTGATGCCGATACATATGTAAGGTGGGGTGTTCCTCTTTTCCTTGTTGATGTCCGTAAAACTTATGATAGGTGCTGAAAATTCTTTTAGATTCTAATTTTTCAACAACTGTTGAGTGGTTTCCTTCTAGGTATTTTTTGTCCCAAATAGTATTGCTATTGAAGTCACCGATTAATATTGTTCTATTGTCTAACAAGAAGCTATCGTAGAAATGAATTGCCTTCCAGACTTGGGTTATGTAGTGCCCATCTTTGTCTAGCGGATTGTTAGCCCAAATAGCAAATAATGTAAAATCTACATTTCCGCCAGTAACTGATAATGGGATTATGTTATTAAAGTTGGGATTATGGATTTCTAGCAATTTAAATCTGTACTTACTATAAGAGAAAACTCCAAGTCCTTTGTTATGATTTGTACCGTACCAAAAAATGTCGGTTGGTAGAATTGTTTCCTCTTTAAATTTCAACTTGTCGGGATGTTCGCACTCAGGAACGATTAGAATGTCCGGCTGATATTTGAGAATAAAATCCGCTTTTTTGCGGAAAGCCATATTGCAGTTCCAGGTAATAATCTTCATCAATTATGTTTGTTCATCCTGCATTTATCACTGCAATATTTTACTTCAACCCAAACCTTCTCCCATTTTTTACGCCAGGTAAATGGCCTTTCACAAACTATACATATTTTATGCGGCAGGTTTTGTTTCTGTACTTTTTTCATTCAGTCAATAATTTAATAAACTGCATAGCCAAAAATCTTTATTGTACTGAAAGATTAATTTCAAAAAATCTATCGTTTACTTATCTTATTCATTGTAATCGTTTTTTGAAGACTGCATTTAAACCTGGATATCGAAGAATTTCTTTTTTGTGCATGCTTTTGGCTGATGCCGCTATTCACTCTTTTTCTCCACAAGTTAAAACTGCTCCGCTTCAACTCTTTTCGCATGAGTGTAATTACGTTTGCCTCTGAAAAACCAAATTGTGCTTGAATTGCTTCAAATGGGGTTCTGTCTTCCCAAGCCATTTCAATAATCCTGTCAATATCTTTTTCTTCCATAAATTTGATTTGACTTTATTCCCTAAATCGAAAAGGATTTTATAAAATTTACTGACTCCCGCATATCTGTTGCAAGCAACCGGTCATTTTCATGTACAGGCACTCGTTTTCTATATTCGGAAATTATTTTTTCAAGAATATCAGAGGTTTTCGAAGGTCTTCTGAATTCTAAAGCCTGAGCCGCAGTCATTAATTCAATGGCTAAAATCCGCTCTGTATTATTAAGAACACGTAAACATTTTGTAGCTGCATTGGCGCCCATACTCACGTGATCTTCCTGACCATTGCTGGACACAATAGAGTCGACCGAGGCGGGTGTTGATAATTGCTTGTTTTCACTTGCGATGGATGCCGCCGTGTACTGCGGAATCATCAGGCCCGAATTTAAACCGGCATTTTTTACCAGGAAATTAGGTAAACCCCGTTGACCGGAAATGAGCTGGAATGTTCTGCGTTCTGAAATAGAGCCTAACTCTGCTAATGCGATGCAAAGAAAATCAAATGCAAAAGCCAGCGGCTGACCGTGAAAATTTCCGGCTGAGATAATTTCATCCTCTTCAGGAAATATATTGGGATTATCAGTAACTGAATTCACCTCGATATCAAAAACCGAACTGGCATATTCAATGGTATCCTTACTGGCTCCGTGAACCTGCGGCATACATCTGAAAGAATATGGATCCTGTACCTGCTTAAATCCTTTCTTCTGAAGATCACTGCCTGATAATAAATTAAAAATACGTTCTGCAGTTTTCAATTGTCCTTTATGTGGCCGGATTTGATGACTTAAAGATTTGAAAGGATCAATCCGACAATCGAAGACATCTGCCGATAAAGCGCCAATAACATCCGCCCAATCTGAAAGTACTTTACTTCTTAACAAGATATGAATACCGTAAGCAGCCATAAACTGAGTACCATTGATCAGGGCAAGTCCTTCTTTAGAATGCAATTCTATGGGCTGCAGACTGGCACTTTTTAACCAGTCTTTTGCAGTATGTATTTCGCCGTTTAACCAAACTTCTCCTTCTCCAATTAAAGGCAAAGCCAAATGTGCCAAAGGAGCCAGATCTCCGGATGCACCCAATGATCCCTGCGTAAAAATTACCGGCAATACATTTTCATTATACATCAGCATAAGGCGTTCAACTGTAGAAAGACTAATTCCGGAATTGCCATATGCTAAAGACTGTATTTTCAGCAAAAGCATGATTTTAATAATTTCAAGCGGAACTTTTTCACCGGTTCCGCAAGCATGCGATAATAATAAATTATGCTGCAGCTGAATCAGTTTATCTTCCGGAATAGCTACATTCTGAAGAAAACCAAAACCCGTATTGATACCATAAATAGCACATTTAGTATCTTTTAACTTATTATCCAGAAACTCTCTGCATTTTAGAATAGCATTTTTTGCATGTTCACTCAAGCTCAGGTTAGTTTGTTCAGCTTGAATCTGGTTAAGAAGTGATAAAGAAAGATGTTGAGATCCTATTTTATAATAATTCATTTATGGTTTTTTAATAATCCAAAAATGAAAAAAAGGAGGAATAAAAATTGTTTTTATTTTTCGTAAGGTGAATAACTGAAAGAGGTACTCACTGCAATGGTTTCAGCAATTTTATTAAAAACCAGCTTGGGTACTTTTATTTTATGATCAGTCAGCAATACATTAAAGGTGGTAGTCAACTGCGTGGAGTTTTCCAGGATAGTTAACTTTCCATTAAGGGTTCGTTTTCGGCTAACGCCGTGAATATTTAAAATGCCGCTTGCGCTGACATCATATGTACCTGGTTTTTGAAAATCTATAAGTTCATTTATAAGTCCTTTAAAAGTAGCATACGGAAATTTTTCACTTTCCATGTAGTTTTCATTAAAATGTTGCTGCATTAATTTGTTACGGAATTGAAACTGCCGAATAGGAACTCTGACCACAATTTCGCGGTTGCTGATATTAAGCATTGAAATAACCCGATTGTTTTTTGCCTCAATATCTTCCAGCGGAGCTTTAGAAAAAAAAACGATTTCCCCCGAACTAGTAGATAAAATTGATTTTTGAGCAAATAAGCTGAATTGACTGCAGGACAGAAAAAAAACTAGTAAAACAATCTTTATTTTCATTTCTTTACCCTCCTATTAAAACTGAACGTCCTGGAAATATTAAACCCAAAATGGATATCTCCCTGACCCCACTCACCAATAGTTTCAGTAATAAATTGCCTTTCGACCATTCCGTAGGAATTTGTAAACAATAACTGAAAAACATGCCCTCCTGTTTCTATATCGCAGCTAAATGACAAATTATTGTTGTAAGAATCATCTATTTGATTTGCAAACACATAATTATATTCTCCATTAACAGAAAACCGCTTCGTTAATTTAACCCTCCCCCCAATTCCGCTGGCATAAACCGATTTAGAATCCGAAGCTATGTCTGGCCGTGAGCGATGAATAATTGTGGGCGATAATTGTAAAGACAGCGCTTCTCCAAATTTGCGTGCCAGCAAAATCTGGGCGGTATAACTGCTTCGCTCATTCGATGAAAGTTCGGGCACTGATTTTACCGTTCGTAAAGAATATCCGGTGAAAGCGGTTATAGATAAAGGAATGTTTTTTTTACCTGTGCTTTGCCTGAGGAGTCGGTATTTTCCAAAAAAATCATAATTCTTTTCATAAGAACTTCTGCCGATACCGATCATAATATCTTCTGTAAGTCCATATTCCAGAGCAAGCCGGTTAGTTGCTGCATCCAAACCAAAGAAATCATCAAACCCCCGGTTAAGCCTGTCAAATCGGTGAGAGATGATAAAATCCAGATTATTCCGACCGGTAGTTTCAACCGAATGCCCGTTTATAATTCTGGTAGCCTTGAAGGTGGAATTGCTGACCTGCGTTTCATTAGAATCTATTGCCAATGCCATCAGATCATCCTGGGCAACAGAAGTCAAAGGAATGAGTAGAAACAAAATTGCAGTCAGTTTAGCGAATGGCAGATTACGATTCATAGACCCTTAATGTATTGCCGGTTAATGTAGTATTAAATTTAGCCAGATTCTGAATAGCAGGTCCTTTTAATTTTACGCCATTTGCATCAAACACTGATCCGTGAGCTGCATCCTGCAATGAACAGGGAAAAGTATTGGAACTTGCCTGATAGGTTACCGGATTTTGCTGATGCGTACAAGCAGCGGCTAATGCAATATAATTTAATCCGTTTTTAGCAATGATAACACCGTTTTGAATGGTCCAGCCCTTGCTGTTAATATCCGAATTGGATGATACATCCAGTGTGAAATCGACTTTATTATCGGGTGTGGGGTTGGGACTTGGTGATGGAGAAGGACCGTCACTTTTTCCGCAAGCTCCCAAACATGAAGATATAATTACTGTACCTGCTCCCAAACCAATGAGGGATAAAAAATTTTTTCGCTTCATACTATTAATTTTAAATCGATTTGTATGAAGTACGGCCTTAATTGCAAAATGGTTTATTCAATAATTTTTTTTGGTTAAATATTTTCGTTTATGAAGATATCCAGGTCTTATTTTTTTCTCAAAAGGATGACATTTGCCACTTTTCTTTCTCCCTGGTGATCCCATTTTTTATTATCGCTGGGATAGTTAACCACTTCCGTTTTAGCTTTATCTTTTATCAATAAAGTAGTAGAACCGCCTCCGTCCAAATTAATTCCATCGCTTGCTTTGAGCCATGTTAAAAGTTTTGAAAGTTCAATAAGATTCATCCCTGCAGATTTTTCATTACGCCCGTCGACAGTTAATAGCAGAACACGTTTATTTTTAAGAACAGCGACTGCACTTCGGGGATGCCGGCTGGTATTGAAAGATATAGAATCTAATTTTTCAGGTTTTGAATCAACTATAAGCAAAGGGCCCGTAACCATCAGATCTTCTGCCTTAACTTTTTGTTCCCATCCATCCTGTCCGTTCCATTTTTCTATTGAGATTTTCCCCTCGTTAAAAGCAACCGCTGATTTCTGATGAAAAGTTCGTTTCTTAGTCTCCGAAAGCCGGTTTTCATTAATAACTTTTCCGTCTGATTTTATGAAATCAACTGAACCTCCGTTTTTGATGTCAAAAAAAGTTCCGTTGATCACTGCAATTACGTCATCAGAAGCTGCAAATTCAGTTACACTTTTAAGTGATTTTTCTTCGTAAGCAAGGTCAAAAGCATGTCTGGCCCGCCTTTTTATTTCAACAATACTTACATGTTGACTTGAATTAAAAAGCGAATTATTAAACCAGTATTGCTTCAACTTAACGCCTCTTGAAACTTTGCTCACTTCCCACTTTGCTTTAACCACATTTATTGAATCGCTTTGCGCAAGTGTTATTAGGGTTGCAGATAATAAAAATAGAACAGAAAGTAAAAAACGCTTCATAGAGATTTAAAAAAATAAAAACCCCTGACGGTTTGATGATCAGGGGTTTTCAAATGGTTGATAATTTTATCCTTTCGGATCAAGAATTGTGTTAATACGAACCAGGGCATCTTCTAAATGAGCCTTAATCACCGCATTTCCAAATTTTGGAAGTGAAGTTCTGATCTCTGAAGCTAACAATTTAAGTTCGCGGCGAGCCATTGGGCGGATATCAGATGTTGACGCATCGATAGACGTACCAAAGAATGCAGAAGCAAACTGAGGCGAAACACCAGCCGGAAGTTCCTGCTCCTTAGTCATTAAAAACTCCATTCTCTCGATGTAAGAACGCTGTAAATTACGGCGGTAAGTATCCATATTTGCTCCGGTTTTTAACTCAGACCAAATTCCGCGATGTACGTCAGCAAATAACTCTTCAATGCTGTAAGCGTTTGAATTGTTTTTTACAGAGTTATCAATAACGCGTGCCAAACGGCCAAAATCAAGAATACCATTTAATACACCAACCTGTGTACGACGCAGACGATCTACGATACCGGCATTATCAAATTTATTTAATGTAGTTTGATTTAACATCCATGTTGGAGTTGCAAAAGCCTGCTCATTGATAAATTTCATTGCAGCACGCTGCTTAGCTTCTTGTACATGCGTGTAAACCGGTCCTTTTTGCTCATAGGTTTTATCATTCTGATAAATACCACCAATATTAGAACGTACATGACCCATGTAACGGTTCCATTGTCCTAAAACCTCACCGTATAATTCCTGCAAATTATCATATGGCTTACCTTCTTCATACATCCATTTCTCGATGTTTGGAACAATACGCTTTAAATTTGCAATTCCGTAAGTGGATGCTTTAACGGCATCATCACCTAAATCTTCAGACTGAGAACGAGGATCGATTGGATTTCCTGTTTGACGTCCATAGAAATAAAGCGGATTTCCGGCCTTTTCAACCGTCCATTTATTCAAAATTTTAGCCTCTTCTGCAGGAGTTTGATTATCAAACCAAGTATAACCCCATTTGATAGACCATTTGTCATATTCGCCAACACCCGGATATAATAAAACACCATCATCTCCAGGCTGAGCTATGTAATTAAAGCGGGCATAATCCATAATAGATGGAGCTGTTCCTCCCATACGTTTTGTAAAAGCACCTGAGCGCAGAGAATCTACCGGGAAAGCAACGCTAGATCCGAAGTTATGCGGCAAACCTAAGGTATGACCTACTTCGTGCGAAGACACAAAACGGATCAACTGTCCCATTAATTCATCTTTAAACTTAGGAGTGCGGGAATCAGGATTAATTGCTGCTGTTTGAACGAAAAACCAGTTACGCACCAGGTTCATCACGTTATGGTACCAACCGATGTCAGATTCCATAATTTCGCCTGAACGCGGATCTGAAATATGCGGACCATAAGCATTAGCAATATTTGATGCAAAATAACGGATCACAGAATAGCGTGCATCTTCTGGCGACCAGTCTGGGTCATTTGTTGGTGCCTCCAGACAAGTAATTGCATTTTTAAAACCTGCGGCTTCAAAAGCAACATTCCAGTCTTTAACACCTGCAATTAAATAAGGGCGCCATTTTACGGGAGTTGCCGGATCAATATAATAGATAATTTGTTTTTTAGGTTCTACCAGTTCGCCGCGTTTGTAAGCCGCCGGATCTTTTGGTTCCAGTTTCCAGCGATGAATGTAACGGGTTACTTCGGCACGCTGAGCATCCAAACCGTAATCTGTCTGACTTTGACCAAAATATCCTACTCTGGCATCCATCAAACGTGGTTTGTATGGCACTTTTGGTAAAAGCAACATCGAGTTATGAATTTCCACGGTCATTGATCCCAGGGATTTATCACCCGGAGGATCAATTGCACGGTAGGTTTTTAATGACCGTACTTCAATATTTATCGGGAATGATTTAATGGTATCAACATACGTTCTGCTGTCATCCATTGTACTGATCTTGTATTTGGTACGCAAAGGTTGCGGCAATCCTAATGACTGCACATCTTTAGCATACAAATCTGTAACATCAATAACTACAGAATTTGAATCCTTGTTAAAAGCTTTCACATCAAATGAAGCTAAAACCGCATCCAGGTTTGAGTTTTGAACCGACTCAAACATATCTGTTCCTTTAGCAGCAATGTTATCATACGAAGGTATGCGGATGAAAACCTGTTTTTCTCTTAATTGCCATTTCCAAACCTGCTCATTCAGTTCTTCGCCACCATAAGTGCCGTCTTCCGTTGGGGTTTTTGCATAGCGGGTAACCACAAGCATTTCGCGGTTAAAAAGTGAATCCGGAATTTCATAAAAATACTTTCCGTCCAGGCGATGAACCTTAAACAAACCAAGATCTGTTTTAGCCTTATCGGTAATCACTTCTTTATACGGCTTTACGGCCGTTTTTGAAGCTGCAGCCGGTGCCGGAGCTGTTGTTGTAGCAGGAGCCGGCAGTGCATTTTTTTTCTTTTTAGTTTGTGCTTCTGCAGTATTTAGTCCGCCGGCTAATAAAAGCGCCGTCAATGCTACATACGGCGCACAACGTAATTTTCTACTCATTTTCAATTATTTAGGGTTTTTAGGAATAGTAATCAACAAATTTATAATAAGGAATAACTTTGACCTGCTTTTAACGGGAAAGTTACAAAACTTAAAAACCCGGAATTTCGTCCGGGTTTTTAAAGTTATTTTGATTCTGCTTCGCCATCGGGCTCAGAAGCAGCTTCGGGCTCAAACCCTGATTGGCCCCTGGAACCTTCAGAAATAATTAATGTTTGTTTGCCCGCAGAGCCATTAGCGTGTTTAACCTCTACCAGATATTTACCTGGCTGCAAATAAACTTTGCCGCTATCCGCTTTTTTCAAGGATATGTTTTGACTTTTTTCAAATTCATTCTGGTATGCAGACATTTTACTATCGTTGATACTCAGATCATAATCCGCATAATTTAAACCTGCCTCTGCAGTATCAGTAAATGATTTTAACAGCAAGCCTTTTGCAGTTGAAATGTTAAGGGTAACCTTGCCGGAATTTTTACTGAAATACGGAATTTTGAATTCGGGTTCATAGATAGTATCGAATTTACGGCCCCAATTTGCACTGAAATTTACCGGCTTCAATTCAAATGCCTGCATATCTTTTTGCAGAACGTCGCCGGTTAATTGCTGCAGTTCTTTAATATCCGTCATATATAGTGAACGGCCGTGAGTAGCAATTACCAGGTCATCTTCGCGTGGATGAATAGCCAGATCATGTACAGAAACAGCTGGCAAATCTCCTGAAAAGCGCATAAAATCTTTTCCGCCGTTTAAGGAAATATATAAACCATGATCTGTTCCGGCGAATAACAGGTCTTTATTTTTAAGATCCTGTTTAACCACGTTCACTGGCTCTGCTGGCAAATTGGTCCCAATGCGTGTCCAGTTTTGTCCGTAATCTGCAGACTTATAAATATATGAATTGAAATCATCGTAGCGGTAACCGTTAAGGGAAGCATACACCGTACCTTCTTCAAAATTCGATGCAAAAACCTGTGAAACCCATAAATTCTGCGGAAGTTTATCAGAGATTTTACTCCAGGTATATCCGCCGTCTTTGGATACATGAATCAATCCATCATCACTTCCGGCATAAATTAGTCCGAATTTTAAGGGAGATTCATCAATGCTTGTTAAAGAACCATAAGCAATATCACCGGGTTTTCCGCCTTTTGTTAAATCTCCAGAAAGGGCAATAAAATCTGTTCCTTTATTCAGAGATCGGTGAAAACGGTTGGAGCCAAAATAAATCACATCCTGATTATGACGTGAAATTAACACGGGAGATTCCCAGTTCCAGCGCAGGGGGCGTTCGCCTAATTCATGTTTGGGCTGAAAAGGCATCCGTTCTTTTGTCGTTTTATTAAATCGTCCGTATGCTCCGTATTGCGATCCGGTATAAACCAAATTATTATCGCGGGTGTCTACGGCAACCTGCATTCCGTCGCCACCCCAGATACGCTTATATGGATACTCTCCATCGTCATACCAGCTATAACCGGCAGTATAAGTCGAAGGACCTGTCCAAACTCCATTATCCTGCAATCCTCCATAAATATTATAAGGTTTTGCCATATCTAATGTAACCGAATAAAACTGTCCCACGGCCGGTGTGTTGGCTTTAAACCAGTTTTTTCCATCATCATATGAAATATTAATTCCACCGTCGTTTCCATTAATAATATGACCGTCTTTTTTAGGATCGACCCACAATGCATGGTGATCGGCATGAACATTATCACCGTTGATGTTCTTGAACGTTTTTCCACCGTCATCAGAGCGGTAGATAGGAACTCCCATGATGTAAATCTTGTCTGCATTTACAGGAGAAACCCTGATCTGGCCAAAATAATAACCATAGGTATTATACACTCCTCTCAAATCATCTGTATTGGTTTTCTTCCATGATTTGCCGGCATCATCACTCCGGTAAACTTCGGCCTCTACTATGGCGGTACCGAACATCTGCGTGTTTGCATCTTCCAGATATTCTACCAGAGCTACAGGTTTAATCTTGTCTTCCAAAATATCTTTTTTAACTGAAGCTGCGGTATATTTGGAAGGAAACCGATTGTCTTTCAGAAACTGTGTAACGGCATCATTTTCAAGTTTTAAAAAATCATTTTTAGACATGTTCCTCAAGTCGTCTTTGCTTAACTTTCCGCTTTTTTCAATTTTTCCATCTTCTTTTCTGGCAGATTGATTATCAAGAATAGCATAGATTATATTGGGATTCTGAGGATAGACGGCTAAACCAATCCGGCCAACGCCTTCTCCATTAGGAAATCCGCTTGCGGCGGTAGATATCAAACTCCAGCTTTCGCCGGCATCTGTACTTTTATAGATGCCTGAAGTTTTTCCTCCTTCAACAAAATTCCAGGCCTGACGCTCACGTTTCCACATGGTGGCATATAACACTCCGGAATTTTTAGGATCTGAAACCAGGTCGACTGCACCGGTGGAATCATCTATAAATAAGGTTAATTTCCAGGTTTTGCCACCATCGGTTGTTTTGTAAACTCCTCTTTCTTTATTTGCAGAATACAGGTGACCCAAGGCTGCAACCCAGGCCGTGCCTGCATTGTCCGGATCCAAAACTATGCGACCTATATGGTGCGATTCAGGTAAACCCAACCATTCCCAGGTTTTACCACCATTGGTGCTTTTATAAATTCCGTTTCCGGCATACGAAGAACGGCTTGAATTATTCTCTCCGGTTCCTATCCAAATGATATTATTTTTCCAGTCAACCGCAATATCGCCAATGGTCATGCTGGCTTCCTGATCAAATACCGGTTCGAATGAAATTCCATTATTCACAGTATGCCATAGTCCGCCGGAAGCGTAAGCTGCATAAAATTCGGTAGGATCATTTTCATTGACATCCACATCGGTAATCCGGCCGCTCATAACCGTAGGGCCCACCGATTTAAATTTTAGATTTTTAACCAGGGATTCCTGATCTAATTTTTGGCGCTGTTCAAATCCTTTTAAAACTGTAGCTGCGGATGTTGGCTGAGGAACTGAACTTGTTTTTTGTGTCTTTTGTGCATTTACAAGATGCGTTGAAAAGCAAAATACGAGGAAAAAAGTTAGGGTTCTTTTCATTAATTTATTATTCTGGATGAGAATTGAAGAGGGTTTTATTTATGATCAGGATTAATTGTGTTTTAAATTCTTCTTTGTAAGGTTAGGATTACTCGCTCTCTTTCTTTGCTGCCTCTTGGAACTACCTCTAAAATAAAGCTGCGATCGTTACGTGAGCGGAAAAGATTATCAATTTCCTGCATGGTCATATCCGTTACCGATTTAAAATTTATACTTAAAATTTCATCATCCTTATTTAAACCTACTTCTTCTGCCGGAGAAGAGGGTTCAATTCGCGTAATAATTACCCGCTTGAAATCTTTTCCTCCCGAAGCCAGTTCCATCCCACTCATATCGTGCTCAAATGGTTCTTTTAAAAATGATGAGGGCTTAATATACATTGACTGGCGGTGATAATCAAATACCACATCAAATCTTCTCAAAATATTATTTCCCACGCTTCCGTTGCGTTGTATGGAACGTACTTTTGAACCTACATCCTCGTAAGAGGGATAAGCAGCAATCACGTTCTTAAGTGTAAATTTTCCAATTTTAACTGATGGGATCCGGCCAATATATCCCTTAATTGCACCCATCAACCCAATTCCTAAATTTGCGGCAATATTTACCTGCGGTACTTCAAAAGGTTTCCCTTCAAAGCTTTCCAGCGATATGGGATGACCGGCACCTGTATCAATTATCAATTTGGCAGATACTTTTTGGCCCGTACTTAAAACCAGTTCATTAACCATATAAGGCTTATGTTCTTCGATGGTAATTGGAATCCGGGTACCTTTACGCGGTATATAGAATTGATCTGGTCGGTAAATGGTAATGGAGTTTAAAGAATAGCTGATTCGAACGGTAAAACTGTTAAAAAATTCATACCCTATTAAACCATGAATAGGCATCCCGGCAAAACTGGAAAGCTCAAAAACATCTTTCTTCAAAATAGCTGCCGCGATGGATTTAGCTTTGGCGGAGCCTATATCAACCTCCAAAGATGGGGCAACAAACGCACTTAGATCTTCTCCTTTACCAAAGCCGCTTATTTTTATACTCCGCAAATTTTCTATATGAATAGAATCTACCAAAGCGGGATCTGTAATTAGAAACAGCCCTACGCCGGTATCTAAAACAAAGTTGTAAGGACCACTTCCGTTAATTTTTAAAGGAATAACCATCAGGTTTTTTACCAGCTGAAAAGGTATATTTTCGCGATTGCGATTCCCTGTAAACTCAAATTGCGCATACGCAGAATTGCATACAATTAAAAGGCCTGTAAAAATGAACAGGACTTTTTGTAAACAATTTGCAATGGTTAATTTGCTTGGCATTTAAAATTAAATTACAGTTATTAATTACAATTTCAGATTAAAAATAGAATATTGTAAGTTGACTCTTGCAAAAGACCCGAAAATCAAATAGTTTCTTAAAATATGAAATTCCGTATTTACACCCTACTTCTGTCTGTCATAATTATTCAAAGTTCTTGCTCCTCTGTAATACGTCCCAGAAAGATACAGAAACTTATTGAGCGTTCTGAAGTATTAAGTGGTCACTTCACCGGCTTTGCTCTTTATGATCCCGCGGATAAAAAAATGATCGCAGAACAATTCAGCGATAAATATTTTACACCTGCTTCCAATACAAAATTATTTACATTCTATACCGGGTTAAAACTTCTAAAAGATTCTATTCCTGCTTTAAAATATATTGAAAAAGGTGATTCGCTGATTTTTTGGGGAACAGCAGATCCGACTTTTTTACATCCTGATTTCAAACAAACCGTACTGAGCAAACTTGCGCAAAGCGGTAAAAAATTATTCTGGGCAAATGGAAATTACACCGGAGATTTTTATGGTACAGGATGGTCATATGATGATTACAATGAATATTATCAGCCCGAGATTTCGGCTTTGCCTGTTTATGGAAATATTATCCGCAGCAGTGTAATCAATGGAAAAATTACCGGCTCACCTGCTTTTACCGACAGTACATTTGTTCTGACTACAGACAGCAGTAAACAAACAGGCAGGTTTAGAATTAAGAGACAAATTCTTAATAATATTTTTACGCAACCCGCCATTCAGCCAGCTGCTTCTTTTACACAGGAAATTCCTTTTAAAACAAGCGACAATTTGCTGAACAAAATATTGAAATCAAATCTTCCCAATTATGTTGGAATGATTACTTATACGAAACCTGAAATCACCAAAACTTTTTATAATACACCTAAAGATTCGGTAATTAAACATATGTTATTGCCAAGCGATAATTTTATCGCCGAACATTTATTGTTGAATTCTGCGGCCGAAAATAACTGGGAGATGAATACCGATACCGTTATAAAATTCATGGTAAAAAACTACTTAAGCGATCTTCCTGATAAACCGCAATGGGTGGATGGATCGGGATTATCCAGGCAAAATTTGTTTAGCCCGAGAGATATGGTTCATTTATGCCAAAAGCTATATGAAACTGCAGGATCAGAAGAAAGACTGTTTAATTTATTGCCGCAAGGCGGAAAATCAGGAACGCTGAAAAGCTATTTTAAGTCTGAAACTGCGCCGTTTGTATTTGCAAAAACAGGCACCCTTTCAAACAATGTAAACCTAACGGGATATTTAAAAACAGAGAATGGCAAAACACTAATATTTTCTTTTATGAATAATAATTACGTGCGGCCAACAACTGAAATCCGTAAAGAAATGGAACGGATTTTAACCATTATTCACCACAAATATTAGGCTTACATAATGATGAGATTTGATATTTTTTCTAAGAAGTTTAACACGCTCACAATCCTGTTAAAACCGCATAAAATTAACACGTACATTGGTGTATTATTTTTATTGATAAGCGCTCCGGCTTATGCTCAGGATACACTCATCTATAAATCAGAATATTTATCAAAGCCGGATACCGTTCTAATATTTAAGCCTCAAAATTTTTCACCGGCAAAAAGCTTACCATTGGTTTATTTATTACACGGATATGGCGGCAATTACAATCAATGGAACAGTATTATTGATGCACAAAAGCAGGCGGATAAGTATGGTTTCATCCTTGTTTGCCCGGATGCAAATCTAAACAGCTGGTATATTAACAGTCCGGTTAAAAGCAAAAGCCAGTTCCAGAATTTTTTCTTTTCAGAACTGTATCCTGATATTCTTAAAAAATATCATCCCAATCAAAAACAAATATTCATCAGCGGCTTAAGCATGGGCGGCCAGGGAGCATTGAATTTATTTATCCAAAAACCCGAATTATTTTTAAGTGCCGGCAGCAGCAGCGGCGTAATGGATTTAAAAAAATCAAGCGATAAATACGGACTTACATCCCTTATAGGACCATCTACAGAAGCTGGCTTATGGGATGATTTTTCTGTTCTGAAGTTGGTTGAAAAATTAAAAGGTTCTGAAAAGCCTTTCATTTTTGATTGCGGAACACTGGATCCCTTTCACAGGGGAAATGTAGATCTGATGGAAAAATGCGCCACCCTTAATCTGGCGGCTACATTTATTTCACAACCTGGAAAACACGACCGGCAATACTGGAAAAAATCAATTGAAAAGCATTTTGATTTTTTTACAGCACTTATCAAATAGTTATTTCGTCTTCTCGTTTTCCTCTATATTTTCATGTTCCTGGGGCGGTAAAACTTTCACAACTTTTTCTTCCTCTGTTTGAATAATATGAACTGCGTAGGTTGCAGGTCTTATTTTACCGCCATAGCAATCTGCGTAAACCTGTGTAAATTCTGCACCGAAATACAATATTGCAGATGTATAATATACCCAAACCAGAATGACAATAATTGATCCGGCTGCACCGTAAGCCGAGCCAGGACCAACTTTTTGAATATATAAACCAATCAGAAATTTTCCTAAAATAAATAGTGTTGCAGTAAAAAATGCTCCGATCCGTACATCTTTCCAGCCTATTTCCACATCTGGTAAAAACTTAAAAATAATCCCGAACAAAGCAGAGATGATAATAAATGTCAGGCCCAGATTAAAGGCATTGATAACAAGAATGGTCATATCCGGAAAATATTGGCTTAACCGATCACTCAAGGCCAGAATCAAACCGTTAATAATCAGAGAAGCCACCAGGAGAAATCCCAAACTAATGATCATGGAAAAAGATAAGACCCGGTTAACCAGCATTTTTTTCCAGCCTTTTTTGGGCTTGGCTTTTACACGCCAAATTTGGTTAATAGAATCCTGCATTTCAACAAATACACCGGTTGCTCCTATAAATAAGGTAATCACTCCTAATATTACTGCGAAAGTGGAATCTTTTTGAAGAGTAATCTGACGGATAATTTCCTGAATTTGCAAAGCTGCATCATTCCCTACCAAGCCGTTAATTTCAGAAAACAGCTTTCTGTGAATTGCATCTTCGCCATAAAAAATACTTGCAAGGAAAATTAGCATTATAAGTAAAGGCGCCATTGCAAAAACGGTGTAGTACGCTAAAGCAGCACTCATTTTTAAGGCCCGGTCTTCAATAAAAGCATCGAAAGATGCATACAACAAACTGCCGCTTTTCTTCAGCACTTTTAAAATATCCTTTACATTCATTGCAAATCTTTATTTTTAAAAAGTTTTTCAAACTCAATGTGTTTGAAAAAATTATTTTTTATTAGTTATTATGAAATTCAAACTGCTCTTTATTATTTTATTTTTCGGATTAGCATCTTTTATATCCGCAGATAAATTTTCAAAGGAAACCGTTATCTATATCGTCCGTCACGCTGAAAAAGATGTGTCTAATAAAAGTAATTCTGATCCGGTGTTGAATGCTCAGGGCAAAATAAGAGCCAAAGATTTGGTGATTGCTTTGAAAAAAGAAAAGTTTGACGCGGTTTTTAGTACTGCTTACAAAAGATCGATGGAAACAGGAGCGCCAACCGCACAGAGATCAGGCCTGCCTGTATTAAATTATTCGGATATAAAGGAGCTGGTTAATACTGTTAAAAACACTTATACCAATAAAACCATCTTAGTGGTAGGGCATTCAAATACCATATTAGATATTGCGAAAGCTTTTGATACACAACCTCCAATGGAAACACTTCAGGATGATGATTATGATTTTCTTCTGAAAGTAACCATTAACAAGCATGGAAAGTCTGAACTTAAAATCTCCCGCTACGGACAACAACATCATTCAACAAAAATTTCAAAATAATAAAACACGTAATATCAGAGATTAGACTGATAAAACAAAGACCAAACAATCCTGTTAATCCCATCAACATTTAATACATACAACTATGCGCTGGCTTGGAAGACGCGGAAGCGGAAATATTGAAGATCGCCGGAGTGGCGGAGGTAAAGTTGCACTGGGCGGAGGTGCACTAGTAGTTGCGATTATCCTTGGTTTGATTACGGGAAAAAATCCACTGGAAATGCTCGATATGGTTCAATCCGGAGGAGCACCTCAGGAACAAACCACACCAACATCTGCCCCAACAGATGAAGAAGGAAAATTTGTAGATGTGGTATTAGCAGATACGGAAGAAGTTTGGGGGGCTATTTTCAAAGAAAACGGCTCAACGTACCAGGAACCAAATCTGGTTCTGTTTCGCGGAAGCGTAGCTTCGGCATGTGGTTCTGCAAGTGCTGCAACCGGACCATTTTATTGTCCTACCGATCAGAAAGTATATATCGATCTTTCGTTTAAAGATGATCTGACCAAGCGTTTCGGTGCCGGCGGTGATTTCCCGATGGCGTATGTTATAGCACATGAAGTTGGGCATCACATTCAAAACCTGATGGGTACTTCGGATAAAGTACAGGCCATGCGTGGACAGGTAAGTGAAACAGAGTACAACCGCTTATCAGTTAAGCTGGAGTTACAGGCTGATTTTTATGCAGGCGTTTGGGCAAATCATGCTCAAAAAATGTTTAATAGTATTGAAGATGGCGATATTCAGGAAGCATTAACTGCTGCCGCTGCCATTGGTGACGACCGTCTTCAAAAGCAATCTCAGGGAGAAATTGTTCCTGATGCTTTTACCCATGGTACCTCAGAACAAAGAATGCGCTGGTTTAAAAAAGGATATGAAACCGGCGATATAAATCAGGGCGATACATTTAATGCCAGCAGTTTGTAGTTAAACTGTATTGATTTATAGGTGATCTCACCTTTTAGGTATTTAAATTCTGTTTTATGTTTAAAAATACATTTATGGATAAAGAAATGAAGCCTGCATACGCTAGGCTTCATTTCTCAATATCTCAAGCGGCGGTTTATTTAAAATGCTCCGGCTGTTAAACATTCCTATAATTACTGTAAGGGATGAAATAAACAGGAAGATGAGCAATACCGGTAAAAATTGCGGCTCGAAGGAGGTTTCAAAGCTAAAACGTGCCAAAGCCCAGCTTGAAGCCAATGCTAGTATAATTCCGCTGGCGGCTGCAAGAGCACCCAGAAAGAAATATTCAAGTGCCGTAATGACCAATATTTGTTTACGGCTTGCGCCTAAAGTTCGCAGTAGCACACTTTCCTGAATGCGCTGATATTTACTGATTAATACCGAAGCAACCAACACTATTAATCCGGTTATGATGCTGAATCCAGCCATAAAACGGATCACGAAACTAATTTTATTCAGTATTTCATCTAACACGCTTAATACCAGGCCCAGATCAATAATTGAAATATTCGGAAAGCTTTTTACTATGGTTTGCTGAAATTCCGCAGAGCCTTTTGCCGACGGAACCTTGGTAATTAACACATGAAACTGGGGTGCATCTTCTAAAACTCCCTTTGGGAAAATCACCAGGAAATTTGTTTGTATACGGTTCCAATCTACTTTTCTGAAACTTCCAACAACCGTTTGAACAGGAGCACCCTGAACGTTAAATAAAAGTTTATCCCCAAGTTTAACATCAATTCGTTTTGCATAACCTTCCTCAATAGAAATCTCCGCAGGCTTATTTCCGGTAGCAATACCGGTCCATTTTCCTTCTGTTATGTTTTCGCTTTCTGTTAAAGAATCACGGTAGGTAACCCTGTATTCTCTTTCAAATGCCCTGTTTAAACTTCTGCTGCTATCTTTTTTAGCCTGTACAGCGGTTTTACCGTTGATAGATTCAAGTCGCATGGTTACCACAGGAACCTGCTGCATTACCGGAAGACCCATACTTTTGGTTAGATTTGCAACTTTTTCTTTTTGATTGGATTGGATATCAAATAAAACCATATTTGGCTGATTGCCACTTGCCGAGAGATTAACCCTGTTAAGCAGAATATCCTGGACAAAGAAAAGAGTACAGATAAATGCAGTACCCAACCCGATTGAGGTAATCAGGATCAGCGTTTGATTATTGGGTCTGAACAGATTGGCAAAGCCCTGTCTCCATAGGTAATTCCAGGAAGAAGGAAAAAATTTCCGGGCCATCCACATTAACAATCCGGCCATAGCCGCAAGAATTAAAAAAGAACCCAATACTCCAATAGTAAAAAACAGCGTTTGCTGCCAGTCTCTTAACTGCAAAAAACTAAAGGAGAATACAAAAAGAACAATCAGAAAGTAAACCAGCCATTTTAGCGGGTCTTTAAAAAGATGCGTCTCTTCAAATGAAATTCTTAAGGTGTTTAAGGGCGAAATATTCCGCACAGAAACCAGCGGCAACAACGCAAATAAAACTGAAATAATTATCCCTAAACCAATACCCTGAAATATGGCCGGCCAGGAAATTACAGCGGTTATTTCTATTGGCAAAAAATCTTTAAGAACCGCAGGCAAAACCTGCTGAATAACGGTTCCGAGGATTGCGCCTGCAATAGAACCTATGAAACCTATTCCTACAATCTGGATGAGGTATATGATAAATGCTTGTTTTGAACTTAAGCCAAGGCAGCGAAGAATGGCAATTGTACTTATCTTTTCGCGGATATAAATATGAATAGAGCTGGCTACACCAATACATCCCAATAACAAGGCAATAAAACCAACAAGTGATAAAAATTGGGTGAGATCTTTAAAAGATCTTCCCGTGTTTTCCTTACGTGATTCTACTGTTTCATAATCAAGTTCTGACTTATCGAGCCGCGGCTCCATTCTTTTAACAAAGCGATCAACCTGGCCAGGATCATTAAATTTGTAAAAAAAGTTATACGTAATGCGGCTGCCCTTTTGAGATAATCCTGATTCTTCAAGATATTGCAGAGGAATATAAACGATAGGTGCCACGGCTGCCGAAAACCCTGTCTGACCCGGCGCTTTGTTTAATATGCCGGCAATTTTAAAACTAACGTTTCCTAATTTTACTGAATCGCCAATGGCGGCGTTATATTGCAACATTAGGGTTTTATCTACCAGCGCCTGTTTGTTATCCCGAAAAGATTTACCTGCAGAGGCAGGGCTGGTTTCAATCTCTCCGTAATAAGGAAACCGGCCTTCAATCGCTCTTACCTGGACTAAACGTGTTCCCTGGTTTTTTGTGAAAAGAACCATAGAAGCAAAACTTCGTTCCTGTGATCGTTCATCTCCCAAAGACTTGAGCCAGTCTTCGACTCCGGGCTGCAGGGTTTTATTTGTTTCTATAACCAGATCGGCACCAAGCAATGTTTTGGCCTGATCATCAATATCCCGGTTGAGATTATTTCCAAAAGAATATATGGCTACCAAAGCGGCAATTCCCAAAATAATTGAGGAAATAAATAAAAATAGCCGGGAGCGATTTCGTCGGCTATCACGCCAGGCCATTTTTAACAGCCACTTAAAGTTTAAAGGCACTGTTGGAAATGATTTGCTTTGCGGTAAATTATTCTTTGACATACCCTACCTCGTTCAATTGTTCTGCACCTGTATTTTCATCAGAAATCATGAGTCCACCTTTTAAGCGAATAATCCGCTGGGTTCTGGAAGCAAGTTCGAGATTATGGGTAACCAAAATCAATGTGGTTCCGGCCTCGGTATTTAAATCGAATAATAATTTTTCAACTTTATGACTGGTTTCCGCATCCAGATTACCGGTGGGCTCATCTGCGAATAATATCTTCGGGTGGTTTGAAAAAGCCCTTGCTAAAGAAACCCGCTGCTGCTCTCCGCCCGAAAGCTGGGTTGGATAATGATGCATTCGTTCGGTCAAACCCACTTTATCAATCAGATCCATGGCGTGAGCACGGATGTTTTTTTCTCCCCGGAGTTCCAGCGGGACCATTACATTCTCGAGGGCTGTAAGCGTTGGCAATAACTGAAAATTCTGAAATATAAAACCAACATACTGGTTACGAACCTGTGCCCGCTGATCTTCATTTAAATTATCCAGACGAATTCCATTTAATTCAACTATTCCGGAAGTGGATCTATCCAAACCTGCGCATAAACCCAATAACGTAGTTTTTCCGCTTCCCGAAGGACCTACAATAGATACGGTAGAACCAGATTGAATAGAAAAACTGATTTTATCAAGAACTGTCAGCGTATGTCCGGCACTTTGATACGTTTTGCTTAAATCATTTACAGTCAGTATATTTTCCAGCATAAGTTTATTATTAGATGTAGTTTAGTCGCAGATGTTTCAAAATCCCTGTTGGTCCTAAAGTAGCAGAATAGCCAAACTTAAGTGTCATCAATATGTTTAAACATCTTTAATATGCGTTAATATTTAAGCAATGCACAAACTAAATTTACTTCTTTTTCCTATTTTATTTACGATTGTATGCTCTTGCGGCGATCCGAAAAAACCTTCTGAAGATACCTCTCAAAATAATACAGACACTCAAACACCGGCAACAGATGAAAGTGTAAAAACGATCATTTTTTTCGGGAACAGCCTGACAGCAGGTTATGGAGTTGAACCCTCGGAAGCTTTTCCGGCCCTTATTCAGCAAAAAATAGATTCACTTAACCTGGATTATACTGCGGTAAATGCAGGCCTTAGCGGCGAAACATCATCGGGCGGAAAAAGCCGCATAAGCTGGATTCTAAAAAACAGATGTGATATTTTTGTGCTTGAACTTGGAGCAAATGATGGATTGAGAGGAATTCCGGTTCCAGAAACTACAAAAAATTTGCAGAACATTATTGATCAGGTTAAAGCAAAAAACCCGAAAGTTAAAATGGTTCTTGCCGGAATGGAAGTTCCGCCTAATATGGGACCAAAATATGCCTCCGATTTTAGAAATATGTTTCCTGCACTTGCTAAAAAAAATAACATGTCGTTTGTACCCTTTCTGCTTGAAGGCGTGGCAGGAATAAGTGATCTGAACCAGTCTGATGGAATTCACCCCACGGTTGAAGGACAAAAAATTCTGGCTGAAAATATCTGGAAAGAATTACAACCTCTACTATAAACAATATAGAAATTAGATAATTTATAAAATTAAATATGAGCAGGGAATTAAATTTTGTTGGAATTAGTGGAAGTCTCAGAAAAGGATCATTAAATACGATGCTTTTAAATGCTGCAGCCAAACTATTGCCGGAGGGAGTACATATGACTCTGGTTTCTATCAAAGATATTCCGCTGTACAACGGAGATTTGGATCTGCCGGAAACAACTGAAAGGCCTGAAGAGGTAGAAATTTTCAGGAAAGCTCTTGCCAAAGCAGATGCACTTGTTTTAGTATCTCCTGAATATAATTATTCTATTCCGGGTGTTTTAAAAAACGCGATCGACTGGGCTTCACGTGGCGATGATTCGCCGCTTCTTAATAAAGCTGTAGCTTTAATGGGAGCCACTCCGGGTATGTGGGGAACGGTTCGGATGCAAACAGCTTTTCATCCTGTTTTTCAGTTTTTAAATATGACACCTGTTCAAAAACCCGAAGTATTGTTGGCGAAAGCAAATACAAAATTTGCTGAGGATGGAAAATTATTGGATGAATTTGCTGCGGAGCTGATACGGAAGAAACTCCTTGCTTTGAAGGATTTGTGTATTAAACTTCAATAAGCAGCCTATTTAAGCGGATCAATTTCCAGAAGCTCAAATGTAAATGCTTTTTTTACGGGCCTGATCGGCTTATCATAAACATCGCTCAGTATTTTTACAAAGCAGCCTCCATAATAAAAAATCAGAGCGGAGTAAAATACGAACAGCATAATCAGTACAATTGATCCCGAAGCGCCATAAATGGTTCCGATTTTGCTCAGGGCAAGCATATACCGTACAATAATTTTTCCGGCGGTAAATAAAATAGCCGTGAAAAAACCTCCTGCAAAAGCCAGTTGCCATTTAGGCCGGCCGGCTGTTAAAAATCTAAACAGTGTAGTAAACCAAATAGTGACAATAATGATAAACATAATTTCATTCACTGCACGACTTGCAAAAATTCCTGCTCCCGGCCATAAGTCTTCTATATAATTTCCTAAAAAAACCTGAAGACCTTCGGTTACAACTCCTATAAAAAATAAAATACCTGCCAATAAAATTATTATCAATGATCTTAACCGGCTTTTTAGTTTAAATACTACACCGGCATGCGGCCTAATGCCGATATTCCATATCTGATCAAGAGAATTTTTTATCACTGCAAAAAGTGTGGTGGCAACAAACATTAAGAAAACGAAACCCAGCAATGTTACATACCAGTTCTGACCCAATGAACGAAACGCTTCGAGGGTAATTTTAATTTGCTGAGCGCTGGTATTGCCTAAAACGTTTGACAGCCGATCAATCAATTCTGAACTTACTTTATTTGGATTTACAAATAACCCTAAAAGCTGAATGATGATTATCAGAATGGGTGGCAAAGCAAATGTTGCGAAAAATGCGGTCGCCCCGGCCATACGCAAAGGGTCATTTAAGCGTAACTCCTTTAAAGACCTTTTCATTAAATAAACTAAATGAAAAATATGGAATTTACGGGGACTGATGTGATGTGTTTTATTCGCCAAGGCGCTAAGGTAATAAATCTTTGAATCTCATTTTTTTACCTGGCATTAACGACTTAAATGCAATCACGCCGACAGCAATCCAGGAATTAATCTGTCAGGATAATAATCTTTGTCTGAGCAAAAACTCAAGCTGTTCATTTGAAGTAACCAGTTTACCGTTAAGTGTTTTTACTTCCAGATTCTGCTGATAAAGCTCGAATGCTTTAGCTATTGTTTCATCAAGCACTTTTTCATCCCAGGGCTTAGTAAGATAATGGTATATTTTCCCCTTATTAACAGCATCTACAACTGCATTCATATCAGAATATCCGGTTAAAAGAATTCGGATAGGATCGGGATATTTTACAAGAACTTTTTCTAAAAACTCAATACCGGTCGTGTTCGGCATTCTCTGATCTGTGATAATAATCTCAATGGGATTTTTATCCAGTATTTGCATGGCCTCGTCTGCACTTAACGCAATTTTAATATTGTATTTTAAGCGAAATGTGGCCTTAAATGAAAGCAGGTTGTTTTCTTCATCATCCACATAAAGTAAATTGATCTTTTGTTCAGACATTTGCGTATACAGCTTTGTAGCAAGCAAAAATAGTATAAAGATTCCAAGATGTTCAATATGACACATGGATCGATAAATTAAATTTCTATAATTATAAAATGGAGCATCAAACAACACTTTCTTCAGAAACATTTAAACCTCAATTTTATCGCTTAAGCAACGAATCTGATAAAGCAGATTTTAATGTTTTGAAGAACTTACCTTATGTGGAGATATATGATGAAATAGAAGGCCAATTAACCGAATTGATTAAAAGTTTAAATCCTTCTGAAAGGATTGTTGCATCCGAATACCCGGATCGTATTTTAAAGCATTTAAACGGTCAGCCGATTTCTGAATACGGTGTATGGGTATACTATCCCTGGAGCAAAAAGTTAGTTCATTTACTTGATGAGCATGAATTTATAGAAGTAAGAACCAACCGGAACCGGAATAAAATAACTCGTGAGGAACAAGAGAAATTAAAAACGAAGAAAATTGGAATTATTGGCCTTTCGGTGGGGCAATCCATTGCTTTAACCATTGCCATGGAAAGAACCTGCGGAGAACTGCGGCTGGCTGATTTTGATACTGCCGAGCTGAGCAATTTAAATCGGTTAAGAACGGGAGTGCATAATCTGGGTTTAAAAAAAACCATTATTGCCGCCAGAGAAATTCTTGAAATAGATCCTTTTATAACCGTTAAGATTTTCAATGAAGGATTGAACGATGAAAACATAGCTGATTTTTTAACCGCAGACGGGAAACTGGATCTGCTGGTAGAAGTATGTGATGGTCTGGATATTAAAGTGAAAAGCAGACTTAAATCACGGGAATTTGAAATACCGGTTTTGATGGATACAAATGATCGCGGCATGCTGGATATAGAGCGCTTCGACCTGGAACCTGACCGTCCGCTTCTGCATGGTTTATTGGGAAGAATCAATCCCGAAAAGATTAGCAGCTTGTCCAATACAGAAAAAATGGAACTGATCTTTCGAATAGTCGGATCAGAAACTATTTCACAAAGATTGAAGGATTCGGTTCCTGAGTTGGGGAAAACGCTTAACAGTTTACCGCAACTTGCTTCTTCGGTGGTTTTAGGAGGAGCGATCAGCACAGATGCAGCCCGCCGGATTTTACTTGATCAGTTTCAAGCATCAGGACGTTTTTATGTAGATACTGAAGAGTTAATAAAAGAGGATCAGGTATTCATCTAAATTTTTAAGTAATGAAAGAATTTATTTGAAAAATGCTTTTCAAATATTTATTTAAAAGTGAATTTATAAAGATTACAGGTTTATATTTGCCTCAGGGGAGAAAAATTGAATCAATATAGTGCATCCGCACACATGAAATTTACAACCTGTATTTAATTATTCTTAAACAAAAGGTCATATGCCTTACGCTGATGACCAATTTATAACTATAGAAAATAACACGGATGAAAAGTTTCTTCCACATGGCAGATTATACCGTCAAACAATCAATTAAATCCGCAGAATTGATTTTACTGAACAGCATATGATAACAATCAGAGCTTTCAGAGCTATTGATGATTATGATGCTTGTGAAAAATTTATGTGGGGGCACCGCAAAGTATTAGAAAATATTGGGGTGAAAAAGTTAACCTCGTCTAAAGACGAGTGGATGACTAATCCGGCTGCTTTTGTAATTATTGTCGAAACCGAGGATCGCTCAAAAGTTTATGGAGGCGCCCGTGTAAATGTAGCCGGCGGAACACAGCAATTGCCCATTGAAGAAGCTACAGGCTATTTAGATGATTCTATTTATAAAATAGTTAAAGAACATGCAATTACGGGAACCGGGGAAATTTGCGGGTTATGGAATTCACGGGAGGTGACGGGCATGGGTATTGGAAGCGTTTTTTTAACTCGTGCCTGCGTTGCCATTTGCAAATTTATTGGCCTGCAGACCCTATTCGGGCTTGCAGCACCTTATACAGTAAAAATGGCACAGGATGTTGGTTATCAAATACTCGATACAATTGGTAATAACGGGACTTTTTATTACCCAAAACTGGATCTTGTTGCCACCGCCCTTGTTCTAAATGATGTAAATACTATTATGCTAGCCGAACCTTTTGAAAAGGAACGCATTTTCAGCTTACGCGAAGATCCTAATCAGCTTTCGGTAGAAATTTTAAGAAAAAAAGAATTAGAAATACAATACTACCTTCAGTTACCCAATATAGAAAGTTGGTATAATTCAGGGATTATTGAAAGAATTATCAGGTAATGAAGCATCGGCTAAAATATTTAATACTGTGCATTTTTCTTTCCACAACAGGATTTATAAGTCTTGCTCAATCGCCAATTATTTTTGATTCTGATAACACTCAAAAATATATCGGGAAACAGGTTTCTGTTTTCCAGGATAGTACGGGTACACTAAACTTTGAGGAAGTTGCTCAGAAACCTGATCTATTTAAAAAATCACAAAATGATGTTCCTAATCTTGGAATCACTGAGTCCAATAACTGGGTTCGGTTTAATGTAAAGAATCAGTCGTCATCTGATAAAATCATTATAAATCTGGCAGCACCATCCATAGATAAGGCAACTTTATACGTGCTTCATGCCAATAACAAAGTTGACAGCAGTTCAGTTTATATCAATACCCCTATTAAAAACCGAACATATAAACACCAGTTTTTACTTTTTGATGCAGCGTTACAGCCTTCGGAAGAGGTAGTCTGCTTTTTAAAAATTAAAAGTTATAAGCAAATTCTTGCTCCCATTACTCTGGAAAACCCTCAAAGTATTTTGAACGAGATAAGTAAAACGGACACTCTGGCGGGAATATATTTCGGAATTATGCTGGCCATGCTTTTATACAATCTGTTTATCTATTTCTCTGTTCGCGATAGCAGCTATTTGGTATATGTTAATTATATATTTTGGGTTACACTAACTCAGGCCGCTTTACTAGGTTACTCCAACCGGTTCTCCTGGGGAGAAAGCATCTGGCTTAGTCCCTATTTGATAACTATCAGCGGAGCACTGGTAGGAATTGCTACGGGCAGCTTTTCTAAATCTTTTCTGCGAACCACTACTTATTTGCCAAAAATAAACCTCTTTATTAATTTGATTATAGGAGCCGATGTTCTGGCTATCATTTTGATTATTGCAGGATTTCCCATTATCAGTTATAATATTGTTAACGCCGCAGCTGCCTTGGGCTCCATAATAATCTTATTTGCGGCTTACAAGGTTACACTGAAAAACTATAAGCCAGCCAAGTTTTTCTTAATCGCATGGTCTGTATTTTTGTTATCGGTAGTATTATTTGTATTGAAAGATTACGGCATTTTGCCTTATAATTTCATAACCGTTCACAGCTTGCAGCTGGGTTCTGCAATAGAAGTATTCCTTTTATCAATAGCGCTTGCAGACCGTATTAATATTCTTAAAAAAGAAAAAGAAATTTCCCAGGCCGAGGCTTTACATGCTGCAAATGAAAATGCCCGAATTATTCGTGAGCAAAACATTATACTTGAAGCCAAAGTGCAGGAAAGGACTGTGGAGTTAAGTGTTACCAATGTTGAATTGCACAACGCAATGATAGATTTGAAAGAAGCTGAAGCTCATTTAATTGAGTCAGAAAAAATGGCTTCTCTTGGTTTACTCACAGCAGGAATAGCACATGAAATTAACAACCCGATAAATTTCGTTACCTCTAATATAAAACCATTAAGGCGTGATGTCGACCAGCTATTAGAATCAATCAACTGGCTTCAGGAAATTTGCTGTTCCGATTTAAGTATTGAACAAAAGCAGCAACAAATAGAAGAACATAAAGATGAAATTGATTTTGACTATCTTAAACTCGAAATAGACCAGCTATTGAACGGTATTAAAGAAGGTGCATCACGTACAGAAGAAATTGTAAAGGGCTTGCGTGTGTTTTCACGCCTGGATGAAGATGATTTGAAAAAAGCTGATATGAACGAAGGGCTTAATTCAACTTTGACTATCGTGAATAATCTCTTAACCAATAAGATAACACTTCAAAAAGTATATGGGGAAATTCCATTGATAGAATGCTACCCCGGAAAATTAAACCAGGTTTTTCTTAACATTATTACAAATGCGATTTTTGCCGTCAAACAGAAATTTAAAGAGGAGCCAGGAGGTAATATTATTATTACAAGCAACTATCGGGACAACCGTGTGTTTATAAAAATTCAGGATAATGGAACCGGAATGGATGAAAAAACCCGTAAAAAGATATTTGAGCCCTTTTTTACAACTAAAGATGTAGGCGAAGGTACCGGACTGGGTATGTCTATTGCGTATAATACTATCCGGAAACATCATGGAGAAATTTCCGTAAACTCCACTCCCGGAGTAGGAAGCGAATTTATTATTGAACTACCTCTTAACCTGGAATAGCTACATGGTGAACCAATTAGAAAAACCCAAGAAAATAAAATTACTGTATGTAGATGACGAAGTTAATAACCTCACCGGGTTTAAGGCTTCGTTTCGGTTAATGTATAATGTGTTAATTGCTAATAATACTACAGAAGCTCTTGAACACTTAAATAATCATCCTGATATACAGGTTATTTTTTGTGACCAGCGAATGCCCGACAAAACAGGCGTTCAGTTTTTTGAAGAAATCAGAAGCACTTTTCCGGATCCGATACGCATATTAATTACCGGATTTACGGATATAGAAACGGTTATTGATGCCATTAATATTGGAAATATTTTCAGGTACATTAAAAAACCATGGTCAGAACCTGATATTATAACCGCTGTTAATGAGGCCAACCAATTTTACGTTGCCAATAAATTAATGGAAACCAAAAATGCGGAGCTTCAAAAGGCGTATATAGAACTGGATAAGTTTGCCTACAGTGTAACTCATGATATACGCGGACCGCTTTTGAGTATAATGGGAGCAATTGATGTTGCCCAGTATATGGATACCATTGATGAAGTCAAAGAGATGCTTGTGCTGATGAGAGAATCTGTTAATAATCTCGAAGGCTTTATCCAGAGCATTCATGATTATCATAATGTACAACGTGGAGCACTGGTTATTTCAGAGCTTAATTTCAATGATCTGGTACAGGAACAAATTGTTACCCATCAGCTTACCGCAAAAATGAATCATGTGGAGTTTAAAACTGATGTAACCCAGACTGAAGTTTTTAGGGGTGATAATATGTCTATGAAAATTATCCTTAACAATCTCTTGTCTAATGCTTTCAAATACCAGCAAAAATATAACGAAGAGAAACTGGTCGAACTATCGGTAAAAGTTGAAAAAGGTTTCGCTATTATTGAAGTTAAGGATAATGGTATTGGTATTGCCGGAAACCATATTGGAGAAATATTCAACATGTTTTTCAGAGCAAGTTCACAGGAATCAGGCTCAGGTTTTGGTCTTTATAACGTTAAAGATGCACTGCTAAAATTAAACGGAGAGATAAAAGTAGAATCGGCACTCAACCAGGGAACCACTTTCCAGGTAAAAATACGTAACAAATAAAATCAGGAGTACGTATTAATTGTATAATGCAAAAAATAAGCCCTGAATTTATAATCATAGACGATAGTAAGTTAGATTGTTTTATAGCCGAAAAAATTATTCAGAATACAGGTCAGTATAAAGTTCAAACATTTATGCAGGCCGGCTTAGTGATTGATTTAATAAAAAATACACTTTCTTTTAACGACTCCAGAACGATTATTCTGCTTGATATTCAAATGCCATTGATGAATGGATTTGAGTTTGCTGAGGAATTTGAAAAATTTCCATCTTCAATTAAAAACAGATTTCATATTTTCATGATATCATCTTCTGTAAACGATTCAGACCGCAATCGGATAAATGATTTCCCATCCATTATTAAGCTGTTTTGTAAGCCTTTAACAAAATCAATGGTTACTGAAATGACTGATCACGCTATTGCGTATCTTTCACATTCTGCATAAAAGGTTTCATAAAATCTATCGGCACAGGAAAAATTGTAGTCGAATTATTTTCAGTAGCTATTTCCCGCAAGGTTTGTAAATACCGCAAAGTTAGAGCACTTGGTTGTTCTGCCAGAATTTTGGCTGCATCTGCCAGCCGTTGTGAAGCCTGGAATTCACCTTCTGCTGAAATAACCTTCGATCTCCTTTCACGTTCTGCTTCGGCCTGTTTAGCCATTGCCCGCTGCATTTCCTGTGGGAGATCTATCTGTTTAACTTCTACCGTAGAAACTTTTATCCCCCAGGGTTCGGTATTAGTGTCGATTATTTGTTGCAATTTATGATTGATTTTTTCCCGTTGCGACAATAGATCATCTAATTCTGATTGTCCCAAAACACTTCTTAATGTCGTTTGAGAAAATTGCGAAGTGGCCATCAAATAATTTTCGACTTCAATAATTGCTTTTTGCGGCTGTATAACCCGAAAATAAATTACTGCATTCACTTTTATAGATACATTATCACTTGTAATTACATCCTGCGGCGGAACATCCATTACAACCGTTCGAAGGCTCACTTTAACCATACGATCGATAAAAGGAATCAGCAATATTATTCCCGGTCCTTTAACTCCTCCTTCCAATACACGGCCCAGTCTGAAAACTACCCCCCGCTCATATTCATTCAGAATTTTTATTGCACTGGATAAGAATATTATAGCAAATACGGCAATAACGACGAAGGTAATCGGAAACTGTTCCATAGTTAATAATTTAATGAATTATTAAGATACCTATTATTATGATAAAACCCGGATAATTAAAGCTCCGGATTTCTGAGTTTTTCTACAAATAAAGTCAGATTCCGGATAGCTGTTACTTTGATTTTCTCTCCTTTTTTTATAATGCCGGTTTTGGATTCGGCATTCCAGATCTCACCGTGTACCTGTACATTTCCAACAGGATTGAGCAGGCTCAGGGATTCGCCGGTTTCACCTATTATTCCTTCTTCACCGCTCAAGGGTTTGGCCCGCTGAGCCTTTAAACCCATCGAAATAATCACCAGAAAAAATAAGGCACTAAAGAGTGTCGCAGTAATAATTACGCCGGCAGAAATACGGATAAATTCCAGAGACGAGCTTTTCTCAAACAGCATCACTGAACCCAAGGCCATAGCAATTGCACCACCAAGTCCCAGAAGGCCCTGACTAACTATTTTTATTTCAAGAAAGAAAAGGATTATACCGAACAAAATAAGCGCTAAACCCGCATAATTAACCGGCAATGTATGAAGTGAGTAAAACGCAAGAATTAGACTGATTACTCCTACCACGCCGGGTACAATTGCTCCGGGACTATATAATTCGAATAAAATCCCATAAATCCCAAGAAGCATTAGAATATAAGCCACACTCGGATCGCTTATCAGGTTGAGTATTTTTTCTGAAGCGGTCATTTCGAGTTCTACTATTCGGGCGTCATTTGTATTTAAAACTTTCGAACCGCTATTTAATGTAATGGTCCTGCCATCCAGCTTTTCTAGCAAATCCAATTCAGAATTGGCAATCAGGTCGATAACATTCTTTTCTAATGCTTCATTTCCGGTTATGGAAATACTTTTACGTACTGCTTCTTCTGACCAATCTAAATTGCGGCTACGTTTCTGGGCAATACTCCTTATAAATGCTGCAGCATCATTAGTAGCTTTTTCATTCATGATAGTATCTGATTTGCCGTCTAAATTTACAGGATGGGCAGCACCAATATTAGTTCCGGGAGCCATTGCCGCCACATGAGCGGCCAGAGTAATAAACACCCCTGCAGATCCTGCGTGTGCTCCTTCCGGGAACACAAATACAACAACCGGAACTGTTGAGCTAAGTATATCGCTCACAATGGCCCGGGTGGATTTTAACAATCCACCTGGAGTATTTAAACTGATAAGCAGACACTCTGCTTTTTCAGTTTTAGCTTTCTCAATTCCCTTATGTATAAATGATGCTGTAAGAGGACTAATCGGCCCATCAACATGAAGACTTACAACAGTTTGAGACCGACCGGCAAAAGGAAGCAAAAGAATAAATACATTAAATATGATTCGCAGTACCATTGATTCTAAGCTTGGTTAAAATCCTGAATAACTATTTAAATCTTAATATACTGATTTTAAGAAGTATTGGCAACAGTTAGGGCAGATTGAGGAAAGCACCTTGCAACATTACAACCTGCAAAACAGACTCTAATTTTTAGGTATTAAAAAATATTTTAAAAAAATTAAAAAATTCATGTTGTCTTCATCTTGTCCCAACATATTTGTATCAATAAGTTATAAGGATTTAATAAACCAAAAAATATAGATCATGAAAACCAAATTATTAGCCGCAGCAGCATTATTATTTACGACCTCCGCATTTGCACAAACAACAGAGAATACTAAAAAAGAACATGGAACTGCTGTAAGTACCAGCGCCAAATCTCAAACTGAAGCCGGCGTAAAGGGTTCTGAAATAAGCATTTTAGCTTCTTCAAAATCTCAGGCATCGCTAAACAGAAAAAATCAAACAACAGATGAACGTCAAAAAAGCAAAGCAGAACGTGTAGAAGCCCGAAAGGCGAAAAAGCAGGAGCAGAAAGCAATGATAGAAGGCATCAAATCTGAAAATAAAATCAGATCAGAAGCAAAGCTAGGAGAAGTTAAATCTGAAATTGACGCTCGCAAGGAATTATTAATTGAGAAAAAGAAAGAAGCAAAAGCAAAAAGAGCTGTTTCTGAAGATGGAATTTTGAAAGCAGAAACTAAGTCAAAGTCAAAAATTGATAAAGCCTCCCGCAAAACTGAAAAGTCTAATCGCCCGGAAAAAATTAAAACCGGTGTAAGAGCAGGAGCAGATGTTAAATTGGGTCGCCCAGGTATTAAGAAAAAAGTTCAGGGTTCCGCCGGCCTTGGTCTTGGCAATTTGTAATCGGCTTCACTATATAGTAGTTTTTTTTAGGAAGTTTGTCGCACGCAGCGTCAAGCTTCCTTTTTATATTTGTCATCTGAATGAATAAGTTACTTATTTTAAAATCTTTATTTTATATCTGCTTGATTATCCTCGCATCATCATCAGCTTTTGCAAAAAAAATTATTTCCGTACCTGCAAAAACAATATTTACATTATCGGCTGACTCAACCATCAAAAAACAACCTGCTTCAACCGATAAGAAGAAAGAAGAAGTTAAAGATGAAATAAAGAAACCAGAGATTAAAGAAGTACCTAAATCCAGGCGTCAGCTAAAACCCATCGCTGTTAAGCCTAAAATTAAAACGCCTGTTAAAATAAGGCCCGTAATTAAAAGGCCTGCAGGATTAATCCGGAAAACTTTAGGAAGATAATCCAATTTGCAAAGAAAGAGCATGAAGTATTTATACATATTATTAATATGTGGAGGGCTTGTTAAATCAAGCTCTGCACAGCAGGATTCTACAGCTAAATCATCCCTAACACTTGCCGCCATATACGGAAACACGGCCAATTATTTCGGTCAGACTACAGAAGAAAAACTGCCTTACGTGCTTTCCTATGGAGCCTATAAACTTAAAAGCGGAATATATTTTTCGGCAAGTGCGCTAAATTTATTAAACAGTTCCAGTATTGCATCAGCTGTTGACCTTTCTGCCGGATACGGGTTTAATTTACTTAAAAATGTACCGGCAAGTATTAGTTATACACGTTCCTTTTACGAAAAAAATTCCCCTTTAATACAAACATCCAATGAAAATAATATAAATGGAGAGTTATCTTTTACTCATTTTCTCAAAACCGGTATAAGTGCTGATTATGCATTTGGCCAGCAAAATGATGTGTTTGTTTCTTTAAGTAATTCGAAATTAATTGACCTGGGAAGCCTTTTTAGTGATAAAGATTTTATCTCGCTTGAACCAGGCATTAGCATAATAGCCGGATCTCAGCGTTTTTACCGATCCTATACCACAGAGAGAGAAAAAAGGAAAAAATTGCTTGATCCCCTGTTTCCGGGCCAGCGGCCGGAACCAGTTACCACTACCGTAGAATCAACAAGTTTTAACGTAATGGCATATATGCTCAGTGTACCTCTGGCTTACAACCGAACCAATTACAGTATTGAAGCCGCTTACCAGGCGAGTTTGGCCAGCAAAAATATTGAGAATGCATCTGATAAGCCGGTTTCAATTTTTAACTTGGGTTTTTATTACATGTTTTAAGCCGAAGTTTTGAAGGTACTTATAGTTGAAGACGAAAAAACCCTTGCCTTTGAAGTTGAAGCTTTTCTGAAAAAAGCATTTTACATTTGCGATAAGGCTCATACAGGTAAAAAAGCATTAGAAATGCTTGATTTGAATTTGTATGACTTTGTTCTTTTAGATCTGGGTCTGCCGGATACAGATGGCCTGACATTATTAACAGAAGCCCGAAAATTAAATCCGGATGCTGCCTGTATTATTCTTACCGCAAGAGGAAATATTGAAGACCGGATTAAAGGATTGGATTTGGGTGCTGATGACTATCTGCCGAAGCCATTTTCACTGCCAGAACTTCAATCCCGGATGCAGGCAATCTCCCGCCGAAAATATGGGATCAAAAATGAGTGCATCCCGATAGGAGAATTTGAAATTGATTTGCAAAACCGAACTTTATTTAAAGGAAAAGATCAGGTTGATTTAACCAAAAAAGAATTTGACTTGCTAAGTTATATGCTCCTGCATAAAAACAGAGTATTAACACGTATGCAATTAAGTGAACATATTTGGGGAAGTTTTACCGATTATGACTCTGACTCGAATTATATTGATGTTCATATTAAAAACATCCGCAAAAAAATGGCGAATTACGCCGCGGTTGACTGGCTGGAAACTGTGCGTGGCGTAGGATATAAAATTAAGAAGCAAGCGTGAAATTATTAACCAAGCTGACGCTTTTCATAACCACTTCAAAGCTGGTTATTGTGCTATTGTTTGTATTGAGTCTTCCTTATTTAGTAGAACAAATCGCTTCTGAGTTTACCAATAATTACCTGAGGCAACAGCAGCTGAAAGTAAAAGAAGTAATCAGTAAAAATGGCATTGATTTCTATCTGGAAGGAAGCAACTCCTACGGAAGTTATACCTTGTTAAAAGAAGAATACATAGCGCTCGAAGCTATCGATAAAGATTTCTCGATTGATACTATCGAAACCACGCAACGAATTATAGAAGCCGACACGCTGCATTACCGGGTGCTGATGCATACATTTTCTATTAATAATAATCAATACCTGCTCGAAATTGGCAAAAGCACATCTACTATAAGTCAGTACAATAAACCCTTGCAGCGTATTGCTTCTTATGTACTTATCGGCTTAATTGTTATTTCGCTTATTGCAGATCTGATCTTTACCCGATTTTTACTTCAGCCATTGGGGATGATTATTAAAAGCAAATTGATTAACAGAAAATTTCCCTTCCGGGATAATAATCCCCCGGTTAAAACCTCCACTTCTGATTTTAAATTTCTGGATAATTCCCTGATTCTGCTCATGGAACAAATTCATGATGCTTTTGAAAAAGAGAGAGAATTTACCGCCAACGCTTCGCATGAACTGATGACTCCGATCAGCATTTTACAGAATAAGATCGAAAATCTGATGGACGATTCTGCTGTGGATGAAGAATTGATGCAGCGATTAGTGGACATGCAAAAGACATTAAACCGATTAAAAAAAATTGTCAGATCCTTATTGCTGATTTCACGCATAGAAAATGAGCAGTTTAGTCGTTCTGAAACCTGGAATGTGCAGGAACTGTTCATTTCTATAATGGAAGAAATTAATCACCGTATGGAAGAACGTAAAATCAGCATTCAACTGGATATAAGCGCCCATACAGAATGGAAAAATCTGAACCGCGACCTGATCTTTCAATTGATTTACAATTTGATTAATAATGCCATCAAGTATAACAAAGACAAGGGAAGTATCCGCGTAAGCGAAGTTAAAACAACAGGAAAACCCTATGAGTTGATTATTGAAGATTCCGGAATTGGTATTGCAGATGATGATCTGCCTTTAATATTTAACCGATTCAGAAAGGTTAAATCAGGAGAAAGCGAAGGATACGGTTTGGGACTGTCTATTGTAAAAAGTATAGCAGATTATCATGATATTTCTATTTCAGTATATTCTGAATTAGGGAAAAAATCAAGATTTACCTTATTGTTCCCAGAGGAAATCGCAGGAAATTAAAAAGCAATTTAACGATCAATCGATCCGCTAATTCTTACTTTCAAATTGTTCAAACAAAAAACATTCAAATTTCATTATAACCTAACATAAACAGACAAATTGAGGCTTAAGGAAACTGTTTTTATTTTGAAGTATTAGAAAAGAAATTATATGAAATTATTATCCTCGTTAACAGGTGGTTTAGCAGGCGCCATTGCAGTTACCCTGCTTCACGAAATTATTAAAAAGTACGATCCGGAAGCGCCAAGAATGGATCAAATGGCTATGAGTGCTATTTCTACAGGCTTTAAAAAGGCAGATCAGCCGGTACCGGATAAAAAAGAATTATATAAATATTCATTGGTTGGAGACTTGATAAGCAATACCATGCTCTTTAGTTTAGCTGGCGGCAAAGGCGGCGTTAAAAAGGCTCTCTCAAAAGGATTAATTTTAGGATTAACGGGCGGTTTCAGTGCGGTATTTGCGCCAAAACCTCTTGGTTTGAAAGCTGAAGCAACAAATAAAACCCATAAAACTCAGGTAATGTCTGTGGCTTATTACCTGGTTGGCGGATTGGTTGCAGGAGCGGTTGCAAAAATGGTTGAAAAGAAATCAACAGCCGAAAGAATTCAACTACATTAAAATAATAAAGAAAAAGCAGGCCGGCATTTATCTATGCCGGCTTTTCTATTTTATGGGTATGTTTTGTTAAGTATGTAAAAAGCCATTTTCCGGCAAATAGAAACATACTCTGTAAAATATCGTTAGATTCTTTATGAACAAATTCCTTTATTTTTTATTCATTTCCTTTCTCTTCGCTTCCTGCAATTTAAATAACCAGGCCAAACAAGTTAATGCACTTGAGAAATGCACTTATGAAATTACTTCTGCAGATAGTGTATATGTAGCGGGCAAAAATGTCAGTAAGTTAATTCAAAACAATAGCATCGATATTAATAACATGCCCGAACTGGCAATTGCTTACATGAGGCAAAATATCCCGTTTAAGGCAAAGTTGAATTTACAGATTAAAAACCCAACACAAAACAAGGCTTCGATCAATCAGTTTGAATACATTGTATTATTAAAAGATCAGGAACTTGCCCGAGGAACTGTAGATCAAAAGGTTAGTGTTGAACCCGGCGAAACAACCCGCGTGCCCGTAAATGTAAAAGGGAATATATATCAGATACTGTCTAACGGCAAGACCATGAAAGATATAGTTGAATTTTTGAAGGGAACGAAAGCGGTTGGAGGACCAGAGAAAAAAGGCATTGTAACCTTAAAGATAAAGCCAACTATCGAGGTGGGAAATAAGCTGGTTGCCTATCCCGGCTTTATCACAATCAATAAAGAAATCAGCAGCAATATGTTATTTTAAATTGCCGTCCTGAGTGAAGAATTATGGAATAAATTATCCGATAAATCTTTTCACTCAGGATGACAATGCTATATTATTTCTTGGCAAAAGAATACACTATATAACCTGTTTTGCCGTCGTATTGTACCGGCGCCTTTAAAGTCAGATTACTGCCATCGGCCGATGCCACAACCATTTTATATCCGGCTGCTACATCCTTTGCCTTAACACCATCAGCAAGTTTCTTAAATTGAAAAGTCGGCGTCATACCATCGTTTATATATGACCAGTAAATAGGCTGAACGCTTCCATTTGCAAGAGAGTAAGAACCTTGTCCGTTATTACTTAGCTGCCACGTACTTCCCTGGAATTCAGCTACCGGTCCCTGATCAAATACAGTTTGTACTGCATTTTCTACAATACCTTCATAATTAATACTGTTAAGAGTCCAGGTCCCAGAAATTTTACCACGGCTAAACGTATTGGATTCGGCCACTTTAGTACTTGAGCAGGAAGTTAATACAGTGAATGCTGTAAATAAAATCGCTATTGAATAAACTATTTTTTTCATAATTTTTAGATTTTTATTACCCTTTTCATGCAGATATCCTGCCAATAAATAATCTGAGAAGGTGGATTTAGATCAGAATTTCAGTTCAGAAACACAAACAGCCCGGCGATGATGCCGGGCTGTTAAACTATTTGAATAATACTCTGTATTAATTTACACCGCCTTTACGTGTTGGCGATCTTTGAACCGGCCACTGACCCGGTTCTCCGGTGCGTGAGTTAACCGGTAAAACACTTTTTTCGCGGGATGTTCTTTCCGGATCTTCGCTGGCCATGTACGCTAAAATTGCTGTCAGGATTGCATTACTGCGCACGTCATCAAAAACAATTTTATCATATGTGTCGCGATTGGTATGCCAGGTGTAATTTCCATATGACCAGCTCAAAGAGCTAAGAGAAAATGCCGGAGCACCTGCAGCTACAAATGAAGCAAAATCAGATCCGCCACCGCCAGGAGAACCCGGGAATGAAGTTTGAATTTGTCCGCTGATTTCTTTTGGTACCTGAGTTAACCATTTCCCTAGATAATTGTAAGAATGAAGAAATCCCTGTCCCGAAAGGTTTACAACTCTTCCGGTTCCGTTATCCTGGTTAAAAACTGCCTGGATATTTTTTACTATTTCCGGATGATCTTCCACGAAAGCTCTTGAACCATTTAATCCCTGCTCTTCGCTTCCCCAATGTCCGACAAGAATTGTTCTTTTAGGGTTAGGATAAACCTTTTTCAGGATACGCATAGCTTCCATCATGGTAATTGTTCCGGTACCATTATCAGTTGCACCCGTTCCGCCATCCCAGGAATCAAAATGAGCAGACAGAATCACATATTCTTCGGGCTTTTCAGTCCCTTTGATTTCTGCAATGGTATTAAATGTTGGCACCATTCCTTTTTCCTTTGAATCAACTTTTACGCTGATTTTAGGATTATTGCCTGATTCTACCAAACGGTATAACAATCCATAATCTTCCAGAGCGATATCTACAGTTGGGATTTTCATTGTATTAGCACCGAAAATTTTATTCACTCCAAATCCTGCTGACCAGTTAGAAGCAATAATACCGGCAGCGCCTGCTTTTTCTAATGCAAGGGCCATTGCTTTTGCATTTAATCCGCTCTTGCTGATGCGTTTGCGCCAGGCATCCTGCTGCGCAGAACGCTCTTTTTTCATATTTTCAAATGATTCTTTGGTAGCAAACTCTTCCCAGTTATAATCCGGGCGACCAGTTGGCTGCTGCATAGAAACCATCACAAATTTTCCTTTTACTGATGGAAGCCAGTTTTGAAAAGCTATTGAATCGGCTACATCAGGAATGATGATCAGGCCGCCATTTACATTTTTACCTTTTGTTGAAGGACTCCATGCCAGTGCTGTTCCTTCTAATGATTTTACTCTTGGCGATGTCATAGTGATTTGGGAAGCTCCGCGTTCCCATCCCCGCCATTCGCCCCATTTTTCATTTTTTGCTAAAATTCCCCATCCGGAATATTTATTGACAGCCCAGTCATTTGCCTCTTTCATTTGCGGAGAGCCCACCAAACGTGGACCAATTCCATCCATTAATTCATGAGCCAGAATTTCCAGCTTTGAATTTTCACTGGCTTCTTTAATAATGCTTTCTACAACAGTATTCTTTGTTTGCGCAATGTTGGCAGAACCAGAGAATACTAATGAGATAAATAAGATCTTCCAGGTATGCTTCCTGAGAATAAGTGTTGAAGTTCTGTTTTCTTTCATATTGCTAATATATTAAAATGAGGCTGAAGCAGAACACTTTGGTAGAATCTTAAGCTTTTGTAACAGATTTAATAGCTGCCGGATTTATTAAAAAGAGGCAGCAATCCAAAAAACTGTATATAAAACGGATCTCTGATCCTTAAAAACTACTTAATTTAAAGTACCCCAGATTTATTTCATCATCAGCAGCACCTTCATTCTCTGTTAGCTGAATTTGGTATTTTGATTTTAGTTCAGGCGTTAGAATTTCTTCTATCTGATGCAGATCATCTACATCAATACCAAACTTATCATCTATATGCGACTCCGCTCCAGGAAAATTTACATGCTTATAAAATGCAGTTTGCTTGCCCTGCCTGATCGCTTCTGCTTTATCAGTTGCCGGTAGCAGCAATTTATAGTGAAACTCATCAAATTCATTTTCTTTATAGCCACCAAGGTTGATGAAAAATAATTTATTTTCCGAAGTTTCAACATGTTCATTTTCCTTGATATTAACGCTAACCTTAAATTTCCCTGCCTGATTTACTTCACGCCAGGCATCTACATGCATTTTTCCCGCGGCCTCTGGCCAGAACTTAATTATTTCAGGCAACAATTCTTTCATGCTGTTTCCGATACTAAAAAAAATGTCGTGTTGTTCCGTATTTCGTCCCTTGGGCGTACAGCCAATCAGAATCATAAAAAGCTTAGGATTTTCCATGCTTAAAAACTGTTTTTAATTTGTGAAGATGCAAAAGTAATTGAGACTAATATTAAGCAAAGAACTTAAATTTAAATCCGGAATTTGTAAGTTGATTATGCATGGATTTTTTTGTTAAAAAAGACTCAATAGTTAGGCAAATTTGGGGAAATGCTGATACCATTCTTTTAATTTTTGCCGGAGCGTCTGCAGAATTTGCTTTAAATAAAGCTGTTGACTGGCTATATTTTACCGGATCATTACCCTCCGATCCGCTGGCAAGGTTATTTTCAACAGTTGCTTACGCTCAAAAAATTGTTTTCTCGGAAAAAGAAAAAGCGCTTTCAGCTATCGATCAGATCACAGCAGTTCATCAATCTGTAGAAGCCAGCCGAAATGCTAAAATACCGGATTGGGCCTACCGGGATGTTCTATTTATGCTGATTGATTATTCCATCAGGTCTTTTGAATTGCTGGAAAGAAAACTCGATGATGCTGAAAAAGAAGAAGTATTTGATGTATTTTACCGTGTAGGCAAGCGGATGGGTTTGAAAGGATTACCTGAAAATTACTTCGATTGGTTAGTTATGCGGGTAGATCACATTCAAAATAACCTCATGAAAAGCGAATTTACAGTAGACCTGTTTACACAATACCATAAACATTTGGGATTAATAAGGTATCAAATTTTACTGGAAACCCAGGCCCTGGTTTTACCCGGAAGAGTCAGTAAATTATTAAATTACAGAAACCTTTCGTGGATGCAACCTATTTTATATTTCTATAAATTTAGTCGAAAATTAAAATTGGAGTATCTGATAAAATCGATTATTCTTCCCTCAGCTTATCAAAGCAGAATTAAGGCATTAGATTTGACTAAGGATTTGTGATTTGATATACCTCCCAGATTAAGGCACGTATTGATTAAGAAAAATTAATGAAAGAATTACCTATCACTGTTAAACGTTCTATTGAATTATTGGGTCTTTTTCTGGCTGGAGCCCTCATTGTTATTGGCAATTCTATTCTGATGCCCGTATTAATGGCCTTTTTTATCAGCATTATGCTGCTTCCGATATATCGGTTTTTTAAACGAAGAAAATTTCCGGAAGTACTGGCAATTTTTCTGCCTATCCTTTTTGTATTACTCTTTGCTGCCGGTTTAATCTGGTTCTTCTCGGCTCAGGTAGGATCTCTTGTGTCCGATTTTCCGCAGATCAAAGAAAACGTAAGCAAGCACCTGGATTCATTAAGCAACTGGATTAACCAGAGTTTTCATTACTCTAATTCTCAGCAACTGAAATTTATTGACGACCAAAGTAAAAAACTGCTGAGCTCTGCGGGCAATATTCTGGGCGGCGCTGTAGGATCATTATCGGGTGCATTTGTGTTTTTCGGCTTATTGCCGATTTATATATACCTGATGCTGTATTATAAAAATCTGTTGCTTCGATTTATTTTCATGTGGTTTACGCCAGATTCTCACAAAAAAGTGGAAGAAGGACTAAGAGAAACCGAGGTAATGATTAAAAGTTATTTGGTAGGCTTGCTAATTCAAATCACATATATAACTATTTTGCTTGGGGGTATTTTGATGATTATCGATATTAAACATGCATTGCTTATAGGAGTAATATTCGCATTGCTAAACCTGATCCCCTATATCGGAGCTTTAATTGGCAACGTAATCGGGGTGATGCTGACGCTCACTTCTTCGCAGGAATTGTGGCCAATCTTTACCGTTCTCGGAACCATTGCTTTTGTACAATTTTTAGACAACAACATTCTGATGCCACGAATAGTAGGCTCTAAAGTAAAAATAAATGCCCTAAGTGCAATTGTGGGCGTTTTTATTGCAGGATCCCTTGCAGGGGTTTCAGGAATGTTTTTAGCATTACCTGTTATTGCAGTTCTGAAGATCATCTTTGACCGGACTGAAATATTTAAACAATGGGGTGTTTTACTCGGTGATGATATGCCTGCAAGAAGTCCAATGGGTTTTCCGGGATTGCGAAAAAAACGAAAACTTGAAGAGAAAGAAATTAAAGATTAAGTCATGACGGTTCTGTGATGCTTATTATCTTTTCGAAACAATATCTTTAAACCATCAAATATGATTATGAAACAAATATTTCTTTCTATAATTCTGCTGGCATTTTTAAGTTCTGCGACTCCGCCAAAGCAGAAAATTATTTATGATTTCAAGATCAAATCTATTGACGGCGGAACAATTGATTTCTCAAAATTTAAGGGGAAAAAGATCCTGCTGGTAAATACTGCTTCTAAATGCGGATATACCCCTCAATACAAAGCGCTTGAAAATTTATATCAGAAGAATAAAAAAAATCTGGTGATTATTGGATTTCCTTCAGATAATTTTGGAGGACAAGAATTTGAAAATGATTTAGATATCAAAGCTTTTTGTGAGAAAAATTACGGAGTTAGCTTTCCACTCACCACACGGGTAGATGTAAAAGGAGAAAAAATAACACCAGTTTTTAAATATCTTTCTAACAAGTCAGAAAATGGAGTTTTAGACGCAAAAATTGGATGGAATTTCAATAAATTCCTGATTGATGAGAAAGGGAAATTAATTGCACATTTCGGCAGCAATACAAAGCCTGATAGTGAGGAAATTTTAAAATATCTTAAGTAATAAATATCTTCTCAGTAAACCATTTACTGAGAAGATATTCTAAATTTTACTTTAATCCTAAAACATCAATTCCTTGTTCAAACACTATATCAACAGGAATTCCTTTTTCTCCCAGACGGTTTAAGTCAGATTGAAGCTCGGCCGGAATTATTGCATAATCTTTTTCAACTTTTTCAACTGCCGTTTTATCACCATTGCCCTGCAGTGTTAAAATAACCTTGCTTAGATCATTCATTGCAGTAGCAAATTTTTCAAAATTAACTTTATACGTTCCGTTGCTTGTGCGCTCAAATGCACCTTTTTCTTTAAAGAAATTAAAACATTGCATATTGGCTTTTCCGTGTGCACTGGCAGCGCCAAAACGTACTGAACGGAGAATTCCTGCCATGAATGTGGTATAATAATCCTTAATATCACCCTGCAATTCGCCTTTTTTAAGCAGACTGGTTACCATATATAAACCCAAAATATCGGCTTTGCCTTCTTCCAGCCAAGAGTTTTGTTCCTGTAAAGCTGCTCTCACATACCCTTTTCCATTAACGGTAGATTTAATTCCTAAACCATGTGCAACTTCATGAAACATTACATTTGAAAAGAAGGCATCAAATTTTATGTACTGCTGCTGCTCTTTATCAATGAGTTCATTTGCAATTGGAACCAGGATTTTATCGAATTTAGCACGCATAGCGTTTTTTAATTGCGATCTGCGGGTACCTTTCTTTTGCTGAATATCCTCATCATTAGGAAGATTTACAGCAATAGTTTTTGATCCTGCATTGCAATCGCCTGCGTAATAAACAATATCATACGCATTCAGATCTGAATCTGTACCTGGCTTTTCTGCTTTGTATTTTTCTTCAACGGGTAAGCCTTTTTGCAATTCGGGCAGCATGGTTACATATTTTGCAAGACGCTGGCTCCACTGCTTATCTTTTATCAGTACATAAGATTCAAAGGAAGAACGGGCACTGAATAATTTATCTTCGTAATTTTCAATCGGACCAATAATGATATCGATTCCATTATTTTTCATATCCATCCAGGCATAATCACTTGCTGTATAATTACTGCTGGTGAGTGCCTCAGCACGTAAATTCAGATATTTTTTTAATCCTGCATCTTCTGCAAGTTCTGCTGCCTGCTTTAATAAACCTGAGGCTTTTTGCAATTCATCTTTGTAAATTACATGATAAGGAATAGATTCCAGCTTTCCGGAGGCATTCCTTCGAATTACCGAATACTGCCCTTTTTTATCCTTTACATCAGATTTTTCGAGTTCTTCCTTCGTCATCCCGATAGGATAAAATCCCGCACCTTCGGGTTTTGGTCCAATCCCGTTAATAAATGGTTTATCCCCGTTTAATCTATCCCAGGGACCATAGTTCATTGTAAAGAATTCACGTGCTTTATCATCTTTAATGGTATTTAACAAGCTGTCTTTCTGCGGATAAGCCTGTTTCCAGAATAATTCATCCATTATTTGCGCCGCCTGAATTAACAGCGGAATCATTTTGCGCTCACTTTCAGAAAGACTTTGCATATCTGCAGTAAGTTTAACATTTTCATAAATTGGAAGCCTGTTATTCACATAGGTTTGCAACGAATCTACCGAGTCTGCAGATGCAGTGCTTTGCTGTCCGCCTGTATTGTTGCTGGTACAGGAGTTAAAAGTAATTCCCATCCCTAATCCCATAATTAAAATATTCCTGAATTGTCTATTCATTGTTGTCCTGATTTTTATAAAGATAAATATAGAATAAAATTCAGGAGAGCCTGAAAGAGGTGATATAGGTATTCACGTAATTACAAGCTAAATAATTAGAAGAACAACCGTTTAATTTTTAACGATGGTTAGTTCTACATTATTAGTCCCCTTTACTTTCATGGTCAAAGGATCAGAATCTTTTACAAACTGTCCGGTGTATTTAACTCCGTTCTCCGCTCCGCTGCTGAAGGTAAACTGGATGTCTAAATTATTGAATGAACCCGTAAATGTATTGCCATCCTCATCGCCGGTAAAATCTCCTTTGCTTACATTGGTAGCAGTTGGCAAAAACTGAAATAAAGTTCCGCGTGAACTTGACCATAAATTAGAAAAATTGGGGAAAAACAGACCCGCTGCTCCTCCTCCATCTTTGCCGCAGCCTGTTAACAAAATAAATAACAGGCAGGCTTTTATTAAAAGTTTTGTTTTCATGATATGAGTTTTATTAATTCTCTACTAAATCTGTATTTGTTAAGAGCGTAGTAAAACTTGCTATCCGCTCACCCAGACTATTTAACTTACGGCCTAAAGCTGCTGAGTGCTGGGATATATCCATTTCTAAAGCTTTCCCAAGATCCCGCTTCCGGGATTTGCTGGATTCTTTACTGTACTCATTTATGCGATCAAAAAAGGTGTAATTAATTTCTAGCAAATATGGTTTATGGATTTCCTCAATTGAATAGTCAAGCAAACTTGAAAATTTTAAAGAAAGCTCTTTGCTCTTCCAATAGGTGTTAATAGCCTGTTCATATGTACTTTTATTACTGTTCAGTAATTCAAAAATCTCGTTATAGCTTAAAATTGCTTCAGTAAATTGCTGTACGGCAGCACCATTTTCGGGATCTCTTTTTAAAGATGAAAAAGCATCGTTGGCATCCCGGGCTTCATTTAAATATTGATATAGCGCACTTGATATAAGGGGAAGAAATTCCATTCGTCCTTTTGCAAGCAATTTATCATCAATCTTAACCCTGCTACTTAGTAAAGAAACTATAGAATCATATCCTCTCCGGCTTTCTTCCTGCAGTTTCTTAATCAGCACCGCATCTGAACCTGCTTTTATCCTCGTCATTTCTCTCATCACTATCTTAACCGGATCGGGACCCGGTTTTGAAACATAAATATCTACAAATACTAAATTGTCTTTGGGAAGATTTGCTCTTCCTTCCATCGGATATTCGATGATATATTGTTTTGGATTGGAACTTCCAATATTGGCAAAGGTGATTTGATTAGGAATACTCAGGTTAATAATTCCCTGCGGATCTGTAGTAAGCTGCTGGCCATTTATCAGAAATTTAGAATTGGATAAAGCACTGTAATTAGAATAACGGATGCGGAATTTGTAGGAAGTAGTCTGAGCATTCGCCTCCAGCAAAATTAAATTTAAAAATATGATCAGATACTTAATCATGATCTTACTAGTTAGCAGATATACTTAAAAAATCATTTTCGCTTATTGTCCTCAAACTATTATAGATCTCCCGATTTCCTTTACTCACAATAATTCTGGTTTCAACCCCCGATTTGAAAGGCAGGATGGCTGAAAAATCACCGATACTATCCGTTTTGTATGTCTGCATTACTCCCTGGAATCTCACGGAAGCTCCGGCAATACCCGTTCTGCCGGGCAGCCGGATTACATTGCCCCGAACAGCAATGGAATCGAGTTTCTTTTGAAGATTCAGAGTTAAATTGGTATAAACTCCCGAATCGCTTAATACATAAACCGGCTTACCAACCAAATTATAACCTGGAATATCGGCACTGAGATCAATTTTTAAGCCTTTGTATTGGGGATTAATCCCTGTGAATGTTGCGGTACCTTCATTATCAACCTGCTTTAAACTGCTGTATTGCGCAATGCGAACTCGTACCTGCCCTTTTTTAATTGATTCTTCTAAACCTTCTGGGCCATTTAATAAAACAGAAAGGCTCAATGGACTATTTTCACCGGTACTTTCAGGCCGGTATTTATATCCCAGGTAAATAATTATAAAAAATATAACCGCCGGACCCGATAAATATAAACTTCGGTTTTGAGAACTGGCCTTAAAACGGGCTACAGATTTCATCGCTCCCGATAAAAAGGCTGTGGAGATTAAAGCAATAATCACCACAAGAAAAAAATAAAGCGGCATGCTGATGCTGATATCTTTACTGTAAACAATCAGCATATAGAAAAAAGCAACAAATAAGATAAAACCTATCAGCGAGACAACTATCCACAAGAGTGAAGAAGATTTCTGCATACGATCAATACTTAAAAAACTGGTATGAAATTAAGCCCCGGGATCTGAGTTTTCAGGACGTTAAACAGAAAAGAATACTAATTATTTTTCAGGCTTAATTAAAACTAAAATTGGTAATTGAAATTACAAATAAATTAGCTAAAGTGCTGAAATTTATAATTTTAAAAATCATTTTAAATCTCAGAGAACGATTTAAAAATGAATTCTTATTTAAAATCAGATGGCTTACGGCTGGCATTTACAATCAGTAAGCTTAACCTTTTAAATAATTTTGAAGACTGGGGAATTGGAATTGTAAACTCAATATTGGTTTTAATCCCAAATATTAATTTACTCACAAAACTGCGTTTTAAAACCATTTCGTATAGTAAGCTTATCAGGATAAATGTGCCTGAAAGAATCAGTATAAATTTAACGGCAACAGAAGTATCCATACGGATAACATAATAGCCTAAAATAACAATTACCGTTTGATTGAGAATGTAAAAAGGATAGACGGCAGTATTGGCGTATGTTAATGCTTTGTGCCCTATGTTTAAATATTGCTGCGAAAAACCGGTAATTGCAATGAGCCAAAACCACTGGTTTAAGGAAACTGCAAATAACTCTATTTTATGACTTATTACTTCGGGTAAGCCTAATGAAAATAAGTTTTGTCCGTCAGATCCTTTATACCAGAAAAAGCAAAATAATAAACCTGTAAACAAGCAACCTAAAAAAAATGCTGCTTTACGGTTGATCATGATAGATTTACTCACCAAACTACTGGTTAGAAAAAGAGCTCCGAATATAAAGAAGGGAAAATAATAGGCCATACTAGCTACATTGCTTCCTGGCTTGATGGAATTTAGTATGTAAAATGGGATTTGAAAAATAAGTATGGAAACAAAAAGCATGATCGGATGAGAAATTGCTTTTGTTAAATTATTTAATATTTGCTGAGTGCTTTCAGATTTTAATAATTGTAAAATTGGCAGTAGGATTAGCGTGTAAACAAAGATAAATGCCAGAAACCATAGATGCAGCCAGTGTAAATTTCCCTTTGGAAACCATTTAAACTCAAGTATACCGAGATAAAAATCATAATAACTTTGAGTAGATCCTCGAAAACGTTCTATGAAATAGATTTGCGGAGGAATTATCAATAACATTCCTGCAATCAGCGGAATCACAATTCGTATAAAACGATCTTCTATGAATTTGATGATAGATTTACGTTTCATTACAATGGCAATGGTAGCACCAGAAACCAGAAATAATAATGGCATTCGCCACTGACCTAAAAAGTTAAGAATATGATCAATACCTATAAAAGTTTCGGAATTTTGAATCCACCACATGTCATCTGCAAAAACCCTTGCGCTGTTAGAAACGATAAGTAAAGAAAATGCCAGAACTCTGAGCCAGTCTAAATAATAGTGACGAGGATTTTTATGGGTTTCGCCCGGGGTAATTTGATTCATAAACATATCTGAACTTTAGAATCCGTCAGATATTCAATAATAACAATTATTTACTGTTAGTTAAAAAATGATAGGATATTGTGACTTTTACACTATAGTTCATTTTGGCAATATCATGCTTCAAAGGATTTAAATACATATTTCAAATATTTCGACAGCAAAATTGTTACATTAAACTCAATAATTTTATATCGATTTCATGCTCTATAATCCTTTGCAAAAAGCAATTTTGCATTTCAGTTCGATTGTATTTTAAATTCAATATTATGAAATTACCCATTTATCAAATTGTTTCCGCCTGCCTTCTGGCAGTAACTATTACTTCCTGCGCCTCCAATCCATATGCAGTAACTAATCGCATCTATAAAAAACAAACCAAGGAGCTTGCAAAAACTATCCGGGAGATACCCGCAACTCAGGCAGGTCAGGATTGGGCCGGAACAACAAATTTCAGTTTAAGAAAACCCAATTATGTAATTATTCATCATACTGCACAAAATTCCGCAGAACAGACTCTCAAAACGTTTACAATGCCCAAAACGCAGGTAAGCGCCCATTACGTGATTGCCAAAGACGGAAAAGTGTACCATATGCTAAACGATTATTTAAGAGCCTGGCATGGAGGATCGAGTAAATGGGGAAACGCAACCGATATAAATTCATCTTCTATTGGAATTGAGTTGGATAACAACGGATACGAAGCATTTTCGGAGTCACAAATGGGCAGTCTGGTAAATGTATTATCTTCTTTAAAAACCAATTACAGCATTCCCACAGCAAATTTTATCGGACATTCTGATATTGCTCCCGGAAGAAAAGTAGATCCAAATGCTAATTTCCCTTGGAAAGATTTATCCGAAAAAGGGTTTGGACTATGGCCTGATGCCGTACTGGATTCAGTTCCTCAAAACTTTAACCCGCCGGAAGCCCTTCGTATTATTGGATATGATATTAAAAATTTAGAGTATGCAATTCGCTCCTTTAAGCTTCACTTTATACAGAATGACCTGAGTCCAATGCTTACAGAATTTGACAAACAGGTTTTATATAATTTGTATAAAAAATATTTATAAAAAATTCCTTCCGGTCAGCCAAATACACTGAGCTTACCGGAAGGAAAATTTCGTTAATTGAATCACTCTAAAATCAGTTCTTTTTTACTTCTTTAGCCCAGGCGTCTTTTAAAGTAGCTGTGCGGTTAAAAACAAGTTTTTCAGGAGTTGAATCTGTATCCAGTGTAAAGTATCCTTTCCGGATAAACTGATACCCTTTCCCGGGAATTGCATGAGTTAAATCAGGTTCGATAAATACATTCGGAATAATTTTTAAACTTTGCGGATTGATATAATTTTTAAAATCTCCCTCTTCTGAAGAAGGATCTTCTACCTGAAATAAGCGGTCATATAATCTGATTTCAGCAGTTTTTGCATGGCCTACACTCACCCAATGAATGGTTCCCTTAACACTGACTCCGCTTGTATCGCTACCACTTTTAGATTCGGGGATGTAAGTACAATGAACTTCTGTCACATTTCCGTTTTCGTCTTTTCTAAAATCGTGACACTTTACTATATACGCATTCTTTAAACGTACGCTCAAACCCGGACCAAGGCGGAAGAATTTTTTAGGTGCTTCTTCCATAAAATCTTCACGTTCTATCCATAGTTCTGCACTGAAAGGAATCTCGCGGCTGCCATCGCCATCTTCTGCTTCTGGATTATTTTCGCCGTTTAATATCTCCGATTTCCCTTCCGGATAATTGGTAATAATCAATTTTATAGGATCCAGAACAGCCATGCGTCGCCATGCAGATTTATTCAAATCCTCGCGAAGGCAAAACTCCAGCAAACTATATTCTATAATGTTTTCACGTTTGGCAACACCTATCCGCTCACAAAAATTGCGGATGGACAAAGGAGTAAATCCCCTTCGGCGAAGTCCGCTGATAGTGGGCATACGCGGATCATCCCAGCCTGTAACATGATTTTCATTTACAAGCTGAAGCAGTTTGCGCTTGCTCATAACTGTATAATTCAGGTTCAAGCGGGCGAATTCGTATTGTTTGGAAGGAAATATTTCCAGTTGCTCTATAAACCATTCGTATAAAGGACGATGAGGTATAAATTCAAGAGTACATACAGAATGGGTGATCTTTTCGATAGAATCACTCTGTCCATGGGCAAAATCATACATCGGATAAATACACCAGTCATTACCGGTACGGTGATGATGTGCATGCCTGATTCTGTACATTAATGGATCACGCATGTGCATATTGGGAGAAGCAAGATCAATTTTTGCTCGTAGTACTTTGGCACCATCGGGGTATTTACCCTCTTTCATCTCTTGAAAAAGCTGTAAGTTTTCTTCTGCGCTTCTGCTTCTGTTGGGAGTTGGAGTTCCCGGTTCCGTAGGAGTTCCCTTTGCCGCAGCAATTTCTTCGGCCGTACTGTCATCCACATAGGCAAGACCTTTGCCTATCAACATTTGAGCAAAAGCATACATCTGATCGAAATAATCAGAAGAATACAATTCCTTGTCCCATTCAAAACCAAGCCAATGGATATCCTGGCGAATGCTGTCTACATATTCGGTATCTTCTGTGGCCGGATTTGTATCATCAAAGCGGAGATTGGTTTTGCCATTATATTTTTGAGCCAGTCCAAAATTAAGGCAAATGGATTTTGCGTGGCCTATATGTAAATAACCGTTAGGCTCGGGAGGGAAACGGGTAAGAACCCGTCCGTCATTTTTTCCCGAACGGATATCATCCTCAATAATTTCTTCAATAAAGTTCAATGATCTTTCTTCGCTCATATTTATGCTACACTAAAAAAAGGCAGTATTTGCAAAAGTAGTAAAATTAGGATTGCCGAAATTCATTGATTATCAAATAGGCATAGAAATGGCCACAATCCATTTTTCTTATTACTTTTACTTCATATGAGTAAAGACTTTAATCGCCCTGTTCGTGTACTGGTAGCAAAAGTAGGTCTTGATGGCCATGACCGCGGAGCAAAAATCATTGCCACTTCCTTACGGGATGCGGGCATGGAAGTTATTTATACCGGTTTACGCCAAACCCCTGAAATGGTAGTCAATACTGCTTTGCAGGAAGACGTGGACGCTATCGGTATTTCTATCCTATCCGGAGCACATATGACTGTTTTCCCTAAAGTAATGCAAATAATGAAAGATAAAGGGCTGGATGATGTATTGGTTACTGGCGGCGGGATAATCCCCGATGCAGACATGGCCGCTTTAAACCAAATGGGTGTGGGTAAATTATTTGCTCCGGGCACTCATACAGCTGATATTGTTACCTATATTAAAGACTGGGTAAAAACCAACCGTAATTTTTAATTTTTATATCTTCAACCATCTCCCGGAATTTCCAATATAAATTCCTTTTAACTCTCTGTATTATGACTTACCAAAATCTTCTTCTTAAAATTAAGGACGGAATTTTATTTATCACCATAAATCGCGAAAGCAAGCTTAATGCTTTAAATAAAGCAACATTAGGGGAACTTCATTTCGCTGTGACTGATTCTTTTCATGATGATTCTGTTGCCGGAATAATTATTACAGGAGCTGGAGAAAAAGCTTTTGTTGCCGGTGCAGACATTTCAGAATTTTCTGATTTTAATGAGGATGAAGGCCGCAATCTGGCCCGTGAAGGTCAGACCAAAGTTTTTGATGTAATTCAAAATAGCGAAAAGCCAGTAATTGCTGCGATCAATGGCTTTGCGCTGGGCGGAGGATTAGAACTTGCTTTAGCATGCCATATTCGTATAGCCGCTGATAATGCAAAATTAGGTTTGCCCGAAGTGAGCCTGGGTTTAATTCCCGGATATGGAGGAACTCAGCGCTTAACCCAACTGGTGGGCCGCGGCAAAGCTTTAGAAATGATCCTTACCGCTGATATGATTTCTTCGGAAGAAGCATACCGGATTGGCTTAGTAAATTATTCTGTTCCTGTAGCAGAGTTGCTTCCTAAAGCAGAAGAGTTACTTCAAAAAATATTGAAGCGATCTCCTTTAGCAATTGGTGCTGCAATCCGTGCCGTTAACGCCGGATTGACTGATGGGGTGAATGGCTTTGATCAGGAAATTCAGGAATTTTCTAGTTGCTTTGGAACCCTTGACTATCAGGAAGGAATTCTTGCATTTAAGGAAAAAAGAAAACCTGATTTTCGAAAAAAATAGAATACTTTACAACAAGTTTTCAAATTTTAAGTATAAGGGATTAAGAGGAACGAAAAGACTCCACAATAAGGGTATGTAGTTTTAGAAAACACCAGAGTTTTAATAATGAAATTGCCGAATAAGATTAATACTTCTAATGAATAAAATTTTAATTATTGACGATGAGATCACTATCGGGGCACTGCTTTCTAAATTTTTATCCCGAAACGGGTTTGAAGTTAATGTTGCAACTTCCGGCCTTACAGCTTTCGAGTTTCTAAGTAAAGAAAAATACGATCTGGTTATATGCGACTATCGCCTGGAGGATACCGATGGCAGGGAAATCCTCAAGAAAATAAGGCTGGAGCATCCCGAAACAAGCGTTATTATTATTACAGGCTATTCTGACATTAAGATTGCAGTCGAATTAATTAAAATGGGTGCATATGATTATATCACCAAACCACTTTATCCTGATGAAATTTTAAATACAATTAATCAGGCGTTAGAACATCAAAAAAATAGCTCTACTGGCAAGGATGCAGAAAAAAGGCATATAATAAATGTCGATACGAGTAAATCGCAAACTGAACTGGATAATTTCATTACCGGAAAAAGTAAAGTTTCTCAGGAATTGGTCAGGCAGATAGGTTTAGTTGCTCCCACAAATTACAGTGTCATCATATCCGGCGAAAGCGGAACAGGAAAAGAATTTGTTGCTAAAAGCATCCACTTAAACAGTTTGAGAAAAGACGGTCCATTTGTAGCAATGGACTGCGGATCACTGACTAAAGAATTAGCCGGAAGTGAGTTTTTCGGTCATGAAAAGGGATCATTTACAGGGGCAATGTTCACTAAAATTGGCCACTTCGAATTAGCTAACGGAGGAACTCTTTTTTTAGATGAAGTAGCCAATTTATCATACGATTTGCAGGCAGCATTATTACGCACTGTCCAGGAAAGAAAAGTAAAGCGGATTGGAAGCACTAAAGAAATAGATCTGGACGTACGAATCATTGTAGCCACAAATGAAAATCTTTTAGAAGCGATTCAAAAAGGTCGTTTTAGAGAAGATCTTTACCATCGTTTTAATGAATTTAATATCTCTTTACCTCCATTAAGGGACCGCGAAAACGATATAATGGCCTTTGCCGAGGATTTTTTATCACGCGGAAATATAGAGTTGAACCGGGAAATTAAGGGCTTTTCTGAAGATGTTACTGAGTGTTTTAAAACATATGGCTGGTCTGGCAATATCCGGGAATTAAAAAATGTAATTCGCAGGGCTATGCTTTTAACAGAAGGAAATATTATCCAGCTAAATACTTTACCGCTGGAAATTTCAACATTTGCGAAAAATTCCTTTATTGAGAATGTGCTCAGTCAGAATATAAGTTCTACAGAAGTTACTAATCAGGGATATCTTAAAAACGTATCTATGGAAGCAGAATACGAAACTATTTTGCGGGTATTAAAAGAGGTGAAGTTTAATAAAACAAAAGCGGCCCAAATACTCAACATAGATCGTAAAACTCTCTATAATAAAATGAAATCAGTAAACCTCGAATAATTTATTTTATTACTGATATAGCTTTAAATAAGTCATTTAAACCCTTTTCTTTATTATAACACATTCCGCGATTTATAAATCTGAATCTTCAAAAAGATTTCAATAAATTGGCATGATGCTGGTATTGCCGGGTTTATTAAATTAATCATCCGGTTTTAAGGCAAAACATCCTTTATTTATGTCCATTTATAGTTATAAACAGCGCAATACGATTGTGCTGGCCATCCTTATTTTGCTTGGCTGTTTCGTTATTTATTCACTTCGAACAATTGCCGGTTCAGTTTTAAGTACAATTGTTTTATACACTATTTTGAGGCCCGTATTTATACACCTTACCGAAAAATGGATGTTAAAACGCTGGTTGGCTGCACTTCTTATCATTGTAATTTCACTCGTTTTAATTGTTGTACCATTTCTCACCCTCAGCTTTTTGGTTATTGGCAAAATATCAGAATTCAATAAAGACCCAATGCGTATTAAGGTCATTATTCAGAAAATAGATGATTTTGCAGGTTCTAAATTTAATCAGCCCGATCTGGTTGATAAGGGAATCCAGAAGTCAAGCGAAATTGCCACAGAATTATTCCCCTCAGTATTAGGCGGAGCAGCAAGCATTTTCCTTGGACTGGTTGTCATGTATTTTCTGTTATATTTTATGTTTGTTCAACGGGAAACGTTTGAAGGCGGATTGTTAAAGTATGCTCCTTTCAGAGAACAGAATGCATTAAAATTTGCCACAGAATTGCGAAATACAACCTATTCAAATGTTTTAGGTCAGGGATTCATAGCTGTTGTTCAGGGTGCACTGGTAAGTTTAGCATTCTTTATTTTTGGTATAAATGATGCCATATTTTGGGGAGTGATTTCTACATTCCTTTCATTTTTACCTGTAGTTGGTGCTCCCTTAATTTTTATTCCGGCTGCACTTATTGAACTGGCCAACGGTAATAATACAGCTGGTTGGGGAATTCTGTTATTTGGTTTCATTATTATTACCAATATTGATAATGTGATCAGGCTGTTGATTGCCAAAAAAGTTTCAGATACCCATCCAATAATTACCGTTGTTGGCGTAATCATTGGTATACCTATATTCGGAATTATGGGTTTGGTATTCGGACCATTATTGCTTTCCTATTTTATACTAACCATCCGGATTTATGAAACTAGTAAACTTGCCTCGGAGCGTTTAGAGCGGATTAAATTAGAGGAAGATGAATAATAAAAACAGTTTATTGACTTGAATTGTATATTATATTAATTAAACAGAACAATTTAAAAACTTTAAAATAAGAAAATCATGAATGATAATTCAAAAGTATTAGCCGCATTACTTGCCGGAATGGCTGCAGGTCTAGCAGTAGGATTTTTATTTGCCCCAGAAAAAGGATCAGAAACACGTGATAAATTAAATGATTCTTTAAAAAATCTAGCTGATAGCATCAAAGACAGAACTTCTGATGAACTAAGTAATTTATCCCACCTAAAAGATAAAGTAGTATCTAATGTAAAATCTAAATTTTCAACTGCAGAAAACGAAGCAGCAAATCTGGCCGATGATGCAAAATCAACTTTCAACAAAGCAGCTGATAGTGCTGGAAATAATTTTAATCAAGCTTAATTGCTTATCTAATTAGTGAACATGAAAGAAGTGGAAGAAGAAGAACCCGGACTTGTAGATAAAGTTAAAGAGTATATCCGGATCCGTAAAGATTTGGCCATGCTAATGATTGCAGATAAAGCCTCACAAGCAGCAGGAGGTTTAATTTCAGGTGCAATTCTTATATTCCTTGGATTTTTTGTTTTCCTCTTTGCAAATTTTGGTTTGGGATATTACCTGTCAGAAATTATAGGTAACAGTTATGCCGGATTCTTTATTGTTGCAGGTATTTACCTGTTAATTGCAATAATCGTTCTCCTCGTTAAAGAGAACAGTATTGAGAAACCATTTGCTAACAGAGTTATTAAAAAGATATTAGCAGAACGAAACGAAAGTATATATGAAAAGCAGAATTGAAACTACAGAAGATTTACATGCTGAGATACTTCGTTTAAAATTATTAAGGTATCATCAGGAAGCCGCAATTGAGCAGGATATTAAAGGGATTACTGATAAATTTCGCATTCCGGCTCTTTTACTCCACAGAATTCAGGGCTGGTTTGGCGATAATTCCGCAACTCATGCCAAAGGAGAACCGGAACACGATTGGGTAACCAATGCATTCCGTATCGGGCTGCCGGTACTTTTAAATAAAATGGTGTTTGGTAGAGCCGGATTTTTTATAAAGTCATTAGTCGCTTTAGCATCTCAAAAAGCAGCCACTAACGTTAATAAAGATGTGGTTACACATTGGATTGATAAAGCTGCTGATTGGATAAGAGGCGCATCTAAAAATCCTAAATCAAATAAAAATTTCGATTACGGAATTCCGCCTGATAGCGAAACTTATTAATTATAAGCCCGGAAAACCGGGCTTTTTTTATGCCTTATTTTTTATAAAATCAGCGTAAGCTAATTTTATCCCTTGTTCAAGCTCAATTGTATGTTTCCATCCTTTAGAATGAAGCTTAGAAACATCCATTAATTTTCTGGGAGTTCCGTCGGGCTTGCTTGAATCGAATACCAGCTCACCACTAAATCCAACTACATTCTGGATGATTTGTGCAAGTTCCTTAATACTTACATCTTCGCCGGTACCAATATTAATCAGGTTTGGCTCATCATAGGTTTGCATCAAATAATAACATGCCTCTGCAAGATCATCAGCAAATAAAAATTCACGCTTCGGATTTCCTGATCCCCAGATGGTAACAGAGTCTGCTCCACTCACTTTTGCTTCATGAAATTTCCGGATAAGAGCAGGAAGAACATGAGAATTTTCCGGGTGGTAGTTATCATTATAGCCATATAAATTTGTAGGCATTACCGATATGAAATTGCAATTATATTGATCCCGATAGGCGTCGCACATTTTAATACCGGCAATTTTTGCAATGGCATAAGGCTCATTTGTGGGTTCTAATACACCAGTAAGAAGGTATTCTTCTTTTAAAGGTTGGGGTGCCAGTTTGGGATAGATACAGCTGGACCCCAGAAAAAGCAGTTTTTTAACTCCGTTTAAATATGAATTATGGATAATATTATTTTGAATGGCAAGGTTCTCATACAGAAAATCGGCCCGATAGGTATTATTTGCCACAATTCCACCAACTTTAGCGGCAGCCAGGAAAACATATTCAGGTTTCTGGTCACTAAAAAAATCAGTTACCTGCTGCTGATTTCTAAGGTCAAGTTCTTTTGAAGTTCTGGTAATCAGATTGGTATAGCCTTCATTGGTTAACTTTCTTAAAATGGCTGATCCTACCATTCCACGATGCCCGGCGATATATACTTTAGCGTTTTTTTCCAATTGTTTTTTTGTTGAGAGGCAAATATAAAACTATTTTTGCAGGCTTAAGAACGATAGAATGGGTAAGGATAAATTACGGCGCTACGCAGAGATCTCCGATTTTAATAACGTTCATGAACTTGAAGAAGGGAAAGAACTTAAAGGAGCGTGGAATAAAATCCAGTTTGCCAATGAGCTTCCTGTAATTTTGGAACTTGCCTGCGGAAAAGGTGAGTATACGGTAAGTCTTGCCAAACTTTTTCCTGAGAAGAATTTTATAGGGATTGATTACAAGGGTAACCGAATTTGGAGGGGCGCAAAGACCGCTTTAGAAGAAAAAATACCCAATGTTGCATTTTTAAGAATCCAGATTGAACATATACTGGATTATTTTGAAGATGGCGAGATTTCTGAGATATGGATTACTTTTCCGGATCCGCAACCGCAGGAGAGCAGAGAGAAAAAAAGACTCACATCTCCCCGCTTTTTAGAAATGTACAAACGCATTTTAAAAAAAGGCGGAATTCTGCATCTTAAAACAGATAATGATGCCTTACATGCATATACGCATGAAAAAATCGCCGAACTCGGTTTACAGCTTCACGTACGAACGCAAGACTTATACCGTTCTGACTTTGCAGATGAAGTACTTTCAATAAAAACGTATTATGAGAAAAAGTATCTTGCTCATGATAAAAACATCAATTACCTGAAGTTTAGCTTCCAGCATTGACAACTGACTCTTTTTATGACCGTGTGCACCAAGTTGTGCGCTTAATTCCAAGTGGAAGGATAACAACTTACGGTGCTATTGCTGCATACCTCGGATCTAAGGGTTCATCAAGAATGGTGGGCTACGCCATGAATAATTCATTTACGGCAATCCCTCAGGTTCCGGCACACCGGGTTGTAAACAGACAGGGCTTACTCAGCGGGAAAGCTCATTTTGGCTCACCAACTCTAATGCAGCAATTACTGGAAAATGAGGGAATAAAAGTTATTGATGATAAAGTAGTCGATTTTAAAATTTTATTTTGGGACCCTGCTACAGAACTTGATTTCTGATTTACTCGGATAATTACATAATTTAAAAAATTTATTATGGGAAAACTAATAGAAGAATTTAACGGATATCGTAGCAAAATGAACGACCGGATCATGGAAAGTGCAAATACCAATATGAAACGGTTTTTAGCACTTGATACCACCACCTATGCCGAGGGCGCTTTAGATGTTAAAACCAAAGAGATGCTGGGTCTGGTAGCTTCTATGGTTTTACGCTGCGACGATTGCATCAAATATCATTTAGGCAAGTGTCATGAAGCTGGAGTAAACAGCACAGAGATGAATGAAATTTTCATGATCGCCAATTTGGTAGGTGGTTCTATTGTAATTCCGCATTACCGCAGAGCGGTTGAATATTGGGATGAATTATGTGCGCAATAGGGTTTAAAACAATTGATTTTGTTAATTTCATTTTTTAAGTTCTTGCTGCATGACAGACACTTCAAACTTGAATGATCCAAATATTACCCGCTGCACCTGGTGCGGTACAGATCCGCTGTATGTAGAATATCATGACAAGGAATGGGGAAAACCGGTATATGATGATAAAATCCTTTTTGAATTTTTGATACTGGAAAGTGCGCAAGCGGGATTAAGCTGGATTACAGTTTTGCGTAAACGCGAAAATTACAGAAAGGCTTTTGTTGATTTTGATGCAGAAAAAATAGCAAATTTCTCTGCAGATGACATTGAGCGTTTAATGCTTGATGCCGGCATTATCAGAAACAGACAAAAAATTGAAGCTGCAATAAATAATGCAAAGCTGTTTTTAAAAATTCAGGAAGAATACGGCAGCTTTTCTGATTATATGTGGGGATTTTTGCCTGATAAAAAACCTATACTTAATTCCTGGGAACAGAATTCCGGTTTACCTGCCCGGACAGAATTATCCGACAGAATAAGTTCGGATATGAAGAAAAAGGGCTTCAAATTCTTTGGAAGCACCATATGTTATGCGCACATGCAAGCCACCGGAATGGTAAATGATCATATTACCGGATGCATTTCACGCTAGTCCAATAAACATACTGCAATAAATCAGGATGTTATTAAATTTGAATGATCCTGACAATGGATAAAATTCTATACAATATACTTTAATAGCTCCGGCTAATGCTGAAGGTAGTAACAGCAATAAAGAACAATTTATACCAATGAAAAAACTATTTCTTTTAGACGCCTTCGCATTAATATACCGGGCACATTTTGCATTAAGTAAAAATCCAAGATTTACTTCCGGGGGATTGAATACCTCGGCCATTATGGGATTTACTAACACGCTTCTGGAAGTGCTGAGAAAAGAAAATCCAAGTCACATGGCGGTGGTTTTCGATACAGATGCCCCAACGGAACGGCATACAGATTACGCTGCGTATAAAGCACATCGTCAGGCCATGCCAGAAGATCTGGCATTGGCTATACCATACATTGTGCGCCTCATTGAAGGATTTAACATTCCGGTTATATTTTCTGATGGATATGAAGCCGACGACTTAATTGGAACTTTAGCCAAAAAAGCCGAGAAAGAAGGTTTTACAGTTTTCTGCATGACTCCTGATAAGGATTTTGGCCAGCTGGTTTCAGAAAATATTTTCATATACAAACCGGCCCGCATGGGCAACGGTATGGAAATCCAGGGAGTGAAAGAAATCCTGGAAAAGTGGGATGTTGAAAACGTGGAGCAGGTAATAGATATCCTGGGATTATGGGGTGATGCGGTGGATAACATTCCAGGTATACCCGGTGTGGGCGAAAAAACTGCCAAATTACTTATCAAGTCATACGGATCTATTGAAAATATTATTGCCAATAGTCATGAGTTAAAAGGAAAACTCCGCGAAAATGTGGAGCAATTTTCTGAGCAGGCACTTATTTCTAAGAAATTGGCAACCATCATGCTTAATGCTCCGGTAGATCTGGATGTAGATTCCTTACATGTAGATGAGCCAAACCGGGAAGTTTTAGAGCCATTATTTGCCGAACTAGAATTCCGGACCATTGGCAAACGTGTTTTTGGCGATGAGTTTAAGGTAACCGAAATAAGCACAGGGAGCACTTCGGGGCAGATGGATCTTTTTGGAACGGCTTCTACAAAGGAAAATACAGTTAGTAATGAAATCACTCCGCAGGAAGCTGCTCCTTTAAGGAATATTAATAACACAACTCATGAGTATCATCTGGCGGATTCGAAAGAGAAAAGACAGGACTTAATATCCATTCTCGGGCGGAATACCTCTTTTTGCTTTGATACAGAAACTACTCACCTGGATGCTAATGATTGTGAGCTGGTTGGATTATCTTTTTCTATTAAAGCGGGCGAGGCCTGGTATGTCCCCCTGTCTGCAGACCAGACTGAATGTCAAACCTGTATTGATGAATTCAGGGAGCTTTTTGAGAATGAAAGAATCGCCAAATCAGGTCAAAATTTAAAATATGATATATTGGTTCTCAGCTGGTATGGAATCAATGTAAAAGGCGAATTGTTTGATACCATGCTTGCCCATTATTTGCTCGATCCGGATTCAAGGCATAATATGGATCTTCTTTCAGAGAATTATCTGGGATATTCGCCGGTAAGCATTACCTCACTAATTGGAAATAAAGGCAAGAAACAAGGCAATATGCGTGATGTTGAGCTGGAGCTGATTAAAGAATATGCAGCCGAGGACGCGGATATTACGCTTCAGCTAAAAGATGTTTTTGAACCTCTGCTAAAAAAGGTTGATGCCGATAAGCTTGCCAAAGATGTAGAAAACCCATTGATTTATGTGCTTTGTGATATGGAACGCGAAGGCGTTAAAGTAGATCAGGAAGCTCTTGCCGAATTTTCTAAAACATTAAAAACAGATCTTAATCTGCTGGAGCATACCATATATGAAAAGGCCGGAGTCAAATTCAACATCGCTTCACCAAAGCAATTAGGCGAAGTTTTATTTGACAAATTACAGCTTGATCCAAAAGCTAAAAAAACAAAAACCGGGCAGTATCAAACCGGGGAAGATGTTTTAACAGGCCTGGCAAATAAAAGTGATATCGTTAAAGAAATTCTGGATTTCAGACAATTACAGAAATTAAAATCTACCTACGTAGACTCTCTTCCCCTATTAATCAACAAAAAAACCGGAAGAATCCATACTTCCTATAATCAGGCTGTTGCATCTACCGGGAGATTGAGTTCTAATAATCCCAATCTTCAAAATATTCCAATCAGAACTGAACGTGGACGTGAAGTAAGAAGAGCTTTTATTCCAAGGGATGAAAATCATGTTATTCTTTCTGCGGATTATTCACAAATCGAACTTCGCTTAATAGCCGAGATCAGCCGGGATGAAAACATGATGGAAGCTTTTGTACAAGGTCTGGATATCCACACGGCAACAGCTGCAAAAGTGTATGGCATTTCATTAGATGAGGTAACATCTTCTCAGCGGCGTAACGCCAAAGCGGTAAACTTCGGGATTATTTATGGACAGTCGGCTTTTGGGCTTTCCCAGAGTTTAGCTATTCCCAGAAAAGAAGCAGCCGAAATCATTGATAACTATTTTAACCAGTATCCGGGAATCAAAAAATACATGAATGATACCATGCAGTCGGCACGTGAAAATGGCTATGTAGAAACCATTATGGGCCGCCGCCGCTACCTGCGGGATATTAATTCTGCCAACGCAACCGTAAGGGGATTTGCAGAACGAAATGCAATAAATGCTCCTATACAAGGTTCAGCCGCTGATATGATAAAGATTGCCATGATTCATATTCATCAGGATATTATCGATCAGAAATTACAGTCAAAAATGACCATGCAGGTTCATGATGAATTGGTGTTTGATGTTCTGCGTGCTGAAGTTGAACCCATGAAAATAATTATCGAGAACAGAATGAAACATGCTATAAAGACTGAAGTGCCTATTTTGGTAGAAATTGGCCAGGGAAATAACTGGCTTGAGGCGCACTGATAATTCTATAAGTTCCAATTTTAATTCTGTTTACTGTATGATGACTGCTTAGGCTTCTATCCTCACTTAAATTTTACAACCATAAAATCTCTCTGATTCATCGATAAAACTTATTTAATTGATTAAAGAAGATTTTTTATTAATTGAATGTTTACTATATTGATATTCAATTATTCTTCCATGAATGTAATCCACCTGAGTGCCGAATGTTACCCTGTTGCAAAAGTTGGAGGCTTGGGCGATGTTGTAGGGGCCTTACCTAAATATTTAAATTCATTGGGCATAAATGCCTGCGTAGTGCTTCCGTATTACGATCGCAAATTTGTAAGGGAAAGTAATTTCGAAACCGTGTATGAAGGTTGCGGCAAATTAGGTCATCAAAAATTCGATTTTATTATTCTTAAAGAAATTACAGATAAGCTGGGGTTTCCATTATATCTCATCAAAATTCCGGGCCTTCTTGACCGTCAGGAAGTATATTCCTACCCTGATGAAACAGAACAATTTGTGGCTTTTCAACTGGCATTTTTAGAATGGATGGTTCAAACGAATAATGAACCTGATGTAATTCATTGTCATGATCATCATACGGGTCTTATTCCCTTTCTTGTTTCCCATTCTTCTCTTTATAATTCGTTAAAAAATGTTCCAACTATCTGCACTATTCACAATGGTGAATATCAGGGATGGATTGGATGGGATAAAGTAAGTTATCTGCCCGAGATTGATCTTTCAAAATCAGGTTTATTAGATTGGGGAGGATGTATTAATTCTCTGGCAACTGCTGTTAAATGCTGCTGGAGATTTACAACCGTATCGCCGGGTTATTTAAAGGAACTATCTGTTAATTCGAACGGACTTGAATTGCTTTTTCAGATGGAAGAAAAAAAAGGCATCGGAATTATTAACGGGATAGATACACAGGTTTGGGATCCAAAAACAGATGAACGATTAATCAAAAATTATGATGTTAAAAGCTTTACCGCGGGGAAAAAAGAGAACAAAAAACATTTGTGCAATCAATTTGAACTTAATGCAGATCTGCCGCTGATAGTATTTATCGGAAGGCTGGTAGGAGAAAAAGGTGCTGATCTTTTGCCTGAAATCATTAAGCAAACCTTTAAAGCCTATCAAAATAAAGTAAGCATACTGATTCTGGGTTCAGGAGAAAAAATTATAGAGAAGGAACTGCTGTCTCTTAAAGCTAAATACAAAAAACAGTTTGCTTTATTCATTGGTTACGATGAAGATCTTGCCCACAGAATTTACGCCGGAGCTGATTTTATTCTGATGCCATCGCGTGTTGAACCCTGTGGATTAAATCAGCTTTATTCCTTAAGATACGGTACCTTACCAATTGTTAACAATACAGGCGGATTAGGAGATACTATCATTGATTTTGAGGAAGCAAATGGATACGGAATTTTGTTTGATCATGCAGCTGTGTCTGACGCCATGACTGCTGTTGCAAGAGCAATTACACTTTATAATGATGAGAAAAAACTATCTCTGATAAGAAAAAAGATGATGAATTTGAATTTCTCCTGGGATAAATCAGCAAAAGAATATATACAATTATATAAAAGCTTAATAAAAGAAAAACATGGATTATAAAGTAATTTGCGTAGTACTTGGCGGCGGACAAGGTTCACGGCTATACCCATTAACATCAACCCGCTCTAAACCTGCTGTTCCAATTGCCGGAAAATACCGACTGGTGGATATCCCGATATCCAATTGCATGAATTCAGGTATCGAACGTATTTTCGTGGTTACCCAGTTTAATTCTGCTTCATTAAACAAGCATATAAAAAACACCTATCACTTTAGCATTTTTAGTGATGCATTTGTAGATATTCTTGCTGCAGAGCAAACTCCTCATAATACAACCTGGTTTCAGGGTACTGCCGACGCAGTTCGACAATGTGCGCATCATTTTGCTCAGCATGATTATGACTATTTGTTAATCCTTTCGGGAGATCAGTTATACCAGATGGATTTTCAGCAGATGATTAAAAACCACGTTGAAAATGGCGCAGAAATTTCTATAGCTACTATTCCGGTTCATGAAAGAGAAACATCTGCTTTCGGGATTTTAAAAACAGATAAGGATCATTTTATAACTGAATTTATAGAAAAACCTAAAGGTGATGTATTAGGAGATTGGGTATCTGATACCGGAGAAGCAATGAAAGCGCAGGGCCGGAATTATTTGGCTTCCATGGGGATATATGTATTCAATCGCGGGCTGTTATTAAGCCTTTTATCAGAAAATGATTATACCGATTTTGGTAAGGAACTAATTCCTCAATCTTTAAAAGAGCATAAAGTTATTAGCTATCAATACGAAGGGTATTGGACCGATATTGGAAACATTCATTCGTTTTTCGAAGCAAATATTGGACTAACCGATGATATTCCGCTGTTTAATTTATTCGATAAGCATCCTATTTTTTCCAGAGCCAGAATGCTCCCGCCAAGTAAAATTTCTGGTACTACATTAGAAAAAACAGTTATTGCAGATGGCTGTATCATTAATGCGAGCCGGATAGAGCGCTCAGTAATCGGAATCAGAACTCGTATTGGGTACGGAACTACAATTGTAAATACCTACGTAATGGGTAGCGATTATTATCAAACTTTAGACAAGCTGAATGAAGCCAAATCCGCAAGTCATCCTATAATGGGTATTGGCGAGCGCTGCTATATCAAAAATGCAATCCTGGATAAAAATTGCTTTATTGGAAATGATGTAAGGATTATTGGAAAGCCCGAAATGCCTGACGGGGATTTCGATAGTTATACCTGCAAAGACGGGATTATTGTAATTAAGAAAGGTGCCATTATCCCAAATGGAATGGTAATATCTTAAGCCTAATAAGTAGAAAACAAAAAAGCTCTCAAAGGGCTTTTTTGTTTATTAAAGAATTATAGAATCTCCAATAGGGAGAATCTTTAAATTTATTCCGGCAGCAGAAAACTTGCGTTTGGTTTCTTCCTCATCAATCATGATTACCGGGAAAGTGTTGTAATGGATAGCCACTACATTCTTACAGTTAATCAAACGACTTGCTTTTATAGCGCCATCAACTCCCATTGTAAAATTATCCCCGATAGGTAAAAATGCCCAGTCAAGGTGCTCGTCTGCCAGAAATTGCATGTCGGAGTGTAAAGCTGTATCACCTGCAAAATAGATTTTTGTTCCATCAGCATCAACGATAAATCCAGCCGGATTTCCTCCATAAGTCCCATCAGGCATTGAGCTTGAATGTAAGGCATGCACCATTTTCACTTGGCCGAAATCAAATTGGTATGATCCTCCGATATTCATAGTATGCGTATTAGAAATCCCCTTTGAGGATAACCAGGATACCATATCAGCAATGCAGATTACCTTCGCAGAACTGTTTTTTTGAATTTCTTCCAAATCAGCAATATGATCTTCATGACCATGCGACAGTAAGATATAGTCTGGTTTTAACTGGCTTACATCTATATGAGCAGCCAGCTTGTTAGGCCTGATGAAAGGATCAAAAAGCAATACATTAGCCGAGAGTTCCAGCTGGATGCAGGAATGACCTAAGAAAGTGGCTTTCATAATTTCTTCTTACTTACCAAAAATATTGCCTAATCCACCCATCATATCGCGGGTAGCAGCCTGCATTTCATTCTGACTAACTGTTTCTGCCTGTACCAATACTTTATTCATTACTGTTACCAGCAACTCTTCAAGTTCTTCCTTTTCGGCAGATTTTAGAAATTCAGAGTCAATTTCTATAGAGGTGATGGTTTTACTTGCAGTAGCATGTACTTTAATTTTTCCACCTTCTATTTCAGCGTTAACCGAAATATTATCCAGGTTTTTTTTTATCTCTTCTGCCTTCTTCTGAGCTTCTAATAGTTTATCGAACATATCATTTTGATTTATTCAAAATTAACATTCTTAATTCATAAAGGTTTAAATAGTGCTGCGGATAATATCCGGAGATAATGGTTTGGATATAAATCCGCTGACGGAAGAATATGTATGTGATCTTAAAATATCTTTTTCGTCAACAGATGAAGTCACAATAAAAATTCGGATGATTTTTATAAGTTCCAGACGAATAGTCTCAAACAGATCCAAAAAATCCCAACCATCAATAACGGGCATATTGAGGTCTAAAAGAATCACATCAGGCAATGCCTGAATATTTTTTTTATTGTTTTTTATAAAATCAATTGCTTTCTCAGCTTCTGTAAAGCTGGTGTAATCATCAAAAAGCTGATGCTTTTCGATCATAATTTGTGCTATCCGCTGATGTATTGAGTCGTCGTCAATTATAAATACTTTGCTCATTTTACTGGTAACGCCTCATAAATAATTTATTTCCAATTCTTCTGATATCCCAATGGCGATTAAGATATGAGAGCTAAAGGTATTATGTTTTGCGATATAAATCCTCTGGATTATTGGACACGTATTCAGTTTACGTTTAAAGATGGCTTAGGTTACAATAAAACTCTCTGATTTATTGGAGGATAATTAACCAAACCGTCCTATAATTATTTAAAATTTAATCATCCGAAGAATCTGAAGCTGTAATAGCAGAACCCCCGTTGCCGTAATAAGCGCTTTTTCGAACTACGGGCATATCAACCATTTTATATAATTCATCCAGCTTTAATAAACTTCCGTTTGTTAAATTACTCAGTAAAACTATAGTTACGTCATTTTTCATATCCCGAAGGTAAATATGCCTGAAACCATGCCACCAGCCTGTATGATATACAACCTTGTGGCCCCTATCATCAAACATTCTCCAACCGTAACCATAATTAAAATGTCCTCTTTCCATTTCGTTATGAGGTGCGTACATTGAATCTAAAGAGCTTTTCTTTAATATGCGGCCCTGGCGCATGGCACGGTCAAAAAGAAAAAGATCCTGAACAGTGCTGTAAACACCCTTATCACCAACCGGACCATCTAAAAAATTCTGCACTACTGAGCGTCTCCAGATCCTATCGTGCCCAACTACATCAACCGGAATTTTATCATACTTGACTTTCGAAAATACGTTGGTATTTTTCATTCCGCTTGGCTTGAAAACACGTTCTTTCAAAAACTGAGCGTATGTTTTGCCTGAAACTTTTTCGATTATAGCTCCCAATACCATATAATTGGAATTATTGTAATGGAATTTCCTGTCAGGCTTGTTGTAAGGTACCGGCTTATGTTCAGAAATTAAATTCATCACATCTGTATTAGACATTCCTTTACGCTTGTCTTTCCAAATATTGTCGGTAAAATAAACATAGTTCATCATCCCCGAACGATGAGTTAACAGCATTTTTACAGTAATGCCTTCATATGGAAAGTTGGGGAAAAATTCCTTTACATTCTGACTAAGTTTCAGCTTACCCTCCTCTACAAGAATCATGATAGCTGTAGCTGTAAAAGGTTTTGTTACAGAGGCCAGTTCAAATACAGAATTTATCTTTAAGCTATCGCGATGAAGATAATCTGCCCATCCAATTGCATTCTGATATACGATCTTGCCCTTTTGAGCTACCAGTACATTTCCGTTAAAAGCATACTTTTTATGAAGATTCTTCATGAATTCATCAATCTTTTTATTCCCTTTTTTGGGATTATAGATTAATGACAAGCTGTCGGCCTTTTTATAATCAACAGCATCAGCATGACTAATAATATTCTTTGAATTAGAAGAGTTACAGGATTGCAGAGTTAAAAAAGCAAGAATCAGAAAAAAAGTATGTCGCAAAAAACAGGTCATTATTGTAGTATCTGGATTATAAAATAAGAAAGTGGAAAATTAAAGATTATTGTACTGAAGATGGCAAAAGAGTTTTAAACAGTTATATGTACGGTTTTATTGCCACATTGTTTTTAAATTATTGTATTAAGGCAGATATGAAACTGTATAAGCTGGCCTCATTGTAATTAAAAAATATAAATTTGCAGCAAATCAAAAACTCACTCACGATGACTTACAGAGTAGAACATGATACCATGGGCGAAGTACAGGTACCCGCTGAAAAATATTGGGGTGCCCAGACTCAACGATCCCGAAATAATTTTAAAATTGGGCCGGAAGCATCTATGCCGGCAGAAATAATTGCAGCATTTGCATATTTAAAAAAGGCAGCGGCCTTTACCAATACTGATTGCGGAGTTCTGGCTTCTGAAAAACGCGATTTAATTGCTGCTGTATGCGATGAAATTCTGGACGGAAACCTTCGATCAGAATTTCCTCTGGTTATCTGGCAAACGGGTTCCGGAACCCAATCGAACATGAATGTAAATGAAGTTATTGCTAACCGGGCACACGTTTTACAGGGAAATAGCCTGGGTGAAGGAACCATGCTTGTTCATCCAAATGACGATGTAAACAAGTCGCAATCTTCTAATGACACTTTTCCAACGGCTATGCATATTGCAGCCTACAAAATGGTTGCCGAAGTAACTATACCGGGTGTTCAGAAACTTCGTGATGCACTGCAGGCTAAAACTGAAGCATTTAAAGATGTAGTTAAGATCGGTCGTACACACCTGATGGATGCCACACCTTTAACTTTGGGACAGGAATTTTCAGGATATGTTTCTCAGCTTAACCATGGATTAAAGGCATTAAATAATACATTAGATCACCTTTCAGAACTTGCTCTTGGCGGTACTGCGGTTGGAACCGGAATTAATACTCCAAAGGGATATGATGTAAAAGTTGCAGATTATATTGCACAGTTCACCAATCTTCCATTTAAAACTGCTGAAAATAAATTTGAAGCTTTAGCAGCACATGATGCCATTGTAGAAACTCACGGAGCATTAAAACAACTTGCGGTTTCCTTAATGAAAATTGCTAATGATATTCGGATGCTTGCTTCGGGTCCACGCTCAGGAATAGGTGAAATCCACATTCCGGATAATGAGCCGGGATCATCAATTATGCCGGGCAAGGTGAACCCAACACAAAATGAGGCTGTAACCATGGTTGCCGCCCAGGTAATGGGTAATGATGTTACAATTTCTATCGGTGGCTCTAATGGCCATTATGAGCTGAATGTTTTTAAACCTGTAATGGCGGCTAACTTTTTGCAGTCGGCCAGATTGATTGGTGATGCATGCGTATCATTTACAGATCATTGTGTGGTGGGAATTGAACCTAATTTTGCCGGAATTAAAAAGCATCTTGAAAATTCCCTAATGCTCGTTACTGCTTTAAATCCTCATATAGGTTATGAAAATGCTGCCAAAATTGCAAAAAAAGCTTTAAAAGAAAATAAGTCTCTCCGGGAAGCAGCTGTTGATTTGGGTTTATTAACAAATGAACAATTTGATCAATGGGTGCGTCCTGAAGATATGATTGGCGGACTAAAATAATTTTAAATACATCTCCCGAAAGGGAGATTTTTACCATTTGTATGAGTAAACTTTTCCCTGTATTTTTTCTTCTGCTGCTACTAATTTCTTCTTGCAAATTTAATCCCAATGTGCAGGATAAGGGAACTGAATATTTACAGGGAATTTGGCAGGAAAATAAGATTGAATATCAGGATCAGTTGCTGCAATATACTGCTCATACTTTTAAGTTCAGCTGCGACTCATTTTATATTACTTTCAATACCAAATCTAAGGTTAACATTTATCCGGACAGCTGTTTTAATAATGGAATATGGACTGAATATGCCAAGGGCGGATATGTCGTACAAAATGACACCTTATTTCTTTCAGGAACATATGCTAAATCAAATTTTAAGCAAAAAATCAGCGGCTGCTATCGAAACGGGCAATATCTTGAAACGTATATAATTAAAAAACATTCGGCTGATAGATTATATCTGGAAGGCCTGCAACAACATCAGCTTATAAAAATGTCATTAAACCAGAAATTAATCTGCAATCCTAAACCTGTAAAATAATATTTATGAAATCTACTGTTTTAACAAAGCTTGCTTTTATATGCCTGTTAATTTATGCACCCATTCAAACTATGGCCTGGGGCATGACCGGCCACAGAATTGTTGGTGAAATAGCGTCGTGCTATGTTAATAAACATGCCCAAAAAGAAATATCTCTGATTCTGGGATCGGAATCTTTAGCGATGTCTAGTAACTGGGCTGATTTTATAAAATCGGAGCCCGCATTTAATTATCTGGGCACATGGCATTACGCCAATTTTAAAGATCAGCTAAACTATCAGACGTTGAAAGATCAAATGGAACAGGATACAACCCTGAATATTTATAACAGAATCAAATTTATCAGCTCAGAACTTAAAAACAAGAATCTCGATAAAAGTAAAAAACAATTGTATTTGAGATTGCTGGTACATTTTGTTGGTGATATTCATCAGCCAATGCACATGGGTAAAAAAGAAGATAGCGGAGGTAATGGAATTAAGGTTTTCTGGTTTAACCAGCCATCAAATCTGCATCGGGTTTGGGACGAACAATTAATAGAGTATCAGCAACTGAGTTATACTGAATATACAAAAGTCATTAATCATGCAACTTCGCAGCAGGTAAAAAACTGGCAAAAAGATGATTTGGCAATCTGGGCGCATGAATCTTACGTGGCCAGCCGGAAGCTATACTCTGAAATAAACCCTGAAGAAAAATTGAGCTATAAATACAATTACGTAAATGTTGAGCTTCTGAATGAACGTTTATTAAAAGGCGGAGTTCGGTTAGGCGGTTTATTAAATCAGATTTTTTCAAATTAGTCAGAAATCTATCATCTGACTCATCTTTAAATGAGCTTCAATTTGATCAAATATCTGCAATAGATATTCTCATCCTTTTGAAGCTCATTTCCTTTAGTTGATAATTGTTTTTTACTGCAACAATTTCCGGGGGCAAATTAAAACTTAACCAGAGCATGGCTTTACACATTCTCTTAGTTTTGTACCTTTGGCCCCATGTCTAATATAAAGCCTGCTATTCCAAAAGGTACACGAGATTTTTCACCATCTGAAATGGTGAAACGCAATTACATTTTTGATACCATTAAATCCGTTTTTAAAAAATTCGGATATCAGGAAATTCAAACTCCAACTATGGAGAATTTATCCACATTAACCGGCAAATATGGTGATGAGGGGGATAAGCTGATATTTAAGATTTTAAATTCAGGTGATTATTTGGGCAAAGTAACATCTGATAAACTTTTAGACCTGGATTCCAATGGTCTGACATCACAAATTAGTGAAAAAGCGCTTCGTTATGATCTGACAGTTCCTTTTGCGAGGTACGTAGTGATGCATCAGAATGATATTTCCTTCCCATTTAAAAGATTTCAAATACAGCCTGTCTGGAGAGCAGACAGACCTCAAAAAGGTCGCTATCGCGAGTTCTATCAATGTGACGCTGACGTGGTTGGTTCAGAAAGTCTTTTAAATGAAGCAGAATTTATTTTAATATATGACGAAGCTTTAAAAAGTCTTGGCCTTACCGATTTCACCATAAAAATCAATAACCGAAAAATTCTTTCCGGAATTGCCGAAATAATTGGGAAACCCGAGCTTATAGTTGATTTGACTGTTGCTATTGATAAGCTGGATAAAATTGGTCTTGATGGGGTTTGTAAAGAATTAATAGAACGAGGGTTTAGTGAGGTGGATATTGATATTTTGAAGCCTGTTATTTTACTAGAGGGATCAAATACTGAAAAGCTGGATAAGTTAAAACAGGTGCTGGGTTCATCAGAAATAGCATTGAAAGGAATTTCTGAAATTGAAACCATATTTAACTATTTAGCCCATTTCAAAAAATTAAACGGAATATGTGAGTTAGATATAACTCTTGCAAGAGGGTTAAACTATTACACAGGTGCTATTTTTGAAGTCAAAACCAATGAAGTAGCTATGGGAAGTATTGGAGGCGGAGGCCGCTATGACGATCTTACCGGTGTATTTGGTTTAAAAAATCTTACTGGTGTAGGGATTTCCTTCGGTGCAGATAGAATTTATGATGTGTTATTGGAGTTAAATTTGTTTCCTCAAAACACTGAAGAAACAACGCGGGTTTTGATAAGCAATTTTGATTCCCAAGCTGAATTATTCGCTTTACCCATTCTGCAGCAACTAAGAGAGGCGGGCATTGCAACAGAGCTTTATCCATCTAATGCAAAGCTTAAAAAGCAAATGAGCTATGCCAACGACAAAAAAATACCTTTTGTTATTTTAATTGGCAGCGATGAAATGGCAAAAAATGTGGTTACACTAAAAAATATGGAATCCGGGGAGCAGACAAGAATACCAATACAAGATCTTGCTAAACAATTCTGATCCCGGTCTTTAAACTAAACAAAAAAAGCCTTGCAATATTTGCAAGGCTTTAAATATTTTAAAAAAATATTATTTAGTCACGACATGGGCAATGGAAGTTGATAGTAGTAACTTGTTTCGAAGCTACTTTTTCTCCATTGTCATTATAGGTTTGATTTGTTTTTTCTTGTTTCCAGGTCATCATTTTTGTATCTACATAAACAACCTCATAAGTTTGTGTTGATCCATTTTGTGTAAATGATATATAATTTTTACCATTTACATTTGATACAGAGTATGCAGAAGAAAATACAGCTTTATCCTGATTATCAAATTTATTAATGTTTTCGTTAATTATAACCTTTGTACCAGGCGTTGAATTTTGTTCAAAAACCTTGTTATTACTGGCATCAAAATAAGCCGAGTTTTCAGAAATAGTTAACCAGGTTCCGTGAAGTTGTTCAGAAACTGGTTTATTGATTTCTTTCTTTTGATCCTTTTTACATGCAGATGCTGTAAATAATGCGAGCAGGGATAGTAAAATAAGTCTTTTCATAGTAGTAGAATTAAAAATAGATAGATAATAATTATATATTAAAGATAGAAACTTTATATTGAATAAACAGATTCCGGTTAAAATGGTTTTAGTATAGTTTAAGTAAAAAATATAAACGAGTTAAAAATTTCTTTTAATCAATATAGGTATTAACAATAAATTTCATGCCAATATTTCTTTAAGTATGAAATTTATTGTGATAATTTCCGTATATTATTCAATAATATAGGTGTTTTAAATTCATGAATGAGCATTATCTGTTTTTAGTTAGCAAGCTGGATGAATTTATAAGGAAATATTATCTAAATAAAATTCTGAAGGGAAGCCTATACCTTCTTACTACTTTTTCAGGAGCCTACTTACTAGTTACATTTGCAGAATACTGGGGGAATTTCAATCAGCTAACCAGGGCTATTCTTTTTTACAGTTTTTTATCATTCAATTTATTTCTTCTCATCTACTTTATTGTTATCCCATTGCTGGCTTATTTTAAACTGGGGAAAATTATAAGCTATGAGAATGCTTCTATAATAATAGGCAACCATTTTCAGCCTGTGAAGGATAAACTTTTAAATACACTTCAATTAAAAAAACTAGCTCAGGAAGATATTGATCATCGCAGTTTAATTGAAGCGAGTATTAGCCAAAGAGTAAAGGAGCTTCAGCTTATACCCTTTTCTTCTGCAATACACCTTAAGGATAACACGAAGTATATTAAATATGCACTGATTCCCTTATCGGTAATTTTTTCGCTTTTATTTTTGGCTCCGTCGATATTAAATGACAGCACCAAGCGATTGCTTCATTTCAATAAAAACTTCATTAAAAAAGCTCCATTTGAAATAGAAATCCTCAATAAAAATTTAGTCGCACTTGAAGGAGAAGACTTTGAAATAAATATTAAGCTTTCAGGAAATGAAATTCCTCAGGAAATTTATATGGAGGATGGGAATAATACCTTTAAACTGGAAAAAGAATCTCTGGTGAGGTTCAAATATCAATTTAAAAATATTCAGCAGAATAAAACTATTCAGTTTTTAGCGGGAGATTATTTATCGGAATCATATATTATTAAGGTAAAAAAAAGACCCTCTCTTTTAAACTTTACGACCCGTTTAATTTATCCTGCATATCTTAATAAAAAGAATGAGGTTGTAAATAACACCGGCGATTTGAGAGTTCCTGTTGGCACAAACCTTATCTGGGATATCAAAACACAAAATACCGATCAGCTTAAATTTAATACTGAAGGAAGAAATACTACAATAAATCCCAATGCGGAGGGTTCTTTTAAAATAATTAAAAGAGCTTTAAGTAATTTCTCGTATAGCTTTATTCCTCTTAATGATGAGGTTAAAACCACCAATGATATCAGCTATACTATTCAGGTGATTCCTGATTTATATCCCGATATTATAGTAAAACAAAATGCTGACTCCGTTAATAACAAACTGATTTATTTTATAGGCCAGCTAAACGATGACCATGGTTTTAGCAAACTGACTTTTAATACAGTAGTAAGGGAAACAGATAAAGTCATTAAACGGAAAGTATTGAATATTCCCTTTAACAAAACCTCTAATCAAAGTTCTTTTTTTTATCCGTTTAACGTTAATAATCTGGAAGCCAATGCTGGTCAGACTATAGAATACTATTTTGAAATTTGGGATAATGATGGAGTAAATGGTCCTAAATCTAAAAAATCAGATATAAAATTATATACTCTTTTATCTGCAACTGAAACCGAAAAAAAGCTGGATGACGGAACGGAATCCGTAAAAAACAAAATCGAACAGGCAATCCGAAAAGCAGCTCAGGTTGAGAAAGAAGCCAGGCAGATAAATCAGTCCTTGCTGGAAAAGAAAAATCTCAGTTATGAGGACAAAAAACAGATTGATCAATTACTATCCAGGCAAAAAGAACTTGAAAATCTGGTGAAAGATATACAGAAAGAAAATAAACAGAATTTATTCAATCGGGAGGAGAATCAAGATCAGCGGCAAGAAATTCTTAAAAAGCAAAAGCAGATAGAGGATTTATTTAATAATATCCTCGATGAAAAAACCCGCGAAATTCTTAAGAATATCGAGAAATTATTGGAACAAAATAATAAAAACCTCACCAGAGATGAATTATCTAAAATGCAGGTTGATCAAAAATCTCTGCAAAAGGAACTTGATAGAATTCTGGAGCTATATAAACAATTAGAGTTTGATCAGAAATTGGCTGCCGCTACAGATAAACTTAAAGACTTAGCTAAAGACCAGGAAAATTTAAGTACCAAAACTCTTCAAAATAAGTCTGAAGTAAATCAGTTAAAACAGGAGCAAAAAGATTTAAAAAGTAAATTCTCTGAAATCCGTGAGAATCTAAATGAACTGGAAGAAAAAAATAAATCACTTGAACATCCCAATGATTTCACAAATCCGGATGAAGATCAGGAATCTATAGAAAACCTGCAAAAGCAAAGCAGTGAAAATCTGGATAAGCAAAATTTAAAATCATCGTCAGAAAAACAAAAAAAAGCCGCTGAGCAAATGAGTGAACTGGCTCAGAAATTAGAGAATATGCAGCAGCAGGAAGAAATGGAAGAAAATGAAATTAATATTCAGAGTTTAAGAGAAATTTTAGATAATCTGATCAGTACATCATTTGATCAGGAAAAAGTGATGCAGTCTCATCGCAACACAAATGTAAATGATCCCATTTATTTTTTAAATATTCAAAAACAAAAGGATATAAAAGATCATTTAAAGATGATTGAAGACAGCTTATATTCTTTGAGCAAGAGAGTGCCGCAAATTCAAACGGTTGTAAATAAAGAGATTCAAACTATTAATTTTAATGTTAAAACTGCTTTGGAAAGTTTAGCAGATAGGCAAACTGCTGAAGCTAACAGAAGCCAGCAGTTTGCAATGACTTCTATCAATAACCTTGCTCTTATGCTAAGCGAGGCATTAGATCAGTTACAAAAGGCTCAGAAAAACGCTAAGTCCGGATCTAAAGGAAAGAAAAGTCAAAGTCTTTCTCAGCTAAGCAAAATGCAGGATCAGCTAAATAAGAACATGCAAAAGGCCCGTCAACAAATGCAACAGGAAGGCAAAAATGGACAAGCCCGACAAGGTAAAGGCTCCATGAGTGAGCAGTTGGCAAAAATGGCCAGAGAGCAACAAATGATAAGGCAGGCTATGCAGGAAATTAACAGAGAATTAAATAAAGACGGTCAGAGTGGATTGGGGAATTTAGATAAGGTAATGAAACAAATGGAACAATCAGAGACCGATCTCGTAAACAGAAAAATCCAGCAAGAAACAATAATCAGGCAGCAGGAAATTTTGACAAAATTATTGGAAGCAGATAAAGCAGAAAGAGAGCGGGAACAAGACATTAAAAGAGAGAGTAAAAAGGGCATAGAATTAGCGCCAGATTACAAAATCTATCTTAAGGAATATCAAAAAATTAAACAAAAAGAAACAGAATTATTAAAAACAGTACCACCTTCTTTAAATTCATTTTATAAAATAAAAGTGGGAGATTATTTTAAATTCTTAAATTCGGGTAATTAATGAGCAGCAACTTGATTGATTTTTCAGATAGCACAGGTTTATATACCTTACAATTACCCTCCAGGTTAGACAGTATTACTACGGTTGAGAATTTTATTGATACCCTGCGTGATAAATATGACCTGAATGAGGAAACATATGCAAATGTCCTTATTTGCCTTAGTGAGGCCGTAATTAATGCCATCGTTCATGGCAATAAAGAACAGGAGGATAAAATGGTTTATCTTAACCTGGAGGTTGTATCAGGCAAGCGGCTTATTTTCACTATTGCCGATGAAGGCGACGGTTTTGATTATAATAATCTTCCCGATCCAACAGCCCCGGAAAATCTTGAAAATTTTAGCGGCAGAGGCGTGTTTATTATTAAAAAATTAGCAGACCAGTGTATTTTTAATACTAAGGGAAACGAATTGGAATTACATTTTAAAATCTAATGCCCCTTTATCCAATACATTTTTTTTCTGAAGACATTGTTTTTACCCTCAAACATAAATTACTTATCCGTTCCTGGATTGCTCAAACTATTAAATCAGAAGATTATACTCTAGGAGAGTTAAATTTTATTTTTTGCAGTGACGATTATTTGCTAAAAATTAATCAGGAATTTCTTAATCACAATACCTACACCGATATTGTCACATTTGATAATAGTGAGACTCCCAAAAATATTATTGGTGATATTTTTATAAGCATTGAACGTGTACGCGAAAATGCACTTAAATTTAGAGTATCACAAAGAGATGAGCTACATCGTGTAATTATACATGGAACGCTTCATCTCCTTGGATATACTGATAAAAATAAAAAATCTAAAACACTGATGACTCTGAAGGAAGACGAATATCTTGCTAAGAGGTCATTTTAATAAACATTATTGCATCGGAACTTCAATGATTAAAATCTGAGAATCTTCCAAAATATTAATATTTATATCACCCGTTTCAGAAATCCCAATAGCATCTCTTTTATTCAGCACCTCTCCTTCAACATCTATTTTTCCCTCAATTAAAAAGATGTAAGCTCCATTGCCGGGATGTTTAATAGTATAAGTTTCAGAAGCACTTGCATCAAATTTTCCCATAGAAAAAAATGCATCTTGATTTATCCACATGCTGTTTTGCTCTTCAGTTGGAGACACAAGCACATTAAATCCATTTCTATTGTTATCCAGATCAAATTTTTTCTGATCATATCTTGGATCAATATTATGATCTTTAGGAAATACCCATATTTGTAGTAAATTAACTTCTTCAGAATTAGATCCATTATATTCCGAATGCCTGATTCCTTTACCGGCCGACATAACCTGTACCTCTCCGGGGCCAATTAGACCCTCAGATCCAAGACTATCTTTATGTGCCAGCGCACCTTTAAGCGGAATGGTGACAATTTCCATATTATCATGTCCATGAGTACCAAAGCCCATTGATGCTGCAACTACATCATCATTTAAAACACGTAATAAACCAAAATTTACTTTGGCCGGATCATGATAATTTGCAAAACTAAATGAATGTGCCGCCTTTAGCCAGCCATGATTTTGAATGCCCCGATCTTCGGCCCGGTGAATTACCTTTTTCATATTTAAAAATTTAAATTACATGTTTAAACACACAACTTTTATTCCAAACTTCTTAATGCGTACCTTTGCAGCTATTTACAAATAAATTATGTCTAGTAAAGCGATTTTAATTGGAGCTAGCGGACTTATTGGCAGTCATTTATTAGAATTATTGCTTGCAAGTTCAGATTTCTCTGAAGTCATTACATTTTCAAGATCAAAATTACCTGTATCTGATAATAAATTAGAGGAGCATATTATTGATTTTGAAGAGCTTAATAAATATAAGGCATTAATTAAAGGAGATGTAATATTTTCTGTTTTGGGTACTACAAAAAGCAAAACATCTAATACTGCTGATTACCGGAAAATTGATTTTGAATATCCTGTTGAGTTAGCAAAATTCGGTTTAGAAAATGGGGTTAAACAATTTCATATAGTAACTTCTTTAGGAGCCGATGATAAATCTTCAAATTCCTATCTGAAAATGAAAGGTGAACTCGAATTAATACTTAAAAAGCTTAATTATCCATCTTTACATATTTATCAACCCTCTTATTTAGAGGGTGTTAGAAAAGATATCCGAATTTCTGATCGTATAATGCAGCCATTAATGAAATTTATTAATCCGCTGTTAAAAGGAAATTTAAAAAAATACAGGAGCATAAAGGCTTCTGAAGTGGCCAAAGCAATGATCAATCAGTCAGTTAAAGATTTATCAGGAACTTTTGTCTATACATCCAATAAAATAAAAGAATTAGTGTGAGTATTTTATCTACAGAACAATTAGGCCATGCATTTAATGATGCCTGGCTATTTAATGATTTATATGTTGGCTTTGCCAAAGGCGAACGGGTGGCTTTGGTTGGTGTTAATGGCACAGGCAAATCAACTCTGTTAAGAATTTTGTCAGGCTTGCTTTCCCCTACCGCCGGAAAGGTAGTTACTGAGAGGGATCTCCGAATAGGATATTTAGAGCAAGATCCCCAATTTAATAATCAGGTAACAATAAGCGATTTCATCTATTCAATAGGAAATATCCAGCAGCAACTGATACGGAAATATGAAGAAGAGCTTGAAAAAGTTCCTCATAACGAAGAAGTACTAAGCGAATTAATGGACGAGCTTAGCAACGAAAATGCCTGGGAATACGAATATGAAATTAAAACAATACTAGGAAGGCTCGGAATTCAGCATCTAGATCAGGAAATTTCGACACTTTCTGGCGGTCAGCGTAAAAGACTTGCTTTGGCAAAGCTTCTAATTGATGATCCTGATGTTTACATTCTGGATGAGCCGACTAACCATCTGGATATTGAAACCATAGAGTGGCTCGAGAACTTTCTGACCACCGGGCAAAAAACAATTATTTTAGTAACTCATGATAGATATTTTTTGGATAATGTTTGCAGCCAGATAATAGAATTAGACAGAGGGAAGCTCAGCCCTTATAAGGGTAACTACAGTTATTATCTCGAAAGAAAAGCTGAGCAAAATGCTGCAGATGACGCCTCTTTTGAAAAGAACAGTAACTTACTGAGACGAGAGCTAGAATGGATGAGAAGGCAACCTAAAGCCAGAACTACAAAATCCAAATCCAGAATTGATGCGTTTTACGATCTTGAAGATAAAACATCAGGGAGACAAGTAAAATCCAAATTAGAACTAAGCGTAAATGTTTCCCGACAAGGCAATAAAATACTTGAGTTGGAAAATGTAAGCAAAAGTTTTGATGGTAAAGTAATCATGCAAAATTTCAGTTACACCTTTAAAAAAGGTGATAGAATTGGTGTAGCAGGAAAAAACGGTTCCGGAAAATCAACATTGTTAAATTTAATTACAGGCCTTTATAAGCCTGAGTCCGGAAAAATTAATTTGGGGGAAACTACTTCATTTGGATATTACCGTCAGGGTGGTTTAGAATTTAATGATGACGACCGCGTAATAGATGTTGTTAAAAATGTAGCAGAGTATATTACAATGGCTGATGGTAAAAATCTTACTGCCGGTCAGGTTTTGACTCATTTCTTATTCCCTCCTGCTAAGCAGTACGGATATGTGAACAAGCTAAGCGGAGGCGAAAAAAAGAGGCTACAATTAATGCGGGTGCTTATGAAAAATCCAAATTTCATGATTCTCGATGAACCTACCAATGATTTAGATATAGATACATTAAATGTGCTTGAAGAATTCCTTTTGAATTTTCCAGGCGTTTTAATGCTTGTTTCACACGATAGATATCTTATAGACAGACTTACTGAGCAACTTTTCATATTTGAAGAGGGTGCAAATGTTAGAATCTATTCTGGCAATTACACAGACTATCGTTTTGAGCAGGAAGAATTAAAATCTATAAAAAAGGATGTAGCCAAAGTGGTCGAAACTGAAACTAGAAAGCCATCTAAAAAGTTAAGTTTTAAAGAGCAAAAGGAGTTATCTGATCTTGAAGAAGCCATTCAAATAGCTGAAGAAACTATAAACAATTTGACAATTCAACTTAATTCAGGATTAACCGATCATGATGAACTTAGAGCTTTAGCAACTAAAATAAAAGGTCTGAATTTAGAAATAGAGAATAAAACCAAACGCTGGCTCGAATTATCAGAACAATTATAAAATGAAATTATCTGATATTATCGCCTCAGCAGGTGTAGGCTTATTGTTAATCGCATTCCTTTTAAATTTATATAAAGTACTTGATACTGAAAGCAAATTATATATGATCTTAAATATCGCAGGGGCAGGTCTTTGCGGAATTTCATCGTATATGATCCAATTCTACCCCTTCGTTATCTTAGAAGGAGTATGGGTTGCTGTTGCGGCAGTATCGCTTTTAAAAAGTGTTTCACGTGAAACACAAAAATAAACACACTTAATAATTCGTTCCACGTGGAACAAACAATATCATGTTTAAAAAATATAACGTCATAGTAGTAGGTGCTGGTCACGCAGGTTGTGAGGCAGCAGCAGCAGCAGCAAACCTTGGATCATCCGTTTTACTTATTACAATGAACATGGGGACAATAGCCCAAATGAGTTGTAATCCTGCAATGGGTGGAGTTGCAAAAGGACAAATTGTAAGAGAAATAGATGCTTTAGGAGGTTATTCGGGAATAATTACTGATAAAACAACCATTCAATTTCGGATGTTAAACCGTTCAAAAGGACCTGCAATGTGGAGCCCGCGTGCTCAAAACGACAGAATGCGTTTTGGTGAAGAATGGAGACTTATGCTAGAACAAACTCCGAACGTTGATTTTTGGCAGGATACTGTAGTGGATCTATTATTAAATGGGGATAAAGTCTGCGGCATCAAAACCTCTTTGGGAATTGAAATCCAGGCAGACTCAGTTATACTCACCAACGGGACATTTTTAAATGGAATCATTCATATAGGTGAGAAAAAATTTGGAGGTGGAAGAACCGGAGAAAAGTCCGCTACAGGTCTTACAGAAAAATTAGTTTCTTTAGGCTTTGAAGCGGGCCGTATGAAAACGGGAACCCCACCACGCGTTGACGGAAGATCTCTTGATTATTCTAAAATGGAAGAACAATGGGGTGATCCGAATCCAGGGAAATTTTCATTCACTGATACAGCACTACCAATCAAACAAAAATGCTGCTGGATTACATATACTAATTTAGCAGTACATGAAACATTAAAAGAAGGATTTGAAAAATCCCCGATGTTTACCGGCAGAATTAAAGGATTAGGTCCACGCTATTGTCCCTCAATTGAAGATAAAATTAATCGCTTTGCTGAGCGTGAACGTCATCAGATATTTGTAGAGCCTGAAGGCTGGGATACCGTAGAAATATATGTTAATGGATTTTCAACTTCATTGCCGGAAGACGTACAGTATAAAGCAATAACTAAAATTGCAGGTTTTGAGAATGCTAAAATGTTCAGACCTGGTTACGCTATAGAATATGACTTCTTTCCACCTACTCAACTTGATTTAACGTTAGAAACCAAAAGAATCAAAAACCTTTTTCTGGCCGGTCAGATTAATGGAACCACAGGTTATGAAGAAGCAGCATGCCAGGGATTCATGGCAGGAATAAATGCACATCAAAAAATTAATGACCTTCATGAACTAATTTTAAAAAGATCAGAATCTTACATTGGAGTATTAATTGATGACCTGGTTACCAAAGGTACGGAAGAACCTTATAGGATGTTTACATCAAGAGCTGAACACAGATTACTGCTAAGACAAGATAATGCTGATATTCGTTTAAGTCCTATTGGATTTGAATTGGGACTAATAACTGAAGAAAGATTAGCTAAAGTGAATGCAAAAGTTAACAACTCAGACAAAATAGTTTCGTATTTGAAGCAAAAAGCAGTTCAACCAGGACAAGTTAATCAAATGCTCGAAGAACTTGGTACTGCACCTATAAATCAAAATGTTAAAATGTTTCAACTTATAACTAGGCCGCAAGTTACATTTGCCGACATGCGAAAATCTGATGTACCATTTGATGAATTACTAAATAAATTTGATCAGGAAACTATTGAACAAGCAGAAATTAAAGTGAAATATGAAAGCTACTTTGAAAAGGAACTGGAAATTGTGAACAAGATGAAACGTATGGAAAATCATGAAATCAATCCTGAGTTTAATTATATAAATTTAGTTTCACTATCAAAAGAAGCACGTGAAAAGTTAATGAGAATTAAACCAAGAACATTAGGACAAGCATCCAGAATTTCAGGTGTTTCGCCTTCAGATATTTCAGTTTTGATGGTGCATATGTCAAAATAATTATAAATTACTGATTTATAATCAGTTATATAAAATAAAAACAACATCAAATAATCGCGTATAAGCAATTATAAATTCTTTTTTGAATTATCTATTTCCAGACACTTTAAATTCGCCTAATGGCTTATAAATGGCTAAAAATAAAATCCTTCAATTTCACAAAATAATTTCACTTCATATTTCAATTATTTTTTTTGTTAGTGGCTGTGCGAGTGTTCAACAGCCAAACGGAGGACCCAAAGATACCCAGGCACCAAAAGTAACTAAAGAAGTTCCAGGAAATTTGACTAAGAATTTTAAATCTGAAAGAATAGAAATTCAATTTAACGAATTCGTTAAATTAAATAACGAATTTTCTGAAATAAGTATCTCCCCTGCCGTAGATGAGATGCCAATATTTAAGGCAAGAAAAAATATTCTCGATATTAAATTTGACAAACCACTTGAAGAAAGAACTACTTACACAATTAACTTTGGAAAATCAATCGGGGACGTTAATGAAAATAATCTGTTAAAAAATTATACGTATGTATTTTCTACCGGCGATCAGATTGATTCACTTTCAATATCAGGAACTGTAAGCAATTCATTAACTAAAGAAAAGTTAAAGGATGCCACAGTATTTATATTACCGGTAAGCAGGGACTCCATTTTCGGAAAGAAAAGAGCAAACATATTTACAACAACTGATTCCTCCGGGAATTTTGAATTAAAAAACCTTAGAGAAGATAAGTATCTCCTTTACGCACTTCTTGAGCAAAGCGGTGATCGCATATATAATTCTCCAGAGGAAGAAATTGGTTTTATTAAGGATACACTTAACCTTAATAAAAATATTAAAGACTTAACCATTGAAGTATTTAAAGAGCAGCCTGATATTTTCAGAGTACTTGATAAGAAAATTGAAAATGACGGCCGAATATTAGTGGCTTTTAATTTAGCCCTTAAAAATCCTTCTCTGGAAATTATAGAGCCGAAAGGTTTAAATTCTGAAAAAACGACAGAGTTTAGCAGTAAAATGGATTCGGCTATAATCTGGTTGCCAAATCTAACTTTTGATTCATTAAAAGTATCACTATCTGATCAGGGAAAAGCTATAGATACAATAAGCATTTATCGCAACAAAAAGGACACCTACAAAAGAGCCGTTTCCGTCAGTGATAATATGCCGGCTGCAAAACTAAAGCCAGGAACCAATCCCCAACTAATTTTTACATCACCGCTTGCATCTTTTGATCAAAGCAAAATTACTTTACTTTTAGATTCAAGTGCAGTTAAAACTTTTCAAATAGTAAAAGATAGTACGTCATCCAGAAGGTATGTGATGAAAAACTCCTGGAAACAAGGGAAAGAATATGATTTAAAGCTTGCAGAAGGCGCATTTAGTGATATATATGGAAATAAATCAAAAGTATATTCCAGAAAATTTACAGTAGATACAGAAGAAAATTATGGAAATATAGCCATTGAGATAACAGTACCTGATACAAGTAAAACGTACGTTATTCAATGGTTAAATGAACAAAATGTTCTGTTGCGAAAAGATGTGATTACAAAAAATACAGTTTTAAACTATAACAGATATCCTACCGCCAAGTATAAAATTAGAGTAGTTTATGATGCCAATAAAAATGGTTTATGGGATACCGGAAGTATAAAATTAAAGCTACAACCGGAAAAAGTATGGAATTTTGACAAGGTTTTAACTCTTCGGCCAAACTGGGATTTAGAGGAAAAACTTATTATTCCCCCTCTTGAGTAAACCATTTAGAATACATTATATAATTGTGAGGCAGTTTTTCTAAGAGCTCTTTCTGCTCACTGGTAATTGGTTTAATTTTTCTGGCTGGAATACCAGCGTACAAATAACCCGATTCGCAGACCGTATTTTCAAGAATAATGGCACCGGCAGCAATAATACAATACTCATTCACAATTGCATTATCCATTACTATAGCACCCATTCCAACTAAAACATGATCGTGTAAAACACATCCGTGTACAAGTGCATTATGACCAATAGAAACATTATTTCCAATCGTAGTTCCAGCCTTTAAATATGTACAATGAATAACAGCACCGTCCTGTATATTACTGTTATTACCAATTCGTATGTAATTAACATCCCCACGAATAACCGTGTTAAACCAAACCGAACAATTATCACCAATTACTACATCCCCTACAATTGTAGAATTTTCTGCAATAAAGCAATCATTACCTAATTTAGGATGAATTCCTTTTACAGGAAGTATTAAAGCCATAATAATAAATTTAAAAAACTGTATCCTCGGGAATATCCTTATGTACAGGATAATCTGTTGTATAATGCAATCCCCTGCTCTCCTTACGAAGCATGGCAGATTTTATAACTATAAATGAATTTTGAATAACGTTTCTCAATTCACATAACTTTAAGGATAACTTGGTTTCTTTATAAAAACTTTCTGTTTCCACATATAGCAAACCTAAGCGTCTCATAGCTCTTTCCAATCTAAAATCAGAACGAACAATTCCCACGTAATCACTCATTACCTTCTGAGTTTCCCGCAGGTTATGCGTTACAAGAATATCTTCATTAGATAACTGAGTATTGGTTTCGTCCCATTCAGGTATATTGTCAGGAATGGAAAACTGATTAAAATTTTGAGATGCATCCAGATAAATCCGATGGGCAAAAACAGCCGCTTCTAATAAAGAATTTGATGCAAGCCGGTTTGCACCGTGTAAACCAGTAGAAGCACATTCTCCACAAGCATACAACCTGGATATAGAAGACCTTCCATTCTCATCCACCATAATTCCTCCACACATATAATGCGCTGCCGGAGTCACCGGAATCATATCCTTTGTCATGTCGATTCCAATACTTAAACACTTTTCATAAATATTAGGAAAATGAGCTAGAATGTCTGATTTTAAGCGATGTCTTATATCCAAATAAACAAAATCATCTCCTGATTTTTTCATTTCTGCATCTATAGCACGGGCTACAATATCACGCGGAGCAAGTGATAACCGCTTATCATAAAGATGCATAAAATCATTTCCATTCTTCGTTTTTAATACTCCTCCAAAACCGCGAACAGCCTCAGAAATTAAAAAAGATGGATACTCTCCGGGATTATATAAAGCAGTAGGATGAAACTGAATAAACTCCATATTTCTAACCTTTCCTTTAGCACGATAAGCCATTGCTATCCCATCACCGGTTGCAATAACCGGATTAGTTGTATTATAATATATATGGCCTGCCCCGCCTGAAGCCATTACCGTAACTTTGGCCAATATCTTTTCAACTGTATTAATAGTAGTGTTAAGGGCATAAATGCCATAACAAACAATATCATCAGAACTTTTATCAATAAATTCTCCAAGATGGTGCTGGGTAATTAGCTCCACAGCAAAATAATGAGTTAATATTTCAATATTGGGATCTTTATGGATTTGTTCAAGCAAAGCCCTTTCAATTTCATATCCTGTAATATCCTTATAATGCAATACACGATGCTCGGAATGGCCTCCTTCTTTAGCCAGGTCAAAAATACCCTGCGTATTTTTATCAAAATGAGTTCCGTATTTTATAATTTCTTCGATCCGCTCCGGACCTTCTTTAACAACAATTTCAACTATATGCTCATCGCAAAGGCCATCTCCTGCTATTAAAGTATCTTCAATATGTTTATCAAAGGAATCTTCCTTATCTACCACTACAGCTACTCCACCCTGGGCATATTTAGTATTGGATTCATCTTCGTTAGCTTTGGTAACAATTAAAACTTTACCGTGACGGGCTGCTTTTAAAGCAAAACTCAATCCTGCAATTCCAGATCCTATAACTAAAAAATCTATATCCTTCATGTATTACACATTTATTATCGTGGTTTAAACATAATGTTAACAACCGTACCAAAGATGTTAATAATGTATTAGTACTATTTTAAAAGTTTTAAATCTTGTCGATAATTACTGAACCCCACCCTTTTTTAGTTTATTTTTGAAAAAGTTATCAGACCAAAAATTAAAGTTGTTCTACTTTTAAAAATTATAATAATTGAACATATAAGATTTAATAAAAAATTAGGGCTTATAAATAAATCTGATAATCAAATAGATATAACAATTAAAGTGTTAGCAAAATGTTAGTAAAAAGCTTAAAACAAGTATAGCAAAAAAAAGTATAGCTACTTTCTAACATAACTAACACACTAATAAACAATAAGAATCTATTTAAAGATTTAATTGTATTTATTGATGATGTTGAAAATGGATACCTTCGAAGAATTAAATGTGAAAGGTTTTATAGATGAACCGATAGATCCCACTATGGATCTTTTTGAAGAAATTAATAAGTTAAAAAAAGAGAAAAATGCTGTAATACTAGCCCATTACTACCAGGAACCTGATATACAGGATATTGCTGATTATATTGGAGATAGTTTGGGTCTTTCTCAGGAAGCGGCCAAAACTGATGCGGATATTATTGTTTTTGCCGGGGTTCATTTTATGGCCGAAACGGCTAAGATTTTATCTCCCGATAAAAAGGTTTTATTGCCTGATTTAAAAGCAGGATGTTCTTTGTCAGATAGTTGTCCGCCTCAATTGTTTGCAAAATTTAAAGAGAAATATCCCGATCATCTGGTTATAACCTATGTTAATTGTACTGCAGAACTGAAAGCATTAAGTGATATAGTTTGTACGTCATCCAATGCGGTTCAAATTGTAGAAAGTCTGCCAAAGGATCAGAAAATAATATTTGGACCCGATAGAAATTTAGGTGCATGGGTAGCTAAAAAAACTGGTCGTGATTTGGTTTTATGGAATGGCGCCTGTATGGTTCACGAAATATTTTCGCAGCAGCGCATTTTAAAATTGAAACAAAGACATCCGGAAGCAAAGTTTATAGCTCACCCCGAATGTGAAGAGGTTGTATTGCAAATGGCTGATTATATTGGCTCTACAACCGGATTATTAAAATATACAATTAATAATCCGGCAAATGAATTTATTGTAGCTACAGAAAGTGGAATTATTCACCAGATGGAAAAGGCAAATCCGGGGAAAGTATTTATTCCTGCTCCTCCTAACAATGCCTGTGCTTGTAATGATTGTCCACATATGAAGCGTAATACTCTTGAAAAAGTATATTTATGTTTAAAGAATGATTTGCCTGAGATTACAGTTCCTATGGATATAATTATGAAGGCTAAAAAACCAATTGAGAGAATGCTGGATATTTCAGAAAAATTGGGATTATAAGATTATAAAAGATGTTTGAAAATAAAGGTCGTACAGAGATTGAACAATTAGGTGAATTTGGTTTAATAGATCACCTGACTAAAAATATAAAATTAACAAACAAAACCTCTGTTAAGGGAATTGGTGATGATGCCGCAGTTCTAAATTTTTCGAATAAAAAAACGCTTATCTCAACAGATTTACTACTTGAAGGAATTCATTTTGATCTGGCGTATACACCACTTAAACACCTTGGATATAAGGCCGTACAAGTGAACTTAAGTGATATATATGCAATGAACGGTACTGCCAGTCAGATAACTGTTTCTATTGGAATATCAAGTAAATTTCCGCTTGAAGCAATTGAAGAATTATACCAGGGTATTACAATTGCATGCGAAAAATACGATGTTGATTTGGTTGGAGGAGATACCACATCTTCAAAACAAGGATTAGTTATTAGCATAACTAGTATTGGCTATGCTGATGAAAAGTCTATTTGCTATCGTAATGGTGCTCAAGAAGGAGATCTTCTATGTGTATCTGGCGATTTAGGCGGAGCTTATATTGGTTTGCAATTATTAGAAAGGGAAAAGAATATTTTCCTTGACAATCCGCAGATCCAGCCAGATTTGGAAGGGAAAGATTATATAGTTGAAAGACAATTAAAGCCTGAAGCAAGAAGAGACATTGTGGATGCTCTTCAGCTCATGAAAGTAAAACCAACTTCTATGATTGATATTTCTGACGGTTTGGCTTCAGAAATATTGCATTTATGCAAGCAATCTGACAAAGGGTGTAATTTGTATGAAGAGAAAATTCCCATTGATCCTATGACCTACGACACTGCAAGAGATTTTGGAATAGATCCAACAGTTTGTGCATTAAATGGTGGTGAAGATTACGAGTTATTATTTACTGTAGATCAGAAAGATTTTGAAAAAATAAAAAATAACCCGGATATATCGATCATTGGTCATATGACCGAACCGGCATCAGGTGCTCATTTAATTTCCAAATCGGGAATTGTTCATCCAATTAAAGCACAGGGCTGGAATTCATTAAAGCCAAATGAAGAATAAATTTGAGTTAATTTTCGTGATCAGCTAAAAATTTCTGGTCAATCTGCTTGCTTGCTTTGGCACCAAGATTTTTAATTTTATTAGCTGTATTGGTAAGATTTCCAGTACCGTTTGATAATTTATTAAGCGCTTTATCATAAGCTTCATGACTTTGCCTGATATTTTTACCAATATTATCCATATCAGTAAGAAACCCTACAAATTTATCATACATCTGCCCGCTAAGTCGGGCAATTTCCATTACATTTCTATTTTGCCTTTCCTGTCTCCAAATACTGGCTATGGTTCGTAATGTGGCAAGTAAAGTCGAAGGACTTACAATTACTACTCTCTTATCCCAAGCATAATTAAATATTTCAGCATCTTGTTGTACCGCTATACTGAAGCAAGATTCAATAGGGATAAAGAGCATGACAAAATCGGGTGAATTTATTTTTTGCAGATCGCTGTAATTTTTTGATGAAAGATCATTAATGTGCGTTTTTATGGAAGTTATATGCTGCTTTATAAAGGCGTTTCTATCTTCTTCTACATCACATTCAACTAATTTAGAATAAGCTATTAAAGATACCTTAGAATCTATAATAAGGTGCTTATCATCAGGTAATTCAATAATAACATCTGGCTGGAACCGAAGTCCATCTGCAGACAGATAACTATTTTGAATTCTGTACTCCTGATCTTTAACTAATCCTGATCGCTCTAAAATACGCTCAAGGATCATTTCGCCCCAATTACCCTGTTTCTTATTATCACCTTTTAATGCTTTGGTTAGATTTTGAGTTTCCAGGCTCATTGTTTTATTTAAATCAACCAACTGACTGATAACACCTTTTAAAACATTCCTTTCATCAGCTTCAGTTTTATAAACCAGATCAACTTTATTTTCAAATGCTTTAATATTTTCTTTAAGGGGATTTAATAAAATATCCAGATTAATACGGTTCTGTTCGGTAAATTTTTGAGTTTTTTCATCAAGAATTTTAGCTGCTATTAATTCGAAATCCTTGTTAAATCGCTGTTGATTTTTTTCTCTCTCATCATTTAGTTCTGCAATTTTTTCTTGCTGCGCTTTGTAATATGATTTAGAACTTTCAAGCGATTGGTTTGCCAGAGATAATTTGTCTCGTTCCTGCCGAAGTTCTGAATGCAATCTCTCCTGATCTGATTTAAGCAAACGGGTAATATTCTCCTTCTCTAATTCTATATTTTCTGCACGTTCTTCTGCTTTTGCAAGTTTCATTTTTAAAGCTTCATTTTCATGAATGAGTACAGTATGATCTGTGTGTATACCTGAATTTGGCTTTTTAATAAAGAAAAATAAAAGAACAAGAAAAATAGCTGTACAAGCTAATAAAACGGAAATATCCATGCTAAAATTTTTATTACGAAGATACTTAAAATGAATTTATTCTCAAGATAGTACTAATTTAATTAGATATTTTATGAGGATAAAATAAGATTTGCTACCTGCTCTCCCATCAAACTTCCAATAGCTATTCCCATTCCGTTGCACCTTACAGCGCAAAAAACATTAGGTTGCAGTTGTGTAATTATTGGTTTTAAAGTTTCTCCGAAAGCCATAATTCCACTCCAGCGTTGTTCTATTTTAACCTTTATTCCTGGTAATATTACTTCCTGTAAAAGGTTTTCAAGTTGAAATTGTAAATGATCAGTTATTCCCATTTGCTGAGTTTCTTCTGCTTTAAAATCTAAATTTCGCCCTCCTCCAATTAAAATTCGGTTATGAATATTTCTGAAGTAATAGTATCCTTTGTCATAATGAAATGTTCCTTTTATTTTTAAATCTTTAATAGGTTCGGTAATCAAAACCTGCCCCCTTCCAGGTTTAACATCCAGGTCTGGAAATAAATTTGAAATAAAGGCATTTGTAGCTAAAACCACTTTTTTTGTTTGAAAAATTCCCTGATTACATATCAGATTTAGGTGAGAATCTGTTTGTTCAATACGCTGTAAATTGCAGTTATTAAAAATAGAAACTCCTAGGTATTGAACTCGTTGGATAAAGACTTTCATCATTTTTCCGGTATCTATTTGCCCTTCATATTTATTTTGAATTATAGTTCTAACATCCCCAAAACCAAATTCTGATATTTTAGCATTATTTACTGCAAAAATGTCAGGCATGGGTAATACGCTATTCAGTAATTTATTGAAGTAGTTAATCTTATCTGTACATAAATCAGAGAAGTTGGTTTCAGCATTTCTAAAAATTTCGTAACCGGAATTCAATTGATAATCAATCGGTTGTTTACCTACATATTTAAGTAATCTTTCCAGGCCTTTCCAGCGCATTGAAACAACTTCTAAAAGTTCATCTTCAGTAGATGTTTCTAATTCCTCTATCATTTCAGAAATGCTTCCAAAGCATGCAAAACCAGCATTTTTTGTACTTGCGCCGGAAGGTAAAAAGCCGGCATCGAGTATGGCGATGTTTAGCAAAGGCTGGGCTAATTTTAAATTCAATGCTGCACTTAAACCTACTATTCCGCTTCCAACAATAATTACGTCATAGTTTGAAAAAAAGGAATTTTGTTCCCAATAGGAAATGGAAGTATTCATACAGTCTTTATATCTAATTCCGGATTTGGTAAGCTAATTGAAAACTTAATGTAAAATTTTAAAAGAAATTGTAGTATTATACTGCTAATAATAAATAGGAATACTTTTTGAACAGCATTAATAAAATTAATAAAATATGAGTGCATTAGTGTTAATGATAGGTATTGCGGTGATAAGTTTCATTGTGCAATGGCGATTCAAAAGTAAATTTAAAAAATACTCTGAGATGCCGCTTAGTTCCGGTTTAAGCGGCAAAGAAATAGCCGGTAAAATGTTAGCTGATAATGGAATCTTTGATGTGGAAGTAATTTCTGCCGAGGGAAAATTGTCTGATCATTATAATCCTGCAAATAGAACAGTTAATTTAAGTCCTGAAGTATATCACGGCCGAAGTGTAGCGGCTGCCGCGGTTGCCTCTCATGAATGTGGTCATGCGGTACAACATGCTAAAGCATATTCCTGGCTGCAGTTCAGATCAGCAATGGTTCCAATAGTAACTGTTTCATCAACAATTATACAATGGACCTTAATGATTGGTGTATTATTAATGATTTTCTCCGGAAATATTATGGTTCTGGCAGTAGGAGTTGGAGCTCTTGCACTAGTTACCTTATTCAGCTTTATTACTTTACCGGTAGAATTTGATGCAAGCAGAAGGGCATTAGCCTGGTTACAAACAAATAGGGGAATTATGCAATCTGAAGTTGAGAATTCTCAGGCTAAAGATGCATTATGGTGGGCTGCAATGACCTACGTAGTAGCTGCATTAGGATCGTTGGCAACATTAGTATATTATGCAAGCATGCTTGTTGGACGAAGAGATTAAAATATATTCTAACAAAAAAACCCGCAGATTTCTGCGGGTTTTTTTTTCTTCTGCCAGGATAAGTAACAGAAATTATTTCTAATTTAATTTGTAAGGTGCGATTAAATAAAACTCCGGAATGCTTACCAAAAATCTTTCTTCATCAAGCATTCGTTTCATTTCATAAAAGCCTTTCATACTTCCTATATCAGTTTTTAAATTACATCCGGACACATACTCATGGTTTTCACCTGGATCAATAACCGGTTGTATCCCTACAACACCTTCTCCATCTACTTCCCGATGCGCACCGTTAGAATCGAATATATCCCAATGACGATTTAGCAGCTGAACACTGTAATCTGTCATGTTTTCTATATTTACTTTATAAGCGAACATGAAATGTTCGTTTCCGGGATTTGAATATTCAGGTTGGTAAATAGTTTCTACCGACACTTTTACACCCTCTGTAATTGCGGTTACCATAAAACAATATTTTTATTCAAGTTAATAATATAATTTCAATACCTAAAACTAGGCCAAAACAGAATCGAACTGCTCACCAATTTCAGTGAGAACAGTATGAATCTCCTCAATGTTTTCCAGAGACACCAATTTCATTCTGTATTCTTTAAAATTTGGAATTCCTTTGAAGTAATTTGAATAATGTCTGCGCATTTCAAAAATTCCTGTTTTCTCACCTTTCCAGATAACTGATTTCTCAAAATGAGTACGACAAACATCTACCCTTTCCTGAATTGTGGGACCGGATAAGTATTCTCCGGTTGCAAAAAAGTGTTTAATTTCTCTGAAAATCCAGGGATATCCAATTGCTGCACGGCCAATCATAATGCCGTCTATTTCATACTCAAGTTTCCAGTTGGCTGCCTTTTCTACGCTGTCAACATCTCCGTTTCCAAATATTGGTATTTCAATTCTTGGATTTCTTTTAATCTCGCGTATCAAAGTCCAGTCGGCGCTGCCTTTGTACATTTGCGATCTGGTCCTTCCATGAATGGTTAGAGCTTTAATACCAATATCCTGTAATCTTTCGGCTACTTCGTAAACATTTTTAGTATTGTCATCCCAGCCCAGCCTGGTTTTCACCGTTACAGGAAGATGGGTGGCTTCTACAACAGCTTTTGTCATTTTCACCATTTTGTCAATATCCTGTAAAAGGCTTGCTCCGGCACCACGGCAGGCTACATTTTTAACCGGACAGCCGTAATTTATATCAATAAGATCAGGCTTAACTACAGTGGCAATACGTGTTGCTTCACGCATGCTTTCAATATCACTTCCAAAAATTTGAATTCCAATAGGGCGTTCATATTCAAAAATATCAAGTTTCTGCCGGCTTTTAGCGGCATCACGAATTAATCCTTCAGAAGATATAAACTCTGTATACATCATATCTGCGCCGTTTTGTTTACATACAAAACGGAATGGCGGATCACTTACATCTTCCATAGGCGCCAGCAAAAGCGGGAACTCTCCTAAATCTATATTTCCAATCTTAACTGACATTAGCTATCTTCAACGCGATTATTCTGATATTCTTCGAAAGCGCAAAATTACAAATATTTACTAACCATGCCGGTATACGGGTCAACTGAACGTCATCCTTTAATATCCTTAATATTATTGTTATTGCTAATTCTGGCCGGCTTGTTTGTTTTTACCTTAATCGGGATCATTGCAGGTGGTATTTTATACGGTAGCCAAGATCTTTTAAAATTCTTTTCAGGCGATTTCTCAAATAACCTGAATCTTACAAAACTGATTCAGATAGTCTCTGCTATAGGAATGTTTATTGTGCCTGCCTTGTTTTTTGCCAGGCTAGAAAGTGTAAACTGGATGCGGTATTTAAAATTTAATTCTGCATCACCACTATTATTTTTACTTGTGGTTCTGCTGATGTTCAGTTCCACACCTATGCTGGAGCTTTCTGTAGAAGTCAATCAGAATATGAAGCTTCCGTCATTTATGCAGGATCTAGAAACCTGGATGAGAAATCAGGAAGACCATCTGGCCGAATTAACCAAACAGCTTCTTAAAATGAACAGCGCTACAACATTGGCAGTAAATCTGCTTATGTTAGCCGTTTTGCCTGCTATTGGCGAAGAACTTATTTTTCGCGGAAGCCTGCAAAAAATCTTTACAAAAATGATTGCCAATTATCATTTTGCAATCTGGATTACAGCTATAATTTTCAGCGCTTTTCATATGCAGTTTTATGGATTTTTGCCTCGAATGTTGCTGGGAGCAATGTTTGGATATTTGCTGGTATGGAGCAATTCTATCTGGATTCCGATCTTAGCTCATTTTACTAATAATGCAATCGCGGTAATGTCTGCTTACCTTTACCAGCAACAAGGACTTTCTTTGGAGAAGATTAATGAATCTCAATCATTTTCACCCGTGTTTTATTTGGCAAGTTTAATTTTAACTGCAGTTTTGCTCTGGTTTTTTTACAATCAATCTAAAAGATCAATACTCACCGAAAACACAAATGGAACAGGGCTGGATTAAAATATATACCTCAAATGATTTTTTTAAATCGGAAATTGTACGCCAGGTTTTAATTGATCATGAAATGGAGGCCATCCTTATGGACAAGCAGGGATTTCCATATCGTATTGGTGAGGTTGAAGTATATATACACAGAGATAATTTTAACAAAGCAATAGAACTGATTGTAAAGAACGAATTATAATAAAAATGAAGACAAGGGCAATTACCGGATTTTTTTTTGTGGCTGTTATGCTCGCTTCAGTTTTACTGGGAGCCTATGCTTTTACTCTATTTTTCTTAATTCTGAGTGTTTTAAGTGTAGAAGAGTTTTATAAACTGGTAAGCACCGAAACTGTTAAACCCCAAAAGAGATGGGGTTCTGCTCTGGCCATCAGTATATATTTACCGCTTAGTTTATATTTTTTTAAGGATGAGCCGCTAATTTATGTTCTTATTTGTGTGCCGGTTATAATTCTGATTATAGTTGCCGAGTTGTATCGTAAGCATCTCAATCCCTTTCATAATATAGCTTATACCCTGTTTGGTGTAATATACGCAGTATTGCCATTTTGCTTCTTTTATGGATTGGCCTTTACAGATGGCACATATTCAGGAAATTATCCATTAGGTTTTTTAATTCTTTTATGGGCTAGCGATACCGGTGCTTATTTGTTCGGCGTCAATTTCGGGAAACATAAATTATTTGAGCGGCATTCTCCCAAAAAAACCTGGGAAGGTTTTTTTGGCGGTATGATCACCAGTGCAGCTGCAGCACTGATTTTCAGTTTTTATTTTACCGAGCTAAGCCCATTAAATTGGATTGTTATTTCTGTAATTATTGTAACCGGCGGAACATTGGGTGATCTTTCTGAATCAATGCTGAAAAGAAGTTTATCAGCTAAAGATTCCGGAACCATGCTTCCCGGTCATGGAGGAATTCTCGATCGTTTTGATGGATTGCTATTAGCTGCACCTTTGGTATTTGTATATTTGCAATTTATAAAGGCTTTTTAACCTCAGCATATTTATTAAATTGATATCCAACAAGATATTTTAAGTGTTGCAAAAGTCTGGAATGATTTTTAACATCACTTTATACGAACATTCATTTAATGGAACATCAAATCAACCCATCTCCAGAAGATTATTCTGATAAATCAATTAAGAAAGACAGGTCTTTACTTTACATGGGAAGTATTCTTGCTGTGATCATTTTAGTGATGGGTTACTTAACCTTTTTTGTAGATGATGTTAGTAAGCTTTTTTCATCAAAAGAAGAAACGGTTAATCTGGTGGACGATAAATCTGACATTTTAGATGAAAATGCTGCCATGAGCGATGCCGAAGTCCGGAGATCTCTTGTAAAATTTATTGAAGCATTTTATTTTGATCAGCGCAGAGGCTATTTTGATCCGCCAAGTTATTTTGCCAGCATTACCCAAACCTATTATAATTTTCATAATCTAACGTATCAGCGCCTTCGCGATATTCATAATAAGCGATTAAAAGAGATGCGCAATCTCGATCAAAATTGGATTGTTTCTTCCTTAGATTTTAAGCGTGAAGGATCAAAGCTAGTTGCCACGTATTGGTTAAAGGTTAGTTATTTCAAACCTGCTTGGAATAAGCAGGAATCGGCCGATATAAAACATGAAATGATTATTGAAGAGGATGGCAAAATATCTTCACTAAGAGAACTGGAAGTAAAAAACTTTAATTCTTATGAGGTTGCGCCAATTATTGATACTTTGGGAGGAGAGGATACCAGCTGGCAAGATCCGCAGGGGAATATAGATGAACCCGTTCAAAATTCTGAAGCCCCTTCCACAGAATCTGAGGCAACTAAATACGAAGGGAGATTATATGATTTAGGTTCCGTAGAAACCTCTCCGGAGTATCCGGGAGGGAACAAAGCTCTCGGCAAATTTCTGGGTTTAAATTTAAAGTACCCGCAGGCGGCTCGCGAAAATAATACGCAGGGAAAAGTTTATGTTGGTTTTGTAGTGGAAAAAAGCGGACAGTTATCCGATCTCAAAATTATTAAAGGTATTGGGTACGGATGTGATGAAGAAGCTTTAAGAGTTCTTAAAAACAGTATTGCATGGACGCCGGGTATGATTGGAGGTAAACCTGTCAGAACTTCTTACACGCTCCCAATTACCTTTCAGGTTGCTAACTAACAAGTTGTGGCTGTGCAATTTCTTCCAGAATCTGTATGGCCATATCTAATGATCCAACGTGTTCAACCGACAGGCGAAGTGTACTTTTTATTTCTCTGAGATTACTGATACGTGGGTGAGCCTGTAAAAATTGTAATACTCTATTAAACTGCTCGGTTTCAAAATAAGCAGACTGCTGGTTGCTTATAAAGTATCCTTTCAACACATTTTTCTTTAAAGAAAGCTTTTCAAAACCAATCTGTTTTCCCAGCCACTGTAACCTCCAGGTTTTAAGCAACTCGCTAACCGGTGAAGGAATAGGGCCGAAACGATCAATTAATTGCTGCTCAAATTTTGAAAGTTGTGCCTCATCTTCTACTTTAGAAAGTTCAGTATATAAATTATATCGTTCTCCAATATTGGTTACATATTCATCAGGAATTAATACTTCCAGATCTGTATCAACCTGGGTGAATGTAATAAATGGCCTTGGTTTCTCATCCGTAAAAAGGTCCTTGAATTCATCATCTTTTAATTCCTGGATGGCTTCGTCCAAAATTTTATGATACATATCGAAGCCTATTTCGGCAATAAAACCACTTTGCTCGGCTCCTAATAAATTACCGCTTCCGCGGATATCCAAATCCCTCATTGCTACGTTAAAGCCGCTTCCAAGATCTGAGAATTCTTCAATAGCGCTCAGCCGTTTGCGTGCTTCATTTGTTAAAGTAGATAATGGCGGACTCAGCAGATAACAAAATGCTTTTTTATTGGACCGGCCCACCCGTCCCCGCATTTGATGCAGATCGCTCAAACCAAACATATGGGCGTGATTTATCAGAATTGTATTTGCATTGGCGATATCCAAACCAGCTTCAATAATAGTTGTGGCCACCAAAACATCAAATTCGCCATTCACAAATCTCATCATTACATCTTCCAGAGCATCTCCTTCCAATTGTCCGTGTGCTATACCTATCCTAGCTCTTGGAACCAGCGTACTAATTAAACCACCCAATTGCATCAGATCCTGAACCCGATTATGGACAAAGAAAATCTGACCACCGCGATCAATTTCATATTCTACGGCCTCCTTAATTAGCTTTTCATTAAATACATGTAGTTCTGTAACTACGGGTTGCCTGTTAGGCGGCGGCGTGCTGATTATACTCAAATCACGTGCACCCATCAGAGAGAAATGCAGCGTTCTTGGAATTGGTGTGGCAGTGAGGGTTAATGTATCTACGTTCACCCGAAACTGCTTTAACTTTTCTTTTACGCTAACGCCAAATTTTTGCTCCTCATCAATAATCAGCAATCCGAGGTCTTTAAATTTTACATCTTTGCTTACAATTCTGTGCGTACCTATGATAATATCTACTTTTCCTTCCGCCAGTTTTTGAAGCGTTTCTTTTATCTGTTTATTGGTTTTAAAACGGTTGATGTAATCAATATTGCATGGAAAATCAGCTAACCGGGATGAGAAGGTTTTAAAATGCTGCAGGGCCAGAATAGTAGTTGGAACCAGAATGGCAACTTGTTTACTATCGGCAACAGCCTTAAAAGCGGCCCTTATAGCGATTTCAGTTTTGCCGAATCCAACATCACCGCAGACCAGACGATCCATTGGGTGAGGTGCTTCCATATCCCGCTTAACATCTGCAGTGGCTTTTACCTGATCAGGCGTATCTTCATAAATAAAAGAAGCCTCCAGTTCTGTTTGTAAATACGTGTCGGGATAAAAAGCATTCCCGGTTTGAGATTTCCGTTTAGCATATAGCTTAATCAGATCACGGGCAATATCCTTAACTTTTTTTTTGGTTGTTTTTTTTAACTTATCCCAAACATCTGTTCCCAGTTTATTCATTTTAGGGACAGCCCCATCCTTGCCCGAATATTTTGAAATCCTGTTAAGCGAATTGATATTTACATACAACAAATCGTTATCGGCATAAACCAAACGAATCATCTCCTGGCTTTTTCCATTAACCTCTACTTTTTCAAGTCCGGCATATTTCCCAATTCCATGGTCGATATGAGTTATGTAATCGCCGGGTTTTAATTCTCTTAATTCTTTTAAGGTGATGGCCTGGGTACGTACATACCCTTTTTTTAATTTGTACTTATAATAACGATCGAAAATTTGATGATCTGTATAGCAGGCAAGTTTAAGTCCCTGATCAATAAAACCTTCTCTTAAGGATAAATGAACCGGAGTGAATTTGGTTTTTTTATCAATGTCTTCAAAGATGCTGTATAGCCTTTCTATTTGTTTGGTTGAATCTGTAAAAATGAAATTCTGAATATTCTGCTCTTCATTTTGCTTCAGATTATGGATTAAAAGGTTGAAATCTTTGTTAAAAGATGGCTGAGGCTTAATATTGAAATTTATTACCTCAGTTGGGTGGTAAAAAAATTGTTTACCAAACTCAAGAATTGTGAAATCATGCAGCTGATCGGACAATAGTTTTTCATCTGTAAAACTAAATATTGGATCGAGCCACTGAGGATTTTGTTTCTTATCGGCATCTGGTAAGGCTTTCCAAAATTCTGTTGCTTTCTTAAATCCGTCACGAATTACATCCAGTGAAAATTCTACATCCTTAAACCATACCAGAGTATCCTGCTCTATGTATTCAAGTAATGAAATATTATGTGTGCTTAAAAATTTTGATTGAACGTTTGGAACAATCGTGATGCTTTTAACCTGTTCAACCGATAACTGATCTTCAATTTCAAAGGTTCTGATGCTTTCTATAAAATCAGCAAAAAACTCAATTCGGTAAGGAAGATCATGAGAGAAAGAAAAAATGTCAACAATTCCGCCGCGGATGGAAAACTGCCCGGGCTCATACACAAAATCGACTCTGTCAAAATCATATTCTATTAAAAACTCGTTGATAAAATCAATATTGAGTTTATTGCCGGTGGCAATTTCGAGTGTGTTTTTTTCTAGTGCTTCACGGTTTATTACTTTTTCGGCTAAAGCTTCCGGGTATGTAACAATTAACTTTCCAAATTCTGACGAATGATTTAATTCATTTAAGACTTCGGCCCGCTGTAACACATTGCCACTGTCTACCTGAGTAAATTCAAATGATTTTCTGAAAGATGAAGGGAATAGTAAAACTTCTTTCTGAAGCAGGTTTTCCATATCACTTAGAAAATAAGCGGCCTCTTCCCGCTCGGGCAGTACAAAGATCATACTGCGATGCTGTAAAAAATACAGGGCTACAGCAAGAACGGCATCACTTGATCCTACGAGGCCTTTTAAATGAAGTCGTGAGTTTTTGCCGGCATTAATCAGTTTAGCCAGGCCATCAACACGATTGTCAGATTTATATAAATTTAAAATATCACGAATATCCACACAGCTAAATTTCGAAGCAAATATACAAGTAACGAGGTTTATAAACAGGTTAACCAATCAAAGTTTAGTTGGTTTCTATTAATACTTTACTTTTTTTTAACTTAGATCAATGCCTGATGTTTTATGAACAGCATATTTTTTACCATAATTTATAAACTATGAGAAACGCAATTAAATATGGCCTTCTGATTGGAATTTTTAGTGGGATCTGGATACTGATTATGCATTTTGCAGGAGTTTATAATAAGGATTATCCAAGAACAGATAATTTATCATGGCTTGAATATGCTTCAATAATTATTCCCTTTACCGGATTGTATCTGGGTATTAAAAATTTCAGAGATCATATTAATACGGGCCGTATGGAGTTTTTTGAAGGACTTTTTGAAGGTTTTAAGATCATAATTGTGGGAGGTGTAATTACTGCTTTTTTTGCCGTAGTATATGTTCAATATTCGCCAACAGTACTCAATACTGATTATATGGGGCGTATTGGCGGAGCCGGATTGATAGGTATATTGTTTAATCTCATCATATCTTTAATGTTGATGAACAAGCAAAAAAACCTCTAAGATGTTCCGGAACATTCCCCTTGAATTGCTCATTTGGATTGCCGCGTTAACAATCTTAATTTTTTCTAATCCATACTATCATTATTCAATTTGCCCATTAAAAAATCTGCAGGTAAACTGGTGTCCGGGCTGTGGTTTAGGTCGGTCTATATATTATATTTTCCGAGGAGATTTGCAATCTTCCATAAATCATCACTGGCTTGGAGTTCCGGCAGTATTCATTCTTTTTCAGCGAATCTTTCAATTATTCCGGATGTTTTTTAATCAATCTGTTCTAATAAAATCTTAAAATGATAGATCAATCTTTATTTATGAATTTAAAAGGGGTTACTCCAGATGAATATCAATTCCTGCAAAAAATAACCGAAGGTTTGGATGAAAGCCAGGCCAGATTTTTTATGATGTATTACTCAGGCAAAAGGAAAAGCCCTCAGGATATTTTATTATTTACGTTGCTGGGTTTTGTGGTTGTAGCCGGTGTTCAGAGGTTTGTAATCGGACAGATTGGTATGGGATTATTGTATTTACTTACTTTCGGCTTATGTTTCATTGGCACAATAGTCGATCTGATAAATCATCGCAGCCTTGCCGAAGAGTATAATAGGCACACCGCAATTGAATGTGTAAAATTAACTCGTTACAGTGTCAATTCTGCAGATAATTTTAATAGATGAAAATTGTATTTAAAATTTCAGGCTGTAAATTCCCATTATAATTACGATTCCTGTAAATGCGCTGTTTTCCTTATTAATCCAAATTTGGAGATCGTTTCAGTAATAGAGTAAATTCGCAGTATGAAATTATCGCAGATATCCACTTTTTTAGAAAAGATTGCTCCATTATCTTATCAGGAAGATTATGATAATTCGGGGCTAATAGTTGGTCATCCGGATCAGGTTGTCAGCGGAGCTGTAATTTCAGTGGACTGTACTGAGGATGTGATTGATGAAGCTATACAAATGGGATTTAACCTCGTTATTTCTCATCACCCTATAGTTTTTAAAGGGATGAAAAAGTTTACGGGAAAAAATTATGTGGAAAGGGTAATTATTAAAGCAATCAAAAATGATATTGCAATTTATGCCATCCATACAAATTTTGATAATGTACTTAATGGGGTTAATAAGAAGATTTGCGATATTATTGGACTGGTTAATTGCAGTATTCTTTCCCCTAAAACTAATTTGTTGAAGAAGCTAGTTACTTTTTCTCCCATATCTCACGCCGAACAGGTAAGAAAGGCATTATTTGAAGCCGGCGCAGGAAATATTGGGAATTATTCAGAATGCAGCTTTAATGCAACCGGGAACGGCACCTTTCTGGCCGGCCAAAATACAGATCCTTATGTCGGCCAAAAAGGCATCAGGCATATTGAAGAAGAAGTTAGAATAGAAACCATTTTTCCGGGGCATATTGAGCGTGAAATACTGCAGGCACTGCATTTAGCCCATCCATACGAAGAAGTAGCCTATGATCTTTATAATCTGGAAAACAAATATAGAGAGGTAGGATCTGGAATGATTGGCAATCTGGAGATAAGTATGGATGAAGATGCCTTCCTGAATCATGTTAAAAACAAGTTAAATGCTAAAGTTATCAGGCATACTCAATTAAGAACCAGAAAAGTGAACCGGGTAGCAGTATGCGGCGGGTCGGGAGGATTTCTTTTACCAAAAGCTATTGCTGCCGGAGCAGATATTTTTATAACTGCCGATTATAAGTATCATGAATTTTTTGATGCAGATAAAAAAATAGTGATTGCCGATGTCGGACACTTTGAAAGTGAGCAATTTACACAGCAACTATTATTGGAAATAATTACAGAAAAATTTCCTAACTTTGCCCTCCGTTTAACAACACAAAATACAAACCCCATAAATTATTTGATTTAATGGAACAAACTGTAGAACAGAAATTAAAAGCATTATACGAGCTTCAAACTATTCACACCCAGATTGATAAAATTCGCCAGGTTCGTGGCGAACTTCCAATGGAAGTATCTGATTTGGAAGATGAAGTTGCTGGTTTAGAAACCCGTATTCAAAAAATAAAAGGCGAACTTGATGAGCTTGAGGATTCCATTGTGACCCGCAAGAACATGATCAAGGAAGCATTGGCTGCTACTAAAAAGTATGAAACCCAGCTTAACGATGTAAAAAATAATCGTGAGTACGATGCTATTTCGAAAGAAATAGAAATTCAGGGTTTAGAAGTGCAGGTTTCTGAAAAGAAAATCAAGGAACACGGTTTTGAAATTGCCAACCGCACGGATGGTTACCAAAAAGCTTTAGCTGATCTTGCCGAACTTAAAAAGAATTTAGAGCTTAAAAAAGCAGAATTAGATACCATTACTTCAGAAACCGAAAAGGAAGAAGCTGTTTATCTGAAAAAAGCAGAAGAAGCAGAAAAACATACCGATGAGCGTTTGTTAATTGCTTACAACCGTTTACGCAACAATGCAAAAAATGGTCTTGCTGTTGTAACTATTCAGCGTGATTCATGTTCAGGTTGTTTTAACCAGATTCCTCCTCAAAGACAATTGGATATTCGCCAGCGTAAAAAAATTATTGTTTGCGAGCATTGCGGACGTATTTTAGTTGACGAAGGTTTTGCACTGGAAGAAAATCCGGTAGCTGAATAAGTTGTAATTCAAATCATATAAAAAAAGCGATCCGTTTTCCGAATCGCTTTTTTTATACTTAAAGCTGAATTGTTTATTAAAATCTGTAAACCATAGAATTGATATTCATTCCCGCTCCTACCGAGGCTAAAACTACTATATCGCCGCTATTGATTTCATGGTCTTTCAATTGGTGCTTCAATATCAGATCTAACAATGTTGGAACGGTTGCTACAGAACTGTTTCCGTATTTGGCAATAGTCATCGGCATAATAGTAAAGGGCACTTCTTTAATATCGTAAAGCCTGAACAATCTTTTAAGAATAGCCTCATCCATTTTCCCGTTCGCCTGATGTACAAGCACCTTTTTAACATCCCGGATATCTAAACCGGCTTTATCAAGGGTTTGCTTAATTACAAGGGGAACATTGGTTAAAGCATATTCATATATTTTCCGGCCATCCATTTTTATAAACAGGTCTTCGCTTACAAAATCGGGTTTGCTTGATTTTCCTGAATAGAGATAGAAGGCCTCGGCCGAAGTATGTGTTTGAGTTTTGTGCGTCAGTATGCCCTTGTCCGTACCTGCTTGACCTTCCAGAATGGTAGCACCTGCTCCGTCTGAATATATCATACTGTCTCTGTCGTGAGGATCTGTAACACGGGATAAAGTCTCTGTCCCGATAACCAATACCCGCTGTGCGTCACCTGACCGGATAAAATAATCAGCCTGGATCATTCCCTGTAACCATCCCGGACAACCAAAAGGTAGATCATAAGCTACACAGTCTGGATTTTTAATACCCAGTCTGTGTTTTATTCTGGAGGCTAGTGTAGGTAAAACTGTTGCCCGGGTGCCGCCATGTTCTATATCACCAAAATTATGAGCAACAATAATATAGTCCAGCGTTTCTGGATCAATAGTGGATGATTCAAGGGCATTTAATGCAGCAAAATATCCAAGATCCGAAGCATTGTGATCCGGATTTGCATAGCGGCGTTCTTCAATTTCAGTAATATCTCTGAATTTGGTTATTACATCAGAATTTTCACGTATGATTTTTTCACCGTCTTTTTCATAAAATTCATGCTGTAAAAATTCATCATTTGAAACGATATTTTCAGGAACAAAATTTCCTGTTGCGACTATAATTGATTGAATTTTAGAACTCATTAGTTGATTATGAACTAAATACTATATTGGTTTATTGTTTTTAAAGGTAATAATTAATATCATTTCAACAAATGATCAAATGTCAAATTCAAGTTGTTTTCCATTAGAAGGACTGAACAAGCTGAAATCAAGCGGAGATGCATAACAGTCGCTCATATACTTTTTAATCGACATATTAAAAAGCTGGTGGATGCTCTCAGCAATCTTGCCTTCACCACGCATTCTCTTTCCCCAGCGACTGTCATTCAATTTGCCCCCGTGACAATCTGCGATCATGTTTAACACTTTATCGGCCCTGTCCGGAAAGGTTTTGTAAATCCAATCGGTAAAGATTTCGGCAATTGAACCATTAAGGCGCACTAAAGTAAAAGATGCTCCCTGAGCTCCAGCCTCTGCTGCAGCTTTTATAATAGCAGGAATTTCGTCACTGTTAAGTCCAGGTATAATTGGGGCAAGCATTAATTTAACAGGTATATTCTCAGATCGAAGAATTTTGATCAATTTAATCCTACCTAAACCGGTTACAGTTCTGGGTTCCATTTTTAAACGCAAATCCTCATTTAAGGAATTTAAGGTAATAGCAATATGCACCAGATTTAAGGAGGAAAGCTTCTTCAAAAGATCAAGATCTCTTAGCATCAAATTATTTTTGCTGATTATACTAACGGGATGTTTGTATTTTAAAAAGATCTGCAAAAGCTGACGTGTTATTTTTAATTTTCGCTCTATTGGCTGATAACAGTCGGTGTTGCCTGATAGCATGATGGGCGAAGGAATATAGTTTTTCTTATTAAAGTAATTCTCAAGTAACAAAGGAGCATCTTTTTTAACAATAATCTTTCTTTCAAAATCCAGCCCGGCACTAAACCCATAATACTCATGAGCATTTCTGGCATAACAATAAATGCAACCATGTTCACAACCCTGATACGGATTTATTGAATGCATAAAAGGCAAATCAGGACTGTTGGAAATACTTACAATTTTTTTGGGGTGTTCTTCAAAAAATTGAGTTGATGAATTATTTAAAAGTGGCTCGTCCAGTCCTTCTATATGTTCTGTTACGTACCTGTTATTTAAAAATTTATTGTGAGTATTTATTTGAGATCCCCTGCCCTTAAAAACCTCCTTATTATCTGCATGCGACATATGCAAATTTGCTAAAATATTTAGTAAGATAAACACATATTTAACTTTTAACTGAAGCTATTTTTTATTTTAATTTCATTTTAAAAAATACTTATCTAAAAATAATTTATTTATAACAACCTTAATAACAACGATATAATTTAAAATAATTTGATATAGCTATTGCCTTTACGGATTGATATAATTAAATTTAAGTAACAACTAAATTCATTCGCTATGATGACTAAACAAGAAATTGAATCGAATGCAACTGATGTTTTAAATGAGGCGGAAAACTCAGATAACACAATACAACAGTTCACACTAATATGGCAGGGAACTGTTAAACCTGCTTTAAGTCTGGTGAAATTAATTACCGGAAAAAGGATAGATGAACGTCTGGATAAACTCATTGCAGCCGCCGATGGAATTTCGGATGGTACAGGTGATCAGGGGAAATTTTGTATGGTTTATAATACTTCTCAAATTAAAACTCTCCTAAAAACAATTCAAATTTTTACAGGTCCGAAAGTGGATAAAGCACTTCAAAAATTCATTGGGATTGCAGACGGGATCTGTGAGCATGAGGATGAAGAGACTCCCGAAGCTTAAGTATATTTTATTTTTCCTGCTCTTTTATTAAAGTATTTTCCACCCGGATAAATAACATTATGTAGATGTAAATACATAGCTCATGTTTAATAGCGTAGCATTAGATGTAGTAATTGGTCTGATTTTCATTTTCCTTTTATATAGCCTCCTTGCGACTGTACTAGCAGAAATTATAGCTACGAATTTGGGTTTAAGAGCACGAAACCTGAAAGAAGCAATAGACCGGATGCTGAATGATGAGAACAGGAAAGTTAAATCAATGTGGCAAAAAGGTTGGTTTCTGGATAAAATTGTCAGAATTATGGATTCTGTGCGGCTGATGAAAAATCCTAAAAACAAACACATCACCAATTTTTATAATCATCCGGAAATTAAGTATTTAGGAAGCTCAGGAATTTTTAGAAATCCGTCATCGTTTAAAGCTGTCAGTTTTTCTAAAACATTGCTCTATATTTTAAGCGGCACCGGTCCTCTTGATCCTGCCAAGATTGAAGCTTCGCTGAGAAATAATGCTCCCGATATTTTAGGTAAGGAAACCGCATCTTATGTGCTCAGTCTCTGGGAAGAATCATATGGCAATATAACCCGGTTTAAGCAACAGTTAGAAGCCTGGTTTGAAAGAACCATGGAACAGGCTACGGAGTGGTACAAGCGAAAAATTCAGTTTGTTCTCATGGCAATTGGCTTTTTTCTGGCTGCGATATTTAATGCTGATACATTTGTGATCGTTAAAAAACTATCCAGTGATAAAAGTGCCCGGGAGCAAATGGTTAATCTTGCTCAGTCCTATCAGCAAAATAACAAGCAATCTCCTGAAAACATTAAAGCAGCATTAAGCAAACAAGAGGCTCAGGAATATTCCAAAAAGCTCGATTCTTTACTGGTAGTGCGAAAAACAATTGATGAAGCGGTTATAAATGCGAATACATTACTTGGTGTTGGCAGCTGGCTTCCTGATAAAATATTGGTAAAGGCCGATCCCGTTAATAAAACTAAAATTTATCCTGCCGTGATAGAAAAAGAGTTGCTCCCACGTGATAAATCCCTTAAAGAATTAAAGAACAATTACTACCTGAATTTCAATACTGGCGATAAGCTGATCTATTTTTTTCGGATTATTAAAAAGCATTTCTTCGGATTTTTACTTACCGCAATTGCCATTTCACTTGGGGCGCCTTTCTGGTTTGATTTGCTCAACAAACTGATGAAACTAAGGAGTTCTATCAAACAAGAAAATGCATCAACCAATACTATGGACGATAACCGGGTTGCACCTTCAAGCTCAGTGAATGTAAAAACTTCTGATACAGATACGGAACTGAATACTGGGAATACTAATCCGGCAACAACATAAATTATTTTAGAATACCTTAAAATTCCAATATGAAATCTAAACTAAAATTGCATCCGGATATTTTTAAATTATTCTGGATAATTGTGGTTTTATCCACCTTTTTTACCGCTTGCAGAGTTACATTTATTTCAGGTTACGATCCTTTAATTGACGGAACAGCTACTAAAATAAAGCGTGATTTCAACCTGCATTTTATTAAGCTTCAGAGAACTCTTCAGGATACTGATCCCGAAAACCAAAAATTTGAAAATTTTCTTGAGTATTACGACAACCTGGAAGTTGATCTGATGGTTGTAAAAGATCGCACACAATTTCTGGAAAGTAAATCAACACAAGTTAAAAAGCAAGTAAGCAACCTGGATAGTGCAATGCGGGTATTTATAAAGATTCATAAAGCGGGAATGGCCGATAGCCAGATAGACGATCGAAGAGATATTAAAAATGCAATAAACAGCAGCATCGATGCCGTCATCAGGCTTCAGGAAGAGTTAAGGACAACCGGAACAATCAACAATAAAAATCAATAGGTATGGCTACTTTGGACTTTAAACAGGTATTGAAAGAAAGCGTCTCAGTTTCTAAAGACATCCTGAAGAAATCATGGAAAAATTTGGAACCGTATGCTGAACATGAATTCAGACAATTTGCAGAGAACGCCGAATTCCTGGCAACCTTAAAATTATTAGGCCAGATTGATGAAGAAGAACTAAAGGCCCGAATAGAAATTCAACGATTATCCTTAAAAAATGTACTCCTAACCATTGAAGGAATTGGGCTAGTTGCTGCTCAAAATGTGGTTAATGCAGTTTTTTCAATTGTTCAAAAAGCTATTGAAACTGCTTTAAATATAAGCTTGCCGTTTACTGCCCTGTAAAATTCAAAGAGCAATTTCCAAGGCTAGTAATTTATGTAAACCAAATACACAAGTCATGAAAATATTAAATCATCTTTTATATAAGGATAACGGAAATCAGGTAAACTACAAAGCGACTCCGAATAAAGGCGGAAAATATCTGCCAAAATACCTGATTATGCATTATACTGCAGCTACAACAGAACAATCTGCTATAAGCTGGTTAACAAGTCCGGTGGCCCAGGCATCAGCACATTTGGTTATTGGAAGAGAAGGTACGGTAACGCAACTGGCTCCATTTAATATTATAACCTGGCATGCCGGCAAAAGTACCTGGGGAGGTTTAATCGGGATGAATAAATATTCAATCGGTATAGAAATGGTAAACGCCGGGAGATTATCTAAAATCGGGGAAAATTTTATCTGTCCGGTAGATAAGAAAGAGATTAATAAAGATGATGTAATAGTAGCCACACATAAAAATGAAAAGCATGAATCTATCTGGCAGGAATATACACCCATCCAATTAGAAGTATCTCAGGAAATTGCCTCATTGCTTGTTAAAGCATATCATTTGCTTGATATATTAGGTCACGATGATATCTCTCCTATCAGAAAATCCGATCCCGGACCGGCTTTTCCAATGAAAAGTTTTAGAGCAAGAGCAATGGGAAGGAAAAATGAGGATTTGGATTCATACATTACTACCACCATTTTAAATATTCGGTCCGGACCGGGCACTTTTTACGAAATGCTGGCGAAACCTCTTCCGGAAGGTACCCGGGTTACATCTCTTAAAACTGAAGGGAACTGGTCATTTGTTGATGTGGAAGATATTGTAGACGGACAGATGGACCTGGAAGGATGGGTTTTTACCAAATATTTGGGGAAAGCGTAAATCTGAGAAGATGTCGTATAAAATTCTTTCGATGGATGGCGGAGGATCCTGGGCAATTATTCAGGCCAGAGTTCTGATGGACATTTACGGCGATATTGGCGGGCATGAATTATTAAGAAAATTTGATATGGTGATAGCTAATTCAGGCGGAAGCCTGATTTTAGCCTGTATGTGTAACGACATGCGATTGAGTGAAATTATTACTGTTTTTAGCCATCAGCCCAACCGGGAACAGGTTTTTTCTAATTTAACATTCTGGGAAAAATTAAAAATTACCAACTTAATAAGCTTTTTACGAGCCAAAACCACCATTGGTCCAAAGTACAGTACAGATCGAAAGCTTAGCGGATTAATTAAGATTTTGAAACAGAATGATCATCTGTTTAATGATAAAATAATTAGCGCTCCAATAGTAGAAACACCTTTACTCGAGCTTCCGGATATAATAAAAAAGAGTGATCTGCAAATTCTGATTGTGGGCTTTGATTATTTTCGGGAAAGAGTGAGTTTTTTCAGATCTAATACAGGCAGCAATACCGATAAATTCAGCAAAGGAAAATACTATTCCATTACTTTGGCACATGCAATTCATGCCTCAAGTAATGCGCCCATAAACTATTTTGATTCGCCAGCTGCGGTAAAAGTGAACTTGCTGAATGGAAATGATACCCGTAAAACCTGGTTTTGGGATGGTGCAGTTTCCGGATTTAACAATCCCGTTTTGGCGGCTGTAATAGAAGCTATTACCAATAATCATTCAGATCCAAAAGAGCTGTGCATTCTTTCCCTCGGTACAGGAACAGGAGGCAGGGCCATCATAAATGATTATGAAAATTCAACTAATCCAACAATAAGCGCTATTTATAGAACTAATAAAACGAATCCGTTGGCGCAAACAGATAATACGTTTAATTTTCTTCGTGATGTGAAGAAGATGTCTACAAGTATTTTGGGAGATCCGCCCGATTCTGCCTCATTTATTGCTTATTCCATTCTCGATCCGGGCTTAAGCAACAAGGCCAATTTAATTAGAATTAATCCCTGCATAAAGCCCGAACTCGACTCCAATAATTATTTTATTCTTCCCCAAGTATATAAAGAGGATACCAATGGCATGGATAAGTTTATCAAATTAATAGACATGGATATGGATGCAGTTAAGCAAGAGGAGGTTGACTTAATTACAGACCTGTGTGATAAATTTATTATTGACATCGATAAGCCTAGTTTGCCAAATCAATTTATCCGGGGAGATAGTCAGAATGGGCTTGGTTTTGGAACCTACAGGGAAGCAAAGGAAAAATGGTTGCCCTTTATTTAGGGATTTAAAATTTAGCGCTATGAAACGAATCATAACCTGCTCCGACGGAACATGGAACAAGCCTAATGGAATGTATAATGGCAAACCTGTGAGAACGAATGTTCAGAAGATATTTGAAAGCATTTGCAACCGTGATGACCTGAATGTAAATCAAATAAAATATTATGACGAAGGGATTGGTGCCGAAGGAGGTTTTTTTAGTCAGATGATTCATGGTGCAACGGGAAAAGGAATTGATCAGAATATAATTGATATCTATAAATTTATTATCTGGAATTATGAACTTGGTGATGAAATTTATTTGTTTGGTTTTAGCCGCGGAGCTTATACAGCCCGCAGTTTAGCAGGATTAATCCGCAACAGCGGAATTTTAAAAAATAATGATCTGGTTAAAATAAATGAAGCGTATAAAATCTATCGCGATCGGAACAATAAACGCCTATATCCAAAAGGGGATGAGGCTATTTCATTCCGGGAGAAATACGCTCATGAAGATATGCGGATTAAATTCATAGGTGTTTGGGATACCGTTGGTTCTTTAGGTATTCCTTCCAGATGGTTTCAGTGGTTTAACAATCGTAAATACCAATTTCACGACACCAAATTAAGCAGTTCTGTTGAATATGCTTATCAGGCCCTGGCTATTGATGAGCGCAGGAGTAATTTTCAGCCAACATTATGGCAGCTAAGTGATAAGGTAAAAGATAACCAAGTACAGCAGGTAATGGAGCAGGTTTGGTTTACCGGTGTTCATTCAAATATTGGAGGTGGTTATGATGATGAGGGATTAAGTGATATTGCCTTAAACTGGATGATAGAAAAGGCTACAGGGGCAGGATTAGGATTTGATCAGAAATATATTGAAGCTAACATCAAACAGAATGAAAACGGGATGTTATATAATTCAAATAAATTTCCTTTTTCATTGCTGCCAGATTACGTACGACCTGTAAAAAAAGCGGCATTGTCCAATGAAAATATTTGCCCGCTTGTTTTTGAACGGGTAAAAAACAATGAAAAATATAAGCCCGAGAATTTAAAAGACTGGTGTTAATTACAGTTCAACAAGCTTATTTTGATAACCAGGAAAGCTTTTACTAAATTTAAAAACAACTAAAAAAAATTACTACTATGGCACATTCTATTGAATTCGAAAAGCTTGTAGATGAAGTTAAAAAGAATATAGCTGAAATTTCGGTTTCTGAAACTTTAGAAAAATTAAAAGAAGGAACCAATTTAATTGATGTGCGGGAAGATAATGAATGGGATAAGGGTCACATAAAAGGAGCCGTTCATTTGGGCCGCGGAATTATTGAGCGAGATATTATAGACCAGTTTCCTGATAAAAACGCCGAACTGATATTGTATTGCGGTGGCGGATTTAGGTCAGCACTTTCTGCAGAAAATCTTCAAAAAATGGGTTATCAAAATGTGTTTTCGATGGCCGGAGGCTGGCGGGCATGGCAGGATGCAAATGGTCCGGTAGAGCTTAAATAAAGATTTTGTAATATCGTTTTTTCTATCCCTCTATTAAAAACACATATAGTTCTTTAGGGCCGTGGGCACCTAAGACTAAAGTTTTTTCGATATCAGCTGTGCGGCTTGGCCCTGTGATGTTAGAAATCATTGATGGCAGATCTGAACCATACTTATCCTTCAAAGCTTTAAACCCGTCTTTAAGGTCTAAAACCAATTGAGAGGTATAAGCCAATACAATATGAATATGTGGGTAAATGCTCAATCTGCGCCCGGCTGCATTTGCATTTGTAACCAGAATACTTCCATTCCTGGCAATAAGGGATTCACAAAGAGTAATTCCAACCTCAGCTTGTAGAAAATCAGTATCAGTACTGTAAAAAGGGTATTCGTATGTGGTCAATAAATTCTGAAGGGCAGGTTCCCAGCAATAAATTTTTCGCAGGCTTTTCTGATCAGCCAGGTGAAGCAGATTTTCTATAAATTGGATCTCATCTTCGCAATACACAAACTGACCGGATACAGCAGTTAATTGTTCGGCAAAAAGCACTTCCAGATATTCAGAATTCTCTTCGTAAAGAGCAGTATCTTCCAGGTTTGGATATGGGTTATCTCGTTTCTCAAGAAGAGCTTTGCGGATCTTCTTAAGCATTTTTTCTTTGGAAGTAGTTTCTCTCATGAGCTTAAAAAATCAATCCGCAGACATAGCTGCGGATTGAATAGTATATACGAATTTAAAGATTAGTCCAGTGCTGAACGATTTTCAGGAAGATCAGCATTATGATCTATAACTCCTTCGTGTTCCAGATTTTCTCTAACTTCATTACCAACTTCCGGCACGCCGTTTACAAATTCATCATACGTTGTGCGGTTGTCAAACGGACGTTTACCAAGGATTTCTTCAAGATCAGACTGGAATAAAATCTCTTTTTCCAAAAGCTTATGAGCCAGCTTTTCTAAACCATCGCGTTTTTCTGTCAGTAAAGCTTTTGTGCGCTGGTAAGAACGATCTATCTGCTCCCGAACTTCAATATCTATAATCTCAGAAGTTTTTTCTGAATATGGCTTGTTAAACTGATATTCACCTTGCGTATCATTAAATGATACATTACCTACACGTTCATTCATACCGTAAATGGTAACCATGGCGTAAGAAAGTTTAGTGATCCTTTCCAGGTCATTTTGTGCTCCGGTAGAGATCTTGCCAAATACAATATCTTCTGCCACACGACCACCCAAAGTCATACACATTCCATCAAGCAGCTGCTCTGTGGTGTATAAAAATTGTTCTTTAGGCAAATATTGTGCATAACCTAAAGCAGCAACTCCGCGGGGAACAATCGAAACTTTAACTAAAGGATCGGCGTGTTCTAAAAACCATCCCGCAATAGCGTGACCTGCTTCATGATAAGCAACAATTCTTTTTTCTTCTGGAGATATGATTTTGTTCTTTTTCTCCAATCCGCCAATTACCCTGTCAATTGCATCCTGAAAATCGTGCATATCAACAGCTTGTTTGTCGCGACGGGCAGCAATTAAGGCTGCTTCATTACACACATTAGCGATTTCAGCACCTGCAAATCCGGGAGTCTGAGCAGAAAGTTTTTTAGCATCCACTGCTTCAGCTAATTTCAATGGCTTCAGGTGAACTTTAAATATTTGTTCACGGCCTACTAAATCGGGCTTATCAATAGATATTTGACGGTCAAATCGTCCCGGACGCAAAAGTGCTGTATCCAGCACATCCGGCCGGTTGGTTGCAGCAAGAATTATAATTCCTGAATCTGTTCCAAATCCATCCATCTCAACCAATAATTGATTTAAGGTATTTTCACGCTCATCATTTCCTCCAACAATATTATTCTTTCCACGAGCACGGCCTATTGCATCAATCTCATCAATGAAAATAATGCATGGAGCTTTGTCTTTTGCTTGTTTAAATAAATCGCGGACACGTGATGCTCCAACTCCAACAAACATTTCTACGAAATCAGATCCTGATAAAGAGAAAAACGGAACCTGCGCCTCACCTGCTACGGCTTTGGCCATTAACGTTTTACCTGTTCCGGGTGCTCCTACTAGTAGTGCTCCTTTCGGAATTTTACCACCCAGATTGGTATATTTTTTAGGATTTTTAAGAAAATCTACAATTTCCATAACCTCCTGCTTGGCTTCTTCCAGTCCGGCAACATCATTAAATGTTATAGAAACCTGAGTTTCTTTATCAAATAAGGTTGCTTTACTTTTACCGATATTGAAAATCTGGCCGCCAGCTCCACCTCCGGAACCACCACCCATTCGCTTCATGATAAATACCCAAAAGCCTATCAGCAATAAAACCGGCAGAATAAAGGACATAAACCAGCCAGCCCATGGACTTTCGCGTGTTTCGATAATTAATGGTGTGCGCTGATCAGCAGGAAGATCTTTTTCTGCATCTTTTAACTTAGCCTGTATACCATCAAATGATCCGTCAGTAAAAACATAATGCGGATTATTTGCAGACATATTGAAATTGCTCTTTTCGCGAAGGTCATTATACTTGGCCTGATTTAATCTGTCCTTTTTAATGTATACTTCAACAGCTATCAGGTCATTGCTCTTATAGGCAACAAGCTTTTCTACATCACGTGGCTTTAGAATTTCGTTCTCAAATTTCTGATAAGTTATAGTCTTCGCATTATTCCCGCTAAACATATATTGAACCACAAAAAGACCAATAATTATTGCGGCATAAAGCCACATAATATTAAATTTTGGAGTTTTGGGAATGATTTTTTTACCAGGTATTTTTTTTATTGGCTTTTTATTTTCTGATTTATTCTCTTTCATTTTCTTATTTCAACAAGAATGTATTATGATTAACGAAACGCGGGTAGATATGGTTTAGGCACTTTTATAAAACTGCATTTCTGCATCGCCCCATAAATCTTCGATCCCGTAAAATTCGCGTTTCTCTGTTTTAAAAATATGAACTACAACGTCTATATAGTCCAGAAGAATCCATTCGCCATGCTGTAATCCTTCTTTTCTTTTGGGGTCCTGTTTTAATGCTTTGTAAACTTCTTCTTCTACGCTGGCTGCAATGGCTTTAACCTGAGTAGCAGAATCGGCGTGGCAGACTACAAAATAATCGGCTACCGAACTATGTATATTTCTGAGATCTAAACGTACAATGTCATTTCCTTTTTTTTCCTGAATTCCATAAACAACTATTTCTGAAATGGAAGTAGATTCTAGTGCAAATTTGTTTTTTACCATTAAAAAATTTTAGTTTTGAACAATTAATTTAGTGCGTCTGAACTTTGCAAAATAACATTTTTTTAGGATTATTTGTAGGACATAATATTGTCACATTAAAAAAGGTCGACTCCACCAATACCTATTTAAAGCAAGCTTTGTCAAAATCTAAGCCATTTGCAGAAGGCACTGTAATTATGGCAGAGGAACAATACCAGGGCAGGGGACAAACCAGCAACACCTGGATAAGTCAGGCTGGTAAAAATTTGACTTTCAGTATCCTTCTAAATCCCAGTTTTTTAGATGTGAGTAAGCAGTTTGTCTTAAATAGAGCTGTTAGTTTAGCTTTAAACGATGTTTTAAGAAAATATTTTGGGGATGAAGCTAAAATAAAATGGCCTAATGACAGCTATGTAGGCAATCAGAAAATTGGCGGAATGTTAATTGAAAATATCATTCAGGGAATTCAGCTGAAGCATGCCATTATCGGAATAGGTTTAAATGTAAACCAGATTGAGTTCCCTTCTGAACTTAAACATATAAGCTCATTTAAAAAAATCTTACACGCTGATTATGATTTACAATCTATATTAATCGAAATTTGCGCCGCCATTGAAGCTAGGTATCTTCAACTAAAATCGGGGAAGTTTGACTTGCTTGATACGGAGTATTTCGAAAAATTATACCAGGCAAACGAATGGAAATCCTATAAAATTGACGGAATAATTCAACCGGGTAAGATTTATGGGATTAGCGCTGAGGGTTATTTGCAAGTTGAAACAAAAGCAGGTTCCCGGTCATTTGGAATAAAAGAAATTGAATTTATAAAATCCTGAGCATTTATTGAGTATGTTGAGGCCTATTTGATCAGGATTTTATTGTAAAAAAATATTATTTGAATGAAAAAATTAATAACGCTTATTTTAATTTTTGTTGCATTTACTACACAGGCTCAAATTTTTGAACCTGTAAAATGGAGTTTTTCATCCAAGACGATTAGCGATACAGAAGCAGAACTCCTGATTACAGCAAAAATTGAAAAGGGCTGGCACGTGTATTCTCAGTTTATTGCCGAAGGCGGTCCCATTCCTACCTCCTTCAGCTTTGTTCCCTCCAAAGATTATAAGCTTACAGGGAAGGTAAGTGAAAGTCCTAAAGCAATTACAGCTATTGATAAAACTTTCGATATGGAGATAGCCTGGCATAAAGATCAGGTTACTTTTATTCAGAAAATAAAATTACTTAAACCTAAGACCACCGTTTCCGGTAAGCTTGAATTCATGGTTTGTAATGATGAGAGATGCCTTCCTCCGGCCGAAGTCGAGTTTAAAATTTCGGTAGATGCCGGAAAAGAATCCCCGCCTGTAACCGCCCTTTCTGCCCCGCCAGCTCCTGTTGATACACAGCAAACATCTATTAGCCCTACACCAAAAACTATCTACGATTCGGTGGCTGAATCAACCCCTGTTTCTTATTCAAATTCTGCCAAAAAAGAGTCAACTTCTTTCTGGGGAATTTTCATTGCAGGTTTTATAGGCGGATTGGCAGCATTTTTTATGCCCTGCATTTACCCGATGATCCCTTTAACAGTTTCATTTTTTACAAAAAAAGCAGGGTCAAGAGCTAAAGGGATTCAAAGCGCTATCATTTACGGCCTGTCTATCATTATTATTTATGTGGCTCTCGGCTTATTAATTACATTAATTTTTGGAGCGTCCGCATTAAATGAAGCTGCAAGCAGCGCTACTTTTAACCTCTTGTTTTTTGTTGCATTATTAATATTCGGAATTTCATTTTTAGGAGCATTTGAAATTACTCTACCCTCCGGGCTGGTAAATAAAATGGACGAAAAATCAAATAAGGGCGGCTTTATAGGATTATTTTTCATGGCATTTACACTTGCCCTGGTTTCTTTTTCATGCACCGGACCCATCATCGGAACGTTGCTTGTTGATGCAGTATCTAAGGGATCTTACCTGGGGCCCGCAATTGGAATGCTTGGCTTTTCATCGGCTTTAGCCATACCTTTTACATTGTTTGCAATTTTTCCTTCCTGGTTAAAAGAAATGCCCAAATCTGGCGGATGGTTAAATACCGTAAAGGTTTCGTTGGGATTTTTAGAAATAGCTCTGGCTTTCAAATTCTTATCGAATGTTGATCTGGCTTATCATTGGGGGATTTTCGACCGGGATGTTTTCCTGGCTTTATGGATCATCATATTTGGAGTTTGGGGCTTTTACCTGTTGGGAAAAATCAAGCTATCGCACGATACCGAAATCAATTTTATTTCGCTACCGCGATTATTCTTTTCGATGTTTATTTTAGGCTTTACATTGTACATGATACCAGGCTTATGGGGTGCGCCTCTAAAAGCAATCAGTGCCTGGCTGCCTCCTCAAACTACGCAGGAGTTTGATCTTTATTCAAATAAAACTTCATCTGCTGAATCCGACTCTACGGAATCTTCGGGCAAGAAATACGCTGGTTTATTCCACGCACCTCATGGACTGGATGCATTTTATGATTATGAAGAAGGATTAGCTTATTCTAAAAAAGTTAATAAACCTGTTTTAATTGATTTTACCGGATGGAGCTGTACCAATTGCCGTAAAATGGAATCCAGTGTCTGGTCTGATAAGCAGGTTTTAAATCTTTTAAAAAACGATTATGTTATTATCTCACTTTACGTGGATGATAAAACTGAACTGTCTCCCGGGGAAAAATACACTTCTTCGTTTAGCGGGAAAAAGATTAATACCATCGGGCAGAAATGGAGTGATTTTCAGGCTTCAAAATATGGAACCAATTCTCAGCCATATTACGTAATAAGTGATTACAACAAGAGTATGCTTGTAGAGCCGCAAGCTTTTAATTTGGACATTAATAATTACATTGAATTTTTAAATAGCGGCAAATCTGCTTTTAGCCGCAGCAAATAATATGAGTAAAATTAAAAATATCGGAGTTTTTACTTCAGGGGGCGATTCTCCAGGGATGAATGCAGCTATACGTGCCGTGGTTCGAACCGGATTATATTATGATCTGAAGGTTACCGGAATAATGCGGGGTTATGATGGAATGATCGGGGGTGATTTCGTTCCAATGGAAAGAAAGTCTGTAGCTAATATTATTCAAAGAGGCGGTACAATTTTAAAAACTGCCCGCAGTGATGAATTTCGTACAAAGGAAGGTCGTAAGAAAGCTTTTGAACAAATCAGCAAATTAAATATTGATGCATTAGTAGCAATCGGGGGCGACGGAACTTTTACGGGCGCTAATTATTTTATCGATGAGTTCAATATTCCGGTAATGGGATTGCCGGGTACAATTGATAATGATCTTGTTGGAACCGATTTTACCATAGGGTATGATACAGCTATAAATACAGTTGTAACAGCTGTTGATAAAATCCGTGATACAGCCGAGTCGCATGATCGGTTGTTTATTGTTGAAGTAATGGGAAGAGATTCGGGACTTATTGCTTTGCGGACAGGTATAGGCGTGGGAGCAGAGTTTATATTAATCCCGGAAACCCGTACGGATCTTAAAGCACTTTTAGACCGACTTGGAAAAGGCAGAAAAAGTAAATCTTCTAAAATTATTCTTGTAGCCGAAGGGGATGATGCCGGCGGAGCATTTGAAATTGCTAATGCGGTAAAATCTAAATATCCAACTATTGATACCCGGGTGTCTATATTGGGGCATATTCAGCGTGGCGGTCCGCCATCTTGTATGGACCGCGTACTTGCAAGTCGACTTGGAGTGGCAGCAGTAGAGGCATTAATGGAAGGCCGAAAAGGGGAAATGGTTGGAGTAGTGAATCAAAAAATACATTACACTCCTTTTGGTAACGCCATTAAGCATATATCAGAAGCTAATCCGGATCTGTTAAAGATTGTTGAAATTCTGTCATTGTAATAAACAGTAAATGGACCAGATTAAAAAGCATTTTCAGGAAGCATCCACTGTTTTGCAGGATTTTCTGGCAGATGAACAGAATTTTTATAAAATTGAAGAAGCGGGTACCATACTGGTTTCTTCCATTAACTCCGGAAAAAAAATAATTTCATGTGGTAACGGTGGTTCTATGTGCGATGCCATGCATTTTGCTGAAGAATTATCCGGCAGATATCGGAACGACCGCAGAGCCTTACCGGCAATTTCAATTTCAGATCCGAGCCATTTATCATGTGTAGGAAATGATTATGGCTATGCTTATGTTTTCTCCCGCATGGTCGAAGCTATTGGTCAGTCGGGAGATGTTTTGTTGGCAATAAGCACCAGTGGCAATTCTGAAAATGTCATTCTTGCGATTAAAGCAGCAAAAGCTAAAGGAATGAAAGTTATTGGCTTAACCGGAAAGAACGGCGGTGAAATGGCTCTTTTATGTGATGTTGAAATCCGTGCTCCTTTTACTGAGTTTGCAGACCGGGCACAGGAAATTCATATCAAGGTGATTCATTCTCTGATAGATTTCGTGGAAAAGAATTTTTAATAGTATTCACATCCGGATCAAGGCTATAAGTTATTTCCACTATTTTGTGGATAGCCTGATCCAGATCCTGCATACATTCTTCCAGGTAATTAACTATTTCCAGATTATAAGAATCCTTAATTTTTGATTTATCAAACAAGCTAAGCAAGCCAAGCATAGATGCCACCGGTCCACGAATGTCATGCGATGCAAGTGAAGCTATTTTTTTTAGTGTTTGGTTCTGAGCAATAATTTTTTCTTCAAAATTTACTCTCTGGGTAATGTCGTGGGCAAAACATCCAACACCTATAATTTCATTACTGCCGTTGCTTATAGGATTAAAACTGACTTCAGCCTGTTTACTTTCTCCTGTATCAGTCTTATCATATTCCAGCGTGATTGTGTGTTTTTTCCCGGCAAATGCATCATCGTAGAAATTCTTCCACCTGCTATTTATTTCATCCCCTAAATCTTCATAGAAAACACAGTCTCCAATACTCACTGCCAGTCCTAATTTCCGCATTAAGTAATATTTATAGGATCTGTTGGCTGATAATAGCTGGTACTTTATATCAATATACCACATCAGGTTATCGGTATTATTTATCAATGCATCCTGATCAGCTTTTTTTGTCTCCGTCATATTTTCTCTGCTCTGAATCTTTTTATGTATGAAGACATTTGATAATAGCCCTAAATTTCACATCAGCTTGTTCTCTTTTTAAATCAACAGTTGAATTAATAATTTCAATTTCAAAGTTTCAAATTGGTTTATAGGAGAATCTCTGTAATATAATATAGGTATTTACCACGGGCCGGTATGTAAGTATCAATAACGTTAGGGCATTAAGAATCATATAAAGAAGACTCTTTTTATGAAAAAAATAAGCCGGGCTAAATGTACTTATTCTATAACCACTGCCGTTCCGCTGGCACTAACCATAAGCATGCTGCCATTGCTGCCAAGTGTTTCATAATCCAGATCAACAGCTAAAATAGCGTTGGCTCCTAATCGTGCGGCCTGCTCCTGCATTTCCCGTAAGGCAATATCTTTGGCCTCTCGCAAACCTTCTTCGTAGGAACCAGAGCGTCCTCCAACGATATCCCGGATTCCTGCAAAAAAATCTTTTACAATATTGGCTCCGATAATAGCTTCTCCTGATACAATGCCGATGTAACGGGTAACTTTTTTGTTTTCGATGTTATTGGTGGTGGTAACAATCATGGTTTTATTTTTGAATTTGTTTATAATAATTTATCTGCTACTTCAGTCCAGTTATTTACTCTTTCGTAATGGGTAATAAGGAGATTGTGCGGCGATGTAAACAATAGTTTTCTGCCTTTAAAATTACTGAAGTTTTTGATCCGGTCATCAATCAGTATATCTGTATCAACTATTTTATCCCCGCAAAATACAATATTTGTCCAGGGTATAAAAGGGAAATGCTCTGCCAGCCAGTCGTATTTATCAATCAGTGAATTTCTGAACTCTAATGCAGCAGAAACGATATATATATCGTAATGATTATTGAGTGCTTTCATCACTTCCTGGCTTTTATCGATTACGGGAAGATCTCTGAAAAATCCTGGTTCATTAATATATTCATACCATTTATCTTTAGCATGTTCCGGTACGTGATGATGAATTTCATTTCCCGGACTTATTTGCAAATCTAAAGGAACATTATAATCCCGGTTATAGAGTGCTATAAATTTAGAAAGCGGATCGGCCAGCACCTCATCCATATCCACTGCGATTCTGAGTTTTTTATGGTTCATCCTCAAAAATAGGATATTACATTTTTTAAATTAGAATTATTTATATCTTTGCAGCCCCGCAGAATAGACTCCGGGAAATATGTTGAATACATAAATACTTAAAAAATGGCAACTAAAATCAGATTGCAAAGATTTGGTAAAAAAGGAAAACCTTTTTATCACGTAGTGGTAGCAGATTCTCGTGCACCAAGAGATGGTAAATTCATCGAAAGATTAGGATCTTACAATCCAAACACAAATCCGGCTACAATCGAAATTAATTTCGATAAAACTTTAGACTGGATGAACAAAGGTGCTCAGCCAACCGATACTTGCCGTGCAATTCTTTCATACAAAGGAATTTTGTACAAAAAGCATCTTGAAGGTGGTGTTAAAAAAGGCGCTTTAACTGCTGAACAGGCTGAAACTAAATTTACTGAGTGGTTACAAAGTAAAGAAGGTAAGATTGAAGGCAAAAAAGAAAACTTAACTAAATCTAAGGAAGAAGTTAAGAAAATTGCTTTAGCTGCAGAAGCTAAAAAGAAAGAGGAAATGGCCGCCGCTATTACAGCTAAAAACACTCCTCCGGTTGAAGAAGTTGAAGAAACTATTGCTGAAGAAGCTACTGAAGAATCAGCAGAAGCTCCTGCTACTGAAGAAAGTACAGAAGAAAAAACCGCAGAATAATAAATTTTATCATTCTAAACCCGCAGGGTTTGCGATAGCGAAGAATCTCTCAAAGCAGAAGTTCTTCGCTATTGTTGTTTTAAACTTAATTTTTATGAAAATAGAGGATTGTTTTTACATCGGATATGTGACCAAAACCAAAGGTCTGAAAGGCGAAGTGCAAATCTTTTTTGAATATGAAGAACCCGAAGATTTAAAACTGGAAACGGTGTATGCCGAGATAAATGGAAAACTTATTCCCTATTTCGTATCCTCCAGTAAGCTTCAGAATAACCAAACCGGTAACTTTTATTTTGATGATGTGGATCATATCGACAAAGCCGAAAAACTGGTCAGGAAAAAAATATATCTTCCTAATTCAGAAAAGCCAGTTCGAGATGAGGATGAATTTCTGATCACCGATTTGAAGGGTTTCATCGTACATGATAAGCATTTTGGCGAATTAGGTGAAATCATCGAGATACATGAATATCCTCAGCAATTTGTAGCAGTGGTACCTTATAAATTTCGTGAAGTGATGTTTCCGCTGAATGATGACCTGATCGAAGAGATTGACCAGGAAAACGGAATCCTGAAAGTAAATCTTCCGGAAGGATTGGTTGACTTATATACCCAAGAATAATTTTTTGTCAAAAATATTTGACATTTGTCAAATTTGTTTTACATTTAATCAAACAAATTTGACGTTATGGAAAATCGATTTTTACTTCCGCATTCCTTCCAAATGGTTGGTTGGATTATGTTTATTCCCTTTTTATTTTTAGGAATCGCACATCTCTATTTTGATTTTAACTTCAGTTTCCTGGACTTCCATTTGCCCGCATATTCCCGGGATTCTCTCTATACTAAAGGAAACCTGACTGATGAGATTGCGGCCTTAGGATTAATCATAAGCCTGATGATGATAGGATTTTCGAAAGAGAAAATAGAGGATGAACAGATTGCCAGCCTTCGTCTGGACTCCTTGCAATGGAGTATCTATGTTAATTATCTCGTACTGGTTCTTGCTATCATATTCATTCACGGGATGGGCTTTTTGGTTGCGATGGTGTATAACATGTTTACTGTATTGATCTTCTTTATCATCCGTTTTCGCTGGGCAGTCTATCGTGAAACAAAATTGTTAAACAATCAGCAGCTATGAAAAATAAAATAAAGATAGAGCGGGCTATTAAAAATTTAACTCAGGCGGATCTTGCAGAACTTGTGGGAGTTTCACGGCAAACAATTAATACCATAGAATCGGGCCGCTACGTTCCGTCCACTGTTTTGGCTTTAAAAATCTCAAAAGTCTTTGGCGTACCCTTTGATGAGATTTTTTCACTGGAAGAGTCCGACTAACTGATTATAATTCTCAATTCTTAATTCTCAAATCTATCTTTGCACATGCGTTTTGATATAATCTCTGTTTTGCCCGCTTTGTTAGAAAGCCCTTTTGCTCATTCAATTTTACAGCGGGCACAGAAAAAAGGCTTGTCAGAAATACATGTACATAACCTTCGGGATTATTCCACACATAAGCAAAAATCTGTTGATGATTATCAGTATGGCGGGGGCAGCGGCATGGTAATGAGCATCGAGCCGTTTGCAAACTGTATGGATTATTTAATGTCTGAGCGTGACTATGATGAGATTATTTTCATGACTCCGGATGGGGAAACATTAAAGCAAACGATTGCTAACGAGCTTTCTTCCAAAAAAAATATCATCATTCTTTGCGGTCACTACAAAGGCATTGATCAGCGCATACGCGATTTGTATGTTACCCGTGAGATATCTATAGGTGATTATGTGCTTTCGGGTGGAGAATTGCCGGCAGCAGTTTTAGTTGATACTGTTGTGCGTCTTTTACCAGGTGTTTTAAATGATGAAACTTCTGCCCTTTCTGATTCTTTTCAGGGAGAATTGCTGGATGCACCCGTTTACACCCGCCCTGCAGATTGGAAAGGACATAGGGTGCCTGATATTTTACTGAGCGGAAATGAAGCAGCGATAAATAATTGGCGCCACGACCAGGCCCTGGAGCGCACCCAGAAACGCCGGCCGGATTTGCTGAAATAAAATTGATGTTTTAATCTTTGTTATTAAAGGAGCAATTGGCATTAATCAATAAAAACAAAGAAAAATGAGCAACCCTGAATTTAATATTCGCGAGTATTTTCCAATTACAGATCCGGTACTGATTTTTTCAGTGGTGCTTTTCATAATCTTAATAGCTCCGATAATATTAAAAAGATATAATATTCCCAATCTCATTGTTTTAATTATTGCAGGAGTCATTGTGGGTCCAAACGGATTAAATATTTTGCTCCGTGACCAGAGTATGGTGCTTTTTGGCACAGTGGGGCTTTTATATATTATGTTTATTGCCGGCCTGGAAATAGACATGAATGACTTTATCCGAAATAAAAATAAAACACTGATACATGGTTTTTTAACCTTAGTTATTCCCGGAATAATGGCTGCTTTGGTGGGATATTACATTTTAAACTTATCCTTCATTTCCTCATTGTTGTTTGCAAGCGTTTTATCTTCCCATACATTGCTTGCGTATCCCATAATCAGTCGCTTAGGAATAACAAATTCCAGAGCTGTAAGCATTGCCGTTGGCGGAACTATAATTGCAGATACCGGCGCACTTCTTATCCTGGCGATGATTGCCAATTACACCAAAGGAGCGCTTGATTACATTTTTGCCATACGTATGGCTATATCGCTTTCCATTTTCGGATTTGTAATCTTTTACGGCTTCCCTAAAATATCCCGATGGTTTTTCAAAAACTTTGCAAGCGAAGGCGTTTCTCAATATATTTTTATTCTTGCACTGGTTTTTCTTGCGGGATTTTTAGCCCACTTAGCAGGAATAGAACCGATTATTGGTGCGTTTTTGGCAGGTTTGGCGCTAAACAGAATGATTCCGCATTCTTCCCCATTAATGAACCGAATCGAATTTGTTGGGAATGCTCTTTTTATCCCATTTTTCCTGATCAGTGTCGGCATGCTTGTCAATCTCTCGGTGGTATTTAAAGGAATAAATGCAATCGCTGTTTCAGGCGTTTTAATAGTTGTGGCAATTAGCAGTAAATGGATTGCAGCATTTATTACTCAGAAAATATTTCGCTTTAGCTCTACAGAAAGAAATTTGATCTTTGGATTAACTACGGCCCGGGCTGCTGCCACACTTGCCTCTGTACTTATTGGTTTCCTGCTCGGATTATTATCCGAAGAAATTCTAAACGGTGCAATTATTATGATCTTAATCACCTGTTTAGTGAGTACACTAATTGTGGAACGGGCCGGCCGAAAACAGGTTATGGAGGAAGAAGTAAGCATTCCTGAATTGCCAATAGAAAATCCCGAGCGAATTTTAGTCCCTATCTCTAATCCGGAAAGCATTGAAAAATTAATTGATTTTGCCGTAATGCTGAAAAAGCCGCGGTCAGCAGAACAAATTTTTCCATTGATAGTCATTCCGGATGATGATGCCACCCACGAGCATGTTATCCGCAGTTCCAAGATTTTAGATAAAGCTGCAAAATTTGCTGCTGCTTCAGATAACGGAGTAACCGGAGTCACCAGGGTTGATATGAACATTGCAAGCGGCATTCTCAGGGCTATTAAAGAATTGTCTATTACTCAGGTTGTCATTGGATGGCATGCCCGCCACACCGCTAAAGAATGGATATTTGGAAGTGTACTTGATAATTTGCTCGAGCGGTCGGGAAAGATGGTTTTGGTAACTAATTTTGTGAACCCCTTAAATACTACCCGCCATATTGTGGTTGTAGTTCCATCATTTGCAGAATTTGAGTCCGGCTTTTTACATTGGACATCTACTCTGATTACTCTTGCCAAACAAGCCGGAGCAGAACTTAAATTTTACGCTTCTGCAGCAACCAACAATCAGTTTAAAAAGGTTTTTGCCGAAAGTAAAACCAGCGTACCTACTCTCTATGAAGAGTTTAATAATTGGGATCAGTTTAAAAAATTTGAATCCATTGTTGAAACTGATGATTTGCTTGTGGTTATCAGTGCAAGAAAGGCCTCTATTTCTCATCATTCAGATTTGGATAATACACCCCGGCTTTTAAGTAAACATTTTAGTGATAAATCTTTTGTGGTTATTTATCCTGAACAAAATAACCTGTTTAATACAGATCCTGCATACAGCATTCAAACATTAAAATATACTGATTAATCAGTAGCCGAAATCCCCGAAAAGGATGGTAAAAATGTTTATTATTTATAAAATGTGGAAAAAGTTTAATCAGGCTTTTTTAAATTGAAAAATTTACCTAATATTGCAGTCCGATTTTTAGGGTCTAAAAATCGACTTTAAGAGCTTAAAATCATGGATTTAGTAAAATTTGTAGAAGAGCAGTTAGCGGCGAAAAAGGAAGTTCCTGCATTCAAAGCCGGAGATACTGTTAGCGTTCATTATAAGATTCGCGAAGGAAATAAGGAACGTATCCAGATATATCAGGGTGTTGTTATTCAGCGGAATAGTGCAGGTGTAAACGAAACATTCACTGTTCGTAAAATGTCTAATGGTGTTGGTGTAGAACGGATATTCCCCATTAATTCCCCAAACATTGATAAAATTGATGTAAACAATCATGGAAAAGTGCGTAGAGCAAAATTGTTCTACTTACGCGAGTTGACTGGTAAAGCTGCTCGTATCAAATCTAAGAGAGTTTAATTTATTTCATATTTACGAGCCTCCCTTCCGGATTAATTCAGGATGGGAGGCTTTTTTGTTTTTATGCTTTGACAGGGCCTGTCATCAATATCAGCATTCATGCTATTTTTTGCCTGGTCATGATTATCTGTATTATTTGAAAGTACAATGAAAGAACTATTAAAACGCTTTGAAGAAAAGCGTCCCGAAATCATATTTGAATGGAAAGATGCCGAAACAGAGGCAGAAGGCTGGGTAGTAATTAATTCTTTACGGGGCGGAGCTGCTGGCGGTGGTACGCGTATGCGTAAAGGATTAGACAAACGCGAGGTAGAATCATTAGCCAAAACGATGGAGGTTAAATTCACTGTTTCTGGTCCGCCCATTGGTGGTGCAAAATCCGGAATCAATTTTGATCCCGCAGATCCTCGTAAAAAAGGCGTGTTAGAAAGATGGTACAAAGCCGTTATGCCACTGCTTAAAAGCTATTACGGTACCGGTGGCGACTTAAACGTGGACGAAATCCATGAAGTAATTCCTATTACAGAAAACTACGGATTATGGCATCCTCAGGAAGGCGTTATTAACGGACATTATCATGCACGTGTTAATGAGCGCATTCATCAGATTGGCCAGCTTCGTTACGGAGTTTCCAAGGTTTTGGAAGATATTAACTTCTCCCCTGATATAAAAAGAAAATATGTGGTTGCTGATATGATTACCGGTTATGGTGTTTCTGAATCTATCAGGCATTTTTATAATTTATATGGCGGAGATATTAGTGAAAAACGTGCCATTATCCAGGGTTGGGGAAATGTTGGCGCAGCAGCCGCTTTTTATCTGGCGCAACAAGGTGTAAAAGTGGTGGGAATAATAGATCGTGTTGGCGGTTTATTAAAACCGGAAGGTTTTACATTTGAGGAGATCAGAACCTTGTTTTTAAACAGAAAGAGCAATACACTGGTTGCAGATAACCTGATTCCTTTTGAAGAAATTAATAAATCCATGTGGAATACCGAAGCGGAAATTTTTGTACCGGCGGCAGCTTCAAGACTTGTTTCTGAGGCTCAGGTTAAAAGTTTAATCCAAACAGGCCTGGAAGTTATTGCTGCGGGCGCTAACGTTCCGTTTGCAGATCAGGAAATCTTTTTTGGTCCTATTATGGAGCATGCCGATAATAACATTGCGGTCATTCCTGATTTTATATCCAATTGCGGCATGGCACGGGTTTTTGCTTACCTTATGGAGAGAAATATCGAAATGAGTGACGCAGCGATATTCAGCGATGCATCAAAAGTAATTCGCATAGCGATTGAGAAAATTCATGAGAAATCATCAAACAGAACCGAGCTTTCTAAAACAGCTTTTGAAATTGCTTTGGAACAATTAGTTTAACCTATGGATTTAACTTATTTAAATCATGTATTTTTAGGAAACAGCATTAAGAGCTATGTTCTTGTTGCCCTGATCTTATTCTTTGGATTGCTCTTAAAACGAGTGATTTCACGGCTTTTAAGTAAGTTGCTATTTAAATTATTTGGCCGTTTTGGAGATCATGCAAATCCGCAGGTATTTGTTTCATTGCTCATTCGCCCAATTGAATTCCTTTTATTTATTGTGGTAATCTATTCGGCCATCAATCAACTGAGCTATCCGCTTAATGAAGTGATTTTTAGCCGGGAAATTACTGTGGATAAAGTTGTTTCAAAATACGAGATAACTCCGATTCAGATTTTTGATAAATTATTCCTGTTTCTTTTTATCATTTCCATATTCTGGATAGTTCTCCGGATTATTGATTTTATTTCCCATGTTTTTCTTTACAAGGCATCACTTACTGATTCTAAATCAGATGATCAAATGGTGCCGTTTGTAAAAGAACTCTTAAAAATTCTGACCATAATTTTCGGAATTTTTGTGATGATGGGAGCTGTTTTCGATCTGAACGTGGCAACTATTATTGCTGGTTTGGGAATCGGCGGAATTGCAGTCGCATTAGCGGCTCAGGATACCCTTCAGAATCTGCTGGGCTCGTTTACTATTTTTGCTGACAAGCCCTTTGTGGTTGGTGATTTGGTAAAACTGGATAAGTTTGAAGGAACGGTAGAAAAAGTAGGTTTCAGAAGTACTTTGCTACGAACCCTTGATAAAACGATGGTCATTATTCCCAATAAGAAAATGACAGATACTCCTCTTGAAAATCTTACTCTGCGTAATTTAAGGCGTATGAAGTTTAATGTAGGCTTAAAGTACGATACGCAGGCGGCTACTATGCTGAAGATTTCAAGAGAAATCGAAGAATATGTAAATAAGCATCCTTCTACAAGTAATGATACTCTTGTAACATTTGATTCTTTTGGTGATTCTGCCTTAAATATTCAGGTTTTATACTTTATAGCCATTGTAGAATACAATGAATATATGCACATCAGGCAGGAAATCAATTACCAGATTATGAGAATTGTAACAGAAAATGGGGCCGGCTTTGCATTTCCTTCTCAAACTGTTTATCATGAATATACCGGCAAAGAGCCCGGTGTTGAAGACACAAAAAAATCCGTTTAGTTTTAAACGGATTTTTTTAATGAAGCGAATCTTAATCTACATTTCTAACTCTTTTTAAGAGTTGTTTTTGCAGCAGGAGCTGCCTTCTTTGATTTCATATCCATGCAGCATTCGTCCCCTTTTTTACAATCTTTTTTTGTACTTGTTACAGTTTTGGATTTATCTGCAGATTTAGTTTTAGCAGGCTCAGTTTGAGCTGAGACAGCAGAAATACTTACTGCAAGAACCAACAGTGTGAATATTTTTTTCATCTGGAATCGGGTTTATTATTAGCGTTTAGTAAGATTTAGATTTGTATTTATGTTAAATTTAAGAATAATTTATTTCTGTTTATCAGGCTTTTAATTCTGCCAGAATAGTAATACCACCTTTTACAGTATCCCCCAGATTAACATTTATTTCTGAACCGATGGGTAAAAAAACATCTACTCTTGAACCGAATTTTATGAAACCGAACTGTTCTCCCTGTTGTGCATTATCTCCATCTTTTGAATAGCATACAATCCTTCTGGCCATAGCGCCCGCAATCTGGCGGAACAGGACAGAAACCCCATTCCTGGTTTCTACAACAACTGTAGTCCGCTCATTTTCTGTAGACGACTTTGGATGCCATGCCACTAAAAATTTACCGGGATGATATTTGAAAAATTTAACGACTCCGCTGATTGGATATCGGTTTACGTGAACATTTATAGGGGACATGAAGATAGAAATCTGAATACGGCGATCTTTAAGATATTCAGTTTCTTCGGTTTCTTCTATAACTACTACTTTGCCGTCTGCCGGACAAACAATCTCATTTTCTGAGGCAACAGTTTTAATAGATGGACTGCGGAAAAATTGAAGAATTGTAATAAAAAGTAAAAATGATAAAATGTAAACGGTCCAGTGTAACCAGTCTGTGCCGGGTACAAAAAAATGTATAGCTGCATTTAAGATAAATATAAACAGAATGCAAAGAGCAAGGGATGTATACCCTTCTTTGTGAATAGTCATTTGAAAATAAAATTAAATAAGGTGCAAAAATGCAAATTTTTTACTCTGTACAAAGATTAATAATTTACGAGGCATAAACTGGCCGGTCAGGTTTCTGTTGGTACGTGCTCTGCCCTGTAAATGTCTTTTAAATTACGACCCAGACCATTGTAATCAAGTCCGTAACCAATTACAAATTCATTAGGTATTTCAAAACCTACGTACGTAATTTCTTCCAGATCCTGGTTTAACTTGCGGGGTTTCAATAATAGGGTACATACATTTAATGATGCCGGATTATGCTCTTTAATTATATCAATAACATGTTTTAGTGTATTGCCTGATTCAACAATATCTTCAACAATAATTACATCCCGGTCTTTCAGATCCATGTACAGGTCAATTTCCTTTCTTATTTTTCCGGTACTTTGATCCCCCTCATAGGATGAAACTTTAATGAAAGTTACTTCAGAAGAAATACCAACCTCTTTCATTAAGTCTCCAAGAAACATAAAGCTTCCGTTTAAAACCCCAACAAAAACCGGAACGCGTCCTTCATAATCTACTTCCAGCTGAATGCCAATTAAACGAATTCGTTTTTTGATCTGATCATATTCTATCAGCAGTTCAAAATCTTTCTGATCTATCTGGATGTTCATGGCTTAAAAATACAAATCAGAACTTAATTTCCGCCACTTTTCTGCCGGGCTTCTTTTTCCCTGCGGCGCTGTTCACGGCGCTCCTGGCGCAACTCCGCAGGTGTTTTTTCTTTGGTGGCGCTTGATTTTGATTTGCCGATATCATTCACATTAATGGTATCAGGTTTACGCTTGCCAAAAATTTGCTGTAAAATACTTACTGAGCTTTCTTCCTCATCTTCATATAAGCTATCTGCCAACAAAGAATCCGCGGGTGGCATTTGTGTACGCAGACTTTCTCTTAACCGAACACCATAAAATCCATATACGTTAGAATCTGGCTGAGCCAAACCTCTTCGCTGCATAATTCCACCAATAAGCCTGAAATATCCGCGTAAGCCGGTTTTTAAAGTTCCGTCGCCCTGGAAATAATACATTCCTGATTTTGGTTTCGGAACAATACTGGCGAGGAAAATACTTTCTCCCAAATCAAGCTGTGAGGGGTGTTTATTGAAATAATGCCTGGATGCTTCACCAATTCCGTATACATTTTTTCCCCATTCAATAAGATTCAGGTAGACTTCGAACATGCGTTGTTTGGATGATAGATTAGTATTTTCAATAATCCACACAATCAGAATTTCTTCAATTTTACGGGCAATGGTTTTTTGCCGGTTGAGATAAACATTTTTTACCAGCTGCATTGAAATAGTACTTCCGCCGCGTTTAAATGCTTTTTCTTTAAAATTTGTAGCTATCGATTTGCGGATTGATTCTTCTACAAAACCATTATGACTGTAGAAAGATGGATCTTCGGCAGTTAATAAAGCATTTCGCAGGTAGGGCGAAATCTGGTTAATGGGAGTATAATCCGGATTTTGAGGACCAATTGTTATGTTCCTCATCGGTTTACCGTACTCGTAAGGTGTATAAACAAAGCTGCTGTTTATTTTACCAAGATTGGTAGCTCCCCAGTTTACTACTTTGAAATTATTTTTTCTGAGTCTTGAATCAAATACAACCTGGTCCGGATATTTGGTGTCAAGGCGGAAATTTAAATCATACTGGAGTTTGCCGGTCACTTTCATCCCATCCAGAGATTCAAATAAGCCATGAGGAAATGCATCGAAAAGTTGCTGAGCATCTAATTCTTTTGTTCTTAATTTCAGCTCATAAATTTTGTTAGCTCCCAGTGTATATTTAATAAAAGGATTTGCTTCTATGTTTTGAAGATGAATAGTTGAAGTACTGTCTATTGAGACATAATTTTCTCCAAAAACCATATCAGCATCTATAGAACCGCTCGGAACTACAATATCATTACTTGCTATTCGGGGATGGTTTACCAGAAGATTTTTAACCGCCCAGGAACCAGATATTTTAAATTCATCTCCATCTCGCTGCACCCGTTTCATTTGCGTGCTGATGGTGTCGAAATTTAATTTCAAGCCGAGCTTTTTTTCCAGATACGGAAGCTCCACTTTCTTTCCATCGGCAAAAAGCATCAGATCCAGTTGCTTGTCTCCCGGATCTACACTTCCCTGAACATGCCAGACAGATTCTTTTCCGTTAATCAAAATGGTTGATTTTACCTGTCCGTTATCAATGGTTGCTGAGCTGGTATTGAGGGTAATTTTATTGGCATTTTCCTGAAGCCTGATTTCAAAATTCCGGATATCCATATCATCCGGGATTTTGTACAGCATTTGGTTAAGAAGATTGTTGGCAAGTTCGGCAAGATTTACTTTATGAGATGATTTGACAGAATCCACACCTTTTTTGCGGAAAAGAAAATCATAATTACTGATACTGTCTTTTTTCCTCAGGCTAATCCAGGAGTCAGTCATAGAAACTTCTGCCAGTTTGATGTCTCCCAAAATCAGCGGGAAGAGCTTAATACCTACCTTGAAATTTTTAATGAATGCCAGACTGTCCCTGTTTTCGGGAACGATAGAAATTTCCTCAAAATCAATTGTTTTTAATCCTGCAAAGCGGGCGGTTTTAATTTTTACATTGAGGTTATAATCATTTTTGGCCTTTCTTATTGCTTTTTCAATGGCTACTTTCAGTAAGGCTTCCCGTTTTGTATAAGCGATGGATCCGCCTATTAATATGATGAGTAAGAGGGATGCAAGTATTATTCCGCCAATTTTATAATATTTCTCTGGTCTTTGCATGGGGCTGGTTTACACAGTATAAAGCTCTCAGCGTAAAAAACGTTTTTACTAATTGAATATTCTGTGAGTCAAATATCTGTAAAAAGAGGCATTAAACAATTTTTACGCTTGTGGTTTAGTATTTTTGCCCGCAAAACTTTATACTTTCTTCATAAAAATGATCAGCCAGGAACAGGTACTAAATGCCTTGCGTTATGTAGAAGATCCCGATCTTAAAAAAGATCTGGTTAGCTTAAACATGATTGAGGATATCCGGATAGATAATAATAAATTAAGTTTTTCGGTGGTGCTTACCACACCGGCTTGCCCGATGAAAGCGATGCTTGAAAACGCCTGCAGAAATGCAATCGCACATTTTATCAGTAAAGATATTATTGTGGATATCAATATGACCTCCAGGGTTACCAGCCGGCCTACACCCACCTTATCTAATATAAAAAACATTATTGCGGTTGCTTCGGGTAAAGGCGGAGTGGGTAAGTCAACGGTTGCCGTAAATCTTGCTCTTGGCCTTTCTAAAAAAGGAGCAAAAGTTGGATTAATAGATGCAGATATCTACGGACCTTCAATTCCGATGATGTTTGGAGTAGAAGGAGAGCGTCCAAGGGCGTCAGAAAATGCAGAAGGGAAAACACGGATAGAGCCAATTTCAAAATACGGTATCAAATTATTATCCATCGGTTTCTTTACAGATCCCAATCAGCCTGTACCCTGGCGTGGTCCAATGGCATCTAACGCCATCAAGCAGTTGTTTAACGATGCCGACTGGGGCGAACTGGATTACCTGGTTGTTGATCTTCCTCCGGGAACGGGAGACATCCATATTACCATTACTCAATCGTATCCTATTACAGGTGCTGTAATTGTAACTACACCTCAAAATGTGGCTCTTGCCGATGCACGTAAAGGAGTTGGAATGTTTTTGATGGATTCAATCAATGTTCCTTTACTGGGAGTGGTGGAAAACATGTCCTATTTTACGCCGGCCGAGCTTCCGGAAAATAAATACTATATTTTCGGTAATGGCGGTGGCAGAAAATTAGCCGAACAGTTTAATACTACTTTTTTAGGGGAGATCCCGCTGGTTAAAGGAATCAGCGAAAGCGGTGATGAGGGAAGGCCTGTAATTTTACAGGATAATGATGTGATGAGTCAGGCATTTATGCATATTGCAGAAAGAGTAGCGCAGCAGGTTGCTATTCAGAATGCCCGTATTTAAGCAATTTTTAAAATTAGTATCTTTAAAAAAATATTAACACATCATGGATTTGCTAGAAAAAGTTGAGAACGCACTTAATACCATCAGACCTTATCTTGAGGCGGATGGCGGAAATGTATCTGTAGAAGAAATTACTGCAGACAACATTGTGCGTTTACGCTTGCTTGGATCATGCGGATCATGTCCGATGAGTATCATGACACTCAAAGCCGGTATTGAACAAGCTATAAAACGTGAAGTTCCGGAAATTGAAGGTGTTGAAGCAGTTAATCTTACCGACATGGATGATCCAAACGCAGTAATGCCGGAGCGTTTACAATAGATCTTTAAGGCATAGCCTAATTGCAAATGTCTGTTTAACACTATTTAACAGAAGCTGGGTCCGATTTTTGATATATTTGATTTATGCGTAATTGCTTGTTCCTCTTCTTTATATTATTATCGGGATACGGTTTTGCTCAAACTCCGGATAAAAGATTAATTCAATTCTCGGGAGTTGTTATAAATCCTGATAGTAACTCTGTTGTTCCGTACGTAACGGTAACCAATGTTTCGTCACGCAATCAGGTATTTTCAGCTAATTATAAAGGATACTTTTCATTTGTAGTTCATGAGGGCGATACACTCGTTTTTAGTGCCATCGGCTATAAGCGTGAAGGAATCCTTGTTCCCATAAACCTTCCGGATAATAAGTTTACGGTGATGATGAAACTGAAGCAGGAAGCTATTAACCTCCCCGCTGTACAGGTTTATCCCTGGGCTAGTACTGATGAATTTAAGAAGCAATTTCTGACCATGAAATTTGCAGATGATGATCTGGAGATTGCCAAAAAGAATGTTTCCAGAGAAAATCTTTCAGCTCTTTCAGCAAACCTGCCTCGAGACGGACAGGAAATGCAGAGCTATAATTTCCAGAATAACCATAGTAATCTGGTTAATAAAAACATGAACCAGAGAATGGCTAATCCTTTATTAAATCCATTTGCATGGGGAGCTTTGATTCAGCAAATTATGCAGGGCGATAAAAGCCGGAGCAAAGACTAATATTTTGATTACTATCTTCTGTTTTTCCCGCCTTTATTTCCCCCCTTTAAAGCTGGAAATTTCATTTTATAGTCCACTTTAACATAACCTTTAGAAATAGAATCTAACCGGTTTTTTAGCATGGCTTTGCGTAGAGGGCTCAACTTATCTGTAAATAACTTACCTTCTATATGATCATATTCATGCTGAATAATCCGGGCAGATAATCCGGAATAACTCTCTTCATGATGAACCCAATTTTCATCGTAATAAGAAATGGTTAGGTTTTCCGACCGACTCACATCTTCCCGGATATCCGGAATACTTAAGCAACCTTCATTAAAGGACCATTTATCGCCGGTTTCTTCAAGTATTTGGGCATTGATAAAAATTTTACGGAAATTTTTTAATACGATATCGTCTTCTGCAAAGGGAGCGGCATCTATCACAAATAAGCGCAGGGATATGCCTATCTGAGGTGCGGCAATACCTACCCCGTGGGCATTGTACATGGTGTCAAACATATTGGCGATAAGAGCTTCAAGGTCGGCATAGTCCTGAGGAATGTCGAGGGCTTTTTTACGTAATACCGGATCACCGTAAGCAATAATTGGCAGTTTCATGTTGCAAAAATAATATTTTAGGACTTAAGATTGCCTTGGTTCGAAAACAAGTGTAGAAAGTTGCTCTTTATTAAACATTTGATTGGCTATTTCTAATAGTTGAGAAGCCGTAACCGCATTGATTTTTTCAAAAACTTCCTCCAAGGAATCTACTTTGCCGTAATCCAGCAAACTTTTTGCCATTGAAATAATCAGGCCCATCCGGTTTTCCTCACCAAGCGCTATCTGGCCAATAAATTTCTGTTTTGCCTGGTGAAGTTGTATCGCTCCCAGGGCATTATCAGTCAATTTCTTTAATTCGCGATAGACCAGCTTCATGGCTTTTTCAGTTTTTTCTGGATCAGTTCCAAAATAGATTGAAAAAATACCGGTATCACTCATGGGTGTATAATTCGATTCTATGGAATAAGCAATTCCATGCTTTTCCCTGATTTCTAAATTTAAACGCGAACTCATGCCGGTTCCGCCCAGCAAATTATTTAAAAGTAAAAAACCTATTTTATATGGGTGATGGATATCATATGAACGATTTCCAATTACGCAGTGAGTCTGGTTTATTGGCCGGGAGAATGTTTGAATAACAGGCCGATACGCATTGATTTTTTCACGTTCTCTTGAAGGTAAGTTAGATTTTATTCCTCCAAAAATTTTCTCTGAAATTTTGATGACTTTTTTAAAATCATAGTTTCCCAATACACCGATGATGATTTCATCAGTTCTGTAATTTGAATTGATAAACGAAAAGATATCTTCTCTCTTAAAAGTTTCCACAGTATCAGGAGTTCCCAGGATATTTCTGCCAAGGGAATGGCCTTTAAAAAGTAAATCTTCAAAATCATCATTTACCGCTTCATCCGGCTGATCCTGGTAAGAAGATATTTCGTCAAGGATGACTTCCTTTTCCTTCTGCATTTCATCTTCCGGAAATACTGAATGGAATACGATATCTTCGAATAAGTCTAAAGATCTTTCCAGATGTGGATTTAAAAAAGATGCGTGAATGCAGGTATATTCTTTGGTGGTATACGCATTCAAATCTGCGCCGACTAATTCAAGCCTGTTTAAAATCTGTGCGGTACTCCGGCGCTCTGTTTTTTTAAACAGCAAATGTTCTATAAAATGAGCTAATCCATTATTGGCATTATTTTCATCGCGGGAGCCTGCATTTAAAATGATGCATGCATGGGAAATACTGGAAGGATTGGGTTTGTGAAGTATTCGAATACCATTGGAAAGAGAATGTACCTGATAATCCATATTCTGCGAATTTATATAAAAGCTATGAATATAGGTTTATTTCAGTCTGCTTAGGTTACTTGGGAAATTGATCAGCTTAAAGATTACCATTGTTAATTATCCCTTTCATCGCTGATTCCCGAATATGGTTTTCTGCGATTCGGTTTAATTTATGGTCGGTGTTCTTTTCTTCTTCCAGAGTTAAATTTAAAAGATCTGCAGCCTGATTAAATCCAAGAACTTCAGCAAGTATTCTTAAAGTTCCGTAAGATGCAATCTCATAATGTTCTATTTTCTGACTGGCGGCAATAATTGCTACATCACGAGTCATAGATCCGTTTTCAGTTGCAGATAAAATATTTTCTGCTTCTTTAATCATGCCATCCATGGCTTCGCACTTCTTAGATTCTGCTTTTTCATCCAGTCCGGCAAAAACCTGTTCTAATCTAACAACCTGGTTTTCGGTTTCACTTAAATGGTTCTCAAGTAATTCACGCAATTGGGAAGAAGTGGTTTTTTTTGCAATTCTGGGTAATACTTTGCAAAAGCTCTTTTCAGCCCAGTAAATATCTTTTAAAGCTTCAATAAAAAATGCCCTTAATGCCGAATTTTCTCCTTCCGAAATATCTGTTACTGAAAGTGATTGTTTTACTGCCATTGATTTACTCCTTATACTTCGCAATGATGAATAACATTACCACTATGAGATGGTTTAAGGAATAATCATGCCACTAAGCTCATTATTATAATAATTAGTGTTTTAACTTGCCTTTGTAGGTTTTCTTAAAAAGCTGGTACCGCGGAATAGATACTGCTCTTACATACGTATTATTGGGATTATTTATGATGTAATTCTGATGATACTCTTCTGCTCTGTAAAATTCTTTTAAGGGCTTTAACTCCGTTACTATGGGTTTTTTAAACCTACCCGATTTACTTATTTCACGCACTCCCTGCTGAGCTAATTTCTGTTCGGCGGCTGAGGAATAAAATAAAATAGAGCGGTAAGATGATCCTCTGTCAGGGCCTTGTTGGTTTGCTGTAGTCGGATCATGAGATGCAAAAAATACTTTTACTAATTCAGCGTAGCTAACTATTTTAGGATTATAATAAACCAACACGGTTTCTGCATGCCCCGTTGTTTCGGTATTAACAAGGTCATAGGTTGGGTTTGGAGTAGTTCCACCTGCATAACCGGATATAGCTGAATCAACACCAGCAACATCTTCAAAAATATGCTCAGAACACCAAAAGCAACCTTCGGCAAAAGCTGCAATTGCCTTACCGGGAGGGGCTGTCAGCCTGATTTTTTTAACGTCAGTTTTCTTAGATTGGGCATTGCATGATAACATGCCGAAAGAGATAAATATTAAAGCCAGGGCGGATGTAAAAAGTTTCATTTTATTTTTTAGTACAATATACGCGAAGCAACGAAATTTGGCTTTTACATTCTGTAATGTGAATGTCAAGCTTAAAACGCGGAGCGCTTTGATTGGTGCTAATGAGAATGGACCGTATTTAAGAATTAGCCTGCCCAGCCTTCGCGGTCCAAACTTCTGTAGTGAATAGCCTCCGCTAAATGCTCCAGGTCTATTTCATCACTTCCGGCCAGGTCTGCAATAGTTCGTGAAACTTTAAGGATCCGGTCATAGGCCCGTGCTGATAACCCGAGTTTTTCCATTGCTTGCTTCAGCAATAACTGACCAGCTTCGTTTATCCGGCAAATATCACGAACGGTCTTCGGACTCATCTGAGCATTACAAAAAACATCCGCTTTTTCTTCAAATCGCTTTAACTGAATATTGCGGGCATTTATAACCCGCAAGCGAATCGTGTCGCTTTTTTCGGCCAACCGATCAGAAGATAGTTCATTGAAATTTACCGGAGTAACTTCTACATGCAAGTCAATGCGATCAAGCAGAGGACCGGATATTTTGCTGAGATATTTTTGAACAATCCCGGGAGGGCAAATGCAATCTCTTTCCGGATGATTGTAAAAACCGCAGGGGCATGGGTTCATAGAAGCAACCAACATAAAGCTTGCAGGATAATTAACAGAGGATTTAGCCCTCGAAATGGTCACTCTTCTTTCTTCCAGAGGCTGCCGCATAACTTCCAGAACGGTTCTTTTAAATTCGGGAAGCTCGTCTAAAAATAGAACACCGTTATGAGCCAAAGAAATTTCTCCGGGCTGTGGATTGGTGCCGCCACCAACCAGTGCAACATCGCTTATAGTATGGTGAGGAGAACGGAATGGCCTTACAGTCATTAAGGAATCTGAAGCGGATAGCTTACCTGCTACAGAATGAATTTTGGTGGTGTCGAGCGCTTCATACAAATCCAAAGGTGGTAAAATAGTAGGCAACCTTTTAGCCAGCATGGTTTTTCCGGCACCCGGCGGACCAATTAAAATCAGATTATGCCCACCGGATGCTGCAATCTCAAGGGCTCTTTTAATACTTTCCTGACCTTTAACATCAGAAAAATCATTTTCATAATTACTTACATTATTTAAAAACTCCTCCCGGGCATTTACTACTGTTCTTTCAAGCTTGACTTCTCCGTTAAAAAAACCGATTACATCAACAAGACTTTCTACCGCAAACACTTCAAAATCGGTAACAATAGCGGCTTCGCGGGCATTTGCTTTGGGAAGAATTAACCCTTTAAATCCATCTTTACGGCCTTGTATAGCAATTGGTAAAGCCCCTTTTATAGGTTGCAAACCGCCATCCAGTGATACTTCACCCATAATAAGATACTCTTTTAGTTTTTCGCTTTCAATCTGGCCTGAAGCGGCAAGAATTCCTATCGCGATAGCAAGGTCATAGGCTGATCCTTCTTTACGAATATCTGCGGGAGCAAGATTAACCACAATCTTTTGGCGGGGCATGGTATAACCGGAATTATTGATTGCGCTTTCTACCCTCAGCATACTTTCTTTTACCGCATTATCAGGCAAGCCAACTACAAAATAAGTGGTGCCGCTGCTGATATTGACTTCGATGGTAATGGTAATTGCTTCTATTCCATAAACGGCACTTCCAAAGGTTTTTACAGGCATTTGTGAAAGCTTTTTACCTAAAATACAGAATTTTAATTATAAAAAAACCCTGTGCATTTTGATCAGCACAGGGTTTTAAAATCAATTTTTTGAATGATTATTTCCCAAAAGGCATTTTAGGCATACCACGCATCATTTTTGCGGCTGCCGCCGGATTTGAAAATTGTTTCATCATTTTACGCATGTCTTCAAACTGTTTTATGAGTTTGTTTACTTCTGTAATATTGGTTCCGGATCCGTTTGCAATTCTGGTTCTTCGGCTTTGATTGATAGAATCCGGGTTTTCACGTTCATACGGTGTCATCGAACGGATGATAGATTCAATTGGCTTAAATGCATTATCGTCTATATCGATATCTTTTATAGCTTTCCCAACTCCGGGAATCATGCCCATCAGATCTTTCATGTTACCCATTTTTTTGATCTGCTGTATCTGGCTGATAAAATCGTTAAAATCGAATTTATTTTTGCGGATCTTTTTCTGGATTTCGGCGGCTTCTTTTTCATCAAACTGCTGCTGTGCACGTTCAACCAATGAAACCACATCACCCATACCCAAAATCCGGGAAGCCATTCTGTCCGGATAGAATACATCAAGCGCTTCCATTTTTTCGCCGGTTCCGATGAATTTTATGGGCTTATTTACAACAGATTTTATGGAAAGTGCCGCACCACCACGGGTATCACCATCCAGTTTGGTTAAAACAACACCTGTGAAATCTAAACGATCATTGAAAGCTTTGGCTGTATTTACCGCATCCTGCCCTGTCATGGCATCAACCACAAATAAGATCTCATGCGGATTGGTTGCAGCTTTTACATCCGCAATCTCATTCATCATCTGCTCGTCAATAGCCAAACGACCGGCGGTATCAATAATTACAACATTGTTTCCGTTCTTTTTTGCTTCGGCGATACCGGCTTTTGCAATAGAAACCGGATCCTTAGAATCAGCATCTGTAAATACAGGAATACCAACCTGACCGCCGAGAATTTGTAACTGGTCTATTGCCGCCGGACGATAAACGTCACAGGCTATCAGTAAAGGCTTTTTGCCTTTTTGAGTTTTTAAAAAATTTGCCAGCTTACCGGTGAACGTGGTTTTTCCCGCTCCGTTTAATCCGGCAATCAAAATAATGGTGGGATTTGTCGTTAAGTTAAGATCCTGAACGGTTCCTCCCATCAACTGGGTCAACTCGTCATTCATCACCTTAGTTAGCAACTGACCCGGCGAAATAGATGTTAAAACATTTTGACCCAGAGCTTTTTCTTTTACATCATCAGTAAAAGCTTTGGCAGTTTTATAGTTAACGTCAGCATCTAAAAGAGCTTTGCGAATCTCTTTCATTGTTTCGGCAACGTTTATCTCTGTTATACTTCCCTGGCCTTTCAGAACCTTAAAAGCTCTGTCGAGTTTATCCTGTAAATTTTCAAACATGGTTTCTCAAAATGTTAATCGGCCAAAATTAGCAATATTCTAAAGAACTTGGTAAGGGTAAAGAATATTGACTAAAATCTCCTGCAAAAATTTTTTCCTCCGGGATTTATTGCGGCTTTAAATTAACCAGGATAGACTCTTCTAAAATATTTCACCGCCTTTTTTCGGCCCTTTACCGAAAACTTCAGGCTTCCTGCCTTTTTGTAATTGTCGTGCTATACGCCAGAGGCTACATTTGGTTCAACAATTCCAAAACAGAGAAATTAAAGAGGAAATTCTCTGAAAATAATGATGGGGAAATTTTAACAAAATTTAACACATGTTGCTGCAGCTTTTTTTATCCGCACAGCGTCATATGACTAATTGATTAAGCAATTGAATACTTGCCTGTAACATGACAGGATTAGAAATATCTAAAAAATTTAAACAGATGAATAAACTAGTACTTTTTACCCTGCTTGGAGCAAGTATTTCATTTTTTAATGAAGTACGGGCTGCTGATAAGGAACCTGAGATAAAAAAAATTAATGCCATAAGAATCGATAAGGCTCCTAAAATTGACGGGATTTTAGATGACGAGGTTTGGAAATCTGCTCCAATAGCAAGCGGTTTTGTGCAGTTAAGACCTGTGCCGGGGCGTATGGAGAAAGATAATCAGAAAACAGAAGTACGCATTGTGTATGACAATGCCGCCATTTATGTATCTGCTAGAATGCATGAAGTTAGCCAGGATAGTATTGCCCGGCAACTGGCGCCCCGCGATCAGGTGGGCAACGCAGATTTCTTCGGGATCGTTTTTGATACCTATCTGGACAAAATTAATGGTAACGGATTTTTTGTAACCGCTGCCGGCTCGCAGTTTGATGCCAAATATTCTGCCAGCGGAAATGAAGATGAATTATGGAACGCGGTATGGGAAAGTGATGTTAAGATTGATGAAACGGGCTGGAGTGTCGAAATGAAAATTCCGTATTCTGCATTGAGATTTTCAAGCAATGATATTCAGAAATGGGGAGTGAATATGATCCGTAAAAGGCAGAATGTTCAGGAGCAGTTTTTTTGGAATCCCCTTGATCCAAATAAAAATGGATTTATTAATCAGAGCGGCGAGCTGACAGGAATATCCAATATAAAGGCGCCGATGCGTTTATCCTTTTCGCCCTATATTTCAAGTTATGTAAACAACTACCCTTATAATCAGCCCGGCATTAAAAATACAAGCGGCTCATTCAATGGCGGGATGGATATTAAATATGGTATCAATCAAAGTTTCACTTTGGATATGACCCTAGTTCCGGATTTTGGACAGGTACAATCAGATAATCAGGTACTAAACCTTACACCTTTTGAAGTTCAGTTTAATGAGAACAGGCAATTTTTTACCGAAGGAACTGAGCTTTTCAGTAAGGGAGATTTGTTTTATTCCCGTCGTATCGGGTCAAATCCTACTTTCTTAGGACCAGCAGAAACCAATCCCGGCGAACGGATTACTGCATATCCAACAGAAAGCAAGCTGCTGAATGCGACAAAAATATCCGGGCGAACTGCTAAAGGGTTGGGAATTGGATTTTTTAATGCCATTACCAACCGCATGAAGGCTTCCCTGGAAGACGATCTAGGAAATACCCGTTTGGTGGAAGTGCAGCCTTTAACCAATTACAATATTTTTGTGCTAGACCAGTCTCTTAAAAATAATTCCTCATTAAGTTTTATTAATACCAATGTTCTTCGTCAGGGTTCGGCGTATGATGCAAACGTATCTGCGGTGGATTTTAATCTGAATGATAAAAAGAATGTTTGGAACATAAAGGGAACCGGCCGCATAAGTTATCTGAAGGGCGGAGAGTTTAACAGCGGGCAGGAAGGCTATAGTTATGACCTTAAGTTTGGAAAGCAAAGCGGAAAGTTCGTTTATAATTTTCTTCAAAAATTAACCACCGATACCTATGAGCAAAATGATCTGGGCATATTATTCAACAGAAATTTTTTAGATAATTCTGTATTTGGAGAGATCAATTTATACAAGGGCAAAAAATTATATAATGAATTGCATGCTTTTGTTCAGCTTAGATATTCCCAGAGATATAAGCCAAGAACCTATCAGAATTTTGTAGCAAGTAGCGGAATGTATATGCAGTTTAAAAACCTGTGGTCTGTAAATGCAAATGTAGAATGGCAACCAGAAGGAAATGACTTTTATGAATCCAGAAACGGATTGGTTTACAGAACTCTTGGAAATAAATTTGCCGGACTAAACCTGAGTTCTAACAATTCTAAAAAATATAACGCCGGTTTTTACTCATACATAACCGCAGAAAAAAGGTTTAAAGGAAAAGGACTCGATCTGGGTTTTTATCAGAATTACCGGATTAATAATAAGTTTAGCGTAGGTAATGATTTTAGTTACGAACCGCGTTTCAACTATTCCGGTTGGGTAGGTTCATTAAATAACCAGACAATATTCTCACGCTTTGACCGCCAGACGGTTGTAAATTCAGTTGATGCCAAATACACATTTAACACTAAAATGGGAATCAATTTAAGAGCCCGCCATTACTGGTCAAACCGCATTAACAAAGACTTTTATAATTTGCTTGCAGACGGAAATCTTGAAGCAACGAGCAACCGGGTGGAAGGCGCAAACCGAAACTTTAATACCTTCAACCTCGATATGAATTATGTATGGCAATTTGCTCCCGGAAGCGAGCTAACCATTACCTGGAAAGATGCTTCAATTGCTTCAGAAAATTCAGTATTAAAAGGCTACGGAAATAATTTCGACCATATTTTTAAGTCTCCGCAGAACAATAGTCTTTCATTTAAGATTTTGTACTACATAGATTATTTGCAGCTGGCCCGCAAAAGATAGTTTTGATTATGATTAATTTGATTAGGTATCAGCTTTCGCTGATGCCTTTTTTATTGAATACCTTTTTTATTGAATATTTATTACAACGTCTTAGCGGTTGATTTTATAGACCAATCCCAGCGAAAGCGTTTGGCTTGCCTGAATTTTGTTGGCCGTGTCATCATCATAAAGCGCAACTCCGCTTACTGCCACATTAATTAGTTTGTTAACCCGTGCAGTGATGGTTAAATCAAGGCGATGGTCTATCCCGCTTAATTTATCGTAGCTGGCAAACATCGCATAGCGGCTTTTTAAATTTATATTGCTTGCAATATCTTTATCAATTGATCCTACTACCTGAAAAGCCAGCTCATTCCTGAATCTTTTTCCGGGAGTAACCCCAAAGTTTTTTGGATTGGTACGATACAGGCCCGTATCCAGAACAAAGGTTTGTCTTGCCGTTCCGGTTCCTATCCTCACAAAGAAATACTTAACGGGCTTATATTCAAATCCAATAGATTCTGTTAAATAACCGGGCGACATAAACCGGGATAAAAGGGTGCGGGTTTCTTTTCCTTCCGCATTTTTGCTGAACGAATAGCCCAGGTCAAACTGCGATTCGTAGTTTAATGATCCGAAGAAATACCAGGATTTGGAGAGTTTTAAAGCCACTTTATTATCCCAAAATATTCTGTCGTTGGTTTTGCGTTCCAGTTGCCCCCTGTTTTTTAGCTTGCCGTATTGTAGCAAAACCTCTGAAACAAAGTTTTTATCATCCTTGGTGTAATCTGATTTATAATTAAACTGGGAGCCTAATGCCAGCGTATTTACCCCGCCGCTGCTCCAGTTATCACTAAAAGAAGCCTGGTTAAAATTAATGCCGAAAGAAATCCAGTTACGCCAGTAATTCATCCGGATATCTATTTCTGACTCTGGAAGAATTATGGGTTTTAAAGTCAGATTGGGTCTGCCAACTGGCAGACTGTTCTTCCGCGGATATTGCCGAAGTTCATTAAGCAATAAAGTATCAGGTTTCGGAATCGTGTCCTGAGCTTTCGATTGATTCAGAATAGCGGAACTTAAAAAGAAAAATAGGATCAGAAATCGCGTAAGCATTTCACAAATAAACCTAAAAATGAGGTTTATTTAAAATTGAGCTTTCATTATCTTTTTAAAAAGTTTACCCAGGCCCAAATTTTTCTGCTTTTCAGATAATCGGTATGACCGTCTTTTTCATATGCTTCGCGTTCGAAAACGATGTTTAAGTAAGCCTGATGATGATTTTTGTAAATTGCCAGATTAATTAAATAGTTTATTAAATAAAGCAAATAGAATGGAACAATCAGCAGTTCCAATTGCTGGCGAAGATGAATTTTTTCGTGATCAATAATCTGCTTATCTTTTTTTACATGAAGGTATTTAACCAGAATAAAAGGAAACAAAGCCATCCCGGTAGATGGTAGAAATGGAACGTGGACAATCATGAATCTCATTAACTCTATTCTAAAGGAGGCAGCCTGAATGCAGATGGATTTTGTACATATTTCTGATAGCTGCTTCTTATAAACTGGATCAGTTCATAGTCATATGCTTCAATCACAAAATTATAAGAAGGTTTGTATTGCTGGATAAAATCAACCAGCTTATCGCCTTTTAAACCTGTTACGCTCGACACCAGATTTGGGTTGTAGCGGTAATTAATCATCGCCTCGTTATAATCTCGTTCTATAATGCGCTGCAGTTGTCGTGCATTTTTCCCTTCGCGGCTAAGCAAATTATAAAGAGCGTTGATGCTGAGTCCGGCACCCCCCGCACCACTGCTGCCGCCCTGGGTAAACACATCCTTTACAGTTCCTTTGCTGTAGGCGTCTTTATATTCTTTGCGGGTTTCTTTTAGCTGATCTTGCGGAGTTTTTAAGGTATCAGTAATCCGTACTTCTTTCAGCAGAATACTTTTGCTCTTCAGGTAAAACAAAAGGGTAGTTTGGCTGCTCACCCGGATGGTATCTACATTGTAACCTTGTAAAGCAGCAACCAGAATGTCGCCGACAGATGCAGTGGTTGTAAATTCACCTTTGCTGTTATTGTAAAATCCTTTGCCGGTACTGGTATTGTATATGTAAACCCGTGTCAGTCTTTGTTTGCTGTTCAGGTCAAACACAATTCCCTGAATAGATTTTTCCTGTGCAATCAGTTCTCCGGCCAGCAGACAAAAAGCAAAGAAGACAAGAACTATTTTTTTCATCGCTTAAAACTAGAGCAAATAATTTTGAGGTTATACCTTTTAACAAAACTTAACATTGTACAAGGTATGCAGCCTGATTATTTAGACACCAGCAATAACTGACCCAATTGAATATCTTCTTTCTGCAGGTTGTTCAAAATCCTGATTTCCTCTATCGTTAATGAAAATCGACGACTAATAGAATACAACGTATCGCCCTTTTTTACCTCGTAAATTTTCATAGCCACGGCGGGACGGGCATTTTCTTTCGTTTCCTGCGGAATGTTGTTTACTATTTGAGCCAGCACTTTATCCTCCCGGATAATTTTCTCTTTTTCATTTTCCCTTCGGTCATACTGGTCCAGATTATAACGCTGCACCAGGCTGATCAGCAGTTCCGGGTATTTCGGATTTGTAGCATAACCTGCCTGTTTTAAACCGTAAGCCCAACCCTGATAATCATTTTTATCCAGCTCAAACAAGGATGCATAACGTTTCCGTTTTAAAAATTCTGAATGATCTCTGAACGATTCTTCGGCGTTGGAGTAAACCCTGAAACAATCATCAATTTTATCATCATCTCTCAATACAGTTTTGCCACGCCATTCGGGTGTGCACTTAATACCGAAATGATTATTCGCCTCGCGGGCAAGGGTGCTGTTTCCGTTTCCGGATTCGAGTAATCCCTGCGCCAATGTAATGCTTGCCGGAATTCCCGATTTATTCATTTCGCTTATCGCGATAGCTTTATAGCGGTTAATATAATCCAGACCAGAATACCGGTTAATGAGCGTATTTTCTGAAAGCACTTTTTGCCTTGCCGGAGCAGCAGGCGTATTTACAGTAAGCTTTTTGGTACTGCAGGAACTTAGAATAATGGTTGTAAATAGCAGGATCAAAAGGGATGGTTTCATATACCGACTAAAGCTTTAATTTTTGGCCAATTTGTAAAGTATTGCTTCTCAGGGCGTTTTTCTGCTTGATTTTTTTAACAGAAAGACCAAATTTATCAGCAATCTCATTTAAGCTGTCGCCTTTTTTCACTTTGTAGATCTTAACACTCGAAGCAGTTTTAATGCTGGTTTTAGAAGGGCCAATCGGCTTATTATACCCTGCGGCTTCTGCATAATCTGCAGGGCGATTATCAAACCGGTATAATTTATATTTTTTGATGGTTCCTAAAACCTGGCTCGCCCATGTTTTACTGGCCGCGTAACCTCCGCGACCAATACCTAAAACCCAGTTACGGTAATCGTAGTCAGAGTATTTATTAAATAAGTAGCTAAACTGTTTCCGGTTAGCCATCATGGAAATAAAGTCCTGATAAGAAGACTGTGCAGAGCTGTAATCTTTATAGGAAGACCGAATTTGTTTGTTGGAGTTGCGGCCTTTCATCCCAAAATGATTGTTCATGTACCGGGCAATTTTACTTGTGCCGTTGCCAGATTCATGCATGGCTACCGCTAAAATTACACTTGCCGGAATACCATGCTCATTCATTTGCTGGATGGCCAGATCTTTATACGTTTCTATATAATTCGGACCGCTTGTTTGTGCTATTGATACACTACTTATGAGTATAAGTACGATCGATAAAATTTTTCTCATAATTATTTTTTTCTGATAATCAGCAAACCGTCGCGTACCGGAAGTATTAACTTCTCAACCCGCGAATCATTGTTTACCATCAAATTAAATTTATTTATTTCTAAGGTGTCTGTGTCTGTAGCTTTTGCAGAAAGAACTTTACCGCTCCACAAAACATTGTCGACAATTATCAACCCTCCGGATCTCAGTTTGTCAAAAATCAGCTCGTAATATGTGCCGTTGTTTTTCTTATCAGCATCAATAAAAACAAGGTCGAAGGTTTCGTCCAGTTCCGGAATAATATTCAGCGCATTTCCCAGATGATAGCGAATTTTTGAACTGTAAGATGATTGATTAAAACTGGCGGAGACCATATCTTCCAGTTCGGTATTCTTATCAATTGTGTGGATGATTCCGTTTTCAGAAAGCCCTTCTGCAAGGCATAAAGTAGCATATCCGGTATAGGTGCCAATTTCAAGAATGCGTGCCGGATGAGTTAATTTACTCAGCATGCTTAACACCCGGCCCTGGTAATGACCCGAAAGCATGCGGGGCATTAATACCTTTAAATGTGTCTCCCGGTTGATGTGTTTGAGCAGATCATCCTCAGGTTCACAATGTTTCTCCAGGTAGTTTGTAAGTTCATCGCTTAATAACTCCATGGGCGCAAAGATAATAATTTTTATTTTTTGCGATTTTCAGCCCAAAAAAGTCAAACGAAAAGCAGAATTTTTTACTCAGTAATTCATGAAATATGGTGAAGATTTTGTTTGAATAACCGCTTCCCGCTACTACTTTTCTTCTTCCTCTTTTTCTATCACCGCTAAGGCCAGGCGGATTTTTAAATAGGAAATACTTTCATTAAGATGGTCAAAAATCGGTTTCATGGCTTTACTCTTTCCGCCTAAAAACCGAAGCGCCTTTTTAACCTGATCTACCTCTGTCCAGCTTACAAATTCTTCCAGACTGCTGATGTTTCCGCGGAGATATAAGTAAGCCAAATGAGAATACGCAGTCTGCGGACTCATTTTTCGTTGGCTGGCTATCTCCTCGGGCTTTAAGCCCTGCTGATAAAGTAAAAGTGTTTCGCGGTAGGTATCGCCTCTTTGTTTTTTTGATTCGCCCAGAAAATCCAGAATTGCGTTTATGAATGCCTGTCCGTAGCGTTCCATTTTATGCTCGCCAACGCCTGTAATTTCCAGCATTTGAATTTGGTTTCTCGGCTTTTCTGAAGCCATAGCCTGCAGGGTAGCATCGCTGAATATGATATACGCCGGAACGTTTTCTTTCATCGCAAAATCACGGCGAACGTTTCGCAGGATGTCGAACAGTTCTTCGGTGGGAGCAAGCACCCGTTTCACTTTTTTCTCCCGGGAGGAAATCTCTTTCAAATCCAGCACCTGCAACACTGTAAGTTCAATCCGCTTTTTCCCGAATAAAATATCTCTGCCGGCAGCGGTAAGTTTCAGCGCAAAATTTTCATCGTAAGCAATTTCCAGTACACCCAGATTCAGCATTTGCATGAGGTAGCGCTGCCAGTCCAGACTGCTGATATCCGAGCCGGCACCATGTGTTTTCAGCTGATCATATTTTGCATGGGTAATTTCTGCCCGCATAGATCCCCGCAATACATCAATAACCATTTGCGAACCTTCTTTTTCTGACATGCGGACAATGGCGGATAAGGCTTTCTGCACAATGACTGTTCCGTCGAAATGTTTTCTGGGATTTTTGCAGACATCGCAGTTGCCGCAATTCTCCGGCAGTGTTTCCGAAAAATAATTCAGCAATATCTTGCGGCGGCAGCTGTCGGCCTCGGCATAGTGCTGAATACGCTTTAATTTTTCTAAATTAATCTGAGCCTGTCCGCCTTCGCTGGCAAACTTGTTCAGTAAAATTATATCTGCATAGCTGTAATACAAAATGGTTTCAGAAGGCAAACCATCGCGGCCGGCACGACCAATTTCCTGGTAATAGCCCTCCATGTTTTTGGGCATGTTAAAGTGGATCACCCAGCGTACATTGGATTTATCGATTCCCATACCGAAGGCAATGGTGGCGCACACAATCTGCAGGTCATCATTAATAAAATCTTCCTGCACGCTTGACCGGTCATCCGCATCCATGCCGGCATGATAAAAATCAGCCTTAATTCCCGCCGACTTCAGTTTTTCGGCTACCTCTTCGCATTTATTGCGGCTTAGACAATAGATTATTCCGCTTTGATTATTGCGGCTTTTTATAAAACTAATGATCTCTTCTGTTTTTTGTTTTGGCTTTACGCCGATGCGGACATCCAGGCTGAGGTTTTTCCGGTCAAATGAAGAAACAAAGAGTTTGGGTTCACGCAATTTTAATTGTTTGCTGATATCTTTTCGTGTCACCTTATCGGCGGTAGCGGTTAAGGCAATAAAAGGAATTTCGGGAAACCGCTCCCTTAAAAAACCCATTTGAATGTATTCAGGCCTGAAATCATGTCCCCATGAAGAAATACAATGTGCTTCGTCAATTGCAAACAAAGCCGGTTTTGCCATCCGGGTAATTTGGTCCAGATCAGTGAGCAGTTTTTCGGGAGAGACGTACAGCAATTTAATGTCTCCGCGGAAGCAGGCTTCCAGAATTTCCTGTTGCTGATTATAATTTTGTGTGCTGTTTAAAAATTCGGCGCTGATGCCATTCACTTTCAGAGCGTCAACCTGATCTTTCATGAGTGAAATTAGGGGCGAAACCACAATACAGGTTCCGTCCATCAGCATGGCCGGAATCTGGAAACAAATGGATTTTCCTCCGCCGGTAGGCATTAGAACTAAGGCATCTTTTTTATCCAGAACCCGTTCAATAATTTCGGCCTGATGAGGGCGAAACTGGTCGAAACCGAAATACTTTTTAAGAATTTCCTGAGCGGATGATATCATAGAACAGACGGGTTTTTTATAGAAGATAATTCTTTTTTTCGAGGTAGGACTGCAGAATAATGGTAGCCGAAATAGTATCCACCCGTTCCTTATTCTGGCGGTCTGATTTTTTAAAACCGCTTTGAGCAATGGTTGCCGCAGCCATTTTGGAAGTAAAACGTTCGTCGATGCTTTCAATGGGAATATGCGGAAAGCTCTTTTTTAACAGCGTGATAAAACCTTTTACATGCTGGGCCGATTGTGATGGCGAGCCGTCCATTTGTTTGGGTTCGCCAACCACAAATAATTCTACCTGCTCGGCAAGCATATATTTTTTTAAATATTCGGCCACGTCTTTCGGATGTATGGTTCCCAAGCCGGTAGCAATCAGCTGCAAAGGATCTGTAACAGCCATGCCGATACGTTTGGTTCCATAATCAAAAGCAAGGATGCGGGCCATTGTAGTTTAGTGCTTGGTATGTATTATTTATAATTTTTGCTGCAAAGATAGGATTGTGAACCGGTAGAATATTTGACTGTTGGTAAAATACTCGGGGGATATGCATGGGGCTTATTTTTAAAAACATGACAGCAAAAAGATGCGGATATAACTCAAAATTAATTATCAAATTTATCTTTAAGACAATTTACGGCACTGCTGTAAAATGCTGCATAAACAAATCGAATACCTTTAAGTAACATCGGTCTACCTAAAGTGTCAGATCAGTAGACAATTAAATTTCACTTTTTTCCTATGAAAAGTTTAGTGCTTAATCCGCCTTCGCAAAGGGGCAATACGTTGTGCTTAATATAAATAAACCAGATAAATGAATATCAAAGAGCTAAATTCAACATCAGAGATTGATAAAAACATTAAACTTAAAGGTGTATATCTTCAATTTGAAAAACTACTCAGTGAAATGCGAAAAAGGGATTTGCCAGACTCGTTGGTGCTCTCTGTTAATCATGATATTGACGAGCTGAATTCAATTTCAGGCTCAGAAGCTGAATTAAGGAAAACATTAAAGAGAAAACAAACAACCATTATCAAATCCCTTGAAAAAGACCTGAAGCTGGTGCCTAAAAATTATTATCGTAATATCTGGTTAGCGGTTGGAATGGCTGCAATTGGGATTCCGCTTGGTGTTGCTTTTGGAGCAAGCGTCGGGAATATGGCTTTTTTAGGTATAGGATTGCCAATTGGTCTGGCTATCGGAATTGCAATAGGTACAGGAATGGACAAAAAAGCATTTGAAGAAGGAAGGCAGCTGGATCTGGAAATTAAACACTAAAACGCTGCCGTTTCCGTAATGGCTTTTGTATTTGAGCTGTAAGAAAATTAATAAAAAGATATTGAGCTATTGGAAATAGATACGCAGGGTTTTATCTTAAGTGATAACATGCGTATCCTTACTTGTTAGTTGTAATTTTAAAACTACGGAGCAAAATACACCGTGAATTTAAAATGACTACGATCAAGGCAAAAATCTATTCAACTCTGATTTTACTTTCATCCGGTACATACTTTTTCTTAGCTTACATCGGCTATAAGGGTCACAACGTTGACTTAGAAAAAGTAAGAATCTATTCAAGAAATGTAACAGATATTGGAGAAATGATTCGGCATTCTTCTAAACATAGCTCAAAAGTATTTTATTAACGCTCCAAGACCTAGACCAAACTCTTGGTGTTTATAGATTGAGCACCGGGAGCCATCTTCTCAATATTCTTAGCATGTAATTATTACTATAAGAACGTCCTCAGAAAAAATACAGTGTTGAAAGACGACGAACTTTTCGTATCAAACCAACAGCTAACAACAGTTTGCAGCAATGCCGGTTCCGGTGGTTTATGAAAGTTGGGATTTTATAATATCTTTAGTGCTAGAATGTTAAGACACTGCTTTTTATCCAGCACTGCACCAAGTATCAACGTTGTCCGCCCTACCAAAATTCAAAATTATGAGATTAATTTCCTTCGAAATTGAAGAGAGAATGAGAGCATTAGGCTATTACCAAATAGCTGGTGGAATTTATGGAGTTTACGCAGCGATCCAACTATTTATTCAGGAATCAACTTTAGGTGGCTTAACTATGCTCCTATATATTTTTGGATTTAGTCTATTTGGATTTTCCATATATTGTGGTAATCTTTTACGAGTAGCAAATATAAAAGGCATAAACCTCTCTCTATGGAATCAAATAATTCAAGTCCTTCAATTTAGCATCTCATCAATTGCGTTCGGTTATTTCTCTGGAATTAGATTTTCGTTCGGTTTTGATTGGTCAGATAGGTTTATACCGGATTTTGCACTTTCATTGTCGGGATTTTCAGTAGGCTACAATACAAATGCAACCACTGATTTTTTATTGATGATAAATGGATTTCCTTTAATAATTATATACCTATTAGACAAATTAGAAGATAAAATTGAGCAACGAAAAAAGTTAATCGAACCAGACGTAGGTAAGGAGTTAAATAGTTAAACGAAACTAAAAAGTACGAAAGAACAACAACAGCTTTAAACAATAGGTGTTGCAGTGGTTTTATAAAGCCGGTGTTTTTTATTACTTTGAATTTATGAAAGATATTAAGTATCCAAGGTCATTTTCACACATTGGAATTTCAGTACCCGATATAGAAGGGGCGGTAAAATTCTACAATGAAGTAATGGGATGGTATATCATTATGAAACCATCTATTGTTAAAAAAGAAAGAGAAACTGCTATTGGCCAAATGTGTATTGATGTGTTTGGTGAAGATTGGCAAGAATTTGAAATTGCGCATATGTCTACTTCGGATGGAATAGGAATAGAACTATTTAGTTTTCCGAATGGAGAAAAAAATGCTCCTGAATTTAAACCTTTTAATACGGGTCTGTTTCATTTTTGTGTTCAGGATCCAGACATTGAAGGCTTAACTAATAAAATTGTTGAGAACGGTGGCAAGCAGCGTATGCCGATAAGGGAATATTATCCTAATGAAAAACCCTACAAAATGGTTTATGTAGAAGATCCATTCGGAATTATTTTTGAAATTTATACACATAGTTATGAATTAACTTATTCTTCTGGAGCATATCAAAAATAGAAGACTGCATACAATTTCAAGAGTGTTTAATTTGCGGGTCCATGGATACCGCAACATTTTCTGTTTCATAAATTGATTATCATGAATGTTGACAAACTCAACGAAACGCTTGATATCTGGATTACTGCTTTAAAACAATATGACTTCGACACTTTAGTTGCAAAACCTGATTCCGAAAACTGGTCACTTGGTCAGGTTTTCCGGCACCTGATTAATGAAACAAGTTATTATATTGGGCAAATCGAATATTGTCTGACCCACCATGAAAATAGTCTGGAACAAATGGAGGAAAATGCCGGACTTATATTTGCCAATAATGAATTCCCCAATGAAAGAATTAAAAATGATTCCCCGTCATCTCAAAATGTAAAGCAACCGGTAAAAAAAACCGAGTTACTTGAGGAAATGCATTTTTTAAAAACCCAATTAAATCAGCAGTGGAAAAAAATTAATGAAAACGTATCATCAGGCAAAACAAGACACCCCGGACTTGGATACTTCAACGCCCGGGAATGGTTTCAATTTTCTGAATTGCATTTGAGACATCACCTGAGACAAAGAAAAAGAATTGAAATTTCTATAAAATATCTCCCGCAAAATAATTGTTAACGAAAATGACGAACGGATAAAAGTGCTTTGCTATCCGGCATGGCATGCACCGAATTTCCTATACTTCGCAAATTTTCAAACCTTTATAAAATCCCCAAACTAATCAATTGGCATTCTTTAAAACCTTAAAATCAATCTTCCCCGCGGTTTACAATATCTAAGTACAACTTACAGCGTACTTTTTACTATTTTGGCTGCATGCAGTTCAGTGATATTATCGGGCAGGAAGAAGTGAAGCAGCATCTGGTACAAACGGTGCTCGAAAACAGGGTGAGTCATGCGCAGTTATTTTTGGGTCCGGAGGGTTCAGGGAGTTTGGCGCTGGCGCTTGCTTACGCCCAGTTTATTTCCTGCCTGGAGCCCGGCCCTGCCGATAGTTGCGGACATTGTTCCTCCTGTCGCAAGTACAGCAAGCTGATTCATCCCGATCTTCATTTTTCTTATCCCTTTTTCGCCAAAAAAGCGGAGGATACGGCGCTGAAGTATTTGTCGGAATGGCGTGAAGCCTTTCTTTCAAATCCGTACTTAAACCTAAATGAATGGAGAAATCAGCTGGATGCAGAAAATAAACAGGCCAATATCAATATTGCTGAGTGCCACCAGATTATTCATAAGCTGAGCTTAAAGCCCTTTGAGTCTGAATACAAGGTGATGATTATGTGGCTGCCGGAGCATCTGGAAAAAGAAGGAAATTCGCTGTTAAAGATTATTGAAGAACCCGCACAAAAAACACTGTTCCTGCTGGTGGCACAAAATCAGGATCAGATATTGCAAACCATTATTTCCAGAACGCAACTGGTTAAAATCCCCCGCTTAAAAGACCGGGATGTTTCTGAATTACTGATGTATAAAAAAGGAGTATCAGAAACCAAAGCATCGCAAATAGCTTACCTGAGTGAAGGAAATCTGCAGGCAGCGCTCACGTTTTTACAGTCCGATGAAAATGATAATTTCCAGCTTTTTTCGGCCTGGATGCGTATGACCTATGCTGATCAGGGAGGCACTATCCTCGAGTTTGTAGACAAAGCGGCCAAGCTGGGCAGAGAAAACCAGAAGAATTTCCTGCGTTTCGGCATCAATATGATCCGCGAAAGCGTCCTGATTTTGTCGGGAGCTTCTCAGCTCGTTCATTTGTCGGATGCCGAACTAAATTTCATCACAAATTTCAGTAGGTTTATGGACCTTCAAAAAGCGGAGGCTATTTCGGGAGAACTGGAGAAAGCGCATTATCATGTGGAGCGCAACGCCAATCCTAAAATTTTATTTTTAGATGTATCTTTGCAATTAGTTAAAATTTTAAAGTTTAATACGCTCCCTGCGGGGACTCAATATATACAGAATTAATTATGGGTTGTGGAAGTTGTTCATCAGGCGGTTGTGCGCCTGCGGGCTGTAAGAGTAACGGCACATGCCTTACCAATGGTTGCAGTAAATTAGATGTTTACGATTGGCTTGCCCACATGGACATGCCGGCAAATTATAAGCCGTTTAACATTATAGAAATAAAGTTTAAGGGTTCCCGAAAAGAATTCTATTTAAATAACGAAAATTTATACCTCGAAGCCGGAGAACTGGTAGCCGTAGAAACTACCACCGGCGGATACGATATAGGCCATGTTTCATTAACCGGAGAACTGGTACGCATGCAGTTGAAAAAGCGGCATGTGCGTACCGAAGATGTGGTTAAAAAGATTTACCGCAAAGCCAGTCCGGCGGATGTGGAGAAATGGAAACAGGCCAAAGAAACCGAATTTGAAACCATGCACAAAGCTCGTGTGCTGGCAAAGGAACTGGGTTTGGCCATGAAACTGAGTGATGTAGATTACCAGGGCGACCGTACCAAAGCAACGTTTTATTATACGGCAGAGGGTCGGGTTGATTTCAGGGAACTGATCAAGAAAATGGCCGAAACATTTCGTATTCGTATTGAAATGCGCCAGATCGGGATGCGCCAGGAAGCCAGTCGTTTAGGCGGTATTGGTTCATGCGGCCGCGAGTTATGCTGCTCCACCTGGTTAACAGACTTTAAAACTGTATCCACTTCAGCGGCACGCTATCAAAATCTTTCTTTAAATACCCTGAAGCTTGCAGGCCAATGCGGCAAATTAAAATGCTGCCTTAATTATGAGCTGGATACATATATGGATGCTTTGAAAGATATTCCGGAAAAGGTAGAGCGCCTCGAAACCGGAAAAGGTGTTGCAAGGCTTCAGAAAACAGATATCTTCAAAAAATTAATGTGGTTCAGTTATCCAAATGATGATAACTGGATTCCGCTTGAGATAGACCGCGTTAAAGAAATTCAGCAGTTAAATAAAGAAGGCGTTAAGCCCGATGATTTGAAAGAAGAGGCTGCCGAAATTGATAAACCGGTAATTGCAAAAGTTTTGGATTATGAGAATGTGGTTGGTCAGGATAGTCTTACCCGCTTAGATGATAAAACTGCCAAACGCAAAAAGAATAACCGCAACAAACCACGCAGTCAAACTGCGGGTGCGCCATCAGCAAATTCTCCACGACCGCAGCCGGCCAGAAGACCTGTAGAAAGGGCCCCCGAGGAGCCAAAGAGACAAGGCGGTGCTGATGCTGAAGCTGTAAATCCAAAGGCAAATGTGGCGGGCGCTAATCGCAATAATAACCGCCGCAGAAATAACCGTAATAATAACAACAGACCCAAACCCACTGAATAAATGAATAGTGCCGGGAAGTTCTTCAGCATTTTTTTATCATTTGTATTGTTTATAGTTTCCTGTCAGGATAAAACCAGCATTGTAGACAGCAATACTATAATTAATAACCGCTCCTGGGCGTATGTGAATAAAATTCAGGTGAAGGCCGAAATTCCTGATCAGAAAATACCCTACAATGTGTTTGTGAATCTCCGTCATTCGGCAGATTACAAATATTCAAATCTGTTTTTGCTGATCAGGATGAAAGGGCCGGATGGCAAAGTGATTACGGAGCGGAAGGAATTTAAACTGGCGCTTCCAGATGGAGAATGGCTTGGAAAAGGTTCCGGAAATTTATACAGTTATCAGCTACCGTTTAAACAGCAGTTTTATTTCTCTCAAAAGGGAAATTACACGTTAGAGATTGAACAGAATATGCGCAATAACCCATTGCGTGAAATTACAGATGTGGGCATCAGAATAGAAAGAGCAGAATAATATGAACGCGTTTCAACGATTTTTATTAAGCAGGAGTTTTACCTACACAGCTATATTTTTAGTTATTTTTTGCGGGATTTCTTTTTTTGTAACGGACGTAACTCACCCCGCATATATTTTTTCCCTTATCTGCGGAATTACCTTATTTATCCTGCAACAGTACCGGAAAAAACTGCTCAAAAAACTATAATCCCGGATTTCATTCCTGCTTCCTAACAGGCTGATTTATAATATCTTCATGGCAAAGCAAATAGTAATATTGGAAAAAATATTATTAAATTAGAATTAACTTAAATTCTATCCTATGAAAATATTATACATTAAAAGTCTGCTTTTTATGGCTTTGTGCCTTTCGGGTACTATTTTGTACGCCCAGGGATTAAAAGGTAAAATTACCGATGCCCAGGGAAACGCATTAAACGGAGTTTCGCTGGCAGTGGAGGGTTTGCAGGTTGGAACCTCTACCGATGTAAATGGCGAATATATTCTGAAATTCCCCAATCCCGGCACCTACCGCATTCGAATTTCCTTTATAGGTTTTGAAACATTAAATGAAAACGCTACGATAGGAACTGAAACCGGCGTCCGAAATTTTACCCTGCGTGCAGCTGAATCTTCTTTAGACGAAGTAATTATAGTTGGTTCACGCTCTACGGTTCCCAGAACCAATATTGAAACGGCCGTTCCGGTTGATGTTATTTCCGCCCGTGATGTAAAGAATTTTGCCCAGACAGATGTTACTCAGATTTTAAACTATGTAGCGCCCTCCTTTAGTTCTAACCGCCAAACAGTATCAGATGGTACCGACCATATTGACCCTGCATCTTTAAGAGGCTTGGGACCAGACCAGGTTTTGGTGCTGGTTAACGGAAAAAGACGCCACACAACTGCTTTGGTTAATATCAATGGAACTTTTGGTCGTGGAACTGTGGGTACAGATATGAACTCCATTCCGGTTGCCGCAATTGACCGCATAGAAGTATTGCGTGACGGTGCCGCTGCTCAGTACGGATCTGATGCTATTGCCGGAGTAATTAATATCATCTTAAAGAAAAATACACCTCTAAATTTTTCTACCACCTACGGGCAATCAGTTACCGAAGCATTGGGGAGAAAAATGTATGATGGTAAAACCTTTCAGGCTGATATCAGCAAGGGGTTTGATCTTGAGGGAAAAGGCTTTATCAATATTGGAGCACAGTATCTTGCCCGTGGTGCAACAAATCGGGGTGGTTTAGATACACGGCCGCTTTTGTATTCATCACTTCCGTCAAAAGGCGCTACCGAAACTGAGGCTGAATTTCAAAGCCGTTACGCTGCCTTAAAAGCTGCCGATGACGCTCGTGCAGATGCTGCCGGCTTAGACCGGAATAACATGCGGGTTGGAAATTCTGAATCGCAAAATCTGGGTTATTTTATAAACGGCGCACATCAGCTGGGAGAAAAACATGAGTTTTATTTTAATCACGGATATACCAATAAGCTTGGCGAAGCCGCAGGCTTCTATCGCCTGCCATCGCAGTCATCGCAAGTTGATGTAACGATTTACCCGAATGGCTTTTTACCGTTAATTACAACGGATATTGATGATATTTCTTTAACCGCCGGAGTTAAAGGATTGCTGGGTCAATGGAATTACGATATCAGTAATTCGATGGGGCAAAATTCAATTCGGTTTGATATTACCAACACATTAAATGCATCGCTTCCAATTGGTACAAGCCCTACACAGTTCAGGGCCGGCGAACTACGGTTTAGTCAGAATACTACCAACCTGGATATAAACAGAAAATTTGCTTTCGGTACCGGAAAAAGTTCTGTTAACGTGGCGGTGGGTGCTGAGCATAGAATAGATGATTACCAGATCAGAGCCGGTGAGGAGTTATCTTATTCTTTCGGGCAGCCATCCAGAGGTATTCCCGGCAGAAGAATTGGTACTTCATTTACGGCTGCGGGTGCCCAGGTATTTCCGGGCTTTACACCATCCAATGCTTTGGATAAGTCCCGTAATAATACAGGTGTTTATCTTGATCTGGAAGGAGAATTTGGTCCGCGTTTATTATTAAGTGCCGCAGGCAGATATGAGGATTACAGCGATTTCGGCAATAATTTTTCTTACAAATTCACCGGAAGATTAAAAGTAGTTGGCGATTTAGCTATTCGCGGAGCGGTAGCTTCCGGCTTCAGGGCGCCGTCATTGCACCAGAGATATTTCAATAACGAAAGTACCCAGTTTGTGCAGGGACAGCCAACTCAGGTTTTAACAGTTAATAATGATAATACGGTAGTCAATCAGTTTGGCGTTGGTTCATTAAAGGCCGAACTTTCCAATTCCTATAGTGTTGGTTTAGCAGGTAAGGTAGCTAAGAATTTGACATTTACGGTGGATGCTTACCAGTTAAACATCGACGATCGCATTGTATTTTCAAGTCAGTACACCCGCGAACGTGACGGCAGCGGAAATCAAATTCCAACAGGAACGGTAAACCAGATTTTAAATACGGTTGATCCGAATGGCTTAATTAACAGCGTGCAGTTTTTTACCAATGCAATTTCTACTAAAACCAAAGGTCTGGATGTGGTTTTAAGCGATCGCTTTGATTTGGGAACCTCAGGTAATCGCATTACAATAACCGCCGCAGCCAATTTTAATGATACCAATGTTGAAGAAGTTCAGGGTTCTCCAAAAATTGAAAATGATCCGGCTTTAAAAGCAAGATTATTCGACCGTTTGGAGCGCTCCCGTTTTGAAACTTCTGTTCCAAAAAATAAATATACGCTCAGCGCAAACTACTCTTCAAGTAAGTATGGGTTGCTGGTACGTACGGTTCGTTTTGGAGAGGTAACGTCATTAAATGCAACCGATCCGGCCTTGGTAAATCTGCCTCTGCAATTGGACCAAACTTATTCACCTAAATGGATCACTGATTTAACAGTAAATTATAATTTCAGGAAAGACATGAATTTTGCCATCGGGGTAAATAACCTGTTTGACGTATATCCTGACAAAGCCTATATCGATCCGAGAAATAACGAAAATAATCTGAGCGGAGACCCCACTCAGAATTACTCCGGAAGCAGAGATAATACATCTAACGGCCGTTTTATTTACAGTCGTGCAGTTCCGCAGTTTGGTTACAACGGAAGATATGTTTTCGGAAAACTGACTTACAGTCTGCAGTAATTTGAACTATGAAAACTGAATTATTTCCCGCAGCGTTTAAGCCAGATTTTTACTGAACTTATCTGCGGGAAATAATTTTTTAGTTTTAATCTATAATAAATCCAAAAGCGTTTCAAGTTTCATTCCTCTCGAACCTTTTATTAAGACACTGGAATCTTTCACAGGATCTTTTTTCAGCGCATCGTATGCATCCTGAGTGGTTCTGTAAAATTCGGAAGTGTTGTTTTGGTGCTTATAAAATTCCTCCCCAACAAATATGCATTTCTGAGCTTTTACAGATTCAGCTTTCGCGATTATATGTGCGTGCTCTTCAGATGAATGTGAACCCAGTTCAAACATGTCGCCCAGTATCATCACCTTGTTTTTTCCCGGCGCCGCATTCAAATTATCAATGGCAACAAGCATGCTGCTTGGATTGGCATTATAATAATCGCATATCAGCATATTGCTGTCGGTATTTTTAATTTGCGACCGGTTATTTACAGGATTATATAGTTCGATGCCCGCATTAATCTGCTCCGCACTTAATTTAAAAAAAGTGCCGATGCAAATTACAGCCAGAATATTTTCAAAATTATAGGTTCCGCTTAAATTGGACCTTGAAATATGGGTTTTATCATCAATTTCCTGTGCTTCGCGATGCCAGGCAACTTCCAGGAATGGAGTTTCTGACAGCAAGCTTCCGGAAACAAAGTTATCAGCTGTTTTGCCGTAGGATACAATCTTTTCGACTGTTCGTTCCCGCAACATATCAACAAGTTCAAAATTATCACTATTCACAAAAACAGTTCCCCGCGTATTTTGCATATAGTCATACAATTCTCCCTTAGCAATTTTTACACCTTCAAACCCGCCAAAACCTTCTAAATGCGCTTTGCCCACATTGGTAATAATTCCATGTGTAGGCTCAGCTATACTGCATAAAAATTCAATTTCCTTTTGATGATTTGCTCCCATTTCAATAATAGCTATATCCGTTTTTTCAGGAATAGATAAAATAGTTAAGGGTACGCCAATATGGTTATTCAGATTTCCGGAAGTTGCATGGGTTTTGCAATGCTGCGATAATACAGAGTAAAGTAATTCCTTGGTAGTGGTTTTTCCGTTAGAACCGGTAATTCCTATAAACGGAATTTTAAGCTGCCTGCGGTGATGCCTGGCCAGATCCTGTAATGCAGTTAATACATCATCAACCAGAATGAACCTATCATTGGTTTTGAATTGCTCATCATCAATTACAGCATACGCTGCCCCAGCATTTAAAGCCTGCAAGGCAAATTTATTCCCGTCGAAATTTTCGCCTTTAAGGGCAAAAAACAAACAGCCGGCCGTAATTTGGCGTGTGTCTGTACAAATAACTCGCTTATTTAGATAAACCTGATATAGTTGATCGATATTCATTACTGCAATATTAGCTAAGATTTTTAATGATCTGATTAGATTTTACACAAGATATTTCCATAAATCGCCTATAGAATTTCGCATTCAGATTTTGTAGATTAGGCGCATGAAAAGATTTTCCCTGCTTGCCTGCCTGCTCTTTATTTTCATTTTTACTACTCAGGCTCAAAAATTACAATCCCCCTCAGAATTTTTAGGTTATAAATTAGGTGAGCGGTTTACAGCACATCATCGTGTTATTGACTACTTTAAATACGTGGCTTCTGCTTCTAAAAATATTAAAATCCAGGAGTATGGCAAAACCAATGAAGGAAGACCATTGCTTGTTGCTTTCATCGCTTCTGATGAGAATATAAACCGCCTTGAAGACATCCGTAAAAACAATATCAGCCTGGCGGGATTGGAAAGTTCAAGTCAGATAAACAATGCTCCCGCTATTGTGTGGTTAAGTTATAATGTTCACGGCAATGAATCAGTATCCACAGAAGCCTCCATGCAAACATTGTATGATCTGACAGATCCGTCAAATGCACGTACCCGTGCCTGGTTCAAAAACACAGTGGTTGTTATTGATCCGTGTTTAAATCCGGATGGACGAGAGCGCTACGTTAATTTTTATAATCCCGTTAGAAATGCAACTGCAGATCCGCTGGCTATAGCCCGCGAACATATGGAACCCTGGCCTGGTGGTCGTGCAAATCATTATTATTTTGATCTGAACCGCGACTGGGCATGGCAATCACAGATAGAAACACAGCAACGTGTTGCTTTATATAATAAATGGTTGCCACAGGTTCATGTCGATTTTCATGAGCAGGGAGTTAATGAACCGTATTATTTTGCGCCGGCGGCCGAGCCTTTTCATCAGGATATTACCAAATGGCAGCGGGAGTTTCAAACGATAATCGGGAAAAATAACGCCCGCTATTTTGATCAGAACGGCTGGATGTATTTTACCAAAGAACGTTTTGATTTGTTATATCCATCGTACGGAGATACATATCCAACCTATAATGGCTCCATAGGAATGACTTATGAACAAGGCGGAGGCGGGCGTGCAGGGCTTGCTATTATCAATGAAGAAGGAGATACATTAACCTTAAAAGACCGCATTGATCATCATTATACAACCGGACTTTCTACGGTTGAAGCCACGTCTAACAATGCTGAACGAGCTATAACTGAGTTTAAAAAATACTTCGCATCTAGCAAATCCAATCCTTCGGGAGATTTTAAAACGTATGTAATTAAAGGAGAGAATCCTGAAAAACTTAAAAAATTAGCTACTCTTTTAACCCGTAACGGGATAGAGTTTGGCTACGGAGCTGCAAAAGGTGGAAGTGGATTTGAATATTTTTCAGGTAAAACCGAGAATTTCAATGTTGAAAAAACAGATATGGTGATTAGCGCTTATCAGCCCAAATCTGTTATGCTCAAAGTGTTGTTTGAGCCTAAAACATTTGTTTCTGATTCTGCCACCTATGATATTACAGCCTGGGCACTTCCATATGCGTATGGATTAAAATCATATGCCAGCCGTCAGTCTTTTAAACCTTTGTCTTCAAATTTGGATTTACCAGCTGTTACCAACAGCGAAATTCAAAACCCTGTAGCTTATATAGCTAACTGGAACTCGGTTTCTGACGTGAAATTTCTTTCAGAACTGTTAAAGAAAAATATCAAGGTTCGGTATTCTGAAGTTCCATTTGAAACTGCGGGCAAAAAATACAGCGCCGGTTCTCTGATTATTGCCCGTACAAGTAATGAAAGTTTGGGAAATAAATTCGGAGAAATTATCGCTGATCTGGCAAAGAAATCTGAAGTTTCAATTCAGGCGCTGGCTTCGGCATTTGTAGACAAGGGCGCTGATCTGGGTTCGGATAAAATTCGTTTTATAAAGAAGCCAAGAATTGCTGTTGTAAGTGGTGATGGGGTTTCCTCGCTGGCCTTTGGAGAAATATGGCATTTCTTTGAACAGCAGATTGCTTATCCGGCAACTATTATTCGTTCACAGGATTTAAACCGTTTAAATTATTCTGATTTTGATGTTCTTATTCTTCCGAATGGAAATTATGAAGATTTGGGAAATGAAAAAATGCAGACCTGGATACGTAATGGCGGAAAGTTAATTGCACTGGAAGATGCGGTTTCACAGCTGGCGGGTAAAAAAGGATTTGATTTAAGAGCTAAGGAAGATCCAAAGAAAGATGACAAAAACAAGGATCCGTATGAAAATCTGAAGAGTTATGACAACCGCGAGCGGGATGATCTTAAAACCAGTATACCGGGCGCCATTTATAAAGTAAACATGGATAATACCCATCCGTTGGGTTTTGGTTTTCCGGATTATTATTATACTCTAAAATTGGATGACCGGGTTTATAATTATTTGGAATCCGGATGGAATGTAGGGGTATTTAAGAAAAATAATTATGTAACGGGTTTTGTGGGAACTCAAACAAAGAAAAAACTGGTGGACGGTTTAATTTTCGGGGTTCAGAATACCGGAAACGGATCGGTAGTTTATTTAGCTGATGATCCTCTTTTCCGCAGTTTCTGGGAGAATGGAAAACTTATTTTTAGTAATGCCGTATTCATGGTTGGACATTAATTGATTCAAATTTAGTTTGAAAATAAATGTTTAACTCAATTTGTTAAACAATGAAATAAATTAAATCGAAAATTAATTTTTCAATTAATGGCCATGTAAGTATATTGCGATCTACCTGATTATTAAATTGAGACGTATTTCTACCCATTTGCCCGGCCTATTGGTCCATGCATTTTTTTCAATTCTGATTTTAATCAGCATTTCTGTAAATGCTCAGGTTGATGGATATAAAACTGTTTCAGGTAAAATAGTATCTAAAGAAGGCCTTCCGGTTGAATTTGCCACTGTTATTTTAAAGCATGCAGCAGATTCAGCTGTTGTTAAAGTTGAAATTTCCGGAAAACAGGGTTCTTTTAATTTTGAAGGGATAACAGCAGGCAGTTATTTAATCTCGGTAAATTATATTGGTTTTGTGAATGCCACCTTCGGACCGTATCATCTGAGTTCAGCCGAGGTTCGGAAATTAACAGGCGATCTCATTATTAAACCCTATAGTAAGGTTTTGGATGAAGTGGATATCACTGCCAAAGAACGGTTTGTAGAAATAAAATCAGGTAAAATTATTCTGAATATAGAAAGCAGTATTTTATCTTCCGGAAGTACAGCTTATGATATTTTAAACAGAGCTCCGGGTGTGCAGATAGATAATAGTGATAACATAAGACTTAATGGTAAGTCGGGTGTATTAATTATGATAGACGGGAAGCAAACGTTTATGGAAAACGAGAACCTGATTGATTTGCTTAAAAATACCCAGAGTGCTAACATACAAGAGGTAGAATTGATCAGCAACCCATCCGCAAAATATGCAGCGGCGGGAATCGCATCCATAATAAATATCCGTATCAAAAAAGATAAGAATTTTGGTACTAACGGAGTTTTATCGGCTATGGCTGGGGGGAGTGATCTGGGCGAGGTTTATGATCCTAACTTTAGGTATTCTACCGGATTAAGTTTTAATCATCGCAATAAAACTCTGAACGTTTTTGGAAATTATAACCATGCAGACATCAGTCAGTCGAAGAATATTTTATCTTTTCGTCAGCTTGCAAATACCAACCGAACCGCAATTGATGTAGATTTTTTTAGTAAGCAGCAGCGGATAGGCGATTCCTATCGGGTCGGAACAGATTTCAATCTGGGAAAAGGTCAGATAATTGGATTTCTGATGAACGGTACATCAAACAGAATTGGAATTGATAAATTGAATAGTTCGGGTATCTTAAATCAGGGATCACTTGACTCCACTATTTTTGCAGAATCTAATCAAAACAGAAAATTAACCAACCACATTTACAACCTGAATTATAAAGGGAGTCTGGGAAAAAAGGCCGGAAATCTGTCAGTAGATCTGGATTACCTCAGTTATGACCGGACTTCCCTGGAATACCTCAAAAATAATTTCAGAACCGCTTCCGGATCTTCGTACCGCGAAAACCTGGACATTAAGAATAGTTCTCCTTCTGAATACACTATTCAGTCATTTAAATTAGACTATTCTGTTCCTCTGAGTGAAAGTTCATCTTTAGATCTGGGTTTGCAGGCCAGTAAAGTTAAAGGTGAAAGCCAGCTTGATTTCGGATCATTAGTTAATTCGGTTTTTCTTCCGGATGCCCGGTTTACAAATCAGTTCAGCATTAATGAGCGTATTAATGCGGCATTTTTCAGCCTGAATAAGGATTTCAAAAATTCCACTTTAGTTATGGGATTGCGGGTTGAGCAAACCAATACAAAAGGACTTTCCATAACATCCTCACTTTTAAACAGCCGCAACTATTTAGACCTTTTTCCTAACCTGCAATACACTCAAAATTTAAATAAGAATAATAAGCTCCTGATAAGTTACAGCCGTAGAATTGGTCGCCCCGGATATGATGCTTTAAATCCTTTTTTAGCATATCTGGATCAATATAGTTTCAGATCAGGCAACCCACTATTAAGACCGGCATACACACAGGTTGTGGAGTTAGGTAATGTGTATAAAGATAAATTCAGCGCCACGCTAAGAGCGAGTTTTGTGGATGACGTTTTTCTTGATCTGAACGAACAGAATGACCAGACTTTTGTCAATACAATTATTACTAAGAATTTAGATAAGGAGTTTACTTACGGTTTGGAGCTGAATGCTCCGATTGAAATTTCGCCATGGTGGAATGCTGATCTGAATTTGCAGGCCAATATGGTTAAATATTCTACTGGTTCATCAATGGGCCTCTTTAACAATACAAGCCCTGATATCATCATCACCACACTTCAGAGTTTTTCATTAGGTAAAAGATTGCAGGCTGAACTTTCTACAGAGTATGAGAGTCCTACTGTATATGGAATTTATAATTTCAAAGCTTCGTATAACGTTGATGCCGGATTTAGTGCCAGTGTATTTCAAAAAAAGGGAAGTTTAAAACTGAGATTTACTGATATTTTTAATATTTCTCAGAATCAATATAGTTCAATTTTTGAAAACCTTGATTTAACCAATTTGAACAAAAATGAAAGCCGTTCAGCTCAGCTTAGTTTCTCTTATTCGTTCGGCAAAAAAACTATTAAATCTGCCAGAAGAAGAAGCACAGGTTCTGAGATAGAACAAGGAAGGGTTGGAAATTAATTGCGTGATATAAAAAAGAAGGATCTGCAAATTTGCAGATCCTTCTTTTAGGGGTATTTGTTGAGCGTTAATTTAGTTCTTCATTCTGTTCGTTTCATCCTCCAGTCCGGTTGAGCGTCTGCGGGCGGCTTTTACTTCATTTTTACCGAATCGGTATGAAAGAGATATTCTTCCCACCTGACTTTCGCCTTTTTCGATAAAGTTTAAGTCCATATTCTGATAAGTAGTTGAAATTTTCTGCTGGCGGGTGTTGAAGATATCATTCATGTTGAAGCTTAAGTTCATCTTGTTATTCATAAATGATTTGCGTAATCCGGCATTCATTACCACCTGCGATCCCACTTTAAATATACCGTATTGTAAAGGCGACTGATATTGGGTGGAAAATTGAGCAGTAAATGTTTTGTTAATGGTAAAAGAGTGATCCATGTTGTAAGTTACTGCCATCTGTCCTGCGTTTAAATCTTCACCCTGGTCTGATTTTGATTTAAATCCCATATGGAAAACCTGCAGGTTATTGTTGATATTCCACCATTTTCTAACCGGTACAGGGGCGTAGATATTTAATCCATAGATGTTTTGTTCATCAAGGTTACGCTGTGTGGCATACGTTCTTAAAGTTTCGTCCTCCTGCTCGGTTACAAAAGTCATTACATCGGCAGTATGACTGTAATTGATGGATGTGGTTATACCTCCTTTATACGTGTGTGAAAGGTCAAATGAACTTGTAAATTGTGGATTAAGGTAAGGATTGCCTTTCTGGAAAGTATATTCATCCAGGAAATTCATAAAAGGATTCAGGTCATCATAACCCGGACGGTCAATTCGTCTGCTGTAAGAAAATCCCAATTGATTGTTTTTATCGAGTGTGCGGGATAATGAAAGGCTGGGAAAAAACTCAATATACTTACGGTCAACCAATTGATTTTTGGTTATTGAATTACCTTTAGAATGAGTGTATTCTGCACGTAGACCCAATTGAATTCCTAACTTTTTGTATTCAGTACTGTAATTTACGTAGGCTGCATTTACATTTTCATCATATAGAAATCGGTTGGTATATTCCGGATCTGCAATCCACTCATTACTGCTTTCAGAAAGTTTTGCCAGCAGTAAATCATTATCAGTTTTTACTATACTTGCTTTAAAGCCTGTTTCAAATTTGCTGCTTTTATTGAGAGGATGTGTGTAATCAATTTTAATAGATTTTACATCAATATCAGAAGGAGAAAAGTTCTTTACAAAAAGTGCGTTGCGCTGTTCTATATTGGTTGCGCTATAGCGGTTGTCTCTTAACTCATCATGATTTCCCTGGTAATTTGAATAATCAAGATCTACAGATAATTCCTTTCCTGCGGTATCCAAAGTGCCTTTATAATTAAAATTATAAGCAACGTTCTGATATTTTTCCTTGTTTGTTCCAACAATAACAATGTCTTCTGACTGATTAAAGTTGTTGTTTCGTGAAGTATAATTATTTGCTTTTTCAGTGTTGTTGTTAAAATATCCATTAACTAACAATCCTACAGTATGGTTTTTGTTGATGAAAAAATCCGCTCCGGTTTTAAAAGAATTGCTATTGCGGCGGTTGTCCAGATTGTTTAACTGGCTGAAATTGGTTACGGTATCTTTATAAGTTACTTTTCGATAAAGGTCCAGATTTTGCAGTCTTCCGTTATCAGAGAAATTATAATTCCCAAATAAATTGATCTTATTCTTTCTGTAATTAAGGGTTGTACCGCCATTATATTTAGATGTTTGGCCATATCCGGTTCCTGCGGTAAGAGTTCCGTTTACTCCATAATTTTTATTCTTTTTTGTTTTGATATTGATAATTCCGGAAGTTCCGGAGGCATCATATTTTGCCGAAGGGCTTGTAATCAATTCTATAGTTTCAATCTGGTTGCTTTGCATATTTCTAAGCATGTTAGCCACATCAGCAGAACTCATATAAGTGGGCTTACCATCCAGCATGATTAATACACCTTGTTTTCCTTTCATTGAAATATTGTCATCTTTATCAATAGTTACACCCGGAGCTTTTTCCAGAACTTCCATTGCTGTATTGCCTGCGGATAAGCTGCTGCTTTCTACATTGACAATCAATTTATCCATTTTACGTTCAATAAAAGGCTTTTGAGCTACAATGCTTACCTCTTTTAACTGTTTAGAATCCATAGAGCTTTGTAATGGAGGGAGGTCTATTTTCAGCTGGCCGGCATTTATATTAAATGATTTGCTGAATACTTTTTTATAGCCAACCATGTTTGCGGATACACGGTATTCTCCTTCCGAAATATTTTCAAATACAAATTTCCCTTCCGCGTCTGCCATGGAACTTTTAACCATTGCAGAATCTTTGGTCTTAACCAGTAAAATGGTAGCAAAGTCTAATGGTTTATTCTGCTCATCAATCACACTTCCTGTAATTTTGCTGCCCGCTAATTTTGTCTGGGCCATAATTTTTGAATTGCTTGATAGCATGATTACAATCATCAATATTGTAATAAATGCGCTGTAATTCTTTCTCATTTTGATGTTGTTTAAGCGTTAAGTTTGGTTTTTTTGGCATGTAGATTTCCTCTTAAGAGCATAAATGCTCTTATCCGGTAATCCAGGTAATATTTTTTGGTTGTAGTTTTGGTGGTGTCTTCTGTTATATCAGCCGGTTATAGGTTTGACGACTAATTAGCAGATTGGGTTACATTCTGGTCTGATATTTTATGAAAGCACTATTTCGCAGGTATGTAATTGAGCTGTTTAATATTCGTGTCTGCTAAACTGGCTTTGCTTGTAATGGCAGTAATCTGAGTTGAAATTAACAGGTTTTGCAGGTACCGCAATCCAAAGGATTATATAGGCCAGAAAACCTGTTAAAGTAGCAACTGCAGCGAATAAGAATACTATTCTTACCAGAGTTACATCAACATCTAAATAATCTGCAAGCCCGGAACACACTCCAGCTATTCTTTTTGAATTTTGGTCCCGATAAAGTTTCTTTTCCATTATAATAAGTTTTAATCAATTAGTATTAAACAATTTTTTTAAAGCATTAATAATTTATACTTCAAATGTATAATGAGAATGGTTTCGGGTCAATATCAAATAGGCAGACTGTCATGTGTTCTCGGTAAACAGCAATAAATCATCGGTTAATTAAATCATTGTTCAACCAACTCACCACGGTTTTTGCGGTAAAGAGAATCATTCGTACATTTTAAACCTGATTCTGTAACAATCCATTCAGAACTTGCTGTATATGAATCGTCTTCCTGGCAATCACGAAGATTGTAATCCTCCAGATAACGGTTCAGGCCACCATCTATAATCAACTTTGTGTTCTTAGGTAAGCGCAGGGTTAATCGTACTTCCTGATCCCTCCAAAGCTGATTTTTTCGCAATTGAGTATTCCAGTCAAATTGCAATACTGAATCTTGCTGAATAAAGCGATAATGGGTTTGCTGGGCAGTTTTTAATGCAGTTTCAAAGTCAGGACCTTTAGCACTGAATTCCTGGGTAAGAATCGGTTTATCTGTGTCACTCATTTCGATGTTTAATCTCACATTCCGTGGCATGTTATAATCTTCATTTCTTCCGCGTATAATAGTTCTGCCCCTGAATTTCCCGGGATCGATATTATAAACCATACTGTCTTCTTTACTCAGGTATTTTTCGGTGTTCAACTTCAGGTAATACACAGAATCGGGTTTTATCTCTGTTACCTGCGAAAAGGTAGCCTCCTCTGTAAACTGTCCTGCTACTTTAGAACCAAAATAGATTGCTAAACCTAAGCCGGTAAGCCAGATTATTAACATCGCAAAAGAGGAGATTCTGGTTACAATTCGTCGATTAAATATTACACGGATGGCAAATAATGTTAAGGCTGCTAGTGGTATAAATAATAGGATAAATGCACTCAGGGACAGCACTGATTTATATTCCGGATTAAAAATATTAAATGGGAATGTGTTCAACTCGCTGCTGTTCCAAAATCCAAGAAATACGAGCAAGCCAATTGTAAGTCCAAGCAGCACCATGCCTCCTATGAAGATTACAAATCCTCCAATAATTTTTATAAATACTTTCAGAATAGAACCCAGTGCTTTTCCCAGTTTGTTTATCAGGGGAACAGCTTCACTGTGCGCACGTGAAAATCCATGTCTTAAGCCTTCCACTTCTTCGTCAAAATTTCTTTTAAAATTTTGCAGGTTAATCGGTTCGCCTTTCATGGCCATTCTATCGGCACGGCTAACTGCTCTTGGCATTACCAGCCATAATATGACGTATAGCATAAAACCGGTTCCTCCAAACAGGAATAAAAGCAGGAAAATGATCCGCACCCAGCGTGCTTCGATGTCAAAATAATGACCTACACCTGAACATACTCCGCCAATAATGCGGTCGTCCATGTCTCTGTATAATTTTTTTCCTGTTTTGAATGGTTCAGATTCTACAAATGCAGGAGCATCGTCATCAATTTCAAAATCAGAAACCCTGCCCATTTGCGCAGTTACATCAGTTACATCCACTAAATCGATCACCTGTTTTGCGGAAATAGTTAAACGCTCTGTAAACATTTCTGCCAGGCGGTTTTCTATGTCTGTAACTATTTCTACGCTGTCGGGAGAATAAACAAAATGCCTTTTAACCTCAGTCATATAACTTCGGAGCACTTCATAGGCATCTTCTTCAATATGAAAAACGATGCCGTTAATATTAATTATGATGGTTTTGTTCATGACTTTAAGTTTAATTGCTTGTTGAGTTAGATTGTTCAGTGCTGGTTCCGGTGTTTCTGCCTTCTAAAGAAATTGAAACTGCGTACGCTAATTCTTCCCAGGTTTTATCCAGACGATTAAGTACTTCTAATCCTGAGGGAGAGAGTACATAATATTTTCTGGGTGGCCCTGAAGTGGATTCCTGCCAATTATAACTAAGAAGTCCATTATTTTTTAAACGTGTTAATAAAGGATATAAAGTTCCTTCTACTACCAGGAGCCGGGCCTTCTTCAGCTCGTTGATAATATCAGAGGCATATATTTCCCCTCGGGAAATAATCGAAAGAATACAGTATTCCAGTATTCCCTTCCTCATTTGGGTTTGTGTGTTCTCAACTATCATGATACAAAGATATATGTATTGATTGGTAATATGCAATACATAGTAGTATATTTTTTCTATGTGTCAGAATTTTATGGTTAATGTGGTTTGAATGCGTTGAAATAACTGTTAAATTATTCAAAAGTTGTTATCAAAACCAATAATTTGTATATTTAATATGCTGATAATGAGATATTTACATTATTGTCAATGTACTTTTTTAAAATTTTTTAAAATTAATTGTTATGAAAGCATTTTTAACTACATGTTTATTCTTGCTCTTCTTAATTTCAAATTCTGTAGCGCAGGATAAATCCGTTACCGGGACGGTAAGGGATAAGGGTGACGGATTACCCATTCCCGGGGTATCTGTAAAAGTTAAGGGAACCACAACGGGTACTCAGACTAACGCTCAGGGGGAGTATAGTTTGCGGGTTCCAGCGGCCAATAATATTTTGCAGTTTTCTTTTCTGGGTTATACCTCTCAGGAATTGAGTATTCCGGCCTCAAACGTATTAAATGTTTTACTGGTAACTGATGCTCAGCAATTAGGTGAAGTAGTAGTAACTGCACTAGGTTTTGAAGCTCAAAAAGATAAGCTTGGTTCCACGAGTTCTACTGTAAAAGGAGAAAAACTTACTGAATCAGGTGAAACTAGTGTACTGAACGGTTTGGCAAGTAAAGCATCCGGAGTCCGGGTAGAGCGTTCGGGAGGTGAACCCGGCGCCGGAACATTTGTTCAGATTCGTGGCCAAAGTACCATAACCGGTAATACCCAACCTCTGTTTGTAGTTGATGGAATTCCGGTTTCAAATACCAATATCATTGGAAACGGAAATTCCAGTAACAGCCCGAATGAAGATGTTGCAGGTACTGTTCAGCAATCCCGTTTAAGCGATTTAAATGCAGATGATATTGCATCTATGGAAGTTTTAAAAGGTGCTTCAGCTGCGGCATTATACGGTACAAGAGCTGCAAACGGGGTTATAATTATCACCACGAAAAAAGGAAAACTTACTGATAATAAAGTAAATATTTCTTTGGTATCAACATATTCCGTTGATAAGCTGAATCAATCCGTTCCGCTTCAAAGATCTTTTGGACAAGGATTAAACGGTCTTTACAATGGCACAAACCCTGCATCATGGGGAGATAAAATTGCGGACCGTGCCGGAGGAGTTGACGCATTCAATACTTCAGGAGCTTATGTTATTTTGCCGGATGGCAGTTTGCGATATCCAATTCCCAACGGTACAGCCGCTAATCCACACGGTGGCAAAAATTCTCAAAATGTTTTTGATCATAGTAAAGAATTATTTCAGGATGGCAATTTTTGGGACAATACATTATCTCTTAGCGGAGGAGATGAAAAAACAATGTATTATACAAGCTTTTCAAATCTCGATCAAAATGGAATTATACGGGAAGGAAGCGAATACCATCGCAAAAATTTTCGGCTAAACGCCGACCGTCGATTCGGAACCAAAGTTAAACTCTCTACTAATTTAGCATATTCGCACGTAAATGCCGATCGGGTTCAGCAGGGTTCTAACTTAAGCGGAATATTTCTTGGCGGTTTACGAACTGCCCCAGATTTCAATTCTGAATTTTTTGAAGGAAATTACGTAGATGCCAATGGTGCCATCTTTCCTAATCGCCAGATCTCATATAGAAATCCTATTGGAGCGAATACCAATTCTGGTTATGATAATCCTTTTTGGATTATAAATAAAATTACAAGCACAACTACAGTAAATCGGCTTTCGGGTTCATTTCAGGGAGATTTAACAGCCAGCAACTGGCTATCATTTATAGCTAGAGGGGGTGTTGATTTTTGGTCCGATGCTCGTTATGACAATTACCCTACTTTATCTGCTGCTTATCCGGGTGGACGTCTAGTCGTTCAGGAACTATCCGAAAATCAAATAAATGCAGATGTAATAGCGAAAGGAACTCACCGTTTTAGTGATCTTTTTGATGGTACGCTGCTGGTAGGATTTAATTACAATAACCGCTACTATGAAAATATCGGTTCGGCAGTTCAAAATTTTATATTACCCGATGCACCTTTTGATCTGACTAATTCAGCAGCTTCATCCCGCTTTCCGTTTAATTACAGGTCCACAATCCGCACCGCTGCGGCGTATGCACAAGCCTCGATCGGTTTAGCTGACCAGTTATTTTTGGATCTTACAGGCAGGTCAGAAAATTCATCCACATTTGCTAATACATTCTTTTATCCTTCAGCAAGCCTGGCCTGGCAGTTTACAAAGCTTCCTTTATTCTCTGAGGGTGAAGGTAAAATATTATCATTTGGTAAATTCAGGGCCAGTTACGGTGAAGTGGGAGTTCAGCCTGATCCATATTTAACCGGTACATATTTTAATCCGGCAGTATCTTTAGAATCTTACGGACCGCAACTGGATGCATCTTCACCAAACTATCAGGGCGGATATTCAAGAAATTTCCTGCAGGGAAATCCGGATATTGAACCGGAAAGGAAAAGAGAATTTGAATTGGGGACTGATCTTCGCTTTGTGAATGACCGGGCCAGTCTTGGTTTTACTTATTACGATAACAAAACAACCGGAGCAATTTTTGGAATTCAGGTTCCGGGTACAACCGGTTTTACACAAAGAAATGATAATGCTGCAGAAATCGCCAATAAAGGATTTGAAGTGGATCTGGGAGCAACTTGGGTTAAAAAACCAAACTTTGAATTCAGTACATCCGTTGTCTGGTCTAAAAATGAGAACAAAGTTACTGATCTAAAAGGCGTTAAATCATTTTTTCTGAATGGATTCGCCGGTAATTCATCCCGGGCAGTAGAAGGTGAACCATTGGGCGTTTTGTGGGGCGTACCTTTTAACAGAGATGCTTCAGGGAATTTAGTGCTCGATGCTAACGGTTTCCCAACTCCCGCTGTAGAAGAATCTATTTTGGGTGATCCCAATCCGAACTGGATAGGCGGAATTACCAATACTTTAAGATTTAAAAATGCGAGTCTAAGCTTTCTGTTTGACCATGTACAGGGAGGTGACGTTTGGAATGGGACAAAAGGGGCGCTATACTTTTTTGGAACACATGCCGATCTGGGTTCAGAAGTTACAGCAAATCAGGATTTAAGAGCCTACGATGGCAGTACAATTACTTCGGGATCAACTTTTCGTGGTTCTATTGGAGATTTTGGTGCCGGTCCGGTTGCTTTAACCCAAGCCTGGTACAGAGATAACGGGGGTGGTTTTGGAAATGCAGGGTCTGAGCAATTTATAGAAGATGGAACCCGTACCCGTCTTCGGGAAGTGAGTGCGTCTTATTTATTTAATGGTTCAAAATTTAAAACTGCAACCAGACTTAGTTCACTGGAATTATCAGTTACCGGACGGAATTTGTGGCTTAACACAGATTATACCGGTATTGATCCGGAAACGAATCTAACAGGTGCCTCAAACGGCCGTGGATTGGATTATTTTAATAATCCAAGTACGAAGTCCTTTCTGTTTTCGGTAAAGGTTAATTATTAAGATTTACTTAAATGCAGCATTATGAAACCTTTAATACAACGCAGATCCAGTATTTGTAAAATACTGTTTCTAAGCTTTATATTTTTTGTTGCCGGATCTTGTAAAAAAATAACGGACGACCTGAATATAAGCCCCAACAGTCCAATAGATTCTCCTCCTGATCTATTGTTGAGTGGTGCACAAACTACATCCATTTTAGTTTATGAAGGAAACCTGGCACGAATCGGAGGAATATTCGCGAATACATTTACAGGCTCTGACCGCCAGTATGTGTTATTTGAAAATTATTTATCCACCGCACCTGATTATGATGATACCTGGGATAATTTATATCAGGGAGTAATAGCTCAGGCTAAAATCATACAGAATAAATCTGCAGCGGTAAACAATCGCGTATTGGTAGGAATAGCACAGGTTATGCAAGCTCAGGCTTTTGGTTTAGCAGCCGATTTATGGGGCGATATACCTTTTACAGAAGCTGGTAATGCGGAATTATATCCTCAGCCGGCTTTTGATCCACAGCTTGATGTGTATGCCGGAATTCAGCTGATGCTTGATTCGGCTATCAATAATCTCGCGTCGGGGGTTGGGCAAACTGCCTGGAATAATTCAAAGGATATATTTTATGGAGGAAACACGGCTAAATGGATAGCTGCAGCTCATACGTTAAAAGCCAGATTTTATTTACATACAAAAAATTATGCATTGGCTTTAAGCGAAGCACAGCAAGGCATTCAGGATGTTTCTGGTAATATGATGGCTCCTCACGGATCTACTTTTGGTGCTGATTTTAATGTTTATTATGATTTTTTGACCTATAATCGCCCGGGATACATGACAGCAGATGGTGCATATCTTCCTTCCTTGCTTGATAGCTCATCTCCAAATTATCGGGGCAACAGTAAAACGGATGAAACCGCTCGGTTCAATTATCTATTTCAGGAAGGATTAAACACCGGAGGGTTGGATCCAAATGTTCTTTGTGATTTTGACTGGGGAGTTCCTACTGAAGAAACAGGATTTTTTGGAGCAAATAACCCTTTTCCATTAATTACTTACGAAGAGAATCAGCTCATAATTGCCGAAACTCAAATGAAGACCGGAAATGCAGCCAATGCTTTAGCAGCATTAAATGCATTTAGAGCCTATTTAAATTCGGGAGGATATATCAGAAGCGGTTATATAGCTCTTGGCTTAAATTATGATCCGTATGTCCTTTCTGATTTTTCTGCCGGGGGAATTGCAAATGCCGCAGGGCTTTTATCTCAGAATGACGCTCTTTTAAAAGAGATCCTTGAGGAAAGATATGTTACGCTTGCCGGTCAGATGGAGCAATTTAATGATCTGAGGAGAACAAAAAATTTTATTGGTGTCCCACCTAAAACCGGCAGCCAAATTCCTCAACGGTACTTTTATCCTCAAAATGAAATTAATTCAAATGCCAACACTCCTCAATTAGGATCAGCTGATTTGTTTGTGGCAACACCTGTAAATACTTCAGCATATTGATTGTTTTTAAATTGAAATAAAAAAAATGCCTCTGAGTATCCTCAGGGGCATTTTTCATTATTGACATAATCATGTTGAAGGCTGTAAGCCAGTTTTATTTTAATTTTTTCCTTTTTATCACCATAATTTGATATAAACTACGCTATATTTTTAATTAATTCATTGTCAGTTGTTTGTAAAGTTGAAATAATAAAGAATGTTTAAACATTTTGTTTTCACATATTAGATGATCATTTTTAAGAATTATATAATTGTAAACTAAACATTAATTATTTCACTATGAAAAAACTTCTACAAAGTTTGTTTCTGCTTTTATTTGTAGCTATTCAGGCAATAGCACAAGTAAGTCCAGAGCGAACTGTAACAGGAACAGTAACAGGAGAAGACGATGGATTACCTCTACCGGGTGTATCTGTTAAGGTTAAAGGAAGCAATATGGCTACCCAAACTTCTGCCAATGGAAAGTATTCCATTGTTATTTCAGGAAATACCTCAACACTAGTATTTTCTTATGTTGGCTATGCCGAAAAACAGGTGCCTGTAGGCTCTGGTAGTACTATAAATGTTGCATTGCAAATTGACAACAAGCAACTTTCTGAAGTTGTTGTAGTAGGTTATGGTACGCAGAGCCGTGCTTTAAGTACTCAAACAATTTCTTCAGTTAATGCCGAATCTTTTAAAAACGTTCCGGTAATTAGTCCGCAGCAAATTTTACAGGGTCAGGCAGCAGGTGTTAACATGGTAAATTCATCAGGTATTTTAGGAGCAGCAGCGCAAATTACAGTTCGCGGTGGTTCATCTTTAAATGCAGGTGGTCAGCCATTATATGTTGTTGATGGAGTTCCATTGAATACTGGTGCTTATACTCAGGCTCAGGGTGGTTCATCAGGTTTAAATCCATTATTAAACATCAATGCAAATGATATTGAAAGCCTTTCAGTTCTTAAAGATGCTTCAGCAGTTGCTATTTATGGATCAAGAGGTGCCAATGGTGTAGTTTTAATTAAGACTAAATCAGGTGCTTTCAACTCTAAAGGAAACATCAATTTTGATTATTACACAGGTTATTCAGAGCCGACTGATATTTTAAAATATATGAATGCTGACCAATGGCGTCAGTTTCGTACAGAATATTTAACAGCGAATAATCTGGCTGTGCCAAATTACCCAACAACAAGTTTTGACTGGGCTGATGCAGTTGTAAGAACAGGTAAAGTAAATAACTTTAATCTGAACGCTGCCGGTGGTAGTGAGAAAACTAAATATTTTGTTGGTGGTACTTTCTCAGATGAATCCGGTTATACTTTAGGAAATGATCTGGAAAAATTATCAGGACGTTTTAATTTCCAGCATAATGTATCTGATAAAGTTAGATTCGGTTTAAACTACAATTTAGCTCGTGTAAATTCAGATCGTATCGGTGCTGAAAACAGTACTTACGCTCCCTTAACTGCAGCTTACTTACAGTTACCATACGTAGTTCCTTATGATGCTGATGGAAATCTTGTAAATACCGGTTTCGTTCAAAACGTTATTGGTTTAGAAACTACCGGTTACAATACTCTTACTTCTACACGTAATACCGGTAACGCTTTCGCGGAAGTTGATATCATTAAAGGATTAACATTCAAAACTGACTGGGGTATTGATAATGTTTTATTTGACGAAAGATACCGTGAAGTTGATGTATTCACACCAGGTGGTTATGCATACGTATCAGAAAGCGGTGATAATAAATGGTTAACCCAAAATACGTTGACTTATAACCGTATTCTTGGTCAGAACCATACATTAAACGCGTTATTAGGTTATAGCTTTGAAACTGCCCGTAATACCAACAACTTATTAGATGGTTCTGGTTTTGCAAGTGATGATCTTCCAAACTTAGGTTCAGCTTCTACCCCAACAACTGCTTCTCAAACTGCATTTGAATTTGCTTTAGAGTCTCAGTTTGCACGTTTAGGTTATGGATACGCCGACAAATATTTATTTGAAGGTTCTTTAAGAAGAGATGGTTCCTCACGTTTTGGTCAAAACAGCAAATACGGTATTTTCTATGCATTATCTGCAGGCTGGGTTTTATCTAACGAAAACTTCTTTAATAAGGATAGTAAATTTGCTCAATTCCTTAAATTAACAGCCAGTTATGGTACTGCAGGAAATGATAACATTGGTTATTATAACTATTTAGGAACTTTTGCTGCAGGTGCTGCTTATTCTGATGCTTCTGCTTCAACTCCTAACCGTGTTGCAAATCCAAACTTAAGTTGGGAAGAAACTGCACAGTTAGATGTTGGTTTAACAGCACGAGTTTTAAATGCGTTAGATGTTCAGCTGAACTATTACAACAAGCTTACTACAGGTTTATTAGCTAACGTTCCTTATCCGTTCACTACTGGTTTTGCTGCAGCGTCTCAAAACGTTGGTGAATTAAGAAACAGAGGTTTTGAAATTACTTTAGGATCTCAAAACATAAAAACAACTAATTTTACCTGGAACACTAACTTCAACATTGGTTTCAACAAAAACACTGTTCTTTCATTACCTGAAAACCGTGATGCAGAAGGCCGTAACTTTATTTTAGGTTCTACTGCCCAAAGAGCTATTGAAGGTGAATCCAGAAACTCTTTTTATGTAATCAGATATAAAGGAATCAATCCTGAAACTGGTGATGCAGAGTGGTTGACAAAAGACGGAACGCCAACAACGACTCCGGTAGCTGCTGACAGAGTTTTAGCCGGTCATGCTGATCCTGATTTTGTAGGTGGTTTCACTAACTCATTCAGATATAAATCATTTGACCTGAGTGCATTCTTTAACTTTGCTTACGGAAACAAAGTACTTATTGATGGATTACGCTTTACAGAAAATTTTGGAACAGGATCTTATAACAAGAGTACTGATCTGTTAGATTATTGGAAGCAGCCTGGAGATAATTCATTTGCTCCACGTTTAAACAGTCCAACACGTACCACTTTCCAACAGCTTTCTACCAGTCAGTTACAAGATGGTTCTTATGCCCGTTTGAAAACTGTAACTCTTGGTTACAATTTCTCACCTGAGTTATTAGGCAAAACTAAATTGATCCGTAGTGCAAGAATTTACGCTCTGGGACAAAATCTTTTAACAATTCAAAACAAAGATTTTAGAGGACCGGATCCTGAAGTTTCAGCTAACGGTGCAAGTAACGGAGTAATCGGAGAATCTTTCTTTGCTCTTCCTCAAGCTAAATCAATCACTTTTGGTATTAACCTAGGATTTTAAATAAAACATAATGAAGATTAAATATATATTAGCAATATCAGCAGGACTAACCCTTTCTCTCAATTCTTGTGAGAAGAAATTAGCCCTTACGCCTGAGCAGGATTTAACTGAAGAGACTATTTTCAATAGTGCGTCTACAGCACGAAGTGCGGTTTTAGGAATTTACAGTACTGCCCAAACTTTAGAATTTTCCGGATCTCTTCCACAGTTAATTGGTGAGTACATGGGAGATAACGTAGAATTTGTAGGCTCTTTTCCAACATTGCAGGAATTAAGAGATTTTACAACGGTTTCTACCAACACCAACATTTCGGGTCTTTGGCAGGTTCACTACCAGGTTATTACCAGAGCAAATAAAGTAATAGCTCAGATTGGAAATGTACCGGGACTTACTGATGCAGAGAAATCTCAGTTTGTGGGAGAGGCTAAATTCATGCGTGCTCTGGCTTACTTCCAGTTAGCAGATATGTTTGCTCAGCCTTTCCAGGTTAGTAATGGAAGTAATCTTGCTGTTCCTTTAGTATTAGAGGATTTCACAGGAACTATTACTTTTCCTGCCCGTAACACTCTGAACGAAGTTCACACTCAAATTCAAACAGATCTGGAAGAAGCATCAGTTGCCTTACCTGCCAGTTATGCTACCGGTATTGATACCAGAGGAAGAGCTACCAAAGGTGCAGCATTTGCATTATTATCAAGGTTAAAATTATACCGTGAAGAATGGCCTGCTGCAGTTACAGCTGCCCGTGCAGCATTAGCAACCGGACAGTATGCACTTGCAGCTGATTATTCTTTCTACGATAAAAATACGGCAGAAGACGTGTTCACAATCCAAAACTCAGCTGTAGATAACGGAAGAACAGGTTCAGGTGGCTGGGCCGCTTACTTCCGCCCAACAGCTGTTGGTGGTCGTGGTGATGCTCCTTTTTCAGCAAGCCTTATTGCTGCTTACGAAGCTGAACCGGGTGATTTACGTTATGCTTTAAAAAGTAGTGGTACAGCTGCCGATGGTTTAACAAGAGTGTTCTCTACTAAATATCCTGATGCTGTAAATAATTCAGATAACTCTCCGGTATTAAGAACTACCGAAGTTTACTTAAATTTAGCTGAAGCTCTAGCAAGACAAACAGCTTTAAGTCCTGAAGCAATTACTATCTTAAATAATCTAAGAAGCCGTGCTGGATTAGCGCCAAAATTGGTTTTCGCAACTCAGCAATCATTAGTAGATGCAATATTACTTGAGAGAAGAAAAGAATTGGCATTTGAAGGTCACAGAAGAATGGATATTCTTAGAAACCGTGGTAATCTGCGTCAGGGAGTAACTTTGGCCGCCTTTGGGGGTGAAAAAACAATCCTTCCAATTCCGCAGAGAGAAGTTGATAATAACCCAAGTTTAGTGCCTAATCCGGGTTACTAAATAGTAAGAAAATAATAAAAAAGGAAGCCATCTGATAAGATGGCTTCCTTTTTTTATGACCTATTTTTCATAGTCTGTTTGCCTCTGTTTTCTGAATTTTTAAACTATAATCCTGAATCCAGATTTAGGGAGTAAAGTGTTGCATCTTATTTTTTTAACTTAATAAATTAACTAAAACTAAAGAATGTACCTAAAAAGGCATTAGTTAAAATATTTTCATAAATAAATGTTAAAAAATGTTAAAGATTAAATACTTAATAATCAGGCAGTTGAAAAATTGTCATTAAAAAAAACGTTTAAACATTTTGTAATGCCTTATTGTATCAGCATTTTTAGCGATTAAATAATCATAAACTAAACATTAATTAATTCAGTATGAAAAAACTTCTACAAAGTTTGTTTCTGTTATTGTTCGTAGCTGTTCAGGCAATGGCTCAAACAACAACAGAGCGAACTGTAACAGGTACAGTAACCGCCCAGGAAGACGGGTTGCCACTTCCGGGTGTTAGTGTCGTAGTAACCGGCACTTCAGTTGGAACCCAAACAGGTGTTGATGGTAAATTTAGTTTGCGTGTACCTGCCGCAAGCAAAAGCATCACCATTACCTACATTGGTTATAGTACTAAAACTATAACATTAGGTGCAAGCAATTCCTTAAATGTTGTATTAACACAAGATATTAACTCATTAAACGAGGTTGTAGTAACCGCGGGTGGTGTTAATATTCAGCGTCGTGAGCAAGGTAACCAGGCTACTACTGTTAGAGCAGCTGAGTTAACTCAGGCTAAAGCGTTTAACGTTGGTAGTGCCTTAACTGGTAAAGTTGCCGGTTTACAGGTAAACGCAGTGAGCAGTGGTGTTAACCCAAGCGTTCGTTTAGTATTACGTGGTAACCGTTCTTTATTAGGTAACAACCAGGCTTTAGTTGTAGTGGATAACGTTATTGTTCCAACAAGTATTTTAGGAAACTTAAATCCTGAAGATATTGAAAGTATCCAGGTATTGAATGGTGCAGGTGCAGCTTCTCTTTACGGTTCTGATGCATCTAACGGAGCTTTATTGATTACTACAAAAAGAGGTAAAAAAGGTCAGACTAAAATTAATGTTGGCCAGGTAACCAGTTTTGAGCAGGTAGCTTTCTTACCTCAGCTTCAAAAAAGATTCGGTTCAGGTACTGGTCCGGATGATATTCCTTCTTACACTGCTTATGAGAACCAGCAATACGGTCCTGCTTTTGATGGCAGCATGCGTGAAATTGGTAAGCCTTTAGCTGATGGATCTATCCAAACTGTTCCTTACAGCTGGTCAAATGATAAAAATAAATTCTGGGATACAGGTGTTTCTAACCAAACAGATTTAAGCTTTTCAGCTGGTGATGATAAAGGTTCTTACTATGCTTCTGGTCAGTATTTCAACCAAACTTCTACAGTTCCTGGTGATAAATACAACAGATTTAGTTTCAGAGTAAACGGATCAAGAGAACTTACCAACAATTTGAATTTTGATTTCAGTACTAACTACGTTCAAAACAGATACGATCAGTCAAGTGATGTTGGTAATGCGTTCAATAACGTATTGCAAACTCCTGGTCAAATTCCATTGACACGTTACAGCGACTGGAGAAATGATCCTTATGCTTCACCGGACGGATACTTTAATGAGTACTATCCAAACCCTTATTTCACGTTAGATAACAATAGAATTTTAACAAGAAATGATTATTTAACCGGTAACGCACAATTAAAATGGTCACCGCTTAAGCCTTTATCTTTCTTATTCCGCGTTAGTTTAGCTACCCGTAATCAATCTAATAAAGGCTGGACTGATAAATTCACTTATTCTGATTACAGATTAGGTATCACCGGTAACTTTGCTAACATCACTGGTAATGTGAACGATGGTTCATCATTTGAAACTCGTGTAAACCCTGAATTCCAGGCGCAGTACATTAATAAATTAAGCAAAGATTTCTCTTTAAACGCTATTTTAGGAGCAAGTTCAAGAGATGATAACTCTAAATCAATTGGAGTATCTTCAAGCAACATGGTTCAGGGCGGACTTTATAACGTTTCAAACACAACTGGTAACCGTAATGGAAGTGAATCAGTAGGACGTGTACGTCAAATGGGTGTTTACGCAGATGCACGTATTGGTTTCAGAGATTTCTTATATCTGCACGTTTCTGGTAGAAATGACTGGAGATCAGTACTGGCAGAAGATAACAGATCATTCTTTTACCCTGCAGCCGATCTTTCATTCATCGCTTCTGATGCAATTCCTTTCCTGAAAAATTCAGAGTCAGTTAACAGCTTGAAATTAAGAGGTGGTATTTCTAAAGTAGGTTTAGTTAATATTGGTGCTTATTCATTAGTTCCAACTTTCGAACAACAGTATGGCTATCCGTACAACGGTATCCCGGGATTAGGTATCGGTAACAGAATCGTTGCTTCTGCTTTAAATCCTGAGATTACAACTTCACAGGAAGCTGGTTTTGATTTAGAAATGTTCAAATCAAGACTTATCGCCAACTTTACTGCATACCAATCACAAACTACAGATCAAACAGTTCCGGTTCAGATTGCTTCAACCACTGGTTTTACTTCTTTCTTAACTAATACAGGAGAAGTTGCTAACAGAGGTTTAGAAACTGCTTTAAGAATTGTTCCGGTAAGAACTGCTTCAGGTCTTGAAGTTACAATTGGTGGTAACTATACTTACAACGAAAACGAAGTTGTTTCAATCAGCAATGATCAGGATCAGCTTTCTTTGGGAACTTTTGGGAATGCAACTATTGCAGCCGTTAAAGGTGAGCCTTTCCCAATGTTAAGAGGTACTGTTTATAACAGAGATCCTCAGGGAAGAGTTATCGTTGATGCTATCACAGGTTTCCCTTCAGTATCTACTGCTCAGTTTAACTTAGGTAACACAGAGCCAAGACACCGTTTAGGTTTAGATGCTACAGTTGGATTTAAAGGTATTCAATTAGCTACTGTATTTGAATTCAGAGATGGTTATGTAATGTACAACGGAGGTTCTACAGGATTTGATTTCTCTGGTGCAGGTATCAGAAATACTTATTTCAACAGAGAAAGGTTTGTAGTTCCAAATTCATCTTACCTGGATCCTGCAACAAATACATATGTTGAAAACACAAACATTACTACCAGAACCGGTGGTGTTGATTTCTGGACTAACGGTCCAAGTAACACAGCGGTTGTAGAAAACTATACTTACTCTGCAGCTTTCTGGAAAATGCGTGAACTTTCTATTACTTATGATTTGCCAAAATCATTATTACAGAATGTAGGCTTTATCTCTGGTGCTAGAATTGGTCTTCAAGGAAGAAACTTATTTTTATTTGCTCCTAAAACCAATCTTTACACAGATCCGGAATACAGTGCTTTTGACGCAACCAGCAATGCTATTGGTTTCAGCTCATTATCTCAAACGCCTCCAGGAAGATTTTTTGGATTTAATCTTTCAGTAACATTATAATTTAACACACATGAAAAAGATTTTTAATTATATATTATTAGGTGCTGTTTTAATAGGAGCTAGCTCTTGTGAAAAGTACCTTGATATAAACGAGAACCCGAATGGCTTTATATCGGCTACCCCGGATCTTGTTTTGCCACAGGCAATTGTGGGCTCAGCCTCATTGACCAACACGTTCAGCAATACTTTAGCTGATGTAGGTGGTCAAAGAGCAAATGGTGGTGGTTTCGGAGGTTTTGGTGACGTAGTTACCTACCAATGGACAAACAACAACGCTGGATATTCTGCCCTTTGGACTGGAACGTATGATAACGTAAACGATTATCAGTATGTGATCAGAGAAACATCTGCTGATCCAAAATTGATTTATTCAACCTCCATTGCCCGGATTATGAAATCTATGGCTTTCGCCAGGTTGGTAGATCAATTCAATGATGTTCCATATTCTGAAGCTTTAATGGGTCAAAAGATACTGACTCCCAAATTTGATAAAGCTGAAGATATCTATCAGGATTTGGTTAAACAGCTTGATACGGCAATGATAGCAATTACAGCAGCTCAGGCAATTGCGTCTACTCCAGCGGCAGCAACAGTTATCGTGTCATCTACTGATCCTTTATTTGGTGGTAATATGACTATGTGGAAGCAATATGCCAATACATTGAAGTTGCGTTTATTGATTAAAATGGCAGGTGTTCCGGCTTTACAGTCAGTAGCAAATCAGGCATTTACAAATTTCAATACTTCTATAGGTTTTATTAACTCTGATGCTATTGTCAACCCTGTTTATGTTAAAATAGATCGTCCAAATCCAACTTATAATTCTTTAGGATACTTAACTACAGGTGCAATCTCTGTAACTTCAAGAATTCCAACAAGATGGATGTACTCTTTTTATAACGGTACAAAATTATCAGATTCATACAGAGGTAAAGCTGTTTACAGAAGCTTTCCATCTACTATCATCAATCAATTGGGTGATGAGTCTGCCGGTGTTCCGGCTGCACCTTCGACTGGTACTTCATGGAGCTTATTAAAAAATAAGGATGCCATAGATACAGTTGGAATTACAAAAGGTGCTGCAATGGGACAGCCTATTATGTTAGCTGCAGAAAGCCAGTTTTTACAAGCTGAAGCTTATGCTCGCGGATACTTAGCAGGTGATTCTAAAATTGCTTTTGATAACGGTATAGCTGCATCATTTACATATTTATATAAAGATGCAAGTAACAAGGTAAAAACAGGATTTAATGTAGCTGCTGATGTGGCTGCTTACCAAACTGAAAATGCACTTAGCTATTTAGTTAATTATGACCTGGCAGTTACCTTGGCTCAAAAAATAGAAGCTATTATTACACAGAAATACATTGCTTTTAATATGATCCAAAATGATGAGGCTTTCAATGAATTCAGACGGACAGGTTACCCTGCAATCGTTGATGGTTCAATTGATCCTACCAGAACTTTTGCATCTAAGCAATCTACTTCTACTAGACCTGATAAATTGCCATCACGTATATTGTATCCTCAAACGGAATACAACTTAAACCCAACAAACGTTCCGGCTGGAATCAATCAGTTTACTTCACGCATTTTTTGGGACCTAAATTAATACACGAAAATCATGAAAAAATACTTTTATAAAACATTAGGTGTATTCCTGGCAGCCGCTACTCTTTCTTCTTGTTTGAAGGATGATAGCATGGTGTTAAATCCGGATAAAGGCCATAACGTAATCGAATTCGCAAATACAACGGATATCCTTGTTCACGGTAGTGTTATTCCATTATATGTTCACAGTTATGAGATTGTGCCTGAAGTAACTCTGCCGGTTTCGGTTAGTTATTCAGGTCCTGAAGCTGTAGCACCTGAGGATATCACAGTTAACATTGCAGTTGCAGATAATTCTCCAATTGATTTGTATAATGAAGAGCAGGAAACTGAATATGAAATGATGCCTGCATCTAACTATACTCTTTCTGCAACTTCGGTAGTAATACCAAAAGGACAGAGCAAAGCAACTTTTTCAGTAAAGTTTAAGCCAAATACTTTTGATCTTTCAAAAGCTTTAGTATTGCCTTTGAAAATATCTTCTGTTTCATCTGGAATTATCAGCGGTAACTTTAATACCATTTTATTAAACGCAGGTGCTAAAAACAAGTATGATGGAAATTATACAGTTACAGCTACTGCTCCAATGGTAGATTTTGCGAATTCAACCATTACTGGTTACTATCCACTTGATTCTGATTTGCATACAACCGGTCCTAATTCAGTAGTAATGTACTGCTATACTTATTTAGGCGGTTTCCAGGGGCACCCTATTAAAGCTGCTGGTGCAAGTTCATATTATGGTAGCTTTGCTCCGGTATTCACAATGGATGCTGACGGTAAAGTTGTAAGTGTAACTAACTACTATGGACAGCCAGCCGGAAACGGACGTTCTGCTCAATTAAACCCAGCAGGTGTAAACAAGTTTACTGTTAATGCAAATGGATCTAAAACATTAGAAGTTAGCTATTATATGTTACAGCCGGGCACTTCGGTTAGAACAACTTTCAGCGAGAAATGGACATTTGTTAAAAACCGTTAATACGTTTTTAAATAATTAAAAAACCGTTCTGAATTATTTTCAGAACGGTTTTTTTGTGAAAGGATATTTGTGTTAATGTTAATGCCTGGAGTAATTCCGTTAGGAAGAATAGCTTAATGATACTTGGGACAGAAAGCGATTTGCAGCCTTGAATTCAATTCTGCAGGAGTATTATTACCGGATAAGGTTTTCTTCAACTAGCGTCTTTAGTATAATATTTTATTCGAGATGTTAAATACAATAGATGATCATGAAGGAACCACAAATTGCTGATATCTTCTATACGCTATAGAAAACTTAAATCACCGGGAAATTACATACCTGTTTAAACAAAAAAAAGACTGCCTTACAGCAGTCTTTTTTTTGTTAGTTAGTTATTTCTTATTCATTCCATCTGAATCTCCTGTGGCCATCAGAAGAATTGGTATTGCCACTAATAGCTGTATTCACAATAAATTCGGACTTGATCGGATTTTTTTCATACATAGCCGGAATCCAGTCGATAGTAAAAGTGCTTCTTTTTAATTTAATCTGCTCCTCAATTTCTTTTCCGTTGTGGGTATAGATCAGAAAATATTTAGGTTCACCAGTAACTCCTATAACCGATTTAATTTTAATAAGCAACTCTTCGTTAGGTTTAAAGTGTTCTTCCGGGATGATAATATTGTTTGACATTTCTGCTAAGAACAAATTAATAGGACTTAACATGACCGGAATTTGAGTATTCTCAATAACAGTTTTATCCTGTCCGGGAATATTGATTGTAATTTTCTCTAAGAGCGTAGAATCTATAAAGGCCAGCCGATTTTGCTGATAACTGTAAATGCTTTCTGGCTTGCCAGCTTCATTATAAAAGTACCAGTTCCCTGATCTTTTATTGTTAGTATATGCTCCTCTTACAAGGAATTGATCTGACTTGGCATTTTTTATATAATAGGAACCTTCCTTTATATTGTTTTCTTTAACATGATAAATGAGCCTGGCGCCATCATTTATAAGTACCTTTTTTTCTTTAAGATCCGCATTTTGAGCATAGCTGACAACGCTTGAACTTATTATAACAGATGCAACCAGAAAATTTTTAAGATAACATATCTTAAGTTTCATAATAGATGAATTTGTAAAATGAATATTAATTGAGTTTTAAATCTATTAAAAAAAGTCTGTTTACTATTAAGAGTAGTAATAATAATACCTGAAATTCCTACAAGCTTTAGAAATAAGGATTTCTCTTCAGCCCGACAACCATTTTAACATTTTAAATAATTTTTGGAGAAATGGTCTTTGTTTATTTCGGATAATCTGATTACTAAAATTCTGTATTACTTTATATCAAAGATTCTGAATTTATTATGTAATAGAAAGAAAATCAGGCACTTACAAGATTTCTTTTTTTTATTTAAAAATTATTAAGTACCATATAACGAAAAAATATTGCATAATTGCGAATTTTTAAAAATAAATACTGTATTATTTTTGTATCAAAGCTGATTTCCCTAAATTTAATTTATCACATATAAATTATTAAGCTTATGAAAAGATTACTACAAACTTTGATGGTATTCTTGTTGGTATTTATATCGCAGGCTTACGGTCAAGACCGAACAATTTCGGGAACAGTTACAGGAAGGGAAGATGGTTTGCCGCTGCCGGGTGTCAGTGTGGTTGTAACCGGAACCCAGGTTGGAACTCAAACATCGGTTGATGGGAGATACACCTTAAAAGTTCCTGCGGGAAGCAATTCCCTTACATTTACGTATATAGGTTATACTCAGCAAAAAATTACCATAGGAGCTTCAGATATTTTGAATGTTTCTATGGTTACTGATGCCACTCAATTAGGGGAAGTAGTGGTTACAGCGCTGGGTATCGAAAGAACCAGAAACCAGCTCCCCTATGCCGTTCAGCAAGTCTCCGGAGCAGAGGTAAGCAAGACCAGAGCTAACAATTTTATCTCCGGCTTATCCGGTAAAGTTGCGGGTCTGGAACTCCGGCAAAATAATACCATGGGAGGATCTGTAAACGTGGTTTTACGGGGTAATAAATCTTTTACGGGTACTAACCAGGCTCTATTTGTAGTTGATGGTGTACCAATTGATAATACAGTTTCCAATACAAGTAATCAGCAAACCGGTCGGGGCGGTTATGATTATGGAAATCCGGCTGCTGATATTAACCCGGATAATATAGCATCAGTTACCGTTTTAAAAGGAGCTGCTGCTTCCGTTTTATATGGTTCCCGAGCAGTTAATGGTGTTGTATTAATCACAACAAAAAAGGGCACCAAAGGATTAGGTATAACTGTTAATTCTGGAGTTACATTGGGATCGATTGACAAAACTACTTTCCTGAAATACCAAAAGTCATACGGTGCCGGATATGGAAGTTATTATGAATCCAGTGATGGTTATTTTTTATCACGGGATATAAACGATGATGGCGTTTTAGATTTGGTTACTCCCTTAAGCGAAGACGCTTCTTATGGCGGTGCATTTGATCCCAATAAGCTGGTTTATCAGTGGGATTCTTTTGATCCCAATTCTCCAAACTTTGGTAAGGCCACACCCTACGTTGCGGCTGCAAATGATCCCGTTTCATTTTTCGAAAGTCCTACATCATTTAATAACAGTATTTTTATTGATGGAGGCGGAGAAAATGGATACTTTAAATTAGGGTACACCCGCTCTAATGATGAGGGAATATTAGCCAATAGTAAAATTGATAAAGATATTGCCAATCTAAGTGCTACCTACAACATTACCAGTAAACTAACAGCCGGTGCGGCTATAGATTTTACCCGAACCAGGGGATTGGGACGTTACGGAACAGGGTATGATGATAAAAACCTGGCAACTAATTTCAGGCAATGGTGGCAAACAAACGTTGATTTAAAGGCTCAGGAAGAAGCCTACATGCGGAACAGGCAAAATATTACCTGGAATTTCGCTGATCCAAGCGACCTGGTGCCAATCTATTGGGATAATCCCTATTTCACACGCTATGAAAACTTTCAAAATGATGAACGTAACCGCTATTTCGGAAACGTGAATTTAAATTATAAAGTAACTAACTGGCTGAATGTTTTAGGAAGAATTTCATTGGATTCGTACTCAGAGCAACAGGAAGAAAGGCAGGCGGTAGGAAGTGTGACAACATCTAATTACTCTCGCTACAACCGGAATTTTAAGGAATTTAACTACGATTTCCTTGCTAATTTTAACAAGGATATAACCTCTGATATTGGCTTTACAGGTTTAATAGGTACTAATATTAGAAAGAGTACTTTCGAAGATATAGATGCAACCACAGAAGGTGGTTTGGTGGTACCAAGGATTTACTCTTTGTCGAATTCTTTAAATCCAATTCCAGCGCCTGTAGAACGACTTTTAGAAAGACAGGTGAACGGTATTTTTGCCGGGGCTACATTTAATTACAAGGAATTCATAACATTAGATTTAACCGGCCGTAGAGATCAGTCATCGGCATTACCGGAGGGTAATAACGTTTACTACTATCCTGCAATTTCCGGAAGTTTCCTGTTTTCAAAACTGATGTCTAAATCTGATTGGTTATCAAATGGTAAAGTGAGATTAAATTATGCAGAAGTTGGTAATGATGCCCCTCCTCAAAGTTTAGTAGATGTTTATTTCAAGCCATCTCCTTTTGGTTCAGCAACATTATTTTCTGTTCCGGGCATAAAAAACAATCCTGATTTAAAACCGGAAAGGACAAAAAGTATAGAAGCAGGTTTAGAAATGTCATTTCTGAATGATCGCTTTGGATTTGATGCCACACTTTATAAAGCTAATACGGTTGATCAGATTCTTCCCGTCTCTGTTTCTAATGCAACAGGCTATAACTCCAAATATGTTAATTCGGGTGACGTAGAGAATAGAGGAATTGAATTAAGCCTATTCGGTACTCCCATTAAGACAGATAACTTTACCTGGAATATGAATGTCAACTGGACTAAAAATCAGAGTAAAGTTCTGGAGCTTTATGAGGGAACGGATAATCTGGTTTTAGGTACTTTCCAGGGTGGTGTAAGTATTAATGCTACAGTTGGTCAGCCTTTTGGAACTATCAGAGGATCTAATTTTACATATGTAAATGGTCAGAGGGTGGTTGGTCCTACAGGATACTATGAAACTTCATCTACTTCTAATCAAGTTATAGGTAATGCGAATCCTAACTGGATCGCTGGAATAAATAATAATCTGAAGTTTAAAGACATTTCTTTAGGCTTTCTTATTGATATTCGAAATGGTGGGGACGTATTTTCTTTAGACAGATATTACGGACTTGCAACCGGAATGTCTGTAGAAACCGCTGGTCTAAATGATTTGGGAAATCCTTCCAGAAACTCATTAGCTGATGGTGGAGGTATCATTCTGCCCGGTGTATTGGCTGATGGAACTCCCAATACAACTCGTGTGAGTAATTCTAATTATGGGTTATACGGATATGCACGTAATCCTGCAGCAGGTTTTGTATATGATGCCGGCTACGTAAAATTGAGAGAAGTCATTCTTACGTATTCTTTACCTGGTAAATACCTTGCTAACCTTGGTCCTGTAAAAGGTGTAGATTTCTCGGTAATTGGTAAAAACCTTTGGATTATCGATAAAAATTTACCCGACGCAGATCCTGAAGATAATATTTCTGCAGGTAATATACAGGGGTATCAGGGAGGAAGCTATCCGGCTATGCGGAATGTAGGCTTCAATGTTAAACTTAGATTTTAATTCGAATTGTATGAAAAAGATATTAATCATATTCATAGCGGTATTTACCCTGTCTTCTTGTGAAAAAGATCTGACGAGTTTAAATACCGATAAAAAGAATCCTACAGTTGTGGCTGCCGAACCTTTATTTGCCAGTGCGCAACGAAATCTTGCAGATATACTAGCAACACCAAACGTTAACTCAGGTATTTTTAGATTATTGGCCCAGCAGTGGACAGAAACGACTTATTTTGACGAGAGTCGTTATGATCTGAACACCCGTAATATTCCGCAAAATTTTTATGCTGGAGTTTACCGGGATGTTTTGAGAGATTTGAAGGAAGCAAAAACTCTGATACCTAATAACATTAATACCTCAGCTGATGAAAAAGCCAACCAACTGGCCATCGCTGACATTATGCAGGTATATGCATATTCATTACTGGTAAATACTTTTGGAGATATCCCCTATACTGAAGCACTGGATTTCAGTAATTCATTCCCCAAATTTGATGACGCACGAACTATTCATCTGGACTTGCTAACCCGGTTAGATGCGGATATCGCAGCATTAAAATTAAACGCCGGAAGCTATGGAGGATCTGATAATATCTATCAGGGCGATCCCGCCAAGTGGAGAATTTTTGCTTATACGCTAAAATTGAAATTGGGAATGATGCTGGCAGATGCGGATCCAGCGGGACTGGCGGCGGCTAAAGCTGCAGCAGAATCTTCAGCTCCCAACGTTTTTACATCAAATGCCAACAATGCGGTATTTAAGTACTATAGTGCCAGTCCTAACACCAATCCGGTTTGGGTAAATTTAGTGCAAAGTGGACGAAAGGATTTTGTTGCAGCCAATACGATAGTAGATAAAATGAATGCTTTAGCTGACCCAAGAATCTCAATTTATTTTACTACTACCGATGCTGGTAACTATGTCGGTGGTATTTATGGAACAAGTAATAACTACGCGGCATACTCTAAACCAGGCGATTTATTAATTGACCCGGCAAGGGAATATTTATTTCTGGATTATGCTGAAACTGAATTCTTATTAGCCGAAGCAGTTGAAAGAGGCTTTGCTGTTGGAGGAACTGCCGCTGATCATTATAATAAAGCAGTTACTGCTTCTATTGAATATTGGGGAGGAACTACCGCTCAGGCTACCGCTTATCTAGCCAATCCGGCTGTGAATTACGCAACTGCCACCGGAACTTACCGGCAAAAAATTGGAGAGCAAAAATGGATTGCTTTATATGACCGTGGCTTTGACGCCTGGACAGAATGGAGACGACTGGATTATCCTATTTTTAATGTCCCTCCGGGAGCTCCCGTATTAACGTATGCCGATATTCCAGTGCGGTTTACCTATCCTGTAAATGAGCAAAATTTAAATAAAACCAATTATGAAGCTGCATCATCTGCAATTGGAGGTGATAAGGTGCAGACAAAGCTATTCTGGGATAAATTTTAATATAATCTGGTTATTGACAGGGGTTGTCCAATTGCGGATAACCCTTTTTTATTGCAGGCTGTACCTATAGATAGAATTCTTACCGAAATACCACATGACCGGCAGGATATTCAGTATTTTCATTTCTATAACTTGTTCTTTACTGTTGAGTTTGCATCATTCGGGCAAAGGTCAAATGGTATCCAACGAAGGAACTGAGTTTTGGGCAATTTTTCCGAGTCATGTTCCGGTCGATCCTAATTCTCTGGCAAATTATTCCATATTTATTACGGGTAAAAAAGCTTCATCCGGTATAGTTACAGCGGGATCTTTTTCAAAAACCTTCAATGTTATACCAAACCTAGTTATAGAAATAAATATTCCCCGTAATGTGAGCTATATAAATGGCAGCGAATCAGGTCAGGTTCTTTCACAAAGAGCTATACGGGTTAAAGTAAATGAGGGCGATCCTAAAATCGTAGTTTATGGCCATATCTTTGCCGGTAAAAGATCGGCAGCCTCCTTAATATTGCCCAAGGAAGCGCTTGGACAGAAATATTTCAGCATCAATTATAATACCCGGTTAAAAGAGAACGTCTCAGATCAAATATTAAGTTTTATAGCCATTGCAGCCATAGAGCCGAACACTAAAGTATATTTAAAAAAAGGAAATATTGATCTGGTACCCAGGGGCATACTTTTGCCAAATGCCGGAGACTGTTATCAGTATACCTCAGTAGATGATTTAACTGGTGTTTATGCCGAGATTGATACTCTGACCTCAGCCTGTAAAAAGTTCGCCTTTTTTTCCGGGAACACAGGAGCCAGCATTGTAACAGAATCCTGCGAAGCAGAATTTCCTACAGTTGATCCTTTGTATCAGCAAAATTATCCTATAGAAAATTGGGGCAATGTATATGGTTACATTCCTTTTAGCATGCGAACTCCCAACTCGACAGTTTCTGTAAGAACAAAAGGTAACTTTGTTAGGATATTGGCGAAGGATAATGGAACTCAGGTTCAGATTAATGGTAGCACCGTTGCGGTATTAAATTCAGGAGAGTATTATACAACAACAGAGCCATTATTGCAGGCCGCAATTATATCTTCAAATAAGCCGGTGTGTGTAGCGCAATATGCCCTTTCCCAGGATTGCAGCGGTGGCGGAAATATTAAGGAGGGAATACTTTCTTTAAGTGATCCGGATATGGTTATTTTAAATCCCATAGAATATAATATCAGAGACATTACTATTTATTCTTCCAGTCGGGAAAATATTTCCGAGCAATTTGTTAATATCCTGATTAAAACATCTGCCACGTCAGGATTTAAAGTTAATGGTTTTAAGCCTGATGCCGGTTTTCAGCAAATCAGAGAAAATCCCGAATACTCATACCTGCAGTTAAATCTGAATCTTTATTCTTCAAGCAGCTTAAACCTTACTGCCGATGAAGGATTTAACGCCATTGCATACGGTTTTGGAGACCGCGAATCTTATGCATATTCTGCAGGCACAAATTTAGCGACTACAGATTATCTCGATATAGTAAAAACGGGAACGCCCAAGATTCTGAAAAATATTTGTGCTTTACAAGCTGTAGATTTTAAACTTACACTGCCATTTAAGGCTTCAAAACTTACATGGTATTTGGATCAGGCGGATGTCCGCATACAAGAAACTTCACCAATACAGCAAATTTTAAGCAATGGACAAATTGCTTACGAATATATTTTCCGAACAAATAAAATATACGAAAAGCAGGGTTCTTTTTCTATAACCGTAATTGCAGAATTAGTATCTTCTGGAGGTTGTCCTTCAGGTGAACAGGAATTTAAATATACGGTAAATGTTATAGACCCGCCTACGACTTCTTTTTCTTCACTCACTGAAAGTTGTATAAATTCTGAAATGATTTTTGCGGCAGATTCAGCAGATAGTATAACAACCTGGCTATGGGATTTTGGAGACGGAACGACTTCGACCCAAAGAAATGCTGTACATTCTTTCAAATCCTCGGGCACTTATCAGGTAAGTTTAATCGCTGAAGCTGCTTCCGGATGCAGTTCAGTAGCTTTTCAGAAAAGTGTATTGATCTCAAAGCCTCCTCTTGCTAATTTTCTTATCTCAGGTTCGCGGTGCCAGGAGAGTGCCATCATTTTCACCGACCAATCTTCCGCTCCCGAATCAATTATTTCAAAATGGTTTTGGGATTTTGGGGATGGAACCCGTCAGGAAGCTGACAATAATAATCCGGTGACTCATGTTTATAAGGCAAGCGGAAATTACACGGTTCAATTGAAGGTTGTGAATGATCTGGGTTGTGAAAGTATTGAATTCAATAGAGAAATAGTGGTTTCTGCTATTCCGAAAGCTGATTTTAGTCTTCCTAATGTTTGTCTGAAAGATGCTTCCGCAGTTTTTAATGACAAATCTATTATTCCTGACAACTCTGCAAATCAGTTTACATATCAGTGGGATTTTGGAGATCGCAATTCTTCAGCAACAAATCCCGATACCTCATCTTTAAAAAATCCTTCACATCAGTTTAGCCAGGCAGGGAAATACCTTATAACTTTAACTGTAACCTCCGGAGCAGGTTGCAGCTCAGTAAAAACAGATACACTTCAGGTTAACGGCACTAATCCAAAAGCTGACTTTTTAGTAGTAAATCCAAACTTTCTTTGCAGTCGTAATGAAGTTGTACTAGAGAATGCTTCCCTTGTTGATATTGGAAAAATTACCCGGTTAGAGTGGTATTATGATTTTCAAAATAATCCCGACTTAAAGTATGTAGATGAAGAGCCCAAACCTGGCAAAAAGTATGCACACAAATATCCGGATGTTTTCGGAACGGGAAGCAAGAATTACTTGATCAAACTCATAGCATATTCAGGATCTGAATGTTTTGCAGAAGTTCAAAGAATTGTACAGGTATTAACAGTACCTGAATTAGTTTTTAGTGAGGTGCCAAATAGTTGCGAAAATGATCCGCCTTTTAAAATAACGCAGGCCCGGGAAATTGGCAATATTGCCGGAGCGGGTTATTTTTCAGGACCTGGAATAACTCCGGATGGTATATTTAATCCTTTTGTTGCAGGTTCAGGTGTGCACTCTATTCAGTATATATTTGAACCTCTAAACGGATGTTCTGATACTATTTTCAGGCTAATAACTGTTTTTTCCAAACCTGATGTTGATGCCGGCAATGATACTACTATTTTAGAGGGCGGCCAGATAAGGCTTAACATACAAGTTACAGGAGATTCTTTGACTTATAAATGGAGCCCGTCTATAGGTCTTGATAATGATACGTCGAAAAATCCCGTGGCTTCGCCATCTTCCAATACTATATATACTGTGGTGGTTTCCGGAGCTACAGGTTGTGTAGCATCTGATAAAATACTGATCAGGGTGCTAAGTTCAGCACCAATACCCAATACGTTCACTCCTAATGGCGATGGTGTTAATGATCTGTGGAATATTAAATATATCAATAGTTATCCTGATGCTTTAATGAAAATTTATAACCGCTATGGTGCGGAGGTTTATTTTACTAAGGACTTTTCTAGCGGATGGGATGGACAGTCAAACGGGAAATCATTACCCACCGGAACATATTATTATATCATCAGTCCAAATAACGGAAGAAAGCCTATTTCCGGATCAGTTACTATTATTCGCTAGGATTCACTATTGATCTTTTAAAAAAAAAATTTAAAAATTCTTAATCCGATGGTAAAGAGCTTTATTTCACAAAAATAATCTCTACCCTTAAGTTCTTCATTCCTTCTTCAGGATCTTTGGTAACGATCAAAGGCTCTCTTCCGCCCAATCCGGAGCATGAAATACGCCTGGATGAAATTGCGTGGCCCAGCAGGTATTTTTTTACGGCAACGGCCCGGTCAAATGAAAGTTTTTGAAGGTATCTGGCAGAAGCAAACACATTGAGATTTGTATGTCCAATGATTTTGATATTCCATTTCGGATTTGTACTCAGAAATTTCGTTAATCTTTCCAGTTCAGGCGTGGAAGAAGTTAATATTTCATCCTTATTCGGCAAGAAATGAATATTGAATAAAACCAGTTTTTTATCAGAAGCCAGCGTATCTAACTCAAAATTTAAAACTGTGTTTTGTTTAATAAAAACCTCCTGCGATGCAAACAAATATCGGGGATGATATGCAGTTGCATTCAGAGGCCTGTTTGACGGAACCTGTAACCTGTATTTTCCTGTAATGGAATCTGAATATACTTTTGCTATCAGCGCACCTGTAGAATCGTCCTCAACTATAACTTCGGCGGGGAGGTTTTTTAAAGAATACTTGTCCTTTACAGCTCCCTCAAGAGAGACCATTTTATCAGAAAAATACTGTTTTAAATCAATTTTCAGATCAAAACCCTTCCCGCCATAAATATTATCAACTATCAGGTACAGGCGTTCTCCGGCATTTACCTGTAATGGGGAAGAGTAATTTTGACCTGGGCCGGGTTTAACATATGCTGCTGCAGAATTTTTGTTAAGACCGGTTTTACTCTGGCTGGATTTATTGTTACGGGCATTGTTGCTGCGTACCGGATGGGCACGATCTGATTGGATTAATTTCTCAAGATCCGCGGATGCTTTAAAAATCATCCAGTCATAATCATTATTTAAATCATGAGGGGTTATATCAAATGTTAAAATCCCTTTAAAAGGGATATCAATCAAAAACCAGCCTGAATTTCTTTCTTCCCTGAATACTATAGAGGACCGTGATGGATTAAGCCGGAACTCCTTATGATCTCCGTATCCTTTAAGTTCCTGTTTAAAAGAATAAGATTTATTTACATCTACCTTAAGTGCAGTTTTTAAATCAGCTCCGGGTGATTTGATTGGCTGGGAGTAAACGGTGCCTGCAATCAACATTAAAAATAATATGATAATGCAGGCCCGCATCTTACTTTTTATCTACACTATATTTTCCGGGCCCGATAAAGGTCAGGCCAAGGAATACAATACCGGTTTCAATAGCATGTGAAGCGGCCATTAATCCATCCCCGTTTTTTAAATGCATAAGCGCTGCAATAGCCATTGTGAAAGTCAGCAACAAGGTGACCGGACGAAAAGCCAGGCCAAGAATTAATAGAAAGCCTCCAAAAGTTTCAGTAGCAGCAGCCATAAATCCCCATACTTCGGGTAAAAAAGTTATTCCGATATGTTTCATTGATGTACCTACTGCCATCCACTTATCCGGCCCGCCCAATAACTTTGGATATCCGTGAAATATAAACATGATGCCTAAGCCAACCCGGATTATCAGCAATCCGGTATTTTTGTACTTTGATAAACTTGATAAAATAGCCATTAATCTAAATATGTAATGTGTACCTCTTGCTGATTTGCTTTTAAATTTAAGGTTTTTCCCAGTATTAATGCCTGGTTATCGTCTATATGCCCTGCAGGAAAATTAAAACAAACCGGGAAATTATAGTTCTGTACATGTTCCCGAATTATTTCTTCCGCCGTTTGTCCATATGGGATGTCATTGTCCTTTAACTCGGTGAAGCCGCCAACTATTAAACCTTTAAGTTTAGCAAGTTTACCTGCCCGCTTCAGGTTCCACATCATGCGGTCTATGGAGTATAAATACTCACCAACATCTTCCAGGAACAGAATTTTTCCTTCATAATTCATATCAGATACCGAACCGGCCATCATAACCAGGAGCATTAAATTTCCTCCAATCAAAACCCCTTCTGCTTCGCCGCAGATATTTTGCGTACAAGCTGGAAAGTTATACTCCAAAGGCTCATTAAATAAGGCTTTTCTTAAACTTTCCAGGGAAGTTTTGGTCCCGTCAGGAATGGTTAATGGCATCTGGCCGTGTATACTTAAAGTCTGATAAAGAGCATAAATGTGGCTGTGCAGCACCGTAATGTCACTAAATCCAATGATCCATTTTGGATTTTCTGCGAAACCGGTAAAATCGATCTCATCAATAATTCGGATCGTTCCGTATCCGCCGCGAGCGGCAAAAATAGCTTTTACAGAATCGTCATCTAAAAATCTCTGGAAATCTTTTGCCCTTAGCTTATCATTTCCGGCAAACTGGTGATATGACGCTTCAACTGTTTCGCCTAATAATACGTTTAAACCCCATGATTCCAGTAGCTTAACAGCATCAGTGATTTCATGCGGAAGCTTTTTAGCCGGACAAGTAATAGCAACAGTGTCGCCTGGTTTTAAATATGGAGGAATTTTACTTGATTGAGTTTTTGGATTGATCAATTTTATAACTTTTGGATGGTGTATGTTTATTTGGCTAATATGGCAATGTTCTGCGGCATTCTATTGTTGATCTTTCAGATTAGCTGGTTAGCAAATTAGCTAATTAGGTTTATCTTTGCCAAATTATAAAAACAAGCAATTCAGATTTTGATAGAAGATAAATATAAACGGTACACAGTTACTGCAGCACTTCCTTATACCAACGGACCGGTACACATTGGTCATTTGGCCGGCGTTTATGTGCCTGCTGATATATATGTCCGCTATTTGCGTGCTAAAGGTAAGGATGTTATTTTTATCTGCGGATCTGATGAACACGGTGTTCCCATTACTCTTAAAGCTAAAAAAGAAGGCATCACTCCGCAGCAGGTAGTTGATAAATATCATCACCTGATTGGGGATTCCTTCCGCGATTTTGGTGTTTCGTTCAATATTTATCATCGCACTACTTCCAAAACCCATCATGAAACAGCTTCCGATTTTTTCAAAACGCTTTATGACAAGGGAGTTTTTACCGAAGAAGTAACCGAGCAGTATTTTGATGAAAAAGCAAATCAGTTTCTGGCCGACCGCTATATCACGGGCACATGCCCCAATTGCGGAAACGAAAATGCCTATGGCGATCAGTGCGAGAAATGCGGAACTTCTTTAAGTCCTACAGAGCTGATTAATCCCAAATCAACATTATCCGGAGACAAACCTGTTTTGCGAAAAACGAAGAACTGGTTTTTACCGCTGGATAAAATGCAGCCTCAGATTGAAGGATATATTGATTCTCATAAAGACTGGCGTCCTACAGTTTTCGGCCAGTGCAAATCATGGCTCAATGGCGGTTTACATCCCCGTGCCATGACCCGCGATTTAGACTGGGGTGTGCAGGTTCCGGTTGAAGGTGCAGACGGCAAGGTTTTATATGTTTGGTTTGACGCTCCTATAGGATATATTTCAGCTACAAAAGATCTTTGCGATCCGGCATTAAGCGAGGACAAAAAAAGAGATTATTATTTTAATGAAGATCTTAAACCAGTGGCCGCCTGGGAAGATTACTGGCAGTCGGAAGAAAGCAAACTGGTGCATTTTATAGGAAAAGATAACATCGTTTTCCATTGTATTATTTTTCCGGCCATGCTCATGGCTCACGGGAAATTTAAGCCTGCAGATGAAGTTCCGGCAAATGAATTTCTAAATCTGGAAGGAGATAAAATTTCGACCTCACGTAACTGGGCAGTTTGGCTCCATGAATACCTGGCCGATTTTCCGGGAAAACAGGATGTTTTGCGTTATGCTTTAACAGCCACAGCACCCGAAACCAAGGATAATGACTTTACCTGGAAAGATTTTCAGGCTCGTAATAATAATGAGCTGGTAGCTATATTCGGAAATTTTGTCAACAGGGTGCTCGTGCTTTCCCATAAATATTTTGATGGCCAGGCGGCAATGGGTACTGCTTTCACCTCAGAAGATCAGCAGGTTTTAAATGACCTGAAAGTGTATTCAGATAAAATCAGCTCGTCATTAGAAAATTATCGCTTTCGCGAAGCATTATCAGAATTCATGAATGTGGCCCGCTCCGGCAATAAATATCTTGCGGATGCAGAGCCATGGAAATTATATAACACGGATCCAGAGCGTGTTAAAACCATTTTAAACGTGGGATTGCAGATTGCAGCTAACCTGGCGGTACTGGCTCAGCCTTTCTTGCCTTTTTCTGCTCAGAAATTATCCCGCATGCTGAACATTCCGCAACTTAACTGGGATCAGGCCGGAAGGACGGATATTCTGGAAACTGGTCACCAGCTTAATGAAGCAGAGTTATTATTTGAGAAAATTGAAGACCAGGCGATTGAAGAGCAGATCCAGAAATTATTAAACACTAAAAACATGAATGAGCAGCAGGAAACAGTTTTACCGGAAGCAAAAGCAAATATAAATTTTGATCAGTTTTCTGCCATGGATATTAGGGTTGGAACTATTCTTTCAGCCGAAAAAGTAGCTAAAACTAAAAAATTACTAAAACTAACTATCGATACCGGACTGGATCAGCGTACTGTAGTTTCTGGGATTGCTGAACATTTTGATCCTGAAAATATTATTGGCAAGCAGGTTTCAATTCTGGTAAATCTTGAGCCAAGAGAGATCAAGGGAATTTTATCACAAGGAATGATCCTGATGGCTGAAAATACCGATGGAAAACTTAGTTTTGTAATTCCGGGAGAAAACCTTGCAAATGGTTCTGTCATCCGGTAATATTACAATGGTCCCGTAGTTCAACGGATACCCGCCCGTACCGAAAGGCACGTTCGGGCGGGGAATAGAAGTTTCCTAAACATTAGATATGTTTTTCACTTATGTTGCTAAAAGTTTAATAAGGGAGTTCTACTATAAGGGTCATTGTGCTAATTTAGAGTTAAGATTACAGGAACATAATGAAGGAAAAACGAAATCAAATAAATGTTATGCTCCTTTTAAAATAGTATATTTTGAGGAATTTAATACAAGATTAGAAGCTATAGATAGAGAAAAGTATTTTAAAACTTCGGCAGGTAGAAAATTTATAAAAGCAAAAATAACAATGGTCCCGTAGTTCAACGGATAGAATAGGCGTTTCCTAAACTCTAGATGTGGGTTCGATTCCCGCCGGGACCACAACAAAAAGGCCGCTAAATGAGCGGCCTTTTTTGTTCTATAATCTGTTTTATTAAAATATTCCCAGAAATTTCTTTTTCTTTCCCTTTTTCTTTCCCTTCGTTTGACCAGAATCAGAGCTGCCCCTGTATTTTTTAACGGCGTTTTTTAAAGCTGCATTTTTAATGCTGTCTGCTCTTTCCTGGCTTGCCGATCGGGTGTCGACAGGTCTGAACGGGCCAAATCTGTTAATCTGTCTTTTATTTATCTCATTCGGATCTTTTACATAATTTGAATCTGTAACCGGCGGATAATAGGAGCTTTCAGCAGAATTTTTTCCTAAAAATGAATAGCCCGCAAAACCCATAAGAAGGAAAAATGCAATAAGTGAGGCATATACCAATGATCTGGATATCTGAAGTTTTCCGGGCTGTGATTCAGCTTTTATTTTTTGTTCATTTCCAGAATAATTGAGGGCTGCGGCGGTTTCAAACTCAGCAATTTTTTGCTGCAAGCGCTCATTTTCACTTTGTAAAAGAATTATATTTTCCTCTGAAAGCTGTTCTGTATGATGGATGCTTTTACCGCAAATAGCCCTGTGCAATTCTATGCCATTGCTAAACCGATTTTCAGGTTTTTTTTCCAGGCATTTGTAGATAATGTCAATCAGCCATACCGGAACCTGCATTTCCCGGTGTCTCTTGTCCGGACTCCAGTTTTGCGGCAAATGTTTCTTCCTCAACTCCAGAATATCCGGAACAGGTATTTCCATATGTGAAAGCATGACTTTATTGCGGGAGCTGTGCCCGTTATCATCTAATGGGAAAGGAACTACCCCGGCAATCAGTTCGTATAAAATAACTCCGAAACTATACACATCCGACTCGAAAAGCATTTGCCCTTCGTTCTGTTCCGGAGCCATAAATTCTACGGCTCCTGCATTTCTCAGACTTGTTCTGCGCTGCTCGTCAGACATAATGGCCAGGCCAAAATCCAGCAGGACGTAATTGCCGAAATACGAATTCAGTTTAACGTTATTGCTTTTAATGTCTCCATGCTTAACATCCACTTTGTGGCAGTGAGATAAAGCGCCTGAGAGTTGTTCAGCAACCTTAATACTTTCCTTAATGGTAAAAACTGGATCATGCGGGGATTTTAAAAGATCTTCCAAATCCGGTCCTTCTATATATTCCATTTCTATGAATGGAAAAGAGCCGCTTTCTGTAATCCCGGAATTCAAAATCTTCACCACATTCGGGTTCGGATCCCTGTTTACCCGCTTGAGTTTTTCAACTTCATTATTGAAATCACGAAAATTTTTGTCTTCAAGGCTCTCTGTGAATATGGGCGTTGGCAAAAGCTTTACAGCAGAAATAAGTTCTCCCATTCGCTTACCTTTAAATACAGAACCCTGCCCGCCGCTGCGCAAAGCGCCCATGTTCTCTAAACCTTCTGTAATTGTAAATATCTTCGCCATCTTATCGCTTTACTCCTGCTCTTTTAAATAGCTAAATTCTATAACTGCCGATTCTCCCAATATTACCTGATCGCCCTCGCCTAACTGATAACCTATCTTAACTGAATTCAATTTGATTAAAGCATCGTTGGCTGCAGAACGGATTTTTATTTTATTCCTTGGCGGGATTCCACCTTCATCCCCATAGATCATAAAGCAGGCTATATCATTGTTCCAGATTATATGGGCATGAGACCGGCTGATATATTTATTTGCATCATGATTTGCTTCATCCGGAAAGGCAATTTTATTGACCCTGAAAAAGCCATCATTAGCCAGCACTTTTTTGCCTCTTCCGATGGTAATTTTTCCGCTTTCCGAATTAATAGGATACTCATTCTTTTCTGCTTCGCCATGTAAAATGCGGATATACGCTTCTGCTGTTCTATGTAAAACGTGCTTACTGGTTTTGATAAAAAGGGCAGAATTTAGTCCATCAATTTGTAACGCTTCTGCCGGAATATTTTCTGAGAAAGTAAATTCCATCATCCAGTTTTCCGGCAGGTCAATAGCATAATCATCAGCAATTTTCTGAACTTCAGTTTTAAAGCGGCCTGGATTTTCAACGTATAAAGCAGATTCGTATAAATGCCTTTCGTCATCGCTGCAGCTGATAAACAGATGCAAACCTCTGATATGGCTGCCTTCTCCACCTTCAACTTTCTGAAGTTGCTCTTTTATAAAACACAAAAATAATTCCCTGATATTTTTAACGTCAGGCGTACTATTATTGGCTTGGGTGTTGAATATATTGAACATGCTATTGATAAATTTTCTCCGGATTATTCTATTCAAGAAATAGTCCAAAATTTTAAAAACTGAACTGAGCTGAAAACTTAATTTAAGTTTTAGTTAAGAGCTTTACCCGCTGAACTCGCCAAAAGTGAATTTCGAGCAAAACTTTTAATGTATCCTTTTTTAATTAAAAGAGGAACCACATGCTTGCCGGCAAGCTGAACTGCGTCACTTGATCCTTTGGTTGATTCGATGCGTACACAAACAACCATATTCCCGGGCCCATTGGCTTTGGGCGCAAAAAATACATACCATCCATCATTTATCCCTTTGCCTTTCCAGATTCTTTCCGGTGTTCCGGTTTTACCAGCTACAGATATTCCTAAAGTATATGCTTTGGGAGCACTTTGTTCTTTCATGTAATTGGTAAGCAGGCGGGCATATTCTGAACTGTTTGCCAGCTTTGTTCCACTTTCTGTTGGTATTTCCCGATTTCCGGCTTTTAAAACGTAACGGTCAGGCAGCATAATTCCGTTATTGGAAATTCCCGCCGCCAGGCGTGCTACCGATGCAGGCGTAGCAATGAGCTCCCCTTGTCCCCATGACATTCCCGAAATTCCTTTGGCACGTGTTCGACGTATGTTGGCCGGATTGTAACGGGGTTTGCTGTTAAATTCGGTCTTTTCCCAAAGCTCACGCCACTTACTTTCCTGAATGCTATTACCAGGTTTTTTCCCGTAATAATATCCGCCAACTCCGTGCAAAAACATCCCGGTTTTCATATAAAGGTTGGTCATTTCATTTTGAAGATGTTCTTCATTCGCCAACTTTATAAAAAATACGTTGTTGGATTTCACAATGGCTCGCTGCATATTGATCAACCCGGTTTCATCCGGTTCAGGCCCTTTTGTGCGGATTCGTTCAAAAGCGCTTACGCTGTATTTTTTATCAGCGGCAGCCTCACCCATTTTATTAAAAGCTGCCAGCGCAGTTAATACTTTTGCTGTAGAACCGGGCTGCGAGGCGTATGTAAATCCTAAATCCTGGGTGCTGGTCCATTCCGACAGATTGTTTTGTTCAGCAGGAGACATGGTAAGTCTTTCCCAGTTCTTGGTTTCGGGAAGCGGATACATCGCTGAAGCGATTACATCACCGCTGGAACCCTCCATAATTACCACAGAAACCCGGTTGTCTTTTAATGAATCATCCAGTGAAATGGATTTTTGAATGCTGGTTTGTAAGCCTGCATCCATGGTTAACTGTACATCCCGGTTTTGATTTTTAAAGGATTCGACTTTTTCGCTGTTTATTCCGGCGATAAGTAAAGGTCCCAAGGCGCTATAATCTTTTTTGCTGACGGTCATTTCCTTAACTCCTCTGGCAAGAAAACGGTCTTCGCGGTAGCGGTTTGCGATTACATCAAATTTACTTGAAGTTGTTTCAAATCCCCTTAGTTCGGCAGAATGCTCATATTCTGCAAAATAACCGTTAACGCTGCCATTAAAAACTCCCGTATTCGCATCTCCTATCCAGAAAAACATTTGTTCTTCAAAAGGATAATACCGGTCGAGCCGTTTATGCTCAGCTGAGTCGATGTCGTAATTAGAAATACCCGCTTCGCGAAGGATATTCTTTTGTTTTCGGATCAGATCGGGTTTACTTGTTGCCAGAATTCTTCCCTGCCGGTCATATAAAGATCCGGCTTCGAGTTTGTTCATCAGAATAGAAATCCGGGGATTGTAGCTGAACATACGTGCTCCGCTTTTATCGGCAACCAGCGAAGGTTTTACCACCCATTTTGTATTATTCAGAAAATATCTGGATACACTTGCAGTCAATAACAGAATCCCGATAAAGGCGGCAGCAAGAGCGGGAACGAGGTTACGGTCATGCTGTGTGCTTACGTAAGTCATCTGTACCACGGTTCCTTTGGTTAAGGATGCCGATAGCAAAAATCCGGCAGCAAGCATGTTTACAACCAGAGAAGATCCGCCATAACTTTGAAAAGGCAATGATACGCCCGATAGCGGCAAGGCACCGGTTGAGCCTCCGGCAATCAGCAGGAATTGTACAAATGTGCATATTCCGATTCCGGCACATAAGTAAAAGAGAAAAGTCATGCCCGTTTGCCGGCCTATTATAATCGACCTGTGCAAATACAAAATGAATAATATAAAAACCGAAATAATTCCTGCCCAGCCAAATTCTTCGCCGATGGAAGGCAAAATCATATCGGTATGCGCCTCCGGAATTGTTTTGGCAAAACCCTGCCCGATTCCCTGCCCGGTCAGTCCGCCGGAAGACATGGCCCATATTCCATTGGCTACCTGGTCTCCGCCATATACTTCATTGTTCCAGGCATCCAGCCAGATTGCCTTCCGTTCAACAAGCCGTTGTACCGGTCCCGGGAAAATTTTATTAAGCTGTGGAATTTGATCAATAGTTAAAAATCCGGCCATTATGATCAATACCATAATAGCAGATTCACTTAGTTGTTTACGTTTAAACAGAGTAACTAAGATTAACACAAATACGGTAAGACCTGCGGATAACCACACGCTTTTCAGTATCCAGTTAGCCAGCACGTAGAAAACAACCGAGGCTATCATAAACATGAAATCGCCTCTAGAAAAAGAAAATAAAATAATGAAGGTAAAACAAACCACCATTGCGGGACCCAGATCTCCCAAAAGAAGAAATAGCAGCAAGCAGACAAATATGGCAATCAGTGCGAATGAGAAAAACGACCAGCGTTTTTTTAAGCTGGGATACTGACTTATAAATTTTTCATTGGCTGTAAAAAATCCCGCAAGGAACAGTATTACGAGGTATTTAACAATTTCGCTGGGCTGAATGCCAAATAAATTTACTTTTACCCCGCTGCCTTCGGGCCCGGTTCCCAGCACAATGGTTGAGGCCAGTAAAACAATAGCCAGTGCAATCCACGGCCATCCGTTGGCAGCTTTGCGTATGCTTTTAAAAATAAACATGCGATATAAAAGGGAGTCGGCATTGAATTTTCGCACATTAAATAACAAGAGTGCACAAATTCCGGCCATGCCGATTCCAAAAAATGTAAGCGTGTTTTTGGCCAGAAACCGATCCCGTAAAGGGTCCTGAAGACTCAGTAATGTAAGAAAGGATAAGCCGGTCATGATCATTAAAAATGGGAGGATCAATTGGTCGGCCTGCGGAAAAAATCTGGATATAATTACATGGAGCAGTAAAAATGAAACGATAAAACTAGCCGCAATAATCCAGTACCATCGGTTAAATTCATCAGGTGTACGTACAATTAAAGATTTTTCCTTTTTCAGGATAGTAAAATCACGAGGTGATAACAGGCGAATGGTATGAGGAGATTGTAAAAAACGGAAGGAAACATTTTCATCAAGTTTTTGAATCCCCTGGGAAGTTCCAAATTGGAAACCCGGCTGCAAAGGTAAAACCCGGTATGCTTTTTCATCGGGAAGGTTGCTGAAAGCGAACTCGCCATTGTCGTTTGTACGGGCATAAGCTGTTAAAGACTGTAGTTTTTTAAGTTTATTTTCATCCTGAATAAAAACTTTAGTAATTCCTGAAGTGCTTTCTATAGCTACTTTTTCTACCTCTTCCATATCGCTGGAAATACTATCCTGCGGGATTATCATTTGGAGCCGAACCACAACACCGCTAACCGGCTTTTCATCCTTATTGAGGATAGTACCGCTTAAAGTATATTGTCCGGCGGCAAGGTTTGTTGTTGAAGAAAAGGATTGCGGTTTGGTTCTTTCCTGATCGAACAGGAGAGAATCGTTGCCGGTAAAGCCCAGCAAAGAGCGGGATGCTTTTACGCGTTTCTTAAAAGATTCTCCGCCGCGTGTGTACGCTTCATCCGCAGAAATTGTGTATTTACGTTTATTGATTTCGCCTGTGTTATCAATCTGACTATTTTTATTTGGCAATCTTTCCTCAACAACCGACTCAATCAATTGAATATCCTTTTTGTCCTCAAAATAATAGCCTTTTTCCAGAAGCGTTTTAATGCGTTCGCCGGGATTTCCTTCATTCAGGTTCACCATGGTGCCGTCGGCCAATCTTCTGGAAACATCACTAAAGTCTTTTTGCAACGTATTATATAAGCTGAAGAATAGCAGAAGAAAAACAAAGCCGATAAGTATTAAAAAAATCCGTTCTCTTTTTCTGTTGGTAGCAGGTAGATTTTTAATCATATTTATTAATTGGAGTAGATGAGATCTGGTTGATTGAGGGTAATTCTATTCGGGCTGCTTGTTAACAGGAGCGTTTCGTTGCAGAGTGGGAAGTGTTTCTACCTCTGTTTTGCAATTATAAAATCTGGCGTTTTTCAATAGCAAAACATCCGGAGCTGCTGATATGGCGATATTGAAATTCCGGAATGTTAAACTGTCAAGCACAGTATTTCTAGCATCCGGCGAAATCAGTAAAGCGGGTCCGGAATAATTGCCGGCACTTTTAAGCTCCAGCTTGCCGCTGGCTTTCATGTAAAGGGAATCCCGCCTGATAAAGATCGTATCGCTAATAATAATAGTTTTTCCAAAAACGGAATCAGAAAGAATCAGTGAGTCTCCCTGAAAGGCATCGATAGTTTCCTGTAATTTTATTTCAGATGAATTTCTGGTATTTACAACAACCGCAGGGGCATAATTTTCTTGTTTTACCTGTTCTTTCGTATTGCTATTCCAAAGCATCCATAAAAATGAACTCAGAAATATGAGGCACAGAACAGAAAGTATAATAATGCTTTTTCGGCCTCTCTTTTTTGGCGGCCCGGATTGTTCTGATTCAGCACTATTCACGACGGTTTCTGTCAAAGCTGATTCCTTAACAGAAGGCATTTTTTCTTTCAGGTTTTGAACCGGCATTGTTGCCGATTGTTTAACCGGCTGATTGTTGTTAAATACCAGTACAACGGTAATATTATCCTTGCCGCCATTTTGGTTGGCAGCATCTATTAATAAATTGCATTTTTCCTGCAGCGAATTTTCCCGTACAAGAATAGATGTAATTTGCTTCTTATCCACCATATCGGTCAGCCCGTCGCTGCAAAGCATTAATATGTCACCGGGTAAAAACGGAGATTGGCCGGTTTCAATAAAATCATCCTTGCTTCCAGATTGCTCTTTCATGCCCAGGGCTTTATTTATTTCATTCCTTTTGGGATGACGCATGGCTGCTTCTTCTGTCAGGCGACCGCTTTCTTCCAAAAACCCTATAAAAGAATGGTCTGTAGATATTTTAACCAGTGACTTATCGCGAAGCAAATACAATCTGGTATCGCCAACATGGGCGTATGAAAATTGATTTTTTTCCAGATCGACTATCGCCAGCGTGAGCACACAGGCCATATTAGAATGCTGAGGATTACTTAATTTGGCTTCGTAAATTCTTTCGTTAGCTTTATTAAACGATTCTTTCATTAGGGAAGTCAAATCCTTAACAGGATTTTCGAAATGCTCGATAATGCTTTTCCGGGCAATTTCTGCTGCTATTTCACCGCCGGAGTAACCGCCTACGCCATCAATTACGCAGGCAATAATCAGCTCATTTGCGCTTATTTTTTCAGCAATAAAAGTATCTTCATTATTGCCGCGAACTTTCCCCGTATCTGTTTTTCCGAAGTAAATTTCAGTCATTACGTTTATATGAGTTTTTTATATCCATAAAATGAGCAATTAATAAAAATACGCAGAGGACCAATAAGGCCATGGATAGAATATGAGCCATCAGATCAGGATTTAAAAATATTAATGCCAATAATACCGTTCAGCATAATTCTGGAGTTAAGGGGTAATTCTACCCATTCCGGATGATTTATTTCGCTGATTTTAACTTCTTTTTCATTGAGAATTGTTTTTTCGCCGAACGAAGCAAGGTAAAATTTACCATCAGAAGTATTATGCCGTATTTGCAGATGCGGTGTATTAACCCAGTCTGATGGAACTATGAAAATATTTTTATCATCACGGGTTTCATCTTTTCCGGATACCAGAATTTCATTTTCTTTCATTAAATATTCGACCCGCTTTCCGGAAAATTCCTTTTCGTGAAGAATTGTCTCCAGGCGGGCCAGTGTTTTCACCGGAGCCGCAGGATTTTTTTCGTCGTATTGCAGTTCTTCCGCATACGGAACCTCGTAATAACCCTCGCTGTAAAATGTAAACCCTTTGAGAATTTCCTGGTTCACGTCATAAGTCTGAGCAATTCCCGTTTGCCGGGGAATAAAAGTTACCCGCAAATTTTCTTCTTTCTGATCGCTACCCGGTAAAAGCTTTCCCATAAAACCCATATCTCCTTTTTGATAATCGGGATGAGAAACAAACCTGAACACCCATTTAGAACTGGATGGCTCTACCGTTTTTCCTTTATTTCGGTAATCCTGCAAAAGCAAATAAAATTTCTTTACGGATTCATGTACAATCAAACCAAAAATGCCTTGTTTGTTATCCATAAATTCTTTGAAATCATCAGGACTAAAGCAGATGATAAATTCATGATAAAATACCTGCCTGTTTGCGAAAGATAATTCGGTTATAGATTCGTTAAATTTATTCAGAATATAGGTGTAAACATCATTTGGAGTAAGTGACTGAGGTTTTGAAGAGGTGTTAACCTCATCTCCGGTCAAAAACCATTCATGTATATTAAGGCGCTCCCAGAAGGTAGATTTTTCTTCCATAAATTATAAAGAATAAATTTATTTCGTGTAATTACAATTTTTATACCACTAAAACCTGTACTGAATACGTTTTAATAAGATTAAGTAATTGCTAATAATTATCAGATTAATATTTTCTGATATTCAGATAATTACAAACAAAAAAAGGCGGGATTGCTCCCGCCTTGTATTTTATTTGATGCTGATTATTTAACCGGAATAATATCAATAATTACGGTTCTGTTGTAAAAACGTTCTTCGGGAAGATTGTTTTCAAACGGTGAGTGGCTCACGTCTTCTCCAAAACCCATAGTTTCAAATTTTACATTATTTCTTCCGGAAGCGGACAATGCACGCTCAAGAATTTTCTGAGTTTGCAAGGCCCGGTTTGAAGATAATTTCTGGTTGTAACCTTCTTCTCCGATAACATCTGTGTGACCATGTACAATTACTGTTGAACCTTCAGATATTAATGGAGTAACTACATCCGTTAAGAATTTATCATATGAAGCGATTGAATTGGCCTTGTTGAAATCGAATAAAATACTGTAGCGGAAACCTTTTGGAGTAGTTTCATCCTGGCGTACCAAACGAAGAGTACTTTCTTTTTTAACAGGAGTTCCATTTTTAGTTTCGCCCAATAAAGTCACTTTGTAGTTTCCTTCTGCTGCATTACCTAAAATTGACATTCCCGGAACACTTTCCTGATCTCTTGTAAAAGGACCGAATTTTTGGATAGTACCTGCTTCATTAGTCATTTCTACAGACCATGTTTTCAATAAAACATTTGCTCCGTCTGCGTTGAAAACTACATGACTGTCAAGAGGATCTGCTTGAGTAGCAATAAATTGTACAGGTTTCATCATACCGCCGCCAACTTCCATTAATAATTCAGAAGAACTGCTTTCAATATCAACACGTCTGTCTCCAGCACGAAGTACTACCAGCTCTTTGGTTGCACCCGGCTGCTCAGAAGGAATAAGGGGCTTAGTCCGGCCTTTAGTAGAAATCCTAGAGGCCTCAATTCCGAATACAGAAACCAAATATTGTTTTATCGACTCAGCAAACGCTTTACCTTCCTGAGGTCCTTTGGCAGAAGCACCGCTTAACGCGATACTTGAACCCGAATTTGCTCTCATGCGATCTCCTAAAATATTCAGGATGTTATAATAAACGTTCAATTGTCTGGCAGAACGGCCAGTCATAGTTTCTGTTTGTTCTTTCTGTAATTGCTCTTCTTTAAAAGCCGTTGCCTGCGTGCTGGAAAGCAATATGTAACGGCCTGGTATCATCGCTGATCCTTCATCAAAAAATACAGAATTACGAAGTGGCAAAGTTTCACTTATCTGGCGTGTTAAAGGAAGGGTTTTAGGACCACGTACAGCAAAAGTAACTTCACGTACAGGTACTGCAACAACAGGAGATTCTGTAACCGGGGCTTTTTTAGATTTACCAAATTTTAAGGCAATTCCGGTTCTAACTGTGGTAATAGATAAACTTTCTATATCACGCGGATCTTGTCCGAAGTATGGATGGAAGGAAACAAATGGTGAAAGATTCACTTTGTTTGCACTGCCTGCAGGAGAAATTTGGAAATCATATCCCATACCTACCTGACCTGAAATCAGAGAATTGCGCATTGCGCTCATTTCTCCATCGGTATTAGGCTGCTTTTCTTGAGTGTATTCAAAATCATTCTGTAAATTGAATGCTACACGAGGACCGGCAAAAAAGTAGAAGTTAGAAGAAGGAAGTCCCAAACGCAGGCTTGGTTCAACGGTTAGGTAACTCGTATTGGTTTGCAAAGTTGCCGGGCAATCGCAAGCTGCAATCACATCATCAAACTTTGCACCGCGGCCATCATAGCCAACATTTAACATGGCTCCTAATATTCCTGCTGGACGATATTCCATTAGAAAAGATCCGAAAGGACGTACTCCAAATCCTTTATGAAAGGCAGCAGGAACAATTAATGAATTATTTAATCTTTGAGTTGTTCCATCATAGAAGTTAAAATTTGCGGCACCAGATACACCAAACCACCAGGTTGGCTGTGTAGTCTGTCCCTGCACTGAACCGAAGCCCAGTATGATCATCAAAGAACAGATGATAAATTTTTGTGTTATTTTATTTGTGGGTAACATGAGATATCTTTTTTAAAAAGTTTTTTCGTTTGTTTTAGTAAATCCCCCGAAGGGGATAAACTTATAATATAAGGTGATTATGGTTTGATAACCGTGGCTGTATTTAAGGTAACAGCAGTTTGTGCCAATAATCTACCAGTAACTTTTGAACCTGTATTCAGGGAAATAAGCGTTTTACTCAGGATATTTCCGAATAATACTGTGTTGGTTTGAAGAACTGCCTGACCTGCAACAACCCATGTAATGTTTTTGGCTTGTGCGCCGCCCAGCAACCTAACCTGTGCACTATTATTCAGAGTAAGGTCTTGTGCGATCTGGAAAACCCATGTATCATTTGGTCCTCCTGATAAAGTCACACTAGCATTAGGATCAATTAAAACTCCAGTACTCCATTTATAAAGACCTGGAGCCAACGTAAGACCGCTTATATTTCCGGCTCCTCTTTCAAGAATAGGTGCAGGAGTTACTAAATTATTTGCAGTGGTATATGCAGTTTCCATATTTGCAATTGCTACTGTCAAATTGCTTGGAGTAGGTGCAGCATAATCAGATGCATAAACTTTTCCGGTAACATGTGTAGCAATGGTTGTGTGTGAAGACTGACCGTTGGTATCCATTATTAATCCAAAACCGGTAATTGAGGTGGCAGCAGCCGGACTCACTCCAATATTACCCTCTACTGAAGTAATACCTGTACTTGATATGCCGGATTTAGTTAAGATTGAATAATCAGCAGCTAAGCCTAAATTGATAGGGCCGGGGCCGATAGCTAACACTGGAGTAAAATTAGCAGTGATTATTTTGTTCGAATTCATATTAACCGTTAGAGGATTTGCTGAACCCGAAGCATCTCCGCTCCATGATGAGAATACGAAACCTGCATTTGCAGTAGCTGTAAGCTGAACTGTGCTTCCATGATTGTAATTTGCCTGATTAGGGTTTTTTACAACGTTTCCATTGACAGCATTTACAGTTAGAGTGTAGGTGTTAATTGTAAAATTAGCAACCAATGTTCTGTTGGCATTTAATACGAACGTATAATTTGCGCTTGTAGACGCAACAACTCCGGTAGCTTTATCTGTCCAGTTAGTAAAAGTGTAACCCGGGTTTGGATTCGATGTTACAGTTACTGAAGATCCAGAATTATAAGAACCTTCTCCGTCAGTTGTACCACCTGCAGTAGGGCTCGATGATAATACTACCGCTAATTGGGAAGCAGGTACAACTCTGTAGTTGGCCACCAGTGTTCTGTTTCCGCTTATTAAAAACTGAAAGCTTGAACTGGTAGAAACAATAGCTCCGTTATCTGTCCAGTTTACAAACGTATAACCTGTATTTGGAGAAGCTGTGACAGTTACTAAAGAACCTGCACTAAATTGACCGCCTCCGGCAGTTATTCCGCCAGCAGCTGGATTTGAAGATAAATTCACTGCAAAATTTCCTACAGTTACTGCTGCAAAGTTTGCAACCAGTGCTCTGTTACCTGCCAATGTGAACTGGTAACTCGGACTTAATGAAGCAACTACACCATTATCTGTCCAGCTTGTAAAGGTAAAGCCTGTATTTGGTACAGCAGATACAGTAACAACTGACCCATTTGCAAAAGTACCAGCTCCAAGAAGGGTACCGCCGACTGCCGGATTAGCTGATAATGAAACCTGAGGAATTGTGGTGAATGACCATACATAATCCTCAACCATTGCTGTACGCAATGTATCAGTTGCACCTGTTGAGATTGTTCCCGTGTAAGTGGTAAATGGCAACAAAGCAACGTCCGGCTTAAATGTGAATACAGTTCCGTTTGCAGTAGGAGCAACCGTGCCTTTTATAAGCGTGGTTCCTTGTTTAATTGTAAACGTTGTATTGTTAATTGTAGAAGCCTCCATATCGGTATTGAAGGTTGCAGATATTACTTTACCCAGAACAACATCAATAGCTTTATCTGTAGGGTCGGTTGAAACAACAACCGGGCAAAGGCCTACAATTTCGCCTTCAAAATTATCTTTTTTACATCCTGCTAAAAAGACAATCAGTAATAAGGAGAAGGACCATATGGTATTATAAATTTTAGAATAGCTCCGGCTATGGTGCACCTGCGTACTATCCGTTTTAAAAGTAATTGTTTTGCTCATGATTAATCGTTTTATTGATACTTGTTTTAATATTCTGTTATGAATTGATCAGAATTTAGGACGCTATAAACCTACCTTCTATTGCATTAGAAAACGTTATACAACTCTGTAAATAAGTTGTAAGATTCACACTTTTTAAGTGTGGATTTTAGTTCAAATGCTTGAAGGCGGAGGGAGTAATTCCCGTAATTTTTTTAAATTGATTTGATAAATGGGCCACGCTGCTATAATTTAACTTCCACGAAATTTCTGTTAAATTCAATTCATCATTGCCAATTAATTCTTTTACTCTCTTTATTTTATGAAGGATCATATAATGTTCAATGGTAATTCCTTCTGTTTCTGAAAAGATATTTGCCAGGTAGGTATAATTGAGATTTAATTCAGAACTTAAATAATTAGAGAAATTAATTTTCAGATCGCAATCTGAATAGTGAACCATTTCGATAACAACATTTTTAATTTTTTGAATGAGAATGCTTCTTTTGTTATCTATCAGCTCTAAACCGCATTTTTGCATAGCGACTTTAATCATTTGAAGTTGTTTGTCTGATATAAAGTCAAGAATTTCTACTGCTCCAAGTTCCACAGACGTGCAATAAAGACCAATTTTTTCAAATTCGATTCTTACAATCATTTTGCATCGCTCGCAAACCATGTTTTTTATGAATAGTTTCATTATGACCTGTTATACAAAGGAGAGTCCCTTAATTAAATAATGAGTTTTGAGGATTTTGATGAGTTGCAATTAGAAACGAGTCTACAGGAAGATTTCTGCTATTAGCCGCTTCTGGCGGCATTTTCTGCTTAAAATCTTATTTGAAATTTATATGCGATAAATAAAGAGATGTATTTTATGAGGATTTTTTAAACTTAAATATGATAGTAATTAATTCACAGAATTAAAATATTTCTTATGAAGTTATTAATAGCCATTTTTTGAGATAAAATTTTTAATTTTTATAATATTAGATTAAAGTATAGTTATGATTATTGATTCATGTATACGTGAGTTTCCTCTGATTAGTTTAAAGGAGTTTATGTATCTTTTTAACTAAATTTTTACAAAACTCCTTAAAATTTTTAAAACAATTTCAAATTCTCAAAATATCCTCTTGGTTTCCATTGCCTGAAAATTGCCTCTGGACTCAATTTTTTGATCTGGCATAAAAAGTGATATTAATTTTATTCCTGACTAAAGATGCCTTTAAGAGGTTTAATCATCATTCAGGGACTAATTAAATTTTTAATATTTCTTAAATCATACCGATTTTAAGAAATGAATTAAGCTCGTAGCAATGGCTGAAACTCAAAAGAATAAAAGTAACAGATCTGGCTTGCCTTATTTACATAAATCTAATTCTGGAATTTCTGGTCTGGATGAAATCACAGGAGGCGGCTTACCAACAGGCAGACCAACTTTACTTTGCGGTGAAGCGGGCAGCGGTAAAACGCTGATGTCAGTGGAGTTTATAGTTAGAGGGGCTTTAGAATATAACGAGCCCGGAGTATTTATGGCTTTCGAAGAAAAAGCTGAAGAACTAGCCATGAATGTAGCTTCCTTAGGTTTTGATTTGCAGAAACTTCAGCAAGACAAAAAAATCAGGGTTGACCATGTTCATATAGAAAGAAGCGAAATTGAGGAGACCGGAGAATATGATCTGGACGGATTATTTATAAGACTAGGACATGCAATTGATAGTATTGGAGCTAAAAGAGTGGTTTTAGATACTATTGAGAATTTATTTTCAGGATTATCCAATCAAAATATATTAAGAGCTGAGCTTCGCAGATTATTTCACTGGCTGAAATCAAAAGGAGTAACGGCAATTATTACAGCAGAACGCGGTGAAGGAAAATTAACACGCCAGGGATTGGAAGAGTATGTATCTGATTGTGTGATTTTGCTGGATCATCGGATTGTGAACCAGATTTCTACCCGGCGGTTAAGGATTGTTAAATACCGAGGTTCTGTTCACGGAACCAATGAGTATCCTTTCCTAATAGACGAAGAAGGAATCTCTGTGTTGCCGGTTACTTCCTTGCTGCTAGAAAAGGAAGTTTCTATGGAGCGGGTATCTTCAGGTATAAAATCTTTGGATAAAATGCTGGGAGGAGAAGGTTTTTACAAAGGCAGCAGTATCCTCGTTTCGGGTACAGCCGGAACCGGAAAAACCAGTATAGCTTCTTATTTTGCTAATGAAGCGTGCAAAAGAAAGGAGCGCTGTATCTATTTTGCTTTTGAAGAATCGCCAAATCAGATTATCCGGAACATGAAATCTATTAACATCGATCTGAAAAAACATGTTGACGACGGATTTTTGCTTTTTAATGCCTCCCGCCCAACCTTATATGGATTGGAAATGCATCTGGTTTCTATTTACAAAATGATTAGAAAATTTAAACCAAGCGTCGTAATTCTTGATCCCATCACTAACTTAATTACTGTAGGATCTGTTAGTGAAGTGAAAGCAATGCTCATCAGATTAATAGATTTTTTACAGGATGAGCAGATAACAGTGATGTTTACCGCCTTAACTTTAAATACGGTTGTTAATGAACAAACTGACGAAGGTGTTTCCTCATTAGTGGACAGCTGGCTGTATGTACGTGATATTGAATTAGACGGAGAACGAAACAGGGGAATGTATATCATGAAATCCAGAGGTATGAACCATTCCAATCAAATCCGCGAATTTATTATTACGGATGAAGGTATTGATCTTATGGATTTGTATTTAGGACCTGACGGCGTTTTAACAGGCTCAGCCAGAGAATCTCAGCAATTAAGGGAAAAAACCGGTGAAGCTTTAAAGAATCAGGCCGCTAATAGAATGGATAGAGAAATTAGCAGAAAAAGAAAAGTTCTGGAGGCGAAAATATCCAGTCTAACTACCGAATTTGAGTCAATTGAAGAAGAACTAAATAAGGTTTATCTGGAAGAAACTTTAAAAAAGCAAATTTCAGATAATAATAAGGAACAAATATTGAACTTGCGTACGGGTCAATCTAAAAAGAAAAATGATGATGATGCCAATTAATCCCGAGGTAAATACGATGGAAGATATGTGGGAATTAAAGCTCTATGTAGCCGGTAATACCCCTAAATCTGCCACCGCATTAGAGAATCTTAAAAAATACTGCGAAGAACATTTATTTGGTAAATACCGTATCGAAATAATTGATCTTCTCGTAAATCCGCAACTTGCAGAGGGCGATCAGATTTTTGCAATCCCTACTTTGGTGAAAAAAGTTCCGGAGCCTATCAGGAGAATTATTGGTGATTTATCTGATAAAGAAAAAGTTTTAGTAGGATTGAACATCATTCCTGTAAAATGATTGTATGATATATAATGACGAGGAATTGGAGTCGGCAGATTCTCAGAAAAATGAAAATACGGCGACCTATATTTTACGCTTATTTATAACAGGAGCCTCGCCAAATTCGGTTCGGGCGATGTCAAATATTAAAAATATTTGTGATACCTATTTAAAAGATAAGTATCAGTTGGAAGTGATTGATGTATATCAGCAACCAAAAATGGCGGAAACGGAGCAAATTATTGCTCTTCCTATGCTGGTAATAAAATCAGCAATTCCGGAGCGCAGATTAATAGGAGATATGTCTGATAAAGGAAAAGTACTTAGAGGTCTGGGTTTAAAATTTAACGATTGGGAAATTGAATAAGGAAAAATCATACGATCAGTTACTTGATGAAAATAGAGATCTTAAGCTACAATTGGAGGAAGCTACTGATACAATATTTGCCATCAGATCCGGGCAAATTGACGCATTAGTTGTCAAAAGTCTGGATGGCCACCAATTATACACCTTAAAAAGCTCTGACCACACCTATCGCATTTTTATAGAAAAAATGAATGAAGGTGCTGTCACTTTAAATAAGGATCGTACTATATTATACAGCAATTCTAAATTCGCCAGACTGGTAAATATTCCTTTAGATAAAGTTATAGGCTCTAAATTTGATTCGTATGTATTCCATCAGTCTCATCAAAATTATCATAACCTGATAGAAGAAGGATGGATTGTTGATAGTAAAGCAGAAATTCTGTTGAATAACGATAATACTGCAACTTCATGCCTTATTTCCTGTAATGCAATGGATTTGGAAGATGGCAAGGCTTTAAGTTTAATTATCACCGATCTCACCTCTCAAAAGGCTACACAAAATCAGTTAATAGAGCAAAATAAACTTCTGGAGGATTCGCAGAATCTCTCCAAAAAACTTAACGACGAGTTAGAGCAAATTGTTAGAGAAAGAACTTCTGATCTGATGATCAGCAGAGAGCATTTTAAATTTTTAGCTAATAATATCCCGGTATTTGTATGGACTGCCAATGCCAAAGGTGAACTGGATTATTATAACAGTCGTTGGTACGAATATACTGGTTTAACTTTTGAAGAAACTCTGGGCTGGGGCTGGCAGCCGGTTATTCACCCCGATGACTTGGAAAGTACATTACAAACCTGGAAATATTCTCTGGAAACCGGTCACCCATATGAAATGGAGTACAGGCTGAAGCGGAGTGATGGCGTATACCGGTGGTATTTAGGATATGCGATTGCCTATAAAAATGATAATGATGAAATTGTAACATGGTTTGGAACCAATACTGACATCGAAGATCAAAAGAAAGCTTTGGAGATTAAAGATGAGTTTATTGGAATTGCAAGTCATGAACTTAAAACGCCATTAACAAGTCTAAAAGGTTATCTGCAAATAATTTCATCTTATAAAAAAGAAGAAGTTCCTGCTATTGTAAAAGATCTGATTGGTAAAGCAAATGTCGCACTAAACAAACTTCAGGGTTTGGTTAGTGATTTACTTGACGTAAGTAAAATTAATGCCGGCAGATTAGATTATAACAGAGAGATCTTCAATATTTCTGAACTGGTGGAATATTGTATAGAAAATTCCAATCATATTTATCCCGATTTTCAGATTGAAAAAAGCATTGAAAATAATTTATTTGTTCATGGAAATGCTGAAAGACTGGAGCAGGTTTTAATGAATTTAATTAGTAATGCAGTAAAGTATTCAAGCGGCAACAAAGATATGATTGTTAGCGTTTGGAAAAATTTTAATGAAGTTCTTGTTTCTGTCACCGATTTCGGAATTGGATTGCTGCCTGAGCAAAAGGAAAAAATATTCGAACGTTTTTATCGGGTTGAAGACAAAAAATTTCTGGCCAGTGGCTTAGGCATGGGTTTATTTATAAGTGCAGAAATAATCAAGGATCATGACGGAGAATTAGGTGTAGATAGCAATCCAGGAGCCGGCTCAACATTTTATTTTAAGCTTCCGCTGATACAGCAATAAAAATAATGTTAACCAAAAAAGGAGCAATATTAAATTGCTCCTTTTTTGTGATTTCAAACAGCTGTGATTACTTCAATATTAAAATTTTATTTTTTTCAGGATAATGAAAATCATTAAATAAAAATTCTAATTTCAGCGCCGAGGATTTTTCAAAAAGAAAAATATAATCTAAACGCTATTATGAGTAATACCACATTTGCAATTATTGTTTTGACTTTGCTGATCGCAGTTGTATATCATTTTTTACTCTCATCTAAAAGCAAATAAATTTTAAAAACTAGTGTTGCCGCCCCTCATTTGCATACGGTTTTCCCTGCCCGGCATCTGCATCTGACTTTGCTGACCATTGAATTTTTGAAGGCGCATAGTAAAGCTCAGCATAAAATATCTGGATAGCCTGTTGTTGCGACTATCAGTTATCGAGGTAGCTGTAACATTTCTGGAAACGCTTGTATTCTCGTTAAACAAATCATAAGACTGTAAACGCAGTGTTCCATTCTTGTTTTTGAAAAACTGCTTTTCCAGGTACGTATTCATAATAAACGGATCGGCTGCCAGTAAGCTGCTATATCCGCTGTTAAAAGTTTTATTCAGATCTATACCAATCAGCCAGGTTTTAAGAAAATAAGTTTTACTGTTGAAGTTAATGCCGTAAGTAGAAACTTCTGTATTTGAATTGGTTACCAGATCATTCGAATTCTTATTGAAACTGTAACTAAACCCAGGATTTATTTCCAGCCATTTGCTTGGATTTAGCTGGACATTTAAACCCTGAGATAAAATCCAGTTTCGTCCTGTATTTTTTTCATCATCACTAAAAGAAACGTTATTATTAAAATTTGCCGAACCATTTAAAGAGAAAACGTACTTACGTTCTGCAAATGGTTTGGAAAAGTTATAAAATCCGTTTACTGCGTAATATCCGTCGGTGTTTAAATACCGGGTTTCTTGAATTAATCCTATCGCCGGATCATTTCTTCTGGAAATATTGGTTACAATCTTGTTTTGTGCAAATGTTGCAGTTAAACTGGTGAATAAAACATTTCCGGATGCGAAATCGAAATTATTGTAACGCATATTCAGGCTATGATTGAATTCGGCATTCAGATCGGGATTACCAAAAATGGGATACTGGGGATTTGCAATATTGGCAATAGGCTGCAACTGACTGTAAGATGGCTCGCTGCTTCTGCCAAAATAACGCACATTGAATGAGCGGGTTTTCGAAAAATTATATGCAAAACGGGCTACGGGAATAAAATTCAGGCCTGTGTTCCGGTAAGTTGTAAATACATTTGAAATAACGGCATTTCCCTCTAAAACTGTTGGCTGAATGCTGGCTCCCAATGAGTAATTATATCTTTTTTGGTTTACACGATAATTCATCCCGATGTTGCTTGTGGTAAATGAATAATCATAATCATTACTTTGATCTGTATTCAATGCCGAATTTCCTGTTTCATCTATATCATAAGTTTGGCGTTCATTATTATTATGCGAATAATTATAGCTGTAATTGAATTCCAGATTAGCCGTTCGGCTTAAAGGTTCGTTATATGATAAGGTTGCTCCGCTGCTTAAATTCCGGTTCAGAATATCCAGTTGCTGGCGGCGATAAACATCCGTATTGCCGGCGGCAGCATCGTAATTGATGTACTCATTAATCTGATCCTCTTCAGAATCATTCTCAGAGCTATTAAGAGATAAATTAAGAGAGATATTTCTTCCACGCTTTGGAAAGCGATGGTTCAGTAACAAATTGGCTCCTAATGAAGGAGTTTCAGAGCCCGTATTGCTAAATGTAGAGCCCTGAGAAATCAGAGCAGTATTATTACTTTGCAGGTAATTAGAAATACCCTCATTATCGCTTAATGAATAATTAAAAGTTGGCGAAAATTTAATAAAATTTAAGCTGTCAATTTTATATTCCAGATTCCAGTTTAAGCGGTGATTGTTGCTGATGGTATTATTATTATTATTCTGATCATTACTAATCAGTGAATTCTGGAAATTGTTCTGGCGGATTTCGTTGCTCAATACATCATTGTTGCGGTTAGAAAAACTATAACTTCCATAAGAGGACACTTTTTTGCTCCACTCATCCCGATAATTTAAGCCCAGAGAACCTACTGAAGTAATTCCGTCTCCTCCACCCTGTGCCGGCCCGCGGCCACCGCCACCTCCCATTATCTGAATTCTACCGCCACCGCCGGCACCACCGCTAAAATTAAATAAGGAGGCATTGGTATTATTCAGGTTGGCCAATACAGAAAGCTGTTGAGTTTCCCTAAATGAATTGGCTGTAACTGATGCCTGGTATCGTTCTTTATTTCCTCCGCCTAGAGTAGCCCGTGCAAAATAACCGTTATTTTTATTTGGCTGTGTTTGAATGTTTAGTATCCGTTCAGGATCGCCGTCTTTTATACCGGTCAGATTAGCCTGATCTCCATAATCCTCAACAATCTGAATTTTATCAATGATGTTTGCCGGTATCTGCTGGGTTGCAGTTTTTAAATCTCCGCCAAAAAAATCTTTTCCATTAACCCGAACCCGGGTAACTGCTTTTCCCTGCGCTTTAACGTTTCCGTCTTTATCAACCTCTATTCCCGGAAGTTTTTTCAGAAGATCTTCTGCAAGGGCATTTTCCCGAAGCTGATAGTCGGATGCTCGGTATTCGACTGTGTCTTCTTTTATAACAACTGCAGGCGTACCAGAAATAACCACTTCATTGAGCAACTTGCTCTCGAATTTTAAAATAATCGGGTCTAGCTGAAGTTCTGAAATACCCTCTTTGTACAGATATTTCCGGATTACAGGTTCATATCCAAGTCTGGTTACAGTAATAATAAAAACAGAGGTCTTTACATCCCTGAAAACAAAAGCGCCCTTATCGTTGGTACTGCTGGTTAATGTGTCTCTGGCTGATATTAGTTTAACACTTGCTGCGATGATTTTGATCCCTGTAGAATCACTAATAATTCCGCTAACCTGTCTGCCGCTTTGCGCATTAGCCGAAAAATGAAAGAAGGCAATAAAAAGAAAAAGTAAAGTTTTATTCATGTATATGTATTTAGATCTATTTTTTTGCCAGTACACTTTTTATCCAAAACTCAGTTGAGGCAGACACTTTATAACTGCTTGGTCCTTCCATTCTTCCGCTTCTAATCCTGTCCCTATTGGTCATTAACCCCCGGTTTTGGCTATTAAAATTCCTGCCGGGAGACATAACCATTCTTTGAGGACCATTAACTTTAATGTTGTAATAAATAGGATCTTTAAAATTTTGGTCAATTCCCAGAGAACTCAGAGGAATCGCTAATTCTATTTGCAGTTCATTCTGCTCATTAAATGTTGCGGCCGCTTTAATTCCATAAGTATTGTAAAGCGAGATGGAGCCGTCCATAATGTCCTTAAAGCCATTAATTTTTATAGATGTTACACGGGCCAGCATTTCTTCTCGCATTCTTTTCATCTCAATACCTGAAGATGTTGTGTCTGAAATTTTAGATGGATTTGGACGCACGGTCCTTGGTTGTGCAATTGGAAATGTAATGCCGGTTTCGGCTTTCTTTTTCCCCTCCGTATTTACCGAAAAGCTGATTCCGTATTTAAAAATTTTTGCAAGTTCCTGAGGAGCTGCATTTTTTAAAGCAACAAATATTAACTTTTCATTACTTGAGATGGTATAGAATAACTTGGTTGTTTCATTGAAATTTAGCTTCTCCGGCCAGTCATTCAGCTTGCCATCTACCTCCAGATTGTTAGAAGCCCATTTGCTAATAAATACTTCATCAGATTTTTTTTGAGAATAGGCATTAAAGGAAATAGTTAAAGCTGCAAATAATAGTAACTGAGCAGTTAGTTTGGGGCGGAAATAAATCATATTTTTCTTTGACTCACGAAACGGTAAAGAGTTTAATGCTTTGATCAATTGATAAAAATCAGAAATCAGTAATTGAATTGTTCTAGCTTAAGCCCGACCGGTGATGATGCAAGATAGACAAGCTTCCAGATCTGCTTTGTTAAATAGTGTTAAGAAGCCATTTACCCTGAAATTGTTACAGGGCAGGCTGATAGAAATCAGAATATTTGATTTCTGCTTATTTTAAAAGATCACTGATGGCACTTCGGGCACGGTCAAAAATTCCGCCCCTCAGATTATTTTCATCCAGAAAATCCCTAATCTCTCTGGCAATACGCCGTAATTCATCTTCGTTTCCGCTGGCTCTTGCAGCTTCCAGCTTACTCAGTAGATGACTGACTTCTATCGCCCTCTGAGATTCTCCCGCTCCCTGTAAAAGTGATATAATGATCCCTAAAATGATAATAAGTAGAATGATAACCAACCACATTAAGCAATCAATTTACCCTTATAAAGTTAAGGATTCCTGGAAATTTTATAAAAAAATTTGTTAATAAAAATACCTGTAAGCAGTATATTCTAAAAATATATTAGGATTTTTCTTCCCAGATTACAGCTAAATGAATAAGGGTTTCTACGGCTTTTTGCATATCCTGTAAAGAAACCCATTCCTGCCTGCTATGAAAAGCATGTTCTCCGGCAAAGATATTCGGACAAGGCAAACCCATAAATGAAAGCCTCGAGCCGTCTGTTCCGCCGCGTATACTTTGCAGTTTTGGCTTTAAGCCGGCCCTTTGAATTGCAAGCTTTCCAAACTCAATTATATGAGGGAATTCATCAAGTACTTTTTTCATGTTTCGATATTGCTCTTTCACCTCCATTTTAAATGAGGAGTGAGGGTAATTTCCAATCACCTCATCTGCAATTATTTTCAGGATCTGTTCATGATTTTTTAAAGCTTCATCTGTAAAATCACGGATTATAAACTCAATACTGGCCTGTTCAACATTGCCCTTCATTTGAGTGGGATGAATAAAACCTTCTTTACCCTCCGTGCTTTCAGGCGAAAATTTTTCCCTGGGAAGAAGGGCCACAATTTCTGATGCAATCTTCAGGGCATTTTCCATCTTTCCTTTTGCAAATCCGGGATGAGCGCTCAATCCTTCAATACTGATTTTTACTGCATCTGCCGAAAAAGTTTCGTTCTCTATGGAGCCGCAGGTTTCCCCGTCAACGGTATATGCAAAATCAGCTCCCAGTTTTATTAGATCTACTTTATCTACTCCCCGGCCAATTTCTTCATCCGGGGTGAAAAGTAATTTAATTGTTCCATGCTTTACATCGGGATGTGTGCTGAAGAAATAAGCCATATCCATAATTTCGGCCAGACCTGCTTTGTTGTCGGCGCCCAGTAAAGTTGTTCCGCTTGCAGTGATCAGGTCATTTCCAATCTGGTCTTTCAAATCATGATGTTCATTCATTCTGATCACCTGATGTTCGTCATCGGGTAAAACCAAATCCTGTCCCTGATAATTCCGATGGATTATTGGCTTTACTCCGGCACCGCTGCAATCGGGCGAGGTATCCATGTGTGAACAAAAACAAATTACCGGAACCTGCTTATCACTGTTGGACGGGATGCTGGCATATACATATCCATGTTCATCCATGTGAGCGTCAGAAATACCCATTTCAAGAAGTTCTTCGACCAATACTGCGGCCAGATCTTTTTGATTATCACTGGAAGGGCAGGTCTCCGATTCGGGATCAGATTGAGTGTTTATCTTGACATATTTTAAGAAGCGATTTAAAACAGTATGTGTTATATTTTCTATGCTATTCATAATCTATCATTTACCGGGCGATTTTTTTTGTAAATTAATACTTATTGCCAGCAAAGAACAGCATTTAGGTTAATTAGATTTTTTCTTAGTTTTATGGCGGGTAATTAATTTAAAAACTATTGAAAAAGCTTTTATTCTTTCTTTTTGGGATTTTTATGTATTCCAGTGCTTTTTCACAATATAATTTCCGGCGTTACAGCATTGGTATTGGGGGCGGAATGAATGAGCCGTATTCGGATGTAAAATACAACGACAGGTCTCCGGCATTTACCCTGAACGGTGATTTTTATTTAACTCCCTTTATTATTGGTGGACTAGAAGCTCAGTTTGGAAAGCTGCAGGGAGGTGATATGGCAAATGACAAACATTTAAGAGAATTTAATAACAGCTATATAACTTCTACGCTTAATGCACGCGTTGCTTTAGGGGAATTACTTAATTATCATCGCCCCAGTATTTTAAATAGCTTTAAGGGATTATATATCGGCTCAGGAGTTGGCTTTATAAAAAACAAAATGACTTTTGTAACTCGTATAAAGCCTGACGGCTCTAACTATGAATTTCCCGGCAAGGACGCCAGTATAAATCTGGTGGTACCTTTAACCGCCGGCATCAATTTTAATTTTTTGGATGGATGGGATGAAACACGATACATTATGACTTTAGGTTATCAAATGAATGTGACTTTTGGCGAAGGAATGGATGGGTTTAATGACCCTCCGAGTGAATTTGAAAACGATAATAATGATATGTTTGCCTATGCCACTATTGGTGTAAAATACTGCTTCGGGCGTAAAGCTCCTTTTTACCGGCCTTTCAGATATTAATCTAGTATGGATATTGAAACTATTCGTGAACATTGCCTGTTAAAGGCAGCGGTAACAGAAACATTTCCTTTTGGTGAAGATACTCTGGTGTTTAAAGTTTCCAACAAAATGTTTCTGCTCATCGGTCTGGAAAATCCAACCAGTTTTAACGCCAAATGTGATCCGGAAAGAGCACAGCAGCTACGTGAAGAATTTGAGGAAGTTCAGCCGGGATATCACATGAATAAAACACACTGGAATACGGTATTTATTAACGGCAGACTTTCTGATCAGCAGTTAATCAGTCTGATTGATCATTCGTATGAACTGGTTGTAAATAGTTTACCAAAAAGTAAGCGACTAATATAATATAGTGATGGAGTGGGTAGAAAAATTGCTTGATGAGAAAACGGGTTCAGCACAGCTGGAAAAGACATTTATTTTCAAAGACTTTATTACCGCCTGGGCATTTATGAGTCAGGTAGCATTGCTGGCTGAAAAAATGGATCATCACCCCGATTGGAGCAATAATTATAATAAGGTATCAATACGTTTAAGTACGCATAGTGAGGCGAACAAAATAACCCTTAAAGATCGTGAACTTGCAGTTTTAATAGATAAGATAAAGGGATGATTATATATTTGAGAGCTTCCTTTCACAAACAGCTTATGAAAAAAACCTTACTTTTTATCTTTCTGCTAACAGTTTCTATAATGGCTTCGGCCCAGTTAACTCCGTTTGAACTTAGTAAAAGTAAAAATGTAACAGCCACTTATCCGCAGGTAATTTCTTACTACAAAGATCTTGATCTAAAATATGATCAGATGAAAATGTTTACATACGGATTAACCGATATAGGAAAGCCTCTGCATCTGGTTGTTCTCTCTAAAAATAAAGTATTCGACCCGGTACAGATTCGCCAGCAAAATAAGCGGATTTTATTGATCAATAACGGGATTCATCCCGGGGAACCGGAAGGCATTGATGCCAGTATGATGCTGGTTCGTGATCTTCTTAAAAAGAATACCATTCCGGATGATGTGGTTATTTGCATTCTTCCTTTATACAATATTGACGGGAGTTTAAACCGCGGATTTTCCAGAGCCAATCAGAATGGTCCGGAGAGTCATGGATTTAGAGGCAATTCAAAAAACCTGGATCTGAACCGCGATTTTATAAAAACGGATTCTAAAAATTCATACTCTTTCCAGGAGATTTTTAATATCTGGCAGCCGGAAGTGTTTTTAGATAATCATACCAGTAATGGCGCAGATTACCAGTATGTAATGACCTTTATAGAAACGCAGCGTGATAAATTAAATCCCATTCTTTCAAACTTTATGACAAAAATCATAGAGCCGGCATTGTATGATGCTATGAAAAAAAAGGGGTATGAAATGACTCCCTACGTAGATCATATTGGCGAAACTCCTGATTCCGGTCTTACAGCGTTTTTAGAAATACCCCGCTTTGCTACAGGTTACGCAGCCCTTCATAATACTATTGGTTTTATCGGAGAAACTCATATGTTAAAATCCTTTGATAAACGCGTATATGCTACGTATCAATTGATGAATAATCTGATAGAGATCACCCAGAAAAATTCGGCTCAACTTGGGTCTGTGAAAAAACTGGCCGATGAGCAGGTTAAAAATCAGAAAGAATTTGCCCTAAATTGGGAAATGGATGATACTAAGTTTGAAACCATTTTGTTTAAAGGATATGAAGGAAAACACAAAGCCAGTGAAGTTAGTAGCCTAAGCAGATTATATTACGACCGCAACAAGCCATTTGAGAAAAAAGTGAAGCTTTACAACACATTTAAGCCAACCGTAACAGTAGAAAAACCTATAGCTTATATTGTTCCGCAGGCCTGGCAAAAAGTAATTGATCTTTTGAAATTAAATCAGGTTGAAATGGAGCGTCTTTCGGCAGATACTCTGATGGAGGTGGACATGTATTATATTGGGGATTATAAAACCTCTCCAAGGCCTTATGAAGGTCATTATATTCACAGTGCAGTTAAAGTAAAAAGTCAGAAACAACAGGTAAAATTTTATGAAGGCGACTTCTTGATTTATACTAATCAGAACCAAAACCGCTATATTGTCGAAACACTGGAGCCTCAGGCTGTAGATTCTTTTTTTGCCTGGAACTTTTTTGATTCGGTTCTCGGTCAAAAAGAATATTTTTCAGCCTATGTTTTTGAGGATGAAGCTGCGGAATTATTAAAAAATAAGCCGGAGATGAAGCAAAAGCTGGAAGCAGCAAAGCTCAAAAATCCGGATCTGGCAAAAAGTGCTTCTGCTCAGTTAAACTGGATTTATGTAAATTCAGATCTGTACGAAAAAACACATCTCAGATATCCTGTTGGACGATTAATTAAAAATTAGAATACTATTAATGGAAAGTTTTATAACGGAAACCCCTGTTGCCACATTCATTTTTCTGATTACCATTGTAACCAGTCTTTACGCTTTTTCAAATGCCGAAGTCTATGGCAAATTTATGCTGCATCCCTATAGTATAAGTCGTGGAGAACGCTTGTATGCATTAATTACCAGTGGTTTGATTCATAAAGACTGGGGTCATTTATTTGTAAATATGCTATCATATTACTTCTTCGCCTTCCAGCTCGAAAAGACATTTGTTTCTTTAAGCAGTTGGGGACATGTTCAGTTCGGCGTTTTATATCTGGTGAGTATTATTTTAAGTGATATTACCTCGATAATGAAGCATAAGGAACATTTTTGGTACAATAGTCTCGGCGCCTCCGGAGCAGTTTGTGCAGTTGTTTTCAGCTATATTTTATTTTATCCTTTAAATAAGATGTTTATTTTTCCTCTTCCTATTCCTATACCATCTGTAATTTATGGGTTTTTGTTTTTAGGATATTGCTGGTATGCGGCCCGCAATTCAAGGGATTCAATAAATCACGATGCGCATTTTTATGGTGCATTAACCGGGGTTTTGTTAACTGTAATTTTTTACCCTCAGGTGGCTTCGTATTTTATTGGCCAGTTAACCGGATCAAGGGTTTAATAACAAATAAATTTAGCGGACGATAAGCACAGACCCGGTTAGAACAGGGCTACCTGTTCTTAAATCAATGGTGTAATAATACACGCCGCTGGGCAATGGTTTGCCATCAAAATTTCCGTCCCATTCCTGACCATAGCCTACGCTTTTAAAAACTGTATTCCCGTATCGGTTAAAAACATGAATTCGGGATTCCGGATAGGAGTTAAGTGCAACTATTTTCCATCGGTCATTTACCATATCAGCATTCGGTGAAAACGCATTTGGAATGATCAGATTTTTTAAAACACGTATATAAACCTCATCACTTACTGTGCTGTTACATCCATCCTCAGAAATTACATTTAATGTATAGGTGATATTTTCAGGAGGGTTGGCGGTAGGATTCAGGATATTGGGGTTATCAAGATAGGAAGACGGAGTCCAGAAATATCTGGTATTATTACCTTCTGCACTTCCATTAAGTGCTACGATGCCTCCTTCAATTATTACCAAGTCCGATCCTGCATCCACAGTAGGTTTTCTATTAACCAATACCGGTAGTTGCGCTGAAAGAATCCGGCAGTTTTGTGAATTGATATTGGCTCCTTCAGCAGCGGCGAGTCTGAATGAATATCCCAACTGATTAACCGCGGGGATATTTAAACTATATGATCTCTGGTTTGCACTAATAATATCTTTCCAGCCCTCGCCATCATTAGAATTTATTTGCCATTGAAATGATGGATTAGTATATCCGGCAGAAATCTCTGCATTTAAATTAATAGTTCCGCTTTCTCCTTCACATAGTGCATTTGTTAGAGAAGAAATTTCGCTTTCTGCTGTGATAGTAGGACCGCAAGCCCTGAACGTTATGTCATCCAGTGCAAGATCATTACCGCATCCGCCAACCGACTTATTAGTCATCCGGATTACAACTTCTTCTGTGCCGGCCGGAGTGGTGAAAAAAAATCCAAATTGCTTCCATTGCGGACTCAACGTTTCAGCAATATTTCCCGTAGAATAGGTTCTGAGAATAACCCCTGAGCTATTTTCTATGGTAAAAGTTATATTGGGATCAATTCCATTAGATTCGCATGCATTATTTTTTAAAATATTCAGAATCCAGGATGCAAACTCATAAGTAGTTCCTCCGCATAGTCCGGTTACTTTTTGAGTGTAAAAGTCGCCCGGATCTAAAGATGCATTAATCACCATCATGTTCCCGTTCACATCATTAGGTGTATGATCCTGTACAACGGAGTGCCAGGTGCTACCAAAGCAGTTCTGAGTTTGAGAAGCGATATTATAAAAACCATCGCCCGGGCATGCATCTGTAGAAAATTTATAAGAAGTTACATTGGGAGGAAGGGGCATAGCGTTGGCGTACCCTTCTCCAAATGTTATGTTAACCACAGGATCTCCCAGGCTTCCGTTACAAGTTTGTGCAATGCCGGGTTTCAGACTGAGCAGGAAAAATAGGAGGATGAAATAAGTGGTTTTGAAGTAGTTCAAAATAGGGTTTAAGTATAATTCTTTGATTTAAAACACCTACTAGTCAAAAACTTCAATTCTACTTTATTAATGGTGTTACTCGTAAAGGTAAACGATTAAGTTTAATGAAAAGCTATTGCAAATAATTTTCTGTTGAACTGCTAAAAATCATATTTTAAAATAATAAAATTCTGTTTATAATCATATGTTAGTGCTATTATTCTGAATTAATATTATTGGCAGGTTAATAATTTTTAATTTATACTTTTAACAAAATTAAATTTTAAAAATATGATGCGCCCCGAAAGTTTAATGATGTCTTATGGTTATAAACCAGAATTATCAGAAGGATCTATTAAGTGTCCGGTTTTTTTAACGTCGACATTTGTATTTAAAACTGCCGAAGAAGGAAAAGCTCACTTTGAAATAGCTTATGGCTTACGCGATAAACTTGAAAATGAAGAATTGGGTTTAATCTATAGCCGCATCAACAACCCGGATCTGGAAATTCTTGAGAATCGCTTAACACTTTGGGATAAAGCTGCAGAATGTGCTGTTTTTGAAAGTGGAATGGCAGCTATTTCTACAGTAATGCTTGAATTTCTTCAGCCCGGAGACATGATTATGAGCAGCGGCCCCTTATATGGCGGAACGGATCATTTTATTAAACATTTTTTAAATAAACTGGGGATCGAACATTTAGAGTTTGATGCCACGTTTACCGAAGAGCAAATTCTTAGTCTGATCGATCAATCCGGTAAAAAAGATAAGCTGAAATTGATCTTTTTGGAAACGCCTGCCAATCCAACCAATTCATTAATTGATATTGAAATGTGTTCGAATATTGCCAAAGAACTCTCCTCAGGAGATCAAAAGATAATTGTTGCGGTTGATAATACGTACATGGGTCCGCTTTGGCAGCATCCGCTGGATCAGGGAGCAGATCTGGTTTTGTATTCGGCGACTAAATATATTGGCGGTCACAGTGATGTAGTGGCCGGGGCGTGTCTGGGTTCTGCAGAATTAGTGCAGCGTGTAAAAACTCTGAGAACATTTTTAGGAAATATGGCCAGCCCGATGTCATGCTGGTTATTGTTAAGAAGTTTAGAAACGTTAAAAGTTCGGATGGACCAGCAGGCGATTAACGCGGAAAAAGTTGCGGCCTTTTTATCCTCTCATCCAAAAGTTGAAAAAATCTATTATTTAGGAAGTCTGGAAAACATGCCCGATCAGAAAGCTATTTATGACAAGCAATGCCTATCAGCCGGAGCTATGGTTTCATTCGATATCCGCGGAGGCGAAAATGAAGCCTTTTTATTCCTGAATAATTTAAAGCTTATAAAGCTTGCCGTAAGTTTAGGAGGAACGGAATCTCTTGCAGAACATCCTGCAACAATGACGCATGCCGGAGTTGACCCGGAATATAGGTTGAAAGTAGGAATTACTGAGAAATTGGTGCGACTTTCAATTGGCGTTGAAAATTATCAGGATCTGATAAATGATATTGAAAGTGCTTTAAATGTAAGGATACATGAAACTGCAGATATTGAAAATTAGATTTAATTATAAACAGAAAGGCGTTTATATGAACGCCTTTCTGTTTATTAATTCCTGATCAGGAAGGAACCTTGCTTTCTTTTTCACGATCCCAAAAACGATGCTGAGCAATCGCTTTTATAAAATCAGCCGGACTTCCATCTATAATCACGCCTTCTTTTGCCAGATTCTTATTATCAGCCGGCATGTTTATGCTGATATACGATGCGTAAACTAATTCTACACCTTCGGCATCTGCTGCAATAGCTTTGCAATGCCTGTATGCTTCGTTTAAGAAATGAATAGCATTGGCTTCTCCTTTTAATGCATGAACACTTTTTTCTCCTCCGGGTACATAAACCGCATCAAATAAAACGGAAGCTGCCGAGTAAAATGGCTGATCAACTTTAATTGCCGCTCCGGAAGTATCGGTTATAGTCCCAAGTTTAAGGGAGATTATTTTTACTTGGGCACCTTCGGATTCGAGCGCTTTTTTCATATCCACAATAGCCGCATCCACACCATTATTTGCAAGGAAGGCGATTTGGCGGGTCTTAATCGTATCTTTTATGGTTTTTGCCATACTCAGGGCCTCGGATTTGTCAACATCCTGCTTAATCGCCTTAGGCTCATAGTCTTTTGGATCTGCATCCGCAGGGTAACTTCCATTGACAGGTTCCATCGGTTTATCCGGAGCCTGCATTCCTAAATTATCTGCAACTTTGGCAACCAGGTTTTTATCAACCTGCGTCAGAAGTCCTAATACGCGTTTACGGATCTCTTCTCTTTCTACTTTACTTAATTCAAAACTAAGAGCCTCAACGATATGATTTTTTTCCGCTTCCGACTGGCTATTATAAAAAAGTGTCGCCTGACTGAAATGGTCCATAAAACTTTTGCTGCGAACACGGATTTTACGGGCATCTATACGTTCTTCATAAGATGTAAATCCGCCTTCGGCTACTTTCGCCTGGAATGGGCAACCTCCGCCAATTGAATTTGGTTGGTAACTTACCTGGCCTTTATTGATTTGCTGCCGCATATGTCCGTCACGCTGATTGTTATGCATGGGCGAAATTGGGCGATTAATAGGGATTTCATGAAAATTAGGTCCTCCCAAACGGGATAACTGTGTATCGGTATAAGAAAACAATCTGCCCTGAAGTAAAGGATCATTTGAAAAATCAATTCCCGGAACCAAGTGACCAGGGTGGAAAGCAACCTGCTCTGTTTCTGCGAAGAAATTATCGGGGTTGCGGTTCAGGGTTAATTTTCCAATACGCTGAACAGGAACTGTTTCTTCCGGAATTATTTTGGTAGGATCCAGCAAATCGAAGGGGAATTTATGTTCGTCCTCTTCCGGGATTACCTGTATTCCAAATTCCCATTCAGGAAACGCTCCGTTTTCTATAGCCTCCCAAAGGTCGCGGCGATGGAAGTCAGGGTCTTTTCCTGAAATTTTGGTTGCTTCATCCCAGGCTACTGAATGTACACCCAGTAGAGGTTTCCAATGGAATTTAACAAAATGAGATTTTCCTTCTTCATTAATCAGGCGGAAAGTATGAATTCCGAAACCTTCCATCATACGCAAACTTCTGGGTATTGCACGGTCGCTCATAGCCCACATAATCATATGCATGGATTCGGGCATCAGAGATACAAAATCCCAAAAGGTATCATGCGCTGAGGCTGCCTGTGGAATTTCATTATGAGGCTCAGGTTTTACCGCATGAATCAGATCCGGAAACTTAATGGCATCCTGTATAAAAAATACCGGAATATTATTTCCTACCAGATCATAATTTCCTTCTTCGGTATAAAATTTAACTGCAAAACCTCTCACATCACGGGCCAGATCAGTTGAACCCCTTGACCCTGCAACGGTTGAGAAACGGGCAAAAACCGGCGTTTTTACCGAAGTATCGTTCAAAAACTTTGCTTTGGTATATTGCGGTAAGGGTTTGTATAATTCAAAAAATCCGTGAGCTGCTGAACCCCGGGCATGTACGATGCGTTCAGGAATCCGTTCATGGTCAAAATGTGTGATTTTTTCACGAAGAATAAAATCTTCCAGAAGAGTAGCTCCCCGTTCTCCTGCCTTTAAAGAGTTCTGATTGTCATTAATCTTCAGACCCTGATTTGTTGTTAAAAATTCTCCGGTACCATCTTCGGTATGAGGAGCCAGGTTTTCAATTTTTTTATTATCATTTTCCTGGTTTGGGTTTTTTTTTGCTGCCATAAGTTTTCATTTAACTCTTCTATTCTTTAACTGCTCCACAGGGCAATTGTTTGAGATAAAATGGATAATGCAGATACAGAATGCCGCAAACTGTTAACAGGAAATTAAACGGAATATATATAATCAAATGCGTGATTGAATGGCTACCCCAACCAACTGAAATCTTTTGAATTTAAATGAAATGACGTTTTTTTAATCTTTGATAGCTCCTTTTCTTAAAGTATCACTATCCCAGCCGCTGTCTCTTTCCAGGATTTCTTCGTCTTTCATATCACGCAAAATCAATTCTTCCAGCTCGGTGATTTGCTCTTTAGCAACATTGATATATGATTTGCTGTCGTTTCGATATTTTATTAATTCAGATAATGAATTTTCATCATGCTTTAGAAAGGTTTTGGCTGCCCGCTGAGTTTGATAAGCTCTTTGGCCGAGCATTTTTAAAGCATCGGCCCCCAATCTGATGGATGAATCAAGAGTTTCCCGGTAAAGGTGATCTACTCCAGCCTCCATCAGATCGTAAGAATCATTCCTGTCATAGGCCCGCGATAAGATTTTTAAATGCGGAAAATCCTTTTTTACAAGTGATACCATTTCGAGGCATTGTTGCGGAGTATCCATGGCAATGATAATGATTTTTGCTTTTTCTGCTCCGGCAGCTTTCATCAGATCGTACCGGGAAGCATCTCCATAATATACTTTGTATCCGAATTTTCGAAGCAGGTCTACCCGGTCTGAATCATTATCCAGAATGGTAGCAGAAACACCGTTGGCTCTTAAAAAACGCCCAACAATATTGCCATATCTTCCAAAACCGGCTATAATTACTTTTTGCTGTTCGTCAATATCATCTTGGGGCCGTATGTCTTTTTCTTTGGTAAAGAACCGGGGTGAGATTTGACGCTCATTTAATACAAACAGCAAAGGCGTTAAAGCCATACTGATAGCCACAACAGCTACTAAAAGACTCAGAAGCTCCGGATCAATTAAACCATACTGACCAGCAAATGAAAAAAGAACAAATGCAAATTCGCCCATTTGCGCCAGTGAAACTGCTAAAAGCATGTTCTGATCTCCTTTTAGCCCAAATAACTTTCCCAAAGCAAATAAAATGGCTCCCTTTAAAAGCATTAAGCCAAATACCAGGGATATTACTGTAAAAAGGTGGGTTTTGATAATATTAAAATCAATGGTTGCACCAACAGCCATAAAAAAAAGTCCGAGGAGTAAGCCTTTAAACGGATCAATATCACTTTCGAGCTCATGGCGGTATTCGCTGTTTGCAAGCACAACTCCTGCCAGGAAAGTACCTAACGCTGGGCTTAAACCAACTATAACCATTAATTCTGCTATGGCAAATACCAAGAGCAGAGCGGTAGCCATAAATAATTCCCGCTGCCGTGTTTTAGCCACCCATCTGAACATAGGTCCAATAATATACCGTCCGGAAATAATGATAGTAGCAATTGCTCCCAATACAATAAACGTTTGCTGCCAGCCATTAAAATTACTGATGAAATTATCTCTTTGGATTGGAGGAAGCTTGGTGGCTAATAAAGGAAATAGAGCAAGTAATGGGATGACTGCAATATCCTGGGATAATAGAACTGCAAATGCAGATTTGCCCGACGCAGTTTTTAGAAGACTTTTTTCACTTAAAGTTTGCATAACGATGGCTGTAGATGATAAAGCCAGAATGCTGCCTATGGCAAAAGATGATTGCCAGGTTTGCCCAAGGGCAAAACTAATGCCTCCAATTACTGCAGTAGTCAGCAAAACCTGTAAACCACCTAATCCGATGATTAGTTTTCGCATGCGCCAGAGCAGGTTTGGTTCCAGTTCCAGGCCTATTACAAAAAGCATCATTACAACACCGAATTCGGCAACATGCATTAAATCTTTTCCCTCTTCGCCAACAAACCCAAGCACGAATGGGCCAATAACTATTCCGGCAAGTAAATAGCCGAGGATAGTACCCAGACCTAATCGTTTGGCAATGTTTACTCCTATAATTGCCGAAGCCAGAAAGATAATTGCCTGAAATAAAAAAGTTTCCTTAGCCATATTCTTATAATGTATAAGGTCTGCCGATTAAATTGTTCATATAGTTAGCTCTAACCAGATCATCTTCACTAAAAATGCCGTCTCTTAAACCTGTAACAACTTCCAGATACTGATTTGAAAAATCTTCTATTTCCTCAGAACTTAATAAATGAGAGTTATGCACAACAAAAGGAGGATAGTAAGTCATTTTACATAAAAATGCTGTTTGATCAAATACTGCAAGAAATTCTGTAATAGTGTACCGGTTGTGACCTTCTTTCTGATAAGCTGAAAAACTGCCGCCTGTTGATATTGCATTAAATATTTTTTTATTCCTTAGATGCGTTCCTTTAATCCCGTATGCAAACCCATATTCCAGAACCAGGTCCATCCATTGTTTTAAAAGGGCAGGCATACTATACCAGTAAAACGGATGCTGGAATATTAATATGTCGTGTTTTAAAAGCAGTTCTTTCTCACGTTCTACATTGATATCGAAATCAGGATATTCCTCATACAGATCATTAATGGTCACATTTTCCAAACCACTAATCTTCCGAATCAATTCTTTATGAGTTCTTGATTTTTCAAAGGCCGGATGAGCGAACAGTATTAGAATAGATGGCATGCCACCAAATTACTCAATCTCCTGAATTTATTACGAGAGAAAGAGTTTAGGGTAAACTTCCGGCGAAGATGCATCTTCATCTAAAATTCATATACTGCTTTTATGTTTGTATGGTTAAACTTATTAACCCCTAAAACAATAATATGAAAAAGTTAATTTTTTCTGCTGTAGCAATACTAAGTATGGCCTTTACAGCTTGTAACAAAGAAAGCGGTACGGTAACACGATTAAATGTTAAAATGACTGATGGTCCGGGAGCGTATGATGCTATTTATTTAAACATTAAAGAAATACAGGTAATATCCGCAGGTGGCGAAAGCACTTTGCAGGTAGGTTCAACTCCATTTGATATTTTAAAATTCCGTTTAGGTAAAGATACCCTGATTGCTTCCCAGGACGTTCCCTCAGGACGTCTTCAGGAAATTCGTCTTGTACTTAACTCAACCGGAAACACCGTAGTTGTTGATGGTGTTTCTCACAATCTTACTACTCCAAGCGGACAAACTTCAGGAATAAAGTTAAAAGTACAGGAAGAATTAATATCTGGTATTGCCTATACTCTTTTATTGGATTTTGATGCTGCAAAATCAATTGTAATGACTGGAAATGGAGGTTATCAGTTAAAGCCGGTTATTCGTGCTATTCCTCAGGCTGTTTCTGGTGTTTTATCCGGAACTGTTAATCCGGTAACATCAAACCCAAAAGTATATGCAATTACCGGAACAGATACCCTCGGAACAGTTACTGATGCTTCGGGAAAATTTTACTTTCCGGGATTAGCAGCCGGAACTTATAAAGTTAACTTCTCACCTGTTAGTCCTTTTATATCAAAATCAATTGAGAACGTTGTGATTAAAACTGGTTCAACCACGGAACTTGGCATAGTTACTTTACTACAATAAGAAATTTCTAATTACAAACCCTTCGGTCTTTTTTCGGATCGAGGGGTTTTTTATGCCCAGTAAAAATTGCGGGCTTCTAATTAACCATCACTTAGTGAGGATTTTCTATTCTTAATTTTAGTTGTGAACTTAAAGTATTCAAACAATAAAGGATAGCTTCTTGTTTATAAATAATTAGTATTCAGATTATTGTAAAACGATGACGTTAAATTTTAACCTGAGTTTTGGGTCTGTTCAAATAATCAGCAAAAGAGGGAAAGTCCATGAAAATATTCACCGTTAATTTTAAGGCCGGTACTTTGGATTTAGGTGTTATTATAACCCCTCTGGATGAAAACAATCAGAAATTTAAAGTAGAAATGATTACGGGCGAACGAAGTCCGGTTATTTTAACACGTTCCGGACAAGATAACTGGAATGTAGAAAATACCGGTAAGTGGTCCATTTCTGATGAGGAATATCAAAAGCTGGGGAAAGCAATTGACGCATACTTAAATAATCTTTTCTGCATGAGAAGTATGCTGGTGCTGACCGATTTTTCTGATGCAGCATTGAATGCAGCCTATTATGCTGCTGCTTTATCTCATCAGTTAGGTACAACTTGTATGTTTTTATATCATTCTTACAGGTCTTCTCCGGTGAATACATATATGCCCATGTCAATTCCTCCCGAAGCTATTGATACTCAAAAAGAAAGTTTGGAACATCTTAACAAGCTAAAAGATAAACTTCAGGTTTTAGTAAACAAGGAAACAGTTATTCAAATCAGGACCGATGAACGACCGCTGGTGTCAGCTGTAAATTTATTAAGTGAACAGCAGCATATCGGACTTATCGTGATGGGAATAACAGGGAAAAGCAATCTGGAGCAAATATTAATAGGAAGTAATGCTATCAAAATTGCAAAGGAAAGTTCGGTTCCGTTATTGATTATTCCCAAGGATGCAAAATTTGAGAGTATTAAGCGGGTACTATTTGCCTGCGATTTGAAAAAAGTCTTAAAAACTACTCCAGTCCAAACTATTAAGTCATTTATACATGCTTTGGGTGCTAAACTATTTATTTTAAATGTTGCTGATAATCAGCTGGTATTCAATGCTGATAATACTGAAGAGCAATTAAAACTCCATGAATTATGGGATAGTGAGAATGCAGAATATCATTATATTGATAGTGAAGATACTGCAGAAGGAATTATGAAATTTGCAGATGAACATGATATTCAACTTGTAATTACAGTTCCTAAAAAGTATGGTTTTTTCGAAAGCCTTTTTCATCGCACTGTAACCAAGAAATTATCCTATCATAGTCACATTCCCCTACTTCTTCTGGAAGAAGGTATTTAATTTATAGAATATGTGGCCGTAAAATCTCGTATTTAAATTCTGATTCCGATGATCAGAAACAAGGCACAAACAATAAACAGAATAATCATCAGGGGCCAGATAAACCTGAACCAGGTTTTTAAACTAATATTTACCAGGGCGAGAGAAGGCAAAACTAATCCTGTGGGAGTAATTAATCCCATAATTCCCATTCCAAATAAATAAGAATTGACTATTTCGCGGCCCGGAACGCCGGCAACTATAGCCAGAGAACCCAGAATCGGCATAGTGACAACAGCCATGCCCGATGTTGATGAAATAAACAGGGTGAAAATCATGAATATTATGAGAAGAGATACAATGAAAATAGAATCCGGCATCTGGCTTACAGCCGATGAAGCATAATATAAAATCGTGTCGGTTACATTTCCTTCATTTAAAACGATTGTAACGCCTCGTGCAACTCCTATAATAAATGCTACCCCAAGCATACTCTCGGCACCCTGAATAAATTTTTCTATGAATGTTTTTTCATTCATCCGCTGAACAAAAGCCATTAATATGGATGCGGCAAGAAATAATGCAGACATTTCCAGGAACCACCACTTTAAAAATATTACTCCTCCAATAAGTATTAAAAAAGTGAAAAGGAACATAAGAAGTAATATGACTGATTTTCTGTCGGGACTCTGAGTGGTTTTACCAATGTTTGTACCGGTTGGATATGGCGGTTTTACAAATCCATCAAAGCGAAGTACCAAAGATAAATCAGGATTATTTTTTATTTTTTGGGCATATCTTACCACGTACCAAATAAATATAGCTGTAGAAATTGCAAACATCAGCAGCCTGCCATACAATCCATCGGTCCAGTTAACACCTGCTGCATTACTGGCAATTATGGTAGAAAACGGATTGACAAATGAAGAAATATATCCTAACTGGGTTCCGCCAAAAATAACTGCGACGGGAACCAGCAGATCATATCCGGCCGCAAGGAATAGCGGTACTAATACCGGATAAAAAACCAAAGCTTCTTCGGCCATTCCAAATGAAGAGCCTGCAAAGGAAAATAGAAAACCCAGAATAATGATCAGCCAGGCCTCCTTCCCTTTCATTTTGGCAGAAAGATAAATCAGGCCTTGCTCCATTGCGCCCGATGTATAGAATATATTGATGAATCCGCCAATAAGAAACAGAAAGAGAATAATTTCTATAGAATCTGTAATGCCTTTTAAAGGAGCTTTAATTACATCCAAAAAACCTTGTTTTTGAGAACGAAGCTGTTGATAAGTACCCGGAACAGAAACAGGCTTGCGGATATCACCCTGAATAAATTTTTCTAATCTGATTTGAATGTGCAGGCTGTCTAGTGTTTTTTGAGTTAAGGCTAACTGAGTTTCCTTGCCCGGAGAACTGAGAATGAAATGGTTATTATCCTGATAAGAAAGCGTAACGTATTTGCCTGCCGGTAAAATCCATGTAGCCAGGGCTGCTAAAAAAATAACCATCATCAGGATGGTTATTGGAGAAGGCATTTTTTTTATTGAAGACATTGAGTGCTTAATTTCCCTGTTTTTTATGCGAACGATTATAGGACTGCTGAAGATGAAAAGACACCTGCTCGTTTAGGTCATTGATATGCTGAATAACAACCATGTGCGAAATTCGGGGCATGGGTCCTGTTAATTTGGTTTTTTGAAGATCTTCAGTAAAAGGTTCGTCTCCAAGATCAATGCCTAATCTAATTTCCTTAGGTTTAATATTGATGGCTGCGAATTCTTTTTTGGCGGTAAATGAAACGTACGTTTTTTTGGGAATAATTTGAGCATCCGGAAAATTGAAGAGAATTTTTTTGGAAACCGCATCAAATAAAGGTCTCATATCTTCGCATTTGGCAAATTGATTTTCTAATAAATTGCTTTCATTCTGATAAACTACCTGCCCATTATTTAAAAAGATGCCGGCAACAAACTGGGCTTGCATATGATTTAACTGATGTTCTTTTTTTAACCAGTTCAGAATTTCCATTTGCTTGCTATAACCGGTTTTTTTCACCAGTTCAAGCCATTCTTCCAATGATTTTCCGGTTTTTTCTTTTGCGGTTTGAATAAATTCCTGTTCAAATTCGCCTGCTGTTTTTGCCATACCCTTAATTTTAAACAAAAAATGAAATTAAATCTGTGATTAAAATTACTGATAATTAGTTGTTATCAGCATATCAGGTTTCTTGCAGAGAGAAGTGCGAAGAGTGCAAATAATTGAGGGAAGTCCGTAAAACAAAAAAACCGGCTTAAGTTTAATTAAGCCGGTTTTTTTTCTGGAAATCGTTTTCAATAAATCGCTTTTATAGCTGACTTTAATGATTTTACATTTGAATCAACATTATCGCTGCTTTCAAAAATGGCCGATGCAGTAGTTTCTTTTTTATAATACTCCATATTAGCTGCCTTATCAATATCAAGCTGAGCGCCATTTAAGCTGATACCTGCAAAAAGTCCCTTGCTGCGTGAATATGAATAAACTTCTGCCTCTAACTTTGAGTCGGTATTGGCCGATGAACTTCGGCCTACCGGACCTGCAGCAATGGAAATATCTCCGCCAAGGGTAAAATCTCCCTGCCCGATATTCATAAGGGTACTTTTATTCATAAATACCATAACCAGGTCTATGGATTGTACTCCCGCCTGAAACCCGATACTACCACCTGTTAAGGTTACAAAAGCAGGATTGCTCCAGCTTCCGTCTTCATTTTTTACCATCGCAAGTCCCTTACCTCTTTTGCCGCCAATTCCAAAACCTGCATTTATAAGGCCCGGAATAATTATAATTCCTTCTGCCCTTTGCATAAGTTCCGCTGGAATGCTTTCTTTCATATCTGTAAAGCCTTTTATTACGGTTGTGGCCTTAACAATTTTTTCATCCTGTTTTTCTTGCGAAAATGCAGGGCTGATTAATCCTGTAGCTAATACAAGACTAAAGCATATAAATTTTTTCAATTTTTTCATAACGTATAATTTGATTGTTACTCACTGGGTTTAAAATAAACGTTGATGTTAATTCTTTGTTTTTGGAAGGGATAAATCCTTTTTGCTTAAATAATCAAAACTCTAGTTCGGCAGGCTTTTCTCAAAACATATCCTATTTAATTAACTTTGCCTCATGTCTCCATCTGCAGAAGCAAAACCACCGGAAAAACTGAGTCTTCACCCCAGAAACAAGCACCGGCTCAGATACGATTTTAAATCACTTAGCAAAGCCAACCCCGGATTGAAAACTTTTGTCGGTACAAATAAGTACGGAGATGAATCTATTGATTTTTCAAATCCTGAAGCCGTAAAAAGCCTGAATAAAGCCTTGCTGATTTTTTTCTATGAAATTAATTACTGGGACATACCAGAAGGATTTTTATGCCCTCCCATTCCCGGAAGAGCAGATTATATTCATTATGCGGCCGATTTGCTGGCAACCCTAAATAATGGAATAATCCCGCGTAAACCGGTTCGGGTTTTGGATGTGGGAGTTGGCGCAAATTGTATTTATCCCCTGATTGGCAATAAGGAATATGACTGGAATTTTGTAGGATCGGACGTCAGTCAGTCGGCAGTTGATTCGGCACAAAAGATTGTATCAGATAACCAATTGGAAAATGCGATTGAAATACGCAAACAACAATCCCCGGCTAATTTTTTTAAGGGGATAATTAAACCGGGAGAATTATTTGACCTCAGTATTTGTAATCCGCCTTTCCATTCGTCTCTGGCTGAAGCCACATCAGGTACAAAGCGTAAGCTTAAAAATCTGGGAATTGCCTCAAAAAATAAACCCATTTTAAATTTTGGAGGCCAGGGTACAGAACTATTTTGCGAGGGCGGAGAAGAACGATTTTTAGGAGAGATGATTTTGGAAAGCCGTCACTATTCAAAAAATGTTTGCTGGTTTACTTCACTGGTTTCAAAAAGTAAATCACTTGAAAGTTCTTATAATTGGCTTCGAAAAGTGAAAGCAGCCGAATATAAAACGATTGATATGGCGCAGGGTCAGAAAATAAGCAGGGTGTTGACCTGGACTTTCTTAAGTAAAAAGGAGCAGGAAAGCTGGAGTAAAAATCGCTGGCAGATTTCCTGATCAGGACGGCGTTGGAATAAAAACTTCCCGGCTGAAATTCCCTTCTTCATTCAATAGAAAACTTATCGGGTTTTCAGGATCTTTGATAATCTCAAAAAGAGTTATACCCCAGGGTTTCCATAAATTTTCTAATACCTGTGCGTAAGGTTTTACCTGCCAGTTGTCAAATAAAGGTCTATTACTCATTCCCCGCAGGGGCATCGCTTCAATGTAAACCTTATCCGTGGTTGGCATAATACTGTATTCCGGCAAACGGTTAAACAGATAATTTGAATAATAAAAGCGGGCTATTAATTCTTCAAACTGTATTGGTTTTAATATTTCCCCATCAATTTTTTCAAGAATGTCTGAATGATAAATGGCATTGGTTCCGTTATCCTGCAAACAGGCAATAATTCCAAAATCATTCATCGCTAATGAAAATGTGAGCGTGTTTATTTCATCGCGGTAGTTAAATGTTTCTGCTGAATTCTCCACCTTAAAAACCCGGATATTCCAGGGTGTATTTTCTTCAAATTCGATGGGTTTGATTAATGATTGCATCATCGAATTGAGATTGCCAAATTTATGGATCAAACCCTGAGCAAGCAGAAAAGGTTCGCCGCCGGATTGTTGCTGTCTTAGTCCCATCCGGATTTCATTATAAATGATTCCGTAGACTATTTTTGAAATCCACTGAAATAATTTGATGGAGGAAAGTTCTTTAACATGTTCGTACCCCGAGTTAAATGCGTTTTGAATTTCTTCGTCAAGCGGATCGAGAGCGTCATTCTTAACCCAGTCTGCACAGGGTAATTTTAAATCCTGGTATGTGCTTCGGCTTTCATCAAGCAGTTTAAAATGTTTTTGATTTAACTCAAACTGATCAATCAGCCATTGCGGAAACACGGTAATTTCTTCTGTTGATGCACTGATTTTCTCGCCGCTAAGAAAGCAGGTATTTTTATTGAAATCAAACTTCTGGAAAGGATTAAAAAGAGATATAGCCATTGGCCGCAAAGTTAGGCCAAAATGTTGCTCTCATCAATTTTAAATTGATCAGCTATTTGTAATAAGAACGAAACTGGTATGATAGTCTTGGCAGCATGTCTCGCCTGGAAAGGTTCAGCAGGAAATCGATTTCTACGGGTTCCATTCCCATGCTCCGCATAGAATACAAAGAAGGATCGACTGCTCGTGGATCGCCCTGGATATTATCTACGTAGGTATTAGCGTAATTGAAGTTTGAATAAAAGGATTGTTTGTATGTTTTGGGATCTGCGCCTTTAAAAGTCAAGGTAGTAGTAAATCGGGCATTTGACCGTCTTTCAACATTGATGATATCTACTGAAGCTACAATAGTTTGATAGATGGGTTTGCCGGCTGAATCGTTTCCAACCTGTATAACCCGTCGTAAAGTTCGTCTGGAAATACGCTCGCTTTTTGGCCAGAGAACAAAATTGTCAATATTGAGGTCAAGAACAACTTCCGGATTTTCATCAGCCTCCACCAGATCCAGATCTACGTTTAAAAAATTATCAAGCTGGTCAAGAACCTGTAAGCGATAATAATCCATATTTACAAAATTCAGGTCGTGGTTATTGCCAGACTGAATATTTATTGCAATAGGTACAACTCGGGCATCGGGTCTTTTAGATCTTCCTTTTTGGGATGTTCCGCATGCGCTGAATAACAAAATGAAAATTAGCAAAAACGGACTTAAATGCTTGCTTTTTAATGTCATACAAGCATAACTATTTGCAATTAAAATTGTTTAAAACCGACTGTAAAACTGCCTGATATTATCGGTTAAACGGGCATAAATGGGTTTCGTAAATTCAATAAACAAATCTTGTGGTGCAGGCGGTCTCTGCTCTCTTCCAGACATTAAGCGCTTTTGATCTTCATTAAGCGCTCTTTTATCTCCTTTATAGGTTGCCCATTGGTCCTGCCAAATATATGTTCCGGGAATATTCTCTTCTTTTATAATGTTTTTACTTTTCCAGTCAGAAATTCTGAAACTTAGCAAACCGGCAGAAGTAACAGTTTTTTCAAATACGCTTACTTCAGCTTTTACAGGTCCGTAAACATCTTTTCCATTCTGAGTTCCAATTTTTACGCTGTCGCGATTGACTACTTCTACCCGTTCTTTAACATAGGTTTGACCTACCACAAAATCCCGGAAATTTAACGACAAAACCTGGTGCGGAATCAGTTTTTCGCTTCGAGCTTCTTTGGGAGTATAGAATTTAATAAAACTGCGATCCTCATAATTTTCTAAATATTCGTAAATTTTATTTTGAAAATAATCATTACTGAACTTATAGATTCCGCTGTTTACCTGAACCGGCTCTACCACAACTTTTAAAACTGCGGCCCAATAAGCATCCTCCATTTTTATCCTCGAATCTTTAAAATCGGGATACAAATCAGTTGCACGTTCGAAATCATAATACGCCTGTTTGGCACTAACGCGATTATTTTCTTCCAGTAATTTTAGCCCGCGGGCATATCTTATCTCAGCAGCTTTATATTTTGCTTCATTAATTTCAGAAATATATTTTGTACTGTTTATTTCCTGACGGCACACCATACAGCCTTTTATTTTTTCATTCAAATAATTTAGCTGCTCATATTCTCTGAGAATATTTTCCCATCTTAAAATATCGGAAGAAATTTTAGCATCTTTTATATTATCTAAATGATCTTCCACAGCAAATTGATAGGCCTGCTCTAAGGTTTTTAAAGCAGTCCGGTTGACTTTATCTTTCTGTAAACGGGCAACAGCCTTAAATACGGCCTGGTCATATTCACCTTTTTTTAATAAACGTTCACCGGTACTGCAAGAGCTTATCAATAATATAATTGAACATATAACTGATAAATAAAGGGCCGAAGGTTTCATAAGTAGCAATTTAAAAATGTATTTCTGAAATGATTGCTGATATTTTTGTTATTTAGTACGCCTGCTTATTATGCAGACGATCATTTATGAAGATAGGTTACAGTCCCTTTGAATTAGAGTTAAAACATCCGTTTACAATCGCCCGTTTTTCGAGAACTTCTACCCCAATTATGCTCCTTAAAATTGAGCATGAAGGCTTTATTGGCTATGGAGAGGCTTCCATGGTTCCTTATATGGGAGAAAATTTGAGTTCAGCTTCAGATTTTTTGGCTAAGGTAGATCTCAGCTGGTTAAGCTATCCCTTTAATTTTGATGAAATTATTTCTTACCTGGACGATATAGCTCCCGGAAATCCCAATATAAAAGCAGCTGTGGATATTGCTTTGCATGATCTGAAAGGAAAGCTGGAAGATACCCCCTGCTATAAGTTTTTTAATGCTGATCCTGAAAAAATGCCTCTGACTTCTTTTACAATTGGCATTGATACTCCCGAAAAAGTCATCGAAAAATTACAGGATGCCGGAGGTTGCCATATTATAAAAGTTAAGTTAGGGCGTGATAATGACCGGCAGCTTATACAGACTATCCGCTCGGTAACCGATAAACCTCTTTTTATTGATGCCAACCAGGGCTGGACAGACCGGAATGAAGGATTGGAAATGGTTCATTTTCTGGCAGAAAATGGCACATTATTAATCGAACAACCCATGCCGCGTGAAGCAATAGATTCTAACGCCTGGATTACAGAAAACAGCCCGATTGCCATTATTGGAGATGAGGCCGTTCAGCGGTTTGCTGATGTGGAAAAGGCAAAAAGTGTTTATCATGGAATCAATATTAAGCTGATGAAAAGCGCCGGTATGCACGAGGGTTACCGGATGATTAAAAAAGCCCGAGAATTGGATTTAAAAGTAATGATTGGCTCTATGAGTGAAACCAGTTGTGCTATCTTAGGAGCTGCGGCTCTGGCCCCATTATGCGACTGGTGCGATCTGGATGGTCCGTTCCTGACAATAAACAATCCGTTCAGGCAACCAGATTTTGCAGATGGGAAATGGGTGTTAAATGAAAATCCAGGATTGGGCTTGGGATTGAAAGCGGAATAACTGCTGGGCATTTGATTAGGAATTGCCTCGCCTTTAAATTTTACAGAAAATATTATCTTGCAGTTCATCTCTTGAAATATGAATAAATCCTACTTTTCTATTTTCATTTTATTACTTATTGGAAATATATCATTTGCTCAGCAGCCATTATCTTACTACCTGCCGCAGAATGTTACTTATGATCAGAAAGTACCCAGCCCGCAACAATTTTTAGGTTTTCAGATCGGCGAACAGCACGTAAGCCATGATCAGATCGTAGCTTATATGAAAGAGCTTGACCGAACTTCAGATCGGGTTACTTTACAGGAATATGCCCGAACCTATGAGAACAGGCCCTGCCTGTTATTAACCATCAGCTCGACAGAAAATCAGAAAAACATAGATGAAATCCGTAAGCAGCACTTAAAGTTAAGCGAACCTTCTCAATCGGCTTCGGTCAATTTGGAGAATATGCCTGCTGTGGTTTGGATGGGTTACAGCGTACATGGAAATGAGCCCAGCGGTGCGAATGCAAACATGATGGTATCTTATTTTCTGGCTGCCGCACAGGGAGCAGAAGTAGACCAAATGCTTAAAAACACAGTAATTCTTATTGACCCGGCAATCAATCCGGATGGCATTCAGCGTTTCTCGTCATGGGTGAATGCCAATAAAAGCAACACGCTGGTAAGTGATAATAATTCGAGAGAGTTTTCTGAACCCTGGCCAAATGGGCGTACCAACCACTATTGGTTTGATCTTAACCGCGACTGGCTACCATTACAACATAATGAATCAAAGGGAAGATTGCAGAAATTTCATGAGTGGAAACCATTGATTCTTACAGATCATCATGAGCAGGGAACCAATGCTACTTTCTTCTTTCAGCCCGGAATACCTTCCAGGACAAACCCTTTAACTCCCCAGATAAACCAGGATCTGACCGCAAAAATGGGAAAATATCATGCGGAAGCTCTGGATAAAATAGGTTCTTTATATTTTACAAAAGAAGCCTATGATGATTTTTATTACGGAAAAGGATCTACGTACCCGGATATAAACGGATCTATAGGAATTCTGTTCGAACAAGCCAGCTCACGCGGCCATGCACAGGAAAGTGTAAACGGAGTGTTAACTTTTCCTTTTACCATCCGAAATCAGGTTGTCACCTCTTTTTCGACACTTAAAGCTGCCCAGGTAATGCGGCTTGAGCTTTTAAATAACCAGCGCAACTTTTATAAGAATGCATTAAATCTGGCGAAAGCTGATCCGGTTAAAGGTTATGTTTTTGGCGATGGTTTTAACAAAGCTACCAGCTGGCATTTGCTGGATATATTACGTCGTCATCAGATTGAGGTATATAAACTGGCGGCAAATAGTTCACAGGGCGGAAAGAATTTCCAAAAAGACAATTCATTTGTGGTTCCTTTAAACCAATCGCAATACACAACAATAAAAGCCATTTTTACTAAGCAGACTAAATTTCGCGATAGCTTATTTTATGACATTTCTGCCTGGACTTTTCCTTTAGCATTTAATCTGCCTTACTCAGAACTAAGCTCAGTAAGCGGCTTAACCGGTTCAAAAGTAGAGGATTTCAGCTTCCCGAAAGGAAGAATTTATGGAGGTAAAAGTCAGTATGCTTATTTATTTGAATGGAATGAATTTTATGCACCAAAAGCTCTAAATGAACTTTTAAAAGCAGGCATTCGTGCAAAAGTTTCTCAACGAAATTTCAGCATGAAACTCGAAGGAGAAATCAGGAATTTTGATTACGGAACTATTTTAATTCAGGCAAATGAACAAACATTAAATGCAGATGAACTTTACAACAAATTAGCGAAGCTGGCCGAAGAAAATGCTATTGATGTATATGCTGCCGGTACTGGCGTAACGGAAGGAATAAATCTGGGGAGCAGTAATTTTAAGCTGGTAGAACAACCTAAAATTGCGCTTCTAACCGGCCAGGGAGTAAATAATAATGATGCCGGTGAAGTTTGGCATTTACTGGATCAGCGCTTTAACATGCCACCAACCTTACTGGAACAAAGCCGGTTAAGCCGAATGAACCTCGATAAATATACAGTGATGATCATGGCCGAAGGTTCTTATTCGGGTTTAACTGAATCCGGTAAAGAAGAAATAAAACGCTGGTTGCGCAATGGCGGAGTTTTAATAGCTATTGGAAACGCCAATCGCTGGACGAATGCTGCAGGCCTGAGCAACATCAGATATAAAGAGCAAAAAAATATCGATTCTGCGGCATTTAGAAATTACGATACGCAGCAGGAAATTATGGGAGCGCAATTCATTCCGGGTGCAATTTTTCAAACCCGTTTAGATCGGACGCATCCATTAGCATACGGAATTAAAGGAACAAGTATTCCTGTTTTCAGGGAAGGAACCGGGATGTTTGACAAGCCTAAAAATCCGTTTGTAACCCCGCTCGCATATACGGATAAGCCATTGCTGGCCGGATATATTTCAAAAGAAAATGAAAAGTTACTCAAAGGATCCGCATCAATCATATGCAGCAATTTCGGCAGCGGTCAGGTGATTTCCTTTTCGGATAATCCAAATTTCAGAGCATTCTGGTTCGGAACAAGCAAATTGTTTATGAATGCCATATTTTTTGGAAATACGTTAAGAAGCACATCATTTGATGGCGAAGAGTAGTTTTCGATAAAAAATGTCGGATTATTCCGGCAGTTTTTTAAAATAGACTGATCTTATGCGCCTGATAAAAGCAGAATCTATATTTTCTTTTTTGTTGCTTGATAGAATTACCAATCCGGGAAAGTGTTCTATTTTTTGTAAAAGATACGCCACTTCCAGGTTGGCGTATTTATCATGCGAATCCTTTACGTCCGTTCTTTTACCAAATAAGGCATCTGCTTCGTCGAAGAATAGAATCCAGTTTTTATCCGCTGCTTTTGCAAACAGCGTTTCCAGGTTTTTTTCTGTTTCGCCAATATATTTGCTGATTATTTGCGATAAATCTACCCGCTGAATTTGTTTCCCCGTCTGGCTTGCGAGTAATGTGGCTGCTTTGTTTTTAGATGAAGTGTTCTTACCATAAAGCAGCAAGGTGTTGGCAGGTTTAGTATTAATTTTAGTTTTCCCGATGAATTTCCCCGGGTTGACAATAAACTTCTCTGCAGATGCAAGGCTTTTTCTGGAACTTATGCTTACAGGCAGATCATTCCATTTCGAATCTGTTGCAGGCTCATTTAATTGATCAGATGATTTTGCTTTTCTTTTAATACGATCTTTCATCATACTAGTATTTAATTCATACTATTCTTAGATACGGCTAAATAGATTCTGCTTTATTAAAAATACAAAAGAAGAATTTGAATTCCTATGTGTTCAGATTAACAGTTTTAATACAAGGATTTTTAAAATATATTACCAAATTTAAATTTTGATAAAACAGCCAGATTCTATAATGAGAAAAATCTATTTATTATTCCTTTTTACAACTTCGGTTTACCAGTTAAATGCACAGCAGATTGCTCCATTAACTGTTGAAAAAATTATGCGAGATCCAAAATGGATGGGCGTTTCTCCTAGCAATATTCAGTGGGATGTAAACAGCCGGGATGTTTATTTTAACTGGAATCCTGAATCTGCTGAACGCGATGCTACATTCATGATAAACATCGCAAATAAAAATCCTGTTAAGGTTTCTGATCAAACCAGAAACAGATTAAACCGCCGGCAGGTAATTTATAGTTCAGACAGAAGTAAGATTCTGTTCGAACGGAATGGAGATCTGCTTATCCAAAATTTAAAAGACGGGAAAGAAAAAATTCTGACCCAAACTGTGGAACGTGAAAGTAATCCGGCTTTCAGTGCAGATGGCAATAAGGTATTTTTTCAGCGTGGTGATAATTTATTTAGCATTGATACCAAAGGTGGTGAATTAGTGCAGCTGACCAACTTCAGCCGGAGTCGCAAAAGGCCCGAAAGTAAATTAAGTGTTCAGGATGAATGGTTAAAGCAAGATCAGCTTAGAGATTTTGAAATCATAAAGAAAGAAGAAAAAGAAAAAAAGCTGGATGCCGATGAACGTAAACTATTTGAATCTAAACGCCCCAAAGAGGTATATCTGGATGAGCGTAGTTTCATCAATAATATCCGGATTAGTCCGGATGAAAATTTTATTACCTGGAGAATTGGCAAGCAACCAGAATTTTCAAAAACAACCATAGTTCCTAATTATGTAACAGGATCTGGATATACTGAGGATATACAAACCCGTAGTAAAGTTGGCAATCCGCTAACAACTTATCAAAATTATATTTACGACCAGAAAAGAGACTCCGTTTACAGCATTGAAACAGGTTCTATACCTGGTATAAAAGATCTTCCGGATTACGTAAAAGATTACCCGAAACAACTTGAAGAACGCACTAAAAAGAATGAGAACAGAGAAGTGGCTATAACCGGTCCTTTCTGGAATGCAGATGGCCGTCAGGCTGTAGTTGTGGTTGTTTCTTTGGATAATAAAGATCGCTGGATTATGAAGCTGGATCAATTATCGGGCAAATTAACACTTTTAGACCGTCAACGGGATGAAGCCTGGATTGGCGGCCCCGGAATTGGCGGCGCTTTTGGTGGTGGCAATGTTGGATTTACGGATGCAAACACATTCTATTTTCAGAGTGAAGCTTCGGGCTATTCACACATTTATCTGGTAAATGTATTAAGCGGAACCAAGAAACAGCTTACAAGCGGAAAGTATGAAATCCAGTCACTGAATTTGTCAAGAGATAAGCGGACTTTCTATTTTACGGCGAATATGCAGCATCCGGGAATTACCCATTATTATAAAATGCCGGTTTCAGGCGGAACCCCTTTGCAGCTTACCGGGATGAAAGGTGGCAATGAAGTTTCCCTATCTCCTGATGAAAAGTGGCTTGCAATACGACACTCAACATCAAATAAACCCTGGGAATTATACATTCAGGAAAATAAAGCCGGGGCAAAAGCAACAAAAATCACCAGTTCAACAAGCAAAGAATTTGATTCATATTCCTGGCGAGAGCCGGAAATGATCAATTTCAAAAATAGATTTGGAGATGATGTACACGCCCGTTTATATCGCCCTTCAAATGCCGATGCGAATAAACCGGCTGTTGTTTTTGTGCATGGAGCAGGTTACCTTCAGAATGTTCATTACTGGTGGAGTCAGTATTTCAGGGAATATATGTTTCATAATTTTCTGGCAGATAATGGTTACACGGTTTTAGATATTGATTATACAGGGAGCTCCGGCTATGGCCGTGATCATCGCACCGGGATTTACCGCCACATGGGTGGTAAAGATTTGACCGATCAGGTAGATGGTGTGAAATTACTGGTTGATAAATACAATGTTAATCCGAAAAATGTTGGGCTTTATGGAGGCTCTTATGGCGGATTTATTACACTAATGGCCATGTTTACAACTCCTGATGTTTTTGCGGCCGGAGCAGGATTACGCTCGGTTACAGACTGGGCACATTATAATCATGGATATACTTCAAATATTTTGAATGAACCTTTTAATGATGAAATAGCCTACAAGAAAAGCTCGCCTATTTATTTTGCCGACGGACTAAAAGGTAATTTGCTGATGGCTCATGGTATGGTAGATGAGAATGTTCACTTTCAGGATATTGTAAGACTTTCGCAGCGACTAATTGAATTGAAAAAGGATAACTGGGAACTTGCGGTTTATCCTGTAGAAGATCATGGGTTTGTGGAGCCTTCCAGCTGGACTGATGAATATAAACGGATATTTAAACTTTTTGAAGAAAGTCTTAAAAAATAAAAATTTGATGTTACTATAAAAAAAGCGAAGTGTTCCCACTTCGCTTTTTTTATATAAATCTGAAAAATTACTGATTTAAAGTTATTGTACCCAGATCAGTTGTTTTACCTTCTTCTACCAATACATTTTCTACTTTCTGATCCTTAAATGGTTCTTTAGCGTCAATTTGTATAGAATATGTACCAGGCTTTACCTCAAGGGCCACCAAGCTGTCTGCTACTTGTGCTTTGATTGTATCTGTTCCCGAAATAGCATAAACTGACTCTACAGAACCTGAAGGTGTTACTGTTCCTTTAATAGTTCCGCCTTCAAAAGCGGTAAAAGAAAATAATCCGATAGATACTGCTGTTAATGCTAAAATACTCCTGCTCACGTTTTTCATTTGTCTAATTTTAAAGTTACTGTTGAATTTATTTGAGTAAAAATTTACATAGACGATTTGTTGATTTCTGCCATGATAACGCCCACTTTGTTAAATGTATTGTAATTGTTACATATATTTTTAAGCTAAGTTAGCGTGTATTTTTAGAAATTTTATTTGTAAAACACTTAAATTCAGTAGCATATAAAGTGCACCTGAATTCGATTATGATATATTAAAAATCAATTATTGAATGGCCTACCTGCTAATTCTGCCCTGATTTCAAAGTCAATACTTTAAACAAATCACTTTTATTTTATAAATATTCTATACCTTTTCAACACAAACAAGAAGTATGGATTTAGAATTTGTAAGAAAGCAATTTCCCGCTCTGGATAAGGAATTTGTGTTTATGGATAATGCCGGTGGGTCGCAGGTTTTAAGCAGAGTTGCGAATAAAATAACTGATTACCTGATCAATAGTAATGTTCAATTGGGCGCTTCTTATAAAGTTTCTGTAGAAGCAGGCGAAAAACTGATAAATGCCACAGACATGGTGGCAGATTACATTAATGCGTCTGATAGCCGTGAAGTTGTAATCGGTCCTTCTTCCACTATGTTATTTCGTATTTTGAGTATAAGCCTTTCCCATCAATGGAAAGAAGGAGATGAAGTTATAGTAAGCAATTCTGATCATGAAGCTAATGTTTCATGCTGGACAGATTTAGAAGATAAAGGGATTGTAATTAAAATCTGGAAGATCAATCCGCAAACCTTTGAGTTTGAAATTGAAGATCTGAAAGCTTTATTTTCAGATAGAACAAACCTTGTTGCTATGGTTCATACTTCCAATGTATTGGGAACGATAAATCCGATAGAGGAAATTTGCAGCATTGTACATAAAGCAGGTGCATTGTTTTGTGTAGACGGAGTTGCGTATGCACCTCATCGTTTAGTTGATGTTCAAAAATGGAATGTAGATTTTTATGTTTTCAGCTGGTATAAAGTTTATGGTCCGCATTTGGCAGTTATGTTTGGCAAGTTGCATTTGCTGCAAAACATGAAAGGAATTAATCATTATTTTATTAAAGATGATGATGTGCCCTATAAATTTCAACCGGGAAATTACAACTTCGAATTAACGTACAGCTTAACAGGTATTACTGATTATTTAAATGCTTTTTATGAGCATCACTATCCGGATTACCCGCTTAAAAATAATCGTGAAAAGTATCAGAAATGTTTTGAGTTGATTTCAATTCACGAAGAAAAATTATCCGCGGTTTTATTGTCTTATTTAAACACAAATTCTAAAATTCGTGTAATTGGTAAAACTGATGCTGACTATAAAAAACGTGTTCCCACCATCTCATTTGTTCATCAGGACTTGAAAAGTTCTGATATAGTATTGCAAGTGGATAAATTTAATATTGGAATTCGGTTTGGTGATTTTTATGCCAAGAAATTAATCGGTGATCTGGACCTAAACGATAAAGATGGAGTTGTGCGTGTAAGTTTGGCTCATTACAATTCGCTTGATGAAGTGAATGATTTGATAAAAGCACTAAAATCAATTCTTGTGGATTGATTTTTTTGTTAAGCAAGGTAAGTATAGTTTAAGCAATTATATATGAACCCAAATGCGCAATTGATCAGATCATTTTATTCGGCATTTCAAAATGGAGATTATATAAGCATGCAGAATTGCTATTCAAATGATGCTGTTTTTAATGATGAAGTATTTAAAAATTTAAATTCTGCCGAAGTAAAATGCATGTGGGAAATGCTTTTAAAGAGGAGCAAAGATTTGCAGCTGGAATTTAAAAATATAAAGGCTGATAACTTTAAAGGAAGTGCAGAGTGGATTGCTACATATACTTTTTCTGCTTCTCAAAGGAAAGTTGTAAATCATATTTATGCAGATTTTCAGTTCGAAAACGGGAAAATAATTAATCACAGAGATAAATTTGATTTTTATAATTGGGCAAGGCAAGCTTTAGGTTTAAAGGGTTTTTTATTTGGACGGACTTCTTTTCTAAGAAATAAAGTTGAGAAAACTGCCGCTAAAAATCTGAAAGATTTCATGAACAGGAAAAGTTCATGAACCTGATTAATATTGTGTTAAAATGTGAGTTTGAATATTAAGCTACTTGTTTTGATTTTTTTTTTGCCTGATAAGCCATTTAAATATTATTTAACATTATATAGTTTTTTACTATAACATCATCAATAAATAGTATGAGATATTTTAACAAGCTCGTTTTTTTGCGAGTTTTATAAACTTACCTTTGCTGCATATTATAAAAATTAATAAATATCGAATATGATAACTATAGGACAGAAATTTCCGGCATTTGAAAAAAAAGCAGTAGTAAGTATTGAAAAAGGAAAAGAATTTGAAACCATTACATCAGAATATTTAACAAATGATGATAACGTTTGGACCGTAATGTTTTGGTGGCCAAAAGATTTTACGTTTGTTTGCCCAACAGAAATCTCTGAATTTAATAAAGCATTTTCTGATTTCACGGACCGCGATGCACGTTTGATTGGAGCTTCTACAGATTCAGAAAATGTTCATTTGGCATGGAGAAATAATCATGATGATCTTCGCAATCTAAAATTCCCGATGCTTGCTGATACTTCAAAATCCTTAGCCGAAGATTTGGGAATATTAGAACCAACAGAGAAAATTGCTTACCGTGCTACTTTCATTATTGACCCGACAGGTATTGTTCGTTGGGTTTGTGTTAATGATTTAAGCGTTGGACGTAACGTTAAAGAAATTATTCGTGTACTGGATGGTTTACAAACAGACGAGTTATGTCCTTGTAACTGGGAAAAAGGTCAGGAAACTTTAACAGTATAAATTAACCGATTTTAAAACTCCTCAATTTTCCGATTAATCGGTTTTTGAGGAGTTTTTTTAATTAAAAAATTATAAACATGTCCGAAAGCACCGAAGTTATCAGGGAAATATTAAATACTATTCATGCAGATCCTGAACACCGCACGCCGGCACTTTTGCTTTTAGAGCAGGGTGAATCACGATATTTGCGTGATCTAAAATTGAATTTCAGCAGTATTTTAAATTCAGAATACCTTTCTCAAAAGGAAATTGGTCTGCTGGCTTTAAGTATTGCAGTTAATGAAAGAAATGATTTAATGATCAGCTTCTTTAAAAAGTTTGCTGCCGAACATGAATCCAGTCAGGAAGAAATTGCAGAGGCTGCAGCATGCGCTTCATTATTGGCTTCCAATAATGTTTTCTATCGTTTCAGACACTTTACACAGAAGGAAAAGTACAGCCAGATTCCGGCACGAATCCGAATGCAAATTATGATGAAGCCGGTAACAGGTAAAGAGTTTTTTGAATTGATGAGCCTGGCTATTTCTGCTGTTAATGGTTGCGAAATGTGCGTAAATGCTCATGAAGATTCACTTATAAAAATGGGAGCCACCGAAGAGCGCATTTTTGATGCCGTAAGGATAGCCTCGTTAATAACCTCAACAGGTAAAATTATTTTTTAAGGCGCTGTTAATTAAGTTTTTCTCAAAAATTTCTTGTGTTGAAAACTATTTTGAGATTCGAGAGTAAAATTTGTATTTTTAAGGCATAAAGGTTAATCAACCTTAAAGTAATTATTACTTAAACACAAGTCAGACATGCAGTGATTGTATTTCGGATTTTGTGGATAGTTCTTTAAGGATTATAAGTAATTATTTATTTATAATTTTTTGGGTAAACGGTCAGATAATTAATTATCTGACCGTTTCTTTTTTTCTCATAATCCATAGATTTCCTTTTTAAAATCTTACAATGCTTTTAATGGATAATCTGAGTAATCATGGTAAACTCCATGATTGAATGATAGGATGTCTTTAAAACCGGCAAAAATTATTTATTTTGGAGCGATTCTACCCTGATTATGAAATTATCAATATTAATTTTCTTCTTTTTAGGAATTTTTAGTGCTTCAATTTTTGCTCAAACTTCGCCCGGGTGGAGCTCTTCTGAGATTAAACAGGGAATGCAAAAGTTGGCTGTTACAGCAAGTGCGCTGTACATAGCAGCACATCCGGATGATGAAAATACACGACTACTGGCTTATTTGTCAAAAGAAAGAAACGTAAGAACAGGATATCTGGCATTAACACGTGGCGATGGAGGTCAGAATCTTATCGGGAATGAGCAGGCAGAATTATTAGGGTTAATAAGAACTCAAGAATTGCTTGCAGCCCGAAGTATAGACGGAGCCGAACAATTTTTTACCAGAGCAAATGATTTTGGATATTCTAAAACTTCTGATGAGACATTTAAGTTTTGGGGCAAAGAGCAGATTCTTGCTGACGCCGTTTGGGTGATTCGGAAATTCAGACCGGATGTAATTATCACCCGGTTTCCGGAAGATTCCCGTGCCGGACATGGTCATCATGCAGCTTCTGCAATCATAGCACGCGAGGCATTTGTTGCTGCAGCAGATCCAAAGAGATTTCCCGAGCAGCTTAAGCATGTGCAAACCTGGCAGGCCACACGGATTGTATGGAACACTTTTAATTTTGGAGGAACCAATACCACTTCCGAAGATCAGTTGAAGATTGATGTGGGAGGTTTTAATCCTCTGTCAGGAAAAAGTTATGGCGAGGTTGCTGCAGAAAGCAGATCCCGGCATAGAAGTCAGGGTTTTGGAAGTGCAGCACAAAGAGGGCAAATGTTTGAATATTTCAGTCCTGTTGCCGGTAAACCTGCGTCTAAAGATCTTTTTGATGATGTTGATCTCTCCTGGAATAAAATCAAGGGCGGAGCAAATATTCAGAAATTGATTAATCAGATTAATCAGAATTTCCTTAATGAAGATCCTTCAAAATCTGTTAGCCAACTAGTTAAACTTCTTACTGATGTTGAGGACTTAAATCCTTCATCAATTAAAGATAAAAAGGAAGAGGAAATAAAGGATTTGATAATAAGTTGTGCCGGACTTTGGTTTGAAAGTTATGCAGCAGAACCGAGTTATTCAGTTAATGATAGTATTAAAATCCGTTCACAGGTAATTGTAAGATCGTCCAAACCTGTTTTATGGAAAAGTTTATCAGGCAAGACAATCAATACTACGCTGAAAAATGGAATCATGGTTTCTGCAGAAAATTCAGCACTGGCAAATGAAATCTCAGAACCTTATTGGCTGGCTGCAAATCACCCAGTCGGTTATTACCTTATAAATGATCAGCAACTCGTTGGAAATCCTGAAAATATTAATCCAATTCAAACTACTTTCTCCTTCTCCATAAATGGGAAAGATTTGACCTTCCATCGTCCTGTAGTGTATAAGTATACAGATCAGGTTCGCGGAGAGATTTATCAGCCCATGATTATTGCTCCTCCGGTTACAGCAAGCATTGCCGAAAAATCATATGTATTCGCTGCAAAAAACTCAAGAACCATACAGGTACAATTAAAAAGCTTCAGAAATAATACCTCCGGGATATTAAAACCCATAATTCCAAAAGGATGGAAAATCAGTCCACAGGAAATTGAGTTTGCCATTGCTAAAAAAGGCGATGAGCAGATTAAGGAATTTATATTAAGCCCTTCCGGTGAAGTCAAAAGCGGTAATTTATCCATTAATATACATTTGGATAGCCAAAAATATAACCGAGGGTTAAAGGTTGTAAATTATGATCACATTCCGCTTCAAACGTTATTTCCAGTAACGGAGGTACGTGTTGAGCGGCTGGACTTAAACACAGACGGAAAGAAAATTGGTTATATGGCAGGTGCTGGTGATTTAATTCCTGAATCTTTAAAGCAAATTGGCTATGAGGTAATCCTGCTTTCCGAAAATGAAATTTTGATTGGGAGTTTAAATTCATATGATGCAATAATTGCGGGTGTGAGGGCATATAATGTTAATGAAAGACTGAAATATTTACAACCTAAACTAATGGAATATGTAAAAAATGGGGGAACGTATTTGGTTCAATATAACGTGAATAATCCACTCCTGGTTAATAATATTGGTCCTTATCCTTTTAAAATTTCAAGAGATAGAGTTACCGATGAAGAAGCGGCAGTTACCTTTATTGATCCTAAATCAAAAATTTTAAATTATCCGAATAAAATAACACCGGATGATTTTAACGGCTGGATTCAGGAAAGAGGAATTTATTTTGTCTCTGATTTTGATCCTGAATATCGCTCCATTTTGAAAATGAGTGATGCAGGGGAAAGTCCGAATGCAGGTTCATTAATTGTAGCAGATTACGGGAAAGGGAAATTTGTATATACTTCCTTAGCTTTTTTCAGGCAATTGCCTGCCGGAGTACCCGGTGCTTACAGATTATTTGTAAATTTGCTCGCTAAAAATCAATAATTTATTAAGTCAATCCCAATACACATTTAAAAATGGAAAATCACGACACAACAGAAAAAGCTAATTATTCAATAATGTACATCCTTGCCGTAATTTGCGGAGTTTTAACTGCCTGGGTGCTTACAGGAAGTATTTTATATATTTTATTAGGAGCTATATTGGGATTATTAACTGCAGGTTTCTTCAAAAACGTGCTGATGAAAAACCGTGAGGTCTGACAAAGAACTTCCTCCATTTGTTAAAAGCTGGAACCAGTTTTATATCCTGCTGGTTATCTGGCTTGGGATTTTAATTTTACTTTTTTACGTGTTCACAAAAACATTTGAATGAGTAATATTGATTGGATTGTCCTTTTTGTAACCCTGATAGGCATAGTTGTTTATGGCATTTATAAAAGTCGCGACACCCATGATATAAATGGTTTTCTGCTGGGAAACCGGTCCTTGCCCTGGTATCATGTTACTCTTTCTGTAATGGCTACCCAGGCAAGTGCTATTACGTTTCTTTCTGCTCCAGGCCTGGCTTTTTCTTCGGGGATGAGTTTTGTACAGTTTTACTTTGGCCTGCCCCTGGCCATGATAGTATTATGTATAACGTTTGTCCCTATTTTCCACCGCTTAAAAGTTTATACGGCTTATGAGTTTCTTGAAAAAAGATTTGATCTCAGAACCAGAGCTTTAACCGCATTTCTCTTTTTAATACAGCGGGGATTATCAACAGGTATTACTATCTATGCCCCCTCTATCATTCTTTCAACCATTCTCAATATTGATACCACCTATACGACTCTATTTATAGGTGGATTAGTGATTACCTACACTGTTTATGGTGGTACAAAAGCTGTATCATATACACAGCTGATGCAAATGAGTATAATCTTCTCCGGATTATTTATAGCCGGAATCATGGTTGTGCATTTACTTCCTGCTAATATTGGTTTCGGGAAAGCCATACAAATAGCGGGTAAAATGGGTCGTACCAATGCCATTGACTTTTCATTCGACTGGAACAATCAGTATACCGTTTGGAGCGGATTAATCGGAGGCTTTTTTCTGCAGCTTTCGTATTTTGGAACGGATCAGAGCCAGGTTGGACGGTATCTTACCGGATCTTCTGTAAGCCAGAGCCGCCTTGGATTGCTAATGAACGGTCTGGTGAAAATTCCGATGCAATTTCTTATTCTGCTCATTGGGGTGTTGGTTTTTGCTTTTTATCAGTACAATCAGCCTCCTGTTTTTTTTAACAGCTATGAACTGAATAAACTTGAAAATAGTACCTATAGCCCTGATATACAAAGTATAAAAACTGAATATTCAGCAGCATTTAAAGAAAAACAAGAACAGATAAATGTTTTGAATACCGCCCTTGAATCAGGCAATGAAAAAGAAGTTGATAAAAGCCGCATTATTCTTCAGCAAGCTGATGAAAAAACAAAAGTAATCCGCAAAAAGGCAGTTGATCTGATGTTAAAAAACGATCCAAACGCAGATACGAATGACAATAATTATGTTTTCCTAAGTTTTGTAACACGTTATTTGCCTCAGGGATTAATTGGTTTATTAATAGCCATTATATTTCTGGCTTCAATGGGTTCCACGGCAAGTGCTTTAAACTCTTTGGCTTCTACAACGGTTATAGATATTTACAAACGGTTAATCAATAAAAATGCTTCTGATGCAAATTATCTTTGGGCATCAAGAGTTGCCACTATTATATGGGGAATAGTATGTATTACCATGGCACTTTATGCCAGTAAACTGGGAAATCTGATAGAAGCTGTAAATATCCTTGGATCTCTTTTCTATGGAACCATTTTAGGGATATTTATAGTTGCTTTTTACCTGAAGAAAGTTGGGGGAACAGCAGTTTTTATTGCGGCAATAATTACAGAAATTATTGTATTTACTTGCTGGATAGATGATTTTATGGCTTTTTTATGGTTAAATGTATTGGGATGTTTATTAGTAGTAATTACTTCATTACTAATAAGCCATTTTTATAAAAATAAATCGCTGCGATAATTACAGCCTGTTTTAAATAAAAATATGCTTAAATTGAACCAGGCAATACTTTTTAGGCTGGCCTATGAAACGCAATTATCTTACTGTAATTTTTATATTCCTTTTACAAGCCCTTCTTTTTTCCTGCAAGAAAGAAATTCCGGCAGCCAGGAGACTGGATGAAAAATGGCAGCTTGAAAGAATCATATATGATTATTATAACCCTAGCGGAGAATTAACGTATTCCGACTCGGAAATAAGTCGCTCTGAAAGCTATATTTTATTATTTGCTGATTTAAAGTTCGATCTGTTCTATGATAGAGAGCTAACCCAGGGCACGTACACTCTGGGAAATAATCTTTTAAATTTATCTTTTTTGAAACCTTCCAGTAACGGAATTAGAAAGGATACCACAGTTGTCTATACAATCTCTAAAAAGTCTTCCTCTCAATTCATTTTTTTTAACGAAAAGTTAGTTTCAGATGGGAAGGAAAAAGCAACTCTGTATTTTAAAAGAGAATATTAATTACAAAAAAAGCCCTATGGATTCCATAGAGCTTTACAAATATTTATTTTAAGATTACTTTTTAGCTTCTGCAATCAGTTTTTCATTCAGCGCTATATAGTCCGGATTATTCTGAGCTTTGGCTTTTGCCATTGAGCTGGTAGCAGATAATATAGCTGCTTTCTTATCACCCATTTTCAATTCGATTTTGGCTTTTAAATGCTCTACCCAGTATTGGGTTGGATTCATTTCCACGGCTTTTTTCACCCATTTGTAAGCAGAATTAATATCCTTATCATTTTCAAAGTAATAAGATGCAGCAGCATAATACGGTCTGCGGTCTGTATCAGACATTGCATCAGTAATTTGTTTACTAATCTTACTGTCTATATCTGCAGTAACCGTAAAATTAACCATTGTATTTTCCCACATCATATGAACATCCATTGATTGTGCTTTCAGGTTTACAAACTGCATGGTGAAGGTTTCCATATTCATTGGCGAATTCATCGCTTTAGCTTTAAATCGCACTAAATCTTCAGATTCTTTATATCCCATTGAGCCCCAAAGGGTGGTATTTTTACTTAAAATTATAGTCCACTCTTCTTTTCCTGGAATGGTATACAGAGCATATTCTCCCTTTGGAACATTATTGCCTGCAATTTTAACATCTTCGCCAAATTTAATCTTAGTTGAAGCATTAGCGCCTGTACGCCAAACTTCATTGTAAGGAACCAGTTCGCCCATTATTTTGCGGCCTTTTGCTCCCGGTCGGGAATAAGTCAGCTCAATTTCTGATAGAGCAAATTGCTGCTTTATCGTTTGAGTAGGACTTGCAGGAGGAGTGTTGATTGTTTGAGCCTTCAGTGTTATGGCTGATGCTGAGGTTAGCAATACCATAATGAAGATTTTCAGGGTTGATATTTTCATGATTTTTTGTCTTTTTCGAATATACATAATTTAGTTAAAATGTATTTTCATTTAAATAATCTCAGAAATTCTGTTCTATAATTTGTGCTTTGTAAATGTCATCGCAATAGTCTCAATCTATAATTTAGCCGTTTATAAAAAAGCCCCTCGCATTTCTGCGAGGGACTTTCAACCTAAACCTTATCACAATTAAACCAATAATGGTTTTCATATAAACCAGAATCAGTAAAAAAAGTTCTTCAAAAATTTATTAATTTTTTAATCTGAATACACCTTTTATTGAATGACTATAACATTGTTTGGCGATAAATAAAATCAAACTCAATCAATTATTCTTGCGTAATTTTTCTCGGATTATTTAGTTAGTTGTGTGTCTTTTCTTAAAAAGTTATCCAAAAGATAAAGAGCCAGAATGATGTCTGCAAAAAAGAAAGAATTAATTACGGTGCTGTTTAAATAACTTGAAAAATTAACATCAGGCAATTTGTATTGCTGTAGTGTTCCTGAAACCGGTTGTGACCAATCCATTTGATAAAAAACAACAGCCAGCATTGCAGAAATCGATAAAAGAAAGAAAGCAGCTATTCCATAGATAATCCGCTTATCGGTGGTGGATTTAAAAGTTTCGGTTAAAGGTTCTAAATTAACCTTATTCATTACATTGCGGGTAAAGCCCATGGAAGGTTCATCCAGTTCTATAGATGAAAAAACCTGACTTAAATCTTTCAACTCATTATAAACTGTTTTATAATCCGGATCTGTTTCAATCAGGTGTTTAATTTCCTGATGTTCTTTCTGTGTACATGAATTATCCAGATAATCCCAAATACGTTGTTCTATTGTATTCATAGCAGTTCTTTTACTTCATGATGTAATAATCGTTCTAACTTTTCTTTCAGCCGCTGTCTGGCCCGGTGCAATTTTACTTTAACAGTATTTGATTCCATGCCCAGCACTTTTCCTATTTCTTCTAAGGATTGCTCGCCCTGATAAAACAGGGTGATGATAGTAGCATCATCGGGCAACAACTGGCTGATCGCTTTATTGACATAAACCATTTTCGATTTATGTTCTGTTTGGTCAGTTTTAAAATCTGATACGTGATTTTCTAACTGAACAAAAATATTTTCATCGTCAATATCAACCGTATCCAGCCTTTTTTTTCGTAAAAAAGTCATAGATGTGGTGTAAACAATGCTGTATAACCAGGTGCTAAATTTTGAGGTTTGCTGAAAAGCATTTAAAGAACGATAAGCCTTTACAAAACAATCCTGCGCAATTTCTTCGGCATCTTCACGGCTTTTAGAGAATCTTAATGCTAATGTAAATACGAATCGTTGATGGCGCTTAATCAATTCAGCATAAGCCGATTGGTTTCCTGCCAGCACCTGCGAGATCAACTCTATATCCGTAGTCTTATTTTGCATCCGTTATTTCTATGACAACAGGTTTTTAGAAAAGGTTACAACAGGCTGCACAGTTTATTGAATGAGAATCAGGCAAATTTATATAATGTCCAAATAAGCATCAATTTACCTATTAAAGATTACTGAGAATGAAAACTTAGATTATATTTTCAATTTAACTGTAACCTCAGTTAAAACCATGTGGTCATAGTTAACAGATCAGCTGATCCAAACAAATCAAACTTTTATAAACATTAATAAATAATATCATGAACGGTCCAGAAATTTTAATTCCAATCACACTATTCATTTGCTTTTTCGCAATGGTATTTTCCCTTCGTTACTTTTCTAACAGAGAACGGATGTCTATGATCCAAAACGGAATGGATCCGGGTTTGCAAAAATCACAACCACAACCTTTTGTTATATTAAAATGGGCGCTTTTGTTAATGGGTGCCGGAATAGGCTTATTCACGGCTTACATACTTGATAATACTGTGCTAAATCAAGCCAACGGTTTTCAGAATAATGAAAATCCCGCAGTGTATTTTGCCCTGATTGGTATATTCGGAGGATTGGGTTTATTTATCTCATACATTATTGAGAAGAAAGAAACAATTAGTAAATAACCGGATTTTACGAAACTTTCCCGCAGATTATATCAGATCAGTTAATCTGAAAATCTGCGGGATTTAAAGTTGATTTTTTTACCAATCTTCTTTTGACCCATATTCCTTAAATCCTCGGAATAATAGCCACTGTTAGTCTGCTGATGCAATTCATTTTTCCGCGGTCATCATACATCTTTATTTCCCAAACATGGGTTTTGGCCCCGATATGTAAAGACTTGCAAATTCCTGTCACAAATCCCGATTTGACAGGTCTTAAGTGATTGGCATTAATTTCGAGGCCTACGCCCATATATTTAGAATCATCAACTACCATATTGGAAGCCACGCTTCCCAAAGTTTCGGCCAGAACTACAGAGGCACCGCCATGTAAAATCCCGGCAGGCTGATGAGTTCTTGCATCAACAGGCATGCGGGCAGAAATAGAATCATCGTTTATTTCAATAAACTCAATTCCAATCAAACTCCCCAAATGATCTGCAGGACGTTCATTTAAATCAGCTGGAGTTATCTTTTTAAACCAGATCATAAATAGCGTTCGGTAATAATATTCTTATGATGATTTAAATGTCCGGCTATAATATAGAGCAAGGCTTTAACGCTAACATTTTTTTCACTTGCCGTTCCCATACTGCTTAAATCCTCTTCAGAAAAAGATTTAAAAAGGAACATATTTGATTTTCGTACGGCGGCAAATTCATCTGCAAGACTGTTTAATGAACGGTCATTAAAACAGGCATTTTTCACATATTCGTTTTCATCAAAACCCGGTAAAAGGGTTTTATCCTTACGGGAAATGGCAAGTGCACGATAAGACATAATTCGCTCGGTGTCAATCAAATGACCAACTATTTCTTTAATAGTCCACTTTCCATCCGCGTAAGCGTAAAACGCTTTTTCTTCAGAAATTGACTTCAGAAATTCAGGAAATGCAGTAGCCTGATGCTCCAGTTCGCCCATTACATTTTCAGAAACTGTATCAACGTAAGTTGAATAATAGGGAGCATACTCGTTAGATTCCGGTGGGTTCATAGGTTAAATTACTTTTTAAAATTATACGAAACGTGGTTCCTTTGCCAATTTCAGAATCTTTAACAAAGATGTGACCCTGGTGGTAATTCTCAATAATTCGCTTGGTAAGCGACAGGCCCAAACCCCAGCCTCGTTTCCGGGTTGTATATCCGGGCTGAAAAATAGTATCAAATTTAAGTCTTGAAATTCCCTGGCCGGTATCACTTACATCGATAAAAACCTGCTCCTTTACCAGATTTTCAGTTATGTTTAATTCAATAGTGCCCGCTCCTTCAATAGCGTTTACTGCATTTTTCAATAGGTTTTCTAAAACCCAATCAAACAAAGGCACGTTGATCAATGCCTCCACCTGCTTATCGCCTGAAATTTTAAACTTAATTTTGTCGCTTACCCTTACTTCAAAATAGTCAACAAATTCCTGAACTACTTCATACACACCATGGTTTTGCAGGATAGGTTTGGATCCTATTTTTGAAAAACGATCAGCAACCATTTCAAGTCGTTTTACATCGTTCTCCATTTCCATAATCAGCGGATCTTTTTCAGCATTAAACTTTGATTTTAAAAGTTCGACCCATGCCATTAATGAAGAGATCGGTGTACCCAGCTGATGGGCGGTTTCTTTTGCCATTCCTACCCACACCTGGTCCTGTTCAGACCTTCGGGCTGAACTGAAAACCAGATAAGCAACTAACAGGAACAGGGCAATTACCGTTAGCTGAATATACGGGAATACTCTTAACTGGGTTAATAAAAGTGAATCTTTATAATAAACGTACCATTTAGCAGTATTTCCAGAGGTTAAATCGAGAACAAAGGGCTGATGCTGATTTTTCATCTCCTTTAACTGCTCCTTGAAATAAGCGGGATCGTATTTAACCAGACTATCTGCCTCGAGAGCAAAATTTGTTTTTAGAGTATCCAAACCACGATAATAAATAATATTATCGGCCGAATCCGCAACAATTGCCGGTACCGCTAAACTATCACGTATGGAATAAATAAATGTTATATATTCATCGTTGATATCAGGCATATCAATAATGTTTCGGGTACTTTTGGCCCAAACTTCTGCACGTGCACGTTCTGCTACAGAGATATTCTTAACCAGATAATTTGTATACCATAAGGAGGCGCCGGCAATAACAATTGCAAACGCAAGCAGTATAAATTTCCAGCGGCGTTTTTGTTCGTAGGGATTCATTTTCACAGCCAAAATACAAAAATGAAATACAATGCCTGTAAAAGGAGATATCCAAAAAAATAAAGTAATTAGATTGAATGCCCTTATTAATTGAATTGCTTGGGAAAGTTTTTTACTAAAAATAGTGAATATTGTGTCCGGGCTTGAGTCTTCCCCGCAATAAACTATCTTTGCAGCTATGTCAGCCAACAAAAAAGTCCGCGTTCGTTTTGCTCCAAGTCCTACAGGTGGTTTGCACCTGGGCGGAGTGAGAACTGTTTTATTTAATTATTTATTTGCCCGTCATCATCAGGGAGATTTTGTGTTGCGTATTGAAGATACCGATCAAAACCGTTTTGTAGAAGGTGCCGAACAGTATATCGTAGATTGTTTAAAATGGTGCGGTTTAAATCCGGATGAAAGTCCGCAGGTTGGTGGCCCGTTTGCACCTTACAGACAAAGTGAGCGAAAAGCAAGTTACCGTCAGTATGCCGAACAGCTGGTGCAGCAGGGAAATGCATATTATGCTTTTGATACTCCTGAAGAACTGGAAGCGCAACGTCAGAAAACCCCAAATTTCAGATATGGGCTGGATAACCGTCAGGGATTGCAGAATTCTTTAAACTTATCTGAAGATGATGTTAATGCGCTTTTAGAAAAAAATACTCCATACGTTATCAGGATAAAAATGCCGGTTGATGAAACTGTCAATTTTGAAGATATGATTCGTGGACACGTTAGTTTTGATACGAATCTGGTGGATGATAAAGTTTTGTTAAAAGCAGACGGTATGCCGACTTACCATTTAGCAGTAGTGGTTGACGATTACCTGATGAAAATTACCCATGCTTTTCGGGGAGAAGAATGGTTGCCTTCTGCTCCCGTTCATATTCTGTTATGGGAATACCTGGGCTGGAAAACTGATATGCCGCAATGGGTTCATCTCCCGTTAATATTAAAGCCTGATGGTAACGGAAAACTTAGCAAACGAGATGGTGACCGCCTGGGATTTCCGGTTTATGCCATGAACTGGACAGATCCAAAAACAGGAGATGTAACCAAAGGATTTCGTGAATTGGGATATTTGCCCGAAGCTTTTATTAACATGCTTGCTTTATTAGGCTGGAATGATGGAACTGAGCAGGAAATTTTCAGCATAGAACAACTGATTGAAAAATTCTCTATAGATCGCGTAAGCAAAGCAGGGGCAAAATTTGATTTTGAAAAAGCAAAGTGGTTCAATCATGAATATATAAAGAAATCAGAAGCAGCATCTTTAAAGCCTGAAATTCTTAAACTTTTAAAAGAACAAGACATAATTATTGCAGATGACGAATATCTCTTAAAAGTGATTGATATGGTAAAAGAGCGCCTTACTTTTTTGCAGGATTTTTGGGAACAGAGTTCATTTTTTTTCAACACTCCCGAAGCGTACGACCTGAATGCTGTTCAACCTAAATGGAATGATTCTAAAACTGAATTTTTTAAAATATTAAGCAGCGAATTCGCAGCATTCAATACCTGGGAAGTACCAGAGATTGAAGCAGATTTTAAAAGACTGATGGGCAGCAACAGCCTTAAACCGGGAGATTTATTGCTTCCTTTACGGGTTATGCTTGTAGGAGGTAAATTTGGTCCCGGCGTATTTGATATTGCTGCACTGTTAGGTAAAGAAGAAACAATAAAGCGTATTCAAAAAGCCATTATTGCATTTACCGAAAAATAATTTTACAAGAAAAATATAATTTGCTGTAACCGCAATTTAATAAGGTCAGTCATATAAGTATGAAAACAAAACTTATCTGGCTGATCTTTTTATTTTTAAATATTTCCTCTTTGGTAAGGGGAGAAGATCGAAAAATCACGACAAGCGATTCGGTTAATTTATTCATCAGTATAAAAGGGAAAGGAATTCCCTGTTTATATATTCATGGTGGTCCCGGTTCCGGATCTTCCTGGCTGGAAGCTTTTAGCGGTAAAATGCTCGAATCAAAATTCCAAATGATTTATCTGGATCAGCGTGGAGTTGGTCGTTCATCCAGCCCGGCAAATAGCGATTATTCTCTTCACAGGATGCTGAAAGATTTTGAGGAAATCAGGCAACAACTGGGAATTGCAAAATGGATTGTTTTAGGTCATTCATTTGCAGGAGGAATTCAAACTTCATATGCTGCAAATTATCCTCAATCTATATCGGGAATGATTATGCTGAACGGTACGGTGAATATTGCCGAATCATTAAAAGGTGTTGTTGAATACACCCGCAAGCGTGTTCCGACAGGCAAGTTGCAGGAATTGGATAATACTAACCTGCCCCTGATGAATCAGATGATGATTTGTCATCAGGCTTTGGGTGAAGATGTTTATAAAATGTATTATCGTGATAAAGCTTCCGCTGATACCATGAATGCGGTTATGGCAAAAATCTCTAACTGGAATCATGATTTTTCTTCCAAAGTTATAGCCTATTCCGAGTACTTTCAGGATTTTAGTCAGCTGACTGAAAAAATTACCGTACCCGTACTGGTTTTCAGTGGTATGACCGATTATGCCATTGGTCCTGAGCATCACCGCCTGATCCGCTTTCCTGAACAAATTCTGGTGAGAGCAAATGTGGGCCATTTACCATTTATAGAGGGCAAAGATGATCTTGAAAAAGCAATTAGCCGGTATTTAACTACGTATTTTAGGTCCGATAAAACAAAATCATAAAAGCTTATTCTTTGTATTTGTCCAATGAAAATGATAAACAGAAAGGAGTATTGAATTAATAATAGCTGTTTCCTTTCAAAAGTAATTCCTGATTTTCAGCGTTGCAAACAGCAAAGCTGAATCCTTTCTGAATCGCATACGAACCATATTCTCCTTTTTTATTAAGGGCAATAAAAGAAACCTGAATATGCTTCGCATTTTCAGGTTTCTTTTTAATGATCCGCATCACTGCTTCTTTGCAGGCATCAGCCGGAGAATATCCATTCCGCATCAACTCAACAACCAGAAAACTTCCCACATTCCGAATTACTTCTTCTCCAACTCCGGTTGCTGTGGCACCTCCAATTTCATTGTCAATGTACAAGCCTGCACCAATAATAGGCGAATCACCCACACGGCCATGCATTTTGTAAGCCATCCCACTGGTTGTGCAGGCTCCGGATAAATTTCCAAAACTATCTAAAGCCAGCATTCCTATTGTGTCATGATTATATTGGTTTCCCGGAAGTTTGTCAGGTCGGAAGGATTTATTTTCACTATTGATAATGGGTTTATATTCTGCTTTTTTTAGCCATGCTTTCCAGGCTTTTTCAGATTCTGAAGTTAATAATTTGACTTTTTTAAAGCCTTGTTCTAAAGCAAATTGCAAAGCGCCATCACCAACCAGCATTACGTGAGGCGTTTTTTCCATTACTTTACGGGCAACAGAAACAGGATGCAGAATTTGTTCCAATCCGGCCACGCTTCCGCAATTCCCAAATTCATCCATAATGCAGGCATCAAGGGTTACTTTGCCATCACGGTCAGGTAATCCGCCAAAGCCAACGCTTTGATTTTTAGGGTCAGCTTCCGGAACCCGGACACCTTTTTCTACGGCATCTAAAGCACGGCCATTATTATTAAGAACCTCCCATGCAGCCATATTCGCAGCGATTCCAAAATCCCAGGTTGAAATTACAACAGGTTTACTTTCAGAAGAGTGGTCTGATTTTACAGAAATAACTTCAGCAACCGAATTTGCCGCTATAAATAAAGATGCTCCGGTTAATACAGAAGTGTTGATGAATTTCCTTCGGGTATACATTGGTTTGAGTTTAAAAGTCTAAAATAGACATTCGCCTGATTTTTTATCATAACATGAAATTACTATATTGACATACCTGATTATGAGCGGTTCTAAAGGGTTTTACAATTTAATAATAAACATATGGCACTTAAAAGAAGAGCAACATCAACATGGACAGGCAGTGGATTAGAAGGTTCGGGCTTGCTAACCGGTCCAAGCGGGGTTTTAAATCATACACCATACAGTACAAAAGCACGTTTTCAAAATGAAGATGGGAAAGATGGCACTAATCCGGAAGAGCTGATTGCCGCCGCCCATGCAGGTTGCTTTAACATGGCCCTGAGTTTTCAGATTGACGGAGCAGGATTTACTGCCAGGGAACTGGAAACAACCTCTACTCTTACCATTGATAAGAATGGTAATGATTATGAAATTACAGGGATTGTTCTGAACCTTAAAGGTTCTGCAAATGGAATGGATGAAGCGAAATTTAAGGAACTTGCTGAAATTGCAAAACAAAACTGCCCGGTTTCAAAGGTGCTTTCATCAGTTCCGATTACGCTGCAGGTCAATTTTATTAAATAAATATTTTGTTTTTAGCTCTTGTCCATCAAAGCAACTATCTGAACTGTTCTCATGGATAAATCTCAAATATATGTTAACATAATAGAGGGGCTTTAAGCTTATGGGAATAGTAGCAAGTTTTTTAGAAAGTACTACAAGCGGAGAGGAATTGTTAAGGTTTGTACCCATTCTTGAAAATATATCAGATTTTGTTTGGATAACAGACATACATGATAGGATTATTTTCATCAATAGGGAAGCTAGGGATGCGTTAGATTACTCTGAAACAGATTCTGATTTATTAATAGAAAATCTATACTTACCATCAGCTTATAAGATTTTTAAGGAAGAAGGAGTTTTATCTGCTATACGTACTGGAATCTGGAAAACCCAAACAACCTGGATAGCAAAAAATAAAAGAGAAATTATAGTTTCTCAATCTCTTTTGTGCCATAAATCAAAAGAAGGAGTTCCTCAATATTTTTCCGCCATAGCCAGAAGTAATCCTGCCGTTAAAAATTCTGAAGAAGAATTATTGAAAATGAATGAGCAGTTGAGAAGTTTATCTGCACACCTTTTAAAAATTCGCGAAGAAGAGAGGTCGCGAATTTCACGAGAAATACATGATGAGCTTGGCCAATTACTTACGGGTATGAAAATGGATGTATCATGGATCAATAAAAGGCTAAAGAGTGAAGATTCGGCAATCCAAAATAAGATTGTTAGTTTGCTTGATCTCATAGATATGACTATTAGTTCTGTCAGGAGAATTTCTTCAGATCTGCGACCAGGTATTTTGGATGATTTTGGTTTATCTGAAGCTTTGGAATGGCAAGCAATTGAATTTCAAAAACGAAGCGGCATAAACTGCCATTTAGATTTAAGAGTTGATCTTCCATTAATTGATAAAAATCTGAGTATTACTTTATTCAGAATTTTTCAGGAAAGTTTAACGAATATTACAAAGCATTCCCAGGCTCAGAATGTGTGGTTACAAATAAAAACTATAGATAATTTTATTAATTTCAGAATAGAAGATGATGGAATAGGAATGGATATTTCCACCATAAAAACAAAATATACATTGGGGTTAATTGGTATGCAGGAACGTATTAATATGGTTAATGGCGAGTTTTCTGTCACTAGTTCTCCTGGAAACGGAACAGTGATAACTGTAAACGTTCCTATTATTTCACATCCGGATAATTGATCAAATGAAATGATACGAATTCTAATAGCCGATGATCATTCAGTTGTCCGAAAAGGGATTATTCAAATTATTGAAGAAGATTTTCCATTTTCAATTGTTCAGGAAGTTAACACCGGAGAAGAACTTGTGAAGCATGCATTAACTTCAAGTTGGGACATAATAATCAGTGATATTTCTTTGCCGGGACGCAGCGGTATAGATGCGTTGCATCAGATTAAATCAGCAAAACCTCAGTTACCGGTGTTAATTTTAAGCATGTATCCCGAGGAGCAATATGGTATTCGGGTTTTAAAAGCTGGTGCATCCGGTTATCTTTGCAAAGAATCTGCATCTGAGGTGTTAGTGAAGGCTATACACAGTATTCTTTCCGGGAAAAAGTATATAACAGCTACGATAGCCGATGCAATGGTTTCTAAATTAATGAATGATCAGAATTTAATGCCTCATCAATTATTATCTGATAGAGAATTTGAGGTAATGAAACTGATTGCAAAAGGTATATCTCTGTCTGAAATTGGAAATTTGCTGTCAATAAGTATAACTACTGTAAGCACTTACAGAACCAGAATTTTTCATAAAATGCATTTGCATACCAATACTGCATTAACGTTATATGCGCTCGAGCATAAATTATAATTTATTAAAGTTTCTTGTAGAATAATTACTACAAACAACTACTCACGTATTTCTACGTATTATAGCTATAAGTTCTATAATCTCTTCCTTGATTATTAGCTAAATTTAGAAATGGGATTGTTAATGGAAGTAACAAAAATCCATGTTCTGGTTATTGAGAAAAACCCAATTATATCCAATAGATTAATTAGTCTCATACAAGGAGTGCCGGAAGTGGACAAGGTAATTTTTGCCGATACTTTTAAAAAGGCATACAGGATTTTACAGAATTGCAAAATACACATAGTTTCTCTGGGGATTAAGGTATCTGACACAAATATTCTGGAATTATTAGCCGTCTGTAAATATGAACAACAATGTACCTTATTTATTTTGGCAGAAGATCTTCAGGATCGGTATAAATTACAATATGAGTATTTGGAGATAAAATATTGGCTTGATAAAGCCAGAGATTTTGATATGATACCTCAATTAATTTCTCAAATTGCAAATGAATTAAACCCGGCCCAAAAGCTAATTTAAGGTAATCTGAACTTTCAAAGCGATAAAGAATTACTGGACGTGATTTTTTGCTTTACTTATAGTTCTGCTGAAATTAGAATCAATAATTATCCAAATACGGGAACTTACAATATCCTAAAATTGCTCGCATCGAGTTTTAAAAGCAGGCTGGTAGGTGCTTATGAAATAAACAAATTAATCAAATCTCTTATGATGATTGTAGAAAATAAGACTCATGAAGCAGGGCGTCAAAGTATGATCAAAGAAATGAAATTCCGAAACACTTCTTCAAAGCAAGTATTGCGAAGTTCGGGCGAATTAATTAATGCTTCACAGTCGGCAAGAGCTGGTAATTGGGAATGGGACATCGCTCCCGATGCTTTGAAGTGGGACAATGTAATGGAATCTATAAACGGTATCAGTTCTGAATGTTTTGCAGGAGGATTAGAAGCCTGGGAAAAATGCATGCATCCGGATGATATTAGCCGCATCCGAAATGAAATCTATCTTGCGCTTACAGGAAAGAAGCATTTTGATACCGTTATCCGGATTGTGTGGCCGGATAATTCCTTTCATTTTATTAAAGCCGTAGCTACCATGCTAAAAAATGAAGAGGGAAATCCTGAGTATATGTTTGGATCAGTATGGGATATCACCGAAGAAAAATTCCAGGAACAGGAAATTATCAAAAGTGAAAAATTTTACCGCTCATTAATTGAAAACAGCCGGGATATAAAGTGCTTGTCAGATTTGAAAGGAATTATAACATACATAAGTCCGTCAGTTAAAGAAATCCTGGGTTTTGAACCAGATGAGCTTACCGGGAGGAATAGATTGGACTTGATTTTTTCTGAAGATCACAAAATGATCAATGAGAAAATACAATTATTATTAAGCTCTCCCCGAGAAACAGTTAAGGTTGAAATGAGATGCATCGACATAAACAACAAAATAGTGTGGTGTGAAGGTTACATCAGCAACTTACTTGACGTATCCGGAATACATGCAGTTGTATTAAATTTTTGCGATATAACTGTAAGAAAAGAATTTGAAGCAAAGATTGAAAATCAAAATACCGAACTTCTTAAAATTAATACCGAGCTGGATAATTTTGTTTATTCAGCATCCCATGAAATGCGGGCTCCATTATGTTCCATATTGGGACTTATAGATTTAGTATCCTATGAAGAAAAGGATATGGATAAAATCGAATTCTTTAATATGATGAAACAAAGTGTAGAGAATCTGGATAATTTAATCCGTGATATTGTTGATTATTCAAGAAATAATCGTCAGGAAGTTAAAATTGAGGAGGTCGATTTTAAAGATCAGATAACAGAAAGTATATTAAATTTAAAGTACTTACCTGAAGTACAAAATATCAGGATAGATACAGAAATTAAAAAAGAAACCAATTTTTACACCGATAAAAAGCGGATTGCAATTATTATTAATAACCTTTTAAGCAATGCTGTAAAATATCAGCAAGCGAAAATTGCTAATCCATTTATCAGAATATCCGCAAACATAACTGCCCAAAATGCATTTCTTACCGTTAGCGATAATGGATCCGGTATACCCGAAAATCATCTTGATAAAGTATTTAACATGTTTTACAGAGCCTCATCCGCTAAAAGAGGCGCCGGATTGGGTTTGTATATCGTAAAAGAAATTGTAGAAAAATTATCCGGCGAGGTATTTATCTTCTCAGAAGAAGGAGATGGTACCACAGTGTATGTATCAATTCCGAACCGTGTAAATCAATTCAATTAACGCGTCTCTTAAACTTTTTTCTTTGATAAAGAAAGTTCTGTAATACTTTTAAAATTCCGCTTTTCGGAACATTAGAAAAAGATCGAAGGGTATTTATAACGGGTACAACTTTGAAAAATTAACAGGTGATTCTTGCATGTCTGATCAAGCAACGACTGCAAAAAGAGAATTTTGATCACCTGATTTATGTTCTGAGTGAAGCGGGCGTTACATTGGAAAGTAATTAAGCACTTCATTGAAAAATGGGAGGAATGGTTTATGTATTCCCGAAATAGTTCTAAATTCAACACATGCAATCAGCCGCCAAAACTCCCGATGAATATATAAATTCTCTTCCTGAAGATCGTAAAACTGCAATTTCTGAACTAAGGAAAAATATTTTAAATAACCTCCCGGATGGATTTACAGAGACTATGAGCTATGGAATGCTGGGATATGTGGTTCCGCATTCAAAGTATCCGGCGGGTTATCATTGCGATCCCAGACTCCCATTACCTTTCATAAGTATTGCTTCGCAGAAGAATTTTATTGCAGTTTATCATATGGGCATTTATTCAGACAGCAAATTAATGGATTGGTTTATAGATGAATTGAAGAAACAATCCATATCCAAACCGGATATGGGTAAGAGTTGTATCAGGTTTAAAAAATTGGATCAGATTCCTTACAGCCTGATTGGTGAACTTGCTTCAAAAATGAGTGCAGATGAATGGATCAGTAAATATGAAAGTACTTATAAAAAGAAATCTTAATTAAGGAACAAATTGTTAGGCCTTATTTTTTTCTTCAATCCATTTAGACATGTATTTTGTTCCGGAAATTGTATGGTGCATCAGCATTGCACCCGTAAAATTCCGATGCCTGTGTTTGGAAAGATTATTTTTAATTTCTAAAATTCTATGGATTAATTCCAAGCCGGGAACTTCCAATGAGTAACATTTATTTATGATCCATATACCACGTTTCTGTGCATTTTCCCATTCCCGTTGATCGGTATATAATTTAACAGCCGCTTCGGCAATTCCATTTGCGTCGTCGGCAATAAATCCGCTCCATTCCAGCCCCGGATGCATGCCTTCGGCACCAATATACGTAGTTACACTCGGTGTACCGCATTGCATGGCTTCTATTAACTTTCCCTTAATACCAGCGCCAAAACGTAATGGAGCCAGACACACTCTGGCCGCTGTAACAACCTGAGCAGCATTTTCTGCCCTTCCTTTTATAAAAAAACCTTCTGCCGGCTTATTAAGTTCATTCACTTTTTGTGACGGATAAGCTCCATAAACATGCATTTCTGCACCGGGTAATTTTTTATGAATTATTGGCCAGATTTCCTCCTTTAGATATAAAACTGCATTCCAGTTAGGCTCATGCAAAAAATTTCCTATGGTAATAAAATTCTTTCTTGAATCAAAAGTCGGCCATTTGCTACTATCCTCCGGATTTATGGGCTCCAGTAAAAATGGAATATAATGAAGCAATGAATTATCAACCTTAAAAAAGTTGAGTAGTATGTTCATTTCTACATCAGAAATAATCAAAGATAAATCGCACCTCAAAATACTGGCTACTTCCCTTTTAGCAACACTGGATACAAGGTCATCTTCAGTAAATTCTCTTTTCTCTTTGAAGGCTTGTTGACGTGCTCTTCTAAGACTGTGTAAATCTTCGGTATCTAAAATGCGAATTGCATCCGGACAATTTTCTGCTACCCGCCATCCAAATTGTTCCTCGATCATAAAGCGGTCAAACAGCACTATATCCGGATTTAGGTTCTTGATAAATAGATCGAAGCCTGAATCATTTAATGAGATAGTGATTCTATCAATTTCCAATTGAGCAAAATCAAACATGTAATCACTATCGGAAGCTGCACTGGCAAATGTTACTTTCCAGTTTTGTGATATAAATAAATGAACTAACTGGATCATCCGCATGCCTGCAGCTGATGAATTAGGCTCTGGCCAAACGAAACCGATAATTAATACATGTTGTTTTGAATTTGTCATTTATTTTGAAAGCTCGGCAAATTTATCATTTTATAAATAGTAAGGTGATTTTGATGGCTGAATGCTGTGACCTAAAAATCAATTTAATTATATTTAAATCAGTCCAAACGAATGCTCAGCAAGAAAAAGCAAAAGAAGTTTCTTCTGAATAAATGCGTAAATATTATTTATTATATGAACGCATTTTGCCAAAGAAAGAATGCAGAAGATCTGCATCAAATGCGTGTTGAGATTAAAAAATTAAATGCCTTTATTTTCTTTTTAAAAAAGCAATTCGGCAGCAATTTCTATGCAAATATATTATCTCCTGTTAAAAATATTTTTAAAGAGGCCGGTGTAATCAGAACTGCACAGGTTAACTTAGAACTTGCAAAAAAAATTGATCTCAAAAATCCTAATGTGATTAATGATCTGATTAAAAGAATTGATACAGGGTCGTTGGAATTTTGTATGAATAGGTTGGAAGCCAGCAAAATGATGCAGCGATTTGTACTACAAATGTTGCCTAGTCTCAAAGAGATACGAACTTCCAGAATCAAAAAGTTTTTTAGAAAAGAAATTGAAAAATCAAATCCGCAATTGCTAGGAAAACTCAGTACAAAAGAATGGCATCATTTGAGGAAAAAAATTAAAATTCTCCTGTATGTTCATCAATTTTTAAATGAAGATATTCAGATGAAAATAAAATTAAATCGCTCTTACTTAAATAATCTGCAGGAATCAATTGGAATGTTGCATGATGTTGAAATTGTTTCAGGATTGATAGATAGAAATGAACGGGCCGGAAAAGCACTCGTTAAAAAATTGGGTGGCGAAATGGCTTTGCAAGAGAGATGTTTACATGAAGAAATTCAAAATTATAATTCTAAAGTTTTCTCACGCGGGTAAAAAAATAAAAAATAATTTGACAAAAATTTTAAATATTCATTATCTTGTACTTAAATAATTAAATTAATAAGATTTTATTATTTTTTTGGGGGTGATGCCAGAGTGGTCAAATGGGACGAATGGTAAATTCGTTAATTTTTGTTTACGGAGGTTCGAATCCTTCTCCCCCCACAATTTCTTGCACTTCCCTGTTTCTAAGGGTGATTTTAGACAATGAAGTTTGAGTATAAATATTCCTGTAAAGATTTTAAAGATAATTTTATGGAATATTTATACTCTTAAATCTTACAAATCTGTTTTAATTTTCAGCTCTTTTAACTGAACTTCAGAAATAGTTGAAGGCGAATCAATCATTACATCTCTTCCGGAATTGTTTTTAGGAAAAGCAATTACATCTCTGATTGAATCCAATCCGGCAAAAATGGAAACAAGGCGATCAAAGCCAAATGCTATTCCGCCATGCGGAGGTGCTCCATATTCAAAAGCATCCATTAAAAATCCAAACTGTTTTTGAGCCTCTTCATTGCTGAAACCAAGATGTTTAAACATTAAAGCCTGCAATGTACGGTCATGAATCCGGATAGACCCACCTCCAATTTCAGTACCATTAATTACCATGTCGTAAGCATTGGCTCTAACCTCGCCCGGATTAGTATCTAAAAGGGCAATATCGTCAGGTTTTGGTGAAGTAAACGGATGATGCATGGCGTGGTACCGCTCATTTTCCTCATCCCATTCTAAAAGCGGAAAATCAAGAACCCATAATGGTGAAAACACATTTTTATCGCGTAAGCCCAGACGGTTTCCCATTTCAAGGCGTAATTCACTTAACTGCTTCCGGACTTTTTCAGTAGGGCCGGCCATTACTAAAATAAGGTCACCGGGTTCAGAATGGTATAATTCTGACCATTTTTTCAGTTCATCTTCATTGTAGAATTTATCCACTGATGATTTCAGTGTTCCGTCGGAGTTGTGGCGTAAATAGATTAATCCGGTAGCGCCAATTTGTGGTCGTTTGATAAAATCGGTCAGTTCATCCAATTGCTTACGTGTATAAACCGCACAATTTTTGGCTTTTATTCCAACTACCAGTTCTGCATTGTCAAAGACAGGAAATCCTTTTTCTTTAACCAGTTCATTCATTTCAACAAACTGCATTTCAAAACGTGTATCGGGCTTGTCAGAACCATATAAGCGCATGGCATCTGCATAGGTCATCCGGGGAACATCTGCAAGATCAATGTCTTTGACATTTTTAAACATTATACGGATTAAACCTTCAAAAACATTTAGAATATCTTCCTGCTCAATAAATGCCATTTCGCAATCTATCTGTGTAAATTCAGGCTGACGATCCGCACGCAAATCTTCATCGCGAAAGCATTTTACAATCTGGAAATATCTGTCGAAACCCGACACCATCAGCAACTGCTTAAACGTTTGCGGCGATTGCGGAAGGGCATAAAATTCTCCCGGATTCATACGGCTTGGGACTACAAAATCTCGTGCCCCTTCCGGAGTTGATTTGATCAGAACCGGAGTTTCTACTTCTATAAAGTCCATTCCGTCCAAATATTTTCGGACTTCCTGGGCCATTTTATGTCGTAATACTAAATTATTTCTAACGGGATTTCTGCGAAGATCAAGATAACGGTATTTCATCCGAAGATCTTCTCCGCCATCGGTTTCATCTTCAATTAGAAATGGCGGTAATTTGGCGGCATTTAAAACCTCGAGACTGGAAACTTTAATCTCTATTTCGCCGGTTGACATTTTTAAATTTTTGCTGGAACGCTCAATTACTTTACCGCTTACTTTAATCACAAATTCACGGCCTAATTCACGGGCCTGAGCTCTTAAAGCTGCATTGTCATCCGAATTAAAAGTTAACTGAGTAATACCGTAGCGGTCACGCATATCAACAAAGGTCATCCCACCCAGATCGCGTGATTTTTGGACCCAACCTGTTAAGGTTACCTCTTTTCCCAGATCGCTGATAGTTAATTCGCCGCAGGTATGTGTTCTAAGCATTATTTTAAATTTAAATACCTGCAAAAGTATGATTTTTGATGGTATTGTCAGGCGTGGTTCTGTTCAATAATTGCTGTCAAATTTTCTACCCAATCTTATTACATAAAAAATTATACATTTGTCAGATCAATAAGGGGTGCCTTGTTTGCGAAATCAAACACAAAAACAGGCTGAGAACATACCCATCAAGGAGAGTAACAAGTTTTTAAAGCAGAAATTACTGCACAAAACCGTCACTTTCTAAGAGCACCTGATCCGGATAATGCCGGCGGAGGGAGGTAAAAAGTTAATAATCTATGCTTAACCCCTATGCATAGCAGTTTTAACTCATAAAAAACACACATTGAAAAAGATTACATTGATTGCCATCACGGCAATTCTGATTCCGTTCATTTCATGGGCGCAATTTTCATTAAGCGGAAAAATTTCAGACAAAAAAACAGGGAAATTTCTTGCCGGAGCAAGCATTAAGATATTAAACCCTGAAATTAAAATTCAGAGTAATGCCGATGGACAATATTTGTTAACAACACTTCCAAAAGGAAGTTACAGCCTGCAGGTTTCTTTTCTCGGTTTTAAAACAGAGATAATCGCAATTGAATTAGACAAAAGCAAGGTGCTTGATATTGCTTTAGAGCAAAGCAGTCTTTTAACCGAAGAAGTAATTGTAAGTGCAACACGTGCCCGACAGAATTCTTCCTCAACGTATCAGAATATTAGTAAAGCTGAACTTGAAAAAAATAATCTTGGTCAGGATTTGCCTTTTCTGCTTAACCAAACCGCTTCAGCTGTAGTTACATCTGATGCCGGAGCCGGCATCGGTTATACGGGAATCCGCATACGGGGAAGTGATCCAACTCGTATAAATGTGACTATAAATGGTATTCCATATAACGATTCTGAAAGCCAGGGAACATTTCTTGTAAATCTGCCGGATTTTGCATCCTCGGTAGACAATATTCAGATTCAACGCGGTGTTGGTACATCTACAAACGGAGCCGGAGCTTTTGGTGGAAGTATTAATATTCAAACAACAACCCGTTCTGATTCGGCTTATGCAAGCTTAAACAACACATACGGATCATTCGATACATGGAAAAATACGCTGAATCTAGGTTCGGGACTGATTAGCAATCATTTTAGTTTTGACGGGAGATTATCTCAGATTAAATCTGATGGTTACATAGACCGGGCTTCAACAGATCTCAAGTCTTATTTTGCCAGTGCTGCCTATTATGGAAAGCAGAATATTCTTAGGGCAAACATTTTTTCAGGTAAGGAAAAGACGTACCAGGCATGGAACGGCGTGCCTGAAAGTTTGTTGGTTATAAACCGTACGTATAATGGTTTTACCTACCAGGATCAGACAGATAATTATACTCAAACCAATTATCAGTTACTTTATTCACAAAATGTTTCTCCACAAATTTCTTTAAACGGAGCTCTGCATTACACTAAAGGGAAAGGATATTTCGAGGAATTTAAAGAAGATCAAAATCTGGAAGCTTACGGTCTTCCGTCTTTTGAAAGTGATGGAGCCACCATTAATCAAACGGATTTGGTCCGCCGCCGCTGGCTGGACAATGATTTTTATGGGTTAACCTATTCTTTAAACTATAATCCGCTAAACTATTTAAAGGTGACATTAGGCGGTGCATATAATGAATATAATGGCAAGCATTTTGGCGAAGTGGTTTCTGCTCCGTATCCGCAGGCTATTAATGGAAAAAATTACTACGAAGGACTTGGTTTTAAGACAGACTTTAATGTTTTTGGTAAGACAGAATGGCAACTTGGAAGACTGAATATATTTACGGATTTGCAGTATCGCAGAATCTCTTATAAAATTAATGGAACAGATAAAAACAGGTTTGCCCTTAACAATAATGAGCAATTAGGTTTTTTTAATCCGAAAATTGGGTTTTCTTATCAGCTGAATCCAGAGAGTAATATCTATGTATCATTCGCAGTAGCTAATAAAGAGCCTAACCGGGATGATTATATCAATTCAACAGATATGAATCAACCCAAATCTGAAAATCTCAAAGATATTGAGGCTGGCTTTAGGTTTGGGAAACAGAATTTTAATACCGCCATAAATGGTTTTGCAATGATTTATAAAGATCAGTTGGTATTAACCGGAAAAGTGAATGATGTTGGAGAATATATCCGTCAGAACGTACCTCAAAGTTACCGTATTGGTGTAGAAGCCACACAATCATGGCAGCTCAGCCCTCGCTTAAACTGGAATTTCAATGCAGCATTAAGCAGTAATAAAGTTCAGCGTTTTACCGAATTTGTAGATGACTATGACAATGGCGGTCAGCTGGTAAATAACTACAAAAATACGGATCTTGCTTTTTCACCGTCGTTTGTCGCTTCTTCAGAGTTTGCTGTAAAACCTTTTCAAAAAACAGAAATTGCATTATTAAGTAAATATGTAAGCAAACAATATCTCGATAATACTGGCAATACAAATCGGAGTATAGATGCATTCTTTGTAAATGACCTTCGCCTAAGTTACAATACAGCATTTAAGCGATTAAAAAATATTGGCTTAACCTTGCTTGTAAATAATATTTTTTCTGAATTGTATGAAAGTAATGGCTATACATTCAGCTATTTATATGATGGTAATTTTACAACAGAAAATTTTTATTACCCACAGGCAAAACATAATTTCCTGCTGTCATTAAATGTAAAATTTTAGAAATCACCTTTAGTTAACGTAAATATCACAATGATTTAAAATTTCATTGCTGATATTCGCGTTTTCTTTAAAATCATTCAAATGAAGATCAAATACCTGCTGTTCCTGCTATTATTTAGTTTTACACTTCCTTCCTCAGCCCAAAAAACAAAATCAGGTAATCCGCAAAATAAACTGGCCCGGCCGAAATTGGTTGTTGGTATTGTAGTGGATCAGATGCGGTATGATTTCCTATATCGTTTTTATAACAGGTATGAGTCCGGTGGATTTAAGCGTTTACTGAACGAAGGATTTAGCTGTGAAAATGCAAGCATTGATTATATACCCACTTATACTGCTATCGGCCACAGTACGGTTTATACAGGATCAGTTCCTTCTATTCACGGGATTGCCGGGAATGATTTTATTATTCAAACCACCGGAAAAACATTGTACTGCACAGCAGATTCAATAGTTAAAACTGTAGGAAGTACCTCTGCTGCCGGTGAGATGTCTCCAAGAAATTTATTATCCACTACGGTTACTGATGAGCTTAAAATGGCTACTAACTTCCGATCTAAAGTAATCGGAATCGCGATGAAAGACCGTGGCGCAATTTTACCTGCCGGACATTCTGCAAATGCGGCCTATTGGTTTGATGATCTGACCGGAAACTGGATCAGCAGTACCTATTATATGAATGCTTTACCCAACTGGGTTCAAACATTTAATCAGTCAAAGCGTGTAGAAAAATACATGAAACAGGACTGGAACACTTTGTATCCTATATCAACATATACTCAAAGTTATCCGGATAGCAACAGGTATGAAGGAAAGTTTTCTAATTCTGCTCAGGGTATTTTTCCGATTAAAACTTCGGCTATGCTGGCCAAAGGATTTGGCGGAATCCGGAGTACTCCGTATGGTAATTCAATTACCCTTGATCTGGCAAAAGCAGCAATTGAAAATGAAGCTTTGGGACAAAATTCAGATACAGATTTCTTAACAGTCAGTTTTTCATCAACAGATTATATCGGACACCAGCTGGGGCATAATTCAGTAGAAATAGAAGATACTTACCTGCGCCTGGATCATGATTTATCTTCTTTCTTTACTTTTTTAGATTCTAAAATGGGAAAAGGAAATTATACGGTTTTTTTAACCTCAGATCATGGTGCAGCTACCAATGCTAACCTGCTGAAAGATAAAAACATCCCGGCAGGCTTATGGCCCGGAAAAGAAATTTTAGCGGATCTTAATTCTTTGTTATTATCAAAATACAAAGCTCCCGGACTGGTAATTGGACTGGGTAATTATCAGGTTAACCTTAATAATTTACTAATTGCAAAAAATAAGCTAAATGAACAGGAAATAGTTACGGATTGCATTGCTTTCTTAAAAAATAAACCGGGAGTTGCTTTTGTAGTAAACATGCAAAATATTCAGAATTCTTCAATTCCTGATGAATTGCGCAGCCGGATTGTGAACGGATATAACGCCGAACGGAGCGGTGCTATTCAACTAATTTTAAAACCGGGCTGGTATCTGGGTTACAGCAGCACCGGTACAACACACGGAACCTGGAATTCTTACGATGCGCATATTCCTTTGTTATTTATGGGCTGGGGAATAAATAAAGGCAAAACCAATCAGGCGGTACGCATGACGGATATTGCACCTACTGTTTCTGCACTCTTACATATTCAGGAGCCAAACGGATCAATTGGAAAACCCATTGTTGAAGTATTAAAATAGAATGAGAAAATACATTTCCCGATTTCATTACCTTACTCAGGATCTTCCTCATCGAAGTCATGCAGAACAAACACAAATTGCCTGCGAAGCCGGGGCAAACTGGATACAGTATCGCTGTTTCAGTAAAGATGATGAGGAACTGATAAATGAAATACATCAGGTTGCTTCTATTTGTGATGACTGGGGAGCTACATTAATATTAACCGATCATTATCATTTGCTTCACCTGGTAGATGCGCAGGGCGTTCATCTGGAAAATATAGAAGCGGATTTTAAAATGATTCGTGAAAGAATTACGGATGAAAAAACTTTAGGTGCTTCCGCGAATTCCATAGATGACATTTACCGTATTTCCACGTCAGGCGTGGTTGATTATATTGGTTGCGGCCCATACGCCTTTACCAAAACTAAGCCTAATGATTATCCGGTATTGGGTTTTGAAGCATACCGAAGCATCATTTCTAAAATGAATGATCAGCAAATCGATATTCCTTTGATTGCCGTGGGAGGCATTAAACCGATGGATGTTGATGATTTGCTTACCACAGGAATACAGGGAATTGCTGTTTCTGCAGCAATTAATGCCGAGGAAGATCCATACTCAGCATTTAAAGAGTTTTATAAAAAGATTTCTTTGTAGGAAGTTGTAAAATTGCTTCGCTATTTTTGTTACATGTCGTCGCACCATATCATCCGTGAAAAACAGGAGCCAGCCCTGTTAATTATGTACTTTAAAGATTTTGACGATGAATATCTCGGGCAATTACTGGAATGGAGTCCAACTGTAATTGTACCAGAGAATATCTATGATCATGCCGAATCGCTTGGAATTAAAATTGATGGGATTGTAACTACTAATGCTGACATCTCAACTCAGGAAAATACAGCTATAATCTTAACCGTAGATAATCCTTTGGAGGATGCTCTAAAATACTTATCGGGAGAACAATATCCCGCGGTAAATATTATCGCAAAATCCTTTTCACTTAAAGATTATGCTTTGTTTGTTGATGATATAAATTTGGTAATTTTTTCTGGAGGAAAAAAAATCTATCCCGTACGTTCAGGATTCAGCAAATGGCAGGCTGCCGGTGAACAGCTTGAGCTGATGCATAACGTATCTAACCTGAAAGTTGAGGGATTGTATTATCTGACAGACCATATTTTGGAGACCGAAAAAGATGGTTTTTATACGCTCATCTTTCCGCAGCCATTTATATTTATTGCAGAATTTATTTAAATGATTATTCGTAAGGCTCAACTTTCTGACATTTCTACAGTTCACGAACTGGCAAACAAAATTTGGTGGCCAACTTACCACGGAATTATTCCTGATGACCAGATTGCTTTTATGTTGCAGGATATGTATTCTGAAAATGCGTTACTAAATCAGATGAGCCGGGGTTATCACTTTCTAATTGCAGAACAGAATAGCATCCCGGTAGGATTTGCATCTTATTCTTTGACCGAGCCGGAAAATCACGTTTTTAAACTTCAGAAATTATATGTTTTAAGCTCTGAGCAAGGAAAGGGGACTGGTAAAAAACTGATTGAGGAAGTAATTTCTATTGTGAAAATGCAGCATGCTGAGGTTCTCGAATTAAATGTAAACCGGGGAAATAAGGCTTTTCATTTTTACGAAAAACTGGGTTTTGAAATTTATCAACAGGTTGATATTCGGTACCACCAGTATGTTCTCAATGATTTTATAATGCGAAAGAAAATTTAACAACCATTACAGGCTTACGAATTTTTAAATCCGCAAGCCCGAGGGTTAATTGCTGATTATTTATCCAGCTTAGGAATTCTTTTAGGAGTATCTGCTCCTGCAATAATGCTCTTCGAACTTAGTGCAATAGCCCTGATCGTGGAAACAATGTTAGATACATCGAGCGTTTCAAATTCGTCATTTACGGTATGGTAAAATTTATCTGTATCAATTTGATCTGTAGAAATAGTATGAGCGGGTACGCCAAGAGCGGCTAATGTAGCATTGTCACTTCTGTAAAAAAGTTTTTGAGCAGGATATGGATCCGGGTAAAAGTTAAACTGCGTATTCTCCAGATTTTTTTGCAGAATTTCTGCAAAGTCTGATTTTTCATAACCGGTTACAAAAGCTGTGTTTTTTCCAAACTTGGAATCTTTGCCAATCATTTCAATGTTAAACATTGCAACCACATCATCCGGATTAAGCTGCTTAGAAAAATATTGCGAACCAAAGCCGCCAATTTCTTCTGCTGTAAAAGCAACAAAAATCAGAGTTCGCTCATTATTGTTAAGCTTTTTGTAATATTTAGCCAGAGAAATTACGGCGGTAATACCTGTTGCATCATCATCAGCACCATTTGCTATTGAATCGCCTTCTACAGATTTTACAATTCCTAAATGATCATAATGACCTGAGAAAACAACCAATTCTTTTTCCTTTGATTTGCCTGGGAACATTCCAACAATGTTGGATAGACTCAGAGTTTCAATTTTATTTTTAAAATTTACTGAAAAAGAAGTAGCCTCATTATATCCCAATGCAAAAATAATAGCCGTATTTTCATTTAAGTCGTCCACAACACGTGCACGCGAACTGAAATCTTTCAGGCGTTTAAATGCATCAGCATGTACCTGATCAACCAGTACAAAGGCTGATTTTTCAGACCTGATGATGCTTCGGTAACGGTCCATAAGGCTTTCTCCCGATTTGATAGTCAGTACTTCTACCTTATCCGCCTGACTTAAATTCAGTGCTTCTTTATCAGAAATAATGACGGCGGCCGTTGCAGGCACTAATTTACCATCTATAATAACTTCTAAAGTTTGAGGCTTGAGACGTTTCATCTCAAAAGACTGCCTGAAATTATTTTTGCCTTCGAGTGGTTGTAAACCAATAGACTTAAACTCGTTTTCAATGAAAACCGCGGCCTTTTCAATTCCGGGAGTAAAAGTAGCTCTGCCCTGCATTTCATCAGATGATAATGTTTTGATGATGCGCTCGACATCGTTTTCTTTAACAAGTTTGTTTGGAGTTTTTACAGCGCAGGAGGCAAGCAAAAGAATTGAGAACAGTCCCGGAAGTGTTTGCTTTATTAACATGTAGTTTTGAGTTTAATATTATTTTAAAAGGTCTGATTAGTTTAATGAAGAGGATAACCAGCTTTTTCTGAATTTTTCCATTGCTGGAGTTAGCTTTAATCCGGCCTTTTCTGCGGGTACAATTTCCATAGAATTATTAGCCTGCAGTTTAACTTTTACATTTTTAATTGTTTTGCGATGCTCGTAGGTTATTTCCACTTCTTCACCGGGCTTGTGCTTTGCCAGAATAGTTTCCAGGTCGGCAGATGATTTCGACTCATCAGAACCAATTTTTAATAGAAAATCGCCGATATCTAAACCAGCTTCATACGCCGCAGTTCCTTTCAAGGTATTCATCGCTACACGTAATTTTCCGTTTACCGGGGATAACCGAACCATTCCAATTGAAGCTTTATCAGCCATCGGATGTCTTAATACCAGTCCAGCTTTAGCTAATAATTTTTTGTAATCATTCTTATCCGTTCCATATACGTACCGAGTAAAAAAGTCATCCGCGAAAGCAGTATTGGTTAATTTCGAAAGCACTTTTTGCAAATCTGAAACGGTGTAAGGAATCTCGGTTTTACCGTGAGTTACCCAAACAGCTTTCATATAGTCATCCAGGCTCAGATTAAATTCGGAGCGTAAACGGAGATCTAAAGCAAGTGCGATAGTTGCACCGTAGATATAATACGATGTGAAAATATTCACCTGATTGGTCTGATCGACTGCTACGCCGGCATCAGCAAAAACGGCATATCTGCTCATTTGTGTAGCCGGAAATGTATTGGCTCCCGGAGCATTTAATACACCGTTTAAAAGATTTTTTAAAGTTCCGCAATATGTATCCAGATCTCTGTAACCGGCTCTTTTTAGTATTAGTTCGCCATAATATTGGGTAAATCCTTCGGCAAACCAAAGTTCGTTACTCATATTGGCATGCTCAAAATTAAAGGGCTCTAATGTTTTAGGACGAATCCGTTCCACGTTCCAGGCATGAAAGAATTCGTGCGAAAAAGTACTTAGCAGATCTTCTTCGTTTCCGGAGATTTTATCAGTACGCTCAACAATTACAGTCGAATTACGATGCTCCATGCCATCTCCTGCGTTTTCAGTATTTACATCCTGTAAAAAGGTATAGGTGCCGAAATCAAAAGTTGGGAGTTCTCCAAAAACAGCTTTGGCTTCAGTCACCATTCGCTCTACCATTTTTGCATATCCATCTATTACAGTCTGGTCATCAGCTGAATGTGCACTTAAACGAATAGTCTGAACATTTTTGTCCGTGTTAATATCTTTCCAGGAACTTAGTTTAAATGCAGAAAGTTCAACAGGACTGTCTAAAAAATATTGAAGGTTTGCAGCTGTGAAAATTTTGGCATCTGTATCAGGTTTTAACTGAGTAGCTACTTTCCATCCATATTTATCCAGATCATTTATCTGAAGCTGAATGGGGCGCTGCTCAAAACCTTGTGCCCACATAAAAGTAGCGGGCATATTCATATGAGCATGCGTTTCATCAATCCCCAGGTAAGTTCCGTCGATCCAGTTACCGAAAATGGTATAAGAAACTGTTAACTTTCCATTGTGATCCGGTATTTCGTAAACATCGCCCTGAACCTGGTTAATTGTTAGCGATTTCCCCTGCTCGTTGGCAGCCTGCACATTGTATACATTTTTTCCAAATTCATGCGTGGCATACCTGCCCGGTGATGAACGGCTCATACGAACAGTTAATTTTCCGGCCGGTATTTCTGAAATACTCATGCTGATGCGTGCTTCGTGATGAACAGCATTCGGAAATGAAATAACGTATTTTACAGGTTCATCAGCAACTGCTGCAAATGAAAAAAAGAACAGTATAATTGAGGATAAGGAAAGTATTTTTTTCATCTATTAAAATTATAATCGGGTTTAAAATAGAATTAATAGATGAATATCTGAAATTATCCCGTAAATGTGACAATCCGTATCAGGCTTCCCAATTATATTGCCGGAGATCCCTGACCGAGGTCTTTTTTATAATCTCTTTTTGTTTTTCTATTTCAGTTTCTACACGGGTATCCTGAACGCCGTTGGTAACTGCAATATCATAATCTTTTCCACGGTAAGAACCATGCATCGCTGCTTCCTCTGTATTTTGAAGTGCTACATCATATGGTCCTTTATTGCTCATTAACTTCACAAAAACAGGTAAACACTCGAATAATATAAAGAGGAAACCAATAAATGTAATAGCCAGATAATTATCCAGATCCCGTTTACCATCTTCCTTAAAAGTTAACTGCCCCAAAGCCCAGTTTCTGTCGGCAAAACCTGCAACATTAGAAAGACTGTCGAGCTGATAACCGCTAAACATACGCTGATCTGAAAGGCCGTCCAGTTCCTTTCGCCGGTTAAAGAAGTTGTCCATATTGAGCATTTCTGCCCGGATTGCTTCTAACCGTTGCTCTTTTTGCAATACCAGTGATTCTTTTTGTTTGGCATAAGTTCCATAGCCTGTAATGCCCGAAGTTTGATTGGTTTTATCACCAAATACTTCCTGATTTAAAATATATCTGGATTGCTTGATATCCTTCTCCAAAGAATCTTTCTCACGTTTTAAATCAGCCGTTTTACCTAGTTCGGAACTATATTTATTAGCGAAGGTTTTATTTAGGGTATCAATTTTGGAGCGCTGGCCATTTAAATAACTGGTTTTTAATTTCTGACGAATCTCCTTATCAAATATTTTTAGTTCCAGCGGACGTGAAATAACCAGTCCGATCATAATTGCCAGTAGAATTCGCGGAGTTGCCTGCATTATCTGCTGGTTGGTTGATCCGCTTTTACTGATACTGGATACAATGTAACGGTCCATATTGAAAATGGCCAATCCCCAAATTATTCCAAAAAAGAATGCAAAAAAGATAGCAGCCGGACTTCCGGAAAAAACAAAGTACATGGCATAACCGCCGGAAAGTGCTGCAAAAAATGCGGTAAAAAATATGGTAGCTCCAATTCCAACATATTTATTATGTTCTGTAGGATATTTTTGAAGTGTACCTACATGAGCTCCGGAACAGAACCAGAAAAAATCAGTTATGCTTTTCATTGAAAATTTTATTGTCTAAGATATGTTATTGTTGAGTTTGCCTATTATTTCTTAAGATTTCGGAGCAGTTAATATTCATAGTCATAAAAATTTGAGGGAGTTATGAAATAAGATTGGTTTAAAACCCTCCCTGATTTTTTAGTATCAATTAATGATCCGAAAATAGTTTAAAATTAAACGATTAGCTTTTAAACATGTTACTTAAATGCAAATATATTGCACATCTGATTGCACCAATTCAATAATAAAGATTTTGAGTGATTTTAGCATCTATTTGATATGCATTAAAAACGATACCTTTGATTAACAAGTTAATAAGCAATGAAAGAAATAACAGTACTGGAATTAAAACAAAAAATTGAAGCTGGCGAAGATTTTCAACTGATCGATGTTCGCGAACAATTTGAATACGAAATGTCTAACCTTAACGGCGAAAATATTCCTTTGGCAGGCATTCTGATCGAGGCAAATAAACTTCAGAAGGATAAACCGGTAATTATTCAATGCCGCAGCGGTGCCCGAAGTACAGCCGCCATTATACAGTTAGAAAAGCAGTTTGGCTTACAAAATTTATATAATCTTAAAGGAGGCATTTTAGCCTGGGCAGCTGAGTTTGATCCGGGAATGCAGGTTTACTAGAACAGAATGATACTAAAAATCCTGATAAATATTTTTTTGAACATAGCCATATTTACGTTAGTATTAAGCTTGTTCTGGTGTTTCAACCATCAATATTATGCTTACGGGGCAGGAGCACTGCTTGCTTTGGGTATGTTTATTTATCTCAAGATCCGGGTTATAAAAAGCGTCAGAAAGATGACGAAGAATCCTTGATTTTTCTTAACTTTCAAAGATAAAATGGGGCTGGATTATTTCCGGCCTTATTATTTATTCACCTAACCCATTCATTATGTTTTTAATTGTACTCGGAATTTTCATCGTAATTGTTGGTTTTTTTATGTCCGCTCAGGATACGCAAGCATCCCGTTTTGGGAATGTTGTGCGCATTGCCGGCGTTGTGGTTATTGTAATAGGAGCTTTAACTTCCATGTTTAAAGTTATAGAGGCCGGGCAGGTTGGCGTTAAAACTGTCTTCGGAAAAGTAGATCAGGATGTTTTATACAGTGGTTTGAATGTTATCAACCCAATTGCCGAAATAACAAGTTTCGATGTAAAAACCCAAAATTATACGATGTCCGGAGGAACGGATGAAGGAGGTAAATCTGCTGATGATGCCATGCGGGTCTTATCTGCAGATGGTCTTGAAGTGATCATTGATCTTTCTGTACTTTTCAGGGTAACGGCATCGTCTGCGCCAAATATTTTAAAAGAAATTGGAACAGATTATCTGGATAAAATTGTACGGCCGATTGCCAGAACTGCTATCAGAGATAATGCTGTAGCTTACGATGCAGTCTCTTTATATTCAAGTAAACGTGCCGAATTTCAGGCAAAAATATATCAGAACATTGGTAAAAGTTTCGCAAAAAGAGGCCTGGAACTTGAATCAATTCTGGTGAGGAATATTACTCTTCCGGCTTCCGTTAAAACTACGATTGAATCAAAAATTAATGCGGAACAGGATGCGCAAAAGATGACCTTTGTTTTGCAGAAGGAGCGTCAGGAAGCGGAACGTAAGCGTGTAGAAGCTCAGGGTATTGCAGATTATCAGAAAATTTTATCTACGGGTTTAAGTGATAAGCAATTGCAGTATGAATCTATCAAGGCTCAAAAAGAAATTGCATTATCGCCAAACTCAAAAGTTATTATTATGGGTAACAGCAAGGGTTCCTCAATAATTTTAGGAGGAAACTAATGGAACAACTCTTCCTGTTATGCGGGAAGAGTTATCTTACTTAATAATTGTGTTTATAAAATATGACTGAGTATGAGGAAAAGGCGTACCATGAATTAATTTTATGGCAGCAAAAAATGCAGAAAAAACCATCCATAATAGATCGGATGACTAAAGACCTGCAAACTAAAATCAACAGTTATATCCCCGAAAAAATTCATACGGCTATTACGGTCACTATCAGAAAAATGCTTGAAGCTGTATTGTTTGGAGCAAAATACAGTACGAAAAAGCCAAAGGAAGATTCTTCTTTATTTTTAAGAGAAGCCTATGTGCGGGAGCGGATTGAGTTCTATCGTAAAACAGCATCTGCTGAGGGCGCTATTACCGGAGCAGGCGGAATTCTGTTAGGCTTTGCAGATTTTCCAATCCTTATCGGGATAAAAATTAAATTACTGTTTGATATAGCGGCCCTATACGGACATGACGTTAAGGATTATAAGGAACGCTTGTATATCCTGTATATCTTTCAGCTGGCTTTCTCAAGTCAGAAAGGTCGTAATGAAGTTTATAAAAAAATTGCCGACTGGCAGGGTTATACCTCAACACTGCCGGAAGATGTATCTGAATTTGACTGGCGGACTTTTCAGCAGGAATACCGCGATTATATTGACATTGCAAAAATGGCTCAATTAATTCCGGTTATTGGTGCTGCTGTTGGTGCGGTGGTCAATTATAAACTCATTAATAAACTGGGAGAAACAGCAATCAATTGTTACCGGATGCGTAACATCAGTAAATTGAAAATCTTGAAGAATTAAAGATTTTAATTGAATTTAGTTCATTAAGTTTCCGCTTAGATCTACACGTACATTAAACGGTTGCAAGTACTTATCGGCCAGAACGGCAAATTCTCTTCTGTTTATTGCACGTTTAGGCTCATATTTAGTGCTGAACTTAAAGCTGTCTTTCCAGCCCTTTTCAATTTCTTTTCTTAATTCCTCTCCGCGAGCAACACTAAACATAAACAGGTTAATGACATCCTCAATACTGAGTTCTTCCATTTTGTTATCGGCAAACCAAATCTGACTTCTTGAGTAAAATTCTTTCATTGGAATCCGTAATTCGGCTGCCGAAACTGTACCCAGAGTATCAAAAATGAATTGTTCAGTAGAATCCGCCTTGGCTGTTTTCAGATTAATTAATCCGGTTAACGCAATATGCTGGAAAGCCATCGCATCCCGATCTTTAAAGTCAATGTCAGCAAAAGGAACCATGCGGCTTTCGAAAGCAAGTAATTCGCCTTGAATAACCCGGATGTTGAGGTTTTTAGTGGTGGTTTTAAAAAAAGCACAAAAGGCTGCAGAAGCGCCTGCAGCTTGTCCCGCGGACATAGAAACAGGTACAAATTTACCTTCTCCCCGAGGGACAATAATAAAATTCTCAATCCCGGAAGGCAATAAGCTGGCTAATGGAACCGGGAATTCGCTGCGGCTTCCGTTTTCAGTAATCAGTTCTCCGTAACCAACACTTGTCCGGTAAACTTTCGATAAGTATTGATTTTTATCTGTAGATGCCGAAAGGCTAAGAATTGTTTTTCCGGGATTTATGTTTAATAATGAGCTGGCCTTAAAATCAGAACTGGCGTCAACCAAAACGTCAGTTTTAACAGACTTCCCCGAAGTTAATTTAATCTCCCAGCCCTTGCCATTCTTTTCAATTTTTCTAAAATCAGTATTTAATAAAACTGTTAGATTTTTTACAGTATCAGTAATGCCTTTAATCAGTTGAGATAATTCTCTGCTGCTTAAATTTTTGGACAATAGCGAATCTGCCACAGCTGGCTTCGAGCCTTTTTTACCAGAAAAATGATTTCTGATTTTGTTCAGATAATCAATATCTTTTGCGGTAAGCGCAGTAGAAATCTCAGTTTCGGAGGAAAGCAGAATAGTTTTAACTCCCGAACGTGAAGCCTGAATTGCTGCTGCTAATGCTCCTGCTGTGTTTCCACTAACAACTACATCTGTACGGGTGGTTTGTGAAAAAGAAGGTATGCTAAAAAGGGTGAATAAAAAGATCAGGCTATATTTATAATTCATTTGTTAAATCGTATTAATGCAATGTGTTCTCAAACATAAAAAAATACGAGTTATTATTCATCACAGATTTTTTGTGAATTCGGCTGCAAGAAAATGGCTTTATTATGAACCTTTAATAATCTCTTTTTTATAGGTTCAGGGCTTTTAAGTTCTGGAACTAGTATTTGTAAAGCCATAAATTTTCAGATCGAAAATTTATAATTAATTTACCTGTAAAATCAAACAGCATATGCGGAAAATATTGTCAGTCAGCCTGATCGGCTTAGTACTTCTATCAATCAGTTTTGTGTTGGGCGCATTCGTTGCCGATAAATCTGCTGATGGTAAAATTACTTTAGCAATGATTCTTCAAGCACAAAAAATAATGGGTTTGGATTTTACGGATGCAGAAGCTGATTCTATGCTTACTGATGTGAATGATCAGCTTGATAGCTATGTCGCTCTATGGAAACTTCAAATACCTAATGAGGTTTCACCTGCTCTGAATTTTAATCCGCTTCCGGCCGGTTACCAGTTTCCTGATAAGGCAAATTATTTTAAAACGAATGAAATAAAAGGCGTTTTGCCCGTCAATCGTGAGGAGCTTGCATTCTATAATATCCGTCAGCTTTCATACCTCATAAAATCCCGCCAAATATCATCCGTAGAATTAACCAGATTTTTTATAGATCGGTTAAAAAAATACAATCCTGTATTGCTCAATGTGGTGACTATTACCGAAGAAAGGGCTATGAAGCAGGCCGCAAAAGCAGATGCGGAAATAAAAGCCGGAAAATATCGGGGTCCATTACACGGAATTCCTTTCGGGGCAAAAGATTTGCTGGCTGTAAAAGGCTATAAAACTACCTGGGGTTCTGTTGCTTATAAAAATCAGGATATTGATATGGATGCTACGGTAATAAGCAGGCTGGAAAATGCGGGTGCTGTATTGATTGCCAAAACTACGCTGGGTGAATTAGCCATGGGCGATGTTTGGTTTGGAGGTAAAACTAAAAATCCCTGGGATATTAACCGTGGTTCCAGTGGTTCTTCAGCTGGTTCGGCCTCGGCAGTTGCTGCCGGCTGCATGCCTTTTGCAATTGGGTCTGAAACATTGGGTTCCATCGTTTCGCCTTCTACAGAATGCGGAACTACCGGATTGAGGCCAACATTTGGGCGCATAAGCAAACACGGCGCTATGGCTTTGAGTTGGAGTATGGATAAACTGGGCCCCATTGCACGCAGCGCAGAAGATTGCGCCATTGTCCTTAATTCTATAGAAGGTGTTGATCAAAAAGATCTCAGTGTAATTGCGGCTCCATTTACTTATATATCTCCGGGTGCCAGTTTAAAAGGTGTAAAAATTGGCTATCTGAAAACCGAATTTGACCGTGCATATCCAAACCATAAAAACGATAGTCTGAGCCTGATTAAACTGAAAGAACTGGGTGCAGAGTTAATACCGGTGGAAATACCTAATATGCCTTACGGCGATATGACCATTGTTTTATCTGCTGAGGCTGGAGCTGCATTTGATGAATTAACACGAAGCAACCGCGATGACTTATTGGTAAAGCAGGATAAAAATGCCTGGCCAAACGCCTTCAGATCAGCAAGATTTATTCCTGCAGTTGAATATATTCAGGCGAACAGGGCCCGCTCACTCCTGATAGAAAAACTGCAATCTATGATGAAGGGAATTGATCTTTACATGGCTCCTTCCTTCAGCCAGAATTTAAGAGCTACTAACCTAAGCGGTCACCCATGTGTTGTTTTGCCAAATGGTTTTAATAAAGAAGGCAGGCCTTCGAGTATTACCTTCACCGGACAGCTTTTTGGAGAGGGTAAGCTATTGCAGGTTGCCGAAGTATACCAGAACTCAACCCAGTTTAATAAACAGCATCCTAAAATGAATTTTGCATTCTAAATTTGAAACAGAACATACCGGCAGTTTTTGAGCTTCAGAAAGCGCATAGCCTAACTCTTAGAAATACCAGCGCTTTACAGCGGATAAATAAACTCAGGAAACTCAAAGCAGTTATTGAAGCACATGAGAAAGAAATTTATGCTGCTTTATATGCAGATCTGCGGAAATCTGAATTCGAAGCTGCTTTCTCTGAAGTGTATTTCAGTTACGGCGAAATAGATTTTGCAATCAAGAACCTTTCCGGTTGGATGAAACCCAAAAAGGTAGCGGTAACGATGACCTCTATTCTCACTAAAAGCAGGATTTATTACGAACCGAAAGGAACCAGCCTGATTATTGCTCCGTGGAATTATCCTTTCCAGCTGTTAATTAGTCCCCTGATTTCTGCAATTGCAGCCGGTAATTGTGCTATTCTAAAACCTTCGGAAATTAGTGTGGCTACAAGCGCTTTAATTTTTAAAATGATCACCGATAATTTTGATGTAAGCGAAATAGCCTGCTTTGAAGGAGATGTAGAAGTTTCTAAAGCGTTGCTTGAATTGCCTTTTGACCATATATTTTTTACCGGCGGAACCCAGGTAGGTAAAGTTGTAATGGCTGCCGCGGCTAAAAACCTGACTTCTGTTACATTAGAACTTGGCGGAAAATCGCCGGTTATAATTGATGAACATATCAATCTTCAGAAAGCGGCTGAAAAAATTGTGTGGGGCAAGTTTATGAATGCAGGTCAAACGTGCATTGCCCCGGATTATATCCTGATTAAAAAAGAGCAGGAAGAGGAGTTTGTCAGACATGCTTCAGAAGCAATTGATAAAATGTATCGCCCGCAAGGCAAACTGGATAAAGGCAATTATGGCAAGATCATAAATGAGAAAAATTTTAACCGGTTGAGTGATTTGCTGAAGGACGCAGTTTCAGAAGGTGCCACCATCAGAGTTGGCGGCAGTCAAAATTCAGAAGATGCTACCATTGAACCTACGTTGCTTTCGGCCGTCAATCCTCAGAGTAAATTGATGCAGGAGGAGATTTTTGGTCCGCTATTACCTATATTAAATTACCGGAATACCGATGAAGCGATTAATTTTGTAAACCGGCGCCAAAAGCCCCTTGCTCTGTATATTTTTTCTGATGACAAGGAGGTAACCGGGAAAATTTTAAAGAATACTTCTGCCGGTGGTACAGCTGTGAACGATGTACTGGTCCATATTTCAAACCCCAACTTGCCTTTTGGCGGAGTTAACTCCAGCGGTACGGGGAGTTGTCACGGATTTTTTGGATTTAAAGCATTTTCTCACGAGCGTGCAGTACTTTTTCAATCTTCTTTAAATTTTAATAAGATGATATATCCTCCATTTAATCAGAAGAGTGGTATTTTAAAATGGCTTAAGAAACTGATGTAAAGATCAGGTTCTGAAGATTGCTTTAATGAGCAAAAAATCTTTACACTTTGCTGTAAACGCAGTATTTCAGATTCAATCCACTGTATATTTTTACTCATATAACGATGTAACAAACTGAATAAAAACAGTCTATTACTTATGATTTTATTTCAATCAAATTTTTGCAGGAGCCTTATTCTTTTACTACTGCTTACAACTCTTCCGACAATAGCTTTTAGTCAAAGTAAAAAAGATCAGATTGATATGCTGATGAAAGAGGCTCATGGACTTGGTCTTTTCAATGGCAATGTATTAGTCATGCAATCCGGTAAACGGATTTACAGACAATCTTTTGGTTCGGCTGATGCTGCCGGCAAAATCGAGCTGAGCAGAAAATTTCGCTTTAATATTGGTTCAATTGCAAAGGAGTTCAATGCTATTGGTATTATGATGCTGAAAGAACAGAATCTGCTGAGTCTGGATGATGTTATTTCAAAATATTTACCCGAGCTTCCGGCCTGGTCCAACAAAGTAAAGATTCGAAATTTGCTGCAATATGCAAGCGGTGTACCAAACAGTCCATGGAAAGACATGCGTGGAGATCAGGATAATATGAATTATTTGAAAAATGTGAAGGCGCTTGATTTCGAACCGGGAACAAAATACGCTTATAATAACAATAATGTTTTTCTGCAGAGGCAAATCATTGCCAGGATAAGCGGAATGTCTTTCAATGATTTTGTTAGGAAAAGAATATTAAAACCGATTGGGATTAAAAATGCAATTATTGATCCATCGGCTGCTGAGCCTTTGATTGCCAAAGCCTTTTCCAATACGGGCGTGTATGATGATTTGACACCACCTTTTTCTGGCTGGACAAATTTAAATGTAGATGACTTTTATACTTTTTCTGAAGCAGTCAATTCTTTTAAACTGATCTCTCCGGCTTCTACAAAAGAATTACTTATGCCTTTTTCAACAGGAAATCAATCCGGGCTTGGTAAGGGAGAAATGCAGGGAGATTTTTTGATTAATCATACACATGACGGATCTGCATATAACTACCAGGCATTGTTAGTCAGCCAGCTGGACAAAGAACTCACCATTATTCTCCAGACAAACAATCAGCAGAATAACCTCTATCCAATCAGCCGTTCGATTCAATCTATCATGGATAATTTGCCGTATGCAAAAATCAAAAAATCATTCCTAAAAGTTTATAGCGCTGAAATGGAGAAAATGGATGGAAAGCAAATTCTTTCTTTCTACCAGCAGACGAGGCTAAAGGAGTATAATAATTTTAATTTTGACAGTGAAGATTTGCTTAATGATGTTGGATATTTTTTGATCCGGCAAAAAAAGCTCAGTGATGCTTTAGAGATATTTGTTTACAATGCGCAGCTGTTTCCCGATTCCGCCAATGTATTCGACAGTCTGGCTGAGGCCTATCTAATGTTAGGAGACAAAGTCAAAGCTTTAGCAAATTATCAGAAAGCAGTAGCACTAAATCCCGCCCTGGAATCTGCAAAGAAAATGGTTGCCGAACTGGAGAAATAAATAGTCTGTTAACTTTTGTTATTTTTATTGGATTATAATATTTCTTTTAAAATGGATCTAACTCAGCACTAACAAAAGAGTGTAGGTTTATTAATCACGACCATCAGTTTCTGTTCAGCAAGTACAGATCAGCCGTGAATTGTTTCTTTTTTACCGTAATTCTGGACAACCTGAGCTTCGTAGGCCAGAAAATCTTTCCAGCGTTTTTCAACGTCAATCTTGCCGGCATATTTGCGGGCTAGTGTAATGAATGTAGTATAATGGCCGGCTTCACTTACCATCAGTTCATAATAAAAATCAGCCAGCTGCTTATCATTAATATGTTCTGACATTACTTTAAAGCGCTCACAGCTGCGGGCTTCGATCATGGCCGAAAAAAGTAAACGGTCTACCAGCTGCTGTTGCCGGCTTCCGCCCTTTACCAAAAACTGCATTAATTCATTCACGTAATTGTCTTTACGTTCACGTCCAAGCGTATAGCCGCGTTCCAGGATAATATCATGAACCCGTTTAAAATGGTCCATCTCTTCCTGTACAAGCAAGGCCATTTCCTGCACAAGATCAGAAAGATTGGGATTCTGAACAATCAGCGTAATTGCATTGCTGGCCGCTTTCTGTTCACAGAATGCGTGATCAGTTAATATTTCCTCAATATTACTCTCAACAACATTTTTTACCCAAAGCGGATCTGTTGGAAGCTGCAGTTTTAATATGGTTTTTTCGTTACTCACGCAGCAAAATTAAAAACTTCCGCGTAAAGAAACGATGAAATTACGCCCCGGCGCACTAATACCTGATGCAAAAACCCGGTAATTACGATCAAGAATGTTTTCAAGAGCTGTTTGAATTCTAAAGTTTTTATTTAAATCGAGCCCTGCCCGTACATTAACTGTGTACCATGCAGGCATTCCATTAGGTGTAGCCTGAGGTAAATTATCTTCCCCGTTCAGGTTATAATCTTTCAATTTTTTTCGCTGATTATATTGCACGAAAAATTCGCCTTGAAAGTTCTTAAAAGCATATTCAATACTGCTTAAACCCATAAAAGGCGGGATATGATCCAACGGTTGCTGCGGACTTAATGAGGTGATGCGTGCAAAGGTGTAAGCGGCATTGCTTTTTACAATTATATTTCTGAGGGGATTAAAAGTAAGATCTGCTGAAAATCCGGTTAAGTACGCTTTTTGAGCATTTACATTTGCCGTTACAATGCTTAATTCACCATCATAGAATATTTCACTTTGGCCATTAAATAAAAAAGGCTGAGTAGTAATTGCATTACGATACCATGTGTAAAAACCATTCAGGGTAATTGTCGCATTTTCTTTGAAATTTTTTTCAAATCCTAATTCTGCATTATAAGTGTATTCAGGTTTCAGATCCGGATTGGGAAGAATTACCGAGCCCGCTGTACTTTCAAAAACTTTCGCAAGATCGTCTACATTTGGCGCCCGAAAACCACTTGAACCAAGTAATGATATTTTAAAATCATTCTTTGGCTTGTAAATAATACTGGCATTTCCGTTCAAAGCAATATTGGCCTGATTCACAGAATTAAAATCAAAAGGGAAAAATCTTTTATCATTAAACTTCGCATATAGGTTTACGTGATTTAAACGCAAGCCTTCAGTAATTTGCCATTTTTTATTTATTTTGAAACGATGCGATACAAAAGCAGCAGCAGAAAATACATCAGAACCTCCATCAGGATACCTTGTATCCAGGTTTGTTATAGTGCCTGTGCTGATATTTAATCTATTTGCTCTGGATTGAACGTAATTTTGATTTAGCTCGATTCCATAGCCCAGATCGTTCTTTTTAAAGGTTTTATTGAAATCGGCATTTAAAGAAAAAATACCTACCTCCTCTGAGCGATTATTGAGGTTGCTACTGTTTAGTCGACGATCATGCCTGCTTTCCACTAAATTTTGGTAAGCAATAGTAATATTTGAATGATTGAATAGTTTCTTAAAATTATTAAGCTGAAGCTGATAGGATCCTGAAAATCTTTTTTGAGGGCCGTAATACCATTCTGCATAACGCGGCTGATTATTTTCAAGCTGCGCCAAACGGTCATAGCGTGGGATATCTCCCGAATTTGAATATTGAAAATTGAGAACCTGCGTTACCCTATCATTATTCCTGTAAAGAAATTTTTGAAGCAGATCCATCTGATTGTATCCGGTTTGGGTTTGAACTTCCGGCCGGGAATTGGTTCTGACCAAATCTGCGCCATTAGATTGCTCCACAAAATAAATGCTTTTCCATTTCTCTGTTCCAGGCTGATAATTATTGGCACCCTGCCGTAAATCACCTATTTTGCTGTAGGTAACCACAGTGGTAGCCGCCCATTTTTCTCTTCCGAAATTGAAATTAATGCTGGAGGTATATTCGTTTGCCGCAGTAGAAAAACGGGCTAAAGCACTTCCTGAAGTGGTATTTAACACCGGCTTTTTAGTGAAAAATTGAACAACTCCGCCAAGCGCATCGCTTCCATAAAATACCGAACTGGAGCCGAAACCGACTTCAATTTTTTCCAGAGAATTATTGTCAACAGTAATGCTGTTTTGTAAATGACCGCCTCTGTAAATAGCATTGTTCATGCGCACACCGTCTACTACAAGCAGAATCCGGTTGGCTTCAAATCCCCTGATTACCGGACTTCCACCACCCAGCTGACTTTTTTGAACAGATACACCTGGTGTTTGCTGAAGAACATCAGCCGTGCTGATTGAATTTAACTGCTTTAGCCGGGCCCCGGTAATAACCTGAACTGCCTGAGCTACATTTTCTTTGCTTTCCTCAAAACGGGAAGAAACCACAACCACTTCTTTTAATTTGGTTGTATCGGTAGCAGTTTTATTCTGAGCTCTTAAAAAGAAGGGAAATAATACAAGCCATGTAAGTAGTATGTAGTTCTTGATAAAAAGCATTACACAAATTATTTATACAGGTTCTTACTTTCTATGAATTTAAGAACCGGATCTGAGACGAAAAATTGGACGTTTTTACCTTCTTTAAATGATTTCCGGATAAACGTTGCCGAAAGTTCCATCAGCGGTGTTTGGGTTATGGTTACTGATGGATGATTGATCAGTTCAGCATTCTCAAAACCCGGCCGCGGATAAATGTGGATATGGTAATCCCGTAAAATGAGCTCATAATTTTTCCATTTTTTTAAGGAAACCAGATTATCAGATCCCATAATCAGGCTGAAGTGATGTTCAGGATATTTTTCATGAAGAAATGCAAGCGTATCAATGGTGTAAGACGGTTGTGGTAGTTTTAATTCCACATCGCTTACGCGGATATTTTGGGTGTTTTCCACCGCCAGCTTTGCCATCTCTAGGCGGTCGTACATATTGATAAGATCGCCTTTTTCTTTAAGGGGATTATGCGGAGATACAACCAGCCAGACCTGGTCAAGATCTGTGTAATTTGCCATATAATTGGCGATAATCAAATGCCCAATGTGTACCGGATTAAATGATCCGAAAAACAGACCGATTTTCATATTAATCCCTTTCCAGAAAATTACTAACCAATTCAACTGCTTCGGAACAGGCGGTTTCCAAATCGTAATTTTTTTGAATTACATCAAAGCGATTGGCATATTTTAATTCTTTATCTGCCTTCACAATCCGTTCAGCAAGTTTTTCATCGCTGTCTGTGCCGCGGCTGGTTAAGCGCTCAATCAGAATTTCCAGGGAAGGTGGCTGAACAAATACGGCCAGAGCCTGGTCACCAAATTTCTTCTTCAGGTGCAATCCGCCTTCTACATCAATATCAAAAATAACATGCTTTCCCTGGCTCCAGATACGTTCAATTTCTGAACGCAGAGTGCCGTAGAAAGTGCCTGTATATACTTCTTCAAATTCAACGAATTCTTTTTTAGCTATTTTATGAAGGAATTCTTCTTTACTGATAAAATAATAATCGCGGCCATGTACCTCATCAAAACGTTTGGTGCGGGTTGTTGCTGAAATGGAAAATTCCAACGCCGGTATCTTACCTAAAAGATGATGAACAATGGTTGTTTTACCTGCTCCGGAAGGAGCTGAAAATATAATGAGTTTGCCTTCTTGCATAATTCAGTTAGAAGCTAAAGCCGGGTGCCTAAAACTTTTGCTTTAAGCTTTTTCCTTTTGCTTACAGTACGTTTAATAATTGTTCTTTAATCTTTTCCAGTTCTTCTTTCATGCCCACAACCACCTGCTGCATTTTGGCATCGTTCGCCTTAGATCCCATGGTATTTATTTCCCGGCCAATTTCCTGAGAAATAAAACCTAATTTTTTGCCGTTTGCATCTTTATCTTTCAGAGCTTCGATAAAATAATCACAGTGACTTTTTAAACGAATCTTTTCTTCTGTGATGTCTAATTTATCGATATAATAAATCAATTCTTGCTCAAAGCGATTGTGATCTACATGTTCTTTTCCTACAGCTCCTTCAAGAAAATGATTCAGACGTTCCCTGATTTGGGGAATGCGCATCGGTTCATTTTCGGCAACTTTATTCATCCCTTCTAAAATATTTTTTATCCGGAATACCAGGTCCTGCTTTAACACATTCCCTTCATCCAAACGGAAAGTCTGAAAGTTCTTTAGGGCTTCTTCAAAGGTTTTATGAAGCTGTTTCCATTCGTCCTCGCTTACTCCATCCGCATCATACTGGATCACATCCGGAAAATTAAGAGCCAGCTGAAGCAGGTTTGCTGCATTATCACCCAGCTCATCGGCAGTAGATTTAAGCTGCTGATAATATTTTTTTAATAGCTCCTGGTTAATTGTAGCCGCTTTTGGATTTGATTCAGCATATTCTACATGCATGCTGATTTGTACTTTACCGCGTTCTATCTGTTTGCTGCACTCGTTGCGAAGCATAAACTCTTTATCAGAGAAAGCCTTAGGGAATTTAAGAGAAAGATCTAAAAATTTGCTGTTTAATGATTTGATCTCAACTGTATATTTTGCCTGTGCAAAATCATTAACAGCCAAGCCATAACCGGTCATGGATTTTATCATCGGGCAAAGATATGATTTATTGATGAATTGATTTTCCTGCTTATTAAGTTCTGAATATTTAACACTATTTAGCAAATGGAAAAGTAATCTATTGTTATTATTGCAGTTTTATCATTAGTTATGCATTTATACTTCACCAGGGCGGCCTTGTATTTACTTTTGATGTTCATCTTAAGTTCTTCTGCAAATGCTCAGCAAATTGTTATAAAGGGAGTGATAATGGATAATAGCACGGGCTTAAGAATTGCAGGAGCAGGCATTCATGTTAGCGGACGGGAATTAAATGCCAGAAGCAATACGTTGGGTGAATTTTCGATTACTGCTAATCCCGGCGATTCAATTCATATCAGGAAGGAAGGTTATACCAACTATTCTCAAAAAATTAACGCTGCTTCAGATCTTTTTATAAAACTACAACCGGTTATCCGTCTTACTGAAGTCACGGTTACATCTCAAACTAAAAAGCAGGAGATGGATGAAATTAAAAAGCAATACCGCAAAAAGGGAAGTTATTACGAAGGAAAACCACCCCTTCTGAGTTATATTTTTACTCCCCTAACGGCATTATACGAGTTGGTAGGCAAAACTCCACGTCAGGCCCGCAGGTTTAATAATTACTATAACCGCGAATTGCAGGAAACTGAGATTGACCGGAGATTTAACCGGTTTACAGTTGGCAAGTACAGCGGATTTGATGGAATGGATCTTCAGAATTTCATGGAGAATTATCGTCCTCAATATTCTGAATTAATTGGATGGGATGAATATAAGCTGCTGTTATATATTAAAAACTCTGCTCAGAAATTTGTAAGCAATGGGAAACCGGCAGGTAAATTTGCTTTACCGGTTCTTCCGAAAGCACCGGATTTAAGCATTAAAATGAAAGAAAATTAAGATTCACCTTTGATGATCATTTCTTCTAAGATACGGTATGCTTTTTCTTTTAACTGCGGCAAATCCTTCTCTGTCATTCCCAAAACTTCAATAGGTTTGCCATAAACACAGGTCACCTGTCCCGGCTTAATCAGCAGCATATTTTTTCTTGGAAGTAAATTTCGGGCATTAATTATAGCTACCGGAAGCAATGCTGTCTGGGTTTCTATAGCCAACCGAAAAGCTCCGTCATAAAATTCAGCCAGTGCTATTTCTGAGCGGTTCATAGTTCCTTCCGGAAAGATTAATATGGAGAGACCGAATGCAAGTTCTGTTTTCAGGGATTCCACACTTCGGGCTCTGCTCTCCTTATCTTTACGGTTAATGAGCACGACCATGCGTTTGTAAATCATCCCAAATATGGGAGCTTTTAGTAATTCTATTTTCCCTAATGGCTTAAAAGGCTGAGGTGTAGATACAACCATCGCCACGGCATCCAGATAGGAGTTGTGGTTGCAGATATAAATGTATGATTTGGATCGGTCTACTTCTTTGCTGTTGCTTTTGATAAAAAAGAAACACAAAGTACTGAAAGTATAGGCCCATAGTTTTAAAAAAAGAAATCCGATCCGGTGACCTGTTTTACCCTTAAATAGTGTTGTAAATAAAATGATAAATGGAAAAACCACCATCATTGACAGTGTAAAAACCAGAGCACACCATATTAAAAAAACAGCTGAAGAAATACGTTCAATAAACTTCATATCGGTTTTTTAATCGAAATATTGGAAGTTAAATTTGTAAGGCTTCGCAGGCTTTTTCAGCAGCAAGTTTTTCTGCGTTCTTTTTATTGTAATCACGTCCCAGAGCGTAATTCTCTCCGTCGATCACAATCTGGACAGTGAACAGCTTAGTATTTTCACCCTCGGCATTTGCAATAACTTCAAACATTATGTCTTTCCCGTGCCGCTGACACCATTCAATCACCTTGCTTTTGAAATTTGTTTCTGTAAGCTCCAGCTGATGAATATCTACGTGAGGTTTTATGATCCTGTTGATGAGAAATTCCCGGGTGAAGTTATATCCTTTATCTAAAAAAACGGCTCCTACCAGTGCTTCAAAAGCATCGCCCAGCAATGCACCCTGTTTATTAGGGAAATTTAGAACCCGGTTATCATATTCCAGAATTTCGCCCAGACCAAGCTTGCGGGATAGCTGATTGAGGTTAGAGCGGCTTACGATTTTTGAACGCATTTCTGTTAAAAAGCCTTCTTCCTTGTAAGGATATCTTTTAAAAAGAACCTCGGCCACAACAGATCCAAGAATAGCATCACCCAAAAACTCCATGCGTTCATTGCTGTTTTTGGAACCATTTTTTAAAGGCACCGCAACAGATTTATGTCTGAAAGCCATTCTGTATAAACTTAAATTACCCGGTACAAATCCCAGAAGGTTTCTTAAAACCTTAATGTAATTTCGGTGGGGTGAAAGGTAAAGTTTGTAAAGTCTGGAAACAGGCATAGATTAATTTATAGGATTGATAAGGTACTAAATTTAGCTCATCATCAATCCAAAATCAAGAATCTTTAAAGATTGGGGTTATTCCTGGTATTTCTTAAAAATTACAGATGCGTTATGACCTCCAAAACCAAATGTATTACTTAACGCTGCTCTGACAACACGTTTTTGAGCTTTGTTAAAAGTAAGATTCAATTTAGGATCCACATCAGGATCATCGGTAAAATGATTAATAGTTGGAGGAATAATATCGTTCTTCACGGCAAGTATTGCAGCAATAGCTTCAACTGCGCCGGCAGCACCTAACAGATGCCCCGTCATCGACTTTGTAGAACTGATATTCAGTTTGTAGGCATTTTCGGCAAAAAGAGCAATAATGGCTTTTGATTCGCTGATATCTCCTAATGGAGTAGAAGTTCCGTGAACATTGATATAATCAATATCAGAAGTAGTTAAGCCGGCATCTCTCAGAGCGTTAGTCATAACCAGTTTTGCGCCCAATCCTTCCGGATGAGGAGCTGTAATGTGATTGGCATCGGCACTCATTCCGCCACCTACAATTTCGGCGTAGATTTTAGCTCCGCGTGCTTTCGCGTGTTCCAGTTCTTCTAAAATAATACAACCTGCACCTTCACCTGCAACAAAACCATCGCGATCTTTATCAAAGGGGCGTGATGCTGTTGTCGGGTCATCATTACGGGTTGATAAAGCATGCATTGCATTAAATCCGCCCATTCCGGCTTCATTAATAATAGCTTCAGAACCACCGGAAACAATTACATCGGCCATTCCTAAACGCAGGTAATTGAATGAATCAATTAACGCATTTGTAGAAGAAGCACATGCAGAAACAGTAGAGAAATTTGGTCCGCGGAGACCGTACTTAATAGAAATGTGTCCCGGAGCAATATCCAGGATCATTTTAGGAATAAAAAATGGATTGAATCTTGGAGTTCCATCGCCTTTGGCGAAATTCACAACTTCATCAAAAAAGGTTTTTAAGCCACCAATACCAGATCCCCAAATTACGCCAATGCGATTGGTATCTAATTTTTCAAAATCCAGACCGGCATCCTTTACACCCTCATCTGTAGCGGCAAGGGCAAAATGAACAAATGGATCTAATTTGCGAGCTTCCTTCTTATCCATGAAATCTTCCGGATTGAAGTTTTTTACTTCGCAAGCGAACTTTGTTTTAAACAAGGTAGTATCATACCTGGTTATAGGAGCAGCGCCGCTTACCCCATTGATAAGATTATCCCAATATTCGGGAACAGTATTACCAATTGGAGTAAGCGCACCTAGTCCTGTAACAACAACTCTTTTTAGCTCCATTTATTTGAGATGGCGTAAATTACTTTACGTTTTTTTCTAAATAAGTAATAGCTTGACCAACTGTACCGATCGTTTCGGCTTGATCATCAGGGATAGCTACATTAAATTCCTTTTCAAACTCCATGATAAGTTCCACGGTGTCTAATGAATCGGCACCAAGATCATTGGTAAAAGATGCCTCGGGTGTAACTTCGCTTTCGTCTACACCTAATTTTTCAACGATAATTGCTTTAACTCTTGAAGCGATATCAGACATAGTTTTAATTTTAAATGGTTAAATATTTCTGTGCAAAGAAAAATAAATTCTGGCAATAATCAAACCTTTTTGTTTTTAACCAGATATATCCTGCAATTTAGAACATAAACCCTTTTACATTTGTACTTTAATAAAAAAATAATTTGAATAAAACTACTCTCAAATACGAACTGGACCTGGATTTTGTGTTGCTGGCCATTACAGCGCCACTAAAAGACTATCGGTTGTGCTTTAAAATAAATAAACAACTTAATTTTGATCTGAGTCGTAAAGATGAGTTGGAATTGTTTTTTAGTGCCAGCGAAGTGCCCGTTTATTATAGCCGCTACCTTTATCACCAGGCTCATACAGATACTGAATTTCATCTTATTGCCAATAAAGGTACCGGAGGCTTTCTGATACCTGAAATGAAAACTGTTGATTTCTTTTTATTAATTCGTAATTATATTGATGAAGAAGAGCTCAGAGCCCTTATTTCATCGTTAAATAAGATTCCAGAAATACTTGTAGCTGTAGAAGTTGATCCAAAAAAACTCAAATCCAAAGAAAATCTCATATTTTAGCATTCTTGGTGTACCTTGTACACCTCCGCAATAACAGTAAATAGAATTGTCCATTAAAATATATTCAAGATGAAAACGGTTCATAACAGAACTAAAATTGTAGCCACCCTGGGTCCGGCCTCGGCTAAAAAAGAAGTTTTATTAAGCATGATTAAAGCGGGGGTAGATGTATGCAGATTAAATTTTTCTCACGGCAGTACTGCTGACCATCAGAAAGTAATCGATATTATTCGTGAGATCAATAAAAAATATAAGACCAACGTAGGCATTCTGGCCGATTTGCAGGGTCCTAAAATTCGTATCGGTTTAGTTAAAGATGGTGGCGTTAATCTTTTAAGCGGTAATAAAATAACTATTACCACCAAGGAAATGATTGGCGATGATCAGCAGATTTATATCACTTATCCAAGTTTTCCGAAAGATGTTCGTGCAAATGAAATTATCTTGCTGGATGATGGTAAGATCCAGATGCGTGTAATTGAAACCAATAACAACGATACCGTTCTGTGCGAAGTGGTTTACGGCGGAATTCTTACTTCCCGTAAAGGTGTTAACCTGCCTAATACCAAAGTTTCTATTCCCAGTTTAACAGAAGAAGATCTTTCTAATCTGGAATTTGCATTAAAAAATGATGTGGAATGGATTGGGTTATCTTTCGTTCGTTCTGCAGATGATATTATTGATTTGAAAAGAATCATCGGACGCAGTCAGAAAAATGCAAGGGTTATTGCAAAAATTGAAAAGCCCGAAGCAATTGACAACATTGATGAAATTATCAGCGTAAGCGATGGGGTAATGGTTGCCCGTGGTGATTTGGGGGTTGAGATGCCAATGGAACAAGTTCCTTTATTACAAAAAATGATCATCCGGAAATGTTGTGCTGCCTCTAAACCGGTTATCGTGGCAACACAAATGCTCGAAAGTATGATTACTGCTGCCCGTCCAACACGTGCCGAAGTAAACGACGTTGCAAACTCTGTATTAGACGGAGCCGATGCGGTGATGCTGAGCGGAGAAACTTCGGTAGGAGAATTTCCACTAATCGTAATCGAGACAATGCAAAAGATTGTTCGCAATGTGGAGGAGAACGGATATACTTTTAACCTTCCAAAAGAATTAAACCCAAATTCTGCAACTTATATGGGTGATGCTGTTTGTGGTTCTGCGGTTTATCTGGCCGAAAAAACCAATGCTGTAGGAATTATTTCCATGACTTCATCCGGTTATACCGCCTTCGAAATTTCAAGTCACCGTCCTCAGGCCGGAACGTTTATTTTTACGAGTAACCATCAGTTGCTGAATACGCTGAGTTTGGTATGGGGTGTTCGCGGATTTTACTATGATAAATTTGAAAGTACCGACAAAACCATCAGTGAAGTAAATAAAATATTAAAGGCAGAGCGGTTAATTGAACCCGGAAATGTGGTGATTAACACTGCCGCTATTCCTATTGAGAAAAAAGGTAAAACCAATATGATTAAAGTTACTCTTGTAGATTAGATTCTTCTAAATAGTTGAATATGGAAAGCCGGTTTATGAACCGGCTTTTTTTATGTCATAAAGTTCTTCACATCTTCCGGTCCCCGGGAATAATCCGCAGCTAATTTCTCACAAGCTATTGAACACGGACCAACTAATTGAAATTGTATGATTATTAAATTCATTTTTGCAATAAAAGAATGCAGTTTTTTAATGGAGGCTTTCTTTTTATGACCTGTTATTAAGTGTGATACAAATTCGCAGTCGTACATGTTTTTCAGAGTTATCAACAGGTTTAAATGGCTATAATTCAGTGCTTTTAATAATGCAGCATTGCACCCTGCGGCATACACTAACAACTTGTGGAAAACTCAAATTGAGTTTAATTACCGGGAAGGATAAATTTGATTTAAAACTCCGTATGATTTTTAAGCGGTAATTCACTTACACCCAGTACTCAACATCAGCAATGGCAAAAACTTCTACAAACAAATCAGCAAAAGGAGCCGGAAATGGATTAGGCTTCCAGCGATATTTTACAAAAGCAGGTGTAAACGTATATGATCTGTTCACATACGAAAAGCGCACATCGGTAATCCGTAATCCGGCCGGCGATGCGGTGTTTGAAATGAAAGATGTAGAGGTTCCTGCTTCTTGGAGCCAGGTTGCCACCGATATTTTAGCACAAAAATATTTCCGTAAAGCCGGAGTGCCTAAACCCGACGGAACCACAGGTTCTGAAACCAGTATTAAGCAGGTTGCTCACCGTATGGCCGATTGCTGGAAATCATGGGGAGAACGCTACAATTACTTCGCAAGCAAAGAAGATGCATCTATATTTTATGATGAATTGGTCTATACAATTGTGGGTCAATTGGCCGCTCCAAACTCACCGCAGTGGTTTAATACCGGCTTACACAGTTCTTACGGAATCACCGGAAAGCCCCAGGGCCATTACTTTGTAGACCCTGTAACCGAAAAATTAGAAAGATCAACATCCGCCTACGAGCGCCCGCAACCACATGCCTGCTTTATTTTATCAGTTTCTGATGATCTGGTAAATGACGGCGGAATTATGGATCTCTGGGTTCGCGAAGCACGGATTTTTAAATATGGCTCGGGTGTTGGAACCAATTTTTCCGCTATCCGCGGAGAAAGTGAAAAGCTTTCGGGCGGAGGATATTCTTCAGGCCTAATGTCATTCCTTAAAATTGGCGACCGTGCAGCCGGTGCAATTAAATCCGGAGGAACAACCCGCCGGGCAGCCAAAATGGTTTGCCTGGATCTGGATCATCCCGAAATTGAAGGATTTGTAAACTGGAAAGTAGAAGAAGAGAAAAAAGTAGCCGCGTTAATTGCTGCCGGTTATTCTTCAGATTATGAAGGCGAAGCGTATCGCACCGTTTCCGGTCAGAATTCAAATAACTCGGTTCGTATTCCAAACAGTTTTTTCAATGCTTTGGAAGAAGGAAAAAACTGGGATTTGATTGGAAGAATCAGCGGAAAGGCTGTAAAATCGATTTCATCTGAAAAACTTTGGCAGGATATCGCCTTCGCAGCATGGGCTTGCGCCGATCCGGGTGTACAGTATGATACCACTATCAACGAGTGGCATACCTGTCCCGAAGGTGGACGCATCAATGCATCCAATCCATGTTCAGAATATATGTTCCTGGATAATACAGCCTGTAATTTAGCTTCCATCAACCTGGCGCATTTCTTTGATCCCAAAACATTGGTTTTTGATGTTAAAGGATTTGAGCATGCCTGCCGTGTCTGGACCGTTGTATTAGAGATTTCTGTACTGATGGCGCAGTTTCCATCTAAAGAAGTTGCCCAGTTATCGTATGATTACCGCACATTAGGTTTGGGTTACGCCAACCTGGGTTCCATGCTGATGGTAGCCGGAATTCCGTACGACAGTGAAAAAGCACGTGCTATTGGCGGTGCTATTACCGCGGTGATGACGGGAACAGCTTACGCAACTTCGGCAGAAATGGCTAAAGAACTGGGAACGTTCAGTAGCTACCAGGATAATAAGGAACACATGCTTCGCGTCATGCGCAATCATCGCTACGCGGCTTACAATACCGGTTCTTACGAAGGACTGGAAATCAATCCGCAGGGAATTGATCAGAACAGATGTCCTGATTATTTACTTTCTGCAGCCTGTAATTCATGGGATAAAGCCGTAGAATTAGGAGAGAAATACGGATACCGTAATGCACAAACAACTGTAATAGCTCCAACCGGAACTATTGGTTTGGTCATGGATTGCGATACTACCGGCATCGAGCCGGATTTCGCCCTTGTGAAATTTAAAAAACTTTCAGGAGGTGGATATTTCAAGATTATTAATCAGGGAGTTCCTGCCGCATTGCGCAACCAGGGATATCGCGAACATGAAATTGAAGCCATTGTAAATTATGCCAAAGGTGCCGCAACTTTAAATAAAGCTCCGCATATCAACTTCGACAGTCTTGCTGCCAAAGGGTTCACGCAGGATGAACTGGAAAAAGTGGACAAATCATTACTGGCCGCTTTCGAAATCGGTTTTGTGTTTAACCAATGGAGTTTGGGCGAAGATTGTCTGAAACGTTTGGGCTTTAAACCAGATCAGTACAATTCCCCTGATTTTAACTTCCTGAGAGCTATTGGTTTTAACCGTCAGCAAATCGCGGAAGCCAACGAATATATTTGCGGAACCATGACCATTGAAGGGGCGCCGTTCTTAAAAGAGGAGCATTACCCGATCTTTGATTGTGCCAACAAATGCGGTAATAAAGGTCAGCGCTATATTCATGCAACAGGTCATATCCGCATGATGGCCGCGGCTCAGCCTTTCTTATCAGGAGCAATTTCTAAAACCATTAACCTGCCAAACGAAGCAACGGTTGAAGAAATCAAGGAGTGTTATGAACTTTCCTGGAAACTGGCTTTAAAAGCGAATGCCTTGTACCGCGATGGTTGCAAATTATCTCAGCCATTGTCTACCAAATCATCAGATAGTAAGGAAGATAAGCTGGATTCAGTGGAAGAAGTTTTGGGCGAGGCCGCCAATGTGAAATTAAGCGATCTTACTCCGGATCAGGTTCTGGAAGCTGCACGTGCTATTCTGGAAAGATCTACCGACACGCATTTTAAGCGCCAGTTATCCTCGGTCGTAGAAAAGAAAAGTCTTCCTCACCGCAGAGCCGGTTTCACTCAGAAAGCAGCCGTAGGCGGACAAACCATTTTCGTTCGCACCGGCGAATATGAAGATGGAACATTGGGCGAGATCTTTGTAGATATGCACAAAGAAGGCGCAACTTTCCGCTCGCTGATGAACTGTTTTGCCATTGCCGTTTCGGTAGGATTGCAATACGGCGTGCCCTTGGAAGAGTTTGTAGATAAATTTACTTTCACCCGTTTTGAGCCTAGCGGGATGGTAGGCGGACATCAGAATATTAAATCGGCCACCTCTATTGTGGATTATATTTTCCGGATGCTGGGTTACGAGTATTTGGGCCGCGAGGACCTGGTACATGTAATCACCGAGCAGAAAGCGGTTTTGGGAAACCCCCAAATGACTGATGAAGATAAAAACCCGGATGAAAATAATTTTGCAGCCGCTCCAAAACCTCAGGATAAAGTTGCATCTGATAAAAAGCTGAAGCCTGTTTTTGATATCTCCGGCGGCGGACAAAGTGATGCCCCGTCATGTGGTAACTGCGGACATATTATGGTTCGCTCAGGTACTTGTTATAAGTGTTTGAACTGCGGAACGCAGGGAGGATGCAGTTAAGGGTAAGCGGCTGGCTTTAATGGTAGAATAGAGCAAAAAATTTAAGGTAGCCCTGCCGAATGGTAGGGCTTTTTTATGCTAGTTGGCTCTAAAGTATGAAATGTCATCGAAGCTATTTTATTAAAGTATGAAATATCAAATTTTGATTTAATAATTTTATGAAAGATTTACTTGAGGAAGTGCGCCATGGCCTAAAAGAGCGGCTTCGAAATCCCTTTGCAGGAGCTTTTTGTTTATCATGGATAGCATTTAATTGGAAAGCAGTTTTTAGTATCTTTCTCTCTACTAAACCAATTGAAGGGCGAATTAGTTATGTTAGTGCAAATTTTTCCGACCTAAATCACTTGCTATTCTTGGCATTTATTGTTGCTGTTGTATACCTTATTGTTCTCCCTTATATTAGTCTCGCACTCGAAACAGCACTAACTCATTCTTCCAATCGCCGCAGTGTCATATCATTGAAGCAGAAAAAGCTCAGGATATCACAAGAGACAGAGATAGAAATAGAGAGAATCAAACGTGAAAAAGCCAAGGCTGAATTTCGAGAACAAGATCAGTTTAATAAGGAAGTTAGAGACCTGAAGTCTCAACTATTAGCTGCTAATGAGCGAGCTGCAAAAGATAAATATGATTATTCGAGTTTAGTAAAAGTTTTACAAGACCAGAACACTAAAACGCAAGAAGACATGATTGAATCTGCTAAACGATTTGATGAATCTCTTTCAGTATTAAGAAAGGAAAAGGACGCTGACATACTGAGATCACAAACGCTTCTTCATGAGTCCCAATCCACTAAATTGGCTTTGGAGGTTAAAATATCGAGTCTTTCTGTGGAAAAAGATAGGTTATTAAAAGAATTACAGCAGACAAACGATAAAGGCCTCGGCAATGATCGTCCGATGAATAACAGTAGTTTATCTGTTGGAAGTCCCGCCATTGCGGCGGCAGGTCATTTTATTAAAGATAAAAAGTTCAAAGATGAATAACATACTCCAATCGTCCGCGTTTGTAACGCGGATGCATGAGAATTACATTTATAATGTACGCAAGCAGTCAGTCTTTTCAGATACTTTGAGCTTTTATTTAGATGAATAACGAGCGATACAATCGCTGTTTTCCTTCATCCTCGTTGCAAACGAGGACGATGATAAGTAGGGTTGAGAAGTATATTTATAATGTAAGCAAGCAGCCAGTCTTTTCAAATACTTTGAGCTTTTATTTAGGATAATAACGGGCGATACAATCGCAATTCTCGTTCATCCTCGTTTTAAACGAGGACGATAACAGTAATAAACGAGGACGATACAATTTCTTATATTGTATTAAAATCAGCCATGTCAGGAGACAGATATTTTATTCGTGATCAGCATCAAACTTATTTTATTACCTGCACTATTGTAGAGTGGATCGATTTATTCACCCGCCAGCATTACAAAACCATAATTACTGATTCTTTAAATTATTGCATTAAAGAAAAAGGGTTAAGAGTAAATGGCTGGGTTTTAATGACCAACCATTTGCACTTGTTAGCCCGATGTGAAAAGCCGCACCTGATGTCGGACTTTTTACGTGATTTTAAAAAGTTCACCTCCAAAAGATTAGCCGAAGTCATTCTAACGGAACCGGAAAGCCGCCGTGACTGGTTATTGGATAAGTTTAATTTCGAAGCCCGCAAAACAAGAAGAGCCGAACATTTTAAAATCTGGAGAGATGATAATCATGCAATTGATATGGATCATATTGACATCATGCAAAAGCTCAGCTACATACATGATAACCCGGTTCGGACAATGATTGTTGAAAATCAGGAGGATTATTTGTTCAGCAGTGCCAGAGATTATGCCGGGATAAAGGGTTTGATTGAAATTGAAATGATTTAAAAGCGGATAATTTTTTAAAAATTAAAAGGGCGATAAAATCACTATTCTCCTTTATCCTCGTTGCAAACGAAGACGGTGATAATTTTAATCGCTGTTTAGCAATTTATTCTTTAATAATTTGTCCTCTTACTTCGCCTTCTGGATGAGTAGTTGTCAGGATAATATAATACCATTGACCTGAAAGAAGCTGGCTCCCGGCTATTGAATTGAGGTTAAATGAACCTGTAGCCTCCCCCTCGACTGAAGGTGAAGCAGAAGAGGCAAGGTGTATTTCGGGGCCATTTTGTCCCGATGAGGAAGGGCCGTTGATACTGATTTTAGTCCATGGTCCGGAAAGATCCTTAAACCGGATTGTATAGATAAAAAGGTTATAATAACCTTTAGAATACACTCCGAAAAATGTCGAACTGGCATTTGTTGATATTTCAGGAACAACTTGTTTTCCGCTTCCATCTCCTACCATATTGGTGACTTCGAATTTTACCCGCTCTTTCTTGCAGCCAGGTAAAGAAATTGATAGGAATAAAATCGCAATCAAAAATCCAGGTAGCCCAATTTTAGTTTTCATAATCACGTTTCATAAATGACTGTAAGCAAATGCTATTGATTTTTTTTGCCCATAATCTATTAGATGATGTGTTTAACTTGTTACGGGGTAATATTTAAACCTATTTATACGGATTGAAGCCTAAAGATTTGGTGCACCAGCTTTCAAAATTCTTCTGAATGTCATCCATCGGCATACCTAAAACCTGTGTCAGAATATCAGAATTGGAGCGGATGTGTAAAACAGTCAGGTCTTCTTCGCCGGGTTTCCCGGGAATTTTTTCTTCGGTGGTGCGGTTCCGGTACGCTTCCATCACTTCGTTTAATTTATTCTGACTGGCTATAAATGCGACAAAGGCAAAGCTGTACGAATAATGAAGAGAGCTTTGGATAAGCCGATCGCCGGGCTTGCCGCTAAATTGCTGCCAGTTGTAATTAACCAGGGAAGTAACCGGAGGTGAGTTGATCTCATATTCACTTTTCAGCATATTCGATTTTCTCAGCAAATCGCTTCGGTAATTGCGCAAATTAACCGTGAGTTTATTGCTGCTCAGATTAGAAGACTCAAAGTAACAGGCGGTTCCTTCATCAAGCCATGCAGGAATATCGCCCACAAAAGATTTGATCATCAGGTGAAAAAGTTCATGTTTCATGGCGCCAAGCCAGGCAAAATTGGCGATACCCATCATTACCAGATCAGCGCTCGAAGCATACCCGAAAGTAGATTCGGGAATTTTTATTTTATGAATTTTTGAGCTGATGAGGTTAAGCTGTGTACGGTTGGGACAATAAAATACGGTGATCAGCCGGTTAACTTCCTGCAGCTTAAACTCCTTTTTGAAATACAGGTAATATTCTTCCAGAGCTTTGATTTGCGCAGAAATATTAATCTTGCTGTTGGGATAAAAGATAAGCAGGTTGGCAGTGGTATCCGACCTGTACGATTCGTCGTTAATCAGGTTTGAATAGTATTTCTCTGCGGCTGCTTTCTCATTCAGATTGAATTTTCGGTTTTCGGTATCGAAAGACAGGTTTTCAAAATCCAGCTCCTCTACCCTTGCGCTCGCACTTGGAATACCCATTTTTGATTCAATGCCTGCTCCGCCTGGTCCTTCAAAAACCTCGCTTCCAATGGTCTTTAGAAATGACTTCATGTCGTCAACCGACGGTGCAATGGCAGTTCCGCCCATGCAAGATTGGTTGAGTTGCTTCAGTTCACTGCGTTTTTTGCCCGACAAATTATCATATGAATTAAGAATGTGATTAAACCATTCAGTTGAAAGTTCGGGTTTGTTTAAACGACAGTAACCTACTGCCAGACAATAATCCATAAAGGCATTTTTATAATATTCTTTCTTTCGTAGCTGCGAAGTTCGGTTGACCAGCGAAACATACTTACCGGATTGCAGCAGGATTTTTAATTCATCAATTTCTGCCTTTGTTTGGGAGTTAACCGAATGAAGTGCAACAAAGGAGAGTACAATTACAATGAAGAATGCTTTCTTTTTCATGGCGTTTAGTTCTTTGGCGGAGGGTTTACCAAAATCAAATCAGTTGAAGAAGTATCATCTGGCTTCCTGATTACCTGTATTTTACTACCTGGAGGAAGTTCCTCAACAAGCGTTGCAGAATCTTTTTTTGCATAATCTTCCAGGTATTCCGAAACGGCATCTTCAGAATGACCTTTGCTGAAATAAGGAGCCACCAGATATTCTTTGGTGAGGTATAATCCGGCATCCCTGACATTTATTTTATCCTCATTTACCGATGCAATTCCAATGAGCAATGTGCCCAGCACCCCGAAAGCAACTCCGGGTGAAGAAGTTGCAAGAGTCGCTTTCCAGATCTCGCCCTTGGAGGCATTCATGTCCACCTTTTCTTTGAGCTTTAAAAGGATAAACAGAGACCCGACAATAATCATAATAATGCCGGTAAAAAATCCCAAGAACTGTCTGAACGTGCGGCTTACCAATGAGTAATGTCCCTGGTTATATCGTTCTGTCAGGCTTTCTTCTTCCAGTAATGCCAGTGTTATAAAGTTATACTGCTGTTCAGACAGGGATTGGGCAGAACCGAGTCGGGCGGTCATATCTTTAATAGCGGTTGATTTGCCGCTTTCAATTTTTGAATTAATCTGCTGCAACTGAAACATGGAAACCACTATGAAAACCACCAGAAAAAATACTGGGAATCCTATTAAGATGTATATGAGTTTATTATAAACCTTTTGGAAGCTATCATCCGGATTACTCATGATATTCTATTTAGCAGGCTGACTATTATTTTAGAACTATCGCTTAAAAGCATATTAAATTTATGCAATATTTCCTGATTGCACGCATAGCTGATATGAAGCTACAAATGATTGTTTTTGGTTTTATTAAATGAGAGTATAACGCTTCCGCTGATGGTCAGTGCAATAACCAGCAGAGAAATAAATGTTGGAATATGGATAAAATCTGACAGCACCATTTTAAATCCCACAAATGCCAGCACAATTGCGAGTCCGTATGACAAATAAACAAAGCGTGTTACAATGTGCGCCAGGGCAAAATATAGCGAGCGGAGACCCAAAATTGCAAAAACATTTGAGGTGTACACGATAAATTCATCCTGAGTAATAGCCAATATTGCCGGAATACTATCTACAGCGAAAATGATATCGGTTGTTTCTACAATAATCAACACCAGAAACAATGGACTTGCATACGTCTTCCCGTTCTTTTTTATAAAAAATTTATTGCCTTCTACCTGATCTGTTACGGGCATTATTTTCTTAAAGAATTTGATCACAGGGTTTTTATCGGGTTCAATATTCTGCCCCTTTTTAGTAAACATTTTATAAGCTGTGCAAATCAGAAAGATTCCGAAAATGTAAATGGTCCAGTGAAATTTTTCTATTAAGGCCACACCGGCAAAGATGAAAATCACACGCATAACCAGCGCCCCTAAAATGCCCCAAAACAATATTTTATGCTGGTATTGAGGCGCAACCTGGAAATAGCCAAAGATGATTACAAACACAAAGATGTTATCTACGCTCAGGGATTTTTCAATAAGATAACCTGTTAAAAATTCGATGGCCTTATTTTCTCCGAACCAATAGTAAATAAGGCTGTTGAAAATTAAAGCCAGGGTGATCCAGATCCCCGACCAGATCAGCGCTTCTTTTACAGATACTACATGTGCTTTGCGGTTAAATACTGCTAAATCCACGACCAGCATCAGCAGTACAAAAACATTGAATCCTATCCAGAATATGCTGTTAACTTCCATTGTTTTTTATTTAATGTCCGTAATCCATCACAAATAGTGATATTTTAAAAGGCATATTTCTGCACGAAGGTCTGGGAGAACTACAATAATAATTGGATAAACCTGTGTTTTAACCACCTGGAGCGGCTTGTTTAAATCCAGTTCTTCTTAGTTTAATTTACAATTTTGGAGTTAATGTGTTACTTAATATTTTCTTATATCTTTAAGTATAATGTAACCTTATCTGTAAAAAGTGGTCATAGACACATTCAAACAGACCATCCTGAAAGCTCTTTAATAAATCTTATTTATGAAAAAAATCATTTTCAAATTAGTTCCCATCGTTATTTTATCTGTATTTGTATTTCGGGCGGAAGCCCAGGTAAATGCGGATACCAAACCGGTACCGAAAATTTATCGCCAAACGGTAAGCAAAGTCAATAGTCTGGTACATACCAAGCTGGAAGTACGTTTTGATTATTCTAAACAATTTATGTACGGCAAAGCCTGGCTCACATTAAAGCCCTATGCGTATAGTACAGATTCTTTAAAACTTGACGCAAAAGGAATGGATATCAACAACGTTTCTATTGTTAAAAGCAGCAAGATTATTCCCTTAAAATATTCTTATGATAGCCTGGAGTTGCGAATTATTCTGGATAAAAATTATAAAGCCGATGAGCAGTACATGATTTTTATTGATTACACATCCAAGCCAAATCAGTTAAAAGCTAAAGGCAGCGCTGCCATAAGCGATGCAAAAGGTTTGTATTTTATCAATCCGGATAGCGCTGTTAAAAATAAGCCAGTACAGATCTGGACTCAGGGCGAAACCGAAGCTTCATCTGTATGGTTTCCTACTATTGATAAACCCAACCAGAAAACAACTTCGGAGATCAGCATGACGGTTCCGTCAAAATATGTCACTCTTTCTAACGGCCGCTTGGTATCACAAAAATCCAATACCAATTCAACCCGAACAGATACCTGGAAAATGGATCTCCCGCATGCCCCCTATTTATTTATGATGGCTGTAGGAGATTTTAAAATCTATAAGGATAAATGGAGAGATAAAGAAGTGAGTTATTACCTGGAACCGGAATATGCTCCTTATGCTAAGCAAATATTTGGGATGACTCCGAAAATGATGGAGTTCTTCTCTAAAAAACTGGGGGTAGATTATCCCTGGAATAAATATTCACAAATTGTAGTGCGTGATTATATCAGCGGAGCGATGGAAAATACGACCGCAACCATTCATGGTGATTTTGTACAGCAAACTCCGGGCGAATTAATTGATGAAAGCGCAGGAGAATTTGTAATAGCGCATGAACTTTTTCACCAATGGTTTGGTGATTATGTAACTGCCGAAAGTTGGAGTAACCTCACCGTTAATGAATCTTTTGCCAATTTTAGTCAGGTTCTTTGGAACGAATATAAGCATGGTAAAGATGCAGGCGATTACGGAAATTTCATAGATATGCAGGATTACTTGCGCTCGCCGGAGGATGTAAAGAAAGATCTTGTCCGCTTTAATTATAAAGATAAAGAGGATATGTTTGACCTGGTAAGCTATCAAAAAGGTGGACGGATACTGAACATGCTTCGCAATTATTTAGGTGAGGAGGTTTTTTATAAAGGGCTAAACATTTATCTCAAACAAAACGCTTTTAAAACAGGTGAGGCGCACCAGGTCCGCTTGGCGCTTGAAGAAGCCAGCGGCAAAGATCTGAACTGGTTTTTTGATCAGTGGTATTTTAGAAGTGGCCATCCGGTGCTTAAAATTGATTACAAGTGGGATGAAACAACAAAGAAACAAAGCGTTTATCTGCAGCAAACTCAGGAAGGAGAAGCATTTACGCTTCCGGTAGCCATTGATTTTTATGCCGGCGGTAAAATGGAACGTCATGAAGTGTGGATGGACAGCAAAGCCGATACGTTTATTTACTCATTCGCGGTTAAACCTGATTTGGTAAACGTGGATGCTCATAAAATTCTTCTGGCACAAAAGACAGACAGCAAGACACTGAATGAATATGTATTTCAATATTTCAACGCACCTTTATTTGTAGATCGCCAGGAGGCAATAACTGAAGCTTCAAAAAAACAGGATGATGCTGCCGCCCGTAAGGTGATGATTGCAGCGCTGAATGATAAATTTTTCAGGTTGAGAATCAAGGCAATCAATTCCCTTGACTTAAAAAATCCGGAAATTCTGAAAGAAGCCGCACCAATCTTGTCTAAGCTGGCAAGCAGTGATCCATCTACACTGGTTCAATCTGCAGCCATTCGATCTTTAGCAAGGTCAAATGATTCTTCAAATTTAACAGTGTTTAGCCAGGCCTTTAAAAGCAAATCATACAGCGTTCAGGCGGCGGCAATGAGCGGAGTTGCTGCATTGGATAATGCAGAAGGCTTGCGTTTAGCCAAAACAATGGAGAAAGACAGTAAAGGAGCAATAAGACAATCCGTAATCAATATATACAGTAAATATGGTGGTCCGCAGGAAGCGGCATTTGTAGTGAATGAATTTGATAATGCTTCTGTAAATGGTAAGTTCCAGATGATCGAAAATTTCTTTGTGTTATTAGGAAATATGAACGAAACAGCAGCTTTTAACACCAACTTTAATAAAATTACAAGTTTAATTGAGGAGTACAAGCAGTATGGTATCGGCAAACAACTTATTCCTTTGTTAACTATGCTGAAGGATGAGAAACTGGCTAAAGCAAAATCATCAAAAGAACTCAGCGCCCAGTTAAATACGCAGGCAGATTCTGTTAAAAAAGTAATCGAAAATATACAGGCTGGAAAGTAGAATGAAGGCGTTCTCCTTTTCATAATTCAGGAATTCTTCGATTTAAACCGAAGAACTCTTATTATTATTCTGAGCAAGCAAAACTATTAAATACCTGTACTGTTCCTTTTTTAAATAACAATAAATCATGACACAAGTAAAAGCATATGCTGCCGAAAAAGCAGACAAGCCATTAGGGCCATTTAAATTGGACAGGAGAGAGCCTGGAGAAGAGGATGTAGAGATTGAGATCCTGTATTGCGGAGTTTGTCATTCGGATATTCACACGGCCCGCGGTGAATGGCCCGGAACCATTTATCCGGTAGTGCCCGGACATGAAATTGTTGGGAAGGTAAATCGGATTGGCAGTAATGTCACAAAATATAAAGTTGGAGATACGGTAGGTGTTGGATGTTTTGTAGATTCTTGCGGGCATTGCAGTAATTGCGAGGAAGATCTGGAGCAATATTGTGAAAATGGCGTTTCAGCAACATACAGCTCCTATCTGCAGGATAAAAAAACAATCACGTATGGCGGTTATTCAACGCATATCGTAGTTAAAGAAAGTTTTGTATTAAAGGTTTCTGATAAATTGCCCCTCGAGGCCGTTGCTCCACTTTTGTGTGCCGGTATAACAACATATTCTCCTTTAAAATATTGGAATGTTAAAAAGGGAGATAAAGTTGCCGTAGTTGGCCTTGGAGGTTTAGGACACATGGCTGTTAAACTTGCGGCCTCCATGGGTGCTGATGTAACCATGCTGAGCCGTTCTCCTGAAAAAGCAAAAGATGCCGAAAGATTAGGGGCTCATCATTTTGAGCTGACTACTGATCAGGATAACATGAAAAAAATGGCGGGTACTTTTAATTTAATTATTGATACTGTATCTGCCAAGCATGATTATAACGAATATCTTGCCTTATTGAGAACCAACGGGGTAATGGTTATTCTGGGTGTACCGCCCGAGCCTGAAATGGTATATGCTACTTCTTTAATTTTTGGAAGAAGAAGTCTTGTAGGTTCTTTGGTTGGTGGAATTAAAGAAACACAGGAAATGCTTGACTATTGTGCAGAGCATGAAATTGTTTCGGATGTAGAAATCATCAATATCGATCAGATAAATGAAGCCTATGACCGCACCATTAGCGGAGATGTGCATTACCGATTTGTAATAGATATGGCTTCCTTAAAAAATTAGGAGCATAATTTAACCAGGAAGAGAGCTGATGAATTAATCAGCTCTTTTTTTTATGCGTTAAATTCGAGGATAAAATTTCCTGATTCAGCCTTCATAAGAAATTGTGATAAATATATATTCCTGTAATTCTTTCAGTTATCAATTTATTAATCCGGGTATTTATGAATTAGCAATTGATTTTCTATATTCATCAAAAAAACAATTATGAAAAAAATTTACCTTATTTTATTTTTATTGTTGCCAGCGACCCTTGGTTTTTCTCAGGGTTTTGAAGGATCAAAGCAGATTTTTGAAAGTCCGGTTTTAAAAACTGCTGTTGCTCAGCATAAATTGGTGGCGATTTTGCCTTACGATGTGAAAATCACGTATAAAAAACAGCCTAAAAACTTTAATGTAGAGGCCAATCGCGAGCAGGAAAAGACCATGTCAAAATCCATCCAGTCAAGTATGTATACTTTCCTGCTTCGTAAATCTAAAGATTACCGGGTAAGTTTTCAGGATGTTGATAAGACAAATATCCTGTTAAAGAAAGCGGGAATGACGGATAAAATGGATGAATTTACACGTGATGAAATTGCGAAGGCATTGGGAGTTGATGCTGTAATTGGCGGTAAATTTGAAGTAGAGCAAACAAAATCTGAAGCGGCTGCATTGGCAACTGCAGTATTATTTGGTGGTTTGGGCGGTAAAACCGGAACAGGCAGTTTGATCCTGACACTAAATAATGGATCGGATGGAGAATTACTTTGGCGTTTCTTTAAAACCATGGACGAAGGTATTATGTCATCAACCGATGATCTGGTAGAAAGAATGATGCGCAAAGTATCCAGAAATTTTCCATACGCTATATAGTAAATCAAAACTTAGTCAGCAGGATCAGATCCTTTTGGTGTTGTGTAAAATTAAATCAGGCCTCCTCATAATTGTGGAGGCTTTTTTGATGCTTTGATTTGTAGTTTGAAATCTTCCGGTGTTTAAGCGTTAAATAATAAAACAAGCATAAAAAAATGCTGTTGAAGAGTATTAATAAGATGTCAATCACTGGATTGAGCTTAAAGAATCTCACCATTTAAAACCAACATTCATATGAAAAAATCAATTTCTTTTAGTCTGAAAGCGCTAACCTTTACGTTTATTGCAGGAATTTTAATTCAGGCTTCATGCCGTCAGAATGTTTCTGCAGAGAAAAAGGCAGAAGCAGTTATCACAGCTACTAAAGCAGATTATCCCGCATCAGGTATTGCAAAGTTTGAGCAGGAAAAAGATGGAAAGGTAGAAATGAAACTCGAACTGACGGTTCCGGGTAAGGCCAATCAGAGCGTTGCAGTTCATTTTCATGAACATGGCATGTGCGGTAATGAAGGAAATGATGCTCACGGTCATTGGAATCCTACTAACAAACAGCACGGAAAATGGGGAAGCAGTTCATTTCACGCGGGCGATATTGGAAATATTACACTTGATGCAAGCGGTAAAGGTCAGCTGACTTTAGAAACTGATTTATGGACAATAGGTGGAGATTCTACCACCAATATCCTGAATAAAGGAATTATTGTTCACTCCGGAGTGGATGATTATACAACTCAGCCTACCGGAAATTCGGGTGCAAGAGTTGCTTGCGGCGTTATAATTATGAAATAACTTAAGGAGCTAAACTCTTATTATGAATCACAGGGTAAGATTTGATGAGTTATAAGCCTTTAAAATGTACTTATATTTAAGTTTATAAATAAAATCTAAACCCTAATGCATTTAATTTGTTACACTCTCAGTGTTTAATATTTTAAAAATAGTTTTATGAAAATAAAAATTGCAATGATTCTGCTTTTTTCCGGTGCGTTAATAGCAGGATGTGGTTCCACACAAAATAGTGGGATGTCTGATTCAGATTCAACAATGATTGATTCTTCAATGCGTGATACCACAGTTATGGATACTACTCCTGTTGATACTGTAAGCAGAGATACCGTAAAGAGAGATACTCTATAATATTTTCTTTATATAACCCGCTATGATCTTTTCATAGCGGGTTTATTTTTAAACTCTTAATAATTATCTGATGAATAAAATGAAACTATTTGCTTTTTTACTGCTTGCGGGTTTTTCTATTACATCCTGTACGTCTACTACCCAAACGGATAATGCAGATAGTACAGCAATTGATGCTCCTATGCCTGATACAGCCAGCAGTGCGCTTGGAGCTGATACAAGCAGAAATGATTCTATGCTTGTAGATAGCCTGAATCAATAAGCTTTAAAAAGAATATTATAATGATTTAATAAAATGCCTCAGTAAGCCTGAGGCATTTTATGTTTTAAATTTATCTCTGCAAAAGATTCTCGCCCTGCGGACTTGCCCTCATTGCATATACAGAATCAACAATATATTTGCTAAAGCCTCTCCATGGAAGAGTAGCATGATATTCTTTGTAATGAAGATCAAGGGTCTTGCCGGAATTTTTCATTAGAATATCTGCAATTTTTTCGTCCTCAACAGAAAATTCAAATTCATACGATTGAATGGAACCGGCAGCTCCAGGTCTTAATCCGCTTTGTATGAGCTTGCCTTCATACGTTTTAAAAACATTTCCTTTTTTAACCAGATAATTCAATTCCCCCGATTTAACTCCTTCTCCAAATACGTAATAGTATCTGAAAAAGACAAAAAGGCTTAGCGCAAAAACCAGTACAGTAACAAGTATCAAGGGTAAGTTTTTCACTTTAAATTTATTTGGCGGATAATTAATACCGCATTAATTCATATTAATTTCCGGAAATTATACTGCAATATAAGGTTCTTCGCTAATTAAAATGAATGGGAGTTATTGGCAATAAAAATCCCGCTAACATCTTTCGATGCCGCGGGACATTTAATTAAATAATCTAAACTTTGGTTAATTAAATCTTTAGAATTTAAAACCTAAACCTGCTTGTATAACCTGGTTTCTGAAAACCGGAGTTTCGCTTGTTCCGTTTTCATTATTTTTCTGAAAATCAAGAGCATAACGTGCGCTCAAACCAATTTTTGGTGTAATATCAAAACCAGCTCCCACAACTCCACCGGCAATGCTTTTTCTGAAATTATCAGAATCTTCATTAATAGTTTGTTCTGCTGTTCCAAAAGAACCTTCAAACTTGTTGGTAGTTTTAGTAAGGAAAGAAACCTGTGGTCCTAAAAAGATGTTGAATTTTGGTGCGGCCTGAATTTTAGCCAATACCGGAATTTCAATCCAGTTCGTAGTTTGAGTTAAAGTTCCCAATGTTCTTTCTGATTTATAACCTTTTTGAGAAAACATAAGTTCAGGTGCGAAAGAAAAAGTATTTCCTAAGCCAATCTCCATTGTTAAACCTGCGTGTAATCCCGGTTTGAAATCAGTTTTAAAACTCTCATCATCAGTTTTGATAATGTTTGATAAGTTAGCTCCTGCTTTTACTCCAAAAGATACATTCTGAGCATTTGCAGCTCCTGCAGCAAATACACCTATAGCAATAATTAATAATTTTTTCATTTTTATGTTTTTTTAGTTCAATACCCCCCTTATGAAATAACTATGCCAGAATAGTTTCATTCATAACATTGCTTATACACTCATATAAATTTTAAACACCTCATTATGTTCATTTTAAGTACCCTTAATAAATTTTAAAGTATTGTTAGAAGTTACCCCAGGATTATAAAATTACCGGTCGGGTTGTATTATTTTTAATACAAGTTCAAATAGTTTGCATTAACCGGACAGTTTTTTTTCTTTTATAAAATCTATTGGCGGGTAATTTGAGCAGTATATAATGGTTAATATTGCTGCTTGTTATTTTTACACCAGAATAGATCCTTATTATTTTGCTCATCCTGTATAAATTTAAAATGAACACATTAAAAAAAATTTGTCTCCTGCTCCTGATTTTATCGCCATTTATAAGTTCAGCCCAAAATTCTAAATCTTTTATACAAGGTTTAGAAGATGAAAACGCCTGGGTTGATTCGGTATTCCGGAAATTATCCCGTAAGGAGCGCATTGCCCAGTTATTTATGGTGCGTGCGCATACCGATAAAGGAAAAAAATATGAAGATTCTATCGCTAAGGTAATACGCAAGGAGCGTATCGGCGGTCTTGTATTTTTTCAGGGTGGTCCCGGCCGACAGGCTATTTTGACAAATTCTTATCAGGAGATCTCTAAAGTTCCGCTTTTAATTGCCCTTGATGGAGAATGGGGTTTAGGTATGCGTTTAGACAGTACCGTTTCTTACCCGTATCAAATGACTCTGGGAGCTATCGCTGACAATAAACTGATCTACCAGATGGGCAGGCAGGTTGCAGCAGATTTTAAACGGCTGGGCATGCATGTAAACTTTGCACCCGATGCCGATATAAATAATAATCCTAAAAATCCCGTAATCGGATACAGATCTTTTGGGGATAATAAATACAATGTAACCGCCAAAGTAGGCGAATACATGAATGGAATGCAGGACAATCGCATCCTGGTAAGCTTAAAACATTTTCCCGGCCATGGCGATACGGATGTAGATTCTCATCATGATCTTCCACAACTTCCTTTCAGTCGCGAACGGTTGGATTCTTTGGAATTATATCCTTTCCGCGAACTGATAAAGCAAGGCGCATCAGGTGTGATGGTTGCCCATATGAACATTCCGGTTCTTGATAATACGCCCAATTTACCTTCTACACTTTCAAAACCAATTATTACGGGTTTGTTAAAAAATGAGCTGGGTTTTAAAGGTCTGGTTTTTTCTGATGCCATGGGAATGAAGGGTGTTGTAAAATTCTTTCCAAACGGAGAAGCGGATGTTCGCGGAATTATTGCAGGTAACGATGTGCTCGAACTTTCTGAAAACTCAGTGCGTGCTGTAAAATTAATTCGTAAGGCTATAAAGGAAAAGAGGATCAGCTGGAATCAGATCAATACAAGTGTTCGTAAGGTTTTATATGCTAAATATTGGGTAGGATTAAATAATTATCAGCCCGTTAGTACTTCTAACGTTGTTAATGATTTGAATACTGCAGAATCGAAGGCTCTGAATCAAAAGCTGGCGGAGGCATCAGTTACCTTATTAAACAGCGACAGCTTAATAACCTCACTTGACAGAAACAAAAAAACAGCTTTAATTTCTATTGGAACTGGGTCTATCAGTACTTTTCAAAAGGAGCTGAATCCTAATTTTAATAATGTGGTTAATTTTATTGTTCCCAAAAATGCAAGCGCTGCCGACATACAAAATGTGAGCAGGGAGTTAAAGAATTTTTCCCAGATCATTATGGGTATTCATGATATGAGAAAGCGGCCTCAAAGTTCTCTTGATTACAGCGCTGGCGTAAAAATGCTGATTGCTGAGATAGCTTCTTTAAATACAATAACAAGTGTTTTTGCGAATCCTTATTCTATTGCAGGTTTGCCCGGAGTAGAACGAAGTAAAACGTTACTGATGAATTATCAGCAAAGCGAAGATTTAGAAAAAGCAGCTGCTAAAGTTGTACTCGGCAATTTAAAAGCCAGCGGAAAGCTTCCGGTAAGTATTAATACATTTTATACTAACGGAAATGGTTTAACTCAGTAAAGGTTAAAAATAGTCTGTGCTCTGATGTAAAGCTTAAGGCACAGGCTTGTTATTTCTAAAATTACTTTATCTTGCATAAGGAAAATCTCTAATGAGTTTCTTGTATTCTGCTGAAACCTAACATTAATATAATTCCTTGCTGATGATAAGAGTATTCTCTCTCTTATTTGTTTTTTTAGCACTGCAGTTTTCCACATTTACTGCCCGTTCAAATCCCTCTGATCAATTTTTTTTACAGCATCTGGATAACCGCAACGGTCTTTCTAACAGTGCTATCAATCATATATTTCAGGATTCTGACAATATTGTTTGGGTAGCTACCTGGGATGGACTGAATATGTTTGACGGAACATCTTTTCATGTATTTAATTACAGCAAGGAGAATGATTCAAAAAGCATAGGCAGTAACATCATACAGAATATCAGCGAAGACAGACGCCGGAACATTTGGATCAGCACTATTGAGGGAATTTCGAGGTATGATAAAAAATCAGGAAAATTTTATAACTATTTCTATAGCCAAATCCAGCGGGGCCGTATCAGCGAGCAGGAATATGAATTAGCGGTAGATACCGGAGGAAACGTTTTCTGTATGACTAAAAAATACGGACTGACTTATTATGATGCGGCTGCAGATACATTTCGGGTTTGTACATCCGCTCCGGCTTCATTTCAAAAGCAGCCCTCCGCCCGCATCAGCAAGCTGATATTTGATCGCTCCAATCATTTATGGCTATTAAATAATTCAGGCGATTTAGAAATGCTTTCCCGAAACGGAGCTTCCAAATTTACAATCAGGCGCACCTACCGGGATAAATCCGAGATTCTGAACTTTTTTTATCTGAATAACCGCATATTTTTTACCACGGCAACCAACCAGATTTTTGAAATAGATCCTGAAACCCTGGTCCAAAAATCAGTGAAACAACTCGACCGCGGAATCACCTCTATGATTTATTATAAAAATCATTACCTGCTTGCATGGTCTTCAAAAGGATACGGGGTTTTTGACGGTCAGTTTCGATCATCATTATTCCTTAATTCAGAAGTTCAGCAGATGAGGGATATAAAAATCACTTCATGGGCCCTGGGAAGCGAACAGATACTGTGGTACGGAACGGATGGAAATGGAATTATTAAGATTTTTCCCAAAACTAAATTTTTTGCAACTGTCAGCACTTCAGATAACGGAATGCCTTACAATAAATCTGTAAGGGCTTTTTGCGAAGAGAATGGAAATCTTTGGGTTGGAACAAAAGGAAGCGGAATTATTAAAATTCCGCAGTTCTGGTCAGAAACTCAGGGAGCTAAACAACATATTCTTTCGCCTGCAGAGCTTGATAATAATTCCGTTTATGTTCTTAAAAAAGGAACAGACAATCTGATTTACATAGGCACAGACGGAAAAGGATTAGGAGTATATGATCTTTTAAATAAGAAATTTAGTAAGTGGGCCAATATTAAAGGCTTTAATAAGTATGCCGAATTTGGTTCTGTGTATGCCATATTGCAGGATAAAGATCAGTCTTTATGGCTTGGAACCAGCGGTTACGGATTAATTCATTTGAAAGTAACCCGCGACCAGAATGGTAAATTATCTCTGGATTTTCTCGAACGGTATACCTTTAATAATAAAAATACAGGTCCCGCCAACGATATAATTTATTCCCTTGCCGAAGGCGATAGTAATTATTTATGGGTGGCCTGTCGTTATGGAGGCCTGAGTTTGCTGGACAAAAAGCAGCGTACTTTTAAAACGTTTAAGGCATTTTCTTATGAAGGCAGTTTGTCAAATAATGATGTACTATCACTGTACAAAGATAAAAAGAACAGGATATGGGTGGGAACCAGTTATGGCTTAAACTGGATTGATCAAAAGGATGCAGGCCTGTCAAAACCCATTTTTAAAAAGTTAACAACTGCAAACGGATTACCCAATAATACCATTCACGCAATTGAGGAAGATGGAGCTGGATATATTTGGGTAAGTACAAACAAAGGTCTGGCGAAAGTTCAGCCTTCAGATCTGGAGATCTCCCGTTACCAGCAACTTGATGGTTTGCAAAGCAACGAATTCAGTGATGGTGCCGTTTGGAAAGATCCTGCCGGATACCTGTATTTCGGCGGAACGTATGGATTCAATTACTTCCTCCCTCAGAATATTATCGGCAGCATTTTAAGGCCTAATCTCTTGGTTTCAGATATAAAGTTAGGCGGAGATAAAGGAGTTGAGAATAGTGTGGTAGTCTTGCGGCCGGGAATAAATTCTTCTCTTAATTATTCACTTAACCGCAAGGATAATTATTTCGAACTTCAGCTTAAAGCAGTCAGTTACCTGAATGCCGAAAAATGCGAATATGCCTATTATCTTGCAGGCAATGATAATGAATGGCATTATTCAGGTACTTCCGGTAAGGTTTCCTACAGTAATATTCCTCCCGGAAATTATTCATTAATGGTTAAATGGTCTAACGGCGAAGGACTCTGGACCGATGAGGTTAAACTGCTCGATTTGGAGGTAAAGCAATATTTTTGGCTCACCCTTCCCGCATTGCTTGTTTATTTTATAATTCTGTCTGCTACCGGCTATACCATTTATAGTTATCGTAAAAACAAGCTTCAGATAAAACACCAGCTGGATATGGAACACTTGCTTCGCCAGAAAGAAGAGGATCTGCATCAGGAACAGCTTAGCTTTTTTACAAACATTACACATGAATTGCAGACCCCGCTGACACTTATTATGGGTTCTACAGAGCGCTTTCTGGAAAAACATAAAGCAGAGGAAAAGAAGCAGGGGCGTCCGTACTTTCTTTCATTAATTCATCAGCAGGCTTCCCGGCTTTCTTACCTTGTTCAGCAATTGCTGGAGTTTCGCAAAGCGGAAGCCGGTTATCTTAAAAGTCAATACAGTTACTTAAACGTATCTGAGTTGCTTGATAAATTATCCAGTCTATTTATCCCATTGGCCGAACAGAACAGCATGCTGTTTAAGCGTACCATTTCGCCTGATATTATTGCCATGATTGATAAGGATAAACTGGAAAAGATCATGTTCAACCTGTTGTCAAACGCATTTAAACATTCGGGTAAGAATGAGAATATCTTCCTGAAAGTGGAAGAAAACAAGCAAACAGGTATGTTGCAAATAGAGGTTGCTAACTCCGGCTGCCATATTCCGTCTGATCAGCTTGATAAATTATTTGATAAATTCTATGTGTCGAATATAATGGGTCTTGAAAAATTTGGTGCCGGAATTGGTCTGGCATTTACCCGCGAGCTGGTACTGGTGCTTAACGGAGAGATAAAAGTAAGTAGTGAAAATAAATGGATCACCTTTAAAGTAGATATTCCACTGCCAGTTCGCGAAAAAGAATTGAAAACTGAAGATAAGCAGCAGCTGACCAGTAATCCTTCATCTTTTCTCTACAAATCCATGGTTTCCTATCATGAAGAATCCACCCAATCTACAGTTGATAATAACAAGCAGGCTATCATACTTGAGTTGGAAACCAATAAGCGGCAAAGCATATTAGTGGTGGAAGATGAATCGGCCATCAGATATTTACTGAAAGATATTTTAAAAGACCATTACACCATATTTGAATCAGAAAACGGAAGAGAGGCTCTGGAACTTATACATAAAGTTATTCCGGATTTAATTATTTGTGATGTAATGATGCCCGGAATGAGCGGCCTGGAATTATGCAATCGGGTTAAAAATGCGCCTGCAACCTGTCACATACCTTTTATAATCTTATCTGCACGGGGAAATATCGAGCATCGTACCGAAGGATACGAAGTTGGTGCAGATGCGTATATCGCTAAACCATTTCATACCGCACATTTGCAGGTACGAATCAGAAAACTGCTCGAATACAGAAAACGGTTAAATGATTTCTTTACCAATGAAAGTGCCGCTTATTCAGTTGTAGAATCAGATCTGGTAGATAGCGACAAGCAATTTTTAGGAAGAATATTATCTGTAATTGAGAAAAATCTGGGTGAGCCCGATTTTAATGCCGCCCGGCTGGAAAGCGAATTAGCGATGAGCAAAATGCAGCTTTACCGGAAACTAAAAACAATGACCAACTTAACCCCCGGCGAGTTTATAAAGCATATCCGTTTAAAGCAGGCTGCACATCTGCTACTGTCGACTAATCTTACAGTTTCAGAAATCTTTTACCGCACGGGATTTAACAACCAGTCTTATTTTTACCGGGAATTTAAAAAGCGCTACCAATACGCACCCAATGAATACCGCGAGCAGCAGAATGAGCAGGTTTAAATATCTGTTTATTTTAATTGGATTTAAGTGGGCAGAATCGCTCAATTTATGTGATTTGTGATTATAGTACAGTAAAATGTAAGCATAGTGCATAAGGGCGCACATCATAAAATATAGCTTTGGTTTTCAATCGCTGTATATGCTAACACGTAAAACCAGGCTGTCTATTTTTCCTCTTTTCCTGTTCAGCTTGTTAAATTATTCATTCGCCAATAGCCAGCAGCTTTCTCTTAAAGTTGCCGGAGATGATAAGTCGGGTTTTCATGTTGATATATATAATGGCAATCAAAGGCTGGTTGTTAATACCGAAGAATTTTATCTCCAACTCTTTAATCTTGATTTAAGTACGGTTTCGAATTTGCTATGGACAGGCCAAAAATGGACTGCTGATAAAAATAGTATCACTTTAAAAAGAGATTCTTATCTCAAAGAATTTGATGCTAATTTATCTGTTTCAGTAACTTATCAAGTTCTTAATACAAATCTTATTAAAAAGACTGTTGAGTTGAAACAGCCTTCCATGCCTGGAATGTATTATATTTTAACACAAACTTCCAGGCCTGCAGAAAACCCAAAAAAATATGTTTCATTTGAATATGATGATTTCCCCGGCGGCTTTGTTCATGAAATATTCCCTGCAGCCGGATTTATTACCCCCGATAATAATATAGTTGGATTTTTAACAGACGCAGGTTATAAAAATCAATTTACGAGAAATACCCGTCGCCGTTTCAGCAGTCGTGGAGGTGGTTTTGTAGGTATGCGGAGATTACCGGATCCTAATTTGGTTTCAGTGGCCAATCCCACAGAAAGAGCGCAAAATAATCAGTATATCAAACAAACATTTGGGGAAATGTATAATCTGGATGCCGGCACAAAAACAGTTTTAAAAACTCCGGTCTCCTATAAAAAAGAAGGAAATTCTGAAGTTATCAGGACTACGGATCTCATTTCCATAAATGGTCATCCGGGAGGCCGGGCCGGAATAGAATTCAGTGCTCCATTCAAAGATCAGAAGATCTATAGCATTTCTTTTCTGGCTAAAGGGAATACTGATCTGGCTTTAAAGCTTTTCAGAATTAATAAAGGGCAAAAAACTATTGAACTGGAACATGGAGTAAAGTACATCGATAACTTTCCCATTGTTGAAGACGAATGGACTCTCTTTGAAGGCAGTATACTCGTTCCCTATATTGAGAGGGATAGCGTATCCATGTTCATTGGTACACAATCCGGAAAAGAATGCAAACTGCAAATCAAAGATTTAAAATTTGTGGAGCATCAGCCACAGCAGGAACCTTTTAACCTGCTTCCGCTTGGCGAAAAGATTGAGAAAACGACCTATGTTTTTGTTGAGCCCTGGAAATCGCATCAGCAATTTATGATCTCATCACAGGTCCGGTTAGCCGAGGGAAAAGGCTTCAAGGGATCTTTGATTGAAAAAATGCTGTATGCCAATTTCAATATGCTAACCTGGATTACAGATACAAAGGATTTTACTCCGCTAAATGTTCCCAACATGAATTATGCACCCGATATGTATAATAGGGATTCTTTCTTCTCAACCATAGCATCTTATAATAAAGAGTTGAACCTTTCCATATGGGATCAATGGTCGAAAACGCAAACGCCCGAGGGAGGTATTGGCACAATCATAACACCGTTAATGGGATCAATAGAAGCGAAAGATAATGAAGCCACTATCGAATGGCTGATCTGGGCGATGATGAATAAACGTCGGTTCGGAGTTATTCTTCCTCAGGAGAAAATTAAGAAAGCGGTTGATTATGTATTGAATGAATTTGATGCCGATGGCGATGGAAAATGTGAATCCCATTTCTCCTTAAGTCAGGTAGATATTGTTGATTTTAATCCCAAAACGGATAGGTTGGGAGTTAACCAGGGTATGCTCGCCATCGCTTTAAGGACAATAAAGGAGTTGGGCTTTAATATTTCTGAAGAGTATATTCAAAAGGCAGAGCAGGAATATCGAAACTTTTATGACCCAAAAAGAAAACATATTCTGTTCGACAGGAATTTCCCCGACATCATTACACTTACAGACCTGGAGCCGGAATTTTTCTCCCTTTGGTTATTCAACAGGCCTCTGCTAACAGATGAAATGGTGAAAAATCACCTCGATCAGATCCCGGTTTTAAATAAAGTATCCAATTCGCCCCATCCGGAATATGGCACCACTGCACCCATATGCGTAAGATTAACTAATGATAGCAAAGGGTATGCTTACCTCAGCGGCAATTATCAGCCATTTGAAAAATTCGGTGAAGAAAATTACAGCGATGGTAAAAGTGACGGATTTTATTATAACGGCGGAAGCTGGTTCAGGGCTGAATATTGTGCTTATGTAGTTGGATTAAAGCATGGCTGGAAAAAAGCCAGTATCCTAATGGAAAACAGGGCCTGGGCAGAGATCTACTTAAATCCTAAATGGCCCTTCAGTAAAGAATTTATTCCAACAAAATGGAATACAACAGATACCTGGTGGCCCTCAACCAGGGGCCTTAGCTGGAATGTGTTTATCCTGATGGCCAATGAAGTTGCCGGTCTGCGAACTCCTGAAATGGATCCTGATTTTCTAAAAACGAATACCAAATAATATGATTTATCATCAACTAAGACTAACCTAATCAGCATTTAAATGAAACGAAAAGTCAATCACATGTGGCTAGTACTGCTTGTACTTGTATTCACAAATCAGGGGCTCTTTGCCCAGACCAGAATTACCGGAACGGTTAAAGATGTAAATGGATTAAGTTTGCCCGGAGTTTCTGTAACACAACTTAATACCCAAAACGCTACTGTCACCAATGCTCAGGGCAATTATTCCATCACCTTAACTGCAGGTGCATCTCAATCCCTGGTTTTTAGTTATTTGGGGTTTTTAGCCCAAACGGTAGCTGTTGCAGATAACCCCGTTATTAATATTATCCTAAAAGAAGATCAGGTAGCTTTAAGCGAAGTAGTGGTTGTTGGTTACACCTCCCAGAAGAAATCATCTATAACCGGAGCAGTTAGTACTGTGGATATGGCTGATTTAGAAAAAACAAGAATAGCTGATGTTGCACAGGCCTTACAGGGTCAGGTAGCAGGAGTTTTTGTTTCAGCTAATACCGGAGCACCCGGCGATGGTATAAAGGTGCGAATCAGGGGTGAAGGTACTTTAGGAAATAACGATGTTCTTTATGTGATAGACGGAGTACCTACACGGGATATTTCTTTTCTGAATCAATCAGACGTAAAGTCGATGACTGTATTAAAAGATGCATCGGCAACTGCAATTTACGGTTCAAGAGCTTCGGGCGGGGTAGTTGTGATTACCACCAATAGCGGCCAGCAGGGCAAAATGAATCTGGAGCTTGATTATTTCTCGGGCCTCTATAATGCAACCAATCTCCCTGAAATGTTGAATACAGATCAGTATTTAATGGTAAAAGATAAAGCCTGGCACAATACATTGGGTAATCCGGCTGATGGGATAAGCCCATACGCTGCCGATAGAACCAGAGTCGATTTGGCCAATACGAGTTGGTTAAATGAATTATTTACTACAGGGAGATCTCAAAATTTTCAGGCTTCGGCAAGTGGAGGAACGGAAAAATTACAGTATCTGTTATCGGCTGGTTATTTTGGTCAAAACGGTATTGTGGAATCAGATAATGATAAATATCAGCGTCTTAACCTAAGAACTAATATTAATGCCAATGTTTCAGACCGTTTTAAAGTAGGAACAAACCTGCAGCTGACTTATGCTAAGCAGGATAGAATTGCTTCCAGCGGAGAAAGTGTAATCCGCTATGCGGTATTAAGAACTCCTGTAATACCTGTTTTTAAAAGCCCGACAGATCCTACTTACAGCGAATCTAATCCTTACACCGATTTGCCTTTTTATCTTAATAATAACAGCAATGGAGGATGGTCCAGAAATTATGAATTTGTTGGTAACCCGCTGGCCTTTGTAAATTTTACTGATGATGAACGCAAAAGTTATCAAACCTTTGGAAATGTATTTGGCGAATTTGCTTTCTTAAAAGACAAATCCTTGAAATTCCGTTCTAACGTTGGGGCTGATATTGCTTTTTCACACAATAAAAATTTCGCACAAAACTTTGGTGATGACAATGATAATGATCCCGGAGAACTATATCCGGGTTTGGGCCGCAACAACAGGCCAAATAACCTGGACGAAAACCGCGGAGAAGCCATGACATTTACTTTTAGTAATACCTTAAATTATGTTAAAACCTTTAATGAAAAACATAGTTTAAATGCGCTGGCAGGAACAGAATACATAAGTTTTAAAACTTCTGGAATTGGTGGAAGCAGACAAAACTTTGATAATGCTACCAATACTTTCCGATACTTGGATTACGGTAGTTTGCCCAATCAGCGCAGTGGCGGTTCTGCCAACGAATGGAACTTGCTATCTTTCTTTGCCTCACAAACCTATGGTTACGAGAATAAATATTTTTTAACCTCAACAATTCGGGCAGATGCTTCCAGCCGCTTTGGCCCAAATAATAAATGGGGGTATTTCCCTTCCCTTTCGGCAGGATGGAAAGTTTCTGATGAGAAGTTTCTTGAAAATGCCGAATGGATATCTAATTTACAATTCAGGGCCAGCTGGGGGAAATCCGGAAATCAGGAAATACCCAATTATGCTTACGAAACTATTGTAAGTCAGGTTGGCGGCGTGGTGAATATAGATCGCTACGGTAACCCGGATCTGAAATGGGAAACTACGGCACAAACCAATTTTGGTTTAGATCTGGCCGTGTCAAATAATAAACTGTCTTTGTCTGCGGATTACTTTATTAAAAATACAAGCGATATCATATTACCGGTTGGATTACCGGCTGTATCTGTAGGAGTAATACAACGGACTTTTATAAATGCAGGTGAAGTAACTAACAAAGGGTTTGAATTTGGCTTGAATTACAGAAATAATGATCGTGCCTTTAAATATGGTGCCAATGCAAACATCGCAACCCTTACCAACCGGGTAGAAAAGCTATTTACATTTTTACCGAATATTACAGACGATGCTACCCGTACCAGGACAGAAGCAGGCCAGCCCATTAGTTCATATTTCGGCTACGTGTTTGATGGAATATACCAGAATACATCTGAAGTTAGCAGCCATTTATTTACCAATACTAACGGCACCCAGCCGGGAGATATTAAATTCAAAGACCTGGATGGCGATGGCCAGATAAACGCCAACGACCGTAATTTTATAGGTAATCCAATTCCAAAACTTACCTATGGATTCGCTTTTTCATCAGAATTTAAGCAATTCGACTTTTCGTTTTTATTGCAGGGTGTTCAGGGTGTCGACCGCTATAATGATATGAAACAAATTCTGAATTATGATACCAGACCGTTTAATTCTACAACGGATGTATTAGACAGTTGGGATGGTGAAGGAAGCAGCAACACTACGCCAAGGGTAACTTTTAACAATAATGGCGGTGGTAATGTATCGAGCGTTTTTGTCGAAGATGCTTCCTACTTCAGATTAAAAAACATTGAAATAGGCTACACTTTTAATGCAAATAAGATTGGAATACAGAACCTCCGCTTGTATGCATCCGGACAAAATGTTTTTACTGTTACTAAATATACAGGCCTTGATCCGGAGTCTACTTCATTAATAGACAAAGGAACTTATCCTCAATCTACCGCCTTTCTTTTTGGCGTAAGGGTTAAACTATAAATGTTCATTTCAAATATTATAGATTATGAAATCTGCATGGGCGATCACAGACAATCCGAAATAAATAATGGTCGGGCACATGCAAATTAATCAGCAATAAAAATTATTTATATGAAAGCAATATATAAAATAGGGTTCGTACTGGCCATTGCATCTGTTACAAGTTGTAAAAAACAGTTAACCACAGAACCAATAGGCCTGTTAACTTTAGATCAGGTAAATGCAACTCCAACCCTTAATACGGTAGAAACTTCCGTACGATCTTCATATCAGCTGCTTAGCAACAGACTAAATATTTTAGCTGAATGGGATTGGGGAGGCGGTCTGGTATTTCAGAACGATTACATCATGCAGGACATTGCTTCTGATGATATGGAGAAAAAGTGGAATGCAGATGGCGACCAGCCCTGGATAGATGATATCAACAACTTCACGTTTACTTCTACAAATGGCGGCCCCAACGGTCTGTGGAAATATAATTATGAGGGTATTAAAAGGTTGAATATTGCTATAAATTTTCTAACCAAGCCCGAAATAGAATCTATAACCGGCATTTCTACCACCCGTAAAAACCAGCTTTTAGGCGAAGCCTATTTTTTAAGGTCGTATTATTATTTCAGCCTGGTGACCAATTTTGGAGATGTACCTCTGATTTTAGCGCCGGTGCTCACATTTCAGGAAGCTTTTGATGTAGCAGTAAGAACCGATAAAAACCTTGTGTGGGATCGTATTAAAGGCGACTTGCTTACAGCAAAAACCTTGTTGCCTAATGCTAAATTCTCTTCTGATACAGAAAAATGGCGGATTAGCAAGGGAGCGGTAATTGCCCTGCAGGCTAAATCAGCTTTATATACTCAAAAATGGGCCGATGTTATTACCCTGGTTTCTGAATTAGAAACATTGGGGTTTTATAGTCTTAACGCTAATTATTTCGATTCCTTTAATGCTTCTAAAGAATTTGCTGATAACGAAGTAATTTTTTCTTACGATCATCAAACCAATCAGACTCCTAGAAATGGAAATGGTATTTGCGCTCCCTTAGGATGGGGATTTTTCGCTCCAAGTACTGATTTTCTGAACGCTTTTGAAGCGAATGATCCCAGAAAGTTTTACACTGTTGATGCACCTAACCAAAACGTGAATAAAATGCTTGGCAGTTTAGATGGAACCAATAAAGGTAATGATGATGCCGCCATCAATAAAGTATATATCCGTTTTGCAGATGTGTTGCTTTGGAAAGCGGAAGCCTATATCGAAACAGGTAATTTACAGGGTGCCATAGATATTATAAACCAGGTTAGAGCCAGAGCCAGAAATACCATTACTGCTGCAGGCACCATTCCTCCGGCCGGTACTTTACCAGATAGAGCAGCTTCAGCGGATAAAGCTACAGTTACCGGATGGCTGATATCTGAAAGAAGAGTAGAGCTTGGTTTCGAATCACAAAGAATGGCTGATTTAAAAAGATGGGGAACCGCAAAAGCAGTATTGGCCGCTAAGGGTAAAAATTTCCAGGACAGACATTATTTATACCCAATCCCACAGAGTGAAATTGATGCTTCTGCCGGAACTTTGACGCAAAATGCAGGGTATTAATTTCCTTCTGATATTAACTTATCAGATGTAAAATGAGTTAACTCATAATTGCATGAATTTTATTTTCCATGATCCATCTCATTAGTTTAAAATGAATGATATAGCCAAACGTTTTACAGAAAATCCTTTATTGTCACCCGCTGATCTGAAGTCCAGCAGCGAAGGATTGGAAATTACCTGTTTACTAAATCCGGGAGTTTTTAAATTTGAAAACAAAACCTGGCTGATAGTACGAGTAGCCGAAAGGCCCGGGCAAAAAGAAGGAATAATTTCTTTTCCGATACTAACGGAATCGGGTACTGAAATTATAGAAATTCAGCTGGATGATGCAGATCTCATAGCTACTGATGCAAGAGTTATAAATTACAAGAAAGTAGATTACCTGACTACTCTTTCGCATCTGCGCTTACTTTGCAGCGATGATGGAATTCGTTTTTACGAGCCTGAAGGGTATCCTTTACTAATGGGCGAAGGGATTTTGCAGAGTTTTGGTATAGAGGATTGCCGGGTTACATTTCTGGATGATAAATATTATCTCACATTTACTGCCGTATCCGGCAATGGGGTTGGTGTTGGAATGCGGAGCACACATGATTGGAAGCAATTTGAATCACATGGCATGATCATGCCTCCTCATAATAAAGATTGCGCAATTTTTGAAGAGAAAATAAATGGTAAATACTTTGCACTGCACCGTCCCAGCAGTGTAGATATTGGAGGTAATTTTATCTGGCTTGCCGAATCACCGGATGCAATTCATTGGGGAAATCATAAGTGCATTGCAAGAACCCGCGAAGGCCATTGGGATAGTGCCCGGGTTGGCGCAGGGGCATCTCCCATCAAAACTGAAAAGGGCTGGCTGGAAATTTATCATGGAGCCAACTCTCAGCATCAGTATTGTCTGGGCGCTTTACTTTTAGATCTGGATGACCCTTCAAAAGTTTTGGCACGTACAGAAGATCCAATTATGGTTCCCACAGCGCCTTACGAGTTAAGCGGTTTTTTTGGGAATGTAGTATTTACCAACGGTCATCTTCTTGATCCCGACGGCGACACACTTACACTTTATTATGGCGCTTCTGATGAGTTTGTTTGCGGTGCGCACTTTTCTATAAATGAAATTTTCACAATGTTAAAATACAATCATGCTTAATAAACTGAAAGTAGAAATAGCGCATTTTAAGAGCCAGCCTCATAATTTTCAGATTCTGATTATGACTAATCTGGTATATGCTCTTGTATTGCCGGTTATAGATATTTTTGTGGCCGCTTATGTAATGCGAAGTTCCAATGATCCCACAAAAGTGGTGATCTATCAGCTTACAATATACACCGGTATACCCCTTACATTCCTGTTAAACGGCTGGCTGCTTAAACATTTTAATATCCGTAAACTTTATTCGGCAGGCATGCTTTTGAGTGGCATTTCCATGATGATTATGATGTCATTAAAAACGCTTGATCTGGTAGGTATCGGCTTTGCCGGAATAACGATGGGTATGTCTTTCGGTTTTTACTGGGCCAACCGCGATTATCTTGCTCTGGCAATTACCAATGACGGCAACCGGAATTATTATTACGGCCTGGAAACGTTTTTTTATACCATCATTGCCGTAGTTATTCCGGTAGCAATTGGCTGGTTTATTGAGACTCAGGGAGGAAATGTGGAAAGTCTTCAGGCAGCGCAAATTAACCAGGCTTATAAAATCATAACCGGGGTAGTGTTTGCAATTACAATTGTTGCCTCAATTGTTTGTTTCAGGGGAACTTTCAGTAATCCTTTACAAAAGCAATATGTGTTCTTTAAATTCCATCCTTTATGGAATAAATTATTATTTCTGGCTTCATTAAAAGGATTGGTTCAGGGATTTCTGGTTACAGCTCCTGCTATGCTGATTATGCTGTTATTGGGAAAAGAAGGTGCGCTGGGAACTGCTCAATCAGTTGGAGCCATTATTGCCGCCATTATGATGTATATCGTTGGCCGGATTTCCAAACCAGAACATCGCTTAAAAATATTTGCAGCCGGTCTTATTTTATTTGCCGTTGCAGCGCTTTTAAACGGTATCTTATTTAACCAGGTCGGTGTGATTTTGTTCATGCTATTTCTGCTGGTAGCTAAGCCACTAATGGACCTGGCTTATTTTCCTATACAATTTAAAGTGATCGACATTGTTTCTAAAATCGAAAATCGGGGCGAATTCGCTTACATTTTAAACCATGAGGCCGGATTATATGTGGGCAGATTTCTGGGAGCCGGAACTTTTCTTCTTTTAGCCTATGGGTTTTCTGTGGAAATTGCTTTGCGCTATGCAATCATAATTGTTGCCGTACTGCAGTTGAGCTCGATCTGGGTTGCAAAAAACATCATTAATAAAGGCAAAGAACTTGCACCGGATACCAAAGAAATCAGCGAAGATGAAATTACGGGTCTGGTAAGCGAAGTTATCGTTTAACAGAATTGTAGTTCAAAGTTTAATTCATTAACTAAATCAGCAATACTCAATGAAGCATATTTTAAAGATCTCCATTATTGGGCTAGTGTTTACGGCCTGCAGTCAGTCTGTACAAATTCCGGTTACGCAGATTGAAAGCTCTCCTGTAAAGCAACAGAATTTGGCACGTGTAGATTTAATGTCTAACGTTCCCCAGCCTTTAAAAATAATTGATTACCAGCAGCTGGCCCTAAGGTTTGACAGTACCGTGTATGATTTTAATGCCAAAGGCGAGTTTTGGCCGATGGTATGGAGAGACAGCACCAATAAAAATTATCCCCAGACAGTTGTTGGTTTATATACCGCTGTGGGAGATGTGCGTCAGGGGCCGGCTAATAACAAAGGGATGTTTCATGAAGCATTGGGTGTTATGGGTGCCATTATGGGCGCTTCATTGGTTGGCGTTGATAAAAGCAATCAGCAAAACCTGAATTATGTAGGCATGCTGAAAAATTATTTTAATAAAGATACCGGCTGGGATATAATGATGAATAATACAGCTCCTGAAGTTGCACTTCTTGGGGGCGGTTACGGCCGAGATTGGTGGTATGATGTATATCCCAATGTATTGTTTTATGCCATCTATAATCAATATCCCAACGAGCCGGGTTTTGAGGAAATTGCCCGCAAAATTGCCGATAAGTTTTATAAAGCAGATTCTATTCTGAACGGCAACTACGACTATTCCTATTTTGATTATGGTCAGATGAAACCTATGAAAACCCATATTTGCGCACAGCCCGATGCTGCTGCCGGACATGCCTGGGTATTATATTCGGCCTATAAGAAGTTTGGAGATCAAAAATATCTTAATGGTGCACTAAGCGCCTTAAAAGCTTTGGAAGCACAGAAACTGAATCCGACCTACGAAGTTTTAATGCCTTTTGGAGCTTATTTATCTGCCCGGATTAATTCAGAAATGGGAAAAGATTTTGATGAGAATAAAATGATGAGCTGGACTTTTGATGGAACACCGATCTGTCGCGAAGGATGGGGCGTACTGGTAGGTAACTGGAACGGGACAGATATTTCTGGAATTGTTGGAAGTACGGTAGATCATGGCGGATACGGGTTTTTAATGAATACGTATGATGCCGCCTGGCCGCTTATTCCGATGGTGCGTTATAATCAGTCATATGCAAATGCCATCGGAAAATGGATGTTGAATGCCGCAAATGCCGCCCGGTTTTTCTATCCTGAATACATGCCTGATGAAAATGAAACCATTCCTCAATTTGCATCGGTTACCAAAGGAGTTATTGGTTACGAAGGGATCGTGAAAAAATCCACATTTGACAAATATGCCCAGATAAAATCTCCGGTTGCTCAGGGCGACGGGCCCAATTGGGTTCCCGGTAAAAATCCCGAAGTCTCCCAATTCAGCGTTTACGGAAGTGCCCATGTAGGGATATTTGGAAGTATTATCCGTAAAACGGAAGTAGAAGGGATTATGCAGCTTGACTTACTAGCCACTGATTTCTATCGTGATGAGGCTTATCCTTCATATCTGTATTACAATCCCTTTACAGAAAATAAAACAGTTTCGATCTCCTCAGAAAATGGACAAAAAAGAGATTTATATAATACCATTTCGGCCAAATTTATAGCACGAAACGTATCTTCTTCAACTCAGATTAATCTGCCTCCGCAAACTGCTGCGGTAATTGTTTCTGTACCAGCCGGAGGCAAAGTAACCTATGAAGGGAGCAAAATGATGGTAAACGGAATTGTTGTGGACTATAAGTTTAAGGGAAAATAGTACTCCTTTAAAAATATTTCCTAAAATTTATATAGAGGCTGTGTTGAAAATACAGCCTCTTTTTATTGACATATAATTTTTGTTTTGCTTTTGCTATCTTCTTTTTCATCAAAGCTATTAATCAATACCTTTGACTTTCTGTATATTCCCCCTTCATACGCGGGGGATTCTATCCCTTTGAAAAATATAATCAGCACATGCAAATCCTCTCTAAATACAACGATAATTTTCTTAAAGCGCTGGCTCAGCTGAATAAAAACCAGCTGGAAGCGGTGAACCGGATTGAAGGCCCGGTATTGGTAATTGCCGGGCCGGGTACAGGCAAAACACAGATATTAGCCGCCCGGATTGGTAAAATCTTATTAGATACCGATACCCAGCCCCATAATATTTTATGCCTTACCTATACCGATGCCGGAGCTGTTGCCATGCGAAAGCGCCTTTTCGATTTTATTGGTCCGGAAGCATATCGTGTAAACATTTATACTTTTCATGCTTTTTGCAATGATATCATTCAGGAGAACCTGGACTATTTTGGCAAAATGGAGCTGGATGCCATTTCAGATCTCGAACGTATGGATTTGTTCCGAAAACTGGTGGATAGTTTCGGTAAGGATCATCCGCTGAAGCGGTACCGCGGAGATGTTTATTTCGAAGTGAAACGTCTGCAAACCTTATTCTCTGTAATGAAGCGTGAAGACTGGAGTCCGGAATATGTTACTGAGAAAATTGATGAATTTAAATGTCTGGTAACCGATTGTGAGCCCGGATCTGATTATTATAAAGAATACAAATACAGCAAAAAGTACATGAACAAGGAAGCGGGCAGCTTTAAACCTGTTTATACTTCCCTGATTGAGAACCTCGAAAAAACCAGAGCGGGCGCTCTGGAATTTCCGAAATATCAGCAGATGATGCGGAATGCAGGCCGGTATGATTATGATGATATGATTTTATGGGTTTTAAATGCATTCAAAAATGATGAGCAGTTTTTACTCAATTACCAGGAGCGGTATCAGTACATTCTGGTGGATGAATATCAGGATACCAGTGGTGCACAAAATGAATTGATTTCCCTGTTAATCAGTTATTGGGAAAAGCCAAATATTTTTGTTGTAGGTGATGATGATCAGTCGATTTTTCGTTTTCAGGGAGCCAATATTCAAAATATTATGGAATATAGCTCGCGGTATGCCAGCTTTTTATATTCGGTTATGCTGACGGATAATTACCGCTCTTCCCAGCATATTCTGGATACTGCAAGAGTTTTAATTGATAATAATACAGAACGCATTCAGCTTACGGGTTTGAGCAAAAACCTTGTGGCTAAAAATATTCTCCATGAAGGTTCATTGGTAAAGCCAGAGATTCGTTCTTACCCAAGCCAGTTTCACGAGTTCGCAGCAATTACCGCCGAAATATCCGGTTTGGTAGAAGAAGGGGTAAACCCTTCCGAAATCGCGGTTATTTATAAGGAGCATAAATCGGGCGAAGAACTTGCACGCTATTTTCATATCAAAGGGATTCCGGTTAACACCAAACGGAAGGTAAATATTCTTAAAGAGCCTTTCGGCGAAAAGCTCATCAGCATTTTGCGTTATCTGGCTTTGGAAAATGAATTTCCCGGCAGTGGTGATGAACTGCTCTTCCCGATAATGCATTATGATTTTTATGCCATCGAGCCGATGGATGCAGCCCGGATAAGCATAGAAGTAAGTGAATATAATCGTAAAACCAAGGGTGAAAAAACGTCTATAAGGGCTAAATTACATGCTATTGCCCGCAAAACCGGGCAAACTCTTTTTGATACTGAAAGTGATAAACAGATTAAGCGCTTAAGTGATGATCTGGAATTCTGGATTAAAGAAGTTCATAACGTAACGCTGCAGAGTCTGTTTGAAAAAATTATGGTACGTGGCGGAATTTTGGCGTATGTCTTAAAATCTCCTGATAAAACCTGGCTCATGCAGGTGCTTTCTTCTTTGTTTAATTTCCTTAAAGAAGAAAGCCGGAAAAAGCCGGATCTTAAACTGAAAGAATTTGTAATGCTTCTGGATCTTCTAAAAGAAAATGATCTGTCATTAGAGCTTCATCAAACTATTTTTAATGAAGCCGGAGTAAATTTCCTAACCTGTCACGGGTCAAAAGGCCTCGAATTTGAATATGTGTTTTTGCCGGGAAGCACCAAAAACGTGTGGGAGAAAAAGCGAAAAATGAATTCGGGATACAAAATGCCTGATACTATTTTTTCATCTCTGGCTACTTCTAAAGATGAAGAAGAGTTGCGCCGACTGTTTTACGTAGCTATTACGCGGGCTAAAAGGCATCTCTACATTTCTTTTCCTCAAAAAGATACAAAGGGAAAAGATCTGGAGCCAACGGTTTTTATAGGCGAGATACTGGCAGCAACAGATCATCAGATTAATCATCAATTTGTTTCTGAGGATATTCTGACCGACTTTTTTGTACTTCAGTTTACCGAAGAGGATAAGCCGGATATAGGGTTAATTGATAAAGAATACGTGAGTCATCTGCTGGAGAACTATGCATTGAGTGTAACTCATTTAAATAATTATCTGGACTGTCCATTGAAATTTTATTTTCAGAATCTGATCCAGGTTCCGAGCGGCAAAAATGAAACCATGACTTTTGGTTCTGCCGTGCATTTTGCATTGAATCGTTTGTTCTATTCTCTGGCCGAAAACAATAATGAGTTTCATAGTTTAAAGCGCTTTATTGATGATTTTCATTGGTATATGCATCGCAACAGAGAAGCTTTTACCAGTGAGCAATTTAAAAGACGAATGGAATATGGGGAGAAAATTCTTCCGCCATATTATGCCAAATACATCAATGAGTGGGAAAAAGTAACACTTACAGAATACAGCATTAAAAATGTTGAAGTTGACGGTATCCCGATAAAGGGAGTACTTGATAAGCTGGAATTTAGAAATTCTCAGGTTAATGTTGTTGATTATAAAACCGGAAGTTATGAGCGGGCTAAAGCAAAATTTGCCAAACCTAATGACAAGCTTCCCGAAGGCGGAGATTACTGGCGGCAGGCAGTTTTTTATAAATTGCTGGTTGACAACGACCGCAGAAAAGATTGGCAGGTTTTAAGTTCTGAATTTGATTTTATTGAACCCGAAAAGGACGTGTATGTAAAAGAAAAAGTGACCATCATGCCCGAAGATCTGGAAACAGTTAAAACCCAAATTAAAGAAACGTACAGCAAAATTAAGAATCTTGAATTTACCAAGGGATGCGGTAAAAAGGATTGCAGCTGGTGCTCTTTTGTCAAGAGTAATTTTGCCCAGGTGCCTGATCTGCTTGAAAATGTAGAAGACCAGGAGAAAGATTAAATTGAAATTAGAATATTTTACATTTTAGAGAAACTATCCGCAATTAGTGTCTGCATTACACAGTTTAGTTTTCAAACATTAAACTTATATTTGCGTTCCAAAATTTGAATTTTCACAGATGAGAGAAATACAGTTCAGAGAAGCACTTCGGGAAGCGTTGAGCGAAGAAATGCGCAAAGACGAGAAAATCTTTTTAATGGGCGAAGAAGTAGCCGAATATAACGGAGCCTATAAAGTTAGCCAGGGAATGCTGGATGAGTTTAGTGCCAAACGTGTAATTGATACGCCAATCGCCGAGTTAGGTTTTGCCGGTATCGGTGTGGGTGCTGCAATGAATGGTTTAAAACCCATCATTGAATTTATGACCTTTAATTTCTCGCTGGTTGCGATTGATCAGGTTATTAATGCAGCAGCTAAAGTTCTTTCTATGAGCGGCGGTCAGTTTTCTGTTCCAATTGTATTTCGTGGTCCAACCGGTAATGCAGGTCAGTTAGGTGCCCAGCACTCTCAGAATTTTGAGAGCTGGTATGCAAATTGTCCGGGTTTAAAAGTGGTGATTCCATCTAGTCCGTATGAAGCTAAAGGTTTATTAAAACAATCAATCATCGATCCGGATCCGGTTATCTTTATGGAATCGGAAGTGATGTATGGCGATAAGGGAGAAGTTCCAGAAGAGGAATATTACATCCCCTTAGGAAAAGCAAATGTTGTAAAAGAAGGTACTGATGTTACGATTGTAACATTTGGCAAAATGCTTTCGCGTGTGGTAATGCCGGCTGTGGAAGAATTAACAAAAGAAGGTATTAATGCTGAAGTTATTGATTTACGTACTGTTCGCCCTATTGATTATGATACTGTACTGAAATCTGTTAAGAAAACCAACCGCATGGTATTTGTAGAAGAAGCCTGGCCTTTAGGTTCAATTGCAACCGAGGTTGCTTTTAAAGTTCAGAAAGACGCATTTGACTTTTTAGATGCTCCGGTTCTTCGTGTAACCTGCGCCGATGTTCCTCTTCCGTATGCTCCTACTTTAATTCAGGAAGCTTTACCTAATCCAGCGAAAGTTGTAAAAGCAGTTAAAAGCGTTCTTTACCTAAATGCTGATAAATAAGATAAATTTAACTATCATAAAAAAACCACCTGTTTTCAGGTGGTTTTTTTATTTAGTCCAGTTCGATCTGTCTTTTAATGCTTTCCTCCAGGGAGATAAAAGTTTCTGTACGCTGAATACCTTTTACAGCCTGGATGTTTTCATTTAAAACCTCACGCAAATGATTGGTATCGCGACAGATGATTTTAGCGAAAATGCTGTATGCTCCGGTACAATAATGCATTTCTACAATTTCTTTTATTTTTTTCAGGCTTTCTACCGCATCATGGTATTGAGATCCCTTTTCAAGATAAATTCCCAGAAATGCGCAAACGTCATAACCAATTTTTTGAGGATCGATGCTTAAATAAGAACCTTTAATTAATCCCATATCCTTCATCTTTTTTATACGAACATGGATAGTTCCGCCAGAAACGACCAATGTTTTAGCTATTTCGGTAAAGGGAGTATCCGCATTGTCCATCAGAATGCGTAAAATATCCAGATCTAATTTGTCAATTTCAGAATTTATACCCTTTTTTACTTCACTATTTTTCATGAAATCTAATATTTATATTATTTCATTACAAAAATGATAAAAATAACTTCATTTAGTTATTAAATTTTAGATTTTATCCCTTATTGGTTAATTTAGCCGTATAATAATTCGGTAATAATAGAGGGGATGATACAGATTCATTCTTTCTGAAAAGAGAAACCTTTGGTTAGGGTTTATAATTGGTTAGTTTAAACAAGCTCCTGCCCATCAGGAGCTTGTTTTTATTTAATGACGTTTGAAAGTCATTAAATAACCGGCCGAATTTGATAATCAGCCGGTTTTAAAGAGAAATAATTATTTCCCTTCGTATTTTTCAGAGTACCTTTTAAACAGTTGTTTGTGCAGGTTATCAAGGCTAATGTTTTTGCCGCGAATAAAGGCCTGCTCTACATCGTTGCTCATCATATCCAGCGCATCCCCTGCAGAAATGAATAACGTAGCATCTTTGCCAATTTCCAAACTTCCAACGGTTTTATCAATACCTAAAATTTTTGCCGTATTTAATGTAATAGAAGCCAGAGCCTGTTCTTTTGACAATCCGTAAGCAGCAGCGGTGCCGGCCATAAACGGAAGATTGCGTTGTTGCCAGTAACCGTCTATGCTTATTGCAAAATTGATACCCGCATCACTCAGCATTTTGGCTTGCTTATAAGGTAAATATACGTCATCATTTTCGTTGGATGGCAATGCATGTGGCTCATTAATGATGAGAGAAATGTTATTGTCTTTTAAAAACGAAGAAATAAGATGTGCCTCACGTGCACCGGCAATTACAGGATTAATTCCCATCTTTTTAAAGAAATTAACAGCTGCAATAATGTCTTTTGAATTTTGTGCATTCACAAAGAGTTTTTTACTGTTATTGAATAATCCTTTCATTGCATTAAAGCGTGAATTTGAAACATCAGGCTTGGATAATTCTGAATATGCCCGGGCTTCCGCAAAGTAGCGTTCCAGTTCGCTGAAAGCTTTTTGTGAATTTTCTTTCTGCATTTCGACAGGTAAAGCATTCGGTCTGCTTGAAATTTGGCTGCTCGGCCAGTTCATATGAATTCCAAGATCAGTTTTATAAGCCGCATCTTCCCAATTCCATCCGTCTAATTCCACTACTGATGACTGGCCGGAAATCAAACCTCCCTGCGGAGTTATGTGTGCCAGAAGAATTCCATTGGTACGCAGCGTATTCGGAATTTTAGAATCGGTATTGTAAGCAATTATAGATCTGATGTGTGGATTCAGATTACCCACTTCACTATTATCTAAAGTTGCCCTGATAGATGATGTTTCAATCAGCCCCAGATCTGTAACAGGAGAAATAAATCCGGGATAAATGTGCTTGCCTCCCGCATTGATCATCTCATACGTATTGGTATTAAACTTTACAACCCTTGCATCTCCAATTCCGGTAATTTTTCCCTGATCAAAAGTAATATATCCGTTTTCTATTACCTGTCCGGTACCAGTATGGATAGTAGCTCCTAAAATAGCAATAGCTTTATTCTGGGCTCTGGCCGGATATACCGTTGCCTGTCCGAAACCGGTATGGCAAATCGTTAGTAATCCTAAAAATATAATTATATGTTTCATTAGAATGTTTTTTAATGGTTAGTAATTAGAAAGTGCATCTGCTTTTATTTCTTCAGTATCAGATCCCTCTAAAGTTTCGCAGTCGTATAAGCGAACGCGTTCCACTCCAGGCTTCTGAGTAAGCGCTCCTTTGTTTTTTGCTTCCAGCATTTTTGCCACCAGTCTTGCTTCTTCTGCCTTCAGCTCTTTTTGCTTACCTGCATCTTTTTCCATATCCCAATAGGCAATACCATCTACAAATGTTTTTTCTGCTTTTGCGTAAACCGACAGCGGATTATCTGACCAAAGCACCAGGTCGGCATCTTTGCCGGCTTTAATGCTTCCCACACGGTTATCAATATGCATCATTTTTGCAGGATTTAAGGTAACCAGTTTTAAAGCGTCTTCCTGCGACATGCCGCCATATTTAACCGCTTTTCCCGCTTCCTGATTTAATCGACGGGCCATTTCAGCATCATCGGAATTGAAAGCAGTTAAAACTCCTACTTTGCTCATCAACACACCATTATATGGGATTGCTTCTGCTACTTCATTTTTATATGCCCACCAGTCAGAGAATGTAGAAGCGGCGATGCCTTTAGCAGCCATTTTATCGGCAACTTTATAGCCTTCCAGAATGTGGGTAAATGTATTAATCTTAAATCCCATGCTGTCTGCAACATGCATTAGCATATTGATTTCTGATTGAACATATGAGTGGCAGGTTATAAACCTTTTATTGTTTAAAATTTCTACCAGTGCATCCAGTTCCAGATCACGACGAACGTTGTTGCCTTTAATGGCTCTTGCAGTCTGATATTCTTTAGCCCTTGTAAATGCATCTACATAAACCTGTTCAACACCCATTCGGGTTTGAGGAAAACGCGTTCTGGCGGCGTCGCCCCAGTTACTTTGTTTTACATTTTCTCCTAATGCGAATTTGATAAAGCCATCATTGCCTCCAAATTTCATTTCTTCGGGAGATTTTCCCCATCTCAATTTAATCAGTTGCGACTGACCTCCGATTGGATTGGCCGATCCATGAAGTAAATGAGAAGTAGTTACTCCTCCGGCCAGTTGTCTGTAAATGTTTATATCTTCAGAATCAATAACATCTCCAATACGCACTTCGGATGTTACCGCCTGTGTACCTTCATTTACTCCGCTTGAAATAGCAATATGCGAATGCTCATCAATTATTCCAGCCGTTAAATGCTTTCCACTGGCATCAATAACTTTGGCTTTTCCTGCATTCAGGTTTTTACCGATTGCTTTTATTTTTCCGCCTTCTATCAGAACATCCGTATTACTGAGTTTTCCCTCTTTTTCATTTGTCCAAACGGTTGCGTTTTTAAATAACACAGTTTCCTGCGAAGGAGCTTCGCTGTAACCGAAAGAAACAAAAGGGTAAATGACAGTCCCGAGAGCCAAAACAGGTGCAGGGGTTTCTTTTTTAGCGTTTTCTTTAAATGGCTCTTTAAAGCTGGCGCTCCACAACCCGGTGTTTCCGTCCGCAAAAACGGCATCCCCTTTTAATGCTACTGGCTTGGCAGAATCCAGATATCCGTTTAAACGTATCGTTCCGGCAGGAGATTTTTTCAGGTCGAAATATAAACTTAAAAGATCGCCGCTGCGCACCATCGTTGCTTTAGCTTTTACACTGTCGGCACCTTCGCGTACAATATTTACATCATAAGAACCCGGCGTTCCTCCGATTTTTAGCATTAACTGTCCAACACCCGAAAGTGTCATGGCGTAATTTCCGCGAAGATCAGTTACATCCATTTTGTTGGCAACAAAACGTTTTCCCTGAACCCAGTTTTCATAGATAATGTTATCCTTTTGAAAGAGGCTGGAGGAAGTGATAATGAAATTGGCCAATTTGCCTTTGTTTAAAGTTCCAACCTGATCACTTACGCCCAGCATTTCTGCCGGAATTTGGGTTAATGATCTCAGGGCTTGCTTTTCTGTTAATCCAAATTCTATCGCTTTGCGAAGATTAGCCCAGAAATCACCGCTTTTTTCAAGTCCCAGTCCGGTTAAGGCAAATTTAATTCCTGCTTTTTCTAAAGCAGAAGGATTTGACGGAGCCAATTCCCAGTATTTCATCCTGGCCAAAGAAATATTACGGGCCTCGGCCGCATCTTCCACATCAAATGCTTTGGGGAAATTTAAAGGAACAATGAAACTTCCACCCGTCGCTTTTATTTCTTTGATTCGCTCAAACTCATTTCCGCCGGCTTTAAAAATATATTGCTTTCCGAATTCATCACCTACTTTATCGGCTCTTAATACATCCAGCATATCATCAATTTCAAAAATCTGCGGAAGATTTTGCTGACGATTAAATTCTTCGATCGAAATATTATGTTCCGTTTTCTGGCCTTTGTACCAGCCGGCGTCATAATAAGTTTGGCGTAATAAAGCTATTGCGCCCATTAATGACTGGGGATAATCTGTAGCTGCGGTTCCTTTATTAAACGAGTAATTGGCAGCTGCTTCTTTATTAATTATAACCTGATTTTCTTTTTCATTGCTGAGTGTACTTACCAGCGACGTGCCCCGGGCAATACCGTCGCGAATAACGGAGTGAACTGTTCCGAATCCAATTTTCTTTAATTCCTCCGCTTTTTTACTATCAACTGTAAAAATATTCTGGGCACTCATTTCAGGGCGAATGGATTCGTTCCATCCGTAAGCTCCTTTTTTGGTAGAGGTGTAAACTTCTCTTCTTCCAAAATTGAATGACTGTCGTGGTGTTTCTGGTAGTCCATAACTTGTAAAGGCATCAATAAGAGAAGGGTAGATAAATTTCCCTTCCAGATTAATTACTAAATACCCTTTTGGAATAGTAATATTCTGGCCGGCAGCTTCAATATTCTGGCCTTTTACCAGCAGCGTTCCGTTGTTAATGGTTTGATCTGCACTGATTACAATAGTGGCATTTGTAAAAGCAATTAATCCGGGGCGAACATCAAAAGACCCATTAACAGGAAATGTTTCCTGAGAATAGGACTGATGAAAAATTGCTAGGAGAAAGCAAAACAGTAGGGTTTTTTTCATTTTTTAAATTAATTAGAAACCTGTTCAGGTGAGATCAGGCAGGGTTTGAGGAATTATTCAATAGGTTTTTTGATCTGGATGTATATACGTAAATGAAAGAAATAAATTCATCTATTTATCATACATGAATATTTAGGATGCATGTTGAAGATTAATTTTTTTGGGGGAGCAAATACAAAGATCATTTTATGGAATTAGGTTTACTGTAAAACTGATATTGATTATTTGAGCTAAATCCGTCAGTTTAAGATCAGTATTAAACTCAGTATTCAGGTTTAAATCATGAAGATATTAAATTTTTCTAATAAGCGCTTTTTCTGTTACTTTGAGTTCAATAAAAACTTAACCACATGTATAAAATTTTATTAGGGGCACATTCAGGATTTCGCTACATCATTTTTGTATTAATTGCAGTAGCGCTAGTTATGGCTTTAACCGGATTATTCGGTAAGAAAAATTATACTGAATTAAACCGGAAGATCAATTTATTCACCCTCATTTCGGCACATATTCAATTGCTTTTAGGTTTGGTGCTATATTTTTTCAGTCCGTTTGTAAACTATGCAAATATGGGTGTGGCCATGAAAGATACTGTATCACGTTACTGGACGGTAGAACACCTGGTCATGATGATCTTTGCAGTTATCCTGATCACCGTTGGACACTCCAGATCTAAAAAAGCTGTGGATGCATTTTTTAAACACCGTTCCATTGCCATATATTATGGTTTGGCTATTCTGGTAATTCTGGCTGCAATTTATCAAAGCGGCAGGCCGCTAATTGGCTCAGCTTCATAATATTTTTAAGAAAACTTGGCAGTTTCAAATTTCTTTATATTTTTGTGATCTGTGATAGCGAATTTAAATACCCTAAACCGTTGGTGGCTTTTTTTAAAAGAAAGCGCCGGACAAGGTATATAGATATAAAATCAACCTAAACTTTAATCTTAAACCCGACGCCTAAACCTCGTCGGGTTTTTTTGTGAAATCTGCCCGGCTGCACATCATAGTCATTAACCATTTTTCTAATGAAACCGTTTAAATTTTATACTTCGCATAAGCGATTACTGGCTGATACAACCACGCCCGTGAGTATTTATTTGCGATTACGCGATATCTTCCCTAACAGTGTGTTATTGGAAAGTTCTGATTATCATAGCCGGGAAAATAGCATGAGTTACGTTTGTTTTGATCCCATAGCCGGCATTACTCTGGATGAAAAAACGTTAAGCAGTTATTATCCCGATGGAAGTTCACGCGAGATTGCTGCCGAAGGCCTGGATCTTAAAGAGGAGGTTTCGGCCTTTTGCATGCAGTTTGAAGATTCGTTTATACAGGACTACAAGTTTATATCCAATGGCCTCTTTGGATATTTCACTTATGAAACTGTTCAATATTTTGAAGATATCAAACTGCGTAAACGCGATGCTTCAGAAAACGCCATTCCTTTGATGCAATATCATGTGTACAGATATATCATCGCAATAGATCATTTTAAAAATGAACTGCATTTACTGGAACATCGCCTTGATGAAAATGAACCCGATGGACTGGAGAAAATCGAATATCTTATTCAGAATAAGAATTTTCCGGAATATAAATTCAATTTAAATGGTTCGGAGACTTCTAATTTTACAGATTCAGAATTTATCAGTGTAATAGATGATCTCAAAATTCACATTAACCGTGGCGATGTTTTTCAGATAGTTCCATCAAGAGCCTTTCAAACTCCCTTTTTGGGCGATGAGTTTAATGTTTACAGAGCATTAAGGTCTATCAACCCATCTCCTTACCTTTTCTATTTTGATTACGGAGATTATAAATTATTCGGGTCTTCGCCCGAAGCTCAGCTTACAATAAAAGATAATCTGGCAAGTATTTATCCCATTGCGGGAACATTTAAACGTACTGGAAATGACGTACTGGATGCCGAACTTGCAGAAAAATTAAAAGAAGATCCAAAGGAAAATGCCGAGCATATAATGCTGGTTGACCTTGCCCGAAATGATCTGAGCAGGCATTGCGAAAATGTAGAAGTGAAATCGTTTAAAGAAGTTCAGTTTTATTCGCACCTCATTCATCTGGTTTCAAAAGTTACCGGTAATTTTCAGGAAGGTGTAAATCCTTTTAATGTGGTGGGTGATACCTATCCGGCCGGCACTTTGAGCGGAGCTCCAAAATATATGGCCATGCAGCTTATTGATAAATTTGAAAAATCCAAAAGGGGTTTTTACAGCGGAGCTATCGGGTTTATGGGCTTTAACGGAGATTTTAACCATGCCATTATGATCCGTTCTTTTTTAAGTCAGAAAAACACACTGCATTATCAGGCCGGCGCCGGCATTGTGCTTGATTCCGATCCCGCAAGTGAATTACAGGAAGTGAATAATAAAATCATGGCTCTGCGAAAAGCTTTGGAAATGGCAGAAGGAATTTAAAATTGTTGCTGAATTCAAACCACGATACATACCAAACCACGACTATTTGAAATATGAATTCCTCTAAGAAAAATATATTGGTGATTGACAACTATGATTCCTTCACTTTTAATCTGGTTCACCTTTTAAATGAAACAGGAAATGAAGCTACAGTTTGGCGTAATGATAAATTTGACCTGACGCAAGTGGATGAGTTTGATAAAATACTTCTTTCTCCCGGACCGGGAATTCCTTCTGAGGCCGGACTGCTGCAGCAGGTTATAAAAACCTATTCGGCTACAAAAAGTATTTTGGGAATCTGTTTGGGTATGCAGGCAATTGCCGAAGTTTTTGGGGGATCCATATATAATCTTTCAAAACCGGTGCACGGCAGAGCTACTTTAATTGATGTTTTAGATAAAAATGATTCCCTGTTTTACGGTTGTCCTGATGAGTTTAAGGTTGGACGTTACCATTCATGGGCAGTAAATCAGGATGATCTTCCTGCAGATTTAAAAGTTACAGCTACAGATAGCTCCGGTGTAATTATGGCTCTTTCTCATGCCAGCTTAAATGTTAAAGGTGTTCAGTTTCATCCTGAATCTATTCTTACCGAACACGGGAAGCTATTAATAGAAAACTGGTTAAACAGTTAAATCCTTTAATTTAATATCTCACATCTCATATCTCCATGATGATTAAACAAGAAAATATTCTGGATCAAATCGTTGCTCATAAAAAGCTCGAAATTATCGCTGCAAAATCCATAATCAATACATCTGAATTAGAAAAATCAGAATATTTTGGCAGGGAATGCTATCTGCTGCGTGATTTTATTCTCGATAATCAATTAACCGGAATCATTGCTGAATTTAAACGAAAATCTCCCTCTAAAGGAATCATTAACGATGCGGTAGATGTAGCCGAAGTGACAAAAAGTTATGTTTCAGCCGGCGCTTCTGCACTATCTGTACTTACTGATTCTAAATTTTTTGGAGGCAAAAGAGAAGATCTGCAGCAAGCCAGAAAAGTAAATAACATACCCATTTTGCGTAAAGATTTTATACTAGAAGAATACCAGATTGTAGAAGCGAAAGCCTGGGGAGCGGATATTATTTTATTGATCGCATCCATATTGAATCCTTCCCGTATTCAGCAATTAGCAAAATTCAGCAAATCTTTGGGTCTGAATGTATTGCTCGAAGTTCATAATCTCGAGGAACTTAAACGAAGTTTATGTGATGAACTGGATGCTGTAGGTATTAATAACCGGAATCTGGGAACATTTGGGGTAACCGTAGATCATTCTTATAACCTGCTCTCAGAAATTCCGGATCAGTTTTTAAAAATATCCGAAAGTGGTTTAAGTAATCCGGAAACCGTTAGCGGTTTAAAAAAAGCAGGCTTTAACGGATTTTTAATTGGTGAAAATTTTATGAAAGAAGCCAATCCCGGCCAGGCAATGAAAGACTTTGTGAAGCATATTTAAAGATTTTTTTTCTTCTGATGATGGATTCAAGGAGGAATAATTGTATTCTGTTCCAGATGCTAAAATGCTGAAAAATCTAATAAATGAATTTTGAATTATACAATTTGCATATCAGCAGAACAACAAACTTGTATCTTTACGGTTGTTAAATGTATAGATGGCAAGACAAAAATTTTACGATACCGCAATTAAACCCGAAAGGGCAATTCTTGTAGGTATCATTACCCCGGGAGAAACAGAAGAACAGACGAAGGAATATCTGGATGAGCTTAAGTTTTTAGTAGAAACTGCAGGCGGTGAAACCATAAAGTCCTTTACTCAGAAAATGCTTAGGCCAGAACGTGCAACTTTTGTTGGTACGGGCAAGCTGGAAGAAATTGATGCCTTTGTTAAATCTGAAGAGATTGACATTGTTGTATTTGACGATGAGCTTTCGCCATCGCAGCTTCGTAATATTGAGAATGTACTGCAGGTTAAAATTTTGGATCGCAGTAATCTTATTCTTGATATTTTTGCAAACAGAGCGCAGACATCACAGGCAAAAACACAGGTCGAACTGGCACAATTACAATATTTGCTGCCGCGATTAACACGTTTGTGGACTCACCTCGAACGACAAAAAGGGGGTATTGGAATGCGTGGTCCGGGTGAGAGCCAGATTGAAACCGACCGTCGTTTAATTCTGAATAAGATCTCCGTTTTAAAGGAACGTCTCAAAGAGATTGATAAGCAAAATGAAACACAACGGAAAAATCGTAATCAGTTAATTCGTGTGGCTTTGGTGGGTTATACCAACGTAGGTAAATCTACTATCATGAATATGATTTCCAAATCTGAAGTGTTTGCAGAGAATAAGCTTTTTGCTACTCTGGATACAACCGTCCGTAAAGTAGTGATCGAAAATCTTCCCTTCCTGCTTTCGGATACCGTTGGATTTATCCGCAAATTACCTCATCACCTGGTTGAATGCTTTAAGTCAACGTTAGATGAAGTTCGTGAAGCCGACATTCTGATTCATGTGGTTGATATTTCGCATCCAAATTTTGAAGATCAAATGGCTACGGTTAATGAAACGCTAAAGGAACTGGGTGTTATAGATAAACAGATTATTACCGTTTTTAACAAGATTGATGCATACAAGCCGGCAGATTTTGACCCGCAGGATGATGTACCACCTCTAACCCTGGCTGATTACAGAAACAGCTGGATGAATAAACATAATAGTCCGGCGCTGTTTATTTCAGCACTCAATAAAGAAAATATTGAGGAATTCAGGGCGCTATTGTATGAGAAAGTTAAGGCTATTCATACACAGAGGTATCCTTACGATAAATTGTTGTATTAACGTTACAATCATTTTTCGGGATTTACAGCCCAATTTAAGATATTGGATTTTTTCGGACTTTTAATTTGCTTAAAAGGATTTCTCTGAAGCAGAATGCCGGAAAACGTTTAATATTTATCATTTTACAAAATGGATTATCAGCAATCAATTGCAATGATAAATCCGTAATACAAATACAGATGGAAAGTAAGCGTCAGCAAAAATTCTCAGGAGTTATTCAAAAAGATCTTGCTGAAATATTTCAGCGGGAAGGTTTGAATATTCTTCCCAATATTATGATCACCGTTACCAAAGTGCGGATCTCTCCTGATCTGGCCGTGGCACGCATATATCTAAGTTTTTTCAACAGTCCAAATCCGGCTTTATCATTAAATACAGTGAAGCTGCATGCCGGAGAAATACGCTATAAATTGGGTTCGCGAATTAAAGACCAGGCCCGCATTGTTCCGCAGCTTGATTTCTTTTTAGACGATACCAGTGATTATGTTGAAAAAATGGATAAGATTTTTGATAAGATCAGTAAAGAACCCCGTCAGGAAGAAAAACCGGAATCCGAAGAATAGAATAGTGTATGAGGCCGATCAGGGAACCTGTTAATTTTTTTACGCATGCCATCCCGGCGATACTGGTTATACCTGCAACTATTGCCCTTTTAAATTTATCTGAAACTAGTTTTGAACTGACAGCGGCCTGGGTATACGGCATTTGTTCATTTGTTCTTTTCAGTATCAGTGCAATCTATCACGGATATCCAAATACTGAATATGGCGTTCGCTTCTGGCAGAAATTTGACCATTGCAGCATTTATCTGATGATTGCCGGTTCTTATACACCCACTTCTTTACTTGTTTTTGAAGGATGGATGCGATGGGCTCTTTTTGGAATTGTATGGGCCATTGCCCTCACAGGTTGTGCCTTAAAAATATTTAACAAGCTTCAGCACAAAGGCATTTCATTAGGCATTTATATTGCCATGGGTGCTTTAATAGTTCCTCTTTTAAATAATATGCTCGAAAAACTGCCATTTGCAGCTATTGGCTGGATGCTAACCGGTGGTCTGTTTTATGCCGGCGGTACTATTTTTTATTACCAGGATAAGCCTTTAAGCAAATTTGTTCATACTCACGAGATCTGGCATATTTTTGTCATTGCCGGAGCCGTTTCACATTATGTTTATAACTTCATTTATTTATTTTCATGAGTTTAACCGACACGCAAAAATTCTATAAAATTATTGAATCGAATTCCGAAAAAATTGCATCTATTGTAGATTTTAATAAAAATAAAGATCAGCTGATGGATTTTGATTTTACCTCGGCCAATAAAGAATTAAATCCAGAAACGGTTGCCGATACTTACCAGTTTTCCATCTGGATCAATGATCAGCTTTCAAAAAGCCAGGCTCGTTATGGTATTGGCGGATATAATGAACATCGCACCGTTTATTCAAGAAGCAAACTTTTTGATACCCGGGAAGAACCCCGCCGTTTACATCTGGGAACCGATATTTGGGGAGCAGCCGGAACCAGGGTTTATGCTCCCCTGGAAGGCAAAATTCACAGCTTTAAATACAATGATAATTTTGGTGATTACGGTGCAACCATTATTCTGGAGCATCAGCTTGACGGATTAAAGTTTCATACCCTGTATGGCCATTTGAATTTGGCAAGCCTTGATAATTTAAAGCAGGGTCAGTTTATAGCGAAGGGCCAGTATTTTACTCAATTTGGAATACCCGCCGAAAATGGTCACTGGCCGCCTCATCTGCATTTCCAGATCATTTTTAATATGGGGTATTTCAAAGGAGATTATCCGGGCGTTTGCCGTTACACGCAAAGGGATATCTATCTGCAGAATTGTCCCGATCCAATGGAGATCTTAAAATATACGTTTAAATAAAACAGTTTATTTTTCGTTAGATTCAAAGATGCTTCTGAATATACTCTATATTATTGCACTCCAGTTTTTTGGATTTTCAGCTTCTGATCAGCCTGAATTTAAAGGTGGCAGAAGAAATCTGGATATTTTTATAAACAGTAACCTTCTCTATCCCGAATTTTCTAAAGAAAATTGTATTGAAGGTATTGTACAAGTGAGTTTTAAGCTGAATTCTAAGGGACGAATTTATGATTCTGAAGTGGAGAAAGGATTTGGTATTGATCTGGATGATGAAGCGTTGCGGGTGGTTCGTTTAAGCTCGGGCCGATGGATTGTGCCGGCCGGATATGATACAACTCAAGCAATTATTTTACCGGTAAATTTTTCACTTAAAGGATATAAGTGCGAAGAACGGACAAAAGATCAAATCAATGAGGCCATCAATGCTTATCATGCAAGAGCAAATTTAAGCAACGCGATTTTTAATTTTTATGATAAGAAATCTACTGGGGACTATGATGCGGCTGATGAACTCCGGATTATAGCCCTAAAACAACAGTTGGGTTATGATGAAAAGTATATTGACAGGCTTCTGAGGCAAGCTCAGCGTAAGCTTAAACAAGGCGATTTAGAAAGTGCCTGCGATGACCTGCACACCATTCGTAAACTGGGAAGTGATAAAGCGACCGGCCTGATTGAACAGAATTGCAAATGACCTATTTTAGCGGGATGAGAACCACCCTTCGCTTTTTTGCAATCCTGGATGCCGGAAGCATAATTTTACTGAGCCCGCAGATCTATTCTATTCTGAGCAATCTGGGCTCATTTCCTCCTGGAAATTTGTCACGGATAAAACTCATTTTATTACTTTTTGTATTCATTTTGCTATTCTTTTCATCTGCAGGATTATTTCTGATGAAAAAATTCGGTCTCATTTCTTATTACATTCAATTCCCCATACGGTTAATTGTATGGGTTTTTTCATTTGGTTTCCTGACGTTCATAAGTCAGTATTTCAGCAATCCCCTCATATTCGACTGGCTTTTCAGAATCGCTATAATCCTGGAATTTTTCCGCCTGTATTTTACAGGTAAAATTCATTTGAAATATTTTAAAATGGCCAGGTAATCACCTCTGCTGATTTTATATAAAACCCATCCCTGAAAATTTCTTATTTAAAATAGAGCTGCTGTTTACGTTCAGCCATTTATCCAGAATCTCTGCATACAAATTTCTAAAGTCTACCTGATACTTCAGATCACCATTATCCAGATTTTGCAAATCTGGTGCTTCGTTCAATATTCCGGGCTTTTTTAATTTGCCGCCGAATAAAAAAACATTATTTGCAGTACCATGGTCCGTTCCGTTACTTGCATTTTGTTCAACCCGGCGGCCAAATTCAGAGAATGTTAAAACCAGAGTATCATCCAGTTTACCGCTTTGCTTTAAGTCTTTGATAAACGCCGAAACTCCTTCTGCATATTGTTTCAGTAGTCGACCCTGCTGGGCCTTTTGGCCTGCGTGAGTGTCAAAGCCGCTGAGTGAAACATAATATACCCTGGTCTGTAATCCTGAATTTATAAATTTTGAAACTGTTTTAAGCTGGTTTGCAAACGGAGAATCGGGATAGATGAATTTACTGTTATACATTTTGGATGTGTTCTGAATATATTCTGCAGATGAAGAAGTTTCAATCATCGTTTTATATAAATATCCCAGATTATCTTCGTTCAGATGCTGGTCGTGATTGCTTAATACATCTTTAAAAAAAGGTTCACGTGTATTGCGAAAAAGTGCGGCAGGGTCTTTAACCGCTATCCCTTTTTTGCCGGCGCCTTTTAAAGCAAGCGAAAGTGTATCATCAACTTCAATTCCCGCGTAAGGCAGTGAGCAGTCTGCGCAACTGGAATCCAGATATCTGCCCAGCCATCCGGTAGAAAGAAATTCGTTTGATTCGCTTGCAGTTTGCCAGATATCCATTGAGCGAAAATGTGAACGATCTGGGTTTGGATAACCCACACTGTTCACAATATTCATCCAACCCTGATCGTATACTTCTTTTAAAGAAGCCAGCGCCGGGTTCATTCCCTGCAGATCGTCCAACTTTATAAGTTCATTTGGAGCTATTGAAATGGTTTTACGCTTTTGATAATAGGCATCCATTCCATAGGGAACAATGGTATTTAACCCGTCATTACCACCTGATAGCTGAATGATCAACAGGTTTTTATGCCCTGATAATTGTGAATTGGCCAGCGCCTCCAGTGGTTTTAAAAACGAAGGAATTAAAAATGCTCCTGCCGATGCTAATGCTGAATTCTTTATAAAGCTTCTTCTTTTCATGGTTAATTATATTTTCTTCGGTTTAGCACAACTGATATTCGGGCATACTGACAAGCTCTAAAGCCGCACTCTTCAGGCTTGAATTTGTTTCAAGGAGTTTCATTATTTCAGGCTTAACCGGAGTTTGCAGAAGAAAAGAAGCAAGATCTGCGGTATTAAAACCTGAGGGAAAGGCTGAAAGAAATTTATCCCAATCAGTTACTGACTGAATGCGCCGTTCTACAGACTTCATTTTTATCTGCATCATCGCCAGCAAAGCTTCGTCTTCAATATCGGCTTTGCCTTCAAAATCAATTATACCGGCATTCAGGATAAGTGAAGGTAATTTTAACCTCAGCATAAGCGAAGAGCTATCAATCCAACTTTTCCCGGCAGCCCATCCCGCTACATTGGGAGGATAAAATAAAACCTGTCCCATGGCACTTTGAAATTGAATTTGAACAGCCGGATTTTTATAGGTTACATGAAAAAGCTTATTGAGCCCTACCAATAGTTCTACGGGTGACTTAATTTTACTCCCAATCACCTGGTCGGAATAAAACCAGTCAGAGCTTAATAATTTTTTCATCAGGATAGCGATGTCGTAATCTGACTCATAAAAAGATTTGCCAAGCTCCTGAATGTGCTGGTCATTTTCTGTATCGCTTACAAAAAACAGGTACAATTTTCTTGCGATAAAAGTAGCTGTTTCGGGTTTTTTGAGGATAATATCAATGATATCTGTTCCGTTGAAGTTCCCTGTCTGACTAAAAAATGTTTTTTCAGCATAATCGTGCTGTTTTTCGCGAAACAGAAATTCTCCTCCTGGCATAAAACTCCAGCCTGTAAAAGCCCGGGCTGCTTCTTTAATGTCCTTTTCCGAATAATTTCCCCTGCCCAGGGTAAAAAGCTCCATCAACTCGCGGGCAAAATTTTCATTGGGTTTTCCTTTCCGGTTTTGCTGATTATTTAGAAATTGCAGCATGGCCGGCGATCTGGAAACTTCCAGCAAAAGTGTTCTGAAATTACCCAGAGCATGCTTTCGATGAATATTATTTAGTTGCTGAAGAAAGGACGGATTGACTGATCTGCATGCAAAATGGCCGTGCCAGAATAAGGTCATCTTTTCTCGCAGTGAACTTTTTGAAGAACCCATTTTCTCAATCCAGCTGCTGTTTAAAAAACGCACACCCATACGTGCTTTGCGAATCAAATCTTTGCGCTCCTGCTCATTTAGTTGGGCAAATTTCCTGCCGCCGGAATAGGGTAAATACTCTTCCGAAATGGAGATGGGTTCAAGCTTTTCAGCGTCTGCGAAAAGCTGCTTAACAGCTTTATCTACAGGCTGATCTGCAATTTTATTTAGTTCAGAATAAGAGATTCCGAAGCCGGCCCTGGCATAGAGGTGTTTTAATTTTTTAAGTTTTTCAGGAACTACCATAGCCGATTAATTTGCATTTCTGACAACGAAAGCTGATAGAGGTTTAATTATAGCGAAATAAAAGTTTGAAATATTCTATCTATAAACCTCTATAATTTTGATACTTTTAATTTTTAATTTAATAGTAAAACCTATGAAAAATATTTACCTCTTTTTAGTTACACTTTTCTATTCTGTTTCTGCTTTCAGTCAGGCAGACTTACAGGATTTTGGCAAAATAGATAAGAGTGACCTGGAAATGAAAGAGTGCTCCTTTGATAAGGAGGCCGATGCGATGGTACTTTTTGAAAAAGGGTCATTGTATTTCAGCGACCGTTTGGATGTTTACCTGATACTTCACAAAAGGATTAAAGTATTTAACGAAAATGGAAAAGATGAAGCTAATATCCGGATACCTTATTACTCCGGCGATAATACTGAGGATATCTCTTCGATAAGTGCTCAAACCATCTCCTTAAATGAAAAAGGAGAATCAGTAATTCAAAAATTGGAGAAGAAACTGATCTATGTAGAGAAGGTTACTGAAAATATCTCAGCAATTGTTTTTTCGTTCCCCAATGTACAGCCGGGTAGTGTGATTGAGTATAAGTATACTTTAAAGACTGATTTTATGAACATACCGGATTGGTATTTCCAATCTGATCTTCCTACCAGATACAGTTACCTTAAACAGGAGATTGTTGAAATTTTCGATTATACTGCGCAGATAACTCGCAACTATCCAATGGCGCTTGACAAATCGCAGCAGAAAAGTAAAAGTTTCTTTTTCGGTGGAAGTTCACCTTCAACCATGATTGTGATGGAGCGTGAACTTGCAGTTAAAAACATACCCGCTTTAAGAGATGAACCCTACATGACGGCTGATAAAAATTATCTTCAAAGGGTTACGTACCAGTTAAATCGTGTAAAGAAATTTCCGGCGGGCTGGGAGAACTACTTAAATACATGGGAGAAACTGGCCGAAAAGTTATTAGAGTCTGAACAATACGGATTGCAGATTCGCAAGAACATATCCGACACAGAGGACTTTATAAAGAAGGCTAAAGCAATAACTAATCTGGAATTAAGGGCCGCTTCGGTTTATGACTTTGTTCGCAAAAATATGAAATGGAATGGCTCAGATACCCGCGGCTCAACAGAGGTATTTTCTAAATCATGGCAAAAACATACAGGAACCAGCGGAGAGATTAACCTGATCTTACTGAATTTATTAAAAAAAGCTGACGTGCCGGCCAAACCACTTCTGGTGAGCACACGCGATCATGGAGAAGTGAACAAAAACTACCCGTTTTTAGATCAGTTCAATAAAACCGTTGCTTACGTGCCTTTGGACAGCAGCCGGTATCTGGTATTGGATGCTACAGAAAAGCATCTTCCCCACAATTTAATTGCCTATGATATTTTAAATACGCAGGGTTTTGTAATTCAAAAAGGAGCACCAGCCTGGGTTAATTTGGTTGAGACAACACCCAACCGCTTAGGTATAAGTTTTATTTGTGATATCAATAAAGATGGAACGCTAAGCGGAGAAGCCAATATATATAGTGCTAATTATGGACGAACAAGTCGCGTAAGCAGATTTATTAATGATGGTGAAGAGAAGTATAAGGAATTTCTGAAAGATGGAAATTCCAATCTATCCATCATTAAACTGGTGACCAGTAATGCAGATGTAGATACCCTGTCATTTATCCAGAATGTTAATTTTAAGCTACAAAATGCAAGCGAGGAAAGTAACTATATCTATTTTAATCCCAACCTTTTCCTGGGTTTATCAAATAATCCTTTCATTAAAGAAAAGAGAGTAACGGATGTGGATTTCGGTTACCTGAGAAGTTACAACCTGACAGGTAATTTTAAAATTCCGGAGGGTTTTACTGTTGATGAACTTCCTAAGAGTGTGACTATGATCATGCCTGATGAAAGTATAGTAATGCGAAGGATTGTGCAGGCAGAAGGTCAGAATATATCCTACAGATTTATCCTAACGTTTAAAAAAGCGGTATATAAAGCAGAGGAATACGACATGCTTTTCGAATTATATAAAAAGCTATACTCTACATTGAGTGAGCAGGTTGTATTAAAAAAGATATAATGATTTTGAAGAAAAACTTAGTCCTGGCATTGATGCTGGTACCGGTCATGGCCTTATCGCAAAAGCTGACTTTCCCTGCTGATTTATACAAAGCTTCCACTATACCGGATTCCATGAAAACCAATGCAAACTCTGTGGTACGCATAGAAGAAAGTAGTTTGGAAATCAAGTCGCCGGCGAAAGCCACATTAAGTATTAAAAAACTGATCACATTACTTAATTCCCAGGCTGCTGAGGAATTGACATTTGTTTATTATTATGATGATTTCAGAACCATCAATGAAGTTGAAATAAAGGTGTATGATGAATCGGGAACTTTAGATCGTAAATACTCTAAAAAAGATATGCGGGATATAAGTGCTAACGGTGGTTCGACATTAGTGTCAGATAACCGGTATTTATATCTTGAAATAGCTACTCCGGGATATCCGGCAACGATTGAAGTTTCCTATAAAATTTCAAGTAATGGCCTGATGGATTATAACGACTGGGAACCCCAGGGCTATGAACAAAGTGTGCAGAACAGCAAATTTACGGTTAGTTTGCCCGAAGCACAGGTGTTAAGGCACAAAACCACCAATATCCGGATTAAACCTTCTGAAACTTCGGTAAATGGACTTAAAAATTATACCTGGACAGTTGCGGGATTAAAGGCATTAAAAGTTGAAAAAGGAAGTCAGTATTGGGCAAGTTATCCACGGATAAATATGTCTCCCGCTGATTTTGAGATTGATAATGTGAAGGGAAATCTATCTTCCTGGGAAGAATTTGGCAGGTTTTATTATCAGCTTTCTTCAAAACAATTTGACCTGAGTGCGGTAAGGCAGCAGGAAATTCGGGAAATGACAGCCGGTCTAAAAACTGAGAGGGAAAAAATTGAATTCCTTTATCGCTACATGCAGCAAAATATGCGCTATGTTAGTATTCAGTTGGGAATCGGAGGATGGAAGCCTTTTGCAGCCAGTTTTGTTGATGACAAAAAATATGGTGATTGCAAAGCGCTTACGCACTATATGCAGTCTTTGCTGCAGGCGGTTAATATAACTTCTTATCCGGCATTGATAAATGCTGGTGAAAATGCAGAAAAGGCAGATCTGATGTTTTCAAACAATATCTTTAACCATGTTATCCTGATGGTTCCGCAACCCAAAGATACAGTTTGGCTTGAATGTACAAGCAATACGGCACTACCCGGAAAGCTGGGTACTTTTACTGAAAACAGAAATGCGCTGATCATTCAATCAGAAGGAAGTTATCTGCAAAGCACCCCTTTCAGTTCCGCTTCTGCAAATACTCTGGAAATGATCAGCGACGTGCAATTAACTGAAACCGGGGCTGCAAAGGTTAAACTTAATTTAAACGGAAAGGGAGAGTACCGTGATGATATGATCTACTCTTTTGCCCGTCAAAAATCTGAAGATCAGAAATTATGGCTTGTGAATAGTTTAGGATTAAAGCAGGCTGATACCTGGTCTACTCAGCATATGAGTGAAATGGATGAGGTTAAAAGGGCAATTATTGACTTGGAATATTCTAAACTTTACGAATTTAGTGCCGGTTCAAAGCAATTTTACCGCCCGCGGCTGCAAAAATTATGGCAGCTTTCTTTGCCGGAAGACCTTGAGCGCAAAACGGATTATTATCTGAACTGCCCGGTTATTAAAACAGATAAAACCGTGTTTCATTTGCCGGAGGGTTTTGAGCCCGAAAGTCTTCCGCTTAGCGTTGAGAAAATCACAGCAGCAGGAATGTATAAAAGCAACTTCGTTTACAATGAAGAAGAAAATACAGTTACCAGCACAGCCAGCATCAATATCCCTAATCAAAAAATTAGCGTGAAATTATACCCTGCAGCAAAGGCGTTTTTTGATGAGGTGATCAAAGCAGAATCCAGGCGACTGATTATTAGAAAAAAGGGATAAAAACTTAACACAAAAGCCTCAATTATTGAAAAATTAAAAAATAAATCAAGTAATGAAAAACACAATTGCAGTTATTACAATAACATTAATGATACTCTCTAAAGGAGTTTTTGCTCAATCACAGTCGGTTGAATATAAAGCTGGTCATTCTTTTAACATTAGTTTGCCGGATTACATGAGCAAAACCAGTGGGCTGAATAGCGCAGCAACAATACAATATAAAAATGCAGTAAAAGATGTTTATGGCTTTGTTATTTTCGATACGAAGGAAGAGTTAAGTCTTGTAGATATGAATTTTGCTTCTATTGATGAATTCTATGAAGAATTTATTAAAGATTTTCTGAAAGATCAAAAGAACAGACAAATATCAAAACCTGAATCAAAAACTATTGGCGAATATAAATTTATTCAAAGTGATGCAAGTTATTATGATGAGGATGTAAAGGGAGATATATATTATTTGGTTGGAGTTGTTGAAACAAAGAAAACATATTACAAAGTTTTGTCATGGGTACTTGCGGAAAATAAAAATAAGTTTAAGGAGGATTTTCAAAAAATACTTTATAGTATAAGAGATTAAAAAGATGGTAAAATTTATAGATAATTCATCCTTTCAATAAGCATATTTTCCTGTTCGTCAGAACATATTAATTATTGAGATGATAGTAATCAATTTTAAAAGTTGTTACAAGATATCACTTGAATGAAATGAATTTTTGACCGATTAGCAAATAGCTTACAGTAATTTATCCACCCTGCGAATCTATTAATTGCTTTACTTAAATGTCATTATCAAAAAAAATACTCTGGATTTTGATGGCTGCGTTTGCAATTGCTATTGGATTTTATCCGGCAATATATTTTTTGGCTGACAGGAATTTCGGGTTATTAAGTTCAAAATCAAATGAACTTTTAAGCAATGTATTTTGGAACATTGGATTTTATACTCATATAATTTTTGGCGGAATAGCATTATTAATTGGATGGGTGCAATTCGGTTCTAAATTCAGAAATCAAAATCTGAAATTGCATAAAGTTATTGGAATTGTTTATATGATGTCTGTTTTATGCAGTTCAATTGCTGGTATTGGAATTGGATTTTTTGCAACCGGAGGAATTGTAGCATCATCTGGTTTTATATCATTAGGTCTTATTTGGTTTTTTACAACATTGATGGCTTATCTGAAAATTAAAAGGAAACAAATCAAGTTGCATCAAAAATTTATGATCTACAGTTATGCTGCTTGTTTTGCCGCCGTGACTTTAAGGATATGGCTTCCGCTTTTAATTATGGCCTTTGGTAACTTTATAACCGCTTACACAATTGTAGCCTGGTTATGCTGGATTCCGAATTTAATTGTAGCTCATTTAATAATCAGAAGAATTGAATTGTAAAATGTATAAAATGTTCATTAGAAAGTATACTCATTCTGATAGAGACAGGATCATTGAACTGCTTCAATTGAACACTCCAGAATACTTTGCAGCAATTGAAGAAGATGATCTGCGAGCTTATTTACATAATCACAGCAGCAATTATTTTGTAATAGAAATTGATGATTTAGTAGTTGGAAGTGGTGGTTTTAATCTAGCTGATGATGGCGAAATTGCTAAGCTATCATGGGATATTTTTCATCCCGGATTTCAGGGAAAAGGACTTGGTACCGAATTAACTAAATATAGAATTCAGCAGATCAGAGAAATTAAAAGCGTGCGCATTGTTTCTGTCAGAACATCACAACTTGTCTATAAATTTTATGAACGTTTCGGTTTGGTTGTTAAAGAAATCGTTGCTGATTTTTGGGCCCCTGGTTTTGACCTTTACAGAATGAATTGTGATATTAAACTTGTTAAGATTCCATTAGGAAAGTAATTTAAAGGCCTGCATTTTTTTGTATTCTGATATGGCTTGATAACATCTTTTTTAAAAGGCGTATCATGGGATTTTATTATAGAACATTCAGATCGCAAAATATTTGTCAGAATTAACTTCATCGGGGCAAAGGCTGGTCTGATAAATGATAAGCATAAAAAAGAATCTAATTATTGTATTGGCCGGGCTAATTCATCAGCTTCGTTCAGAAAAAGTTAAGAACATGGAAATATTAATTATTGCTTTTTTGATTTTGCTTAACGGTGTTTTTTCGATGAGTGAAATTGCGCTGGTGTCATCCCGCAGGTTTACCCTGGAAAGTATCGCGAAAAAAGGAAACAAAAATGCCCAGAAAGCACTTGATCTGGCGGCCAGTCCCAATACTTTTCTATCCACGGTTCAAATAGGTATTACGTTAATCGGAATTTTAACAGGTGTATTCAGCGGCGAAACATTGACGAAACCTGTTGTTGAAAGTATAAATACTATTTCATTTCTGGCCCCATATTCAGACACACTGGCTGTAGTATTTGTGGTATTTATAATTACCTATTTTTCTATTGTGTTTGGCGAGTTAATTCCAAAAAGAATCGGATTGTCTTTTCCTGAAACTATTGCCACAATGGTTGCCCGCCCCATGAATGTACTCTCTTCTGCAACCAAGCCATTTATCTGGCTGCTGGTCAAAACAAATGATTTGGTACTGGGACTTTTCGGTATTAAGGAAAAGCAGGAAGGCATTATCACAGAAGAAGAAATCAAATCCATTATTGCAGAAAGCACCAGCAGCGGCGAAATTCAGGAAATTGAAGAAGATATTGTGAAACGTGTTTTTGCATTGGGCGACCGGAAAGCGGGAGAATTAATGACTCATCGCTCAGACATTATGTATATTGATATAACGGATGATATAGATGAAATCAGAAGGAAAATTAAAGAAGACCGGCATCCGGTATATCCGGTAATTAATAAATCTCCCGAAAAGTTATTGGGAACTATTTCTGTCAATCAAATATTTACCGAAAGTTACCAGAATGAACTTTTTGATTTGAACGGACTGTTACAAAAGCCGTTTTATGTTCAGGAAAATATGGCCGCTTATAAGGTACTCGAAAGATTTAAAGAAGATCAGGTTCATATGGTTTTTGTTGTGGATGAGTTTGGTTCCGTACAAGGCATTTTGTCTGTTACTGATGTGGTAGATGCCTTAATTGGCGAAGTATCATTAAGTGTCAATGAAGAATTAAGCATTGTTAAACGGAATGAAAATTCATGGCTTGCAGACGGGCAATATCCGTATCATGAATTTGTAGAATATTTTGGATTAAATGAAGCGGAAGAAGCGGATGGATTTACCACACTGGGAGGATTGATTTTAAAAAATGTACATCATTACCCTAAAACAGGCGAAAAAATAAGATGGCGGAATTTTGAATTAGAAATAATGGATATGGACGAGATGCGGATCGATAAAGTGTTAATTACAAAAATTCGCTAATTAGTATTTGAATCAAACAAATGAGCCTCAGAAGAAAATTATATGTCATTGTTTTTGGAACAGAAACCAAAGCCGGGCGACGTTTTGACTTGGTATTGTTGTGGCTGATTCTGGCAAGTGTTTTAGCGGTTATGCTCGAAAGTATATCCAGCGTAGGCAGTAAGTACAGTGAATTGTTTTTTAGAATTGAACTTATTTTTACAGTCATATTTTCAATTGAATACCTGCTAAGAATTTTTATAAGTCCTAAACCCCTTAATTACATTTTTAGTTTCTGGGGCTTAATAGATTTAATATCTATTCTTCCAACTTATCTGATTGTATTATTCCCGAATTTCCACTATCTGCTGATTATCAGGTCTATAAGGCTAATGCGGGTTTTTCGTGTTGCTAAATTAGTCAGGTTTACGGCCGAAGGAAAAATGCTCGGCGAAGCTCTTAAATCCAGTTATTATAAAATAAGCACATTTTTATTTACGGTGCTCATTACTGTTACGGTGATGGGAACCGTTATGTATGTTGTAGAGGGACCGGTAAATGGTTTTACAAGTATTCCGCAAAGCATTTACTGGGCAGTAATTACAATTACTACGGTAGGATACGGAGATATTGTTCCTTCCACTGTGGTTGGCAAGTTGGTTTCATCTATGGTCATGGTAATTGGTTATGCAATTATTGCCGTTCCCACGGGTATTTTTACGGTCGAAATGTTTAAATCGGTAAGCCATCGTACAGAGTGTAAAATTTGCAAACATAAAAATGAATCTTTAGCTAAGTTTTGCAGTAATTGCGGCAATCCGATCAATGAGCATTTAGAAGAATTTGAATCGAAATCATAGCAAACCAAAGAATTAATATTTTGATTTACCGATTAGACGAAAAGGAAATTTGGTTTCCCAAACCTGAGCTAGCCGATGAAGATGGCCTGCTGGCAGTGGGCGGAGATCTCTCTCCCGAACGATTATTATTAGCATATAGTCATGGAATTTTCCCCTGGTTTTCTGAAGAAACTCCTATTCTGTGGTATGCTCCGCATGAGCGTTTCGTGTTATTTCCTGATAAAATCCGAATTTCATCAAGCATGAAACAGGTAATTCGAAGGAAGCGCTTCCGGATTACCTATGATCAGAATTTCCCGGATGTGATTCGTGCCTGTGCTTCTGCAAATCGTAAAGATGAGCCCGGAACCTGGATCACTCCCGATATGATAGAAGCTTATATTCAATTGCATGAGATGGGTTTTGCGCATTCTATAGAAATTTGGGAAGGAAATAAATTAGCCGGTGGTTTATATGGAGTGGCCTTAAATGGTGTTTTTTGTGGTGAAAGTATGTTTAGCCAGGTAAGTAATGCTTCAAAAATGGCGATGATTGCTTTGTGCGAAAATAAAAAATACCGTATGATTGATTGCCAAATGCATACCAGCCATTTAGAAAGCATGGGTGCTGAATTTATTTCGCAGAAAGATTATTTAACTATTTTGCAACAAGCCTGATCTTAAATTATGCAGTTACCTTATTATATCGATTTACTCGGAACACTGGTGTTTGCAGTTTCGGGGGCATTGGCCGCCTCAGATAAAAATATGTACCGCGATATTTTCGGGGTAGCCTTTACCGGCTTTGTAACGGCTGTTGGCGGCGGTACCTTACGCGATATGATCCTGGGCGTCCGTCCGGTTTGGGTAGCCGACGGCAATTATCTTATTGTAGTTACTCTGGGCGTATTGCTGGCCCTTTTTTTTAAATATTATTTCCTGAAGTTCCGGCGTACTTTCTTTCTGTTTGATACGATGGGTATAGCCCTATATACAATTGTTGGCGTTCAGAAATCGCTGGCTTTTGGAGTCTCTCCGCTGGCAGCAATTATTCTGGGAATGTTTTCGGCGGTAATGGGCGGCGTAATACGCGATACACTGATCAACGAAATTCCCCTGATTTTCAGGAAGGAAATTTATGCCACAGCGTGTTTATCCGGAGCGGCCTTGTTTGTTTTGTTAAAATCCCTTGGCGTAGATGACAATGTGAATGCATTCTCGGGAGTAATTCTCATCTTCATGATCAGAATCTTATCCGTAAAATACAAGTGGACATTGCCAAAGGTAGGCTACCGGTAATCAGAGTAATTAATTAAGGATTTCCTGAATATCCTGAGCCGTTAATGATTTTACAAAACTTTCTTCAGTTGTAATTAATGAATCAGCAACACGCTTTTTCCTGTTTTGTAAGGCCAGAATCTTTTCTTCGACCGTGTTTTTACTGATGAATTTATAAATAAATACATTTTTGGTTTGCCCGATACGGTGAGTCCGGTCAATGGCCTGCTGTTCTACCGCCGGGTTCCACCAGGGATCAAGTATAAAAACGTAATCGGCCTCAGTTAAATTAAGGCCAACTCCTCCGGCTTTTATCGAGATCAGGAAAAGTTTTATGTCTTTATTCTCCTGAAATTCTTTCACTACTTCGCCCCGGTTAGTTGTGGCACCATCCAAATAGGTATAGCGTACATTTTCCCGATTAAAGTGCCGACGGTAAATATCCAGCTGTTTTACAAACTGCGAAAATATCAGCACTTTATGGCCTCTAGAAAGTATATTTTCCAGCGTATGAATTACACTTTCAAATTTTCCAGAATCTCCTTCATAGCCTTCATCAATCATGGAGGGATGATTTGCTATCTGCCGAAGTTTTGTTAAACCCTGCAAAACCTGAACCTGCGATTTGCTGAATGTTCCGTTTTCAAGACTCATCAAAAGTTCATTCCTGTATTCTGATTTTGTCTTTTCATAATATTCATTCTGATCTTCACTCATCTGGCAGTAATACAGATTTTCTGTTTTTGCAGGAAGCTCGGTAGCAACCTGGTTTTTGGTCCGCCTTAATATAAAGGGCTTTATCAGCGATTGCAATTTGCGGGCTTTTTCTTCATCCTTTTTCTTTTCTATCGGAATTACAAAATCAGTTTGAAAAAAATGCTGATTTCCTAATAATCCCGGATTGATAAAAGACATTTGCGTCCAAAGGTCATTAACCGAATTTTCTACCGGCGTACCGCTTAAAATCAGTTTGTTTTTAGACTTTAACATTTTAACCGCCCGGTATGATTTTGAAGCCGGATTTTTAATATTCTGACTTTCATCCAGAATGATATAATTAAAATATTGGCTGCTTAAAATCTCGGCATCAATGCGTGTAACTCCATAAGTAGTAAAAATTACATCGTAATTCATAAAATGATCCTGCTCCTTATTTCTCAAACTTCCGGTGTGAACCAGGATATTTAAATCCGGAGCAAATTTTGCCGCTTCGTTCTGCCAGTTATAGATCAGAGATGTTGGCATTATAATCAATGAAGTCGGACTTGTATTCATCTGCCCTGCTTCTTCTTTTACTTTCTGCAGCAGCGCCAGCGTTTGTACGGTTTTCCCCAGACCCATATCATCAGCAAGGCAGCCGCCGAAATTGTATTTTTTAAGGAAATGGAACCAGTTATATCCGGCCAGCTGATATGGTCTTAGTTTTCCTTTGAAATTTTTAGGAACTTCTATCTCATCAATTTCTTCAAAATCACTTAGCTGCCGAAGCTTTCGGTCCATGGTAATTCCTGCTAACTCACTTTCCTGAAATTCATTAATCAGACCGATATGATGTTTTTTAAGTTTTAAATTTGCGCCTCCGTCTGTAAACTGCATCAGGTTACTGAATTGTGAAAACCATTTTTCAGGGATAACGGCAATCTCGCCGTTAGGCAATTTAAACTCATGAATTTTATTAAGGATATGGTTTTTTAACTCGATAAACGGAATTTGATACGGGCCGAAATGCACTACGGCATGGATATCAAACCAATCGTTGTTTTCACGGATATCTAAATCTATTTTACTGCTTCCCAGAACAAACTTTTTTTGTCCGTCCGGCTGTTCAAAAGAAAAGCCTTTTTCTATTAATTCATCGTGATGTTCATTCAGCCAGTTAATAGCGCTGAAAGGTTTGCTTTCAGAATCTCCATCCTCGCTAACTTCTAGATTTGACAATATATTCCCGGTAGGTTTTAAACCCATACTTTTTAAAGTGTCCAGGTTTTTGCTCTCCCAAAGTAAAGACCGTTTTACCCGGTGGAAAATATAATTATCGCCGATTTTTTCTGTGCGCACAGAAACTTTGCGCTCATTGCCGGCAGGGAAAATAAAATTGCCGTATTTAAAATAAAGCTGAAGCTGAGAAGCTTCGCCTTCAGAAAAAAGTACTTTCAAAACCGGCTGAGCTTCAAATTTTTCTGTGAGGATTTCGAAGCCTTCCGCATATACGGCATGTTTTTCTATCAGCGGTGCTACAAATTTTTCGAAGTATGTATTTTCTGAAGATTTTGGAATGGCAATAAACCGCTTGTTTAAAAATGGCTGCAACTTTTTCCCTTCCAGATCATCCGAAAAATAATAAAGAGTATCATCCAGAAGAAGCCATGCAGGCTGATTGCAAATGACACTTGCATCTTTAAACATAAATTCAATCCGGAAACCTTTAAATTTTATGGTCGGAAAATATCTGGTTTCCAGTGCATTGCGTCTGAAGTGAAACAGTACAGAAGCCGCTTCTTCACTGATGTGCAGTCGCCGCTCAACCGGCCAGCCTTCTTTACTCATCAGATAAATTTCTTTATCAGCCAGAAGTTTAAAAGCCTCGATCAGCCTTTTTTCTATTTTTGGCCTGAAGGTTTCATAAAGTGTTTCATTAAAAATAGTGCTGAAATACTCTACAGGCCTGATCGGCTTTTTATGAAAACGCTTAATAATATTTCCCTGCTCCGTTTCTTCTAATAACTTAATCAGCTTGTGATCAGTTTCATCTAAAAAGACAGTAAACTCCTTTGCGGTGGCAGTAAATAAACGTTGATAAGTAAGCGAAAAATTGCCATCCTGATTTAACTGAACAATGTGAGGTTCAATCAAATATCCCAGAAATTCGTGTTTGCAAAGGGCATACACTATTTTACATGGCTTGCTGTTATCAACTCTTAACATTTTGGAAGGGGGAAAATAAAAGCAATGTAGGGGACTAAAAAATTCTAAACCTAATCAGAATTTTGCATTAATCATTAAGATTGTCTCTTAAAATTGCTTGAGTTTGATAAAATGGGTATTTCACCATTACAGAATAGGAAGAAATACTTTAAGCATTATGCCTTTGGGTAATTATTTAAATTTGAATTTGGCCTCTGAAGACAAAGGTTGCGGGTCCTTCTAAAAATATATTACTGAATTTTGTGCCATCATAATCGAATCTGACATTCAGCTGTCCACCCAAAACATGGATTTCTGTGTTAATCTGCCCGGTTAATCCCTTTTTTAAAGCCATTGCGAGAGCCACGGCAGTAGCACCTGTACCACAGGCAAAGGTCTCGTCCTCAACACCCCGTTCATAGGTCCTAACATATAAATGATCTCCAAAATCCTCAACAAAATTTATATTAATTCCTTCATCTTTATAAGTCTCATTAAACCGGATACTTTTTCCCTCCTCATACACATTTTTATTTTTAAGATCGGTGCTGCAGGATACATAATGCGGCGAACCCGTATTTAAAACAAACGCCTCTGCATCTTTTGTAATGCTTTCCACATCAATCATTTGCAAGCTCACCCAATCTCCAGATTCTGAAATTCTGGCATAGTGTGGCCCATCGACTGCCAAAAAGGTAGTTTCGTTTTTAATGATATTCAGAAATTTGGCAAAGGCAACAATACAGCGGCCGCCATTGCCGCACATGCTGCTAGGTTTCCCATCAGCATTATAATAAACCATTTCAAAATCGTACCCGGCGCTTTCCTGGATAAACATTATACCATCGCCGCCGATGCCAAAGCGCCTGTTGCAAAGCCGTTCAATCAATTCGGGATTGCTGTGATCAAAATCCAGGTTTCGGTTGTCCACTAGGATGAAATCATTGCCTGCGCCCTCGTATTTATAAAATTGTAGGTTCATAATAATAGTACAAAGATTGTAAAATTTAGTTTAGAAGTACCCAGAGGTAGATATTATTGATCGCAACTAAGTATTTTTATACCTAATCAATTTATTAGGTTTTTAGTACAAAAAGCCGTTGCGCAAAGAAAAACTAATTTCGGGTTTAACATTTTTTAACATTGTTTAGGGCATCTGTTTTGCAGTTAAATCGTTTAAGTGGTATTAATTTTGAATGCTTGATCAAATCTTATAATTAACAAAATATGAAAAAGATAGGTATAACTTTTTTAGCAGCCTGCCTCGGCGGGGCTGTTGCTATCGGTACGTATAAGCTGGTAGAAAACAAATACACTAACGGACTTACATTTGAGGAGAAGCAGAAAGTCTATTTTACAAATAATCCTTCAGCACCTATTTCTTCATCTACCGGAGATCTGGATTTTACGCAGGCCGCTGCCGCTGTAACACCTGCTGTGGTTCATATAAAAACTACTTACAATGCTACCGCAAAAGAAGGTGGCGGGCAGGATCCTTTCCAGGATATGTTTGAGGATTTTTTCGGTAACCGCCGCAGATCTCAGGGCCCGATGAAAGGCTCAGGTTCTGGAGTAATTATTTCTGATGACGGATATATTGTTACCAACAATCACGTGGTTGACAACGCGGATATAATTGATGTAATACTTCCGGATAAGAGATCTCTGAAAGGAAAAATTATTGGACGTGATGCCAATACAGATCTGGCACTGATTAAAATTGAAGGCAAAGGGTTTCCGATTGTAAAACTGGGAAATTCAGATAACGTACGTGTTGGCGAGTGGGTTCTGGCTGTAGGTTATCCATTTGCATTAAATACTACGGTTACAGCAGGTATTGTGAGTGCAAAGGGAAGAAGTATCGGAATTTTAAATCAGTCGAACAGACCTTCACCCGATGGATCTCCTCAGCTGAATACAGCTATTGAATCTTTTATTCAAACTGATGCAGCCATAAACCGTGGAAACAGCGGCGGTGCGTTGGTAAATACACGTGGCGAACTGATTGGAATTAATGCCGCGATTGCATCCCAAACCGGTAATTATGAAGGTTATGGTTTTGCAATTCCTATTAATCTTGCTAAAAAAATATTGGATGATTTCCGCGAATTTGGAACTGTTAAGCGTGGTTATATCGGCGTAAGCTTTCAGGATCTGGACGCCGAGCGAGCTAAAGCTTTAGGAGTTGATCAGATTAATGGCTTATATGTGCAGGATATTGTTCCCGGTGGAGGCGCTCAGGCAGCCGGCATTCAGCAGGGAGATATTCTTACCAAAGTAAATGGTACCACTATTACTTCCTCCTCAGATTTGCAGGAAATGGTAGGACGTTTGCGCCCTGGCGATAAAGTTCAGTTAGCATATTTGCGTGATGGAAAAGAACGCAATACTACTGTAGTGTTAAAAGGTGAAGAAAGTGTTAAAACAGCGGGTAATTCACGGTCGGCAGAGGTGGTGAAAAAAAATCTGGGGGCTAGCTTTGCTCCGCTGAATGAAACACTGAAAAAGAAATACAAAATCAATTCCGGGTTAATAGTTACTCAGGTTCGTCCGGGCGGATTTTTTGACCAGATTGAACTTCCTGAAGGAACTATCATTGTATCTATCAACGGAAAAGCAATTACTAAAGTTGAAGATATTGAATCTGCTATTTCTTCGGGTAAAAATAACATGGCCACAATAAATGCCATTACTCCTGATGGATATCAAATGAGATACCAGTTCCAGGTGAGATAAATCAATTAAAATCATTAAAAGCCTTTTCGGAATTCGGAAAGGCTTTTTGTATTTTTGGAGGAATGATTTCTGCCACTCCTCTTGATTTTAAATTTCTCGATCAGAATTTTCTTCTATTACCTCAAAAATCCATTTTCTGGATTGAGGAAAATGCATTAATTGTAGCAGATGTTCACCTCGGGAAAGTAGGCCATTTTCGTAAAGCTGGTATTGCTATTCCCCGCTCCATGGAACAGGAAGATCTGGCAATGCTTTCAGACCTGATGGTTCAGTATAGACCTTCATCAATTATATTTTTAGGCGATCTCTTCCACAGTGATATGAATAACGACTGGGGCTGGTTTATTCTTTGGCGTGATCTTCATAAAGATGTTGAAATGATTCTGGTTCGCGGAAATCATGATATCCTACATGAGCAGCATTATATAGATTCTCAGTTCAGGGTACATGATACTTTAAAAATAGGCCCATTTCTTTTCTCGCACGAACCTTTAAAGAAAATTGCACTTTCCAAAACTTCAGAATATGTTATCTCCGGTCACATTCATCCGGGCGTTAAGCTAAGAGGCAAAGGCCGTCAATCTGTAACCCTGCCATGTTTTCATTTTGGAAAAAGGCAGGCACTTGTTCCGGCATTCGGAAAATTTACCGGCAAAGCATGTGTAAAATGTGAAGATGGAGATCATGTTTTCGGCGTTTTAAAACATAAAGTTATTGCTTTATAAACCTTTTATTAATTTCCATTTTATTTAATAGTGCAGAAAATTATGCCCTTGTTCAATCGTTAAAATCTTCCTATCTTTTATTAATTTATTTAAGGGTAATTTAATAGTCATGTGATCATTATTGATCTGATTTTAAGACTCTAAGCATCTACGTTTTAATGGAGTATCTATGCCCTCAATTAATAACAAATCTGATTCTATTATTTCAAGTTTTGTTCCTGCACTGCTGCGTAAGCAATTTAACGAAGATCCTTCCAGAAAACCGGTGTCTGAATTAATCGGCGATCAGGCGGTTTTGCTGTGGATTGATATATGTGCATTTTCTCCGATGTCAAACCGCTTGCTGCTTGATCATGTAAATGGAGTTGAGCGTTTGTCAAAAATACTCCAGAGTCATTATGATTTTGTGCTGAACATGTTCAAAGAGTTTGGCGGCGAGCCGATGGTTTTTGCCGGTGATGGTGTGCTGGCAGCCTGGCATTGTAGTTCCGAAGACTTACCCGCCATGGCGAAAATGGCCATAGCCTGCGGTCATGAAATATTAAACAATAAAGGAGCACTGGATGATCTCGGCAATCCCTTGTTGCTGCATGTGGTTACCGCCTGCGGACCCTGTCAGTTACTCGAATTAGGGGGGACCGATAAACGCTGGCTTTATACCGTTTTAGGCGAAGCTTTAAATGATCTTCAGCAGGCTGCAAAAAACAGGGAGCCGGGCAAGGTGCTGGTATCGCCGGCAATTATTGAAACTTTGGGTGCTGAGCTCAAATATTTCCCGGCTAATTACCATTCGGGGATATTGGATGGGAGTGCCGGTTCAGTTTCATCTCCCGCCAGGGCCGATCTTTTTTTAAGCCCCCAAGCAATCAGTACGTTAAAAGTTTATCTTCCAAAACCTTTATCCCATAACCTGGATTTTGAACAGCTCAAATGGATTGATGAACTAAGACCGGTTTCTATCGTTTTTACACAACTGCATATTGCCGGTTCAAACAGTAAGGATGCCGCAAAATTAATTCAGAACGCAGTTAAAATAATAGGTCCCATTGTTGTAAAGTATGACGGGATTTTAAATCAGGTCTGGCTTGATGAGAAATCAGCAAATATTTTAATAATCTTTGGTCCTCCTCCTTCTGCTCATAAAGATAATCCGGTTAGAAGTTTGCGTACAGCTATTGATATTAAAGACGCTCTGGGCAAGGAGGGATACACCAATAGTGTTGGTGTTACAAGCGGAAAAGCTTTTTGTGGATTGATTGGAAATAATATTTTTCGCCAATATACAGTCATTGGGGATGTAGTCAATCTGGGTTCCCGCCTGGCTCAATTACAATTAAAGAATGTATGCTGCGATGAACCCACTATGAAAGCCTCAAGAGATGAGTTTGTTTTTTCTCTGCCTAAAATGGTTATTATTAAGGGACTGGTAGAAAAAGAGCAGATATGGGAGCTGGAATCAGGAGCTGCAAGGGAAGATAATAAAGTGACAGAAATGCCGGTAATAGGCCGGAGGAATGAGCTCGCCCTTTTCCAAACCTGCTTTTCCAGAGCTGTTTCCGGCGAAGCCGTCTCTCTGATTCTGGAAGGGGAAAGTGGCCTGGGGAAATCTAAAGTGCTGTCTGCTTTCCAGAGAAACGTCGAGTCCGGAGATAATCTGGTCTTAACAGGTTTAGGTGATCCGGTAGAACGCGGAATACCATATTTTTCATGGAGAGCCATTTTCTCAAAATTGATGGGTCTGGATAAAAGCCTTAATCAGCTATCAAAGCAGCAGGTTATTACTAACTTTCTGGGCGATGAATTTGCAGATCTGGTCAGCCTGTTAAATGTGGTTTTTGCTGCTGATTTTCCAGAAAGCGAAACGGTGCGATCACTTTCTGTACAGCAAAAATTTACTGAAACCAAGAAACTGCTGGTTCAGTTGATCAGCCGGGCGGCTGAGAAAACTCCCCTGGTTATTATTATTGATGATGCTGTATGGCTGGATCATGCATCCTGGAAACTTGCAATAGAAGTTGCTGCTAATGTGAAAAATTGTTTTCTGCTCGTATCGGTTCAAAATACGGAAGGAATTAAAGAAATTCAATCATTAAAAGAGGCCGGGGCAATACATTATAAGCTTAAAGGCCTTTCAGAGCAGGATCAGTTAAAGCTCATCAGCAAGGCTCTGGGAGTTCCGCAAGTGCCCGATGAAATAAATGAGACTTTAATATCGCTGTCTAAGGGTAATCCATTCTTTTGCTTTGAACTTATACAGTCTTTGATTAATGAGCAAGCAATTATTATTGAAAACGGAACCTGCAAGCTGGCAGGCGGTATTAATTTAGAAAACTTTCCTTTGCCTGAAACTATTCAGGGCACTTTAAGCAGAAGGATAGATACTCTGGAGCACGGTCCGAAACTGGCTTTAAAAGTTGCGAGTGTTACAGGTTTGCGGTTTTCAACTGATCTGATTCAGGATATATTCCCTGTACTTCAGGAAAGAACAATGGTTCCTGCTTTTTTAAGCAAGGATTATAAGATGGGGCTTCTGCTTCAGGAAGTTATTGATGGTGAACAGGGATACTCATTTAATAATGCCATTACCCGTGATGTTGCGTATGAAATGCTTCTTTTTGATCAAAAACAAGAATTGCATTATGAAATTGCAGAATGGTTTGAAAATACATTTGAAGATAATCTGGCTCCTTTTTATGCACGGCTTGCATTTCACTGGGAAAAAGCCGGAGAGAATATCAGAGCAGCCGCTTATCTGGAAAAACAATCTGTAAGGCTGTTCAGTACCGGTTTTGCCAGACAGTCAGTAGATATCGGTTTGCGTGGTGTTACACTTCTTGACGTTCATATTGTTCGCGAGCCCTCAGAAATTGGTCAGAAGATTGGTGAGAATATGGCGGTGATCGCTGCTTTAATGGATAAGCGTTCTCCTTCAGATTTGCTTTCTTTAAAAAAACTGGATGATCCCAAAGTTGAATGTGCAATAAATATTTTGCTGCGCATCGCTCCTTTTGCGTTTCAAAGTCAGCAGATTGATCTCTTTGCACTAATTTCTGTAAGCTGCTTAAGGATGACGCTTGAAAACGGAAGTTCAAAAGATGTTGCAGTTGTTTATTCACTTTATTCTATCATTTATAAAGGCATGACCGGAGATTATCTGGGTGCTAATTCCTGGAGTGAACTTGCTATAAAGGCTGATGAGGAAAATGGCCGCACGTTATTTTCCAATGTGGCTTTTGTTCATACCTGGTTTCACAGTCATTGGGTTAATCCATTTTCTTACAGCCTGCCACTAGCTTTATCTGCTGCAAACGCAGGATTTGCATCAGGCGATATTTTATTTGCATGCTTCAATTTATCCGGTTACGTAGTGTATTTAACGGCATGTGGCCGACCATTGCAGGAGGTAATGGATTTTGCCCGAGCACATCTGGCGCTGAATCAGAAAAGAGTAATGAATGCGGCATTTCATCTTATACTTGAATTGCAGTTTGCCAAAGCTCTTGCCGGAGAAACGTCGGAATATCTTTCTTTAACAGATGAGGAATTTAATGAGGACCAGGATATATCATCCATTTGTAATACCGAGCTGGGTAATCAGGTTGGTTATTGTTTAGTGGCAAGGGTAAAATTGCATACCCATTTCGGTAATTGGCAGATTGCTTTGGATTGGGCAGAACAGGTAAAACCTTTACTTAAAGCATTTGAAGGCCAGATTGCTGAAATTGATCTGGTACAGTACAAAGCAATCGCAGCACTAATAGGCGTGTTGAAGGGTAATAGGAAGGACAAAGATAAATTAATAGAGATTGCCAGCGATTCTCTTCAAACCATGCAGAACTGGGCCAAAATGTGTCCTGTAAATTTTAAACATAAAGCGCTTATTATTCAAGCTTTTTTAGAAGGTGTTCAGGGTGGTTTAACTACTGCGGAAGGGCATTTTACAGAGGCTGAAAAATTGGCTGAAATAGGAGGGTTTTTAAATGATAGTGCCCAACTTCAGGAATGTAAATTGATCCTCCAAAAGGCTGAAGGTAAAGAATTAACAGCTTTGGAACCTGCAATTAAAGCGTATGAGAAATGGGGTGCTTTTGGCAAAGCAGCATATCTTAAGAAACTATATTCCCAATCTTAAAAGGTTATTAAAAATTAAGTCTTCCGCTCAAAAAGCATTGCGTTGGTATGCATGTCAGGGCCAATTGCAAGCAGAATTAAATGATCTTTTTTTGCCGGATCATTTTTCTCTGACCAGGCCAGCGTAACCGGAATATTGGCAGGCGCCATATTTGCAAATAATTTAATACTGTTAATATACTGGGCGGGTTGAATAACATCATTCCAATGGTCCATCAATACGGATGAGGCCTGATGCGAAATCAGGCTAATGTCAGAGCCTTTTAAGTTATGTTTCCGCATAAGTTCAAGGGCGGCCTGCGGCGGAGAATTGATTCCGAAATCTTTAAATCCCGCAATCCCTTCATCGTTAATCTGAAAATATGTATCTGTCCACAACTTTTCATTGTTTCCTATGGGCGGCGAAATTTCAAAACTTTTTCCGCAAGAAAACATACTGCCGTAATACTGAGATTCTGTGATAGTATATTGATCAGTTAGCGTCCATTTTTCCTGATTGCTGCAGTTTGCCAGAACCGCTGCACCGGCACCATCGCCTGCACTTACTGCCTGTGGTGTTTCATAGCTAACGTTTCGGGTCCAGTTACCTCCCACGCAAATCAGCGCATTAAAAATTCTTCCCGATCTTATAAGTCCGTCAGCAAGTAATACAGAAGCATTGAAATTTGAAAATTCACAATCAACCGGAAGCACCCATACTCTTTTTGTAAGTTTCAGTTCTTTATGCAATAAGGAAAGCATATTGGGATTACGGTATTCACTTACAGATCCTGTCCCAATTAACAAATCAATTTCATCAGGGCTTACACCCGCATTTTGCATCGCCATTTCTGCGGCTGGAAGCATGATCGAGATAAGATCTTCATCCTTATCCAAAACATGCCTTTGTTCATATCCCTGAAAAAGTTTTTCACCATCGGTTACATTCTTTTTCAGCCAGCTAAAGACCGGATCATCATTCAATCGGATTTTATCCGGAACAGCATAGCCTAATCCGGTGATACGGGGCAGGTTCTCAGTCATTTTTCAGCCAGTCAGGTTCTGATAATTTAAAATGTTTTTGCAGCACAATTTCAGCGGTTTGCAAAGCTCCTTCAACCCAGGTTTGATTGGTAGAATAAGCTTCACCACAAATAAAGCATGGGAAATCATCTACAGGCCGGGTCATTTCATGAAGTATTTCCCATGATTTGTAGCCCGAGTTCCAGAAATGTACTGCGCCTCCGTAGGGATCATCAGACCAGTCCATATAAGCAGCTTCTAATGGTTCGGGCGCATCTTTAACATGATGCATTTCCATTAATTGCCGGTGCATTTCCATAGCCATTTTATGAGGAGCAGGCCGGTCTTCCCAGTTTTTTTTCAGCCTGTCACCCCATTCATCTGCCTGATCTGTTTTGGCATGGGGCATTGGTTTCCTTTCAAAAGATTTGTTTTTTGAAAGCAGGCTCCTGATTTTATGATTAACCGGAAGTGGCCACTCTATCGTATTGCCGGGTCCGAGAGGTGAATCTCTTAAACCGCCCCAGAATTCAGAATTACTCATATCATTATAAGCCATGATCATCGAATTCTTATTATTTGGGTCAGCTCCCGGTTGCTGGCCCTCAACACCCCAGTAGTAACATTGCCTGAGAGGAAGGTCGGTCAGCGAGCGGCCGGCTTTAACATACGTTTTCTCCCACCATGGAAATTCATAAGCCAGAAAAATTTTATACAGATCTACCGGTTCTACAGAATTCATCATGAAGCGAACATGAGGAGCTTTTACAGGATCCAGAACCGGACCTTTCTGTTGCAGCAATTCGAGAGATCTTTTCGGCATTGCCAATACGATTGATTTGGTTTTTACGGATTTCATTCCTCCTTCAGTTTTGAAAGAAAGCACCGCTCCGCCCGAACCGTCGGATAATGAGCTCTCTTCAAAACATTGCAGCCAGGAGTTTAAATGCACTTCACCCCCAGCTTCCTCAAATTGTTTTTGCAGGGTCCAGGGAACAGCATCATAGCCATCATTCAATAAATAATATTTAACCGTGGGAGTGAAGTTGAAATATTCTGCAATAGAATTTACTGCATTTGCATTCATCCCCAGGGAATCATAACCAACAGTTGTTTTTGCCAGCTGATACGCTTCATTGCTCATCACTTTGGCCAGAATATTCCAGAAGCCATGCTGATAAAGTGGAATATCATCCAGTGTAGCTTTTTGAAGAAATTTCTCCAGATTCTCACCACTTAGGGTTTTTACATCCGGAAATAATTGCTCAACGGCCCAGCCAATTAAATCACTCGCGGTATTTCCTTCTTTCAGCCACTCAGTTTCTTTTTCGCTTAAATTATAAGGCAGTACGTCCGAATCTGAAAGCTGGTAATTGCGTAACCTATGACCACGGGTGTAGACAATGTTTATTGGTTCATCCACATTTTGCTCATGCCGGGGCAGGTTTAGTTTGTTCTCTATCAGGCTCGAGGCTAATTTCTGTGATGAAACGTAACGCATACCACCAATTTCGCAGGTCATGTTCGGGAAACCCGGAGGCCTTGCAGATAGTAAGCGCCCCCCAATCCGGTCGCTACCTTCAAAAACGGCGATCCGTAAATTCTGATCTTTTGATTTTGAGATAAATGGGGTATTAATCTTCTCAGCCATTATCAACCTCCAGGCGGTATATATTCCGGATATTCCCCCTCCAACTATAACAACATCATATTCTGCGTTTTTTGTCTGTTCGTTTTTCATGAGCGATTTATTTAGACGTATAACAAGGATTTCAAATTCCTGAATGCTGGTTATTTGGGTTTTGATGGTGCATATAATGGATTGTAATAAGGAGGTATGCTTTTGCGGTTGATATTTGCAATTATCACCTGGGGACGATTCTGTTCATTGGCAAGTTTTAAAACGGAAGGCATTATTTTGTTTAGTTCCTCAGGTTCGTCTATTGAATAGGCATCTGCTCCCAGACCTTCAGCGAATTTTTTTAAATCCGGACTGCCAAGCTCATAAAGCTTCTCCCATTCTCCGGGATGTTCTTTATCAGGGAAAAACTGATCCATGCCCTGACTCACCATGGATAAATTATTATCATACAGTACTATCCAGATGGCGCCTATATTATACTGCCTGGCCGTTGATATTTCTGCTCCATGCATCATAAATGCACCGTCGCCTACAATGGCAATGCAGGTTGCATCCGGGCGACCGAACTTGGCACCAATAACAGCAGCAACAGCAAATCCCATCGGGCCCATAGATAAAGCGCTGTGAATAGCCCATGGGGGAGCGATTTCTAAATAATGAACCGCCCATCCTACGCAATTACCGGCATCTATAAATAGCTTAGTTTCTTTATTTGCAGGGAGAGATTCTTGTAAGCTGCGCATTAATGCGGCGGGTTCAATCGGGTTGGAATTTGAATTGTATTGCTCCGGATTGATAAAGGCGGGGTACTGCTTTTTGATAGTTTCAACTATAGATTTGCGGGTTTCAACAAGTTTTTTATCTGCCGGAAATTTTGGAATTAGTTTTTCCAGATCGCGAATAAATGCGCCTGCTTCTGCTACTATTCCATGGCTCACCGGAAAAGATCTTCCGATTATTGACTGATCAATATCTACCTGAATTAGCGGGCCATTTGCAGGTTGCAATAAAGGAAGCCACTTATTGGTAGAAAGTTCCCCCAGCGAGGAGCCTATTATTAACAGAGCATCGTATGCATCTTCGCTGCTTTCTGCGGTCATCCAGTAATAAGGCCACATGCAGTTTGCAATACCGTACACTCTTAACGATAGGGGATGAGATTCCGGAAATATTCCTTTGGCATCGGCAGTAGTTATTACCGGAATTCCATACTCCTCAACAAAGTTGATAAAGCAATTTAAATTGTCTTTTAGAGCTTCGCGGCAGCCATTTCCAAGAAAAATCAATGGCCGTTTGGAGCCATGTAAAACGCTCATAACCCTTTCGGCATCTTCAATGGGAGCGCCGGAAGGAATTACCCGGTAACTATTTGTGCTGTCTGGCAATACAGCCTTAGAAATCGTTTCGAAAGAAACATTATTGGGCATACTGATATGCACCGAGCGGCGTGGGATGGATAGTGCATCCCGCAAGGCCTGCTTAAAAATTGCTTCAAAGTCAGAACTGTCAGAGATCATAGCGCTGTAACCGGTAGCGGCGGCGTAAATGGCTTCAATATTTAATTTAGCGTCTGTGCCTTCCTGCAAATAACCCAGACCAAAATAGCTTTCATCTACCTCGCCGGTTAAAAGCATCATTGCTGAGCCATCATTCTGGGCATTCATAACTCCGGTAAGTGCATTGGTAGCTCCCGGTCCGGAGGTTACCATAACTACACCCATTTTTCCCGTTGCCCGGCAATAACCATCGGCAATATATGCTGCACCGGTTTCATGGCGGCAGATAATATACTTGAACTGATCGCTTTTGGCTTTAAAAGCGGTGAGCAAATTGGCCAAACCTCCTCCGGGAATTCCAAAAACGTGATCTACCTTTTCCAGAGAGAGATAATGCAACAAGGCGTCGGCAACAGTGATGGGTGTGCTATTAGAATTGGTAGTTTGCTGAGTCATACTTTTATTATGATCTGAAACTGATCTGAGACAGAATTAAATTTAAGAATAGATTTTCTTTAAAAAGAAAATTTTTGTCCTTATTTATTATATAAAATTCTGATAAGTAATTATATTGGAAATGCTTTGCCGTATGTGAAGTGTATTATTTGCAGGCTTAAAATTTTCATGTTATTATTAAATCCGCTTTTGGTTTCCGGTCAGTCATGGCGGATAAAAAAGGCTGGTATTTACTGAAGCCGGATAGATTGTAATTGTGCGATGTTTCATAAATGATTAGATTGTTTCTAAATAGATTTAAAACATGGGTTAATAGCTAAATGCTGTATATTTTTCAGCATATATTAAATACTTTTGCTACTCTTAAAAATAAAAATTAACACGAGGTAATGAGCAATTTCGCACAAACTTTCTCATCATCACTAGGGAAGAAACTGATAATGAGTTTAACAGGTTTATTCCTGTGTACTTTCCTGGTTGTACATTTAATCGGTAATCTTCAGTTGTTTAAAGATGATGGCGGACAGGCATTCAATGCCTATTCCTATTTTATGACCCATTTTCCACCAATTAAAATTATCTCTTACTTGCTGTATGCTTCCATCATTATTCATGCTGTTTACGCTTTGGTGCTTACAATTGGAAATAAAAAAGCCCGCCCGGTAGCTTATGCATCCTATAAAGGAGAAGCAAACAGTCCCTGGACTTCCCGCAACATGGGGATTTTAGGAACCATTCTGCTTGTATTTATTGTTGTACACATGAGTAATTTCTGGGCTCAATATCACTGGGGCGAACTGCCGTATGCAAAATATGAAGTTAGTTTAACTGATCCGCAGGATGTTAAAGTAACGCCAATTCCATTCAATGCAAGTGTTGCCGAGCCGGCTCATGCCGATTATGTGGATTCACAAGCTGGCAAAAAAGTTTTAATTGCAAAGGATTTGTACAAAATTGTTAACGAGTCTTTCCAGCAATGGTGGTATGTTGCATTATATGTTATTGCAATGGCTGCCATGTCATTCCATTTAATTCACGGATTTAGAAGCGCATTCCAAACACTGGGATGGGATAACAATAAATTTGTACCCCTCATCAGGTTTTTGGGTGTCTGGGTGTTTGGCGTTTTAATTCCTCTGGGATTTGCGGCCATGCCTTTATACTTTTTCTTTAAATAAGATTATCACGCATTCCGAATACTCGGAGTTAAAAAATAAATTTCTGAAATGAAATTAGATTCTAAAATTCCAGAAGGTCCTTTAGCCGAAAAATGGCCTAAGCACAAGTTCAATCTAAAACTGGTAAATCCCGCCAATAAGCGGAAATATACTGTTATTGTGGTTGGAACAGGTTTGGCAGGTGCTTCAGCGGCGGCTTCACTGGCCGAGCTGGGATATAATGTAAAAGCTTTCTGTTTCCAGGATAGTCCACGCCGGGCGCACTCTATTGCAGCTCAGGGCGGAATTAATGCTGCTAAAAATTATCAGAATGATGGCGACAGCGTTCAGCGTTTGTTTTACGATACCATTAAAGGTGGTGATTACCGTGCCCGTGAAGGTAACGTATATCGTCTGGCCGATGTGTCGGTAAATATCATCGATCAGTGTGTGGCACAGGGAGTTCCTTTTGCCCGTGAATATGGCGGCTTGCTGGACAATCGTTCTTTTGGAGGTTCTCAGGTTTCACGTACATTTTACGCACGCGGTCAAACCGGACAGCAATTATTGTTAGGTGCTTATTCGGCATTAAACCGCCAGATCCATCTTGGAAAAGTGAAGATGTATAACCGTCATGAAATGATGGATATTGTTAAAATTGACGGGCAGGCAAAGGGAATTATCACCCGCGACCTGATTTCGGGAAAGATTGAAAGCCACGAAGCACATGCGGTATTGCTTTGTACAGGTGGATATGGTAACGTATTTTATCTTTCTACCAATGCCATGGGTAGTAACGTAACCGCTGCCTGGAAAGCACACAAACGTGGTGCATTTTTCGGTAATCCATGCTTTACACAAATTCACCCAACCTGTATCCCGGTAAGCGGAGATCACCAGTCTAAGCTAACGCTGATGTCTGAATCATTACGGAACGACGGACGTGTTTGGGCTCCAAAAACAGTTGAATTAGCTAAAAAACTTCAAAAGGGAGAAATCAAAGTAACCGATCTGAAAGAAGAGGACCGCGATTACTTCCTGGAGCGTAAATATCCATCATTTGGTAACCTGGTTCCACGAGATGTGGCCTCACGTAACGCCAAAGAAATGGTAGATGAAGGACGCGGTGTTGGTGCTTCCGGAGTAGCAGTTTATCTTGATTTTGCCGAAGCGATCAGTCGTTTGGGTGAAGATGCCGTTCGGGCCAAATATGGTAACCTGTTCGACATGTATTACCAGATTACTGACGAAAATCCATATAAGCAACCGATGAGAATTTACCCGGCGGTACATTATACCATGGGCGGATTATGGGTTGATTACAATTTACAAACTACAGTTCCGGGTTTATACTGCCTGGGAGAAGCTAATTTCTCTGATCACGGAGCCAACCGTTTAGGTGCTTCGGCTTTGATGCAGGGATTAGCCGACGGATATTTTGTGATTCCTTACACTGTTGGTGATTATCTGGCTACCATTGGTCCAAAACCGGTAGACGTCAATCATTCCGCTTTCGCGGAAGCCAAAAAACAGGTGGAAGAACGCATACAGAAATTACTTTCCTTACGGGGAACCAAAACCGTTGATGATTTCCACCGCGACTTAGGTCACATCATGTGGGAATATTGCGGTATGGCCCGTACAGAAGAAGGGTTAATTAAAGCCAAGGGAATGATTCAAAATCTTCGTGCTGATTTCTGGAAAAATGCCATTGTGCTTGGTGTAAACGAAGAGATGAACCAGTCGCTTGAAAAAGCCGGCCGTGTAGCTGATTTTCTGGAGCTGGGGGAGCTGATGATAGACGATGCACTGAGCCGTAAAGAATCCTGCGGAGGTCACTTCCGTGTAGAAAGTCAAACGGAAGAAGGTGAAGCTTTACGCGATGATGAAAACTATTCCTTCGTTTCGGCATGGGAATATCTGGGCGATAACCAGCCGGAGCAATTGCATAAAGAAGAACTGGTTTTTGAAAATGTTAAGTTGTCACAAAGGAGTTATAAGTAATTAGATTGAGAGCTGAGACTTCAGATTTGATTTTTTTATCAGTCTGACATCTCATATCTCCGATCTCAAATCTCAAAGAAAAATGAGCGGAAATATGAATTTGACGTTAAAAGTTTGGCGTCAGAAAAACGCAGAAGCTAAAGGTAAATTAGTTACATATAAGGCCCAGGCAATATCTCCGGATATGTCATTCCTGGAAATGCTGGATGTGGTTAACGAAGATCTGATCAAAAAGAGCGAAGATCCGATTCATTTTGATCATGATTGCCGCGAAGGAATCTGTGGAAGCTGTTCGCTGCACATTAATGGCCAGCCTCACGGACCCAAACATGCCATTACCACCTGCCAACTGCACATGCGCAGCTTTAAAGATGGTGAAACCATAGTAATCGAGCCATGGAGAGCTTCTGCTTTTCCCGTTATAAAGGATCTGGCGACAGATCGCGGTGCATTTGAGCGTATTCAGCAAGCCGGCGGATTTGTTTCGGTAAACACCGGTGGCGTTCCCGATGCCAATGATATTCCCATTCCAAAAGTAATTGCAGACGAGGCATTCAACTCAGCGACCTGTATCGGTTGCGGAGCTTGCGTGGCAGCCTGTAAAAATGCTTCCGCCATGTTATTTGTTTCGGCTAAGGTATCTCAACTGGCATTATTACCACAAGGTCAGCCCGAGCGCTATCGCCGGGTTCAGGCAATGGTTGCGCAGATGGATGCAGAAGGTTTTGGTAACTGTACCAACACCGGCGCATGCGAAGCCGAATGTCCGAAAGAGATTTCGTTAACAAACATCGCCCGTATGAACCGCGATTATCTGACGGCGAAAATCTTTAAGGAAGAAGAAGTGTAAGTTGAAATTTTATAATTAAAAAGCCCGTTCAATTTTTCATTGAACGGGCTTTTTAATTACGGATTCCTGCTATTTGCAATCAATAGGGTCAAATTTAAACCGTCCTTTTTCAAAATCAATCGGTTTACTTTTATCAAAGTAAGAGCGGCCCACAGAGGTTACAATCTGTCCAACTCCCAGCATTAATTTATCATCTTTCTTTAACAAGGCCAATGGATTTTGATACAGGGTTTTATTAATCTTACCCGAATTATACAGATAGTTCAGAAATAAGGTATCGCCGCTAAATCTGCCGTCAACTTTTCCATTGTTAATCACCCTTTCGACTTCATTCGGTTTCAGACCGTACTTCATGATCAGGTCTCCGGTTACTTTGCCTTTTTCATCCGTACGGATAGTTAAATCGGCAGTATCCGGACCAGAAATAGACTGGTAACAGTAATCAACCAAATTTGCCGCTTGCTCTGAGTTATCTTTAGCGCCCTGACCGCAGCTGAACAAAAAAAATGAGCCGGTAACAGCGAAGTAATACAATGAATTTTTCATACTCAATAGTTTAGGGTTTACATTATAAGAGAGCATGCTGATGCAGGTGTTTTAAATTAAATTTTTGACCTGTGTCCGGATACAACCCGGACTAGTGCTGTCAAACCCGCGACAATCATCATGCTGTTCTTAAAGATAGTAAATCTAAGCCGCTCTAAAAATCCAAAGTCTTTAATGATCTGATAAGTCCGAATTTTTTATTTTTAGTATCCAGAACTAGTTTGTAATCCAGAAAAATTTTGTTTCCTGTCATGCCGCCTATACCCATCTTCATCATTTGCTCCACCTGTGAGTTGCTGGCCCCCTCCATATAAGTAGCATAATGAACAGGAATACTGGTATTGCCAATTTCTATTGATTCATTGCTGGCCAGGCTGTTTGCTGTTAAAATCCTGTCCCATGATTTAACCTTGCTTTGAACCAGGGATGTGTTTGGAACCGCAAGAGCCTGAGCCGTTTTTTTGTCGGTTAATAATTCATATCTGCTTGAACCGCTATCAAAGTAAAGCATTGTTTTTTTGCCCTGAACCGTGGCCGGAAACATAATGCTTCTGCCTGCATAAATAAAATCGCTTAATGCAAGTTGCGGATTTAATTCTGCCGGGATATTCTCAGAAATGGTCATCTTTTTGTTCGGGTAATCTATAATCAGCACTTTGCCGTCAATCAGATCGGTACCAAAGGTTCCGATTATTTCAATGCTTCTTCTGTTTTTCCAGTTGATGGATTCATTTCCCATTTTCCGGATAACAATTTCTTTTGCGGTAAGGGGCATTTTGCCTGCTTTGAAAGAAAAATCTGTCAGTTTAATAGCAGAATCAGTCATTTGAAGGGCCTTTGGATATTTGGAATGAATCGCTTTTAGTTTACTGGAATACAGCAGAGAATACGGTGAGCCGGAATCAAACTGCATATAAAACTGCTTCGGGCAGTTCTTTAATTTAACAGGGATAAGAATAGCCGAATGTGCCTCCCATCCGGAGTTGACCGAATCTCCAAGCCAGTAAAATGGAATGTTGTAAGTTTCTGATGGCAATACCAGCTGGTTGGCTGCCAGTTTAGGCATTTGCTGTGCCTTAACCGGCTTCATGTAAGCTGTGTTTCCAAGAATAATAGTCAGAGTAATAGCCTTTAAAAATTGTAATGTAGTCCGCATCATGTATGTGTTTGTTGATGCTGCAAAATTAATCCAGCCGCTGAATTTATTAGCCGTAGTTTACCCGACATTAGCCCGACATTAGCTCTGATTGGTTCCTTAAGAAAGATTTTGGAGAGAAAAATCCGTTTTTTGAATCCGTATTAAAGCTGCGCTGATTATCATCGCATTCAAAATATACATCAGCAGGAACAGCCACATATAATTCATGAGATATGACTTTTGAAAATAGCTTGCGCTGATAAAGTTAAAAGCCAGCGAAAACAAGATTAGCAGTTGAAGTGATACCATCCAGTACACCTGCACCCGTATGAGTCGTCTTGCAAAAGCGATCACTTTCGGGTTTTGTTCATTTGATCTTTTAAGAATCCATACGGGGACCAGGAAATGCAATAGCGGAATGAGAAGATAACTGAAACAGGAAAGGCAAAACATTTGAAGAAAATGCCTGTCTTCAGTAATATGATTAAGCAGTTCCGGTTTTAGGGGTTGTTTTGAGGGTTTTTCATCTCTGATCTGGTCAGATATAAATTCTTCAAAAGGGATCTCCAGTACAGATGCAATCGCCTTTAAAGTGAATGTTCTTGGAATACTGTCCCCACTTTCTATCCGCTGAATGGTGCGAACCGTCACATTTGTTAATTCTGCTACCTGCTCCTGTGTAAATCCTTTCTTTTTACGTGCATGAACAATCCGTTGATGTAGATCCATTTCTGAAAAGCCGTTTTGGCAAATATAAAAGTATTATGAATTTTGGCCGGCTTTATATAGTTCACAACAATGCCTGGCTGAGAAATAATGAAAAGCGGGAAATGCTTAGTTGGCTATCAAATTTTGATCCTCCTTCTCCAGCTTATCTTTCAGAACCAGTAATTTTTCACCTAAAACTATGGCCATTCCCTTATCCATCATATTGGGTAATTCGATGATGCTGGCCTTTATTTTCTCAAATGCCGTTTCCCGCTCGTTTTTCAAATGACTCATTGCCGCCTCCGCCGCAAAAACTTCTGCTTTAGAAATAAAAGTAGAGGGCTTAAACTGATCCCAATATTTACTTGCCTCATTCAGGTCATTTTTACCCAAGGCATAAAATAATGCTGCTTCCAGCCATACAGAATTTCTCATTCCCGCCGGAACTGCATCGGCCTTTTGAATATAATCCAGTAAATGTTGTTCTGCTAAATCCATATTGCCGCCGTCAAAAGCAGACTGGAATAGATATGCATGGAGGTAGACCCCAAATGGATTATTTAACTTTTCTGCCAAGAGCTGCGCTTCAATTAAATCCTCTTTATTCATCAGTCTCGGACGGATTCCGCTGGTGCTACCCGACACAATTTTTATAATCAGCACTTCAAATCTGGCCGCATCGCCGCCTTTTAACAATCGCAGCATGCGCATGCCGTCAGATGAAAAGCCACCGGAATGCATCGGGATCATGGTTGCCAGAAAAATAATCAATGAAAAGAGCGACAGAAGTAAAAAAGTATAACTAATGATCTGAAGGAGGGGTGAAGGACCGAACGCAAAACCGTTGAGGAGGTGATGCAATCCGTAAGCTATTCCGGCTAGCAGCAAGCTTGCTGCCGGTCCGCCGGCTGCATACACAGCAAAGCGTTCACGCAGATTTTCTGTACCTACCGGAAGACAAATTACTAAACCGCCGGCTGTGTTCACATTTTTATTCCAGTTAAACTGCCACTTATTTTGCTCCTTTTTCCAAAGAAGGGGACCAACAACATACATTCTGAAATCAAATTTCATCCGGATGCCGGCAAGCGCATGCCCCGCTTCATGAACAGCAATCACCACAAAGAATAAGGGAATTAAAAGTACAAGCAGCGTGATGCCAACCGGCATAAACGCGAATCTGGGAGTTCCGGCCGAAGGTCCAAAACCTATTTTACCGACAAAATATCCAACCACTGCTCCCAAAGCAAGGAAAAGAATAAACCCCATAGACTTAAGCAACTTATTTTTCTTCTTCATGTTACCATATGAATTTGATCCGGATGAGATTTTAATTGAACTCTCCAAAATGCCAGAGTATACCAGACGGATCAATCAAAAAGCATTCGCGGCCCCAATCCAGTTCCCGGATGGGCTTTAACTTTACATGCTCATATTTGCTTGTTAAATCTAAAGCTACAAGCTCGCGGTAATAGCGTGCAACATCATCCACCTCTAAGAATACCATAGTATTGTCTACCCAGTCTTTCACATACGCATCCTGTAAATAAAAGCCCGTTTCCCCGGTTTTAAAATAGGACATGGATGGCCCTAGCGGAATTTCCTCAAAATTCAGGTCGCGATAGAAATTTCTTGAAATCTCAAAATTTTTGGCTCCTATAAAGGGGCGGATTGATTTTACCTGATGTTCCATTATTTTTTCTTTGAATTGAGAATGGGTTTAGTGCAATGTGAAATTAATAAAACCGCAACAAGCGGGTATTAAAATTACTCTTTTCATGTTTAGGAAAACAATTCATTTGCGTTTAAAGGTAACCGAACCGTTTTCAGAACCATCACCTAAATTCATTCGAAGCAAACCATTTTGCGTCAATTGAATCGTGTCTAATTTAGGGGCTTTTCCCACAAGCAATACCGACAGATTCGGATGATAGGTGAACTGTTGTTTTTCGGCGTTCATTCCCGGAAATTTAAAAACAATGGTATTATCGCTATGGATAAAAATGGACCCGTTTGAAAGCATTTCAAAAGTCTGACTTAATACAATGCGAACTTCTTCGCTTTTAAATTTTTCCTGATCTTCTTTAGAAAAAATAGAAATTGAATCCGTTTGAAAGTTTTTGTACATCCGGCTGGTAGTCATTTCATAAACTTTCCATTCTCCAAAAATAGCTGCATTCGTTTGGCAAAACACTTGCTGGGAAATGAAGAGTAAAATGGAAAAAATTAAAATTTTCATACGCTTAGAAATTTGACAGTTTCCTCTTTTTGGTTGACGATATTATAGATGGATTTCCAGGTTTTTGTCTGTACTAAAGCACATGTGAAAATTGAAATTAGAATTACAAAAATGAAGTATTTCATTTAGAGGCTTAAGATTGATCCAAAGGGTTAAATATTCTGCACTGTTATTCGAAACTTGTGTGGGCACCTGGCTTATTTCAGAATTGCAAAGCCTTTCCAATTTTTAGATTGAGAATAAATTGTCATTCCCAATAAATTCCATTTAATCGTACCATCAACCTCGAATTCAAATTTCTGATTGTCATCTGTGCGATTTAAAATGATGGATATAGGTCTCCAAATTGTACCACTTTCAAAACCTGTGGTCCGGGTGTTAAATTTCAATGGATATTTATAATCCAATTCATAAAATTATTTTTATTAACATGCAATTATCGTAACAAAGTATTATAGTGAGGTCTACTTGATATATTCATTTATTTGAATTTTTAGACTATTTAAGCTTTGAAAATTGCAATTTTTAGCTATGTTGTAGCAATAAGAATCTGTATTTCGAGAAACTAAACCAAATAAAGATTCTATCAATTGTTTTAACATCTTAATCAAATATTTCCCTGGAATGTGAATAACACTTAATTCGTTATTATCAATATTAATATTTCTTTTTATTTTATTCAGTTGGCCATTTAAAGTTAATCTTCTATCAATTTGAAGCAACTCATTATTTATAGCATTTTTATAAATCAGCATTTGATCATTCTTAGATTGAAAATTCCCATTATTAAAATCAAAAAATCTCTCATGGTTTAGAGTTATATTTTTTAATCTTGGACATATCTTTTGTACAACCAGATGCAAATAAATTAGTTCTCGCAGTACATTACTGATTTTTGATATACTTAAATCTAAATTAAAATCATCAGCAATTTTAGACCGCTTTAATTTTGGTTTTTCGCTAATTATATATTCAATTATCGAATCTTTTTCTATAAGGTAATTCTCTATAGAATACCTTTCTAAATAAAATAGATTGTCACGTAAGATTTTTTTATTTAAAATGTCATCAAAATCTTTATCAACAATATATACTTTTTTTTTGTTGTCGATATTGTCTTTAGATTCTGCAATTACATTTTCTTTCCCATTTAACGGAAATATTTTTTCAATTTTTATTTCTGGGAATAGATTTTTTAAAATGCAAAAGAAAAAATTCTCCTGATCTTCATCCTCAATGTAAAATGCAATTTCATTAAATTGATAATAAAAAATATCCTCTGCAATTATATAATTCCAGTTCTTTGATGGTATACTTTCTTCTAATGTAATCATTAGTAGGGCAGTAGAACTTTACAGTAAAGTTTGTTTTTTCCAACAATAGCAGGTGAGTGGGTAGCAAATAGTAATTGAGTATTGTCAGGCATTACAGTTTTAATTCCTTCAAGAAAATTTTCTTGCCATTTAGGATGAAGAGACAGTTCTGGTTCATCAATAATAAATACTTTGCCTAATTTATTATTAAACTTTATATATGTAAAAAGTATTAATATCTGTTTTTCGCCTGATGATAGATTCTCAATTTCTCTATTGTCCTTAAGAATTTGAAAATTTTTATCTAAGATTCTAAATTTTAATCTAGAAGTATTTTTATCAAAATATAATTCTTTAGATGAATCTTTTAAAAAAATATTTATTGTATCTAAGTATTGTCTAAGAGGGTCAAAAAATTTTTTGCTTTTATTTTCAAATTCTTCAAAAGATGTAATCAGTTCCTTTATTTTACGGAACTGATTAAGATTTGTAATATATAATATGTCAAGGGATTCTTTTTTTTCAGCATTAACTTGCATTAAAATAGTTTTTAAATTGGAAAAATATATTTCAATTTTTTTAAATGCATCATCTTTATGTTTTGAAGGATAAGAAATAGGTATCCTTCTGTCTAGCATGTTTTCCTTGAAATAATTTTTAACGTTAATTTCTAAGGATTCAACTTGTTTTAAAGATATTTTGGGTGATTTTAAAATTTCGCTAATAGAGTCTCTTGTTAATGTCTCATCAAAAGATGAAAGCATAATTTTGTCATTTAATCGCCTGTTTAAATCAAGAATCTTATTTTTGAATCTCATATATTCTGTACTTGATAATCTCATGACTTTTTCCAAAGGACTTTTAATACCTTGACCTTTTGGTGAGAATCTTTTTCTTATAACACGATCGCTATCTTCTAAATAGGTTATTTCATCTCCTTCTTCTGTAAATAAATTCCTATCCAATCCTATCACAATAGGATTAGGTAATGTGGAAAATATAAAATTCCAAGTTTCTTCTTCATGTTTTTCAGGTTTTAATCCACTATAATCACTAATTAGCTTATCAATAATTTCTTTATCTCGGCCAATCTTTTTTGGGTGAATTTCAAGATCTGCCTGAATTTGCTGGTATTTATATTTAGTCGTTAAGTTCTCAAGGTCTATTGTAACTTCTTTCTCATTTTGCCTGCTAATAATTCTAAATTCATCTTTTAGAAATATAAAATCTACTTCTATTTTTTCATATTCATTCACACAGAGATTTGAAAACGAAGGAACTAAAATCCAATTTAAAGCATTTAAAATGCTTGTTTTTCCAGAGCCATTAATTCCAACAAGAAGGTTAATATCTTTATTAAATTCAACTTCTTTATTTAAATAACCATAAAGATTTTTAATTAGAATTCTTTTTATGTTCATATAATATTTTTTTACCGTTTTTACTCTCCATTAAGGCGAAACTTTTAATTACCATAGACTGCAATATTTATATACAGTCTTTATTTCTTAAAGATGTGTTATTTTTCTAAATATTACATCTACTTTATGCTAATAGGTTTTTATGAATGAAATAGGTTAATTCGAGCTGATTTAATAGAAGTTATTTATTCGTATCTAAATCTAGTTAACGTTGGATCATTTAACTTCAAGCATTCTCCATTTGGCTCAAGTTGGTCCGTTGCTTCTTTTAGTCCTTCCGTTTGAGCTCCGAGTCTCTTCCTTGACTCTTTTAGTCTTTCCGTTTGGAGCTCCCAGTCCTTCCGTTAACTCTTTTAGTGTTTCCGTTTTAGCTCCGTGTCTCTCCGTTGACTCTTTTAGTGTTTCCGTTTGAGCTCTGAGTGTTTCTGTTGATTCTTTTAGCCTTCCGTTGGGGTTTCGGACTGCTCCCTTACAGGGCCAAATCCTTAACAAGAAAAGGGAACACAGGAAAATAAGAGCCTGGATTATTTAAAAAAGCAATGAAAATAAAATTATTGTTGACTTAGAAATATCAATCCTATTGATAGGTTATCCAGTAAATAGCAGGCTCCATACCACCGACATCTACTCTGAATTTGCCATACCGGCCATCTTTGGTTTTGAAAACAATAACCATCCCCTCGCTTAACTGATCCATAGTAATCACATCTTCTGAATAGGCTTTCATTTGAAGTTCTTCCAGCCCGATGGCGTCAAAATCCTTTTTACCCAGTAAATGAAATTTACCCAGGTCGGGATGTAATGCATATTCCATAGAAGTAGGATGTTCCCAGATAAAATCGACCTCCTCATTATTTTCAGACGGTCATTCTTTACCCAAATCAAGATCGTATGAATACGGATAACGAATATTCAATCTACCCTTAGAATATACAGCTTCAACCACATCGGGGTTTTGTACGGTTTGCTGCGTTGAAATTACGGAGTCGTTTGTCTGAACGGCTGCGGCACCGGGACTGCTGTCAAACAGGCCAACAGATTTTAAAATTATTAACAGACCACCCACGGCGGTGATCAGGGTTGCAATAGCAGTGATGATACCGGGCACGGTGCTCCAAAAACCATTTGTTTGTTTTTCACCATCACTCATTATTGATCTTTTTGGATAGAAATGAATAATTACTAATAAGCTTGTGCTTATAAATATATCAAACAAAACAGAGAAATTATAGAGGAATTATAGCCGTCGGCTGCAGTAAATTTCAATAGCAATACGGGTAAATTCAATTTATTAAACGGTATCCCGAAGTTCAGCAATAGGAGTAAAAGCATGGGGAAAACCAGACCGGGGAAGTCTCAATATTTATTTTCTAGCATTGTAATTTTCATATCCCCCTAAGCACCATAATTACTGTTATGAAGTGCAAATAATGAAATCCGCCTGACCCGCTTTTTTGCAATTACAGTTAATTTAGTAGGGAATCTAATTCTGGATTTTAAAAATTGCAAATCATGGCAGCAACAGTTTTACAAAAAGAAACAAGCCAGGTACATCGTGAAGTACTGGAGGCTAACAAAAGCTATGCATCGTCATTTGGCGAAAAGGGGCAGCTGGCTTTACCGCCTGCCCGTAAATTTGCCATACTCACCTGCATGGACGCCCGTTTGGATCCGGCTAAATATGCGGGTTTGTCTGAAGGCGATGCGCATGTTATTCGTAATGCCGGGGGGCGGGCTTCCGATGATGCCATCCGCTCGCTGGTGATCTCTTATAAATTACTGGGTACCAGGGAGTGGTTTGTGATTCATCATACCGATTGCGGAATGGAACTGTTTACAGACGAAATTATGCGTACTCTTTTATCCTCAAGTTTACAAACGGCCACGATTGATGAAAAAGGCTGGCGGAATGTGGAAGAAAACGGGGGATCGGATGAGGCAAAATTTATTTCCTTTCTAACCTTTAAAAATCTTGCTGACAGTGTTACAGAGGATGTGAAACGCATTCGCAATCATCCGCTGGTGCCTAAAGATATCCCCGTTTACGGATATATTTATGATGTTAAAAGCGGTAAATTAAATGAAGTGGCCGAAGCAACTGCAGCCGGCAAAGCAGGCTGATGAATTTTTTTCCGGATTGTTAAAAATAGTAAAAAGAGAGCCCGTTCAATTCAGTTGAACGGGCTCTTTTCACAGGGGGCTTTCGTGTGAAAATTAATTCTTCTTCAGTGTAATCTCAATAGCGCCTTCTTTTGCCTTGTCGCCGTATTTTTTAATGGCGCTTTCGCGATCCAGCACATTCATTGATTCAATGGTATTGGGATCAAGCGTTTTGAGTTTGCTGCTACTGGCCGGTATTCCGTCGACTACCACATGACCTTTAAAATCCGAAATTCCTGATTTGCCTGATGGCGTGATCACGACCTGATCCAATGACTGCCCTGTAGATTTGTTAGAACCAAAACCTTTTGGGTTTGTTAGAGCAGCCGGCGGACTGCTGTTTACAAAAATTTCTACCACACCGGCCTTTGCTTTTTCTCCGTATTTGGCTGTCGCCTGCTCGCCTCTTAAAACATTCATCAATTTAATCGACTTTGTATCCACTGCACCAACCTGCTCCTGACTGATTTCTTTTCCATCCAGAATGAAAATGGAATTTTGCGGGATATTCGTAATGGTTACGCCTTCATTTGTTTTGTTAACAGCACCTGTCTTTTGGGCAGGAGCGCTGAATGAAATAGGCAATGTGTATTGAACCCGTACGGCTTTACCGTTTTGCAAACCGGGTTTCCAGTTTGGCGACGCATTTAAAACACGCACCGCTTCTTCGTCCAGTCCGTAGCCTACACCTCTCAGCATTTTGATTTCAGTAAGCTTGCCGTTTCTTTCTACCACAAACTGCAGGATTACTCTGCCGCTCGCATTGTTCTTTATGGCATCGGCAGTATATTTAAGGTTTTTACCCAGGTAGTCATAAAATTCTTTCATTCCACCGGGAAATTCTGGACTTACTTCCACCTGAGTAAACAATGGACCGTCTTGTTTTTCTGAACTTACCTGCGGCATATTGGGCTGCTGCATAGGTGGCGGGGGCGGTGGAGGCATCGGGAAAGTTCCGTACAGTCCTTGGGCGGTTTTTAATTCTGTCTGGTTTTGCAGATCGTATGTTTCCCTGTTCCCGTTTTTTAACAGCACGCTTACGCGGAAAGCCGAACTCCATCGCAATGCGCTTACAGTCGGATTTCTTTTCAGGAATTGTTCATAATCTGTTTGGGTTGAATCTGCGGGTTGAATCAGTTGCAGTGCTTCTGATGAAACTTCGCTGATCTGTTCAGCAACCTGATCAGATTTAAAACTTGCCGATGATAAAACCATCATGCCGGCAAACAGCGGCGCCGACAGGCCGTACTTGATTAATGCGTTTCGGGTTGATTTTGATTTGTGAAGCATAATGATTCTTCGTTTAAGGAGTGATTGATTATAGAAACTGTTGGTTAGGTGCTGGGGTGTTATGCCGAATGTTTTGCTTAGCAAAACCACGGCGTATGCAGATTTACTTTCTTCGCGGCGTGAGGCGATCTCATCAGCGGTAAATTCATGAATGTATTTGATGGCTTTGCGATAGAGGTAAACCACCGGGTTAAACCAGTTGATAATGCCGATGATCTCAAATAAGATCACATCTGCAGAATGCCATTCGCGGGAGTGAACCAGCTCATGCTCATACACGGTTTGACGATTTAGAACCGAGGTTCCCACTTTTACGCTGTTGAAAAACGAAAAGGCATGTTCCGTTTCTGCTGAATGGAGGATAACACGCACCCGGTATAATTGCCACAGGAAACGCAGTAAGAACAATCCGGCACCTGCCAGGTAAATATACAGCAGGATGTCGGCGGTTTGAAATGCGCTTTCCCTGGCAGGGATAATAATTTGCTGCTGACTGAAGGTCATGCTGATATTCTGAGTCACTACTTCTACCTGTTTGGTAATAAACAGCGACCTGATCCATTCGGATTGCAGGAAAGGAACTAAAAAAGACATGCTTGCGCCGCCCACCAGGTAGATGCGGTTCAGTTTAAAAAAGGTTTCGTTTTTGAGGAACAGCGCATAAAATCCGTAAAATAATACCAGGTAGATATTTACCAGCAGGAGGTAGTTAAGGGCATCCATAGCTATTTATTTTTAAGTTTTTCAATCAGTTTTAATATTTCATCCGCTTCTTTCAGGTCGATTTTTTCTTCTTTTACAAAAAAGGAAAACATGCTTTCTACCGAGTTGCCGAAATAATTAGTTAGCAGTTTGCCGGTTGCGAAACTTTTATAGTCTTCCATGCTGATGAGCGGATAATAGCGGTGGCTTTTGCCGAAAGCTTCGTGAGCTACAAAACCCTTGGTTTCTAAAATCCGGATAATGGTAGATACTGTATTGTAGGCCGGTTTAGGCTCGGGCAATTCGTCGATGATTTCTTTCACGAAAGCTTTTTTCAGCTTCCATAAAACCTGTATCACCTGTTCTTCTGCCCGTGTTAAATCTTTAATTTCCATTGCTGTGATGATCAGTTGTTAATTTTTTTGCTTGATTACCCGGACTTACTTCCCTTTCCGGAACTCCGAGTTTATAGGTAAAGGTTTTGATCAGTTTCCCGGCCGGATCAAAAAAGGCCCAGTCGCCGGAGTAATACCAGTGTAGTCCCGTTGCCGATGAATCCAGCAGGGTAATGCCGCTGGCCATCACTTTTTTGTTGGGATGATAAAAAGTAAGTTTAGAACTGTTGCCCCTGTATTTTTCTCGCTTGTAAATATTTTTCCCATGCTTAAATTTCCAGGTGCCGGTTTCACGGCCTTGTTTAAATCTGCCGCGACTTTTATAAATGCTTCCTTCGTTTTCATCTTTAGTAATCCACAAGCCGGTTCTTAGTCCGTCTTCAAAACGATTTATCTTGCATGATGCCAGCATCATGACTATCATTGCTGATATAATAAATCCTGCTTTTTGAATCATAATCTAAAGTAAAACTATTTATTTAGTTTTACAACTATATTTTTAGTTTGATTAAAAAAACACAATTTACAGGATGCTGCTGTTAGCATCATTTACTAAGTATATATGGAAATAGCCTTTCACGGAGCCGCACAAACCGTAACCGGAAGTAAGCACCTCATCACTTTAAAATCGGGAAAAAAAATTTTACTGGATTGCGGATTGTTCCAGGGAATGGGCGAGGACACCGAAGCCATGAACGAGCATTTCGGTTTTTCTCCCGCAGAACTGACCTATTTGGTTCTTTCTCATGCCCACATTGATCATTGCGGATTAATTCCGCGTTTGGTGGCACAGGGTTTTAAGGGGCCGATATTTTGCACCGCCCCAACCATGGACCTGGCCCGAATCCTGTTGATGGACTCAGCCAAAATACAGGAGCAGGATGCCGAGTACAGTAACAAGCACCGCATGCGCAAAGGCCTTCCCCTGATAAAGCCTTTATATACTGATGACGACGCTATCGAAGCGATGCGCCAGTTTAAGATCGTGGATTATAATACCGATTTTGAAATTGATGCAGATATCAGTCTGCTGTTTACAGATGCCGGGCATATTGTAGGCAGTGCCGCCGTTCATTTAGCCATTAAAGAAAACGGAAAGATAACCCGTATCACTTTTAGCGGCGATGTGGGCGGATATGAGGACATGCTTTTGAAATCTCCACAGCCTTTTCCGCAGGCAGATTATATTTTACTGGAATCAACCTACGGCGATTCGCTGCATGCGGAACTGGAATCTACCGAAGAGCAGCTTCTGGAGATTATACGCCATACCTGTATTCAAAAAAACGGAAAATTAATTATCCCCGCATTCAGTGTGGGGCGTACGCAGGAAATTCTGTATGCTATAAATGCCCTGGAACTGAAAGGTGTTTTACCGTATATTCGCTATTATGTGGATAGTCCTTTGTCTGCAAAAGCAACTCAGGTTTTAAAAGATCACGAGCTGGAATTTAATGCCGACGTAAAGAAAGTTCTGAAGCTGGACGACGATGTATTTCATTTCAAAGGATTGAAATTTATCCAGACCACGGAAGAATCAAAAGCTTTAAATGATGATCCGAGACCATGCGTTATAATTTCAGCTTCGGGTATGGCAGAAGCCGGAAGGGTAAAGCATCATATTAAAAACACCATCGGAAATTCAAAGAATACCATTTTAATGGTGGGATATTGTGAGCCGCGTTCATTGGGTGGCCGCTTAATAGCGGGTAATAAAGTGGTTTCGATCTTTGCAGAAGACTATAACGTTAACGCAGATATCCGCTCTATTAAATCCATGAGCGCCCACGGCGATTATGCCGACCTGCTTCGTTTTGTATCCTGCCAGGATCCGGCTAAGGTGAAAATCCTTTTCCTGGTTCACGGGGAGTATGAAGTACAACAGCGGTTTAAGCAGCGGCTTTTAGAAAAGGGTTTCCCCGTTGTGCATATTCCGGCAAGGCACCAGATGAAAGAACTGGAGTAAATATTTGTGGGAAAAAGCAGTTGTGTTAAATGAATTCTATAGTCATGTTGAGATTGTCGAAACATGCCCTAAACACTACCCTTCGACAGGCTCAGGGTGACCGACGTTATGAGCCTGTTATTCGTCAATGTGACTATCACAAAAATTAGTTTGCGCCCAAAAAAAATGTCACCCTCAAACAAGCTGAGGGTGACATTCTGTGATTTTTAGGACAACCTTTTACAAGGTAAATTATAATTAATTTCCTGTTGCGGCAGGAGCCTTTGGTAAAGCTTTACGCGGAATTTTCTCCGCTCTCTGAGCAGTATTGTAAACAAAAGAGGCAATAATAGTAGAAGCCTGTTTCAGATCATCTTCAATTAAGCGATCGTAAGTATCCATATTGGTGTGGTGCGTACGGGTGTTGTACTCAATTTCATCCTGTATAAACTGGAATCCCGGAATTCCCAATGCATCAAAAGCCTGGTGATCTGTTCCGCCGGTATTGCGAATGGTTACCGTATTTGCGCCCAGATCCTGGAAAGGACTAAACCATTCTTTAAAAATTGATCCGGCTGCTTCATTACCCTGCAGATAAATACCGCGTATTTTACCGGTTCCATTATCCAAATTGTAATATGCAGAAATCTTTTCCTGCTCCGGTTTCAAAACCATCGTTTTAGGATCACCGAAATGAGTGGCAACATATCCTCTGGAACCAAACAAGCCCTGCTCTTCAGAACTCCATAATGCAATGCGGATGGTGCGTTTTGGTTTTAAATTCAAGGCTTTGATAATACGAACTGCTTCTATCATCACCGCACTTCCGGCAGCGTTGTCGGTAGCTCCGGTTGCTGCATGCCATGAATCCAGGTGGCCGCCAAGCATCACTACTTCATTTTTCAATTTTTTGTCGGTACCCGGAATTTCTGCAATTACATTATATCCCTTCGTATCGTTATCAAAGAATTTGGTTTTAATATCTGCTTCGAATTCAACTTTTATTCCGGCCTTAATCAGGCGAAGTAATCGTAAATAATCCTCGTTAGAAATTTCTAATTCGGGAGCTGTTTCAGGAGCATCAACTGCGTACGAAGCACCGTTGCTGGTGAAATACGTTCCATGATTACCACGGCCGCTGTTTAAAATTAAGCCTACATTCTGCTCTACTAAAAAACTGCTTACCTGCGTGCGGAAAGCTCTCATTTTCATGAACTGAGCACGCTGATCAGCAGACATGGTTCTGTTTCCGCCCTGAGCGGCTACAGGTGGGGCGGCAAGTTTTTCCAGTTCTTCATCAGTATAGCGTAAACCATCTGGTTTGAAAGAAGTATTGATGCGGCTCTGATTATCAAAAATCACAATTTTACCTTTCAGGTTCCCTTTGTATTTTTCCAGATCGCTGGCAGAATCGGCTTTAAGTAATACTATTTCTGATTTAACCGGACCGTTGGTGCTTTTTGTCCATGCCTTCGGAGTCGCGATAATGGCATGGTAATACGGGCTGGTCATCGCCGAATAGTTTTTTTCAATTTCCCATCCTTTACCAAAATTTCCCCAAGGCTCTAATTTAACATTCTGCAATCCATAAGACTGAAGCGTTTTAACTGCCCATTCTTCGGCACGTTTTAAACCCGGAGAATTGGATAAGCGTGGTCCGGAAACATCTGTAAGATAAAAGGCTGTTTCCATAACTTTTGAGTTATTGAGACCTTCTGTCCGAATTTTCTGAGTAACTGCTGCATCAGCAGATTCTGTTTGTGCCCATACAGGCGAACAAAGCGCTGACAAAAGTACAGCTGAAAGAATAAACGTTTTTTTCATTTGAATGATTTAGATACTGATTATCAGCAAACTTATTTAATTAGCTTAAGATTCATGTTGACAAACGCTAACAAATTTGTTACAACTTAGAGAGCTAATATTTTGCAAATTGTTACATTAGAAACTTAGTTCAGAATTATGAAGCGATTTTTTTTAGTGTCCTTTTTACTTTCCTTGTTTTTAAACGGATTTAGTCAGACTGCAATTATAAAGCAGGATCCGGTAATTAATCAGATGATAACCGAGGTTTCGGCTCAAAATATAGAAAGCATTGTGCGAAAGCTGGTGAGTTTTGGAACCCGCCATACCTTAAGTGATACGACCAGTAAAAAAACAGGTATCGGCGCCGCCAGAAACTGGATTAAACTGGAAATGGAAAAGTATGCTAAAGAATCGGGAGGGCGTTTGAATGTGGAATTTGACACATTTACACTTCCTGCTGATGGCCGCAGGGTACTGGTACCAACCAGCATGAAAAATGTACTGGCCATTTTGCCCGGAACAGATCCCGCAGATGACCGCATATATATAGTTTCCGGCCATTATGATTCACGTGCATCAGATGTAATGGATGCAAAAATTGCAGCTCCGGGTGCCAATGATGATGCATCGGGTACGGCTGCAACCATGGAAATTGCCCGAGTAATGAGCAAACAAAAATTTAACTGCACGCTCATCTTTGTGGCTATGGTTGGCGAGGAACAGGGACTTTACGGAGCCTCTAACCTGGCTAAAAAAGCGAAAGAACTGAAATGGAACGTAGCCGGTATGATCACTAATGATATAGTTGGCAATACCTATGGCATGGAAACGGGGCTGAAAGACAACAGAAGTGTACGGGTTTTTAGCGAAGGAGTTCCGGGAGGAGAAACACCGCAGCAGTCTTCCTCACGTGCTAACACAGGTTCTGAAAATGATTATGATGCCCGCCAGTTTGCCCGCTATTTTAAAGAAGTTGGAGAAAGGTACGTAGAGCAGGCGGATGTGAAATTGATTTATCGCCGCGACCGCTATCTGCGTGGAGGCGATCATACCGCTTTCTCCAGAGAAGGTTTTAGCGCCATCCGGGTTACCGAAATGAATGAAAACTTTGAGCGCCAGCATCAGGATCTGCGAACAGAAAATGGAGTTGATTATGGTGATACGCCCGATTTTGTAGATTATGCCTATACACAAAAAGTGGCCAGATTAAATTTAGCAACTCTGGCCAACCTTGCTTTGGCACCGCGGCAACCCGAAAATGTGGGTGTAATCACGTCGGGCCTCACCAACAAAACCAGTCTGAAATGGGAAGCGCCGAAAGGTGAAAAACCGCAAGGATATTATGTAGTGATGCGTGAAACCAGCAGCCCGGTATGGGAGCGTAAGTTTTTCTTTACGGATACAAAAGCAGAGCTTTCTTATTCAAAGGATAACTTTATTTTCGGCGTGCAGTCGGTTGATGCCGATGGTCATGAAAGCATGGTAGTAATCCCGAAAGCGGTGAGATAAAAATTACCGGTTGCATTAAGCTGCCGGCAATTTATTTTAAATTATTTAACGCTTCTCTTGCTGATGATAAAATAACCGGCAATAAAAGCCACCACCGCTACGCCCAGGCTAACATAAATTTCGCGGGTCATAAGCTCAAAATAAAGTGACTGCATGTCGCTGGATTTCTTGGCAGAGAAAATACTGATCATGGCCAGGCTTGGATGTGAATAAGGGATGGTGTAAGCATATTTCCAGCCCATATTACTGCATATTACTCCGGCTACGGTTAGTACAAATCCAATTCCCATAGGTTTCAAAAAATCGGCCCACAGCAGGCTCAGTATAAACTGAATGGAAACAATGCCTAAAGACGCCAGGAATAATTTGAGATGGATTTTAAATAACAAACCAACGATGTCGAACTGGTTGAACTTTAATTCGGGCAGCAGCAAATTCATGAGCCATGCCGATAATAATATACAGGTAGCAAACAGGGATAGACACAGCGCATCCAGAAAAACAGCGTAGACAAATTTGCTGCTATAAATGCTCCATTTTGGAATAGGAAGACTGAATACACTTTTCCACATATCCGAGCGGTGCTCGATGCTGTTGATAGAGTAAGTTTGAAAAATTACGAGCATGGGTAAAATTAAAGCACCCATAACTCCCAGAATAGCGCCCATGTATCTTGCCCACTGCTCTAATGGAGAATAGGGAGTCAGCTTATCAGAATAAAGATAAAATCCTGTAAACAGAAAACCGCAAAGTATTAGAGGCAATAATATGGCTGACAGGAAAGTGAGGGTTTTGCGGGTTTTGTAAAATTCTGAGCGGAAAGAAAGAACGAAAGCGTGCATACAATTAGTTTTGGGTGATGTTCATGAACAACTGCTCTAAATTTTTCCTTGTCTGACTGAGGCTGTAAACGGTGTAACCTTTGCTGATGAGCAGACTATTGATGCTTCCCATTTCCTCGTGTGATGAATATGGAAGACAAATTGAGTCGACCTCGACATCTACCTGATAGCCGTTTCTGAGTAAAAGGTTAGCTGCAGAAACCGTATCGTTAACTTGAAGAGAAATTAAGCTGTTATTAGCCCGCTGAAGTTCTGCAATGCTTCCCTGAAATAGAAGTTTGCCGTGGTTAATGATACCGACATGTGTAGCCATTTTTTCTACTTCGGCTAAAAGGTGACTGGAAACAAAAACAGTTTTCCCTTCTTCACGGGATAGTTTCTGTAATAATTGTCTGATTTCCATAATCCCGTTAGGATCCAGGCCGTTGGTCGGTTCATCCAGTATCAGTAGCTGCGGATCTGGAAGCAGGGCAAGTGCAATGCCCAGACGCTGCTTCATTCCGAGAGAGTAGTTGCCGGCTTTTTTATCTGCTTGAGTATCCAGATCTACCAGTCGAAGTAATTCATTTACCCGCTTGCGATCTGTTTGTAAAAGTATGCATCTGTTTATCAGGTTTTCCCTGCCGCTTAAATGCGGATAAATAGCAGGCTGCTCAACCAGTGATCCGATTCTGGATAAAATACTGATCCGGGAATGATTAAGTTCCTCTCCGAAAACAAAAACGTTTTCAGAAGAAGAGTATAAAAGATTTAAAAGTATTTTTATTGCCGTTGTTTTACCGGCGCCGTTTGGTCCCAGGAAACCATAAATACAGCCTTTTGGAACTTGCAGCGATACATTGTCTAACACTTTTTGTGTTCCAAACCAATATGAAAGCTGCCGGGTCTCTATTTCTAAAGGCTGATCCATAACTGCTTAAAAAATATTACGGATCAGGAGCTTAAAGGATGGCACCTGCAAACTGATACTGGCCTGATGCTTTTCTGCGGGAATTTCCTTTTCTAAATTGAGTACCAGAACGCCTATCATTAAAAATATTGGAACCAATAACATGATAAACGGAGAAACGGAGTTTGTTAACTTTTTCATTGCAATAAGGTTTAGCAGAAATGAAACTTCAATTAAATTTCATCGCTGTGTTTTAATTTGATAATTAAAGTAAAAGCTAATTTTTTGCTCCCTGAAATCTTTTAGACCAATCTGCGATAGTCTCGGATGAAGTGTATATTTTAGCGGATCAACGGTTTGGCCAGTTAGAGCGGAGTTGGCAGATGATTTTTACCGATTGGTCGAATTAGCGGCTGTGAAAATGGCTGAATAAATAGATTTAGAGTATAATTTTTAATAATGAATAAAACAAAGCAGATATTTCTACATTCAGCAATTTGGATATCTATTCTGCTATTGTTCATCTACATCGGCAGCAACGGGAAATACACTTATCACACCCTTGTTGTTATTGTGTATTTCGGACTAATCAACATTCTGATATTTTACATCAACTACCTGTTGATCCTGCCCAAATTCTTAAATAAAAAGAGATATTGGTGGTGCGCTGTCAGCATGATTTTGCTTGTGTTTTCAGCTGCTCTGATTAAATACGGGCTGGCAAGCATTTTTAAGGATTTTATATTAATTCGCGGTCCAAAAAAGGTGCTAATTTCTTTTTATGATTATTACCTGAGTGCCGTTTTTGTAAGTTCGTTTTTTATATTTCTAAGCACTGCCTTAAAATTTATGGCGGATTGGTTTGAAAACGAAAAGGTTAAAACCAATCTTGAAAACGAAAAGCTTACAGCCGAACTTGCGTTTTTAAAGTCACAGATCAATCCGCATTTCCTGTTCAATTCCCTCAACAATATTTATTCTTTAGCCTATCAGAAATCTGCTAAAACTCCTGAGGCAATATTAAAGCTGTCGGAAATTATGCGCTATATGTTGTATGAGAGTAATGATAATATGGTTTCACTGGCAAAAGAAATACGCTACCTCGAAAATTATATTGAACTTCAGAAACTTCGTTTTAAGGACGAGTCATTTGTTCATTTAGATATCAGCGGTGATCCGGAGAATCAGACAATTATGCCGCTTGTGCTTATTTCATTTGTAGAAAATGCCTTTAAACACGGAGTAGCTACCGATGAAAAAAGTCCTATTCGGATTACTATAAAGATAGAATCAGGGAAATTATTCTTCAGGGTAATTAACAGAAAAAGTGATTTTAATAAGGATGAAACCGGCGGAATAGGTCTGTTGAATGTTCACCGCAGACTCGACCTGATTTACAAGGACAAATACAAACTAACAATTGATAACAGCACAGATTATTATTCCTGTGTTTTAAACCTTGAATTATAGATGCTCGTTCAGGATTTAAATTCTATGAGAATAGCATTTATTTTAAATTCTGATGAGGAGAATTAACCTTAATATCTAAATTTATATTATGATACGTTGTCTGGTTGTTGATGATGAGCCTCTTGCCCTGGATATACTGGCTGATTACATTTCCAAAATACCTTTTTTAAAACTGGTTAAAACAACAATCAGTGCCATTGAAGGCTTGTCGCTGGTACAAAATGATGAGGTGGACCTTGTATTTTTAGATGTACAGATGCCCGAACTCACCGGCATTCAGTTTTTAAAAATCATCAATGGCAGGTGCGATGTTATTTTAACTACCGCTTATTCGCAGTATGCATTAGACGGGTATGAATTGGATGTGACAGACTATCTTTTAAAACCTATTGCTTTTGATCGTTTTTATAAGGCTGCTCAAAAAGTTTTGAATAAAAAGCAGGATAATGCAGCCATTCCGCTTCCTGCTGCCGAGCCTCCGCTACATACCAACAGCAACAATTTTATTTTTGTAAAAACAGAGCATAAAATTCAAAAAATATACCTGGATGATATTCTGTATATCGAAGGACTAAAAGACTACATTTCTATTTTTACCAAATCAGAGCGGATCATTATTTTGCAGAACATGAAAAAAATGGAAGAAACCCTGCCTTCCAAAAGTTTCGTGCGGGTGCATAAATCCTATATCATTGCATTAGATAAGATTGACAGTATAGAACGCAGCCGAATCCAGATTAAGGACAAAATTATTCCTGTGGGAGATACCTACCGGGAATATTTTTTCAAACTGATTGAGAATAAAAATGTGTAGTTTTTATTAGCTTTATTATAGGTCAAGATTACAATTACTTATGAAAAAGCTGCTATTAGCCACCATAATTATTAGTCAATTATTTACTGCCTGTAGTAAAAGTAAGAATTCAGATCCTGTGTTAATTAGTATTGAAAATCAAACGGGATTTGAGGTTGAAGAAGTTTTTGTGGCTATGGAAAATTTTGAAAATAGCAATACCTACGGGAACATTAAGGCAGGAGATAGTTCTCCTTATAAGGTTTTTAAATTGGCATATAGTTATGGTTACATCAAATTATATATAAATAAGGAAGAATTTATCCAGCAGCCAATTGATTTTGTAGGTGAGACAAATTTAGCTCCCGGCAAACACACCCTTATTCTCAAACTACTAGACCAAAATGATCAAAGGATTCTACGGTCTACTTATCGAAAAGATTAAAAAAACATCATCCTGAAAAGTTATTTTGTAGCGATAGAGTTTCTGACGGCATTTTCGGCTATTAATACCACATCTTCAAGCGGCCTTTTTTCAGGCTCTATCGGATCAAGAACGGTAATGGTCATTTTTTCGCCAAAACTTAATGGGAATTGACCAAACTGAACAATTTTCCAGGAACCTGTAATAGCTATCGGAACCAGTAAAGCATGAGGGGCTTTTTTCAACAGGGTCGCAATTCCCCCAACTGCAAAAGGTTTTAAACGTCCATCCCGGGAACGGGTTCCTTCCGGAAAAATAACGGCCGACCAGTTATTCTTTTCCATTCGCTGGCTCAGTTTTAAAATTTCGCCCACTGCCTGCTTGCTGTCTTTGCGGTCAATATTTGCACCTCCGCCGTATTTAAGGTTAAAAGAAATACTAGGAATGCCCTTGGTTAACTCAATTTTAGAAATAAACTTGGCGTGATATTTTCGCAGATACCAGATCAGGGGAGGTATCTCATACAAGCTTTGATGATTGGCTATAAAAATAATCGGTCTGTTAAGAGGTAAATTCTGTTCATTCTTAAAAACGATTCGGGTGCCAATCAGTAATAAAGTGCCCGTCAATAAAAGGTTTAAGATATCAACCGTTTTTTTATGTGCCTTATATCCTCCAATTTTTAGAGCCAGCCATTGTATGGGATGAAATATCGCTAAAAGCAAGCCGAATGCGAGGTATTGAAAAGGTGTAAAAAGATATCCGAGAATTTTATTCATGATAGGGCAAACTTACAATTTCATCTATCCAATACCATTCAGAAACTATCTAAAATTTTCTATCTGTACATAGTCAATCTCACAACTGGCAGGCAGGTCTGTAAGATTAAGGCTTCCGGCCCAATCAGAACTTTTGGAGGGCCATGTATTGAGCAATAATTTTAAAGACTGCCGGGGAATAAATTCCCTGACTGAATAAATTATTTTTCCGTCGACTTCCCAATCAATTCGATTTGCACGCCATATAATTGAATAGGTATGAAAATCTTTTGAGGCATCAAAACCTAAATCAATCTCCTTGTGATGACTTTCTTCATCTATCCAGTGATTAAAATGAACAACGCCGGAATTTTTTCCTGTGAACTCAATGTCAATTTCAGGATTTGGTTCTTTTCCGGGAGAGTATAAAAAGAATGCAGAAACAATTCCGGGGGTTGCCGAAGCTTTCATACGAACTGTAAATTTTCCGTATTTGAAACTTTGCAGGGATCTGATTTCGGCGGCGCTTATTCCTTTTGCCGCCCGGGAGTCTTTGTCGACTTTTAAAATCAGTTTACCTTTTTCAATATAGCTGTTTCCGGAGTTGAAATTGGCAAGGTTGTTTGCAAAGGTATGGCTGAATTTCTTCCAATGAACCTTGTTAAACGTATTGAAATCATCACGGTACACTAATTTATATATAGACTTTTTTTCCTGGCCAACGGGATTGAAGAATAATATGGAAACTAAAATCAGCAGAAATCTCAAATTTTGGTTCCCTCCATCAGTAAGATTTTAAGTTTTAAAATTGCCGCAACGCTCATCGAATCTGTAATTTCTCCGGATACGACCATTTGATACGCCTCTTCAAAATGTATTTTTTTAACTTCCAGAAGTTCGGTTTCTTCCGGTTGGGAAACGCCAAAGCTAAGATCTCTGGCCAGGTAAATTATTGCCAGCTCATCACTTACTGAATTAGATAAATGCATTCTCTGAATTTCAACCCAGGAGGAAGCCGTCATTCCGGTTTCTTCTAAAAGTTCTCTTTTGGCAGAATCTAAAGGATCTGTACCATGTAATCCTCCGCCTTCCGGAATTTCCCAGCTATATTGATCCAGAGGAAAACGATGCTGGCCAACAAGCCAGGTATAATTTTCATCATCCAGAACGATAATGCCAATGGCCAGGTTTTTAAAATGAACCTGTCCGTAAATTCCTTTTCCACCACCGGGATTAATTACCTGATGCTCGGTTAAACTAATCCATGGATTGGAGTATATATCATTACTGGCCAGAATTTGCCATGGATTTTTCTTTTCTATCATAAAAGAAACGTAGTGTAAGTTGTGAAGTAGCAAATAGCACTATTATTAATCAAAAAAGCCTTCTTCAAATTTTGAAGAAGGCTTTTAATGATTTTCCTCTTTATAAACCGAAAGCTTCCTTCAGTTTTGAAACGTAATCCAGTTTTTCCCAGGTAAATAATTCTACCTCGATACTTTTCTTTTCACCGGTAGCGCCTGTAAATTCTTTAGTTACTGTTTCGTTTTTGCGACCCATGTGACCATAAGCGGCTGTTTCTGAATATATAGGGTTGCGCAATTTTAAGCGGGTTTCGATACCGAATGGAGTCATATCGAAAATGCTCAATATTTTATCAGAAATCTCGCCATCTGTAAGGTTGATTTTAGAAGACCCATATGTATTTACATAAACTCCCATCGGATTTTTTACGCCAATAGCATAAGAAACCTGCACCAGTACTTCATCGCAAATTCCGGCAGCGACCATATTCTTAGCAATGTGACGGGTTGCATAAGCTGCAGAGCGGTCTACTTTTGAAGGATCTTTTCCTGAGAATGCGCCACCACCATGCGCACCTTTGCCACCATAAGTATCCACAATGATTTTGCGGCCTGTCAGTCCGCTGTCGCCGTGCGGTCCGCCGATTACGAATTTCCCGGTAGGATTAATATGATATTTAATATTATCGGTAAATAATGACTGTAAATCCGGGTTTAACTGTGCTTTTATGCGTGGAATAAGAATGGATTTAATATCCTCCTCAATTTTGGCCTGCATGGCTTTTTCGTCGTCGAAATCATCATGCTGGGTAGAAACCACTATTGTATCAATGCGAACCGGCTTGTGATCATCTGCATATTCTATAGTCACCTGCGATTTTGCATCGGGGCGCAGATAGGTTATTTCTTTATTATCGCGGCGTAAATCTGCAAGTTCGATCAGGATTTTGTGGGCAAGATCTAAAGCTAAAGGCATGAAATTCTCCGTTTCGCTGGTTGCGTAACCAAACATCATTCCCTGGTCTCCGGCACCCTGATCTTGTTTTTCAACACGGTCAACACCTTGGTTAATATCGGCAGATTGTTCATGGATGGTAGAGATTACACCGCATGAATCGGCCTCGAACATGTATTCTGATTTGGTATAGCCGATTTTTCGGACAACTTCCCTTGCAATTTTTTGAACGTCAAGGTAAGTGGTAGACTTAACTTCTCCGGCCAAAACAACCAGCCCGGTGGTAACCAAAGTTTCGCAGGCTACTTTTGAATCGGGATCCCAGGCTAAAAAATTATCAATTAATGCATCCGATATTTGATCGGCTACCTTGTCAGGATGTCCTTCAGAAACAGACTCTGAAGTAAATAAGTATGGCATAATGCTTGGATTTTAAATAATAAATGCAAGCGAAAAGAAGCTGTGATTGGATGAGTAAAAATTAGTAGATGTTTTAGCACTTTTTTTTACGTGGTTGCAATCAACGCAAATCGATCCACTTTTTTGCACCGCAAAAATAGGATAATTTTTAAATTCGGAAAAAATAAAAACTATTTTTACATCCCGTTTAGGTATAAACTCATTGAAAAAGAATATTCTTTTTATAATCAATCCCATTTCAGGAGGGATCAGCAAATTAAACTTTCCTCTATTAGCAGACCGGTATCTGGATAAAAATCATTTTAATGCCCGCTATTTATTTAGTGAACGTATTGGGCATGCACATATACTGGCAGCAGAAAATGTTAAAAATGATACTGACATTATAGTTGCTGTTGGAGGCGATGGTACTATTAATGAAATAGCTTCTGCGCTGGTAGGTACTAATAAAACCATGGGAATCATTCCTTGTGGTTCAGGTAATGGATTGGCAAGAGCTTTGAAAATCCCACTGGGTCATAAGCAAGCTGTTAGCAGGCTGAATAAAATACATGCAACCTGCATTGATTCGGGATTATTTAATAATAAATGTTTCTTTAACATGGCGGGGATAGGTTTTGACGCACATATAAGCAAACGCTTCGCGGATGATGTAACCCGGGGTTTGAAAGGCTATGTGCGTACTACCTTTACAGAAATTAATCAGTATCGATCTCAGAATTATAAAATTTCTATAGATGGTAAGTTGTTTGAGCGTGATGCTTTTATGATTAGTATCGCTAACTCATCTCAATTCGGAAATAACGCTCATATATCGCCGTTCGCATCTGTTTCTGACGGGCTTCTGGATGTTTGTATTATAAAGCCATTTCCAATGTATCATTTTCCGGTAATGGGATTTCATATGTTTAGTAAAACGGCACACCGCTCCAGGTTTGTTGAAATTATACAGGGGAGGGAAATAAAAATTATTCGTAATGATGCCGGAGCGGTACATCTGGATGGAGAGCCGCAGCTTATGGGTGCAGATCTGGAAATTGAGATCAGACCGCTGTCATTAACCATATTAACTTAATAATCATGTCAAAGAAAAATAAGGGAATTACCGGAGTGGTTTATTCTACTGATCCGGGTTTTGAGTATAATCAAGAACAAGAGCAGGAATTTGACACTTTGCCACCTCAGCAGCAAAATTTAAAAGTGCAGTTAGACCGCAAGCAACGCGGAGGTAAAGCGGTTACTCTAATTACAGGTTTTATTGGGACAACAAGCGATCTTGAAGCTTTAGGAAAAAAAATAAAGCAAAAGTGCGGAGTTGGAGGATCTATTAAAGATGGTGAAATTCTTATTCAGGGAGATTTTCGTGAAAAGACGATGAGTTTGCTTGTGGGCGACGGATTTAAAGTAAAAAAAATTGGCGGTTAAATTTGTCATTAAAATTACCTTATATGATTGAATTTTAATGATTTATAACTTAGTGTAATCTATACAATTAGTTGATTCATAGTGTGTTTTATTTTCGAAAAGGTTCTTTTTACTTATTACTTTTATAAAAAAAATAAAACGTGCACTCAACTTTATGAGCAACCAAACTAAAAATTTTCCGGATCTTAATTATTTAAACTTAGGTCATGCCAATAAAATTCACTGGCAATTAAGTCCTGCAGAACTTATTGAAAAAGCTATTTGTAATGGCGAAGGCACTCTTGCTGATAGTGGCGCACTTGCAATTGATACAGGTAAATTTACCGGCCGGTCTCCCAAAGACAGGTTTATTGTTGCCGATGAAATAACAGAAAATTCGGTTTGGTGGGGTGACATTAACATAAAATTCAGCTCTAAGAAATTTGATGCCTTAATGAATAAGGTAACAGATTACCTTTCTGACAAAGAAATATATATCAGAGATGCATACGCCTGCGCAGATCAGGATCACAAATTAAATATCCGTGTAGTTACAGAAACTGCCTATCAAAACCTTTTTGCCAACAATTTATTTTTGCGTCCTGATTGTATTAGTGAATCAGAACCAGAATGGAGTATTATTGCCGCTCCGGGGTTTTTGGCAGATCCGGCAACTGATGGAACCCGGCAGTCAAACTTTGCTATACTGAACTTTACCCGAAAAATAATTCTTATTGGCGGTACAGGTTATACAGGTGAAATTAAGAAAGGGATTTTTTCTGTTTTAAATTTTATCCTTCCGCATCAAAAGCAGGTTCTTTCTATGCATTGCTCTGCTAATGTGGGCAAAGAAGGTGACACCGCTATTTTCTTTGGCTTATCCGGTACCGGAAAAACTACTTTATCTGCCGATCCGAACAGAGGTTTAATTGGCGATGATGAGCATGGCTGGGGAAATGAATCTGTATTTAATTTTGAAGGAGGATGTTATGCCAAATGCGTTGACCTGACCGCTCATACAGAACCGCAAATTTTTAAGGCAATCAGATTCGGGGCCCTGCTGGAGAATATTCATTATTTTGAAGGCTCAAGATCGGTTGACTTTTCAAATATTCAAAAAACCGAAAATACCAGGGTAGCATATCCTATTAATTATATTGATAATGCTATAGAGCCATCTATTGCTCCCGTTCCGAGAAACATTTTCTTTCTTACAGCTGATGCATTTGGCGTATTGCCTCCGATTTCAAAATTAAATTCAGGGCAGGCTATGTATCATTTTATTTCAGGATATACTGCAAAAGTTGCCGGGACTGAAGCCGGTATTACAGAACCTCAAACCACTTTTTCTGCATGTTTCGGGAAGGCATTTTTACCATTGCATCCCACAAAGTATGCTGAATTGCTGGGGAATAAAATGAAAAAGGGGGAGGTAAATGTGTGGCTTATCAATACCGGATGGACCGGAGGCCCTTATGGGATCGGTTCACGCATGAAGCTGGGATTTACCAGAGCCATGATCACTGCTGCTTTAAATAATGAGCTTTCTGATATTCAGTTTGAAGAGCATCCTGTGTTTGGTTTAATGATGCCTTTAAGCTGTCCGAATGTTCCGGCAGAAATTTTAAATCCTAGAAATACCTGGAAAGATAATAAGGCTTATGATCAGAAATCAGCTGATTTAGCACAGGCTTTTGTAAATAACTTTAAGCAGTTTGCCGAATTCGCAAATGAAGAAATTATGAGTGCAGCGCCAAAAATTGCGTTAAAGGTATAATTGTATTATTTACACTCAAATTTGCATTTCCAACAAAATTTAGTTTTCATTGTAAAAGAATGTCTCACAGGGAGACATTCTTTTTTTAATATAAGCGTTATAAAAATTTTCCAAATTTGTTGATTTGGGAATAAATGACAAATAAATTCTATATTTAGCATGCCTTTTTAATGAGAATTTAAAAGCATTATTTTAAAAACTAATAAGCAAAACTTTGTTATAACATTCACAATTCATAACAAATCCACCAGCAAATCAATTAATTCATATATTTAATCAAAACTAAAAACTAAAATTTTAAAAAAATGGCAAACGCACCAAAACCAACATCGGCGAAGAAAGAGAGCTCTGGTTCTAACCTTTTTGCAAGTTTATCGATTGTCATCTGTATTCTTGTAGGTATCCTGTTATGGAAATTCGTTATGGGAGATGCCTCAAATTTCGAGGGCGGAGACAATACAGGGCACCCACTACCCGGTAATTATTTTGGAATGGTTTATAAAGGCGGATACATTGTACCTGTTTTGATGGGCTTATTTTTAATGGTAATTGTATTTTCTTTTGAGCGTTTCTTCGTGATCAGCAAAGCTACAGGTAAAGGAAATATCGATTCTTTTGTAAAAAGAATTCAGGAATTCTTAGGAAGAGGAAATATCGATGCAGCTATGGCTGAATGCGATAAACAAGAAGGTTCTGTTGCTAACGTAATCAAGTCTGGCTTGAAGAAATATAAAGAAATGGAAGTTGAACCTAATATGGATACTGAGCAAAAATGTTTAGCTATTCAGAAGGATATCGAAGAAGCTACTGCTTTGGAAATGCCAATGTTAGAGCAAAACTTAACCATCATCGCTACTTTAGTATCTATTGGTACTTTAATGGGATTGTTAGGAACAGTAACTGGTATGATCAAGGCCTTCGCAGGTTTAGCAACTGCAGGTTCTCCGGATCAGGCAGCATTAGCAAATGGTATTTCTGAAGCACTAATTAATACTGCAACAGGTATCGCTACATCTGCTTTAGCTATCATCATGTACAACTTGTTTACTTCTAAAATTGATAAATTAACTTATTCAATTGATGAGGCAGGTTTCTCTATCGTGCAGACTTACGCCAGCACACACAAATAATAGTTTTGAAAAATAAATTAATCCGGGTTATGGAAAACCCGGATTAATTTCATCACTAAATAAATCAGATATTAATTTTAAAAAATAAGCAATGCCTAGAATTAAAATTGCCAGAAAAAGTACAGCTATCGATATGACGGCAATGTGCGATGTGGCTTTCCTGTTGCTTACGTTCTTTATTCTGACCGCAACTGCACGTCAGCCTGAGCCATTACCGGTTGATACCCCGGCCTCTACGGTGAAAATTAAATTACCGGATTCGGATATTGCAACTCTTACAATAGGACAGGGAAAAGTGTTTTTTGGTATTCCTGGTCAGGATGTTCGTACACTTCTTTTAGAAAAAATGAGCAAGCAGTACGGTATTCAGTTTACACCGGAAGAAATAAAAAGATTCTCTGTTATGGAAAGTTTTGGAGTACCAATAGGTAATCTAAAGCAGATAATTGCATTGAAAGGCGAGGAACGTAATAAAGAAGGATTGCAACCGGGTATTCCTGTAGATTCAGTAGGTGTACAGCCTTCAGAATTACACCAATGGATTTACCAGGCTCGTTATGCGACCAAAGAATTGCATAATGTAGATATGCGTATCAGTATCAAAGGGGATTCCAAAGAAGAATATCCGGAAATCAAAAAGATCATTGGAATTCTTCAGGATCAAAATATTAATAAATTCAGCTTGATCACTTCGTTAAGAGGTGAAGACAACTAGTTTTTAAACTAAAAGATTTATACAATGGCAGAATTAGATACCTCCGGCGGGGGTAAAAAAGGCGGCGGTAAAGTAAGAACCAAAAAAATGTCTACCCGTGTAGATTTAACTGCAATGGTAGATTTGGCTTTTTTACTTATTACCTTTTTTATGCTTACCACCACTTTATCAAAGCCCCAGGCAATGGACCTGGCGATGCCGGATAAGGAAAAAACAGATGAACAGCAACTTACTATTGCTGATAATCGCACGATGACTATTTTGTTAGGGTCGGGAAACAGATTAGAATGGTATATGGGTTTAGTTGATAAGCAATTAACTCCGCCTACTGTTGAAGGTTATGGTAAAAATGGAATCCGTAAAGCCATTTTAGATAAGTCAAAAGAGGTTGTTGGTATTACCGGAGATCCCAAAAAGGGATTGATTGTTTTAATCAAGCCCAGCGATAAATCTAATTACAGGAATTTGGTAGATATCCTGGATGAAATGAAAATTTCAAACGTGCAGACTTACGCTATTGTTGATATTTCAGATCCTGAAATAGAATTACTTACGCGTGACGGTATCTACAAATAATAATAAGTTACAATAATAAACCCTTTAAAAAATATTAAAATGTCCAAAATAGATTTATTTAAACCTCAGTGGCTGGACGTTGTTTTTGCAGGAAGAAACAAATCATACGGTGCGTATGACTTAAGGAAGGGAAATTCCCGGACAACCAATAAAGCAGTAGTTATTGGTGTTATTCTTTTTGTTGTAGCAGTGAGTACTCCTCTTATAGTTCGTTATATCTCCGGTATTTTACCTGAAGAAGAAGCTGTAAAGGTTACAGAAGTTGTTCTTGCTCCACCTCCTCCTATTAACAAGGAAGAAGTTCCGCCACCTCCGCCAGAACCGCCGAAACCAAAGGTAGATCAGGTGAAATTTCCTCCTCCGGTAGTTGTTCCGGCTGAAGAAGTTAGAGATGAAGAGCCACCTACAGTAGAAGAATTAAAAGTTGCTGATCCAGGTCAGAAGACAATTGAAGGTGATCCGAATGCTGAAATTAAAATTGATGAGCCGGTTGGCGAAGCTCCAAAGCAGGCAGAAGTAACTGAAGATGTCAATACAATCTTTACAAGCGTAGAGGTTGCTCCAGAATTTCCTGGTGGTATCAAAAAATTCTACGATTATCTTGGAAAAAATTATCGTTATCCTGCTATGGCCCGTGAACAGGGTGTACAGGGAAAGGTTATTATGCAATTCGTTGTAGAAAGAGACGGAAGCTTAACCGATATTAAAGTTCTTAGAGATCTGGGTTTAGGTACTGGAGAAGAAGCTGTCAGATTACTGAAAAGCATGCCTAAATGGAAACCAGGTATTCAAAATGGACGCCCGGTTAGGGTAGCTTATACTTTACCTTTTGCGCTAAATTTGGCAGGACAGTAAGATGTTAAAGAATGATAAAGTACAGAAATCGCCCGCAAAGCGATTTCTGTTTGTTTTAGGCCTTGCCATGTTTGCACTTTATTTTGTGCTGGGCTTGATTATAATTTTCTGGAAAGATTTTCCGCTTGCTTTAACTCTTGGATACAGGATAGCTTTTGGTGTACTTTTAATAGTATATTCATTCTTTAGGTTTATTCGATTATTAAAACAGCAGTCATGAAACTTAATCAAATAATTATATTGTATTTGATATCTGTATTAAGTATTTCCTGTGGTAGTTCAACAAATGAAAAATCTACTTATACAAGCGGAACTGCTAAAATACTGGTAGATGAGTCCTTTTCACCGATTGTAGAGGATCAGGCTTATGTGTTTGAAAATGCTTATCCAAATACCAAACTTGATATTATTTATAAGGCCGAAAATGAATTGCTTAATCTCTTTTTCAAAGACAGCATCAGGGTTGCGATACTCTCCAGAGAATTAAAACCTGATGAATCTAAGTTCTATGAAAATAAAAACATTAAAATTCGCGTTAATCGGTTTGCAATAGATGGAATAGCCTTGGTAAATCACCAATCCAGTCCTGACAGCACCATTACTGTATCAGAAATAATAACTTTAATGCAGGGAAAGAAAGGAAGAATAAAAAGTTTAGTTTTTGACAATCCTAATTCAAGTACGGTAAGATATTTTAAAGATTTGTCGGGTATTAAAGATCTGCCCAAGGACGGAGTATATGCGTTGAAGTCAAATCCGGATGTGATCAGATATGTGAATGATAATCCAGGAGCAATAGGTGTTATTGGAATCAACTGGATCGTTCAGCCGGATAAAGACCTGGAACCAATAGTGAATAATTTAAAGATACTGGGTGTAAAGAATATTGAAGGCAAGAGTGGTTCGGATAAATTTTATAAACCTAATCAGAATGATCTGGCAATGGGTTTATATCCGTTAACCCGAAGCTTATATATCATAGATGCTGAAGGCAGGCCTGGTTTAGGCACAGGATTTGCAACCTTTATTGCAGGAGAACGTGGTCAGAGGATCGTACTAAAATCCGGACTTCTGCCAGATAGTATCCCATCACGCGAAGTGATAATCAGACAGAATAATTAACAATTTAAACTTGGACCATGAAAATGATTAAAATGGCAATAAAAACAACCTTAGGGTTGGTTTTGGTAGGTTCATCTGTTTTTGCACAAAGTTTAGCTGATGCAAAAAAAGCAATTGACGCAGAACAATACCAAAAAAGTAAAACTATATTAAAAGGGTTAATTAATTCTCAGCCAACAAATGCTGAAAATTTCTTTTATCTCGGTAATGTTTATTTAAAAACTGATTATATTGATTCGGCAAAAATGACTTATAATAAAGGAATTACTGCCAATGCTACATTTCCTTTAAATTATGTAGGACTTGGAGCAGTCGATCTTGCTTTAAATATACCTAATCCTAAAACTCATTTTGATAAGGCTCTTTCTGTAACGCCAAAGAAGGATCATAAAACTCTTCTTTACATTGGTAAGGCTTACGCTGCTGCGCCAAAACCAAATGGTGCTGCTGCTGTTGAGGCATTGGAGAAAGCAAAATCAATGAATGCAAAGGATGCAGAAATATTCTTAGCGCTTGGTGATGCATACCGTGCTCAGCAAAAGAATAGCGAAGCGTTTAGCAGCTACCGTACAGCTTTTGACATGGATAAGAAATTATTGCGTGCTAAAATTGAACTTGGAGTGTTAAATAAATTATCTAAAGCATATCCTGAATCTGTTGCAGAATTTAACAGTGTTATTGCTTTAGACCCTAATTATGGTCCTGCATACCGCGAGTTGGCAGAAACTTACTACTACTGGGGTAATGCCGAGTCATCTAAATATGATGAGCGTATTAAGCAGGCCTTAACATTTTACGAGAAATATATGGATCTTACAGACAGATCTTTAGAGTCTCGTGAGCGTCATGCTACATTTTTAATTCTTGCTAAAGAATACAAAGCTTTAGAAAAAGAGGCTAATGAAATGGCTTCTTTAGATAAAACAAATCCAAGAATCTTAAGATATTTAGGATACGCTGCTTTTGAAAACGGAAATTATCCGGCTAGTATCCAGGCATTGAAAGACTGGACCAGCAAAGCTGATACAAGTCGTTTAATTGCTTTGGATTATTTATACCTGGGCCGTGCTCAAATGAAAACTCCTGGATTAGAAACAGAGGGAATCAATAACCTGAAGAAAGCTATCGATATAGATTCTACAAATGCGGAAGTGATGAGTGATATAGGTAAAGCATTATTCACCGGAAAGAAATATGGAGAAGCTGCTCAGACATTTGAGATTGCTATTAAAAATCCTGCTTCAAAAACGGTGGCTTACGATAATTTCTATTTAGGAATGTCTCACTATTTTGATTATGCAAGTAAAGCGAATGCAAAGCAAAATCCTGATGTAAGTATATTAACTAAAGCAGATTCTGCATTTAGCTATGTTATTAAAGTGGCTCCTAATAATCCGGATGCATATTTATACCGTGCAAGGGTTAAAAAATTAGTGGATGATCAGGAAAATATGAAAGGTTTAATGGTTCCTGATTATGAAAAATATCTTGAAATTATATTAGCAAAACCTAATGCTACTGCTGAATCTCGTATTAAAAATACGGTGATAGAAGCTTACAACAATCTGGGTGCTTATTATATCAGGACTGAGCCTTCAAAGGCTAAAGAATACTTTAACAAAGTAACTCAACTTGATCCATCCAATCCGTATGCGTCAAGTGCCCTTAAACAAATGGGCGGAAGTAAAAAATAAGTCATTCCTTAAAATCAAACAGAAAGAGCCGAAATTTTCGGCTCTTTCTGTTTATATTTGCCCCCGTTCAATATTTTATTATGGAAGCGCAAAGTACCGCTGTTAATTATTTGCCCATCATATTCCAAATCCTGGTTGCTCTGGGATTTGTGTTATTTACTATGTTTTTAACACATATGATTGGTCCAAAACGCAAAACTAAAGATAAATTGGTTTCGTTTGAGTCAGGAATTGAATCTATTGGAAATGCCAGACAGCCATTTTCAATTAAGTATTTTTTAGTAGCTATTCTTTTTGTGCTATTTGATGTGGAGGTTATATTTATGTACCCCTGGGCCGTTAATTTCAGAGATTTCGGTGTAAATGGATTGATTGAAATGTTCATTTTTATAGGAACCTTACTATTAGGATTTATCTACATCATTAAAAAGGGTGCCCTGGACTGGGAATAGCATTTAGATCGGTTCTAAATCCTCGATAAAACCGGGATTAGAGATCAAAATTGTAAATTTGCCATTCAATTAGTAATATATTGAATGTTAACTGGAAAGAGTAGTATGAGTGAAGTTAATTTAGTTGAAGCTCCTCCGGGTGTTGAAGGATCAGGATTTTTCGCCACCTCAATGGAGAAAGTGGTTGGCCTGGCAAGATCACATTCATTATGGCCTTTACCTTTTGCTACTTCCTGTTGTGGTATAGAATTTATGGCCACCATGGGTTCGCATTATGATTTTTCAAGATTTGGCTCTGAGCGTCCAAGTTTTTCTCCGCGTCAGGCTGATTTATTAATGGTAATGGGAACCATCGCAAAAAAAATGGGACCCGTTCTGAAACAGGTTTACCTTCAAATGGCCGAACCCAGATGGGTGATTGCTGTTGGCGCCTGTGCATCAAGCGGTGGTATTTTTGATACCTATTCAGTAATGCAGGGTATTGATGAAATTATTCCTGTAGATGTATATGTTCCCGGATGCCCACCGCGGCCCGAAGCTATAATTGATGGATTTAATAAAATTCAGGAATTAGTAAAGCACGAATCGCTGCGTCGCAGGGATTCTCCAGAATATCAAGAATTATTGTCTAAATACGGAATCCTGTAATGGGTAAATTAAGCAAGCAGATTATACTGCAAAAAATAACCTCACGTTTCGGCGAACAGATATCTGTTCCAACAGATCCGTTTGGATTATTAACGTTTGAAACCAGCAAGGATAATATTCGTGAAATATTAACCTTTTTAAAGGAAGACAAAGAATTACAATTCAATTATCTTACTGATATTACCGGTATTCATTACCCGGAAAATGAATTAGGGATTGGTGTAATTTATCACTTACATAGTTTAATTAACAATGTAAGGGTACGCATTAAGGTTTTTTTAAATACAGAAAATCCTGTAATTCCTACTGCTACCACTTTATGGCAGGGTGCAAACTGGATGGAACGAGAAACTTACGATTTCTTCGGAATCAATTTTGAAGGCCATCCGAACCTGGTTCGTATTTTAAATGTTGACGATATGACGGTTTTCCCGATGAGAAGAGAATATCCATTGGAAGATCCCAATCGTGTTGATAAAAAAGATTATTTCTTCGGTAGATAATGAATAACCATCCTGTTTTCACAGATAACGATCCTCAGAAGGAGACCATTACTTTAAACCTTGGTCCTACCCACCCGGCTACGCATGGAGTTTTCCAGAATGTGCTGGAGATGGACGGAGAGCGAATTGTAAGCGGAGTTTCTACTATCGGATACATTCATCGTGCATTTGAAAAAATTGCCGAACACCGTCCGTTCTATCAAATTACGCCGCTTACAGACCGGATGAATTACTGTTCCTCTCCAATTAATAATATGGGATGGCACATGACGGTTGAAAAGCTGTTAGAAATTCAAACTCCCAAACGTGTAGATTATCTTCGGGTAATTGTTATGGAGCTGGCCCGTATTTCTGATCATTTGATCTGCAATGGAATTTTAGGTGTAGATACCGGTGCATTTACCGGCTTCCTCTGGTTAATGGAAGAACGCGAACATATTTATGAGATTTACGAAGAAATTTGCGGAGCTCGTTTAACTACTAACGTAGGCAGAATAGGCGGCTTTGAGCGGGATTTTAATGATATCGCTTTTGCGAAAATCAAACAATTTCTGGTAAAGTTCCCGCCAATACTAAAGGAATTCGAAAAGTTATTTAATCGTAACCGGATTTTTATTGAACGTACTTCTGGTGTTGGAGCGGTAGATCCGGAAACCGCTTTAAATTACAGCTGGAGCGGTCCTATTCTTCGTGCCACAGGCGTGGATTATGATGTGCGTGTAAATGAACCCTATTCTTCGTATGAAGATTTTGATTTTGATATCCCGGTAGGAAATACCGGCGATGTATATGATCGTTACATAGTTAGAAATGAAGAAATCTGGCAGAGTTTGCGAATAATAGAGCAAGCCCTGCAGAAGATAGAAAAGGAACCTAAAGGCGTTTTTCATGCCGATGTTCCTGAATTTTACCTTCCTCCAAAAGAAGAGGTTTACAATAATATGGAAGCCCTAATTTATCATTTTAAAATAGTGATGGGCGAAATTGATACTCCGAAAACCGAAGTTTATCATGCGGTAGAAGGAGGAAACGGCGAGTTAGGCTTTTATCTGGTAAATGATGGCGGACGTTCTCCGTATCGTTTGCATTTCCGCCGCCCAAGTTTCATTAATTATCAAATGTATGCGCCGATGAGCGCAGGGATGCTTTTGTCTGATGCGATAATTAATATGAGTAGTTTAAACGTAATTGCAGGAGAGTTAGATGCTTAAAGTTACAGAAACAGAACAGGTAGAATTTCCGGCAGCGATGATTTCAGAATTTGAAACTATCGTACAAAGATATCCCGAAGGGAAACAAAAATCAGCCTTACTGCCACTGCTTCATTTGGTGCAGGCCGAATATGGATGGTTGAGCACCGCTTCCATGGATCGTGTAGCCGGATATCTGGATATTCATCCTATCGAAGTTTATGAGGTAGCTTCTTTTTATACCATGTTCTTTTTAAAACCTCAGGGAAAATTTGTTCTGGAGGTTTGCCGTACCGGTCCTTGTTGTCTGGTTGGAGCCGAAAAGATCATGAAACATATTGAAGTAACTTTAGGTGTAAAAGAAGGCGAAGTTAGCGAAGATGGCATGTTCAGCTGGAGAGGTGTAGAATGTTTGGCTGCATGCGGCATGGCGCCGGTACTTCAGATCGGTCCGGATTATACATTTTACGAAAACCTAACAGAGGAAAGCGTAAATCAGTTGATAAAAGATTTAAAAAATAAGATTTGAGAAACGGTTGCAAAATCTGGAGCATATCCCAGAAAGTAATGTCTCAATCCAGCATCTACTAGAGAATGGCTCGTAAATTATTATTAGAACATATTAATGTCCCAGGCATCCATACTTTCGACGTATATCGTCAGAAGGGCGGATACCGTTCGGTAGAAAAAGCTTTGAAAACCATGTCAACAGACGATGTGGTTGAGGAAGTTAAGAAATCCGGCTTACGGGGTCGTGGTGGTGCAGGTTTTCCTACCGGGATGAAGTGGAGCTTTCTGGCAAAACCAGAAGGCAAGGCACGTTATCTGGTTTGCAATGCCGATGAATCAGAACCTGGAACATTTAAAGATCGTCACCTGATGACCTATCTTCCGCATCTTTTAATAGAGGGAATGATTGTTTCAAGCTATGCTTTAGGTGCTGCTACTTCCTTTATCTATGTTCGCGGTGAAATGATGCCGCAAATCCGCATACTCGAAAAGGCGATTGCAGAAGCAAAAAACGCCGGATTTTTAGGAAAAAATATTTTAGGATCCGGATACGATCTTGAATTACATGTGCAGCCGGGTGGCGGTGCATATATTTGCGGCGAAGAAACCGCATTAATAGAATCCCTGGAAGGCAAGCGTGGTAATCCACGAATTAAACCTCCTTTCCCTGCAATCTCGGGTTTGTATGGATGTCCTACCGTAGTGAATAATGTAGAATCTATTGCTGCAGTTGTCCCAATTATTAATGATGGTGGTGATGAATATGCCAAAATAGGCATAGGCAGAAGTACCGGAACAAAGTTAATTTCGGCATCGGGTAATTTAAACAAACCGGGCATTTACGAAATTGATCTGGGCTTACCTGTTGAAGAATTTATATATTCTGATGAGTATTGCGGTGGTATTGCCAATGGCAAACGCTTAAAAGCAGTTGTTGCCGGCGGATCATCAGTTCCTATTCTGCCTGCTAATCTGATTTTAAAAACATTAACAGGCGAAAGTCGATTAATGAGTTATGAATCTTTGGCCGAGGGTGGATTCCAATCCGGGTCTATGATGGGTTCAGGTGGTTTTATTGCTTTTGACGAAGATCAATGTATTGTACGCAACACCTGGAACTTCAGCCGTTTTTATCATCACGAAAGTTGCGGACAATGTTCGCCTTGCCGTGAAGGAACAGGCTGGATGGAGAAGGTTTTACACAGACTTGAATACGGTCATGGTAAAATGAGTGATCTGGATTTACTGGTAGATGTTTCTAAAAAGATAGAAGGAAATACAATTTGCCCGCTGGGCGATGCGGCAGCCTGGCCTGTTGCCAGTGCCATCCGTCATTTCCGTGATGAATTTGAATGGCACGTAACAAACCCTTCTGATGCATTAAACAGAAATTATGGGATTGCTAACTATGCAGATCCATTGCCAAAGCTTGAGGAAATAAGTTAATACACGTCATTTTTAACAAATGACTAAATAAAGAAATAGAGAGATCTTTAACATGAGTGAAAAAGTTAAAGTTACCATAGATGGGATTACGGTTGAAGTAGAACCGGGAACAAGCATCCTCAATGCCGCAAGGCAGATAGGCGGGGATATTGTACCTCCTGCTATGTGCTATTATTCGAAGCTGGAAGGTAGTGGCGGTAAATGCCGTACTTGTTTGGTAAAGGTGAGTAAGGGTTCAGAAAAAGATCCCCGTCCGATGCCGAAACTGGTGGCTTCCTGCCGTACCGGTGTAATGGATGGAATGGAGGTTGAGAATATTACTTCTCCTGAAGTTATTGAAGCCCGCAAAGGTGTTGTGGAGATGTTATTGATTAACCATCCATTAGACTGTCCAATTTGTGATCAGGCTGGAGAGTGCCATTTGCAGGATCTGAGCTATGAGCACGGTGTTGAGAAAACCCGGTATGAATTTGAACGACGCACTTTCGATAAAATCGATATCGGCGACAAAATTCAGCTGCATATGACCCGATGCATTTTATGTTATCGTTGCGTATATGTTGCCGATCAGATAACCAATAATCGGGTTCACGGAGTATTGGGAAGAGGAGATGCATCAGAAATTTCCACGTACATAGAAAAGGCTATTGATAATGATTTCTCAGGAAACGTTATTGACGTTTGCCCTGTTGGTGCCTTAACTGACCGCACCTTTCGTTTTAAAAACAGAGTATGGTTTACCAAACCTGTTGACGCCCACCGCGATTGCCCAACCTGTAAAGGAGAAGTAACCCTTTGGTATAAGGGAGAAGAAGTTTTACGTGTTACCGGTCGCAAAGATCAGTTTGGCGAAGTAGCTGATTTTATTTGCAATACCTGCCGGTTTGAAACAAAAAAGACCAGTGATTGGGTAATTGAAGGACCAAGGCACATTGCCAAAACTTCTGTAATATCATCTAATCATTATGAAATGGCTAAACCGTTGGATGTAATAAAACATAATCCAATACTGATAGAAGCTAATAAGGAAGAATTCGAACGAGCAACGAAAATTTAATGGAACTATCATTTATCATAGAGAAATTTATTCTGATTACCGTGATCTTTTTGGTCAGCCTGGGAATCGCGGCTTATTCAACACTTGCCGAACGTAAAATTGCGGGTTATCTGCAAGACCGGGTAGGCCCTAACCGTGCCGGTCCGGGTGGTATGTTTCAGCCTCTTGCAGATGGTCTGAAAATGTTTATGAAGGAGGAAATAATTCCCGCAGACGCAAACCGGTTTTTGTTTATTGCCGGCCCTTCACTTGCATTATTAACTGCCTGTATTGGTAGCGCAGTTATTCCCTGGGGGCAGGATATGGTGATAGGGGATCGTATTATTCCATTGCAGGTAACTGATATTAATGTTGGTATTTTGTACATTTTTGGCGTAGTTTCTTTAGGAGTATACGGCTTAATGATTGGTGGCTGGGCCTCCAATAATAAATTCTCATTAATGGGAGCTATACGTGCGGCCTCACAAAATATCAGCTATGAAATTCCTATGGGACTTTCGATCATTGCTCTCTTATTAGTAACCAATACGCTTAGTCTGAAAGAGATTTCTGAAATGCAGCACGGAGGTAACTGGAATATTTTGTATCAGCCTTTAGGTTTTTTAATATTCATGGTGTGTTCATTTGCCGAAACAAATAGAACACCTTTTGATTTACCCGAATGCGAAACCGAACTGGTTGGCGGTTATCATACGGAATATTCAGGTTTTAAAATGGGTGCATTCATGTTTGCCGAATATCTGAATATGTTTGTAGCATCGGCAGTGATGTCTACCTTATATTTTGGTGGATACAACTACCCGGGAATGGATTATGTAAATGGATTGGTTGGCCCGATAATAGGACCGCTGATTGGAATGGCGGTATTATTTGCTAAAGTATTTGCATTTATTTTCTTCTTCATGTGGGTTCGGTGGACAGTTCCACGTTTCCGCTACGATCAGTTAATGAATTTGGGATGGAAAGTTCTGATTCCTTTAGCTATAGCAAACATCGTGATCACCGGAATATGGATTACGATTTACGATAAACTTTAATAATTTTATCCTCTCCATTAGAGGATTAGAGGTGGGAATATGGAATCATTAAGTAACAGAAAGAAAGTTCTGGATCAAAAACCAATGAATTTCTGGGAGCGTTTATATCTCCCTGCAATTTTTCAGGGTATGGCCATTACTTTCAAACATATGTTTAAAAAGAAGGAAACTATTTTTTATCCTGAAGTAGAGAGGGAGTTTTCTGAAAACTGGCGTGGATTACATTCTTTAAAAAGAGATGAACAGGGACGTGAGCGCTGTACTGCCTGCGGATTATGTGCATTATCTTGTCCCGCAGAAGCAATTACAATGATTGCTGCCGAACGTCAAAAAGGAGAAGAGAACTTATATCGCGAAGAAAAATATGCAGCCGTTTATGAAATAAATATGCTGCGTTGTATTTTTTGCGGATTATGCGAGGAGGCCTGTCCTAAAGAAGCAATTTATCTGGATGGCCCTATAGTAAAATCAGACTATTTGAGAAAAGACTTTATCTACGGTAAAGACAAACTTGTTGAAGAACCCCTAAAATCGTAAAATATTATACCTTTGCAGCCTTATAAACAGGCTAAAGGCTAAACTATAGCATTGATGAGTATATCTCTATTTTATTTAATTGCATTTTTATCAATCTTTTTTTCTGTAATGGTGATCTTTTCAAAGAACCCCATTCACAGTGTTTTATATCTCATTATCACCTTTTTCACCTTCACCATACACTACATTTTACTTAATGCCCAGTTTCTGGCCATCGTAAATTTTATTGTGTATATGGGAGCCATCATGGTATTATTCCTGTTTTTACTCATGCTTCTAAATCTCAACGAAGATTCAGAGCCTATGAAATCTAATCTGCTTAAAATTGCCGGAGTGATTGCAGGAATGAGCCTATTAATTACTCTGGTGGGATCATTAAAATCATTACATATTTCTGATCCGGTTATTTTACAAACTCAGGATCTGGGCTTGGTTAAAAATCTGGGGAAAGTTTTATTCAGCGAATTTTTGCTTCCTTTTGAAGTTTCTTCAATTCTGTTGCTGGTTGCAATGGTAGGAGCAGTTTTATTGGCCAAAAAAGATACTAAACGCATATAATGGAAAATGTAACTCAAGCCATGCAGGGCGTTCCTTTAAATCATTACATATTATTAAGTGCCATTGTTTTCGCAATTGGTGTAATGGGTGTTTTGATACGCAGAAATGCGATCATAATTTTTATGTCGGTAGAATTAATGCTGAATGCGGTTAATTTGTTATTAACGGCGTTTTCTGTACATCACAATGATGCTTCGGGACAAGTGTTTGTATTCTTTATTATGGCACTGGCCGCCGCCGAAGTTGCGGTAGGACTGGCAATTATTGTAATGATCTACCGGAATACACATTCAACCGATATTGATGTGTTGAACAAATTAAAGTGGTAAAATACTCAATGTAATCCTGCGCAGATCAAATGATTTGCAATCGATAGTACAGATCCTTCTTTTATAAGGATGGAAATTATATAGATAAGAATGATAAATTTAGTTTGGTTAGTTCCTTTAATCCCTCTGATTGGTTTCCTGATCAACGGACTGGGACGTAATTTTTTGCCTAAAAACCTGGTCGGAGCTATTGCCAGTTTGGCGGTTTTGCTTTCTTTCGGAATTAGTTTAGGGATCTTTTTTGAATTAAATTCTTCTGAAGTTAAATCCTTTACAATCCCTCTTTTCGATTGGATTAATGCAGGAAGTTTAACTGTACCATTCTCTTTCTTGGTAGATCCGCTAAGCTCATTAATGCTGCTGATCGTTACCGGGATAGGTTTCCTTATCCACATTTATTCTATAGGTTACATGCATCATGATGCTGGTTTCGCAAAGTTTTTTGCTTACCTCAACCTTTTTATATTCTTCATGCTATTGTTGGTACTTGGTTCTAACTATGTCATCATGTTCATCGGTTGGGAAGGAGTAGGATTATGTTCTTATCTGCTAATCGGATTTTGGTTTACCAATATTTCTTACGCAAGCGCAGCTAAAAAGGCATTTGTTATGAACAGGATTGGTGATTTGGGTTTCCTGATTGCAGTTTTCCTGATCTATACCATGTTTGGGAGTGTAGAATTTTCAAAAATATTTCCGCAGGCCGCATCAATGGTTTCAGGCGATTCTACATTAATTTTAATTACAGCCTTACTTTTTGTAGGAGCTATCGGTAAATCAGCGCAAATTCCTTTGTTCACCTGGCTTCCCGATGCGATGGCTGGACCAACGCCGGTTTCAGCTTTAATACATGCGGCAACAATGGTTACAGCCGGTATTTACATGATCGCCCGTTCTAATATTCTTTTTACACTTGCACCTCAAACGCTGGAGGTAGTGGCAGTAATTGGATTAGCTACCGCAATTTTGGCGGCCACCATCGCCTTAACCCAAACTGATATTAAAAAGGTTCTGGCATATTCAACCGTTTCTCAGTTGGGCTATATGTTTCTGGGACTTGGAGTTGGCGCATATACAGGTGCATTCTTTCACGTGATTACGCACGCATTTTTTAAGGCGCTTCTATTTCTGGGTGCAGGTTCTGTAATTCATGCGGCAAGCAATGAGCAGGACATGCGTCATATGGGCGGGTTAAAAAAGAAACTTCCGGTTACATTTTTAACGATGATGATTGGTACTATCGCTATAGCGGGTTTACCACCATTTGCGGGATTCTTTTCAAAAGATGAAATTCTGGCCCACGTTTATGAACACAACAAAGTTTACTGGGTAATTGGAGTAATTGGTGCAATGTTCACCGCATTTTATATGTTCAGAATGATGTTCCTTACTTTTTATGGTAATTTCCGCGGAACTTCAGATCAGGAGCATCATTTGCATGAGTCTCCCAAATCAATGACCATTCCCTTAATTATTCTCGCAGTTTTATCGGTTATCGGAGGATTCATTGGAGTTCCCGAAGTATTGGGCGGAGGGCACTGGTTGTCTAAATTTCTGGAACCGGTATTTCAAGCTTCAAATAATAAAATGGCTGGTTTAACTCTGGATCATAGTACTGAATTCGTATTGATGGGAGTTTCTGTTGCCGCGGCACTGGCAGCATCCATGTATGCTTACATTCGTTATGTTAAAGGTGCACATGTTCCTGTTGCAGATACTATCGCCCGACCTGCCTTCTCTAAAATATCTTACAATAAATATTACATAGACGAGATTTATAATGCTGTTTTCACCCGTCCTCTGGATGCTTTATCAGGATTCTTTTATAAGATAGTGGATAAACGTGGAATCGACGGATTGGTTAACGGCTTGGGTGCAGGTGCCAATGAAGCAAGTAAAGGCTTCAGGTTAATTCAGTCAGGAAATGTAGGTTTCTACATATTCATGATGGTAGCCGGTATAATTGCTTTGCTGGTATATGGTTTTTATAAAATTTAATAACAAGGATTAGAACGATAAAATGAATCAATTACTACTAATCTTACTTTTCCCTTTATTATTAACAGTAGTTTCTTTATTTAAAGGAAGTGCAGTTTCTAAATGGGCTTTTGCAGCTTCGATTGTACCCTTATTGTTTACAATAGGTCTTATAAACAAATTCGTTCCGGATGCGTCCACACAGTTTCTTATTGATCTGCCATGGATTCCATCTATGGGAATTCATTTCAAATTGGGTGTGGATGGGATCAGCATGATGATGATCATTCTTACCAATTTACTGGTGCCTATTATTATCTTGGCAAGCCAAAAACATAAGTACAGCAACCCTAATGCTTTTTATGCGCTCATATTTTTTATGCAGGCCGGATTGCTCGTGGTATTTACCGCACTGGATGGTTTCCTTTTTTATATCGGCTGGGAAGCCGCTTTAATCCCGATCTATTTTATTTGTGCCCTATGGGGAGGCGAAAACCGAATTCGTGTTAACCTCAAGTTTTTCATTTACACCATTGCGGGAAGTTTGATAATGCTTATCGCGATCATTTATCTTCATCTGCAAACTCCGGATAATTCTTATGATATCGCTTCATTTTATAAGCTGAATTTGCCGGCTAATATTCAGGGATGGATCTTTATCGCTTTCTTCCTGGCTTTTGCTATCAAAATGCCGGTATTCCCATTCCACACCTGGCAGCCGGATACGTATACCGAAGCTCCAACAGCAGGTACCATGCTGTTATCGGGTATTATGCTTAAAATGGGAATCTACGGCGTTATCCGCTGGTTGATTCCTGTTGCACCGCTTGGTTTTTCGGAGTGGGGACAAACCGCCATGATTTTATCCATCATCGGTATTGTGTACGCATCTGTTATCGCGTTTACGCAAAAAGATATGAAGCGTTTGGTGGCTTATTCTTCCATTGCCCACGTTGGACTGATATCCGCAGCTATTTTTGCCTGGAATGTACAGGGATTACAAGGGGCTATGATTCAAATGCTGAATCACGGGATTAATGTAGTCGGGATGTTTTTCGTTCTGGATATTATTATCCGCAGAACAAATACCCGCGATATGACTTTAATGGGAGGTATTGCAAAAGTTGCTCCGGGCCTCGCCATAGGCTTTCTGATCCTGTTATTGGGTTCAGTAGGTTTGCCATTAACCAATGGATTTATAGGAGAGTTTTTGTTGCTGATGGGGGTATATAATTACAACATCTGGTATGCTGCAGTTGCTGGTCTTACAATTATTTTCGGAGCGGTTTACATGCTTCGGATGTATCAGAAAATCATGTTTGGAGAGCTTAATGAACGTACTTCATTATTTGGGGATATCGATTTGACCGAAAAAGCAGTTCTGCTGATTCTGTGTGTGCTGGTGATCGGTATTGGTATTTATCCAAATCCGCTGCTGCATATTTCTGAAGCTTCAGTGATTAATTTAATTGAACAGGTAAATCAAAAGATTTTAGTTAAGTAAAGCATGAATACCTTAATAACCTTATCTATTTTAGCAATTGTAGTTTTATATTTAGGACTATTTAAAGCTAAAAAAGCATTGTTGCCTGTTACTATGTTTGGGCTTGCAGCGGCCTTGGGCTTAGCGGTAATTGAATGGAATTCTAATGCCGTTCCCATTTATAGCGGAATGATGTTATTTGATAATTTCGCTGTTGCATTCTCCTCGATCTGTATTTTTTCTTCCATGCTGATATTGCTGGTTTCCAAAGATTACTTTGAGCGGATTAGCGAACATGTGGCCGAATATTACGCCATCATCATTTTTGCCCTTGCCGGGATTGTTGTTATGGTTTCTTATCATAATCTTTCTATGCTTTTTATTGGAATAGAAATTATGTCTTTAAGTCTCTACATTCTTGCCGGTATTCGTAAAAAGAATTTCGCATCAAATGAAGCAGCCCTTAAGTATTTCCTTATGGGAGCCTTTTCTACCGGTTTTTTATTGTTCGGTATTACGCTGCTTTACGGTGCAACCGGATCATTTGATCTGCTGGAAATTAAACAATATGTAATTTCAAATCCAACTATTATTTCTCCGCTGTTTTACGGGGGATTATTATTGCTGATTATCGGTTTAGGTTTTAAAGTGGGCGTTGCTCCATTCCATTTCTGGGCTCCTGATGTGTATGAAGGTTCTCCAACCCTGATTACAGCATTTATGAGTACCGTTGTAAAAACAGCTGGCTTTGCTGCTTTTCTAAGAATCTTTTTAATTTGCTTCGCACCCCTTCATGATTTCTGGATGCCGCCATTATTGGTAATGACGGTAGCAACATTATTTATTGGAAATATTACTGCGCTGTACCAGCATAGCTTTAAGCGCATGCTCACTTATTCCAGTGTATCTCATGCCGGATATATGATGTTTGCCATTATAGCTTTGGGAACTGCATCGGTAAATGCGGTATTTGTATATGCCACAGCTTATTCTATTGCATCTATAATTGCTTTTGCCGTACTAATTCTTGTAAAAAGACAAACAGGTTCTGATAGCTTTGATAGTTTTAACGGATTGGCAAAACGCAACCCTTTTATGGCTTTCACCTTAACTGTGGCGATGCTTTCTCTGGCCGGAATACCTTTAACAGCAGGTTTTATAGGTAAATTCATGATGTTCTCATCAGCACTTTCTGAGTACCATATCTGGCTGATAGTTCTGGCAGTGGTCAACGCTGTAATCGGAATATTCTATTATTTAAGAGTAGTTGTGGCAATGTATTTTAAAGATGCAGAGCGCTCGATTGTGGCAGAATCCCCCTTTTTTAAAGTGGTATTAGCCCTTTCGGCAATAATCACCATTATTTTGGGAATATATCCGGGTGTCATATCAAATCTTTTCTAAGCCGAAAATTATTAATTTAATGTCGTAGATTTACCCATATTCAACATATGTACGAAATTTGGGATACCCTTCAACATTTGATTGATCCGGAAAAATTACTTCGAGAGGGTGGCTTTTATGTAGTCCTGTTTGTTGTTTTTGCAGAAACCGGTTTATTTTTTGGCTTCTTTCTTCCCGGAGATTATTTATTGTTTTTGGCAGGAATGTTTGTTGCCACAAATAAGTTGGATGTTACTATTTATACTTTAATAGCTGGATTAATAGCGGCTGCGGTATCCGGTAATTTCGTAGGATATTGGTTCGGATTAAAAACCGGGCCCGTATTATACCAGAGGCGGGATTCGTTTTTTTTTAAGAAACGATATTTACGGGCAGCCGAAGTTTATTATAAGAAACAAGGCGCTTTTGCTTTAATAATGGGACGATTTATCCCGATAGTTAGAACCTTTGCTCCTATTTTTGCCGGAGTTGTAAAGTTAGAATTTAAGAGATTTGCCTTCTATAATATTTCAGGAGCAGTACTCTGGATTGGATCTTTAACACTGCTGGGTTATTTTTTAGGCCGGAGATTTGAGAAAGAAATTGATCAGTACCTGCTTTATATAATAGTAGGATTTATAATAATTACAACTATACCTCTTATTTGGGGTTACCTTAAAAGGAAAATAGGAGTAGACAAAACTGAAGAAGAAGAGTTAAATCAAGTAGAATAAATATGAGTAAAGACCACCCGTGGCACAATGTTTCCCCAGGTAATGACATTCCATCTATTGTCAACGCCATAATTGAAATACCAAAAGGATCAAAAGCTAAATATGAAATTGATAAAGAATCTGGGCTGATAAAGCTTGACAGAGTTCTGTTTTCATCAGTAATGTATCCTGCAAACTATGGCTTTATACCGCAAACCTATTGCGATGATCATGACCCTTTAGATATATTGGTGTTATGCTCTGTAGATGTTTATCCAATGTCTATTGTTGAAGCAAAAGTAATTGGCGTAATGCATATGGTTGATAATGGGGAGCAGGATGACAAAATTATCGCGGTAGCGAAAAATGATATGTCAGTTAATTATATCAATGACCTGTCCGAATTACCTCCGCATGCAATGAAAGAGATTGTTCGGTTTTTTCAGGATTACAAAGCTCTGGAAGAAAAAAATGTAAGTATTGAACATTTACTTGGTAAAAGATATGCTTATAAAGTAATTAAGGAAAGCATGGAATTGTATCAATCAACTTTCGTTAATAAGTAAAAAATGGGCTTTCAGATTTTTGTTACGTTTTTTCTGGTATTTCTGAACGGATTTTTCGTAGCAGCTGAATTTGCAATTGTGAAAGTAAGAGCTTCACAAATAGAGATTCAAGCGAAAACAGGCAGTAAAGTTGCTAAAATCGCCAAGCACATGACCCAGCATTTGGATGGCTATTTAGCGGCCACCCAGCTGGGTATAACTCTTGCCTCATTAGGCTTAGGTTGGGTGGGTGAAGAAGTAATGGAACACATGCTAAGAAATGTTCTGACTTTTTTCGGCGCTTCAGCCACCTTTGTAAACTCATTCTCAGGCACATTTGCACCTGTAATTGCTTTCAGTATAATTACTGTTCTGCACATTGTATTTGGCGAGCTGGCTCCAAAATCTTTGGCTATCCAGAGACCGGTTAAAACAACAATGGGCATCGCTTTACCGCTACATTTCTTTTACTTAGTTTTCCGCCCGTTTATCTGGTTGTTAAACGGATTCGCAAATGTAATCCTCAAGTTATTCGGGATAAACACTCTAGGTACCCACGAAGCTCACCACAGTTCAGAAGAGCTTCAGTATCTTTTAGATCAGGGAAAAGAAAGTGGCGCATTAGAAAATAATGAGCACGAACTGATTAAAAACGTATTTGATTTTAATGAGCGTGTTGTAAAGAATATAATGGTTCCCCGCACAAAAATTTCGGCGGTTGAACTAACTACTTCACACGACTTGTTTTTAGATAACATTATAAAAGAAGGATATTCCAGAATACCGGTTTATGATGAGACCATTGATAAGATAGTGGGTATTGTTCATGCAAAAGATATTCTGCCCTTACTGGCAAAGAAGCAGGAACTGGTTTTAAAAGACATTATCAGGAAGCCATATTTTATTCCGGAAACTAAAAAGATCAACGATTTGCTGAGTGAATTGCAATTAAAAAGAATTCAAATTGCAATTGTACTGGATGAATTTGGAGGAACAGCCGGAATGGTAACTCTGGAAGATATTGTTGAAGAGCTGGTTGGCGAGATTCAGGATGAGTACGATGAGGAAAAACCGATTGTCGATAAAATATCTGAAACCGAATTTATTGTAAATGCTGAGGCCAGCATTTATGATGTAAATGAATATCTCCCCCATGATCTTCCGGAAGATGGGGATTATGACACCTTAGCTGGTTTGGTTGGCGATTTGTTCGGTAAATTTCCGGAAGTAGGCGAAATGCAGGAATTTAACGGGTACAACATTATTATCCTTAAAAAGACCGAGCAAAATATTGAATCAGTAAAACTGGAATTGGTCATTAATAATTCTGACGCAATAGACCTTCATTAATTATTGCGGCTTTAACTGTTAGAGATATGCATCTTTTTTACACTCCTTTAATTAATGGGAAACTCCATCTTTTAAATGAGGAAGAAAGTAAACACTGCATAAAAGTACTGCGGATGCAGCTTCATGATGAGATTTATCTGATTGACGGCAAAGGAGGTTTTTACACAGCACAAATAATAGATCCGCATCCTAAAAGAACTGCTTTAAAAATTACGGAGGCCAGGTTTGAATACGGCAAACGTAATCATCATTTGCATATCGCTATTGCGCCAACTAAAAATATTGAGCGTACCGAATGGTTTCTGGAAAAAGCGGCTGAAATTGGTATCGATGAAATTTCCATCATGATCTGTGATAGGTCTGAAAGGAAGGAAGTCAAAACCGAGCGGTTGAGTAAAGTTATAACAGCAGCCGTTAAGCAATCCTTAAAAGCGTATCATCCAAAACTTAATGAAGCTGTATCCTTTAAAAAAATTATTGAAAGTGATTTTCCCGGTGAAAAATATATTGCTCATTGCATAGACAGCGACAAGCAGTTTTTAAAACAGAATCTTATTCCACACTCCCGGTATTTAATTTTGATAGGACCAGAAGGAGATTTTACAACATCTGAAGTTGATCTTGCTCTGAAAGCCGGATTTAAACCTATAACTTTAGGAGAATCCCGGCTAAGAACCGAAACAGCAGCGCTGGAAGCAGTTTTTGAGATAAATTTTTTAAACCGATGAACAGGAACATTTTTCTTTACCTCATATCAGGTTTATTTTGCTTTGTTCTGCTTTCTTTCTATTCTCCCACATATAAATTGGCCAAACTTAAATACAGCGGTGGTGGAGACTGGTATGCAAACCGGAGTGCTCTGCCAAACCTTATTAAATTTTGCAACCAAAATTTGAATACTAATTTTGATGACGAGGATGCTATTGTTGAGGTTGGAAGTGCTGATTTGTTTAATTACCCTTTTGTTTATTTAACAGGTCATGGAAATGTGTCGTTTTCTGACCAGGAAGCTCAGAATTTGGCAACTTATCTTAAAGGTGGAGGCTTTCTTCATATCGATGATAATTATGGATTAGATCAGTTCATAAGGCCTCAAATGAAAAAGGTTTTTCCCGAGCTGGATTTTATTGAGCTACCAGCCAGTCACCCTATTTATAATCAAAAATTTAAATTTCCTTCAGGGCTTCCCAAAATCCATGAACATGACGGAAAACGCCCGCAAGGTTTTGCTCTTATATTAAAAGGAAGAGTAGTATGTTATTATACCTTTGAAACAGATTTAGGTAATGGTTGGGAAGATTTTGGTACATATCCCTCCGACAGCGAAGAAACCCGTCTCAAAGCCCTGAAAATGGGAGCTAATCTAGTGCAGTATGCGTTAACTCAATAAATATGTTAAAAATTAAAGTAAACAAAAAGTTTGATTTCCAGATAGTTGAGGATAAGTCTATTCTAAAGATTAATAATACACCTGTCGCTGCTGATATATATCAAATTAATAAAGATCATTTTCATGTAATCTCCTCCGGCAAATCTTTTAGAGTTGAAGTTGTGGAGTATAATAAAAATGAAAAACGCTGTACTGTAAAAGTAAACTCAACTATTTATACTCTGGAAATTAGCAATCAATATGATGAGTTACTGCATCAATTGGGTCTTGACCATTTAACAACTGCCAAACCCGGTGATTTGAAAGCTCCAATGCCTGGACTGGTTCTTAAAATTCTTGTATCAGAAGGTGATGAAATTAAAAAGGGCGATAATCTTCTGGTACTTGAAGCGATGAAAATGGAAAATATCATTAAAGCTTCTGCAGATGCTAAAATTAAAAATATTAAGATTAAACCTGCCGATAAGCTGGAGAAAAACCAGGTAATGATTGTTTTTGAATAATTGATATTTTTATTTCTATAAAGTTTGATGTAATAAATAATATCTAGGTTAATTATTTTGGATAGTTTTTGCTAACTTCCTTAAACACAATTTAATCTGAGATTATTTATGAAAAAAATCTTACTATCTATTCTAGGCCTTCTGCTATCTTATTCCTTAACTTTTGCTCAAAGCACTACAGTTAATGGAAAAGTTACTGCAGTAAGTGACGGTTTACCCTTACCGGGGGTGAGTGTATCCGTTAAAGGAAATCCGGCAGTTGGTACGCTAACAGATGCTCAGGGATTATTTAAATTAAATGTTTCTGCTAATGCCACTACGCTTGTATTCAAGTATATTGGTTACCGGCAAAAGGAAGTTCCTGTTTCTACCTCCATGATGGACGTTCAGATGGATGAAGAACAAAAGCAATTATCTGAAGTAGTTGTAGTGGGTTATGGAACTCAGATTAAACAGGATTTAACAGGATCGATATCCGGTGTTAAAGCCAAGGATATCGCAAATCTTCCACTTCCAACATTTGAAACAGCCCTGCAGGGTCGTGCAGCCGGTGTATTTATTAATTCTGGTTCCGGAAAGCTAGGGCAGGCAATCAATATTCGTATCCGGGGTATTTCATCTGTTTCTGCCAGTAATCAGCCTCTGTTTGTAATTGACGGACAGCCGGTAATTTCTCAAAGCCTGGGCAGTTCTACCGAGCCTGATAATCCGCTTTCATCAATTGCGCCGGAAGATATTCTTTCTATTGATGTGTTAAAAGATGCTTCAGCAGCGGCTATTTATGGCTCAAGAGCCGCAAATGGTGTAATTCTGGTAACTACTAAAAGCGGTATTCAGGGCAGAACCCAGGTTTCTGTAGGATATTATACCGGTTTCAGTCAACCAACCCGCAAACAGGAATTTTTAAATGCTGCACAATACAAAGAATTATTTGGCGAAGCAGCATCAAATATGGGATATGACGCAGCAGAGGAGTTCGAGGCTGAGTCAGGAACCACAGACTGGAATGAAAACTACGATACCAATTGGGCAGATAAAGCTTTTCAGGACGGTGCAATTTCTCAGTATTCAGTTTCTATGAATGGTGGCGACAGCAAAACCAGATTTCTGGTTAATGGGGGGTATAGTGATCAAAAAGGAATAATAGCCGGAAATAAACTTAATCGGGCAAATGGCCGGATTAATCTGGATCATTCTGTCGTTAAAAATCTAAAAATAGGATTAAATTTATCCCTTAATAAAACCGTTAATTACCGGGTTGCAAGTGATAATGCATTTACCAATCCATTGCAGTTGAATGCTATCCCTTCTATTCAGGCTTTTATAGATCCGGCCACGGGATCATTAAACAGATCTACATTTTATTATAATAATCTAATAGATCTTGTAGAAGCTACCAATGAGTCAAAGCAATTCAGATCATTAAGTAATGCTTTTTTAGATTGGGATATTATTCCGTCTTTGAAATTCAGATCTGAATTTGGTTTTGATATTGTGCAGCTGGAGGAAGAACAATTTAACGGTCGTGAAACCCTGGATGGTGCACCTTCCGGTTATGCGTTTAATAATCAGGTTCGTGCTTCGTCTTACAATACCAATAACGTTTTAACGTATACTAAGGTATTCGATAAGCACAATATTGAATTATTGGGTGGAGTATCTTTTCAGGAAGCACGTACTTTTTCTACGTCCTCCACCGGACAGGGTTTTCCAAGTGATAAGTTTACAAAGATTGCCAGCGCCGCTATTATAAGCGCCGGTAATTCTACTGAAACCGGGTTTAGCTTTTTGTCATATTTCTCACGTGCCAATTATAAATTTAATAACCGGTATTTATTAAGCGGTTCTGTTCGGGTTGATGGTTCGTCCAGATTTGGAAGTGATAACCGGTATGGTGTATTTCCTGCAGTCTCTGCCGGATGGATTGTTTCCCAGGAAAATTTCCTGAAAGAAAGTACCGCTATTAGTTTCTTAAAATTGAGAGCCAGTTATGGAACTACCGGAAACTCGGAGATTGGAAACTTTGCTTCCCGTACTTTATACGGTGCTTCTCCTTATGCAGATCAATCTGGAATTGTTTTCAGCCAGCTCGGCAGACCTGATTTAAGCTGGGAAAAAACGAACCAACTGGATATCGGACTCGATTTTGGTTTATTCAATGATCGGATAAGCATGGAATTGGATTATTTCAATAAGCAAACATCTGATCTGCTGTTAAATCTTCCTTTACCTGCAACCAATGGTTTTACGGTTATTACCAAAAACCTGGGCAGTCTGGAGAATAAGGGATTTGAAGCCTCGTTGAATACTCAAAACCTTGTTGGAGACTTTAAATGGAGTACCAGTTTTAATATTTCTACGTATAAAAACAAATTAACCAATTTAAATGGCTCTACGATAGATGGTGGAGGAAGGCAGCTTGGTAGAATATCTGAAGGAGAACCTTACGGATACTTCTACGGTCCGAAATATGCTGGTGTAAACAGAGAGAATGGCAATGCTCAGTATTATGAAGAAGATGGTTCAATTGTAGATCAGGATGATTTCTCCGGTTACAGCCAGAAAGTAGGTGATCCAAATCCGGAGTTTATTGGTGGTTTTGGTAATAAATTTTCATTCAAGAATTTTGATCTGGATGTTCAGACTCAGTTTGTTTATGGAAATGATCTGTATAATATCGCTGGTTTCTTCCAGTCTGTAAACGGAGATTATTTTGATAATCAAACGGTAGATCAGTTGAAAAGATGGCAAAAGCCCGGTGATATCACCAATGTTCCACAAGCCAGGCTTTACGAAGGTAACGGTGCAATTAAATCTTCTCGTTGGGTACAGGATGGTTCTTACTTCCGCGTAAAAAATGTGGTTTTAGGATATAATCTTCCGAAATCATTTATTTCTAGAGCCAAAATTCAGAATGCCCGCATTTTTGCCGCAGCTCAAAACCTGTTTACTTTTACAGATTACAGCGGATATGATCCGGAAGTGAATGCTACCTATACTGGTAATGTGAATTTGGGCCATGATTTTTATACACCACCTCAGGCCCGTACCATTACGTTTGGAATAAATATGGGTTTTTAAGCTGACTAATAACTAAGAAAACATGGAAAAGAAATATATAAAAAAGGCGTTAATGATTGTTTTTTTGGCAACATTAACTACTTCGTGTGATAAAAAGCTCGAATTTGAGCCCAGACAAAATATTGATGCCACAACAGCTCTCGAATCAAGTTCGGACATAAGAAGTGCTGTAATTGGTGCCTATTCAATTATGGGTGGCGGAGCTCTTTATGGTACCAATCTCAATATTTTACCGGAACTCCTTGGCTCAGATAATTATGTACGCTGGGCCGGAACATTTCAAAGTTACCGTCAGGTAGCAAACAGAGCTATGTTACCTAATAATGCGGATATTACCCGCACCTGGATTCAGGCTTATGCTGCTATTAATAATGTTAACAATGTTCTGGAGAATTTAGATAAAGTTACTGATGTAGCAGAAAAATCCACTTATGAAGGTGAATCACTTTGGGTAAGGGGAATTATGCATTTTGAACTGGTTAGACTTTATGCTTTACCTTATGATAGTGCAACTCCCGGAGCTAATACCCAGCTTGGGATTCCCATTTCTGTAACAGCGGTGAAAGCCGAAGAAACTGCCGCAGTTAAAGGAAAAAGAAATACGGTTGAGGAAGTTTACAATCAGGTTTTGGCCGATTTGACTGCTGCTATTTCTAAATTACCTGAGGATAATGGCGCCAGGGCAGATATTTACACTGCTTTAGCTTTCCGATCAAGAGTATATTTAGCAATGGGAAGATATGCAGACGCTCTTGCAGACGCTAATACAATAATTGACAATCCACGTTTTAGATTAAGTGCTACTCTTGAATCTGTATTTTCTAACAAACGTACCAGTGAAGCCTTATTTGAGATTGAGCAAAATGATCAGAATAATGCAGGAACATCCAATGACGGACTCACCACGTTTTATGCGAGCCTTGTTGGAATAGGCAGAGCTGATTTGCGGGTGAATGCAGCCTTCCAGGCTTTATATCCTGCCAATGATGCACGGGGCAAAGATTTAATTTATACAGGTGTCGGTGCCCGTCCTGGAAATTTATATACCGGGAAATGGAAAACATTCGGTCAGAATATTCCTGTAATCCGCCTAGCGGAAATGTATCTAACCAGAGCTGAGTGTAATTTCAGACTGGGGAGTTCAGTTGGCAACACACCTTTGGCAGATGTCAATGTAATCAGAACGCGATCCGGAGCCGCTCCTTTACTTGCAGTTACTTTAAATAATATTTTATTAGAAAGAGAACTGGAGCTTGCTTTTGAGGGATCACGCATTCATGATCTCAGACGAACCAAAAGATCTACAGGGGCATTTGCATATAATAGTCCGGAATTAGTTTTTCCTATTCCTGAAAGGGAGATCAGGGCGAATACTGAGCTTGTTCAGAATCCGGGTTATTTGTAGTCAAACAAATATCCAATACAAAACGTCTAAAGGGATTTTCCCTTTAGACGTTTCTTTTTTTAAAGGCCATCGAATATCTTATTATTATCCGCCTTAAATAATTACGGATATAGAGTGAATGCTTATGTTAACTGCCGACCAGTGGTTACCATGTATAGCATTATTATTCAGCTGTAATTATATGTCGGGGATGAGCAAAAAAAGGGATCGCTTAGCGATCCCTTTTTTTGTAAGGTAATTTTTATCTACCCTTTTTTAAAGATTTTGCTTTTGATTTTGGCTGATCAAAATGCGGTTTACCTCCGGTGTTAATCTCAGGCTCACCAACTAATGTCATGGCACATCTGAAACCCAATTCAGCACCAGCTTCTTCCTGTTGTTTAAATCTTCTGGTAGCTGGATTAAGCCAATAAGCTCTGTCATTCCATGAACCGCCTTTGAATACTCTTGATTTATCATTAACCAGCGTAGTAACGCCGTAAAGGTCCTGATTTACTGAATCTAAATGTCCACGGAAATCAGGATTATATGGTTTGCCTGCAATTGCAGAACTATCTCTTGAAGCCTGATCGCTTTGAATCTCAGCCCATGTTTGTTTTTTACCGGCCTTGGCAGCATCTTTAATCGGGCGACCGTATTTATCTTTTGCGTAAGTACCCTTATCTCTGTCAGATAAACGCTTATTTACATATTCATTTCCACGGAAAGGATTAAAATCTGCAAAATCCTCAAATGACAGTTTTCGGTAAACATCAGCCGTCCACTCATTTACATTTCCTGCCATATTATATAAGCCGAAATCATTTGGAAGGTAATTGCGAACTGGAGCAGTTATATCGGCTTTATCATTCAGATATCCGCCTGTACCCATGTTATCACCTTCACCCCGTTTAAAGTTGGCCAGAATCATACCCTGCGTTTTCTTTTTAGGAGAACGTACGCCTAAACCATTCCATGGATAGATTTTTCCGTCAGAGATGTTTTCGTATTCAGTATTTCCTGCTAAGGAAAGCGCAGCATATTCCCATTCTGCCTCAGTAGGTAAACGGTACGGTTGTTTTAAAACACCATCCTCTAATCTAACCGGACGTGTTGGACCTTTGCTACCTTTAGCGGTTGCACCAGTTGTGGTGGTGTTTGGATTTAAATCTCTTGGCATTTTCTTGCCGTCAATTCCTTCGCCTCTGTACTGTCCATTTAAATAAATATCGGTGTTGAAAGGTTCAGAAGAGGTAGCAGTAGTTGTAGTGGCTCCTGCAGATTTGCCTTTACCTGCACCTGCTAAAGTTTTATAATCAATTAAAATTCCACGCTGGCGTAAAATTTCTTCATTCACACGATCTGTACGCCATTCGCAATATGCATTAGCCTGTTCCCAGGTAACTCCAACAACAGGATAATCCTGAAATGCAGGATGACGTAAATAGTTATTTACGTAAGGCTCATTATATGAAAGGGGTTGCCTCCAAACTAAAGTATCGGGCAATGCATTATAATAGTATTCTCTGTCTTCAGGAAAATTTCTTCTGATCCAGTATAAATATTCCAGCCAGTCAACATTTGCAACCTCCGTTTCATCCATATAAAAAGAGGCAACAGTAACGCGTCGGCGAACATTATCGAATTCATATCCCAAATCCTGATTCAGACTTCCACCCATTACAAATGTACCGCCCTCAATAGCTACTAATCCCGGACCTGGACCTGGTTTTACCTTTTTATTTACTTCGAAACCGCCGTTGTACTTATCATTGTAGGCCATTCCCGTTTTTGAGGATGCCTGACGTTTTTTACAGCCGGTTCCTAAAAAGAAAACTGCCAAAATAGCGGTACAGAAAATTATAGATATTCTTATCATTAGGTGTAAATGAGCATTTAATTTTTAAAAATACTAAATCAGAATAATATCACAAATCAAATAGATCGTAATGTACGTGGTTTAATAGTCAATTTACTTTTACTACTCAAACGAAAATCCGATAAAAAGAGTTACAAACTGTTTGGATTTTTTGAAATCAATTTTGAAACGATTTGTGCCTCAGATTATTGTTCCAATTTTACACAATGATCATTGTTCAGGATGATGCCCGTTGATTTTTAAAATTTAAGCGCAAAATAATTTCATGTTTTTTTGAAGAAAGAATTGATGATGCATTTTCAAGGAAGTTTTTATGTGGTATAACAAATCGGTAAGAATATTTTACAGTCAATACAAACAGTATGGCCATGACAAATTTGTTAGCTGTAACTGTAATTTTGGATTCTTTAGACAAGCCGAAATTAGTTATATTGAAATATCTTAATTAATTCTATTTTTGGTGTTAATGCTACTCTTAAAAATATGACATTGAATACAATCATGCGGGGATCACTTCTTTCTTTGAGCTTAACTTTAGTATATAGTTTCGCTTTTAGTCAAACACAAAGTGACGGCAGGCAAACCAATACCATTCAGACCGCAGCCCCATTTTTGCTGATTGCTCCCGATGCCCGTTCTGGCGCCATGGGCGACGTAGGCGTAGCAATTTCTGCTGATGCGAATGCAATGCACTGGAATCCCGCTAAATTGGCTTTCATGGAAAATTCAACTGGTTTTTCCGTTTCCTACACTCCCTGGCTAAGAAATCTTGTTCCCGATATTGATCTGGGTTATTTATCTGTTTATCATCGTTTGGATGATCGAAATACGATTGGAGGTTCTCTGCGTTATTTCTCATACGGTCCTATTCAGCTAACCGATAATAACCAGAATGACATTGGTATTTACAGCCCTAACGAATTTGCGATAGACGGAACTTTTGCACGTCAGTTTGGAGAGAATTTTTCATTGGGAACTGCAATCAGGTATATCAGATCGAGTTTAAGTAACGGGCAGTTTAACGGACAGGAAATCAGACCTGCTTCAGCACTTGCAGCAGATGTTTCGGCTTATTACAAAAAACCTGGAACCTTGTTAGGTAAAGATGCCGAGATAGCTTTAGGACTGAATATTTCGAATATCGGCACGAAGGTGAATTATTCTGATGCCGCTGAAAAATCATTCCTTCCTACGAATATGAAATTAGGTGGAGCTACCACACTTAATATTGATGATCTGAATCAGTTTACTGTTGCATTGGATTTTAATAAGTTATTGGTGCCAACCAGCCCAATACGTGATGAGGACGGAAATATAATCAGCGGTAAAGATCCTGACCGCTCTGTTCCTTCCGGAATATTTGGTTCCTTTAGTGATGCTCCCGGAGGATTTTCCGAAGAGCTGAGAGAAATCAGTTATTCTATAGGCACAGAATACTGGTATAATAAACAGTTTGCCGTTCGGGCCGGATATTTTTATGAAAACCCAAGCAAGGGCGACAGACAATATGCTACGCTGGGAGCAGGTTTAAGATATAATGTATTCGATCTGGATATTGCCTACCTGCTGGCTAATCAGCAAAAAAGTCCTTTGGCGCAAACTCTCCGCTTTTCCCTCATGTTCAATTTTGTCAAAAAGTAATTTCAATTTATGAAGATCCGGGTTGGGTTTGGGTTTGATGTCCATCAATTGGTGGAAAATCATCCTTTTGTAATGGGAGGTGTAAGCCTGGAACATCATTCCGGGGCTTACGGACATTCAGATGCCGATGTGTTGCTTCATGCTATATGCGACGGACTTTTAGGTGCCGCTAACCTGCGTGATATTGGTCATCATTTTTCGAATACTGATGAGCGCTGGAAAGGAATCAGCAGTTTGTTATTGCTCCAGGAATGTGTAAAATTATTGGCAGAAAAAGGCTGGACTATTGGCAATATAGATGCGATGATTTGTCTGGAGGCTCCTAAAATTAATCCCCATGTAGCCGAAATGAAAAAAAATATTGCGGAAGCAATTTTGATCAGCGAAGAAGATATTTCTATTAAGGCAACCACTAACGAAACCATGGGATTTATCGGGCGTGGCGAAGGTGTTGTTGCTTACGCGGTTTGCCTTATTGAAAAAGCATAATTCAGTTTTTCGGGGTCGGGATTTTTATTTTACTAAAATCTGCAGCACATTTATTGCAATTACTTGCACATCCGTTTTTAGAATTTAAGCTTCGGTAAATTATTCGCCCAACATAAAATAGTGCCCCTGCAAATAAAATAATCAATATTATTTCCTGAATTCCCATTAAAGCAAAATTAGATTATTGTAAAATAATAATTGTCAATTGATCTTCAGATTAATAGATATCTAAATATCAGATTTAAAAAGCTACCTTTGCAGAAATTTTCATAAGTAGTTTTTGCATGCAAAATATCCGGAATATAGCGATCATCGCACACGTTGACCACGGTAAAACGACCCTGGTTGATAAAATTTTACATCAAACCAATCTTTTTCGGGACAACCAGGCAAAGGGTGAATTGATACTTGACAGTAACGATCTTGAACGTGAACGTGGTATAACCATCGTTTCAAAAAACGTATCTGTTAACTATAAAGGTGTTAAAATCAATATTATTGATACCCCAGGTCACGCCGATTTTGGCGGTGAAGTTGAGCGGGTACTTAAAATGGCTGATGGCGTTCTGTTATTGGTCGATGCGTTTGAAGGTGCAATGCCTCAAACTCGTTTTGTTACTCAAAAAGCATTGGCTCTTGGCTTAAAACCAATTGTTGTTGTTAATAAAGTGGATAAAGAAAACTGTCGCCCAGAGGAAGTTTACGAATCTATTTTTGAATTATTCTTCAACCTGGAAGCAACTGAAGATCAGTTGGATTTCCCCGTTATTTACGGTTCATCCAAACACGGATGGATGAGTACTGACTGGAAAAATCAAACAGAAGATATCACTCCATTAATGGATGCTATCCTTGAATTCATTCCACCTGCTCCTACATTTGACGGAACATTGCAAATGCAGATTACCTCATTAGATTATTCATCTTTTGTTGGCCGTATTGCTGTAGGTCGTGTTGCACGTGGTACCATTAAAGAGAACCAACCGGTTTCTTTAGTAAAACGTGACGGAACTATTCAGAAGTCAAGAATTAAAGAATTATATACCTTCGAAGGTCTTGGTAAAATTAAAGTAACCGAAGTTGGATCAGGAGATATCTGCGCAGTTGTAGGTATTGAAGGATTTGATATTGGTGATACAATTGCTGATTTTGAGAAACCGGAACAACTGGCCGTTATCAAAATTGATGAGCCAACCATGAACATGTTGTTCACAATCAATAACTCACCTTTCTTTGGTAAGGAAGGTAAATTTGTTACTTCCCGTCATCTTCGTGATCGTTTGATGAAGGAAATGGAGAAAAATCTTGCCCTGAAAGTGGTTGAGACAGATTCTCCGGATTCATACCTGGTTTATGGCCGTGGAATTCTGCATTTATCAGTATTGATTGAGACTATGCGTCGCGAAGGATATGAGATCCAGGTAGGACAGCCGCAGGTAATCGTTAAAGAAATTGACGGTGCCAAATGTGAGCCTATTGAAACTCTTATTGTTGATGTTCCCGGAGAAGTTTCCGGTAAAGTTATCGAGCTGGTAACTCAGCGTAAAGGTGAGTTATTGGTGATGGAGCCTAAAGGAGATCTTCAGCATCTTGAATTTGAGATTCCTGCACGCGGTATCATCGGTCTTCGTAATAATGTTTTAACGGCTACAGCCGGAGAAGCAATTATGGCTCACCGTTTCAAAGCATACGAGCCATGGAAAGGAACAATTCCAGGTCGTTTGAATGGTGTATTGGTTTCAATGGATAAAGGTCAGACAACAGCTTATTCAATAGATAAATTACAGGATCGCGGTCGGTTCTTTGTAGATCCGGGTGTGGATGTGTATGAAGGTCAAATACTTGGCGAGCATATTCGCGATAATGATTTGGTTGTAAATCTTGTAAAAGGAAAAGCATTGACTAACATGCGTGCTTCCGGAACGGATGATAACACCCGTATTGCACCGGCTATCAAGTTTTCACTTGAAGAAGCCATGGAGTACATCCAGGCTGATGAGTATATCGAGATTACGCCAAAAAGCATGCGTCTGCGTAAAATTTATCTTACTGAATCTGAACGTAAAATCAATTCTAAGAAATTTACAAATCAGTAAAATTTTAATAAAAGTATTCTGTGAGGGGATATGTAAGGGCTTAGCGAGTGTTAAGCCCTTTTTTTTGACTATATTTTTTTTCCAGGGATACGGATTAATTTCCTTCAGCCGCCGGCAGAGTTTTAATAACTTAATCATCTCTAATCAATCACACAATAAATTTCTGTTACATTTGCCGTTAATGAAGATACCCGCCATTACCGGTTTTGATCCGCAGGCTTTCGAAAAATACTTCAAAAATACAGCATGGCTTATGCTCGGCCGTATTTTAAGTATGATCGTTGGCTTTATCATCGCCCGCTATCTTGGACCTTCCTCTTTTGGTGATCTTAGCTTTGCAATGGCATTCACCGGATTATTTGCTGCTGTGGCAACTCTTGGATTAGATAGTTTTATAATCCGCGAAATTATTCATACTCCCGAGAAACGCGATTTAATTTTAGGTACTTCATTTTGGATGAGATTGATGGTGAGTTTGTTGCTTATTCCATTGTCCGTAGTTCTGTATGTGTTTTTCAGGGAATTATCGCCCGTTCAGGGGATTTCTCTAACAGCCTTAATCAGCTTATGCGCTTTTGCATCTGCATTTAAATCATTCAATGTAATAGATTCCTATTTTCAGTCGCAGGTTAAATCAAAATACATAGTTCATATTCAGAATATATGCCTATTTATCTCAGCGGCCATTAAAGTAAGCCTTATCTTATTAAAATTACCTGTTGTATATTTTGCACTTGCCCTGGTTATTGACGGATTTATGCTGGCTGCCGGATTTATAATCATTTACCAGAAAAAATCTTCCCAGCATATTTATAACTGGAAATTCAGCTGGGAAATGGCGGCTGCCCTTCTGAAAAAATCATGGCCTTTAATATTTACTGCCGTGATGATATCCATTTATATGCAGATAGATTTGGTTATGCTGAAGTCATTGGGGGCCGAAGTTGTCGGAATATACAGCGCTGCGGCAAGAATAAGCGAAGCCTGGTATTTTATTCCGGTTGCAATAATTACATCTGTAATGCCGGCAATAATACAGGCAAGAAAGTCAGATGTGGATCGTTATACAAAAAGATTGCAGAACCTGTATGATCTGCTGGTTGCAATAAGTTTGCCTGTGGCGCTTATAGTTAGTTTGAGCGCAAATTTTATAATAAATCTCTTATACGGCGATCAGTTTGAAGGAGCGGGATTAATGTTAAGTATCCACATTTGGTCAGGTGTTTTTGTGTTTTTGGGAAGTGCCAGCAGTCAGTATTTACTGGCCGAAGGTTATACCATCATATCTTTTAAAAGAACTGCATTGGGAGCTGTGGTTAATATTTTATTAAATCTTTGGCTCATTCCTTTATACGGCGGTGTCGGATCAGCTATTGCCACATTAATAGCTTATTTTACGGCCACATTTTCCATATTATTATTTCCTCATACACGCCGGCAAGGCCTGATGATGCTAAAATCATTATTTTTAATATCATTAATTCAAAAGATTTATAAAAGGTGAAACAGAATATTTCAACAAGCAGCTTATTTAAACCTGCCAAATTACGTGCTTTATTATCTTTCGGGATTAAAGGATATCTTACAGAAATTGGCTGGTTCAATGCCTTCAACACTAAATCTCCTGTCGACGAAAATGGCAACCCAATTCCCTGGGTAACTTATTCCTTTATTGATTTTATTAAAACCCGGATAAAGCCAAATCATTTAATATTTGAATTCGGATCTGGAAATTCAACATATTTCTATGCAAAAACAGCAAGTAAAGTAATCTCTGTTGAACATGACAGGGCCTGGTTCGAAAAGATCTCCAAATCAAAACCTGCCAATTCTGAAATGATCTTTTGCGAACTGGATAAAGGCGGCAGCTATTGCAAAATGCCGCTTACCAGGTCAGAAAAATTTCATCTGATTATTGTGGATGGTCGCGACAGGGTGAATTGCTGCTTGCAGGCAGTAAATGCCCTGACCGAAGACGGGGTATTAATTCTCGATGATTCTGAACGTGAATTTTACAATCCGGCAATTGAATTTTTAAAGCTGAAGGGATTTAAAGAATTATCTTTCAGCGGCATCTCGCCTGGTTTATTCTACAAAAAAAGTACAACTGTTTTTTACAAAACCCAAAACTGTCTGGACATATAAAGCATGAGTGAAAGCCACAAAATGATTAGTGCCGGAGTTCAAACGGCTTATGATCACTTTTATCAGAATCATAATGAGCAGTGGCGTTTGCTGGGTGCCAAGTACAAAGCGCAGAATATTCTGGATGTTTGCCGGGGCCACCATTTTAAAAAAGTTCTGGAAGTTGGCGCCGGGGACGGCAGCATTCTAAAGTTTCTGGATGAATGGAATTTTTCTGAAGAGCTGCATGCCCTTGAAATTGCAGAAAGCGGAGTGGAGCTTATCCGTAAGAAAAATTTAAAACATCTTAAATCAGTACAGTCTTTTGACGGGTATAAAACTCCTTTTGCCGATAATGAATTCGACCTGGTTATTTTAGCGCATGTACTGGAGCACGTAGAACATGAACGCATATTAATCCGCGAATTAAAACGAATTTCAAAGTATCAGGTTATTGAAGTTCCCAGAGACTATAAATACGGAATTGATAAGCGGATGAAACATTTCCTTGATTATGGACACATCAACATGTATACTCCATCGGGCTTGCGTTTTATGCTGCAATCAGAAGGTTTAACAATCGTAAAAGATAAAACCTCTGTAATTCCGCCCGAAGTAACTAAGTTTAATTTATTTGTCAATCAGGCTAAACCAAAAAGCGTTTTTAAATCGTTAAAAATTGATTTAGAATTTAGGGTTAAGAATTTTTTGGGAAAGATAGCCGGAAAAAGAGTTTCTGATCACTTTGCGAATGCGTACACGGTACTTACTAAGGGATCAACAGATTTGAATATTTTTTAAAATGCAGAATTTAGCGCCCATTGCATTGTTTGTTTATAACCGTCCGGATCATACACGGCGTACTCTAAAATTTCTAAAGGAAAATATTCTTGCTGATGAATCACGCTTGTTTATTTTTTCTGATGCGGCTGCAAACCCGGCGGAGGAAGAAAAGGTCAGAGAAGTTCGCGAGCTGATTAAAAATACCGAGGGATTTAAAACAGTCGAAATTCTTGAAAGAAAAACTAATCTGGGCCTGGCAAACTCCATCATTAGCGGCGTTAGCAAGCTGGTACAGGAATATGGTAAAGTCATTGTTTTGGAGGATGATCTGATCACCTCGCCATATACGCTTCAATATTTTAATGATGCCCTGATTAAATATGAGCGGGATGAAAAAGTAATGCATATCGGGGCATATATGTACCCTTTAAATACCGACAAACAGAACAATCTTCCCGAAACATTTTTCTACAGGGCGGCAACCAGCTGGGGCTGGGCAACCTGGCATCGTGCCTGGAATAATTTTGAACCCGATATTGAAGCACTTTCCGCCCAATTTGATTCAAAGAAAATTCATGAGTTCTCCATAGAAAATAACATGAATTTCTGGAAGCAGATGAAAGATTTTAAATCGGGAAAGAATAATTCATGGGCTATACGCTGGTACGCCAGTATTTTTCTAAAAGGAGGCTTAACTTTAAATCCTTCCCAGTCACTGGTGAATAATATAGGGCATGACGGGAGCGGAGTTCATTCCGGCCTGAACGATATTTACAACGTGGTGGTCAACCACAAACCTGTCAGCTATTTTCCTGAACTTATTGAAGAACATCCGGATGCATATCTGGCTATTAAGCATTTTCTGAAAAACCGAAAAGGAAGTTTATTACAGCGGCTGGTCCGGTATATAAAACAAAAACTGAACAGGAATTAATCTGCTATTTTCTTGCCTCTAAAACGATGTATGGCGACAACCATTTAGATTCAACCGGGACTAATTTTGTAGCAACTTTTCCGATAAACCAGATTGATTTAATAAAGGCTTTTGTAAAAGCCGATTTCTTGTTTTTATTTTCCAGCCAAACGCTGTACCTGCCCCAGTAGGAAGCATTTATTACGGTCAGGTTGAGATCTTTCAGTATGCCCGCCAGCAATTCAGGGTCCATGCAATTGATGTTATGCTTCAGATAGTTCTCCTGGTCAAATGTTTTCTGTACCCAGCCATTTACACTTTTAAAATTTGGCAGGGTGATGAACAGCGTTCCTCCCGGTTTTAAAAATTCCAGATGCCTTGCAATAATGTCACGGGTATCATTAAAATGTTCAATCAATCCGCATGAAAGTACCAGGTCATATTTTTGATCGGGATGATAGTTAAAGAGGTCATTTTCTATAACCGTAATATCAGTTTCCTTCAGCCCGTTTTTATGGAGTACTTTTTTTAGAATCTCCGGATGCACAAAATAATCAAACAGTGTTGCACGGATGCCCAAATGCTTTTTCAGGAAGATCGAATAATACCCCGGAAATCCGCCCAGTTCAATAGCGGTTTCCACTTTATATTTTTTAACTATTTGTTCCAGCTGCTGGTGAAACAAATAGTTTTTATCTATTGAAAGAGCCAGATCCGGTTTGGATTCCCAGTACTTGGTCCAGAATTTCCGGTCAGTCAGTTGATTCTCCATGCATCAGCAAAGAAACAAAAAGAATACAAATGCTGACAAATATTTATTTGTGATCGGTTTGTGATTCTGAAAGGGAGTGACAAAAAATTGTATTTTTGAAAACAGTGAGAATAATCCATCTGAATACATATGCCGGAAATGGCGGGGCGGGGAAAGCCTGCCTCCGAATTAATAAAGCTTTGCAGGATCAGCAAATAGATTCACAGGTGTATGTTAATTTTTTATTTCAGGAGAACAAAGAGGTTCATAACTTATCCCGCGGTTTTTTCCCGAAATGGTTTGCCGTTTTTGGAATTTTACTGGAAAGGATAGTTTCCAAATTTTTTACCAAATCGCTTCCGGTTCCTTTTTCTGTTCCGGTTTGGGGCAGAAACCTTTCAGCAATGAAGTTTTTGAAAAACGCAGATATTATCCATATTCACTGGATTAATCATGCGTTTTTAAAACCGGCCGATTTGAGAGCGCTGGCTGTATTAAATAAGCCTGTTGTCTGGACTTTTCACGACAGCAATGCCTTTACAGGCGGCTGCCATGTGCGGTACAGCTGCATCAATTATAAGAATGAATGCGGTGAGTGTCCATTGTTAAAAAAGCCTTCTTCAAATGATCTTTCTCACCGCATTTGGCTGAGTAAAGAAAAGGCCTACCGGGATTTAAAACTGAATATTGTAGCTCCCAGCAACTGGATGGCAGCATCTGTTCACGAAAGTAAATTGCTTGGATCGAGACCGGTGCAGGTGATTCCCAATACGCTGGATACCCAGGTTTTTAAACCCTGGTCTAAATCAGAAGCACGTAAAAAGCTGGGCTTACCTGCCGATAAATTTATTCTGATGAGTGGTTTTATGCCATCCCGCAAGGATATGCATAAGGGAACGCCTTATTTGCTCGATGCCTTTACAAGCCTGATGGCGAATTATCAAATAGAACCCGGAAGCATGCACCTGGTTATATTCGGAAACCGGGATGCTGCCAATGTTCCTGACTTTGAGATACCGGCCACCTTTTTGGGAACCATTGCCGAGGAAGAAAAACTGGCCCTTTGCTACAGTGCCGCAGATGTGTTTATCAGCTCCTCGCTAGAAGATAATCTGCCTTATACGGTAATGGAAAGCCTTGCCTGCGGAACGCCCGTGGTTGCCTTTACAACAGGCGGAATTCCGGATATGGTAGAGCATATGGAAAACGGGTACCTTGCCGAATACAAATCTTCCGGCGACCTTGCCGCCGGCATAAATTGGATGTACGCACATCCCGACAGACAAAAGCTGAATGCCATGGCCCGTAAAACCGTAGAAGATCATTTTTCTGAGGAGCGCATTGCCCGCAAACACATTCAGTTATATCAGTCATTAATAAATAAATCAAATGTTCAGGCCTAAGCTCAGTGTCATCACAATTGTGTACAACAATGCCCGAGATATTGAGCGGACCATGTTGTCGGTGCTGAACCAGACTTATTCCAATATTGAATATCTGCTGATCGACGGCGCATCCACCGACGGAACACTCGAAATCATTTCAAAATACAAGGACCGCATTATCCTCATCTCCGAAAAGGATAAGGGAATTTACGATGCCATGAATAAAGGTTTGAAATTAGCCGGCGGGGAGTATGTTTTGTTTATGAATTCAGGCGATGAGATCTATGCCGCCGATACGGTTGAAAAGATTTTCGCTTCCGCGGATGATGCCGATATCTATTATGGCGAAACAGAAATGTATGATCAGAACTGGCAGAGTTTAGGTCAGCGCAGGCACCGTGCTCCTTTAAAATTTACCTGGCGAAGTTTTATTTTCGGAATGAGCATCAGCCATCAGGCTATTTATATTAAAAAGTCTTTAACCGAAGCATACGATTTAAATTTTCAGCTGAGTTCAGATATCGACTGGATAATTAAAGCAGCTAAAAAGGCATCTAAAATTGTAAATACGCATACTTACGTAGCCAAATACATGGTTGGGGGAATGTCTAAACTAAAACACCGCCAAAGCTTAAAAGAACGTTTCCGGATATTTTCAAAACACTACGGTTTGCTGCCCAATGTTATTAATCACGGAGTGATAGCCGCCCGCCTGGCATTTTACTATTTAAAGCATAAACGTACCAACGACTAGGTGCAGGAAACAATGCGGAGAACTAAATTTTACGTAGCCACAAATCTCTGTCAGTCCTTGTAAATCATTTTGGTTTAATGCGTGATTTTAAAACTGAATTTGCAATTTCAAGCGAAATACCCGTCAAAACAAAAACGCCTGTGGCCATAAGAAAATAATCTTTGTTTGTGTCCCCGTCTTTAGTTGCTAACGTAGACCATATTAAACTCACAAGCGCCAGGAGCCAAATGTAGTTTAGATATTTTTTTGCTTTTATGGTTTTGGATGCAAGAAGCCAATTTCTATACTTGTCGTTATCGGGATACGTGTCAACCAGATACTGAAAGTCCTGAGCCGCAGTTTTATAATTCTTATTGTTGTAATGCTCTACACCTCTGGTCCAAACCAGCATTTAATACATCTGGACTTTTGTTAAGTCCTTAACCGAACTGTTTTTGAAAAGCTGAATGGATTTATCAAGATATGGAATTGCTTTTCTGGAACTACCATACTGCGAAAGTGAGAGGGCATAGTCAGATGTTAATCTTAATATGCCGTCATAGTCCGGATTGGCTGTTGATGGGTCAGCACCTTCAATTAAATTTTTGTTTTCTTCATAGAGGTTAATAAAATATTTTGGGTCCCGGGTCAAATTGTCCGAATAAGTTTTGTCGTAGAGTATTCTTATTTCGGTCATAACTTTGGGCGGATGGTTAATGCTATGTTGAGGGGTTATGCTTATGGTTAACATTTTGCCAAACGCCTGTTATGGGCTGGGCTTATTTTCTTTTAAATCTGCTATTTTCTTCTTGATTGCGTTAAAGCGTTGAATTTCTTCGTTTAGATTTTCCAATTCAGGTTTCTTGTACGCATATTTATCACTATGGGAGTGTCCCTCCATATAGCGGCAGCATAGATAAAAGCTTTCTAATATTTCATCTCTTATTTCTGTTGTGAAAAATACGCTTTTCAAACTATTAACACTAACTCTTTCTTCAAAGCGTTGAACTACTCCTTTGAACAATCCAAACACAACTTGCGTTTCATAACTTGTTCTTAAAGCGGCAAAACCGTTTTTCATTTTATCTTCTCTTTGTTCCGGGGCTAATTTTTTTGCTTCATCATAATATCCCTGTGCCTTTACTGAAGTTTTGTAATCTTTTTCAAACGATGGTGTATTTCGTAGCCAAATTGTTCCCGGCTGGCTTCCATCAACATTTTCAATCCAATGGCAGTCATTGCCTGTATTATTTTGTTTACAATGTCCAATTAAGGAAGAAACAAAAACTAAATCATGTGTAAAAATGATGACCTGTTTTAGCAATGCTTCTTTTACAAGCCGTTCAGCAATTTCACTTTTTCTCTTTTCGTCTAACGAGGTAACAGGGTCGTCAAAAATAATTCCTCTGTTTACTTCCGATAATTGCATTTCTGAAAGAAAGTCAGCAATGGCAATTACTTTTTGTTCGCCTTCGCTCAAAACAGCATTTGGGTTTCTTCCTTTTAATTTCAGTTGTCTGTATGATTTTCCTGCCGAACCTGTGTGATTGATGTCAATTCCAAAATTTCCGTTTAGCTTTTTACATTCATCGTTAAAAGTGTCAATGTATTTTTGGTTGAAATATTTGTTTGATAGTGCTTTTTCTGTATCGGTAATTTTACGCTTTGCATATTCGGCTTTGTTAGCTTTTTTAAGCCACACCTGATTATTAACGTAGGTTTCAAACTTTGAAAAATGTGTGTTGAATTTTTCTTTGTGTTCTAAAAGAAGCTTAGCGTTCAATAATTTTTCTAATTCTTTACTTTGCTCATCTTCTTTTAGCAATTTGATAGAAGCATCAATAGCTGCTTCTATTACTGTGTGTTGTTCAATGCTGATTTTTATTTCCGCTCTCTCGGTTGCTACTTTGCTCTCAATATCGGAAACGATGTTTTGACCAAGTGATTTTTGTTCCGAAAGTTTTTGTTTTAGTGCTTCTAATTTATTGGGATATTTTTCAGAAAGCCAAACAGTAAGCGTATTTTCTTGCGGAAACAAATCAAAGTTTAAATTCTCATAGTTTTGTTTTGCCTTTTCAAGTTTTTCTTGTGCTTGTTTTGCATTTTGCTCTGCAACACTTTTTATGAAAGTCCAATAATTTAAAACAAGTTTTTGTGCTTCCTCTGAAATTGGCTGTTGGCAGAGCAAACAGTTATCACCGTTTTCAGGATAAATTGCATTTTCTACTTTCTGCGTTTTAGCATATGTTTCGGCAGCAACGATAAAATTTTTCCATTCCTTTGTTCCTATTCCTTGAATTTTATCGGTTTTAAAATTTTCAATGCCTTCAGCTTTTGCTGAAGCTACTTTTGTTACGCAATCGGTAATTGCGTCGGTTACTTTGGCAATTACTTCCGTTGTAAAATATTGATTTAGTTTCTCAATTGTTTGCTTATTTGGAGCTAACAAACTTTTAATGCCTTCAAGGGTTTTTATTTCCTTCTCCTTTCCTTTTGAAGCTAAAAGAAGTTCATCGTATTGCTTCTGTATTGCTTCTTTTTTGCTTTTATCGTCATCAGAGAAAGGCGTATACTTCTTTAAGTCATCAATTTTTGTTTCTGAGTTTAGATTTTGAACAAGTATTTTTATTTCTGAATTGCCGTCAAACAAAGCAGACAAATCGTCTGCTGTGTAACCTGATTGTTTGGTTTGAATGTCAGCAATTAGTTTCTGTTCTACATGATTGATTGCATTTGAGTAATCAGCAAAAAAGCTCAATCCTGCTGGTCTAAATTCAAATTCGTTTTTGTTTTCAAGATGGCTTAAAACACTTTTTCCGTCAAATACCGCAAACTGCTCAAACTCTGCATTGTCTTTGTCTGAAAATTCTAAATGTATTTCAGTGTTATTTGATTTGAAAGAAAATTTTGCATAAACGGCTTTGTGTCCATTTTCAATATGAATATTTGACAAAATGGTTTCAGGTGCTTTTGAATAAAAAACATTTTTCAAAAGTCTTATATAGCCTGATTTTCCTGAACCATTTGCACCGTAAACTATGGTCAGGTTTGGACAAAACTCAATTGTTTGATTTTCGGTCAACGCATTTACCCCTTCAACGTTTTCAAGTTTTGTTAGAAGCAAATCAGATTTGTAGTTACCTGCATTGGCGGTATTGTAGTCAATGGAAATTTCGGGTTTTTCTGTTTCTTCTTTGAGTTTTAATTGTTCCAGTAAATAAGAGTATGATGTATCAATGTCATTATCTGAAACAACATTGCCCGACAAAGTTTTCTCTCCAAGAAATTTTGCCCAATAAGGAAGTCCATTAGCAAATTTCTTTACTTCCGTTTCAAGTGTTTCAACTTGTTGTTCAACTTCCGTATTATCGTTCATATTTTATGTGATTGTTTATAGTAGGGTTGTCGTCATAGCCTTGCCGGTAACGGTTTTGTATATGAGCTGTGGCGTGTCTCGGCACAAACCTCTCCAAAGAAAAACTGGCTTTGGGAAATCCGCAGGATTTTCCAAGAGAGGACAGACCAAGCCATAGCTTATATACGATGTTACCAGCAGTATTTTTATTTTTTTTCATTCAAGAATTCGTTTAAAAATGCCATTGCAAATTTCGAATTCAAAACATTTCCTTTTCCTAAATCAAAAGGTTCACTTAAATTTTGGCTGTTTGCTAAAATCACTAAAGTCAAATCCTTTTCAAGAACCTTGAGATATAATCCCGAGTAAGCGTTTGGTTGTAAGCCATAGTGCCAAACCAAAGTATAGCCGTTATACTTCTGTATAAACCAGCCATAACCATAAGGAGAAAGACTTTTGTCTTTCAGCTCAAATGGCGTTAATACTTTTTCTTTACTTTCTTTTGAGATAATGGTGTTGTTGTCAAAAGCTTTGTCAAATAGCAATAAATCATTGGCAGAAAATACAAGACCAGCACCTGCGTTTAATTCTGGGTCAGGAAATTCAACCATTTCAAAATTTCCGTTATCATCAATTTTATATGGCAAGGCAATTTTATCCAATACTATTCTTTTTGATTCATCTAATTGCGAAGATGCTGAATTTTGTAAATTCAGTTTTTTAATAACCAAACTGTCAACCCATTTGTCAAATTTTTGATGTGTAGCCGTCTCTACTACATCAGAGAGCATTCCATAAAGAAATCCATTATATTTATAAGCTGTTCCGGGAATGTTTTCAGCTGTATGGGATAAATGATGTTTTAAAAAGATGTCATCACGTTCAGGATGATACTGATTTAAGAGAAAAGAGTATTCTGGCATTTCTTCGTTGAAATATCCAAGTATTCGTGTACAACTTCCAACGTAGTCTGGGTAATAGTCCTTAATTTTCCAGTTTAAATTAATTTTTCCTTCTTCTGTTAAGCGCATAAAGATTGTTGAAAAAATAGGTTTGGTCAATGAAGCAATTCGAAAAGGTGTATTTCCTGTCACTGGAATTTTTTGGTCAACGTTAGCCACTCCAAAACCTTTAATTAATTGTATTGAATCATTGATTGAAATTCCTACACTAATTCCTGGTATTTTATATTCTATTCGTAAAGAATCAATTTGTTTCTCAAATTGGGTTAATTTATTAATTTCATTTATTTCCTGTGATTTACACGAAACAACAAGAATGACATAAAAAAGTAGAGTTAATTTATTCATACTCGGTATTTTCATATTGCCACTAACTAGTATGTATATGCATATCTTAAACTATAGCGTAGATATTTCCGATATATACCTTACCCCGGTAGAATTGTGAATTATTGAAAATATACCTGATTCAAGTATTTAGTAATTTTCTTAAAGATATAAGTGATATCTTAATAATCAAGTAAAGTTCAAAAATCTAATCTCTTTCATTTGATTTTGAACTAGATATAATGAAGCGCTTTAATAATTAAAAAAAAAGAGGCTGATCATTTATCCAATGATTCAGCCTCTTCAGCATATACAGTAATTCTGAAATTACGAAGTCTTTTTAGCTACCGTTTCTTTTTTCCGGAACTGAACATATATCGCGTATGCTAATCCCAATATCAAAAGGATAGAAGCTATTAAGGAAATGGTTTCGCCGGTATAATACGATTTAGGTTCAAATTTAAATTCTAATTTGTGGTTTCCGCCCGGCAGTTGCGCCGCTCGCAAAATATAATTGGCACGGAAATACGGAATTTGCTCTCCGTCGACATAAGCGTTCCAGCCTTTATCGTACCAGATCTCCGAGAATACGGCCATCATATCTTTTCCGGCAGAATATTCATAGGTTAAATGATCGGGTCTGTAATTGGTTAACCGGATAAAGGCATTCGCGTCGAAACCAATTTTGGTCTCATCAATTAGTGGTTTGAATTCATCACTTACAAAAGCCTCTTTTTTAGGATCGAAACTGCTGATGGCGGTCATTTCTTCATCGGCGCTTTTCACATACGTAATACTTGGAACAAACCACGCATTTCCGGCAGCGGTGCTGCGGTTCTGTACCCGCTGCGACTGCCCGCTCTGATCTGCGGTGATCACATATTTTGTGTTCAGCATATCCAGAACATCTTCGTTTATAGATTTGCTGAATTGTCTTTCAATAACTTCCTGATAACGTTTCAACTTTGCTGCGTGATAACCGCCTACATTTTTGTGAAAGTAGCTGGCATTTGCACTGGAGAATGCGGAAGTTGTCAGATCTAACACGCGGTAATTTGGATTCGGATCACGCATAATCATCTGATCCACATCCCGCGGCTGAAATTGCTGTTCCAGAACATTCTTTTCTACGAAGTTTTCATTGTTAAGATAGCGGCGGTCTACAGACCACATATCTACCAGAATGGCTACCGCGAAAAGAATAAATGTAAGCTGCGGATTAAGCTTCTGTTTGATAAGCGCCCAGATTAAGCCGGCACCGATTAATACAAATACCAAAGATCTCAAAGCATCCATTCGGGCAAGCGAAATACGATCCTGCACCAGTGCGTTCGCTATGGATTCGGCCATTACCTGGTTGCCGCCCGTTACCTGCAGCATTTGCTGTATAAAGTCCTGATGACCGGCAGTTTTAAAGGCGAAGAAAGCGGTAGGTACCAGAATAACAATCAGTAATAAACCTGCGGTGATGGCTACCGAATACAACAATTTCTTTTGAAGCTTTTTAGGATCTTCAGTATGAAATGCAATTTCTTTGATCGCTAAAATGGCAAGTACCGGAACAAGGAAACCCGCAATAACCAATACCGATTCTACGGCTCTGAATTTATTGTAAAGCGGAAAGTAGTTGAAGAAAATATCGGATACAAAGGACAGGTTTTTCCCGAATGCAAGGAATATGCTTAAAACTGTTGCGCTGATGATCCACCATTTTAAACGATCGCGGACTACAAATAATCCCAGAACAAAAAGGAAACATACAATGGCACCAAAATACCATGGTCCGGAAGTAAATGATTTATCTCCCCAGTACGTTGGAAGCTGTTTGGCAAATCCTACGGCCTGATCCTGAGGAACTCCGTTTTGCGAAAGCGTTTTCGCTACTTCAGAAGTTTCGTCCAACTGCGGGGTAGAAGCACCGCCGTACGCATTCGGCACCAGGAAAGTCATGATTTCTCCAACACCCTGACTCCAGGCATAGGCGTATTCTTTATCCAAACCATTAGATGGTTCGGCTTTATCTGTGCTTAAATTAGATTTACCGCGAATGGTTTCCTGTCCGTATTCATAGGTGGTCCATAACATGCCCGCATTTACTGCCACAGCCAGAACAGAAGCTACTACTAAATAGGAAAGCGATTTGAAAAACTCTTTGCTTGTTTTTAGTTTAATGGCGTAGTATAATTCTATTCCCACAAAAATTAACAGAGCGATGAACAGGTAATAGGTCATCTGTATGTGATTGGTCCTGATTTCTATAGCCAGGAACAAAGCCGTCAGTACGGCTCCCCACAAATATTGCCGTCTGAATGTGAGGATGATCCCCGCCAGGATAGGCGCAAAAAAAGCAATGGCCATCGCCTTATTGCCGTGGCCGGCTTCAATAATGATGAAATTGTAGGATGAAAAAGCAAATGCTATTGCTCCCGCAGCCGCCAGCCAGGGGTTCATCTTTAAAACGCAGAATAAAAGATAGGCTCCTAAAAGATATAATAAAACGGTATCCACCGGGTTTGGAAGAACTGTTTTAAAAAATGAAATGACGTAGGTAGTTACGTTGTTTGGATATTGAACCCAGATCTGGTAAGCCGGCATTCCGCCAAACATGGCGTTGGTCCATAAAGGGGCTTTGCCGTCTTTAGCCTTAAAATCCATGATTTCTTTTTGCATGGCCTGGGCTTGCAAAACGTCATTCTGAATGAGGGATTTTCCTTGTATAGCAGGACTGAAATAGACAAAACACAAGGCAATGAAAATTCCAATAATGGCCAGGTGAATGCCATTGCGTTTAAACCAATTATTCATTTTTTAATTTTTAACTGAAGCCAAAAATAGAAAAAAGGTTAAACGTAAGGTGTTCTTAACTAAGCTTTATTGAAATAATTAAATTTTGTGCGGAAAATAGCTGTTCTGATTGCTTAAAACCGATGGGCGATTACTTGATCTCTTCGTAATCTACAAAATCACCAATCTTCTCAGTCTTTTCATTTTTCTCTCTCGGGGGAACATAATCTACCCTGATCCGGCCATCAGGCTTGGGTTGCTGGTATTGCTGGTTAGCCTGATTCTGCACCTTGCTAACCATCTTTTTTAATAATAGAGGAATCGCAAACCGGGCCACTATTCTAATGAGCCATAGCACAGAAATTGCGATAAATAAAAATCTTAATAATGCCATTTGAAATAAATTCTATACAAATATAGACGTTAATTTATCTATTATGTTTCAGGAGGCAGGTAAAAGCTGACATTCACCTGAATTTTACAAATCAGTTATCTTCGATAATTTCAACAACTCTTCCAACCTGTCCGTCTTCCAGTCTCACTTTTATTCCTCTGGAATGAAATGCTGAACTGGTAAGTAAAGCATCCACAATACCTCTTGTGCGATTGCCATTGCGCTGGTCTTTTTTCAGGATGATATCCACTTCTAATCCGGGGTATATGTCTTTTCTGTTTTGTCCGTTCATTTTTTAATTCTTTGCAGAGCTTAGTTTGCGGAGCTCATGTTGCTTTTGTTTTTTAGAGGAGGCTTAAACCTTAGTAAAACGCTCGGTCATGATTTTTTCAAGTGCAAACATTTCATCGCGAAGTTTGGCTGCCTGTAAAAAGTCCATTTCCTTAGCCGCCGTTACCATGTCTTTCTTGGTTTTTTCAATTGACTTTTGAAGCTCGGGCTTGCTCATGTACTGAACTATCGGATCTGCGGCCAGACTGTCGGTCATTTCTTTCTCGACATACATTTTCTGAACCCCTCCTTTAAAGTCCATTACAGAAGTTTGCTCTATAATTTCCTCACGTGATTTTCCTATGGTTACAGGGGTGATTCCGTTTTCCAGATTATACGCAATCTGCTTATCCCGGCGGCGGTTGGTTTCGTCGATAGTTACCTTCATGCTGTCGGTTATTTTATCGGCATACATAATTACCCTTCCGCGGTCATTACGGGCCGCACGGCCTATGGTTTGAATCAGGGATCTTTCAGATCTCAGAAATCCTTCTTTATCCGCATCCAGAATAGCCACCAGCGAAACTTCGGGTAAATCCAAACCTTCGCGTAATAAGTTAATCCCGATTAAAACATCAAATACACCCAGGCGCAGATCTCTTAAAATTTCTACACGGTCAAGGGTTTTAACTTCTGAGTGAATGTACCGAACCTTAATTCCCAAACGATCCATGTATTTGGTCAGCTCTTCTGACATGCGTTTGGTTAGCGTAGTAACCAAAACCCGGTCGCCGAGTTTAATCGTTTTATCTACCTCATCCAGTAAATCATCCACCTGGTTTATAACCGGACGGATTTCTATGGTGGGATCAAGCAATCCAGTAGGCCTGATGACCTGTTCTACAAAAATCCCTTCCGTTTTTTCCAGTTCATAGTCGCCGGGAGTGGCGCTTACATAAATTGTCTGGGGGGCAAGGCGTTCAAATTCGTTGAAATTTAATGGCCTGTTATCCAGTGCTGCCGGTAAACGGAAACCATAATCTACCAGCGCCATTTTGCGTGAACGGTCTCCGCCATACATCGCCCTGATCTGCGGAACGGTTGCGTGACTCTCGTCGATAACCATTAAATAATCATCGGGAAAATAATCCAGCAAACAGAAAGGCCGCATTCCGGGAGTCCGTCCGTCAAAAAATCTGGAATAATTTTCGATACCGCTGCAATACCCCAGCTCACGGATCATTTCCAGATCGTAATTCACCCGCTCTTCTAATCGCTTTGCTTCTAAAAATCGTTTTTCCTGTACAAATTGTTCCTTACGGGATTCCAGTTCTTCCTGAATAGACCAGATGGATTGTGTGAAACGGTCTTTGGGCGTCACAAATAAATTAGCCGGAAAAACTGCCAGATGTGACATTTTTTCAATGGTTTTTCCTGAAGCCGGATCAATAGAAGTAAGTTCTTCGATATCATCCCCAAAAAAAGATACCCGGTAAGCAAAATCCATATAGGCCGGATAAATATCTACGGTATCGCCCTTAACCCTGAAAGTTCCACGCTTAAAATCTGTGGTGGTGCGAGAGTACAGGATTTCTACCAAACGGTGCAAAAATGCATTTCTGCTGATTTTGGTTCCTACCGCAAAGCGAAATACTGAATTTGCAAAATCTTCCGGATTTCCCATACCGTAAATACAGGAAATCGAGGAAACTACAATGATATCTCTTCGGCCTGACATGAGAGAAGAAGTGGTCCGCAGCCGCAGCTTCTCTATTTCTTCATTTATCTGAAGATCTTTTTCAATATAGGTATTAGAGGAAGCGATGTAGGCCTCCGGCTGATAGTAATCGTAATAGGAAACAAAGTAATTAACCGAATTTTCAGGAAAAAACTGCTTAAATTCCCCGTAAAGCTGTGCAGCCAGGGTTTTATTGTGGCTTAAGATCAGGGTTGGCTTTTGAGTATTCTGAATGACATTGGCAATGGAAAAAGTTTTCCCCGAACCTGTAACTCCTAATAGGGTTTGATAATGTTCGTCTCTTACAACGCCCTCTGTTAATTGGCGTATAGCTTCCGGCTGATCTCCGCTGGGCTTATACTCAGATGTTAACTTAAATTCCATGAATGCGCAAAGATAATAAACTTAGATAGCAGATAGCTTAATGTATTGTGGCCCTAAATAGTTTTAGGAATAACTAAAAAACAAGGGAGCCACATGTTATGCAGCTCCCCCGAATCAAACCTTATTTATGGACATTACTTTCGTAATGACACTATTAATTACGCTTTATGTGTGTTTTTAGTTTGTCGGGTTGAAAATATTTTGTCATTTAAGGCTCATAATCTGCAAGCGAAAGTTCAATACCCGGTTTTGATCTTTCTAACAGATAAGCAGAATTAGAAACTATTTGCAGCGTAAATGCTTTCCTATTAAAGAAGATTTAAAACTCATCCTGCGCTAAGCTCGTTCAAGAAATAATAATTAGTATTTTTAAACATGATTTTTCTTTTAAATAAAACTCTTTCTATCGGCAATCATTTTCTTGCAGAACTCCGGGATTCGCAGATTCAGCAGGACAGCATGCGTTTTCGCAGAAACATGGAGAGGCTGGGCGAACTATTTGCTTACGAGATCAGCAAGGAACTGGAATATGTAGACACCGATTTCGAAACTTCACTCGGCACAGCAACCGTTCCGGTTTTGAAAGAAATGCCGGTGCTGGCCACTATTTTAAGAGCAGGTTTACCGCTTCACCAGGGTTTACTGAACTATTTTGACCGTGCTGATTCTGCCTTTATTTCTGCTTACAGGAAAACAACCAAGGGCGGTAATTTTGAAATAAAGATGGAATACGTTTCTACGCCATCATTAAATGGTAAAATTGTAGTGGTGGCTGATCCGATGCTGGCAACCGGACGAAGCATGGTTCTTTGCTGCAAAGAATTGCTTACCCAATTTAAAATCAAAGAACTCCATATTGTAGCCGCAATCGCAAGTCAGGAGGGATTGGCACACGTGCAGGCAAATTTGCCCAAAGCGAAATTATGGCTGGGCGCAATTGATGAGGAATTGACTACCAAAGCTTATATTGTGCCCGGTTTAGGTGATGCCGGCGATCTGTCGTATGGCATTAAAGAATAATTATATTTTATATCCGGATGCAAACTGGTTTCAATAATCACCCGCTTGCGGGTATACAGCAAATAAAGTCACAGCTTAATCACCTGTTTTTTGATCTGGATCATACCATATGGGATTTTGATAAGAATGCGGAAGAAACGCTTCATGAACTTTATCAGTCTTATTCTTTAAAAGAACTGGGCCTGCACTCTGCGGATAATTTTATAGAAGTTTACACCCGTAATAACCACCAGTTATGGGCAGATTATCATCTTGGAAAAATTACCAAAGAGGTATTGCGTGAAACCCGATTTTCAAAAACCTTTATTGATCTCGGACTTTCCTCAGACTGCATTCCTGTAAATTTTGAAGATGATTACGTACGGATTTGTCCGACCAAGACAAATCTTTTTCCGGAAGCACATCAAACTCTTGAATATCTTGCAGGATCGTATACACTTCATCTGATTTCAAACGGATTCAGGGAGTCTACAGAAATGAAAGTAGGAAATACAGGTCTTGCCAAATATTTTTCCACGGTAGTCATTTCAGAAATCGTTGGCTTTAATAAGCCCGATAGAGCTATTTTTCAGTTCGCACTGGCCGGAGCAAATGCCCAAATTCACGAAAGTTTAATGATTGGCGACAGCATTGAAGCCGACATTCGCGGAGCGCAGAATTTCGGCATGAAAGCCATCTACTTTAATCCCGATAAAAAGGAAAAGCCTGCTGATGTAGAATTTGAGATCACGGGTTTAAACGAACTAATGAATATTTTATGAGTATTGGCAGCCAGCAGCGTTCTATTTTAAAATCAGTTGATGAATACAGTAAACTGCTCGAAAGCATAAGCGAGGAAGATTTTCAACGAAGTCCGGAGGAAGGATGGTCCTATTCAGAAGTGTATTCGCATATTTTTCAGGCAAATCTGGTCTCTTTGGTGGCAGCAGAAAAATGCATTAACGGAACAGGCGAAAAAACGGATAAGAGAATACATTGGATACCACGGGCAATTTTATTTTTCGGCCGTTTTCCTCCCGGGAAATTTAAAGCTCCGGAAAGAATTGCCGCCATGGTGGCAAAAATTGATAAGGAGCAAGCCAGAAATCTCATCGTTAAATTTAAAACGAGACTTGCAGAAATTTCACCCAGGATTGATAAAGCTTTGGCAAATGTTAAAGTGGTGCATCCGCGACTTGGTTTATTAAATGCCAGACAATGGTTCAGATTTGTTGAGATACATACCCGCCACCATCAAAAGCAATTGGTACGCATTCAGATGATGTTTAATTCTGCAAAAAATTAAGTTATTCGATTGGACTGTTTAATCAGGTGTTTTTTATGCTAAGGGCAACGGAAACGACTGATTTATTGCTGAATGAGATTTTTTTTTGGGCTAGGTATTCAAATCATAACAGACTTAATTTGCTGATTTTAGGTATTTTTAAAACAGCTAATCGATATCAGAATCTTGAAATTCTGTAGCTGATGCTTACCTTGGCGTAATTTTTTATACTATCAGGGAAGGAAAGCAGTAAATCAGGAATGAAAATTTTATTTGCCATACAGGGAACCGGAAACGGTCATATTAGCAGGGCACGTGAAATTGTTCCATTATTGCAACAGCACGGCCACGTAGATTTGCTGGTTAGCGGCACCCAGGCTGATGTTTCTCTTGATCAGCCACTCTCTTATCGTTTTCATGGATTCAGCTTTGTATTTGGTAAAAAGGGGAGTGTAAATCACTGGAAAACCTACCGGAGCATGAGCTTGCTGCGATTGAAGAAAGACATCAGCTCCCTTCCTTTAAATAATTACGACCTGATTATTAATGATTTTGAACCGGTAACCGCATGGGCCTGCCGCATGAGCGGAAAACCAAGTGTTTCATTAAGTCACCAGGCTTCATTTTTATCGCACAACACTCCGCGGCCCTCCAGTAATTTTAACTGGGCCGAGTGGATATTTAAATATTACGCACCCACCACAGATCATGTGGGTTTCCATTTTAAAGCATACGATCATTTTATTCATACTCCGGTAATTCGTAAAGAAATCCGGAATCAGGAAATTACTGACAATGGACATGTAACTGTTTATCTGCCTTCTTTTGATGATCGCTTATTAGTTCCTTTTCTAAAACAGCTGCCCGAAATTAAGTGGGAAATATTTTCAAAGCATACTCTAAAAAGCTACCGCGATGGAAATGTATTTGTGAACCCGGTTTCGCATCAGGCGTATAATCAAAGTCTGGCTTCTTCGCATGGTTTACTAACCGGCGGCGGGTTCGAAGGTCCGGCAGAAGCGCTTTTTATGGGGAAAAGGGTACTGGTAATACCCATGAAAAACCAGTACGAGCAGCAATGCAATGCAGAAGCTTTAAGGCAAATGGGTGTTCCGATAATCTACAATCTGGATTCGCTGTTTGTTCCCGCACTTCGCAGGTGGCTGTCTCAGCCATTTATGGTTCAGGTTGATTTTCCGGATCATACCTCTAAAATCATCGGGAATATTGTTAACACATATTCTTCCCGGTCTTCATTTTTATCATCCGGGCTTTTATCTTAATATTGCTTCCGAAAAAGATATAGAATTTTAGTAGCCGCATGATTAAACAGTTCCGGAGTCTTAATCCCGTTAATATCATTTTGCTGATTGGCTTCGCGATCTTATTACGACTGGTTATTTTTTTTAAACTGCCGGAGCATGTCAGTTTCGACTTTATCGAGCCTTTCACCAAATTATTAGTTACTATTCCGCTCCAGAATGCGTTTTCTCCCGGTGCCAATGTTCTTATTGCTTTGGTTATCACTTTAGTGCAGGCATTAATTTTCAATAAAATTGTCAATCATTTTAACCTTCTGGGCAAACCCACCTTTTTGCCGGCTCTTTTATACGTTACCACCTCCAGCTTATTAACTCCCTTTGTATTACTAAGTCCTACGCTGATCTGTAATTTTCTGGTTTTGTGGATGATCAGCAAATTTCTGAGTATTTACCGGAGAGATGATGTGCGTTCCGTTATGTTTGATCTGGGAATGATTGTAGGTATTGGAACCCTGATTTATTTTCCTTTTATTTCTATGCTTCCACTGCTGTGGATCAGTTTAGTGATTTTTCGTCCTTTCAACTGGCGTGAGTGGCTGATTGGGATCATTGGTTTCATCACCGTTTTCTTTTTTCTGGCTGTATTTTATTACTGGAACGATTCTCTGGATCAATTTTACAGGATCTGGCTTCCGCTAGCAACCCCTTTTCCTACACGCCTTCAATTTAATATTTACCAGTATTTAGTGCTTCTGCCGCTACTCCTTATTTTTATATTATCAATTGTACAGTTACGACAGAACTTTTTTAAGAGTTATGTGCAGATCCGGAAATCTTTTCAGCTGCTCTTTTTTATGTTTTTACTGGGTCTGGCTTCTTTCTATTTAAAATCTGATTTCCGGGTATATCATTTTCTTCTTTGTGCTCCGCCGGCAGCGGTATTAATGGCTTATTATTTCTTACATGCCGGCAAAAAAAGGTGGATATATGAAAGTCTGTTTCTGCTTTTGCTGGGATTTATCATTTATTTTCAATTGCTGTAGTGCGGTTTTTAATTGTATTAAAACCGTATAAAATCATCTTATTCATCATCTTTAACCTTTTTTAACACAAGGGTTCTTCATCAATCTTAAAATTTGAATAGCTTTGTGACATGAAGTTCGGTGTTGTAATTTTTCCCGGGTCTAATTGCGATGAAGACGTAATTTACGTTTTAGAGCATATAATGGGCCAGGAGGTTGTTCGTCTTTGGCATAAAGACCACGACCTTAAAGGTGTTGATTTTGTAGTTTTACCAGGCGGGTTTTCTTTTGGAGATTACCTGAGATCGGGGGCTATCGCCCGTTTTTCTCCGGTAATGCAGGAAGTTATTCAGTTTGCCAATAAAGGCGGTTATGTTCTGGGAATTTGTAACGGATTCCAGATTCTGGCCGAAGCCGGTCTTGTTCCGGGCGCTTTATTACATAATAGTACCCGTAAATTCATTTGCAAGAATATTTACCTTAAAACAGAAACAACCAATTCGCTGATTACTTCTGCTTTAGATCCTGATAAAATTCTTAAAATACCGATTGCACACGGTGAAGGAAATTATTTCGCGGAAGCAGATGTACTTAAAAAATTAGAGGACAATGATCAGATATTGTTCCGCTACTGCGATGAAGCCGGAAACATCACTCAGGATTCGAACATTAACGGCTCCCTGGTTAATATTGCGGGAGTTTGCAATGAGAAAAGAAATGTTTTTGGTATGATGCCACATCCCGAAAGAGCTGCAGATTCTATTCTGGGCAATCAGGATGGTTTGGGGATCTTTGAATCGATATTAAAAACGGTGAATGCTTAATGGCAAATCTTGTTATTGACATTGGAAATTCAAGAACCAAATTTGCCGTATTCAATAACAGCGATCTTAAAGAAGTATTTACTGACCTTACCGTAAAAGATGTTGAATTACTGATTTCGAAATTTCAGATCAGCTCCAGCATACTTTCATCAGTAAGAAATGATGCTGAAGAATGGGAAGCGGTTTTAAAACCGAACACTTCTTTTTTAAGATTCTCCGCTCATTCTAACCACAATATTCAAATTGGCTATAAATCGCCACAAACTTTAGGACTTGATCGATTGGCCGCCATTATTGGTGCACAATCTTTATTTCCGCGGCGAAACTGCCTGGTTATTGATTCCGGAACCTGCATTACTTATGATGCCATTGATGCAGAAGGATATTACTCAGGGGGAAGTATTTCGCCGGGTTTAAACATGAGGTTTCAGGCGATGCATACTTTTACCGGCCGGTTGCCCTTATTAGAACTTGACGAAAATTTTTCGGACTGGCAGGGCACCGATACAATCTCCGCTATGCAATCGGGCGTAGTAAATGGCGGCTGCGCCGAAGTAATTGATTTTATAAAAAAGTACGATTCACGATATCCAAACCTGCAAATTATACTCTGCGGGGGCGACGCGAATTTTTTTGATACTCGGTTGAAAAGTAGCATCTTTGCGCACACTTTTACGACCGAGCCACATTTGGTTCTTATTGGCTTAAACAAAGTTATACATCAGCATAATGATAAAAATTTTTAAATCTGTTCTTGTTGCTTTTATATTATTTACAGCAATTTCTGTTTCTGCACAAACTACATCCAGTTCTCCATATTCACAATTTGGTTTAGGCGATTTAAAAGGATCTTTGTTGCCTCAGAACAGGGCAATGGGTGGAATCAGTGCCGGATACCGTAAACCGGGTCCGTACAGTAATATAAACCTGGCTAACCCTGCTTCGTATTCTGCCATACAATTAACCACATTTGATATTGGAGCTTATACAGGTTTACGCCAGCTCAGCAATTCCAGTACGTCTGAAAACAGTTTCAATGCCTCTTTAAGCCATATCACCTTTGCCATGCCGGTTAACAAAAAATCAGCATTAAGCTTTGGTTTATTGCCTTACAGCGAAGCAGGTTATCAATACAAAAATTCAGGGACTATTGATACAACCAAAGTAGATTATATATATGGTGGCGATGGAGGCTTATCCAAAGCATATCTTGGTTACGGATTGCTGCTTGGTAAGAATTTAAGCCTTGGCTTTAACGTGGGATATATTTTTGGTAACATCAAAGAAATCCGTTCTGCAGAATTTCCAACAGAACCTTCTGCATTAAATTCACGCACTCAGCAGGGCAATAATATCAATGGCTTAAGTTATGATTACGGTTTGCAATACATTGCAAACGTTTCTAAAACCAGTAAATTAATCATCGGCTATTCCGGAAATGCGGGAAGTAAGCTGAATTCCACAAGTTCTACAGTTGCCACCCGGTACCGTAAAGATTTTTTCCTGGGAGATGAATCACCTGCGCTGGATACAACTTTCATTGCAGAGGGAACCAAGAGAAAACTGAATCCGCCTTTAACGCATACCATAGGTTTTGCTTTTGAAAAAACGAATAAATTATTAATTGGTGCCGATGTATCTTACGCTAGATGGTCTGAATATACCGATGGTGGTGTAAATAAAGGTTTAAATGATACCTATGGCATTGCTTTGGGAGGTCAGTATACGCCTGATATCTCAGCTGTTTCTAATTATTTTAAGCTGGTTGATTACCGTTTTGGTTTAAAGTACGACAAGACCTATGTTAACATCGGCAATAATGATATTAACCAATATGGTTTGACTTTCGGAATGGGCCTTCCGCTTCCTTCAAATCGCTCCAGCTTTTATAAAATAAATTTTGCAGCCGAACTTGGGCAGCGTGGCACAATGAATAATAGCCTGATTCGGGAGCGTTATATAAACCTGTCGCTGGGATTTACGCTTAATGATCAGTGGTTTATCAAGCCAAAATTTGATTAATCCAAAAGTACATGAATAGTTTTCGAATCATCGTTCTAGGTTCATTTTTAATGATTGCGATGGTTTCGTGCGAAAATGATTTAAAAGACGTCGAAAAGATTTCATCAAAGAAAATAGCGGTTCCTGTAGACCGATCAACCGGTGTGGAGATCATATACAGTGATTCGGCTAAAGTAAAAGCCAGAATGATCACTCCTGAACTTTTGCATTTTAAAACCAGCAACCCTTATTATGAGATGAAAAAGGGAGTTGAAATCATTTTTCTGGATGCTAATCAGAAACAAAATAGTCGTGTAACCGCAGATTATGCTATCCGTTATGAAAATGAACGTAAAGTGGAATTGAAAAAAAATGTGGTGGCCGTTAATGAAAAAGGGGAAACCTTTAAATCTGACGAGCTGATCTGGGATGAAAATAAGAAACGGTTTACATCCAATAAACTGGTCAGCATTACTTCCAGCGGAAATACATTATCCGGAACTAGTTTTTGGGCCAATGAGAACTTTTCATATTATGAGATCACTCAGTCAACGGGCGACTTAAGCCTATCTGATAAAGCAGGATTTTAGTTATATCTGATCTTTAATATGCTTTATTATTAAACAGAAATATGTTTTTAAGCGATTTTTTACTCAATACTGAGAATCAGAATTTTGTCTTAGTATATTTTTCTAAAAATTGTATCTTGCGCCTCTTTTGAAATAACTGAAATAAATTTGATATGGGAATAATGAGTTTTTTGCGGAACCGTGCCGGAGCAATCATCGTAGGGGTGATCGGTTTTGCAATTGTTGCTTTTTTGCTTGGCGATGCTATTCAGGTGGGTACTCCATTCTGGCAGGCAAGTCAGAATGAGGTTGGTGAAGTTGCTGGCGAAACAATATCGATCCAGGAATTTAATGACAAAGTAGAAGTCAATAGTAATAATTTTAAGCAGCAAATGGGTCAGAGTAATCTGAACGCACAAATGACTGCCTATGTAGTTGAAAATACCTGGAACCAGACTATTTCTCAAATCCTGATGGATAAAGAAATTAAGCGATTAGGCATGCAGGTAAGTAAAAATGAGCTGAATGATCTGATTACAGGTAAAAATCCTGATCCGCAGGTAGTTCAGAATTTTGGCGATCCGCAAACCGGTCAGGTAAATCGTGCACAGTTGAATTCATTTTTAGATAATATTAAAACTCAGGATCCCAACAGCGAATTAAGCAAGCAGTGGACTCAGTTTTTAGTAAATATTCGTCTGAACAGATTGTCTGAAAAATACAACAATCTTGTAAAAAACAGTTTATATGTAACCTCATTAGAGGCACGTGAAGATTACAGCCAGCGTAATAAATTAGCTAATTTCAAATATGTAAGCCTGGATTATTCATCTATTGCTGATGCAGAAATTAAATTGACTGATGAGGATTACAAAACTTATTACAATGAAAATAAGCATCTTTTTAAGAATCCTGAAGAGACCCGTACGTTTGAATATGTAGTTTTTGATGCCAATCCTTCAAAAGAGGATTCAATAGAAACGAAAGCTCGTATTAATAAATTGGTGACTGATTTCAGAGCTACTACAAATGATTCACTTTTTGTGAGCATTAATTCAGATACAAAAACTCCAGTATCTTATGTACGCAAAGGACAGTTAGATCCAGCGTTGGATTCTTTGGTATTTTCTGCTTCCAGCGGAACATTGGTTGGTCCGATATTCAGCAACGGAACGTACCGTTTAGCTAAAGTGCTGGATGTTAAAGTTGGTCCTGATTCAGTAACAGCAAGTCATATATTAATTAATCCTGCTGCCGAAGGTGGTTTGGATAAAGCTAAAGTGAAAGCAGATTCAATTAAAAACCTGATACAGTCTGGCGCAAGTTTCGCAGAATTGGCCGCTAAATTCGGAACTGATGGTTCTAAAGAAAAAGGTGGTGAATTAGGAACATTTGCAAGAGGTGCTATGGTGCCTGCATTTGAAGAGGTGGTTTTTAACGGCAAGCCTGGCGATCTTAAAGTTATCAGTACTCAGTTTGGAGTTCATGTTATAAAAATCAATGCACAGAAAGGTTCATCAAAAGTAGCGAAGGTTGCTTTGGTTGATAAAGCCCTGGCAAGCAGTAATAAAACACAGCAGGAAGCTTACGGAAAAGCATCTGCTTTCTTAAGTCAGGCAGATAATGCCAAATCTTTTGACGAACAGGTTAAAAAATCAGGTTACCGCAAACTGATTGCAGAAAACGTAAACGCTTCTCAGGCTTCTATTGCAGGTATTGAGAATCCGCGTGAATTAGTTCGCTGGGCATTTAAATCTGATGAAGGAGATGTTTCAGATCAGGTTTTTGAAATGGACAACAAATTTGTGATCGCTAAATTGATTACAGTTTCAGAGAAAGGTACGCTTGCATTAGATAAGGTAAAAAATCAGATCGAGCCGATGGTTCGGAAGCAGGTAAAAGCTAAAAAATTAAAAGAGAAATTAACGAACGCATTAAGCGGAGTAAATTCTATCGATCAGCTTGCTCAGAAAGTTGGAAAGACAGCTGTTCCGGTTCAAAATGTTGTTTTTGCCAACCCGATGATACCAGGAGTTGCGCAGGAAAATAAAGTTGTAGGTACGGTCTTTGGTTCTAAGCCAGGCAAATTGTCTCCTGTTATTGAAGGCGAAAACGGAGTATATGTAATTGTTTTAAATGGTTTCAGCAACCCTGCACCTTTAACAAATGCATTTAAGCAAAAGGCTCAAATATCTCAGGGTCTTGTTCAGAGAGCACCAACAGAAACATTTAAAGTATTACGTGACAAAGCAGAGATCAAAGACAATCGTGTTAAGTTCTTTTAATAGCTTTAATCATTAACTTTGTATCCGGAAGAGATTTATGCTCTTCCGGATTTTTTGTTTTAAATGCTTTTATAATTAAAGCGGTTATTTATTCAGGATAATGGACATTCAGGAAAATATAATAAATAAAGTTGCCCAAAGCGGCCTGGTCAGTATCGATCTGGCAGATCTTTATCCGGCTGGTGAACGGGTTTTATATGATATCAAAGACAATCTGTTTCATGGACTGATTCTTCGTGAAAAGGATTTCAGAGAATTTGTAAAAGAACATGACTGGACTCAGTATCAGGATAAACATGTAGCTGTGATTTGTTCTGCCGACGCTATTGTTCCAACATGGGCATTTATGTTACTGGCAACTAAATTATCTCCTTTTGCAGCAAGTGTTGTATTCGGGAACCTGGACACTTTAGAAACTATATTATTTCAGCGGCAATTGTCAAATATTGATGCCGAGCTTTATCGGGATCAGCGGGTTGTAATAAAAGGATGTGGCGAAATTGCAGTGCCAATATCAGCGTATCTGGAAATCACTTCCCGGTTAACCGGAATAGCTAAAAGTATTATGTATGGCGAGCCATGCTCTACAGTGCCAATTTATAAGCGTAAAGATTAATGGTTTGCTTTTTGTAATATTCTGATCATGAGAAAAATATCCGTTATTCTGCTGTTTGTTTTTGCTTCATCGTTTGCTGTGTCGCAGGATCTTCTAAATAATTTGCAACCGGTTTTTAAAGCCGGAGAACAATTGAATTATAGATTTCGCTATGGATTTATTACTGCAGCAGAAGCTACATTGAAGGTTTCTGATTCAAATATAAAGTTTGATAATAAACCAATATTTCATTTAACCGCCGAAGGTCGTACGGCAGGCACATTCAATGTTTTTTATAAAGTACATAATCGCTATGATTCATACATCGACCGTTCCGGATTGCTGCCGTATCTTTACACAGAGAATATTCGTGAAGCAACTTATCGCCGAAGTGACAAGGCAAGATTCTACCAGAATGAAAAGAAAGTAGTAGCTAAAAAGGGAACTTTTAAAGGCGGCAGTCAGACATTTGATATTGTTTCAGCGTATTATTTCGCCCGAAGTCTGGATATTTCCCAACTTAAAAAAGGTGATAAATTTGATCTGGATTATTTTCTGAAAGATGGAATTTCTACGATGAGTATCCAGTATGTTGGAAAGGAAAAAGTTAAAACTGCATTAGGAAATGTTAACTGTCTTAAATTCAGCCCCTCAATTCAGCCCGGCCGTATTTTTCGCAAGGACAGTAAATTATACCTTTGGATAACCGATGACGGCAACCGTATACCGGTAAAAGCACAGGTTGAAATATTGGTGGGATCTGTTACCATGGAATTAACAAGTGCAAACGGCTTAAAATATCCGTTTACAGCAGCGGTTAAATAGCTCATAACAACATAAGCCTGTGGGCAATAATATAATAGTGAATGATAGAAGTACAGGGCACTTTGGTGCATGAGGATATTGTTAAAGAAAACTTTGTCTGTAATTTAAATAAGTGCAAAGGGGCGTGTTGTGTCGAGGGTGATTCAGGTGCTCCGCTGGAACGTTCTGAACTGGCAATTCTTGATGAAATTTATCCTCATGTTAAGCCTTACATGACAGAAAAAGGGATCAAAACTATAGAGGAATCAGGAACTTTTGTGAAAGATTTTGAAGGAGATTATACAACTCCTTGTGTAGATACTTTTAAAGAATGTGCCTATGTTACTTTTGAAAACGGGATCACCAAGTGCGCAATTGAAAAAGCATATGAAGATGGAAAAATAGCCTGGAAAAAACCCATTTCCTGCCACCTTTACCCTATCAGAATAACCAACTATCCCGAATTTGAAGTTCTGCATTATGATCGCTGGAATATATGCAGTCCCGCATGTGCGTTTGGCAATGAGCTTAAAGTTTCTGTATATGAGTTCCTCAAAGATCCGCTGATTCGGAAATATGGTGCCGACTGGTATGCCGAACTGGAAGAAAAAGTAGTTTATCTTAATCAGGCTAAACTGATCTGAGAATTTAATTAATTTTTAATCCTCTGAACTGCATTTCCGTTTAACGAAATGCTTTGATTCTTAATCCAATAATTAAGGGAAGGATTAAAAGACTCAGGTTTATCCTTAATTATTATCTTTACGCGAATTTTAAAATCCACAATTTGAAAGGTATAATATTAGCAGGCGGTTCAGGTACCAGGTTGCATCCGCTAACGTTGGCAATGAGCAAGCAAATGATGCCGGTTTATGATAAACCGATGATCTATTATCCATTGTCTATTTTAATGCTGGCTGGCATACGCGAAATATTAATTATTTCTACTCCGCATGATCTGCCTAATTTCGAAAAGCTTCTTGGAGATGGCAGCCAGATCGGTTGTAAAATTTCTTATAAAATTCAGGAGATACCAAACGGCCTGGCTCAGGCTTTTGTAATTGGAGAAGAATTTATTGGTAAAGATAAAGTGGCGCTGGTTCTTGGAGATAATATTTTCCATGGTGATGGCTTGTCACGTTTACTGCAAACAATGAATGATCCCGACGGAGGTGTAGTTTTTGCCTACCAAGTTTCAGACCCTGAACGATATGGAGTGGTGGAGTTCGATAAGAATAATAACGTATTGTCAATCGAAGAAAAGCCTGAACATCCGAAGTCAAATTATGCTGTTCCGGGACTATATTTCTATGATAATTCTGTTGTAGAAATAGCTAAAAATATAAAAGCTTCCCCAAGGGGAGAATTTGAAATAACAGATATAAATAAAGAATATCTGCAGAATGGGAAATTAAAAGTAGGAGTACTGAGCCGCGGAACAGCCTGGTTAGACACCGGAACATTTGCTTCTTTAATGCAGGCCGGCCAGTTTGTTCAGGTTATTGAAGAACGCCAGGGTTTAAAAATAGGTTGTATTGAAGAAGTTGCTTACCGAATGGGTTTCATTAACGCAGATGAACTTAGAGAAATAGCGAAGCCATTGTTTAAAAGCGGGTATGGCCAATATCTTCTTAAATTGCTGAAGTAAATCAGACATCATCATATTAAATGATGTCAAAAATTTGCTCAGAGTTTCATTAAGATTAATAAAGTGCTGTTTAATAGGATGATAAATGCCTTACCTTTGATACTCTTTAGTTTACACCACTGGTTTAAAAACAATTCGCCAATTTAAATGATTGATATTTTCAGGATAGTTAACAGATATAAAAATTAATGAAGGTTGCTTTAATAACAGGGATTACAGGCCAGGATGGAGCTTATTTGGCTGAATTTCTGCTCAAAAAAGGCTATTTTGTTCATGGTTTGAAAAGAAGAAGTTCTCTGTTCAATACTGATAGAATTGATCATTTATATCAGGATCCTCATGAAGAGAATCTGAAAATTAAACTTCATTATGGAGATTTAACGGATTCTACCAACCTGATAAGGATCATTCAGGAAACACAACCCGATGAAATTTACAACCTGGCTGCAATGAGCCATGTAAAGGTGAGTTTCGATACACCCGAATATACTGCCAATGCAGATGGCATAGGCACACTTCGTATTCTCGAAGCTGTGAGATTATTGGGTTTGAGCAAAAAAACACGTATTTATCAGGCATCCACTTCAGAATTATATGGTTTGGTTCAGGCTGTGCCCCAAAGTGAAACCACGCCTTTTTATCCCAGATCTCCGTATGCCGTTGCAAAGATGTATGCTTACTGGATTACAGTAAACTATCGCGAAGCTTATGATATTTTTGCCTGTAACGGAATATTGTTTAATCATGAAAGTCCGGTGCGGGGAGAGACTTTTGTAACCCGCAAAATTACCAGAGCTGCTGCAAAAATAGCCTTGGGATTGCAAAATTGTTTATACCTGGGCAATTTATCCGCCCAACGGGATTGGGGTCATGCAAAAGATTATGTGGAGGCGATGTGGTTAATTCTTCAGCAAGAAAAGCCGGAAGATTTCGTTATTGCAACCGGAATCACTACTCCCGTACGTGAATTTGTGCGGATGGCTTTTGCGGAGTTAGGAATTGAAATCGCATTTAGCGGAAAGGAAGAATTTGAAAAGGCTGTGATTATTGATGTGGATGAAAATCGCTGTACTGAACTTGGACTGGATTCAGATCTCTTAAAAATGGGCCAAACTGTTGTGAAGGTTGACCCTAAATATTTCAGGCCGACAGAGGTTGATCTGTTATTGGGAGATCCGTCAAAATCCAATTCTAAATTGGGATGGATTCCTAAGTATGATTTGGCGGCATTGGTAAAGGAAATGACTCTTTCAGATTTGCATCTGATGAAAAAGGATGAATACCTGAAAAAAGGTGGTTACAAGGTTTTAAATTACTTTGAATAATATCCCTCAGCATGAGGTTAAAAATAGCCTGTGAATGTGGCTAAAAAATAGAATAATGAAATTAACATACATAAAACTTAGCCGGTTTTTTTTACTTTTTGCAGCACTGTGCTTTGCGGCTCCGGTATTTTCCCAAACAGTAAATCCTCAGAACCTGAGCAGCATTCGCGTGGATGAGCTGAGTGATGACCAGGTCCGCCAGTTTATGAAACAGGTTGAATCAACCGGACTGGGCGAAAGCCAGCTGGAACAGGTTGCATTGGCCAGAGGAATGCGTCCGGAAGAAGTTCAAAAATTACGGGCAAGAATAGAGAAACTAAAACAGGGCGGTCAGACTAAATCTCAAACCACTGTTGAATCTCCTGCAGTAAAGCAGAATGGCAGAGAATTAAACTATACACCTGATACCACAGAAGTCAGAGTTGATGCTAAAACGGAAGCAGAAAAAGCTCTTGGTGAATTGAGAGCTAAAATATTCGGGGCAAGTCTGTTTAAGAATACCAATCTTACTTTTGAACCAAATTTAAGGATTGCAACACCAAGAAACTATGTTATTGGCCCTGATGATGATATTCAGATAGATATTACCGGAGATAATGAGGCTAATTATACACTAAAGGTCTCACCGGAAGGTACTATTCGTATTGAATATGCGGGCATGGTATCGGTTAGCGGTTTAACAGTTGAACAGGCTTCTTCAAAAATCCGGTCACGGCTTGCGGCAACTTATCCGGGAATCAGAAGCGGAAGAACCAGTGTTGCAATTGGAATAGGCAATATCCGCAGCATCAAAGTAACCCTGCTTGGAGAAGTAGTTAAGCCCGGTTCTTATACTCTTCCGTCGTTAGCAACAGTATTTAATGCATTATATGTTTCGGGCGGGCCCAATGAGAACGGATCATTTCGCGAGATCGAAATAATCCGTGGTAACCGGGTTGTTGGAAAACTGGATGTTTACGATTTTCTTTTAAAAGGATTCCAAACAAATAACATCCGATTGCAGGACAATGATATCATTCGGGTTCCAACGTATCGCACACGTGTTGAATTTGTTGGAGAAGTAAAAAGACCGGCTTTATTTGAAGTGCTCCCCAATGAAACTTTACAGGATGTAATTAATTTTGCAGGCGGTTTTTCTGACCAGGCTTATAGTTCGAGAATTAAAGTTCTTCAAAATACAGATCGTGAACGAAGAATAACAGATGTTTTTTCGGGTGATTTCAATAAATATAAGCCCAAAACAGGGGATAAGTATTTCGCGGAAACCATACTCGATCGTTTTGAAAACCGGGTAGTGATTGAAGGAGCTGTTTTTCGTCCCGGCCAATTTGAACTTGAAAAAGGTCTGACTTTATCACTTCTTATACAAAAAGCCGAGGGAGTTAAAGAAGAAGCATTTTTACCCAGAGGATATATAACACGCCTTAAAGCGGATAACAGCCCTGAACTTATCTCCTTTGATCTTGAAAAAATATTATCAGGCGCTATTCCTGATATTCCGCTGCAGCGTGAAGATATTATTACCATTTCTTCCATATTTGATTTAAGGGAAGAATTTACGGTAAGTATTACCGGAGAGATCAGAGAGCCCGGGGATTTTAAGTACTCGAATAATATGACACTGGAAGATCTGATTATTTTATCCGGTGGATTTAAAGAAGGAGCCAGTGCCAAGCGAATTGAAATTTCCAGAAGGGTAAAGGACAGTGATGTGAATTCTATTTCTGCAGTTTCCTCTCAGGTATATCAGGTAGATGTGGATAAGGACCTGAAGTTTAAAGGAGATAAGTTTATTATTCAGCCTTTTGATATTGTTGCTGTACGTAATGAAAGTGGATATGAAATTCAGCGTCAGGTAAAAGTGGAGGGACAGGTTAAATATCCGGGAACCTACACCATCAGCCGTAAGGATGAGCGGATTTCGGATATTGTGGAACGTGCCGGTGGTTTAACAGCGTTAGCCTATCCTGCAGGAGCTTCTTTAAAGCGCCCCGGTGTAGAAGATTCTGCTGATAAGAATAAATTGAATAAAAAAGAAGAGGATACTGAAAGAATGGCCCGGCTGGAACGCATACAGGGAAGTACTCAGGATACATCAGCGATAGATATCTCATCAATCGTAAAAAACGTTTATGTAGGTATAAATCTGGAACGGATACTGGAAAAGCCCCGTTCAAAGAATGATTTAATACTGGAAGAAGGTGATATTCTGAGAGTGCCAAAGCAATTGCAAACTGTAAAGATCAGCGGGGAAGTTCTTTACCCGGTAACAACAATTTATAATTCGGGAAGCGGTTTTCAGCAATACATTTCTCAGGCCGGAGGATTCTCAGACAGATCTTTAAAACGCCGGGCGTACGTTGTATATGCCAATGGTGCGGTTAAGAGCACCAAGAAGTTTTTATTTTTCAATAACTATCCCATAGTTAAGCCCGGTGCAGAAATATTTGTTCCCAAAAAGAGTGATAGAAATAAATTAAGCATACAGGAAGTGGTGGGAATATCTACGGGTTTGGCTTCATTAGCGGCTATTTTCATAACCTTATTCAGATAATAAGAGATAACAGATTTAATGGAAAAGAATCAAATAGATACACCAAATGCTTATTCCGCAGAAAGCAATGAAATATCTCTTCAGGAGGTAGCTTTCAAATTTCGTGTATGGTGGGATTATCTGATATCTAAATGGATGGTTATTCTATCAATGGGTTTATTGGGGGGAATCCTGGGATTGGCTTTTGCCTTTTATAAAAAACCGGAATATATTGCTGTTACCACATTTGTATTAGAAGAAAGCGGGGGCGCAGCCGCAGGAGGCTTAGGCCAGGTTGCAGGTTTGGCAGCCTTAGCCGGTATTGATATTGGCGGCGGTGGAGAAGGGATATTCCAGGGAGATAATATTGCCGCTTTATATAAATCCCGGTCCATGCTGGGAAAAGCTTTATTAACCGAAATAGATGTAGATGGCAATAAGCAATTACTTATTGACCGATATATAGATTTTATGGGTCTTAGAGATAAATGGGAAAATAAGCCCGCATTGGTAAATTTAAAATTTTCGAAAGCTGTTGATCAGCCCAGAACTCGTCTTCAGGATAGTGTTATTGGGGAGATCATTGAAGATATTAATAAGAAATATCTGAAAGTTGAAAAGCCCGATAAAAAGTTAAACGTTATTGATGTTTCTTTTGCCGCAGAAGATGAAATATTTGCCAAAACGTTTAATAATACGATAGTTTCAACGGTGAACGATTTTTATGTTCAAACCAAAACAAAAAAATCATTATTGAATATTGGGATATTGCAGCATAAAACCGATTCGGTGAGAGCGGTTATGAACGGAGCGATAAGTTCTGCAGCCCGCGTGATCGATGCTACACCAAATCTAAACACCACGCGGCAGGCTCAGCGGGTAGCACCTGTTCAAAGGTCGCAGTTTACTGCAGAAACAAACAAAGCCATACTGGGTGAACTTGTTAAAAATCTGGAGCTATCTAAAATGAATTTCCTGAAAGAGAAACCGCTTATTCAGGTTATTGATGAACCTGTATATCCGCTTAAGAAGGAAAAATTAAGTAAGATTAAGTTAGGTGTTATGGGCTTTTTTATAGCCACAGTATTAACAGTTTTTATATTAATTTTTAAACGTTTTTTTAAAAAACTGGGAGAAACGGCTCAATAAATTTCAATGGAAGTTTTAGAGAAAGTTATCGCAATAATTTACAGCATAATCATTTTAGCCAATGCTCTTGTTTTAAGAAGAATGATGGGAACATGGTTATTTCCGGCCTGCATTCTTTCTTTATTCTGGTTTTTTTATACTTTCTTTCCGCTGGTTTTTTTATTTGAAGTTCCCGTAAATTCAAATTCCATTGCTTTCATCACACTGGCAATTTTACTATTCTCAGCTCCATCTCTGTTGTTTAATTGGGGCAAAGCATTTAAGGACAATTTAAAAAAACCCAATCCGGCCATGGTATTCAATACCAGGTTTCTGAAACTGACCCTCTTTTGTTCAATTTTAATATCGGTGTTTTCATCCCTTTTACATGTTACGGCGCAGGGTTTTGGGTTTATGGATGTTTTTACAGATCCGGTATTGGTTGCAACCACATTTGCTGCTTCAAGATATGCCGAAACCTTGGTTTATACGATGTTTGGTCCGCTAAGTCTGGTGTTTTCAAACATATCCGTGGTAATTGGAGGCCTTGTTTTTGGATCATCGCAAAGCGGGAAAAATAAAAAAATTCTATTCGCTTTCCTGCCATCCATTATTATTATGCTGACGCAATCCTCCAAGGGTTTACTCTTTTTATCTCTCTTTCTTTTCCTTGGCGGCATTTTGGTAAGCCGGGTTTATTTTAACAAGCTATCGACCTTTAATTTTAAGATTATCATCAAAGTTATAGGTGCCGCTGTATCATTAATTATTCTGATCGGTTTATCATTTATATCCAGGGGCCTTCAGAATATTGAAGATCAGGGATTATTACTTACCAAATTAAGAGGACTTTTTGCTTCCTACTTTTTTACCCATATATATGGGTTTTCAGAATGGTTTACGGCGTATACCGGGGGCAGCACATCCATAAATTACGATACCAGTAATTACTATATGGGTTTTTATACACTCACTTCATTCTTTAAAATGCTGGGAGCCGAAAAGGTTACCTCTCCGGGCGTGTATGATGAGTTTTTTGTATATAAAGATCTGCTTGAATCGAATATCTATACCATTTTCAGAGGTTTGATCATGGATTTTGGAATGCCGGGCTCTCTGGTATTTATGTTGGTGATGGGCTTTTTAGTGCATTTTGTTTATTACCTGTTTTTAAGGCAAAGCCGACCGGTTCTTACAGTTTTGCTGGTCATATTTATGCTTGGCTTCTTTTACATGACTTTTATAATAAGTATGTTAACATGGGTAATTATTCCATTTACATTCCTGATATGTTATCTGATTTTGAAATTTAATAATTACGACTTTGTTGTTAAGCGAACTGTTTAAAAATAATAAGATCCGCTATTCTTTATACATTCTGATTGCTCAGGGTTTATTCATGTTATCCAATTTATATATCAATCACTGGATAAGTAAAACCTGGGATGTGGAGGGCTTCGCTACCTATAATCTGGTTAAAAGAATCTCTGCCTTTATTGCATTTCCGCTGTTAATAGGTGCTGGCATAGGTATTCCCAGGTATATCAGCTTTCTGAAAACCGAAATTAACAATCAGAGTGTTGAGTACCTGATTTCGGGATTGCTTCTGTTTTTAAGCAGCTTTTTAGTATTCACCGGTATTGTATTTATCTTCCCACAGATTTTATTAAAAGCTTTTGAAGATTCCTCTTTCAACTCAGCTAAAATTATTCTTAGTGTACTGATATTTGTTTTTAGCCAGGGTCTTTACATTCTTCTTAACGCATATTACCGGGGCCGTATTCAGTTTGGACTTACAAGTTTATGGAATGTGCTGATCATGTCCATATTGCCCTTGCTGGTTTTGTTCTTTGTGCCCAATGTATTTGTTTATTTCTACTATTATTCGCTGGGAACAATTATTCTAATTGGCAGTATCTTCGTTTATCTGGGGCGTAAAAGCCAGATCTCCGGAAGAAGAATCAAGTATAAAAGTTTAAGATTGTTCAAGTATGGATATCCCCGCATCATTGCCGATCTGGGATTATTTTCACTTGAATTTATTCCTATATTCCTGGTAAGCCTCTATATCGGATTGGCAGAATCCGGTTATCTGTCTATGAGTTTTATTCTGCTGAAACTTGCCTCAATGGTTTTTGAATTGGTTGGATCTTTAATTTTGCCGTATTTTGGTAAATTATTTAAAAATGAAAGCTCATCAGTATTTATTTCAAAAGTGAATCAATTATTAGTAATCGGAGTTTCTGTTTCAGTGCTCATATCTATTGTAATGTATTTTTTGATTCCGGTTATTATAAGCGAATTTTTTCCCGCTCTTGAAAAATCTATTTTACCCTCGCAACTCATCTTTATCGTATTCCCTGTTTACGCTATGTACCTGTTACTAAGAAATATTTTAGACGTAGTGATAAACAAGGCTTATAATTCTATCAATTTAAGCATCGTTTTTGTTATCCAGCTTATTATACTGGGAACGGGCTTTTATTTCAATAATTTTATTATTTATTCAGTCATGTCTGTTCTGATACCCTACTTCATTTTGGGGTTGCTTACGTACTGGGTTTGGACAAAAATGAGGAGAACTTTAAAACATGGATAATGCACTAAAAATCGCATTCGTATGTGTAAATTATAATAATTCTGATATTACACTTGAATACATTTTGAATGTAATTAAGATTAAAAAATCTCATGAGGTTAAAATCATTGTAGTTGATAATGCTTCTGCCCCGGGTGATATCGCTAAATTAGAAAAACATGTGGCTGACTACTCAGATGCTATACTGATCAGGTCTGATACTAATTTAGGATACTTTAAGGGATTAAATTTAGGGATAGACTGGGCTTTAAAAAATGGGTTCAATCAATATCAGGTGGTAGGAAATAACGATATTGAGTTTCACGATAATTTTTTGGAAGTTCTTCAGAATTTACCTCTTTCAGAAAACGAGCTTATCATTTCTCCGGATATCATAACCATCAACGGCATTCATGAAAATCCCCATGTAGTTAAAAGGGTATCGCCTGTAAGAATGCTCATGTTTGATATATATTACAGCAATTATTTTTTTGCTAAAATTATCACTTCATTTTATTCTGAGGCCCGAAAACCCAAACCTTTTGATCCGGAGAGAAAGCATATTTATATGGGAAATGGGGCACTCTATGTGTTAACGCCATATTTTTTTAAACACTTTCATAAATTGTGGGATATTCTTTTTCTATACGGCGAGGAAGCAATTTTAGGTGGACAGATTGCAAGCGTAGATGGGAAGATTTTATACGAACCCGAATTAAAATGCAATCACAATGAGTCTTCAACCACATCCAAACTGGGCTCTAAGAAAAAATATTATATAGTCAGAGAATCATACAAGGTTTACAGGAAATATCTAAAAGGAAATGCAAAACATACACAATAAAGTACTCTTAATTACAGGCGGAACAGGTTCGTTTGGTACTGCGGTTTTAAATAGATTTTTAAAAACAGATCATTTCAGGGAAATCCGGATTTTCAGCAGAGATGAGAAAAAGCAGGACGATATGCGTAATCAGTATAATAATGAAAAACTGAAGTTTTATATCGGCGATGTTCGCGACTATCAAAGTATTGAAAGGGCCATGCATGGAGTAGATTATGTATTCCACGCTGCTGCTTTAAAGCAAGTTCCTTCCTGTGAATTTTTCCCTTTAGAGGCTACAAAAACCAATGTTTTCGGCACCCAAAATACTATAGATGCCGCTGTTGCCAACAAAGTTTCCAAAGTAATTTGCCTGAGTACTGATAAAGCTGCTTATCCAATCAATGCAATGGGAATTTCTAAAGCTTTAATGGAAAAAGTGGCTATTGCTGCTTCCAGAAATATTATTGAAGACCGCACTATTGTTTGTTTAACGCGATACGGAAATGTAATGGCCTCCCGCGGATCTGTAATTCCTCTTTTTATAAAACAAATAAAAGAGGGTGGAGCGTTAACGCTTACCGATCCTAATATGACTCGCTTTTTGATGTCCTTAGATGAAGCCGTGGAGTTGGTTTTGTTTGCCTTTGAGCATGGAAACCAGGGCGACCTTTTTGTTAATAAGGCGCCGGCCGGTACCATTGGAGATTTAGCTCAGGCAATTAAAGAACTGTGCCGGGTAGATCGTGAGATAAAAATAATAGGAACCAGACACGGAGAAAAACTATACGAAACCCTGTGTACCCGCGAAGAGATGACCAAGGCACAAGATATGGGTGATTTCTACCGTATTCCGGCGGATAACCGCAACCTTAACTACAATCAATATTTCTCCGAAGGCGAGGTTGATATTTCTAAAATTGATGATTATCACTCCCACAATACGCAGCAATTAGGGGTGGAGGGAATGAAAAAACTATTGGTAAAATTGCCGGTTATTCAGGAAGCTATTAAAAATCATGCGGAATAAAGTTCCACAACTTATTGAAGGCGCCATATTCCGGGATGATCGCGGAACGATCAGCTCGTGTAACGGGTTCAACATGTCTGATGTTCAAAGGATGTATATGATTGCTCCTGCTTCGGCTGGCTTAGTCCGTGCATGGCAGGGTCATAAGCTGGAAGAAAAATGGTTTTTCTGTGTGGATGGCTCTTTTGAAATTAAATTGGTCGGTATCGATGATTTTGAAAATCCTGCCGATAATTTGTTTGTACAAAATTTCAGTCTGGAAGCCGGGCTTCCGCAGGTGCTGTTTATTCCCGGTGGCTATGCGAATGGATTTAAAGCCAGCTCTGAGAATTCAAGGTTAATAGTTTTTTCAAATTTTAATTTAACACAATCAACAGCAGATGATTTTCGATATCCTGCTGATAAATGGAACGTATGGTAAAAATTAAAGTCGGTATCACAGGCCAGCATGGCTTTGTGGGTGCTCATTTACATAATTATTTAAGCTTAAAAGAAGAAATTGAACTGATTCCTTTTGAGAAGAATTACTTTGATGATTCTGATAAACTCCAGAGTTTTGTTCAATCCTGCAATGCAATTGTTCATCTGGCAGCGATGAATCGCCATGAGGATCCGCAATTTATTTATGATACCAATGTAGGGCTTGTCAATAAACTAATTGAGGCATGCAAAGCTGCAGAGGTTCAGCCTCACATTTTGTTTTCATCATCTACTCAGGAAGAGAATGATAACTTATATGGGAGATCAAAACGTGACGGAAGGCTCGCTCTTGAATCATGGTCGAAGGAAAATAATTCTCTAGTAAGCGGTTTGGTGATCCCAAATGTATTCGGTCCATTCGGAAAACCATTTTACAACTCGGTAGTTGCAACTTTCTGTCACCAGTTAACCCACGGCGCTCAGCCGCAAATTAATGTAGACTCAGAAGTTTCTTTGATTTATGTAAATGATCTGATTGAAGAGATATTTTCAATCATCATTAATCCGAATAAGATTGAGGGAAGAGCGGAAGGTGCTTTAAGATATTGTATTCCCGCTCCTTACAAGAAAAAGGTATCACATATATTGCAACTTCTGGACTCTTACAAACTAGATTATCTTGAAAATGGTGCTTTCCCGGATTTAACAGATCCCTTTAAAAGAGATTTGTTTAATACGTTCAGATGTTATGTTCCGCAGGAATACTATCCGCATGCTTTTAAGTTGAACATAGATAACCGCGGCCAGTTTGTTGAAATTGCCAGAACAAATACACCCGGTCAAACATCATATTCTACAACCGTACCCGGAATTACCAGAGGTAACCATTTTCATACCCGAAAAGCTGAGCGCTTTGCAGTTATTAAAGGCAAGGCCCGCATTCAGCTCCGCAAAATAGACAGTGATGAGGTTATAAATTATTACCTGGATGGCGAAAAGCCTTCGTATGTGGATATGCCGGTTTGGTTTACACACAATATAACCAATATTGGTGAGGAGGAACTGATCACATTATTCTGGATAAATGAACCCTTTGATCAGGAGAATCCGGATACCTATTTTGTGAATGTATAATAAGCCTAGTTTTAATTCCCAAATATCAAATCTTTTTTAATGAAGAAATTAAAAGTTGTTACCGTAGTTGGTACCCGCCCCGAAATTATAAGATTATCATGTGTATTGCAGGCTCTTGATGCTTCAGAAGCTATTGAACATGTGCTGGTGCATACCGGTCAGAATTACGATTATGAATTAAATCAAATATTTTTTGACGATCTGGGGCTTAGAAAGCCCGATTATTTTCTGGAGGCTGCGGGAGTTACTGCCACAGAAACTATCGGGAAAATATTAATTAATATTGACCCTGTTTTAGAAAAGGAGCAGCCTGATGCATTTTTGGTTCTTGGCGATACCAATTCATGTTTATGCGCCATCCCGGCTAAAAAAAGACATATTCCCATTTTTCACATGGAAGCAGGAAACCGATGCTTTGATCAGCGGGTTCCGGAAGAAACGAATCGAAAAATTGTAGATCACATTTCTGACATCAACCTGACCTACAGTGATATCGCCAGAGAATATTTATTAAGAGAGGGTTTGCCTGCAGATCGCATTATCAAAACCGGCTCGCCCATGTTTGAAGTACTGAATAAATATCTGCCAAGTATTGAGGCTTCTGACATTTTGAAAAGGTTAAATCTTGAAAAACATAAATACTTTGTTGTTTCTTCACATCGTGAGGAAAATATCAATAGCGAAAAGAATTTTATGGGTTTGATGGAAAGCCTGAACCAGATCGCAGAAAAATTTGGTTTCCCAATTATAGTAAGCACTCATCCGCGTACGCGAAAAATGATCGAATCGAAAAATATTGAGATGCGCCCCGAAATTCAATTTTTAAAACCAATGGGATTTAACGATTACAATGCATTACAAATGAGATCTTACGCGGTGCTTTCAGACAGCGGAACAATCTCTGAGGAATCGTCCATTTTAAATTTTCCTGCCCTGAATATCCGTGATGCGCATGAGAGGCCTGAAGCAATGGAAGAAGCGTCTGTAATGATGGTTGGAATGAATCCGGAGCGTATTATGCAGGGTTTACTACAACTCTCAAACCTAAACCGGGATGAAAGAGCTTTTAGAAAAGTAAATGATTACAGCATGCCAAATGTATCGGGTAAAATGCTGCGCATTATTATCAGTTATGTTGATTATGTGAAAAGAGTAGTGTGGTCTGAAAACAGGTAATTATGACGCAAAAGCTTTGGGTGCTATCAGAACTCTTCTACCCTGATCAAACCTCCACGGGCTATATCATGACTGAGATTGCAGGCAGTCTGGCATCGGATAGACCAGTTCATGTCATTTGCGGGCCCGAAGGTTATGTAAGTGCTAATATTGATTCGGAAACCCGATTATCTGAAAATATTTTTATTGAAAGAGTAAGTATTGGTAACTGGGATAAGAATAAAGTATTTTCCAGAATCGTCAGAATGATTTTACTCACCCTGAAAATGTCTTTAAAGATTTATCGGCAAGCTAAACCGGGAGATAAAGTTTTGATGGTAACTAATCCGGCTCCTTTGCTTTTGCTGGTATCCGGAATCTGTAAATGGAAAAAAGTTAAATTGATCATCATCGTTCATGATGTTTTTCCGGAAAATTTACGTGCCGCAAAAATGGTTAACGACAGTAGTTTGATATATAAATTACTGCAGAGGCTATTTAATTCTGCCTACAAATCGGCGAATCTCCTAATTGTATTAGGGCGTGATATGCAAAAAATAATGATTGAAAAAACCGCTTTGCCTGCTCAAAGCATTCGTGTTATTGAGAACTGGGCGGATACAGAAAAAGTGTACCCCTTAATAGCAGAATCTGCTGGTCCACTTAAACTTCAGTTTGCAGGTAATTTTGGTCGTGTTCAGGGATTAATTCCTTTGTTAGAAGCACTTAATGAGGCTCAAAATGACCAGATAAAAATGGATTTTATAGGTGATGGTGCGATGCTGGAAAGCATGCAGGACTATTTACTACATCATAAATTGATGAATGTGAGTATTCTTCCTCCCTTTAATCGATCTGAGCAATTATCGGTATTAAATAACTGCGATATCAGTGTAGTTTCTTTAGCTGACGGAATGGTTGGTCTTGGTGTTCCTTCAAAAGCTTACAATATTTTAGCGGCAGGTAAGCCTATTTTGTTCATTGGTGACTCTAATTCAGAAATTGGGATAATGGTTCGGGAGCATCATATTGGTTGGGTTTTTCCGGAGTTTGGTGCAGATCTTATCTCATTCTTAAAAACATTGCGACCTGAGTTTCGGCCTGATATAAAACATATGGGAATAGCGGCCAGAAAACTCGCGGAAGTAAAATACAACAAATCTATTATTTTATATTCCTATAAAAACGCTATAGAAGCCGCATGAACTATTTGCTTACAGGGGCCAGAGGCTTTTTAGGGAAAATTATTTTAAATACCTTACCCGATATTGAATTTATAACTTTAGGAAGAACTGCATGCGATGTTATTGCAGATCTTTCTGTTGAAATTCCCGTACTTCCTTATTGTGAGCATGTATTACATGCTGCAGGGAAAGCCCACTCATTACCCCAAACCGAAGCTGAAAGAGAAGAATTTTTTAATGTTAATGTTAAGGGAACTTCCAATTTGTTGAAAGGACTTGAAAATGCCGGAATTCCCAAATCATTCATTTTTATAAGCTCTGTTTCTGTTTATGGCAGAGAAAGCGGAATCTTAATAAATGAAAATGAAAGTCTGTCGGCTAAAGATCCTTATGGCTTAAGTAAAATCGAGGCAGAGGAAATGATTCAGGCATGGTGTAAAAAGCATAAAGTTATCTGCTCCATTTTAAGATTGCCGCTGATTGCAGGACCTAATCCGCCAGGTAATCTTGGACAAATGATAAAAGCTATTAAAAAGGGATATTACTTTAACATCGGCGGAGGCAGAGCAAGAAAAAGTATCGTGCTTGCCGAAGATGTAGCACGAATTATTCCAATGGCTTCAGAAACTGAGGGGATTTACAATTTAACCGATGGTTATCATCCATCTTTTAAAGAACTGAGCGTAGTCATGGCCGAACAGCTTAATAAAAAAAATCCTCTGAATATTCCTGTTTTTTTAGCAAAAGCGATGGCTATGGCCGGAGATATTATTGGAAACCGTGCTCCGATTAATTCCAGCAAACTAAAAAAAATTACATCAGATCTTACTTTTGATGATTCAAAAGCCCGCAAATTATTAAGCTGGAGACCAAAGCCTGTTTTACAAAGTTTTAGAACATAAAATCGAAACTCAGAAATTAAATCAAGAAGCAGTTCTATTGTAATTGCTTAAAATATTTAGCAAGCTATAAAAAAGCAATTACCTTTATCCGTCCACACAGAATTTTAATAACCCGAAGTCTTAAGAATGCATGATTATTTAATATATTTTATTTTTGCTTTAATTCTGCTTGGAGTGGCTTTGCTTTATTTCCGCATTGCAGATAATTATAATATTATTGATCATCCCAATGAGCGGAGTTCGCATTCAGAAGTTACCCTTCGCGGCGGCGGAATTCTTTTCCCGATAGCAGCCCTTTTATTTTTTGTCAGTTTTGGGTTTCAGTATCCATATTTCCTGCTCGGACTCGTACTAATAGCCCTGATAAGTTTCTTAGATGACCTGCTTACCTTAAATAATAAGATTCGATTGCTGATTCATTTTATTGCTGTGATATTATTATTTTATCAATGGGATTTGTTTGCTCTTCCTTTTTACTGGCTTATTGCGGCGGCAATATTTGTAATTGGTACAATCAATGCCTATAATTTTATGGATGGCATTAATGGTATTACAGGATTATACAGTTTAGGAACTATTGCTACTATGATCTTTCTGAATTCTGATTCCGAATTTATCGATCAGAATTTTCTGATTATAACACTTATCTCTCTTCTGATATTTTTATATTTTAATTTCCGAATAAAAGCCCGGTGCTTTGCCGGGGACGTAGGCAGCATATCCATAGCTTTTATCATTCTGTTTGCTTTAGGCAGTTTAATATTACAAAGCCAGCATGTTATCTATATTCTGTTTCTTGCCGTATACGGAACCGACACGGTATTAACTATTGCAGTTCGATTATATAACAGAGAAAATATTTTTCAGCCTCATCGCAGTCATGTTTATCAATTATTGAGTAATGAAAGTGGATTTTCTCAAAGATTGGTTGCGTTTTTGTATACGATGCTACAGATTTTTTTAAATGGTTTAATTATATGGTCGGCTGACCAGAGTACTCAGGTAAAGGTGATTGTGACTACGTTAATAGTAGTGATATTAATTTCAAGCTATTTTATTATCAGAAACCGTATTGGTGAAAAAATAAATTATTTAAAAGTTTAGAATTCCGTAATTAAAGGAGAATAGTTATAAATTTATATAAGATTTTTTGAATGTTTTCAAGATTAAACATAGTACCCCGCTGGATCATTTTTACTTTAGATATACTCTGCTGTATCTTATCGCTTTGTTACGCGTACTTTATTAAGTATAATTTTGATATCACTCAAATTGATATTCCGCAGCTAAGCCGTAATCTGTTAATATTTATAGTAATTAATTCTATAGTTTTTTACAGCATAAAAACGTATTCGGGTATCATCAGATATACCAGTGCACAGGATTCATTCCGGATTTTATTCGCAATTATTTTAAGTAATTCTGTATTCTTTCTGGCTAATTTGTTTTTATTCTCCTTTGAGCAGCAACCTGTTATTTCAAATTCAATATTAATTATTAATGGCTTAAGCAGTTTTCTCTTTCTGATTACGTACAGGGTTCTGGTTAAATACTTCTTTCTCTATATTAAAAATCTGAATATTGATAAAAGAAGGATCATAATTTACGGTGCAGGAGAGGTAGGAATCGCCGCAAAGCGGACTCTTGACCATGATCCGAAAGTAAATATGAGCCTGGTTGCTTTTATTGACGATGATTTACGGAAAGCCAACAAGGTAATTGACGGGATTAAAATTTATCCTACAAGCGAACTTTCTTCTTTGATTGTGCAGTATGAAATTGATGATTTATTAATTGCCAGTCAAAATATACCTCCAGACAGGAAAAATCAGGTTGTTGATTTTTGTCTCGAAAACGATATAAAGGTCCTTACTTTACCTCCGGTAGAAACCTGGATAAACGGGCAGATAAGCAGTAAGCAAATTCAGAATATAAAAATTGAAGATTTGCTGGAACGTGAACCTATTGTCATTCATAATGATGAAATAAATGAACAGCTGTCGGGCAAGCGTGTGCTGATTACAGGAGCAGCAGGATCAATCGGCAGTGAGATTGTGCGCCAGGTTTCAAAATTCTCTCCTCAAATGATCATTTTAAGTGATCAGTCTGAAACCCCTTTATATGATATCCAGCTGGAGCTTCAGGAAAATGACCTCAATAATAATTTTCATGCATTTATTGGTGATGTACGGGATAGTTGCCGGATGGAATTGCTGTTTCAAACCTTTAAACCACATTATGTGTATCATGCGGCAGCTTACAAGCATGTGCCCTTAATTGAACATAATCCTGCCGAAGGGGTTCGAACCAATGTAATGGGTACCAAAATAATTGCAGATTTATCGGTTAAATATGGTGTTCAGAAATTTGTTATGATTTCAACGGATAAGGCCGTGAACCCAACCAATGTAATGGGTGCATCTAAAAGAATTGCCGAAATTTATGTACAATCTTTATTTGCGTATAATCAGCAAAAAGAAACTTCTCAAAACGGTGAAGCCAGGGTGATGACTAAATTTATTACCACCAGATTTGGAAACGTATTGGGTTCTAACGGTTCGGTAATTCCAAGATTTAAAGCTCAAATTCAGAAGGGAGGACCTATTACAGTTACTCATCCCGAAATCACACGCTACTTTATGACCATCCCCGAAGCCTGTCGTTTGGTCCTTGAAGCGGGCTGTATGGGTAAAGGAGGTGAGATTTTCATCTTTGATATGGGCAAAAGCGTGAAAATTGTAGAACTTGCTAAAAAAATGATTCGTCTTTCGGGATTAATTCCAAACGAGGATATAGCTATTGAATACAGCGGTTTAAGGCCGGGTGAGAAATTATACGAAGAACTATTAAATGATCTTGAAAATACAATCCCCACTCACCATGAAAAAATTATGGTTGCCAAGGTTCGTGAATACAATTTTCAAACAATTAATAATCATATTGAAGAATTGATTGGTTTAAGTTGTGAATATAAAGACCGTCAGGTGGTTGTTAAAATGAAGCAAATCGTTCCGGAATTTAAAAGCAATAATTCCATATACGAAGAGCTGGATGCGAAAATTGCCGAGAAGCTTTAAATACAATCTTTCTTAGGCTTTACAGCCCGCTGATTCATTTAATGATTTGGCTTTTTTAATGAATCATTTTATCCCTTAGCAATTAATGTATCGATATATATTTTATGAAAAAAATTCTACTCCTTCTCTCCATTTCCTTTTTCGGTATATTTTCAGCATTTTCTCAATCACAAACCTTCCCGTATTCCTATCAATATTATCAGCGGATAAACCATATTCTCTATAATACCGATACCCGAATTCATACTTCCATCCGGCCTATTCAGTTTAATGATTCCCTTTCTTACAGAGGATTGGATTCTTTATCAAATTTGAATATCGACAGTTCAAAAAGATCATGGATTATGCGGAAAATTTTTTCAGAACATCTTGTGGAGATAGAGAAAGAAGATTTTAACGTGTATATAGATTTTCTTCCGGACTTTCAGATAGGCAGGGATATCAATAAAGGAACCACATGGCTAAATACACGCGGTTACCAGGTGCAGGGAAACATTGGTAAAAAATTTAGTTTTTACACAAGCGGATATGAAAATCAAAGTGTATTTCCGCAATATCTCACCCAATTCATAGATTCCAATAAGATCATACCCGGTTTTGTAAATGATAAATTTGGCTCTTCCCGAAATACAAAGGACTGGGCATATGCGTCTGCTATTTTAAATTATAAAGCCAGTAAGCATTTCTCGTTTACCCTTGGACAGGACAAAAATTTTATTGGTGATGGTTATCGCTCCATGCTCATGAGTGATGGAGCTGCAAACTACCCTTTTTTTAAAATTGAAACCACATTGGGAAATGTAAAGTATTTAAATATCTGGGCTCAATTTCAGGATCTGAAATCACCTCCTCTATCTTATAATAATGGATTTAGAAAGAAATGGGGCGTATTCCATTATCTTGACTGGAATGTAAATAAGCGTTTATCATTAGGCTTTTTCGATGCCGTGATCTGGCAGGGAGGAGATGAAACCGGCAGGAGAGGTTTTGACGTAACGTATCTAAACCCCATTATTTTTCTAAGAACTATTGAAGGCTCTAATGGCTCTCCTGATAATGCGCTGATAGGCTTTAACGGGAAATACAAAGCCGCAAAAAACCTCACTGTATACGGACAGTTTTTACTGGATGAATTTACAGCCAAAGAATTTTTTGCGGGAGATGGATATTGGGCTAATAAATTTGGTATCCAGGCTGGTATAAAAGGATTTAATGCATTTAAAGTTCAGAATTTAAATTTTCTCGCAGAATTTAATACCGCAAGACCTTATACCTATAGTCAGCGGCAATCTCTTCTTAACTTCGGACATTATAACCAGCCTTTGGCGCATCCGTTCGGAGCCAATTTTCGTGAGTTTTTAAGCATCTGGGATTATTCATTTAAGAAATGGCAGATCTATGCACAGGGAAATGTAGCTCAATATGGCCTTGATGAAGCTAATGTAAGTTCCGGAAAAGATATATTCAGATCATATGATGATCGAGGTTCCAATTACGGGAACAATACTACTCAGGGAATTCTTACAGATTTTCTTTATCTGGACGGTAGAATTTCTTATATGATCAATCCTAAAATAAATTTGCGGATGGAAGCAGGAGCCGTGCATCGCAAGGAGAGCAACAGACTGGGAATTAATTCTACTAACTGGTTAACTTTCGGCTTAAGAAGTTCATTACGAAATATTTATCAGGATTTTTAAAGCAGATCAGGATTTTGTAGCTAACTTCGCCGCGTCTAATTTTTCACATTTTCTGCCGCTGCCGAATGATCAGAATACTTTTTGTTTTATTATTTTTTTCTCCGTTTTGTTTAATTGCTCAATCTCTTCCTGTTGGAACTCCGGCATTGGAAGATGCTTATAGAAGAGCTCAGTTATTGGGGCAAATAGATTCTTCTATTTCATTTGTTTCAAAGCCTTTTTATCCTGTCCAGTCTTTAGGTGTAAGAAATGCTTTTGATCCCGATAGTAGCCTCGCGGCAAGTCGCAATAATTCGGGAGGGATTCTTCGCTTCGCGAAGGGGCTGGGAAAATTTCAAGTACTGCCGATAAACTGGCAGCAGCAAATCAATACGCATCATCCGGAAGGTATCAATGATGGTGCGATGATTCCATCAAAGGGTTATCAGACCCTATTCAGCGCAGGGGTATTTGCATCTTACGGCCCTTTAAGCATTCAGCTACAGCCTGAAGCAGTTTATGCTGCAAATAAAACTTATGATGGTTTTCCAACCGAATTCAGCGATAAAAGGTGGGCGGATTATTATAATATAGTACTAAATAAAATTGATCTGCCGGAGCAATTTGGTCCGGATTCATATAAAAAAGTATTTTGGGGTCAAAGCAGTGTGCGGATAAATTTTGGCGCTTTATCCGCAGGCGTATCTTCCGAAAATTTATGGTGGGGTCCCGGGATGCGTAATTCTCTCCTGATGAGCAATAATGCTCCGGGATTCAAACATCTTACGTTCAATACCCGGAAACCTGTAAAAACTTTTATAGGTTCCTTTGAAGGGCAGATCATAGCCGGAAAGCTTGATGGATCCGGATTTAATCCTCCTTCATCAGAAAGAACATATTTGGGCACCAATATATATAAACCCAAATCAGAGAGCTGGAGATATTTAAACGGTATGGTATTAAGTTATCAGCCTAAATGGGTTCCGGGATTATTTCTTGGCCTGACCCGCAGTTTCCAGGTTTATCGTGAAGACATGGGGAATGGATTTACGGATTACTTTCCCTTACTCTCTGCATTTGAAAAGAAAAATACGGGCGAAGTTTTAGAAGACAGTAAAAAGAGAGATCAGCTTGCCTCAGTTTTTATGCGCTGGGTTTGGCCGGAAGCTCATGGAGAAATATATTTTGAATATGGGCGCAATGATCATTCTTATGATCTCCGGGATGTATTCCTGGAACCTGAACATTCCAGAGCGTATATCCTTGGTCTAAGAAAGCTTTTTCCTTTAACCCTGGCAAAAGATCATTCTGTGATGGTTAATTTGGAAATGACACAACTGGAGTTGACAAATACTTCACAAACAAGGCCTGTAGAATTGTGGTATGCTCATTATCAAGTACGCCACGGCTATACCCATAAGGGACAGGTTTTGGGTGCGGGAATCGGGCCAGGGAGTAATCTTCAAAGTTTACAGGTGAGTTATGTGAATCAGTTAAATTCACTTGGATTTACTATAGAGCGTTACGTTCATAATAATGATTTTCATTATGGTGCAGTAAAGGATCTCCGCAGTCATTGGGTGGATTTGAAGGCCGGCTTACAGGGAACCTGGAACCTCGGAAATTTTATGCTGAATGCACGGACAGATTTAGTACGGTCTTTCAACTACCAGCACCAATATGATCCCATACCCTCCAACCCTCCGGCCTACTGGGATCCGGGAAAAACTGTCTTTAACTTTTCAGGGGCGGCGGGCTTTATTTACCGCTTTTGATTTTAGATATTAACGAAACCTTCTCATTTACAATTCGTAAGGTAAGATGATTGGATTCGTATTCTGTTCAGATTTTTATACTTTTGCAGAATTATTGTATAAGTAAAAATAATTGAGAATTCTGATAGGGGAATCAGAATTTAGAAAAATTAATTAACTCATCACCTATGCCCTCATTTCATAACCGGATCGATACCCTAATTTTATGGGCCGACCTGTTTATTGTCAGTATTTGTTTCTTTCTAACCGTATTAGTATTTAAACTTGCTGGTTCGCCTGTTTATTTAGCTCTTGATATTTTGCTATGGGGCTTCCTGCTGGTGGGCTGGTTCTTCACTGCGAAGAATTATGATCTTTACGTAGAAGCTTCCCGCAGAGGCCTTATAAATGATCTGTTTAAAATCGGTAAAAATATTGCTTTTCAGGGAGTATTTATTTCTCTATTCCTTTTCCTTGCTAAACAACCCGGATACAGCAGACGATTTGTTGCGGTGTATATATTGTTATTATGCGTTCTTATACCTCTTCAAAAGATTTTTTATAAAAAAGTCCTTGTTTTTTTAATAGATAAACGGATTAAAAAAAGAAGGGTCCTAATCATTGGAGCTGGTAACGTAGGGATGAATTTCCGGAAAGCTTTAAATGAAAATCCTCAGTTAGGATATCATGTAGTGGGATTTCTGGATGATACACATAAGGCCTCATTAAATGGTCAGTATTTAGGGAAAATTGAGGATGTTGAGGAGGTGTTAAATAGGTATGAGGATATAGATGAAATAGTTGTGGCTTTGCCTAACAGTGCTTCAAAAGGATTAAAAACTATTATTAATGCAGCACAGCAGGAAGCTGTCAGATTACGTATTATACCTGATTATTTTCATTATTTCTCTTCAAAATACGGTATCAGTATGTTCGAGGGATTGCCTATGATCACCTTGCGTCGTGAACCGCTTGAAGAATTTCACTGGAGAGTAGTTAAACGCTTATTTGATACGGTTTTCAGCATTCTGGTGCTGGTTTTTATCTGTTCATGGCTGTTTCCCATTATTGCAATTTTAATTAAACTGGAGTCAAAGGGTCCCGTGTTTTTTACGCAGTTACGTACCGGAAGAAATAAAATTCCCTTTAAATGCATTAAATTCAGGAGCATGCAGGTAAACGATGATGCAAATTCTAAACAGGCACAGAAAAATGATTCGAGATTAACACGTGTAGGAAAATTCTTAAGAAAAAGTAATCTGGATGAATTTCCCCAGTTTATAAATGTACTGTTTGGAGAAATGTCCATAGTAGGCCCGAGGCCGCATATGATCAAACACACTGAAGAATATGCTCAATTGGTTGACCGTTATCTGGTAAGACATCTGCTAAAAGCCGGAATCACCGGCTGGGCGCAGGTAAATGGACACAGAGGCGAAACCCGTCATCCCCGTGAGATGCTGGCCCGTGTTGAACACGATGTTTGGTATTTGGAAAACTGGTCCTTAATTTTTGATATAAAGATTATATTTCTTACAGTATGGAATACTATTAAAGGAGAGCAGAAGGCATATTAAGGTTTGGGCGTAGTGTCCACTGACTCAGGTAAAGATTGCTTGGTTCCTCGTACTGACGGGGGTAAATTTTCACCAATAAAAAAACCCTCCTGATTTTTTCAGGAGGGTTTTAAATTTTAGGTGAATCTTAATTCACTCCAATTGATTTTACTTTAAATCCAATTGCACGTAATTTTTCGGCATCTAAAATATTCCGGCCATCGAATATCTTGGCTGGTTTAAGCATATTATCATAGATGCGTTGCCAGTCATATTCTTTAAATTCATCCCACTCGGTCAAAATGGCAATCGCATGAGTGTCTTTGCAAGCTTCATAGGGATCGTTGAAAACAGTTAAAACTTCTCTGTTTACCTGAGGTTCCCGAGTTTTCAAATAGTCAAGATCAGCATAAATCTGCTTATCTTTTACTTTAGGATCATATACATTAATATTAGCCTGCTCATTTAACAGTTCATCAGCAACATAAATGCCTGCAGATTCACGGGTATCATTGGTGTCTTTCTTAAAGGCCCAGCCAAGAAAAGCTATTTTTTTACCCGAAACCGTATTGTACAGGTCGCGGACAATATTAGTAGCAAATCTCTTTTTCTGATGATCGTTCATGATAATGACCTGTTCCCAGTAATCTGCAACTTCATTCAGGCCAAAAGAACGGGAAATATAAACAAGGTTTAAAATATCTTTCTGAAAGCAGGAGCCTCCAAATCCAACAGAGGCTTTTAAAAACTTAGATCCAATGCGGCTGTCGGTACCAATTGCTCTGGCAACTTCATTTACATCGGCTTCCGTTTTTTCACAAAGCTCAGAAATTGCGTTAATAGATGATATTCTTTGGGCAAGAAATGCATTAGCTACTAATTTTGATAGTTCTGAGGACCATACATTGGTAGTAAGTATCCGCTCACGGGGAATCCACTGGGCGTAAATATTGACCAGTGCTTCTACAGCTTCCTTACCATCTTCTGTTGAATCTCCGCCAATTAATACACGATCCGGATTTAACAGATCTGATACAGCAGTTCCCTCTGCTAAAAACTCCGGATTAGAAAGAATCTGGAATTTAACGCCGTTGCCGGTATTGTGTAAAATATCACGCAGTGCTTCGGCGGTCCGTACCGGTAGGGTTGATTTCTCAACAATAATTTTATCTGATTTGGCAACCCTTGATATCTGACGGGCACAAAGTTCTATAAATTTTAAATCCGCGGCCATGCCTTTACCGGCGCCATAAGTTTTTGTAGGTGTATTTACAGATATGAAAATGATATCCGCCTCATCAATTGCTTTATCTACATCCGTAGAAAAAAACAAATTTCTTCCCCTCGCTTCTGCAACTACTTCGCTTAACCCCGGTTCGTAAATCGGAATATTGTTGCTGTCTTCATCATTCCAGGCGGTAATACGGGCTTCGTTTAAATCGACCACAGTAACTTTAATACCCGGACATTGTTTGGCAATAACCGCCATAGTTGGACCGCCTACGTAGCCGGCTCCGATACAACATATGTTGCGAATGTTCTTCATGTAATAAGATGTTTAATTTGATCATGAATCCGGATTACTCAGATTCTGATTATTTACTTTCCATTATTTGCTGAAGATAGATTTTTTCTAAATTCATATGCAGAGTCAATTAAAATTGTGCCAAACATAATGAATTTTTTCTTTCTCAATATTTAGTCCGTCTGCTCTTAATTCATAAATTCTGAAATGGATTTTAATTTTCCAGGTATAACTATATAAAAGTCCTTTTCCCTTTAAGAATAAGCATATCTAAAGATTTTTTTAATAGAAGAATTGATAATAATTAATAATTTGCCAGTCCAAAAAAAATCTGAATTAAAGATTTCTTAAAATAAGCCACTCGACAGGTAATTACAATACTTAAATATGAAAAAAGCACTTATAACAGGAATTACCGGTCAGGATGGCGCTTATCTCGCAGATCTGCTCTTAAAAAAAGGATACGAAGTACACGGCATTAAACGCCGTAGTTCTCTATTCAATACAGACCGCATCGATCACCTCTATCAGGATCCTCATGAGGAAAATGTTCGTTTTCATTTACATTATGGGGATCTTAGTGATTCCACTAATATTATCCGGATTGTACAACAGATTCAGCCGGATGAGATTTACAATTTGGGGGCCATGAGTCATGTTCAGGTAAGCTTTGAAACTCCTGAGTATACAGCCAATGCCGATGGTATCGGAACATTACGTATCCTGGAAGCTGTCCGTATTTTAGGTTTAACCAAAAAAACAAAAATATACCAGGCTTCAACTTCCGAATTATATGGTTTGGTGCAGGCTGTGCCGCAATCAGAAACGACACCTTTCTACCCGCGTTCACCTTATGCAGTTGCTAAAATGTATGCATATTGGATTACGGTCAATTATCGCGAAGCTTATAATATGTATGCTTGTAATGGGATTCTGTTCAATCATGAGAGTCCGCTGCGGGGCGAAACCTTTGTAACCCGTAAGATAACCCGGGGAGCTTCAAAAATTGCCTTGGGATTACAGGATAAACTTTTCCTGGGAAATCTGGATGCCCGCCGCGACTGGGGACATGCTAAAGATTATGTGGAGGCTATGTACCTGATTTTACAGCAGGATACGCCAACAGATTATGTAATTGCTACCGGGGTTACTACCACTGTTCGTGACTTTATTCGTATGGCTTTCGCCGAAGCAGGTATTACACTTGAATTTAACGGTGAAGGCGCTGAAGAGCGGGCTACTGTGGTTTCCTGCTCCAACCCTGATTACCAGCTTGAAGCGGGTAAAGAAGTAGTGGCAGTTGATCCGCGTTATTTCCGACCTACTGAAGTAGATCTCCTGATAGGCGATCCTACAAAATCAAACACCCTTCTTGGCTGGAAACCAAAATATGATCTTGCTGCTCTAATTAAAGAAATGATGCATGCGGATATGGAACATTTTGTGAAAGAAAAAATACTGCATGATGCAGGTTATAAGGTGAAGAATCAATACGAATAATCCTTGAGAATTATATTTTAGAAGTCCCGGTCTTGACCGGGACTTCTTATTTTACTTCTTTAATTACTTACTGAGATAAGTAGATAGAATAAAAAAACAGATTTATGTTAGTGTAGGAGAATTAAGAAATAATTTTTGCGTCCTTAATAAATAAATATACTAAATGCTCAACAATTTTGGCAGCTGTTTTACCATCCCAGAATTTAGGTATAGCACCCTTTTTCCATTCTCCATTAAACAGAATTTCCATATATGGTTTTAATGCTTTTGGATCTGTACCTAATAATTCATTCGTCCCAGTGGTAATAGTTTCAGGTCGTTCAGTATTGTTTCTTAGGGTCATACATGGAACGCCCATTACTGTGGTCTCTTCGGTGATACCCCCTGAATCAGTAATAACTGCTTTAGCATATTTTACCAAATAATTAAATTCCAGATAGCTGAGAGGTTCGATCATATGCAGGTTGGGTGCTTCGATACCTATATTAGATAACATTTGCGCTGTTCGGGGATGTACTGGAAAGATGATGGGTAATTCACGGCTTAAAGCAACAATCTCGTCAATGAGCGTTTTTAAATCCTGTTCCTGGTCTACATTTGCGGGACGGTGGAGAGTAATTACCAGGTATTCTTTGTCCTTCAGATCTGCCTGATCCCAAACCGGTGGTTTTTTAAAGTTCGGCATCTGTTTCAAAAGAGTGTCAATCATCGTATTTCCTACATAAAATATGCTGCCTTCATCTACACCATTTTTCCGAAGGTTGGTATTGGCTATTTCAGAGGTTGTGAAAAAATAATCAGTTATGGCATCGGTTACCATACGGTTAATTTCTTCAGGCATACTTAAATCACCTGACCGGATTCCGGCTTCTACATGGGCTACTTTGGTATTTAATTTTTTGGCTACAATGGAACAGGCCATGGTCGAAGTCACATCGCCAACTACTAAGACCAGATCTGCCGGATTTTTGATCAACTCTTTTTCAAAGCCAACCATAATATTTGCAGTTTGTTCGGCCTGAGTTCCGCCACCGGCTCCCAGATTGGCATCCGGCTCAGGTATGCCCAACTGCTCAAAAAAATCATGGCTCATTTTTTTATCGTAGTGCTGACCGGTATGTACCAGACGGTAATTGATGTCTGACCCTTTTTTTGCCTCTTTCTGAATGGCTTCGATTATTGGGGCAATCTTCATGAAGTTTGGACGGGCCCCGGCAATAATGGTAATTTTCATATGTATATTTACTTGTCGGATAAATCCGCTGATTGTTTAATGTATTATTTACTAGGAAACCTTTTTAAATTTCTCTTTCATCACCAGGTAAATAAATCCGGTATTGGTATACAAATATCGTTTCCACATTCTGCCAGGTTCCTGCATGGTTCTGTAAAGCCACTCTAAGCCGGCTTTCTGCATCCATTTTGGTGCCCGTTTAACCATACCTGAAACTACGTCAAAACTTCCACCCACACCCATAATAAAGGAGGTTTTAATCAAATGTTTGTATGTATCCAGGAAAATCTCTTTTTTAGGCGAACTCATAGCAACAAAAAGAATGTCTGCATGGGAATCAGCAATTTGTTTTGCAATTTGAATTTCTTCATCCTTATTAAAGTACCCATTTCGGTAACCTGCGATGATACCAGAACCAAAGCTACTGGTATATTTTTCAACTACTTTCTTTACCACTTCCTCTTTAGCCCCGAGGAAAAATATCTTATACCCTTTTGCAGCTGCAGAAATTACTAAATTATCCATCAAATCTATGCCGGCTACACGCTCGGGCAGGGGCGTATTTAAGAAACGGGATGCCCAAACAACAGCCTGTCCATCCGCATTGATAATATCGCAATTAACAATAGAATCCCTTAATTCACTATCTTTTTGTGCATTCACCATTTTAGCAGCATTTACAACCACATGATGAACAGGTTTTTTTCCGGCAATGGACTGGTGAATCAGGTCCAAGGTTTGCTGCATTGTTAATGCATCAACAGGGATGTTACAAATATTTATTCTGTTCATGGGTATTGCTGTTTAATAAATAAGTGGATAATGCGTAAAACATCCAGGCCTGGGCCCAGCGCATGTACGGAACTTTAGAAGAAAAATATTTATTTATCTGGTAGTAAAAATAACCTTCTTTTGACTGCATATTTTGGATAGTCCAGTTCAGTACTTTATCCAGAAGATTTTTATCAACTTGAAATTTGTTGAGCTTTGCGAGTGTGATAACTAATTGAGCGGGGGCATGAATATCAATGGGATAAACGGAATTATTATAATACTTCGGAATTCCATCTTCAGTAAAGAACGTTTTTATATAATAGTCAAAACCTTTACTAACCCGATGTTCAAAGGACCGGTCTCCAGAATACTTCATGTAATCTGCTATGCATTCTAAATTATAGGCGGTATGAAAATTATCCACCCATTGATGAAAATCATAAGTTCCATAACCCCAGGACCCATCTGTTCGCTGATGATCACAACAGAACTTAACTGATTTCCTTGCGGCTTCAATTAGCTCAGTTTCCTGTGTAAAACTATATACTCTTGATAAAATACGACTGCCAAGTAATGAAGCATTAAATACAACGCTTTGATCCAGGGGAGAATATGAAAAGGAAAAATTCTCCTGATCGTCATAAGTGCGGTTGAGATCTTTTAAGATAAAATCGCAGGTGCTTCGGGCCGTCTCAAGGAGCTTTTTTTTGCCGGTTATTTCATATGCATCTAGTAACGCATTCGCAATAAAGGTGGAAGCAACTACTGTTGGTGTGTTTTTAGGCTGAAAAAAAGCTCGTGCCTGCCAGTCAAAATTATATCCCCAGCATGAACCACTCCAATCTTTATTCTGCAGTTCTAAAAGTTTAGCAACAAAGAATTCGATCTTATTAAGATATTCAGGATCCGGGGACTTCTTATATAGGTTGCAATAGCCAGAAAGAAATAAACCTAAGGCTTTTGGATTGTAATCTTCTTTAATTCCTGTAAGGCCTCGCATATTCAAGGGCGATCGCTTAAATGCCTGAATCCAGATTAACCTAGCTATGCGATTTTTGGAAATAAAGGGGAGGGACTGGAATAAACTACTGTTTAAGCCATCGTAAGGATCATACCCTTTAAACTCTTTCTTGATACAGTAATCTTCAAGTTTGTTAAATGAACGTTGAATTTCTTTATACATCTAAGCTAATCTCCTGAGGCAGTCCTGTATATAAACTATCCAATATTTTAAAAGTAGTAATAGTAGTCAAACAAATTGATCTGAAGTTGATAGGACTTTCTTTACCGTCCCGAACTGCATCTATAAATGCCTTCACTTCTTCTTTATGTCCCTTGCCTGAAGATTTGAGTTTGGTTGTTTTACCATCTTTATAAAATATACCATCTCTGAAGTCATTTATTACACCTATTTTTCCGGCGCAAAATACTTCAATGTTTTCTTTAGGCATAGCTTTGTCACCGTTAGATAGGTAAGTAAGATTTCCAACTGAACCATCACTGAATTTAATAATAATGGCTATGTTGTCTTCAGGGGAGATCTTATCATTTCCCGTACTTATAGATTCAGCATAAACCTTTACCGGCTCCGCTTCGGTAAAATATTGCATCAAATCAATAAAATGGCACATTTCTCCGATTATCCGACCACCGCCTACTTCCGGCTGTTGAGTCCAGTGATCTTTGGGTATGAAGCCTGCATTTACCCGTATGTTTATTACAAATGGCTCTGTTGCATTCTTAAATTCTTTCTTTATAAACTCACAGATAGGTGCAAACCGCCTGTTAAAGCCAACCAGTAAAGGCAGGTTAAATTTGCTTTTGGCTTCAATAACCGATTGAAGCTGCTCAGGGTTCATGGCTAAAGGTTTTTCAACGAATACTGATTTACCAGCCTCTAAAGACTTAATAACCAAATCGGCATGCGAAGAATGAGGTGTGGCAATAAAAACAGTATTAATTGTTTTATTGTCAACAATATCCTTTGAATCAGATGAACAAAAGTTGAATTTAAATTTATCCGCTACATTTTTTGAGGTTATTCCCTTAGAAGTTACCACACCATCTAATGAAGCCCCGCAGGCTTTGACATTCGGTATTAAATAACTTTGGGCAAAGCTGCCAGCTCCTATAAAACCTATATTGATATTAGCTAATGGCGAGTTTTTAACCTGCACCATAGTATTTCGATTGTTGGTTATGTTGCTATACTTTAGTAGAATCCCAATGTGAGGTTCAATGGTTTTACCCAATACAATGTCGTATGCCTTTTCAGCATCGGTGATATCAAAAACATGGGTAATTAAAGGTTTAATATCAATTGCTTTACGTGAAAGAAGATCAAGAAAAGCCTCCATATTTCTTTGTTCTGTCCATCTGACGTAAGCATAAGGATAATCATGTCCGTTGTCTTCATAATCTGTATCATATCTTCCCGGTCCGTATGAACAGGACATCCGGAGATCTAACTCTTTCCGGAAGAAATGAGGGTCACGGGGAATATCCATTTTTACTGCCCCAACCACTATGATTTTTCCTTTCTTCCGGGATATTTCAGCAGAAAGTTCTATTGGGTCATTGGATGGTGCTGCGGCGGTAATAATAATTGCATCAAATCCATGACCATTTGTGAAATTATCGCATGCGGCTATCAGGTTGGGATCGTTCCGGTTTAATGCCTGGTTTGCTGATCCTTCATTGGCCAGCTTTACCAGTCCTTCATTCAGGTCGATTCCAAAAACAGCGCAGCCGTTGGCTTTCAAAAGTTGTGCAGTGATCTGACCCAGTAAACCCAAACCAATGACACATATTTTTTCTCCTAGCCGTGGTTCAGCCTGACGGACACCCTGCATGGCGATTGCACCCAAGGTAGTAAATGCTGCCTCTTCAGAACTAACATTTTCAGGTATTTTAACAACCAGGTTTTGAGGTATTGAAACGACTTCCGCATGTGAGGCGTAGTCCTGGCCAGCACAGGCGACCCTGTCACCTGGTTTGAACAGACTATTGCTGTCCAAAGAAGATATAACAGTTCCCGAAGTACTGTAACCTAAGGCTTTTAGTGAATCCAGTTTGGTTCTAACTTTATCAATTGTAGCTGATAAACCTTCCTTTTTTATGTTTTGCATTACTTGAGCAACCAGATCCGGGCGCTGTTTTGCTTTACCTAATAAACTTGCCTGGGCTACTTTAACAGTACCTCGTTCTGTTCCGGCACTTATGAGAGAGAATTCATTTTCAACCAGAACCATCCCTTTTGAGATAGAAGGCATGGGAATTTCGTCAACGTATAAATCGCCGGTTTTAAAATTTTGAATCAGTTGCTTCATGTTTTTTATTTTACTAAAAGTGGGATTTTACCCAAAGGAGTTTTAAATGGTTCTTTTATCTGAACGAATGATATATCTATATTGACATTGGCTGAATCGAATAGATCAGATGGGTTTAATAAAGTGTCAGAGCCCGAGTAAAATAATATCATTTCACCTTTTTTTTCCTGTTTAACCTGAATAAAGTCAACTACATCAAACAGTGGATGATGCCTTCCGAATATTAGTCCGGTAAGAGAGATACGAATATTTTCTTTGTCGGTTACAAATTCTCCTAATCTTCCTTCTTTAATCTCAAAGCTATCCATAAATCCCGCATTATTGAAATTAGGATTTATCAAATCTTCTGTATCATACCTTATGAACGGTGTTGCTTTGTTCCTAAAAGATGTTCCTACTAAATGATACATATCATCAACTTTTACGGCTTCTGCATAACCATAAGAAAGTAAGGGAGTATATTCGTATTTTTGATTTAACTCTCCAGCTAATATTACAGCTTCAGTATGCCCATACCAGGAAATTGTGTTTGTAGTTAGCAAATCTTCAATATAATTCCTGTACTGAGGTGAAGGATATTCTGAACCGAACATAATTCCCTTAATATTTTTCTTTAAAAAGTCAATTAGAAAGGGAGCTTTTTCAGATGCATCTTTCAGGAAATTATAAATGGAACTTGGATAACCATGAATAAATTCAGTGTTGTATTTTTTAAAAACTTTTAATACTTCCTTGTAGTCATTTTCATTGAATGCATGATAAGAATTTATTAAAAATTCATTTTGGTTGAAATTGTATTTATATAATTGACTTAAATTTTTTCCCCGGATTGTAATTTTAGTTTTTCCAGGATGGTATCCAATTTTCCCCCACATAAAGTGCATATGAGCCCATTCTCGTGAAAAAACCCCTTTTTCTAAATAGAATGATAAAGGACTACCGGAGGTGCCACCCGTATTATATAATTTTAAAGCAAATTCCTTATTAGTTCTGTCAAAAATTGGTGATTCCTTTAATAAATTTTTATTAAGAATGGGAACCTTTTTAAGATCATCAATTGAAGTAATAGTATCCGATTCGAATGAGCGGCCAGGTAAAAAGTTTTTATAAAAATTATTTGTTGTTTTGAAGTGCTTGAAAACCTGATTAAAATTTTTTATTATAAATTCTTCTTTAACTTCAGTGGTTGAAACCAAGAGTTTTTTGCATAATTCAAAATTTTCTATATAACCAGTTCCCAATCTGTATTTAAACGGGATAGTATTTAACAAAATTCCTGCTTCCGGCGGAATTCTCTCGGCCAAAGATTTCAATTTGCTTGTTATGTTCATCTTCTGGAATCTAAATCTAAGACTTGTTCGAATACAGATGTGAGTTGGTTGGAGAAATTATCTAAAGAAAACTTCTGAGTTAATTTGAGATAACCTTTTTCGCCCATTGATTTTCTTCTCTCAGGATCTACAATTAGAATTTCCAATTTCTCTGATATAACATTAGCATCTTCAGGGTTAGTAATAAATCCATTTACCCCGTCATCAATAATTTCGGGTATCGAACCAATGTTTGTTGCTATAACAGGTAATTTATAATTGAAAGCTTCTAAAACTACCAAACCAAACGATTCCCAAACTGTGGGAAATACAAATACGTCTGATGTCTTAAATAATTCATTTTTCTCGTCCCCCCAAATTGCTCCTGTAAAATTTACATTCTTCTCAATTCCATTTTTATTGCAATATTCTATAAGAGTATTATAATACTTCTGATTACTAATCTGCCCGGCAATCTGACAATGAACATTAGAATAGCCTTTATCCTTTAAAAGTTTAACCGCTTTTAACAAAACTAACTGTCTTTTTAGTGGAGTAATTGTCGAAAGACATAAAATATTAAATGCTTCGTGATTCTTTTGGACTTGGTGATTCAAATTTATCTCAATACCATTATTTACTACATAAACCTTCTTAACAACTTTTTTAATTTTCTCAATATCCCAACAAATAGATTTAGATAGGGTAATTACATTTACATGTTTAAAAACAAGCTTGTAAAATTGCAATTTTAATTTGCTATTTATTTCCCTATTTATTCCGATTCCATGTATATGAAGTATTATTTTCAATCTAAAAACTTTTGAAATAAAAACAAAAATTGAGTCTCTATAAAAACCTTTACCGCAAGGTGTGATTGAAAAATAAATTGCTTTAGGTCTTTCTATTAGTATTTTAGAAATAAAATTATAAACCAGAGAAAAGAATGAAATTAATTTTGTGAAAGAAAAGGACCCAATTTGGGTAATTTCAGTTGAATAGTTTATCGGCAAAAGGTGTAGTTGAAAAATTTCGCTTTTAGTATTCTTAATCACTAAACTATTAACATAACTCACTCCGTGCAATGGTGGTGGCATGTGCAGAAGGCATAATATTTTTTCTTTTTGCATAAATTTTCTTTTTAATCTGGAGACTTTGATAAAACATTCCGGTAACTACCCAAAAAATTCCACCGTAAACCGGAGATTCCATTATTACATTGAACAACATTGCAACGCCAATAAAGAGAAACATGTTAAAACAAACGTTTTGCAATCCAAAGTTTTTATTCCAGAAATAATCTTTTAATAGCTTTCCAAATAGGATTAATATTGGTAAAAGTCCTACAATTCCTAATCTTACCAGGATAAATATGAGTGAATTATGAGTTCCTAAAGTATATGGAGTCATTCTGGATCCATCATCTGAAGTGATAAATAGAGGTATTCTACTTAAATCGAAAAGCGGAGTTCCAAATCCTATTCCGAATATTGGATTATTATATATATTGATTTTAAATTCATACACCCAGAACATAAATCTCCAGATTGTATTGTTATCTACGATATTCTGAAATACTTCGTAATTACTATTTACAAGAAAAGTACCATAAGTCTTTTGCACATACCAAACAAGAGCAGTAAATCCTGCCAGAATAACTGTTATCGTAAACTTGGAGGTTAAAAACCTCATAAATTTTTTATTTTTTATAATTGAGACGACTAGCAGAACTGCTAAACTTACATAGGAGGTTGCCCCCCCTTTATACACAAAAAACAGGGTTGAGATTAGTAAGAAATATTTTGCGGTTTTAGAATTAACTAAAGATATAGGTAATAAAATCTGGTTGGTTAATCGGCCTGGAGCTATAAATGTTAAGGCAATCAAAAAAATGTTAGCTCTTAAGCCTCCAAACCATTTTTTAAAATCAATTCTATTGATAAATTCAATACCCAGGAAGAAAGCGAAAGATGAATACCATATGGGTAAGGTCCTTATAAATTCATAATTTGTACTTACTTTGAGAAATAAAAAGGAGATCAGAGAATATATCAAGCCATAAAGAATATAGAAAAGTATTGCATTTAAAGCTATTTCAGTTTTTTTATAATATGTCTTGTAATTTCTTACCAGAAGCATAAGGCCCATTAATACAAATATTTCATTAATAAAAACTATTCTCTCGATATTAGGATAGAGAATAAATATTATTAATATTCCGAAAAGTATATTATATGCCTTTTTCATTGCAGTTGATATATAACAGAAGTCAATCCTTAACTTATTGTATTGCTGTAATTATTCAGATTAAGGAAAAATTTATCATAGGTATCTTTTTTTAAACATTTACTTTGTTGAAGTATTTTTAAATATTCCTTATTAGCATGCTCGTTATTCAAAAGCTCACGAATAGTTGTAATAACTTGCTCACTATTTATTTCGTTAATATCAAAAAGATAGGTTGCTAATCCAAGATCCTGAATTAACGCGGATACCTTTTTTTGCCAGGATAAAGCTACTACCGGCACATTATACGATAGGCTAAAAATAGCTGAGTGCATTCGGGTACTTGTTATTAATCGGCACGATTGTGTTACCTCTATCAATTCATTAATAGTTTTAGGTAGGCGAAAATCTACATTTGACTGATCGATTTTTGAATAGATTGTGGCAAGAGTACTTCCGTCAGCTTTTTCATCGGTTGTAAAAAGCAGAACGGATTTATTGATAGATAGCTGATTTACAAAGTCGACAAAATTGTTTATAAATAATTGATAGTTATGTTCACTTCCTTCTGGAAATATTTTTGGGTCTAAATATGCCAGGACCGAAATTCCAATGTCATATGTTGGTTTAACTTCAATAGTATCCTTAAGTTTTAAGTCAGAAAGAAATAGGACAGGATCACAAATGATTTCTGAATTATTAAATTCTTTACTTTGTTTAAAAGTTAAAGAATCCCTGAATATCACTTTATGGCTTAATTTTATAGAACGGTCAATTAAGGCCTTAGATAACTTATTATTAAACGGACCATATCCAACAAAGATAATTTGTACTTTTTTACCTAATAAACGGCTCAGAACAGTATATATAAATATCTGAATTGGAAATACCAGATCTAATCCCATTAACAGGTTCCCTCCACCAATTAATACACAATCAACTTTCTTGACTTTTGTGAGAAAGGCTAAAATGGATTTGTAATTTTTTAAAGGGATGAAGAACAAATCATAAAGCGCTTTTATAAATCGGGTTCTTTTTAGAAAGGAATAAACCGGTGCTGTTTTAAACGATGAACTGAACTTTGTGCCTGAGTCACAAAAATTAAAAGAGTGCGTTAAAAACTCAACTCCGTAATTTTTTAGATTTTCTCTTATACAGAATGTTATTGCCTCATCTCCAATATTCGAAGTGTTTTCAATTCCTATGTGTAAATACTTCATTTTAATGTTGAAAATATTGCGTTAATAAACTTGTATAAAGGCTTGTATTTGAATTCCTCTTTTTCGAAAAAAAGACTAAAAATTTTTTCGCTGGTTTGTTTTTTTTCTGCTTTTGACTTACTTCCAAAAATATTTGTTTCATGTATTCGGTAATAAGACAAAACTTCATTTTGATATCTAACAGGACCCATTAATCCCAGTTTAAAAAATAAGAATGACTCACCGAAGTTGCGCATATGTTCAGAATATCCACCTGCTTTAACAACAGCATCCAATTTGAATATGGCCGAATTAGAGTTATACCATACTCTGCAGCAATACAAAAAAAATGAGTTGTTAAATGAATTAAATAGAAATGATTTTAAAGTTTCTTTGTTAATTATTTTACGATTAGTTTTCTCGTTGTTAATAATATAATAAGAATTGCCAAATGATCCCAAGGCATCAGGATTTTGCTCCATGAAATGAACTTGTTTTTCAATCCTGTCATTTATCATCATATCATCCTGACCTAAAACTATAACGAAATCGCCAGTGCAATGGGAAAAACAATTATTTACAGATTTTATAAGACCAAGGTTAACTTTATTTGAAACGAATTTGACGAAATTTAAATAGTTTGCCTGAATAATTTCACGAGTATTATCTTTCGAATCATCATCAACAACAATAACTTCAATATTTTTATAAGTTTGATTCAAAACACTATTTAAACAATCCTGAATATAAACTTCGCCATTATAGGTTGGAATAATCACAGATACTTTTTTATTCATCGTCTTTGGTGTTAATATATACTGTTATTACAAATAAAAGATATATAAAACAGTTGATTGCATAAGCTATAGTAACACCTTCAACTGAAAATATTGAAATTAAATAATAAGATAGTATTGCAAATATTGCATTGCTTACTACAGCAGAAATTACAACCAGTTTAGTCATTGTACGTGCTAACATATGATAACCGAAAACCCAACTCGTTATTTGAAAGAAATCACCCAGAAGTTGGTAGGTAAAAAAATTTGCGGCTGGCAAAAACTCTTTGGAGAATAATATTTGAATGATATAATCTTTTAAAAAATAGGTAGAACTAATTGCGACTAATGATACCGGAATAACAGCTTTAAGTACTGATAAGAGTTCCTTGTTGTATGCATCCTTATTTTTTAGATTACTGCTTAACCGAGGGAATAAATAAACTTTTAAAAACATGGTTATAAAACCGAGGTAAACTTCAGAAATCCGCCATACAGCCTGCCAGTAACCGGTATATTCTTCTCCAACCTGTTTTATTAAATAAGATCTGATAAAGATCATCGTGACAGCAACAGAAATCGCGTTCGCAAGGGTTATAAAAAAGAAAGAGAACAAGACTTTAGTTATCTTTTTGTCAAGAATGAGCTTAAAGTCTTTGAAATTAAAGATCTTCTTTTTGCTGATAACAAAATAATTAACAGCTAATTGAATTACTTGCCCTGCCACTACTACCAATAATGCGCCATCCAATTTAAAAAAGTACATAAAAATAACAGACAATACCAATACGTCTATGCTTTGCAGCATATTGACTTTTGTGTAAGATTTTATATCTGCATATCCATTAAAAAAAGCGTAGAAATATTCATTCAGGCTGAAGAAAATTACACTTAAAGATGTCAACCTCAATAGCCAAACATAATCCCTCGTATCAAATAAATATTGATTTAAATATTTAGCGAATATTAAAATCAGAAGAGATATACTTATTGAGATAATTATTCCAAGAGTTATAGTCGAATTTTTTATTCTTCCGGCATACTCTTCATCTTCTTTTTTTTCTGATAGTAATCTCACTACTCCATTACCTGTACCTAGAGTAGAAAGCGGTTTTAAAAGATTAATAAAGTTTTGAAATTGTCCCAGAATAGCTACTCCGTTAGGCCCGGTATAAATTGCTATCAATTTGCTAACCAGCAGACCTGCCAGCATGCGTACACCATAAGCACCGGCAATATTTACAGAAGCCTTTTTTATAGACATTTTATAAATTTACATGGATTGCCGGCAGCAATAACATCTGATTCGATGTTAGAAGTTACAACAGAATTACTTCCAATAACTGAATTGTTACCTATAGTAACGCCTTTAAGAATACTGACGTTGTTTCCAATAAAAACATTGTTTCCGATTGTGACATCTTTGTTTTGCAGCTCTTCTGATTTATTTTTCCTGTTCAACACATGAAAATCCGAATCCACCACACTAAAGCTATGTCCTATTAAACAGTTTTTCCCAAATACAATCGAAGCCCCATTTGAAATTATTGTAGCGTTATTATTAAAATGGCAATTGTCACCAATTTCTACACAACTTGTAACATTTCTAACGTTTATATATGAATAGCCACTGTAATAAAATGGAGAATATATTACACCAAATTTAACTTTAGTTCCAAATTTTATTTTCCCAAGTCCATCAATTAATAAGGGTTGATAAACATTTGCACCACGGCTTGAAATATTAGAAACAACCTTATAGAATGCTATTCTTAAAAGCTGAAAAGAATATCCAATTATTTTTTCAATTATTTTTAGATGTAGTTTTTTTGCTGATATCATTAATATTCATTGATCATTTCAATCACTTTGCCAACTTCTTCATTGCTCATAACCGGACTGATCGGTAAACTCAGAACTTCGTTGTGAATTTTTTCAGTAATAGGAAATGAAAGATGATTTAAGTCCTTGTATGCTTCTTGTTTATGAGGTGGTATTGGGTAGTGTATTAAGGTTTGGATACCTTTATTTAATAAATATTCCTGCAATTTTGAACGATCATCAGTCCTGATTACAAATAAATGCCATACGTGCCCGTCTTGGTCATTTACAGAAGGGATTATAATCTTTGAATTTTTAATTTCTTTGAGGTATCTATTGGCTATTTGTTTTCTGAAATTTGTATACTCTTTTAAATATTTCAATTTTACTGATAAAACAGCTGCCTGCAATTCGTCAAGCCTGCTATTTAAACCCACAAAATTATTTACATACTTAACGTTAGAGCCATAATTTGCTAAAGCTCTAATTACTGCTGACAGTTCAGTATCATTAGTAGTAACTGCACCCGCATCTCCAAATGCTCCCAGATTTTTTCCAGGGTAAAAACTCGTGCCGGATGCATCGCCTAATGAGCCAGTAGGTTTACCATTAAACGTAGCTCCCTGCGCCTGGGCATTATCTTCAATTAACTTTAAGCTATACTTATTGCAAATCTGCTGAATATCTTCATTGTAGGCGCACTGCCCATATAAATGAACAATCATAATTGCTTTTGTCCTGGGAGTTATCGCTTCTTCAATTTTAGCAGAATCAATATTATATGTAGTTAAGTCCGGTTCTACCAAAACGGGGATTAGCCTATTGTCAGTTATTGCCAGTATTGAAGCTATATAGGTATTAGCCGGGACAATCACTTCATCACCTTCCTGCATGATTCCCATTTCTATATAAGCACGAAAAATCAGTCGCAGTGCATCTAAGCCGTTTGCAACACCTATTGTGTGATCTACCTTGGAAAAGGATGAATAATTTTTCTCGAATTCCTTAACTTCACTACCAAGTAAATACCAGCCTGAATCAATTACCCTATTAACAGCAGCTTTAATTTCATCTGCATTTTTCTGGGTTATTTTTTGAAGGTCTAAAAATTTTATCATTTAATTACCAATAAGTTATTTTCAAATACATATTCATCTCCCTTTTTGCTCCTTAAAGATTTGTCGAGCAAAATACCTTCTGCTGTTATATAACCTCTGTGTTTTGCGGGATTTCCATAATAAACGGAATAGGGAGGAATATCTTTAGTAACTACACTTCCGGCACCAATCAATGAATATTCTCCGATGGTGATTCCGGCAATAATTGTTGAATTAGCCCCTATAGAACTTCCTTTTTTAAGATATGTCTTTTCAAAGTTCTGAGGATACACTTTAGAACGGGGTAAAAGATCATTTGTAAAGGTAACATTGGGACCTATAAATACATTATCTTCAATCCGAAGTCCGTCCCATAATTGCACGCCGGATTTAATAGTAACATTATCCCCAACAAGCACATCATTTTCAATAAATACATTAAAATTTATATTGCAATTTTTGCCGATAATTGCACCGGAAAGAATAACACAATATTGCCAAATGGTTGTGCTTTCACCAATATTCTGGCTTTGTACATCAGAGGTCGGGTGGATGTTCATTTTTTATCTCTCTGAGAATTCTTCGTAATTTCTTATATAATCATCCTCATTGTAACCATGTGAAGTCATTACGAGGCATATCGAACCCGAAGAAAAATTGATTTCGGAGGCCCATATTCCCGGAGGAATATGCAAACCATAATAAGGACGATTGAGTTGAACTATCCTCTGAGTCTTACCGTCATCCAGCAAAACTTCAAAACTTCCACTGGCTGCAATTAAGAATTGGTGACATTCTTTATGCGCATGAGCTCCACGTGACTCTCCGCCCGGAATATCGTATAAATAAAAAACCCGTTTAATATGAAAAGGCAATTCTATATTCGAGGTTATAGGCGTAATATTGCCTGCCCTGTTTTTAATCTGGGGAAGCTTTATGATACTGCAATCGTAAACTGTCATGATTTTTTTACTCCCTCTTTCTTTAATTGACTGAAATTCTCAAAATCACGTAAGTAATCTTTTTCATCATAAATGGTTGATGAAAGAACCAGTGCCAGGGAATTAGTCGAAAAATTTTCGACACTTCTCCATAACATATTGGGGACATATAAACCGTAATATGACCTGTTTAGAGAGTACTTCTGTTCATTGATACCGTCATGCAGTACAACGTCGAAACTTCCTGATAAGGCAATAATAAATTCGCAGTTTTCCTTGTAAGCGTGTCCACCTCTTATTTCCCCACCCGGAACATCATAGATCCAGTAAGTACGTTCAATATTAAAGGGAACATGTTTATTCTCTTCAATAAATGACAGGTTTCCCCTGGGGTCAAGGATTTTGGGGAGATCTATAATTTTAACATCCTGAAGGGTCATATTATTTTATTTTCTCTTTTTTAAATCCATTAAGAGTACTTGTCAGCAGGTTGGGACTTTCCTTTTCCTGCTCATAATAACCGTATCCATACCCATATCCGTACCCATATTTTCCACCCTCTTTAACGGCATTAAATACCAAGCTGAGGTTTTTAAATTTATTTTCACGGTACAGGTTATCAACCATTTTCAATCGTTCTTTCGGGGTATAGTCATGGCGCAATACAAATAGGGTTGCATCTGCCTGTTGTTCCAGAATCTGGGCATCAGTTACTATACCTACAGGAGGTGCATCAATAATGATATAATCAAAAGCTGCCCGCAGCTCGCTGAAAAGTTCCTGTAACCGACCATTTAATAAAAGTTCAGCCGGGTTAGGAGGGATCGGGCCGCAGGTGATGATGAAATAATTCTCCTGCCCCGGAACCGGACGGATGATATCTTTTAATTCCGAACTACCCACCAGGTAATTACTTAATCCCGCAGGATTGGACATTCCCAATGAACTGTGCAATTTAGGTTTGCGCATATCCAGTTCCAGAATAACGGTTTTTTTATCCGTCATGGCCAGACTGGCGCCCAGATTCAGTGAAATAAATGACTTCCCTTCACCGCTCATGCTGGATGTAAACAAAATGCTTTGAACCCCTTTACCGGGATTTAAAAAGGAAATATTGGTTCTTAAAGCACGAATTTGTTCGGCCATTACGGTACGTCCCAACTTACTCACTACCAATGCTTCCTCATGGTCAGCATAAGAGATATCTGCAAGAATAGGTGCATTAGTGGCTTTTTCTATTTCTTTTCTATTTTTTATTTTATCATTCAGAAGGTCGATTAAATAAATAATTGCGAATGGAATAGCTAAGCCTATTAGTGCAAATAATAAGTAAATATTACGTTTAACAGGTTTCACCGGCGTATTGCTACCACGGGCTTTATCTACTGTACGACTGTCGGAAACAGCTGAGGCATAAGAAAGCGCTGTTTCTTCGCGTTTTTGCAGAAGAAACACGTAAAGATTATTTTTAATTCCCTGCTGGCGGGTAATATCTACCAGTGCCCGTTCTTTTCCGGGTACTGTTCTGATCATGCCTTCCATCTGCTGGTTGCGGCTTTCCAGTTGCCGACGGGTTATAGCCAGACTATTCCTCAGACTTTGCAGGTTTTCTCCTAAATTACTTTTAATACTGCTAATCTGATCATCTAAAGCGGTCACAATTGGGTTATCTGCTTTTACAATAGTTATTGCCTGTGCTCGTTTGGATTCTAATTCAGAAAGAGAATTTATTAAGCCCAATAAGGTAGGGTCGCTGATGCCAAGAGTAGCAGGTACCGTACCGCTGGTATTGCCTTTGTTGCGTACATACTGATCGATATTATTCAACACACTTTGCTGAATTTTGATTTGGCTCAACTGGTTGTCATTCTCCTGTACACTCTCCAGGAATAAACCAGATTCAGCGCTTATATCGGTTATACCTTCCCTTGATTTAAAATCTTCTACCGATTTCTCTACATCGGTCAGATCTTTGGAAATCAAAACCAGGCGGTCTTCAATAAAACGCAGGGTATTGGCAGCTACCTCATTTTTATCTTCCAGTCCGGCCATGTTATACACTTCAACCAGTTTGTTCAGTACATCTTTCGCACGGTTGGGTTTGGTGTCTTCTATACTCAATAAAAGTACGGATGACATTTTGCTGCTTGGTTGTATCTGAATGCGTGCGATCAGGTTGTCGGTTACTGCCTCCGCGGGCGATATATAAATAAAAAGCTCTTTCACACCAATATTTATACCTGTTAGTTGTATGGAAAGCGTTCCCCAGGGAGTTTTCACCTCTCTGTTTAAAGGGATTTTTTGACCATTAAGTTCTCCAATCTTGCTGTTGATTAGCTTAAATTTTAAAGGTTCTTCAAAAGCCAGATCATTTATTTCTTTAAATTGAATTTTTACAGGACTCCGAGCATACAACTCTTCGTCCTTAAAATTTTGTTTGGCAAAGTAGCTTACCTGTAAATTCAGGGCAGTTACTACTTTTTCCATTAAAGTAAAAGATTTCAGAATTTCAATTTCATTATCCACTACCTTATTAGCCGAAAACATATCCAGCTGCTTTAGCATATCATCCTGTCCGAGACCTTTCTTTTCATCCTTGATAAGGATGCTGGTTTGTACATTATAAACGGGGGTTTGATATTTTAAATAGATAAATGCGGCAAGAAGTGCTATTACCAGTGAGACCACAAACCATTTCCAGTAAGCCAGGTATTTAAAAAGGAGTTCCTTGAGGTTAAAATCAGTTTCTTCTTCCTGCTGAAAGAAAAATGGATCGGATGGTGTTTGTGACATTTAAAAATTAGTATTTAGTATTTAGTACTTAGTACTTAGTAATTAGTATTTTTATTAGTGTGGTTCATGCTGTTTACCAACTTGAAACCTTTTATTTAATAAGACTTTATTGTTCTTGCGGACCTTTTTCTCTGGCATTGCAGGTTTTCTTTTCTGTCATTGCGAACCTTCTTTTTTCTGTCATTGCGGGCTCGACCCGCAATCTCTCGTTAGAATGCTCATCGTCCTGTATTTGAGATCCCGGATTGAGTTCGGGATAACAAGATGTATCGGGATGACAATGATGTTAGATGACATGCCTTTACCTAATCACATTTAAAATGATGAGAGTAATAAAACTTAAACCACTTAGAACGATCGGAGCAAGTTGCACAGCTCTATCGCTTGATGTAATTCTCCCTTTTGTAGGTTCTACATATACTACATCATTTGCATGAAGGTAATAATACGGGGAAGTAAAAAAATCACGTTTACTGATATCTATTCTGGCAAATTCTCTTTTACCTTCGCTTTCGCGGATAACCATTATATTATTACGCTTACCATAAATCGTCAGGTCGCCAGCTAAGCTCAACGCTTCGGGCAGGGTAATCTTTTCATTGGGAATTGTATATACTGAAGGGCGGTTTACCTCACCCATAACCGATACCTTAAAGTTTAAGATGCGGATATTAACCGTGGGCTGCTGCAGGTATTTGTCCAGGTTTTGTGTAATAAGGCTGGTAGCTTCTGTAGTACTTAAGCCGGCAATTTTTAATTTACCGATTAAAGGAAGGGTTAAGGAGCCATCTTCATCAATTAGATAACCATTTGCCGGAGCGAATGCAGCCTGTTGACTTTGGTTTTGTACACCTATATTCATGCTTTGATACGGATTAAACATAGCGCTGGCTTCAGGACTTAAACTGCTAACCATTACTGATAAAATATCACCTTTCTGGATTTTAGCTATATAAGGTGTAATTACATTTGATAAAGCCGGATCAGCCAATGAATCTGACTGGAAGTATGTAACTTCTTTCTGACTGACGCAGGAAGTTCCTAAAATACTGGCCGCTAACAGTATAAAAAGTAATTTGTAATTAAAAATTGTTGGAATCATTTAGTACTTTTTGGGAGGGCAAAGGTAAGTAAAATACTTAAACCCAGCCTAATTAGTTTAAAAGTCAGTTAAAGAATAAGGTAGGGGCTATCTGAACGAGAATCAGGATTTATTGATTCTGTATGTATCTGCATGTAAACAGGTTGCTATACGGCAGATTGTTTAAAAAGGTTGTAGTTATTTTAATTTAATCATGGTTTTCCCATGAATAAGGTAAAGCAACTTTGCTGAAGTTAGATGGAATCATGATATGTTGTGTTAAAATACATTTGACTAACACATGCAAATTTAACTCACCTCAAATGGAGTAAAGCAGATTGTTTTTGGCTAAACAATAATCAGAAGAAAATGATAAAGAAGCCCGGAAAGTAATAAAACAAACAAAACGCTGATACCTACAGCTAAAAATTCTCCGGTTGAATTGCTATGAGCTTTGTTCATTTTTTGGTCTGATTTGAAATTATAAGTTAGCAAAAAATAATTTCTAATTAAATTTATTTTAATAATTTTTAAAGAAAATAAAAATGGTTTCACAAAGATTTTCTTCTGGAAATAATATTGCCTTAATTTTAAATAATACGCTCAAATAAATTTAAAGTTTCGTTTAAAGAAAATATTATTTATTCAATGCTTCTGAATTTACGATTGATGCATATTTCTCAACCACTCAGGACTTTGTAGAAGTATATGTTTGACAGATTACAAATTAAGATGGATGAGTTGGTAAAATTTACATCTTAAAATTACTCCTGAAAAAATCTATACTTTAAATATGAATTTGTTTCATTCATTCTGTATGTTTAAATTTTATATTTTGCTCAATAAAGTTATAAGTGAAAGAACAAAACTTTAAAGTGATTGTCATTAAAGCCTAATACATAACTCAATAAATTCTATCAAAAAAATGAATAAGATTTTTCAGATTAACCGTGTATGCTATTTGCTTATATTTCTGTTATTTGCTGCAAATGCGAGTGCCCAAATTAATAAACCAGGATTTTCAGCTTCTGTAAACCTGGGTGGTAACCAGGCCTTTACCGATGTGGATGGTTCAGATTTAAATATAACTTTTGGGGCCGGTCTTAACTATTATGTTACCCCATTTTTAGGAATAAAAACAGAGGTTAGTCATGGTAATTTATCACGTAAATTATTGGACAGAAACTACAAGAATTTTAATAACACGTATAATTACCTTAATTCAACTGTGAACGTAGCATTAGGACAGTTTTTAAAACCTTCTGAAAAGGTAGCGCATTACATGCTGTATAATTTATATATGGGAACAGGCTTAGGATTGATTTCCAGTAATATTAAAGAGCCAAATAATGTGACGCCTGATAATCAGGGTGGAGTTACCTACAAAGGAACAGACATTACAGTTCCTGTAAATATTGGTGTAGACTTTAAATTCTTAGGATTTTATTATACAAAAAGTCCCCTGAGCTTTAATCTGAATTATCAGCATAGCTTTGCTTTCACCGAAATGCTGGATGGATATGATCCGCCAACAGGCAACAACTCTAAAGATTCCTTTGGGAATTTTACGGCAGGAGTTAAATATCAGTTTTCTGCCAAAAAATAAACGCATTCAGCGGGGATCTTTCAGGAAATTTATTGACAGCCGAAAGGCTATTAAAAATCCTGAAAGATTTAATTTTTGAAAATTATTTTGAAAGAGCGGTTGATTTAAATCCAATTATTTAAGATGCCATAACTTTTGTAGTTCTGCCAACAGCAATTTTGCGTACTGTTTCAATAATAGCATTAGCATCAAACCCGCATTCCGACCAAAGTTCAGGCTGTTCGCCATGTTCAATGATTTTATCCGGAATTCCTAATCTTACTATTTTGGAGGTATAGTTATGGTCGGCCATGAATTCGATGACTGCACTTCCAAATCCGCCCTGCAAACAACCGTCTTCTACGGTCACTACATTTTTAAATTTGCTGAAAACGGTATGAAGCATTTCTTCATCCAAAGGTTTTACAAAACGCATATCGTAATGTGCCGGATGAATTCCTTCAGAGTTTAATTCTAAACAGGCTTTTAATGCTTCATTGCCAATATGCCCCAAGGTTAAAATCGCCACGTCTTCACCATCACAAATTTTGCGACCCTTGCCAATAGGAATGGCTTTCATAGGGCGCCTCCAATCCGGCATAACACCGTTTCCGCGGGGATAACGAATGCTGAAAGGTCCCATATTTTCCTGCTGTGCAGTGAACATCAGGTTGCGAAGCTCTTCTTCATTCATTGGTGCAGAAACGATCATGTTAGGAATGCATCGCATATAAGCAAGATCGTACGCACCGTGATGCGTTGGTCCGTCGGCACCAGCAAAACCGGCCCTGTCCAGACAAAAAACGACATTCAATTTCTGTATGGCTACATCATGGATTACCTGGTCAAACGCTCTCTGCATAAAGCTGGAATAGATATTACAGAAAGGAACCATTCCCTGTGTGGCCAGACCGGCCGAAAAGGTAACGGCATGCTGTTCAGCGATACCTACATCAAAAGCACGCTCGGGCATCGCTTTCATCATGATGTTTAAAGAGCATCCGGAAGGCATAGCAGGGGTGATACCCATAATTTTCGGATTACTTTCTGCTAATTCAACAATTGTATGCCCAAATACATCCTGATATTTTGGGGCCTGCGGCTTTTCTGAAACGGTTTTCTGAATCTCTCCGGTAATTTTGTCAAATAATCCGGGAGAATGCCATTTAGTTTGATCTTTTTCGGCAATAGCATAACCTTTCCCTTTAACAGTTACGCAGTGAAGCAATTTTGGACCGGGGATATCACGCAGATCTGCGAGAACTTTTGCCAAGTGCTTTACATCATGTCCGTCGATAGGACCGAAATAACGGAAGTTTAAAGCTTCGAAAAAATTGCTCTTTTTCAGCAAGCTTCCTTTGATACTTTTTTCTATTTTTTTTGCGATTTCTAAAGCATTAGGTCCTAATTCTGATATTTTGCCTAATACATGAGCGATATCATCGCGAAAGCGATTGTAAGATTTAGATGTGGTTATGTCGGTTAAATATTCTTTAAGGGCGCCTACGTTGGGGTCAATAGACATACAATTATCATTGAGGATAACCAGCAGGTTTGAGTTTTCGATCCCTGCATGATTTAAACCTTCAAAAGCAAGACCGGCAGTCATCGCTCCATCGCCAATAACAGCAACGTGTTGTTTATCTTTCTCTCCTTTAAAGCGGGAAGCTACGGCCATGCCTAAAGCTGCAGAAATAGATGTGGATGAATGACCGACTCCAAACGTATCGTACTCACTTTCACTGCGCTTTGGAAAGCCGCTGATCCCCTTATATAATCGGTTTGTATGAAAATCGAGTCTTCGTCCGGTCAGAATTTTATGCCCGTAAGCCTGATGGCCCACATCCCAAACCAACTGGTCATATGGAGTATTTAATACGTAATGAAGGGCAACCGTCAGTTCTACCACCCCAAGGCTAGAGCCGAAATGACCGCCGTTAACTGATACAGTATCAATAATATACTGTCTTAATTCTGTGCATATCTGAACCAGATCCTCTTCCTTAAATTTCTTTAAATCTGAAGGATAGTTTATCTGATCCAGTAATTCGCCCGCCTTAACTTCCATGGAGATGTGTAAAAAATGAAGATACAAAATTAACTTATTTGCCTAAATATTTATCGCCTTTTTAAACGATGATATACTCTTGACTCTAAATGATGTATTTTTACAAATACGTATGGCAACCGGAGAAAGTTTTGCAATAAAATTACCCCAGTTTGAAGGCCCTTTTGACCTGCTTCTTTTTTTTATCGAAAGAGATGAACTCGATATTCATGACGTACCTATTTCCCGCATAACTGATGAGTTTCTGGATTACATTCATCATTTAAATGCCCTGAATGTGGAGCTTGCCAGCGAATTTATTTTTGTTGCTGCCACGCTCATGCGTATAAAAGCGAAGACGCTTTTACCCAGGCCGATGCAGGATGAAGAAGGAAATGAAATTGACCTGAAAGAAGAGCTGGTTCAGAAACTCATTGAATATAAAAAGTTTAAGCTGATTTCTGAAAAATTGCGTGTACTGGAAGAAGAAAGGTTTAAGCAGGAAAAAAGAGGAAATATTGAAGCCGACATGGAACAGGTAATTGCCGGGGCTGATAATGCCGATGAGCTGATCTCTTTAAATTTCTATAAGCTGATGCAGGTTTATGACCGAATTTGTAAGCGGTATCAGGAATTGGATAAGCCTTTAGTTCATACCATGATTCAATATCCGTATACGATTGAAAATCAGAAAAAAGTGATTGCAGATCTGATCGGGATTAATGAAAAGCTGGACTTCAAAAAATTGCTGAGTCATTCAGAAAACAAAGTTCATTTTGTATACAATTTTCTGGCTTTGCTGGAAATGCTGCAACAGCAGCTTGTAATTATCCAAACCGGAACAGGTTTTAATAATTTTTCAGTTGAATCTAAACTAGTTTCAAATGGCTGATATTATGTATGTTTACGACCAATAGTATGAAGGATATAATCCCTTTAACATCCTGATTTTAAGATAAAATAATTGACAATGAAAAGAGATAAACTTGTATTCAACCTGATTGAAGAAGAATTAGAACGCCAGGAAACAGGTATTGAGTTAATAGCCTCAGAAAATTTTGTAAGCCGGCAGGTTATGGAAGCTGCCGGCTCTGTACTTACTAATAAATATGCAGAAGGCTTACCGGGAAAACGTTATTATGGTGGCTGTGAAGTTGTAGATGAAATAGAAACCATTGCTATTGAGCGGGCAAAACAATTGTTTAATGCTTCATGGGCCAATGTTCAGCCACATTCAGGTGCTCAGGCTAATGCCGCTGTATTTTTAGCCATTCTTAAACCCGGCGATAAAATTCTGGGATTTGACCTGTCTCATGGCGGGCATTTAACGCATGGTTCTCCGGTTAACTTTTCAGGAAAATTATACGATCCTTATTTTTATGGTGTAGATCGCGAAAGCGGATTAATTGATTATAAAAAATTAGAAGAAGTTGCCCTCCTGGAGAAACCAAAAGTGATCATTTGCGGCGCTTCTGCATACTCCCGCGATTGGGATTATAAATTTATCCGCGATGTTGCTGACCGCGTTGGGGCATTGGTTGTTGCGGATATTTCACATCCGGCAGGTTTAATTGCCCGCGGTTTATTGAGTGATCCGTTGCCGCATTGCCATGTGGTTACTACTACTACTCATAAAACTCTCCGCGGTCCGCGTGGAGGAATGATTATGATGGGACAGGATTTTGAGAATCCGTTCGGGTTAAAAACACCAAAAGGAGAACTGCGAATGATGTCGGCCTTGCTGGACAGCGGCGTATTTCCCGGTACCCAGGGTGGCCCATTGGAGCATATTATTGCTGCTAAAGCTGTTGCCTTTGGCGAAGCTTTAAGCGAAGATTTTATGAAATATATTATCCAGGTGAAAAAAAATGCGGAGGCCATGGCTGCAGCATTTGTAGATCGCGGATATCAGATTATTTCCGGAGGTACAGATAACCACCTCATGCTGATTGATTTGCGTAACAAGAATATTACCGGAAAGCTTGCAGAAAATGTACTTGAAGAAGCCGGCATTACGGTTAATAAAAATATGGTTCCTTTCGATGATAAATCTCCGTTTGTAACCTCAGGCATCAGGGTGGGAACTGCGGCAATAAGCAGCCGCGGTTTAAAAGAGAAACATATGGATAAAATTGTCGACCTGATTGATGAAGTAATTTCTAAGCCGGCAGACGAACAAAATCTTAGAAAAGTACGTAAGAGCGTGGAGGATATGATGGGTAAACACCCTTTGTATAAATAAAATATATCGTTTTACCGGAGTATAGAACATTGCCGAAGCAGAATTGGATAAAATAGAAAAAAAACGTCTTAAGGAACTTGCCACTTACCAGATTCTAGACACCGTTTCAGAGAAGGAATACGATGCAATAACACGTTTGGCTACTTATTTATGCCAGGTTCCTGTTGCATTTATCTCCTTTATAGATGAAAACCGGGTTTGGTTTAAATCAAAAATTGGGCTGGATATTGACGAGGCTCCACGCAAGAACTCTTTTTGTCAGCATGTTTTTTTTAATGAAGGAGTTCTGGAAATTTATGATTCTTTAAAAGATGATCGCCTGATCACTTCCCGTGAGGTACATAAGGCTTTTAATTATCGATTTTTTGCCGGTGTGCCGATTATAAATGCAAAGGGTTACAAGCTCGGCACCCTTTGCATTATTGATTATAAACCCAGAAAGCTAAATAAAGAGCAGCAGGATGGATTAAAAATTCTGGCCGATGAGATTCTTACTCATCTGGAAATGCGCCGTAAAAATATTGAAGTTCAGGAAACTCTTTTAAAATATCAGGAGGTATCAAATATGTTTGATACTTCTGCCGAATTGCATTGTGTAATGGACCGGGAATCCAATCTCACAATGATCAACCGCTCTGCCGAAAAGCTTCTAGGATATTCTGCTGAAGAGTCTATCGGGCATCCCATCTGGAAATTTCTACTCGAGGAGGATATGTATACAATTCTTCCGGCTTTAGAGGAAGGATTACGCAGTAAGCAAAAATACTTTGAACTTGAAACCCGGGTTAAAAGTAAATCGGGTGAAATTAAATGGGTAGGTTGGTCTATAGCAGTAAACGAGGGAAAATGGTATGCCAATGGCCGGGATATTACGTTCCATAAAAAAGTAGGTGAGGAACTGGAGCAGCTTTCTCTGGTTGCCAGTAAAGTTAATAATGGCGTTATCATCAGCACAGCCGGAAATAATATTACCTGGGTAAATGATGCTTTTGAAAAAATCACCGGTTACAATATCAATGATTTACAGGGGTATAAACTGGGTGATATTTTAAAAGGGGAAAAAACTGATATTAATGTAATTGATAAGGCCCGCGAACAAACCCGTAATAAAAAATCTTTTTCAATTGATTTTCTTGCTTACCGAAAGGATGGCCAGCCTATCTGGCTTTCCGTAAACAATTCGGTTATCTTAAATTCTCAGGGTGAAATTGAAAAGGAAATTGAAGTTATTATTGACATAACTGACCGTAAAAACGCGGAACAGGAATTACAAACATTATCACTTGTAGCAAGTAAATCATCCACAGGAGTGGTTATCCGAGATTCAAAGGGAAAAGTTACCTGGGTGAATCAAGCTTTAGAAAAAATTATTGGATACAAACTTGATGACCTGTTTGGCAAACGTTTGGGGGAAGTAATTACGGGCGAGGCAACTGATAAAGAAGTTCTTAAAAGTACATACGACAATATCAGTAAAAAGCAACCTTACAGTGTTGAGTTACAAGTTTATAAAAAAGACAAGTCCCCGATCTGGATTTTTGCTTCTACCACACCTATACTTAATGAAAAGGGTGATATAGAACGCCAGGTGGAAATGGTGGTAGATATTACCGAGCGAAAAAATGCGGAGGAACAACTAACCTTATTGTCATTAGTGGCAAGCAGGACAGTCAACGGGGTTATTATCTGTGATAGCGAAGGAAGAACGAATTGGTTAAATGATGCCTTTGAGAAGATAACCGGATATTCATTTAAAGAGCTCAAAGGAAAACGGCCGGGAGATGTTTTATGCGGTAAGGATTCTGATATGGATTTGCTTAAGGCAGCCAGACAAAGAGTTTTAAATCTTAAATCTTCAGAAATTGAACTGTTGTGTTACAAAAAAGATGGCAGTCCTATCTGGCTATCTATTTCAAATACCCCAATTTTTAACAAATCGGGTGCAATTGACAGGCAGGTAGAAATTATTAATGATATATCTGAACGTAAGCAAGCCGAACGCGAATTAATTAAAACCCGGGAAGATGCTTTGCAATTAAGTAAGGCCAAAGAAACTTTCCTTTCGGTGATGAGTCATGAGATCCGAACGCCTTTAAATGCGATTATTGGAATGTCTCATATTTTAATGGACGATAATCCGACGGAATCGCAGATAGAAAATTTAAAAATTCTGGGTTTCTCAGCACAAAACCTGCTTTCTCTGATTAATGATATTTTGGATTTCACCAAAATCGAAACCGGTAACATGCAGCTTGAAAAAGCAAATGTTAACCTGAAGGAACTGGTTTCTCAAACGTTAAATACACTCCAGTTTAAAACTGTTGAAAAAGGTGTGATTCTCAAATCTGAAATAGATCACCGGATTGCCGCCTTCGTTAAAGGCGACAAAACCCGCCTGTACCAGATATTGATCAACTTATTAGGGAATGCAGTTAAATTTACCGAAGAAGGAGAAATTAAATTAAAGCTTGATCTGGTTAAAGAAAATGCAGATTCTTTAATAGTTCGCTTCGAAATATCTGATACCGGAATTGGGATTGAAAGCAGTAAAATAGAATACATATTTGATAGCTATACCCAGGCAAGCGAAGATACTACCCGCAAATACGGCGGTACCGGTTTAGGTCTTGCTATCACCAAGCGGCTTGTAGAATTACATAATTCTTCCATTTTTGTGTCGAGTGAAGTTGGGGTGGGAACCACCTTTAGCTTTAGTATTGAGTTTGAACGCTCAGAACAAATTCAGCCAAGTAAATCCGCAGCTTTTGCGGGTGCTAATTTAAATTCATCCATTTTGGTTGTGGATGATAATGAAATCAACAGGTTACTTGCGGGTAAAGTGCTTAGTAAGTGGGGCGTAAAAGTCGATTTTGCTGAGAATGGACAAGTTGCTCTGAACAAAGTTCAGCAATTGCCTTATGATCTTGTATTAATGGATTTATATATGCCGGTTATGGGCGGCCTGGATGCAACCAGAGCCATTAGAAAATTGAGCGGTGATTATTTTCGCTCCCTTCCCATCATTGCGCTGACAGCTTCCATTTTAAACAATGAGCTGGATAAAGTTTATGAAGCAGGAATGAATGATTATATTATGAAACCTTTTGTTCCGGCTGAACTATTCAATAAAATTCAGTCCTTCCTCAAAAAGTCATTCGTCTAAAAAGCTTTCAATGCTTTAAATTCATAGAATTGCCAATTCGGGTCTTAAAAACCTCTAAAATCAGAAAAAGCTGGAGCCTAATGGCTGCCAGCTCTTTCATCTAAATTAACGCTCTCGAGATATTATACCACAGCAAAGCCTAAATAGTTTCAATTTTTTTAAAACTCTTTCACTTTATCTCGTAACATCCTTGCTCTGAAGGGAATGTTCTTGATATTGCTGATAAATCTTGAAACAGGTAGGAGTGGAAATAAGGATCTCCAGTTAAACTGATTCCTTTATTTATTGCCGGACTTAAAACTTTAAGATGATAGTTTTCCTTTCGCGGATCTTCAAATTGAGGATCTGTATTTAACAGATTTCCATTTTCTGTGAAAGAAGCGTTATTTGATTTAATCAGGTTGTTTTGTAACCGGATGTTTAAAGGCAATGTGTTTTTCTTATCAATTTGAAGTTCATTATCTAAACTTCCCCAAACGATATTGTTTACCAGTTCTATTTTCAACTCAGCAGACTGAGATGAACTTTCAGTTTGATAATTGTCTGAAAAATAAACCGCCGGGCTTTGTCGCGGAAAATTAAAGTTTAATCCCGCAAGGGTATTTTGTTTAAAATCATAATTGCCTCCCAAAACAGCGTAAATTAAATATTGACCGCAATTGTAAATCAGATTGTTAAATGCTTTTATATCGGCATTGTAAAGCATTAATCCGCTTACTTCCATGTTTTTTAATATGCTGTTTGCCAGAATCAGTTTCGGCTCATTGTTTTCTGACAGTGAATCAACCCGTATGCCGGTAAGAGCATTTTTGATGCTTGTAAATTCGATGGAGTTACTTTTACTGCTTTTAAGGAAATGCAAACCTCCCCATTGTCCGGGTTCATCTCTGTAAATTTGTTCTGTGCGGTCAGAAGAAAATGTAACGCTGTCACCCACACTGCCTTTTACCTTTAAAGTACCCGCAATAAATAATTTAGAATCCTTATGAAAATAAATCCTTGCTCCCTTGGTAATATTTAATGTAATGTCCTTTTCAACCAATGCTGAATTATAAATTACATATGGTAGACTATCATCCCAGGTGCTATTTTGTGAAATGGTTTGAGCATCCAGAAAATTTGCATTTTGCCCGTAGGCAGCTAACTGAACTACCTGATGATTGCCATTTGTTGAAAATAAGAGTGAATCGCTAACGATAAAAGGGAGCATTGCAGAGCCGGGATTAATAGAAACTTTAATGAAAATATTTATAGAGTCTTTGCCCGAAATTTCAAGGTCATTTAGCTGGTTTGTTGCCTGTCCGTTAATATTGATTTGGTAAGGTGATGATGCTCCGCCCGAAAGCTTTATGCTGCTGATTCGTATCGCATTTTTATTGGGATTGTATACTTTCAAGCGACGTGTTGTAGATCCAATACTTGTAAATACGGTATCAAAGAGTATTGTATCAGACGAGAAGCTGAGTTTTGCAGAAGAATTTCTGGTAATTATTTCCTCCTTACGGCAGGCCGAAATTATTAAAACCATCAGAAATATTGCAAGAGGTAGGCGCATCTATACAAAGATGTTCAAAATAATCATTCTGCAAAAGCGATGGTTGCAATGCTGATCCGGATCTTTTGCAGTTTTAATAATACCAGGCTGCATGCTTCAAGGGTGGCGCCTGTAGTGATCACATCATCAACAAGCAAAATGTGTTTATCAATCAGCAGTTCCGGATGAGATATTGAAAAGGCTTCCTGCATGTTTTCAAATCTCGAAAAACGTGATTTTTTTGTTTGAGTTGCAGTATCAGATGCTCTTATTAAAGTATTTGCAGAAACAGGAACTTCTAAAACAGAAGATAGTCCATTTGCGATGAATTCACTTTGATTATATCCTCTCTTTATTTTCTTTTTAGGATGCAGTGGAACTGGAATAATTAAATCAGGTATTTGCCACTGGTCCGTTCTTTTCAAATCATGAGCATATAGCTCTCCTAACCTGAATCCGGTTTCGGGGCGTTTATTGTATTTTAGCTGATGCATCATGTTTTGTACTTTATTTCCTTTTTGAAAATAAACAAAAGCCGAAGCCTGTACAAAGGAGAAACGACCCCATAATTGCTTAGCAACCCGGTTTTCGGAATCCTGATGAAAATTTGTATAAGGCAAATGATAAATGCAGTCGGTACAAATTACCCTTTCGTGTTTAAAAAGATTTTTTCCGCAGGCTGTACACAAGTCAGGGAAAAATAAAGCAGTAAAATCCTGAAGATACTCCCTCACTAATTGCATTATTTAAGATAAGCTTTTGTTTTCGCTTTTCTATAATACGAATAGTCGTGAAAGAAATTTTTTTGGAGAATCAGTTTATGAGATTCTGCAAAATCATAAATCCACTTCACCAAAAATCTTAAAAGATGAGGATGTCAAATTCAGGCTTTCTCTTTAACAGCAAGCTGTCCGCAGGCAGCGTCGATATCTTTACCTCTGCTTCTTCTGATGTTTGTATTGATTCCCTGTTTGCGTAGATAATCGGCAAAAGCATCAATTTTATCAACTGCAGCATTCTGGTAATCGGCAAGCGAAATTGGATTGTATTCAATGATATTTACTTTGCAGGGTAAATGCCGGCAAAATCTGGCAAGTTCCATAGCATCTTCAATTTCATCATTAAAATTATCAAATACTATGTATTCATAAGTAACCGGATTTTTGGTTTTTGCATAGTAATATTTTAAAGCCTCGGCCAGCGCTTCGAGAGAATTTTGCTCGTTTATGGGCATAATTTCATTTCTCTTAATATCATTGGCCGCATGCAGGGATAAAGCCAGATTAAACCGAACCTGGTCATCGCCCAGCTTCTTTATCATCTTTGCAATGCCGGCGGTAGAAACAGTAATTCTTTTTGCAGCCATGTTTAGTCCGTCTTCGGAAGTAATCCGTTCGATGGATTTCATCACATTAGCGTAGTTAAGCAGGGGCTCACCCATGCCCATATAAACAATATTGCTAAGCGGAATCTGATAGTTTTCTTTTGATTGTTTATCGATGAGTACTACCTGATCATAAATTTCGTCTGGATTTAGATTTCGTTTACGATCCATATAGCCCGTGGCACAAAATTTACAGCTTAAACTGCATCCTACCTGCGAACTTACACAAGCTGTCATTCTTTCTGTAGCAGGAATTAATACTCCCTCAATAATATTTCCATCGTATAAACGGAACGTATTTTTAATAGTTCTGTCAGAGCTGAGCTGAGTTTGATCAACCACAATGTGATTAATTAAATAACCTTCTTTCAGCTTTTCACGTAATGATTTCGGAAGATTGCTCATTTCATCAAAACTGATGCATGATTTTGACCATAACCAGTCGTAAACTTGCTTTGCTCTGAAAACCGGTTCGCCAAGATTTGTAAAATGTTGTTTTAGCGTATCGATTGATAAACTGCGAATGTCAGTTTTCTTTAAAATGTTCATCGCGACAAAGTTACCTATTCTTGTTAGTTGTTAGGATAATAAATCAACTAATTAAATGTTAAAAATGCTTAAATGATATTGGGAACATATTATTTACCTTTTATTTATTCTAACTTTGCAGCTTGGTGAGTAAATTGATAGTAATAGTCTTTTCATAAGTTGATAATTTACTTTAAAAGATGATAAGAAATTTTTCTGCAGATTATATAATAACAGTTGCCGGAGAGCCATTGAAAAATGGTGTTGTATCGGTTAACGACGAGGGGGAGATCGTAAATATTTATAATGCCGATGATTTCGACACTAATTCTGGTGAGGTTGAAAAACATTCCGGAGTAATTGTGCCGGGTTTTGTAAATTCTCACTGCCATCTTGAACTTTCGCATTTAGAAGGAGTAATTCCTAAGGGTTTAAAACTGATTGCGTTTATCCGCGAAGTTTTAAAAAACCGGAAGGCGGATGAAAGCAGGATTATAGAATGCATGGAAAAAGCTGACAAGTTGATGTACCAGAATGGTATTGTGGCTGTTGGTGATATTTCGAGTACAAACCTCTCAAAAAATATTAAAGAAAAGAGCAGCATATATTACCACACCTATGTAGAAGTTTTGGGGTTTGATCCCGAAAAGGCAGAAGATGTGTTTAACAAAGGTTTAGAATTAAAAAATGAATTCTATCCGCTGAGCACTTCATTAACCATGCACGCTCCTTATTCAGTTTCCAAAGAACTTTTTAAGCTCTTTAAAAATTACTATGCCGATCAGACAAATCTGCTAAGTTTACATAATCAGGAAAGTGAAGAGGAAAATAAGCTTTATCGTTATAAAACAGGCGAATTCATCGATTTTTATGAATCTATGGATATTTCTATTGATTACTTTAAACCTCAGGCACGTAATTCTTTGCAGTCAGTAATTCCTTTACTGGCAAAAGATCAAAAAATTCTGATGGTTCACAATACGTTTACCAGTCTTAAAGATTTGTATTTTGTCGGCCGTTTCGGACGGGATGTTTCCTGGTGCTTTTGCCCCAATGCAAACCTTCATATTGAAGGTAGATTGCCGAAAATTCCAATGTTCATGTCGCATGATTTCAATATTACCTTAGGAACAGACAGCTTCGCATCCAACGATCAGCTGGATATACTGGCCGAGATGAAGGCTGTTGCAACTGGTTTTCCTACAATTCCTTTAGAAACGCTAATTCAATGGTCTACCTTAAACGGAGCCAAGTTTCTGGGCATTGATCAGGATTTTGGTTCTATAGAAAAAGGGAAAAAGCCGGGACTGAATCTGATCAGCAATGTAAAGGCAATGAAGTTGTCACCTCAATCAGGGGTTCAAAAACTTATTTAGTATCTGTAAAAATCCTATTTTGCAGCAATGAATCCTATTCTAAATTTATTTGGGATTAAATACCCGATTATTCAGGCAGGCATGATTTGGTGCAGTGGCTGGAAACTGGCCTCTGCGGTATCTAATGCCGGCGGATTAGGTTTGCTTGGTGCAGGCTCTATGTATCCGGATGTTTTACGGGATCATATCCGCAAATGTAAAGCAGCAACTACCAACCCTTTTGGTGTAAACGTTCCTTTACTTTATCCTGATATTTACCTGATAATGCAAATTATTGTGGAGGAAGGCGTTGAAATTGTGTTTACATCTGCCGGCAATCCTGCAAACTGGACTGGTTTCTTAAAAGAGAAAGGAATTCGGGTTGTACATGTTGTATCTAACATAAAATTTGCCAGAAAAGCAGAAGAATGTGGTGTTGATGCAATTGTAGCCGAAGGGTTTGAGGCTGGTGGTCATAATGGGCGTGAAGAAACCACTACACTGTGTTTAATTCCTATGATTCGCGAAAGCGTAAAAATACCATTGATTGCCGCAGGTGGAATTGGTGGAGGTAAATCTATGCTTGCTGCGATAGCTCTTGGAGCCGATGCCGTTCAGATAGGTTCGTTATTTGCTGCTTCGGAAGAATCGTCGGCTCATCCTGATTTTAAAAATGTTATTATCAACGCTGCAGAAGGAGATACAAAGCTGAGCATGAAATCTGTAATTCCTGTTAGACTGGTTAAAAATGATTTTTTTGAACAGGTTGAAAATGCAGAAGCAAGAGGCGCAACTAAGGAGGAACTTGTTAGCTTACTGGGGCGTGGCCGTGCCAAGCGGGGAATGTTTGAAGGAGACCTGGTAGAAGGCGAGCTGGAAATAGGTCAGGTTTCGGCATTAATTCATCATATAAAACCTGCTGCTCAAATATTAAATGAAACCTGGACTGAATTTATTAACCGCAGGGAGCAAATCTGCAAATTGAATTTTTAAGCCCGAAATTTCCTGAGTATATGAAAATCAGAATGGAATCGCTTAATAACTTTTATTTTACGTCATACTGCATATATCTATTTTAATGAAGCATTTAAATATTCGAATTTTTGGCAAAGTGCAAGGTGTTTTTTATCGTGCTACTTCCAAAATTGTTGCAGATCAGCTGGGTGTAAAAGGTTTTGTTAAAAATGAACCCGACGGATCGGTTTATATGGAAGCAGAAGCTGATGATTTTGAAATGGAACTTTTTCTTGAATTTTGTAATAAAGGTTCTGATAAGGCAATAGTTGATAAAATAGAAACCAGCGAAGCTCCTGTAAAAAACTATCGTAATTTTGAAGTGGTCAAAAAAAATCTTTCTTAATAAGATTTATGATCTTATCTAAAATCCCTTGATAATTTGTCGACATTAAGAAAATTTGCAGGTCAGACCATCATTTATGGTGCAAGTACCATTATAGCCAGGCTGCTGAATTTTATCCTGACTCCCATTTTTACCCGAATTTACCCCGCTAAAGTGTACGGGATCTTTACGTACATGTACAGCTGGGCATCTATGCTAAATGCAGTTTTGGCCTTTGGTATGGAAACTACTTTTTTCCGGTATCTTAATAAACATGAGGATGAGAAAGACAAAGTTTACAACAATACCTTTCTGACCATTGTAATTACCTCATTCTTATTTCTTCTGTTTACATTTCTTTTTGTAGATGATATTGCAGCATGGATGCAGCGGGGTAAAGAGGTAAATAAAGATTATGCACTTTATGTAAAATATTTTGTTTACATCCTGCTGGCAGATGCTTTGGCAGTAATTCCATTTGCTAAAATACGGGCCGATGGACGGCCTTTAAGATATGGCCTTATCAAACTCGTTAATATTTTAACATTTATAGGATTCAATTTCCTCTTCATATTTATTATTCCCTACATAATTAAAACGCAGGGCTTCGGTGCAGATTTTTTAGCTGTATGGTTCAAACCTCAGTGGGTTGGCTATGTTTTTTTATCCAATTTAATTGCCAGTATTGTTACTTTGATCTTGTTGCTGCCTGAGCTGTTACAACTTCGGTTAAAATTTGAGCCGCGTATTGTAAAAGAAATGCTCATTTACAGTTTTCCGGTACTTGTAGCCAACATCTCTTTTATAATTAATGAGAATGTTGATAAAATATTTTTAGGCATGCTGTTGCCGGCTGAAATAAGCGAAACAGAAGTTGGAATTTATGGAGCCTGTGCTAAACTGGCTATTTTTCTGAGTATTTTTGTGCAGGCATTCCGTCTTGGTGCCGAGCCTTTTTTCTTCGGTCATGCCAAAGAGAAAAATTCGGGAGAGACTTATGCACGTATCATGACCTGGTTTGTTATAGCAGTTTCTTTAATATTTGTAGCACTATCGGCGAACATAGAGATATTGAAATATTTTATAGGAGGAGGAGATGAACAACAGCAGTCATTGTACTGGTCGGGTTTAAAAATTGTACCGGTTCTGCTATTTGGTTATGCCAGTTTGGGGATATATATGAACTTATCTATCTGGTACAAATTATCTGATCAAACACGATTTGGATTATACATTTCTTTAATCGCAGCCGTTTTAACTATTGTATTAAACCTGATATTTATTCCAAAATACAGCTATGTGGCGTCGGCCTGGATATCTTTGACCGCTTATGCAAGTATGATGATTATGTCTTATTATTTGGGACAAAAAAATTATCCAATACCATATAATGTTAAAAAGAATATATCCTACCTGCTCGTTTCTGCAGTTCTGGTGTATATATCTTTCAGTATTTTTAATCGCGATCTGATCATTGGAAACAGTATATTTCTGTTGTTTGCAGTCGCCACATTTTATTTAGAACGCAAAGAAGTCAAACTATTATTACGCTCATAATGAATATCAGAATCATCAATAAATCTTCAAATAGGCTTCCTGCATACGAAACAGAATCATCGGCCGGTATGGATCTTCGCTCAGAGCTTGCAGAGCAAGTTATACTAAAACCGATGCAACGATTATTAATTCCTACAGGTTTGTTTATCGAATTGCCTAAAGGATACGAAGCACAGATTCGTCCCAGAAGCGGACTGGCTCTAAAACACGGAATTACAATATTAAATTCACCCGGAACAATTGATGCGGATTACCGGGGCGAAATAAAAGTTTTATTAATAAATCTGTCTGATACAGATTTCGAAGTTAATCACGGCGATCGCATTGCACAGATGATCATTGCCAGTCACGAGCAAGTAAACTGGAATGAGGTCGAACTTCTTTCAGAAACTGTAAGAGGTGCTGGCGGGTATGGTCATACAGGATTATAAAAATGATTAAAGGATTTATTCTAATATTTTTATTAGGCGCTTCAGCAACTTACTGTATTGCACAGCATAATAAGGCAAAGTCGGCAGCTATTATTGTGACAGGAAAAGTTCTAAGTCAGGCAGACAGCAATTTGGTTAAAGAGCTATTTTTTGACGGATTGCATGAAAAAATTGTGAACAATTTTCAGAGAGCAAGCACTAATTTCAATAAGGTTTTAGAAATTGATCCCGCCAACGATGCAGCAATGTATGAACTGGCAAATATTTATCACACCCAAAATCAGGAGGCGGATGCCGAGCGCCTCATTCGTATGGCCGTAACCGTTCAGCCCGAAAACAACTGGTACTGGCTTTTGCTTGCCGATATTTATAAGCAAACCCAAAACATGGCTCAGCTGGTTCCCGTGTTTGATGAGCTGATCCGACTTTCTCCGGCCAACGAAGACAATTATTTTGATAAGGCGAATGCTTTGTTGATGCAAAACAAAGTGAATGAAGCCACAGCGGTTTACAATAGCATCGAAAAGTTGTATGGTTCGTCAGAAGATCTTTCGAATGCTCGCCAGAGAATTCTTATACAGCAGGGGAAACCCGGTAAAGCAGCTGCTGAACTGGAAAAATTAGTGATTTCTAATCCCAGCGATTTGGGTAATTATCTGAGCCTTTCAGAAATTTATGCAAAGTCAGGAAAACGTGATCAGGCAATTGCCGTTTTACAAAAGGCCGCTCTTGCAGATCCGGCTAATGCATTAGTAAGGCTTAGCCTGGCAGATCATTACCGTGCTTTGAATAAGCCGGACGATGCTTTTATAGAATTAAAAGTGGCATTTGCAGATCCCAACCTAAATATTGATGATAAAGTACGGATAATTTTATCCTTCTTTCCGCAATTTGCAGACTATAAAGCACGGGCTTATGCCGATGAATTAGCATCGATAACGGCAAAAACTCATCCGGATGATCCGAAAGCATTTTCGGTTTACGGTGATGTACTTTATCAGGAGCAAAAATATTCTGAAGCGAAAGAAGAATATAAAAAAGCACTGGTTTTAAACGATCAGGTTTATCAAATCTGGGAACAGGTACTTCGTATAGATATTACAGAAAGTAAATTTAAAGACGCAATTACTGATGGAGAAGCGGCTCTGGCTATTTTTCCTAATCAGGCTCCTTTGTATTTATTCAGCAGCATTGCTTATGCGCAATCAGGAAATCATGAAAAGGCAATTGCATATCTTAAAAATGCTGCTGACTTAGAAACTGAAAATAAAGACGTTATTTCCCAAATATTTTCGGGAATGGGCGATTCATATAATGCCTTAAAGCGTTACAGCGAATCGGATCAGGCCTATGAAAAAGCACTTGCAGCAGATCCTGATAATAGTTACACCCTCAACAATTATGCATATTATTTATCGTTAAGGGGAGAAAATCTTGAGAAAGCAGCTAAAATGTCTAAAAGATCAATAGAGCTTGATCCGGGCAATTCATCTTCTGAAGATACCTATGCCTGGATATTATTCAGACTTAAAAAATATGCGGATGCATTGATTTGGATAGAGAAAGCTATGATTAGTGGGAAAGTTGTTAATGCTGTTCAATTGGAACATTATGGAGATATTTTGTTCTTTCTGGGAAATAAGGAACAGGCTTTGCTGCAATGGACTAAAGCCAGACAAGCTGGCTCCGCATCGGAGAAGTTAAATCAGAAAATTAATGAAAAGAAATATATCGAATAGTTTATTGTTTATCCTCACTCTTTCGGTGATGCTGAGCTGTAAATCTAAAAAGGAAATAGTTAAGGCTGTAGATAAGCCTGTACCCGCAGCCGAGAATTCTTCTAAAAGAGATAAACTGGCGGCTATTAATAACAGTCAGACAGATTTTAATTCAATTTCCATACGCTCTAAAGCTAATTTAAGTATTAACAACAACAGCAATGATGTAAGTATGAATATCCGCATCCGCAAAGATCAGGCGATATGGGTTTCTGTTACGGCGCTGGCCGGCCTTGAAGTGGCTAGAGCCTTAATTACACCAGACAGTATTAAAATTATAAATCGTTGGGAAAGTACATACATTCAAAAGCCTTTCAGCTATATGTATGAGTTTACCAATGAGCAGCTCAATTTTGGAACCTTGCAATCCATCCTGGTAGGAAATACGATTAAAGAATTTGTAACAGATAGTTCCAGAATCGATTTAAATGGCGGACAAACAAAGTTAAGCGGCATTATCAGATCTCTGGCTTACAGCATGCTGATTAATGAAAATAATAAAATTTTTCAAACCTCATTGCAGGATGATCAGGCAGGGCAATCTCTACAGATCGGCTATGCTGATTTTGCAATTGTTTCGGGTCAGCAGATGCCTCAGTCTGTAAATATCAACTCTAAAGCAGACCGTAAAAATATACAGCTGGAGATGAAATACAGCAAAGTAGAAATTGATCAGAACTTTGAAATTCCCTTTACTGTGCCGAAAAGATTTTCTGTGAAAGATTAAATTAGATACATTTGCTTCAATGAGGTTGCTTAAATTTATTATATTTCTTGTCATTTTAGGGTTTTCGGGCCAGGTTTTCGGTCAAAGCAGTTCAGAGCTTAAAAGGCGAAAAGAGGCGTTGTCACGCGAAATTGAAACGCTTAACCGCAGCTTACGTAAAACATCCAGCAATAAAAGTTTATCCTTAAAACAGATTAAAACATTAACGGCGCAAATAAGATTGCGGGAGGAAAAAATCAATACCATTAACTCCGAAGTTAGGCTGCTTGATAATCAGATATCTGATAACACCAGTACTGTTCGCTCACTTCAGTCGCAGTTAAATCAGCTAAAGAAGGAATATGCAGCCATGGTTTTATTTGCATTCAGAAACCAGAGTTCATACAGCAAGCTGATGTTTATCTTTGCTTCCGCGGATTTTAATCAGGCGTACAAGCGGATGAAATATCTGCAGCAATTCAGTACATACCGTAAAAAGCAGGCTCAATATATCGAGGGAACTAAAAAAGATCTCAACTCAAAAATTGTTGAGCTAGATCACAACAAGCGTGAGAAATTTAGTCTTCTAAATGATCAGGAAAAAGAGAAAGAAACGCTGGGTAGCGAGAAAAACAAAAAATCTAAGGTTTTAAGCGGGCTTAGCAAGCAGGAGAAAAAATTAAAGCAGGAGCTTACTCAGAAACAGAGAGAATCTGCCAGATTGAATCGTGCTATTCAGAATGCGATCAACAAGGAAATTGAAGATGCCCGCCGTCGTGCAGAAGCCGCAGCCCGTGCCGCAGCAGCAAAAGCAAAAGAAGAAAATAAGGATGCACCTACAGCAAAACCTATTGCCAAAGGATCAAGTGTATTGGCGTCAACTCCTGAGGCCGCAAAATTGTCTTCAGACTTTTTAGGGAACAGAGGAAGATTGCCATGGCCGGTTGCAAGCGGAATTATTACAGAAGGTTTTGGTATTCATAAATACGGAGCTAACGTAACCACAGAAAATAACGGAGTAGATATAAAAACCGCTGAAGGTGCCAGTGTTCGGGCGGTGTTTTCCGGAGAAATTGCAGCCGTACAAAACTTTGCAGGCTCATATGCCGTATTGATAAGACACGGGGAATATTTTACGGTTTATTCTAATTTAAAATCAGTAAGTGTATCCCGGGGACAAAAAGTTTCAATTAAGCAGGCTATAGGTACAGTTATAACAGATCCGAATGATGGAACAACGGAAGTGCATTTTGAAATTAGAAAAGGCGCTAATCCAATGAATCCGTCAAGCTGGCTTGCTAACTAATTGAAAATATGAATTTAGAAAATGTCTATATTTGTAAACTGATTTAAATTTAATAATATGTATAGTTCAACATTATTATTTATGAACATGGGTACACCGGAAATTCTGGTAATCATGTTTGTGGTGTTACTTTTATTCGGAGGTAAAAAGCTGCCTGAATTAGCCAGAGGCTTGGGTAAAGGTATTCGTGAATTTAAAGATGCCTCTGATGGTGTTAAAAGAGAAATCCATAATAATATAAATAGCGTAAATAGCGGTATTGATTTGAATGGTCCGGCTAAGAAAGATGACACTATTTTTCCTGAAGACGATCAATCAACTACAGAAACCCTAAAACCGCAAATTAAATAAAATATCATGTTCAATTCAATCTTGTTAATCGGTTTCGGCGCTACAGAGATCATCCTGATTATAGTAGTTGTTTTACTATTATTCGGAGGTAAAAAAATTCCTGAATTAATGCGTGGAATGGGAAAAGGCATTAAAGAATTTAAAAGTGCTCAGAGCGGAGATGAAAATACTCCTGCTGATGAGGATCGGAAAGCTCATTAAGCTTATTGTTAACTAATTATAACGCCTTCTGGAAACTTGCTAATAGTAATTTTTCAGAAGGCTTTTTTATGCAGAATAATTATCAATTTGAGATTGTAATAAAATCAAGTTTGTATATTCTATGTAATATTTCTGTTAATAATCCGTTACGTTTAGAGTTTCATTTTTTACGCAAAGGCATTTCCTTTTAGATAAGAAACTTTCAAAAGTTATAAATACTTAGTAGCTTAGGTTTTGTAATCTTAAAAATTTAGTGAAGGGGGAACCCAAATGGGTTAAAAATTAAATATTATGATGAAAAAAACAATGGCTTTTGCCTTGTTTATATTCTCTGCTGCCAGTGTTTTTGCAGCTCCGGAATTCAACAACGTGCAAGACTCTATTCACCGGTCAGAAGAAAGATCTCCCGGGCAAAAAGATACCTTATTTGTATCTGCCCTTCCTCAAAATCCTCTTTTATCCTATCAAAGTTTAATTTATAAAAAGCGTCTTGATTCATTGAAAATGTCTGTGCCAATGGACTATAATGAGCATGTTCAGAATTACATTGATTTATATGTATTCAACCGTAAGGATCAGATTGCTAAAATGCTTGGTTTGTCTAAATATTATTTCCCGATTTTTGAAAAATCGCTTATGGAAATTGGAGTGCCCGATGAAATAAAGTTTATTTCGGTTATAGAATCAGCATTAAATCCCAATGCAGTCTCCAGATCAGGAGCGGTAGGTCCCTGGCAATTTATGTATACTACAGCTAAAGGTTATGGATTAGTAATGGATAGTTATGTAGATGAGCGCAAAGATCCTGTGCAGGCAAGTTATGCTGCTGCACGCTATCTTAAAGATTCATATAATCGTTTTGGAGATTGGCTGCTGGCAATAGCTGCTTATAATTGCGGCTCCGGAGCTGTAGGCCGTGCTATTACAAAAGCAGGAGGAAAGGCAGACTTTTGGGCTATTCGTCCATATTTGCCTCGTGAAACGCAAAACTATGTTCCGGCATTTATCGCTACCGCATATGCCATGAACTATTATGCAAAGCATGATATTAATCCGGCTATGGCATCTTTTAATATTTTTACAGATGCAGTTGATGTAACAAAATTTATTTCCCTCTCCAACATAGCTCGTGCGGTTGAAGTGGATATTAAAGAGCTACGTCTTCTCAATCCTTCATATAAAAAAGATATTGTAAACGGATCTGTAAAATCACCCAAAACATTGATAATACCTTCTATAGATAAACAGCTTTATTCTTCACTCTATAATTTGCTTAATCCGGAAACGGACAACGAACCGGCAATTATCGCCGCAAGCTTAAATTCGCCATCAGGTTCCCCTGCTTCCGTAAATACTTTCCATCGCGTTACAGAAGGTCAAACTTTGGCTATGGTGGCTAATCAGTATGGTGTCGAAGTTCAGGATTTGAAAGTTTGGAATAATTTAAAAATAATGCAGATTGTTCCCGGTCAGCAAATTCGGGTCAAGGCTTTTAAATCAACTGTTACAGCTCAAAAGTCAGATCCTCTTTACAAAATTTACATTGTTAAAGCGGGAGATACCTTGGCAGAAATTGCCAACCGCTTTAATGGAACCAGTGTTTCCAAGTTAAAAGCTCTAAACGGATTAAAATCTTCTGCGCTTCAGCCGGGCATGCGCTTAAAGGTTAATCAAAGTTTGTAATTCTGTAAAAATGCAGTTTTGCCAGACCTGATTTTTTTTTAATTAGGGCAATTGGCCTGCGGTATTTTTATTGCGGAAGCTGCAGCTGCTTTTTTCATAACCCAATCCCGAAAAGAATTGTAATTTTGCGCCTCTCACCAATTTCTCAATTAATGAGTAAGACTAATCGAAAACAAGACGCACTGGACTATCACTCACAAGGACGTCCCGGAAAAATTCAAGTTGTATCTACAAAACCTACTAATTCTCAGCGTGACCTGGCCCTGGCTTATTCGCCCGGTGTTGCAGAGCCCTGCTTAAGAATTGCCGAAAATAAAGAGGATGTTTATAAATATACTGCCAAAGGAAACCTTGTTGCAGTAATCAGTAATGGTACTGCTGTTTTAGGCTTAGGGGATATTGGTCCGGAAGCAGGCAAGCCGGTAATGGAAGGAAAAGGGATCCTGTTTAAAATATTTGCCGATATAGACGTTTTTGACCTTGAATTGGATGTTAAAAATATTGATGAATTTGTCAAAATTGTAAAGGCCTTGGAGCCCACTTTTGGCGGAATTAATCTGGAAGACATAAAAGCACCGGAATGTTTTGAAATTGAGCGGCGTTTAAAAGAGGAAATGAGTATTCCGGTAATGCATGATGATCAGCACGGCACGGCAATTATTTCTTCAGCAGCCTTGATTAATGCCTGCGAAATTCAAAAGAAAAAGCTCGACAAAGTTAAAATCGTAATTAATGGTGCAGGCGCTGCAGCCATTTCTTGTACCCGCCTCTATGTAAGTTTGGGTGCAAGGTTAGAAAATATTGTTATGCTAGATCGTAGCGGTGTTATCCGTTCGGATCGGGCAAATCTGGAAGGTACCAAAAAAGAGTTTGCTACCCTTCGCAAAATAAATACGCTTGAAGAAGCTGTAAAAGATGCAGATGTATTTATTGGTCTGTCATCACCGGATGTTTTAACTGCTAACATGTTAAAGACAATGGCTAAAAACCCGATTGTATTTGCTATGGCAAATCCGGATCCGGAGATTAGTTACGAACTGGCAGTGAAAACCCGTAAGGATATTATTATGGCCACAGGCCGTTCTGACTATCCAAACCAGGTGAATAATGTGTTGGGCTTCCCGTACATTTTCAGAGGGGCTTTGGATGTAAGAGCTACCGCGATAAATGAAGAAATGAAAATTGCCGCGGTTAAGGCAATTGCCGAACTGGCTAAAAAGCCCGTTCCTGAAGCAGTAAACCTGGCATATAATACCAAAAACCTGAAGTTTGGAAAAGATTATATTATTCCTAAGCCGATCGATTTCCGGTTAATTACCACAGTTTCTCCGGCTGTTGCAAAAGCCGCGATAGATTCGGGCGTTTCCCGCAAAATCATTACCAATTGGGATGCTTACAGAGATGAATTAAAAACACGTCTCGGTGTTGATGATGCACTATTACGGGCAGTTACCAATAAAGCCAAGTCGGCTCCTAAACGCATCGTCTTTGCTGAAGCAGATAACTATAAAATTTTAAAAGCTGCGCAGATTGTAAGAGAAGAAGGAATTGCTGTTCCGATTTTATTGGGAGATAAGGAGAAGATTAAACAGATCATTCGCGAAAACGAATTAGAACTCGAAGGAGTGGAGATAATAAATCCCCATGAGGAAATTGAAAAAACAGCAAAGTATGCTGAGTATCTTTTTCTTAAGCGCCAGCGCCGCGGATTAACGCTTTTTGAAGCTAAAAAATTAATGCGTGACCGTAATTATTACGGATCTTCCATGGTTCAGTTTGGCGAAGCCGATGCTTTAATTTCGGGTCTGACCAAAAATTACGCAACCACCATTAAGCCTGCCCTGCAAATTATTGGTACAGAAGAAGGAGTTAAACGGGTTGCCGGTATGTATATGATGCTTACCAAAAAAGGACCTGTATTCTTTGGCGATACTACAGTAACGGTTGATCCAACGGTAGAAGAACTGGTAGATATTACGGTATTGCTTGATCACTCTGTTAAGAAATTTAATATCGCTCCCCGCATTGCCATGTTATCTTATTCTAATTTCGGATCTAACATGGGCATCATACCTGAAAAAACCCGTCGTGCAGTAAAAGTACTTCACGATAAGTATCCTGAAATAATTGTTGACGGAGAAATGCAGGCTAATTTTGCGATGAATACTGAATTGTTGCATGATAATTTTCCGTTCAGTACTTTAAACGGTGCTCCGGCAAATGTGCTGGTTTTTCCAAATCTGGAATCCGGAAACATTGCCTACAAATTATTGCAGGAACTGGGTGGGGCCGAAGCGGTTGGCCCAATTCTGCTGGGTTTGAATAAACCGGTGCATGTTTTACAACTCGGAAGTTCAGTTCGCGAAATTGTAAATATGGTGACTATTGCCGTGGTAGATGTTCAGGCTAAAGAAGCTGAAGATGAAACCGTACGTAAAAAAGGATTATTTAATCGCATACGCAAACCTGTTAAAGCATAAAAATGTACGCCTATATTGATGGTAGACTGGTTTTTAAATGTCCTGCTTACGTGGTTATTGAAACCGGCGGAGTAGGTTATCATATAAATATATCTTTAAATACCTATTCTGCTTTGCAGGATAAGGAACGCTGCAAATTGTTTACATGGTTACATGTTAAAGAAGATGCGCATACTTTATACGGTTTTTTTGATGAAGGTGAGCGCAGGCTTTACCTTCATCTTATTTCCGTTTCGGGAATCGGCCCAAATACCGGGAGAATGATCCTTTCATCCATAACACCTGCCGAAATTCAAACGGCAATTGTAAAAGGAGATGTGCCTTTAATACAGAGAATTAAAGGAATTGGTCCAAAATCAGCTCAGCGTATTATTCTGGAGCTTCAGGATAAATTAAAGAAAGAGGGTCCTGATTCTTTAATTAGCATGCCCCAGCATACTTCGGCCAAAGATGAAGCACTTTCTGCACTCATTATGCTTGGCTTTAATAAGGCTGTTGCCGAGAAAAATTTAGACCAAACTATCCGAAACAATACAGAAAATTTATCAGTAGAACAGTTGATAAAAATTGCCCTGAAAAGCTTATAATTACTTTCATTAAAGGATTGGGAGTTTGAAAAACGTTTTTACTTTTTTATTGCTGAAAGTATGCTTTTTCATTGTGCTTTTTGGCGGAATTGCATCTGCGCAAAATGCTCCTTCTAAGATTGATTCTACTAAACTCATTTATCCTTTCAGGGATGCCAAAACCATTCAATTACGTCCGCCAAGCGGAATTTTTCTTCCCAATCCGTCCAATATACAGCGAAGCGTAGAGTTTGATCCGGTAACAAAGCAGTATATCATTCGCGAGAAAATCGGTGACCGGTTTTACCGTGCTCCCCAATATTTAAGCATTGAAGAATATCAGCGTTTTGAAAATCAGCTCATAAAAAAAAATTACTGGCGTGAACTTGCTGATCTTCCTTTAAGTGAAGCACGGGCTCCTGGCTTTATACCCTCAGTTAAAGTCAACAGCCGCTCATTCGAAAAACTTTTTGGTGGTTCAACAATAGACATTCGTCCGCAGGGATCTGCAGAATTAACTTTTTCCGGTCGATTAAACCGGAATGAAAACCCGCTGTTTAACGAGCGGCAGCGAAGTCAGGGAAATTTCGATTTTGATCAGCGGATTCAGATGAATGTGGTTGGGCAAATTGGGGAGAAACTCAGAATAACCACCAATTACAATACCGAAGCTCAGTTTGATTTTGAAAATCAGGTAAAACTGGATTATACCGGGAAAGATGATGAAATCGTAAAAAAAATAGAAGCCGGAAATGTAAGTCTTCCTTTAAGCTCAACACTTATTACGGGCAGCCAGGCTTTATTCGGTTTAAAAACACAATTGCAGTTCGGGCGCCTAAATGTAACCAGTGTTTTCTCGCAGCAAAAATCTCAACAGCGTGAAATAACTATTACCAATGGTTCACAGCAAAATGATTTCCGCATTTCTGCGGATAATTATGAGGCCAATAAGCATTACTTCCTGGCTCAGTATTTTAGAAATAATTACAATCGTGCGTTAGCTAACATCCCAATAATCACTTCCAATATCAATATCACCAAAATTGAAGTATGGATTACAAACCGAACCAACAGCACAGTAGATTCAAGGGATGTTTTAGGATTAATTGATCTGGGGGAAAACCTTCCTTATAATACAGCACAAATTCAGGGCGGTGCGGCATTTTCTGCTTTGCCTGCCGGCTTTAGCGGCCCGGGATTTCCGCAGCAATCTAATAACCTTCTTCAAAATCTTCCACCCGGTGCCCGATTAACTAATACGAATGATGCGAATGCGTATTTTCAGGCAAATGGCGGAACTGATAATTTTGCTAAACTAACCTATGCCCGTAAACTTACAGATCGTGAATTTACTGTAAACCGGCAGCTGGGTTATATATCATTAAATACTTCGCTAAATGCGGATGAGGTTTTGGCGGTGGCATACCGATATACCAATAATGGGGTTGAATATCAGGTAGGCGAATTATCTACAGATATTGCAGTAAACAATGCAACACCTCAGGTTCTTTTTGTAAAATTATTAAAGAATGAAACGCTCAAAACCAATCTCCCAACCTGGGATTTGATGATGAAGAATATTTATTCTTTAAATGCGTACCAGGTTAGCCGCACAGATTTCAGGATGAATATTTTTCGGCTCGATGAAAATTCAGGAATAGAAAAACCACAGATTACAGAAGGGGCCAATACCAGCGGACAATTGTGGCTGCAACTTACCAATCTGGATAATTTAAATCAGCAGAATGACCGTAAACCCGATGGGTATTTCGACTTTATTGAAGGAATTACCATTGATGCACTTAACGGACGGATTACTTTTCCCATTATAGAACCCTTTGGATCGGATCTAGCCGCCAAATTTAATCCGGTTACCGAACAGAACCTGATTCAGAAGTATGTTTTTCAGCCGCTGTATGATTCAACTAAAGTTGATGCGCAACAGCTGTTTCAAAAGCTTAACCGATATATAATTCGCGGAACTTATCAATCTCAGGCCGGATCAGAGTTTCAGCTCAATGCCATCAATATCCCGCAAGGTTCGGTACAGGTTATTTCCGGAACTTTGCCTTTGCAGGAGGGAGCAGATTTTACAGTAGATTACAACATAGGCAGGGTGCGGATTTTAAACCAGGCCCTGTTAAATTCAGGTCAGCCTATTCGAATAAAACTTGAAAACAATGAACTTTTTGGTTTGCAGCAGCGCTCTTTGATAGGATCAAGATTTGATTATCGCTTGAGCGATAAATTGAATCTGGGAGCAACCATAATGAATCTGACTGAAACGCCCCTGACTCAAAAGGTTAATATCGGTGAAGAGTCAATTTCTAATTCTATATGGGGAATGGATCTTAATTACAGCAGCAATTCGCGTTGGCTGACCCGTATGGTTGATAAAATACCGTTCATTAATACCCGTGAAATTTCGTCCATTACATTCAGCAGTGAATATGCTAATTTCATTCCCGGTCATCCTTCAGCCCTTAACTTTGCCGGCAGTCGGAATGGCGCCAGTTACCTGGATGATTTTGAATCAAGCCGTTCTTTAATTGATATCAAAAGTTCATCTCCATGGCAAATATCCGGCACACCGCAATTATTTCCTGAGGCGCAGCTGATTAACGATCTGTCATATGGATATAACCGTGCCCGTTTAGCCTACTACAATATTGATCCGATATTTTTTACTTCGGCAAATTCGGCAACTCCAGATAATATAAAAGGGAATAAGAACGAATTGTCTAACCATTACGTAAGGGAGATTTTTGAAAGGGAAGTTTTTCCATTTAAGCAATCGGTAACGGGGCAGCCTTTAATTCTGCCAACCTTTGACCTTGCTTATTATCCTTCCATTCGCGGTCCTTATAATTTTACTACCACAGGATTAAATCCTAACGGAACGTTAAGCAACCCAAGAAACCGCTGGGGCGGTATTTTCAGGAAACTGGAAACCAATGATTTTGAAGCCCTCAATATTGAGTTTATAGAGATGTGGGTTTTAGATCCATTTATTTACAATCCCAATCGCCAGGGTGGCGACTTGTATTTTAACCTGGGTAATATTTCTGAAGATATTTTAAAAGATGGACGTAAAAGTTTAGAAAACGGTTTGCCCGTTGATGGAGATGTTGCCAAAACCGATCAGACAAGCTGGGGCCGTGTGCCAAGACTGCAGCCGGTAATCCAGGCATTTGATAATAATGCAGGTGCCCGCCAGTTTCAGGATGTTGGAATTGATGGATTAAGCAATAATGATGAGCGCCAACAATTGAATACATTTTTAACGCAGGCTAAAGCACAGTTAAATGCACAGGCTTCTGCGGCATTAGATGCCGATCCTTCTTCTGATGATTATCAGTATTACCGTGGAAATTTTTATGATCAGCTAAATGCAGGCATTTTAAAAAGATATGAATTATACAACGGTACAGAAGGAAACTCAAAAACTACCGAGCAATCATTAGAGCAAACAGGAATTGAGAATTCGGCCGCAACACCTTTGCCTGACGGCGAAGATATTAACCGTGATAATAACTCAACACAGGCAGATGAATATTACCAGTACCGGGTTTCTATACGTCCGCAGGATTTGCAGACTGTGGGAAGTAATTATATAGCTGATATTGTACCTACCACTGTAAAACTGGCCAACGGTAAGCAGGAAACTGTTCGCTGGATTCAGTTTAAAATTCCACTGGCAGAATTTCAACAGAAGGTTGGCAATATTCAGGACTTTAAATCCATCCGTTTTGTGCGCATGTTTATGACTGATTTTGCAGATACAACCGTAATGCGGTTTGCAAAACTTCAATTGGTTAGAGGAGAATGGCGCAGATATAATTCTGAGAATAATCCCGGCAAAGTGATTACCGATCCATCATTAATTAATCCGGGTTTGGATAATTCGACACTGGAAGTAGGTGCTGTAAACATTGAGGAAAACGGAAAACGTACGCCAATTCCGTATGTAGTTCCTCCGGGAATTGAACGCGAACGTGATATCAGTAATTTCAGAGGAGATACCCGGCAGAATGAGCAGTCATTGGCTGTAACCGTTAAAAATGTCCGGGATGGGTATGGGAGAGCGGCTTTCAGAACCACTATTAATGATTTCAGATCTTACCGAAGAATGGAAATGTTTATCCATGCCGAGGGAGATCAGCTACGGGACAACGATGTAAATGCGTTTATCCGTGTTGGAACAGATAATCAGGATAATTATTACGAATATGAGCTCCCGTTAAAGGTAACTAATCCGGGTTCTCGTGACCCGTTTGCAATCTGGCCGGATCAAAATAAAATTGATCTGGAGATTCGCCTTTTTCAGGAAGCAAAAATTGCCCGTAATAAGGCAACGCTTAATGGTCAGCCTTATCCCATTAATGTTCCATTTGTTTATACAGTTGGCAGCACTAAAATTACAGTGTTGGGCCAGCCTGATCTGAGTAAAGTTCGGGTCTACATGCTCGGTATTAAAAACCCTTTGCGAACTGCCGCAAATCCCGGGCTGGATGATGGCTTAGATAAAACCGCACAAATCTGGTTTAATGAACTCCGTTTAACGGATTTTGATGAGCGGGGAGGCTGGGCTGCCACCGCCAGGATGAATGCACGCTTAGCTGATTTTGCCGATATTACTGTTTCTGGAAGTAAAAGTACCATCGGGTTTGGCTCTATCGATAGAAGAGTTAGTGAACGAAACCGTGCGGATGATGTATTGTTTGATGTTTCAACAAGCATGGAGCTGGGTAAATTTTTCCCGGAACGTACGGGATTAAAAGTGCCGATGTTTGTTAATTTCTCTTCCCAGATTGGAACACCTCAGTATGATCCGCGTACACCCGATCTGGAATTGAAAGCTGCTTTAAAAAGTGCGACAAAACCTGTTCGTGATTCCATTCGTTTCAATACCGAAGATTATACATCCCGTAAGAGTCTCAATTTTACCAATGTGCGTAAAATCCGAACCAATCCGCAGAGCAGAATTCATTTATGGGATATAGAAAACTGGAGCGCTACATATGCTTTTAATGAATACAATCACCGCGATTTTATTAATGAAAAGGCTTTGCAAAAAACCTACCGGGCGGGCTTAGCTTATAATTACTCTAACCAGCCTAAAGTAATAACTCCATTTGAAAAGCTTATTAAGTCTAAAAATCTGGGATTAATTAAGGATTTTAATTTTAGCCTCCTGCCCTCAGTTTTAAATTTTCGTATTGATGTAGATCGTTTATATTCTGAAAATACGCTGCGTAATAATGATCCGAACAACTTTCTGCCTATTAATACCAATTTTAATAAAAATTTCCAGATGTCGCGGTTGTACGGTATCAGCTGGAATTTAACACGATCTATGCAGATAGATCTGAATGCCACCAATTATTCTGTTATTGATGAACCTGCCGGAAGAATTAACGGAATGGTTCGGGATACTATATGGGAGAACCTAAAAAGATTGGGCCGGACTACCGATTACGGTCATACTTTAAATATTACCTATAATGTGCCTATCAATAAAATTCCTGGTTTAGACTGGGTAACTCTTGCTGCCCGTTACGGATCTGATTTTAACTGGAGGGGAGAGCCATTGCTAACATTAAATGACCCGAATATTGATTTTGGCAATACCATTCGTAATTCGCGGATACTGCAGCTGAATCCAGCTTTAAGTTTTACTGCACTTTATAATAAAATTGGATTTATACGTACTGCGAATGCCCCGGATAATAAAGGGTTTGGAAAATTTTTAGTAAATGCTTTAACCAGTATAAAAACAATTAACGGAGCCTATACCAAAACTGAAGGAATTTTCCTTCCGGGATATTTGCCGCAAACAGATTTTCTGGGGCAGGATGTGGATGCCAATGCACCGGGCTATGATTTTGTATTCGGCAGTCAGCGTGATATTCGCGGCCGGGCATTAAATAATGGATGGATTACCCGCGATTCTTTGCAAAACCAGCTCTATATAACCAATTATAAGGAAGATCTGAACTTGAGAAGTATTGTTGAGCCATTCCGTGATTTCCGGATTGAACTGACTGCAGTTCGAAGCCGCAATTTTAATTATTCAACTAATTTTAAGTTTTTACCATCATCCAATAGTTTCGAAAACTTGAGTCCGGTAACAACCGGAGATTACAGTGTGTCTTACTTTTCATTAAGAACAGCCTTCAGTGAGGAAAATAAAAGCAATAATTCCTCAAATCTTTTCAGGCAATTTGAAAATAACAGAAATATTATTTCACAGCGATTGGGAGCTCAAAATCCAAATTCTTCCGGCTCGGCGGCCGGATTTGCTGATGGATACGGCAAAAATTCGCAGGATGTATTAATTGCAGCTTTCTTAGCTGCTTATACCGGCAAAGATGCAAACTCGGTAAGTCTTAGCCGTTTTCCTCAGGTTCCAATTCCAAACTGGAGAATTACCTATAATGGTTTAACCAAATACGATTTTTTCAGTAACCTGTTTGCTTCCTTTGATTTGAATCATGCATACAGATCGACTTATAATGTAAATGGATTTAATTCACTGGTACGATACCAGGAGTCAAACGGATTTGTAAATGTGAGAGATGCAAACGGAGATTTTCTGCCTTTTTACCAGTTTTCACAGATCACACTTCTTGAGCAGTTTGTTCCGTTGCTGGGTATTGATATGCGGTTGAAAAATAATATAACCACTAATTTTGAATACAGAAAATCACGGATATTGAGTTTTAGTTTGGCGAATAACCAGCTGGCGCAACAAAAGGAAGATGCAGTTGTGTTCGGTTTTGGATACCGCACCGCGAATTTCCGTTTTCCTTTTGGATTGTTCCGGGGACTTAAGCTGAATAATGATATGAACTTCAAACTGGATTTTGCATTGGGAGACCGGAAAACGATTATTTACCGTGCCGATGTAGAAGACGCAGAAGTTTCATCAGGAGCTCAGAATATTACAATAAGACCATCTCTGGATTACGTATTAAATCAGCGCTTTAATATCAGGTTGTTTTACGACGGGAATATGACCCGTCCGTATACTTCTCAAACTTTTAATACATCATTCAGTAATTTTGGGGTGAGTTTGAGGTTTACATTGCAGTAGTGCAATCAGATGCGGATTGTTCTTTGTTTTTTAGGATATTCGGAACGAATTTTAATTTCATTAATTATTGTCTTATTATATTCAGTATTTGTAATTTAGCGGCATCAAAAAAATAACATGGAAAACATAAAGGAAACCTATAATAGAAGTGAAAGTGTAGTACAATCCAACTCTCCAAGCCATTATAAATTAATTGCTATCGGAATTGTAGTTGGTTTGATTGGAATAATGCTTCGTTTTGTTACTGATTGGGTATTTATTGATATCGTTTCGAACATCATATTTGTTATAGGTATTTTTCTTTGTATCAAAGCAGTTTTGAATATTCTTAAATAGTTCCAATACTATAAAAAAAAGAGGTTGCTCCGGTAAGGTGCAACCTCTTTCTGTTTTAAGAAATTTAATCCTTAGGCTTTGTCGTTAATAATGTTTTTCATTTTAAAATTCGCGATAAGCGTATTTAATTTTTCATTGGTTTGTATTGCCTTTAGGGTTGCTTCGTAAGCCCTCCAGTAAATTTCTTCTGCCCGGCTTATCTCGAAAATAGTAATTTCACCTAATCCTTCGGGTTCGATCATTACGTCACATAATTTGCTTTTCTCTTCAATATCTGCATTAATGGATATAGTTGCAGCTCTGGATAAATACTTTTTCAAACCTCCCACCTGATTAATGTCCCTTAATTTATTACATGACGAACCAATAATAAAATTGCAGTCATTCAGCAATGGTTCTACCGGAAAATTATTCATTACACCACCGTCAACATATAAATGAGAATCAATGTGGATAGGTTTAAAAATACCGGGAATGGTGCTTGAGGCCAGTATTGCCGGAATGAGCTCACCCTGTGAAAAGTAAGTCAGCTTACTTACACTGAAATTTGTTGCGGTAATTACCAATGGGATATTTAATTTCTCAAACGAGTTATGAGGAAGGTATTCAAGGAATAACTTCCTGGTATTTTCTAAAGTGAGCAAGCCCGAAGTTCCGAGCGCCGGTCTTAAATATTTTACCAAACGGATTTTTAGAAATACTTCCAGAATTTCATATGGATCATGCCCCTGTGCAAATAATGCACCCACAATTGAACCAGCACTTGTTCCAGAAATTTTTTCAAAACGCAGGCCCGCTTCTGTCAAAACTTTTAAAACGCCCAGATGTGCAATTCCACGTATTCCACCACCTGATAATACAATTCCAATCTTCATACGCTAAACTTATTGACCTTTCAGCAAATTAAATTTTAAATGCCAAAGGATGAATTCTTATTTAGGTTTATATTTTGATCTGGTTAATATTTTTTGAAAATCGGAATCCGTCATTAATTGCTGTAACGTAATTTCGGGATTTTTATTCATATACATTTTAACAATTTGCCAGCCTATAAATACTGCCAGTTTTGGTGCCGATTCAGAATTCTCTCCAATACCAGGCGTAAAAGGTGCGTCCGCAAGGTATTTTTGAATCTTCATATAATCAGACTCATAAAGCAGATCATTCTGCAAGAAATAGGCCCAAATTTGCGGTTCAAATTTTTTACTCCACTCCATTTGCCGGGATGAATAGCCAATTTTCAAACTATCTGCCAAATCAGGCATTGTTGCATCTAAAAAGTAGAGGATTTTTCCATTGTAGATCATTTTAGAGAGCAGTGATCGGTCTCCATCTTTTGCAGGAAACAAGTCTTCCCGTGCAAATCCTTCAATTACTCTCGGAGTTATATTTTCCGGTGTAAATCTCCGGGAAATATATTCAGGAATACTTTGCCGCAAAGCGGGATAAAATTTAGAATCAGCGCCTAAAAACATATCGAGGCCGATTCCGATATAATCATTACCTACGGGTGTCTGGACAGAAAATCCTGAAAAAAATGAAATCAGGCGTGGTAGCTTTTGTTTGGGATAATAATAGCGAACATGTTTAAATGCCTCCGTTAAGTCTTGCTGTACTTTTTCCATACCGGGGTATTTTTGATTTACTTCTGCAGAAAGCTCACGGTAGTCTTTATTTGCCAGAACAATCCTTAATTGCTGGTAATAACTGGTATCAGAAACATCTCCCACTCCCAGTATTTTATCCATAAAATCAGCATAAAAATGGCCATATTTTTGCTTTAGTTGCGGTGCCTTAACAGAAACCTGATCTGCTGTTAAAGCAGATAGTTCTTTATCAAACCTTTCAATACTGGTACTCACCTTAATATTGCTAACGTCAGGAGTTGTTTTACTTTGACAGGCAATCATTAAAATACTTGTTAAAAAAATCAGGTAGATTTGCGGGCATCTTTGAAGATTCATCATTTCAGTTTAAATAGCGAAAATATGAAACGATGTTAAAGGTTTTTGCATTAGTAAAAATTATTTGAAGCTGTTTATTTTAATTAATCACATTATATGAAAATCAAAATTTTATTACTTGCCGTTTTTTTGGCACCCCTATTTGCCAATGCTCAATACTCTGAAAAAAATAAGGTGCAGCTCGGCTTTACAACTTCTCCAACTTTCGGATGGTTAACTTTTCCTAGCGGGCAAACACCGCCTATTGAACCTGATGGAATGCGTACCGGATTTTCTTATGGTGTTTTGGCAGATATTCCTTTTTCTGATAATTATTATTTCTCAACGGCATTAACTGTAAGTACGCTTAATGCAAAGGCAACGGAGCCCGGAATTAATACCTCGGTTTACAAGCTTCAGTATCTCGAAGTGCCTTTAACGTTAAAGCTGAAAAGTAATGAAATGGATAACAGGAGATTTTACGGTCAGTTCGGCTTAAATACAGGAATTAATATTGGAAGTAAACAAGATATAGTTTACACAGCCCCTGCAACTCCTGATGAAAAAAATAAAGATATCGGAAATCAGATAAATACTTTTAGAGCCGGACTTATTATTGGAGGAGGAGCTGAATGGAAAGTGGGTGATAATATGAATGTTCTTACAGGCCTTTCATTCAGCAACGGTTTTACCGATGTTCTGGATGGCAATGCAAAGGCAAAAAACTCATATATCGCTTTAAATTTGGGTATCTTTTTTTAGAATGTTTTTCAGCCATTATTAAATTTGGCAGGAAAATATAGCTTATAAATGAAGCTTCCATTTGCCACAAAATATCCAAAAGGATTAGTTGGGCTTTTGGAAGCTTTATTCACTTTAAAAATAAAATAACTATGAAAATTGCGCTTGCTCAGCTTAATTACCACATCGGTAATTTCGAATCAAATACACGGAAAATAATTAATTCCATTGAGGATGCAAAAGGAAAAGGTGCAGATTTAATTGTTTTTGCTGAGTTAGCCGTTTGCGGATATCCTGCGCAGGATTTTCTTGAGTTTAGCGAATTTATTGAGCTTTGCGAAAAATCAGTTAAGGAGATTGCTAACTCCTGTAAAGGCATTGCCTGTATTGTGGGTTTGCCTGTTAAAAATCCTCAGGTACAAGGTAAGGATCTTTATAATTCGGCATATTTTATTGAGAACGGACAGATTAAGCAGATAGTTAATAAAGCTCTGTTGCCTAATTACGATGTTTTTGATGAATACCGATATTTCGAACCTGCTCAAAAATTCAAATGTATTGATTTTATGGGCCATAAAATAGCACTGACCATTTGCGAAGATCTTTGGAATATCAATGATAATCCCATGTACCTCGAATGTCCTATGGACGTACTTATTCTGGAGAAGCCCGATTTGATGATTAATATTGCCGCATCTCCCTTCTCATATAACCATGATGAAGAACGTGTATTGATTTTAGGGGATAACTGCCGCAAATATAATTTGCCATTATTTTATGTAAATCAGGTTGGAGCTCAAACTGAAATTATCTTTGACGGAGGTTCGCTGGTTTTTGATCAGGAAGGGCTATTGCTGGATGAAATGGAATACTTCCGTGAGGAGACTAAAATTTATGAATTTAAAGAGGGGCAGGTACAAGGTTTTTCTCCTATTGTTCATAACGCTCAGAATGATATCGCCCAAATTCATGAAGCTCTGATTTTGGGAATCAAAGATTATTTTTCCAAATCCGGATTCAGTAAAGCTGTTTTGGGCTTGTCGGGCGGAATTGACTCGGCCCTGGTTTGTGCACTGGCATCAGAGGCTTTGGGTCCGGAAAATGTAATGGCCGTTTTAATGCCTTCTGAATTTTCTTCAGATCATTCTGTTAATGATGCTCTTGAACTGGTTAAGAATTTGGGTTGTAAGCATGAAATAATTTCTATTAAAGAAGCAGCTTCTGCATTTGAGAACATAATGAAACCGGTTTTTAAGGATTTACCATTTAATATTGCAGAGGAAAATATTCAGGCCAGAAGCCGGGCAATTATTTTAATGGCGATGTCCAATAAATTCGGTTTAATTTTATTGAACACCTCTAATAAAAGTGAGGCTGCAGTAGGTTACGGAACCCTTTACGGGGATATGGCAGGAGCAATTGCCGTACTGGGCGATGTTTACAAAACGCAGGTTTACCAGCTTTCCGAATATATTAACCGTCATGCTGAAATTATACCTGTCAACAGCATTACAAAGCCGCCTTCTGCAGAGCTGCGCCCCGGACAAAAAGATTCTGACTCCCTTCCCGAATATGACATTCTCGACAAAATTCTTTTTCAGTATATCGAGCTTAAAAAGAGTTTAGAATTTATTATCTCACAGGGATATGATGAGGCTTTGGTTCGCCGCATTTTAAAAATGGTAAATGTTGCAGAATTTAAAAGAAAACAAGCTCCGCCAATTTTAAGGGTTTCTCCAAAAGCATTTGGAACAGGCAGGAGAATCCCGATAGTAGGAAAATATTTAAGCTAATCTGCTGCAGGTGAATTAAGCCGAGTTAGTAATGGCAATTAACTGAAGGCCTTTATTGCGGCATCAGTTTTTTGTCAGATTTCTTAAATACCGAGTAAGGTAATAAAAGCAAAAGGCCAAAAATTCCGCTTCCAAAACATCCGGCATAAGCAATATAATCGCCATGCTTCACATAAAAGGTGAGCTGGTCATTCAGGTTTATATCTGCTTTTAAGGCTGTGGCTGTCCACCATGAAGATTGTTTTATAATATCTCCCCTCTGGTTTATAAATGCAGAAATACCTGTATTAGCAGATCTGGCAACCCAGCGACGGGTTTCAATGGCTCTCAGTTTTGCATATTGTAAATGCTGATCTTTGCCGGAGGTATTTCCCCACCAGGCATCATTTGTTATAATCGCAATAAATAATGCTCCTTTTTCTACATATTCGGCAACATATGCTCCCCATATAGATTCATAGCAGATCACGGGTGCAGCCCCAATTCCGCTTTGAGAATAAAAAACTGAGGGCGCATCCTGTTTGCCATATCCGCCTGTGGAACCTCCAAAATTGGCAAATACAGGTTTCATAAATGCCAGTGCTTCAGAAAAGGGAACCTGTTCAACACCGGGAACCAGCTTCGATTTATGATAGAACTGAACTTTCCCGCTATTTTCAAACTGTATTGCTGTGTTGAAGTAATCGGAATATTTATTAATCTCTTTCTCAAATCGTGACGTTGGGGTTTTAGCAATATTATATAGAGCGTAACTTTCTATGCCGGATATCAAGTTGCCATTTTTATACTTAGCCAAAAACGGACTTATTTTTTTGAAATGAATACTTGAAAGTATATTTTTCTCATCTGTATAATCAGTAATCGCTGTTTCAGGCCAGATAAAATATTCGGTATTGGGCTGTGCTACAGAATCAGATAATCGAATCAGCTGATCTATCTGGGAACCCGAATTCATTGATCCATATTTTGCGTAGGGATCTATATTGGGTTGAACAACCACAATATTAGCCGGATTTTCTTTTTCCTGATATCTGAAGTAAATAATAAGGGAACCTAATACAGGAATAAGGATATATGCAAGAGTTCCGAATAACAAGACCCCTTGTTGCTTTATTTTCATGGAATTTTTAAATCCAAGGTAAATTTCAAACAGGAGAATGTTGGAGACGAGAACCCAGAGAGTACCACCATAGGTGCCGGTGTATTCATACCACTGCACCAGATAATGACTTTTTGCGAAACCGTTTCCGAGATTCATCCAGGGAAACGCCAGATCCCAGCTTTGGTGTAAATATTCATACCCGATCCAGAAACACACCAAGCCTGCAAAACTCCATGTCCGGCTAATTATGGTTCGCAAACGATAATATAACCAAAAAGCTAAAGTCATCAATATGGCTGCAAGTCCAAAAGGAATAAGCGAAATTAAAATAGCTGTTGCGGTTGGCATAACCGCATTTAAAGAATTAAATACCCAATAAATGCTGGCCGTATTCCAGGTTAGGAATGTGATAAAACAAATTCTGAAAATGTATTTACTTTTCTTTTTAGTATCGGAATTGATAATACTTTCTATGGCTATTAATAATGGAATTAAAGCAATCAGTAATAAAATAGAAGTATATGGTATTGGCGGCCATGCGAGCCATAATAAGGCTGCACTTGTTAAAGCAAGAAAATAATTATTTTTCATCCAAAAGGAATTGTTTTTATTGATGATAGAAACCTTATCCCGGATTTAATGGGATAAGATTTGAATATCTAAAATTGGGACAGGATATCGGCTTTTTTACTTTCGTATTCCTCCTGGGTTATGAGTTGTTTTTCAAAAAGCGATTTAAGCTTTTTAAGCTTCAAGGTAACTTCATCCTCGGGTTCCGGAACAATTTCTGTGATTTCCGGTTTGGCAATAAAAGGAATATGTTCTTCTTCAATTTCGGTATAGGAATCGTTTTCACCTAGATTATCCAGAGATAAATGAACTCTTCTGTCATCAATATCCTGATTGCGTTCCAGTTCTTTAATTTTTTCAAGCTGTTCATTACAAAACTGATATAGCTTGCGTGCCTGTACTTTTGGGATATAGTCTATAGCCAGGTTTTCTCCTTTTTGAGGAACGGTAATAAATTTTGATCCGAAAAATTCTTCTTTAAATGATACTTCTTTAATATCATTCCAGGTAAAAGTGACAAAGTTTGTGGTTAAACCCAGATTGCCCGGTAAACAAAAAACAATACGTTTATTAGTGACTGCTATGCAATCAGGAATTAACGTTACCGCAGGTTTTTTTTGAATGGCCAGATAAATTATAGCTTCTCCCGAAGTGAGCATATCGCGTAATTTTATAAGTACTTTTTCCGCGGTTTTAGGGTCTTGCTCGTCTGTTAAATATTGTTCAATCCACATTTGTGTATTCTGTTTATAGTTTATTTAGAGAATTAATTTATCCTGATGCTTTTCAATATCGGTGTACCTTAACTTCATTCTTTACTTTTTTTAAGCGTTTTGCCTGCCACACAAATTACAAATTCTCCTTTTAAGGTGTGCGTTTCAAAATGTAATTTAATTTCTTCCAATGTTCCACGCACAGTTTCTTCAAATAATTTTGTGAGCTCACGCGATACCGATGCCTGCCTGTCGGGACCTAAATAAACAGCTAGTTCTTCCAAAGTTTTAAGAATACGATGTGGGGATTCATAAAATATCATCGTTCGCTCTTCATCCAGTAATTCTTTAAAACGGGTTTGACGCCCTTTTTTTACCGGCAAAAACCCTTCAAAAGTAAAGCGGTCCGCCGAAAGGCCAGAGTTGACCAAAGCAGGTACAAATGCGGTTGCACCGGGTAAACACTCTATATCAAGCTCATTTTTCAATGCTTCGCGAACTAGTAAAAAACCCGGGTCAGAAATCGCCGGTGTGCCGGCATCTGAAATAAGCGCTACATTTTTACCTTCTTTTAAAAACCGGATAACTTCTGTAACGGATTTATGCTCATTGTGCTGATGGTGAGAATACATTTTTTTATCGATTCCAAAATGCTTCAGCAAGGGGGCACTGGTACGGGTATCTTCAGCTAAAATAAAATCAACCTCTTTCAGAATCCGGATTGCTCTAAAAGTGATGTCTTCCAGATTACCAATGGGTGTAGGCACGAGATATAGTTTTCCGTTCATTATTGTTTATCTGTAATTAAATGGATGCAGTAAGGAAAAAAGTCCAGTCAGCAAACAGCAAACTCCAAACTGTTTATATCTTTGTGACAAAATTATTAGAGATGCTGCAAGTTAGTTATATCCGCGAAAATAGGGAAGAAGTTTTAAATCGTCTGGCGGTTAAGAATTTTATTAGGCCAGAACTGATCGATCAGATTATAACTTTGGATGAAGAACGCAGGTTTGTGCAAAACCAAATGGATACTACGGCAGCAGAATCTAATGCTCTGGCAAAGCAAATTGGCGATTTAATGCGCCAGGGTAAAAAGGCTGAAGCAGAATCTGTAAAAGCTAATACAGCAGGATTAAAAGACCAGATCAGAGATCTAGGCAGCAAACTAACTGAACTTGAGGAGAAGCTTCAAAGTCAACTGATAATTCTTCCAAATTTGCCTCATCAATCTGTTCCTAAAGGTTTCGGTCCAGAAGAAAACGAAGTTGTTTTAGAATATGGCCAAATTCCGCAACTGCCTGATAATGCCTTACCGCATTGGGATTTGGCAGCAAAATATGATATTATAGATTTTGAGTTGGGTAATAAAATTGCAGGTGCAGGTTTTCCGGTTTATAAAGGGAAAGGTGCAAAACTTCAACGTGCCCTTATCAATTATTTTTTAGATAAAGCTGGTGAAGAGGCCTACCGCGAAATTCAGCCTCCAATAGTGGTTAATGAAGCTTCCGGATTTGGTACCGGACAACTTCCCGATAAAGAAGGGCAGATGTATCATATCGGTATTGATAATTTATATCTGATCCCTACGGCTGAAGTTCCGGTTACAAATTTATACCGCGATGTAATTGTTAAGGAGGAAGAGCTGCCTATTCGGAATTGTGCCTACACTCCCTGTTTTCGTCGCGAAGCGGGATCTTACGGAGCTCATGTAAGGGGCTTAAATAGATTGCATCAGTTTGATAAGGTTGAACTCGTTCAAATTGCTCACCCTGATGAGAGTTATAAAATATTAGAAGAGATGAGCACATACGTTCAGGGTTTATTAAAAGAACTTGGATTGCCGTACCGTGTTTTAAGTTTATGTGGCGGAGATATGAGTTTTACTTCATCAAAAACCTACGACATGGAAGTTTGGTGTGCTGCCCAGGCCCGCTGGCTGGAAGTGTCATCAGTCTCAAATTTTGAAAATTACCAGGCTAACCGTTTGAAGTTAAGATTTAAAGGTGCTGAAGGCAAGCCCCAGTTAGCGCATACGTTAAACGGAAGTGCCCTTGCTCTGCCCAGAATACTGGCTTCATTGCTGGAGAATAACCAAACTGAAAAGGGCATCAGTATCCCTGAAGTTTTAATTCCCTATACAGGCTTTAATCTCATCGATTAACCGTAACTTACAGAACTATTACACGGTTTAAAAACTTAATCAATCGTCTTCAGTTTGCAATAAGCTAAATTGAAGCGTTGTTATCTCTTTCTCTCTCTCCCTATTTCCCGGCAGCCTTATTCTTTGGCTGAGCAGGTTTTATGAAGACTTTTATTGCAAAATCGATTGGATTTAAAGTATTAATAACTGTTAAACAGGTATAAATACTCGATGCAATCTGTTAAACATAACTGATATTTGCTAGAGTTAATTATTTGATTTTTTAACCGATGGTATAGTATATCAACTTTGGTTATTTATAAAGCCTAGTTAAATTGTAAATAATATTACCTGTTGTGATAAAAGTTTTATTAGCGGAAGACCATAATATCGTACGCCACGGTATCAAATCTTTATTAGATAATGAATCTGATATGGAGGTGATAGCTGATGTGCGTAACGGGAAAGAAGCAATGCATGCTTTAGGCAATGGCGTACTTCCTAATATTATACTGGTAGATTTAAATATGCCGGAAATGGGGGGTATGGAATTAGTCAAAGAAGTGTCGCGGCAGTATTCAGAGGTCTTTAGTGTTGTTCTATCGATGACTGATCATGATCACTATGTTAATGAGGCTCTTATAGCGGGTGCAAAGGGTTATTTATTAAAAAATGTACAACAGGAAGAATTGATTTTTGCCATCAGGCATATTGCCGATGGTGGAAAGTATGTATGCAGTGAATTAGCTATGCGGATTATTTCCAGAGCATCGCACTCATCTGATCAACATAATGGTGAGGGTACCGGAAATTTCGTTTTTACAAAAAGAGAGATGGAGGTGTTAAAATTAATTTCTGAGGGTTTCACCAATAATGAAATTGCTGATAAATTATTTACCAGCCGGCGAACTGTTGAAGGGCATCGGCAAAGTTTAATTGAGAAAACAGGAGTTCCCAACTCTGCTGCACTTATTATGCATGCTTTTAGAGGAGGAATTCTAAAATAAAAATTTGAAATCTTAAGGATCTCAAATATTGAGGTAAGTATTTTTCAATACATCTACTTATGATCAACATCACCATAATACACTTAAACTCTTACTATCTCTGAATCCGAACCGATCTGGTTTTTGATCTACCACTACTATATTTTAAACTCTAAATAAATGCTGGGGTGTAACTTTCACACCCTGAATTTCAGATAATTAGACGAAAGAATATTTTGTTTGTATTTATTTTTTTCTATTTTTATACCCTGTTCACAGCTAATTTTGGAGTGTAAACAGGGGCCTTATTTGGGATTTAAGGTCTTGGTAGTTTATAGAAATACGGAATGCAGGGGAGCATTCTTTTAATTAATAAAACTTTAAATCTAAACCTCATAAAAATTAAACCGTAATTACCGTAATTAATATAGGTATTTGCACTATTTTATAACTTAATATTTTAATATAAATTTAATCAACCTATAAACCTAATACCTATCACCATGAAAACAATTTTAACGCCTCACCTCCTCGGATTTCTTATTGAACGCGGTTACACGCACTGCCTGGCAAAAACTCAAAGTATTTCTAAATCGAATGCTTCGGTTATGATCACTTTAACCCCAGTTAAAGTTAAACCGGTTTTGCATAATTTGCCTTTGGGCTACGATACCTATTACAAAATAACCAGAGAGCCGATGCAAATGGCTGTTGGCATTGATGATACCGAAGTATACATTAGTTTAGAATTAAAGCAAAACAGATTTGTAGATACTTCTTCTGATTCTAAAAAAGAAGTTGAAACTAATTCTTACGCTTTTGAATAGAAACCTACATTAACATCTGCCTATAAAACAAAATGCCGCTGATAACAGCGGCATTTTGTTTTATAACAATTTAGAACTGGGCCAGCATCCAGCTGGTCAATTGCCACATAATATATACGATTGAAATAATAAAAATTGAAAATATAATTATCAGTATTGTTATAATTCCTCGTCCGCTTCCTGTGTGTTTTCCTTCCTGATAATGTTCTTTTAATAATCTTAAATTTTTGGTATTGGATTTATACGCAAAATCAAAGATGTTACCAATTAATGGAATGGCACCTATAGTTGTATCAACGAGTACGTTTAAAGACATCATAATCAATAACTTTCTGCTTGCCCCGTATTTAGCCATCGTTGCGATTAAAACAATAGAAACTGCAAAAGTTGAGAGGTTGCCTGCAAATGGAATTAAATTTAAGATTGGATCTAAACCGAATCTAAAGTTTGTACCCGGGAGGCGAAACTTATCATCCATTAGTTTTGAAACATATTCAATCCATTTAATATTGGAATTATTTACAGTTTGCATATTCAAATCGAGTTTACAGGTTACTGTATTAATTACTGTGCCATAATTAAAAATAATGTTAGACTTAATACCCGAATAAATTGAAAATTAAATATGTATTAGAAATAATATCAACTAAGTGTAAAATACAACATTAAATTACTCTGAATGGGCAAGTATTTATTCATTCTTAAACTCTAAAGATATTTAAATTGATTTATAAAAAAATTATATAACTCTATATTAACAATAGTTGTAAAGTAGAATTTATTTCCAGATATTCGGAAACTATAATCTTGTGAAAGCGTATATAGCCCATATTAACCAACTACATTGAATATTACTACCGTTAGCTCCCTGCTTTCTACAATTAACAATTATCAAAAGTCAATTTTTGTATTTGCAGGCCTGCTAATTCTTTCTTGCCAAACCCTACAAGCTCAAAATAAAGTTTTGGATAGCTTAAGAATTAAAGCAGAGTTGAAAACAACTCTTAATGATTCAAATAAGGTTATTCTGTTAAATGATATTGCCTATAAATTTTGTTTTATCAATTTAAATCAGCTTCATAATTATTCGAAAAAAGCTCTTGAATTATCAAAAAGACTTAATTATATAAATGGAATTGCAGGTTCCTACAAAAATATAGGGTTGTATTATATGCTCAAGGATGCAAATCCGCTGGCGCTGGATTATTTCGATAAATCATATAAACTTTACAAGAGTGTTAATAACCGGGCAGGTGCAGTTCGGGCGCTGAATAACAGTGGCTACTATTACTCTGTGATAAAAGACTATGAGGAGGGGATCAGATATTACAGGCTGGCAGAAAGACAGGCCAAAGGTATTAAAGAACCCAATTTAAAAGCAATTTGGGTGGGTAATATTGGAAATAATTATGAAGCTCTTGGTCAGCTTGATTCTGCTTATGTTTATTATCAGAGGATGATTTCTTTGGCATCTACGAAAGATACAGATTATCTTCTTGGAAGTGCTTATGCGAATTTAGCCTCATATCAATTAAAAAAGGGAAAATATAATCAGGCGATCCAAATTGCCGAGAAGGTATTTGCATTAAATCAATTAGATGATAATCATCCAAATCAGGAATTATCGGATATTAATATGATTTTGGGTAAAGCTCATTTTAAATTGGGCAATTACGAAAAGTCCCGCAAGTTTTTTGAGAAGAGTAATGAAATCGCAAAAAACGTAGAGTATTCTGAAATCATCATCGAAAACTATTATAATTTCTACCGTTTGGATTCTTTGGAGGGCGATAGTAAGGCGGCGCTCAAAAACTTCCTGGTTTATTCGCAACTCCGCGATAGTTTAACAAATGCCAATAAAAACCGCCGAATTGCTTACTATCAGATAAAATTCCAATCAGAAAAAAGCGAGGCAGAAAATCAGAGATTACGAAAAGAAGAAGAGAAAAATAAAGCCTACATAAGCAGTCAGCAAACCCGGGTAATAACTTTGGGAGTAGCGGTATTCTTTGTATTAATTGCAGTTTTTATATTAAGCCGTGTTAATCATCGCATGGAGAGTAAAAATAAGATTATTAAGCAGCAGAATAAAAAGCTTGAAGAGGCCAACCTGGTAAAAAACACCTTGTTTTCTGTTATTGCACATGATCTCAGGACGCCATTCTCTCATATTATTCCTCTTCTGGAGATGATAGAAAAAGATCAGATGGATCAGTCGGATTTTAAAGAGCTTGCTCCGCTGATAAAAGTTAATTTTTTAGATAACTTATTGTTGGTAGATAACCTTCTGTTATGGGCCAAAAGCCAGCTTGAAGGATTTAAGGTTAATCTTCAGCCCTTTAACACCTTTAAACTGGGAGAGGAGCTGAAGCAGTTTTTTAAGGAGTCTTCATCTCAGAAAAACATTACTATTGAGAATTATATAGATGAAAACACCGGGATTCTTGCAGATAGAGAAACTATAAAAATCGTATTGAGAAACCTTCTGTCTAATGCTATAAAGTTTACATCAGAAGGTGGTAAGATAAAAATGGAAAGCCGGATTTCTGATGATACTGCTACAATATCTGTTACAGATACCGGAGTAGGAATAAATCAGAAAGATGTAGAAAACCTTTTTACGCTGATTAATTATACAACTTTGGGTACTTCAAATGAAAAAGGTACGGGCATGGGACTAAAAATCTGTAAAGATTTTATAGAACTTAACAACGGAACTATACAGGTAGAAAGTGTCAAGGATGTTGGAACCACTTTTTCGTTTACACTGCCATTTATAAAAGAGGCAGAAAACGCTGCGCTGGTTTAAATTTATTCTCAAAACTTAGTTTACAAGTTCATTCTTTTTCCTACTACCAGGTTTAAAAATTCATATACAATTTGACCCATCGTCTGGCAATTTTTAAAAATCGGAATGTTAAAATGTAAAGACAACTCTAATCCCAGCTGCTCAACTTTATCTTTAGGAGAAATTTCGTCCTTACACATAACATTAAAAAGGTCGTTCAGTCTGTAATGGGCAGATCGTACCCGGTTAGAAATTAAAGTCCGTTCTTCCTCCTGATATTGGCGCATAGTAGTTTTGTCCATGTGCTGCATTCCCAGATTCACCAGCTTAATATTCTCTTTAAAGAAATGAGGGAGATAAAGCTTTAATTTCCCTTCGTAAGATTGCTGATCAAAATCAATGGCCCTGATTCTGTATTGATTTCCTTCAATGTCTGGGGTTATATCAACCACAAAATTATACGATCGCATATCTCCCAATAACCTGACAAAACACCGTTCGTTGAATTTTACGAATTCTTTACTGATTCTGATTTGGTTGAATTTGATATCCTCAAGGTAATGATCAATAAAAACATCACCGGGCAAACCCGGTATATGTTCTTCTATTAAGGTATTATCATCTGTTAAATAGGTGATCCGGTTCGGAGACAAAATGTGCTCAAGCTCCAGGCCGTAAACTCTTGATGCGTCAGCCACTTTTACATAAAAATGGTCGTAGTTATCATTCAGCCTATTAATAATCCGAATGCGAAAGGGTTTTGAGTTTCCAAAAGTGCAGTAATCTATCCTGGCAACAGATAAGTGCTCCATAACCTCGGTATCGCCATCAGTATTCAGAAGTGCATAAATTTGAGTCAGGCTGGGAAATAATTCACGCATTTCTGCTTCATCATAGTATACCGTTAACCACAAAGTATTATTGCCGTCTTTATCCAGTAATGGAGTTTTTAAGTTGAATCTAAGCAGATCAGAATACTGAACCGGTAGTTTTGTTTCCCGATCATATTTCAATAAGTATTCCCTCAGATCCGGACAGATGTCATAAAAAATTTTTTTCTTCGATGGAACATCAGTTCTTGTGTTTAAATCTTCCATGCTAATTTATGTATCGTTCAAAAAATTCGAAAATGCGAAGCATTTGATCTATTCGCTGGCGAACATTTCCGGACCGAACCAGTTCATGCGTGCCTCCCGGATGCCGGACATATTCAACTGTTTTGCCCTGCACTTTCAGGGATTTATAAAGCATTTCACTTTGAATTACCCCGGTTCGCAAATCATTTTCTCCATGAAAAATTAGAAACGGAGTATTAATCTGATTCACGTAAGTTAACGGCGACTCACGTTTTAAAATCACATCTATATCATCCTGCCAGGGAAATCCTCCGAAATAATTGGGCACAAGCTGCCAGGCATTTCCTTCACCAAAAAATGTTTTCAGATCATACACTCCACGCTGAGCAGATGCTGCTGCAAAACGTTTGTCATGAGCAATAATCCATGCGGTTAAATATCCGGCATAAGAACCTCCTGTAATGGTGAGTTTGTTTTGATCGGCCCAGCCTTCGGCAACCGCACCGTCCAGTGCACCCAATACATCTTCTGTTGGTCCCTGGCCCCAGTTGCGGTAATTGCCCCTTAGAAATTCCTCTCCGTAACCTCCGGATCCACGTGGATTGGCATAAATTACCCCATATCCCTGGCTGCAAAAATATTGAAACTCGTGCCACATACTTGATTCTCCCGGTCCCCACATGGCAGATGGCCCACCGTGCATCTGTAAAACCACCGGGTACCTATTATCAGGATTAAATCCTGCAGGTTTCATAATCCAATATTCAACTGTCATTCCTTTGCTGTTGATGTACGATTTTTTTTCAGGGAATGAAAGTCTTTTATTTTTAATCCATTCTGAATTAAAAGATGTCAGCTCTTGCGGAGATTTATTGGATAGATCGGCACTGTAGATTTCATACGGATTTTGCACCTCCGTTTTTACATATACCAATTTGTTTTTAGAAATATCGTAGCTGCCTGTTCCACTTTCATAATTACTTAATTGCTCCACTTTCATGGTCTTCATATTTAAACGATACAACGGAGCCCCGCCATTTGACTGTGCGGTAAAATAAAGAAAGCGTTCATCTGCCGACCATTTAAAACTTCCTGCACTCCGGTCAAATGGAATTGAAATTGACTTAGCACCTTTTTCTGTGATTTTTAACAGGGCTAATTTTGGGACATTAATGCCCGTAGTTGGACTAAATACATAGCTTAACCAATTTCCTGAGGGTGATAAAACAGGATTGCTGTAGCGGATTTTTTTTTGTGATAAGATTTTTTTTAAGTTGCCGGATTTAACGTTCAGTGAATATATTTCGCTCTCTTCGCTTCTGTCGGGGTGCAGAAGACTGTCTATGTTTGAAACCAGAATCAGATTATTGCCATCGGCCGAAAATTCTGCACTTCCGTAGGAATAAAATCCCGAAGTTAATGCACGTGGCTTTGATCCCGGTGTAGCATCTACAACGTAATAATGATTGAATTTTAATTCCGGATCTGTGGCAGATTCTCCCTGGAAATTTAAATTGGTAAATACTTTTGCTTTTTTGTCTGATTCATTTTTATCCAAATAAGATCTTATTTGCTCTATACTACCATTGGGGTTTGGTTTTGCCGTATTTCTTAAGTTTTCATTTTGTGAAAATCCGGGTTTCTCCAAAGGCCATATGACATCAGTTTTTCTGCTGAAAGCAGCTGTGTCTTTAAGCATCTCATTTAAAGAAAGTGTTGTAGAAAAAAGCAATTTTTTTCCATCCGGAGACCATTTCGGAGCGTTTGCGCCATACTTATAATCGGTAATTTGTATCGGCTCGCCTCCGGCCATATCCATTACAAATATTTGCGACTTGTTTTTTACTGATCTTACAAATGCAATTCGCTGATCATCCGGAGACCAGGCCGGTTGGCTGGCACCGGAAATTCCGGAAGTTAATGCCCTGGTATTTTTCCCTTTGTCAAGTAATGACATGTAAATCTGACTGCGGTAAGTATATTCTCCCTCAATTTCTTCATTGTCAAGAATAGCGTTAATGGTATAAATAACTCTGGTTCCATCGTGTGAAATAGAAACTGAACCCAGTTGTTTTATAAGTGTTAGGTCAGTTACCTGAACCGGCTGGGAGCCTGTTTGTGCAATAGAAGTTATGGAAATAATCAGTAAAAGGGCAGTAGTTAAAATAGATTTCATGTTATCGAATTGCTTTTTGCAGGTAATATATCTTAGTTTTTTAACTGTTTTTAGCCCAGTCGGTTCATTTAAACGCTGGTGATTCAGTTTAAAAATTGCAGATTCCAAGATACAGATTTACGTGAAATCGGAGCATAAAAAAAGTCCCCTGGTTATCAGGAGACTTTTAAATTCGGTTTAATGAATTATTTTAATTCAAATACCGTACGCATCTGGTAATTTAATTTGATTTTTTTAAAGTCTATTTCCGGCATTGAACTTACTTCACTAAGTGCATCAGATTTCATCATTACATTTGATCGATACATAGGTTGAGGGTAATATTCATTATTTATTTCCTGAATATCTATTGCTCCCCCAATTTTTTCTCCAATAGATTCTGCAAGCAGTGAAGCTTTGGCTTTAGCCGCTTGTAAAGCTTTAATTTTTAATTCTGATTTTAAGGATTCGATTTTAGAATAATCATAGCTTTCAATATTGCTGTACTCAATTCCTTTTGGATCAACTGCACTCATAATCTGATTGAACTTTGTAAGATCAGTTACTTTAATCCGGTATTGTTTTTTCGCCAGGAAATCAGGATTTTTCTTTTTATCCCAATAATAATTAAAACTCGAAATATTGTTAATCATGAAGTTTTCTTTCGGAATACCTGCATTTAGAACTGCAGTCTGGAGTTGTCTTTCCAGGTCTTCTATCTCTATTTTTTTCTTACTGTTATTATCTTTAAAATATTCTTTCAAAGATATTCCTATATAAATAATATCCGGTGTTACTTCGGCTTCTGAAGAGCCGGTTACTTCAATTTTTCTGCGGTTATCTATATTTTGGGAAAATGCCGTAAGTGCAAATACACTAAGGAAAGCTGTAATTAGTAAACTTTTCATATTCTTTAATTTTTGTAATTGGTTTTTAAAAGAGATGTAATTTTCATGCCAATTCCATAAATATGTTTCTTCATTATGATTTTAATTTTGTAAAGGCAATGTTTGCTGTTTATCGAAAATTGAATCATTGTAAAATTGAATTATTTGGAACAGATAGAAGAATTTTTTCGCTTACTTTTAAATACAAAAGATTTTCCGGCCCGCTGGCACTGCGGGCGCTGGACCGATTTTCATGGTTGGGTTTATGTAATTTCAGACTTATTTATATGGGGCGCCTATTTTGCCATACCTATACTTTTACTTCGTTTAATCACAAAACGGACAGATATTCCGTTTCCTAAAGTTTTCCGGCTCTTTATTGCATTTATAATGCTATGCGGGTTATCACATCTAATTGACGCTGTAATATTCTGGTGGCCGGCATACAGATTAAGTGCATTGATCAGGCTTCTCACTGCTATTGTTTCTGTATTTACCATATATGCATTGTATAAAATTCTTCCAATGGCTTATACATTAAGAACGGCCAAACAATTGGAATATGAAATTAATGAGCGTAAAAAAGCGGAAAGGGAAGCTCAGGAACAACAAATTGCGCAACTGGCTACAGCAGATCTGATGCGGAAAAAGGATGAGTTTATGAGTATTGCAAGTCATGAGCTTAAAACGCCAATTACCAGCGTGAAAGGAGCCCTGCAAATAATTGAAAGGTATTTTGATGAGCAGGAGCAGGACTATCCTGTAAGTGTTTTTGTGAAAAAGGCCAGTCGTCAGGTTAATAAACTAACCAGCCTGGTTGAAGATCTGCTGGATGTTACAAAAATTCAGTCAGGTAAACTAGAGATCAATAAACAAGAATTTGCTATTAATGAGCTTTTAAATGAATGCACAAGTATGGTTGAGCATGATTTGAAAAATCATAAAATAACCATCAATGGAAATGTAAACCTGCTTATTAAAGCCGACAAAAATCGTTTGGAGCAGGTTGTAAGTAATCTCATTACGAATGCTATAAAGTATTCTCCAAACGGAGGAATTATTGAGATTTCAGTTAGTGAAATTAAGGGATATACCAAGATTGAAATCAGGGATAATGGAATTGGCATTGAAGCAGATAAAATTCCGTACATATTCGACAGGTTTTTCCGGGTTGAAAACTCATCTCAGAATTATTCAGGTCTGGGACTTGGTCTGTTTATATCATCCCAAATAATAGAAAGGCATGACGGGGAAATGGGTGTAGAAAGCCAGCTCAATCAGGGTTCAGTATTTTGGTTTACTTTGCCAAAAAATGGATAAATTTTTCTCATAAAAAAAAGCCTCAACTGAGGCTTTTTTTTATTCTTCAACAATTTCACTGTGGGGATGAAATTCTTCTTTCACCTCTTCTTTAAAATATCTTTTCTGATAAATTAATATCAGGATAACTCCAATTGAAATGGCTGCATCTGCAATATTAAAAACGGGTCTGAAAAATATAAAATCCTGACCGCCCCAAAACGGGAACCATTGAGGATAAATTCCCTGAATCAAAGGGAAATAAAACATGTCTACTACCTTGCCATGAAAAATACCGGAATAACCGCCTTCCTGCGGGAAAAGAACAGCCGGCTCATAATAAGTGCTTTCGCTGAAAATTAAACCATAGAATGTAGAATCAATGATGTTTCCTAAGGCTCCTGCAAATATTAATGCAACATTGATAATCAAACCACGGTGGTATTTCTTTTTGATCAGATAAACCAGACCGTAACCAATTCCTGCAACAGCCACAATACGGAATAATGTTAAGGCAAGTTTGCCGGCTTCGCCGCCAAATTCCATTCCGAAAGCCATGCCATTATTTTCTGTAAAATGAATCAAAGCACGGTCGCCCAGGATTTTGAATTCCTGCCCCAAAGCCATGTTCATCTTTATCCAGAATTTTAATAACTGGTCGGCAATTAATATAAATAAGACCGCTAAAAACGGTTTAGTATAACCTTTCATTTATGACTGTTTCAGTTTTGCTTCCATACTTAAAGTAGCATGCGGAACAGCACGTAAACGTTCTTTTGGAATCAACTTACCTGTTTCACGGCAAATGCCATACGTTTTGTTTTCAATACGCACTAAAGCACCTTCCAAATTTTCAATAAATTTTTTCTGTCTGGCTGCCAACTGATTGATTGACTCTTTTTCTAGTGTAGCAGATCCATCTTCCAAAGTTTTATAGGTTCCGGCAGTATCATCAGTTCCGTTTAAATTGGGGTTACTTAAAGATTGAGTTAACATACCCAATTCTTCTTTCGCAATGCGTAATTTCTCTAAAATGAGGTCTTTAAATTCCTGTAGTTCTGAGTCGGAATATCGGGTTTTTTCCCAATTGCTCTGTTTATTCTCCATGTTAAGCTTTTGTAATTAATATGGTAAATTCGTTATTTTCTATAATAATCTTTTCTCCTTTAGCTGTTTCGTTATCCAATACAAAAGATTCTGCAAGAGTTTCGGCGCAAATATATAATAAATTATTTTTCACAGCTTGCGTAATATACGGGTGGTTTTCTACTCGTACATTAATCTTATCTGTTACTTCAAAATTTAACTCCTTACGCAAATTCTGGATTCTGTTAACAAGCTCTCTTGAAATTCCCTCCTGCAATAATTCATCAGTTAAAGTAATGTCAAGTGCAACGGTTAGGCGGCCTAAGCTGGTAACCTGCCAGCCCGGTACATCTTCAGCCAGAATTTCAACATCCTGCAATTCTATTGTATAATCCGATCCTTCTATCTTAAATTTCTCTTCTCTTTCGAACAAGGCAATTTCCTGCTGTTGAAGATTAGTTAATTTTTCTGCAACCAGCTTCATATCCTTACCAACTTTGGGGCCAAGAGCTTTAAAATTTGGTCTTACTTTTTTGCTGATAATTCCTGAAGTGTCCAATATATACTCAATTTCTTTAATATTAGTTTCAGAGAGGATCAGGTCTTTAACTTTGTCGACTTTATCTTTGAATGTACTATCCAATACCGGTATTAACGCTTTGCCAAGTGGCTGCCGAACGTTGATTCCAACTTTTTTACGTAAGGATAAAATCATGGAAGATATATCCTGAGCCAAGGCCATTCTTTCTTCAAGAGCTTTATCAACCAGGCTTTCATTGCATACAGGGAAATCGGCCAGATGTACTGATTCTACCAATTCTTTACCAGTGACAGCATTAAGATCTAAAAATAACCTATCACTAAAGAACGGAGCAATAGGCGACATTAGTTTGGTTACTGTATTTAAACAAGTATACAAAGTTTGATATGCGGAGATTTTGTCGGAAGAATAATCGCCTTTCCAGAAACGCCTGCGGCATAAGCGAACATACCAGTTGCTTAAATTCTCATCAACGAAATTCTGAATTGCTCGGGCAGCCTTAGTTGGTTCAAAATCTGCATAATAAGAATCGACTTCCTGAGATAAAGAATTAAGTAACGATAATATCCACCGGTCGATCTCAGGTCTTTCGGAGTTTTCAATTTCCTCCTCCTGATATTTAAAACCGTCGATATTGGCATATAATGAGAAGAAAGAATAAGTGTTATGCAAGGTGCCGAAAAATTTTCTCCGCACTTCATCTATTCCTTCAATATTAAACTTAAGATTATCCCAGGGTGCAGCATTGCTGATCATATACCACCTGGAAGCATCTGCACTATACTTTTCAATTGTATCGAAAGGATCGATGCCGTTGCCCAAACGCTTGGACATTTTATTTCCGTTTTTATCCAGCACCAATCCGTTGGAGACAACATTTTTAAATGCCACGCCCTTGTTTCCAATTTCCGTATTGATTTCTTTGATTACATCGCTTGTTTCATTCAGCATCACCGCAATGGCGTGAAGCGTAAAAAACCAACCCCGGGTTTGATCTACACCTTCGGCAATAAAATCTGCCGGATAGGCATTTTTAAATTCTTCTTTATTTTCAAAAGGGAAATGCCACTGAGCATACGGCATAGCGCCAGAATCAAACCAAACATCGATCAGATCCGCTTCGCGGAACATTTTTTTACCTGTTGGAGAAACCAATATTACATCATCCACATAAGGCCGATGCATATCGTTAATTTCAAATGCTGCATCCATAAATCCGGCTTCAACGGATTTTTTAATGCCATTATTAAGTTCTTCAATTGAGCCAATGCAGCATTCTTCTGAACCATCCTGAGATCTCCAGATTGGCAATGGAGTTCCCCAGTAACGTGAACGCGAAAGATTCCAGTCGACAAGGTTTTCAAGCCAGTTGCCAAAACGCCCTGTTCCGGTCGATTCGGGTTTCCAGTTAATCCCTTTGTTTAATTCGACCATACGATCTTTTACTGCAGTGGTTTTTATGAACCAGCTGTCTAAAGGATAATATAAAATAGGTTTATCTGTACGCCAGCAATGCGGGTAACTGTGTTCGTATTTTTTAACGTCAAATGCTTTATTGTCTTCTTTCAGCTTAATGGCAATAAGAACATCTGTTGGCCTGAAATCAGGATCTTTTCGTTCTTCATCGCTGTAGTATTCTTCTTTTACAAACCGTCCTGCAAAGTCAGTTATTTCGTCAACAAATTTTCCCTGTTTGTTTACAAGGGGGAATTCATTTCCTTTTTCATCTGTTACCATAACCGATGGAACGTTGTTCTCGCGGCAGGCACGAAAGTCATCTGCTCCAAACACTGATGCTGTATGAACAATGCCTGTACCGTCTTCGGTAGTTACAAAATCAGCCGATATTACTCTGAATGCATTTTTTTCCAGATTCTCATCATCAACATATGGCATTAGCTGATGATATCTGAGATTTAATAAATCCGAACCTTTAAATTCGCCGGTGATATTCCAAGGTATAATTTTATCACCTTCTTTATAATCCTGAAAAGAGGCGTTTTCTCCTTCTTTTTTAAAGTATTTTCCGATCAGATCTTTAGCAAGAATGACGCTTACAGGTTGATAGGTATATTGGTTAAAGGTTTTTACCTTGACATACGTAATCTGATTTCCCACAGCCAGAGCACAGTTAGCAGGCAAGGTCCATGGAGTAGTTGTCCAGGCCAGGATTACGGTATCTTCAGCTTCATCATCAAAAAGAGCAGGAATCAAAGGATGGACCTGATTGTTTTTTAACCTGAACTGAGCTACAATTGAGGTATCCTTCAGCATTTTGTAAGTTCCCGGCTGATTTAGCTCATGGGAACTTAAACCGGTTCCGGCAGCCGGAGAATAAGGCTGAACCGTATACCCTTTATATAAAAGATCTTTGTTGTAAAACTCTTTCAAGATCCACCAAAGAGTTTCTATGTATTCATTCTGGTAAGTAACATACGGGTTGTTTAAATCTACCCAATAACCCATTTTTTCGGTCAGGTCGTTCCAAACATCCGTGTATTTCATAACCTCGGTACGGCAGGCAGCATTATAATCTTCAACAGAGATTTTTTTACCTATATCGTCCTTGGTTATTCCTAATTTTTTTTCAACAGCAAGTTCTATTGGCAAACCGTGAGTATCCCAACCTCCTTTACGCTTAACCTGAAATCCTTTAAGAGTTTTATACCGGCAAAATATATCTTTAATAGAACGCGACATGACATGATGTATGCCGGGCATTCCGTTGGCAGAAGGCGGACCTTCATAAAATGTATATGGTTTTGATGCAGACCGGTTACTTATACTTTTCTCAAAAATCTTGTTCTCTTTCCAGTATTCAAGTATTTCTTTGCCTGTTTGCGATAAATTAAGTTGTTTATATTCTTTGTACATCAGCGATTTATCCTCGATAATTTAAGGCTGCAAAGTTATAAAATTTAATGCCTAAAGTTGAGGAATTCATATTATTGATGCATAATTTCGATTATATTTAATGGATATTTTAAGATTGGTTATCTCTTCAATGTAGATGCACTTAGTTAATGGCATGCAATTGGTTATCTTAAAGTATGCCATTGAAAATTGGATGAAAATTTAAATCCATTTATTTTAATCTGGCGGATAATCTAAAATAGACACTAAAGAGTAAAGAGAATCATTATGACAAACAAATACATGAAACGGGGAATATGGTTTTTTTTAGCCGGTATAGGTCTGATCATATTTGGATATTACCTTAAGGGAACCGAACTGATGAAATATGGCTGGGCCATGATTATTGGTTATCTGGCCTTTGGAGCAGGTTTTTTGTATATATTGTATAGCCTTATCCGCAAAATTGAGCGGCGTTCATTACTGGAGGAAAGAGCTGAAGAAGCAGAAAAGTTAGAGAACGAAGATCCGGCAAGTAAAACTGAGTAAATTAAATTCATTGGATTTCATTTTTCTCTTCAAAGAGATATTATTAGCATCACGACGTGAAAAAACTCCTCAGAAGTTTTGCTTTCGCATTTAAAGGCTTGATTTACGCTTTCACGACTCAACTGAATTTTAAAATCCATATATCATTAATGGTTTTTGTCATCATTATGGGATGGTATTATCAATTATCTTCTCAGGAATGGTTGTGGCTCATAACTGTAATATCAGTGGTGTTAATTGCAGAATTAATAAATACCTCTATTGAAGTATTAACAGACCTTGTTTCACCAGGCTATCATGTTAAAGCCGGAATTGTTAAAGATTTATCCGCCGCTTCAGTTTTATTAGCGTCTTTATTAGCGATTATTACCGGCTTAATAATTTTCATACCTAAGATTTTATAAAATGCTTTATAAAACCCGTGGGATTGTATTTAAGACGACAGACTATTCTGAAACCAGCGTAGTTGCTCAGATTTTTACAGAGAAATTCGGACTTCAGTCTTACCTGATAAACGGAGTTAAAAAACCCCGGGCTAAAATAAATCAAAATATTCTTCAGCCGCTTTTTTTGTTAGATATGGTGGTTTATCATAAACCTTCGGGCGGTATTCAGCGAATTGCAGAGGTACGGCATCAGCCGGCTTTTTTAAGTATTCCGTATGATATAGTTAAAAGTTCTCTTGTTATGTTTTTAAATGAAGTTCTATATAAATCCATCAGGCAGCAAACTGCAGATGATGTGTTATTTGAATTTCTGTTTCATGCAATAGAAATACTGGATCGTACTGAGCAGGGAATATCTAACTTTCATTTATATTTTTTATTAAGATTAACCCGTTTCCTGGGATTCTATCCGGATAATACCCTGGCTAAACATTCAAATTATTTTGATCTTCAAAACGGAGATTTTTCAATTATACAACCTCCGCATAAAAATATTATTGAGCCAGAACAAATTGGCAAATGGAAAGAACTGATCAATAGTAATTTCGATAATTTGCATTTATTGTCTGTTTCATCTATTGATCGCAGGATAATTTTGGCCAAAATTCTTGATTATTATCAATTACACATCGAAGGATTTGGTTTAATCAAATCGCATCATGTTCTGGAAGAAGTACTTAGCTAAAAAATCAAAAATAATTTTGCAAAATAGATTTAGAGGTATATATTTGCATTCCCAAAACAAGGGAGATTAGCTCAGCTGGTTCAGAGCACCTGCCTTACAAGCAGGGGGTCACTGGTTCGAACCCAGTATCTCCCACCATGGAAATCAAGCACTTGCATTCATTTGTAAGTGCTTTTTTTATGTTTCATACATCCGTATTTGAGTATAAATTAATTCAATCTTATTATTTGAAATAAAATAGCTCAGCTATAAGAGATAATTATTCAATAAGGTCAATCCCCTCGCAGTCTAATTTTTGGCCTTTACAAGCATCATATACCCCAACTTCATTCCGTAATTCAAATTTTATAAACAGATCTGTTTATTCATAAAAAGAATATTTATAATTTTCGAGAGTTATTATAATACTTTTAAAATTTGTAATTAAAACTTTCAAAATTAAGCTTTAACAAAAGTTCGAAATATTGCCTGGAGAGTATTTTCCACATAGCAAATAAACATTTGTTGAGATTGATGATTAATTTATATCAGAAATAAAAAACAGAGTTGTATGTTAGGAGTTGTATAATTAACTGAAAATGAGGGGAGTCATGCCGGTAAAAAAAAGAACTGCTATTAAGGAATGGATTAAATCCATGGGCTTTAAATTGGTTAAATCGCATTTAGTTAACCGTAGAAATACCCGGATTAACTATTACAATCTGGGAAATTTTGGAATCTATGAAGAGATTTCAAGACCTGAAGAAAATAATGCAGAAAAAAAGCTGAAATTCATTTCCTGGAGTCCTTGGGGAGAACATTTTGTAGTGAATTCTGTGCAAGAGCTCAGCGAGGCATATGAAGATAATTTAGCTCTTAATCCTGAATTATCCCTTTTATAAATCATTGCTTTAAATTCTATTGAACAAAGAATTTTGCTTCTGATTATATTTTAATTATTTGCTGTTGATTATTGATATTTCAACGGTCAATAAAGTCTATTGAGTTAATTTTAAACAATAATTTTATTATACCCTGATATGTGTTTATTCAAGAAATGAGCATTGATGCTTTTTCATTTTTTATTTTTTCTTTCCTCAGTTTATATGTGCTAACCAAGTTTTCATGACTAATTTTTTCCGATAAAAGATTAGCAGAGAATTCTTAAGGTATTCTTCCCTAGAGAAACTATCATCTTGTGTATAAAATTCACATAATCTGTGGTTAATATGCTTTATGCTTAATTAAATTGTATTGTGTTTTTTGTCATTTCTATGGTAAATTTATTAGGACCGATAAGAGCTTAGTGATATAAATTCTAATAGTAAAATTTCTTATCTCTTAATTTTTCTTTTCTGATTTATGCTGATATACAAATGTTTAATCCGGGGCGATATTAATTTTTATTCAGCTTAAACCTACAGGGATGGGAATAAATTTACATTTTTTTAGATCACAGCATTGCCAACCTATTTTTGCTTCGAATAGATCAGTATTATATCATAAAGTAAAAGTTGGTAAAATTTTTATTTGGGGAAATTTTTTCTCCTTAAAGGGGCTAATGCCCATTTTTTTATTAATTATTTTTTTGCTTTGCGCATTTAATGCAAAATCTCAGACCAATACCATGACTGCTGGTATTGACTGGAATTCAGGAACCTGGAGCTTAGGTCATATACCTTTATCTTCAGAAAATGCCGTTATTAACGCCGGACTCTCCGTTCAGATTACTACCCCAGCAGTTTGCGCTACACTTCAAATAAATAACTCAACAAATAATACTTCAACAAGTGTAACAATAAACGCAGGTCAAACACTTACAGTAGGTGCAGGAACTGGTGCAATAACAATAGGCAGTGCTTCAGCAATGGGCAATGGAAACATTAATAGTACCTCATTGATTGTAAATGGTACTTTATTAAGTGGAAATATAAATCAAACCCCGGGGAATCGATTAACCGGATCAGGGGGGAATGGAAGAACGAATTTAACCGTAAATGCTTCAGGGATAGTCACAGTTTTAGGTAATGTGACAGGAACTTCTTTAAATGGTACGGGTACAAATACTGCTTCAGCTTCTGTAATTTTTACTGGAACCGGCACATTAAATGTAACTGGAACATTTACAACTTCAGTTTTTACTCCTTCAACGGGTATAGTAAATTATAATGGTACTTCTTTACAAACTTTAAATGCAGCTTATACAACTTATGGGACTTTAAAAGTCAATAACTCAGTTGGAGTAAATTTGGGTGCTCCTGTTACATTAACGAATCTTACAATTGGTGATATAAAAGCAAATAGCATCCTAAATGATAATGGAAATCAAATTACAAGTACCGGGACTTTAAATCTTAGCTCTGGAAATTTTAACATTGGGAGTGGCGCATCTAACACAATATACCCTGCTTTTGGTACAAATACTATTGCTGCAGGTACTACTGTAAACTACAATTCCACAGGGCCTCAAACTATCCGGGCAGTAAATTATGCAAATCTTACTAACTCCGGTAATGGTACAAGAACGCTTGCTCCCGCAGGAACTATACGGGTTTCAGGATCTTTTACACCAGGGAATGGAGCCTATACCATCACAACCAGTACTGTAAACTTCAATGGTACTTTAGTGCAAACCATTCCAGCTTTTACCTTTAATAACCTTGTTATTGATAATAATGCAGGAATATCGTCGATAGGGGGTAATGTCACAATTAATAATTCCCTCGCTCTCACAAACGGTGTTATAACTACCGGAGCTAATAAAATAATAGTAACTAACGGTGGTTCAGTTTCTCGTACCAATGGATGGATAAACGGAAATCTTCAGCAATATATTTCTAACACTGGTACATATAAAACCTATCCAATAGGAAATGCTACCGTATACAGACCTTTGAGAATCATCTATTTTACTATATCAACCCCTGGAAACTTAACCGTGGCACAATTAACGGGTTTTCATCCTCAAATTGCTAGTTCAGGGCTTGATAATATTACTCCCAGATCAATTACCCCTTATTGGAATTTAACATCAGACGGTCTTGCCGGGGTGTATGATGCAATATTTGGATATATATCTTCCGATATTCCTGCTGGTGCGGTGTTTGGAAATTTTGTGGTTCGTAATTTTAACAGTTCTTGGACAGCCCCGACAACCGGTCTTCGTACCGCCATAAGTACAGAGGTTGAAGGACAATCTACATTTGGTGATTTTGCTATCGGCGAAAGACATCCGGTGCCAAGTGTTTTATTACAACCTGTTAATACTTCTGTATGCAATGGCAATACTGCCTTATTGACAAGTACATCATCTTCCATCCCAGCACCAACGGTTAAATGGCAACGTAGTACAGATGGCATCACATGGGTAGATATTCTCGCTTCCACTGATGGTGGTAGTGTATATACCAACTTTACTACTAATACGCTCACTATATCTGGGGCAGTTGCTAGCATAAACGGATATCGTTACCGCTCAGTTTATACTAATATTAACGGCACGGTGAATTCAAGCAGTGCTACACTCACAGTTACTCAACCTTCAACGATAACCTTACTTGAATATGCTACATCCCCATTCGCCAAGATTACAAGTTCGCCCCAGTCGGTTACGCTTACAGGTACCAATTCATACACCGGAGGTACATTTACTTCGGATGCGGGATTATCTATAAATTCTGTTACAGGAGATATAAGACCAGATTTAAGCACTATAGGTAATCATACCATAACCTATACAACTGCAGCTGTCGGCGGATGCGGAGCTATAACTTCAACAACCATAATCAATATAACCACTGCGCCAACCGCAATAATAAATTATATTCCAGCCTCTTTTTGCATTTTAGATAATACAGCGTATACTATTAATCTAAGCGGTACCGGAGCATATACAGGTGGTAATTATACAGCCACATCCGGATTAGCCATTGACGCCTCGGGCACAATTACTCCAAATGCCAGCACAGCCGGCTTGCACACGGTAACGTATAATATTCCTGCATTCGGCCCTTACCCAAAATCAACAGTAACAACTGATGTCATTATTACTCCGGTGCCTACTGCATTTATCAGTTATTCAGGAGGCCCATTTTGTACTTCTGATGAAACTGCACAGACTGCTACTTTAACAGGGACCGGAGCTTTTTCCGGCGGAACATTTTCTTCAGATGCAGGTTTAGTTATTGACCCAATAACTGGGGCTTTCACTCCTAACGGCAGTACTGGCGGAACCCATATTATAACTTATACAATTCCGGCTTCCGGCGGTTGTGCTGCTGTTCCAGTTACAACATCAGTAACTATTGTTACCAGACCTGCTGCAACTCTCAGTTATTCCAGTTCATATTGTCTATCTATAACCTCAGCCCAATTTCCTGTTTTAACAGGAACTTCGGGAGGTACGTATAGTTCACCGGACGGGTTAATAATAGATGCAAGTACAGGTGCTTTTACTCCGGGTAATAATGCGGCTGGTAATTATACTGTCCTATATTCTATTCCAGCTTCAGGTCCTTGTGGGATTGTTCAAATTACAGCAGATGTGTCCATCGTGGATTCTCCAACAGGAAGCATAAGCTATCCAGGTCAGCCATTTTGTACCGCAGATGTTCCAAGGCCGGTGACATTGGTCGGTACTGGAGTTTATTTAGGAGGAACCTATTCTTCAACTCTGGGATTGAATATTAACTCTTCAACCGGGATTATTACTCCTTCTACTAGCATTCCGGGAACTTACCTTGTAAAATATACCACTCTTAATTGTCCGGTAGAATTTACAACTTTCGTTGAAATAAACGGAGCGCCAAATCCTGTGATCACCTATTCGGGTACCCCTTTCTGCCAATCAGATGGATCTGCTAATCCAGCTATTTTAACAGGAGGTGATGTAAGTGGAATTTTTAGTGCACCCTTAGGTTTAAGCATAAACTCAGTAAATGGAGATATTACCCCAAGTACCAGCAATGCAGGGACATACACCGTGACTTATACTATTCCAGGATCAGGAACCTGTCCCGACATTGTTAAAACTACATTGGTAACTGTAACACCTGCTGTAGGAACACCAACAGCAATTACAATAGGAAATGGTTTAGAACCAACCTGTCAACTCGTAAATGGTACTACAACCACCACTTATGCAACATCAGTAACGAATAGCACCAGTTTAAATTGGTCATTAAGTAACTCTTCCGCAGGCGTAATATCTTCTACAGGATTAATGACATGGGCAAATGGTTTTTCAGGTACAGTTAATATCCAAGTATCAGCAAATGGATGTAATGGTATATCATCTCCGGTGATCCGAACAGTTACTGTAACACCGACAGTAAGCACACCAACTGCAATAACAGTTGATGCAGGAATAGAACCTGCGTGTCAAATAGTATTACCTACAACAACAACCTATGGTTCAACTGCAAATAACAGCTTAAACTTGAATTGGTCAGTAAGCAATGCCGCAGCGGGTTCCATTAATTCATCCGGTATTATGACCTGGACAGCAGGCTTCTCTGGAACTGTGAATATTCAGGTTACGGCGAGTGGTTGTAACGGTCCATCAACACAAGTGATAAGAACAGTTAATATCACACCAACAGTAAGTACGCCCGCAGCAATTACAATTTCTGCAGGAACAGAACCTCCCTGTCAAATAACAGGATCCACTCCCACAACAACATACAGCACATCAGCAACTAATAATTCGGGCTTCAATTGGTCAATAAGCAATGCTGCAGCTGGTACTATTGATGCAATTTCAGGAGTAATGACATGGGCAACCGGATTCTCCGGCTCAGTAAATATTCAGGTAATTGCAAATGGCTGCAATGGACCTTCTGCTCAGGTAATCAGAACAGTAATTATAACTCCTGCTGTAGGTATACCTACAGCAGTTTCAATTTTTGCAGGTAATGAGCCAACCTGCCAGTTAACAAATGCAACTACTACTACCACATATGCAACAACTTCAACAAACAGCTCTGGTTTCAATTGGTCAATAAGTAATGCATCCGCAGGTTTTATTAATGCTTCCACAGGACTAATGACATGGACCAGCGGCTTTTCGGGTTCAGTAGATATTCGGGTAACCGCCAATGGTTGTAATGGTCCATCTGCCCAAGTTTTTAGAACGGTGAATATTAGTCCGACAGTGGGAACACCCACACCGATCAGCATTAGCAGTGGAATCGAACCAGTATGTCAGTTAACAAACGGAACTACAACAACAACGTATGCAACAACCACAACAAACAACACCGGATTCAACTGGACATTAAGCAATAATGCTGCAGGTTCTATTTCATCTGGAGGAGTTATGACATGGGCGAACGGTTTCTCAGGTACGGTATTTATTCAGGTAACAGCCAATGGCTGTAATGGTCCTTCTACAATGTCTTTAAGAAGAGTCACGATTAATCCGCCTTTTACTCCTTCAATTACAGCATTACCTTCTTCTGTGATATGTTTAGGTCAGGCAGTAACCTTTAGTGCAAGTGGTTTCAGTGCTCTTGGAGATATATCAGGAGGTAGTTTTAATAATGCCAATCCTCCAGGATGGAGTGGCGACAATGCAAATAATAGCAATGGGGCCGATAATAGTGATTGGGGTGAAGCTAATGGTGGGAAATCATATAACGGTAAAATTTATAATAACCCCAATACCCCAAGCGGCGGTAAATTCATGATCGTTAATGGACTGACAAACTCCGCCAGTAACATCAGTATTTTATCATCACCTGTATTCAGTACTGTTGGAAGAATATCTGCAAGCCTTGAATGGTGGGAGGCTTATAATTTTGCTGCAGGTTCCATCGGTAAAGTTGAGATATCCTTGGACGGGGGTGTTACTTATCAAGCCACTCCGTTGCTAATTTATCAGGGTGTATTAAATTCTCCATCAACAAATACTTTTACTAAAGCTTCTATTGATTTGAATGCTTATTTAGGGCAGTCTAATTTAAAAATTCGTTTTTATTATCTGGGCACTACAGGAAGCAATTGGGCTTTAGATGATGTGAATATAACTGGTTCATATCAAGCCATCTCTTATACCTGGCCACCAGGTTTTACAGTATCAGGTAATACAGCAACAATAACGCCTTTATCAGTGGGGACTTATACTTATAAACTAACTACGACTTACGGTGGATGTGCTTCTACAACAGCAAATTTTACTATTACTGTAAATCCTTTGCCAACAATTTCTTTGGCAACTGCAAGTTCAGGAAATGTTATAGTATGTTATAGTACTGTCGGACAATTGGCTCCAATTATATATAGTGGTTCTAATTTAACTTCTCCAACCACATACAACATTGTATGGTCTGCTGCAGCTATTTCTGCAGGTTTTGAAAATGTTAACGCGGCAGCATTACCTCTTGGTTCGCTTAATCTCTCTGTTCCGGCATCCGCAGCAGCGGGCACTTACACCGGAACAGTTACTGTTAACAATGGTAGCGGCTGTTCCAATGCCGGTAGTCCATTTAGTTTAACTATTAATCCGATGGCAACTTTGGGCGGAGTTTCCAGTGCTCCGGTTTGTAACGGTCCTTCCTTAACCGTTGATATTAACGGTTTACTGGCGAACAGTACTTCAACAATTATTTATACACTTGGCAGTGCAAGTCCGGTATCTGTCTCCGGAATTGTATCTAATTCCTCCGGAATCGGAAGTTTTCCAATTGCTGTAACTGCTGCAAACAATGGGCAAATTTTAACTATAAATTCTATAAGCAGTACTACAGCTTCTAATTCTGTAAGCTGCTTTACGCCACTTATTACCAACAATACCGTCACTTTATCAATATCCGATGGTTATATCTGGACCGGGAACGGCGTAAACAATTTATGGACTAATGCTGCTAACTGGACGGTATGTGGTGTGCCGGGTAATGGGACAAGCGTTACAATACCAGACGTTTCTAATAAAAATTACCCTATGCTGGATGTTGATTTTATCTCAAATAATTTCAACCTCCTGGGGAATGCAACCATAAAACTGAACGGCTTCACGCTTACATTAGGAACTTCAACAGTATCTGTAATTAAGGAAGAGGGATCTGTAATTGGGAGTTCAACAAGCAATTTAATTCTTCAGGGAAGTTTTATAACAGATTTGAAATTTGACCAGACTGCAGACGGAATATCAAATTCATTGAAAAATATCACATTAAACAGCAATGGCCAAACGGTGAATTTGGGAAATCCACTTAAAGTTATAGGTAATCTAATTCCAACTACAGGAGTTTTATCTTCTAACGGAAATTTAACGATGGTTTCAACCGCGACCACCACCTCTAATATTGGAAGTTTTACGGCGGGTGCAGATGTGTCCGGAATTGTAAATGTCGAATCATGGTTAACCGGCGGTCCTGCAACCAATTCAGTTTCTACCAATGCAAACAGAGGAACGCGAACAATGTCATCACCTGTAAATGATGCGACAACATCGGTAGCCGTTTTTAAGCAATTGCAAGCATATATGTTTATAACAGGATCTGGTTCAGGCGGCTTTGATGTTTATCCTACCGACCCATTTGCTGAAACTCTTTTTACTTACAAAGAATCTGCTACGTATGACCAGGGAGCATTAGCTCAATATAATCTTATTCCCGATATAAATAACACACGAATCCCGGCGGGTTTGGGTTTCTTTTTGTACTACAGAGGCGATAAGTCTGACAATAATACGGCCGCAGGTTCAAAAGTTGTATCTCCTTTTGATACTCCGGAAAGTATGTCTATTACTTACAGGGGGCAAATAAATAAAGGAAATGTAAATATGAATCTTTCTTATACTCCCAATTCGGGATTAAGAGATCCTGAGTATAATGGATTTAACTTGGTTGGAAATCCCTATCCTGCTACAATCGACTGGACAAAAGTAACAAGGTCCAATAATTCAATAGTAGATAATATGATAGCCATTATCAGACCCGGCGGCGGAATGATAACCTATAGCGGTGGAATTATAACTAATGGAGGGCAGGGTGCCATTCCTTCAGGAGCATCGGTTGCAGACCCTAATTATACACCCGAAATTCCGTACTATATCCAGCCCGGACAGGGATTTTATGTTAGAACAAGGGCGGCAAATTCATTTATAACATTTACAGAAAATTCGAAAGCAATTTCTGTCGCCGGAGTTTCCACGGCTCCTGCAAGGTTATTAAGCAACGGGCTTGTCACTCAAAACTCATTACAGCCTAAAATTTTGCGGCTTACACTAAAAGATGATTTTAATACCGACGAAACCGCAATTGTATTTAAAAAAGATTTTGATGCTTCATTTGGAGCTTTGGATGCTACTTATCTGGCAGGAAGTTCTGTTACATTATCCAGCCAAACAAGTGATGGTAAAAATATGGCAATTAACTTTATGCCTGATATTAATGATGTATCTGAAATAGGGCTGACTGTAAATTCTGCCTCCAGCGGAAATTTGAAGTTGAATTTCTTAAATGTAATTGAATCGTTTGATCAACAGGTTTTTCTTAAAGATATATTTTTGAATAACATCACAAATGTAAAAGAAAACCCTGTTTATGAATTCCTAATTGACCGTTCAAACTCTTTAACATTTGGTTCTGAAAGATTTAAGATAATTTTTAAAGAACCATTGGTTACCAAAGTCAAGTATTTTTCTTTTGTCGGAAAGGCTGTGAGGTTAGGCTCAGAATTGAAGTGGATTACTGATGGTGAGGTTAATAACGATTATTTTGAAGTTGAACATTCCCGGGATGGAATATCGTATTCAACAATTGGAAAGATTAAAGGAGCAGGTAATACTTCGGTTAAAACCAATTATATTTTTCTGGATGAAAAGCCATATCAAGGGATAAATTATTACAGACTGAAACAATTTGATTTACAGGGTCAGTATACACATTCAGAAGTTATTACAATAACTAATATAAATCCTCTTAAAGCAAATTTCTCTGTATTTCCGAATCCAGCCAGAAATGAACTTAATTTAAAAATTGATCTGATATCAAATCAACCTATTCAGTTGAATATTTACAATACAAGTAGTCAGAAAGTAATTACCCGGACGTTTACTTCATTAAATTATGGCGAATATTTTAAGCAGGATATAACGAGTTTAAATAGCGGGGTCTACATAGTTGAACTAATAGATTTGGGAAATAAAGAATTCATCAACCGTGCTAAATTTATAAAGGAATAATCTCAAGATTGGATATAGATTTTTCATTTAAAAAAACAGAGAGGTAACTTAATATATAAACATTTCGTATAAAGCTCATATTGAATTTTATATGAGATCATATTCAAGATTTTTAATTCTCTTTATTTTCTCCAATATAATTTTTTCGGCAAATTCCTACCTGCAGGCAGCTTCTATTTCAATAATTACGGATACTAACTGGAGTAATATTACATCCGGGAGTGGTGCAGGCGGAAAGCCTACCGCAGCAGATTTTGTTACAGTAAAGAATAATGCATCGTTAACCATTGATGTTAGTAACGCTACCTGCCTAAGTTTAACAGTAGGAGAAGCAGGAGCTAATAATGGCGAAGGATTTTTGGTTTTTAAAGCAGGCTCGGTGTTAACTGTTGTTAATGATATAATTCTAGGTAAGAATGAACCTAAATTCGGTTCTCTTGATATGACATTGGGTGGAACCCTTAGAGTAGGTCAAAGTTTTACTGCTCCTGATTTAGGAGAATTTACTCCCGGTTTAGGGACTATAGAATATTATGGTACTTACAATCAGCCTATATTAGGAACTGCAGCATTAGTTAATAATTATTACAATTTGATAATAAGCGGAGGTGTTACTAAAACTTTAACGAGTTCTGTAAATGTAACCGGTAATTTAACTGTTCAGGCGAATACAACTTTAAATTCCAATAATTTTTTAACACTTACTTCAAACGCAAACTCCAATGCCGGTATTGGTCCCTTATTAAATGGTGCTGTCGTATCCGGGAATGTTAAAGTTGAATCGTGGTTTACCGGAGGAAATGCTCCTAATAATGCCATGCGGGGAACACGCACCGTTTCATCTCCCATTAATGATACTTCAACTCCTTCCGTTTTTGAACAATTAAAAAATTATATGTTCATCACTGGAAACGGGTCAGGATTTGAGCCTGCACCAGCACCCAATTCTCCAACAATCTTAAAATACAATGAAACAGTAAGCTATGGGGCAGGTGCATCAGCTCAGTATTTGAATATCAACAGTACAAGTTCAAAATCAACTCCTGGCCTGGGATTTTTTCTTTTTTATCGGGGCAACCGCAGCAATTTATCCGGGAATAAATTGGTGCCCGTAAATGGTTCCTATGCAATTCCCGAAAGTTTTGCAGTTACTTATACTGGTCCCATAAATCAGGGCTCTGTCAATGTTCCATCTTTATCTTATACTTATCGAACAGAACATCCCAACGATGCGGGATATAATGGTTATAATTTGGTTGGAAATCCATATCCTTCGACTATCAATTGGAATTCTTCAGGAATCATTAAATCAAATATTGAAGAGAATTTAATATCTGTAATTAAACCGGGAGGAGGAATGATTACTTACAGTAATGGTGTTACTACAAATGGCGGTCCTCCCTTAACAGATACCTACGGAACTTCTCCAATTTCAACAAATTTGCCTTACATACAAACCGGACAAGGATTTTATATAAAAGCTAAAGGACCGGGAGCATTTGTAACTTTTACAGAAAATTGTAAAGCTGTAAATAATTCTCCTGCCAGATTGCTGACAACTTCAGATGATATTTTGATGTCAACCTCAAATTCTGTTAATGAGATGCCATCAGATATTTTAAGAATATTTTTACAGGATTCGCAAAATCAAGATGAAACAGCTATTGTATTTAATGATAATTATCTTGCCGAATATGGTGACGCTGATGCTATATATTTTAACGGCAGTACAGTTTCATTATCGAGTTTATCTGCAGATGGAAAGAATTTAGCAATTAATTTTATGCCTTCTCTTAAAGCTGTGGATGAGATTAAATTAGCAGTAAATGGTACGGCAAGTGGAAATTTAAAATTGATTTTTACTGAAATTCCGAAAAACTTTGCAGGAGAAATAGTTCTTAAAGATGAGTTTTTAAATACTTTAACTAATTTAAAAATAACTCCAGTTTATGAATTTTTAATTGATAAATCTAATCAAAATACTTTTGGAAGCAATCGCTTTAAAGTGATTTTTCAACCTGCCTTAAATCCGGAAATGACAATTTTGAATTTCTCTGCCCTAAAAATTCAAAGTAACATCGATCTTTCCTGGGAAATAAGCAATCAGGTTAATACCAGCTATTACATTGAGAAATCAACTGATAGTTTAAATTACTCGGTTATAGGAACTATCAACGCACAGAATTCTTCAACTTTGAATTTTGTATTTTCTGATACCTCGCCTAATGTAGGTTTGAATTATTATAGGTTAAGATACGTGACTTTGGATGGTAAAACCAATTATTCAAAGACAATTCCTATTTACTTACTCGATAAACAATCCGATTCGAATTTTTCAATTCTCCTGTTTCCCAATCCGGCATCAGATGAAATAAAAATCCTTTTATCTCAAAATACTAACCCTTTCATTCAATTAAGTGTTTTTAATATAAATGGTCAGCATCTTTCTGATTCTATAATTTCATCTATTAATCCAATCAAATTAAATGTCAATCATTTAAAGGATGGAGTGTATTTATTAAAAATTTCAGAACCCAAATCCAATAAGTTTTTAGGGTCAGTTAGGTTTATTGTTGGTAAAAAGTAAACTCTGATTTATGCTGCTAGTTTGAAAATTTCCCGCAATGTGTAAATTTACTTCCCCGATGTGAGAAAGTATTTCCCATTTTTATAAATATTTATATTTTTTGATTCCCGAATATTTATAATTTATCCTCAGATTTCAATCTTCTTTTTTTACTGAAAGTCAGAAAAAACATCTTTATTGACTCGGAATAAAGGCTTTAAAAAATAATCTATAAGAGTATATTAATTTGTTAAATCCAACGGTATAAATACAAACCGGCAGGAATGAAAATTGTCTTATTGCGTGCGAAGAATAGAATATTCCAGAGCCTATGATAATTTTTACAAAGCCAAAAAACATCTTTTATATATTTTTACTGTTTAACTTATTTGTTTCATTTTCAACGTTTGCTGTTTCTATAACTTTTACCGGAAATGTTAACAACAATTGGGGAAATGCAGGTAATTGGTCGCCTGCACAGATTCCTACCTCCTCTGATGCAGTAATTATTCCAAATGGTGAAAACGTTACCATTGATATTGCTGTTGCTACTTGCAGTTCTTTAAATCAGATAGGCGATGTAACGATTTCTTCTACCAATTCTCTTTTAGTTACCGGAGTGGCAACCCTTGACCAGAGTGTTCTGACTGTTGGTAACGGATATTTTTATGTAGGCGGTAATATGAATGTTATTGGAAATGGAAACGCAAATCAGGGGGTTTTAGCAGTAAGCAGCGGAACTGTTATAGTTAATGGCTCAATTTATTTTTGGAAGGATGCAATTGGGACAACAGGAGGAAGCACTCAATACCGTCTTCTTGACATTAGCGGAACAGGTTCTATAACTTTGGGAGGCACCCTCGTAGGTAATAATGGTTCAGACGCTACAACCTTGGCAAAAACTAAGCCTGAATCATATATTTTTAAAGGCAATTCGGGTACTAATTATTGGAATGTTGCTTCTAATTGGAGTAATGGCTTAGTGCCAACAGTTGACAAATCCGTAATTATCCCATTTAATTTAACAGTTAACCTTGATGTAAATCCAACTGTAACGAAAATTGATATGTATTCGGGTGCAGTCATCAACCTGGTTGATAAAACTCTAACATTAACTGGTAATTTAAATAATAACGGCGGAAACTTTTCGGGGAATACCGGAACTTTAAAGTTTTCGGGAACTTCAGTAGATCAGACTTATACAGGTAGTTCCTCAGCTACAGTTCCTAATATTTTAATTGACAAATCCGCTAAATCATTAGAATTGAATGGGGCTTTAAATGTATCTAACCTGGTAACAGTAACCAATGGTACTTTAAAGTCTAATGGCAACCTTACATTGCTATCATCCGCTTCAAGTTATGCACAAATCGGTCCTTTAACGGCGGCAGGGGCAGTAGTTAGCGGTATTGTTAATGTTCAATCCTGGTTAACCGGGGGTGCAGCTACTAATTCAGTTTCATCTAATGCGAACAGAGGAACACGGACGCTAAGTTCTCCGGTAAATGACTTGATTACGAGTATTCCAATCTATAAACAATTGCAGTCGAGTATGTATATAACCGGGTCAGGTGACCCGGGATTTGATTTGCCCGGCTCTTCAGCTACAATTTTAACTTACAATGAGCCTGCAAAATATGAGGCGGGTGCGGCCGCACAATATACTCCAGTAACCAGTTTATCCACCAGATCTGCTAAAGGGCAGGGCTTTTTTCTTTTTTACAGAGGAAATCGGACTTCATCCACCGGAAAATTAAATCCTGTAAGCGGTACTACTTATGCCACCCCCGAAAGTTTCCCGGTTACTTACCAGGGAGTTGTAAACCAGGGAGATATAACTGTTGATTTGAGTTATACCAACAATACAGGTCCTAATGACGCTGCCTATAATGGCTTTAACCTGATCGGTAATCCCTATCCGGCTACTATCGATTGGACAAAGGTTGTCCGTTCCTCTACTTCAAATATTGATAACATGGTTTCTGTTATTAAACCTGGAGGAGGAATGACCACTTATAGTGGTGGGGTTGTTGTTAATGGTAGAAGTGCTCTTCCTGCCGGAGCAACCGCACCATCTAATACAGCTAATAATTTTTACATTCAACCGGGTCAGGGTTTTTATGTTCGAGCCAGGGCTTCGGGAACTTCAATTACTTTTAAGGAAACATCTAAAGCTGTAACAGGTTCACCTCTCAGATTACTGCATATGCCGATCATCGGTCTGGATAAAGGTACTAATGCGAATCTGTCAGTTCCGGGATCTAATTCAGCATTAGACGATGCACCAAAAGCAATTTACTTTGAGCTAAGTGATCAATTCCATAAAGAAGAGGCAGCTGTGGTTTTTGAGGATGGCAATGATTCGGCTTTTGGTCCAAGCGATGCTACCTACTTTCCTGGAAGTACAGTAGCTTTATCTACCCTCACCAGTGATGGAAAAAATGTGTCTATTAACTTTATGCCTCAAATTAATGATGTTTCAGAAATTAGTTTGGTGGTTAACGCTTCTGTTGGCGGAGATTTTAAATTAAAATTTACTGATTTAAAAGCTGCAGGTAAATTCCAGATATTGCTTCAGGATCAATTGCTTAACACTTCAATAGATGTTAAAGAAAATCCTGAATATAATTTCAGCATTGATAAAAAGAATCTGCTTTCTTACGGTGCCGGCAGATTTAAAATTGTATTCAATCCGCCTGCTGTTGAAATTAAAATTTTCGAAGCGCTGGCTGTTAATCAAAGTGCAGAATTAAACTGGACAACCAGCAGAGAAAAAGATAATGATCGTTTTGAGGTAGAGCGGTCGATAGACGGTGTCAATTTTGAAGTGATTGGTCAAGTTAAAGGATCTGCCAGTTCACAAACTTTATTGGACTATAAATTTATTGATCAAAAACCATTCATCGGAAATAATTTCTATCGCTTAAAGCAGATTGAAACAAATAGAAATTTTGATTATTCAGAAACTTTAATGTTAAAATTTGAGAAATTGAACGGATTACCGTTAAATGATTCTAAGGGCTTAAATGTTTTTCCTAATCCGGCATCAAATGAAATTAGCGTAAATTTACCAACACTTTACGATAAGGATGTGCTTATTACTATCTTTAACACCTCTGGCGGTAGAGTGAAACAAATTCAGCTAGATCAACGTAATCCCATATCTGCCGATGTTTCTAATTTAATGGGCGGACTTTATATTTTAGAATTGACAGATGCAAAAACGAATGAAGTTATTGGAAGGACGAAATTCATTAAGAATTAATAAGCTTAAGAAGGTTTATCTTTTCATTATAACTTTAATGTTCTGTACTCTTGCTTCCTCAACTTCAGTTTTTGCTCAATGTGATCCTTTTCTGGACCCCTTTTGTACTGAACCTATCCCTCTGGATGGAGGTATTGTAGCTTTGGTAGCTGCAGGGGCAGCTTATGGTTATAAGAAAATAAAAAATAATACAAATCCGCAAAAAGATTAATTTCTTTCTTAAATTTAAGTACCTGGTTTGGTTGTTACTTTCCCAAACCTAAGTATATCTATACTTACACCCCGAATACCTTCTAAAAGATTTCTACCAACCATTATGAATTGAGACTCCCTAATCAGGATTCTTTTACTAATAATTATTTGTACATGCTTCAAGTCTCATGTATATATAAGGTTATTTACGCGGCATTTTTGTGGCTGTTTTTACTGCCACAATATAATTATGCACTAACCATCTCCAGCCAGGCTAGCGGTAACTGGAGTAATGCCAATACCTGGGCAGGCGGAGTAATGCCAGCCAATAATGATGATGTAATCATCTCAACAGGAAATACAGTCAACCTGAATTTTTCATTGCCATCAACTTCCTCATTTCTTAGCCTCACCATCCAGCCTGGTGCTGCATTAATTGTAACAGTAAACAGCAGCACCTTACGTATTAAAGGAAATCTGATGAATAACGGCATTCTCAATTTGTGGCAGGCAAATAATTTGCAGGCTGATATAATTTTGTATGATAACAGTGTATGGTCAGGTAATGGATTTTGGAATTTATCAGGTTTAAACATTCAGGGAAATAGTATTGAGTTTTCTTCTGGTTTGATATTGAATGTGAACGGAAGTATATCTGCCGGGGCTAACGGAAGTTTTAATAAACTTAACAAACACTCTACTATTTCATTGGTGTTTAACGGTACTGCTAATTCAACCATACCTTCACTGGCGGCTAATTTTTACTATGGGAATATAACTGTTAACAAAGTTTCTGGCAATTTGAGTTTCTTACCTTCCGCATCAGATAATGATCTTAACTTTTCAGGTGATTTGGATCTTGTAAATACCAATGACCGGCTTATTATCAATGATTTCAACACTTTAAAGATTCATAAATCTGTAAGCGGATCAGGTGAAATTTCTGGTGGCGGAATTACCAGTTCTATAGTAATAGATAATGTGACTGCAACTGCCATTAATCCACTGCGAGTCTCTTCTGGAGTTTCTTTCAAAAATTTTATTGTTAATCGTTCCGCAGGCGTTGTTCTGGCCAGTGGTTTTACAGTACGTGAACTTCTTGCTTTAAATAATCAAAGCCGCTTAACCCTTTCCAATCAAACCTTAAGTTTAGGTGCAAACGCATCACCACCCGCTCCCGGTATTTTTTCTGGGGATGGATATCTGGTAGGTTCCGCAGCATCTAGCATTTCTGTCAGAGGAAATAATCCAAACCCGACTTATTTGCGTTTTAGTCAGATGTCTTCACAGGAATATACTCTTAATAATATGATTGTGGATAAAATAAGTGGTATTACCGGTCTTTTTAACGACTGTAATCTTAATATCACAGGCTTTATGGATGTGTATAATGATAATTCTTATTCTATAGGTAAGGCAACACTCACATTTAATTCAGTCCCTCATTTTTTAGGGAACGGATCTTTAAAAGGTTCTGAGCAATCGTCTCTGGTAATTGCCGGAAACGGAACAGCTTCATATTCACTTCAGTTTGATCAATCGACCTCCTCGGGACGCAGTTTGCAATATTATATACAAAGCAGAAATGCCATCATTGAGCTGAGTAATAAACTAGAAATAGTCGGGACTGTAAATCTCACAGGAAACTCATCACGACTTATTTCCAATGGAAACTTAACACTCTTATCATCGGCTGAAAGGAATGCTGGTATTGCAGCCTTAAATAATTCTACTGATATTATCGGAGATGTAAACGTTCAATTATTTCTTACCGGAGGAGAAGGGATGCGTGGCACCCGGACATTATCTTCTCCGGTTACAGCGGATGCACTTTTGCCTGTTTTTAAACAATTGCAGAGTTATATGTTCATTACCGGTAGCGGAACGGGCGGGTTTGATAATCCGGGCTCAGCACCGAGTTTATTTAAATATATTGAATCATCCAGCATTCAGGATGGAGCTTCAGCACAATATACTGCCGTTACAAATCTTAATAGTTCTCCATTGCCGGCAGAAGGTTTCTTTTTAAATTTTAGAGGAGATCGGTTGAACAATCTAGCCAATAAACTGAATCCACCTTACGCAATACCGGAAAGTTTTCCGATTACCTATACAGGCCCGATTAATAAAGGTGTTGTATATATTCCTGCCACGGTACTTACCTATACAAATAGAACAGAACACTTCGGCGATGCTGCTTATAATGGTTATCATCTAATTGGAAATCCTTATCCCGCAACCATTAACTGGGAAACGGTTGTAAAAACCAACATGGAAAACATTGTTTCAATAATTAAACCCGGGGGCGGAATGATTACCTACAGCAACGGATTTGTAACAAACGGAGGACCGCCTTACAGCAATACAGAATCAAATGAAGTGGTTTCATCAGGATTACCGTTAATACAGACCGGACAGGGTTTTTATGTAAAGGCCAAACCTGGAGGAGGCACAATAACATTTACAGAAAATTGCAAGAATTTAATTGCTCTGCCTGCACGCTTACTTTATGATGGAAGGAAATTGCTACTAAAAAAATCGTCGCAAAATGATTTTGAAAACAAATCCACAAAATTTAATATCAAGGTAGAACTTGAAAATAACAAAAATTCAGAGCAAACTATTGTTGTATTTGCTGATGGATTGGAAGCTAAATATGGTGAGGGAGATGCATCTTATTTCAGCGGCAGTTCCATTTCTCTTGCCAGTATCACAGAGGATATGCATGATGTAGCAATAAATTTTATGCCTGATTTAAGCATGGTTCAGGAAGTAAGATTAAAAGTTGATGCCGCATCCAGCGGAACTGTTAAATTCAATTTTACTGAATTGAATATTCCTGATAATTTTAATTTGCTTCTAAAGGATGAATATCTAAAAGCTTTAGTGCCCCTTATAAAAGGCTTAGTTTACCAATTTGAAATTGATAAAGCAATTTCCTCAACTTTTGGTATTTCACGATTTAGCTTAATCATTAACAAAAAGAAAGAGAATGTAAATCCCGAAATAGCCGTATATCCTAATCCGGTTAGAGATTTGATTAACGTTAAAATGCTTTCAAAAAAGGTCCCGATTCCTCAATTAAATATTTATGATATTTTAGGCGTCAAAAAATTAAGTACAATTGGATTTCAGCAGGATGTAAGCAATTTAACATCAGGTATTTACCTGATCGAAATAACTGATCTTGAAAAAAAGAAGAGTTTGGGAAGATTTAAGTTTTTAAAAGAATAAGTATAAATACCAATCAACTATTTTACCCTCATTTCCCTCTCCATTACAAACTTATTCAGTTCTTCGATTGGATGTTTTAAAACCTTTCCTACTCTTACCTGGTTTTCGTGGCAAACTGTTTTAAGAACTTTAGAAAAATGATAGGCAATTGAACCTATAAAGTGAGTGGTATAAATCTTATAATCAGGGTAAGATTTTATATTGCTGTTAATAAATTTTTCAAATCCATCATACAAGAGAGATTGAATGTATGGTTCTTCTAAATGGTCACTCATGAACTTAGTGAAGGAAGCTAAAAAAAAGTTGGGTGCCGATTTGGTATACACCTCTTCAATTACAGACTCTTTATTTAGACCGTATGTTGAAAAGAACTCTTTCTGCAAATTTTTGGGCATAGTATCATACAAATACCCTGTAATTAATTTTCTTCCAAAATAGGTTCCCGAACCTTCATCCCCTAATATATATCCCAAGCCATGAAGCCCGCTGTGAATTTCTACACCGTCAAAATAAGTGATATTTGAACCTGTTCCCAGGATACAACTTAATCCGGGCTGAGTGCCGCAAGTGGCATAAACAGCTGCAGAAAGGTCATTTTCAACGCTGATAAAGGCATTTTTAAACAGCACAGACAAGGCATTAGAAATTATCTCACGGCTATCCGGACTTGAACATCCTGCTCCAAAAAAATAAACTTCGCGGATTTCGTCAAGATATGGCTGTATCTCGGGAGTGTGTTGTAGAATTTTAATTATCTTTTTTTCAGATAAAAAAAAAGGATTGATTCCTCTCGTTCTGAATTGAATCGGGGTAGTTAGATCCGTAAAATTTAGAATCCAGTCGGCTTTTGATGAGCCGCTATCTGCAACTAAAATCATTTTATATCTCTGCTAATGCCTGGCTGGTTAGAGGTTTACCAATGAATTTTGCTACTAATTTATTTTCTTTTACTCTTTTCATATCGCTAGGATCTAAAGAAGAAGAGAGAATATAAATTTTAATCTGTCCCGGCTTTAACTCCGGAATGTTTTCTAAAGCCTTCAAAAATTCAAAGCCACTCATGTCGGGCATCCTCAAATCTAAGAAAATTACGCTTGGAGTATTCAGGCCGGATAAAATACTTTCTTTTACAAATTCAATTCCCACCTTAGGAAAGTCTATAACCTTAATATTTTCTGCATAATTGCTTTTCTCTAATATCTTTCGATTAATTAGATTGTCGATATAGCTATCGTCAATTAATAAAGCATTTTTATGTTTAAATCTTTCCATTAGCATAGGCAGTCCTCTCGGTTAGAGATTCCTCTCTTATACGTGAGCTGAAAAGAATAAGTTTTATTTATTATTTATTTCTCAATTACTGAAGAGAAAGTGTACCTGCTATTTGTTTTAAAGTTATTTCTGCGAGTTTGGCCAGATATTGAGCATTGGTGTAGCGGGCATTAGAATTAATGTAGTTTCGCTGCGCTTCTCTGAATTCAAGAGGAACCACGGTTCCCAGTCTGAATTTTTCAAGCGTGATATCCAGATTTTGTTTTGCCACATCCTGATTTTGTTTTTCAAGCTTTACCAGTTCAATATTGGTAAGATATGTTTGATATAAGGATACAAGCTGCGCATTAATCGAGAGATTTGCTTTCTCATACAGAAGCCTGCTATTATCGATTTCAAGCCCGGCGACTTTCTCATTCTTCTTTTGCAGAAATCCGCTGAAAATATTAATAGAGGCCGAAACACCGTAATTTAATCCTCTTCCCCTGGATTCACGTGCGAACCCTAATTCTGAAGTGGAGTTGCTAAAATTATATCCTGTATTGAGGTTAATATCCGGATAACGGTTGGCCCTAACCTGCTTCAGATTTAACTCGGCAATTCGCTGATTTATGACGGCAGCCTGCAAGTTGGGATTTAAAGTAGCCGCATTTTTTTGAAGTTCATCTAAAATCAGATTATTGGAAATGATAATGGTATCAGCAACTGTAAAATCAATATTTACATCTCGTGCTAAAAGTTCGTTTAAAATAGTTTTGGTGTTTCTGTACTGATCTTTTTGTCTTAGCAGATTTGTAGTATCAGAGTTAAGGTCAACACTTGCAGCCAGTACTTCAAGTTTGGCAGCCTTTCCAATCTGGTAACGGCTTTGAGAATTTTTAAGCCTGATCCGTGAAATTTCAAGAGCGGTATTTAAAGCTGAAATTTGCTGCTGCTGCTGCACCAGATCATAGTAATTTGAAATTACATTCACTAGGGTTTGTTGTATGGTTTGACGAAGATTAGATTCTTCCAGTTTCTGTAATTCTTTTAACTGATCATAGCGGGCAAACATTTCAAAACCATCAAAAACTCTCCAGTTTAAAACAGGTCCGTAAGAAAGGCTTGAGTTTTTAGCTCCGTCTCTTTCCTGCAACTGTCCGCTGGATAAAGTCTGACTTGTATTTTGAATTGTATTATTGGTATTAAAATTTCCGGTTACAACCGGATACATTGCAGATAAGCCCTGGCTTACATTTGTTTTTCTGATATCCAGACTAACTGCATTTAACTTGATGTCGTAATTATTTTGAAGAGCTATTTGCACAGCTTGTTCCAAACTCAACTGTTCTTGCGCATTGCTTTGAACAAAAAGAAAAATGAAGGAACCGGTTAAAATACTTTTTAAAAAGAAATTCAAATTCATAAGATTAATGCAGATTATACCAGTTCTAATTCTTTCGCTTGAGGTTTTTCGCCTGTTGATTCAGGTAATGGTTTATGTGCTTTAGACCAGTAAGAGTAAAATGCCGGAATAACCAGCAGTGTAAGAACCAAAGAAAATAAGGTTCCGCCAATGATTACAATACCCATACTCATTCTGCTTTTTGCCGCAGCACCTAAAGAAAGTGCAATTGGCAGCGCACCCAGCGCAATGGTTAAACTCGTCATTAAAATAGGTCTTAAGCGGGCTACTGCAGCTTCGCGAATTGCTTCCTGCACAGATTTGCCCTGCTCTTTAAGCTGGTTGGCAAATTCAACAATTAGAATCCCGTTTTTCGTGACCAGTCCGATGAGCATAATTGTTCCGATCTGACTAAATATATTCCAAGTTTGACCAAATAACCAAAGCGATAAAAATGCTCCAGCTACTGCCATTGGCACTGTTAGAATAATAATAAACGGATCAATAAAGCTTTCGAACTGCGCCGCAAGAATTAAATAAACAAGCAGCAAAGCAAGACCAAATGCAAATAAGGTATTTGATGAACTTTCTTGAAAATCTCTTGATTCTCCACCCAGATCTGTAGAAAACGATTCATCCAACACTTTTTCTGAAGCCTTATCCATGGCGTCAATACCGTCTCCTATACTATAGCCCGGTGCAAGACCGGCGGAAACTGTAGCAGCCATAAACCGGTTATTATGATATAATTGAGGTGGAGTACTGGTCTCTTCAATCTGTACCAGATTATCAAGCTGTATAAGTTCGCCCCGCGTATTACGCACAAATATGGAGGTAAGATCTAAAGGGTCATTTCGGTTTTCCCGGTCATATTGTCCAATTACCTGATATTGTTTTCCGTTCATATTGAAATAAGAAAACCGCTGACCGCTTAATGCAAACTGTAATGTTTGGGCAACATCTAAAACAGAAACACCTATATTTTTAGCTTTTTCGCGATCAATAGAAATGTTAATTTCAGGTTTATTGAATTTTAAGTTAACGTCAGTTACGGTAAAAGTTGGATCCTGACTAATAGTTTCCATAAAAACCGGTAGTTTTTCTCTTAATTTTTCAAAATTAGGAGCCTGGATAATATAATTTACCGGCAGACCGCCACGTCTGCTAACCGAAATTGTGGGTTGCTGAATAACAAATGTTTTTGCTTCAGTATAACCGCTTGTGATTTTAGTCAGCTTTTGAGCAATTTCAGCCTGAGAACGTTCACGCTCGCCCGGTTCTGCAAGCCGGATACGCATAAAGCCTGTATTTGCTGCACCAGATCCGGAAAAACCCGGAGATGTAACGGTAAGATTTATTCGTTTTTCGGGAAGAGAATCCTCTACCATCTGGGTAAGTTTCAGAATAAAATCATCTGTATATTCATAGGATGCGCCTTCCGGAGCGGTAATGCTCACGTTTACTGCTCCACGATCATCAATAGGCGCAGTTTCTTTCTGAAGTACAAACCAGAACAATGCAATTGCACCTATACAGGTAATTAATATAGGATATGCCAGCCAGCGTTTTTCCAAAAAGCTGTTTAATGAATCGGCATAGCCGCTAGTCATTTTTTCGAAATAGGGTTCTGTTGCATTATAAAATTTGGATTTTTTCTGATCTGCTTTCATTAAATAAGCATTCAGCATGGGGGTTAATGTTAATGATACAAATGCCGAAATGAGAACAGCTGCACCAATTACGACCCCAAACTCCCTGAACAGCCTGCCCACAAATCCCTCTAAGAATATCACCGGAAGGAAAACTGCAGCCAAAGTTATGGAGATAGAAATTACAGCCAGAAAAATTTCATTTGATCCTTTAATGGCAGCTTCAAAAGGAGAGTACCCTTCTTCCAGTTTCTTGAAAATGTTTTCTGTAACCACAATTCCATCATCCACCACCAGTCCCGTAGCCAGTACAATGGCAAGCAGGGTAAGTACATTGATTGAAAATCCAAACAGGTACATAATGAAGAAGGTTGCTATAAGCGAAACCGGAATATCAATTAATGGCCTGAAAGCAATACTCCAATCACGGAAGAAAAGATAAATGATCAGGATAACAAGAATGAGAGAAATAATGATAGTTTCTGCAACCTCGATTACGGAGCGCTTTACAAAAATTGTATTGTCTAAAGCGATATCCAGTTTAAAATCTTTTGGAAGATCAACTTTTAGCTGTTCGTATCTTTTGTAAAATTCTTTCGAGATATCTAGATAGTTTGCACCGGGTTGCGGAACAATGGCCATACCGATCATCGGTGTGCCCGATTGGCGCAGCATGGTTTCTTCATTTTCAGGTCCTAAAACGGCAGTTCCTATATCGCGTAAGCGAACAATATTATCGCCGGCACTTTGTATAATCAGATTATTAAATTCCTCTTCATTGGAAAGATTTCCGATTGTTTTTACAGAAAGTTCCGTTGCATCGCCGGAAATTTTTCCGGAAGGTAATTCCACATTTTCGCGGTCTAACGCATTTTTAACATCCAGTGAGGTAAGTCTGTAGGAAGCCAGTTTATCCGGATCGATCCAGATACGCATGGCGTATTTTTTCTGACCCCAAATTTGCACATTACTTACTCCGGGTATGGTTTGTAAACGCTGGGCGATTACATTTTCTGCATAATCACTTAATTCCAGCTGATTTCGTTTATCACTCTGTACCGTCATGGAAATGATGGCGTCTGAATTGGCATCAGCCTTGGATACAACAGGTAAACCATCAATATCTTTTGGCAATTGCCTTACCGCTTGCGAAACTTTATCCCGAACGTCATTGGCTGCGTCTTCCAGATTTTTGTCCAGATTAAATTCAACAGTAATAGAGCTGGAGCCCTGGTTACTTGCCGAGCTGATGTTTTTAATCCCGTCAATACTGTTAATCGCTTTCTCAAGAGGTTCTGTAATCTGTGATTCTATAATCTCGGAATTTGCCCCGGGATAATTGGTTCTTACAGATACAATAGGCGGATCTATAGACGGAAACTCCCGAACGCCCAGATAATTAAATCCAATAACCCCGAATAATACCAGTACGAGATTCATTACTATGGCCAGTACCGGCCGTTTAATACTGGTGGTTGATATGCTCATATCAATAAGTTTAAATTGTTATCAATTAATCAACAATTGGTAAAACCATCGCCTTTAGTTCTTTAAGATATTAATCATAACGGGAGTTTCGGGTTTTAATGACATCATTCCGGTAGTTAATACCGTATCTCCAATAGAAAGCCCCGAAGTAACTAATACCGATTTATCTGTACGTGTTCCGGTTTCAACCATAACTTCCTGCGCTTTACCCTGTTTGCTTATAAAAACTTTTTTGCCTTTTAAAACCGGGATAATAGCCTCGGACGGGATCAATATAGCATCCTGAACATTCGAAAGCGGAAGGTCAATTTTAGCAAATGATCCCGGCAGGATTTGTCCGGAAGGATTATCTGCCCTGGCTTTAATCTGCAATGTTCTTGTGGTCATTTCTATGCTGGGTTCTATAGCATAAATATTAGCCTTATAAGTTCTGGATGAACCGGCTACGGAAAAATTAAGTTTGGTATTAATTCCTATCTGCCCGGCATATTTTTCTGGAACCGAAAGTAGAATTTTAACCGGGTTTATACTCACCAGATTGGCTACAGATGTAGTGGGTATAAGATATTCGCCTACAGAAACATTTCTTAAACCAATTTTTCCGCTGAAAGGAGCCCGTATTTGTGATTTGGATAATTGAGCTCTGATTACCTGCGTTTGAGATTGTAAGGAGCGCAAATCGGCAAGCGCCACATCATAATCTTCTTTGCTGATTGCTTCTTTTTCTAATAATAATTTTGCCCTGTATTCGCTTTGCGAAGCCAGATTTTGTTTTGTTAAAGCCTGCGACAACTGAGCCTGCAATTCTCTGTCGTTTATTTTTAACAGCAATTGTCCTTTCTTAACAAAGCTTCCTTCCTGAAAGTATATTCCGGTAACCAAACCCGGAATTTCACTTCTTAGCTGAACCTGCTCATTTGCTTCTATAGAACCCGATACCGATAAACTGTTGGCAAAACTTTCGGCTTTAACAACTATTCCATTCACTCGTGTGGCAGGTGATGGACCGCCTTTCCCCATCACATTTGAGCCGGGTTTACCGGCGCCTCCCTTTCCTGGTCCGCTTCCCTGGGTTAAGCGGTAGATTATAAGGGCGCTAAAAATTAAACCTAAAGTGATGTAAACAATGTGTTTAGTCTTCATATGGGATTTTATATTTTTTTATATTCTAAAAATATTTCGTTCGGTTTACTGTCTGATAAATTTTCCTGAATAACAGAAATTACCTCGTAAAAAGTTTTTACTTGTTCCTTGCTTAGCGTCTTCATCGACTTCTGATTTAAATCAGAAATTACTTTGCGGATAACTGGTATATCTGTACGGGCTTTTTCGGTAAGTTTTATCAATTGTTCCCTTCGGTCATTCGGATTTTTTTCCCTGATTACATATCCCTTGCCACATAAATAATCAAGGATGGTAACCATATAAGATTTATCAACCTGTAATAATTCACTTAATGCTTTTTGAGTAAGAGATTCTTTATGATCATCTATGAGCACCAATATATACTGATATTTATCTATAGATAAATGTGAAGCTTCTTTTGAAAATAAGCTTAAGTATTTTTTGCTGACCGCAATTAATGAATGTGTTAAAGGTTCTTCCATAAACTGTAAATGCAAAGCTATCAGGATACTTCACTATTAGTTGATTGTAGCAACTATTTTACAGCTTTATGATAATCACCTCTTTTAATACTGTCATTTAAATCTATTTTTGTGAAAATCAATATAAAGTCATGACTTATAAATTCAAACATTTTATCGCTATACTCTTTATGGCAGCAATTTCATCCTTAGCTAATGCTCAAACTAAAATAGCTTTTGAGGTATCATTTACCGAGCCTCAGGCGCATTATGTAGATGTTGAAATGGAAGTTTCCGGTCTTAAGAAAGATCAGGTTGATATAAAGATGCCCGTTTGGGCTCCAGGTTCTTATCTGATCAGAGAGTTTGCAAAAAATGTAGAAAGCTTTACTGCAAAAAATGCAAAGGGCGAATCTCTTCCTTTAGAAAAAATTAATAAAAATACCTGGAGAGTTAATACTCAGAAGAATGGTAAAGTAAAAATCAATTATCGTGTTTATGCTTTCGAAATTTCGGTGAGAACCAGCTTTGTTGATGCATCTCATGCGTTTCTATCTCCTACAGGTATTTTTATGTATGTGGATGGAATGATCAATAATCCGGCTACAGTTACAATTAATCCTCATAAATCATGGAGTAAAATTTCTACAGGTTTAGAAACGGTAAAATCTAAATCGAATACATTCTATGCTGAGAATTTTGATATTCTTTTTGATTCGCCTATAGAAGTTGGAAATCAGGATGTTTTTGAGTTTAACGCCTCAGGCGTTCGTCATGAAGTGGCCATGGTGGGCGGCGGTAATTATGATAAATCCCGTTTAAAGAAAGACATGGCAAAAATCGTGGAAGAAGAAACGGCCATTTTCGGGGTGAATCCCAACAAGCATTATGTTTTCATTGTACATCATTATTCATCGGGCGGCGGTGGTTTAGAGCACTTAAACTCTACAGTTTTAGGAGCTTCCAGATTAGGGTATACAAACGAAAACACTTATAAAAATTTCTTGGGATTGGTTGCTCATGAATATTTCCATTTATGGAATGTGAAACGTTTACGTCCGGTGGCTTTAGGCCCCTTTGACTATGATTCTGAAAATTATACCAGTAATTTATGGATAGCAGAAGGTTTTACGGCATATTATGATAATTTGGTGGTTAGACGTGCTGATTTTCATACTGCAGGTAAATATCTGAATGCTCTGGAAGGCGATATAAATCTGGTTGAAAACCAGCCGGGTACACGCATTCAGTCTTTAAGCGAATCAAGTTTTGATGCCTGGATTAAAGGGTATCGTCCGAATGAGAATTCAAGAAACACAACGATCTCTTATTATAATAAAGGTGCTTTGGTTGCAATGGTTCTGGATCTGGCCATATTAAATTCTACAAAGGGCAGCAAAAGACTGGATGATGTAATGAAAGCTATGTACGAGGAATATTTCGTTAAAAAAGGTCGTGGTTACACCGATGCTGAATTTAAAGCAATGGCCGAAAAAATTGGCGGCATTTCGTTAAATAGCATTTATGATAAATATGTAAATGGCACCGTGCCTATTGACTACCAAACGTATTTGAGTTATGCCGGATTGAAAATAGTAGATGAAGGAAACGCAGCAACTGATCCATTTTTAGGGGCTTCGGCAACTTTAAAGGATGGTAAACTGATTGTAAATAACGTTGTCCGCGGAAGCGCAGCATGGGATTCGGGCTTAAATGTAAATGACGAAGTGATTGCAATAGATGGTTACCGCGTTAATGAGTTAGATAAAACTGTTGCTTCAAAAAAGGTTGGAGACAATACAAAAATTCAGGTTTCCAGAGATGGTGCTTTATTAGAGCTGCAAGCCAGAATTACACGTAATCCTGCTAAAAAATACCGCATTATGCAAGCAGAAAATGCAAGTGCAGAGCAAATATCAATCAGAAATAAATGGCTCAATTTGAAAGATGAAAATGTTATGGGTTCAAAATAATCAGAGCTCTTTCAAATATTATAAAACAGGAAAAGCTGCCTTTTGGCAGCTTTTCCTGTTTTATTGAATGGCTTAATTAGAAAGTAAAACGAACGGATAATCCCAATCCGCGGGCATCAAATTCTGTATAAGGTGTTACAACTAAAGCTGGTTTCCAGTCTAAAGAAACGTTAATAGGAGCTTCGTCAAATTTGTAATCAAGTCCTAAAACACCGTCAATACTTGCCAGCAAATCGCTGTCATCATTTCTTTTGTCTTTTCTCTGTCCAAGAGTTCCACCGGCTCCGTAATAATATCTTAAACCCTGTGCATTTGCAAAAGGCTTGTGTACTTCGTAAAGTCCGGTCAAACGGAAATACGAATAATTACCGCGGCTTTGAAAATTCAGAATAAAATCAAGTGCATCCTGGTTATTAACGAATGTCTTAAAAGTAACTCCATTGGCTTCTCCAAAACGTCCACCTAAAGCATTCTTGTAAGTTTGCTGTGCTTGTGATTCTGTTTGTGATAACAGGATAATAAATGCTGTAATGCTTAGTAAAAGTAATTTTTTCATAATGTGTTTTTAATTCGTTGCTGAGTTTTCAAATACAATGCCAGAACGCCTTTTTATAAAGAGTGTTGCTTGCCTGCTGCTAAAATCCTGAATTTTGCAATTCGTTTAATTCGTTTTAGGATGAAATAAAATTCTTAAATTTTTTAACTGAAAGCCTATGGTTTTTACCGATGTTTAGCTTTTATACAGAGTTTCAATTTTGCTCAATTACTATTTTTAATTAAATTGGCGAAGAGCTGAAAATTCCAAATCAAAATACATTATGGCTGCTATAACCCGGATATTTGATCTGTTAACACATTTAAAAGAAAATTTTTCTAAGGATGATATTATAGCCGGAAAACAGAACGGTAACTGGAAAAGGTATTCTATAACTGAGTTTTTGCAGGAAACAGATAATGTAAGCCGGGGATTGATCAGTATAGGAATTCGAAAAGATGACAAGGTTGCAATCATGTCAGCAAACCGCCCGGAGTGGAATATTTGTGATTTTGGAATTATGCAGATAGGAGCAACTCAGGTTCCAATGTATCCTACTTTATCCGATAATGACATCCGCTTTATTCTTAAAGACGCGGAGGTTAAAGTAGTTTTTGTATCCACCAAAATTCTTTATGATAAGCTCAATAGAATTAAAGCAGAACTGAATATTAATTTAAGCATTTATACTTTTGATGAAATTCCACTGACAAGCAATTGGCAGGATTTGACCAGTATTGGCCGAAAAAACCAGGAAATTGATTTAAACACTTACAAAGATCAGATCACTTCTGATGATTTACTCACTCTTATCTACACTTCCGGAACAACAGGAACTCCTAAGGGAGTGATGTTAACGCATGGGAATTTAGTCTCTAATGTGCTTTCATCCTGCGTCATGTATCCCAAAGGATTTTCAAAAGCTGTCAGCTTTTTACCCATCTCCCATATTTTTGAGCGGATGGTTATTTATATGTATATCTACCTGGGCGTATCTGTTTATTATGCCGAAAGCATGGATACCATTGTAGCAGATATCAATGAAATAAAACCTCATGGATTTACCACCGTTCCGCGTTTGCTTGAAAAAGTATACGACCGTATTGTGGCGAAAGGTTCCGAGTTAACAGGAGTGAAGCATAAATTATTTTTCTGGGCTTTAAACTTGGGATTGCAATATGAGCTTGATGGTAAAAACGGATTTTTATATGAATTGAAACTCGGAATTGCCAATAAACTTATTTTTAGCAAATGGCGCCAGGCTTTAGGCGGAGAAATTATGGCGCTGGTTTCCGGTGGTGCGGCATTGCAGCCACGTTTGGCCCGTATTTTCTGGGCGGCCAAAATGCCGGTTCTCGAAGGATATGGATTGACTGAAACTTCGCCGGTTATTACAGTAAACGGATTAAATAAAGGTGATACTATGTTTACCACTGTGGGTAAAACCATAAAAGACGTGGAAGTTAAAATTGCTCCCGATGGAGAAATATTATGCAAAGGCCCGAATGTGATGAAAGGCTATTACAAGCGCCCGGATCTCACTGCGGAAGTAATTGATGAGGATAACTTTTTTCATACGGGAGATATTGGTGAACTAATTGACGGAAAATACCTCCGTATAACTGATCGTAAAAAGGAGATATTTAAAACAGCAGGTGGCAAATATATTGCTCCGGTAAGCCTCGAAAATAAATTTAAAGAATCACTGTTCATAGAGCAGATAATTGTGCTTGGAGAAAATCAGCGTTTCCCTTCAGCATTAATAGTTCCTGCATTTGCCTGGCTTAAAGAATGGTGCGCCAAAATGGAGATTCCTTATAATTCCAATGCCGAGGTGATTAAAAATCCCAGGGTGCTAACAAAATTCCAGTTAGAAATTGATCACTACAATCAGGACTTTGGAAATTGGGAAAAAATTAAAAAATTTGAACTCCTTTCTCAGGAATGGAGTATTGAAGGTGGCGAACTGACCCCTAAATTGAGTTTAAAAAGAAAAATAATTTTAGATAAAAATAAAGATCTGATTGAAAAAATATACCGCAATTCCGAGCATGTCGAAATATAAAGTTTCTTTCCTGGTAAGCATCACAACTGTTGTTTTCCTTTTTGGTGCCTGTACAACCGGGCAATTAGGCCGTAAAAACAGTACTGAGTATTATAATGGGATGGTCGTTTCGGCTCATCCTCTGGCTTCAAAGGTGGGGCTTAATATTTTAAAAAAAGGTGGCAATGCGGTTGATGCAGCTGTAGCCGTACAGTTTGCCCTGGCTGTGGTTTATCCAAATGCAGGTAATATTGGAGGTGGCGGATTTATGGTTTACCGTTCTGCATCAGGTGAAATATCTACACTCGACTATCGTGAAAAGGCGCCGGCCGCTTCCAGCAGAGATATGTATCTGGATTCAGAGGGGAATGCCATAACAGATAAAAGCCTTTACGGACATCTGGCATCAGGCGTTCCGGGCAGTGTTGACGGAATGGTTAAAGCGCATCAGAAATATGGAAAATTAAGCTGGGCAGAAGTATTGCAGCCATCCATCGATCTGGCCGCAAACGGCTTTGCTTTAACAGAAAGGCAAGCCAATGAACTGAACTCAAACGCAGCTGCATTTGCCAAATTTAATCCCGGGAAAGACTATTTTTTAAAATCAAAATGGATTGCAGATGATAAATTAGTACAGTCAGATCTGGCTAAAACCTTAACCCTAATCCGTGATAATGGCCGGGAAGGATTTTATGCTGGTGAAGTGGCTGATCTCATTGTAGCCGAAATGGCTTCAGGTTCGGGCCTGATCAGCAAAAAAGACCTGGCTGATTACCAATCTGTTTGGCGTGAAGCGATAACAGGCAATTATAAGGAATACCGTATTATAACAATGCCTCCTCCTTCTAGCGGCGGAATTGCCTTAATACAACTGCTGAAATTAGTTGAACCTTACCCGCTTAAACGCTGGGGATTTAATTCTGATTCAACAGTACAATTGATGGTTGAGGCAGAAAGAAGAGTTTACGCGGACCGGGCTGCTTATTTGGGCGATCCTGATTTCTTTAAAGTGCCTCAGCAAGCACTTATGGCCAGTTCTTATTCGCTATCGCGGATGAAAGACTTCAACTGGAATCAGGCTACGCCTAGCAATCTGATTAAAGAAGGGGTTATTGCTCCTAAAGAATCTGAGGAAACAACACATTTTTCTATTGTCGATCGTGAGGGAAATGCCGTTTCAATTACGACTACACTGAACGGTTCTTACGGATCAAAAGTGATTGTTAAAGGAGCCGGATTTTTATTGAACAATGAAATGGATGATTTTTCTGTAAAGCCGGGTACTCCAAATATGTATGGTCTGGTTGGCGGCGAAGCCAATGCAATTTCCCCCGGCAAACGTATGCTTAGCTCGATGACACCCGCAATTCTTGAAAAAGATGGAAAGCTATTCATGATAGTGGGTACGCCCGGAGGTTCTACAATTATAACCTCTGTTTTCCAAACGATACTTAATGTGGTGGAGTTCGATAAAAATATGCAGGCCGCAGTAAACGCTAAAAAGTTTCACCACCAATGGCTTCCCGATGAAGTTTTTGTTGAGAAAGGAACCCTGGATAGTTTAACCCAAATCAAACTTCAGAAAAAAGGATATAAAATAACCGAGCGTGGAGATATTGGAAGGGTGGATGCTATCCTTAAAACAAAATGGGGATATTACGAAGGCGGAGCCGATCCAAGAGGGGATGATTCTAAAATGGCCTGGTAAGTTTCAAAAGCATTATTTTTTCATATTAATATCCGTTTTTCAGATATTTTTCTATTAAAGGTTTGATATAATTCTTCATTTTATCCGGTTGAAGGTTGCTTTCTGTACCTTCTTAAATTTCTTTGGGATGAAATAATATTTTCATAAATTATGCTTGCATACTAAATTTCAATTCAATAGATTTGTTATGCGTGCATAGTATATTACATGAAGCCTGAAGAAACCGTAGACTACTTCTTAAAAATTGTTTGGCAAAGTGTTGCCAATAAATATAACCAGATCGCTTCTGAATATGGAATAACTCAGGCATTGGGTTATATGCTGATTAATATTCATGAGGAGGGTACGGCAGTTTCGCAAATTGCCGCTTTGTCGGGTGTAAAGTCAACCAGCCTTTCCCGTATGTTAAAAAATATGGAGGAATTGGGTTTGATTTACCGGGAGGCTGATCCTTTGGATAAGCGTTCTGTTAAAATATTTTTAACAGATTTTGGCAAAGAAAAAAGACAGGTGGCAAAAGATGTGGTGCGCCGTTTTAATGAATATCTGAACAGTCACGTAACTGAAACCGAAAGGCTTAATTTAACAGAAAGTCTTAAAAAGATAAACCAACTAACATTAAACTATAAACCTGAATAGATGAAACGAATAGTTAGAAAAGTAGCAGTACTGGGTTCTGGAATAATGGGTTCCCGCATTGCCTGCCACTTTGCCAATATTGGACTTGAAGTATTGTTGCTGGATATTGTACCCAGAGAATTGAGTGCTGAAGAGCAGGCTAAAGGTTTATCGCTGGAAAACAAAAATGTACGTAACCGCATCGTAAATACCGCATTGGAAACAGCCGTTAAAAGCAATCCATCTCCCGTTTATACAAAGAAGGTTATCAATAAAATCACGACAGGAAATTTTGAAGACAATATGAAAGATATTGCTTCCTGCGACTGGACCATTGAAGTGGTTGTAGAAAATCTGGATATTAAGAAAAAGGTATATGATGAGGTCGAAAAATACCGCAGGCCCGGTACGCTGATCACTTCAAATACGTCGGGTATTCCTATCCATTTAATGGCAGAAGGAAGAACTGCAGATTTTCAATCTCATTTCTGCGGAACTCATTTTTTTAACCCGCCGAGGTATTTGCGTCTTTTAGAAATTATTCCAACTCCTCAGACCAATGCTGAAGTGATTGACTTTCTGATGCATTACGGAGATAAATTTCTGGGTAAAACAACTGTATTATGTAAAGATACGCCGGCATTTATTGCTAACAGGGTGGGAGTGTATTCTATTATGGCACTTTTGCACCTGGTCGAAAAAATGGATCTCACAGTAGAAGAGGTAGATAAATATACTGGTCCGGCATTGGGTCGGCCAAAATCTGCAACATTCAGAACTACCGATGTGGTAGGCTTGGATACCATGATTAATGTGGCCAACGGTTTATCGCAGAACCTTCCGGATGATAAGGCGCATGACCTTTTCCAGCTGCCAGGTTATGTAAAAAAGATGCAGGAGAATAAATGGCTCGGCGATAAAACCCGTCAGGGATTTTATAAAAAAGTAAAGGGCGAAGATGGGAAAAGTGAAATATTATCCCTTGATTTAAAAACCTTTGAATACAAACCACAGCAGAAAATAAAATCTGCTACGCTGGAGGCAACCAAAGCCGTAGAAAATCTTCAGGAACGTATGAAGGTTTTTTCCAAAGGAACCGATAAAGCCGGAGAATTTTTCCGGACCTCATTTTTTGGTTTGTTCGAATATGTTTCCGACCGGATTCCAGAAATTTCTGATGAACTGTACCGGATTGATGATGCCATGCGTGCCGGCTTCGGCTGGGAACTTGGCCCTTTTGAGGTTTGGGATGCTTTAGGTATTCAGGAAGCTGTGGATGGAATGAAAAAGTACGGCAACGAAGCTGCTCAGTGGGTTCATGAAATGCTGGAAGCCGGTCATTCGTCATTTTATAAAGTAGAAAATGGGATTAAAAAATATTATGATATCCCAACAAAAACATACAAGGCTGTTCCCGGAGCGGATGCATTTATCATCCTGGATAATCTCCGTGATAACAAAACCGTCTGGAAAAACTCCGGTACAACCATTACTGATCTGGGCGACGGAATACTGAATCTGGAATTTCACACTAAAATGAATACAATCGGTGGCGAGGTTATCCAGGGAATAAATAAAGCTATTGATCTGGCTGAGAAAGATTACCGCGGATTGGTTATTGGTAATGACGGGGCAAATTTTTCTGCCGGTGCCAATATCGGGATGATCTTTATGGCTGCTGTTGAACAGGATTGGGATGAGATAAATATCGCGATTAAAATGTTCCAGAATACCATGATGCGTGTACGTTATTCATCTATTCCGGTAGTTGCTGCGGCGCATAATTTAACCCTTGGCGGAGGATGCGAACTTTGTCTGCATGCAGATTTTGTTCAAACCAATGCTGAAACCTATATGGGACTGGTAGAATTTGGAGTTGGTTTGATTCCGGGCGGAGGTGGCTCCAAAGAATTTGCTTTGCGTGTCTCTGATGATTTCCGTGAGGGACAGATTGAGCAGAATGCCCTTAAAGACCGCTTTCTGACTATCGCAATGGCCAAAGTTTCTACATCCGGAGAGGAAGCGTACGATCTTGGATATTTACAAAAAGGTAAATACGCTATCACCATGAACCGAAGCCGTTTAATTTCTGATGCAAAAGAAAAAGCACTAGAGCTGGCTGATGCCGGATATGTAACTCCTGTTCAGCGAAAAGATATCCGGGTATTGGGTAAACATGGGATGGGTATTGTTTATGCCGGCGCAAATTCTATGTATGCAGGCAATTACATTTCGGAGCATGATAAAAAGATTTCTGAAAAATTAGGCTACGTAATGTGCGGTGGAGATTTGTCTGCTCCTGCCTTGGTAACTGAGCAATATTTACTGGATTTAGAGCGGGAAGTTTTTCTATCGCTTTGCGGAGAAAAGAAGACTTTAGAGCGTATTCAATCAATTTTGACTAAGGGTAAACCTTTGAGAAATTAGAGAGCATTAATTGATTTAGAAATTTATTAGTCAATAAAAAATGGAAGAAGCATATATCATAGCAGCATATAGAACAGCAGTTGGCAAGGCCCCGCGGGGAGTATTCCGTTTTACACGTGCCGATGATCTGGCTGCAGAAGTTGTAAAACATTTAGTAGCATCAGTGCCGAATCTGGATAAAGAGCAAATTGACGACGTGATTGTTGGTAATGCAACTCCAGAAGGTGAGCAGGGTTTAAATGTAGCCCGGATGATTTCTTTAATGGGTTTAAATACCGAAAAAGTTCCCGGTGTAACGGTTAACCGGTACTGTGCTTCCGGACTGGAAACTATTGCTATTGCAACAGCTAAAATTCGGTCGGGGATGGCAGATTGCATTATTGCCGGCGGAGTAGAAGTGATGTCTGGAATGCCGTTTGGAGGATGGAAACTGGTGCCAAATCCGGATGTAGCTAAAAATCACCCTGAATGGTATTGGGGTATGGGCTTAACCGCCGAAGCCGTCGCGAAAGAGTATTCTGTTAGTCGCGAAGATCAGGATGAGTTTTCATTTAACTCTCATCAAAAAGCGGTTGAAGCTATTAAAAATGGACATTTAAAAGACGGAATTATTCCTATAACTATAAAGGAAAATTATCTCGACGAAAACCTGAAGAAAAAATCAAAAGAATTTTTGGTTGATACGGATGAAGGACCGAGATCTGATACCACAATTGAAAAGCTTTCTAAACTAAAACCAGTGTTTGCTGCCAATGGCGTAGTTACTGCCGGTAATTCATCCCAAACTTCTGATGGAGCAGCATTTGTTTTGATCGTTTCAGAATCAATGCTGAAGCAATTAAACGTTCAGCCGATTGCCCGCCTGGTAAGTTACGGTGTTGCCGGAGTTCCGCCACGAATTATGGGTATTGGTCCGATTGAGGCAATTCCTCTGGCTTTGAAAAAGGCCGGAATGAAACAGGAAGATTTGGATTTGATTGAATTGAACGAAGCTTTCGCTTCTCAGTCACTTGCTATCATCCGCACATTGGGGCTGGATAAGGATAAAGTAAATGTGAACGGTGGAGCAATAGCTCTGGGTCATCCTCTGGGATGTACAGGTGCTAAATTGTCTGTACAGATTTTTAATGAATTAAAAAGAAGAGAAAAGAAATACGGAATGGTTACTATGTGTGTTGGCAGCGGCCAGGGCGCAGCAGGAATTTTTGAAATGATGTGATAAAATCTTTGAACGGGAAAATGAAATGAAGGGCTGACTAAGAGTTAAGAAATTATATTGATAGAAAGTGAAAACCCGGAAGAAACAAAAATAGGAAGGCGCTAAATTAACTTCAATATAATGTTGGAGATCCTTCGCTTCTCTCAGAATTAAAAAATAAAGACAATATGGAAACCACAGAAAAAAACAAATCAATAAAAGGCGGAGAATTTATTATTCGCGAAACTTCATGTGACGATATTTTTATTCCGGAGGAATTTGATGAGGAACAGCTGATGATCAAGAAAACCTGTGAAGATTTTCTTGAAAGTGAAGTTTATCCAAACCTGGAGCGGATTGATAATCAGGAAGAAGGTTTGATGCCATCCTTGATGGATAAAGCCGGAGAGCTGGGTTTGCTGGCAGTTTCAATTCCGGAAGAGTATGGCGGCTTCGGCAAAAATTTTAATACTTCAATGCTTGTTGCTGATACGGTTGGCCCGGGCTGTTCTTTCGCGGTAGCACTTTCAGCTCATACCGGTATTGGAACCCTCCCGATTCTTTACTATGGAGATAAGCAACAAAAAGATAAATACATTCCTAAACTGGCTACCGGCGAATGGAAAGCAGCCTATTGTTTAACAGAACCAAATTCAGGTTCTGACGCAAATTCTGCTCGTACAAAAGCAAAACTGAATGCAGAGGGTACACATTACCATATTAACGGACAAAAAATGTGGATTACCAATGGTGGATTTGCAGATGTGTTTATCGTTTTTGCCAAAATTGATGATGATAAAAATCTTTCAGCTTTTATTGTTGAAAAGGATTTTGGAGGAATTTCCATGAATCCTGAGGAGCATAAAATGGGCATCAAGGGTTCTTCTACACGTCAGGTATTTTTTAACGATTGCCCGGTTCCTGTAGAAAATCTTTTATCAGAAAGAGAGAATGGTTTTAAGATCGCAGTGAATATTCTCAATATCGGCCGTATTAAGCTGGGAGTTGCTGCTATCGGATCTTCCCGTCGGGTTTTAAATCAGGCAATTAATTATTCGAACGAGCGAATTCAGTTTAACCTGCCGATTTCAAAATTCGGAGCTATCCGCTATAAGCTTGCTGAAATGGCGACCCGTAATTTTGCCATTGAAAGTGCGGCTTACAGAGCTGGTCAAAATATTGACGATGCCTACGATGCGTTGCTTGCTGAAGGCATGGATCCGGCGAAAGCCAAATTAAAATCCACAGAAATGTTTGCCGTAGAATGTGCTATTTTGAAAGTGTGGGGTTCTGAAATGCTGGATTACATTGTGGATGAAGGAGTGCAGGTTTATGGAGGAATGGGATATTCGGCCGAAGCGCCCATGGATCGTGCTTATCGCGATAGCCGGATCAACAGAATATTTGAAGGGACCAATGAAATTAACCGGATGCTCATTGTAGATATGCTGCTGAAGCGTGCTATGAAAGGCGAGCTGGATCTGATGACACCGGCTCAAGCCGTAGCCGGAGAATTAATGTCGATTCCAGACTTTGGTGAAGAGGATGATACGCTATTTGCGGCAGAGAAAAAGATTTTGGTAAATCTTAAAAAAGCCGGACTTATGGTTGCCGGTTCAGCGGTGCAAAAATTAATGATGACCCTGGGTAAAGAGCAGGAAATATTAATGAACATTGCCGATATTCTCGGATATGTTTATGTTGCTGAATCTACTATCCTACGGGTTGAAAAACTGGTTAAATTACGTGGAGAAGAAGCGTGTAAAGGACAACTGGATATGATGCGTATCTATTTGCAGGAAACTGTGGATAAAGTTGCCCTTGCCGGAAAAGAAGCTCTTTATTCTTTTGCCGAAGGCGATGAGTTGAAAATGATGCTTGTTGGATTACGTCGTTTTACAAAGGCCGAGCCTTTTAATATTAAAGAAACCCGCCAGCGTGTGGCACGCCAATTAATCGAAGCCAATAAATATTGTTTTTAGAGGCGAGAGCAAAATATACGATACTAGAGTTGAGAAAAAAATCCCCTGTTTAAATAACAGGGGATTTTTTATGGGCAGTGTTTATTCTTAAATCTGTTATTTAATGCCTTAAATCTTTTTATTGTTAAAAAATGTTAATCCTTAGTAATTAACGTTTAAAAGGATAAATTTGCAACCGTATGAAAGTGAGATATCTGTTTTTATTTTTTATTGCATTAACTATAACTATTAGTTCTTGTAAGAAAACTTCTTCTGTTGATCCTGAAAAGCAATTTGCAGCAGATGAAGTTCTGATTAAAGATTTTATTGCAAAAAATAATATTACTGCCATTCGTCATGAAAGCGGAGTTTATTATCAAATAATTGCTCCGGGTTCCGGTAGTACCATTTATTCTGCAAATACGTCGGTTTCTGCCAAGTATAAAGGCAGATTGTTAAGCGGTTCTGTTTTTGATGAAGCCACTGCAAATCCTATTTCATTTAAATTGGGAGGAGTAATTGTAGGCTGGCAGATCGGAGTTCCTTTGATACAAAAAGGAGGCAAAATCCGCCTGCTTATTCCTTCTGCCTATGGTTACGGACAAAGTTCTGCCGGTTCTATTCCTGCTAACTCAGTATTGGATTTCGATATTGAATTAGTGGATGTTCAAAATTAAAATAATTAGAATGAGACATTTTTTAAAATATAGTCTGCCGGCTGTTTTCGTAGTGCTGTTTTTAACTGCCTGCGAAAAAGAATATGAGGGGATTGAGCAGATTGATGAACGCAAAATCCAGGAATATATCAAAGCCAATAATTTAAATTTAACTAAAGATCCTTCCGGTATTTATTATCAGATAATGGATTCAGGAACAGGGCAATTGGCTAAAAATTCGGAGAAAGTATTTTTTAATTACACAGCACGCTCCGTAAATGGAACTGAATATTTTCCTAAAGATCCGTATAGCGTTTACAGTGATTTTTTAGGATATGTCAGACCGGAAGGCTGGCGTTTAGCCCTATCATTGCTCCCTAAAGGAGGTAAAATCAGGGTGGTGTTTCCTTCATCATTGGGGTTTGGAAGAAACGGTTCTTCACCGGTGAAAGGAAATGAAATTCTTGATAGTGAACTTGAATTGTATAATGTCAAAACTCAGGCAGAAATGGATGAATTTCTTATCCAAAAATATATGCAACAAAATTCATTACAGTTAACAAAACATTCATCGGGAGTTTATTACCAGATACTGGCTCCTGGAACGGGAACAGAAATTGTTGATATTAATTCAACTATCACAATGGCATACACCGGAAAGCTGTTAAACGGTAAAATTTTCGATTCTGCAGCTATTGATAAACCTTTAACAAGCTCCTTAACTAATTTGATTAGAGGATGGCAGGAAGTAGTGCCCCTGATTACCAAAGGAGGTAAAATACGTATTTTGATTCCTTCTGCACTGGGGTATGGAAGCGCACCAAATGCTTCTATTCCGGGAAATTCTGTATTGGATTTTTCTATAGAACTTACCAACGTAGTTAATTAATAAAATTTATCAAGATATAAAAAGGCTCCTTTAGAGGAGCCTTTTCTATTTTGATAAAGCTTGTTTAAAAACTCTCAGAACTCGTTCCCTTGCAAATTTATGATCCACAATTGGCTGTGGATATTTAAAGGGATCATCAAACTCGGGGATCCATTTTTTTATATACTCCAGTTTGGGATCAAATTTTTTCGTTTGCAACTCCGGACTAAAAACCCGGAAATAGGGAGCAGCATCATTTCCTGAGCCGGCAGCCCATTGCCAACCGCCAACATTGCTTGCCTGGTCATAATCCAACAGCTTACGGGCAAAGTAAGCTTCTCCCCATCGCCAGTCAATTAACAGGTGTTTAGTCAAAAAACTGGCCGTGATCATGCGTACCCGGTTGTGCATAAATCCGGTGGAATTCAATTCCCTCATTCCCGCATCAACTATCGGATATCCCGTTTTTCCTTCGCACCAGGCTTTAAATTCTTCCGCATTATTTCTCCATTCTATCTGGTCGTACTGAGATTTAAACGCCGCATCAACTGTATAAGGGAAATGCCATAAAATCATCGCATAAAAATCTCTCCAGATCAATTCATTCAGCCAGGTTTTCTCGCTTGCTTCAGTTGCCTTAGCAGCCAGTTCCCTGATACTAATTGTTCCAAAACGTAAATGCACACTGATACGCGATGTTCCTTTTATTGCTGGAAAATTCCGTGTTTCTTTATATCGCTCTATGATTTCTGAATAGCTTTTATCAGGATAGGAAATGGTGCTTTTTTCAAAACCTAAATTTTCAAGTGATGGAATTTGAAATGTAAGATCCTTATAAAAATTGTCGAAATATTTTTGAGAGGGATAAGGCTTAAGATAAAATTCATTTATTTTTTCAAGCCATTTTCTTTTGTAAGGAGTAAATACCGTATAAGGTTTCTGATCATCTTTTACAATCTCACTCTTCTCAAAAATTACCTGGTCTTTGAATGTATGAAAACCAATATTCTGATTTTCGAAAAATTCCAAAAGTGTCGAATCTCTCTTTCGGGCATAGGGTTCATAATCATGATTGCAGTAAATATTCTTTACGTTAAATTCCTTTATAATTTCTTTCCAGGCATTTTCTGCAGAATCATGTTTAACATATAATGAAGAGCCTGACTTTTCTAGCTCCGTATTTAAATTCTGTAAACAGAGATGAATAAAACTGACTCTCGCATCGTTTTTATCTTCCAGTTTAGACAGAATATTCCGGTCGAAGATGAACACAGGCAAAACCGGAATTCCGGATTTTAAGGCATGAAACAAACCTGCATTGTCATTTAATCTGAGATCCCTGCGGAACCAAAAAATGTTTATTTCCCGGGTCATTTAACGTATTTTGATTGATGAATCTGAGGTCATAAATAGTTTTTATTCTTCACTATAAATATCCTTCAGAGCGGCTTCTACCGTGTTAAAATTAAACTGAAATCCTGCTGATTCAATTTTTTTTGAAGATACTTTAGCACTTCCCAAAACGATGACACTCATTTCTCCCATTAATAATTTTAGTGCAAATGCCGGTACATTCGGTATTCTGATCTTTTTATTTAAAGCTGAGGCAATAGAAAGCATCAGATGATTATTGGTCACAGGATTTGGGGCTACCATATTATAAACACCTTCCAGATTTTCATTTTCTACCGCAAAACCATAAAGTCTTAATGCATCTGAATGGTGAATCCAGGAAACCCATTGTTTACCATCGCCCAAGCCTGCACCAAATCCGGCTTTTACGGGTTTATCCATTTCAGGTAATGCTCCGCCCTCTGCGGCCAGCACCACGCCGGTACGAAATTTCACAATGCGAAGCCCCAGATCAGAACCTTCATCTACCGCATTTTCCCAGTCGATACATGAATGAGCCAGAAAGTCATTGCCTGCAGAACTGTCTTCATTTAAAAGTTCGTCATCTCGATCGCCGTAAAAGCCAATAGCCGATGCAGATATAACTGTTTTTACCTGATGATTTTGTTTTTGTTTCAGAAGATTATATATCAATCGAATAGATTCAGTTCTGCTTTCGATAATCTTTTTTTTACGATTTGCGGTCCATCGTTTTTCAGCAATTCCTTCGCCCGCAAGGTGGATAATGATGTCCACGCCATCGATGCAGGTTTCATCAATTTGCTTATTATATACATCCCATTTAAAAACTTTTATTCTGGGATTGCCATGAGGTTCAGGATTGCGGCTTAAATGGTGCAGCCGATGACCTTGCTGCAATAAAAATCTGCTTAGAGGTTTTCCGATTAAGCCCGTTCCTCCGGTTAAAAGTATAGTTTTACTCATGATTTTTCAGGCTTGCATTGTAATGAAATTATGTATGAATATGTTATTGCAAGCTTTATACCACTTACGGAAAAAAGTGTAAAAACGCTTTAGCTGAAGCACCAAAATTTAACAATAATAGGTAAACCCGCTAATAGAAGAATGATTATCGATTCTATGTTAAAAGCAGGAATGCATACGGCCGCCGTTTTTAGCTGTTGATGTATTTTTCCAATTGCTCTATCGTTTTTTTCTGATCCTCGATTACAAAGCGGACAAGGTCACCAATAGATACCATGCCAATAACTTTATCGTTTTGCAGAACAGGAAGATGCCTGATATGTTTTTCTGTCATCACCTTCATGCAATGATCTATGGTATCATCGGGAGTAATGGTAATGATATCTGAACTCATAATTTCTTTGATTTCAGTCTCCCTGGATGTTTTTCCTTTTAAAATGATTTTGCGTGCATAATCACGTTCTGTAAATATTCCTTCAAGTTTATCATTTTCAATAATCAGCAGTGCACTTATGTTTTTTTCCATCATTAATTCCAATGATTCGAATACAGATGTATTTCCATTTACAGAAAAAATTAAGCCGGATTTGGTGTTGAGAAGATTTTTTACTGATTTCATAAGAGTGTGTTTTCTTACTTAAATCTAAAGAAATATTATGATTACCAGATATTTAATCATTGAATATTACTTGAATCTGGTGATCTGCTTTGCCATTCCATTAAATATAAATAAGTGGAATGGCCACATAAGATACCAGTAAACTCTTCCCCATAAACCATTAGGTCTGAAAGTAGCTATCTGGCTCAAAACCGAACTTCCGTTTCTTTCCAAAACTTTAAATTCAAGCCAGGCTTCTCCGGGGAGCTTCATTTCGGCATAAAGTAACAAGCGTTTATTCTGCTTATCTGCCAGTAAAACCCTCCAAAAATCCAGCGCATCACCTGCTTTGATATCTGCATTGCTGGTTCTTCCGCGGCGTGAGCCAATTCCTCCAACCATCCTGTCGAGTAAGCCGCGTAATTCCCATATCCAGTCCCAGTAATACCAGCCCCGGCTTCCGCCAATGCTCCAAATGTTATCTAAAACTTCATCAGAAGTTCTGTTAAAAGGCATTTTTACCTTGTATTCCATCGTTCCGTTTTGCGGAACTCTTATCTGATCCATGAAAGACGTTTCCAGGTAGCCCCGGTTTAAAGCATCTTTCCAGCTGGAAACAATGGAGTTTTGTTCAATTTTTTCAAAAGCCAGAGTTAGAGCTTCGGTATAGCTTAAACATTTCCTGGGAATCAGTTTTTTAATGTCATCGTTTTTGCAAATAACCTCGTTAACCATACTATCCACCAAACTCCGGGCGAGTTGATAAGGAACAGATGTTACAAAATATAGCCATAAGGACGATAGACGGGGAGTTAAAAAGGGCACGCCGATGATCCATCTTTTTAAATTCCTTACAGAAGCATACTTGGTAAGCATTTCCCGGTAGGTTAAAATATCCGGACCGCCTATGTCGAAGGTTTTATTAAAGGATTCTTCCATTCCAAGAACAGAAGTAAGATAAGCTACCACATCACGTATAGAAATGGGCTGACAGCGGGTTTTTACCCATTTGGGAGCAATCATTACGGGCAGCTTTTCAACCAGATCGCGGATAATTTCAAAAGATGCACTTCCTGAGCCGATAATTATTGCAGCCCGCAAAGTTGTACACGGAACTTTGCTGCTTTTTAAAATTCGCTCAACTTCAAACCGGGAGGTTAAATGTTTGGAGAGCTTGTCATCATTTACAATTCCGGTAAGGAAAATGAGTTGTTTACATTGCGTTTGCTCAATGGCCTGTACAAAGTTTTTGGCAGAATCTGATTCTAATTTATCAAATGCATCGTTATTGGATGACATGGAATGAACCAGATAATAAGCCGCATCCAGATCAGCGGGTATATCTTTTAAAGTTTCGCTTTTTAAAAGGTCGCCTGTTATGATTTTAACTTTATCTCCAAAATCACTATCCTCTTTAAATCTGCGTTTATCTCTAACCATGCAAACCACTTCATGGCCCAGCTGTAATAGAACAGGTAAAATTCGGGTGCCTATATATCCGTTTGCTCCGGTAAGAAGGATTTTCATTTGCAGTAGTTAATAGTATGATATAATTTAAATCTTATTTTAACATGAACCGGTCAACGTGCGGCTTATAGGTATCAGTTTTAACTTTCGCCCCCAGATCATGCAAAATGTTGTATAAACCAAAATTTGTTCGGTTAACATATATAAAATGCTTAACACCGCGGGCTTGTTTGAATTCAGGCATTTTTGAAATCTTTTCTCCATATCCATACAGTTTTTCGAAGTATTCAGTCTGGCTGAAATCAAAACTATCAGACATATAAGGCTGGGCGAACAAAGAAATCATTTCCTTATACGCCTGGTAATAAAATTCAACCTGCTCCGGATTATCTTTGTCCTGAATCATTTCCAATTCCCTGAATGCTTTAATGGTTTCTTCTTTGTTTTCTAAAAGATCAGTAGCCGTTAATGAAAAGAAAGGGTAATAAAAATCATCAGGCATTTCTTTAATACACCCAAAATCGATGATTCCCAATTTCCCTTCTGCTGTAATCAGGAAATTTCCGGGATGCGGATCTGCATGCACAGCCCTCAATTCGTGCTGTTGAAAGTTGTAAAAATCCCATAGAGCCTGCCCGATCTGGTTTCTCAATTCCTGGGAGGGATTACTTTTCATAAATTCTTTCAGATGCTGTCCTTCAATCCAGTCCATACTGATGATACGTTTGCTGGATAATTCAGGATAATAGGTTGGAAAAACAACATTTTTTAAGTCTCTGCAAGCTTCAGAAAATTCTATCGACCGTTTAAGTTCCAGATCATAATCAGTTTCCTCCAGTAAACGTTCCTCCACTTCATTCATATAAATTTCCAGTTCTTTCTGACTCATGCCAAGTAATCTGAAAGCAAACGGTTTTACCATTTTAAGATCAGAAGAAATACTGTCGCCCACGCCCGGGTACTGAATTTTTACCGCCAGTTTTTTCCCGTAAAGGCTGGCTTCATGTACCTGGCCAATAGAAGCCGCATTTTTAGATCGGATATTAAACTGATCAAAAATCTCACTTGGAGTTTTACCGAAATATTTACTGAACGTCCGGACAATTAGTGGTCCGGATAAGGGCGGAGCATTATATTGAGATAAGGAAAACTGGTCTACATACGCTTTAGGCAGAATGTTTTTATCCATACTCAGCATTTGGGCAACCTTAAGTGCACTGCCTTTTAATTCGCTTAAAGAGGCATAAATATCTGTTGCATTATCCAGATTTAATTCTTCTTTGCTTAAAGCCGGATTGAATAGTTTTTTTGAATAATGTTTAATGTAATTTCCGCCAACTTTAAATCCGGTTTTTACGAAGCGGGCAGATCTTTCTGTTTTGGAAGTTGGAATACTGTTTTGTTCTTTCATAATCCTGATTGGAATTCCTGTAAAGGAAAATTTTTAAAACTTCATGTTTTGTTTCATGCCGCCATTGTTCATCATAAACTTTCCATAATCAATCAGGCTATCCAGCGGGGATTTTTCAAACAAATCAAAAGTTACTGTAATGCCTTTCTCAATAGCTTCATCGGTTTTCTCAAAACCTGCGCTGTTATCTTTAGCCCAAAAATTAAGAATGAAACCAAATTGAACCCACAATGCGTCTTTATATTTATCGGAGAAAAACCGCCTGTCAGCAAGTTCACCGGACTCAATTCCCTGCTGTATGATATTTACCGCAAAATGTTCGAAAACTTTCTTTGCACCTTTTAAAACAGGAGGAGTTCCAAATGATTTTGGCGAATTATTCAGGCTATACAGTACAAAACTTCTTCTGCTTTTTAATAATTCTATTAGTCCGTAAAAAAAGGCAAGTGCTTTTTCACGGGCACTGTATTGCTCCCAGATCTCCTGAGTTTGAACTTCAAAAAGAACTTTTCCGGTTAAATCCGTCCAGATAGATTCTTCAATTCCTTCAAAAGATCCAAAGAAATTGTAAAATTCTTCCTCTGTTAAATTGTTCTCTTTTGCGAAAACGTACACCGATTTAGGTTTATCGCCCTGCGTTAAAACATAATCTATGTAAGCATTTTTTAATTCTTCTGCAGTTGTCATATGATTTATCTAAATGTTTTGATTGTTAATGATCATTGGTTCTTTGCCGGGTTTGGCATATGCAAGCCGGCTTAACGGAGCTGTTGTATAATAACTATCCAGACCTGCTACCGTAACACTTCCGGCCTGGTTTAAGTTTATAAAACCATCATCAGATAAAATGCCGTCTTCAAATTGAATCAGCTTAATTTCTCCGATTATTATGTTGGTGTTATTTAATTCTACCGGGATAATCTGCTTTAATTCCAAACCAATTTTGATGTTCGATTCGCCTACAAAAGGTGCTGAGAAATCAGAAATATACTGTTCTGTAAAATTGCAGTTTTTAAATTCAGAATCTCCCTCTGCATATCGGGCACTGGTTTGATGAGCATCTTTATAAAAAGATTCCCTCACGTTATTTAAGGTGTAGAATTTTTGTGAAATGATGTTTTTTAAAGTACTATGTTCGTTTCCATCAGGTCTTACTACCATACCGATGAGCGGCGGATTGGCACCTAAATGAAAAATTGAATTAAAAACAGCAAGATTAGACCGGTCATCCGGACTTAGAGTTCCTACAAGCTGCAAACTTTTGAATCCTGAAATACTGTTTATAAGTGTAGACCTGAACCGATTGTCCAAGTTATTCAGGTCAGTATGTGAAAAAGTTTGTATCATATTAAACTCTTAATGATGAAAGTCCGCCATCTACATGCAAAACTTGTCCGGTAATCCATGTACTTTCATCTGATAACAGAAATAAGGAGGCTGATGAAATATCTTCAGCATTTCCAATTCTACCTAAAGGATGGCGCTTTGCAGAAACTTCTCTTTTCTCGGGTGAAGAAAGCAGAGCTGAAGCCAGTGGAGTATCTGTTAATGATGGAGCTATGGTATTTACCCGGATTCCTGAGAAGGCAAATTCGGCAGAAAGTGAAATGGCCAGTCCTTCTACTGCACTTTTGGAAGCCGATACCGATGAATGAAAATTCATTCCGGTTTTAGCGGCTACGGTGCTGTATAAAATGATGCTGGCATTCCCCGATTTTTTTAATTTATTGATTACCTGCCTGATTACTTTAACGGCTCCTAAAACATTTACACTAAAATCATTAATAAAATCCTGGTCAGTTAATCTGCTGAAAGGCTTTAAGTTGATGGTACCCGGACAATAAACTACTCCGTCAAGTTTCTCAGGTAATTGCGAGTTTAAATCAGACAAGTCATCTGAAATATCCAGTTGGATTTTCTCACCAGGAAATGTTTTGCTGATATCTCTTGAAGTAGAAAATACTTCGGCTCCGCCTTCGATCAGCTTTTCAGCTATTGAAAAGCCAATGCCCGAACTTCCACCTATAATTAAATACGTTTTGCCTTCAAATTTCATATTTTATTAAACTTACTGTTTATCACAAATCTGACGAATTGCCTGTTTTCATCCTGTCTTTTTGTGTCATATTTATGTCGTTGTCAACTAAATATGTTAAAGCTTACATATTTATGATAATGAGATTAATTTGGAATCTCATCTTTCCACAATTAAGCACTCTAATAAATTTGTCAGCTATATAACAGGATATTTTCGAAATCCAAATCTTACACATTCATGATATTTTAAATGGTCATTATGTGCTTACTTTGAAATGGATTTATGGATTATTTGCTTATTAAATATTAAATGAATTACGGAATTGACAGTTATGTCGATTTTTAATTATATAATTAGACGTGGATCAATAATGTGTAATTGGTTTAGCTTTAAAAATTTTATGAATTAGGATGAGTGATAAAACTATTTTAGTTTGGTTCAGAAAAGATTTAAGAATTCATGATAATGAAATTTTGCTCGAAGCAAGCCGCAAAGCAGATTTCGTTATTCCTTTTTATTGCTTTGATGAACGTCATTTTCAACCAGCCTCGTTTAATACATTAAAAACAGGTGTTTTCAGAGCCCAATTTCTGCTTGAAAGTGTTGCTGATCTGAAACAATCGTTACAACAATTAGGAGGGGATTTATTGATCTCTAAAGGCTTACCCGAAGAGATCATTCCGGCTCTGGTTCAAAAATATAAAGTCTGTGAAGTGTATCACCACCGCGAAGTGGCTTCAGAAGAAACAGGAGTTTCAGAGAACGTTGAACGGGCTCTGTGGAAACAAAAAATCAACCTGAAACACTTTATCGGGCATACATTATATCATAAAGAAGATCTGCCATTCCCGATAAAAGATATTCCGGATGTTTTTACCACTTTCAGAAAAAAGGTAGAACGTGAAAGCAGGGTAAAGCCTTGTTTTGAAACACCTCAAATTATCCGCAAGCCCGCCAATTTGGAAAGTTCCAAAGTTCCGGATCTTTACGAGCTTGGATTTACCCAAAAGCCGGTTGCCGATCCGCGTTCGGCTATTGAAATTAAAGGAGGAGAATCAAATGGTACAGCCCGCTTGAAATCATATTTCTGGGATACGGATTCTTTAAAAAATTATAAAAATACCCGAAACGGATTAATTGGATCTGATTATTCCTCCAAATTTTCTTCCTGGCTCTCCCTTGGTTGCTTATCGCCGAGAGAAATTTATTGGGAAATAAAAAAATACGAGCGTGAGCGTATTGCAAATGATTCTACTTACTGGTTATCTTTTGAACTATTATGGCGGGATTATTTTCGCTTTATGTTTAAAAAACACGGAAATAAATTTTTCCAAAAAAGAGGATTTAAAGATTCTTACCCGGAAGAGGCAGAAAATCAGGTTGAATTATTTGAATGCTGGAAATCCGGGCAAACCGGAATCCCATTTATAGATGCCAACATGCGTGAATTAAATGCAACCGGATTTATGAGTAATCGTGGCAGGCAAAATGTGGCGAGTTTTCTGATAAAGGATTTAAAAGTTAACTGGACCTGGGGAGCAGCGTATTTTGAGGAGCAACTGATTGATTATTGTCCGTCAAGTAACTGGGGAAACTGGGCTTATGTAGCAGGAGTTGGAAATGATCCGCGAGACAACCGATATTTTAATGTGTTGAAACAGGCCAGAGAATACGATCCTTTAGGAGATTATGTGCGATTATGGATTCCGGAGCTTAAAAATATTCCCTTAGGCAAAATTCACGAACCCTGGAAATTGCCTGCAGATAGACTGGCAGATTATCAGGTAACTATCGGAAAATCATACCCAAATCCTCTTTCTGAAATTGTGTCCTATTAATATTATCTCGCATAATAACTCCCTGTTTTCTTTACTTAAGGAATTTAAAATCGGGCGGATCTCTTTCTCCAATCAGTGAATTATATTTAGTTATTAAAAAAGCTAAAAGCCGGATAACTTCTCTGCTAATAATTAAGCTGTTTAAAAAATTGAAATTCACTCGTTCTTTTAGCTGTTTCTAGGCTTAAAATCTTATTTTTGTCCCGCAATAGATATTATTTAAATGGATAAATTATCTTACATCAGCAACGCAAGTGCTGACTACATAGATTCACTCTATCAATCATATAAAGAAGATAATTCCTCAGTGGATTTTGGTTGGCAGAAATTTTTTGAAGGTTTTGACTTTGGCAGGGGATCTGAAGCCGGTACGGTTTCAGTAGAAACTCCTGATCATTTTTTGAAGGAAATCAATGTTCTGAATCTGATTAACGGCTATCGTGAACGCGGCCATCTTTTTACAAAAACAAATCCTGTGCGCCAGCGCCGCCCGTATTTTCCGGGTAAAGAACTGGAAACTTTCGGTTTAAACAACCAGGATCTGGACACCGTATTTAGTGCAGGAATTGAAGTAGGATTAGGCCCGGCTAAACTTCGTGATATAGTAGAACTGGTGGAGCAAACCTACTGCCAGTCAATTGGAGCCGAATATAAATATATCCGTAGTCCCGAAAAGTTAAAATGGTTTGAGCAACGGATGGAAAGCGAGCGTAATACGCCAAAATTTTCTATCGATACTAAAAAGAGAATACTCAGGAAATTAAATCAGGCTGTAGTTTTCGAGAATTTTCTGGGAACAAAATTTTTGGGCCAGAAGCGTTTTTCTTTGGAAGGTGCGGAGTCTGTAATACCGGCACTTGATTCTATTATAGAAAAAGGTGCTGATTTAGGTATAGAAGAATTTGTTATTGGGATGGCGCATCGCGGTCGTTTGAACGTGCTTGCCAACATCATGAATAAAACCTATACAGATATCTTTTCTGAATTTGAAGGTAAGGGATACGATGCTAATTCTCCATTTGGTGGAGATGTGAAATATCACCTTGGTTTTTCAACCGATGTAGAGGTAGCTTCCGGTAAAAAAGTTCATTTGAGCTTATGTCCAAATCCTTCTCACCTGGAGGCAGTGGATCCTCTGGTTGAGGGAATGGTGCGTTCTAAAATAGATTTTAAATACGATGGAGATTATAAACGTATAGCTCCGATTTTAATTCATGGCGATGCTTCTTTAGCAGGTCAGGGAATTGTATATGAAGTTTTGCAGATGGCTAAACTCGATGGTTACAAAACCGGCGGAACAATTCATCTGGTAATTAATAATCAGGTTGGTTTTACTACCAATTTTAAAGATGCCCGGTCTTCTACTTATTGTACAGATCTTGCAAAAGTTACGCTTTCACCTGTTTTCCACGTAAACGGAGATGATGTGGAAGCATTGGTTTATGCCATCAACATGGCAGTGGAATATCGTCAGAAATATCATAATGATGTATTTATAGATGTTTTATGTTATCGTCGTTATGGCCATAATGAATCTGATGAGCCAAAATTTACACAGCCATTATTGTACAAAGCCATAGAAAAACACCCCAACCCAAGAGAGATTTATAACAAAAAACTCATGGATCAGGGAAGTGTTGATGCAAACCTGGCAAAGGAAATGGAGAAAGACTTCAGGGCCATGCTTCAGGAACGCCTGAATGAATCCAAGGAAGACAAAGATTTCTCAGAAGTGAATCCTGTTTTTTCTGGTGCCTGGAAAGGTCTACGCTTAGCTACTCCCCAGGATTTGATCCAGCCTTCTGATACGGTTGTTTCAAAATCTGATTTCCTGGAAATCGCAAATAAAATCACCAGTCTTCCATCCGACAAGAAGTTTTTCAGAAAAATTGAGAAATTATTTGAAGACCGTAAGCGCATGGTTGAAAATGAAACATTTGACTGGGCCATGGGCGAATTAATGGCTTATGGAACATTGCTTGAAGAAGGATTTAGGGTGCGTGTAAGCGGACAGGATGTGGAACGCGGTACATTTTCTCATCGTCATGCAGTTTTGACTTTGGAAGATTCTGAAGAAGAATATGTTCCTTTAGCCCAGCTGGAAGGTGGAAAAGCTAAATTCGATATTTTCAATTCCCATCTTTCTGAATACGGTGTTTTGGGATTTGAATATGGATATGCATTAGCTAATCCGCAATCGTTAATTATTTGGGAAGCTCAGTTTGGTGACTTTTTTAACGGCGCCCAAATTATTATAGACCAATTTATTGTTAGTGCAGAAACTAAATGGCAGCGTTCTAACGGATTGGTTATATTGCTTCCGCATGGTTATGAAGGTCAGGGACCGGAGCATTCATCAGCCCGGATTGAGCGGTTTTTAGCAATGTGTGCCAGCGAAAATATTCAGGTTGCAAATGCAACAACTCCGGCTAATTTTTTCCATTTACTACGACGCCAGCTCAAACGTGACTTCCGTAAACCTTTAGTTGTTTTTACACCGAAAAGTTTATTAAGAAGTGCGGCTTGCGTAAGTAAACTTGATGAATTTACTTCTGGTGGTTTTAAGGAAGTTATTGATGATTCGTTTGTAAAAGCGGCTGATGTTAAACGTGTATTATTTTGCTCGGGTAAGATTTATTATGATCTTTTAGATAAACAGCAACTAGACAAGCGTAAAGATGTGGCAATTGTGCGCTTAGAGCAGCTATATCCTATTCCGTATGATCAGTTGAACGAAATTAAAGCAAAATATAAAAAAGCCAAGCAATTTGTTTGGGTTCAGGAAGAACCTGAAAACATGGGTCCATGGCCTTTTATCAGCCGTAAATTCCGTGAATCAGAATTTAATTTTAAACTTATATCCCGTAAGGAAAGCAGCAGTACCGCCACCGGATATGCCAAACAGCATATTGCGCAACAATTAAGTATTATTGGCAAGGCGTTTGAAGATGCTGCTGGTCCTGAGATTAAAAAACAAATTCAAAAAGCAACTGACAAAGCTGTTAATATTGACTAAAACGATATAATCAAAACCATATGAGTTTAGAAATCAAAGTTCCGCCAGTAGGTGAATCTATTTCAGAAGTAGTATTATCCAGCTGGATAAAAAAAGACGGTGATTATGTAGAGATGGATGAAGTGATTGCAGAACTGGAATCGGACAAGGCCACTTTCGAATTAACGGCCGAAAAAGCAGGAACTTTAAAAACTATTGCAAATGAAGGTGACACACTTTTAATCGGAGCAACAGTTTGCCAGATTGAAGAAGGGGGCGCAGCTCCTGCTGCTTCTGCTTCAAAATCAGAAGAATCAACTTCATCAAAAACACCGGAGAAATCAGAAGAAAAACCTGCTGAAAAACCGGAAACGTATGCTTCCGGAGTTCCATCACCCGCCGCTGCTAAAATTTTGGCTGAGAAAGGTGTGGATAGTTCTTCTGTAAATGGTTCTGGTCCCGGTGGCCGCATCACTAAAGAAGATGCAGTAAAATTTGAGAAGAAAGAAGCTGCAAAACCACAGTCTGCCGCTACGTCGCCTCAACCTGCAGCAGTTGCCGGAGCAAGAGCAGAACGTCGCGAAAAGATGTCTTCGCTTCGCAAAACCGTAGCAAAAAGACTGGTTACTGTTAAAAATGAAACGGCCATGCTGACTACTTTTAATGAAGTAGATATGCAGCCGGTTATGGAAATCAGATCTAAATATAAAGATAAGTTTAAAGAGAAATTTGGTGTTGGTTTAGGCTTTATGTCCTTCTTTACCAAAGCAGTTTGCGAAGCCCTGAAAGATTTCCCGGCAGTAAACGCTCGTATAGATGGTGAAGAAATTGTTTACAATGATTTTGCTGATATCTCTATAGCAGTTTCAGCGCCGAAAGGTTTAGTTGTTCCTATTATTCGTAATGCAGATTCTATGAGTTTGGCTCAAATAGAAAAAGCGGTAATGGAACTTGCCGGAAAAGCTCGCGAAAGCAAGTTAACACTGGAAGAAATGACCGGCGGAACCTTTACCATTACCAATGGTGGCGTATTTGGTTCGATGATGTCTACTCCAATTATAAATGCCCCGCAATCTGCAATTCTTGGAATGCACAATATTGTGGAGCGCCCGGTGGCTTTAAATGGTCAGGTTGTAATTCGACCGATTATGTACATCGCTTTATCTTATGACCACCGGATTATAGACGGTCGTGAATCTGTCGGATTTTTAGTTCGGGTAAAACAATTATTAGAAGATCCGGCCAGATTATTATTGGGCGTTTAATTGATCTCATAAAAATAACCCCGTTAACGGGGTTATTTTTTAGCTACTATTTTAAAATCTGATTCTAAGCATGTCCACCGCAGATTTCAACGCAGAATTCTTTCTGAAATTCGTCAAATTTGGAATAGTGGGCTTCTCGGGAATTTTTGTTGATTTTGGAATAACGTTTCTGTGCAAAGAAAAACTTAAGATTCAGAAATATGTAGCCAATTCGCTTGGTTTTACTGCGGCAACTATATCAAATTATATATTAAACAGATTCTGGACTTTCCAAAGCCATGATAAGGCGCAATTGCTGCAGTTTGGAAAATTTTTTGGAATTGCATTAATTGGGTTGGTTTTAAATAATCTGCTCATCTACCTTTTTAATGATAAGCTTAAGTTTAATTTCTATCTGTCAAAAGTATTTGCGATTGCCATTGTATCTGTCTGGAATTTTTTTGCAAATTACCTTTACACTTTTGCCGGATAAATAGATATTGATGGATCAAAAACTTAAGAACTCATCCAATCTGTTCGTTATTTTTTTATTTGGCTGGACGCTGATTAATGCCGTTCAGGCAGGTTTCATGGAACTCCATCCGGATGAAGCCTATTACTGGATCTATTCCCGTTTTCCGGACTGGGGATATTTTGATCATCCGCCCATGGTTGCTTTTTTTATCAAAGCGGGCGATGCACTGTTTCAGTCCAAATTTGGATTGCGTTTACTCACAATCATCAGCAATACCCTTTCAGTCTACTTATTATGGCAGATTTTAAGAAAATATTCAACGGATGTAAAGCTCTTTATAATCCTTTTCTCTTCCATACTTATTTTCCATATTTATGGATTTATCACCACACCAGATTCTCCCTTATTCTTTTTTAGTATACTTTTCTTCTACGTTTATCAGCGCTATGCCGCAGAAGATAAGATTACCTTAGCAATCTGGCTGTCGTTAATTATTGCGGCCATGTTCTACAGTAAATACCATGGCGTTTTATTGGTTTTCTTTACAATTCTGTCCAATTTAAAACTATTTAAAAGGCCCTCATTTTACCTGATTATTCTATTGGTTGTTATTTTGTTTGCCCCTCATATTTACTGGCAAATTCAAAATGGATATCCTTCTATATATTATCATTTGATTGATCGATCTGCAAAACCTTACAAATTTGAATATACCAGCGATTATCTTTTGGGGCAGCTGTTAATTGCAGGTCCGCTGGTAGGGTGGTATTTGTATAAATCGGCAGTATCGGTTTCAAATAAAGATATCTTTATCAGGGCTATAAAATTTAATTTTTACGGCATCTTTTTATTCTTTTTACTGAGCACTTTCAAAGGCAGGGTAGAACCTCACTGGACGCTCATTGCATTTCCTCCATTATTCATTCTGAGTTTCATTTACATCTCTCAAAAAACTGAAATTCTTAATTGGTTCTATAAGCTTGCTTTTGTCAATATTGCGGTTATTTTAATAATGCGTCTGGTGGTTATTATTCCCTTGCCGGGGATTCAGAATTTTAAGCAGGTGGCTTATTATTATGGCGCCGAAAACTGGGCTAAACAGATTAAATCTTTAGCGGCTGATAAGCCGGTAGTTATTTTGGGAGGTTTTCAGGAAGCATCCCAATATAATTTTTACAATAGAACCTTATCAGGATTTGCTTACGACAGTCGGTATTACCGTAAAAATCAGTTTGACATATGGCCTCTTGAAGATAGCCTGAGAAACAAAAAGGTGTATTATGTAAACTCTGAAAGTCATGGCGTAAAAGTGATTCAAGACACTATTCTAACCTCCAAAGGCGATTTTTACGGCAGATGGATTGATGATGTTCGCCTGTTTCAAAAGGTAGATATAAGTACACAGCTTCCCGGGAATTTCTGGAAGGCTTCCAGCTTCAGGAAACTTAAATTGAAAATTTACAATCCGTATAATCAGAGTATCAGCTTTTCTAATAAAAACCAGAAATGGGACTGTTTTCTGGAATTCGGCTTTATGGAAAAGGGAAAGATTAACGAATTCAAGCCGGTAATTAGTAATTTCGATAAATTGATAATAGCCTCAAAAGAATCAGCAGAGATCTCGGCCGTCATCCGGTCTCCGGTAAAATCAGGTGAGTATAAACTGATTTTTTCAATAAGAACAGACCCTTTCCCCGGTTCAAGAAATAGCCGGATGATACCTGTTACCATCAATTAAAAATATAATAGCCTAAATGAAATATATTTTAACTGTTTTTCTCTTAGTTACAAGCCTGGTTTCGATAAATGCCCAGCACCTTGAAGGAAATATTTCTCTGCATGCTTTTGCTGATAATAGGGAATACGCAAATTCCAACAGGTTTTCGCAAACCATTTTCGGAGCCCGGTTTTCTCCCGAAATTGGCCTACTCATTGACTCTGTTCACCGCATCCGGGTGGGCTTTAATGCGCTGCATGAGTTTGGTTCTCCAAAATTTGCTGCTAAAATAGATCCCGTAATTTATTACCAGTATCAGAAAGATAAATGGGATTTTTATATCGGCTCGTTTCCCAGACAAAATTTATTAACAGATTATCCCCGGGTTATTTTTAAAGATACACTCACGTATTATCGTCCCAATATAGAAGGTATGCTGGCTAAATTTCAAACCCGCCATGGAAATGAAAAAGTTTGGATAGACTGGACCAGCAGGCAAACTGATCTGGATAGAGAAACATTTCTGTTCGGCATTTCCGGTAAATATCAAACCGGAATATTTTTTACAGAGCACTATGCCATGATGTTTCACAATGCAGGGCCAGGTATTGATATTCCCGGAGATCATATTCAGGATAATGGTGCTGCCGCTATAAAACTTGGAATAGATCTTAGCGATAAAACTTTACTGGATAGCCTCACTTTTAATATCGGAGGTGTCATGTCTTTTGAACGTACCCGCAACGTTAGCGACTGGCAAACTCCAAAAGGATATTTACTTGAAATGCACGCCGCCTATAAGCGTTTTGCTTTCAGCAATTCCTTTTATCAGGGCAATGGCCACCAGCTTATTTATGGCGATCAGTTTTATACTGCCAAAACCTATAACAGGTCTGATTTTTTTTATACTCCAATCAAATACAAAAACATAGAAGGTCAGTTCATATTCTCATTTCATTTTTTAGAGGGCGAAGTGGATAATCAGCAAGCATTTAGTTTGCGATATAATTTGTCAGGTTCAAAAAACCTCAAACGACAAAGCAATTATTAACAATTCAGCATCGTTTTTGACTTTTTTTTAACAAATATTCGTATTAATACGGATGCTTATTTTTTAATGATTTTTTAAATTTGTATAAACTCTTATTAAGAGAAAAATTTCAACAATATTTAAAATTCAATAAAAATGAAAGAGCGATTTTTTCTGCTCGTAATTATCTATTTAGCGTCTTTATTATCAGCAGGAGCTAGTCCGGCTTCAGACAGCAGCCGTGTGACTGGAGTAAGTGATAATTTTCCTGAAATTAAAAAATCCGGCAAATGGTTCGTTCAAGCCGGATTTAACTGGTCCGATTACAGCAAAACGGATATTCGGTTTCGTGGTAATGGCTATGATTTTACGTTGCAAAATGTAAAAGCTCAGGATCAGCCCTACAAAGGAAGTTTACAATACAACTTTCATGTGGGTTATTCTCTGAATGAAAAATACAGTGTTATTTTAGGCTGGGATCATATGAAATATGTGATGGATGTTCCGCAGCAGGTTCCTATTAACGGGTTTATTGAATCTTCCGTTTCGAATCCATCTATTTCAAGCGGACAATATCAAGGTGTTTATAGTGGAGAAACGATAACCATTAATCCCGATTTTTTAACCCTTGAATACACAGATGGCCTGAATTATATTAAGTTAGGGGCACAAAGACAGGATGAAATCTGGACTTCTGCGAAAGGTAAATCCTCGTTAAAGTTTACCGGCGGCTTGTCGGGCGGACTTATTATTCCCCGTGCTGATGTACGATTGTTTACAGTAGGAGATAATAATAAATTAAACGTAGCCGGATGGGCGGCATCTGCAAATGCAGGATTGAAATTTAAATTCAGCAGAGATTTATATTTCCAGGGAAATTTAGAAGGGGGTTATACCAATCTGAATAATGTGCATACTACCGGAAGAAATGAAGTAGATAAAGCAAGTCATCATTTTCTTTTTCTACAGAATTACTGGTTGTTTGGATTTCAATTTTAATCCGAAAAAAAAGTGTCCGATAGTTCATACCGGACACTATATATAAACCGTAACTGATGCTAATTACATTTTTGTAATATTCCCTGAGCCGTTTTTGATTTTGCTAACCTGAGCATTGCCGCTGTAGCGAATATTCCCCGATCCGCTTACCATGGCATCCAGGGTTTTTTCTGCCTTAATGCTCACATTTCCGGAGCCGCTAACTTTAACATCCGAATCTATAGTACTGAAATTGCGCCCTTCAAAATTCCCGGAACCGCCAATCTTGATAATGGCATGTTTGGCGTTACCGCTGATCATCATTTTACCGGAACCACTAATGTTTCCCAAATATTCATTTGCGTTGGCAGTTAAAGAGATGCTTCCTGAGCCGCTTAAAGTGTTCGTTAATTTTTCTGATTTAACGGTCCCCTCAACTTTAATATCTCCCGAACCACTCAGTGTAATGCTATTTAGTGATTTTGCAGTTACATAAACAGTTACTTTTCCCGAATTTCTTTTCCAGTTCCAGCCTGTATTGTGTTTTTTGTTGCGGATTTTTAGAACACCGTTTTCTACCACTGTTTCAATATCTTTCAATAAATCTTCATCACCTTCGAGTTTTAAACTTTCTGAGGCACCCATTTTAACCTTTACATCATAACTTCCCGAAGAAGAAATTCCATTAAAACCAGAAACCTGACGCTCTTCGGTCGATAAAATCTTTTTGCTATTGTGAATGGTTAATAAGGTGTTAGCCGAGCTGCTGGTTACTGATGTTGCAAGTAATACAGCCGAAAGTGCAAAAGAGAGTGTTAACGTTTTCATCCGAATAATTTTTAATTCTGTTTAAACTGTGTTTGCCAGATTGAAATCAATTTGAAATCAATGATGGCTTGTCGATAATAAGACGACATCACTACTACAGAAGTTGCATCAGCATCTAAATTATTTGCAGAAAAAATAAGATGCGATCACAGATCAGTGATCGCATCTTTGGATGTTTGAAAAAACCTTAGCGGGTCTCTTTCTTAGAGTTTACATAAAAGCCGTTAGAGATAGAAATTGAATTTGAATTGATTCTTTCTGTTTTGATTTGCTGACCAGGATGCAGCAAAATATCTTTATTGCCAGCTTTAATTAATACAGGCATATCAAAGCCGTCAATAACATTATCCCATTTGTATGACAGCTTTTTTCCGGATATTTTATAATTCAAAACCGGGATTTTGGTTGTTCTCAAATACTGATCAAATATGGGTTGAAGCTTAATTCCCGATTTTTCGATGATGTAATTCTCAATATCTTTTGATTCAGACGTTTTCAATCCAAATTCAGAATTTAAACCCCGCAATATTTGCTTCCATTTCACATCATCATTAATTACTGATCTGATAGTTTGCAGCATATTTGCTCCTTTATAATACATATCACCGGAGCCTTCTGTATTTACATGATAAGGTCCGATAATGGGTTTATCATTACGGATGCTTTGCCTGACTCCTTCAATGTATTTTGTGCCCGCTTCTTTCCCATTTTTGCACTCCACGAATAAACCTTCCGAGTACATGGTAAAAGCTTCATGCATCCACATATCGGCAATATCTTTCGAGGTGATATTGTTGCCAAACCATTCGTGTCCGCTTTCGTGAACGATGATGAAATCCCAGGTCATCCCCAATCCCGTTCCTGAAAGATCCCGACCACGGTAACCTTTTAAATAATTATTTCCATAGGCCACCGCACTTTGATGTTCCATGCCCAGATAAGGAGTTTCTATCAGTTTATAACCATCCCGGTAAAACGGGTAAGGGCCAAACCAGTTTTCAAAACAGGTAAGCATTGGCTTTACATCGGCATTGAAATGTATTTTAGCCTTCTCCAGGTTTTCCTGCAATACGTAAAAATCGAGGTCCAGATTTCCGTTTTCTCCGGCAAACGTATCAGAGAAATGAGCATAATCAGCAATGTTTACCGAAACAGTATAATTATTAATGGGATACGATACAAACCAATTAAACTGGGTAAAACCATCAGCCATTTTTTTGCTTGAGCGAAGACGGCCGTTACTTACATCAGTTAAACCCGGAGGTACAGCCACACTTATAAGCATGCTGTCTACTTCATCAGACTGGTGATCTTTTGTAGGCCACCAGGAGCTGGCGCCAAAACCCTGACAGGCCACCGCCACCCATGGTTTACCCGATTTATCTTTTGAAAAAACAAAGCCACCATCCCAGGGAGCATTTTTTGCAATCACCGGATTTCCCTTATAGTATACCGTAAATTGTTCTGAGGAACCTTTTTTTATTACCTGTGGGAAATCAACAAAAACAGCATTAAATTCTCTTTTAAAATTTAAAGGTTTCCCCTGAAATTCAACTTTGTCAATCTCCAGATTCTCAAAAAGATCAAATTGTAGTCTGCTGAAATCCTCTGTGGCTGTAAACTTAAACAAGTTAGAGCCGCTGATGTACTTTTGATCATTATCCACCTTCACATCCAAATGATAATAATTTATATCATAACAGTTACGCAATGCAGTTAAATTTCCACGTAAAGAATCGGCACGTGAAAATGCCTGTTGCTGAATATCCTGAGCAAAACCATAAGTTTTAGCAAGGATTAACAGGGTTATAAGGAGCAGTTGTTTTTTCATTCTGAGATTTTTATAAAATGCTTATTTAAAATCTAAAGTCTTTTTGATCTTTTTTAGAAAAAGAACGATGGAATTTCTAATACAAACATAGAATATTCCACCGTCAGGTTTAGTTTAAATAAGCTGGTTAGTTTAGTACGCTAACCTGTAATGAAGATGCGTTTTTTCCCTCGTGATAAATTCGATGAGTTGCTTTTTGAAAATCTTTTTCATCTGCATTATAAATATCCAGAAATTTTTGAGGGTTGCGGTCAACCAGAGGAAACCATGAATTCTGTACCTGAATCATTAAGCGATGGCCTTTTTTAAAGGTATGGGCTACATCAGGAATATTGTATTTCACTTCAGTGATCTGGTTAGGAACAAAAGGCTCCGGTTTCTCAAAGCTGTTTCTGAATTTTCCACGCATCACCTCGCCGCGAACCAGCATTTGGTATCCACCCATTTGCACATTCATTGGATTTGGGTCATTGTTGGGATAATCATCCGGATATACATCTATTAATTTAACAACATAGTCGGCATCTGTTCCGCTGGTGGAAACCATTAATTTAGCTATTATCTCGCCAGCAAGGGTTATGTCTTCCGTCAGGATTTCTGTTTGATAAACCATTACATCCGGACGGCGGGATGCAAACCGCTGATCATTGATCATGTATTCGCGGGTACGTCTTAAATGCACTCCGTCTGTATAAGGTACCGGTTTGTTCGGATCACTAATGTATTCATCAAAACTTTCATCCGCAGAAGGAGCATCAAATGATAATTTTCCGTCGGCATGGAAATAAAGCGATTTCTGGGCTACATTTTTTGGAGGCCAGGTATCAAATTTTTTCCATTCATTAGATCCTGTTATGAAAATCATTGCTTCGGGAAGATTTGCCGAAGGCTTATCTTTTAATAAATTCTGGAAAAAAGGAAATTCTACATTTTGCTGATACCAGGTACTTGTTGCCTGTCCAAAATCTATGTCTCCAAAATACTGACCCGTTCCTCTTGCCCATCCGCCGTGAAACCATGGGCCCATCACCAGCATATTCCGGTTTTTAGGATTTTGTTTTTCGATGGCTTCGTAGGTACGTAGAGCTCCGAAGGTGTCTTCTGCATCAAAAAATCCGCCGACTACCATGGTTGCTGGTTTTACATTGGTTAATTGAGGACGAATATTGCGGGCTTTCCAAAATGAGTCATAATTCGGATGAGCCATCAGGTCATTCCAGAACTTGATACTGTCTGCAAAATATTTGGCCTTAACATTTTTCAAAGGTCCCAGATCCATAAAAAATTTGTAGTTGTCCTGAACCGGAAACTTAAAGGGCTTTGGCCCTTTATCCGGAGTTATTGGTACTGGTCTTGGAACACCAAAACTGGAGTAAAATGAAAATGCATCAATCATCATAAACGCACCATTATGATGAAAATCATCACCTATAAACCAATCTGTAACCGGAGCCTGCGGAGAAACTGCTTTTAATGCAGGGTGAGCGCCGGGTAAAGAAGCTGTAGCATAAAATCCCGGGTAAGAAATTCCATAAATACCTGCCCTGCCGTTATCTGTACTAAGATTTTTTACAAGCCAGTCAACAGTGTCATACGTATCAGTGCTTTCATCAATATCTTTTTTTGATTTTTTTTTAGGGTTGTGCGGTCTTACGTCTTCAAATTCCCCTTCACTCATCCATTTGCCGCGAACATCCTGATACACAAAAATATATCCCTCACGGGCAAAAAGCATAGAAGGTCCGAGGCTCGTTTTATATTGATTCTCTCCGTATGGTGAAACCGTATAAGGAGTACGGTTTAACATGATCGGGTACTTTTTCGATTTATCTTTTGGGGTATAGATAGAAGTAAAAAGTTTGATCCCATCCCTCATAGGAACGTACTTTTCCACTTTGTCATAATTCTCACGTATATATAAAGAATCTTGGTTTATCTGCGCCAGCACCGGGAGGCTGCAGATAAGAAATAATAATAGAAAGATTTTTTTCATACTCTTTTTAAGTTTATTGCTAGGCTAAGTTAAAGCAAACTCAAGCATTTCCAAATTTCGTTTAGTTGTTGTGCATGAAGCTTGTCAGTAATTTCTTTGTGATTTGATTGTGCCGGATAATCATACTAATTAACTATTGATAAATAAGATCATCCATATTTTTCTAAGGATTTGATAATTCATAACTTTAACGCGATTTAAAATCTCCTTACATGCAATACGACGTAGTAGTAATAGGCAGCGGACCGGGCGGATATGTTGCCGCAATCCGTTGTGCTCAATTAGGTTTGAAAACAGCCATTATAGAAAAATATAACACTTTCGGAGGTACCTGCTTAAATGTGGGATGTATCCCATCAAAAGCTTTGTTAGATTCTACAGAACATTACCATAATGCGCTCCATAATTTTAAGGAGCATGGTATAAATCTGAAAGATTTGAAGCCTGATCTGAGCCAAATGGTAAAGCGGAAAAATGAAGTTGTAGAGCAAACTACCGGTGGCATCGCTTTTCTTTTCAAAAAGAATAAAATAACTTCTTACCAGGGGACAGGATCATTTGTAGATAAAAATACAGTTAAAATAACTTCAGATGCCGGTAAAGAAGAAACTGTAACCTCCAAAAATGTAATCATAGCTACCGGATCAAAACCTACAGAATTACCTTTTCTAAAAACCGACGGCAAACGCATAATCACTTCTACTGAAGCCCTGAATCTTAAGGAAATTCCAAAACATATGGTACTGATAGGTGGAGGAGTAATTGGTTTGGAGCTGGGTTCAGTATATGCCCGTTTGGGTTCAAAAGTTACTGTAGTAGAATTTATGGATTCTATAATCAGCACAATGGATAAAACTCTGGGTAAAGAACTCCAAAAATCCTTGTCAAAGCTGGGAATGGAATTTAAACTAAGTCATAAAGTAACAGGAGCAAGTGTAAAAGGAAACACGGTTACGGTTACGGCCAATAATGCCAAAGGCGATGAAGTTATTATCGAAGGAGATTATTGTCTGGTAGCCGTCGGTCGTACAGCTTATACTGCAGGACTTGGATTAGAAAATGTAGGCATCAAAACGGAAGATCGAGGAAATAAAATCCCAACAAATGATCATCTGGAAACCTCTATTCCGGGAATTTATGCAATTGGTGATGTAATTACAGGTGCCATGCTGGCTCACAAAGCCGAAGATGAAGGAACCTTTGTTGCAGAAGTTATTGCAGGTCAAAAACCTCATATCAATTACAACTTAATACCTGGTGTAGTTTACACCTGGCCGGAGGTAGCCAGTGTAGGTTATACCGAAGAACAGTTGAAAGATCAGGGCAAAAAATATAAAAGCGGTTCATTTCCTTTCAAAGCAAGTGGCCGGGCTCGTGCAAGCATGGATACCGAAGGGTTTATCAAAGTTTTGGCCGATGCCGATACCGACGAAATTTTAGGAGTTCACATGATCGGTCCCCGCGTTGCAGACGTAATTGCCGAAGCGGTAGTCGCCATGGAATTCCGTGCATCAGCAGAAGATATTGCACGTATTTCCCACGCACATCCAACTTATACTGAAGCATTCAGAGAAGCCAGTATGGCCGCTACAGAAAACAGGGCTATCCATATTTAATCAAAAATTGCTGAGGTGTAATCGCACCTCAGCAATTCTCCGTATTTAATCTATGTCAGTACTCCAGAATACGCTTATAGTATTAATAACCCTTGCGGGGATGGAAGCATTTTCATGGATAATTCATAAATATCTTTTCCATGGTCCGTTATGGTTTATACATAAAACGCACCACCGCAAGCAGCATACATTTTTTGAATTAAATGATATTTTTAGTCTGGCCTTTGCTTTTGCAGCATTACTGCTGATGTATAAGGGAAGGGAAATTTTTGATTACAGATTCTGGATAGGCTCCGGAATATCGCTTTACGGAATCATTTATTTTATATTTCATGACGGTTTTATTCATAACCGGTTTAAATCTTTCAAAACTTCCAATACTTATTTATTAGGAATCAGACGGGCGCATAAAATTCATCACAAGTCGCTTTCCAAAATGCCTGCTTCGGAATTCGGCTTGCTAAGCGCTTCCAGAAAATACTTTAGAAAATAATCTCAACCGTTTTATTCATTCTTTATGATCTCTATCCACGAAAATTATTCGTTAAAATCTCTGAATACCTTCGGGGTTGAAGCTCGTGCTTTATGGTTTACCGAAATATGCAGCGAGGCTGATCTGACAGAACTATTTAGTGATGCCAAATGGAATTCTGTTGAGCGGCTCATTTTGGGAGGTGGAAGTAATATCCTTTTTACTAAAGATTTTGAGGGCCTGGTTATCCGCATCAGTATTCCCGGCATCCGGAAAGAATCTGTAGGAAATGAAATATTGGTGACGGCCGGGGCCGGAGTAGTATGGAATGATCTAGTAAATTATTGTGTAGACCATCATCTGGCCGGAATGGAAAACCTGAGTCTCATTCCCGGATCTGTAGGGGCATCGCCCATTCAGAATATTGGTGCTTATGGAGTTGAACTGAAGGATGTTTTTCATTCATGCAAAGCATTTGAAATCTCTTCCGGGAAAATCAGAATATTTTCCAGAGAGGAGTGTGAGTTCAATTATCGCGACAGCATATTTAAAGGCAACTTAAAAGGAAAATATATTATTACTGAAGTTACGTATAAGCTATCCGCTGAATTTCATCCCCAGGTAAGTTATGGAGCCATCACCCAGGAACTTCAAAAGAGAGGCATTTTTAATCCGGGTATAAAAGATATTTCTGAAGTGGTATCTCATATCCGGGTAAGTAAGCTTCCGGATCCTGCAACGATAGGGAATGCGGGCAGCTTCTTTAAAAATCCATTGGTCACTTTAAACCAATTTGAACAATTGCAGTCTATTTTTCCAGACATTGTATTCTATAAAATAGGCAATGACCAGGTGAAGCTTGCAGCTGGCTGGTTAATTGAACAATGTGGCTGGAAAGGCCGGGTTGTAAAAAATACCGGTACATGGAAAAATCAGGCCCTGGTACTGGTAAATCATGGTCAAGCCACTGGTATTGAAGTATTAAATGTATCTGAAGATATAATTAATGATGTTAGGAAACGCTTCAATATTATCTTGGAACGCGAAGTGAATATTTTTTAAGGTATAAATACGTAGAGAAACTCACACAGTATTTACACAATTGCATCACATATTTCATAAAGTTTGAGATTAGTCTGTGAATAGGCACAGGGTTTGTTTAAATTTAAATACATTCTACTTAAACAACATGTTGTTTTTTTGAATACGAAAAACTATTTGTTTACCTAAACCTAAAACCTAAACAAAATGACTAAAATCGAATTCAACACCTTGGTTATGCGGCAAGCGAGTTCATTAAAAATGTACGCTCTTCATTTCACTCATGATGCCGACGACGCTAATGACTTAGTGCAGGATACTATGTTAAAAGCCATCACATACTATAACAAGTTTAAGGAAGGAACCAATTTAAAAGGATGGTTATATACCATCATGAAGAATACGTTTATAAATAACTATCGCCGCTTTGTAAAAATCAGTTCTTTTGTAACCAAGTCTGATGATATATCTTCTGCTAACCTGGTATTCAGCTCAACTAAAAATCAGGGAGAGTCAAAATTTATCATGGATGATATTAAAAACGCCATGAGCAAGCTTCCTCAGGAATATTATGTTCCCTTTACAATGTATTTCGAAGGCCATAAATACCATGAAATTGCAGATCATCTTACAATCCCGATAGGGACAGTTAAAACACGAATTCACGTAGCACGCAAGCTTCTAAAAAAAGGATTAAAGCCTTACGATACAGCTTGTAAAAAAGTAGCTTACGCAGAACTCGATTAAAGAGCCCCTTTCTAAACATCATAATAATAATAGGGTCAGGTTTACACCTGGCCCTTTGCTTTTTATAGTTTATTTCTTTTCTGAAAGTTGTTTCAGATTTTTAAGTCCCTCCTCAAAATCTTTGCCTATCATCTGGTCCATAAACAGGCCCATCCAATTTTCCATAGCATTGGTATTAACTCCGCTCATTTCCCATATAACTGTAGTTCCTTTAGATGAAGGGCTTAATTTAAAATTATTTTGAGCTATGCTTTTAAAAGGATCGGTAAATGTGAGCTGAAAATTTACCGAGGAAAATGGCTGAACATTCATGATCTCCATTTTACCTTTACCGGATTCTTCACCGCTCCAGTTATACGTGTGCCCGGGCTGGGAAGGAATGCCAGCAATCCTGATATCTGCAGATGGTTCCCGCAGACTCCAAACGCTCCACTTAACGAATTTATTAAAATCAGAAATGTTGGTATAGATTATAGTATCAGGCGCCTGAATATTAATAGAGCGGCTTACACGATACGTTTTAGGCAGAAACATTCCGCCAATGAAAAAAATTGCAGCCAGAGCTACAATGATTGATAAGAAAATCTTTAAAAATTTCATGACGTCTGTAGATTAATTCATACAGGAATTTACACAAAATATTTTTCTACTTCAGCAGCAACTACCTGCCCCGAAATGATAGAAGGCGGTACTCCCGGTCCCGGAACAGTCAGCTGACCTGTAAAAAATAAATTTTGAACTTTTTTAGATCTCATTTTCGGTTTAAAAAATGCGGTTTGGCTTAATGTATTTGCAAGCCCATATGCATTCCCTTTAAAAGAGTGGAAATCCTTCGAAAAATCGTCCAAAGCATAACTTCTTTTTACAATAATTGCATCCCTGATGCTTTGCCCTGTAAGTTTCTCAAAGCGGCTGATCATTAAGTCGAAATAATATTCCCGGGTAGCATCATCATCTTTCAAAGCCGGAGCAATTGGCATCAGGAAAAATAAATTCTCATTGTTTTCGGGCGCCACTTCCGGATCTGTTTGAGAGGTGCAGGAAACATAAAACAGGGGCTTTGAAGGCCATGCCGGTTTTGTGTAAATTTCCTGAGCATGTAATTCAAAATCTTCGTCAAAAAATAAATTATGATGCTTAATACCTTCCACTTTCCTGTTTAATCCAATATAAAAAAGCAGACTTGATGGAGAAAGAGTACGGCTGTCCCAGTATTTTGGAGAATAACTTTGATACGGTTTTTCAAGAAGTTTTTGATCCACATGCTGATAATCCGCATTGGCAATTACCATATCCGCAGCATAAAAGCCTGTATTGGTTTCAATTCCTGAAGCTTTTGCATTCTTTACATCAATCCGCAGAACTTCCTCATTTAAAAGAAATTTCACTCCGGCTTCCTCCGCAACAGAAACCATGGCTTTCACAATTTCGTTCATCCCGCCCTGCGGATACCACGTTCCTAAAGAAAGGTCAGCATAATTCATCATGCTGTACATCGCCGGTGTATTTTGAGGCGTTGCTCCTAAAAATAACACAGGAAATTCCAAAAGTTTAATCAGTTTTTCATTTTTGAAAATAGAACGTACATGTTTGCTCATGCTGGTGAGCATTTGAATTCTAAAGCTTTCGCGGATTAGACGCAGATCAATAAACTCGGTAATAGAATGGGAGGGACGAAAAACATATTGCCCCATGCCCACTTTGTATTTATACTCCGCCTGCTTCAGGAAAGCACGCAATTTTAAAGCGCTTCCTTTTTCCAGAGATTCAAAAAGCTCTTCCAGCTCTTTCATGCCGGCCGGAATATCCATCACATCATCTTCAGCAAAATAAATGCGGTAACCGGGATCGAGCCGGATCAGGTTGTAATAATCACTTACCTTCTTGCCGAAAAGGGCAAAATAATTTTCGAAAACATCGGGCATCCAGTACCAGCTGGGACCCATGTCAAATCGGAAACCATCCTTTTCCCATACCCTTGCTCTTCCTCCGGGCTGATCGTTTTTTTCATAAATACTTACATCAAAACCCTTTTTTGCAAGAAGAGCTGCCGCGGCCAATCCGGCAAAGCCTGAGCCGATAACGGCGATTTGTTTTTTATCCATTTGTTGCCCTAAAGATAATAATCCGAATGTTTAAATACTCAAGGCTTATAAACTCTCCTTTTTCGTAGATTTGGCTAAATAGCTTCCCGAACTTATGATGGATTTATACAACGAAACATGTTTTGAGTGCAGTAAAATTATCACCCAAAAATATAGTACCTCGTTCAGTTCCGGCATCAGGGCTTTTGCTAAAAAGTTTCATTATCCCATTTACGGCATTTACGGCTTTGTGAGATATGCAGATGAAATTGTAGATACGTTTCATGATCATGATAAATTTTACCTTATCAGCGATTTTAAAGCAAAAACTTTTGAAGCTATCCATAATAAAATAAGCCTTAATCCTGTTTTACACTCTTTTCAGCAGGTTGTGAATACGTATTCTATAGATTATCCCTTGATAGAGGCTTTTTTAAATTCAATGGAAATGGATCTTGATAAAACCAGTTATACCGATTCATCCTATAAAGAATATATCTACGGATCTGCCGAAGTTGTTGGTTTAATGTGCTTAAAAGTGTTTTGTGAAGGTGATCAGGTACTACATGACCGACTTATTCCTACAGCCCGCAGTTTGGGTGCAGCTTTTCAGAAAATAAACTTTCTGCGGGATATACAGTCAGACTACGAGGACCGCGGGAGAACTTACTTTCCCAGTGTAGACTTTGCAAATTTTACCGAGGCCGATAAAAGAGAGATTGAAAATGAAATTAAAATTGATTTTGATCATGCTCTTGAGGGCATTAAACAATTGCCAGCCTCCAGTCGAAAGGGTGTTTATATAGCATATGTATATTACTGTGCTCTTTTTGATAAAATTAAAAGTACGCCCGCTAATTTAGTGGCACAAAAGCGTATCCGTGTTTCAGATCAGAAAAAGATGCTGCTTATGGCACAGGCTGTGCTTAAGATAAAGTTAAATGTATTATAAATATGAGATTTATACTGTTGAGTTTCTGTTTGGTTTTTTTTCATATGAGCGCCTTTTCTGAAAATAGTAACCCCTCAGAAATACTAAGTATTAAAGAGGCGATGTACCGGGCGGTTGAAAGTCCGAAGGTAACCGATTCTTTGTATGCCAAACTGATAAATAAAAAGTCAAAAACGCCGTTGTTATTGGCTTATGTCGGAACCCTGGAAGCTCTGAAAGCAAAGCATGCCTGGAATCCGTATCATAAATTAAAATACGTTGCACAAGCTCAGAAAACGCTTAAAAGTGCAGTAAGTAAAGACCCTTCGAATATGGAAATTCGGTTCATGCGTTTTTCAATTCAGCATTACACCCCGGCTTTTTTAGGTTACAGTAAAGAGCTCGATGAAGACCGCAGAGAAATTATCAGGCAATTTAAAAACAGAAGTTTTGGGGTAGCAGATCAGTCGCTGGTCAATAGTATTGCCAGGTTTATGATTGAATCGAAACGCTGCAGTCCGGCAGATTTGCTTGTTCTTAAAAAGTTTGTTTAGCCAGAATTATTAATGAAGTATTCCTATCTGTTAATTAATTTCTTAACAATCATTTTCCCCATCCTGCTTTCATTCGATAAACGGGTTCAGTTCTATAAAAATTGGAAATTCATATTTCCGGGCTTGATTTTAACCGGATTAATGTTTTTAGCCTGGGATTATATCTTTACCATTAAAGATGTATGGTCGTTTAATAACGGGTATGTAATTGGATGGTATTTCTTAAATCTGCCAATAGAGGAAATTTTATTTTTCATTACCGTACCATTTGCCTGTATTTTTATTTATGAATGCCTTAATTATTATATTAAAAGGGATTTGTTAAAAAATGTATCAGTCTATATTAGCTTGGCGTTAATAGGCCTTTCGGCGATATTGTTATTGTTTTATTACGACAAAGTTTACACCCTAATCACTTTCGGTTTGCTGGCTGTAGTATTGGTTTATGCACAATACATTGCTAAAATTAATTATTTAAGCAGGTTTTATCTTGCATTCCTGATTTCTCTGATTCCCTTTTATATTGTAAACGGAATTCTGACTTCCATCCCCATTGTGTTGTATAATAATCAGCAGAATATGAGTTTTAGGATCGGAACCATTCCTTTCGAAGATCATTTTTATTCGATGTCATTGTTGCTAATGAATATAATGTTCTTTGAATACTTCCGTAGCTGGAAGAAATTAAACAGCTGATGGATTTTAAAGAATACAGTAAATCTCAGCTAGCTTTACGCAACGGACAGGATAAGGTAGAGATTTGGGTTGCTTACAAGAGCTTAATTTACGATGTTTCTGCCAGCCGCTTATGGCGAAAAGGAATGCATTATGAACATTGGGCCGGCCAGGATCTCACAGACGAACTGAAAGACGCTCCGCACACTGAAGCTGTTTTTGAAAAATTTAAAGTAATCGGGAAGTTGAAAACCTCCTGATTAATTAAGACCGAACTCAGTCTGTTAATCAGGAGGAATAAGAATATTTACTGTTCGATTACAAAATTGCTCAGGCTTACAAATTCCTGTAAACGGGCTGCAACTTCAAAATCGGTTAAATTTTTAATTTTTTCGGTACCAAATTTTTCTACACAAAACGAAGCCAGGGCTGAGCCATAAATGATGGCGTTTTTCATATTGTTGAAATTAATGGTTTTTACTTTCGCCATGTAGCCAATAAAACCACCGGCAAAAGTATCTCCGGCTCCGGTTGGATCAAAAACGTCGGCCAGCGGCAGGGCAGGAGCAGAGAAAATTTTATCCCCGTGAAATAATAAAGCTCCGTGTTCTCCTTTTTTAATAATCAGATATTCAGGTCCCATCTTTAGGATCTTTTTGGCAGCTTTAACCAAAGAGTACTCTCCCGACAATTGGCGTGCTTCGGCATCGTTAATGGTTAATACATCAACCATCTTAATCGTTTCCAGTAAATCTTCTAAAGCTACATCCATCCAGAAGTTCATCGTATCCAGAACAATTAATTTCGGACGGTTTTTAAAACGCTCAATCGTTTTTTTCTGAATTTGGGGAGTCAGGTTACCTAAAAGTAAGTATTCGCAATCCTGATAATTTTCAGGAATAATCGGATCAAAATCGGCAAGAACATTCAGGTCTGTTACCAAAGTATCCCGACTATTCATGTCATTATGATATTTTCCGGCCCAAAAAAATGATTTTTCGCCTTCTTTTATCTGCAATCCTTCTACATCAATGCCGTGATTTTTGATTTCTTCGATGTCTTCCTCAAGAAAATCATCGCCCACCACAGAGACAATTTTTACTTTATTATAAAAGTAGGAAGCCGCTAAACTTGCGTATGTAGCCGCTCCGCCCACTATTTTGTCTGTTTTTCCGAAAGGAGTTTCAATGGCATCAAAGGCCACAGTACCAATTACAACTAAGCTCATAAATTTTTTTTAAAAAATCTTTCCGCAAATATTGCATTAATAATTTTAATTTCCGACTATTGCATTCCCAAACGGGACAAACGCTTTCAAAAGCATTTGTTAACCAGAAATTCCTAAGTAGCTCAGCTGGTTAGAGCATCTGACTGTTAATCAGAGGGTCCCTGGTTCGAGTCCAGGCTTGGGAGCAAATGATAACCCTTCAAATTAAGTTTTGAGGGGTTCTTTGTTTGTAAGGGTTTTTTGGCCATATTTATTTAGATACCGCAAGCCTTCCCACTTTGATATATATGTGCTGGTATTAAAATTAGAAGAATATTGTTGCCTCTTATAACTCGCACCGGTTGCAAATCCCGCCGAGCGGAATGGTATTACACAGCCTTATAACGGTAAATAGTCCGGCCAATGGCAAAAAGGAATGCAGCTGCAAAAACAATCAGCTGCATTCTTGATTCGACAAATAACTTATTCTAGTTCCACAATCCACTGAAACCTGGCGTTGGGATGCGGTCCATTATCGCTGCCCCATCCGGTAACACCATTGAATTGACAAGTTTCTTTGGCACATAAATATAAAACTGCATTTTGCCCGGAATCAGTAATCTTAACCTGATCAGTTACATCTATTTCTTCACGAACATCTCCTCCATCAAAACAACCGGTGTTATTGGGATTGACCGGTACTGTCACTTTTCGCTTGCCCACAAAGCCCTCATCGTCGGCATGGCCGCTTACCAGAATTACTTTGATGCTTTTAATTTTACCTTTAAAGAATCGCTTTATTTTTGCTTCCGCTAAAAACCCAATTTTGGTGCTGTTCACGTTATACGTGTGTTCCGTAAAATCATTTATTACTTTATTATCCACATTATACTGAAACTCTTGTTTAATGCCGTGGTAAACAGGGATAGTGTCAGAAGGTGTATATTGCCAGAAATCTTTTTTACCGTCAGGGAAATTAGCTCCTGTCCCAACGAATCCGTGGTTCCCTATACTAAAACTGACTGCACTAGCGCGATAACCACCATCATCTGGAACATCAGCCTTTTGCTTCCATATATCGCTGACCGGGTTATATTCCCAAAAATCCGATGGGGTAGCAAATGAGTTTAAACCGCCTCCAATATAGCCTTTAGCACCAATACCGAATCCGATTGCCGCTTGGCGAGCCTCACCCATAAATGCAGCTTTCATGGTCCATTTATCGGTGACCGGATCATATTCCCAGAAATCATTTGTACCGCCAGTTCCGATATATCCTTTATTGAGTATATTAAAACCTACTGCTCCACTTCGGAAGCCTCCTCCAAAGTCCGCTTTACGGGTCCATGTATTTGAGCCCGGATCATATTCCCAGAAATCTTTTAATTGAACTGGATCTGAGTAACCGGTTCCAACATATCCTTTGTTACCTATTCTAAAACCTACAGCCTGACCACGACCGGTTTGTCCAAAATCAGCTTTCCGGGTCCATATATTTGCCCCGGGATCAAATTCCCAGAAATCAGTTTTATATTCGGAATCAGTACTATCGGAATTTAGACCAACACCAGTTACAATATATCCTTTATTGCCTATGCTAAAACCTATTGCATTAGCTCGGAGGCCTCCTCCAAAGTCCGCTTTTTGAGACCAGGCTTTAGTGTCAGTGTCATATTCCCAAAAATCCTCGAGAAATCCAAAGTTTCTGTCAGAACCTGTTCCAGCACCTGTTCCAATATAACCTTTGTTGCCTATACTAAAGCCCGCGGCATCATCACGGCCTGTTCCTCCAAAATCAGCTTTGCGGGTCCAGCTATTCGGACCATTATCTAATTGTGATGCATCCGGGATAAACGACGTCCCGTCCGGTATATTTGTTATTTCTTTTTCACAAGCGCCCAACGAAAGACAAACTGTTATTAAGATAGTTAAAAAAATGGTTGTCGATAATTTATGTGTTTTCATAACTATATTTTTTAAGTTAAAATTTCACTATTTAATCACATTCAGGTTTTTCAATTCCTCTTTCGAAACCGTGGGAGGCATTTCCCCTTTTTTTAATTTGCCCATTACTAGCCATGCAACCTTTTCAGCCTCTGTTTTTGTTAAAAACCCTTTATTGCCGGGTTGGGAAGGCACATTTTGCTGATGAATAAGAATTCTGTTATCTGCATAGATATCATAACCGAAAGTCTTTTCAGGGGCATTGGTAATTTTATAACTCAGTTTAGAGTTTTTACCAATATTACCCGAAGAGTCAGGCAAAGCAGATTTTGAATTTGAAGTTTGGGAAGCATGATCCTGAATACACTGTAAACAGGTAGCAATAAGGAAGAGCATGAAAATAAAAAATAGAGACTTCATAAGGGAATAAGTTTAATTTTGAAATCTAGTATTGCTTTTCTGAAGAGTGGAGGAATAAGGTGGTGCATGTATTGATAGTATCCTATCATTCAGTATACAAAATGATAAAGTAAAAACAAAGGATATGAGCAGGAAAAACGGGAGCTGAATACTTTGCATACTTGATTCTCCAGGGAAATAAGCCAGAAAACATAAAGGTTTGTAAAATTTTTTCATAACATAATTTTTAATGCTTGCTGAAGGAGGCATGCATGCCTTGTTGTAAAAATGGCCTGAAATTTTAACCGGTAGCGGCTCGCTTTATGTAAAAGAATATAATAAATTACCTGTTGCAATGAGGTATATAATACTCAGGGAAATCTGTAGATGAGCGGAAAACAGTTCTGTTTTCAATGAGTAAAACAGAATAGATAAAAGTTAATGAAAATGCATCAGCACTAACTATTTGTGAAATTTGCAATTCCACTTTAATACTTAACTAAATTTAAGCATTTATTTATTTAATATACTTGTATTTTATTCGGGCTATTCAGAGGGTTCCTGGTTCGAGTCCAGGCTTGGGAGCAAATGATAACCCTTCAAATTAAGTTTGAAGGGTTCTTTGTTTTTAAGGGTTTATCTTTAGCCCTGGAAAAAAGTAAAATATGACTGTTTAGTTTGCAAATAGTTTGCACAAGCAGGATAGGCTCATGTTTGGATTTCATGATCACTTGTTTAAATACAGATGAAATTAATTTAAAAGGCATACCCGGGAAATTCAACGATTATCGAAAATGCCTTTTCAATGTTTTCTGTCTATTTAATTACATCAAGAGACCCGAAAGTAATCTTTGCAGTGGCAATCAAAAGCACATCATTTGGATTATTCTGGATCATACTCATCTCTCTTGAAATTTACACCTATTCAGGCAGATACAATTTGACCAGGAAATTATTCGGTATATTCAACAATTACACAGGCATAACAGTACTCAAGTAAGTGAGTTTTATACTTATGTTAGCATTGGCGTTTTGACAAAGTTTACTCAGACAGACTTTAAAGAAATTGATTCGCTAAACATAAAAGCGAAATACAAAAGCGACAAATACGAAATGACAATTGAATCTAAAGACGGCATTCAAAATGGGGACGAAACTTGGCTAAAAACAGGGATAATTAAGCTGACAAATAAAAATGGTGAAACAATTACAAAGCCATTTTATGGAGAATGTGGTTGCTAATTTGACGAACAGAAAACCTACCGCTAGCAGCACATTTGCAATAGGCGGGGTTTTGTGCTCTGGAAGAAGCTTTGCGGTTAAGGGAAGCGAAGTGCTCCTGATGAACATTTTTCCAGAGAGTCCCGCCCATCGCAAATCTGCAACCCGTTAGCGGCAACAATAATCCACGACAACAGTGCCTTATGACAGAAAAGCACCCCGGTAATTGAACCAAAACTCCAGAATACATCAATTTATCTAATGGGTTGTCTTTTTAAGTTTAACTTCTTTTAACAATCAACTAAATATTAAAATCGTCAGTTCGTATATCTTTAGCAATTATTATTGAACCTATATGAAACATATACTGTCAACTGTTTTGTTCGCCCTTTTCATATGCTTTGCTTCCATCGCACAAACAATACGTATTGAGGGAGAGGTGCTTGACAGCAAAACCCGTCAGCCCATTCCGTACCCTACAATAGGAGTAAAAGGTAAAAGTATTGGCACCGTTGCTGATGAGAAAGGATTATTTAATTTCAAGATTAATGAAACAACAATTGTCTCGGACGAATCAATTATTGTTTCATCTATAGGGTATAAGAGTGAAGTTATCTCTTTAGAGAAATTCAAAGAAGGTAAAATAGTTATCGACCTTACCCCCACAATTAAAGAACTTGAAACTGTCATAATTCAACCAAAAAAATCTAAAAGAAAGATTTTCGGCAGAACAGGCAGTAGCACTTTTATGACTGCTAATATGTTTACCGAACGAAATCTTATTGATGATAATTTGGGAAAAGAGCAAGCCCGGATCGTAGATGTTGATAAAGAATGTTTGATAAGAGATTTTAGTATGTACGTGGTTCTCAACCACTTCAAATCAGTAAAATTTAGACTAAATTTTTACAGTGTAAAAAATGGTGAACCATATCAATTGATTAACGACGATGACATTCTCTTTGATGTTTCTCAAAAAAGCGGATGGGTAAAGGTTGATTTGCGTAAATATGATTTGTTTATAAAAGAACATGATAAAATAGCGGTTGCAATTCAGTGGATTAAAAGCATTAAGACAGATAGCACATCCAGAGCATTCAATGTATCTGTCATACCAACACCTTTGCAGTCCATGTTTTTTAGAAATAAAAGCCATTTAGTTTGGGAAAAGATATCCCCAGCAAACCTGGCATTTAATATTACGGTTGATAGTTTTAAAGGAAGTAAAAAGGATGGTCAGCTAACAGATAAAGATGAACACATAAACGGGAACATCAAAAGCTACTTGCAAATTTCCAAATTTCAGGAAGAGGCTCGCTCTTCAGAATATGGAAATAATCGAAGCGCCGGAAGATATATAGCCATAAATAATTCAAACATTTACTTTGAAACATATGGGTCGGGAGAACCGCTGTTATTATTGCATGGAAATAGTCAATCCATTTCGGCCTTTTATAAGCAAATAGCGGAGTTTGCTAAATACTTTCGGGTTATTGCTGTTGACACCCGAGCTCATGGAAATAGTTCAGATACTTCCACACAGATGTTAAGCTATGATGTGTTTGCTAACGACATGAAACAATTTTTAGACTCCTTGCATATCACTCACACCAATATTCTAGGTTGGAGCGACGGTGGGAATACAGCATTAATCATGGCAATGAAATATCCTTTATTAATAAAAAGGATGGTTGTTATGGGAGCTGTATTAAGTCCTTCAGGTGTAGAACAGGCTCTACTTGATAGTATAAAAAGCAACAGTGAGAAGTTAAAAAACAACACCGATAAAAAATCGGAATATCAGTTACGTATTTTATCAATGCTATTAAACGAACCCCATATCTATGCCGATGACCTAAAATCTATTAAAGCTCGGGTTTTAGTAATGGCAGGAGAAAGAGATATGGTAAAACCACTTCATACTCAGGAGATAAAAAATAATATTAAAGATTCTAAGTTGTTTATAGTTCCCGATGCGAGTCATTATGCACCAACTGAAGTTCCCGGACTATTTAATAAAGTAGTAATAGACTTTTTAAGAAAATGAAAATTGCAGCAGGTAGCACCATGTTTAAATTATACCCGGGTGTGACGTGGTTCTTGTTCTGCACTGCTTTATATCTACATTTATTTCTTAGGCGACAAAGTGCTTTTTAATCGGGCTCAACGTAAACCTGTAACTGTTAGCAGCCATACCACCATGACACAAGAAGATTATCAATGGCATATCAACTTAGTTAAGGACAGAAACCATGACCTTAACCTGACATTTGAGCAAGCCGAGCAAATTTATAAAATTGAGGAAGATAAAAGTATTTATTCTGAGAAGCAGTACTTCTCGGCATGGGAAGAAATGGACTATGAACTTTCAACTTTCAAGAAAATATTGAATCCAAAACAATTTGCCACTTTCGAAATAAATATGAAAGAGATAGTTGAAAATTATCAACAAAGTCTCATAGAGCAGGACACAGAAAAGCTAATTGAAATTGAATTCAATAAAGCGACAATAAAATATTATGAAGAGCAGTTTTTGCCAGGTTTTTTTAAAGAACCTTTACTTTATACGTTTCATTGGCTTTCAGCTGACAAAGCAAAAATTGAATTCCTAAAAGCTGAATACAAAAAGTTTTTAGACGATTCAAGAAAGCGAATACTTATAGAGCATTTTAGACATTACAGAACTTTCAAACCAAATGAACTTGAAGCTTCACTGCTTCAACACAAACTATCATATTTATGGCCAGACTATTTGTCTTTCAAAGCAGTGATGGACGAACCGACAAAAGTAATAACTGAATACCTAAAGCAAAAGTTTAAATACGTCATAGAAAAGTACGATGAATTCATAGCAAAAAAACTAGAAGAATTAATTGTATTTAATAAAGAAAATTCTGACAAATATCATGATGATAGCCATGGAGGTTGGCATACAATAGTTATTGGTCAAACGAACACAGAAGAAGAAGAAAAAGAGTATAGAGCTATGTGTGTATTACTTCTTGATCGAGAAAAGTACGGCTGCTAACATGAGGTTTGCTGCTATGACGGCTTGACGGCAGCTTCAACTATCTATCATCTTCAGCTTCGGCTTGACCGTTTTATAATGGGATTTTGTCCTAAATTTAATCATCAAAATTCTAATCAGCTTCAGTTGCCTGGCTGACTTTTTTTTCAAATACCGGCAGAGCAGCAAGCCTTAACCGTTACCTGCAACTTAATGAAAGTCCTTACATATAATGGGAAAATCCATGACATCTGAAGAAATGCAAGTTGAACTCAAGCGAATTAGAGATATCTTGCTTGCAACACTCAACTATCACCTTGAGCATTACACAGGGAGCATTGTTTTTGACCAAAGGGACCCTGCCGAAGAGTATTACCTGAAACAAATCGACGAAATAGAGAATGACTTTCAAAAGCTCCGGTTAGATGAACTTCAGGAACGATGGAGCCATTTTAAAGAACGACTATCCAGAAGGGTTGATTTAGGGTTTACAAATTATATAAAACAAAAGACCGGATATGATATCGACATCTTCGAAGACCTGCGAAAACGTGTTGCCCCTATCATTGCCCAAAACAAAATAGATAATGTAAAAGAGGCTCAGGATGTAAGCAACATTCTCGAGGTTTATCAAAAAGTAAGCAATAATGACGGTGAGGTCACCACCTTACGGCAACTTCTTAATGAATACAACCAGAAATTCAAAAAACCTACCCTTTCAAAATCGCTTGGACGAATTATTAAAAACTTGGAGGAAAAACATTCACCAAACCATAAGCACAGTATATTCATTCAACATAGTGGCAGTGGTGTAAATGCTTTGACTACTGTGGTAATCTCTGTCCCGGGAGGATCAGGTCCTATCTATTGTGCAAGAGGAGCAAACTTACCTATTAAAGCATACTGGAAGGATGATTCTACTATTATTATTGAAACTAACAAGAATAACATAATCGATCATAAGCATGAACAGGTTAAGAGTTATCAATATATTATTAAAATAGAATATGTTGAGACCTAAGATAAGATAGGCAGCAGGTTACACAGGATTTAAATTATGCCCGGGTGACGTGAATCTCGTTCCTTTTCTTCTTTTTATTTATTTTGGTGATGGTGACTGGTAAGTGCTTTTTAATCGGGCACAACTTAAACCCTTAACCTTTAGCAGTCATTATGAAGACGAACAAGTAAAAAACATAACGCTGAAAAATATGACAAAAACAGAAATAGCAAAAGCTTTCTCAAATGGAGAATTTGAAAAACAAACAAGTTCATTTCGGATACAGCTGTTTGGACTGTTGTAGAAGAAGATACTTTTATAGGTAAACAAGCAATCATTGACAATTGTGAGCAAGTCGGTAGTTACTTCCTGTCCGTGACAACCGCACAACATTATCAACCATTACAGACGAGTAAATACAACGACCATTCAAATTGTACACGAGCTGAAAAAAAGTGAGTATGAAATACTTCGTAACGAATTACCAAATGTGAAATTAGTGCAAGTCATTCACGTATTGACGACGATTCAGTAAAAGAAGCCATTGAAATTTCAAAGTATGTTGACGCAATTTTATTGGACAGCGGAAACCCAAATTTATCCGTTAAAGAATTGGGTGGAAAAGGAAGAACACATAATTGGGATTTAAGCCGAGAAATAAGAAACTCAATTTCAATTCCTTTATTTCTTGCAGGTGGACTAAATAAGGACAATGTTCGACAAGCCATTGAAGCTGTGCAACCTTTTGGACTTGACCATTGCAGTAGCGTTCGGACAGACGGAAAACTTGACCCACAAAAACTAAAAGATTTTTTTAATGCAATTGACAACTAAAACAACGGACGAAAAAAGGGCGAACCGCTAACATTGGTTTGGCAATATGGCGGCTGAAGTGCTTCTATGAAACATTTATGCGGGGTTAAACAGCAGTAATTCAATTTAACTTTTGTGCTAAAAATCCGCCACATCGCCAAGCCGCAAACCGTTGGCAGTCACTGTAAAAAACGACCTGTAGAAATTGAACATAAAAAAATGAAACAAAATTTAACTCATATTGCAATAGTTGTAGACGACTATGACAAAGCAATTGAATTTTATACTCAAAAATTAAATTTCACTTTATTAGAAGACACTATACTTTCCGACACAAAACGTTGGGTTTTGGTTAGACCAAAAGGTGCAAATGAGTGTTCTTTATTGTTAGCCAAAGGAGCAAATGAAGAACAAATAAGCAGAATTGGAAATCAAACTGGCGGACGAGTTTTTTTATTTTTGCATACTGACAATTTCAAAAGAGACTATCAAAACCTAATAGAAAACGAAATTAAGATTGTTAGAGAACCAAGTTTTGAAGACTACGGAACAGTAGCCGTTTTTGAAGATTTATACGGAAATCTTTGGGATTTAATTGAACCTAAAAAAGTTGAACAAAATTTCTATTCGACAGGAATTTTAAAAATAAAAGACCTGACCAAAATTGATTTCGCAGTTTCTCAACTTATAAAATTGAGAGATCAGACACTGCTTGAAACTGGAAATATTTCATTCGACATAAAACAAGTGAAGGATGACCCAAGCAAAATTATTCTTTGGGAATGCTTTAAAAATGAACAGTCATTTAATGACCATTTAAACTCAAAACATCTTCAAGACTTCACAAAACTTTGCTTGGTAGAACTTGAAAATGGGTACATAACAAACAATATTGAATAAGCAACGAACCGCCAACATCGGTTTGGCAATGTGGCGCTGAAGTGCTTCTATGAAACATTTGTGCAACGCCAAATCGCAAAGCCGACAATTGTTATGAGTCATACTAAAAACCAGCTGAATGCGAGTAAAATCAAATAGACAATACATATTTATCCTTTGCTGCACATTTTTGATTGTTGTAACAATCTCTTGTAATAATCAAAGTCGATCAAATAAGGGAAATCAGATAGTACAGGCTAAAAGTAATACTCAACCCATTGAAAGTGGAATCAACGCTATAAGATTAAAATACACAACAGGAGTTCGTTCAATATTAGAAGATAGTAAAGGAAATATTTGGTTTGGTAGTTACAATGAAGGAGTGTGTTTGCTTCATAATGGAAAGCTCCAATATTTCACAACAAAAAACGGATTAAGTGACAACCAGGTTAGGAATATTTATGAAGATAAAAATGGCATAATTTGGTTTGAATGCGGAAGAGGGTTGAGTATTTATAGTGGAAAAGAAATAACTACATACAAACACCGAAATTACAATACAAAGAACGAGTGGAAATTAAATGAAAGTGACCTTTGGTTTAAAGGAGATGAAATTGAGGGCTATAATAAACTTGAAAATTATCCTGGAGTGTATCAATATGAAGGTCAAAAGCTTTCCTATCGCCCGTTTCCTGTTACACCCAAACCCGGAGATGGGTTTAAATATTACATTTCAACACCTTTTGTCAAAGGTAAAAATGGAACTGTTTGGTTTGGAGCATACGGCGCTGTAATAGGATATAATGGTTCAAATTTTAAGATACTGGATAATGAGTATCTTGGGCTAAACTCAGAAACTAGTTCTTTGCATGTTCGAAGTATAATTGAAGATAGAAAAGGAAATCTCTGGATTGGTAATAATGGTATGGGGGTTTTGAAATATGATGGAAAAAAAGTAGTCAATTTCACAGTACAACAGAAATTGACGAAGGAGTATACGAAAGGCAATTCTCTTGAAAAGGTTTTTTCGATTGGTGAAGATGCTAAAGGAAACATTTGGTTCGGTACTGTAGGTTCCGGTGTATGGAGATATGATGGTAATTCCGTAAAAAATTTCACTAATGAGGATGGACTTAAAAGTAAACACATTTGGACTATTTATAAAAGCAAACAAGGAGAGTTGTGGTTTGGAGGAGCAAACCCAAGTGGTATATATAAATTCAATGGCAAGTCATTTGAAAAAAAATATTAACAAGAAGTACGAATGCATAACAGGCGTTTGGCAAAAAATCGAGTTGAGTGGTTAATTGAACATTTTACCTCATATCAACTTTTGTGTAGGGCTGACATGTTTAGTGCTTCAAAATTCGCTTCTTCGCCAATGCAAAATGTTATGGGATATCTTATTGTCAGGATACGGGATTATTCCGTTATAAAACCAAAAATATAATGAAACAAATAATTTATCTATCAGCTATACTGGCAATGCTCTCCTGCAACAACCATCCGCCAGCGAATGAAGAATCGGCTAAAGAAACTCCAACTACAATATCAAAATCTCCGGAAAGTTCATCTAAAGCGTTGAACAAAATACAGACCGTTGATGGAATAAAGGCTGCTTATTCATCCATAATTTCTAAAATTGCAATGAAAAATATGGATTCGATCTCATTTAAATACAATTGCAATGGCGAAAAAACCGGAAAAGTGCTATACTTTATTGAAAACGGAAAAGTCCGATTAATAAAACATACATATAATGAATACAGCCATTTCTCTGCAACTGAACAATACTTTATAAATGATGGCGAAGTTTTCTTTGTTCTTTATAATCACGTCTCATGGAGTTTTGTTGACCAGGACAAAACCAAAGACGATATTACGGAAAAGCGATTCTATGTAATAAATAACAATCCTGTAAAATGCCTCCAAAATAAATCTACAGTCATATCCAGTTCTGGCAAAGCAGGTAAACCAACTGTTGTTTCAAACAACGAAATAGAATGTTCATCATTTGAACCTGCATTAAAGCAGTTTAATACGCTTATAAAATTAAGTGGTCAAAGGAAGGATCTTAAATGTCTGGAATAGAAATCCACTAACAACAATTTACGAATGACTGGAAATCCCATTTCATCGGATATTTCTGAAATATTCAGGTTTTTGTTTTCCGGCAGCAAAACAATTCGTTCTTTAGCGTATCGTTGTATCCATTGCGATGCTGTAATGCCTGTATTGGTTTTGCAAATTTGATTCAGATGTTTTGCGGTGTTATGTAGTCGGTCGCTGTAAAATTGCACTTCCCGATTTTTCCTGCAATGGAGTTCAACCAGATAAACAAAGCGTCCGTATAAGGTTCCAAGTAATGCTGAACTGCAAATTTCCTCTTTTGTGTTTATATTAAACTTTTGTACATTAATACCAAAAATTATGGCACTGATCAATCCTCACATTAACTTCAACGGAAATGCTGAAGAAGCTTTCAATTTCTACAAATCTGTATTTGGTGGAGAGTTCGTAAAGATTATGCGTTTCAAAGATCTGTCAAGCCCTGAAAATCCGGTAGCAGAAAATGAGGCAAATAAAATAATGCACATTGCTTTGCCAATTGGCAAAAATATTTTAATGGCCAATGATGTTCCCGAAAGTATGGGTCGGGTAAATGAAAATGAGAACAGATCTAAAATCTCTATTAGTGCGGTAAGCAAAGAGGAGGCCGACAGGCTATTTAGCGGACTTTCAGCAGGCGGAAATATTGAAGTGCCAATTGGCGAAAGCCCCTGGGGTTCGTATTTTGGAATGTTTAGAGATAAATATGGTATTGAATGGATGGTAGATTTTGACCCAAAATATAAGGGGGAATTTTAAAATTTATAAAGCTCATTGGTAATAAATGGAAATAAAATACGCTACACAAATGAGTTATATGTTGCACTCTAAGTTTTAATGAGATAAAATTTAAATCTAATGGAATAGTTGCTTCTCAATTCAAATTATCCGGCCTTTGTATTCGGAATAATTAAAGAAAAGGCACTTCCTTTCCCGAATTCAGACTCTGCGGTAACTGTGCCTCCTATCCGATCAAGGATTTCTTTTACAATATAAAGTCCCAGTCCGCTTCCTGTAATACTCGAATTTGCCCGGTAAAACATTTGAAAGATCTTATTCAATTTATCTTCCGGAATTCCTAAGCCGTTATCAATGATTTCTATTTTTGCCTCATCAGTACCTGTTTTAATCCGGATATGGATGAATCGTTCTGCTTTATCGGGATCATAATATTTAATTGCATTGGAGATCAGGTTATTTAAAACCACCGCAATTCTCTTTCTGTCTGAATAAAAAATCCCCTGTTGCTCAATATCCAACTGAATATTCAGATTTTCTGTTTCAATAGAATAGCTCAGTGGTTTTTTAATTTCCTCCAGTAGGTTGCTGAAACTGATTTCGTCATGCTCAATATCTACCCGGCTATTCTTAGAGTATTCAATAATATCTTTAATTAGCCCGTCGAGGCTGGCTACACAACTTTCAATCAGATTGATGCATTTATTTTTTTCTGCCTCCGTATCCTGAAGCTTGGCAAGAGTTACTAATCCCATAATGGAAGTTAAAGGAGAACGCAGCTCGTGCGACGCACTGTACACAAAGCGATCGAGTTCTGAATTGGTTTTAACAAGCTCTTTATTTTGATCTTCCAGCTTTTGTTCAGCCAGCTTGCGTTCGGTAATATTCTTAATTATTCCATCAACCTGCGTTAGTTTACTATCAGTAAACACCGGTACAACCGATACTTCGATCCAGCGAATGTTTTTGTCTTTCAGTATAATTCGGTATTCAGAATTGATAGATTCTCCGGTCAGGAGTCTTTCATTGTCGCGGTCAATAATATACCGGTCATCGGGATGAATTACTTCAAACCACAGATTTACATTATTTTTAAAGTCCTCGATAGAATATCCGTAAATCTTTTGGCATCCGGCCGATAAATAATTATACCGGTTATTAATCAGGTCCCGGGAATAGAACCCTTCGCTAACTACATGAAAAATTCGGTTTAATTCGTTTTTGGTCAATTTAAGTTCTTCAGATTCTTTTTGAAGCCGGCTTTCTAAATTGAGTTTTTGATTTTCCAGATCTGATACCAGGGTTTCCTTTTGGAGCTGATCCTTCTCAAAAGTGTCATAGGTGCTGCTGATTTTGCTTAACAAACGCAAAAAATCATCCGGTAACGAGCTCTGTTCAATAGAAAAATCCTTAATCTGATCAGACAGCAACTTATTTAAATCTCCCATACATAGCACTATTATTTGGCGTATTAAACTTAATCCATTCTTTTGGGAGAAAGAATTACTGCAATTTATTTTCTTAAATATAAAACAGTAAATGTTAAAATGAAAATTTTAAATAGCCTGAACAATAGGAATTTATTATTTGTGGCTGTGGAAGATTCAACTGCAAACCAAATGATTGTTGCAATGGGGGCAAAATAAAAAAGCCCGATCTTTTGAGATCAGGCTAATTGTATTTTAGAGAAATTATTTAGAGGCAGGTGCTGAAATATAATTTTGGGATTTCAGTGTTTTTCCGGTTGACTCTTTGTTGCACTGACCTAACAGAAAATAGATCAGGACGAAAATTAATATGGTCGAAAAACAACCACCTCCCAATTTTTTGGCACCATATCCGGCAATTAATGCTCTGAAGAATTTATTCATATTCGTTTTGTTAATTAAATGAAGTTTTTTACTAACTGATAATTGGTAGAAAAGTTTGCCGAAATACAATCGTTTCAAAATTTCATTATCACCTAAAGGATTATAATATCTTTGCAGTTCAGAAAGATTTAATATTCTTCAGAATACTAATCAGCAGCAAGCATAAAAATGGAAATCGGAAATTATAACGAGCTCAGATATATAAAAAAAACAGACTCAGGTTTGATTTTAACTGACGGAGAAAAAGAGGTGATATTGCCTTATAATCATGCACCAGCCGAAGCAAATATCGGCGATAATTTACATGTGTTTGTGTATGTGCATGCCGATGGAAGATTGTTTGCAACTACCCAAACTCCTTTAGCGTGTGTGGGCGATTATGCCTTTTTGCAGGTTGTTGATGAGAATGAGAACGGAGCATTTCTAAGCTTAGGGATAGATAAAGATGTTTTCGTTCATCAGAGAGATCAAAAGCGTCCCATGAAAATGGGAGGAAAATACGTGGTATATATTTTTCTCGACGATAACGACCGCATTTCTGGCTCTTCCAAAGTAGCCGAGTTTGTGGAAGTTGAAGACATTGATCTGGAAGTGGCTGATGAAGTAAATTTGCTGATTTTTGATCAAAGTGATTTGGGTTTTAGCGCAATTGTTAATCAGAAATACGCCGGACTTTTATATCATAACGAGGTTTTTGAAGAACTGCAACCGGGCGATGTAAAAAGAGGATTTGTAAAAAAGATTACTGAAGGGAATAAAATAGACCTGAGCCTGCAGGTTATTGGTTTCAAGCATATTCTGGATTTGAAAGAAAGCATCATGCTTGATCTGAAGGAAAGCGGCGGAATATTGGCATTGGGAGACAAAAGTTCTCCTGACGAAATTTATACCCGTTTAAAGATCAGCAAAAAGGCATTTAAAAAAACAATAGGTTCTTTATACAAAGAGAGACTGGTAGAAATTTCTGATTTTGAAGTAAAACTGGTAAAGCCTCCTTTGGATGATGAAAACTAAGCTGCAATAAACTTTTATTAAGTAAGTACATTTTCAATCTTACTCAACAGGCTGGTTACTTTCTGATATAAAAGTTTGGCGTCCAGAGGTTTGGTCATATAGTCATTTACACCTAACTCAAAAACACGGTCTTTGGTGCTTTCCAGAACATCGGCAGTTAAAACAATGATTGGGATTTGCCTATTAGACTCTCCCGCAGTTCCGTTTCTAATGGCCTCAGTAGCTTCATAGCCATCCATAACCGGCATTTGAAGGTCCATTAAAACTATGTCAATATCCGTAGTTCGCAGTATTTCCAGGCTTTCCAGTCCGTCGTTTGCAAAACTAACTCTGGTATTTTTCCATTTTTTGAGAATCATTTTAATGACCATCTGGTTCATTTGATTATCCTCAACTACCAAAATATGCTTATCTGATAAATCACATTCATCAACAGGAAAAAGGTTGACCGGTTTTTTCTCTTCAGGAGCCAGGACGTAATCTAATGAAATGCAGCATACTGTTCCTTCATTCGGTTTGCTTTCTAATTCTATTTTTCCTTCATGAAGATCAACCAAAGCTTTTACCACGCATAAGCCTATCCCAAAACCGCCGAATTTTCGTTTATTGTTGATGTTTATCTGAGAAAACATTTCGAAAACAGAATCCAGCTTTTCAGGCGCAATTCCAATTCCCGTATCGCTGATAATAAAATTTAAGCTGATTTCATTATCCTCATGATTTTGGGTTTCAACACTGAAACGTACAATTCCCTGTGGAGTAAATTTCAGGGCATTGCTTAGGATATTGTTTAATATCTGTTCAAGGCGAAGCGGATCTCCAATAACCGATGCATTTTCAGCCAGGGCGGAAGAGAAATTAAAATCAATTCCATTACTCAAAGCCTGCGTTTTAAACTTCTCATTCACTTTCTGAATAATAGAATGCGGACGAAATTTGATCCTGTCCAGCTTCAGATCACCCCGTTCAATTTGAGAAAAATCAAGAATGTCATTCACCGATGAAATCAGGCTGTTGGACGCCTGTTTAATTATTCCGCAGTTGGCTTTAATTTTCGGATCATCAATTTCACTTTCAATCATGATGGTCATGCCCAGAATTGCATTTAAGGGAGTACGCAACTCATGACTCATGTTTGATAAGAAATAAGATTTCATATCATTCATTTCCTCAGATTTTTGCAGGGCAATAGCCTGAAGTTCCTCTTTTTTAGTTTTTAACAGGCGAATGCGGTTGGCCATAGAAAGCGAAAGAGCAATGATTTCTAAACCGATACCTAATTTAGTAATGTTATCAATTGACGCGTTGTTTATCCATCCGAAATTAATTGCAATGACCAGGGTAAAACAAATAAATAAAATGCTGATACCCGAGGCATAATACAAATCAACGGGCTTCTTTTTAAACACTAAATGTCCTATCGATATTACGATCAATATCATCCCGGTTAAGGTTAAAATATTGACAACAGGATATGAAAACTTTAGAAAAGCGGGAATGAAGATGATGCCGCTCAGCACTATCCCGAAAAAGATATACAGCAATTTAAAACTGTATCTGAGCAATTTATTGCTGTTTTTAACATCTAAAATGATTTCGCTGTATTTGCCGAAAAAATAGGAGGAAACCACGGCAAAGATGATTACTGCATGAAGATTAATCCATGAATTACTGCGATCCAGATACTGATGGAAAAATCCGTCAAGCGCAAACTGGCATAGTGCTACAAAAGCAACGTATAAAGAATAATACAGGAAAGAAAGTTCGCTTATTGCAAAATAAAAAAACAGGTAAGTGACGGCAATTATTAAAAGAACGCCATAAAAAATACCCATAATAAACTGGTCATGATAGGTTGATTGCAATAAACTTTCCTGGCTGATTAGGTTTAGAGGTAAGCTATTTCTTTCTCCGTCATTTTTGATTTCTATAAATGCCTGTTTACGCTCGCCGGGATTTAATTTAATTTTAAACAGGGTTTTTCGATGATCAACAGCCCGTTGATTAAATGAAAGTTTGTCCCCGTTATGTTGGGTTAATACATTGCCCCGGCTGTCAATTAAATATAAATTTACATTATCGGTAATTGATTCTGCCGCTTCCAGATAATAAAACACCGGAATATTCAGAGTGTTAAGAAGTTCAAATTTTAGCCAGTAAGTATGATCTGTAAAACCCAGTTTCCCTAAATTACCGTTAAGCCAGCGAAATTTTAGATTTGCGGAATTGCTTTTAACCTGCTCAATAGAATAGTCCTGATAATTTGCGTCGGCCAGTTCAGCATACTTTAAAATCGAAATTTTAACCGGTAGTTCATCCTGTTTAAAAACATATTGGGAATGAGATTCTGTATAACAGAATAAAAGCAGGATTAAAATATAAAGTTGTTTCAAGTATAGAATATTCAAGGGATCAATACATGATTCTGACGCCCTAATGGGATCAACATTTTGCCAGAATCAATGGCGTGTAGATTATACGCAATATACCTCCATCGGGTTTAATACTTTTCTTTAAAGTTTCTTAAGTTGAATTAGAAATGAATTGAGTCCATTTTAAAACTTCATTTATAATACATAATCCCTATTTTGACTTTTTAATTTTTACATAGTTATTATTCATCGTATGCGATTTTTAATTCTTATTACGGGCTTATTTTTATCTGCCGGCCTTTCTGCACAAATAAAAAATTCAAGTTTTGAACCCGCAGAATATGTAAATCCCTTAATGGGAACCGATTCAAAACCTTCTCTTTCTAACGGAAATACGTATCCTGCCATTGGTGTTCCCTGGGGGATGAATTTATGGACTCCTCAAACCGGGAAGATGGGAGATGGCTGGGCATATACGTACGGAGCAGACAAAATTCGCGGATTTAAACAAACGCACCAGCCTTCGCCATGGATGAATGATTACGGACAATTTTCCATTATGCCCGTTACCGGAACTCTTAAAATTGATCAGGATGAACGTGCCAGCTGGTTTTCACATAAATCAGAAATTGTTAAGCCATATTATTACAGCGTTTACCTTGCAGATCATGATGTAAGTACAGAATTAACCACTACCGAACGTGCTGCTCAATTCCGGTTTACTTTCCCAAAAACCGACAGCGCATGGATAGTTCTGGATGCTTTTGACAAAGGATCATATGTTAAAATTATTCCCGGCGAACGAAAAATTATGGGTTACAGCACCCGCCACAGCCGCGGAAAATATGATGATTTTAAAAATTACTTCGTCTTAGAATTTGATACAGATTTTAAACTGGCGGGAACTTGGGATGGCAAAGAATTCAGTTCCAAAAAAATGGAGTTAAAAGCAAACCATACGGGTGTGGTTATCGGGTTTAAAACTCAAAAAGGAGAAAAAGTAAATGTTAAAGTCGCATCTTCCTTTATCAGTTTTGAACAGGCCAGCCTGAATCTGCAAAGAGAAATAGGGAAAGATGAATTTGAACAGACCAAAGAGAAGTCCAGAAAAATATGGAATGAAACCCTTGGTAAAATAAAAGTTGAAGGCGGATCAACCGATGAACTTAAAACATTTTATTCCTGTCTGTACAGAACGGTTTTCTTTCCCAATAAGCTTTATGAAATTAATGCCGTCAATGAAATAATTCACTGGAGTCCGTATAACAGCAAAATACTGCCGGGATATATGTTCGCCGGAACCGGTTTCTGGGATACATTCCGGGCATTATATCCTTTTCTAAACCTGGTTTATCCCTCCATAAATAAAGAAATGCAGGAAGGTTTGATAAATGATTACAAAGAAGGAGGTTGGCTGCCCGAATGGTCCAGTCCCGGCTATGCCAATATTATGATCGGTAATAATTCGGCTTCGGTAGTGGCCGATGCCTATGTGAAAGGCTTGAGAGGCTATGATATTGAAACGTTATACAAGGCGCTGATTCACGGAGCCAATAATGAAGGGCCCATTGAAGCTGTAGGCAGAGCCGGGGTTGACTATTATAATTCATTGGGTTTTGTTCCTTATGATGTTAAAATCAATGAAAATGCAGCCCGAACTTTGGAATATGCTTACGATGATTTTGCCATTTACCAGCTTGGAAAAGCTTTGGGAAAGCCAAAAGCAGAGATTGATGTGTATGCTAAACGGAGTATGAATTATAAAAATTTATTTGATCCGTCTACAGGGTTAATGAGAGGGAAAAACAAGGCAGGTGATTTTCAGTCCCCCTTTAATCCGTTTAAATGGGGAGATGCATTTACAGAAGGAAACAGCTGGCATTATACATGGTCGGTTTTTCAGGATATTGAAGGATTGGTTACGCTCATGGGAGGTAAAGAGAAATTTGTGAATAAGCTCGATTCCGTTTTCACTCTGCCGCCTGTTTATGATGACAGTTATTATGGCGGTATGATTCATGAGATAAAAGAAATGCAGATAGCTAATATGGGCCAGTATGCGCATGGAAATCAGCCTATTCAGCATATGATTTATTTGTATAATTACGCTGCTGAGCCATGGAAAACTCAATATTGGGTTCGCGAAACGATGGACAGGTTATATAAAGCAAGTCCGGACGGCTATTGCGGCGATGAAGATAACGGACAAACTTCTGCCTGGTATGTTTTCTCAGCCATGGGTTTCTATCCGGTTACGCCGGCCACCGATCAGTATGTATTGGGTGCGCCGCTGTTCAAAAAAATTACTCTGACACTTGAAAATGGGAAGCAAATAATTATTGATGCTCCCAATAATTCCGCAAAGAATAAATATATCAGTAAGATGAAGATTAACGGGTCGCTGTATAATAAGAATTGGCTAAGTCATTCAGAACTTCTTAAAGGAAGCAGGATTAATATAGAGATGTCGCCCAATCCAAATCTTAAACGCGGAACATCCGCCTCATCATTTCCTTATTCGTTTTCAACCCAGGCACAATAATATTGTTGTTATGTATTTTTCAAAATCCAGATTTCTTCAGATTAGTCTAATCCTTATATTTTCGGCTGCGTCAGGTTCATTAAGCGCCCAGACAAAAAAATTGGATCTGCTTCAGTATGCAAATCCAATGATCGGTACAGAAAAAATGGGCCATACTTTTCCCGGCGCTACAGTTCCGTTTGGTTCCGTACAGTTAAGTCCTGATACGGATACAATTCCATATGCTGTAAATGGGAAGTACAATGGCGATGTTTACAAGTATTGTGCGGGCTATCAGTACAATGATCCGACAATTGTGGGTTTTAGCCATACGCACTTTAGCGGAACAGGTCATTCTGATTTGGGTGATTTCCTGATAATGCCTACTGTAGGTGCGCTGCAGTTAAACCCGGGAACCAAAGATCATCCCGAAACAGGGTATCGTTCGCGGTTTTTTCATTCTACAGAAAAGGCCGAGCCTAATTACTACAAAGTAAAACTGGAGGATGATAAGATTCTGGCCGAAATGACTACCACCACCCGGGTTGGATTACACCAGTATACATTTCCCAGATCAGATCAGTCGCATATTATTTTAGACATGATGCATGGCATTTACAATTATGATGATAAAAATGTATGGACCTTTATCCGTGTAGAAAACGATTCGCTGGTTACCGGTTACCGCCAAACCAATGGCTGGGCCAGAACCCGCACCGTGTATTTTGCCATGTCTTTTTCTAAACCGTTTAAATCTTACGGATCAAAGGAATATTCTAAATCCCAGCCATATAAAGGCTTCTGGCGAAAGTTTGATCAGAGTAAGAATTTCCCTGAACTGGCCGGCAGGCAGTTAAGAATGTATTTTGATTTCGATACAAAGGAAAATGAACAGGTAAAAATCAAATTCGCACTTTCTCCGGTAAGCACAGAAAATGCATTGGCAAACATGAAAGAGGAAATTCCCTCATGGGATTTCCAAAAAGTTAAAATGGAGGGTCAGAACCAATGGAATTCAGAATTTAACAAGGTTCAGGTAAAAACGGGTGATCCAAAAGATTTGGTTAATTTTTATACCGCCATGTACCATGCATTTCTCAGCCCGACTGAATACATGGATAAAAACAGGGAATATAAAGGACTGGATCAAAACAGACATGTAGCCAAAGATTTTACAAACTACACAACCTTTTCTTTATGGGATACCTACCGGGCGCTTCATCCATTATTCAATTTGATTCAGCCCTCCAGAAATAATGATATGGCCAAATCGATGCTGGCCCATTATGATCAGAGTACTCTGAAAATGCTGCCTGTATGGTCGCATTATGCCAATGATAACTGGTGTATGAGCGGCTATCATAGTGTTTCTGTACTGGCAGATGCGATTATAAAAGGAAATTTTACAGGAGATATAAACAAAGCTTTGGAGGCTTGTATAGCTACAGCTAATCATCGAAGCTACGAGGGAATTGGAGAGTATATTGATAAAGGATACATTCCCTCAGACAAAAACGGCACTTCGGTTTCATCTACTTTGGAATATGCTTATGATGATTGGAGTATTGCTCAGATAGCTAAAAAAATAAATAATTTACAGGTCTACAATGAGTTTTTAAAGCGATCTCAAAACTGGAAAAATGTGTACGATGCCTCTATAGGTTTTATGAGACCCAGGCTTAGTGACGGGAATTTCAGAAAAGACTTTGATGTGCTGAATACGGAAGGTCAGGGCTTTATTGAAGGGAATGCATGGAATTACAGCTTGTATGTTCCGCAGGATCCATCTGGTCTGATTGCTATGATGGGTGGGGATAAAAAATTTATTCCTCATCTGGATTCCTTATTTACCATGCATCTGCCCGATGAATTTTTTGCTCATACCGAAGATATAACCCGGGAAGGAATTATAGGAAATTATGTTCATGGCAATGAGCCTGCTCACCACGTAGCCTACCTTTATAACTGGACAAGCCAGCCCTGGAAAACTCAGGAAAGAGTTCGGATGATCCTTAAAAAGCAGTATAATAATGGTCCGGATGGTTTGGGCGGAAATGATGATTGCGGACAAATGAGTGCCTGGTATATTTTTAGTTCACTCGGGTTTTATCCGGTTGCCCCGGGATCTGATCAATATTCAATAGGTAGTCCATTGGTACAATCCGCTGTTCTTCATTTTGAAAATGGAAAAGTTTTAAAAATTACCGCGAAAAACCAGAGCGATAAAAATGTGTATGTGCAGAAAATTTTGCTGAATGGTAAGCCTTTAGATCGGTTATTTTTAACACATCAGGAGCTTACAAATGGCGGAGATTTAATTTACATGATGGGAAAGTTGCCCGGCAACAATATTTTCCATTCCAAAAAATAGTTGATGGGTGTAATAATTAACAAACTACTCAGTTGCAACGGCATGATTTTGGATACTGTCGGAAACTTCACTATCAACTAAATTGTTACAATAAGTAAACAATAATTTGTTAATTGGAATATATTGATTTCCTGCATTTAAAGTTTTTTGGAAAAGCTGCTTTTGTCAGGTTTAAATTATAGAACTGAATTTTTTAGATGACTCGAAACGATGAATTCAAAAGATAACAATGCCCCTGATGAAGATTCTCTGGATCTGAAAGAACTGCTTCGGGTTTTATCCCTTGTTAAAATTGGGAAGTTAAATGTAAGGATGCCCGTTACTCAGGCGGGTATAAGCGGAAAAATCTGCGAAGTGCTTAATGATATCATCGATATGAATGAGCGGGTAGTTTCAGAGATTTCTGCCGCAGAAAGAGTTATTGGTCATCAGGGAAATCTGTCCAAAAGAGTAGACATTCCGGAAGCCCGGGGCCAATGGTTATCTGGAATTAATTCATTAAACTGCTTAATTTCCAATCTTACTGTTCCCACCATAGAAATGGCTGGAATGATAAATTCTGTTGCTCGCGGTGATCTGTCAAAACAGATTCCTTTAGAGGTAAATGGCCAACCTTTAAGAGGCGAATTTTTAAGAATCGCCAAAGAATCCAATACGATGATTAGCCAGCTCAGGCTGTTCACCATGGAAGTAACCCGGGTTGCCCGCCAGGTGGGTTCTGAAGGTAAACTTGGTGAACAAGCCAGAATTAAGGGAGTTGCAGGGGTATGGGCAGAGCTGACAGATTCGGTAAACCAAATGGGAAGTAACTTAACTACCCAGATGAGAAATATTGCCGAAGTAACTACAGCTGTTGCTAAAGGGGATCTTTCCAGAAAGATTACCGTGGATGCAAAAGGAGAGATTCTGGAATTAAAAAATACGATTAACACGATGGTGGATCAGTTGAATTCATTTTCATCTGAGGTAACCCGTGTAGCACTCGAAGTAGGTACAGAAGGAAAACTTGGAGGCCAGGCTAAAGTAACCGGTGTGGCCGGAACCTGGAAAGATTTGACAGATTCTGTAAACCAGATGGCGGGTAATTTAACTGCCCAGGTCCGAAACATTGCCGAAGTTACTACCGCTGTAGCAAAGGGTGACCTTTCCCGGCATATAACTGTTGATGTAAAAGGGGAGATACTGGAACTGAAAAACACTATTAATACAATGGTGGATCAATTGAACGGTTTTGCTTCTGAAGTAACCCGGGTGGCTCTGGAAGTAGGTACCGAAGGAAAACTGGGCGGCCAGGCTAAAGTACCCGGTGTTGCCGGAACCTGGAAAGAATTAACAGATTCAGTAAATCAGATGGGAGGAAATTTAACTTCTCAGGTAAGAAATATTGCAGATGTTACCACCGCTGTTGCCAACGGAGATCTTTCCCGAAAAATTACGGTTGATGTTAAAGGCGAGATTCTTGAATTAAAGAACACGATCAACACGATGGTGGATCAGCTGAATTCCTTTGCCTCGGAAGTAACCCGGGTAGCCCTTGAAGTAGGTACAGAAGGTAAGCTCGGCGGTCAGGCTAAGGTGAGAGGTGTTGGCGGAACCTGGAAAGATTTAACAGATTCAGTAAATAAAATGGGTAGCAATCTGACTACCCAAATGAGAAATATAGCAGAAGTTACCACGGCGGTGGCCAAAGGAGATTTGTCAAGAAAGATTACTGTGGCGGCAAACGGGGAGATTTTGGAGCTGAAAAATACCATTAATACAATGGTAGACCAGTTAAACTCTTTTGGTAATGAGGTTACGCGGCTGGCCAGAGAAGTAGGTACGGAAGGTAAGCTCGGCGGACAGGCATATGTGCCGGGTGTTGCCGGAACCTGGAAAGATTTAACCGATTCGGTAAATCAGATGGCCGGTAATTTAACTGCCCAGGTTCGTAATATTGCGGCCGTAACTACAGCGGTTGCCAATGGAGACCTTTCCAAGAAAATCACGGTAACCGTAGAAGGCGAAATTTTTGAATTGAAAGAAACCATTAATACAATGGTGGAACAGCTGAACGCATTTGCTTCTGAAGTAACACGTGTAGCACTCGAAGTAGGAACTGAAGGGAAACTGGGCGGGCAGGCTAAAGTAAAAGGAGTTGGCGGTGTTTGGAAAGATCTAACCGATTCGGTAAATAAAATGGGTAGCAACCTGACTCTTCAGGTTCGGAATATTGCACAGGTAACCACGGCAGTAGCTAAAGGAGATTTATCTCGAAAAATTACCATTGAAGCCAGGGGCGAGATTCAGGAATTGAAAGATACCATTAACACAATGGTGGATCAGCTGAACGGTTTTGCTTCCGAAGTAACCCGGGTAGCTCTCGAAGTAGGTACCGAAGGAAAACTGGGTGGTCAGGCTAAAGTTCCCGGTGTTGCCGGAACCTGGAAAGAGCTTACAGATTCGGTAAACCAGATGGGTGGAAATTTAACTTCGCAAGTGAGAAATATCGCGGATGTAACCACCGCAGTGGCGTATGGGGATTTAAGTAAAAAAATTACGGTAGATGTAAAGGGAGAAATTCTCGAATTAAAAAACACTATCAATACGATGGTGGATCAGCTGAATGGTTTCGCCTCTGAGGTAACCCGTGTGGCAAGAGAAGTAGGAACCGAGGGTCGGTTAGGCGGTCAGGCGTTTGTGCCGGGTGTTGCCGGAACCTGGAAAGATTTAACAGATTCGGTAAATAACATGGCTTCGAATTTAACAAGTCAGGTACGTGGTATTGCCAAAGTAGTAACTTCTGTAGCAAATGGAAATCTGAAACAAACACTTTCCATTAATGCTCAGGGTGAAGTTTACCAGTTAACGGAAACAATTAATGGGATGATTGATACCCTGGCTGTTTTTGCTGAGCAGGTAACAACTGTAGCCCGTGAGGTGGGAGTAGAAGGAAAGCTGGGTGGCCAGGCCAATGTGCCGGGCGCATCCGGAACATGGCTTGATTTAACTAAAAACGTAAATCAGCTGGCAGAAAACTTAACCACACAGGTGAGGGCTATTGCCGAAGTTGCTTCGGCGGTTACTAAGGGAGATTTAACCCGAATGATTCGTGTGGATGCCCGTGGCGAGGTGGAAGCTCTGAAAGATACCATCAACCAAATGATCGCCAACCTGAAAGATACTACTACAGAAAACCGGGAACAGGATTGGCTGAAATCTAACCTGGCCAAGTTTGCCCAGATGCTGCAGGGACAGCGGGATAGAAATGCGGTTGCAAATAAAATTTTATCTGAGCTTGCAGAATTGGTAAACGCCCGTTATGGTGCATTTTATATATTGCAGCCGGCCGAAGAAAATAAGGAACCTAAGTTAAAGCTCTTTGCAGGTTATGCTCAAAAATCTCGCAAAACTATTAATAAAGAATTCTCGCTGAGTGAAGGACTGGTAGGACAATGTGCTACCGATAAGGAGCGGATTTTATTATCCAACGTTCCGGGCGAATATCTGAGAATTAATTCCGGAATTGGAAATGCGCCACCGCTTGATCTGGTAATTCTGCCGGTATTGTTCGAGAATAATATTAAAGCGGTTATAGAGCTAGCTTCTTTTCAGCATTTCAGTCATACACATCTCGATTTCCTCGATCAGTTGACAGAAAGTATCGGTATCGTGTTAAACAATATCGAAACCAATACCCGTACAGAAGAACTTTTATCTCAGTCGCAATCCCTTTCGGGAGATTTAAAATCCCAGCAGGAAGAATTAAGAAGGGCCAATGATGAGCTGCATGAAAAGGCTCAGTTATTAGAAAAGCAAAAAGAGGAAGTAGAGCAAATTAATAAAGAAGTAGAGGAGGCCCGTCGTTCACTGGAAGATAAGGCAGAACAGCTCACGCTGACTTCTAAATATAAGTCGGAGTTTTTGGCTAATATGTCGCATGAGTTACGCACGCCACTAAATAGTTTGCTGATTTTAGCTCAGCAACTTTTTGAAAATCACGACGGAAATTTATCAGAAAAGCAGATCAGGTATGCAAAAACAATCCATTCATGCGGTAATGATCTGATTCACCTGATTAACGATATTCTCGATCTTAGCAAGATTGAATCCGGAGTAATCACAATTGATATTACACCGGTAGATTTCAGGGAAATTGTTTCCTTTGTTGAAACAACGTTCCGCCCGATTTCTGAAACCAAAAACCTGAATTTCAAAATCGAAATTGATGAGAATCTTCCCGAAAAATTAGATACTGATGTACAGCGACTGGCTCAGATCTTAAAAAATCTCCTTTCAAATGCATTTAAATTCACCGAAAAAGGGGAAGTTAAACTGAGTATTCAGCGCACCTCGCTGAAAAATGTTAGTCCGGCCAGCGGAGATTCATTCATTGCATTTTCTATAGAAGATACAGGAATCGGTATTCCGGAGAAAAAACAATCGCTGATATTTGAAGCCTTTCAGCAGGCGGAAGGTTCTACTAGCCGAAAATACGGAGGCACAGGTCTGGGACTTTCAATCAGCAAAGGTTTTGCCGAATTATTAGGCGGCGCTATTATGGTAGAAAGTATTCCGGACAAGGGAAGTATTTTTACCTTATATCTCCCCCTCAAATATAATGAGGGTAAAAAACCATTACATATTTCACCTGCAAAAGAATTCGGAGACACTGCTACGTCCACAGCCATCAAATTGAAGGATTTTGATGAAATTCTGATAGAGGATGATAAACCTCAGATATCTTCCAAAGATAAAGTGGTTTTACTTATTGAAGATGATCTCAGGTTGAGAAGTATAATGAGAGAGAAGGCTCATGATGCAGGTTTAAAAGTGGTTATAGCCATCAGTTATCTCGAAATATTTGAGTGTATTCAGAATTTTAAGCCGATTGCCATTACGCTGGATGTAAATATGCCTGAATCAAATGGGTGGAATATTTTAAAACTTTTAAAAAGCAATTCTGCAGTTCGCCATATTCCCGTATATGTGATTTCCGGAGTAGATTATAAAGACGTTTCGTATAAATTGGGCGCAAAAAGTTTCCATATAAAACCGGTTTCTGCTCCCCTTATGGAAAATTTATTTGAAGAAATGATCGCTTTTAATAATCGCCAGCTTAAAAAAGTGCTGGTTATTAATCCGGTTCAGAAAGTAAATAGCGAATTGAAGGAACTTCTTAAATCAGAATTTATCAGCACTTCGTTTGCTTCAGATGTAAATGAGGGAATGGAATTAATAAAGACAGGAGAGTTCGATTGTATCGTAGCTGATTCGGAATTATCTGATGAGAAAAGCTTATTTAAGTTTTTAAAAGCCGAAAAATCAGAAATACCACTTATACTTTATACTGATAGTGTTGTTAATAAAACAGACCAGAAAAGTGTGAAGGGATTAAACATTAGTACACTTCTAAAGTCAGAAGAATTCAACGGGCATTTATTAAACGAAGTTCTTAGCCGTATTCATTTAAATATAAATACTTTGGAAGATGATAAAATGCGTTTGGTTGAAAAAGCTATTGGAACTGCAGATATACTTGATGGTAAGAAAGTTTTAATTGTGGATGATGATGTCCGGAACTTATTTGCTTTAACTGCTGCCTTTGAGAGATCAAAACTGGACGTTTTAACTGCCGAAAGCGGAAAGGAAGCACTTGAGATTTTAGATTCACAATCGGAGATCGATATTGTATTAATGGATATCATGATGCCTGAAATGGATGGTTATGAAACTATTCAACACATCCGTAAAGAGAAAAAAAATGATAACCTGCCAATTATCGCGGTAACAGCAAAAGCTATGATCGGCGACCGTAAAAAATGTCTGGCCTCTGGTGCTTCAGATTATATTACGAAGCCTGTTAAAACCGATCAATTGTTATCTCTGATGCGGGTTTGGCTTTATCAGCAAAATGAGATTCAGGAGTATGAAAAGAAGATTAAATAAAAGTATAGCAGAACAATCCTAATGGTAAAAATTCTACTGGTTGATGATAATGCGGATAGCCTGATGTCAATGGAAGTTATTCTTGAGAAAGAAGGCTATACATTCTTCAAGGCTCTTTCTGGCAAAGAAGCCCTGAAAATTCTTTTAAAAGAAGAGGATTTTTCGCTGATACTTTTGGATGTTCGTATGCCGGTGATGGATGGGTATGAAACCGCTGAATTGATTTATCAGCGTGATAAATTAAGACACATTCCTATTATTTTTATAACCGGTCAGGATTATGAGGATGCATCGGTATTTAAAGGATATAAAGCCGGAGCAGTAGATTATATCCGTAAACCGGTTAATCCGCAGATACTGCGCTCTAAAGTTGCTGTTTTTGCAGAATTGCATAAGAAGAACATGCTTTTAAAGCGGCAGGAAGAAAACCTGATCAGCATTAATGATGAACTTATCCGCTTAAATCAGGGACTTGAAAAAAGGGTTTCTGAAAGAACCCAGGAACTTGAAGAATTAAATAAGGAACTTAAAGACCTGAATCTGTCAAAAGATAAATTTTTGTCAGTTATTTCACACGATTTGCGGAATCCGCTTACGGCTTTACTTATTTCTTCAGATAAGTTAAGCCGCGATACCGAAAATCAAACTTTTGAAGATATTCAGCCTCTGGCAAAAATCATTCACAGAACCTCCAATAAAATTCTTCAGCAATTGAATGAATTGGTTGACTGGGCCAAAATGCAGCACGAAAAAACAAACTTTAATCCTGAGAAGCTTCATATGGTTAGGGCAATGGATCAGAGTTTGGAATTATTGAAAGCAAACGCACTTCAGAAAAACATTACACTTCGTAATAAAATTCCTTTTGACGTGTATGTAAATGCAGATATTTTAATGCTTCGGTCCATACTCCAGAATTTAGTTACCAATGCTATAAAATATACTCCTCAGGGAGGATTAATAACGGTAACTGCTCAGCGTTTAGATAAGATGATAGAAGTTTGCATCACCGATTCGGGTGTTGGAATGGAAGCAGAAATCCGTGAAAATTTATTTAGCAATTCTACTTCCCAATCAGTTTCGGGCACTAATAATGAAAAAGGATCAGGCCTTGGCTTAATCCTGGTGAAGGATTTTGTAACTCAGCACGGCGGTATTATCCGCGTAGAAAGCGAACCCGGTGAAGGCACCTGCATCATTTTTACAATTCCTGAATCGTAATTATTTGTTTAAGATGTTTTTTCGGATCATGGCCTGGAGATGATTTCCGCTTGTATCCAGGCCGGATTTTAAATACGTAAATTTTTCTGCGTTCTCAGAACTCAGGTATCTTAATGCAGGCTTTTTATCGGCAATGCAAGACGATATAAGTTCAGCAATCTGATCAGGAGTTTGAAAGGCTTTTGCTTTCATTTCATCAGTAAAGGAAGCCCGGTAATCCATATAGTCATTAACCAGCGGCTCGTATGCGCCTTTTTTAATTCCTCCGGATTTCTCCAGATTTTTAAAGATGTTATTTCCAAATTCGGTAATGATTCCGCCCGGCTCAATAATGGAAACATTAATTCCAAAATAAGGCTCCATATAGGTTGCGATGCTTTCAGAAAGGCCTTCAAGAGCAAATTTAGCGGCGCAATAAATTTCATTCATGGGCTGGCCCACCAATCCTCCCACCGAAGAAATATTTATAATATGACCCGCATGCTGTTTACGCATAAAAGGTAAAACCGCCTTCATACACCTGATTGGTCCGTAAAAATTAATATCCATCGTATTATGAATCTCCTCCATAGAGGTCTGTTCCATTGTTCCAATAAATCCGGCGCCGGCATTATTAATCAATACATCAATACGGTTTTCCTTGCTGATAATGGTATTTACGGCGGCTTCAACCTCTTCGTTTTTTTGAATATCAAGCTGTAAGATCTCGAGTGATACATTTTTTAGTCCGGCCAGATTTTCTAAATCTTCTTTTTTAGAAAGATCTCTCATGCTGGCATATACTTTATTTCCCTGAGCGGCCAGATGAACCGCGGTGTGTAATCCAACTCCTGAGGATGTACCGGTAATTAGAATGACTTTTGACATATTACTTTGATTTGGAATTCATGATCTTAACTTATCAATTTCATTCTTGTTTTGATCAGAAGACAATTTTTTTCTTGTGCAATTTAAATAATTCATAACAGTTCAAAATTCAGGCACTTAAATTGGTCTGGATTTTAACTCAATTTTTCACCATTAAAACATAGTATGAACGAAAAAGAAATTTATGGCCGTTTGAATTGGAGCTCCTCTATTTTAATAGCTTTAATAACCTTAACTGTACTTATTTTCTTGCTGGATATATTCTCATTGACTGTATTCAAAATTATAATTTCTGCACTTCTGGTTTTCGCTCTGGTACTTATTGTAACATTGAAAAAAACGATAAGTCACACGATATTTCAGGGAAAAATTCGTCTTAAGTCGGCCGAATATAAGTTTGAAAAAATCTATGAATCAACGATAATTGGTATTCTGATTTCTAATTTTGACGGAGTGGTAATAGATGCCAACGACACATTTTTGAATATGATCGGATATTCAAGAGAAGAATTGATCAAAGGTGAAATACGCTGGAGTGAGATAACTGCTCCGGAATTTATACCCCAATCTTTATCCGCTATTGAAGATCTTAAGTCTTCAGGACAATGTGCTCCGTTTGAGAAACAATATATCCGGAAAGATGGAACACGGGTTTGGGTTCTGATAGGATCTTCAGCTCTTCAGGATCATAACAGGGCGCAGGCTGTAACATATATAATTGATATCACCAATCGCAAAGAAGCTTTCCAGAAAACCGATCTTCTCCAAAAAATTATAGATAAACAACAGGAAGAATTCAAATCTGTATTTATGAATGCGCCTGCATTTATCACGGTTAGACGCGGTCCTGAGCTGAGATATGATTTTGTAAACCGGGCAGTAACCGAATTCTCGAAAAGAAACGATCATTACGGCAAAACTCCCGAAGAAATGTATCCGGGCCTTATTGATCCAAAAGATGCAAAAATTGGCCGCGAGGTTTTTGAAACAGGTAAGCCTCAAAAGGGAAGCAGACACAAACTTAATTTTACCGAACCCAACGGACATCAGAAGGAAATTTATCTTGATTTTAATATTACACCCGTTTATGATCAGCAAGGAGATATTGACGGTATTGCTGCTTTTGGATTTGAAGTTACCGACCTCGTTCTGGCTAACAAAGAGATGGAAATCAGCAAAAACAGAATGGAGTTTATTGCCGATTCAATGCCTCATAAAGTTTGGGTTGCTGATGAAAAAGGCAATGTGAATTACCTGAATAAAGCCTGGATGAGCTACGCCAACATTTCTCTGGATGATGTTAATTCATGGAAATGGGATTCTTTAATCCATCCGGATGAACGGGATGAGTACAATAGAAAGTTGCTCCATTCATTTACAAATCAAACAGAATTTAGTATGGAAACACGTTTGATGGATGCCGGCGGCGAATATCGATGGCATGTTTCGAATGCTATTTGCCTGAAAGATAATTCAGATGAGGTGGTGATGTGGGTTGGAACCAATACCGATATCAATGATCAGAAAATGGAGGTGGATCAGTTAAAGCATGCTGAAAAGTATTTCAAAATACTTGCAGATGAAACTCCTTTTATGGTATGGAAGGCTGATGTGGATGGTAAATGTGTGTATGTAAACAAAAAGTGGATTGAGTTTACAGGAATATCTTTCAACGATAGTTTAGGCTTTGGATTTTATTCAGCAATAATTATGGATGACTCTGAAGAAAGAAAATTCAAATGGTTGGAAAGTGTAAAACGCCGTATTATTTATCATAATAAGCTTCAGTTAATTGATGCTGAAGGTAAGATTCATTGGGTTTTTGCTCAGGCTAACCCCCTTTATATTAACTCCCGTTTCGAAGGTTATGTTGGAAGTATGGTTGATATAACGGAGCAGGAACTGGCCAGCCAGGCTATCAAAGATCTTTCAGAGAAAAAAGATGAATTTCTAAGTATCGCAAGCCATGAATTGAAAACCCCCCTTACAAGTATTAAAGCGTCCATACAGCTTATAGAAAAAATGGTGGATGATGATCATAGCGCTCATAAATTTGCTTTGAAAGCATCAGATCATCTATTGCGTTTAGAAAGACTTATTTCTGACCTTCTGGACGTCTCTAAAATTAATGCCGGTAAATTGGTATACAACGAAACTGAATTTGATTTTATGGAGATGCTTGCTGATAGTGTCAGAAGCATGCAACTTACTTCACATTCACATCAGTTGATTATAGCGCAAACGGAACCGGTATTATTTAAAGGCGACCGATTCAGAATAGAGCAGGTGATTTTCAATTTTCTTTCCAATGCAATCAAATATTCTCCTGATGCAGATAAGGTAATAATCAAGCTTGAAATTATAGATGATAATATTGTAGTTTCTGTGCAGGATTTTGGTATTGGCATTGAACCGGAGAATCTTTCAAAAACGTTTGACCGATATTATCGTGTGGATAATACTTCCATGCGTTTTCAGGGATTAGGTCTGGGTTTATTTATTTCAAATGAAATTCTTAAAAGACATCAGGGCAGTTTATGGATAGAAAGTGAACCCGGAGTTGGTTCGGTATTTTATTTCTCTTTGCCACTTTGTATTCAAAAAACGGAATGTAAACCTGATACAGATAACCAAACTTTTTATTCTGATTCAAAACTTGATATTAAATATATACCTGATAAACAGTGGTTATATGCAGAATGGAAAGGGTTCCAAAACTTCGAGACTGTTAAAAAGGGTTGCCTGGTGATGCTGGATCTTCTGAAAAAAAATAACTGCAGCAAAGTTTTAAACGATAATTCCAAAGTAATTGGTAGCTGGTCTGAGGCTGCCGACTGGGGAGGCGAAATCTGGTTTCCGCAAATGGAAGAAGCCGGATTGAGAAATTTTGCCTGGATATACTCTGGAAGTACGTTCAGCAGGTTATCTGCCAATAAATTAGTAAAACATAAAGAAAGTGAAATTAAAGCTGAATTTTTTATTAATAAAGCCTGTGCAGAAAGCTGGCTTGCAAATAATAGCGGAGAAACGATCAATTGATTTTATGAAAACAGAACCGCTCTAAAATTTTAAGTTGTGATTTTCGTTCCGAAATAAACATATGTATATGAACAGAACATTCAAAATATTTCTAATTGCTGTTGCATTTACCGGCAAAGCTTTTTCTCAGCACAATCAAACCGTAGATAAAACTTCGCAGGAGGTAACTGATGAACCGGAAAAATCTCCCATAAAGTCCTTATCTCTCTCTGAATATAATGCTTACAAACATGGTAAGGGAATGGGTTTGGCAAAGCCGGCAGAATTAAACAGTTATCCGGGACCGATGCATGTTTTGGATTTGGAAAAAGAGCTTAAACTTTCAGCTTTGCAGAAAACTCATCTAACGGCTGCGATAGAAGCCATGAAATTTAAAGCACTGGAAATGGCAGGATTTATACTTGCTGAAGAAAAAAAGATTAATGAATTATTTGCTTCGGGCAAGGCAAATGAAGGTTCTATTATCTACTATACAAACAAAATAGGGCTTTATCAGGCCGAATTGAGAAATGCTCATCTGCAGGCACATCTTAAGGCCAGACGGATTCTAAGTCCTGATCAAATCAAAAAATATAACCGGATTAGAGGTTATTCAAATTAAGCTTGCTTTTGGATTGGTAAAAATGCCTATTTTAGCGGGCTCATTATGTGGATAAATGCATACAACATTTGATTTTGAAAAGCCAATAGCCGATCTGCAAAGCCAGATTGATAAGATCACCCAAGTTTCTGATAAAACCAAGGTAGATATGACGGCTACACTTGCAGAGCTTGAATCAAGGCTGGAAGAAACACGGAAAACCATATATTCTAACCTTACAGGCTGGGAGGAAGTACAACTTTCCCGTCATCCTGATCGTCCGCAAACGTTGGATTACATTTCCTATATATGCGATGATTTTATAGAAATGCATGGTGACCGCACCGTAAAAGATGATAAAGCCATTATTGGTGGATTTGCAACCATTGCCGGTCAAACCGTAATGATTATCGGCCATCAAAAAGGGAAAAATACAAAGGAACGCCAGTATCGCAATTTTGGAATGGCAAATCCGGAGGGCTACCGAAAAGCCCTGCGGTTGATGAGACTTGCTGAAAAATTCAACAAGCCGGTTATTTCATTCATTGATACAATGGGTGCTTATCCAGGTTTGGAAGCAGAAGAACGCGGACAAGGCGAGGCTATTGCCCGCAACCTTTTAGAAATGTCAGTATTAAAAGTACCGATCCTTTGTATGATTATTGGCGAGGGTGCTTCGGGTGGCGCTTTGGGAATTGGGATTGGCGATAAAGTATATATGCTTCAGCATACCTGGTATTCTGTAATTTCACCGGAATCATGTTCTTCTATCTTATGGCGAAGCTGGGATTTTAAACAAAGGGCAGCCGAATGTTTGAAACTTACTTCTAAGAACATGCTGGAAAATAAATTGATTGATGGTATAATCGAAGAGCCGCAGGGCGGAGCGCATCACAATCCGCAAATGATGGCCAATACTATTAAAGAACAGATTTTAAAAGATCTGGCCATTTTAAAAAGCAAAAGCATTGATCAGATCATTACAGAACGTATTGATAAGTTTTGCGCAATGGGAGTTGTGGTAGAATAGCTGATATTTCCTTACAATATCAAAAGGATTTAAGTCTAAATACTATCAAACCTGATATTTAATAATATATAAAAGGCCTGCTTCTGTAAGATAGCAGGCCTTATTGTTACAAGTTAATTTAATAGTTTTAAAGCTCTGATGTTTATTCCATCTGTCTGCCGCCAATAAATTTAGACTCCAGTGCTTTAAATTTACTTTGCAATTTTGCATTTAAAGCAGTCTGTCCGTTTTGTTCAGTAATTTTTACAAGCTCATTCATGATAGACATTCCAAGTTGAATATCCTGTTTTCCAAGATTTTCTTTAGTTTGAGAAATGGCATACATATAATTCAATTGATCCTCAATATAATCTGCGGTGCTTTCCGTAATCTGATTTCCTTTCTGAATATCTTTAAGTTTATAAAACAAATCGGCCATATAAAATTTGCGGATTGTAAAATTCAGAGAGAAGTTTTTGTTAGGAACAACTTCAAGACATTTGTCAAGAACTTTTTTGGCCTCCGCTGTACGACCTTGTTTGTATAAAGATTCTGCCAGGATATTGAAATTGTTTACGATCACCGCAATCATTCTTACAGACTCCGGATCCAGGTAAGCTGCATTTTTCATGTTTCCCCATTTGAATTTATTCATCATGTGGTCATACATTGCATCGGTATTGGTCAGTTCCTGACGTTGCTGAGTGCTGTCGGGAGCAGGTTGTTGCAAAGGAAGCAAGCGGTAAGCAAATCCCTCATTATACAGGTAATTATCTAATCCGATATAGTTATCAGAAGGAACAGTAATCGCAAAATAAACCGGACGCTTCCAGTTGTTATGAGCCAGGATATCAAAAATAGCCAGTTCGGTTTTTGTAACGTAATTCTTGTTGTAATTCCATTCCATCATCGGGGTTATTTGACTCTTCTGAGTTTCATTTACAGTATTTGTTGAAAGAACTACATTGGGATCTACAGTTAATTTGAAGCTTTTAGTCGGAAGGAAGTTTTCTTTTGATCCATCCTGATACGTTGCTTTGTCTGCATCATCTTCTGAAGTAAGAACATCAAACAGAGTTTTCAATTCTACTGCACCCTGAACCTGATAATCCTGGTAGCCCAGAACATCCCTTACACCTTGTACAAATTTTTCATCGGGCATAGAGATTGGAAGTGCATCTGCCTGATTAACTTTCTTTTTCATCTGGCGGATATACCAGTCTGTTCCCAGTAAACTTAAATTCACTACACGCACATCTGGTCTGATATTTTCGACTTCCTGGGCATACCACAGCGGATAAGTATCATTATCTCCGTAGGTGAATAGAATAGCGTTAGGTGCACAAGACTCCAGATAATTGCTTGCCAGATCGCGGGCTGTGTATTTTTCAGAACGATTATGATCATCCCAGCCATCTTTCGCCATCAGCACGGGCGCTGCTAATAAACCTAAAACTGTTGCGGTAATGGCAGCTGTTTTAGAATTGATTTTTTTACGAAGCAAATCGGCAATTCCCGCAACCCCCAAACCAATCCAGATCGCAAAAGCATAAAAAGATCCCGTATAGGCATAATCTCTTTCACGTGGTTGTAATGGGTTTTGATTCAGATAAAGAACAATGGCTAAACCGGTGAAGAAAAATAATAAACCCACTATTCCCGCATCTTTTTGATTTCGCTTAAAATGCCAGAAAGCACCAATAATTCCCAGAATAAAAGGCAGGAAATAAAAACGGTTAAATGCTTTATTCTCGAGCTGACTCTGAGGTAGATCATTTTGGCCGCCTAAAAGCATATTGTCTATAAAAGTGATTCCGCTAAGCCAGTTTCCATGTGTAAAATCTCCATGGCCCTGTTCATCATTTTGCCTGCCTATAAAATTCCATGCAAAATAACGGGTGTACATAAAACTGGTTTGATAGCTTATCAAAAATCCAATGTTATCCATAAAGGTAGGAGACTGAGTTTCGGTCATACCCATCCAGTCTCGATAATAACCTACATGCTGTCCGTCATCGCTGTACATTCTCGGCAGTAAGGTGTCCCGGTCATAAACACGCTCGAACTTACGACCTGCCTGCACATATTTATCTTTTCCTTTGCGATAAATCACATCACCTTGCTTGTTGTCTATTGGCTTTGAATCAAAATACTGGCCATATAATAATGGACGATCGCCATATTGTTCACGGTTTACATAGCTCAGTAAAGCAAATGCATTGTCCGGATCGCTGTTGTTTAATGTTGGATCTGCTTTAGCCCGGATTACGATCATGGCATAGGATCCATATCCTAAAATAATAAAAACGATTGAGATGAGAGCCAGGTTTAAAATCCGGCGTTTTTGACGGATTTTAATCAGATATTCAAGACCGGCTAATAAAATTGCAGAAACTATCATTCCGCCAATTCCACCGCCAATGGTCATAAGGGCTACAAAAGAAGCTACAGCTGCAATTAAATAAGTGCGTTTTGGATTAATAGTATATAATATACCGGATGTAAGTGCAATAATCAGAAGTATGGCAAAGAAAGTAACTCCAGATCCGAACCCTAAGCCCAAGGTGTTCACGAAGAACAGATCAGAATAAGCGGCAAATTTAACCAGATACTGAACAATTCCGTACTGGATAAAAGCCAGAATAACAATACCTACAAAAAGCGCCAGAATTGTTCCGCCGGAAGTTCGTGTTTTAGCTCTTCGGAAATAATAAACCAGAGCAATAGCGGGAATCGCCAATAAATTTAACAAATGGACACCTATAGATAAGCCCATAACGTAGGCAATGAAAATTAACCATCTGTCTGCAAAGGGTTCGTCAGCATGAGCATCCCATTTTAAAATTGCCCAGAAGACAATTGCTGTACATAATGAGGAAAGGGCGTAAACCTCAGCCTCTACCGCCGAAAACCAAAATGAATCTGAAAATGTATAAGCCAATGCGCCAACCAACCCGGAACCCATGATAATAACTAATTGGGAAGTTGACACCTTTTCTACAGGTTTTACCAATACTTTTTTTGCTAAAGCAGTAATGGTCCAGAATAAAAACAGAATGGTTGCGGCACTTGCAAGTGCTGAACTCATATTTACCCAATAAGCTACCCTACTTAAGTCGTCTCCGGCTATCAATGAAAATATTCTGCCAATCATTAAGAAAAGGGGAGCACCCGGCTGGTGCACAACCTGTAATTTAAAAGCGGCAGAAATAAACTCTCCGCAATCCCAAAAGCTTGCGGTAGGTTCCAATGTTAAGGTGTAAACAATCGCGGCTACAACAAATGTTGTCCAACCTAAAATGTTATTTATTTTCTGGTAATTCATTGTTTGGGGTTGTCTTTTAAGAAAAATTTGCTGCCGAAAATAGTGAATACAATTGATAAATTGGAAATCTTGCTTTTCATTTAACACAATTTAACCGCTCTGTCAGGCAGTTAAAGAAATTTTAAAAAAAAATAAAATTGATTTGCAGGATATACTATATCCCGCTATATTTGCATTCCATTTCAAAAGGACGTTAGCCCTTAGATTTAGAATTGCCCGATAGTATAAAGGTAGTACAACTGTTTTTGGTGCAGTTTGTCTAGGTTCGAATCCTGGTCGGGCAACAATAAGGATTTCGGATTGAGCATTTCAATCCGAATTTTTTTTAATCCTATTACTCCCGAGCGCCATGCCCTTGTCTTTCAATCCCGTAAAATTATTTGCCGGTTCCGGAACTACAGTACTCGCAGAAAATATTGCCAGAGCTTATGGTAAAGATCTTGGAGATATAACTATTTCCAGATTTAGTGATGGGGAATTTCAGCCGCATTTTAATGAAACTGTTAGGGGATGTGATATTTTTTTAATTCAATCTACCAATCAGCCTAATGATAATCTGGTTGAACTTTTATTAATGACGGATGCAGCAAAGCGTGCTTCTGCTCATTACATTACGGTAGTTATTCCTTATTTCGGTTTAGCCCGTCAGGATCGGAAAGATAAACCCAGGGTTGCTATCGGAGCTAAATTAATGGCTAATCTGATCACCGCTTCAGGTGCACACCGTATTATGACTATGGATTTGCATGCTGCTCAGATTCAGGGATTTTTTGATATTCCTGTTGATCATCTGGATGCATCAGTAATTTTTGTGCCGCATATTAAGGCATTGAATTTACCAAATCTTACCATTGCTTCACCAGATATGGGCGGATCTTACAGAGCTCGTACATTTGCAAAGTTTTTTAATGCAGAGGTTGTTATTTGTGATAAACGCCGTAAACGTGCTAATGAAATTGAGTCAATGTCCATCATCGGTGATGTAACCGGTCAGGATATTGTATTGATTGATGATATTTGCGATACAGCAGGAACTTTAGCGAAAGCAGCGGGCTTAATAATGGAGAATGGTGCTAACAGCGTGAGAGCGGTTTGTACACATCCTGTTTTATCCGGAAAGGCAATTGAAACAATTGAAAACTCGGCTTTAGCTGAATTAATAGTTACCGATACCATTCCTTTGAAGCAACAGAGTCCTAAAATAAAAGTATTGTCAACAGCAGATTTGTTTGCAAGAGCAATTGCGAATGTAAACGAACACGGCTCTATAAGCGAGCTGTTCAGAGTTGATTAAACAGGAAAAAAGTTAAAAGAATCAGGAATATAAATTCTGATTTTTAAAAAGAGAATACAAACAATTAAATAAATAAATAATGAAATCAATTGCAATTAGCGGTTCTCCAAGAGAGAACGTAGGGAAAAGAGACGCTAAGGAATTGCGTTACCAGGGATTGGTACCAGCAGTTCTTTACGGTGGTAAAAATCAAATCCACTTTGCCGTTTCAGCATCTGATTTGAAAGGTTTGGTTTACACACCAGATGTTCAATTCGTTGATCTTGATGTAGCGGGTGTTAAAACTCAGGCTATCATTCAGGATGTGCATTTTCATCCATTAACTGATCTTCCTCTACATGTTGACTTTTTAGAGTTAAACGATGAGAAACCAGTTGTTATGGAAATTCCGGTAAAATTAACCGGTGTATCTCCGGGTGTAAAAATTGGTGGTAAATTAGTTCAGAAGTTACGTAAGCTGCGTGTTAAATCTTTGCCAAAAGATATGCCTCAGAGTGTTGAAGTTAACATCGGCAAACTTGATGTTGGTAAATCAGTAGGTGTTAATGAATTGAAATTTGATAATTTCAAAATTATGAACAACCCTGATGATACAATCGTTTCTGTAACAATGTCTCGTGCATTGAAGCAAGCTGAAAACGAAGGCAAAAAATAATTTGTTGATTGCACAGATTGTGTAAATTACAATGATAAATGGCAGTACAGAATTATTCTGTACTGCTTTTTTTTTAATTTATCTTTTATCCTATATAAATACCTTTTATGAAATACTTGATTGTAGGCCTGGGAAATATTGGTCCTGAATATGCTGATACTCGACATAACATTGGGTTTATAATAGTGGATGAAATGGCCCGCCGTGCCAGGGAATCGTTTCATAACATGCGTCTGGCGTATTACACGGAGCTGAGTCATAAGGGCAAAAAAATACATTTAATTAAACCTACCACTTTCATGAATTTAAGTGGTAAAGCGGTTAATTACTGGATGCAGGAATTAAAAATTCCGGTTGAGAATGTATTAATTATTGTGGATGATCTGGCCTTGCCATTTGGCACTATTCGTTTAAAACCCAAGGGAAGTGCCGCCGGTCATAATGGTTTAAGAAGTATTGAAGCAGTTCTTGGAAGATCCGATTATCCAAGGCTCAGATTTGGTATCGGTGATAATTATCCTAAAGGCCGGCAGGTTGATTATGTATTATCCGGATTTGATAAAGAAGAACTACTGGATTTACCGGCATTAACGGATCGTTGTATAGAAATTATCGAAAGTTTCGTGAGTGCAGGAGCTGAATTAACCATGACCAGATTTAATAAATAATGTGATGAAAGTTTACGGAATCAAAAACTGTAATACAGTTAGCAAAACAATAACCTGGCTCAATGAAAATAATATTGAATTTGAGTTCCATGATTACAAGAAATCAGGCATCAGCGAAAGCAAATTAAAGGAATGGGCAGATCAGGTCGGCTGGGAAGCATTGATTAATAAAAGAGGGACTACCTGGAAAAAGCTAGATGCGGAAACTCAGATTTCCATCGTATCTCCTGAAACCGCATTTGCGGTCATAGTACAAAAAACAAGTTTAATTAAGCGCCCAATTCTGGAAACATCAAAAGGCATCCTGCTTGGTTTCGAGGAGTCTGTTTACCGGAAAGAGTTAATTGGCTAATGCTTTACCGGTTCTTTTTATTAAAAGTTGAATTGATTATTCAACTTCTGCATTAATAAATGCAAGATGATTCATCACAGCTTTTAAATCTCCGTAAGAAATATCATCTCCTAAGGCGGATTTTATTTCATTACTGCCTGCACCCGGATGCTGAATGATGTAGGCCATAATTCTGGCAACTTTTAGTTTTGAAACAATATCGAATATAGAGATTTCTCCGCTACTTATGAAATGCGCTAAATGACCTTCTATGGTTGCGGTTGTAAACCCACGTTCAGAAGCTATTTCCGCAATTGATTTCCCTTCTTTATACAAATCAAATGAAAGTTTTTTAGTGTCAATTTTAATTTTTTCCGCTTTTAAAGGAATCATCATTGCAGTCCGCTGTATATCATTATCCTCGCAATAATCATTAATCAATTTCATTATTTGTGAGCCATATTGCTTCACTTTTGTTTTTCCAATACCCTTAACAGATCCAAGTTCATCCAGATTTGATGGTAATTTTTTTACCAGTTCTTCAAGGGCCTTTTGTGGCAATACCATATAAACCGGCAAATCGTTCTCTTCAGCCAAATTATCCCTCCATCTTTTAAGTTCAGTATAAAGTTTTGGGTGAGCTATATCAGAAGGGGATTTAACCGTTCTTATTTGTTTATTATTTTTTGACTTCTCCGAGTAATCTATTTCTGCATTTGCTGTAGTTTGAAGATAGGAGAGAGTAGAAAAACCGTTTTGGCAAACCTTCATACCTGCCATCTTTACAAAAGCCTCTTTTTGCAAAGTAGCCATCGCTTCGGTTATACTTGCTTGTACAGCTTTATTGTCGCTATCTATATTGATTTTTTGCGAAGTCAGATAAATCCCGGTTTCAATTTTCTCATGAAAATAGGAGCATGCCTTTTTTAATCTTTCCTGCAGTTCCGTGTTTTCTTCAGGCATATCTTCAGAAATTAACAGGTTTCCGAGCTGCTTTTTAAAGATATTTGCAACAGTATAAATTTCTTTTTCTGAATTGAGGTGCAAGGTATTTAATTCGTTTATAAGTGTTGCAGGCAGCGAGGGATGATGATCTTCAGCCAATTTCCTGCAATGATAATAGCGTGATTTGATAGAGGTAAAATCAAATAACTGATATAATAAGGATTGCTGAAAAGCAATTTTAGAATCCTGCAAATGCTGCTCGCCCGGGGCATTTTTGTCTGCATTTTTGGTGTATTCAGCAACCGTTCCATCTGTTTTTACACTATTAAAAGAAATTGGCGAACGCAGCACCATTCCTTCAAAACTTTTACATCGGCTTAAAGCAACATAAACCTGCCCGTGTGCAAAGGCTGCGTTTGCATCAATAATTGCTTTTTCAAAAGTTAAACCCTGACTTTTATGGATTGTTATCGCCCAGGCTAACTTAAGCGGATATTGTGTAAAGCTGCCAATTATCTGCTCCTCAACCTCTTTGGTTTGTGTATTAAGAGTGTATTTAATATTAGTCCAGTCAAGAGGTTCAACCTTAATTACGTGTAAATCTCCGGGGCACTTAACATAAATAATTTCATTCTCAATTTTAAGCACCCGGCCAATTTTACCATTGTAAAATAACCGTTCCCGGGATGGATCGTTTTTAACAAACATTACCTGTGACCCTATTTTCAATTCTAGCTCTGCAATTGTGGGATATGTATATTCAGGAAAGTCATCCCGGATAACTGCACTAAAAGTGTATACCGGTTTATTGATCTCTTTGAGCTTTACTTCATTAATCTGCTGCGCCGATTGATTGTGTGTTGTTAAGGTAATATATCCCTCATCATCCGCAGGTTTAAAATCTGGAATGTAGCGCTGATTGAGCTGTTGTAAAATATTTGCATCAATATTATTCTGACGAACGCTGTTTAACAAATCAATAAAATACGTATCAGACTGTCGGTAAATATGTTTAAGCTCAATACTTACCGGCAATGTCTTTTGCAAGGCCTTACTGCTGAAGAAATACATATTAGGATAAAAATCTTTCAGGATTCTCCATTCTTCATCTTTAACTACCGGCGAGAGCTGATGCAAATCTCCAATCATTAATAATTGCACTCCGCCAAAGGGTTTGTTTGGATTCTTATAGCGCTTTAGTATCTCATCCATGTTATCCAAAGTATCGGCACGCACCATGCTTATTTCATCGATCACCAATAAATCCAGACTGCGGATGAGGTTGATTTTGTCGCGATTAAATCTTTTCTGTCTTTGCGCATTATCATTTGCCAATCCTGCACCTTCTGCAACGTAAGGACCAAACGGCATTTGAAAAAAAGAATGGATAGTTACTCCGCCGGCGTTAATTGCTGCAACCCCGGTTGGCGCAACAATAGCCATTCGTTTAGGCGATGACTTTTTTAAATTGTGTAGGAAAGTGGTTTTTCCGGTTCCAGCCTTTCCCGTAAGGAAAATGTTCCGGTCTGTAAACGTCACAAAATTATATGCCAGATTCAGCTGGAGATTGGAATTCATTATCTTAGTTTTTATAGATTAGTTGTTAAATTAAACTGTTTATTAATTACAGGAACTGATATAATCTCCGGATGGAGTTAATATTAATTTAAGAACTTTTAGCTTATCATTCTTGTTGGTACGCTCATTATTTATAGTCCACCGATGGAAATCTTAATCCAGGCTAAATAAATAAATCCCAACCTCTTGATTATCACAAATTAAGTTTCTACTTTTGCAGTCCCTTAAATAAGGATAAAACTATAAACAATAAAAGGAAAAAATGCCTACTATCCAACAATTAGTTAGAAAAGGTAGAGTAGCTCTGGTTGACAAGAGTAAGTCACCAGCGTTGGACAGCTGTCCACAGCGAAGAGGAGTGTGCACCCGTGTGTATACCACTACCCCTAAAAAACCAAACTCAGCAATGCGTAAAGTTGCACGTGTGCGCTTAACCAACGGAAAAGAAGTGAATGCTTACATTCCGGGTGAAGGTCACAACTTGCAGGAACACTCTATCGTGTTAATCCGTGGTGGTCGTGTTAAAGATTTACCAGGTGTGCGTTACCACATCATCCGTGGTGCATTAGATACTTCAGGCGTTGCCGGTCGTAATCAGCGTCGTTCTAAATACGGAACTAAAAAACCAAAACCAGGTCAGGTAGCAGCAGCTCCAACCAAGGGTAAAAAGAAATAAACGGAGGAAAGCAACATGAGAAAGTCAAAACCAAAAAAGAGAATCATCCTGCCAGATCCAAAGTTTAACGACGTAATGGTAACCAGGTTTGTAAATAACATGATGTATGATGGAAAGAAATCCATTGCATACAGCATTTTTTACGATGCAGTAGAATTAATAGAGAAAAAAACCAGCGAAAGCGGTTTGGAGGCTTGGAAAAAAGCTTTGAATAATGTAATGCCGGCAGTTGAGGTTAAATCTCGTCGTGTGGGTGGTGCAAATTTCCAGGTTCCAACAGAAGTTCGTCCGGAGCGTAAAATTGCTTTGGGAATGAAATGGTTGATTAACTATTCGCGTAAGCGTGGTGAAAAAACCATGATGGAGAAATTAGCCGGTGAAATTATTTCTGCTTCTAAAGGCGAAGGTGCCGCAGTGAAAAAGAAAGAAGATACCCATAAAATGGCTGAAGCGAACAAAGCGTTCTCTCACTTCAGATTCTAATTAAAATATAATGTCAAGAGATTTAAAATACACAAGAAATATTGGGATTGCAGCTCATATTGATGCGGGTAAAACCACAACTACCGAGCGTATTCTTTACTACTCTGGTGTGAGTCATAAAATAGGTGAAGTGCACGAAGGTGCAGCAACTATGGATTGGATGGCACAGGAGCAGGAACGTGGAATCACTATTACTTCTGCAGCTACAACTGTAGATTGGAAATACAGAGGCCAAACATACCATATCAACATTATTGATACACCGGGACACGTGGATTTTACCGTAGAGGTAAATCGTTCATTACGTGTATTGGATGGATTAGTATTTTTGTTTTCTGCGGTTGACGGTGTTGAGCCTCAATCTGAAACCAACTGGCGCTTAGCAAATAACTACAGCGTTGCACGTATCGGTTTTGTTAACAAAATGGATCGTTCAGGTGCTGATTTCTTAAAAGTTGTGAAGCAGGTTAAGGACATGCTTGGGTCTAATGCAGTTCCATTGCAATTGCCTATCGGCTCTGAAGATACTTTCAAAGGTGTGGTTGATTTAATTAACTTCCGTGGTATTGTTTGGAATGAGCACGATAAAGGAATGACCTTTACCGAAATTCCAATTCCGGAAGATATGATCGAGGAAGCAACTGAGTGGAGAGAAAAACTTCTTGAATCTGTAGCGGAATATGATGAAGGCTTAATGGAGAAATTCTTCGATGCACCCGAAACTATTACCGAACGTGAAGTTTTAGATGCTTTACGTCAGGCTGTTTTGGATGCAAAGATTGTTCCTATGGTTTGTGGTTCATCTTTCAAAAATAAAGGTGTTCAAACCATGCTTGATTACGTGATGGAATTACTTCCTTCACCGATGGATGTGGAAGGTATTTCAGGTACTCATCCCGATACTGGTGAAGAAATTGTTCGTCAGCCATCTGAAAAAGAGCCATTCGCAGCATTAGCATTTAAAATTGCAACCGATCCGTTTGTAGGCCGTTTATGTTTCATCCGTGTGTACTCAGGTAACCTTGAAGCAGGCTCGTATGTTTACAATATGAGATCTGGTAACAAAGAGCGTATTTCCCGTATCTTCCAAATGCATGCTAACAAGCAAAATCCTATTCCAAATGTTGGAGCGGGTGATATTGCAGCAGTTGTTGGATTTAAAGATATTAAAACAGGAGATACTCTTTGTGACGAGAAAAACCCAATCATCTTAGAATCTATGAATTTCCCTGAGCCGGTAATTGGTTTAGCTATCGAGCCTAAAACTCAGGCAGACGTAGATAAATTGGGTATGGCTTTAGGAAAATTATCAGAGGAAGATCCTACATTCCACGTAAAAACGGATGAAGAAACTGGTCAGACAGTTATTTCAGGAATGGGCGAGCTTCACCTGGATATTATCATGGATCGTTTGAAACGTGAGTTTAAAGTTGAAGTAAATCAGGGTGCTCCTCAGGTTTCTTACAAGGAAGCAATTACAGGTACTACACAGCACCGCGAAACCTATAAGAAACAAACGGGTGGTCGTGGTAAATTTGCCGATATACAGGTTGTTATTTCTCCTAATGATGAAGGAAAAACTGGTTTACAGTTTATCAATGAAATTTCTGGTGGATCTATTCCCCGTGAATTTATCCCTTCTATCGAAAAAGGATTTGCAGCTGCAATGGTAAATGGCGTTTTGGCCGGATATCCTTTACAGGATATGAAAGTTCGTTTAATTGACGGATCTTTCCACGCGGTCGATTCAGATGCTTTATCATTTGAAATTTGTGCTAAATCCTGCTTCCGCGAAGCTTTACCAAAATGTAAGCCTGTTTTAATGGAGCCGATCATGAAAATCGAAATATTAACCCCTGAAGAAAACATGGGTGATGTAATCGGTGATATGAACCGTCGTCGTGGACAGCTTTTAGGTATGGATTCACGTGCCGGTGCTCAGGTTATTAAGGCTACTGTTCCCCTTTCAGAAATGTTTGGTTATGTAACTCAACTACGTACTATCACTTCTGGTCGTGCAACGTCTACAATGGAGTTTGATCACTATGCTGAAGCTCCAAGAAACGTACAGGAAGAAGTTATTGCTAAAATTAAGGGCAAAAAAGCAGCTAACGCTTAATTGCAAAAGAGATAAGAGATCCAGGAGTAAAGATGATTATCGTTTTATTCCTGACTCTTTAATCAGATAAAATAATCAGGTTCTCGTTATAAATAGCTCTAACGAGGATCATAAACTAAAAATAAAAATGAGCCAACGTATCAGAATCAAATTAAAATCTTACGATTATAATTTAGTAGATAAATCTGCTGAGAAAATCGTTAAGACCGTAAAACCTACAGGTGCTGTAGTTAGCGGACCAATTCCATTGCCAACTGAAAAGAAAATTTTCACAGTTTTGCGTTCTCCGCACGTGAATAAAAAAGCTCGTGAGCAATTTCAGTTATGTGCTTACAAGCGTTTGTTAGATATTTACAGTTCTAATTCTAAAACTGTTGATGCTTTAATGAAACTTGAATTGCCAAGTGGTGTTGAAGTAGAAATCAAAGTATAGGTTATACTTAATGATAAAAGAAAGGCTACCCGATGGGTGGCCTTTTTTGTTTCTATTTTTTAGAGGCTAGCTTCCGGAGTGGGTTTATCATCTATCAGAAAATCAAGTTCAGATTTTGCTGTCTCCGGCAGGATTATTAACAAATAAAAAAAGCTTTCCAGAATATGGAAAGCTTTTTTATGTCAATTTAAAACAGAATTAGTTTCCTGATTTTGTTTTCATTTCATCGTCTTCAATTTTGGTTTTCGAATCTCCGTCTTTGATCTTTACTTCATCACCGTCAACTTTCTTTTTATAATCACCGTCTTTCACTTTGCTGTCTTCACCGTCAATCTTGATTTTAGAATCGCCGTCTTTGATCTTTATTTCATCGCCGTCAACTTTAACTTTAGTTTCATCAAAACTCCATTTTCCACCGGTATTAACCAACGAATGGTTTACTACTAATCCTGTTTTGTATAAAGTATCAGAGGTGGTCGGGTTGATATAAAAGTCAACAGGAACTTTGCTGATGCTGTCAATTGCGTAGCCAGTTGTGGGATCAACCACAATATAAACTGTTTTTCCAGTATTCAGATCTACATAAGATCCCGGAACTACGGTTGCCTTGGTTTCGGTATATTCTACATTATCTGTATCAGTAGAATCATTCATCTCAACAGTTTTTTGTTCGTTATTGCAGGCTGCAAATGCAACCATCATTGTTGCTCCTAAAACTAATTTATAAGTCGTTTTCATTTTGCTTTGTTTAATTTTAAATCTGTAATTGTTTAGTTTTTTGTTTTAGTAACTACTCCGTCTTCTATTTTTATCTTGGTATCGCCATCTTTAATTTTCACTTCATCGCCATCTACCTTCTTTTTATAGTCTCCATCTTTAATTTTCATCTCATCGCCATCCACCTTCTTTTTATAATCACCGTTTTTGACTTTGTATTCATCTCCATCTACTTTCTTTTTGTAGTCGTCGTATTTTATTTTGATCTCTTCATCATCAACCTTAACTTTGGTTTCATCCACTTCATAAATGCCTTCTGTACTCGCAATTAATTTATTATTAACTACTACCCCAGTTGTAAAAACAGTATCCTGATTGTCATCAACATATAAATACACAGGTTTTTTGGTCTCTGCATTATAGGCATATCCGGTTTCGGGATCTGCCATCACCTCTATAGAATCTCCCGTATTTAGATCTACGTAAGTTCCGGGAACAATTTTTTGATTGTTGTTACATGATGCCAATGCAATGATCATTGCGGCACCTAGAATTTTGCTGTAAGGTTTCATAATTTTCTGGTTTAATAGTTATATAGTAATCAACTATGAAACCAAAACAGAAATTTAAAGAGGAAGTCTCCTCCAGACTTTAAAAACAGGGGAATATTGAATTGGGAAAAACTATAAGCGATTGAGTATTGTCAGTATACTGTCTTTATTACTAAACACATTGTCTTTAATAGTACGATATTTTAGTTGAAATTAAAATAACTAACGTGCTGTTAATTCGTCAACTCTGTTCTTTTCAGTTTGCAGTTCTCGGGCAAGACGTTTTTCCTTTTCGTTCGCTTTAATTTTATAAGTCTGAAACTCTTCAGATAAATCTGAAAATAACTTAATACGGTAGCGTGCTTCTTTTCTGTAAGATTGCGATTGGAACAGGGTAAACGCAAGGGCGGCTGCTAACAAAAATAAAACTCCCCACATAACCATACTGTATGTAGATTTATTTACTGGCATTCCTAGAAATTCAATTTGATTAATCAGATCTTCAGATTTACTTAAATTTTCTTCTTTGGTTTTTATACCGGCATTTAAAGTATTAATCTGCTTGTTCTGATCATTTAATTGTGAAATTGCCTCGGCAAGTTTTTGCCGGCTTGTATTTAAACTATCCGTGAGATTTCTTTTAAAGGTTTGCAGCCTTACCGGATTGATAATCTTATATCCCTGATTATTATTTTTAGATTTTTTAATAAGTTCATTATACTGACCTGAAATAGTAGGATCTGAAGTCTTTAATGTATCCTGGGCAATTGCAGAAGTGCATAAAAATCCCAGGAGCAGGAAAAATGATAAGAAATGTTTTGCTGTATATTTTGTCATGAACTAAGAAATTGATTTAAAAACCTTCTAAAGTAACCGTCTTAAAAATCATTTATTGTTGCCTATGTTATTAAATCACATTAAAAAGTGTTTTAAAGTTGGCAATCAACCTTTTAAATATATTGATAAGAGATGTATTTTTAAATGTTCTTTTAGTTGCTTTCTTATTAAATGTTGAATTTATAATTTGCTGATAAATACAATCATTCTCCTGTTTTTCGTTTTATATTGAAGAAATTCAAAGAATAATTCTTCATTTTATTAAAACAATATGTGCGGATAAAAAATATATTATCACTTATTGTAGAAAATAACTTCCTAACTGTTTGATAATTAATAAGACTTTTCTATCTTTGCCCTCCCTTTAAGGGGTTTACTATGCCTTGAACGAAGCCCTACTGCTTCGATGGGCACAAATTGAATTATTAGAAAATGTCAGGAATTATTGGAAAAAAAGTAGGAATGACCAGCATTTTCGATGCTGAAGGGAAAAACATCCCTTGTACAGTTATCGAAGCTGGGCCTTGCGTAGTAACTCAACTACGCACCGTTGATCAGGACGGCTACGCAGCAGTTCAGTTAGCTTTCGATGAAAAGAAAGAAAAAAACACATCCGGACCATTAAAAGGACATTTCGTAAAAGCAAGCACAACTCCAAAGCGTAAGCTGGTTGAGTTTAAGACGTTTGAAGATGAGAAAAGCCTTGGTGATACGGTTACTGTAGAAATTTTTGCCGAAGGAGACTTCGTGGATGTAGTTGGTACATCTAAAGGTAAAGGTTTCCAGGGTGTTGTTAAGCGCCATGGTTTTGGTGGTGTGGGTGGTCAAACTCACGGTCAGCATAACCGTTTAAGAGCGCCGGGTTCATTAGGAGCTTCTTCATGGCCTTCACGTGTATTCAAAGGAATGCGCATGGCAGGACGTATGGGTGGTGATCGTGTAAAGATCCAAAACCTGGAGATTCTGAAAGTGTATCCGGAACAAAACTTATTAGTAGTTAGCGGTTCAATCCCGGGAGCTAAGGGTTCTTACGTAATCGTTGATAAATAAGAGGATGGAAGTTAACGTAATAAATATATCAGGCAAAGAAACAGGTGCCAAGGTGCAACTTCCTGATGCGATCTTCGCGGTAGAACCCAGCGATCACGCAATCTACTTAGATGTTAAGCAATACCTTGCGAATCAACGCCAGGGAACGCACAAGTCTAAACAACGTAATGAAATTGCAGGTTCAACCCGCAAATTATATAAGCAAAAAGGTACAGGTGGTGCCCGTGCCGGATCAATAAAATCTCCATTGTTTAATGGTGGTGGTCGTGTATTCGGTCCTCAGCCACGTGATTATAGCTTTAAGCTGAATAAAAAGCTGAAATCTTTGGCTCGTAAGTCTGCTTTGACTTATAAAGCACAGGATAACAATATTGTGGTTTTAGAAGACTTCAGTTTTGATGCTATCAGTACTAAAAATTACATCAAGTTGGTTTCAGATTTAAACCTGACTGACGAGAAAACATTATTGGTATTGCCGGCTGCAGATAATAATGTTTATTTATCAAGCAGGAATTTAAAGAAAGCAAAAGTTGTTACCGCTGCTCAGCTTAATACATATGATGTATTAAACGCAGGAAAACTTTTGTTAACTGCAGAAACTGTTAAAACATTGGAGGAGGCGTTTGCCAAATAAGATGGAAATTTTAAAGAAACCTATTTTAACTGAAAAAGCATCAGCATTAACTGAAAAGTTAAACCGCTTTTCTTTTAAATGTGATCACAGAGCCAACAAATTACAGATCAAAGGTGCGATCGAAAAAATGTATGGTGTGAATATCGAAGCTATCAATACAATGGTAGTTTTTGGAAAAACAAAAAATCGTAATACTAAAGCAGGTATGGTATCTGGTAATGCTGCCAAATACAAGAAAGCTATTGTTACGCTTAAAGATGGTGAAACCATTGACTTTTACAGCAATATTTAATTAAGACATGGCAGTAAGAAGATTTAAACCGGTTACCCCTGGTACTCGTTTCAGAGTAGGAGGAGTTTTCTCTGATGTAACAACTAACGTTCCTGAAAAGTCGTTGGTTACAGCAATCAAGAAATCTGGAGGTAGAAATAATTCCGGTAAAATGACTATGCGTTATCTCGGTGGGGGACATAAAAAGTCATACCGATTGATTGATTTTAAACGCGATAAAAACGATATCCCCGCAACTGTTGCCACAATTGAGTACGATCCGAATCGTAGCGCACGTATCGCCCTGGTAAATTATGCCGATGGTGAGAAACGTTACATCATTGCTCCAGAAGGTTTAACAGTAGGTCAGAAGATAGTTTCTGGCGATGCTGTACCACCCGAAGTTGGTAATTCATTACCATTAAAAAGCATTCCTTTAGGTTCTATTATTCATAATATTGAATTGAATCCGGGACAAGGTGCCACAATTGCTCGTAGCGCCGGAACATATGCCCAGTTATCAGCACGTGACGGTAAATACGCTATCATCAAGATGCCATCAGGCGAAACCCGCATGATTTTATCTACTTGTATGGCTACTATCGGAACCGTTTCAAACTCTGAAAAAGCTAACGAAGTGTTAGGTAAAGCAGGTAGAAAACGTTGGTTAGGACGTCGCCCAAGAGTTCGTGGTGTAGCCATGAACCCAGTCGATCACCCAATGGGTGGTGGTGAAGGTAGATCATCAGGTGGTCACCCTCGCTCTAGAAAAGGTTTGTTATCGAAAGGTTTCAAAACTCGCGACAAAAAGAAATCATCGGATCGTTACATCATTGAGAGAAGGAAGAAATAATGGCTCGTTCAATAAAAAAAGGACCCTATATAGATCATAACGTAGAGAAGAAAGTAAACTCTATGAATGATGCTAATAAAAAATCGGTAATTAAAACCTGGTCACGTCGGTCAATGATCTCCCCGGATTTTGTCGGTCATACGTTCGCAGTTCATAACGGAAATAAATTTATTCCTGTTTATGTAACGGAAAATATGGTTGGTCATAAATTGGGAGAATTTGCTCCAACCAGGACATTTAGAGGTCACGCTGAAAAGAGGAAATAAGCAATGGAAGCAATAGCAAAATTAAATAATTGCCCTACCTCACCACGTAAAATGAGATTGGTTGTCGATCTGATCCGCGGTGAAAGAGTTGAGAAAGCGTTATACATCTTAAAGTATACGAATAAAGAAGCTGCAATAAGAGTTGAGAAACTTTTATTATCAGCCATCAAAAACTGGGAGGCTAAAAACGAAGGCCAGCGTCCGGAAGACAATGAATTGTTTGTGAAAACAATCATGGTAGACGGTGGACGTCAGTTGAAGAGATTAAGACCAGCTCCTCAGGGTCGTGGACATAGAATTCGCAAGCGTTCTAATCACGTTACTCTGATAGTTGACAGTAAGAATATTGAACCAAAAGCTAACTAAGGAAATGGGACAAAAAGCAAATCCAATAGGTGCCAGATTAGGTATCATCAAAGGATGGGATTCTAATTGGTTCGGTGGCAATGACTACTCCGAGAAATTAGTTGAGGACGAAAAAATCAGAAAATACCTGTCTGCACGTATTTCAAAAGGCGGAATATCTAAAGTAGTTATCGAGCGTACTTTGAAACGTATCACTATAACTGTTCACACTGCCCGTCCGGGTATTGTAATCGGTAAAGGTGGTCAGGAAGTAGATAAGATTAAAGAAGAGTTAAAGAAGCTGACTAAAAAAGATGTTCAGATCAATATTTTTGAGATCAAACGTCCTGAACTAGATGCACAATTAGTTGCAGAAGGTGTAGCCAAGCAATTGGAAGCTCGTATTTCTTTCCGTCGTGCCATGAAAACTTCAATCGCATCAACTATGCGTATGGGAGCTGAAGGAATCAAAATTATGTGTTCTGGTCGTTTAGGGGGTGCTGAGATGGCACGTACCGAACAATACAAAGACGGTAGAACTCCATTGCATACATTACGTGCTGATATTGATTATGCATTAGCTGAAGCCTTAACCACTTATGGTAAGATTGGTGTTAAAGTATGGATCTGCAAAGGTGAAGTATATGGTAAACGCGATCTTTCACCTAACATTGGTCAAACTACCGGTGTAAAAGGTAAAGAAGGTAGCCAGGCTCCATTTAGCGGTGGCGACAGACGCGGTGGTGCAGGTGCAGACAGACGTGGTGGCGATAACAGACGTGGCGGTGATAACCGTGGCGGCGCTAACCGTGGTGGTGGTGCAGGAGCAGGCGGCGGTGCGAACCGTGGCGGCGGACCGGGCCAGAATCGTGGTGGTGGAAACGCAGGTGGTGGTTTCAGACCAAAAAAATAATTAAGATTTAGACATCGGTTAACGATAAAAAAATAAGAACATGTTACAGCCAAAGAGAACGAAGTTCAGAAAGATGCAGAAGGGCAAAATGAAAGGTTTAGCCACCCGTGGTGCTGAACTTGCATTCGGTTCTTTCGGAATTAAATCATTAGAGCCTGCCTGGATCACCAGTCGCCAGATCGAAGCTGCCCGTATTGCGGTTACCCGTTTTATGAAACGTGAAGGTCAGGTGTGGATCCGTATTTTCCCGGACAAGCCCGTTACCAAAAAACCAGCCGAAGTACGTATGGGTAAAGGTAAAGGTGCACCGGAATATTGGGTAGCAGTAGTAAGACCAGGAAGAATGATTTTTGAAGCAGAAGGCGTGCCTTTAGAAGTAGCTAAAGAAGCAATGCGTTTAGCAGCTCAAAAATTACCGGTACAAACCAAATTCGTTTTACGTAGAGATTACGTAGAAGTATAGAAAGGCTATTCATTGTAAGCTGAAGATTTCCTTCAATTTACAATGAATATCTAATAACAGTTGTTGGCCGTTACCTAACAACTAACAACGGTTAACTAACAACTAATATTAAAATGAAGAACGCAGAAATTTTAGAGCTAACAACCGAAGAAGTTGTAGCCCGAATTAATGAAGAGAAAGCTAATCTCACCAAATTAAAATTTGCACATACAGTTTCAACTATCGAAAATCCTACCCGGATTACTAAAGTTAGAAAAGATGTTGCACGTTTAAACACAGAATTGACTAAGCGCAAGGCGGAAGCACAAGCATCTGCTGCGACAGAGTCCGCTTCTGAATAAATCAAGAGTCCAAAATGGAAAGACAATTAAGAAAAACAAGAACCGGGCTGGTTGTAAGCAACAAGATGGCAAAGTCTATCGTGGTTGCTGTTGAGCGGAAGGTGAAGCACCCGATCTATGGTAAGTTCGTGAAGAAAACTACCAAATTTATGGCTCATGACGAGACTAACACGTGTGGTATAGGTGACACGGTTGTTATTATGGAAACTCGTCCGCTGAGTAAGACCAAGAACTGGAGATTAGTGGAAATTTTAGAAAGAGCTAAGTAACATGGTACAACAGGAATCAAGACTGAATGTTGCTGACAACAGTGGAGCTAAAGAAGTTTTAGTGATCCGTGTTTTAGGTGGTACCGGTAAGCGTTATGCATCCATAGGTGACAAAATAGTTGTTACAGTAAAAAGTGCGCTTCCATCAGGTAACATCAAAAAAGGAACTGTCTCTAAGGCAGTTGTTGTGAGAACAAAAAAAGAAATAAGACGCAAAGACGGATCTTATATCCGCTTTGACGATAATGCAGCGGTATTATTGAATGCACAGGACGAACCGCGTGGAACACGTATCTTCGGCCCAGTTGCCAGAGAATTGCGTGAGAAACAATTCATGAAAATTGTATCACTAGCACCGGAGGTTTTGTAAGATGAAAAAGAAAGTAAACACACAACCTAAGTTGAAAATCCGTAAGGGTGACCTGGTAATGGTTATCGCCGGAGATTCTAAAGGTACACAAGGAAAGGTTTTAGAAGTTTTGTTGGAAAAAAACAGAGCGATTGTAGAAGGTGCCAATATGGTATCTAAGCATACAAAACCAAGTGCGGCTACTCCAAACGGAGGAATCGTTAAAAAAGAAGCTACGCTTCACGTTTCTAACCTGATGCTTATTGATGCCAAAACCGGCAAAACTACGCGTATTGGTAAAAAAAGAGATTCTGAAGGTAAATCAGTTCGCATATCTAAAAAATCTGGGGAGGAAATTAAGTAATGACTTACGTACCAAGATTAAAATCAAAATATAAAGAGGAAATCGTTACCGCTTTAAAGGATAAATTCCAATATAAAAGCGTAATGCAGGTACCTCGCCTAAGTAAAATTGCCATCAACCAGGGTGTTGGTGCAGCAGTTACTGACAAGAAATTAATTGACAACTCTATTAAAGAGATGACAACTATTACCGGTCAGCAGGCCATTGCAACAAAATCAAAAAAGGATATCTCAAACTTTAAATTACGTAAAGGTATGCCAATTGGTGTACGTGTTACTTTACGTGATAACCAGATGTATGAGTTTCTAGATCGTTTGATCGCGGTAGCTTTACCTCGTATCCGTGATTTCAAAGGTATTAATGATAAAGGTTTTGATGGCCGTGGTAACTACACATTAGGTGTTACTGAGCAGATCATTTTCCCTGAGATTAATATTGATCAGATCAACAAAATAATGGGTATGGATATTACTTTTGTAACCACTGCAAAAACAGATGTTGAAGCATTGGAATTACTTAAGCAATTTGGTTTACCATTTAAGAATCAAACTCCAAATACAAATCTATAATGGCTAAAGAAGGTGTAAAAGCACGCGACGTTAAACGTGCCAGATTAGTTGCTAAGTATGCTGACAAAAGAGCTGCAATGAAAGCGGCAGGTGATTACGAAGGATTAGATAAATTGCCGAAGAATGCTTCTCCGGTACGTTTGCATAACCGTTGTAAGTTATCTGGTCGTCCACGCGGTTATATGCGTCAGTTTGGTATTTCACGTATTGTTTTCCGTGATATGGCCCTTGCAGGTAAAATTCCTGGTGTTAAAAAAGCAAGCTGGTAAAATTAAAAGCAGGTTATAGGGTAAAGATTATTTCTAAAACCTGAAGCTGCCTGCTTTAATTAATAAAAATTAACCGATGTAAGGTCGCCCCGAATAGTTTGGGAAGGAAACCAACATCATAACTCAATAAAATGAATACAGATCCAATAGCAGATTATCTTACAAGAGTAAGGAATGCCATTAAGGCCAACCACCGGGTTGTTGAAATTCCTGCATCAAACCTTAAAAAAGAAATGACTAAAGTTCTTTTTGATAAAGGTTATATCACAAATTATAAGTTTGAGGATACCGATCCGCAGGGAATAATTAAAATTGCACTGAAGTATAACCCCATTACAAAAATACCTGCTATACGCACAATTTCACGTGTAAGTAAACCTGGTTTAAGAAAGTATGCTGGTGTTGCAAATATGCCACGTGTATTAAACGGTTTAGGGATCGCTATCCTTTCTACTTCTAAAGGTGTAATGACTGATAAAGAAGCTAGAAACCTTAATATTGGTGGCGAAGTTTTATGTTACGTTTATTAATAGGAGGATAAGAGATGTCAAGAATAGGAAAAGCGCCAATAAGTATTCCTTCGGGAGTAACTATTACAGTTTCTGATGATAATTTAGTTACAGTAAAAGGGCCAAAGGGAGAATTAACTCAGAAAGTAGATTCAGAAATGATTCTTACCCAGGAAGACGGAACCCTTACAGTTTCACGTCCTTCAGAACAAAAACGTCATAAAGCATTGCACGGCTTATACCGTTCATTAATTAATAACATGGTTTTGGGTGTAACTGAAGGTTACAAAACTCAGCAGGAGCTAGTAGGTGTAGGTTACCGTGCAACCACCAATGGTAATACATTGGATATGGTTTTGGGATTTTCTCACCATTATGTGTTTGAGTTACCTAAAGAAATCACAGTTACTACAACTGCAGATAAGGGTAAGAACCCAACCATCATTTTAGAAAGTATCGACAAACAATTATTAGGACAAGTAGCAGCAAAAATACGTTCGTTACGTGCTCCTGAGCCTTACAAAGGTAAAGGTATCAAGTTTGTAGGTGAAGTGTTAAGAAGAAAAGCTGGTAAATCAGCCGCTAAAAAATAATCATCATGGCAGGAATTAAATTATCTCGCAGAGAGCGAATAAAAAGAGGAATCAGAAAGAGATTAACCGGTTCTGCTGAGCGCCCGCGTTTATCTGTATACAGAAGTAACAAAGGAATTTATGCTCAAATTATCGATGATAATAGCGGCTTAACCATTGTTTCAGCATCATCTTTATCTAAAGATTTTACTGCTGAAGGAAATAAATCTGAGCAATCAAAAGCAGTTGGAAAAGCAGTAGCTGAAAAAGCTCTTGCAGCCGGTGTTAGTCAGGTAGTTTTCGATCGTAATGGTTATTTATATCATGGCCGCATCAAGTCATTGGCTGAAGGTGCACGTGAAGCTGGTTTAATATTTTAATCTGAAACAGAGATGTCAACTATCAATATAAAAAGAGTAAAAACAAGCGAAATTGAATTGAAAGATCGCTTAGTTAGTATCCAGCGTGTTGCTAAAGTTACTAAGGGCGGGCGTACATTCAGTTTTTCAGCTATCGTAGTGGTAGGTGATGAGAACGGTGTTGTAGGATACGGACTTGGTAAAGCAAAAGAAGTTACTGAGGCAATTGCCAAAGGAATTGATGATGCGAAAAAGAATCTGGTTAAAGTTCCAATTATTAACGGAACAGTACCTCACGAGCAAGTAGGTAAATATTCAGGTGGTTTTGTATTTATCAAACCAGCTGCAAATGGTACCGGAGTTATTGCTGGTGGTGCAATGCGTGCAGTTTTAGAGAGTGCAGGTGTTCACAACGTATTAGCAAAATCAAAAGGATCATCTAACCCGCACAACGTGGTTAAAGCAACTGTATTAGCACTTTCACAAATGCGTGATGCTTATACTGTAGCTCAGCACCGTGGTGTTGATTTAAAGAAAGTATTTAACGGATAAGCACATGGCTAAAATTAAAATCACTCAAATCAAAAGCGTTATCGACAGAAGCGAGCGCCAGAAAAGAACCATGCAGGCTTTAGGTTTAAGAAAAATAAATCACTCTGTAGAGGTTGAAGCCAATCCGGCAATTATCGGAATGGTTAGAAAAGTAAACCATTTGGTAGCTGTAGAAGCTATTTAATTATTGAAACTGTTTTTTTAAACAGTTTCAATTTATTTATTTATCGTTGTCCCTGATTAGTGAAAGCGAAGGGCACATAAAAAAGTTTGAAATAATGAACTTAAGTAATTTAAAACCTGCAGAAGGTTCTACAAAAAATAGAAAAAGAATTGGTCGTGGTACCGGTTCTGGTCGTGGCGGAACATCTACACGTGGTCATAAAGGTGCCGGATCTCGTTCTGGTTACAAAAGCAAAGTAGGATTTGAAGGTGGTCAGATGCCATTACAGCGTCGTGTACCTAAGGTAGGATTTAACCCGATTAATCGTGTTGAATATGTTTCCATTAACCTGGATGCCTTACAAGCTCTTGCTGAGAAATTCAACCTGACAACTATTGATTTCAATACGTTTAAAGAACACGGATTAGCATCAAAAAATGATCTGATCAAAGTTTTAGGACGTGGAGAATTAACAGCAAAGTTAGAAATTACAGCCCATGCATTTTCAGCAACTGCTCAAAAAGCAATTGAAACTGCAGGTGGTGCAATCGTAAAATTGTAATACATGAAGAAGCTGTTCACAACTTTATCCAACATCTGGAAAATTGACGACTTAAGAGCTAGAATTTTATTCACGCTCTTATGTCTTTTAGTTTATAGGATAGGATCATTTATTGTATTGCCGGGTGTAGATCATAACACTCTGCAAACTGAAGCAAAAGAAGGTTTATTAGGTTTGTTGAACATGTTTGCCGGAGGCTCTTTTTCCAGAGCTTCTATCTTCGCTCTGGGTGTAATGCCTTATATTTCTGCCTCTATTGTTGTGCAGTTATTAGGTATTGCGGTTCCTTATTTCCAGAAGTTGCAGAAAGAAGGTGAAAGCGGTCGTAAGAAAATTAATCAGCTAACCCGTTACCTCACGTTGGTTATTACAGCATTACAAGCTGTAGCATACGTAAGATCACAAATTAGTCCGGATGCCCGGATGATGTCTGAGCCATTATTCACTATATCTTCAATGGTTATTTTAACTGCAGGTACTATGTTCATCATGTGGCTTGGAGAAAAAATTACTGATAAAGGTATTGGTAATGGAATCTCAATTTTGATCATGGTGGGTATCATCGCTCAGTTACCGTTTGGTGTGAGTTCTGAATTTATCTCACGTATGGGTGGCCAGGGTGGTTTAGTTCCATTTATCGTAGAGATTGCTGTTTTGTTTTTAGTAGTTATGTTCACTATCCTGATAGTGCAGGGAGTACGTAAAATACCTGTTCAGTATGCAAAAAAGATTGTTGGAAATAAACAATATGGTGGTGTTCGTCAGTACATTCCTTTAAAGGTAAATGCAGCGGGTGTAATGCCTATCATTTTTGCTCAGGCAATTATGTTTGTACCAGCAACAGTCGGACAATTTTTTCCGGGTGCTCAATCATCATTTTTAGCTTCTTTCAGTGATTATACATCTTTAACTTATAACCTGACTTTCGCTTTCATGATCATCGCCTTTACGTTCTTCTACACTGCCATAACCGTTAATCCGGTTCAAATGTCAGATGATATGAAAAAGAACGGTGGATTTGTACCGGGAGTTAAACCAGGTAAAACAACTGGAGATTATATTGATTCTGTGATTTCAAAAATTACGTTACCCGGATCTATATTTCTTGCTATAATCGCAATCATGCCATCTATAGCTATCATCTTCGGTGTTAACAGTCAATTTGCTCACTTCTTTGGAGGAACATCACTGTTAATTCTTGTAGGAGTTGTTTTAGATACTTTACAGCAAATTGAAAGTCACTTGTTAATGCGTCATTACGATGGATTAATGAAAACCGGACGGATTAAAGGTCGTTCACCAGTTGCTGCAGGTGGTCCTGTAATATAAAACGAATGTCTAAGATTTATTATAAGTCTGTCGAAGAGATAGAACTCATAAGAGAAAGTTCTTTACTTGTTGCTAAAACACTGGGGGAAATTGCGAAAGTAATCAGACCAGGGATTCAAACTATAGAATTAAATAATCTGGCTGAAACTTTCATCCGTGATAATGGAGGAGTTCCTGCCTTTTTAAACTACAGTGGTTTTCCTTATTCTTTGTGTATTTCATTAAACGACCAGGTAGTTCATGGATTTCCCGGCACGTATGAATTAAAGGATGGTGATATAGTTTCGGTTGACTGTGGCGTCATTCTCAATAAATATTTTGGAGATTCGGCTTATACTTTTGCTATTGGTGAAGTTAAACCCGAAACTCTGCAGCTGATGAAGGTTACACAGGAATGTCTGGATCTGGGAATTCAAAAAGCAGTTGTTGGAATGCGGACCGGTGATATTGGTTATGCTGTTCAGGAACATGCTGAAAAGAATGGCTTTGGTGTAGTTAAGGAATTGGTTGGTCATGGAGTTGGAATAAAGCTTCATGAAAAACCCGAAGTTCCAAATTACGGTAAACGTGGTTCGGGCATCAAGCTGGAAGAAGGAATGGTCATTGCCATTGAACCTATGATTAATGCCGGTCGTGCCGGTGTTAAGTTTTGGAAAGATGGCTGGACTGTTAGCAGTATAGATGGTAAACCTTCAGCACATTACGAACATACAATCGCTGTAAAAAAGGGTAAAGCAGATATTCTATCAACATTTAGTTACGTTGAAGAAGTTTTAAAACAAAAACAATAAAAAGTTAATATTTTTATTTAATTTTGCCGACCCGTACGGGCGGGGCTAATTGAGTAGAAATCAATAAAATATATGGCCAAACAGGCTTCGATTGAACAAGACGGAATTATAAGAGAGGCATTGTCTAATGCAATGTTTCGTGTGGAGTTAGAAAACGGACACGAGATTATTGCTCATATTTCCGGTAAAATGAGGATGCACTACATCAAAATTTTACCAGGTGATAAGGTAAAGCTGGAAATGTCTCCATATGATTTAAGTAAAGGCAGAATAACTTATAGATATAAATAAGATGAAAGTAAGAGCATCAATAAAAAAGCGTAGTGCTGATTGCAAAATCATTCGCCGTAAAGGTGTACTTTATGTGATCAACAAAAAGAACCCAAAGTATAAACAACGTCAAGGATAACAAGAATTTAAGGTTTTGGATTTACGAACTGCGATTGTTCAGCGTAAATCTGGAATCGTAAATCTTAATCGCTAAATAGAAATATGGCAAGGATAGCAGGTATTGATTTACCAAGAAACAAAAGAGGAGAGATCGGACTTACTTACATTTTCGGTATCGGCAAGGCAACTGCACAACGCATTTTGAATACTGCTGATATTAGTTATGATGTAAAAGTAGAAGAATGGACCGATGATCAGTTAGCGGCAATTCGTGGTTTAATTAACGACGAAATTAAAGTTGAGGGAGCTTTACGTTCAGAAATTCAGTTAAACATCAAGCGTTTAATGGATATCGGATGTTACCGCGGTCTTCGTCACCGTAAGGGATTACCAGTTCGTGGTCAGCGTACCAAAAACAACTCACGTACACGTAAGGGTAAACGTAAAACAGTGGCAAACAAAAAGAAGGCTACTAAATAATAATTGATAGATAATGGCTAAAACTAAAAAAGTAACCAAAAAGCGTATAGTTATTGTTGAGCCGGTAGGTGAGGCGCACGTAAATGCAACATTCAACAATATTATAATTACCTTAACCAATACTCAGGGACAAACTATTTCATGGTCGTCTGCTGGTAAAATGGGCTTTAAAGGTTCAAAGAAAAATACTCCATATGCTGCTGGTCAGGCTGCTGGTGATTGTGCTAAAGTAGCTCATGATCTTGGTTTGCGTAAAGTAGAAGTATTTGTAAAAGGTCCTGGATCTGGTCGTGAATCAGCTATTCGTACTTTGCAAACTTCAGGTATTGAAGTAACTACAATAAAGGATATTACACCGCTTCCACACAACGGTTGTCGTCCTCCAAAAAGAAGAAGAGTTTAATTTTAATTAATCAGTTTTAAAGCTAAGATTCTCCTGGCACAGGTCGGGATGATACTTTAAAAACACACAACATGGCAAGATATACCGGACCAAAGTCCAAAATAGCCCGTAGATTCAGAGAACCAATTTTCGGTCCTGATAAGGCATTAGAAAGAAAAAATTATCCTCCGGGAATGCACGGTACCTCCAGAAAAAGAGGTAAGCAATCAGAATATGCTGTGCAGTTAATGGAGAAGCAAAAAGTGAAGCATACGTATGGTGTGTTAGAGCGTTACTTCGAAAACCTGTTTCACAAATCTTCTGCTAAAGAAGGTATAACAGGAGATAACCTTTTAAAATTCCTGGAAGCACGTTTGGATAATACTGTTTATCGTTTAGGCATTGCTCCAACCCGTTCAGCTGCCCGTCAGTTAGTTGGTCACAAGCACATTACTGTAAACGGTGAGATTGTAAATATCGCTTCTTACTCATTACGTGCCGGCGATATCGTTGCTGTACGTGAGCGTTCAAAATCATTAGAAGCAGTTACACAATCTGTAGCAGGCAAAATGATTAATAAATATAGTTGGTTAGAGTGGGATGCAAACAGCTTAACAGGCAAATTCCTGAATTATCCAAGTCGTGATGAGATTCCTGAAAATATCAAGGAAAACCTTATCGTCGAATTGTACTCTAAGTAATAATAGATCCGGAGCTGTTTTTACAGTCCGGATCAGTTTAATATTAACAAATACATTTAACAAAAATAGTAAATGGCAATCTTAGCATTTCAGAAACCTGATAAAGTTATCATGCAGAAATCTACGGATTTCGACGGGACATTTGAATTCAGACCATTAGAGCCTGGTTTCGGTGTTACCATTGGTAATGCTTTACGGCGGATTCTTTTATCTTCTCTTGAAGGTTTTGCAATAACTTCTGTTCGCTTTTCAGGTGTTTCTCATGAGTTTTCTACCATCAAAGGTGTTGTAGAAGATGTTACTGAGATCATCTTAAACTTGAAGCAGGTTCGTTTCCAGAAAATTGGTGACTCAGGCGATTCTGAAAAGATCTTTGTCATAATTAACGGTCAGGATCAGTTCAAAGCAGGTGATATTTCTAAATTTTCAAATAATTTTGAAGTATTAAATTCTGATATGGTGATCTGTAACATGGAATCATCTGTTACTTTGGAAATTGAATTGACAGTTAACAAAGGCCGAGGTTACATTGCAGCAGAAGAAAATAAAAATGCTGATGCTCCTGTAGGTGTGATTGCAATTGATTCGATTTATACTCCAATCAAAAATGTAAAATTCACTATTGAGAATTTCCGTGTTGAGCAGAAAACAGATTATGAGAAGTTAATTCTTGATATTTCTACTGACGGTTCAATTCATCCGGAAGAAGCTTTGAAAGAAGCTGCTAAAATATTGATTCATCACTTCATGTTATTCTCTGATGAGAACATCATGTTTGAATCTCAGGCCAAAGAAGAAACTAAAGAAGTTGACGAGGAAATTTTACATATGCGTAAAATCCTTAAAATGGAATTAGTTGATTTAGATCTATCAGTACGAGCATTAAACTGTTTAAAAGCAGCAGATATCCGCTCACTTGCTGATCTGGTTTCTTACGATGTTGCTGATATGTTAAAATTCAGAAACTTTGGTAAAAAGTCATTAACTGAGATACAGGATCTGGTTAAATCGAAAGGATTATCTTTTGGTATGAACCTTTCAAAATTCAAATTAGACGAAGAATAATAAGCGAACGGCATAATTCCCGGTCCCTTTTAAGGTTGACTGACGGTATGCACGTGCACAACAAAACAAACAATGAGACACGGTAAAAAAATTAATCATTTAAGTCGTACAGACAGTCATCGCCGGTCGATGCTTTCTAACATGGCTTCTTCGCTTATCCTGCACAAGCGTATTACTACTACACTTGCTAAGGCAAAAGCTTTACGTACCTATGTAGAGCCTTTGATAACTAAATCGAAAACAGATTCTACGCATTCACGCCGTACTGCTTTTAGTTATTTAAAAGATAAAGAAGTAGTAGCAATGCTATTCCGCGAAATCGCTGAAAAAGTGGCAACCCGTCCGGGTGGTTACACTCGTATTCTAAAATTGGGCAATCGTTTAGGTGATAATGCTTCAATGGCTATGATCGAGTTAGTTGATTTTAACGAACTTTATACAACTGGCGAAGTTGCTGCTGAAAAGAAAACAACTCGTCGTCGTGGTGCTAAAGCTAAAAAAACCGATACACCGGCAACTGAAACCAAAGCTTCTGCTAAAGCAGAGAAAGAAGAAGTAAAAGCTGCTGATACGGAAGTTAAAGAAGAAACTCCTGCAACTGATGCTGCAGCAGACACAACTTCTGAAGATAAAGCTTAAGCAATATAAAATTTATAAAAGCCCTGCTCAATGAGCAGGGCTTTTTTGTTGACTGATAATTTGTGTGAAATTTATCATTCTCTGATTCTTCAATTCTGCCATCCTGTCATTTTAAATTTTACAGGTAATGACGTATTTCTTAATGAATGTATGTCATCAATTCCGTCAATGCTACTTGGCACATTGCTTGTTATTCAGCTAGAGTATATTGAATTAAATTTTTAAACTAAAGAATATATTAACATGTCAAAAATCATTGGTATCGACTTAGGAACCACAAATTCATGTGTTGCAGTAATGGAAGGTAATGAGCCTGTCGTTATTTCTAACAGTGAAGGGAAGCGTACCACTCCATCAATTGTTGCTTTTATAGAAGGTGGAGAACGCAAAGTGGGTGATCCGGCAAAACGCCAGGCAATCACAAACCCTACAAAAACTATATCTTCTATCAAACGCTTCATGGGAAATGGCTTTGATGAAGTAAAGAAGGAAATGGAACGTGTTCCATATACAGTTGTCAAAGGCGATAACAACACTCCGCGTGTTGAGATTGATGGCCGTAAATATACTCCTCAGGAAATTTCTGCAATGGTATTGCAGAAGATGAAAAAAACTGCAGAAGATTTCTTAGGTCATGAAGTAACCGAAGCGGTTATCACCGTACCTGCTTACTTTAATGATTCACAGCGTCAGGCAACTAAAGAAGCCGGAGAGATCGCTGGTTTAAAAGTAGCCCGTATAATCAATGAGCCTACAGCCGCAGCTTTAGCATACGGTCTGGATAAAGCTCATCGCGATATGAAAATCGTAGTATTTGATTGCGGTGGTGGTACTCATGACGTTTCTGTTCTTGAATTGGGTGAGGGTGTATTTGAAGTAAAATCTACAGATGGTGATACACACCTGGGTGGAGATGACTTTGATGCGGTTATCATCGACTGGATGGCAGACGAATTTAAAAGTGATGAAGGTATCGACCTGCGTAAAGATCCAATGGCATTACAGCGTTTGAAAGAAGCTGCTGAGAAAGCTAAGATCGAATTATCAAGTACTGCACAAACAGAAATTAACCTTCCATATATTTCTGCAGGTGATGGAATGCCGAAGCACCTTGTTAAAACGTTAACCCGTGCTAAATTTGAATCTTTAGCAGATAGTTTAATTAAGCGTACAATTGATCCTTGCAGAACTGCTTTGAAAAATGCAGGCTTAAAAACTACAGATATTGACGAGATTATTTTGGTTGGTGGATCAACACGTATCCCGGCTATCCAGGATGCAGTTAAATCTTTCTTCGGTAAAGACCCTTCAAAAGGTGTTAACCCGGATGAGGTTGTTGCAATTGGTGCAGCTATTCAGGGTGGTGTGTTAACCGGAGAAGTGAAAGATGTATTGTTATTAGACGTTACTCCACTTTCTCTAGGTATCGAAACCATGGGTGGTGTAATGACTAAATTAATAGAGGCTAATACAACCATCCCAACTAAAAAGTCTGAAGTATTTTCAACAGCATCAGATAATCAACCATCAGTAGAGATTCATGTTTTACAGGGTGAGCGCCCAATGGCAAATCAAAACAGAAAGCTTGGTAATTTCCATTTGGATGGTATTCCTCCTGCTCCTCGTGGTATTCCTCAGATCGAAGTTACATTTGATATTGATGCCAATGGTATTCTGCATGTTGCTGCAAAAGATAAAGCAACTAATAAAGAGCAGAAAATCCGTATTGAATCTTCTTCAGGTTTAACTGATGAAGAAATCAAGAAAATGAGAGATGAAGCTGAAGCTAATGCTGAGTCTGATCAGAAAGCCAGAGAAGAAGTTGAAAAATTGAATGCTGCTGATGCTTTAATTTTCTCTACTGAAAAACAACTGAAAGAGTATGGTGATAAAATCTCTGCTGAGAAGAAAGCACCTATCGAAGAAGGTTTAAAGAAATTGAAAGATGCTCATGCTTCTAAAGATTTCGCTTCTATGGAAACTGCTCAAACTGAATTACAGGAATCATGGAATGCCGCATCTGAAGAAATGTATAAAGCAACTCAGGAAACTGCGGGTGCGGAAGCTGGAAACGGCCAGGCAACTGGTTCAGGTCCTTCAGGTGAAGCAGATGATTCTGTAACTGATGTTGATTTTGAAGAAGTAAAGGAAGACGATAAGAAATAACACTTATCAACTTATAAACAAGAAACCCCGCTCATTTTTGAGCGGGGTTTTCTGTTATATATAAATCCTGAGCTTTTACAGAATCTTAAAATGTGAAAAATTTCACTGATTAAAATTTAGTTCCAGAGATTATTTGGATACTCTCCGCTGCTTACAAGCTTGTCAATGCTGGCCTGTACAATTGGCTTATCTTCTTTATAAGTAACACCAAACCATTTAGCGTCTGTAGGGATAACTTTAAAAGTCGCAATGTTGTGTTTGATGAGATGATCAGCAATTAGCGGAATGAAAAATTCAGCTTTTGGATCATTCTCATTATTTTTTACAAATTCTACGAAAAGCTCTTCGATTGTCGGGAAAACGTGTGGCGTAAATCCCCAAAAATTCATAGAAACAGGAGTTGAAGCATCTAAAGGAAATTCTTTATCGTTTTCTTCAAACACAATTCCACCGTTTTTTGAATATACTTTGGTACGCTCATCAATTTCACTCATATTTCCCTTATCATCTGTTTGACAAACTCCGCGGGATACAGAACCGTTTTCAGAAAGTGTGTTGCCTATTTTGTAACCAACAATACTGTATTTATTCTCTGCGGCTTCTGATGTTAAAAATGTGGCCATGTTTTTAAAAGCCTCGTAACCATAATAATCATCGGCATTAATTACACAAAAAGGTTCGTGAACCTGATTTTTTGCTTCTAAAATCGCATGACCTGTTCCCCATGGTTTTGCTCTTTCAATTTCTTTGTCAATTCCGTATTTCTGCAGATCAAAGGTTTGAAAAACATAATCGGTTTCTACTTTACCAGCGAGTTTTGGCTCAAAAATAGATTTAAAATTATCTAAAAATTCTTCCTTAATTATAAAAACAACCTTTCCAAAACCAGCCTTAATAGCATCAGAAATAGAATAATCAATAATTGTTTCTCCGTTCGGACCAAATCCGTCAGTTTGCTTCATGCTACCGTAGCGGCTGGCCATTCCGGCAGCTAAAATCAGTAATGTTGGTTTCATAAGTATTATAAGTAATGTTTAATTTTTATAAAATAAAACTTGGCTAAAAATTAAGCTTGGTTAGCTAAATTAATAATTAGAGTATGATTACAGCAAAAAAGATTCCGAGTTTGCATTTTATGTACAACGATTTGTTATAATGGGCATTTATTTTTAAAAACCGAACAAACTACCGGATTTTCCCCTTGGCTTTTTACCCGAAAGCATACCAAATAAGCCCCTGATAATAGCAGTACCAATTTGTCTTGTAAAAGGTGCATTAATCACCTTTTCCATGGTGCTTTTTTCAGGCCTGCCGGATTTCTGTTCTTCTTTGACCTTTTCTTTCTCTTTTAATATTTCCTGATCAATTGCCAGCCGGTCGTTTACCTTTTTGGTGAGAATATCATATGCGCTTTCCGGATCAATTGTTTCTTTATATTTTCCATATAATTCGCTCGACTGAATCAGCGTATCTATATCAGCTGCCGGCATAGGTCCCATAACGGAGCGGGGAGGAGTTAAATGAGTGGCAACAACTTCAGTTGGAATTCCTTTTTCATTTAATACAGTTATTAAAGCCTGCCCGGTTCCCAGCGAAGTTAAAATTCTATCAATCTCATAAAATTCTGATTTTGGGTAAGTATTAACCGTTTTTTTCAATGCTTCAACATCGTTTGGAGTAAATGCTCTTAAAGCATGTTGTACCCTGTTTCCTAATTGTGCCAGAACGCTTTCAGGAACGTCCATTGGCGTTTGGGTGCAAAAGAATACGCCAATTCCTTTAGAACGAATCAGTCTGATAACCGTTTCAATCTGTTCCAGAAAAGCTTTTGGAGAATCTTTAAAAAGTAAATGTGCTTCATCAAAGAAAAAAACCAGTTTAGGTTTATCCAGATCGCCGGCTTCCGGCATACTGTAAAAAATCTCGGCAAGTAAGCTTAACAGGAAGGTGGAAAAAAGAACCGGTTGGTTTTGAACATCGGATATATTTAACAAGCTTATTACTCCTTTGCCATCCACACGATTAAAAAGATCCTGAATTTCGAAAGATCTTTCTCCAAATATCTGAGCTAAACCCTGCTGTTCAATGGCAACAATTTTCCGAAGAATTGTTCCGGAGGTTGCGGTAGAAATAGATCCGTAATTTTCTTTAATCTCTGCAGCGCCCGGTCCTTCTGATAAGTAAGAAATAACTTTTTTCAGATCATTCAGATCAACCAGTGCAAGCGTATTGTCATCAGCATATTTAAATATGACGGCCATCACACCTGCCTGAGTTTCGTTTAATCCAAGAATTTTAGACAATAATACAGGGCCGAACTCAAGTATTGTGGCCCGCATCTGTGCTCCGGATTTTCCGGTTAAAGAATAAAGCTCTACCGGGAAACCGGATGGATTAAAAGGCATACCTAATGCAGTAGCTCTTTCTTCGAGTTTTGCATTGGTTGGCCCCGGCTGATTTAAGCCTGAAAGGTCACCTTTAACATCGAGCATAAAAACCGGAACACCTGCATCAGAAAGTTGTTCGGCAATTAATTGGAGAGTTCTGGTTTTGCCGGTTCCGGTTGCACCGGCTATCAGCCCGTGCCTGTTCATCATTTTTAATGATAAATTAACCTGAGCTTCAGCAATAATCGCCCCGTCTAAAATTCCGGCGCCTAAGTAAATCGAAGGGTTTTGGGTATTATAAGATGAATTGATTTTCTCGGTAAACAAAACTTTTTTTTCCATGCCGTCAATTTTTGGATTTCTGAATTTACAATAAAATCTATTAATGTACTGGTATACACCAGTTGCCTTTACATCTTGATTATTTAGTTACTTTTTCCGGTTTTGCTTTCTTAACGTATTTTTCAAGCCAGTTATCCATTTCCCACATCATATGCAATACAGATTCTCTTCCCTGGTATCCATGGGCCTCGGCAGGTAAAATCACCAGTCGGGTTGTAGCGCCATGCCCTTTAAGCGCATTGTAAAAACGTTCACTTTGCATGGGGAATGTTCCCGAATTATTGTCTGCTTCGCCGTGGATAAGTAATAAGGGCTCCTTAATTTTATCGGCATATGAAAAAGGCGACATCTTATTGTAAACCTCGGGTGCTTCCCAATAAGTACGTTCTTCTGCCTGGAAACCAAATGGTGTTAATGTTCGGTTGTAAGCTCCGCTTCGGGCAATGCCCGCAGCAAATAGATCAGTATGGGCCAGCAAATTGGCAGTCATAAATGCACCATATGAGTGTCCGCCAACAGCAATTCTTGCGCTGTCTGCAACACCCATTTTTACCAGTGTATCAATAGCCGCCTGGGCATTATACCTGATCTGTTCAATAAAAGTATCATTTGGCTGATCATTGCTTTCACCAACAATTGGCATGTCAGCATTATCTAAAATGGCGTAGCCGCGGTTTACCCAGTATATTGGCGAGCCTGAACTGATTCTTGTAAACTGATAAGGAGATCCCTTAACTTGTCCGGCAGCCAAAGCAGTTTTAAACTCCCGCGGATAAGCCCACATCAATACCGGTAAAGCACCGTCAGAAGTGCTGTAGTTTTTTGGCAGGTAAAGTGTTGCGCTTAAATTTAATCCGTCAAGTCTTTTATAATTTAGCTGTTGTTTGATGACTCCTGCTAAACCAGGATACGGATTTGTGAAATCTGTTAATTGGGTATATGTGCTGTCGGCAAGTTTTACATGATAATAATTGGCAACCGAATCTGCAGATTCTCTGCTTATAATAAGGAATTTTGTGTTATTGAAGAACACAGGCTTTTCATAATAAGGCGCTTGCGAATGAAATAGGGTATCGGTTAATTTGGTTTTAATATTGAATTTTAGCAGAAAAGGACGATCTCCTTCCGGCGACGCTCCATTACTGATAGTAAAGATATTTTGATTTTCTGTCAGTAAAACGTCTCGCTTATAAGCATTTTTCTTGATGACGAATTTCCCGGGATCACTGTAAGCATTTTCATAATAGCGGTCGAATAAGTTTACACGATAAGAGGCGTTTCCGGGTTTAATATAAACTCTTCTTTCAGCACGTGTTTTCCACCATCGCTCTGTAACAATAGCAAGATCATCATCAGCCCAGTCAATATTATTAAATCTTAAATAACATTCTGCGAGTTTTTGAGCAGTTTTTTTAAATGGAGCTTCCAGCATGTAGATAACATCTCTCAAAGGGACCTGCCGGTTCGGATCGCCTTCATCTTTTGCTTCAACCCAAAAAAGTGTTGATGCTTTATCAGTTCGCCAGCCAAATTCACGGGGACCTTTAGGAACACCATCAAATCCGGATGGGATGTTATCTGCCAATGGCGCTTTAAAAAATGTCTTAACAAGTTTTCCCTTTACATTATAAACTGCCGTGGTATATGGAAATAAATTAGCAGGCACCATATAAGAGTAAGGGCGGTTAATTGTTTGAATTAGGATATGCTTGCCGTCTGGTGAAAAATCAAAAGATTTATAGATAGCAGGGATATTCCAGTCTGCAGCTTCGCCTTCCAGGGGCACTATTTTCATTTGCGAACTTAAATAGTAATCAAATAATAATTCCTGATAAGGATTTTTTAAGAGATCCTGATAGGTTCTGGATGGTGCTGTTTTGCCAATGTTTTCCTGAACAATTGGACCGGTTGGACGCAGATCAGCTAGCGGAGGGTCTGCACGGTTTGTATCAACAAATTTTGCAAGTAATGATTTACTGCCAGGTGACCAGATAAATGGAGTGCCGTAAGTATCATTAAGGTATGATTCAGACAGTTTTTTAGCTTCTAAGGTTTTAATATCTGCTACCCAAAGTTCTATACCGTAAGCGGATAAATTACTGAATGCAATTTTACTTTCATCCGGCGACCAGCTTACATCAGAGATTCTGAGAATTTCAGGCAAGCCTGTAAACTCGAATTCTTCATTTTTTTTTACTGACTTTAATTTAATTCCATTAAAATATGCAGATCTGCTCTGACCATTAGTTGCAGGATTTATTCTGAGTCCGGCAATTCTTAATTCGGGCTGTGCAACTTCTGAAATAGGAGGCAAACCAGGTTTTTGAAGAAGCAGCATCCAGCTGCCGTCAGAATTTAATTTAATTTCGGGAGTAGTAGGTGCATCAACCAGATCAATTATTGATTGAGGTGGTGTTTGATAAGTCAGTTCCTCCTGTGCGAAGGCAGATAGTTTGAGGAAAATAAATCCCGCAAAGGCTAAAAGATTAAGTTTCATACGTGTTTATAAAATGAGACTTCTCAAATACTGATTATCATCCTGAGTTGAGCCACCATTAATAGATTGGTTGTCTGACATTTTCATGATGTCAGACACCCGAATTTTATTTATTTAATCGACCGGAAATCATGATCAACCTCAATATTTAACAATGATTCATAAATTAACCGAATTACATTGTCAACATCTTCTTTGTGTATCATTTCCACGGTGGTGTGCATGTATCGAAGAGGCAGAGAGATAAGCGCAGAAACCACGCCATCGTTAGAATAAGCAAAAGCATCTGTATCCGTTCCCGTTGAACGTGAAGACGCTTGTCTCTGAAAAGGAATATTATTGTTTTCGGCAACCCTGATCAATAATTTATTAAGGTTGGTTTGAACGGCAGGTGCGTAAGAAACTACCGGTCCCTTGCCGCAGGCCAGATCGCCCTGAGAAATTTTATTGATCATTGGTGTTTGAGTATCATGAGTTACATCCGTTACGATGGCAACATGAGGCTTTATGCGGTGGGCGATCATTTCAGCACCGCGTAAGCCAATTTCTTCCTGTACTGAATTTACAATGTAAAGAGCGAAAGGAAGGGTTTTTTTATTCTCTTTTAATAAGCGGGCAACTTCGGCAATCATGAAACCGCCTGCACGGTTATCTAATGCACGGCCTACATAGTAACGATCATTTAAAACCATAAATTCATCATCGTACGTAATCACACAACCAACATGAATACCAAGTTTTTCAACTTCTTCTGCAGAAGTACAACCACAGTCGAGGAAAATGTTTTTTAATGAAGGAGCTTCTTCTTTTTCACCGCTGCGTGTATGGATTGCAGGCCATCCGAAAACTGCTTTTACAATTCCTTTTTCGGTGTGAATATTTACTCTTTTAGACGGTGCAATCTGGTGGTCAGAGCCGCCATTTCTGATCACGTAAATTAAACCTTCTTTATTAATGTAATTTACATACCAAGAAATTTCATCGGCATGAGCCTCAATAACTACCCGGTAAGGAGCTTCAGGATTAATTACTGCTACTGCAGTACCGTAATTGTCTACGAAATGCTCGTCAACATATGGTTTTAAATAGTCAAGCCATAAACGTTGTCCTTCCCATTCGTAGCCGGTTGGCGAGGGGTTGTTGATGTACTTTTCAAAAAACTGAAGAGATTGTTCGGTAACTACCGGAATGTGCTTATTTTCTTTCTTAGCCATTATATTTATTGCTGATATATTTATTATTGCAGAGATAATTCCATTATCACAAAATCATACCCATCCTGATTAAAAGTATTTTCTGTTAGTTTAAAACCCAACTTTTTATAAAAATCAGATACATTTTTACGGGAATTACACCATAGCATGTCTGCACGCTCACTCTTACTGAACTCAATTATATGTTCCATTAACAAAGTAGCATAACCAAAACCCTGATATTGTTTTACTGTTGCGAGTTTTCGAAACTGAGCATTATTTCCTCTTTTAAACCAGGAAACTATACTGATTAATTGATTATGATCAAATAACCCAAAGTGTATGCCATCTTCATCGTCAGCTAATTTAATATCTTTTAATTCTTTTTCAGGATACATTACTTCATGACGAATAGCCCAGGTCAATTCTGCCGGTATTTGTTCGATTTGATACACAATTTATTTTTTTGGGATGCTAATTTACTGATCAACCTCTATCCAACCAACCAAATCACAACTAAAAGGTGTGGAACAGTCACAGCGAGGTTAATCCTTCAAGCCGCAAAATACCAAATCTTTCATAAATGAAATAGTCTTGATTCCATTCACAAAATGTTTATATTACCTCTGGTTGCCATTCATTCTAGACTCAGAGACAATCTTTTCTGTCATTTTTATTTCAAATTCTTATTGCAATTATGTTGGTTTTTTAATGATTCCTTTTGGGATTCTTCGCTTTAGGGTAAACCAGTAGAGAAAGTTAAACCTTATAGCATAAAAGGAGTTAAAAGTATTGCAATTTAAAATGATAGTAATACTATCATTTTAAATTAAAGTACTATCTTCGCCTAATAAACTTACAATGACAATTGATTATGGAATTGAAAGACGCGTTTAAAGAATTGAAGAACGATTTGCCCGCAAGCATCGTTGTGTTTTTTGTGGCAGTACCTTTATGCCTTGGAATTGCCTTAGCTTCAGGGGCTCCGTTGTTTGCCGGGATTATAGCCGGAATAGTGGGCGGAATTATAGTAGGTATAGCCAGTGGTTCCCCTTTGGGAGTTAGTGGTCCGGCAGCCGGGTTAGCTGTAATTGTGCTGACCTCTATCGCTGCACTTGGTTCCTGGCCTGCATTCTTGCTAGCGGTTGTACTTGCCGGAGTTTTTCAGGTAATTATGGGCTATGCCAAGGCGGGTTTTATTGCGTACTTCTTTCCTTCTTCTGTAGTTAAAGGAATGCTTACCGGTATCGGGCTGTTGATAATTTTAAAACAAATACCCCACGCTTTAGGATACGATAATGATGCTGAAGGAGACTTATCTTTCTTACAGGCCGATGGTGAAACCACCCTTTCATCCATATACAAAGCGTTTGATGTGATAACGCCTGGAGCCCTGCTAATAGCCGGCCTATCTATCGCCATTCTTATATTGTGGGATCAGGTTCTGATAAAAAAACATAAATTTTTTCAGTTGGTACAAGGCCCTATTGTGGTTGTGATATTGAGCATTGTCATGAATTATTTATTCCAAACAGGTGCTATGAATTACAGCCTTTCGGCAGATCAGGTAGTGAGGCTTCCGGTTGCAAACACCCTCACTGATTTTTTTAGCTTTTTTACGTTTCCGGATTTCTCTGCGATCACTAACCTGAAAGTTTGGGAAGTGGCTGCCGTACTAGCAATTGTTGCAAGTTTAGAAACTTTGTTGTGTGTTGAGGCTACCGATAAAATGGACGCAGAGAAACGGGTTACGCCCACTAACAGAGAATTGAAGGCTCAAGGATTAGGTAATATTGTTTCTGGCTTAATCGGCGGTTTGCCAATTACTCAGGTAATTGTTCGCAGTTCGGCCAACATTTCATTTGGCGGTAAAACAAAAATGTCTGCCATATTGCATGGCGTATTTTTACTGATCAGTGCTATTACTATTGCAGGCTTATTGAATATGATTCCACTCTCCAGTTTAGCAGCCATCTTAATTATGGTAGGTTATAAACTTGCGAAGCCTGCTCTCTTTAAACAGATGTACAAATTGGGATGGGAGCAGTTTGTGCCTTTTATGGTAACAATAGTTGCAATTTTGTTAACCGATTTATTGAAAGGAATAACCGCGGGATTAATGGTGGGCGGCTTTTATGCGTTGCTACACAGCTACCGCAATTCACACTACATGAAAGAGATTATTACTACGGAAGATGGTATTCAAACGTATCACCTGGTATTAGCTGAGGAAGTTTCATTCTTTAATAAAGCCAATGTGGTGAAAGAACTGGATCAAATTCCGGCAAATTCAAAAGTGATAATTGATTTTTCCAACTCAAAATCGGTAGCATACGATGTTCTTGAACTAATAAAAGATTATGAGGTTAACGCTAAAACTAAAAACATTACCGTTGAAAAGATAAATTTTATTGAAAGAGCTGCTTAAACACAAACCATTTAAAAATTGAAATATTATGAAAACGTTGAACAAAGAAATGCAAGATGCGATTACACCCACTATGGCGCTGGACATATTAAAAGAGGGGAACAAGAGATTTGTAAGTAACCTGAAAGTAAACCGAAACCTGTTGCAGCAAGCCAATGAGACATCAGACGGGCAGCATCCCTTTGCCGTCATTTTAAGTTGCATTGATTCCCGTACTTCGGCAGAGTTAATTTTTGACCAGGGTCTGGGTGATGTTTTTAGCGTGCGGATTGCAGGTAACATCATCAACGAAGATATTTTGGGCAGTATGGAATTTGGCTGCAAAGTAGCCGGCTCAAAAATAATTGTAGTGTTGGGCCATACAAAATGCGGGGCTATAAAAGGTGCCTGCGATCACGTAGAAATGGGCAACCTGACGGCGCTGTTAAGCAAAATACAACCCGCCGTTTATGATGAAAAAACAGAAACAGAAAACCGCAATTCAGGCAATATCGAATTTGTGGAGAAAGTGGCCGCCATTAATGTGAAGAGAACCGTTCATGCCATTATGGAGCGCAGCCCTATTTTAAAAGAAATGATAGAAGCCGGAGAAATCGGAATTGCAGGCGGCAGTCATAATATTGCAACCGGCGAGGTGAGTTTTTATGAAGATACGTTAATTCTTAAATAGTTTAAAAGCCATAAACCTGATTATCCCAATTAGGGCCGGGCAGATAAATTAGCACCATTAAATAAAATCGATCAATGCCAACAACTGCAAGCCCTCTTTCGCGGATCCTTAACCTGTTAGAACTGGAGCGAAATGAAATAACTGCTGTATACTTATATGCCATACTAGGCGGGCTGATACAGCTTTCGCTCCCTTTAGGCGTGCAGGCCATCATTGGTTTTGTGCTTGGTGCCACCATGAGGGCTACATTAGTTGTATTAATAGCACTCGTGGTTATAGGTGTACTTGTTGCGGGTATTATGCAGGTTAATCAGATGAAACTGATCGAAAAAATCCAACAGAAACTTTTTGTTCGTTACTCTTTTGCCTTCGCTAAACATATCCCAAAGATAGATCTGAAGAAAACAGACGCTATTTATCTGCCCGAATTGGTAAACCGGTTTTTTGATATCCCCGTGCTGCAAAAAAGTTTGGCGAAAATACTGCTGGACATACCTACAGCCAGTATTCAAATATTATTTGGATTGATACTACTATCTTTTTATCACCCTGCATTTATCCTTTTTGGATTGATTCTTATTATTTTGCTTTGGCTGATACTTCGCTACACAGGTAAACACGGCTTGTCTACCAGCATTGCCGAAAGTAGTTATAAGTACAAAGTAGCCGCCTGGCTGGAAGAAACCGCAAGAGTAGTAAAATCTATTAAACTGGTAAAAAGTAATAATTTTCACCTGCATAAAACCGATGGACATGTAAGCGATTACCTGGACGCCCGCAATCGGCATTTTAAAATATTGCTGTTTCAGTACCATGTGCTGGTAGTTTTTAAAACGATAATTACCGCGTCGATGCTGATAGTAGGCACCATATTGCTCGTCAATCAGCAGTTAAATATCGGCCAGTTTATTGCCGCTGAAATCATCATCCTGCTTGTGCTCAATTCCGTAGAAAAACTCATTATGAACCTGGATAGTGTGTATGATACGCTGACATCGGTTGAGAAAATATCCAACCTGACCGATATGCCGGTAGAAGAAAGTGGTTCTGCCAAATTACCCGGCAATGGCAATGGGTTAAAAGTGGAAATGAAAAACGTGGGCTTTGGTTACAATAATGAGAAAGAAATATTAAATAATATTTCGCTGCAAATAAATCCCGGAGAAAAAGTATGTATAAAAGGCAAAGACAGTTCCGGTAAATCAACATTGATACGGCTAATGGCCGGTGCCTACACAGAATTTAAAGGCTCTATTCTCTTAGATAATATACCTGTTGGAAATTATGATCTTGATTCAGTTCATTCGCAGATAGGGGTGCTAATCAATCATCAGGATATTTTCACCGGTACTCTTTGGGAAAACATCGCATTGGGTAGTTCAACTGCTACTATAGAATCAGTGAGTAATTATGCCGATAAGGTTGGGCTAAATGATTTTGTGGCCACACTGAAGAATGGTTACGAAACCATGCTTGATCCCACCGGTAACAGGCTGCCAAGAAACGTGGTACATAAAATTTTATTGGTGAGAGCCCTTGCCGGAAACCCTCGTTTATTATTGCTGGAAGAACCCTGGATGCACTTCGAAAATGGGTTCCGAACGCAAATTATTCAACTGCTCAACGAAATTAAGAACACAACGCTGGTAGTGGTAAGCAATGATGAAGAGTTTGCAAAGCAATCCGACAAGGTTTTAATTATGGAAAAGGGAACCATCACTACTCTGGTAAATACCAAGTCATCCAACCAATAACCATGAACGATATTTCAATTAAATCAAACACCCGTATTTACCAGTATGATAAAAATAGTAAGGTAAAGACATGGTTCTTTATCTGTGTATTGATTTTTGTTATTTTCTTATTCTTGCCATGGACACAGAATATCCGGGCTACCGGAACGGTGACCACCCTGTTCCAGGATCAGCGTCCACAACAGGTGAATACCATTATCGGCGGCCAGGTAGCCAAATGGCATATTAAAGAAGGTGATTATGTGAAAACTGGCGATACATTAATTCAGCTAACAGAAATAAAGGTGGACTACCTTGACCCGAATTTGCTGAAGCGTACGCAGGAACAATTAGCCGGTAAACAGCAATCGGTTGATTATTATAAAAGCAAAGTAGATGTAGCCGACCAGCAAATAGGCGCCATAAATTCAGGGCTTCTGTTAAAATTAAACCAGTTAGAAAACAAGCTTAAACAGTTGCAATTGAAAGTGCAGGCGGACAGCGCAGAAGCGGCTTCTGCCAATAACGACTTCGTTATAAGTACTACGCAATACAATCGACAAAAGACTATGTACGATAGCGGCCTTGTGTCATTAACCCAATTGGAAATTCGTAATCAGCAATTCCAAAGTGCCCAGGCAAAAAAAATCAGTGCCGAAAATAAACTTGAAAACAGTAAGCAGGATTTAGTTATTACCCGGATAGAGATGAGTTCCCTGAAACAGGAAAACCTGGAAAAAGTGACCAAAGCGCAGGGCGAGCAATTTCAATCATTAACACAAATAGCCGGTGGCCAGGCTGATATTGCCAAACTTAAAAATCAATACGCAAGCTATAGTATCCGTAACGGCCAGTATTTTATACTGGCTTCTCAAAGCGGGCAAATTATAAAAGCGCAAAAAGCCGGTATTGGTGAATTTGTAAAAGATGGTGATATGATTGCCGAAATAGTGCCCGACAAAATTCAATATGCTGTCGAAATGTTTGTACGGCCGCTTGATTTACCCTTGCTTGCAAAAGGACAAAAAGTTCGTTTTCTCTTTGACGGATTTCCGGCCATTGTATTTAGCGGATGGCCCAAAGCCTCTTCGGGCACCTTTGGCGGCGAAATTGTAGCGGTAGAAAGCAACATGAGCGTAAATGGCAAATACAGAGTTTTAGTGCAGGAAGATGCGAACGATAGCCCATGGCCAAAAGAACTGAGAATTGGTGTAGGGGCGCAAGCTATTACTTTACTAATGGATGTGCCGGTTTGGTACGAGTTATGGCGGAATATTAATGGCTTTCCACCAGACTATTATACAAAAGAGGATGTGAAATCAAAAGGGAAAAAATGAATGCTGTAAAATTTGCTTCCTTTCTTATTATACTATTATTGGCTTTCTCGGCGAAGGCACAGGATAGCTTAAAAACTTTGTCGGCAGGCCAGGTAATGGAGATTGTTAAACAGTTTCATCCGATGGCAAAGCAGGCAGACATCTTTGTAGATAAAGCGAAAGCAGATGTGACTAGTGCAAGAGGCCTGTTTGATCCGGTTCTTAAGAATGAAATGGCGGAGAAAACATTTGATGGTACAAATTACTATTCCTACAACAGACCTGAACTTATTATACCCACCTGGTTTGGTATGGAAGTTTCGGCAGGTTTAGAAAATTTATCCGGGAGTCGCACTCCGCCTGAAGAAACGCAAGGAAAAACAAGTTATGTGGGCATCAGTATACCTTTGGCAAAAAATTTACTGATAGACAAAAGAAGAGCAGTTTTGCAAACAGCAAAAATTTTAGAGGATGCTTCAGCTGTTGAGAAAAGAACCATACTCAACACCCTGTTGTTGGATGCGATGAACAGTTATTGGAATTGGGCGAAGCAATACCAAATATATAACATATTAACCGATGCCGTAAAAGTTAACGAGAAAAGAGTCGGGTTTACAAAAACGGCTTTTAGGTTGGGCGATAGACCGGCTATTGATACGACAGAAGCGCTCGCACAATTGCAGAATTTTGAATTGCTGAAAAGTCAGGCCTTGCTTGATTTTCAGAATGCTGGCCTGGAACTCTCCCTTTTTATGTGGACTGGAAATGCACAGCCCTACACCTTGACATTAGATATTGTTCCGGCAGATGACATACAACTTAAAAATATTGCGGCAGCGCAGCTTCCGGAATTAAATAATTTACTGCAGGACGCCCTAGAGAATCACCCAGACTTACTCATTTATAATTATAAGCTGGATGTATTAAGCGTGGAGAAGAGGCTAAAATTTCAGGACTTGTTACCTACTGTAAATTTCAGATACAATCAGTTAGGGAAGGGTTATGATGTACCCCAAATCGGTCCGTTCTTTGAAAATAATTATCAGTACGGGTTATCGTTGGCCATTCCGCTCCGCTTGTCACAGGGAAGGGGTGAATACCGGAAAGCAAAATTGAAAATTACAGAAACGCAATTACAGCAGAGAGAAAAACAATGGCAGGTGGAAAACAAGGTAAAAAGTTATTTTAACGAATTGATGGCGTTGAAAAGCCAGGTGGCCTTGCAGGAAAAAGCTTTGAAAAATTACCAGTTGTTACAGCGGGGAGAAGAAATCCGGTTTCAGGCAGGAGAAAGTTCTTTATTTCTCATTAATTCCCGCGAAAACAAAACATTGGAAGCCCTGCAGAAGCTACAAGATCTGAAAGTGAAATATTATAAAACAGAAAATAGCCTGCAGTGGGCTGCAGGTAGGCTGATACCATACTAACTATAAACATTTAGATTTTAAAGCCATAAAATGTGTCCGAATTGTGATGAAACATAGGTAGTAACGAAAAGACAAGGTTTATAGATTGTTTACTATCCTAAATGCCTAGGTACTCGGTTGGATAAGGGATACCTGGATAAGATAATTGAGAAGTCGGCCTCAGTAGATTTACCCCAGCAATCAAACCAGGGGCATGACCCTCAGTCGGTTATGCTTTAAGCAAAGACTTTACTCTCACGATCCAATAAGAGGAACACTCCGACATCATAAAAAATTGCCCAAAATAGGGTGAGGCTTAATTTTTTTTTAAGGAAATCGCATTTCCGAACAATTATTCTTTTAGCTCAAGGATTTACAAAGGAATATTCCCGTGTTTTTTCCTTGGATTGTTAACCACTTTATTCTCCAGCATTTTGAATGCCTTAATCAGTTTTTTCCGGGTTTCGGCAGGCTCAATAACTTCGTCTATAAATCCCCGTTCTGCAGCACGATACGGATTAGCGAAAATATCAGAATATTCTTTTTCCTTTTCAAGCCATTTGGCGTTAGAATCATCTGCTGTAGAAATCTCTTTTTTGAAGATAATTTCTGCCGCACCTTTAGCTCCCATCACGGCAATTTCGGCTGTGGGCCAGGCGTAATTCATATCTGCTCCAATATGCTTGGAGTTCATAACATCGTATGCTCCGCCATATGCTTTACGGGTAATTACAGTAATCCGCGGAACGGTTGCTTCGCAAAAAGCGTAAAGCAATTTGGCTCCGTTGGTTATAATGGCATTCCATTCCTGATCTGTGCCAGGTAAAAACCCGGGTACATCCTCAAATACCAGCAAAGGAATGTTAAAGCTATCGCAAAAGCGGACAAAACGGGCGGCTTTGGTAGATGAATGAATGTCAAGAACGCCGGCTAAATAAATCGGTTGGTTGGCAACAATGCCTATACTTCGGCCTGCAAGCCGGGCAAAACCAACAACAATGTTTTCTGCAAAATCTTTATGAACTTCTAAAAATGAATCCTGATCAATTACCTCCTGAATTACCTCACGAATATCATAAGGCTGAGAATTATTTTCGGGCATAATTTCATTCAGATTCGGACGAAGTTCATCGCTTATCTCGTAATGAAAAGCCGGAGTTTGTTCTTCGCAATTCTGAGGCATATAGCTTAATAATTGCTTCACATGATTGATAGCTTCAATTTCATTGCTGCAGGCAAAATGAGTAACTCCTGATTTGGTAGCATGAGTGGATGCACCACCCAATTCTTCTGAAGTTACTTCCTCATGCGTTACGGTTTTAACCACGTTGGGCCCGGTAACAAACATGTAAGAGGTATTTTCTACCATCAATACAAAATCAGTAATAGCGGGTGAATACACGGCTCCGCCGGCACAGGGACCCATAATAGCTGAAATCTGAGGAACCACTCCCGATGCCATTGTGTTGCGATAAAAAATATCTGCGTAACCGCCTAATGAAACTACTCCTTCCTGAATTCGGGCTCCGCCCGAATCGTTTAAACCAATAACCGGAGCGCCATTTTTCATAGCCAAATCCATTATTTTACAGATCTTTTCTGCATGAGTTTCAGAAAGAGAACCTCCAAAAACAGTAAAGTCCTGGGAAAAAACATATACTAATCTTCCGCTGACGGTTCCGTATCCGGTAACCACGCCATCGCCGGAATACCGTTCCTTTTCCATTCCGAAATCAGTTGAGCGATGTGTTACCAGCATCCCGATTTCTTCGAAAGAACCCTCATCCAATAGAAAATGAAGGCGTTCACGTGCTGTTAACTTGCCCTTTTTATGCTGGCTTGCAATGCGAATTTCTCCGCCGCCTAATAAAGCTTGGTCTTGTTTTTGTTGAAGTGATTCGATCTTTTTATTCACAATTTAGGATTTAAGAGGCGGTTTAGAGGCCGGGCGGTAAAAATACAAAAACTCCACTTAAAAAGGATTCCAATACAAGAATTGAATTTTCGGGCTGTAATTTTTTTGAATTGTTTGAAATCATGAATTATCACAATAAATTATTTTATTAGTCTAGTAAACCGCATGATTTTTACTAGATAAGGCTTAATTCTCCGGCTATGTAATTGTTTTTTTTTGGTAAAAAAAGCCATTTAGTAAAAATTGGAGAGATTTTTGGATAGTTTTGCGCATTGAAAAATAATCTGCATAATACAAATATGGGAATGGCGCATTTCAAAAAGGCGTTCAGCATAATATTTTTAGGTATCTTCTTTGTGAAGATGCTTTTAGCTGTTATGCCCCTGTTTGCTCATCATATTGATAAAAAATCAGTATACGCAGTTATCATGCAATTAGAGATTGAACAAACCAGCGGCAAAGAAGCAAAGGAAACCCTTAAAGGTGACTGGTATGAAAAGTTTTGCAGCCAGGTCTTTTTTCAGTCGCATGAAAATGTAATTAAAACAAGCTTCATCATTCTGGATGATGAAGCCGTTCAGGCATTCTATCCCAGCGTGGCTACCCCACCGCCAAACTTTTAATAAATTTTCTTAGCCTGATCTTTCCGGATAATTTTTTATCCCGGTAAGGATAATTATGAATTTTTATTAACACTTAAAAAAATTACTATGAAAGTTGATCAGAGTATCGGATCAGCATTGAATATTAAAAAATATTTTTTGCCCAAAAATTTAAAAAAGGATTTCCCTTCCAGTATTGTTGTATTTCTGGTTGCCTTACCCTTATGTTTAGGTATCGCTCTGGCATCAGGCGCACCTTTATTCTCCGGTATTTTAACCGGTATTATTGGTGGAATTGTAGTTTCCTCAATTAGCGGATCTCAATTAAGCGTAAGCGGACCGGCAGCAGGATTAACCGTAATTGTATTTAGTGCAATTGCTTCGCTTGGATCTTATCAAACATTTTTACTGGCCGTGGTTTTAGCGGGGATAATTCAAATTATTTTGGGAATAGCCAAAGCCGGAATCATTGCAAATTATTTCCCCTCTTCTGTAATAGAAGGTATGCTGGCGGCTATTGGTATTATTTTAATTTTGAAACAGCTTCCGCATGCTTTAGGATTTGATTCTGATTTTGAAGGAGATGAGAGTTTTTTCCAGCTCAATCAGGAGAATACTTTTTCAGCTATAATGCGGGCTTTTAATGAGATAAGTCTTGGAGCAGTAATTATCAGTTTGCTTTCTCTGGCCCTGATGATATATTGGCCACGGTTTAAGAAGCTAAGTGCCATTCCGGCTCCGTTATTAGTAGTAATTTCAGGAGTTTTACTATCTATCCTGTTTCAAAATACAGGTCTGGCCTTAAGAGCTGATCAAATGGTTGTTATTCCGGTGGTGAATTCATTCAATGAATTTAAAGATCTCTTTTCAATGGCCGATTTTTCTCAGATAGGCAATAAAGAAGTTTGGACAGTTGCATTTACCATCGCAATTGTTGCTAGTATTGAAACTTTATTGAGTATTGAAGCGGTTGATAAAATTGATCCCATCAAACGGATTACACCAACAAATCGCGAATTGGTAGCCCAGGGTATTGGTAACATAACCAGTGGTATGCTGGGTGGCCTGCCTATGACTTCGGTAATTGTCAGATCATCAGTAAATGTCAATTCGGGAGCCCGTACAAAAATGAGTTCGATTTATCATGGTGCATGGTTACTGCTGTCTTTGTTATTTATTCCCATGTTATTGAATAAAATTCCACTTGCTTGTCTTGCCGCCATTTTATTAATTACTGGTTATAAGCTTGCAAAAGTTGCTCTTTTTAAGAAAATGTGGCGTGATGGTAAAGATCAGTTTGTGCCATTTTTGGTAACGGTTTTAGCTGTAGTATTTACAGATTTACTTAAGGGTGTAGCAATAGGAATGCTTGTAGGTGTATTTTACATTTTGAGAACTAACTTACGCAATCCTTATTTTTATAAGATTGAAAAAAATGGAGGTAAGAAAGTCATTCGTATACAATTGGCGCAGGAAGTATCCTTTTTAAATAAAGCTGCCATTCAATATACATTAACACATTTACCAAAAGAATCTGATGTTATTATTGATGGTACAGATTCAATGTTTATTGATAAAGATGTGCTCGAGATCATTCATAATTATAAACACAATGCGTACACAAAGGCAATTATCGTAAATCTGGTCAATATTAAAGATCATTACGATGTGCCGCCTTTGAATGAATTAATTTATAAACCCACAAATAATAGTTAATTATGAATGTTGGAAATAATAATAAAGATATAGTTGAAGATATGGACAATACGGTTAAACAAGGGCAAAAGCGGGGATATGAAGAATTGCTTCAGGGTAACCGCGATTGGGTACAAAGAGAGCTGAATGAGGATCCGGATTATTTTACCAAACTGGCAAGCGGTCAGGAACCAGATGTATTATGGATTGGATGTTCAGATAGCCGTGTGCCGGCCAATCAGGTAACCAATACCAAACCCGGTCAGGTATTCGTACATCGCAATATTGCCAACGTATGTGTTCATTCTGATATGAATATGTTAAGCGTATTGGATTATGCAGTTAACGTTTTAAAAGTAAAACATGTAATTGTTGCCGGTCATTACGGTTGCGGTGGTGTTGCTGCGGCGCTAAGCAATAAGCAATATGGTGTAATTGATAACTGGCTCAGACACATTAAAGACGTATATCGTTTGCATAGTAATGAACTTAACCGCATTTCGGATGAGAAAAAGAAGTTAAATCGTTTGGTTGAGTTAAACGCCATGGAGCAGGTTTACAATCTTTGTAAAACTACAATTGTGCAGAATGCCTGGCGTGAGCGGGCCGATCTGGAAATTCATGGTTGGGTTATCGATTTAGGTACCGGTTTGGTAAAAGACCTTGGCGTTACCGTTAAAAACAGCGATAATCTGGATAAGGTTTTTGCACTCGATAAGTCAGATATAAAGTAAACCAAGTTTATTATACTAAAAAGCGGGAATTCTGTCACCAGATTCCCGCTTTTTTTATTGATTTCAGATTATTCCTTATCTAAAAAAGGATAGCGATAATCAGTTGCAGGGTCAAAAGTTTCTTTAATTGCTCTTGGCGATACCCATCTTAATAAATTGATCATTGATCCGGCTTTATCATTTGTGCCCGATCCCCTGGCTCCGCCGAAAGGCTGTTGCCCAACAACTGCACCTGTACATTTATCATTAATGTAGAAATTTCCTGCAGCATTGCGCAGAGCATGTGTTGCTTTCTCCAAAATATATCTGTCCTGAGCTAAAACAGCACCGGTTAATGCATAAATCGAAGTCTGATCGATAATTTCCAGTGTTTTGTCGAAGTCAGCATCTTCATAAACAAACACAGTTAAAACCGGTCCGAATAACTCTTCGCACATCGTCACATATTTAGGATCCTGGCTTACAAGAATAGTTGGTTCAATAAAATATCCTTTTGATTTATCGTAATTTCCTCCGGCGATGATTTCAACCTCTTTATCTTTCTTGGCAGCATCAATATATTTCGAAAGTTTGTCGAATGATTTTTCATCTATAACGGCATTCACGAAATTCCCAAAATCTTCTGTCGGACCCATTTTTAATGTAGCCAGATCGCGGATTAATAATTCTTTAACCTGAGGCCAGATAGATTTTGCAATGTAAACTCTGGAAGCTGCAGAACATTTCTGTCCCTGATATTCGAAAGAACCACGTAAAATAGCTGTACTTGAGGCAGCTGCATCAGCAGAACCATGTACCAGAATAAAATCTTTGCCTCCGGTTTCACCAACAATCCGGGGATAGGTTTTGTATTTGTGGATATTGTTCCCGATAGTTTTCCAGATATTTTGAAAAACAGCAGTTGATCCGGTAAAGTGAATTCCTGCAAAATCTGCATGATTAAAGATCACATCACCTGCATCCGGTCCGGATACATACACCAGGTTAATCACACCGTCAGGTAATCCCGCTTCACGGAAAATTTCCATCAATACATTGGCAGAATAAATCTGAGTATTGGAAGGTTTCCATACAATCACATTGCCCATCATGGCTGCCGACGTAGGTAAATTCCCGGCAATAGCCGTAAAATTAAAGGGAGTAAGGGCAAAAACAAATCCTTCAAGCGGACGCTGTTCCACACGGTTCCAGGTTCCTCTTGGCGAAACCGGAGGTTGCTGCTGGTAAATATCTGTCATGTATTTTACGTTGAAACGTAAAAAGTCAATAAGTTCGCAGGCGGCATCAATTTCTGCCTGGAACGCGTTTTTTGACTGCCCCAGCATGGTTGCAGCATTTAACTTATAGCGGTAAGGCCCGGCAATTAAATCTGCTGCTTTTAAAAATATGGCTGCACGATGTTCCCAAGCCAGGTTTTCCCAGTTGGATTTAGCTGCCAGGGCAGCCTTAATGGCATCCTCAACATGGCTTTTGTCGCCTTGTGAGTAATGTCCCAGAATGTGCTGATGATCATGCGGCGGGCGCATAGCAATTTTAATATCTGTACGAACTTCTTTTCCATTAATATACATGGGTACGTCCAGTTCTTTTGAACGGGCCTCAGAAATAGCATCTTTCAATAAGGCTCGCTCTTTGGTTCCCGGAGCATAGCTTAAAATAGTTTCGTTTACCGGAGTAGGTACGTTATAAAATCCTTTTAGCATAGTTTGGTTTTTTGTTGGGCAAAGATAAGATTTTTGAAAAGGATACAATTCTAAATTATGGAAATGAAAAAAGATGCCTTTAGGCTGGATGAGGCCATGATTTTATTTATATGAGAAATAGATTTTAAACGGATAGTTAGGGTTGTATTATATTATTAAACTCCCATTCAATTTGATTAAATTAGTTTATAACAAAATGACCTGCAGAAGTTTATATAATTAGGAATTAACCACTATTAAATATATTCTTATGAAAACAGTAATCAAATCAGTTATGCCTGGCTTTATAATGCTGGGTATATTTTTATCGAGTCCGGCTCAGGCTCAGGATGCAAAGAATAAGGCTCAGGATAAAGTGAAGAACACGGATTCTGCAATGCAGGACCTTCCATATTCTGCAACTTATTCCTCTAAATTTGAAATGGGAGATCCGGCTAAAGCACAGTTGATTTTACATTTATGGAAAGACTGGGACGACAATGCACTTGAGCGCCACTCCAATTTATTTGCAGATACGGTTACGATGAATTTATCTGATGGGAGTGTGATCAAAGGGAAAGATCAGAATTTAAGCGCTGCTAAAGAATATCGAAGTACTCTGCTGAGTGCCAAAAGTACGGTTAATGCTTATATGAGCCTTCGAAGTGTAGATAAAAACGAAAACTGGGTTGCTATTTGGGGTGTTGAAGAAGATACACATAAAGACGGCAAGAAAACCATGAGCACGTTACACGAAATCTGGAAATTCAACAAGGACGGCAAAATTGACTGGATGAGACAGTTTCATGGGAAATTGCCTGATGCTCAATAACAAAGAAATCCGCGAAAGCGGATTTCTTTTGGATAGTAATCTGAATAATTTATAGGATTAAATTTCTGAAGAAAGGGTACTGATTTTATTTATTGATTTCTAACATCAATTTGATACGGCTTTTAATCCAATTACAGATCCGATAAGTGTTATGATAAAGAAAATTCGCCAGAAACTTGCAGGGTCTTTAAATACAAAAATGCCCATTAGCACTGTTCCAACGGCCCCAATGCCTGTCCAAACAGCATAAGCGGTTCCAATTGGTAAAGTTTGAGTAGCCTTGATTAACAAAATCATGCTAATGGTTAAAGAAACAAGAAACCCGAAATACCACCAGTAAGCTTCGGTACCACTGGTTTCTTTTGCCTTGCCCAGGCAAGAGGCAAATGCTACCTCAAATAATCCGGCAATAATTAAAATAATCCAGTTCATAGTTTGTATATCGAAAGATATTGGGTTAAGGCTGCTAAATTAATTAAAAATGTTCATCAGAAAATCAGGATGATAATTAGCAATTTGATCTACCAAACAATGGGAGCATCTTATAATTATTCTACAGATCAATATTTTTTAAGAAAGAATAAGCTCACGAACAAATGCGTATTGCACGTTTCAGAAAATTATCTGCCGTATTGTTCTATTCCCTCAGCAGGTTTCCAGTCAGATCCGGGTTCAAAATAGTTCCACAATAAAGCTGATAAATTACGGATTAGTGTATAACCTTCATTGTTTGCCTGCCATGACTGGTCCTTTTGGTTTTTCGTGGCAACGCAAAAAACATAATCGCCATGAGGCGCATTGACTAACACTACTTCCGACCGGGATTCATTTACGGCGCCCTGTTTTGAAGCTGCCTGGATATAGGGAGGAATTTGAGATAAAGCTACCTGGTCAAAATAAATGCGGATCATGTTACGGTACATCCGTTCGCTTGCCGCCGGCGAAATTGCTTTTCCCTGCCTGATTTTTACTAGCAATCCGGCCATTTCCCTTGGAGTTGTTTGTCCCCAGCCATATAATGCCCGGTCTTTTTCACGCCCTTCGGTACGGGAATTTATCCGGGTTTGTGTAAATCCATTGGTTTGAAGCCATTGATTTATATACTTACCGCCGGTCAGTTTCTGCAGCCAAAGGCTGGCCGTATTGTCACTTGTAGTAATGCTCAGCATTTGAACTTTGCTTAACGCAATCTTTTCTCCGTCTTTAAAAGAACCCAGAATATCTTCTCCGGCATACAGCAAACTATCTTTGTAAATTAATTCCTGCTGATAGCTCAGTTCACCTTTTTCTATCTTGTCAAATACAGCGCACATAATAGGAACCTTGATCATGCTGGCTGTTGGGAAAATAGTATCGGCATTGTAAACTGCAATTTTGCCGGTTTTTAAATTCTGAACAAAAATGCCCGTTTCACCATTAAATCCCTGGGTTAGTTCTTGCAGTTTTTGGCTGAGTTTTTTGTCTATCTTGTTTTGAGAAAATGAAGTTCCGGAAAGTAAAACCAGCAGGCAGATCAGTATAAATTTATTCATCTCCCAAAGTATAAAATTGATAAGGATTGTTCAACAGCTTTCTCAATTAAATCAAAAATGTATTTTTACCTCCAAACAGATTAAATGAAGTTATTGCGCCTTCTTTTGTTTCCTTTTTCACTGTTCTACGGTCTATGCGTTATTTTACGCAATCTGGGATATGATCTTGCAATTTTCCGTTCCCGGAAATTTAAGATCCCGGTAATCAGTGTGGGTAACCTGGCTGTAGGCGGGGCAGGTAAAAGTCCGATGACAGAATATCTGGTTGCCCTGCTAAAGCAGGATTTCAGGATCGCGATATTAAGCCGCGGTTACGGACGTAAAACAAAGGGTTTTTTTAAGGTAAACACGGCATCTCTTGCCGACGATGTGGGCGATGAACCTCTTCAGTTTAAGCAGAAATTTCCCGAGTTAACGGTAGCTGTTTGTGAAGACCGCGTAGAGGGAATTAAAGAATTAAATAAAGCGCATGAACTTATTATACTGGACGATGCTTTCCAGCACCGGGCAGTAAGACCGGGGTTCAGCATTCTTTTGTTTGATTATAATTCAGTAAGCCATTTCCAATGGCTGCTGCCAAGCGGAAATTTAAGAGAGCCTTTATATGGCCGAAAAAGGGCAAACCTGATTATAATTACCAAAACTTCCCCGGATTTACCGGATGAAGCCCGGCGGAAAATGATTAAAAGAATAGCTCCTTTTCCGCATCAAAAAATTTTTTTCTCCTATCTGGAGTATGGCAAATTGCAGTCATTTCTATACGCGGATAAAGAAATGGATCTGGAAATTATACAGCCCCAAACTCATATTCTTTTGCTAACCGGAATTGCTAATCCGCTTCCGCTCATAAATGAGCTGAAAAAGTACAGTCAGAATATTGTACAGCATAACTACCCCGATCATCATCGCTTCAGCAAAGAAAATATTCTTAAACTTGTAGCAGATTTTAAAAGCCTTCCGGGAACTGATAAATTGATTATTAGCACTGAAAAAGATGTGCAAAGGCTTAAAACGGCTTCCATAATAAAACTTATACAGGATCTGCCGGTTTACTACCTTCCGGTAAAAGCCGAGATCCATCAGCCGGATAAAGCTGAATTTAATGATTTGATAAAAAAATATGTTACAGAACACGCAGCTAACCACAGAATACATAAAACGTAAAATAGGAGATTTTGAACCCGAGATCGGGATTATTTTGGGAACAGGTTTAGGAGGACTGGTTAATGATATAGAAGTGGAGCATAAACTGATGTACTCCAACATTCCGAATTTTCCCATTTCAACTCTCGAGTTTCATTCTGGCAAACTTATTTTCGGAACGCTCAGCGGTAAAAAGGTGGTGGCCATGCAGGGCCGGTTACATTATTACGAAGGATATGACATGAAGCAGATCACCTTCCCCGTTAGGGTGATGAAAATGCTGGGCATTAAAAAATTATTTGTATCAAATGCCAGCGGCTCTTTAAATCCGGATTTCAGAAAAGGTGATCTGATGATTATTGAAGATCATATTAATATGCAGCCGGATAATCCGCTTCGCGGACGTAATCATGATGATGAAGGTCCTCGTTTTCCGGATATGAGTGAACCCTATAACCGCGAAATGATAAATGCGGGATTAGAGATCGCACACAAACATACTATAACCTGCCATAAAGGTGTTTATATTTCTGTAAGTGGCCCAAATCTCGAAACAAAAGCCGAATATCGGTTTCTGAGAACTATCGGAGGCGATGCCGTTGGCATGAGCACGGTTCCTGAGGTAATTGTTGCCAACCATATGGGACTTCCGGTATTTGCAATTTCGGTGATTACCGATGAAGGTTTTCCGGATACGCTTAAACCGGTGAGCCTTGAAGAAATTATACAAACCGCTACAGCAGCAGAACCCGGAATGACCCGGATTTTGAAAGATTTGATCACTCATTTTAAATGAAGAATATTTCCAGGTTAATTTTATTCCTTTTCCTCGCTGTTGCATCTATTAAAAGTTTCGCCCAGGAGCCTGTTTCAGAACTTGATTCATTGCGAAAAATGGAAGAATCGGATGAAGATTCGGTAGTGGTTACTGCTAAATACATCAGGTACACCAATTTGCAATTGTTAAAAAACGGAACCCGTACCAATCAGATTGATACTACACTTCTGAATTTTCAAAACTATAGCCCGCTTTATCAGCCCGAAAAGCCAACCATCGGCTTAGGTAGTCTGGGCATTTCCTATCGCGATTTGCTGTTTAATCCTTCCAAATCGATCGGCTTTAATGCCGGATTTCATTCTCTGGACAGATATATGCTCAGGGCAGAAGACATAAAATATTACAGGGCACGATCTCCCTATACCGAACTTTATTATGTAAACGGCAGCCTGCAGGAACAGGTTTTTAAAGTTACCCATACGCAGAATGTTAATTCGAACTTCAATTTCGGGGCAAATTATAATCGCATCGGATCGGAGGGATTTTATATTAACCAAAAGGCCGATCATTTAAATGCTGCATTGTTTGCCTGGTATGAATCGCCAAGCAGGCGGTATAATTTATGGAGCAATGTTGTTTTTAATACGTTAAAAGCAGGTGAAAATGGATCGACAATTAATGACAGTATTTTTTTTAGAAATAACCAATCGCTGCGTAAAGATGCAGAAGTGGTTCGTTTGAGTGCAACGGGTGTTAGCCGTCCGAAGCAAACCTGGCGTGAACAGAGTTTGTTTTTGAAACAATCTTACAATATAGGTCGCATTGATTCTTTAAATGCAAATACTGATTCCATGCAGATTCTGCCCACACAAAGGCTTTCGCATACGCTGAAATACAGCAGAAACAGATATAATTTCTTTAAAAATGAACGGGATGTGTTAGGTGCATTTCCCTCCATTCCACTGATTGATTCGGTACTCACCAGCGACTCCACCAGGCTTACCAACCTGCATAACGAATTTATGTATAGCTTTTACCTTAGAGGTAAAACAATTGGTTTTTTAAAGAATGAAGTGAAACTCGATTTGGGAATTCAGCACGATCTCTATCAGTATGAACAGAACGATTATAAATTAAATACGTTTCAGAACGTAGCTCTGCAGGCAGGTGTAGGTTACCGTTTTAGTGATCGGGTGGATATTGAAGGTAATTTTTTGCAGATAGCTTCCGGAAGAAATGCAGGCGACTTTCTGTATGAAGCCAAAACAAATTTCCTGTTAAGTAAATCTATTGGACGCATTGTACTGGGAGCTTATTCCCAAAATAAATCCCCGGAAGAAATCTTTGAACGTTTAAATTATACCTACCATCAATGGGATCAAACGTTTGATCGCACAAAAATTAATAATTTTTCATTTTTGTACGAAAATCAGAAAGGGCGATTATCTGCTAAAGCAGAGTATTTTTTGCTCAATAATTATCTCTATTTCGAGGAAAGCAGCCCCTCCCAACAAATCAGGCCGGTACAGCTTGGCGCTGCTATTAATCTCTTAAAGGTAAGTCTCCGTAAAGATTTCAAGTTCGGTAAATTTAATCTGGATAATTTTGTGGTCTATCAGAAAAGTGATTTTCAGGATATTTTAAGAACTCCGGAGATCTATACTTACAACAGTTTTTATTATTCCAATCGCCTGTTCAAAGTTTTATACACGCATTTGGGTTTCGATGTACGCTATAACACTCGGTTTAAAGCTCCCGCTTACGCGATAAATGCCGGTCAGTTTTATAATTACAATAATCCTGTAGAATATTTAACCAATCCCGTGGTAGATGTGTGGATCAAAGCAACTCTCAAGAGAACAAATCTGTTTTTAAAATATGATTACGCTAATCAGAACCTGTTTTCAAAAGGATATTATACCGTGAGCCAATATCCCATGCAGGATGCCCTGTTAAAATTTGGGCTGAGCTGGAAATTTTATAATTAAGATTTTGGCGCATTCAGGTCTTTTGCTTTTTCTTCTTTGCTGCCGGGAATAATACATTATTCAGGATGAGGCGGTAGCCCGGAGAATTGGGATATAAACTTAAATCTGTAGGCGGATCGCCTACGGCATGCTGATAATCTTCCGGATCATGACCGCCGTAAAAGGTCCACTGTCCCTTGCCGAACTGCCCGTGAATGTATCGGGCTTCGTTAGCTGTTTTCGTTTCTCCCATGATCAACACTTCGGGTTTAATCAGCTCTTTTTTGAAAGCGGTGGTTTGTCCCATAAAGCCTTTTACCACCTTATCATGATTTTGAGTTAGCATGGTGGGCACAATATCCCATTTTGCAGAAAAATCAAATAAAGTAAAAAAGTCATGAGTAGGATCTACAACGCGGGTGGGGGTAGCATCAATATTAGAGAATTCGTATTTGTTTGGGTTCATATCCAGAATGAAATTCTGAAAGGCGAAAGCTTTGGAATAATTGAGTTTTGACTGAGCAGAGGGATCAGCTCCATCACCATCAAACATACTCTCGGCAATATCCAGTCCATCAGCAGCCAGTGCAATATCAATTGTTTCCGGACCAGAACACATAGCGAACATAAATCCACCGCCGGCACAAAATTTTTGAATGTTTCGTGCTACTTCCAGTTTCATTTCCGATACTTTTTTAAAACCGTTTCTACGGGCGGTTTCCTGCTGTAATTTTACATCCTGAATATACCAGCTGGCATTTTTAAAAGCATTCCAGAAACGGCCAAACTGACCCGTAAAATCTTCATGGTGCAAATGCAGCCAGTCGTATTTAGGCAATTCGCCTTTTAAAACTTCCTCATCGTACAAAATATCGTATGGGATTTCGGCGTAGCTCAATACAAGAGTCACGGCATCATCCCAGGGAAGTTTATTTTTTGGGGAGTAGACAGCAATTTTTGGCGCTTTTTCTAATTTCACCAGATCCATATTTACAGATGGGTCTGAAACTTCATTCAGTATCAGGTTCACCTTTGCATCAGAGATCACCTCGTAAGAAACACCCCTTATCTTGCATTCGTTTTCTAGAGGCTGGGCATATTTTATTAAAAAGCTACCGCCGCGATAATTGAGTAACCACTCCGCTTCCAGTCCGCTTTTTAATGTCCAGAAAGTAATGCCATACGCCTTTAAATGATTTTTCTGTTCCTCATCCATCGGAATAAGAATGGAAGCTGCCCGGCATAAAACCGTACAAATCATCAGCAAAAGGGTTAACCGCCATTTTAGCATCATAATTCTTATATAAACGTAACCGATGAAAATTTCATTTAATCAATTCCTAAATATAGTTTTTATAAGAATTATTTCAATTGACCGAAATAATTAACTTTGCTGATTACCATAAAGATAAAAATGAGCAAAGCAATTATAAAAACAGAGAAAGGTGACATGACCGTAAATTTTTACGATAAGGATGCACCCAATACAGTGGCTAACTTTTTAAAACTGGCAAAAGAAGGATTTTACAACGGTGTTACTTTTCATCGTGTGATTCCTGATTTCGTAATTCAGGGTGGCGATCCAACCGGAACAGGTGCAGGTGGCCCCGCTTATAAGATTAAATGTGAGCTTGATGGCGAGAATCAATACCATGACCGCGGAGTACTTTCAATGGCACATGCAGGGCGTGATACAGGCGGTTCGCAGTTCTTTGTTTGCCACAGCCGTACAAATACAGCACATTTAGACCGCAACCATACTTGTTTTGGTAAGGTGGTTGAAAATGTAGATGTAGTGGATGATATTCGTCAGGGCGATAAAATACTTAGTATAGAAATTATTGAAGAATAGATTGGAGAACTTGATATGAGATTGCTAACCCTGGTTTCCAATCTCATATCTCAAATCTCTATCTCAAAATCTAAAAACATATGAATTTAAGAGGACTTGTTTCCGTATCCGGTAAACCGGGATTATTCAAACTGATCGGTCAGAACAAATCAGGATTTATCCTGGAAAGTCTGGATGAGCTGAAGAATAAAATTGTAGTGAATATTTCTACCGCAAAAATGGCTTCATTAGAAGATATTACTGTTTTTGGTGAGGATGAAGATTTGAAATTGAGCGATATTTTTGAAAATATGAATTCCGAAATGGAAGTTCCTGATGCGAAAACGGCAGATGGTGCAGCTTTGAGGAAGTATTTTTTACATGTTGCACCCAATCATGATACCGACCGTGTTTATGCTTCGGATATGAAGAAGATTATAACCTGGTATAACACGATTAAAGTACTTCCATTATTTTCAGAAGAGGCTCCTGAGCCAATTACTGAAGGCAGTCCGGCTGCTGAATTAACAGCAACCAAAAAGCAGGATCATGTTACTGAAAAACCAAAAGCTACTAAAGCTGCAGGTAAAAGTACCACCCGTTTGTCCCAGAAATCTAAATAGCATTTGCCGGGTTGAGTGCAGTTTATTTATCTGTTTCGTTTGGGTTTCAGATTTATAAACTCTTCTCAGCCCGGTTTTTATTTCAGTAAATTCTATTTTAGAAAAAATAGATAATTGCGGCTCCAATAGCCAGCGCTAACAAAATTAAAATCCAGAAGCGCTTTTGTTCTTTTCCCGGGTTTATGCCCTTGTACCTGTAATTTCGTTGTCCGAAAGCCATATATAAAATTAAAAAATTATTCGTGATGATAGGGTTCGCCTTTTAGTATGGTAAAAGCACGGTAAACCTGCTCCACAAAAAATAATCGAACCATCTGGTGTGAAAAAGTCATCCGCGAAAGCGAGATTTTTTCTTCTGCCCGCTGAAATAAAACAGGATCAAATCCATAAGGACCGCCAATTAAAAATACCAGGTGTTGTACACTTCCAATCATTTTTTTATTTAAAAAGTCAGAGAAATGTTTGGATGAAAATTCAAGTCCTTTTTCATCCAGCAAGATCAGGTGATCTGTAGATTCCAGACTTTTAAGAACTATTTCGGCCTCTTTAGATTTTTGCTGCTCCTGTGATAAACTTTTGGTATTTTTTAATTCAGGCAGTTCCTGAATTTTAAAATTAATGTAATGTTTCAGGCGTTTCAGATATTTCTCAATACCTTCTATAAGATATTTATCTTCTGTTTTACCGATGGTTAATAAGGTGATTTTCATTTACCTGATAATTGTTATTGACCCAGATTTTCTGATGCTCTCATCGCTTAAATCCAGTGCATCTATAATGTAATAATACGTTCCTACAGGTAAGGGCTCATTGTTGTACGTACCCTTCCAGTTATCAAAAATATCATTTGCCTGGAATAAACGCGTTCCAAAGCGATTAAATATTTGCAATCTGTAATTTTTTAAATTTGTGATGGTTACTACAAATTCATCGTTAATCTGATCTGCATTGGGACTGAAGGTATTGGGGATAAAAAGAGTATTCTCTTCGCGGATTATAAATTTACCTTTTACAATTGAGGTGCTGCATTGTCTGCTGTTGAAAGCCGTTAAAGTAACATCAAATTCGCCTGTTTGACTATAATTATGCTCAGGGTTTTCAAGGATAGACGTGCTTCCATCTCCAAAATCCCATAAATATGAATCGGCTTCGAGAGATTGATTGTTAAATTTTACGCTTACCGGAAGGGAAAGTTTAGCAGGTATTCCCGGCACTGAACTGAATTGAGCAAGGGGTTTTCTTAGTACAGGAGGAATTTCAAAACTTGCTGTCTGACTGCTGCATTTTCCCTGGGTAATTTGCAGGTTATACGTTCCGGCTATTGAATAATCTGAGACAGGAATAATGACTGTTGAACTTGAGGATACAAAATTATTTGGGCCTGTCCATCGGTAAATGGTATTTTCCAGCTGCGGACTGCTTAAGACTAATGTATCGTTTAAACAGAACTGCAGTTTATTTGAACTGATCTGAGGTATAGATGGTACCGGAGATACCTCCAGAGTTTTGGAGAGGGTTACCTCGCACCCAGAATTTCCTCTGGCTGTAAGAACAATGGTTTTTAAGCCCGGCCGGGTATAAGAAACGGTAAACGGGCCATCTCCGCTGCCAGCAGTTATTTGGGCATCATCACCAAAACTCCAGAGAATCTGCTGGAAATCAATACTGGCATTTGTGAACGTATAATTCTGATTTATGGTGCAAGCATCGTTTTCTGCGATGTTGAATGCCACTACAGGCGTTTGGCCTATTGGCGGAATGCGGAAAGTGGAAACATCACTGATACATTCATTAATAGTTATCTGAAGCGTATATAAGCCAGCAGATTCATAATTATTAACAGGGATTACAAGCTCTGGCAAATTTGATGTAAAACCATTTGGTCCCGTCCATTGATAAATAGCATCCGTTTGCGGAGGAGTGCTCAGAATAATGGTATCTGCAATGCAAAATGTATTTTGATTACTATTGATCTGCGGAGGATCGGGTTTTAAACCTACAGCAAAAGTTTCAGTAGCTACCACTGAACATCCCTTTTCTCCAAAAACCTGTAATACAACTGTTTTAATTCCCGGAGTAGAATAACTTATATTTAATGGGCCTTCACTACTGGCAGAATCAATACTTGCTCCATCTCCAAACGTCCATTTAAGAGTTTTATAGTTTTTAGAGAGGCTGGAAAAGGTATAATTCTGGTCAACAGTACAGGGCTTGTCGCGGGTAAATTCTATCATTGCTTCCGGGCCGGTAAATTCTCCTGTGCCGCCAAATTCAAGAGTAAAGCCATTATTTCCGCGATCGAAATTATTAACAAGTAAAGCATAAACATGGCCCTCAATCATATCCACGTATCTTACAAAGCCATCCTGGTTTTCAAAACAGCCCCCGTTTTCAGACAGGTCGGTGGATGTCAGATCCAGACCGGTTTTGGTAAATCTTTTTTGCCCCGGCCCTGTGCAGTCTACTCCCCGGGCTGCATTGCAACGAATTGCATTGCCTGCATTAGCAGCGCTGCAATTATCACTGGTTCCCAAATCATATAAAACCCAGTCTATATCATCATTTGCGGTGGGTGTGATTACAAAAGTTAAAGTTCCGCTAGTTGCTGCCTGCCATTTATACCAGGCGCTGTTTTGCTCTGATGCGGTATTGGGATACTCCAGACAGGTGCCTGCAGCTTCATTATTATTTAATCCGGCTCCGGAAACGTCAAGTTGGGTAAAGCTTTCTTTGCTGCATAAAAAAGATGCAGTATTACAGTCTTGTCCGGGTTTAACAATTGGGTTGTAGTTATTAATACATAATTTAAATGTACCTATATTCGATCCGCTTATGCGGATAAAATAGATCTTACCTATAATCAGGCCTCCTTTATATTGTGTAGTAACATTGTTTGAACTGATGGTTGCAGCTGGGAAAGCGCCCGAATTACAGTCTGCAAATAATTCTACCACAGGCGCTATTAAAGTTCCGCCAAGGTTTCCGCTGCCATCAGAATTTCCGCTTACAGAAATATTGACATCAAACGCTCTTGCCGTAAACTGGAACCAGATGTCATTATTGGTGGTATTTAAGGTAGAAAATTCTTTATCTGCTGAACAGTAATTATCAACATTCGCGATTACTTTAGAAGAGCTGCACTCATCGTTTGATACTTGTCCGTAACCCAGAAGGGGAGAAAGAAGGATCAAAAAAGAGAGAAGTTTCTTCATGAATTTTTTTCAGTTTTTTAAATATACAAAAAAGCCCTGCTCAAAATTTTGAGCAGGGCTTACATTGTGTATTGTTAAAAATGCTTAAACGTTTTGTTTCATCCGGATGATGTTTAAAGCTCCACCCGCTTTAAACCACTCAATCTGCTGTTCGTTATAAGTATGGTTCACACTAAATGATTCAGCATTTCCGTCGGAATGATGAAGCATAATGGTTAACGGAGTTGCAGGAGCAAATGTATTTAATCCGCAGATATCAATTATATCATCTTCTAATATGCGTTCATAATCATTTGGATCAGCAAAAGTAAGGGCAAGCATACCTTGTTTTTTAAGGTTTGTTTCGTGGATACGAGCAAATGACTTAACAAGAATTGCACGAACACCCAAATGACGTGGCTCCATAGCTGCATGTTCACGGGATGAACCTTCACCATAATTCTCGTCACCTACTACAATGCTTCCTACACCAGCAGCTTTATAAGCACGTGCCGTTGCAGGAACTGCTCCGTATTCGCCGGTAATTCCATTTTTAACATTATCCGTTTTCTCATTAAAGAAATTGGTTGCTCCGATAAGCATATTGTTAGAAATATTATCCAGGTGGCCGCGGAATTTTAACCATGGTCCGGCCATTGATATATGGTCGGTAGTACATTTCCCTTTGGCTTTAATCAGAAGTCTTAAACCTTTAATATCGGTTCCTTCCCATGCTTTAAAAGGATCAAGCAATTGTAAGCGGGCTGATTTCTCGTCAACAATTACACTCACCATACTTCCGTCTTCTGCCGGAGCCTGGTATCCTGCATCTTCTACAGCATATCCTTTTATCGGCATTTCCAAACCCTGAGGCTCATCAAGTTTAACCTGTTCTCCGCTAAGATTGGTTAAAAAATCAGTCATCGGATTGAAACTTAGATTACCTGCAATAGTTAATGCCGTTACAACTTCCGGAGAAGCAACAAATGCATGTGTATTTGGGTTACCGTCGTTACGGTTTTTAAAGTTTCTGTTGTATGAAGTTAAGATTGAGTTTTTACGATTAGGGTCGTCACTGTGACGGGCCCATTGGCCAATACACGGTCCGCAGGCATTTGCTAACACCACGCCGCCCATCTTCTCAAATGTATTCAGAAAACCATCACGGTCTACCGTATAGCGAACTAATTCAGAGCCCGGTGTAATTGTAAATTCAGCCTTTACTTTCAGGTTTTTATCAACCGCCTGTTTGGCAATTGATGCAGCACGTGAAATGTCTTCGTAAGATGAGTTTGTACAAGATCCAATCAGTCCAACTTCCAGTTCTTCCGGCCAGCCATGTTCTCTAACCGCTTCTGCAAATTTTGAAATCGGCCATGCCATATCCGGAGTATAAGGGCCGTTGATATGAGGTTCTAAAGTTGAAAGATCAATTTCGATTACCTGATCAAAATATTCCTGAGGATTGTTGTAAACTTCCTCGTCACCTGTTAAATGCTCTTTAACTTCATTCGCCAGCAAGGCAATATCTTCACGACCGGTGCCTGTAAGGTATTCAGCGATTTTTTGATCGTAACCGAAAACTGAAGTGGTAGCGCCAATCTCGGCTCCCATATTGCAGATTGTTCCTTTACCGGTTGCAGAAAGAGACTGAGCACCTTCACCAAAATATTCAACAATATAACCGGTTCCGCCCTTAACGGTTAAAATTCCGGCTACTTTTAAAATCACGTCTTTTGCTGATGTCCAGCCAGAAAGTTTTCCGGTTAATTTAATTCCGATCAGTTTAGGGAATTTTAATTCCCATGCCAAACCGGCCATTACATCGCATGCATCAGCTCCGCCCACACCAATAGCAATCATACCTAAACCACCTGCATTGGGAGTATGAGAATCTGTACCGATCATCATCCCGCCGGGGAAAGCATAATTTTCTAAAACTACCTGGTGAATAATTCCCGCACCCGGTTTCCAGAAACCAATGCCATATTTATTCGATACGGAAGCAAGGAAATCGTAAACCTCTTTATTTTGAACATTTGCATTTTGCAAATCTTCGTCTGCTCCAACTTTCGCCTGGATCAGGTGATCGCAATGTACTGTTGAAGGTACTGCTACTGTTGGACGGCCAGCCTGCATAAACTGCAATAAAGCCATTTGAGCTGTTGCATCCTGCATAGCCACACGGTCTGGTGCGAAATCTACATACGTTATTCCACGCTCATGAGCCTCAGAAGCTTTACCCTGCCATAAATGAGCGTATAGTATTTTTTCTGTTAAAGTAAGGGGTTTATTAACAACATTACGGGCAGCCTCAATGCGGGTGCCGTAGTTGTCATAAACCTTTTTGATCATATCTAAATCAAATGCCATATTATTGATTGATTTTTAAAAGTGATTTTTATAGAATTGCTTCGAATTTACAAAAATTGCCCGAAATTTTCCTATTTAGAGCTAATAAGTGGCGGAAATAAGAATTTTTAGCGACCCATTAAGATCCGGCAAGTACTATTATCAGACGGCTTATTTGATGATAAGTTTTTTTGGAGGAGTCTTATACGGATAGTTCGCAGCCATTTCCCTATAGTAGTTATGAAACTAAATTTCTGCAACCTGAGGCAGTGCTGAAAAAACAAACCCTTTTTGCTGCAATTTTTCAATGGTAAGCGGCAATGCATATTTAAGCCTGTCGAACGCTTTCAGGCTATCGTGGAAAACAATTACAGAACCATTCTGTGTATGTTTTAAAACATTTTGAAGACATTTTTCAGGATTTAAATCCTGATCGAAATCTCCGCTCAGAACATCCCACATAATAATCTCCAGATTCGGAAATTGTGATTTGAGATTTGCGATTTGCGATTTTTTTATTCTCCCGTAAGGCGGACGAAATAAACTGGATTTTACAAATCCGGCGCATTGGCTCACATTGGCCAGATAAATTTCATCAGCTGTTTTCCAGCCTTTTAAATGGTTGTAGGTATGATTTCCTACCGAGTGTCCGTCATTTAAGATTTGTTGATAAACTTCCGGATATTTGAATACATTCTCCCCAATACAAAAGAAAGTTGCTTTAATATTAAAATCTTTTAAAGTATTTAAAACCCAGGGTGTAACAACAGGTATGGGTCCATCGTCAAAGGTTAAGTAAATGCATTTTTCTTTGCGGCTTTTGTGCCAGGTTAGATCCCGGTAAAGCCAGCGTAACCAAAAAGGAGAGTATGCCAGGTACATATTTAATTGCTATCTTATCACGAAGATAAGATGTGTGGTAAGATATTTAAGCTCAGGAACACAAATAAAAGGCATTGATAATTGTATGAATTTTAAACTTATTAAAAATAAATTTTTTCTCATCAGCGCATTGGTCTGTACGTATGCGGCAGTTTCTGTAACGCAGGCATCGGCACAGGAAAAAATTACGTTGAGACAGGCAACAGAAATTGCCCTGCAAAATAATCTGCAGATAAAACAGGCTCAGCTTTCTGAAGCTTTATCTGATGAAAATCTAAAGCAATCTAAAATAGCTCTTTATCCCACATTAAATGCGAGTAACAACCTGAATTTTAATTATGGAAGAAGCATCGATCCTTTAACCAATCAGTTTGTTAACCAATCTGTGACTTCTACCAACGGAAATCTGTTTTCGGGAATTACCCTGTTTCAGGGATTTCAAAAAATAAACCTGATTTCCCAAAGTAAGTATGAGCTGGAAGCAGATAAAAGTAATACCCAAAAAAGTAAGAATGATTTGGTGCTTGCAGTAGTTACAACTTATCTGCAGGTGTTAAACAGTCAGGATTTTTTAGTGGCTGCAAACCAGCAACTGGCCATTTCCCGTCAGCAATTAGACCGGGAACAGAAATTTTTTGATGTTGGAAACAAAACACTGGCAGATTTGTCGCAGTCTAAAGCGCAGGTTGCTACGGCAGAATTGAATGTAACCAATGCTCAGAATCAACTTGATTTATCATTTCTTAACCTTGCCCAGCTGATGGAACGTGATCCTTCAGTTCCTTTTGAAGTAGAGAAACCGGTTATAGATGATGTTCCTTTAAATTCTGCTTACTCGGCATCAGAAGTTTATAATACAGCTTTAAAAAATTATCCCGACATTAAAATTGCCGAATACAGCCGAATGGCTTTTGCTAAAGCTGTTGATGTTGCAAAAGGAAATTTTTATCCGCGTTTAACTTTACAGGGAGGTTTGGGAACAGGATTTTCAAATGGAAGGCAGCAACTGGTAAGCCGCAGTCCGGATGGAACCAATAGTCCGATTGGTTTTGTTGAAAATACGGGCCAGGTGGTAGTAACTCCAAATTTTGCAACCACGTTTGAAAAAACTCCGTTCAGAACTCAAATTGATGAAAACTTCAACCAGTCAATCAGTTTTGGACTTTCCATTCCTATTTTTAATAATTTCACGGCAAGGTCATCAGTACGCAGAGCTAAAATTAATTTGCAAAATGCCGAAGTTTCAGAGCAGATCGCTAGAAATAGTTTAAACAAGGTGGTGAACCAGGCTGTGTATGACCTGAGAGCGGCAGAAAGAAGACTTTATTCTGCGCAGGTTGCTTTTCAATCTTCCAAAGATGCGTTTTATGCCATTGATCAAAGATATACAGTAGGACTGGCCAACTCGCTGGATCTCAACCAATCTCAAACGAATTTAAATAAAGCAGAGTTTGATCTTATTCAGGCTCGTTACGATCTTATATTCAGGGCTAAAGTAATTGACTTTTACCTGGGAAATCCAATATCTTTCTAATCAGAATTAAATTTTTCTATACAAAATGGCAAAGAAGAAAAACACGTTAAAATATGTACTCATCGGAGCGGTGGTTTTAGTGATTCTTGCAATCACGGGTAATAAAATGGGCTGGTTCGGACAGGGGAAAACCGAAAAAGTTGCAGTAGATAAAGTAGAACGCAGAACGATAATAGAAACCGTTTCTGCAAGTGGAAAGGTGCAGCCCGAGGTAGAAGTAAAGCTGAGTTCAGAAGTTTCCGGAGAAGTTGTTGAATTACGGGTTAAAGAAGGAGACGTTGTAACTAAGGGGCAGCTTTTATGTAAAGTACGGCCCGATGTTTTAAAATCAGGTTACGACCGGGCGGTTGCATCTTTAAATAGTCAGCGTGCAAGTCTGGCCAGTTCTCAGCAGCAGCTAAAACAGGCTCAGGCTAATTTCGCTAATACAGAGGCACGCTATAAGCGTAATAAGGAGCTATTTGATAAGAAAGTTATTTCGGTTTCTGAATTTGATGCAGCGAAGGCAGAATACAATTCTGCAAGAGCGAACTTAGAATCGATAAAGCAAAATGTTATCGGAACAAGATTTGGTGTAGATCAATCCAATGCAGTAGTTAAGGAAGCTGGCGATAATCTGGCGAAAGCTTCAATCTATGCTCCTGTGGATGGTGTTATTTCGAAATTATCTGTCGAAAAAGGAGAGCGAGTAGTAGGTACGGCGCAAATGGCCGGAACTGAAATTATGCGGATTTCTAATTTGAACACGATGGAAGTAAGCGTAGATGTGAATGAAAGTGATATCAACAGAGTTTCATTGAATGATACCGCTCAAATAGAAGTAGATGCTTTTCAGGGGAAAAAATTTAAAGGAGTAGTTACCGAGATTGCCAGTTCTGCCAATGTTGTGGGTTCAAGTGCAGATCAGGTAACTAATTTCACAGTAAAGGTTCGTATTCTTCCCGAATCGTATGCAGTTCTTTTACGCTCCGGAACGTCTAATCCTTCACCTTTTCGCCCGGGATTGTCGGCTACCGTAGACATCCAAACAGAAAGATTTAGCGGTTTGTCAGTTCCTATTCAGTCGGTAACCATACGTGAAGATAAAAAGGCTGCTCCTGATGTTGACAAGCCCGAAACCCAGTCAAGTTCAGATAGTGAAAAGCCCAAATCAACCGAAGATATAAAGGAATATGTCTTCATTTATAAAGATGGAAAAGTGAAACAGGTGGTTGTAACTACAGGTATACAGGATGATGCATTCATTCAGATTCTTTCAGGTTTAAAGGGAGGAGAGGAAGTTGTTTCAAGACCTTTTACCGCGATTTCCAAAACTCTGAAAGATGGTATGCAGGTTGAAAAAGTAGACAAAGAAAAACTTTTAAGCAACGATAAAAAAGATTAGTAAGTAGCTTCTAAAAATGTTCCGGGTAACTATTGTTTGGATCAGAAATTCCTCATCCAAACGATAGAACAACACCTCCGGACACACATGTACTGAAAAAATAATTAACTTGTCCCGATTTCAGAACTACTCTGAATCGGGACTTTTAAATATATGGAGCAAATCATAAAAAAGATTGCAATAATAGGCGGGGGAAGCTGGGCAACGGCTATTGTTAAAATGCTGTGTGATAATATTGTAGAAAAAGAAGTATTCTGGTGGATGCGGAATGATTCGGCAATTGAGCATATCCGGAAATTTAAACACAATCCAAATTATCTTAGCTCAGTAGAAATTAACGTTCCTGCCGACAATATCAGTTCGGATATCAGGAAGATTATTGCCGCTGCAGACTCTATTCTGCTGAATATTCCCGCTGCTTTTCTAAAAGAAACTTTACAGGATATTATAGCTGAAGATTTAAAAGGTAAAAAAATCATTTCCGCTATAAAGGGAATTGTTCCGGATGAAAATCTGATCATCGGAGAATTTATGAATCAGAAATATAATATTCCTTTTCAGGATATTCTGGTGATTAGCGGGCCCTGCCATGCAGAGGAAGTTGCCCTGGAAAAACTATCTTATCTAACCATTGCTTCACCGGATAATCAGGTGGCATGCTGTCTTGCCGGAATGCTGAAAACCCGATATATTAAAACCAATATTTCGGACGATATATACGGAACTGAATATGCTGCGGTATTAAAAAATATTTATGCAGTGGCCAGCGGTATTTGTCATGGTGTAGGTTTTGGCGATAATTTTCAGGCTGTTTTGATATCAAATGCAATCCGTGAAATCAAGCGCTTTGTAGATGTAGTACATCCCATAGACCGCGATATTAAAGAATCGGCATACCTTGGAGACCTGCTGGTTACAGCATATTCTCAGTTCAGCAGGAACCGAACGTTCGGAAATATGATTGGAAAAGGATATACTGTAAAATCTGCACAGCTGGAAATGAATATGGTTGCCGAAGGATATTATGCAGTAAACTCCCTACACCAGATCAATAAAACGTATAAAGTAAATATGCCAATTTGCAGGGCGGTTTATGCCATAATTTATGAAAAGCATTCTCCGTTAATAGAAATGCAGCTTCTTTCAGACCTTCTTTCCTGATTTTATTTATTTAAAACTAAGTTCCTGAGGCGTTGTTAATTTTAAAAACGCAACAGGATCAGCTTTGAGCTGATTTTTAAAATAAATAGATATTAGATATGAGAAATTCACTGAAAATTATTGGGATAGTTGCCGGAGCAATAGCTGCTGCAAGTATAATTACAAGAAAAAGAGCAGATGGTACCAGTCTTTTCGATGATATTGCCGATGCAAGTAAAGGATGGAGTGATAAGCTTCAGCAATATGGTACAAAATTGAAAGACAGATTCTTACCGGATTTGAAAGGGCCGAATGGTGAAGATGTTTTTTCGGATATGTATGACCGTAAGTATTATATGGACGATATGAATAACCGTATTTATACTGACAACATCTAAACTGATTTTTTCCGGTAATTATAAATCAAGAATTTAGCCGGATCAATTATTTTTCTATAAAAAAAGAGTCCCGATTTCCGGGACTCTTTTTTTATAACAGATTTATGAAATAATCTTAGTTGCGTCTGCGTCTTTCACCTGATCCGCCTTCACGACGACCGGCTCCTGAACCAGAGTTTCCTCCTACACGATCTTCACGGCGCTTGCCAGAAAAATCGCGGAATCCACCTCCGCCTTCACGACTTCCACCTTCACGGTTTCCACCGCTGCGACCTTTATAGCCACCGCCGCCGCCGTAACCGCCACTGCGTTCACGTCCGCCGGATCTTTCGCCACCTCGTTCGCGTTCCCCGCCTTCGCGTTCTCCTGCCAACTCAATACGTACCGGGCGACCCTGGTAATCAACTGATTTAAAACCTTGCTGAACCTGATCAACAAATGCATTTTCAACTTCAAAGAAGGTGAAAACCCCTTTCAGATCGATTTTACCAATGCTTTTTCCACTGATTTTGGTGTTGTTGCAAATGAATCCCAGCATGTCTCCACGTGTAAAATCATCAACAGATCCAAGGTTCATAAATAAGCGTGTAAAGCCTGCGCTTGTACTTGATTTGAATGAACGGTCACCACGATCGCCTGCACGGTCTTCATGAGCCGGAGCATTCAGGTCTGGTGCATTCTGATAATATTTAAGGAAGCTGTTAAATTCTAAAGAAGCAAAACGTTTAATGATTTGTTCTTTATCCAGATCTTTAAATTCATCCATAATACGAGGGATGTATTGTTCAATCTGCTCTTCGTTCACCTCAACCTGGTGTACTTTATGGATTAGTGCAAATAACTGCTTTTCACAAACATCAAATCCGTTTGGAATTTCAGCTTTAGTAAACTGCTTTCCGATTACGCGTTCAATCTGACGAATTTTTCCCTGCTCTTTAGAATTGATGATAGCAATTGAAATACCTGTTTTACCAGCACGACCTGTACGTCCGCTACGGTGGGTATAATTTTCAATCTCATCAGGTAAAGAGTAGTTAATTACGTGCGTTACATCGTTAACATCAATTCCTCTGGCTGCCACATCTGTAGCAATCAGTAATTGTAAGCTGCGATCGCGGTAGCGCTTCATTACTTTATCACGCTGTTGTTGTGATAAATCTCCGTGAAGTGCATCTGCATTATATCCATCTTTTACTAAAGACTCTGCAATTTCCTGAGTTTCTATTTTGGTACGGCAAAAAACAATACCGAAAATTTCGGGATTGAAATCTACAATCCGTTTAAATGCGGCATATTTATCCCGGGCACGCACAACATAATATTCATGCTCGATGTTAACGTTACCGGTATTTTTGGTACCCATTGTTAATTCGAACGGATCAGTCATGTATTTTTTAGCGATGCGTCTAACTTCGGTAGGCATCGTGGCAGAAAATAACCACGTTTTTTTATCTTCAGGAGTGGTAGATAAAATGATGTCGATGTCTTCCTGGAAACCCATGTTCAGCATCTCATCAGCTTCGTCTAAAACAACGTAACCAACCTGTGAAAAATCAATTGCTTTACGATTGATAATGTCAAGCATCCGGCCTGGTGTGGCCACTACGATCTGTACGCCACGCTTGATCTGACGTAATTGATCTGAAATGTTAGCACCTCCGTAAACAGCAACAACGTTAACGTTCTTCATGCTTTTGGAGTACTTATTTATATCACTGGTGATCTGTAAACAGAGTTCACGCGTTGGACATAAAATAAGTGCTTGTGGATAATTTTCTTCGAAATCCAGTAATTCTAATAAAGGCAGGCCAAATGCTGCCGTTTTACCGGTTCCTGTTTGAGCTAATCCGACAAAATCGTTGCTGCCTGAAAGTAATACCGGGATGGCTTGTTCCTGGATTGGTGTAGGGTTTTCAAACCCTAGTTCAGTAATGGCATTAACAATATCATGACGGATACCCAAGGTACTAAATGGGTTCATGATGTATTATAAAGCTCTAAAGCGTCATTGCTTTAAGGCGCCGCAAAGGTAGCATTAATATTTAATATATTTAAGCGGGATCTCAGTATTGCAATATATTTACAATTGAATCTAACTGTCTGTTTATTATCCGGTTATCGTAAACGATCTGCAGATTTAATCAGTTTCTCATCATTCCGAATCCCTTTCAATGCAAGGATAATAAATAAAATTGCCAGTGAAGGTAAAATAACGCCTATTCCGTAATTACCAAGCTGCAGCGTTATATCTCCGAAAACCTGCTTGGCGATTTGAACAAGCCAAAAGCTATATCCAAGAATGGCTAATATGCATAAGTAGCAAATGTTAATCTGTTTTTTGCGGTCCTTATAAAAGAAAATGATTACCAGAGGAATTAATCCAAGAATTACGGTTGCAATCATAATGGGTACGAACATTTGAGTCTGAACAATTTCTCCGTTAATGTTTTCATACACGCCGCTAACTTTTAAAGCTTTTGCAGTACCGTTTGCGCTCAGAACCTGTAAATATGGAAATAAGAAAAGACAGAAAATAGCCAGTGTTGCAAAAAATAACCAAATGGTTTGTACACGTTGTAGCATAATTAATAAATTATTTTATTGCACAAATATATATTGATTTGCGATTTTAGGTTCAGGGATTAGAAATTTATTTCAGGAGATGAACTATGAATATAATCGCTCCCCGTATTTAAGTGTCTGAAATTTATGTCAAATAGTATTCGGTGGCAATTATTCAGATGTTTAATAGTATGCTTTAAATACATAAACAACAGAATGGAGCCGATAATTGGTTTTTCAAATCTTAATCTTTTCCAAAATCAATTACCTTTGATGCCGTGAGCATATTAAAACGATATTTTATTGAACTAACCTTTAACGGCTCGAAATATCACGGATGGCAGAAACAGGAAAATGCCATTTCAGTACAGCAAGTCCTGAATAATGCAATGTCAACTTTATTAAGGCAGGATGTAGAAACGCTGGGTTGCGGGCGAACGGACAGCGGAGTCCATGCCACCCAGCTGTTTGCTCATTTTGATGCGATGGCAGAGCTGGATGAAAACAAATTCCTCAAAAGCTTAAATTCACTTCTTCCTTATGATATTGCTGTTAACAGGTTAATACCAGTTCATCCCGAAGCGCATGCCCGTTTTGATGCAGTAAAAAGATCATATCAGTATCAGGTTCATTTTAAAAAAGATCCATTTAAACAGGGTTTTTCGTGGCTTTTGCGTGATGTTCCGGACATTCAGAAGATGAATCGTGCGGCAGCAATTCTTAAAGAATACAGAGATTTCAGCTGCTTCAGTAAATCCAATACTCAAACGTTCACTAATAACTGCGTAATTACCAGGGCAGAATGGGAAAGTAACGGCAGTAGTTTGGTTTTTCACATTTCGGCCGATAGATTTTTGAGGAATATGGTAAGAGCTATTGTTGGAACGCTTATCAGTATCGGAAGAAATGAAATAAATGAAGATGATCTTAGAAAGATTATAGAAAGTAAAAACCGCTCTAAAGCTGGCGCATCTGTTCCTGCATGCGGCCTGTATCTTACAGAAGTTGTTTATCCATATATTTAGATCCCCAGTAGTCGTAAAATAATCCATGACCAAAGTAAGCGGAAAAGCAGTTGATGTAAATTTATTAAAACGGATTCTCCGGTATGTTAAACCATACCGATCCATTTTTATCTGGTCGGTAATTTTAACTGTGGCCCTGGCAATTTTAGCTCCGATAAGGCCATTAATAATTGAATACACCCTTGATGAATTTATTCTGAAGGATGACAGCTCGGGTTTGTTAAGAATGACTTTGCTGATGATCCTTATTTTACTGGTTCAAACAGTAGTTCAGTATTTTCATACATTTTTAACAAATACACTGGGCCAATCGGTTATAAAAGATCTGCGGATCAATGTATTTAACCATATCAGCAAGCTCCGTTTAAAATATTTTGACCGCACACCAATCGGGCAGCTGATTACTCGTACAGTTTCTGACCTGGAAACCATTGCTGATATTTTTTCTGAAGGAATGATCCAGATCATTGGCGACGTGTTGCAGGTTGTTGCAATTATTGCAGTGATGGCTTATACCGACTGGAAACTTACCCTGATCGTATTGGTTCCTATGCCATTTTTAATCCTTGCCTCCTATATTTTTAAAGAAGCTATTAAATCTGCTTTTCAGGATGTACGCACTCAGGTATCACATTTAAATACGTTTTTGCAGGAGCATATTACAGGGATGAGCATTATCCATTACTTCGCCCGTGAAGAACAGGAAATGCGTAAGTTTAAAAATATCAATGCAAAGCACCGTGATGCGCACATCCGCTCTAACTGGTATTACTCTATTTTCTTTCCGGTAGTCGAAATAATCTCTGCTCTTTCTATTGGCTTGCTGGTTTGGTACGGGTCCAAATCTATTTTAACCAATGCTATTTCCCCGGGTGTGGTGGTTGCATTTATCATGTATATCAATATGCTCTTCCGGCCCATTCGCGAGCTTGCCGATAAATTCAATACCCTTCAAATGGGTATGGTAGGAGCTGAGCGTATTTTTAATGTATTGGATACACGTGAAGAAACGGAAAACAAGGGCACGTTGCAGCCTGCACTTTTGGAGGGTAAGATTGAATTTAATCATGTTTGGTTTGCATATAATGATGATAACTGGGTATTAAAGGATATTTCATTTATGGTTGAGCCCGGAGAAACCCTCGCACTGGTTGGTGCCACCGGAGCCGGTAAATCATCTACTATAAATATATTGAATCGATTTTACGAGATCGGCAAAGGAAGTGTTAAAGTAGATGATCGTGATATTAAAGACTATGAATTGGGCTATCTGCGTTCCCAGATAGCCACCGTGTTGCAGGATGTTTTTTTATTTTCCGAATCCATTGCCAATAATATTAATCTGAATAATCCGGATATTACCCGTGAAAAACTGATTGCAGCAGCAAAAGATGTGGGTGCACACGACTTTATAGAACGCCTGCCCGGCGGCTACGACTATAATGTTATGGAACGCGGCGCCACATTATCTGCCGGCCAGGCGCAGCTTATTTCTTTTATCCGGGCATTGGTTTTCAATCCCCGCATTTTGGTTCTAGATGAAGCCACCTCTTCGGTAGATACCGAAACGGAAGAACTTATACAGACAGCCATAAACAAACTGATGCAGGGCCGCACATCTATAGTTATCGCCCATCGTTTATCCACTATTCAGAAAGCGGATAAAATCATTGTTTTAGATCACGGAGAAATTAAAGAAATCGGATCGCACCAGGAACTGCTTAAACTCAATGGATTTTACAGACGTCTGTACGATTTGCAATTTAATTCAGAAGGAATAGGAAGGTAGAGATGAGACCCGTGATATGAGATATCTTCAGTAGCAGGATCTTAATTTTCTGTCTTACATCTCAGATTTCAGTTATCGGACTATCCGCTTCATATCTCAGATTTAATTTGCCTTTTGTTGTGATTCTCTTAGCTTTGCCAAACATAAAACTAAGCTATGAGTGTTCTGGTTAATAAAGATTCAAAAGTTATCGTTCAGGGTTTCACAGGTAATGAAGGTACATATCATGCCTCCCAGATGATAGAGTATGGTACCCAGTTAGTTGGTGGAGTTACTCCCGGTAAAGGCGGACAAACTCACCTTGACCGGCCGGTATTTAACACGGTGAAAGATGCTGTTGACAAAACAGGCGCCGATGTTTCCATTATTTTTGTGCCTCCTGCCTTTGCGGCCGATGCCATTATGGAAGCTGCTGAAGCTGGTATAAAAGTTATTGTTTGTATCACCGAAGGCATCCCTACAAAGGATATGATTTTGGTGAAAGAATATATTTCAGACAGAGACTGCCGTTTAATTGGTCCAAACTGTCCTGGTATTATTACCGCTGATGAGTCTAAGATCGGTATCATGCCCGGTTTTATTTTCAAAAAAGGTACAGTAGGAGTAGTATCAAAATCAGGAACTCTTACTTACGAAGCTGTTGATCAGGTTGTAAAAGCAGGTTTAGGGATTACTACGGCTATTGGTATTGGCGGTGACCCGATTATCGGAACACCTACCAAAGAAGCGGTTGAGCTGTTAATGAATGATCCCGAAACAGAAGGCATAATCATGATCGGCGAAATTGGCGGAAGCATGGAAGCGGAAGCTGCTTATTGGATTAAAGAAAATGGCACCAAGCCGGTTGTAGGATTTATTGCCGGACAAACAGCGCCTCCGGGACGCCGTATGGGACATGCCGGAGCTATAGTGGGTGGTGCTGATGATACAGCTGCTGCTAAAATGAAGATCATGCGTGAGTGTGGAATCCGTGTGGTAGAATCTCCTGCAGAAATTGGTGTTGCTATGGCAGAAGAACTTCAAAAATTAGTTAAAGCCTAAAACTTCAAACTTTTATATTTTAAAAGATCTGCTACAAAAGCAGATCTTTTTTTTTGAAGATTTATTCACTTTTTAAATTTAATTTCTGTCATTTTCAATTACTGTTAAGCTTAGTTCTCATTTAAGATTAAGCGATTTATCTATTTTATTATAAATTCGCCAGTCGATATTTTTTACCCTCAACTGAATAAATGAACTCTGACTCTCTTATCAAAGACAATCCTGTTTATCAAATATTAGAACTATTCCCTGCTGCAACTGCCCTGTATACTTCAGAAGATATTATTATTAATTATGCAAATAGCCTGATGCTTGACATATGGGGTAAAGATGAGACAATAATAGGTATGCCTGTATTGCAGGGAATTCCCGAATTGAAAGATCAGCCCTTTATTGACATTCTGAAACATGTTTGGCGTACAGGAATTACTTACAGTGCCAAAGATACCAGAGCTGATTTGCTGGTTGGGGGAAAGCTTCAAACATTTTATTTCGATTTTACATATCAGGCTCTCAAAAATGAGAATTCTGAGATCTATGCAATCTTCCATACCAGTTATGATGTAACGGAGAAAAATCTGCACAGAGAAAATGCGGATAATTCAATCGCCGCATTAAGCAGAGAGCAAAGTTTAAACGAGGAACTGGCAGCATCAAACGAAGAACTGGTTTCTACTATTGAAGAATTAAATACCACGCAGCAAAGTTTATCTGATCTGAATGAAAAACTGGAAGAAAAAGTATTAATCCGCACCAAAGCTCTGGCCCAAAGTGAATCGAAAATAAGTTATTTACTGGATGATGCACCTGTTGCTATTGCATTGTTTACCGGTTCAGAAATGTTGATTGAGGCTGCTAATAAAAAAGTATTGGAAGCTTGGGGTAAAACCTCTGAAGTAGTAGGTAAACCACTTCAGCAGGCTTTGCCTGAATTGATCGGACAACCTTTTTTAGGAATTTTGGATGAGGTATACCGAAGCGGAAAACCTTTTTACGGCAATGAGGTGAAGGCGATGCTGGAGAAAAATGGTGTGATAGAAGAGGTATATTGTAACTTTGTTTATCAACCATCAATCGATAACGAAGGAAATACTTTCGGGATCATATTAACTGCAAATATCGTTACCGAACAGGTTCTGGCAAGGAGAAAAGTAGATCAAAGCCAGCATCGTTTAAATAGTATGGTTTCTACAGCGCCTATCGGGATGACTATTCTTCGTGGCCGCGATATGGTTGTGGAAATTGCCAATCAGCCTATGCTTGATATCTGGAATCACAATAAAGAAGAGGTGATTGGCAGAAAGTTACTCGATATTTTTCCCGAATTAACAGATCAGCCATATCCGGAATTGTTGCTGACTGTTTTTGATACCGGCAAGAAAATCAGAATGCCTGAGCTGGAAGCAGATATCATTTCGCCGCATGGCAATAAACATATTTATATTGATTTTTCGTACGATCCGCTTTTTGACGAGAATGGCGAGGTTGAAGCTATACAGGCAACCGTTATTGATATTACAGAAATTGTTGAAGGCAGGAAAATGCTCGAAAAGAGCGAAGCCGAACTGCAGTACATTAATGAAGAACTGAGCGCTACTGTTGAAGAACTGGCTGCCGCTAATGAGGAGCTTTTAACAACTCAGGATACATTACAGGAAATGTTCGATTCGCTCGCCAGCAGCGAATCACGCTTTCGTTTCATGCTGAACGTTATCCCGCAGCAGGTTTGGACAGCCAGTCCGGATGGTGCGCTGGATTATGTAAACCAGGTGGTTTGTACTGATTTTGGCTATACCACAGAAGAAGTGGTGGGACACGGCTGGAAAGCTTTTATTCATCCTGAAGATCTTGAAAACTGCTTGAAAAAGTGGACTACAGCTCTTGAAACCGGAGGGGAGTATGAAGTTGAATTCAGATTGCTTTTTAAAGATGGAACTTACCGTTGGCACCTGGCCAGAGCGGTGCCTCTTATAGAAAATCAAAAAGTAAGTTTATGGCTCGGTACCAATACCGATATAGAAATTCAGAAAGAGAAAGAAAATAAAAAGGATGAATTTCTGTCTATTGCAAGTCATGAATTAAAAACGCCTTTAACAAGTATAAAAGCATTTAATCAATTAATGCAAAAAGTTAAAGATCCGGTCAAAATTGAAAACTTTATCCATAAATCTTCTGAGCATATAACCAGACTCGAAAAACTTATTTCTGATCTGCTGGATGTAACTAAGATTAATGCCGGTAAGCTGGTGTATAATATGGAGCCTTTCAATTTTGAAGAAATGGTTAGGAATAGTATAGACACCCTGCAGCATACGTCTTCAGAACATCATCTAGTCCTGGAGATTAATGAAGCAGCTGAATACAACGGTGACCGTTTCCGCCTGGAAATGGTGCTGAATAACTTTATTTATAATGCCGTGAAGTATTCTCCGGGAGGTGAAAAAGTAATTGTGAACAGCAGGCTGGAGAGAGATAATATTGTAGTTTCTGTACAGGATTTCGGAATTGGAATTGAGGAAGAGGATGTAGATAAATTATTTGACCGCTACTACCGCGTAGATAATACTGCCATGAGGTTTGACGGATTGGGTTTGGGCTTATTTATCTGCTCTGAAATACTGAAACGACACAACGGGAGTTTCTGGATAGAGAGTAAAAAGGGCGAAGGCTCCACCTTCTTTTTCAGACTTCCTTTACAGCAGGAAAGCAGCAATAAGATCATAAAAAGTACAGATTCTTTTTACAAGGATAATTCAATCGTAATTAATTATAATGAAATAAGTAAAAACCTGGAGATAGACTGGATCGGTTTTGAAAGTTTTGAATCTGTACAGAAAGGCTGTATGAAAGCTCTTGAAATGATAAACAGATTTGAGTGCAGCAAGGTTCTGAATGATAACAGAAGAGTTTTGGGAACATGGTCTGATGCTTCTGATTGGGTGGGCACCGTTTTCTTTCCGATGATGGAAAATGCAGGAGTTAAAAATGTAGCATGGATTTTTTCTCCGAGTTCCTTCAGTCAGTTATCTGCTAAGAAAAGTCTGGATGTGGCTGTAGGCAATATTACCGCCCAGTTTTTTACAGATATGAATTTGGCTAAAAAATGGCTGGCTGAGGTTTGATAGTTTTTAAATTATTCGTTCATTTAAATTAAGACCGCTGCAGGAAAAAGAGTGCCGCAATTTGCTTAGATGGTCCAACGGCCACCGATTCACATTTATGATTTGTAAAATTTATCTGGTTTACTCCGGTATTTTTAATAATCCAAACTCTCTTCGTATTCGTACGTTGTCTTTGAGTTGAAACTATAATTATTATGACTTACAATAAACTGAACCCGCAAGAAGAGGAAGTGATTTTGCATAAAGGAACAGAAAGACCTTTTACTGGCGAATATGTAAATACCAAAGAAGCAGGAACCTATATCTGCCGGCAATGCAATACCCCTTTGTATACCTCCGAAGATAAATTTGAATCGCACTGTGGCTGGCCAAGCTTTGACGATGAATTGCCCGGTGCAGTAAAGCGTGTTGCTGATCGCGATGGACGCCGTGTTGAAATTGTTTGTGCTAATTGTTCCGCACATTTGGGTCACGTTTTTGAAGGAGAGCGTTTCACTCCTAAAAATACCCGCCATTGTGTAAATTCCATTTCGATGAAATTTATCCCTGCCAAAAGCGGAAACTAATTGTATTTATTTCTATTAAATAATTATATATGATCAAATTTGGATTGCTGGCAACCCTTGAAGCTAAGCCGGGCAAAGAAACGGAACTGCATGATTTTTTAATATCAGCCTTGCCATTGGCGCAGGATGAACCGGGTACAAAAACCTGGTATGCTTTCAGGATTAATTCCGGTACGTATGGGATATTTGATTCATTTGAAACTGAAGAAGCACGCGAGGCTCATTTATCCGGACCGATCGCTAGAGCTTTAATGGAAAAAGCCGCTGAGCTTTTAGCCAAAGATCCGGTTATTGAGAAGACAGATATTCTGGCAGCTAAATAAGGTTATCCACATATTTATTTTAAAAGCCGATCTTTTAGATTGGCTTTTTTTGTACCCGGAAGGGTCAGGCTAGCTTTATTGCAGCTTTATCTGATTGTAGATTTTATGCAATTTGTTTAAAACTTAAACTCATGCTAAGCACTCTAAAGTATATATTTGTTGCTCGAAAAAAGTTCTTACCAATTTAACCGGCTTGCCGGATTTTTTCCGGAATAAACAAGGGATACCGTGTGTAAATCACGGGCTGACGTGCAACTGTTAGGATCATTAAATCAGTATGATTTAATCTCAGCCAGAACACCTGCCGCGTTTAATTGTCAAAGCTTTCACGAATAAAGTTTTGACGGAGATTCTGATTCTCGCATCTGTTGATGCAGGAATTGCTGTCTTCTGTCAATTCCAAAACCATCTGTTATGAATCACGAGAACGAAATCCTGTTAAAGGAAAATAAAGACCGCTTTGTCCTGTTGCCAATAAAATATCCCGCTATATGGGAAATGTATAAAAAAAGCGAGGCCAGTTTCTGGACAGCTGAAGAGATTGACCTTTCTGGAGATATTAAAGATTGGGAAAATCTGAATGATGGTGAAAAACATTTCGTGTCGCATATTCTGGCCTTTTTTGCTGCCAGCGATGGTATCGTAAACGAGAATCTGGCTGTTAATTTTATGAGCGAAGTGCAGATTCCGGAGGCCCGTTGTTTTTATGGCTTCCAGATTATGATGGAAAACATTCATTCAGAAACCTACGCCCTGCTAATTGATACCTATATCAAAGATGCGGTTGAAAAAGAAAGATTGTTTCATGCTATTGATACAGTTCCCTGCGTGAATAAAAAGGCACAATGGGCCTTGAAATGGATCAATAACGGGAATTTTGCCCAGCGACTGGTGGCATTTGCTGCCGTAGAAGGTATTTTCTTTTCCGGAAGTTTCTGTTCTATTTTCTGGTTGAAAAAACGCGGACTGATGCCGGGCTTGACTTTCAGCAATGAGTTGATTTCCCGTGACGAAGGAATGCACTGCGAATTTGCTTGCCTGCTTTACAGCATGCTGAGTCAAAAACTTTCTAAAGAGGAAGTAACAGAAATTATTGCTGATGCGGTGGAGATTGAAAAGGAATTTGTAACCGATGCCCTGCCTGTAAATCTGATCGGGATGAATGCCAAACTGATGAGTCAGTACATTGAATTTGTAGCCGACCGCTGGTTGCAGGAATTGGGCTATGATAAATTATATAACGCCACAAATCCGTTTGATTTCATGGAAATGATATCCCTGCAGGGGAAAACTAACTTTTTCGAAAAACGTGTGGGCGATTATCAGAAAAGCGGTGTACTTTCCAGCGATGCAAAAACACAGGCATTTTCTCTGGACGAGGATTTCTAATCACAGATAGGAGAGCTTGGATTATCGAACTAAACTCAAATATCTCAATAAAAAATAGTTTATATACAAAGATTGAAGTACGGGACTTTGAACATCTCAAATCCAATATCTCAATCTCAAATCTTAAAGCATGTTCGTAATAAAACGCGACGGAAAGAAAGAATCCGTAAAATTTGACAAGATCACTGCAAGAATTGAAAAGCTTTGTTACGGATTTAATCCGGCCTTGGTGGATCCGATAGATGTGGCGAAAAAAGTAATCGAAGGATTATTTGACGGAGTAACAACCTCTGAGCTGGATAATTTAGCGGCAGAAACTGCAGCTTCTTTAACTACCAAACATCCTGATTATGCATTGCTGGCATCGCGGATAGCGATTTCCAATCTTCATAAAAATACAATCAAATCATTTTCTGAAACCATGCGTCTGCTGCATGAATACATTGATCCGAAAACGGGTAAGAATGCCTCTTTGATTGCTGATGATGTTTGGGCGGTAATTGAAGAACATGCAGAATTGCTGGATAGTACACTTATTTACGACCGCGATTTTGGTTTTGACTATTTTGGTTTCAAAACGCTTGAAAAATCGTATTTGTTAAAAATAAATAATCAGATCGCCGAAAGGCCGCAGCATTTGTACATGCGTGTAGCGGTTGGTATTCATAAAGCCGATATCGAAAGTGTTATCAAAACCTATCACTTGATGAGTGAACGCTGGTTTACACATGCTACGCCAACTTTATTTAATGCCGGTACGCCTAAGCCACAAATGTCGTCCTGTTTCTTGCTTACTATGAAGGATGACAGTATTGACGGAATATATGATACACTCAAGCAAACGGCCAAGATCTCGCAAAGTGCGGGAGGAATTGGGCTGAGCATCCATAACGTTCGGGCAACAGGTTCATATATCAGCGGAACCAACGGTACCAGTAACGGAATTATTCCGATGTTGCAGGTCTTTAATGATACTGCCCGTTATGTAGATCAGGGTGGAGGTAAGCGTAAAGGTGCTTTTGCAATTTATCTTGAGCCATGGCATGCAGATATTTTTGCGTTTTTAGATCTTCGTAAAAATCATGGTAAAGAAGAAATGCGTGCCCGCGATTTATTCTATGCGCTCTGGGTTTCTGATTTGTTCATGAAACGTGTGGAAGAAGATGGCCACTGGAGCTTGTTCTGTCCTCATGAATCGCCGGGACTGGCCGATTGTTTTGGTGCCGAGTTCGAAAGCTTATATACCCGTTATGAAGCAGAAGGCCGTGCCCGCAAAGTGGTAAAAGCTCAGGAATTATGGTTTGCCATTTTAGATGCCCAGGTAGAAACCGGTACTCCGTATTTATTATATAAAGATGCGGCAAACAGTAAATCCAATCAGCAAAATTTAGGAACTATCAAAAGTTCTAATTTATGCACCGAGATAATTGAATACACTTCACCTGACGAAGTAGCGGTTTGTAATCTCGCTTCGCTTGCGCTACCCAGATATATTATCAATGGAAAATTTGATCACGATAAATTATACGAAGTTACTTATCAGGCCACTTTAAACCTTAACAGGATTATCGATTGTAATTATTATCCGATTATCGAGGCCCAGAATTCAAACCTGCGCCACAGACCGATCGGTTTAGGTGTTCAGGGATTGGCCGACACATTTATTCAGTTACGTTATCCTTTTGAAAGTGAAGAAGCCAGAAGACTGAACATCGAAATATTTGAAACCATTTACTTTGCAGCGATGACCGCTTCAAAAGATCTGGCCATTCAGGAGGGTGCTTACGAAACTTTCCAGGGTTCTCCTTTATCCAAAGGAATATTCCAGTTTGATATGTGGAACATACAGCCCGACAGCGGACGCTGGAACTGGGAAGCTTTGCGTACAGAAGTGGTTAAAAACGGGGTTCGTAACTCATTACTGGTGGCGCCGATGCCTACTGCCTCCACTTCGCAGATTTTAGGAAATAACGAGTGTTTTGAACCTTATACTTCTAATATTTACAGTCGCCGTGTATTAAGCGGAGAATTTATCGTGGTAAACAAATATTTATTACGCGACCTGGTTAACCTGGGATTGTGGAATAACGATATGAAGAACCAGATCATTTCTGCGAATGGCTCCATTGCAGATATCGCAGAAATTCCTTCGGAAATTAAGGAATTATATAAAACTGTTTGGGAGATAAAAATGCGTTCATTGATTGATATGGCCGCCGATCGTGGTGCTTATATCTGCCAGTCGCAATCTCTTAATTTGTTTGTTAGTTCTCCGAATGCTTCTAAGCTTACCTCCATGCATTTTTACGCATGGAAAAAAGGATTGAAAACCGGAATGTATTACCTGCGTACGCAGGCTGCATCGCAGGCCATTAAATTTACTGTAGAAAGCCAGGGGGGTAAAAATATGGAACCTGTTATTCCCCAGGTGGATGAAGAAATTCAGGGTGAAGTTTGCTCCATGGAAGAGGGTTGTATCAGCTGTTCGGGTTGATACGGATAGTAGATGGGAGACATGAAGTTTGAGAGCGCTTACCACTAAGTAAGATTGTTTTTTGCAAACGAAAAAGTGCCTGATGAAATGTCAGGCACTTTTTTTATATCTAAGCTATAACATCTTTTCTGTTTATTTTTGAGCCCAGATAACGGCCCACATAATATTTTTCCAGATAATATCCACTTCTTTGAAACCGGCCTGTTCCAAAGTTTTTAAATGCCAGCTTACAGGCGTATGAAAATCATGCGCATCCTGATGTTGCATCCACATATCCCAATTTTCCTGTGTTGAGCCTAGTTTAAAAGCCTCTTCCTTCCACCTCGAAATATGCTTCTTATAGATCTCTTCATTAATTCCACGGGTTTGGTCGGCAAAAATGAAGAGTCCATTTGGCTTTAATGCCTGCTGAATATCCCGGTAGAGGTTTATCTTATCCGGGTCTGGAATATGATGAATGGCTATGCTGGATAAGATCAGATCATATGAACCCGGCGGAAGATGCATGTGCCGGAAGTCAGCCTGAATGTGCCTGACATTGGGTTGTGCCATAAATCTTTTCTGGCTTTCTTTCAGGATATCTTCTGAAATATCAAGTGTATCAATTTCGGCTTCGGGATAATATTTAAGAATTTGTTCGGTGAGATTTCCGGTGCCGCATCCCAGGTCAAGTATTCGTGAAGGTTTAAGATCAGCAGGAATATAATGGAACATGTTGTACATCAGTTCGCCATAACGCGGCACACATTTGCTGATCAGCTCGGTATAGCGGCTGCTCAATTCATCGTAAAATGATTCAACTGACTCCATTGAAAAGAATTAAAATATTTGATTTAAGATAGTATATCCGGCTAACATAGCCGGATACATTTTGTTAGATACAAATCATAATCATTTAACCTGAAAAATTTCAGAAATAGCATTCTAATAAAATTGCGGTATATTTTTTAAAATTTCTAATTTCACAGCTTTAAATATATTATGAAACTACTCGAAGGAAAAACCGCATTAATTACCGGTGCATCAAAAGGAATTGGTCGTAAAATAGCTGAAAAATTTGCCGAGCATGGTGCAAACGTGGCATTTACATATCTTTCATCTGTTGAAAAAGGCGAAGCCTTAGAAAAAGAAATGCAAAGCTATGGTACCAAAATAAAAGGCTATCGTTCTGATGCCTCTAAATTTGATGAAGCAGAAAAGCTGATTACTGATATAGTTGCAGATTTTGGAACATTAGATATCGTGGTAAACAATGCAGGAATTACAAAAGATGGTTTATTAATGAGAATGAGTGAAGAGAACTGGGACGATGTGCTCAACGTAAACCTGAAATCTATATTTAACGTTACCAAGGCAGCCTCCAAAATCATGATGAAAAACCGCAAAGGGGTTTTCATTAATATGAGTTCAGTGGTAGGAGTTCAGGGTAATGCCGGACAAGCAAATTATGCGGCGTCTAAAGCGGGAATTATTGGTTTCTCAAAATCGGTGGCAAAAGAATTAGGATCACGAAATATCCGTACAAACGTGGTAGCCCCAGGGTTTATCCGTACAGAAATGACCGAGGTATTGGATCCCAAAGTTGTGGAAGGGTGGGCGCAGGCTATCCCATTGAAGCGTGCGGGTGAAGCAGAAGATGTTGCAAACCTATGCGTTTTCCTGGGATCTGACATGAGTTCTTATATCACCGGACAGGTAATTCCGGTTGACGGCGGAATGTTGTAAAGAAATTATGTAAAAAATGATTTAAAATCTCCGTTGTCTGCGGAGATTTTTTTTTGGATAAATTTTCAGGGAATCTTCTCACAATTAGTATATTATACTTTTATAAATAAAAGCATAAATGCGAACCAACCGTTTTATTCTTCCTTCGCTGATAATGGGCCTGGCCCTTGTTATCTCCACATTTGTTTTCTCCGGAACCTGGCGCAAAATTAAGAGCGAAAACCAAACGATTAACGTTACCGGATCGGCAAAGAAAGTGATTGTTTCAGACCTCGGTATTTTAAGAGGAACCTTAAGTGCTGAAGCTGTTACTGCCAGCGATGCTTATAAAGCCCTTCAAGCTCAAAAACCGATTTTAATAGATTATATCAGGTCGAAAGGTTTTAATTCAGATAAGATCAATTTCCAGACAATCAATAATTATCCGAATTATGAATTTAATCAAAATGGCCAGCAAACCCGGGTACGCTCATTTACAGCTTCGCAATCATTAGATATACAGTCGCCCGATGTGAATCTGATCAAAGCACTATCTCTGGAAATAAGTTCACTGGTAGAAAGAGGAATAAGTTTCCAGGTTAATCAGCCTGAATTTTATTATACCAAATTGGGCGATATAAAGATTGAGATACAGGCCGAAGCAGCAAAAGATGCCATGATCCGCGGGCAGCGAATAGCAAAGGCTACAGGTCGTGAACTTGGAACTTTAAAAACTGCACGAATGGGTGTACTTCAAATCACTCCTGAAAATTCAAACATGACTTCAGATTATGGTATTAACGATGCCAGTTCTATTAGAAAAGAAATTACCGCGGTAGTAAATGCTAATTTTGAAATTGATTAACTGATGAAACTAGCAGGCTTTGTAATCTGTTTAATCATTTTCGGATGCTCAAAAAAAGATCAACCGGATTTGGGGGCAAAAATGGGAGAAATATATTCCATAAAATCATTAAGCAATATATCATTAGGACAAACAGATACTATTACCGTAAGCTTTGGCGGTGGAAGCGGTTGTTCGTCTGCTCATCACTTAGAAGCCAAAATAATTGAAAATACTATTTCTTTTACGGCATATTACGTAGATCCTCCTGACGATCGTGTTTGTCCGGCAGTGGTTCCTACTCATCAATTAAAATATTTTTTTAAACCCGGTTCTAAGGGAATCTATACATACAAATCTGCAAATAACTCAGTTTCTACTGCAAGTACGGTAAATTAATTCAACCCAATAATCCGGATACTGATCAATCCCGATTTAATAGCACATTCTTAAATTTTATGCCCTTATTATTTCAGCTTCAATTTACGGGATCGATTTTTTTGTGGCTTATCGCATGTATTGCATTGGGAATTGCATATGCATTTCTGCTGTATCCATTGAATTCAAAATTAGATAAAAAAGTTAAGTATGGACTTTTTGCAATACGGGCTCTGGTTGTAAGTGTTCTTTCATTTCTGCTGTTTGCCCCCTTGCTTAAAACCCTAAGTAAAACTCTGGAAAAACCCCTGATTATTTTAGTTCAGGATAATTCGGCCTCCATAAAAGTTTCAAAGGCACCTGATTTTGATCCAGGTAAATTCCTGAAGCAGTACAAAAACATCTCGGAAGAACTTTCAAAGGAATATGAAGTCAGGGAATTTAATTTTGACATGCAGGTTCGGGATGGCTTAAAAGCTGAATACAACGGACAGTTGAGTAATATTTCTGAAGTTTTCCGGATGATTAATGACCGTTACGCCAACCGGAATATTGGCGCAGTTTTAATTGCTACTGATGGAATTTATAACCGGGGAAGTAATCCGCTCTATGAAATTAAGAATCTAAAAGCTCCGATTTACACTATTGCCTTGGGTGATACCATCCCTAAAAAGGATATTCTCATTGCCAATACCAATTATAACAACATCGCGTATCTGGGAAATAATTTCCAGATAGAAGTAAGCATAGAAGCATATCAAAGCGCAGGTAGTACCAGCCGGCTCAGTATTTCGGATGATTCTGGCGTTCTATTTTCCAAAAATATAACTATTAACTCCGCTGAGTTCAGGCAAACTATACCTTTAAACTTACCGGCTAAGAGAAAAGGAATTCAGCGATACCAGATCAGTGTTTCTTCTATATCGGGCGAGCTTTCTCTTGAAAATAATAAGCAGACGATATTTGTTGAGGTGCTGGATGGCCGGCAGGAGGTACTTATTATCGCGAATGCGCCGCACCCCGATGTGGCTGCCATACGGCAATCAATTGAAATAAATAAAGATTACCGTGTAAAAGTTGCTTTTACGGATGATGTTCAGAATAAAGATATTCAGGATGCCGGACTGGTTATTTTACATCAGTTGCCATCGGTAAGCAACCATGCCCGTAGGATTCTGGATCAGCTTAAATCCAAATCATTGTTATTTATTCTGGGCGCCCAAAGCAGCAGCAGTTTATTTTCATCATCTCAGGGAGTTTTAACAATAGTTTCTTCGGGCAGTTCTCAGGAAGCCAGAGTGAAGATTCAGCCTGATTTTTATGGCTTCTCCCTAAGTGAAAACTTACAGAAAAAACTTTTGGATTTTGCTCCCTTAGTTGTCCCTTTCGGGAATTATGCAATTAAAGGACAAGCTGTAGCTGTTTTAAATCAGAAGATTGGGAATATAGATACAGCAATGCCTTTGTTGCTATTAGGAAATGATGCGGAAAGGAAAACCGGGGTTTTAGCGGGCGAGGGGTTGTGGCGCTGGCGCCTGGAAGAATTTGCAGCTAACGGGAATCACGATGCAGTGAATGAATTATTGGGCAAAACGGTTCAGTATCTTTCCAGTCGTGATGATAAGCGGAAATTTAGGGTATACACGGGCAAAAAGTCATTTGATGAAAATGAGCCGGTTGTTTTTAATGCTGAATTATACAACGATTCCTACGAACTAATAAATACTCCCGACGTGAAATTATCCGTGAAAAGCAAGTCGGGCAAAAAATATAGTTATCTGTTTTCCCGGAGTGGGAATGCATATCTGCTTGATGCAGGAGTATTGCCCTCCGGTGAATATACGTATCAGGGCAACACAACTTTGGGGTCTAAAAGGCATGAATCCGGCGGGCAGTTTGTAGTGAGCCGGCAGCAAACGGAACTTCAGCAAACTACAGCAAATCACCAGCTTTTATATTCACTGGCTAAGCAGGGCGGAGGCTCGATGATTTTTCCGGATGAATTATCTCAGATTCCTACGCTGCTTAAAAGCAATGAAAATGTTAAGACAATATCTTACGAAGGAAGAAAATATGAAGAAATGATCAATTTAAAGATCATTTTCTTTTTGATAATATGCTTGCTGAGTATAGAATGGTTTTCACGAAAGCGAAACGGAGAGATTTAGAAAAAGGATTTAGATTTTTTTTCTTCCTCTTTTATGATCACAAAAACATCTTCGTTCTCTTTTTTCATCAGATATTTTTCGCGGGCAAATTTTTCAAGCTTTTCTTTGTTGGTACTCAGCTCATCCAGATCGGTTATGGCCTTTTCGGTTTCTATTAAATAAAACTCTTTTTCTGCCTGTAATTTATTCAGCTGTGTACGATAATCATATTGAGACATCAGATCATTCCGGTCAAAAAACAACATCCACACCACAAAAGCAATGCTTACTATTAAATATTTATTCCGAAGGGTTTCGATCAGCCGGTTCATTTACACAAATTAACTAAAAAACATCCGCAATATTAGTAGTCTGGATGTTTATCTTAATTTTTAAAGCTTTAAAAAAAATTAATAAAAAAAGGAGCCTCCCGGCCGGGACGCTCCTTCATAAGATTATAGCAAAAATTATTTTTTAGCATATTTGAAATTCTTGCCGATAAAACGAGCTGCACCACCTAATTCTTCTTCGATGCGTAAAAGCTGGTTGTATTTCGCAATCCTGTCTGAACGGGAAGCCGAACCGGTTTTAATTTGTCCGCAATTTAAAGCAACAGCTAAATCAGCAATGGTTACATCTTCAGTTTCTCCCGAGCGGTGAGACATTACTGATGTATATCCATTATTCTGAGCCAGTGAAACTGCGTTAATCGTTTCGGTTAAAGATCCTATCTGGTTTACTTTAACTAAAATTGAATTACCTGTGTTATTATCAACACCTCTCTGCAGGCGTGTAACATTGGTAACAAATAGATCATCGCCTACTAACTGAACCTTATCGCCAATTTTTTCGGTTAGTAATTTCCATCCATCCCAGTCATTTTCGTCCATTCCATCTTCTATAGAGATTATTGGATATTTTTCTGCCAGTTGAACCAGGTAATCCACTTGTTCAGCGCTTGAGCGTATTGCTCCTCCATCACCTTCAAATTTTGCATAATTGTATTTGCCATCTTTGTAAAACTCAGAAGCAGCACAATCAAAAGCCAAATAAATATCTTCGCCTGGCTTATAGCCTGCTTTTTCTATAGCTTCTAAAATAGTTTCTACAGCATCTTCGGTACCGTCAAATTTGGGTGCAAATCCGCCTTCGTCACCAACTGCAGTGGAAAGTCCGCGGTCATGTAAGATTTTTTTCAGGTTATGGAATACTTCGGTTCCCCAGCGTAATGCCTCAGAAAATGAAGGAGCGCCAACGGGCATGATCATGAATTCCTGAAATGCGATTGGAGCATCGGAATGAGAGCCGCCATTAACAATATTCATCATTGGAATTGGAAGCGTGTTTGCATTTACACCACCAATATACCGATATAAGGGCTGACGGCTTTCCTGCGCTGCAGCTTTCGCTACCGCTAAAGAAACACCTAAAATGGCGTTTGCCCCAATTTTGCTTTTATTTTCTGTGCCGTCAATTTCAAGCATTAACTGATCGATCATGTTTTGTTCAAAAACATCAATCCCTTTCAGCTCTTTAGCTAATATTTCATTTACATTTTTAACTGCGTTTAAAACGCCTTTCCCCATATACGTGGCTTTGTCGTCGTCGCGAAGTTCTACTGCTTCATGCATTCCGGTGGATGCACCTGATGGAACAGCGGCACGGCCAAGAATACCATTTTCTGTTATTACATCAACTTCTACCGTCGGGTTACCGCGGGAGTCTAAAATTTGCCGGGCGTGTACATCGAGAATTAAACTCATAATTTTTATTGATTATACCTGATAAAACAAAAAGTCTTAGTGTAAGAAAAACACTAAGACCTTATCTATTCAAAATTACTGTTTTTCAAATGAATGTTAAAACAATAACCGCTAAATTATATACGAAAATTAATCAGTTAAACTTTTTACCCATTAAATGTGGATTAGGATACCATTAAAAGTAAATTCGATTAATTTTTATTCATCATGCTAATAAAATCATCAAACAGGTATCGTGAATCATGCGGGCCGGGTGATGACTCCGGATGATATTGTACCGAAAATGCATTTTTCCCTTTGACTCTTAAACCTTCTATGCTGTGATCATTTAGATTAATATGAGTGATTTCTATCTTATCAGATTTTTTAACATCCTCAGGAATAACACCGAACCCATGATTTTGGGAAGTTACCTCACAATGATCTTTGATTATATTTTTTACCGGATGGTTCAGACCACGGTGGCCGTTAAACATTTTCATGGTGCCGATGCCGTTTGCCAGTGCAAGCAACTGATGACCCAGACATATTCCGAACAATGGTTTTTCTGAGGCCAGAATTTCTTTCACAGTATCCACTGCGTAAGCCATTGCTGACGGATCGCCCGGACCATTTGAAATAAAATATCCATCGGGGTTCCATTTTTCCATTTCCTTGAAAGTTGTTTTGGCAGGAAAAACCTTGGCATAAACTTCTCTCTCGTCAAAATTGCGGAGGATGTTTTTCTTCACGCCTAGATCCAGAACGGCTACACGGTGAGCCGCATGTTCATTGCCGTAGAAATAGCTTTCTTTTGTTGAAACTTTGGAAGATAACTCCAACCCTTCCATAGAAGGAACAGCGGCTAATTTTTCTTTAAGCAGGTTAATGTCCAGAATTTCGGAAGAAATAATGGCATTCATAGCTCCTTTATCGCGGATATGTCTAACCAGAGAGCGTGTATCGACATCAGAAATTCCAACAATATTTTCTTCCTGAAAGTAATTCTGTATAGAAGTATCAGCCTGACTGCGGCTGTAGGCAATATTGAAATTTTTACAAACCAATCCGGCAATTTTAATATCTCCTGATTCTACTTCTTCCTGATTAATGCCGTAATTTCCAATGTGTGCATTGGTAGTTACCATGATCTGACCGAAATATGAAGGGTCTGTGAAAATCTCCTGGTAACCGGTCATGCCGGTATTAAAACAAATTTCACCGGTAGTGGTGCCGATTTTACCGGCAGCTTTTCCGTGATATACTGTACCGTCTTCCAGAAGTAATACTGCAGGTAGTTTTGTGTAATTAATCATTTAATATGGGAATTGAATTTGAAAAAAAGAGGAATGGAGTATTCCCGGAAGAAATTCCGTTACTGCTGAACCATATGCTGAAGTGTATAACTTCATCTTTCACGGGGGACAAAGCTACACTTTTTGAAGTAGAGATAAATGGAATTTGGTAAATTTTATACATCCTGAATACGCAGGCAGGAATGATTTGTAATTGAATTAATGGTTAAGAAAAATTCGACATCACCTGAGGCATTTTCCCAGGAATTTTTGATTCATAAATAGATACCTTTTATCAGTGATATTATGAAGGGCTTTAACATCAAAGTTCCCCCTTCATAATCCTTCATAAAACCAGCTGACATGAAAATATTAATGTATGGAGTATTCCCCATTACAATTCTAAAAAGCAATGCGAAAACAACAACTTGCGTACATGCTACTATAAATCTGATTGTTTGAATATTATCCAAACTTTATTTAATGTCTGAACATACAAGTAGCGTATTTATTTAATATCAATTTATAGTTTAATTCTACCTTTGCTTTATTTTCATTAAAATTAGATCATGTCTGTCCACAAAGAAATAAAAAGAATAACAACCAATACCTTACAGGAAATGAAGCAAAATGGAGAGAAAATAGCCATGCTTACTTCTTATGATTTCTCTATGGCCACTATAGTAGACGATGGAGGTATTGACGTTATTCTGGTTGGAGATTCGGCCTCAAATGTGATGGCCGGGCATGAAACTACGTTACCTATCACCCTTGATCAGATGATCTATCATGCAGCTTCCGTGGTAAGGGCGGTGAAACGGGCTTTGGTAGTTGTAGATCTTCCCTTTGGTTCTTACCAGGGAAATTCAAAGGAGGCGCTTAATTCGGCTATCCGCATCATGAAAGAATCCGGTGCCCATGCCGTAAAACTGGAAGGCGGATCTGAAGTGAAAGAATCTATTGACAGAATTATTACAGCAGGTATTCCCGTTATGGGACATCTGGGACTAACTCCTCAGTCTATTTACAAGTTTGGAACGTATACCGTTAGAGCCAAGGAAGAAGCCGAAGCTAAAAGATTAAAAGAAGATATTATGGTACTTCAGCAGGCAGGATGTTTTTCAGTAGTATTGGAAAAAATTCCGGCCAGTCTTGCAAAAGAAGTTACCGCAAGTGTTAAAATTCCCACCATCGGAATTGGTGCCGGCAAGCATTGCGATGGACAGGTATTGGTTATAAATGATATGATTGGATTAACCAAAGGATTTCATCCCCGGTTTTTAAGGCAGTACCTTAATTTATTTGAAGAAATTTCCGGAGCCGTAAAAGCATACGTAAAGGATGTTAAGGATGCCGATTTTCCAAGCGAAAAGGAACAATACTAAATTCTAGCCAGATACTCACGATTAAAAAGGGTATAGGACGTCTATATTCATGACGTTAATTTTTAAAATTTATGAATAAACCTGAATACAAGAAGGTGAAATTTCCACCCGCAGTATCTGATGTGACTGATGAAGATATTTTATTTGAGGATAATCACTTAATTGCTGTAAATAAGCGGGCAGGGGATATTGTGCAAGTTGATTCAACCGGAGATGAATCCCTGGATGAGAAAGTAAAAAAATATATTGCTAAAAAATATAATAAGCCCAATGGCGCTTTTTTGGGAGTGGTTCACCGCCTGGACCGTCCGGTAAGCGGAGTTATTCTGTTTGCTAAAACAAGTAAGGCTCTGGATAGGGTGAACAAAAAATTTAAGGAGCGTGAAATGAAAAAGACGTATTGGGCCGTAGTGCGCAATCGTCCCGAAATTCCTGAAGGTAACCTGGTCCACTGGCTGGTTAAAAATCCGCAGAAAAATGTTACCAAAGCATTCGATCATGAAGTAGCCGGAAGCCAGCGTGCAGAATTAAATTATAAACTGATTGGTGAATTAAATGGGTATTATTTAATAGAAGTTGATCCTATCACCGGCCGTCCTCACCAGATACGGGTTCAGTTATCCACCTTAAATTGCCCGATTGTGGGCGATAATAAATATGGCTACCCCCGTGGAAGTTTGAAGAAAAGTATATGTCTTCATGCCCGCAAGCTTAGTTTTTTGCACCCTGTAAAACTCGAACCCGTAGAGATTTTTGCACCTTTGCCTCACGACGGATTTTGGGAAAGATTTGAAACATTTTCCTCCTAAGTTTTCGAAAAAAAAACTACATTTTTTTCTGATTCTTCTTCTTTGATCTATAAATCTTTATCTTAAAAAATGAAAATTGAATTAAAACGTGTAAATGATGCTGTTCATTTTGAAGCAAGCTCACCTTCTTCGACAGTAAAAGTTCAAATAGACGGTTCGCCACAAATTGGCGGACAAGGTTTGGGCGTTAGACCCATGGAAATGGTATTAATGGCACTGGCTTCCTGCAGTTCTCTTGATTTGGTGACCATTCTGCAAAAACAAAGACAAGTTATACGGGATTTTTCTGTTTCGGCAGAAGCAGAAAGAACTGATAAAATTCCGAGTGTGTTTACATCTATTCATATGCTGTTTAGTCTGAAGGGCGAAATAGATCCTGCAAAAGCAGAGAAAGCAGCCGAGCTGGCCGTAAAAAAATATTGCTCTGTTCACGATATGCTGGTTGCTGCCGGAGTCAAAATCACATATAGCTTAAACATAGAATCATAGGTTTAATTTCCTGACAATGCAATTACATGTTTAAACATCTATTTATTTAATTTTGTAATGAACTTAAATTAAACAAGATGGAAAGCATTGCAAAAACAAAATGGATAGTAGATCCAACTCACTCTGAAGTGCACTTTAAAGTGAAGCACTTGGTGATTTCTACCGTAACCGGAACTTTTAAAGTATTCAGCGGGAGTTTGGAAACTGAAAATGATGATTTCACAGACGCACAGATTAAGTTTTCACTGGATGCAAATTCTGTAGACACCAATCAGACACAAAGAGATGAGCATTTAAAATCGGCCGATTTTTTTGATGCAGAGAAATTTCCTGAAATTAAATTTCAGTCAAGTTCATTTGAGAAAGATGGGGATGATTATAAATTACTTGGAAATTTGACTATAAAAGATGTAACCAAGCCGGTAAAATTAGATGTAGAGTTTGGCGGTTCAGCAACCGATTTTTATGGAAACTTAAAAGCAGGATTTGAAGTGTCAGGTAAAATAAACCGTAAGGATTATGGCCTGGTATGGAGTGGTGTTACCGAAGCCGGAGCCATTGTAGTTGGAGAGGACATTAAGATAAACGTCAACCTGCAGTTCGCACGTCAGGATTCGTAATACTTTCAGTTTATATATTTTAAAGCAGGTCTAAATTTATTTAGGCCTGCTTTTTTTTGCGAATTTTTGATCAAATGCGTGAATAATATATTTATTATTAAGAAATTAATTTCTCATCATGTGTAGATATTTAACAAAATTTATTAATTACTAATTTTATTTTTATAATAAAATTCATTTTTTTTAAATTCAATACTAATTCCGAAACCATTCATTTCAACCTAAACTCTATACTTTATTTTAATAATAGCTGAGCAAAGGCAATTGTATTAAATATAGAAAAATGATAAAAAACTTAACCTGGATTATATTAACTATAACTATTGTACTCTTAAAAGTGCAGATTTTAGTTGCTCAAACAATGTTACCTAAAGTTATTTACCCTTCTCCCCAAGCTTCTTCTATTGGAAAGTATGGTGAAATTCCTGTTAATTTAAGTTCAGGATTGCCCAACGTTGATATACCGTTGATGAATATAAATGAAGGATTCCTAAATTTGCCCATTTCGTTAAGTTATAATTATAGTGGATTTAAACCCTCAGATCAACCTGGAATAGTTGGTCTAGGGTGGGCTTTGAAAGCGGGTGGAGTAATTACACGCATTGTAAAAGATATTCCAGATGAAAAAAATTCTTTTAATGGAAAAAAAGGATATTTGTATTCTAGTTCAGCTGTTAAAAATTTACTGAATTTGGACGGTTCTTTAAATTGTTCCGGTGATCTATGCCCCTCTTGCTTTAGTCAAGGATTGTGTGATGGAGAACCTGATATTTTTTATTTTTCATTTGGGCAGTATTCTGGTAAATTCTTTTTTGGAGATGATGGATTGCCACATATTGTCTCTGATAAGAAAATGAAAATAGATTATTCAATAATAAATACTTCTCCTCCTGTTTCTAATGGTTCTTTTGATAATATTTATGGGTTTATAATTACTGCTGATGACGGTACCATATACCGTTTTGGAGATCCTTCAAAAACTATTTCTGAGGTAACTCATCCTATCAAAAATGTAGAATTTTCTTATTCTCAAAGTTCTTCACCTAAAGTGCCTTATAGTCGTTCTGAATCCGTTATTTCATCATGGTATTTAAAAGAAATTGAAGATACATATGGAAACATTATGAAATTTATTTATACAAATGATTATAAAAGCACGGCAGGAGGTGATATAAAAGAAAATAGGCGTCGGGTTTCTCAATCTTTATCAACTTATTACATCGCTAAAAATAGTGGAAATTTATTTTACGATTTTGATTTAATTAATACCAATAATGTTTCATCGGAAAATCTATTAACCCAAATTATAGGAACAAATTGGGTAATCGATATGGGATACGACAACTTTAATAGCAATAGTTTACATAATTTGAATGGAATTTCATTATCAAAATCTAATGGTATTCTGATCAAAAAATATGTATTAAAGTATTCAAATAATCTCAAATATCCTTTATTAGAAGAACTTAAAACAATTTCAATAAATGAATCTGTGAATGAAATTTATTCTTTTAATTACTACAATGATGGAGTTCCTACTAATACTAATGTTTATGATATTGATTATTGGGGGTATTATAATGGAGCGAATAATACAGAACTAATTCCAGTAGCCCCTTACAATTCTAACAGACTGCCAAATTTTTTAAATACAGTTTTGGGGACTTTGAAAACGATAATTTATCCTACAGGGGGAGCTACAACTTTTGAATATGAACAAAATCAATACAGTTATATAAGGGAGAAAACAACAGAGAATGGAATAAATATTGGTAAAAAAGCATATGGGGGAATTCGGCTAAGGCGTCTTGTTGATTCATCAAGTTTCAGTCCTTCAGTTGTTAAGGTATATAATTATGACAGTTTTGACAATCCAAACATATCAAGCGGTGTTGCTCTAGCTCCGATAAACAATTACTTTTTGACGTTAGATGTAACAATTCCTGCACTACCATGGCCTCAGAATTCAACTGCAACTTCGAATTATAAAATTTATAAATCAGATCCATTTAATTCAATTTCATTAACACCAATCTATTATTTTAATGTTCGAGAAACAATAGGAGGCTTAATTAGGACTGATCACTCATTTACATCTCACTTAGACTATCCAGATAATCTAGGTATTAATTATGGTATAGGAGATAATCAAATTGGTCCTTCTACAAGCTATGATTTTGCCAGATCATTGCCTAAGAGTACAAAATTCTACAATAATAATTCGATAATTTCTGAAAGTGAAACTACTTATGCAGTGTCAATAAGACATATGGCCAGAACTCTGTGGACTCAAAACGTTTTAACTGTGCCAGAATTATCCTTTCAATTTGCTAAAGGGCTAGTTACCTTATCAGGCTTGGTGCAAAAGAAAAGTGAAACTACTAAAACTTACTCTCCGGCTCCTATTACTTCTGTAGTTAATTATACGATATATGATCCAGTATACTTAACTCTTGAAGAAAAATCTTACTTAAATAGTAAGGGAGAAACAATGAAAACCAGTTTTCGTTATCCACAAGATTTTGTCAGCAGTGGTAATACATCAACTAGTAATCCATTATCTTATATGATTGGGAAGAACATAATATCAAAACCGATCGAAATTATTGAATCAATTTCCAAAGGTTCTGAAAATAATATTATTTCAGCAAAAATAATCCAGTATGGTAGTGTAGCATCTGGGAAATTTGTTAGTCCAGTTTTTGAGGGTAGGCTAAAATTAATTGCACCTATACCATTTGTTTCGTATAAGAAAGCCAATATTGAATGGAATGGAACTGTTGAAAATTTTAAGGTTGATTCCCTTATTTCATATGATATAAATTATTCTAAATATGATGACAAAGGAAATATACTCGAATATCGAAATCCAAGTCATTCATCAAATATATATTCTTCAATTATAAGAGGGTATAATAACCAATATATTGTAGCTGAATTGACTGGAGCAGATTACGAAACAGTTACTTCATTAATTGATCAGTCCATATTAAATAACCCTAATTTAACAGATTTGGCAATCCGTACTGAACTTAATAAAATACGTCATTCTTTATCCAGCACAAGTGTTCAGGTAAAAACATTTACCTATAAACCTTTAATCGGAATGACCAGTGAAACGGATTCAAAGGGAACCATCACTTATTATGAATATGATGATTTTAATCGCATAAAAAGCATTAAAGATCACAACGGATTTATTCTGAAAAATTTTTGCTACAATTATAAAGGGAATTTGATTGGTTGCCCAGTTCCAGGAGCAATAAGTTATTCCAATACAGCCCTATCAGGTAATTTCCCTAAATCTGATTGCGGCAGCGGTTTTGCTTCTGGGCCACTAGTTTTATATACAATACCGGCGGGTAAACATATTTCATATATATCGAAAGTACATGCAGATCAAATGGCACTTAATGATCTAAATTTAAATGGTCCGGTCAATGCAAATTTGGTTGGAACGTGCGTTGCTTTGCCATCAATTGGCTCACCTAATTTACAGTGCAGAACATCAGGAAGTTGCAATGATAATTTTGGCTGCGGAGTAAGATATGGTGTAAGCTTTGTAAATTTAAATCCAGTGAAATCTTATTCAGCTGTTATAAACAACATAGGAGGGACAGGAGGCTCAGCGAGCCTGTCTAATTTTGTAAGAAACGGGTCCACTGCCACAGCTAAAATTAATTACTATGGATCTAACGCGTCACAAAATGTGACTTTTGATATAATTCTTTATGAAAATGGGATAGAAGTATATCGCCTTAATCAGAACCTTTCTCATAATACGGCCTTCAGTCAGATACCTGTTTGTGAATAGGGCAAAACCTGATCGACATTTCTTTTATAAAATAAATGAAATACTGAAAAATTCATAATATGAAAATTTGCATAACTAATACAAAAATATTTACTGCATTTTATGTGGTTTTTTTTCAATTATTTAATTTTTATTTTGTACATGCTCAATCTCTTGATCAAAACTATGTCCGAATCAGAATTCCTCTCACTCAAATCAGTGATGAATTGTCTTTAAATACAAATAGTGCTGAAATTGATAAGGTGAGTACCACAATCCAGTATATTGATGATTTAGGACGTCCATTACAAAACCTAATCTTAAAGGGAAGCCCAAATTATAATGATATTGTTCAACCCTATGCTTATGATGCATTTGGAAGAGAACAATATAAATATCTTCCATATAGTAGTAATATTAACAATGGTAGCTATAAATCAGATGCACTAGAAATTAATACTGGTTTAAGAGCCTTTTATAACAGTTCTAACCCGGGTGTAAAACCAATTTCAACCCCATTTGCAGAAACTAGATTCGAAAATTCGCTTTTAAACAGGGTAAAGGAACAGGGCTACCCGGGGAATGAATGGCAACCAGGCAATAGGACATCAAATTCCGGTCGCACTGTTTTGACGGAATATTTGTCAAACACTAATTCTGCAGGGATTTATCCAGTTAGATTTTACAGTGCTAATCCTGTTACTGTCTCGGGCAATGAACATCATCGTGCTTTAGGGGGAACCGGATACTATTCAGCCAATGAGTTGTTTTTAACTATTATTAAAGATGAAAACTGGATAAACGGGCGAGCAGGCATAGTCGAAGAATATAAAGATAAAGATGGAAAAATAGTATTAAAAAGGACTTGGCAGTCTGAAACTACTAAACTTAGTACCTATTATATATATGATGATTTGGGCAATCTGAGCTTTGTATTGCCGCCAGGGGTAAATCCAGATAACAATAGTAATCCTATATCAAGTGTGATAGATGATTTCGCTTTTCAGTATCGATACGATGGATGGAACCGATTAATTGAAAAAAAAAGTCCCGGTAAGGGTTGGGAATATATAGTATATAATAAATTGGATCAAGTTGTTGCAACTCAGGATCAGGTACAACTTGCCAAAAAGCAATGGAGCTTCACCAAATACGATGCATTAGGCCGCTTGGTGATGAGCGGCTGGTGGGATAACGGAAATATAGCCATTAACAGGAGGAATTTACAAGCTTTGATTGATAATGAATCGCTTCTTTGGGAAAGCCGCCTTTCCAGCGGAGAATATGCAAACAACTCATGGCCGATGAATGCAGTCAATTTTTATACGGTAAATTATTACGATAATTATACAGTTCCGGGGTTTCCTGTAAATTATTCCTTTACAAACTATTCCGAAAATGCGCAAAGTCTTCAAGTTAAAGGTTTGCTTACAGTTAGCAAAAACTGGAGTAGTAACAGTTCGACCACTTTGTGGAGTGTGTACTATTATGATCAGTATGGCCGTGTTATTCAGAATCATATCGGTCATCATCTGGTAGGCAAGGATGTGACCAATTACATCTATAACTTTATTGGGCAGGTTATTAAAACTCAGAGAGACCACACGGGGCCGAGTGGACAGTCTTTATCAATTCTGAATAACTATTTTTATGACCATCAGGGAAGATTGATATCTAATAAACAAAAAACGGGCACGGATGCTGAAGTGATCCTATTCCAGAATACTTATAATGAATTAGGTCAGGTTATTGATAAAAAACTGCATTCTTTAGATGCGGGTGCTAATTTTTTACAGAGCATAGATTACCGATATAATGCCCGAGGGTGGTTGAATAATATCAATAATAGCTCATTGAACATCCAACCAGGAGTAAATGATGATAGCAACGACCAGTTCGGTATGGAGATTAATTACCAGAATGCCCTCTTGACCCAATTTAATGGCAACATTGGTCAAATGACTTGGAAAACGTCCCGCATCTTAAGTCCCAAATTATCCTACGATTTCCGCTATGATAAACTCAATCGATTAATTGAAGCAGTATCAACTTCCAACGGAGTAAAGGATGGTAGCTATAGTGAATATATTCAATACGATGTTATGGGTAATATTCAAAGTCTGGGACGATATGGTAAGATAAATAATAAACAACAAATTGATAGTTTACGTTTTATTTATAGTGGCAACCGATATATTCGCATTGACGATGTGAGTTCAAGCTCTGAAAAAGTAATGGGATTTAATGATCCAGTTCAAAGTGCTTCTGAATATACTTACGATGCTAATGGCAACCAGAAAACGGATATGAACAAAGGAATTATTTCAATGATTTATAATCATTTGAACCAACCTTTAGTAATTACTTGGACAACTTCTCCAGCCAAAAAGCTGGAATATATTTATGACCGGTTGGGTAATAAATTACAGAAGAAATTTACAAATGGAACTAATATCTTTAAAATGGATTATATCCAAGGCATTGAATACACAAATGGATTAATCAGCTCTGTTCAAACATCAGAAGGCCGAGCTCGTAAAAGCGGTAGTAATTACATTTATGAATATAATTTGAAAGATCATTTAGGCAATACCCGGGTCACTATTGATGCTTATCCAAATTCTCAAACTGCCCGGATTATTCAGGAAAGTAGTTATTATCCTTTTGGCATGGAAATGCCCGGCGTAGAATTAAGTTTAGGAGGGGGTAATAAGTATCTTTATAATGGCAAAGAATTACAGGCGGAATTAGGACAGTATGATTACGGTGCCAGGTTTTATGATCCGGTGATTGGGAGGTGGGCTATGATAGATCCCATGGCAGAAAACCATAATGGAATTACGCCATATAATTACACATTAAATAACCCGCTAAAATATATTGACCCACTAGGATTGGATACGATAGGGATTAATAGCACCGCTAATGTCAGAGCTGGAGATCAAATCGAAGTGTCAATAGGCCAGTATGCTACAGCTTCAGTTGATGAAGCGGTGGTTGTTGGCCAAAAAATAGAGAGTGTCAACAAGGGAGCAGGATTAGCGACAGGTTGGGGAGTAGCTTTAGTTGAGCCAACACCAGTTGGAGAAGTTGTTATGGTAGGGATAACTGTTTTTGCTGCTTATCAAGCCCTATCCAATATGCCTCAAAATCCAGGGTTTGGCGATCCTTCAAAGTTGACGACCACTCATATGCCGCCATCTCAAAATCCTATAAATAATCCACCTACGGGATTTGATCCAAAGAATCTGCCCCCGGGTTGGAATGGTGCAGTAAAAGCAGGACTATTGGTTTTTGGCGCCTATAGACTTTACGATAAACTTAAGAGTAGCTTCACTCCGCCTATTATAGTTCCTCGAGACAATACCACTGTTGTTAAACCATATATAAAAAGACCTTAATAGAATGAGAGATATAAAATTATGGCGTAAGCTTTCAAACATATCGGCATATAGTTGTGGGGCTGTGGCTATTATTGATACATTTTTTGAAAAGTATTTTAAGGATTTTAATACTATAATTATAGTATTTCTGATTCTAACTATAATATTGTTTCTAATTTCAACATTAATGAAGTTTTATATCAAAAGAAAGAGAAGTATATAATGTGGAAGCGGTTAAGTATTTATGAAGGCATAATAGCATTTAATTTTATTCTAAACATTGCCATTTACATTGTTAATAAAAATTATTTACTATATGTTTTACCTAAAGAAATTGCAGGTTATATGTTTTGGCTAAGCTTGGGTTTATATTTAGGCTTCCAATTATGTAAACATGAGTTTAAACGAGTATGGACAAAATTGTACGGAAATAAACCCTAATCTCCCGGTGTTCGGATCGTAAATGTCATAAATCAATATACGGCTATACCAAAAGAATGACGGGAAGGTTACGGACTAATGTTCTTGTGATTGATCAAAAATACGGAAATAAAAAGTCAGTTCACACTTGTGCAGTTGCTCAGCCATTAACATTTAAGCCTGATAAAAAATTAAGGATGCACTGCCCTTTCCATGATGAAAAGACCCAAAGCATGCAGGTTTATTATTCAGCTCATATCTGCTACTGCTTTTCTTTCAACTGCAAAACCCACAGCAAAAGTTGAGAAGTAATTGAAATAAGACAACAGTAAACACGAAGTGATCAAAAAATTGGAAAGGTTAATTACTGGAGATCAGGGAAACAGTGTAATCAGTATAAAAATATCCCTGAAAAGATAATTAGCCACTCTAAAAATACGATACATTATTCAGATCCTGCCCAGAAATATATTAAGAGTTGAAGTTTAGACTTCACAAAACTCTCCATGGGTTATAGGGCCAGCTAGTTGAACTAGCGGCATAGTGGGCACGTACTTCTTATTAAACGTTGGGTCGAATAAATCAAATTAAAATCATTATGAAATTAATTTATATTCTAATAATAGCAATAGCTGACTTTTTTGTTTATTCATTATTGAATAGATCTAGAAAGATAAAGCCGAATATAATTTTGATTTTTAGCATTTTTTTTACTGGTGATTTTGGCTCATCTTGATAGATTCTCATTAAGCTTTTTAATGCCTTTGGAACGTTTTATATTAGTGTTTCATTTTTTAATTGAGCTAGTAATTTTCTATATTGTGGGGAAAATCTACATCAAAAAGAATGACAATTCACCTAGATTAAGCCCTCAAGTATTAGATTTTTCAGTTAATATGATTTCAATTATCTTTTTTAAGATTATTTATATTCTCGTCTTCATAGTACAATGCATGTTTATAATAGTGCAAAATTGATTTACTAGATTGAGTCAAAAAAATTGTAAAGTCATTTATAAAAATAGATATTCAGCTTCATTAAGAAATCGAAATTCCATTTTAGACTAAAGACATTTAAAAATTCTTGCTAATGCGCATGTATTGATTGGTTATTAAATTTCAACCCGATAATTGAGTTGTAAATGTCGTAGAATATATTCCGGTCATAACAAGCATGATTATGAAAAATATTCTCAGCTTATATATGAGTTTTCTCTGAACGTGTTTTCTAGCCAGTTCCCTTCTTCCGATCAGCATATTCTGTATAATACAAATATGGTGCAGAAAGAATTTGGAAGGAAAAATATTTTATTCGTAGCGCAGCGACTCCACCGGATCGAGTTTCGATGCTTTAACTGCGGGGTATAATCCGGATAACAAGCCTACTCCAATACATAATCCCAGGCCTAAAGCTGTCCATCCCCATGGCATAATAAAAGATCCGCCCATTACCATGGATAATAAATTTCCGATTAATATTCCCAGAAAAACTCCGGTAACGCCTCCCATTAAACAAATAACAGTAGCTTCAATCAAAAATTGACGGCGTATAATAACGGGAGTTGCACCTATTGCTTTGCGGATTCCTATTTCCCGGGTACGTTCTGTTACAGAAACAATCATGATATTCATCAGTGCAATTGCGGCACCAATCAGGGTGATGGCTCCTATTGTAATTCCGCCGATACGGACAAATTTTAAATTATCAACCAATGTCTGGGCTATCGCATCACTCTTTGAAATTTCAAAATTATTTTCCTGTGCGGCGCTTAATCGTCTGATATTCCTGAATAATCCTGTTGATTCACCAATAGCAGATTCCATGTGAAGCGGATCTTCAGCAATTACCGAAATCGTATAAGAAGGATTCGGGATGGTCATTATTTGTTTTGCCTTTAACAAGGGCACTACGCAAACCTTATCGCCTCCAAAACCCATACTTGAACCTTTTTCAGCAAATACACCAATCACTTTAAATTTATTGTTTCCTACCGTGATGATTTTGTTGATGGGGTCAGAGTCTTTAAATAATCGAGTTTTCACCTCATTTCCAATAATTACTACACCGCTTCCAAACTCTAATTCTGCCTGAGAGAAATTTCTTCCCAATGCCAATTTATATCCACCGGTTAGCAAATAGTTCTCATCTGCTCCTAAAACCGAAATATTAGGATTTGTTTTTTGATTTCCGACTTTTGCTGTAGCGGCAAATGAAGCAAAGGTATTTACAGAAACCATCGCCGGAAAATTAAATGAACTTTTAAAATTTAGAGCTTCTTCGTAAGTAATAGGAGTAAATCTTTTGGGCCGCTCGCCTCCGCCTCCTATTCTGATTCCGATACCACGGTTACGAATGGTGAAAGAATTGGCGCCCATACTCGAAAATGTATTGTTTAAAGAGCCTTCTATCGCATCAATAGAAGTTAAAATTCCCACCAGGGCAGTTAATCCGATGGCAATTATGATGGCGGTTAAAAATGTCCGAAGTTTATTGCTTTTCACAGATTGCAAAGCCACCTTCAGATTTTCAGAATACCCCATTGTTGTTGCCATAGCCTATTATAAAAAAGTCCTGCTGTTATGACAGCAGGACCCGGTTAAATGTTACAGTTTTTTAAACTGAAAATGAGGTTCCGCAACCGCAGGTGCTGCTGGCATTGGGATTACTGAATGTAAAACCCCTTGCATTTAAGCCATCCTGAAAATCAACCTGCATTCCAACAAGATATAAACCATGGGCTTTATGCATATAAACCTTAATTTGATCAATCAAATATTCCTGATCCCCATCTTTTTTCTGGTCAAAACCAAGAATATAATTCATTCCTGCACAACCGCCTCCTTCAACACCCAGACGTAATCCGTATTCTTCGCCCAATTCCTGCTGCGACATTAATTTTATTATTTCTTTTTTGGCTCCTTCGGTTAGCACAACCGGAGCAACTAATGAAGCTGTATCTGTACTCATAATTCTTTCAAAATAGTAGGTCAAATATAAGCTAAAATGCAGACTTTTGTTTGCGAGCATGGCTTTGTGACCAATTGATAACAAATTTACGATGATAGGATTAGCTTTTTTTTCAGATATATTGAAATTTTCAATTTCAGGGATTTTAATATTTTTTGCCGCGTGGTATTTTGTACGAGAGTTTGTATTACAGGCTTTGGAGAAGAAAACAGCCGTTATAAAACCTGGTTTTGAACAAACTCTGCCACTGCGTTTACAAGCTTACGAACGCATTACACTTTTTCTGGAACGTATCAATCCTTCTAATATGCTGCTGAGACTTCATCTTGCCGGAATGAGTGCCCGGGAGATGCAGAATATGATTTTGTCGGATATACGGGAAGAATACCAGCATAATATAACCCAGCAAATTTATGTGAGTTATACGGCATGGGCTACTGTTCAAAAAATGAAAGATGAAACTGTTGGGATGATTAATAACGCGGTTCATGGTTTGCCCGAAAATGCATCGTCAGTAGAATTAAGTCGTGTTATTTTAACACATTTGGCAAAGCTCGACACAGCAAACCCATATGACGAAGCTCTGAAAATTGTTAAAAGAGATATTCAGCAATTATTTTAAAATAATGAGTGATAAGAAATTCAGTACCACATCCGGAATTAACATAAAAGAGGTTTATACAGAAGGAAGGCAGAACATAGAACTTCCGGGCGAATATCCATATACCAGGGGAATTCAAAAGGATATGTATCGTGGCCGCTTATGGACCATGCGCCAATATGCCGGCTTTTCTACTGCTGAAGAGTCTAACAAGCGTTATCATTATTTATTAAGTCAGGGAACAATGGGCCTGTCGGTCGCATTTGATTTGCCCACTCAGATTGGGTATGATTCAGATCATGAAATGTCTGAAGGGGAAGTAGGGAAGGTAGGTGTGGCAATTGATTCATTAAAGGATATCGAAATTCTTTTTGATGGAATTGATCTCCAAAAGGTGACCAGCTCCATGACCATTAATGCCACTGCACCAATTTTACTGGCAATGTACATCGCATTGGCAAAAAAACAAGGCGCCAATCTGGAATTGATTTCGGGTACGATACAAAACGATATTTTAAAAGAATACGCCGCCCGCGGAACCTATATTTATCCGCCGAAAGCCTCCATGCGTTTAATTACGGATGTTTTTGAATATTGCAGTAAAGAAGTCCCTAAATGGAACACTATATCCATTTCCGGTTATCATATTCGCGAAGCCGGTTCTACTGCCGTTCAGGAACTGGCTTTTACTCTTGCCAATGGCAAAGCTTATTTAAAGGCCGCTATTGATACGGGATTAGATATAAATGTTTTCGCAAAGCGATTATCCTTCTTTTTTAATTGTCACAATAATTTTTTTGAAGAGATATCCAAATTCAGAGCTGCACGAAGAATGTGGGCATTTATTACCAAAGACCTTGGGGCAACAGATGCCGGGGCTCAGAAACTGAGATTTCATACCCAAACCGGCGGTTCTACGCTGACCGCCCAGCAGCCCATGAATAATATTATGCGGGTAAGCAACCAGGCTTTAGCAGCAGTTTTGGGAGGAACTCAGTCTCTTCATACCAACGGATATGACGAAGCACTTTCATTACCAACAGAAGCCGCGGCAAAGATTGCGCTTCGGACACAGCAAATTATTGCTTTTGAAAGCGGGGTAACTGATACTGTCGATCCATTAGCGGGATCGTATTTTGTAGAATCTTTAACTGATGAAATAGAGGCGGCTGCCTGGAAATATATAGAAACCATAGATGCTATGGGCGGCTCTGTAAATGCGATTGAAGCCGGCTATATTCAGAATGAAATTGCAGATGCAGCTTACCAATATCAGAAAGATATTGAAAGTGCTGATCGGATTTTAGTTGGGGTGAATAAATATGTTGATCATCAGGGAATTCATCCCGAAGTTTTCCGTGTTGATGATTCCATCCGACAGCTTCAAACGGATAAGCTTAACAAGCTAAAAGAGGAGCGGGATAACCTGCTGGTCGATCAAACTTTGAGAAAATTATCGGCCGCTGCAAAAGATGGTTCTAACACCATGCCTTTTATTTTATCAGCAGTTGAAGCCTATGCCACATTAGGAGAAATTGCGGACATTCTGCGCCAGGAATTTGGAGAATATTGATCCGAAATTGCACCCGTTTTATACCTAAAGCATAACCTCTGTTGAAACAGAGTGTTTATAATTTGTTACAGATTGTGCTTGTATTGGGTATAAATAATATCGAACTTTTATGAGTATAAAATCTGGAATATATTGCCTAAAACACCTGTATTAGCAATGTAAATGCGTAAGTAACGTTACTATGTTAATAAATATTAGCAGCGCAAATTCAGGTTCAAAACAGGTTATTTTTTGATCGATATTTAATGAGATTTAAGTCTATAATTCTAATAATAAGCGACTTAACATAAATGTCAAATTTTTGTTTTTTAAACAGAATATTTTGTCAATCTTCGGAGTTCTGGAAGGTTATTAACATTCCCTCCTCCAGTGCTTGTAAATCAGATTATTAATAAATTTATATGGAAAAAGCTTGTACAAATGTTTGGAATAACTGTCTTCAGATTATTAAGGATAACATACCGGCCCAGAGTTTTAAAACCTGGTTCGAACCTATTAAAGCCTTAAGACTTGAGGGTAATGTATTAACCATACAGGTACCAAGTTTATTTTTTTACGAATGGCTCGAAGAGCATTATGTTGGCCTGTTACGCAAAACTGTAAAGAAACAGCTGGGTGAAGAAGGAAGACTGGAATATAATATTGTTGTTGAAAAATCATCAAATAATAAACCTTACACAACCAATATGCCTTCCAATGGCAACGGAGCTGAAGGTAAAAATCAGTCTATGCCAATGCCGGTATCTCTAAACAAGGATATTAAAAATCCATTTGTAATTCCCGGACTGAAGAAATTACAGGTTGATCCGCAACTAAATCAGAATTACACGTTCGAGAATTTTATCGAAGGAGATTGCAATCGTTTAGCTCGTTCGGCAGGCTATGCAGTAGCTGCAAAACCAGGTGGAACTTCTTTTAATCCCTTAATGATTTACGGAGTGGTTGGATTGGGTAAAACCCACCTGGCCCAGGCTATTGGTAATGAAATTAAAAGAACATTGACAGACAAGCTGGTTCTATATGTATCCTGCGAGAAGTTTACCCAGCAGTTTGTAGATGCATTAAAGAATAATAATATTAATGACTTTGTAAATTTTTACCAGGCAATGGATGTGCTTATTATGGATGATGTTCATAATTTTGCAGGTAAAGAGAAAACACAGGACATTTTCTTTCATATATTCAATCATCTGCACCAATCCGGTAAACAACTGATCATCACTTCTGACAAGGCTCCAAAAGATTTGTCGGGTTTAGAAGAACGGTTGTTATCACGGTTTAAGTGGGGACTTTCTGCTGATCTTCAGATTCCGGATCTGGAAACCCGTATGGCTATCCTGAAAAAGAAAATGTATTCTGACGGAATTGAATTGCCCGGAGAAGTTATTGAATATGTTGCTCATAATATTGATAACAACGTTCGCGAACTTGAAGGTGCGATGGTATCATTATTAGCTCAATCTACACTTAATAAAAAGGAAATTGATTTGAATCTGGCCAAATCAATGCTTAAAAATTTCATTAAAAACTCCAGTAAAGAGATATCTATGGAGTATATTCAAAAGCTTGTTTGCGAGTATTTTGAAGTTCCTATTGAAATGGTAAAATCTAAAACACGCAAACGTGAAATTGTTCAGGCTCGTCAAATTTCTATGTATCTGGCAAAACTTCATACCAAAACATCACTAAAGTCTATCGGTGCGTTTTTTGGAGGAAGAGATCATTCAACCGTGATTTATGCCTGCCAGACTGTAGATGATCTGATAGATACCGACAAAAAATTTAAAGGATACGTAGCTGATATTCAGAAAAAATTAAAAATGAGTTAATCACCAATATGTAATTATTATTAGAACCTGTTAAGTTAAAGCTCAACGGGTTTTTTTGTAAGTTCAAATCATGAAAATAATTTTAACATTAGCTGCCATTTTATTCAGTACAGGTATTTTATCCGCTCAGGTTAAAAATTCTGAAACTGAATCTGTAAAAAAAGTAATTAATCAGTTATTTGAAGGAATGCGAAAGGGAGATAGCTCAATGGTGAGTTCAACATTTTCTAAAGGAATGATTATGCAGACAATTTCGAAAAGACAGGGCCAGATAAACGTAGTGCGTTATGAACCTCTGAACTTCTTAAAGTCAATAGCTACCCCTCATTCTGAAGTTTATGATGAACGAATAACATTTGATGAAATTTTGATTGACGCCGAACTTGCCAGTGTTTGGACTAGCTATAAGTTTTATGTTGGTGATAAATTCAGCCATTGCGGCGTGAATTCTTTTCAGCTGGTAAAGCAGGATAACAAATGGAAAATTGTTTACCTGATTGATACCCGCAGAAAGGAAAATTGTGATTAGTTTATTGGATTTTAGTTGAATTTTTACCAATAAGCTTGATTGGGATTAAGCTTAAACAATTAACTTTAAATGCATAAGCGCATAAAAAATTCCACTTGAATGTAAAGCCTGGCCGATTTTATTATCCAGCAATAACCCTTTTAATTCTTTTGTACTGACGAGTTCTACCACAATCTCTTCGCCGCCATCCAAATTCTGTTCCTGAATTTTTCTGCCGCCGGTAGCCAGAAAACAATGAGTTTTATTATTGCCAGTGGCGGGATTTGCATACAGGGAAGTTAAAAATTCAATACGTTCGAAAACGTAACCTGTTTCTTCCAATAATTCCCGCTTAACCGCGTCTTCCGGACTTTCGCCCTTATCGATACAGCCTCCCGGGATTTCTAAAATTACTTCCTGTGCCGCATGACGATATTGTTTGATGAGAATTACCTGATTATCATGGGTAAGAGCAACTGCATTTACCCAATCAGGATATTCAAGAACATAATAAGGTTTTATGATTTTCCCGGAAGGCATTCTGCAGGTATCAGACCGTAGGGTTGCCCAGGTATCTTTAAATACATACTCTGAGGTTAGTAACTTCCATTTTAGCTCCTGCATCAAATTATACCAAAATTTTAATAAGATATTACCAGCTTCCGCTTGCTCCGCCACCGCCAAAGCTGCCGCCGCCGAATCCGCCGAAACCTCCGCCGCCGCCAACACCAAATCCGCCACCACTACCGCCGAATCCTCCGCCACTGCTTCGGCCCATTCCTGATCCCATCAACATCCACCAGATTGGACTTGCTGCTCCACGGCCGCCAATTACTTGACTTCCGCCGCCACCACCTTTTTTTGAGATGATGAAAATAATTGCCATAATGATTAAAAAGACTATAATTCCGGAATTGCCTGATTTGCCTTTACTTTTAGGCCGGGCATCTTTATATTCACCCTTTGTATAAGAAATAATGGCTGAAGTTCCGGCATCCAGTCCTTCGAAGTATTGGCCATTTTTAAAATTTGGTGTGATTTCATTTTCAATAATGCGGCGTGAAATTGCATCCGAAAGCGCTCCTTCTACGCCATAACCTGTTTGTATTGTTACTTTTCTATCTCCTAAAGAAACTAAAAGCAAAACGCCGTTATTGTTCTTTTTGCCACCAATACCCCATTTTTCTGCTAAACGAACGCCATAGTCAGCTACATCATAGCCTTCAAGGGATTTTATAAGAACAACAGCAATTTGTGTAGAAGTAGAATCATCAAAAGCAACCAATTTTTGCTCAAGACTATTTATTTGATCTGCACTTAACGTATTGGTATAGTCATTAACCAGACGATTGGGTTGTTCGGGAAAAGTTTGGGCCTGAGTTGCTAATCCTGTAAATAAAAGAAAAGCAATTAAAAAGAAATTTCTTATAATCATTTGAAGGTGCCTGAATATGGTTTTGGATTAGTTGCCATCCATAAATGAAATGTCATTCGGAAGTTCATTTTTATCACCTTCCAGGTATGGAAAGTAAATTCTTAATTGTTCTGCAGCTAATTTTATTCCTGCAATAATTCCTTCTGATAAATTTCCTTGTTTAAAATGGGATAGCATCATATCCTTTGTGCTATCCCAGAAATTTGACGGGACTACCTTATTAATACCGGCGTCTCCTATAATAGCAAACTGATGATCATTGGTAGAAACATATATCAAAACTCCATTGCGTAAAGCGGTTTGGTCCATACCCAATTTCCTGAAATAATTTGCAGCACGATCTAAAACAGGTTCGCTGCAGGTTTTTTCAACGCAAACTCTAATTTCTCCGGACGTGAACCGTTCCGAAGTTTCAATAGCTTCGCTGATCTGTTTTTGTTCCTCTTCGCTAAAAACTTTCATGGATACTGATATAAAGAAATGATCTTAAAATATTAAAATTCAACTTTAGGTGGTTTGTTCGAACCTGCTTCGGCCTGGAAATAACCTTTCTTTTGGAATCCGAACAAACCCGCTGTTAAATTATTTGGGAATGTGCGGATTTTAGAATTATAATCCTGAGTTACTGTATTGAATTTTTGACGCTCTACTGTAATTCTATTCTCTGTACCTTCTAATTGAGATTGAAGTTCTAAAAAGTTTTGGTTGGCTTTTAGTTCTGGATATCTTTCTACAGTTACGAGTAAACGTCCCAAAGACTGACTTAACTGACCCTGTGCTTCCTGAAATTTCTGAATGGATTCCGGCGTTAATTTAGTTGGGTCAACCTGTACCGAACTTGCTTTAGCACGGGCTTCAATTACCTGAGTTAAAGTTTCCTGCTCAAAATTAGCTGCACCTTTTACAGAAGCAACAAGATTTGGAATCAAATCTGCACGACGCTGGTATACGTTTTCTACCTGAGCCCATTGAGATTGTACTTGCTCATCTAATTGTACCATGCTATTATAGCCGCAGGAACTTAAAGAAGTAATCGCAAATAGAGCGATAAGTGTATAAAAAATTCTTTTCATAATAAGGTTTCTAATTTTTTTCAATTTACAGCTTAGAAAGCAATTTTCATACCTTTGTTACAAATCCGGGATAAAAACCCGGCATTATTATGATAAAAGAAATAGATTTAGTTCTTCTTCCTGAGGAAATAAATGATCTTTCGCTTCTTCGAAAGACATCAGCAAAATTGCTGAAAATTAATTTGGATGAAATAAATCATGTACAGATTTTAAAAAGATCCATTGATGCCCGCAGCAGAAAAGTAGTATTTCGGCTAAAAGTCAGGGTTTTTATTAATGAAAATCCGGATTACGCCTCAGTCGAATTAAAATATCAAAATGTTAAGGATAAAAAGCCGGTTATTATAATAGGTGCCGGTCCGGCAGGTCTATTTGCTGCTCTTCGTTGCATCGAACTTGGACTTAAGCCAATAATTTTAGAGAGGGGAAAAAATGTTAAACAGCGTCGCCGGGATCTTGCCGCTATAAATAAACAGGGTTTGATCAATCCGGAGTCTAATTATTGCTTTGGTGAAGGCGGTGCAGGAACTTATTCTGATGGGAAATTATATACCCGGTCTAATAAACGTGGAGATGTTCAGCAGGTTTTGCAAACTTTTGTAACACATGGCGCAACTGAAGATATTTTAATTGATGCCCGCCCGCATATTGGAACTAATAAGCTTCCGCAGATTATTAGCAGTATTCGCGATAGCATACAAAATGCTGGAGGAGAAGTTTATTTTGACTGTAAAGTAACCGATTTAATTATCAGAGACCGGGTTTTAAAAGGTGTTTCCTGTAGCAATGATCAGGTTTTTATGGCCGATGCAATATTACTTGCAACTGGTCATTCGGCTCATGATATTTTATTCCTGTTGCGTAAACATGATATTTTGCTGGAAGCCAAACCTTTTGCTTTAGGCGTCCGGATAGAACATCCGCAGGAAATAATAGATCAAGCTCAATACCATTGTGATGTAAGAGGCCCATATTTGCCTCCGTCTAATTACAGTTTTGTAGAACAGGTTGATGATCGCGGAGTGTTTTCTTTCTGCATGTGTCCCGGTGGAATTATTGCTCCATGCTCAACAAACGCAAACGAAATTGTTGTAAATGGATGGTCGCCTTCCAAACGGAACAATCCATTTGCCAATTCAGGAACTGTGGTTCAGATTAATCTGGAAGACGTTGTGGGTCCTGAAAATGATCCTTTTAGATTGTTGAAATTCCAAACGGATATAGAACAAGCGGCTTTTATAGCTGGCGGAGGCAATTTAGTTGCTCCAGCACAGCGTATGGTTGATTTTGTGAATGGTAAAGTATCTGCCGATTTGCCCGTTAATTCGTACCTGCCGGGAACAAAAAGTGCAGATTTGAATTCTATATTGCCTGAGTTCATTCATCAGCGTTTACGGAAAGCCTTGCCCTTATTCGGTAAAAAAATGAACGGTTATTTTACCAATGAAGCAATTTTGGTAGGTGTAGAATCAAGAACATCCTCTCCGGTAAGAATTCCAAGAAGTAAAGAAACCTTACAGCATCCACAGATTAAAGGACTTTTCCCTTGTGGTGAAGGAGCCGGATATGCAGGTGGCATAGTTTCTGCAGCTATTGATGGAATGAATTGCGCTGATGCAATTATGAAAAGTTTAAGTTAAATAATATGAAATTGAACCAAAATCAATTCTTATTAGAATATCATTCCCGGGAAATATCAATTTGATAAAATAACTACTGATGAAAAAGACACTTATAATAGGAGCTACTATTAATCCATCAAGATATGCCAATCTTGCGGCACATCGACTCGTAAAATACGGACATGAAATTATTAACGTAGGAATAAAATCCGGGGAAGTTGCAGGGGTTGGCATTGAAAAACCGGAGATGATTCATTCAAATGTGGATACAATAACTTTATATATTGGTCCGCAGCATCAGGATGAATACTTCGATTACATTATTCAAACAAATCCCAAGCGCATTATTTTCAATCCGGGTACAGAAAACTTGGAATTAGAGGAGCTTGCCAGAAAAAATAATATTGAGACAATTGAGGCCTGTACGCTGGTGATGCTTTCTACCGGTCAATACTAAACATCTAAGTGATATTTTGATTTACAATTCTTAATTCTTTTGGATAATAGTTGTTTATTCTATTGTGCAGAATCTTGGCCCATCCCAATGCTTTATCCTGGTAACAGATAACCGCCCAGCCGATATAATCTGTTTCTATTTTAATTTCATTCCGTTTTAAATACGTTAAAGCCTGGTCCCGGTCAATATTTATTTTTTTTACACCGGGATTTAATAGGAGACTTAATGCAAGCTCATGATCCGGAATGAGGTCTTTGCCCATAATTTTCCCTAACCTGACTCCTGATTTTTTAAGATATAGCTTAGATTGTAATAGATGCAAATAGCCAATATGTTCTGTTCTTATCGCAAAATAACTATCATTGATCAGCTTGATTGAGATGTCCGGATCTGAGTTTATCCACATTTTAAGTAACTCTTCTTCCTTAGAACTTTGAATGTTTTTCCTTGGATTTTTAACTTCTGAGTTACCGGTACTATCATTCTTTTTAAAACAGGCGATAAAAAAACCTTCACCTCTCACTTTGTGAGGATAGAAACGATATCCATGGCATTTCTGTTTTTCTGACAGAGTTTCAATTATTCCCCAATCCTCTGCAACAGGTATTCTAATGCTGGATAAATCAAAATTTTCGCATAGCCAGTCGGAAATCTCTTCATTTTCTTCTTTTGAGTAGGAGCAGGTAGAATAAATTAATATTCCGTCTTTATTAATAGATGGGTAAATATCAGCCAGAATCCGCTTTTGCCGCTGACTGCATAATTGAACAGCACTTTCAGACCATTCATTAATTGAATCAGGGTCTTTTCGCCACATTCCTGATCCTGAACATGGAGCATCTATTACTACTGCATCAAACAAGCCTGTCAGTTTTTGAAAATCTCTCGGGTCGTTATTGCTTACAAAAACATTTTCCTTGCCCCATTTACTTAGATTGTCTGCTAAAATAGGTACACGGGTTTTTATAATTTCATTTGCAACAAGTAAACTTTGTGCAGTAAGTAAGGAACTTATCAAAGTGCTTTTACCGCCTGGAGCTGCACAAAGGTCCAGTACAGTTAGCTTTTTATTTAAATCAAGTGAATTTTTTAAAACATGCTCCAGGAACATGGAAGACGCTTCCTGCACGTAGTAGCAACCGGCATGGAATAAGGGATCTGCTGTAAAAAAGGGTCTCTCCGATAAATATCTTCCTTGATCACACCACAAAACTCTTTCTGCACTATTATATATAGAAGCAGGTTTATAAGGATTAAGGCGTATAGAGGTTACCGGAGACGAATTGCTAAGGGATTTTAAAAACGATTCTTCTTCTAATTGGTAGTTATCCCTCAATGAACGGATAAAAGCTGGTGGCAATTTTGAACTCATACAATCTCAAAAGTACATTATGTGAATGTATAATTTTAGAAAGAATAGGTTTCAAATAATTTTGTATCTCTTAATCATGGAGTTATCGGATTGTTTTAATTATTTTAAAAAACTTCTTTGCAGGGATGAAATAACTTTCTACTTTTGCAACCCGCAAAGGAAGTAAATGCGGATGGTACATTGAGGATTTGGGGTAGCAGAGTGGTTGAGGATGAGGTGTTATGCTTTATTTGAAACCGGTTATGTTAAACATACAAACGTCACTTATTTTTAATAAAATAAGTTTTGGTAAGTTGTTGGATTCTGTTACCTTTGCACTCCGCAATCGAGAGATAGCGGGATGTTCTCAGAGAGTTTGGTGGAGGTTAAAAAATCGGTTGTTGTGTATATGACAGTGCAGATTTGGGAGTTTGAAAGCCCTCTGATTATTTTCACAAATAATTAGGAAGGATCAAAAATTTTTCTA
>NZ_AUHA01000003.1 GCF_000422945.1 Daejeonella oryzae DSM 19973
TTCTGACTAACGTTTTATAACTCCTTGATTTACAATTGCAAATTAAGCTCGTCCGTCCTGATGTCAAACCTAGCAATTAGCTTTTTCATTTCCTGAACTTTCCTCTTTCTTTTCTGATCTAGAAATTCATAAGTGGTCTCGGCTCTGTAAGGGACTTTTTTTACCAGCATGTTCCAAATAATAACAGCCAGTTTTCTGGCTGTTGCAGATATAGCCGACACACGTCCCTTTCTGAAAGCGATGCGCTTAAAGAAATTGGACAGAGCTGTATCTTTCAGATTTCCTATGGCATTGGCGGCATTTCGAAGGGCTATTTTTAACCGGTTACTTCCTTTAGGTATTTTATTACTCAGTACTTTGCCTCCGCTTATTTTATTATTGGGCGAAAGTCTTAACCAACTGGAAAACTGCTTGGCTGATTCAAACTTATGTATCCCATTGCCTACCTCGCTCATCAGAGTGAGTATAGTGGAATAGCTTACTCCTTCAATTGCCAGCAGGTCTATCCCCTCAAAATATTGATAAGAGAGCAGGTTGATGTCCATGTTCTTGGGCGTATTCTTATTTACTTTCTTGTAAACTTTTTTATCAATGGCATGCTGCTTTTTATTGTCGTCCTGGCCAATCTGTTCATTCAGGAGCTTTTCGATTTCACCATCGCATTCTGTAATTTTTGACTGCAGGTTTTGGTACATCTGGTATTCATGACCCAGTGCAAACAAGTAATCTTTTCTCCCGTTCCATTGTAAGGCTTTGGCAATCTCCTCTTTTGATTTTTTACAATTGCCATGGCGGTAAGCAGCTAGTCTTTCCGGATTGGTTTCTCCCTTGCAAATGGCATCGATCATGGCAAGCCCCGAGAGACCGGCTACATCTTTGACTACCACATCCAGACGCAGATTCAGTAGCCGTAGATACTTCTGCATTTTCTTAGTAGTGCCTGCTGCCTGTTCTAATAAATTAGTCCGGTGCCTGCAATAGGTGCGTAACTGCTCCGTGGCTTCATCCGGTAAAAAGCTTCCGCTTAATAAACCTAATGTATGTAGTTTTTGAATCCACTGACAATCCTGTACATCCGTTTTCTTTCCCTTAATGTTTTTAGTGAACTTGCCGTTGCACAGAATTACCTCCAACCCTGCGGACTGAAGCGCAGCATATAGACTTTGCCAATAAGTGCCTGTACTTTCCATAGCCACAGTTCTGATTCCATTACCTAAAAACCACTGGGCCATTTCTAATAAATTCTCATTGTAAACACCAAACTCCCTGACATCAGATTCTGCCTGACCGATAGCTGCATAATGTGACCGGCTTCCAACATCAATCCCAGCAGCACAAGGATTGATCACTTCCATAGATACTTTTTTGCTCATAAAACATCTTTTTGATTTGAAAAAATGCCCTAAGGGAATGTATCTTTGACATGTAATTATTCTGAACGGGGTAGCAAATCTGCTCCACCACTGAAATCATCTCAAAGCCTTTTTGTTACAGCAGAAAGGCTTTTTACATTCCAACCAGGATTGCACCCGGGCTATAATGCGCCAGTTTTAAAATCGGTCTCGCAAAGGGCAATTAGAAAGGTACTAACGTTAGCTGTGGAAATCAATTTTTTGGTCGAAATAGGGAGGATTGCCCACAACGTTTTGCAGCTACAAAAAGTTGGCGATTTCGGAGACGAAAACTGTCTGCCAGCAGTGAAATTGATACTAAGCACAAAGCTTTATTTAACCACTGAACCCGCTTTTTTGCCAAACACCTGTTAGCAACCGATTTATTTCTTCGCTCGCTCTAGTTTCTCAATTAAATCATCAGCTATGTCTATATATTGTTTCTTTTCATTGTCAGATAGATAATATCCTTCATGAAGTATTTTGTTTCTTGTCTGTAGTAATTCACGAATCTTCAAATACTCCATTTCGTTTGATGTGAAATTTTCTGTCAAGTATCGAATAACTTGATTTATAGAATTTGATTTAGAATCACTGATGTTGTTTGATTTCATTATTGATGTTGTTAATTGCTCAATAATTTGCCACCTTTTTACAATGTCAAAGCTTTCAATGCTTGAGTAAGTCTTTGTGGATGTTTCGGTGCTGAAAATTAAATGTCTTCTTGTCAACAATTGTCCGTAGAGAAATGCAACAAGAGTAATTAAGATACCAAGAACGGCTATTATCAGTCCAAAGTCGTTTTCAAGAGAAAATTTCTTGTTCTGGTATAAATAAATAAGAATCCCTGCAACTGCATAAACTGCTCCGCTTAGTGATAGAAGCATTGTCCAGCGTTTTCTTTTATATTCTTGGTATTTTTCTTTCTCAATAGTATGTTTTATTGGTTGTTGTGCTTCCAATATGTCCCGAAGAGAAATTTCTTTATTCGCTGTATTCCTTTCTTGTGCTATTGAAAATGCTTTTTCTACAAGAGATTGTTTAAAATCTTCTGTCAATTCGGTCAATGCCTCTTTTGCTGAAGGAGTGAGTTTTGAATATATGTTATCGTTATTCATTGTTGTTGTCATTAAGGATTAAATAAACTGCTGAAACCACAGCGACAAGAAAAACTATTAAGAACATAATTACATATCCAATGTCTTTGAATTTGTCTGTGTCAAAAAGTCCACCAGCAATTGTGGAAGCGACAAATGCTAAAATTTGCATAAATATTTGTCGCTTTGGTTTTCTTTTTCTTATGCCATAATTTTTTGCAAAAACAACAGCGTCATTGATGATTGCAGCGGTCACTTCTGCATTGGCACTTGATGTCCTTCGGCTTTCCTCAATTCTACTTGCTTCATCTAAAACATCTTCAATATATGATTTAGAGACCTTCCTAATCTCTGTCTTTGCTGTCGCACTGAGATTTTGAAGTTTATCATCTGATATGTCAATTTCTAATTTCATTCACTTATTTTCATTGTTATATTCTTTGTTTATGCGGTCGCTCAAAATTCGCTACTAACGTTTTCGGGTTTTGCGTTCTGGCGGGTTTCGGAGCACATAACTGTCAAACAGCACTGAACTTGTATAGAAGCACAAAGCTCCAAGTTTACACGTCACCCCGCCTGACGCAAAGCCCGTGTTGGCAGTAGTTTTTCTTATTCTGTCAATTTTAATTGTTTACTCAACTTAAGTCCTGTAATAAATTCATTTAACAACTCAAGATTAAGTTTTGGTGATGACCTTAATTTGTCTTCTCTACCTTCATCATCTTTTTGCCCGGGTTCAACTTGTTGGAAATTTCTTGGATTGGCGTTTGGAAATAATCCAATATCAATTAGATAGGCAGAATACCTTGTTCCGTCACTTGGAGCCGAACTAGTATTTGAGTTTGCAATGTGCAAGAGTCTCAAGTCAACCAATTCCTTGATTGCTTGATTTATTTGTGGGTGTTGTAGAACATCCGAATTAGAAACTAAAAATGAATTCCATCTTTTCTTGTCAACAATTTCTCTTCTTATAAATTGCAAATAATGTTCAAGAACTTCCTTTTCTTCCAAACTGTCAGTTTTAAATGCTTCAAGTTTATTTGGTAAATTTTCAATGCTAGTTTCAATAACGAGAGGTTTACTGATTGTAGACTGTCCGTTGATTATTTTGTTCCCAAGTGTCAAAAATAGTGTGAAAAAATCTCTTGGAACGCCCCCGGAAGCCAAGCATAAAAATCTAAATCCATTTTCGGAAAAGAGTTTTTCATAATCAATTTCAACTTTTACTTTCTTATTTATATTGTACAATAATTCTTTCATAAAACTTACTAGAGCATTAAAGTTTTCAAGACTATAATCAAGATTCAGAGATTGTCCATCGTGTCCAATTTCCATTCCGATATAAGTATCACTTTGAACATACAAAGATGTTCGATGCTTTATTGAAGCTATTTTCAAGTAAAGTCTAGTATTTTTGGAAATTCTGTGAAAAAAGTCAGCAAAATAAGGTTGGTCAGATTTACGGATAAAGTAAAAGTCATCAAGAATTAGAAATAAGTCTTTGTCGAGGTATTCTGATGCTTTTTGTATTAGCTCCTTGAACTCAGTAAGTTCATTTCTTAAAATATTAAGTTTATCGATTCTGAGAGTTTTTGATGACTCAGACTCTTCTTGAATTTCTGATCCTATTTTAGCAGTTGATTTACCATATCCGCTTGATGCTTCACCTGAAAATTTGCTTCCACTTTTTACTCTCGTTGATTCGTCATATTGGTCTGGGTTAGCAAGTCGAGCTTCAAGTTTGGTGAGATACTTGTTTAAGTCTTTAATTATGTTTTGGGCTTTTTGTCTTTTTACTAATTCCCACCATTTATAAGATTCAATCAATGATTTATTCAGCTGTTTAATAACTAGTCTTAATACTTGGATAATAGAGTTAGGAAAACTAATGTCTTTGAAATCATCAAGATTAACAGTCATTACTTCTGTGTTTGTGGCACTTGTCTTCAATGACTTTAAAAGAAGTGATTTGCCCGAACCACGTCTTCCAAAAATCACTTGATTCTGTTTGCTTAAAAGTCTTTCAACGTGTCCTTTAGGGTCAAGATATTCAATTGTCGTCTGGTCTGTTACACGAATATTTTCTTCTATGTATCTTAAAACTTTATTTAGGTCTTGTGTCATATTCTTAAAATTACTGCCAGCTAGTATATATACTATGTGGTAATATATTAGTAGAACCTGCATATATATCCTCTATATATACTATGTTTTCTAATTAGAATTAATCCTTCGTCAGGTAAATAACCAGTTTGATTAATTTTCTTAAAGATAGATTTGTTATCCTAAAAATCAAGAAAGATTATCAAACAGAATCCTGCAAACAAAAAAAGCCCCGCATTATAGATGCGGGGCTTTGAAAATATTTGGATTATTATTTAAGCTCTACTGCTTTTGGAGCTTTTGTTTTATCTGCTTTTTCGCGGATAAACTCAACTACAAACGGTGTAGCCACAAATAAAGAAGAGTAGGTTCCGAAGATTACCCCGATCAGCATGGCAAACGAGAAGCCTCTCAGGATTTCTCCTCCAAAGATGAAGATGATCACTAATACTGCAATGGTACATACACCCGTAATAACCGTACGGCTTAAGGTACTGTTCAGGGCGTTGTTAATTACCGATGGCAGATTTTCATCCTTGGTATGGTGCTGGGCAATGTATTCCCGTACACGGTCAAATACTACTACTGTATCGTTAATTGAATAACCCATCACCGTAAGGATTGCAGCAATAAATGCCTGGTCGATATCTAATGAGAATGGCAATAATCCGTTTAACAAAGAGAAGATGGACAGGAGGATAAGCACATCATGCAGTAATGCAATAATTGCGGATACACCAAACTGCCATTTTCTGAAACGAACCAGGATATACAGGAATATAACGATGATAGAGAATATTACCGAGTAAATGGCCGATGTTTTAATATCATGGGCTATGGTCGGGCCTACCGTCTGAGAATCTTTGATCTCATATTTCGGACTGATTTTCTTTAAGCCTTCATTCAATTTAAGCAACACCTGATCCGTTGCTTCGGCAGTGTTTTCATCAATCAGGTAGGAGGTGGTAATTTTTACCTCGTTGGATGAACCAAAAGTTTTTACTTCGGGAGCAATACCAAATTCATCAAGAAGTATGCTGCGCACATCATCTGTCTGAACAGGCTTGTCGAACTCAACAAAGTACGAACGTCCACCTTTAAAGTCAACGCCTAAACTGAATCCCCTGGTAAACATGGAAATTAATCCGGCTACGATAATAATGGAGGAAAAAATATAGAAACGTTTACGACCGGAGATGAAATCGAATTTAGAATCTTTAAATAAGTTCTGAGTTGCTTTTATAGAGAAACTGATATCCTGATCTTTTTTCAGCATCCATTCGAATACTAAACGCGAAATAAAGATGGCCGCGAATAATGAAGTAACGATACCGATCATTAAGGTAGTGGCAAATCCAACAATTGGTCCGCTTCCGAAAATGTACAGAATTACCCCGGTTAAAAACGTCGTGATGTTTGAATCTAAAATAGAAGACATCGCTTTTTTATAACCTTCGGCAATTGCCAAACGGGTGCTTTTGCCTTCGGCTAATTCCTCGCGGATACGCTCATAAATAAGTACGTTGGCATCTACCGACATACCCAGTGAAAGCACGATACCGGCAATACCAGGCAAGGTTAACACAGCGCCCAGAGAAGCAAGTACGCCCATCAGGAAGAATAAGTTGACGATCAATGCAATGTTGGCAACCCATCCGGCTTTGCTGTAATACAATCCCATAAATAACAGGATGACAATAACACCGGCAATGGTTGAAATTAATCCGGCTTCAATGGATTCTAATCCCAAAGACGGACCAACTTCATAAGAACTTACAATTTTAGCGGGAGCAGGCAAACGGCCGGCTTTTAAAATATTGGCTAAATCCTGAGTATCTTCTACCTGGAAGTTACCGCTGATGGAAGAAATACCGTTTGGAATTTCGCCCTGTACAGTAGGAGCTGAGTATACTACGTTATCTAAAACGATAGCAACACTTTTCTTGTTATTTGCGTCCGCAGATGCTGCTGCAGTAAGGCTGCGCCATTCGCGGGCACCATCACTGTTCATAATCATTACCACTTCCGGGTTTCCACGCTGATCGTAATCTGCACGGGCATCAGAAATTACATCGCCGCCCAAAGCCGGACCTCCGTCCATTTTTGTCGGTCTTAACGCGTATAGTTCAAAAACTTTTGAATCTGCGGTTACCGGTTTAACTCCCCATGCTAATTTAACATTTTGAGGAATTACCGAACGGATAGCAGGAGATGACAAATAGCTTCCGATTTTGGCGGTGTCTTTTTGTGCAGCGTATCCTACAACCGGACCCGGGCGTAAACCTGTTTCCCCATTTTGTCCTTGGAATGTAGAGGGACTTAATAATGCGAATAATGGATTTTGTTTGGCCTGCTCTAACTGTGATTTTCCTAAAGTAGAAGTATCTTTTTTAGTTGAATCTTTCTTGGTCAGGGTTGCCAGTTTTCCACTTGCTGTAGAATCAGCAGCGGCGTTGGTAGAAATTGCTTTTGTAGTATCTGCCGATGTATTGCTTGACGCAAGTATTTTGTTGATGTTTTCCAGTAAGGGGAAGATCTCTGTGTTCTCGTACGTTTCCCAGAATTCAAGCTTTGCCGAACCCTGTAATAATTTACGTACACGCTGCGGATCTGAAACTCCCGGTAATTCGATTAATATACGGCTGGTTCCTTCCTGCAACTGAATGTTTGGAGCAGTTACACCAAATTTATCAATACGGGTACGAAGAATGTTGAACGAGCGGTCGATAGCGCTTTTGCCTTCTGCCTTTAAAAAGTTCAGAACATCAGAATTGCTGGCCGTGATTTTTACATTGGCTGCGTTCTCTTTGGTAGCAAACAAAGGAGCAAGTTTTCCGTTCGGACTGATTTTTTCAAATTCTTCTCCAAACAGGGTAATAAAATCCTGCTGACTTGTTTTCAAACGAGTTTCGGCGTTTACCAGCGCTCTTTTAAAATTGGCGTCCTGGTTGTTGTTGGAAAGATTACGTACCAGTTCGGTTAACGAAATCTCCATCGTTACGTTCATTCCACCTTTTAAGTCAAGTCCCAGAGGAATTTCACGTTCTTTGGCATATTGGTAAGTAACATATTTCAGACTTCCAAAAACAGGCTGTGTTGCCATTGAATCCAAATACACTCTTTCTCTTGCCTGATCTCCGTTGGCATACTCTTTGGCATTATTTTCTACATGTTTTGCTATCCACGTGAAAGAGAGTGAATATAAACACGCAATTGTTAGCGCTATTGCAGCGAATTTTACTAGTCCTTTACCTTGCATTTTATTTAATTGTGTAGTAATGTTGCGATAAGCCGTCTTTTGATTAAGACGGCAAATCTAATTAAATTTTCTATTTATGGAATTTTTAACGAAGATTTTATCCTGCCTGATTTTTAGCGTTTAATGTAGCTGATGAATGAATAGGCGTACGCGTTTTTCTCGTCTTTCTGATGTTCGGTTTTGTCTTCTTCTTTCCAGATGTTCGGGTCTATTTCCGGAAAAAAAGTGTCTGCATCAAAAACTTCATGGATGCGGGTGAAATATAATTTAGTGGCTAATGCCAGTGACTGGTTAAATATCTGCGAGCCGCCGATAATAAATACCTGCTCGCCGGCCGGGCAAAGTTGTAATGCTTCTTCAAGCGAGTTGACAAGTTCTGCACCTTCAATTTTGAGATCGCTCTGTCTTGTGATTACAATGTTCCTTCGGTTTGGAAGCGGTTTGCCTATAGAATCAAACGTTTTCCGTCCCATTATTATTGGATGCCCGGTAGTCAGGTTTTTAAAATGTTTTAAATCTGCGGGTAAATGCCAGGGCAACTGGTTGTTTTTGCCAATGCCATTATTTTCATCAGCAGCAACAATTATAGATAAGTTCATTTTTTATAATTAGTACCAATTAAAAATACGGGGTATTTCGTATAGGCATCCGTTCTTAATTTTTCTGCTTCTTAATTATTATACGGCAACCTGGGCTTTGATATGCGGGTGCGGATCATAATTTTCAATGGTGAAATCCTCAAACGTAAAATCAAAAATATCCTTAACCTCCGGGTTCAATTTAATTTGAGGGAGTTTCCGGGTTTCGCGGCTCAACTGAAGTTTAGCCTGCTCTAAATGATTGTTGTATAAATGAGCATCGCCAAGGGTATGAATAAATTCACCGGCCTGCAATCCGCAAACCTGCGCCACCATTAAGGTTAATAAAGCATAGGAAGCGATGTTGAAGGGAACGCCCAGAAATATATCGGCGCTGCGCTGATATAACTGGCAGCTCAGTTTTCCGTCGGCCACATAAAACTGGAAGAAACAATGGCAGGGCGGAAGGGCCATGTTTTCTATTTCGGCCACGTTCCAGGCAGAAACAATCAGCCTGCGTGAATCCGGATTTGTTTTAATCTGGTGAATGACCTGGCTGATCTGGTCTATATGTCTTCCGTCGGCAGTTGGCCATGATCTCCATTGCGAACCGTAAACAGGTCCCAGTTCTCCGTTTTCATCAGCCCACTCGTTCCAGATACTAACACCGTTTTCTGTCAGATACTGAATATTGGTATCGCCTTTTAAAAACCAGATCAGTTCATGGATGATAGATCGAAGGTGAACTTTTTTGGTAGTAAGCATGGGGAAACCTTCCTGTAAATCAAACCGCATCTGATGTCCAAATACGCTGATGGTTCCGGTTCCGGTGCGGTCATGCTTTTGTGTTCCCTTATCCAGCACATGCTGCATCAGGTCTAGATACTGTTTCATTGATTATTCTAAGGTGTACAAATTAAATAAATGTATTTTTGGCATCCTACTAATGTGCAAAATTACGAACATGTTCAGAACTCATGATCTTATTTCCAAACGCTAAGATTAACATCGGGCTAAATATACTTAATCGTCGACCCGATGGTTACCATAATCTGCAAACAATATTTTATCCGGTTGCCATAAAAGATGTTCTGGAAGTGGTGGAATCAGCACAGCTGCAATTCAGTTCTTCGGGAATACGCATCCCCGGAAATGCAGAAGAAAATTTATGCCTGAAAGTGTATCATCTGCTTTCGCAGGATTTTAACCTGAATCCGGTACATATTCATTTGCATAAAAATATTCCAATTGGTGCGGGCCTTGGCGGAGGCTCGGCGGATGCCGCATTTCTCATCCGCCTGATCAACCAAAAGTTCAGTCTTGGAATTTCTAATGAAGGAATGGAAAATTATGCCCGGCAGCTTGGCGCTGACTGTGCATTTTTTATTCAGAATAAACCAGTTGTTGCTTATGAAAAAGGCGACCAGTTTTTACCTGTGAACCTTGATCTTGGAAAATATTTTATGGTTGTGGTGATGCCCGAAATTCATGTTTCTACCGCTGATGCATATTCGGGAGTTGTTCAAAATAATTTTTCTGTGCCTCTGGAAGAGTTAATTCACTTACCCCTAACAGAATGGAAAAATCACATCAGGAATGATTTTGAAAAGTCTGTTTTTTCAAAATTTCCGGATATTAAAAAAGTGAAAGATCATTTATATGAACGCGGAGCCATTTACTCGTCCATGAGCGGGAGCGGAGCTTCGGTATACGGAATCTTTGAAAAGGAACTGAAATTGCCGGAGCTGGAACGCAACAATCTGGTTTTTTACGGAGTTTAATATAGCTTTTCCGTGTTTTAGAGTTTAGTTTAATTTTTTCTGCTCTAACTGCGGAAGTAACCAGTCGGTTAATTTTCCTTCTTTCTCCAGAATTACCACTTTTTCGATCAGCGGATCTTTTTCCAGATTATTTAAATTTAACTGATAGTCTTTTACTAAATGGGCTATGCCCGCAATATTGGCCGGAACTAAATTTTTATCCCCAAGATGTTCTAATTGATACTGTGCATACCCAAACATAAAGCTTAAAAGGAGATCGGCATTTTTGCTGGATAATTTCATGATGTACGGCTCGATGATGATATTCACATACGGACTGCCGTAAATCCATTTAACCAGGAAATCCTCTGCTTTACGACGTTCTTCCGGATTGAAAGTTCGGGGATGTTCAGCCAGCCAGTTAATACATTTTAAAACATCGCTTTCATATTGCCTGAAATCTGATGTGCTGTTTAGCGAATAATTACGGGGCGCAATGTCTTGTGCATAAACCCGGCTGCTGCCTGCAAGCAGCATGAATAGCAGGCAGAATTTTAAACTATTAATCTTAACGGATGTAATCCCGATCTTCATCGCTTAAGTAATTGCCATTTTCTGAAATTGTTTCACTTGAATCTTTAAACGTAGCGGGATGCCGGTCTGATGAGTCCATGTGTTCAAGTTCTTTTTTACGCGGCCTTCCCAATAAGTAACCAACAATAAGTCCCATGGTAAAAATAACGCCAAGCACAGCTAATTTAGGGACACTGGCATCACCGAAGATCCAAAAGTTTACCTCATCGGTATTCTTCATCAGGATAATGGTTACGAGGGCAGAAATGATAATTATAAAAATGGTTTTTGCGTTCATAAATTTCTTTAGTAGCTGTATGTAAAGCTCATTTCGAATATCGGATTTTTAGCAGGTTTTTCATTAACTAAAATAAATTTCCCCCCAAGGGCGAAATTAGGAAGGTAAAAGCGCAGCAGATTCATGTCGGCCTGTAATTCGGCTCCGTAAGTTCGTGGTGCAAAAGTCCTGCCTCTGCCCACATTTTCGAAATCGCTGAACAGGCCGCCACGAAATCTCTTGATATAGGCTAAGGTTCCAATCTCCCAGTCGGGGTAAAATAGCGGAAAGCGATAATTTAATAGCAGCGTGCTTTCCAGATTTCTGGTTGGCGTTAAATTGTTATAGCCGCTCACTCTCGGAATGTCAACCGTCAGATCATAGGCTCCGCTGTTGATCTGGTAATTTAAGCGGGCCTGTACCGAATGGTTTTGAAAGAATCCCGGAGCATAAAACAGGCTTCGAAAACTAAAAATGTCTCCATCAATATTTTCGAATGGAAAGTGCTGGTACGTGAAGCTGAAGTTTTGACCCCATTCGGGAGCCAGATCCCTTGCACTTCTGCGGCTGTTCCGGTTTAAATAAAGCTGGTATTTCATCGGGAATTTTAAAATGCTTCTGAAATCACCCGGCCTGTTTTCAATACTGTATCTTGATGTATAGCTGCTCGAGGTATTTAATCCAAAACTGTAAGTCTGATTAAGCTGATTAAATAAAAAAGGAACACTTATTTCAATTTCTGTAAGATGTTCTCTCCAGTTTACCGGAATAAAAACAACCTGATTGTTGATTTGCTGACGGGAATAAGAGAGTCTTGCCTGATTGATGTATCTGACATCCAGAACAGGATAAAACCTCTTATAAGTGAATCCTGTTAAAAACTCACTTTTATTCAGCTCATTGTTAAACTGGTATCCGGCATAAAAATCAAGTGTGTTCAGCTTATTATTCGATTTTATTTTTAAGCCTATGGTCGGATCATCCGGATCTGATGCATCGGTTATGAGAGCAAGACTGTGAAAATAAAACAGGTTTGTAAGCTCTTTATATGGTTTTGAAGTATAGGTTAATGATGGGATGGAGTCAAATACATTTCCATAATTTTCCTGCTTTGCTAAAGGCTGGGCATAATTGATAAAATGGTTAGAGAGTTCTGATGCAGCAACGCCCTGTTCGTTTCCAAATTTTATGCTGGCAACATCATGCCCGCTTACCTGATAATTATTAAACAGGATCTGATCTGATGCAGAATCGTAAGATGGATTATAAGCGCCATATTCGGAGAAAGTAAGCTGAAAAATAATCCTGCTTTGGCGGTCGAACCGATAAATATTATCTATCCCGTTATAATGGGCTCTAAACAAAATCTGATTTTCTGCATATTTTGGATTGGATATGAGTTGGGATTGCGGAGGTAAAAGCTCCGTTATCTTCCCATTTTCCTTTCTGATTTCGGCTAAGGTTATTCCTGATTTATTTACCGCTGTAAAAACTATTCGACTGTTGTCTGCGCTATAAGACGGAAATTGAAGGTTATAATTCAGATCATTTGGATATTGCTTGATTTCCTCACCTGTTTCGGCATTTAGTTCTACAATATTCATTTTGTTGTCGAGCGATAATTTTACGGCAACAATACTTTTACCATCGGAGCTTAAAGAAGGAGAGAAGAGCCTGCTCTTATGACTTAGCTGTTTAAATTTTTTTGAAGCGATATCATAAATATTAATTACGCTGAATGACCGCTTCTGAAATCGTTTGTCGTAACGGAACTCGTCCCAAACAATTTTTCCTGCAGCGTAATTAAAATTGGGCTGTTCCTGGTAACCGATTTTTAAAATATTTTTTTCTTTTCCATCAGCATCAATCTGAACTATAACCGGAGCTATGGCCAGGCCTTGTTTTAAAACTAAAATTTTTCCCGGTCCGAAAATCTGCGGAAAATAATAATCTGCAGGAGTCTGATCTTTTCTAATATTCAGCACATCGTATTTTTGATGCCGCGTTTTTTGTGATTGATTTTGCCAAAGTTGCCGGAGTTCTGAAACTGTAGAATCGTGGAAATTTTTGCTGTTCATCCCGCTCAGTTTTTTAAGCGAATTGCTCAGGCTGTAGGGCCGAAAGGGATTGCGTTTGATCCGGGTTAAAATACTGTCGATCGATCCTTTGCCATAGTCGCGTCTTAGTTTGCTGGTCATGAAATATCCAAGCTGATAATATCCGGGTGACCGGTCTTTAACGGATCCAAAATAATTTTTAGAATAGCTGTAGTCTTTACCGCTTAGTGTATTTGTTCTTAAAACTAATTCCCATTCCGGCAGCCTTCCACGACCTGCATTTGTAAGTGCAGTTTCAATGCCAACTGCATCGCCTTCATAAAACCACGGGGGTAAGGTGATGCCAAATATTGCCAGTGCCAGCTCTTCAAATAAGGGCGCCTTAAACCTACTTGTCAGCTTTTCAAATTGTACCACATGCCTGAGTTCATGAACTGCCAGACTGTTGAGCCAATCCTGGTAATCGAACGATTGCGGGGGAGGGGTAAAGAACTCAGAACGGCGGGGTGCCATCTGTACAAAACCGTTTGATTCTGTTCCCTGGTTTTGCAGAATGATCGAAATTTTCCTGGGCTCTTTGGACAAGCTGCTGCTAACTTTTGAGATGATTTCTTCCAGGGTATTGGCCATGCGTTGTGCATCCACTTCAAGTCCTGCGGGGTAAATAATCTGAAAGTGGCTGGTGTTAATTTGAAGGAATTTAATTGAAGGTGGGTTCTGTTCACTACCGAATAACTGTCCGAATGCTGTTTGTGAATTTATACATAAAGTGAATATTATAATAGTACTGATAATTAGTGTTTTAAAATTATAATTAAATGTCATAAAAGCCTATTGCTAAATTTGTTAGTATTTCGTATGTAGATGTGGTCTTTTTATATGAAGTAAAAATCAAATATTTAAATGTAAGTATCTGATTTTAAATAATTAATGCTAAACATACTATTAGATTTATTTTGATTTTATACTCATAAAATCATCTTTTTAACTGCAGAATTATCTTCATATATAGTTATGATGTCTGATGCCAACCTGCATTTATTATTATACTAAGTAAGGTATTTTAAATCAATCCTGAGTATGCTGAACATAAATTTTCAGCGGGATTTCTATCATCAAAGCAGCTTTTAAAATCTCTCTATCCCTTAACCGGATTTACCGAATTGAGGTTCCTTTGAGTTAAAAAATTACCGGTAAATCCAGGAAGTGTTTTATATCCACAGAGCATATTTCTGTTGCTCAAATTTGACGGGCTAGCTGAACTTTAAGCAGATAATTTTGCAATCCATCAGGGTAGGAAAATTTATAGGGATTTTGACTTTATAGCCGATCACTGGGAAGTGACAAAATTGCAAATTGTAAATGCCTTCTGATTTCAATTTGATTAATCCTGAAGATTAATCATTAGTTTTAAAAACCTGATTTACGGGATAGTTACTGATAAGTAATTGATCAGTTCTATTTTGACCTTAGTGTATAAGTGTGGTTAAACAACAGGCAGGTTTTTCTTGAGTCTCCTCTTTTGAATTTGATGTTTTATCAGCGGAAAAACAAAAATTGAGGTCAGTACAATTACAGCTCCGGCATAAAATCCAGGAGTCATTTGTTCTCTTTTCCCGAAAAATAACCATGCTAAAATGATTCCGTATACAGGCTCAAGATTGGTGATTAACGCTACTCTGAAGGCACTTAATTCTTTCATTACTTCCACCCCTGCAACGTATGCAATAGAGGTGCAAATAGTTCCCAGAATCAGCAGATATCCGAGGTCGGCCATGCTGAGTCTCATGCCGCTGTCAAAGCCTTCGGTAAACAGCATGAAGATAGAAACCCAGACCCATGCACCAATTAATTCATAAAAACTGATTATCGGAGCGGGACGATTTTTAACCTGTTTGGAGTTAATAATTGAAAAAAGACTGGCACAAAGGGCGCTTAAAAGTCCACAGATAATGCCAAATGAATACTGGGATTCGAATCTGAAAATGAGAAAAATTCCGCAGATGATTAAAAAACCGGTTAGTATTTCAAGTTTAGAAATTCTTTGCTTTTTAAGAAGGGGCTCTAAAATGGCTGTAAAAAGGGTTAGAGAAGACAGGCACACGAGTGCAACAGACACTGTAGATGACTTTATAGATTGAAAAAACAAGATCCAATGCGCTCCTACAATTGCACCGGTAAAAAATAATTTTATAAACGTTTCTGAGTTTACTTTAAAACTGGTTTTAGTGGTTTTGAAGTATATAAACAGTGTTATAAAAGCTATCAATACCCTGTACCAAACCAAATGCGTGGCAGAAATAGATATCAGGGCACCCAATATGCCCGTAAAACCCCAAACCAATACTGTTAAATGAAGGATTACAAGGTTGCGTTTAACTGCTGAACTGCCTGAGAAATTTTGACGCATGAAGAATTATTTTGGGGCCTTTATCAGTAGATAAATTCCCACAAGACCGAATATTAAGTTGGGAATAATGACTGCAATTAAAGGTGGAAGGCCCCCTTTTAAAGCAAACATGGTTGAAAATTGTATAAACAAGATGTAAGCAAAACTCAGGAAAATCCCAATTCCTAAAGGCAATCCAATGCCGCCTCTAACTTTACGTGATGACAGAGAAACGCCCATCAGAGTTAGCACAAATGCAGATAAAGGATAAACAAATCGTTTGTATTTTTCGAGCTGAAGCCTTACAATTACTCCTGTGCCACGCGTTTCCTCTTTTTCAATCCGATCGTTCAGTTCACGCATATTCATGGCCTCATAAATATTATCGTAAATTTCAAAATCTTTAGGCCTGATATCCAGCGTGGTATCTTTACTCACCCCATAGGTCATACTCTCTTTCAGCCCGTCAATTTTGCGGATCGAATAGTTATCGATGATCCATTTTTTCTTCACAGAATCCCATGCTATCCTGTCGGCAACCAGCTTTTCTTTTAACTCGTCGCCGCTAAATTTATCCAGGGTAAACTTGTATCCTATACGTTGAGAATTATCAAAGTTTTCGATATAAACATAGCTGTCTTTATCAATCTGCATATGGGTAAACATCCTTGAATTATCCTTTTTGGGATTGATGTATTTATTTTCGAAATCAACTTTTAAGCGATTGGTTTCAGGAATAATAAACAGATTGAAAATTAAAGTTACCACAAAAATGAATGTGGATGAGATGAGGTAGGGCCATAAAAACCGCTTAAAACTAACTCCGCCGCTTAATATTGGAACTATTTCAGTTTGATCGGCCATTTTTGCAGTGAATAATATAACTGCAATAAAATTGATTAAAGGAGAGAGGAAGTTCAGATAAAACGGAATAAATCCCGCATAATATTCAAAGATGATTTTGTTTAAAGGTGCATTATGCTTTAAAAAATCATCCAGTTTTTCAGAAACATCGAAAACGACAATTATAATAGTAAAAATCCCGAGCGTAAATATAAACGTGCCCAGGTATTTTTTTATAATATACCAATCAATGATCTTAATCATGTTATTTTATAAACGCTGAGATAATTGTTTAACCATTTTATTCTTCCATTCATAAAAATCGCCCGCAATAATTTTTTCCCGTGCTTCAGTAACCAACCATAAATAGAAATGCAGGTTGTGTAAGGTAGCTATTTGAGAACCCAAAATCTCTTTAGAATGCACCAGATGACGAAGATACGCTTTGGTATAATTTTTATCGGCAAAAAGATCACTGTCCTCTTCAAGAGCAGAAAAATCATTTTTCCATTTCTCATTGCGGATATTTATAAAGCCATTTCTGGTGAATAACATACCGTTTCGGGCATTTCGGGTAGGCATTACACAATCGAACATATCAATTCCAAGGGCGATATTTTCTAGAATATTAACCGGGGTTCCCACTCCCATCAGGTAACGCGGTTTATCCAACGGAAGAATTTCACATACAATATCGGTCATGGCATACATTTCTTCTGCGGGCTCTCCAACCGATAAACCGCCAATTGCATTTCCTTCGCGTTCAAATGAAGCGATGACTTCGGCCGATCTTTTTCTAAGGTCTTTATAAACAGAGCCCTGTACAATAGGGAAAAGGGATTGGGAATAACCGTACTTCGGTTCGGTTTCATCAAAACGTGTGCAGCAGCGTTTCAGCCAGCGGTGTGTCATTTCGATGGATCGCCGTGCATACCCATATTCGCATGGATAGGGTGTACATTCATCAAAAGCCATAATAATATCGGCACCAATAGTTCGCTGGGTATCCATTACATTTTCAGGAGTAAACAGATGTTTTGAACCATCTATATGCGATCTGAATGTTACACCCTCTTCTTTTATTTTGCGTACTTCGGATAATGAATATACCTGATAACCTCCGCTGTCTGTTAAAATGGGCTTATCCCATCCATTGAATTTATGTAATCCTCCGGCTTTTTCAAGTGTATCCAAACCGGGACGCAGATATAAATGGTACGTATTCCCCAAAATAATCTGGGCCTTTATATCATCTGCAAGTTCACGCTGATGAACAGCTTTAACCGTTCCTGCGGTCCCCACAGGCATAAATATGGGTGTTTTTATTGTTCCGTGATCTGTAGTAATTTCACCTGCACGTGCTCTGGAAAATTTATCTGTAGCGTCTAATTTAAATTTCATTCTATATCCTTCTGAGGAACCGGCGCAAAAATAGGAAAATTTAAACCCTTACGCTCACTACTGTGCTTGCAAAACAGGACTTTAGGCGCTTTTAATTTATCAACAATGATAAATCTTTATTTAAAAATTAGAAATTTGCGATTCACTTGAATGAATACCAGCAAAGCGTGAATTATTTCTACATTATTATATTAATTGTATTCCAACTTAGCTTTATAATCCAGCTTTATTATACAATTATTATTCACCAAAACCTTCTGACTTTTAAAAACAAAGCTTTAAAAGATCGTATACATCCGGTATCAGTAATTATTTGCGCCCGCAATGAGGAACGAAATCTGAAAAAAAACTTAGCATTTATACTTGAGCAGGATTATGAAAATTTTGAAGTGGTGCTGGTGAATGATTGTTCTATTGATGATTCTGAACTGGTTTTGCGTAAGTTTTCTGCCCAATATCCACATCTCAATGTAGTTACTATTAATGAGCACGAACGTTTTAAACATGGTAAAAAATTTGCGGTAACATTAGGCATTAAAGCCGCTAAACATGAGCATTTATTATTTACTGATGCCGATTGCAAACCGGTTTCAAAAAGCTGGATCAGGCATATGCAAAATAATTTCAGCGATTCAAATGAAATTGTCTTAGGTTATTCTCCGTATCAAAAGCTTAGCGGTTTTATCAATAAACTTATCCGGTTTGATACTTTTTTTACGGCTTTAAATTACTTGTCTTTTGCTTTAGCAGGAAGGCCGTATATGGGGGTTGGAAGAAATATGGCCTATAAAAAGTCTCTATTTTTTAAAGGAAAAGGGTTTGCATCACACATGCATATTCTTTCCGGAGATGATGATCTGTTTGTGAATCAAAATGCTACACCCCGCAATACGGCTATAGAAATACATCCCGAATCGCAGGTTTGGACTGATCCTAAAACTACCTTTTCCTCCTTTTTGAAGCAGAAAATCAGGCATCAGGGAGCGGGAAAAGTTTATAAATCTGCACATAAACGGATGCTGAGTATGCAGGCCGGATCGGCCATTATATTTTATTTAACGCTATTTATCCTTATCGGGATGAATGCTCAGTGGTGGTTGCTTCTAAGTTTGTTTTTAATCCGGCTTGTAAGTCAGATAGTTATCTATTCTCCGATATTAAAACGCCTCAATTACCCCGATCTTGTCCTCTGGCTTCCTGTTTTCGATATCATTTACTACTTTTATATACTTGCTCTCAACATTATTACCTTGTTCAAGAAGAAAATAGAATGGAAGTAAATCCAAATTTTTCAGACAATGCCAAAAATGATTTTTACCTCGTAGAAAAGGCTAAAGTTGGGAACCAGAAGGCATATGCTGATTTAATGCAACGCTACAAAGACTCCATTCATTTTATGGCCCTAAAAATGGTCAACAACAAAGATGATGCAATGGATCTTACGGTTGAGACATTCGCGAAAGCATTTGAAAATTTAGAAAAGTATAAGCCCGATTTTGCTTTCAGCACCTGGCTGTTTCGAATCGCTACAAATAACTGTATCGATTTTATCCGCAAAAAGAAGATCCAAACCATGTCTATTGACAGCATGGTTGATGATGACGGAGATAACCGACCCTTACAGATCAGATCTGACACGTTAAATCCGGAGGAAACATCCATCAAGAAGCAGCAAGGCGAGCAGTTGAAAGAAATCGTGGATAAGCTTCCGTCCCGTTACCGCACCTTAATTATGCTGAGATATTTTGAAGAATTATCTTATGAGGAAATCGCGACACAATTAGATTTGCCTCTGGGGACGGTAAAAGCACAGCTTTTTCGTGCAAGAGATCTGTTATCAAATGTTATGAACCGAAACAAGAAGAATAACCGCAGTGACTTCTGAAATCATTTTCAACTATTTTCCTGAACTAAGTGCTAAACAGAAAGAGCAGTTTACACAATTAGATGAGCTCTACAGGCATTGGAATGCTCAAATCAATGTTATTTCCCGTAAGGATATAGATAAATTATACCTGCACCATATTTTACATTCTCTGGCAATTGCTAAAGTAATTTCGTTTAAACCAGGAGAAAATATTCTGGATGTAGGTACAGGCGGAGGTTTTCCGGGCACTCCATTAGCTATTTTATTTCCCGAGACACAATTTCATTTAGTGGATTCAATCGGGAAGAAAATAAAGGTTGTTCAAGAAATTTCTAAAGCGATAGGTTTAAAAAATCTGCGTGCAAGCCATGCAAGAGCCGAGCAGATTGATGAGAAATTTGATTTTATTATTTCCAGGGCTGTTACCCAGTTAAAGGATTTTTATCCCTGGATAAAAAATAAGTTTGGTAAGGATTCCAGCAACGATCTTAAAAACGGAGTTTTATATCTGAAAGGCGGTGACCTTGCACAGGAAATTAAAGAATCAGGGCTGAAAAATGTAAAGCAATTCCCGATAAATGCTTATTTTGATGAAGAATTTTTCGACACAAAATATGTCATTTACTTTTCAGCTCAATAAAATTTGTCTTTACTTCATCAAATAGCTTTAACCCAAATTCCCGGGGTTGGGCATACCAATGCCCGAAATTTGATGAGCTATTGCGGTTCTGCAGAAGAAATATTCTCTGCTAAATTCAATGTTCTTAATAGTATTCCCGGAATCGGGCCTAAGACTGCAGCTTCTATATGCAATCATGCAGGCTTTGATAGAGCAGAGGCCGAGATGGAATTTATTGAAAAATATAAAATAAAACCCCTCTTTATTACAGATAAGGATTATCCTCAGCGCCTTAAAAATTGTGGTGATGCCCCGGTAATTCTATATTTTAAAGGGGAAACGGATTTAAATGCAGCAAAAGTTATCAGTATTGTTGGTACTCGTAATGCAACAGATTATGGAAAAGAATTGTGCCGGCAACTGGTTGAGGATTTGCAGCCTCATCATCCATTGATAATAAGCGGTCTGGCTTATGGTATAGATAGTATGGCACATAATGAGTGCTTGAAAAATCAAATCCATACGGTAGGCATTTTAGGGCATGGTTTAGACCGGATATATCCTGCTTTAAACAGAAATCTTGCAGGAAAAATGCTTGAATGCGGCGGATTGCTTACTGAGTTTCCTTCGAAAACAAATCCCGACAGGGAGAATTTTCCAAAACGAAACCGGATAATTGCCGGTATTTCTGATGTTACGATTGTAGTTGAGGCAAATATAAAAGGCGGAGCTTTGATTACTGCTGAGATTGCCAATTCATATAATCGCGATGTATTTGCATTTCCGGGCCGGGTGCAGGATGAATACAGTTCTGGCTGCAATTACCTGATAAAAACTAATCGGGCTAATTTAATCTCAGGGGTAAAAGATTTAGAATACCTGTTGGGATGGTCAGAAATCCATGCTAAAAAGCAAAAACCTCAGCTGAGTTTATTATTAAATTTATCTGCTGCCGAACAAAAAATTGTTGATGTTTTAAAAACCCGCGATTTGGTTGAAGTAGATGAGCTGGCCATTAAAACCAATTTGCAGCAAAGTAAACTAGCTGTGAGTATTTTAGGATTAGAAATGCAAGGCATTATTATAGCCCTGCCCGGCAAAGTTTATAAATTAGCCTGAAAGCTTCACCCTTGCTCTTTATTCTTCGGGAAATCAAAAAATATCATTTTTCCGGTTCCTTTACTTACCATTTCCCAATTGTCAAAAGGAAATTCAATCAGTACCATTCCGCATGTAGGTATATTGAAAATATCTGCTTCACATAAATTTTCTGCAAAAGTTGTTAAACCAGGATTATGGCCAAATAGCGCAACAAGGTCAAATGTATTATCCAGACTATTTATAACTTTCAATAGGCTTTCAGCACTGGCCTCATAAATAGCCGGTTCTTTCTGAATGCCGGACGGTTTTATCTTAAATGCTTCAGCAAAATAATTGGCAGTTGTTTTAGCTCTCATTGCCGGACTGGTGACAATATGCTGTGGAATTATTGATTTTTTAACCAGCCGGTGTGCCATTTCGGGAGCATTGCGATGCCCGCGATCATTAAGGGGCCGGTCGAAATCCTTTTGGGAAGGATCATTCCAGTCTGATTTTGCGTGCCGTATTAAAAGAAGTTGTTTCATAGTTTGTTCTTCATTAAGTTATTGCGCTTAAAATCCGCGTTAAGCAAAAAAGTTAATTCCTAATTTTTAACCCGATTGAATTCAGGTCGATATTGTTCATGCATTTGAAATGTCCGCGGGGACATTTATCATAACCAATTTTAGAACAGGGGCGACAGGGCAGTCCTTTAACTTCAAAAAACGAAGAGTCATCCGCATTATAAGGATACATTCCGAATTCAGGAATTGTGTTTCCCCAAACCGAAATAATAGATTTATTAAATGCCGCGGCAATATGCATCAAACCCGTATCATGGGTTATAATTTTCTGCGATTGCTTTACCAGGAAAGCTGATTGGTCAATTGAAAATTTTCCGCAGGCATTGTAAACATGACTTCCTGCAAATCTGCAAATTTCTTCTGCCCGCATGGAGTCCTCAGGCCCACCCAATAATACAATCGGCGTAGTAATCAGCTTACAAAGTTCTATTAATTTTTGCTGAGGAAGCCTTTTAGTTGCATGCTGCGCACCAATAACCAGGCCTGTAAAATTTTGATGAGATGAAGGAAGCATATTTTTTAGATCATATTCTTCGGCAAGAAAATAATCTAAACCTTTTCCATCATTTTTAACACCTAAAAACTCAACAGTTTTTAAATAACGGTCAACAATATGGATTTGCGGGAGTTTGTTGAGATGTAAATTCACCATCATCCATTTCTCCAAATTCAGTTTATCAAAAGAAACGGAATGAACAGACATTCTGAATTTAATAATTCGGGTACGAAGATTATGATGAAGGTCAATTATATGATCAAAGTTTTCCGTTTTTAATTTCTCAATAGTAGATCCAAGAGAATTTTCGAGCAAGTGCAATTTATCTATATAGGGATTGCTCTCCAAAATTGGTTTGAAAGCTTTTTTAGTTAAATAATGTATTTCTGCATGTTTAAGCTGCTGTTTTAAACATCGTATAACCGGCGTGGTTAATACGATGTCGCCAATTGAACTAAAGCGAATAATGAGGATTTTCAATTATGATGGAATTAGTAAGAATTTTATGTCTGCGGTATTTCTTGTTTAGCCCTTATTAATTTGAGTTTTAAATCTTAGCTTCTCAAAATAATCGCTTATCTCAAATAGATTCATGCTATTTAAACAGTTTGATGCAGAAACTCCGCCCTTGCGTGCTGTAAAAATACCATATTTCATATCCAATAAACCTTCTTTTCTATGCGCATCCGGGTTAATGGAAAGCATTACACCTTTTGAAACGGCATATTGGTGCCATCTCCAATCCAGATCTAAACGCAATGGATTTGAGTTAATTTCTATCACTACCTTATTTGCGGCGCAGGCATCTATAACTTTTTTATGATCAATTGGATAACCGCTGCGGGTTAAAAGCATTCTTCCGGTAGGATGACCCAAAATAGTTGTATATGGATTTTCTATAGCGGTTATTAAACGCTGAGTCGCCTTTTCTTCGGGCATTTTTAAAATTGAATGTACAGAAGCAACTACGAAATCAAATGTTTTTAAAATATCATCGCTGTAATCCAGAGAGCCGTCGTAAAGAATATCAGACTCTATTCCTTTAAAAATTCTGAAAGGCGCTAGCTTTTTATTTAAAACATCAATCTCTCGGTGTTGCGCAGCTACCCGAATTTCGTTCAAACCCTTTGCATAAAATGCGGATTTGGAATGATCGCAGATTCCCAGATATTCCAGACCGAGATGATCCCTGCAAAACATCGACATTTCTTCCAGACTGTGAACTCCATCACTCCAGGTGCTATGATTGTGTAAGCTGCCTTTTAAATCAGATTCTTTAATTAGTACAGGAATTTGATGATTCTTAGCGGGCTGAATTTCGTTTCCGCCTTCCCGCATTTCGGGTTCAATAAATTGAAGAGAAGCCTTATTATAAATATCATGCTCAGTTTTGGAAGTAAGTAATTGTCCGGACAAGAGCTTTTCAACTTCTTCAACATGTTCAGTACTACCGGTTTTTCGGAATAGCTGTTCAGCAAAATCTTCCGGCAGGCAGAAATTAATTAAAACCCGAATTCCTTCTTCGTTTTCTGCTTCAATTGAAGTATTAGCTGTCGAAATTATTTTTAATCCGGTGTTGGCTATCGCGATAGCTTTTTCTTCAGAAAACTCAAGTCCGCAAAGGATATCCAGGTTATCAATAATTTCACATTTACGGCGGTAAGGACCGGTAAAACTAATCAGATCTGTTTTTAAAATATTCTGAATGTCCTCAATCAGTTTCTCAGCAAAATTTTCTATTCCTGCATAGAGAAACCGTCCGCTGCTGGCCATCTTAAATTCGATTACCTTTTTGATTTCTTCCTGAGTTTTTAATCCAAATCCTTTGGCTTCAATCAGGCGATTTTCATTGCAGGCATAATACAGCTCGCCGGTATTTTCTATTCCAAGGTCTTTCCACAACACAGCTATTTTTTTGGGGCCGATACCTTTAATCTGGAGCATATCTACAACCCCAATTGGAGTTTGCCGGAGCAGATTTTCCATGTCCTTAATTTCATTGGTATGGATCAGTTCATAAACTTTTGAAGCAGTACTTTTGCCAAGGCCTTCAATTTCTTCCATTTCTTTCAGACTTTTACCCGAAACAGGGAAGGGAAGTTTATCAACTTTGAAAGCTGCATTTGCCATTGACTTGATTTTAAATGGGTTTTCGTTATGAAGTTCCATCAGCTGGCTCAGCAGCCGCAAGGTTCTGGCTATAGTTTTATTTTCCATGGTATAATCTGTTCAAAAGTAAAAAACCCTTCAATAGTTTGAAGGGTTTTTATAGATAAAGAATAAAGAGTATTTGAATGATTTTAAACTTCCAATCTCAGATTACTTAACCGTAATGTTATAAGGCAATCGTGCCTGGATGCCCGAAATACTCAATGCTTGTTTAGCTTGCTGGTAGAAAATAAAATTGTCACCCAATTCGCGTTTTGCAAAATAGGTTCTTACTTTATCACCCGATTGATCAAATAAAGACTGAAACGGATCTATCTGGCTTGGGTACTCCACAATTCTGTATTTTTCTAATCCTGCTTTCTTAGCGGCAGAATTAATTGCATCGTTAATATTTCCTAAGCGGTCAACCAGTCCGTTCTTAAGTGCCTCGGTCCCGCTCCAAACTCTACCCTGACCAATACTGTCAATATAGGATTGAGATTTTTTACGTCCGGTAGCCACTTTCTGTGTAAACGTGCTGTAAATATGATTCACCTCATTTTGTATGATCATTCGCTCTACATCTGTTAATGGCCTGCTTACTGTTCCCAGATCAGCGAATTTTCCTGTTTTCACACCGTCGAAAGTAATTCCGAGTTTGTTGTTAAAGAATTTTTGCATGTTCGGAATAATTCCGAACACACCTATAGAACCGGTAATTGTATTGGGTTGAGCAAAAATTGAATCTGCGGCACAGGCAATATAATATCCACCCGAAGCGGCTACATCCCCCATAGAAACGATAACAGGTTTTACTTTTTTAGTCAGAATTACTTCACGCCAAATAACATCTGAAGCCAGGGCGCTTCCGCCCGGAGAATTTACACGTAATACAACCGCTTTTACTTTTTTATCTGTTCTGGCCTTACGTATCGCTCTCGAAATTCTTTCTGATCCAATGGTTTCATCGTTACCCTCTCCGCTGATTATTTCACCCGATGCATACACAATAGCAATTCTGCTATCTGATGGACCTTTATCTTTATCATTGCCGGGATAATCAGCAATATTTACAGATTTTATATCTTTACTTTTCTCGATTCCGCTCAGTGATTTTAACTCATCTAAAACCTGGTCTTTGTATTTTAAGCCATCAACCATTTTGTAATTCAAAGCATCTCCGGCATTGCGGATCAGTGCGTTGTTAGCTATGGAAAAAAGTGAATCTTTCGGGATTTTTCTGCTGGCAGAAATTTGCGTTAAAAAATGATCGTACATTGATCCTAAAAAAGACTCAACCTGTTTACGGTTTGGATCACTCATTTTATCCAAAATAAAAGGCTCTACTGCACTTTTATACGTACCCACTTTTATAACCTGAGCCTCAATTTCTAACTTTTCAAGAGTTCCTTTAAAGAACATCATCTCAGAACTTAATCCCCGGAAATCAATCAAACCTTCAGGATTTAGGTAAATCTTATCTGCAACCGAAGCCAGATAATAAGCTCCCTGAGTATACACTTCGCCGTAGGCTATAATAAATTTCTTGCTTTTTTTAAATTCAATTAATGCGTTACGTATTTCTTCTGTAGTGGCAAATCCTGCCGGAATCATACTTACATCTATATAAATCCCTTTAATGTTGTCATTTTCCCGGGCGTCGCGGATGTTTGCCAGGATATCATTCAATCCCAGTGATTTTTTAGATTCAAATCCGATTAAATCGAAATTTGAAAACGGATTTTTGTCGGTTTGCTCCGTGATGGCATTGTTAAAACTTAAATGCATCACTGTATTGGATGCGATCTCCGCTTTTTTATCATCGCCGGCACTGGCCACGATGCCGGCAACCAGAATAGCAAGCAACAAAATGATTACAAAAAATGACAGGATAACACCTATCATGGAGGCAAAAACAAATTTGAAGAATTCTTTCATTATAGAGGTAAAAGGTTTATCTATGCAATAATACTAATATAGAGATTGATAAAATCGAATTTTGTTACATCGTGACTCTAAATAAACTATGGAACAGGTGTATTTATTACTGGGAAGTAACCTGGGCGACAGCAAGAAATATCTTTCAGACGCGGTTCAGATTTTAGAAAACAGAGTAGGGAAAGTTTTAAAACTTTCATCATTATATCAAACTGAATCCTGGGGCAAAACAAATCAGCCGGATTTTATCAATCAGGTAATTAGTCTGGAAACTAATTTAGAGCCCCGAAAGCTTTTGGAAGAAATTCTTAGTATAGAGAATGAACTGGGTAGAAAACGTGTAGAAAAGTGGGGTTCTCGTACTATTGATATTGATATTTTGTTTTTCGGGAACCGCATAGTGGAGGAGGAAGGCTTGATTATACCTCATCCTTTGTTGCATACCCGGCGATTTACTTTAATGCCACTTTGCCAATTAGAACCGGATTTAATTCATCCCGTTTTAGGAGATAGCGCAATTAATCTGTTACAAAAAATTGATGATAACCTCGAGGTAAAAAAACTACCTTAGCGCCAAAATTATTATTATGCCGGATAACAATGCCAACAATCTTACCGAATTCGAAATTGATTTATCCTATTTAAGCGATGTAGCTGGCGGAAGCAGCGAATTCATGATCGAGATGATTGATATGTTTCTGGATCAAACTCCCGAATATTTTGAAGAGATTGATCAGTCAATCAACGACCTGGACTGGTCTAACGTAGCTACTCTAGCCCATAAAATAAAACCAACTCTGGCATTTATGGGTGTTGATTTTGCCCGAATTGAAATGGCCGAATTAGAGCGGAAAGCTAAAAACTTAGATTCAGTTGAAACTATTCGTCCAATGTTTGATAATCTGATGAATCTTAGTAAAATCCTTTACATTAAGCTTGAAGAAGCCAAAAAAAGACTCTTAACCGAAGGCTAAACTGCTTTTAATTCAAAATGATAGCTTTCCATAATCAGGTTAGCCAGAAGATTTTTGCATGCTTCATCAACTTTTGCACTTGCAGCATTTTCATCAGCAGCATCAATCTCTAAGGTAATGTGTTTACCGATACGTACATTCTGAATTTCTCCCAAACCCAAATTTTTCATACTGCTTGTTACTGCTTTTCCCTGTGGATCTAATATTTCTTTAAGGGGCATTACAGTTATTTCTGCTTTGAATTTCATCTTGGTCTGAATTGAATTAGTGATAATAAAAAATATAAGAATATAATTATCGGTACGGCTGCAAATTTAAGAATTACCACTAAAAGTAAGCCTGAAATTATTAAAATATATCTGAACAGGTTATCCTTGAAATTTAAAGTCTTAAACTTTAGAGAGATAAGTGGAATTTCAGTTACTAAAAGTATACTCATACCCAGACTGAAAATAAACAGGAAGAAGGGGTTTAATATATAAGAGGATAAAAACCAGTTTCCATCTGACAATATAAAGGGAAGAGACCCAATTAAAATGGCATTGGCCGGTGTGGGAAGTCCGATGAAATTTTCAGATTGGCGCACATCCACATTAAATTTCGCAAGCCGCAATGCAGAGAATATTGCTATCAGGAAAGCCGAATAATTTAAATAATTGCTCAATTCACCTACCTGTGGAGATTGAAGGAATAACTGATAAATTATTACCGAAGGTAAAAAACCAAAACTGACCATATCTGCCAGTGAATCTAATTCTTTTCCTATTTCTGAATAGGCTTTCAGAACACGGGCCAGCATTCCATCTAAAAAATCAAACACCGCAGCAATCGCAATTGCATAACTGGCAAAGATCAGTTCGCCTTTAAAGGCATATACAACTCCCAAACATCCGCAAAAGAGATTTAAGCAAGTAATAAAATTCGGTATATGTCTTTTCATAAGCAGATTTGGGATCAAAAATAAACCAGCAAAGAATAAACGTAATGGTTACTCTTTGCTCTGTTTTCTTTACGAGTTCATTGAAATTAAAAACTCTTCATTAGTTCTGGTTCCACGCATTTGAGATTGCAGGAATTCCATTGATTCCTGTGAATTCATATCTGCTAAATGATTACGTAAAATCCAGATACGTTGTAAGGTATCCTTATCAAGTAATAAATCATCACGGCGGGTACTCGAAGCAGTAAGGTCAATTGCAGGGAATACGCGTTTATTAGATAATTTACGATCTAATTGTAATTCCATGTTACCGGTTCCCTTAAATTCTTCAAAGATCACCTCATCCATTTTAGAACCTGTTTCTGTTAAGGCGGTTGCTAAAATGGTTAATGAACCACCATCTTCAATGTTACGGGCTGCACCAAAAAAGCGTTTCGGTTTGTGTAAAGCATTAGCATCAACACCACCGGAAAGAATTTTGCCTGAAGCCGGGGCAACCGTATTGTAAGCACGGGCTAAACGGGTAATAGAGTCGAGAAGAATAACCACATCGTGGCCACATTCAACCATTCGTTTAGCTTTTTCAAGAACAATATTGGCAATTTTTACATGGCGCTCGGCCGGCTCATCAAATGTAGATGAAACAACTTCTGCACGTACGCTTCTCGCCATATCTGTAACCTCCTCAGGGCGCTCATCAATAAGCAATATAATGAGATAAACTTCCGGATGATTTTTAGCAATTGCATTCGCCACATCTTTTAAGAGCATCGTTTTACCAGTTTTGGGCTGGGCTACAATTAATCCACGCTGACCTTTACCTATTGGAGTAAACAGATCTATGATGCGGGTAGAGTGATTATTGGCATCCACAAAAAGATTTAATTTTTCTGTGGGAAACAAAGGCGTTAAAAATTCAAAAGGAACACGGTCACGAACATCAGCCGGCAGGCGGCCGTTAATAGCTTCAACCCGTACCAGCGGAAAATATTTTTCGCCTTCTTTTGGCGGACGTATACTTCCGCGAACGGTATCTCCGGTTTTGAGACCGAATAATTTTATTTGAGACTGGGAAACATAAATATCATCCGGAGAAGATAAATAATTGTAATCTGAGGAGCGTAAAAAACCATATCCGTCCGGCATGATTTCTAAGATCCCTTCGTTTACAATTACATTATCAAAATCCATGCTAATGGCTGTTTCCTGATTTCTGTTTGGCTGATTCGGATTACGGCGATCAAATTTGCGCTGCTCAGGCTGATTGTGAGTTTTTGCAGGAGCAGTTTTTGGTTGCGGATCAGCCGCCGGAGGATCAGCCGCAGGGGTTTCAGATTGTATATTTGCAGAAACCTGCTCCTGATTAGCAATTACAGGTTGTTCAATACTTACTTCTTCAGAAACTGAAGGTGAATCCGCCTGAATTTCATCCTCCTCATTAAAATCAAATAACCGTGTATTATCTAAAGGTACTTCCTGATGTTTTGCGTTCTCAGCTTTAGGTTTCAGGGTTCTCAAACGTTTGCGTGGTTTTTCTTCAACAGCAGATTTATCGGAAACTAAACCGTTTACAGAATTACCGTCAACAGAAGAAGAATCACTGTTCTTCTCTAAAATTTTACTGATCAGATCTTGTTTTCGTAACGTGTCGGTATCTGCAATACCGTGGTTTTGAGCAATCTCACGCAGCTCAGACACGAGCTTATCGTTCAATTTATTAATATCCAGCATTAAGTTTTTATGTTTTAGGATTTTTTGGTTTATAAGAATTTACCCTGAAGAATTACAATCAACAAATTTTCAATAATGTAAGAGCTAATCAAGAATTTTGTGTGATTTTCCCGAAATCAGGAGTAAACTGAGATAACGCCACAATTGTATACAATAAAATGAAATAAACAAAACTTTTATTTCTTTTTTTAAATTAACTATCTTCTTTATTTACTTTCGCACAATTTACAAAAGGATTGAGAAGAATGAACAGGCAGCAACTTATTGAACAGATTAAGAAAAAAAGATCCTTCTTATGCGTTGGTCTTGATACAGATATAACGTTGATTCCTGAATTTTTATTGGATACTCAAGATCCGGTTTATGAATTTAACAAGCAAATTATTGATGCCACGCAGGATTTATGTGTTGCTTATAAACCTAACAGCGCTTTTTATGAAAGTCGCGGCATAGCAGGCTGGCAAAGCTTGATTAAAACCTGGGAACATCTTCCTAAGCACTGCCTCAGTATTATAGATGCAAAAAGAGGGGATATCGGCAATACCTCTTCCATGTATGCAAAGGCTTTTTTTGATAAGCAATCTTCAGGAATGAGCTTTGATGCAATTACTATTGCACCCTATATGGGGAGTGATTCTGTGCTGCCGTTTCTATCTTTTCCTGATAAGTGGGTAATTCTTCTTGCGCTCACATCAAATGAGGGTGGTAAAGATTTTCAGTTATTATCGTCAAATGACCAGTCATTGTATCAATCGGTTATAGACAAAGCTCAGCAATGGGGAAATCCAGATAATTTAATGTTTGTAATTGGGGCAACACGCGGAGATTCTTTTGAAAAAGTTAGAGAACACGCACCGGATAATTTTTTACTCGTTCCCGGAATTGGAGCTCAGGGTGGAAATTTACAGGATGTTTGCCGTTATGGCCTTAATAAAGATTGCGGATTACTGGTGAATTCATCTCGTTCTATAATCTACGCATCAAAAGAGAGAGATTTTGCAGAAAAGGCCCGTGAGCAGGCTTTAATTATTCAGCAGGAAATGAGCATCGAGCTGGATAAGCTGGAAAACTTCAATTAATCTGAATAGACATTTAACCTGATTCAACATTGCTCTTCACACCTGATCATGCTTAAAAACCCCAATCTTAAACTTATAATAGCTGTAATCAGTATTGCTTTTTTTTGGGGAACTACTTTTTTGGGTATCAGAATAGGCGTAGAAACTATTCCACCAATTTTGGTTACCGGCTTACGTAACATACTGGCCGGTTCTATCTTATTGGGATTTCTGTTGATAAGCAGAAAATTTGAATGGATGACCTGGCCGCGTTTAAGAAGAAACCTGATTATCTCCTTTATGATGATCGTATTAGCGAATGGATTGACCACCTACGCAGAAGTTTACATATCCAGCGGACTGGCATCATTAATTTCAACTCTATCTCCTTTGTGTGTTTTGCTTTTAAATCTGGCATTTGGTCATGAAAAGCTTTCCTGGAAAATTATTTTGGGAGTTTTTTTAGGAATCTGCGGCATGTATTTAATTTATCAGAATAACATTGCAGATCTATTCAATCCGGAATACCGTTTGGGAATTATGGCCATTCTTTTTGCTGTTTTAATGTGGGCATCCGGCACCATTTTTACGAAAAAAAGTGCTATGCAACCTGGAAATATGTTTATGAACCTGTGCGTTCAAATGCTTTTTGCAGGAGTGTTCATGCTTTTATTGCAACTTGTTATTCAGCCCGATATTCATTCAGAGAGCTGGAGTTTAAGGAGCATTCTCGCTGTTATTTACCTGGCAATTTTCGGTTCATTAGTGGGTTATGTAGCCTATACATATGCACTATCTAAACTTCCATCAACCAAAGTTTCTATCATCACTTATATTAATGTAGTGGTAGCCCTCTCGCTCGGATGGCTTATTTTGGATGAAAAATTATCTGTTAAAATTATTATGGCAGCAGTATTAATTATCGGGGGGGTAGTGATCGCTAATTTGCGCAAAAGAATGCCCGTTGCTATTCCTACACAACCACCTTTGCCACCAATTATAGAATAAACAATTATCCGTTTCAAATTCTGAAGTTGCAGAAGGAAAACAAATGGTAAATTTTATTAAATTTAAGAATGCCCTTTCCCGAAGAGTTCCTGCATTATTTATGGAAATTCCGTTTGTTTGAACAGGGGCAGCTTCAAACCAGTTCGGGTGAAAGCCTGCAGATTTTTTCTCCTGGGATACATAATAAAGATTCCGGTCCTGATTTTGAAAATGCACGCATCAAAATCGGTGAGCATACCTGGGCCGGCAATGTTGAAATTCACCTGAAGTCATCCGATTGGGAACGCCACCATCATCAGTCAGACAAGGCGTATGAAAATGTCATTCTTCACGTCGTTTATCAATCCGACAGGCAAATCCTCAGGCAAGATCAAAGCAGAATTCCAGAATTGATATTAGAAGATTTAATTCCGGAAGGTGCCTGGTTTCGTTATCAGGAATTAATGATGAGTTTAAACTGGATTCCGTGCGAGAAATTAATTTCCTCATTAAATTTTGCTCATGTTGATTTCTGGCTTTCGCGGATGATAGTTGAACGGATGGAAAGTAAAAATGGCATGATAAAGCAACTTTTGCAGGAATTTAATGGAAGCTGGGATGATGCATTTTATATATGCATTGCCCGAAATTTTGGATTTAAAACTAATGCACTTCCTTTTGAGTTACTTGCCCGATCTATTAGTCAGCAAATACTAGCCAGACATAAGGACAATCTTTTTCAGATTGAGGCATTGTTATTTGGTCAGGCCGGCTTTCTGGAAGAGAAATTTAATGATGAATATCCGGCTCTTTTAAAAAAAGAATATCAATTTTTAAAAGCTAAATATTCATTAATAAGCGGTGATAAATTTATCTGGAAATATTTGAGATTAAGACCTCAGAATTTTCCCTGCATCCGCATTGCTCAGTTTGCAGCCCTGATCAGTAAATCGAGTTTTTTATTCTCAAAAATAATTGAAATAACTTCTGTTGATGAGCTGCGATGGCTGTTTTCTGATCTTAAAATAAATGATTATTGGCAAAACCATTACCGTTTTGATCAGCCTTCAGCCCGATCATCCAAAAAACTTGGCGAAGATTCAATAAATAATATTCTTATAAATTCAGTTGCTGTTTCTACATTTGCATTTAGTCAGCAAATGGGTTTACAGGCATATATGAATAATGCTTTGTCGCTGCTTGAGAAAATCCCGGGGGAAACAAATCAGGTTTTGAACCGTTTCAATTTACTGGGAGTAAAAGCGGATACCGCATTCAGGTCGCAAGCTTTAATGCATTTAAAAGCTTCCTATTGCGACCATAAAAAATGCTTACATTGTGGTATCGGAATCAAATTATTAAAACAATAAAAATAGATGTTACAGGATTTAATAACCTTTTTTGAAAAAAAATCTTTTGGTGTCTGTACTTATTTAGGTGAGCGTTTTAATATATCAATCTCAAAAATCCGCCTTTTTTTCATCTATTCTTCTTTTCTTGCGGTAGGTTTTCCGCTTGTGTTTTATTTTCTGGCAGCTTTTATTCTGGATATACGTAATTACGTTAAACGGATTAGGATCTGGGATTTTTAAAACTTCATTTTTAGGTGGTATTATTATTATTACTCAGATAAGATCTTTGCTATATCATGATACCCTTTGTCTGCGGCAAGGTCTGCAGGAGTTTTTCCGCCTTCCATTCTAACATTTACCAAAGCACCGGCTTCGAGCAATACAATTAACAACTCTATATTTCCGTTTTGCGCTGCAGAGTGAAGCGGAGTTACTCCGGACATTTGAGAAATATTAACTTTTGCACCCGCCTCCAACAGCATTTTAGCAATCATGGTATGATCTGATGCTACTGCAGAGTGCAGCGGATAAACGTTGTATCCATTTTTAGAAGGTAAATTGGGATCGGCCTCCTTTAATAGTAAATATCGGGTGATATCTTCGTTTCCAAAATAGGCAGCAAGTCCCAAAGGTGTAAAGCCATCTTCAGAAAAATCATTAACTATTGAGGGCTTTAAATAGATTAGATGTGCCACTTCATCAAATTTGCCTACCGCTGCCGCTTCAAATATGCTGATGTTTTTGACATACTTTAAAATAATCGATGAAATGTCAGGTTTCTTATAATAGCAGGAAAGCATTAAAGGCGATATTTGCTGGTTCGTATTTTCTGAAGCCAGCGAAGGATTTTTTTCTAAAAGATCATTTAAAGCCCTTGCGTTGCCAGATTCTATAAACTCTTCAAGTAAAGCTAAACTCATATTTATCTGCTATTGATCGGTCAATGTAGCCAAGATCAATGATACAAAAATAAATAAAAAATCCCGCCCTGAATATCAGGGCGGGAAACTTAAACAAACTCAACTTAAACCAAAACCTAATCTTAAATATCTTTTAACCCTGAAAAGGGTTTTGCAAACTGTATTTTTAATTTATATAACTGTAAGAGTTTAATAAAACATAAAGGTTTAATTTGCCTAGAAAAAAAATCAATACTTCTCCGGGAATATCCGAATATTAGAGATTACGTTATATTTGTCAGTACTAACATAAATTACGAATGCCTGTAAAAGGAAATCAGTTCAGAAACACCAATTCTTTTCGTCAAGAGACAAAATCTAAAGCTGCACCAAGGGAACGGGCTCCTAAAGAAAAAACAGAAATATTACCGCGATTTACTTTTAATGATGGCCGGCCGGTTAAAATTTTAGGCTTGTTTTTTCTTATAGTTTCTCTGTACTTTCTGGTGGCCTTTACTTCTTACCTGTTTACCTGGCAGGAAGATCAAAGCTATGTGATGGATTCAAATGGCGGTTGGGGTAATTTATGGAAAACTCAGCAGGAATTATTAGAGCTTGGTTTTAAGCAGCCCGTGGTCGAAAACTGGTTAGGTAAATTCGGCGCCCTGCTTTCTCACCAGTTTATTTATGAATGGTTCGGGGTTGCCAGTTTTCTTTTTATTGCCGTGTTTTTTATCATCGGCTATCGCATGCTTTTTAAGATTACAGTATTATCCATTAGTAAGACTTTAGGCTATTCTTTTTTCCTGATTCTGTTTATTTCACTAACATTCGCTTTTTTTCATGGATTTATTTCTGAATATCCTCATTTTCTGGAGGGAGAATTTGGATTCTGGAGTAACCGGCTTTTGCAGGCCCAGATCGGGAATGCCGGCATCGCCGGACTTCTGGCTTTCGCCGGATTAACAGCTTTGATAGTTGCGTATAATATCGATTTCAAAATCCCGGGAGGCAAAAAAGAACCTGTTTATACTATACCGGAAACTCCTGAGGAAATTAAATTGGAAGATGAAGTTCGATATGAGCCTGTGGAATTTAACCTGAATAAAAACGCGAACGATGCGAATAAGAAATTAAAACAGGATCTTCCAGTAAAAGAAACTGTATATGAAGAAGAACCCGAAGTTCATGTTCCGCTAACTTTAAGTCCTTCCAAAAACATTCCTATGGAAACTGCTGCTCTGGTAGCAGAGGAGATAAAAGCTGATCCGGAATTAACTATAGAAAAGACCGAGGAAGAGAAAAAAGCAAATGAACTGGTAGAACAATTTGGAATGTACGATCCAACACTTGATCTGTCGACTTACAAATATCCTCCGTTGGATCTCCTGGAAAACTATGGCTCCAATAAAATTTCAGTAAATGCAGAAGAATTAGAAGCTAATAAAAACAAGATTGTTGAAACCCTTAATCATTACAACATTGAGATTGATAAGATCAAAGCGACCATTGGGCCGACAGTAACGCTATATGAAATTATTCCAGCACCGGGGGTGAGGATTTCTAAAATTAAAAATCTGGAGGATGATATAGCATTAAGTCTTGCAGCCCTGGGAATCCGGATTATTGCACCCATGCCGGGTAAAGGAACGATAGGAATTGAAGTTCCCAATCAGCATCCCGAGATGGTATCTATGCGCTCAGTTTTGGCCACCGAAAAATTTCAGAATACCACGATGGATCTTCCCATCGCATTGGGAAAAACCATTTCGAATGAAGTTTATATTGCAGATTTAGCTAAGATGCCTCACCTGCTGGTTGCGGGTGCCACCGGGCAGGGTAAATCTGTAGGAATAAATGCCATTCTGGTTTCTCTACTTTATAAAAAACATCCTTCACAATTGAAATTTGTTCTGGTAGATCCTAAAAAGGTAGAATTAACTCTATTCCGTAAAATTGAGCGGCATTTTCTGGCCAAGCTTCCGGGCGAAGCAGATGCAATTATAACCGATACAAAAAAAGTAATTGCTACTTTAAATTCCCTATGTATAGAAATGGATCAGCGTTATGACTTATTGAAAGATGGTCAGGTTCGGAATCTGAAAGAGTATAACCAGAAATTTATCAACAGAAAACTAAACCCCAATGATGGTCATCGTTTTCTTCCGTTTATCGTACTGGTTATTGATGAATTCGCAGATTTAATGATGACAGCGGGCAAAGAGGTTGAAGCGCCGATTGCCCGTATTGCCCAATTGGCAAGGGCTGTAGGAATTCACCTGGTTATTGCAACCCAGCGTCCTTCTGTTAATATTATTACAGGTACAATAAAAGCCAATTTCCCGGCAAGGCTTGCTTTCAGAGTATTATCCAAGATTGACTCAAGGACGATTCTTGATTCCGGAGGTGCGGACCAGCTGATAGGCAGGGGAGATATGCTCTTATCCACTGGAAGTGACCTGATAAGGATACAATGCGCCTTTGTAGATACTCCGGAAGTTGAACGGATTTCTGATTTTATAGGTGCACAGCGTGGATATCCATCGGCCTGGATGCTGCCTGAATATATTGATGAGAATGCTGAATCATCCTCGAAAGATTTTGATGCGGATGACCGTGACTCACATTTTGAAGAAGCAGCCCGACTTATTGTAATGCATCAGCAGGGTTCAACTTCTTTAATTCAGCGCAAGCTTAAGTTGGGTTATAACCGTGCCGGAAGAATAATAGATCAGCTGGAAGCAGCAGGTATTGTTGGTCCGTTTGAAGGAAGTAAAGCAAGAGCGGTATTAATTCCGGATGAATATTCTTTGGAACAGTTCTTGGATACTTTGGATAAAAAGGATTAATACATTTATCAAAATAAGATGAGAAAAATAATTTTTATGGCTTTTGTTCTGCTTGGTACCTCATTATGCGCCACGGCACAATCGGATCCGAGAGCTAAAGCTATTTTAGCTCAGGTAAGCAAAAAATATCGCTCATATGATGCTATAAAATCAGAATTTACCTACACATTGGATAATCCTCAGGCAAAAATCAAACAAAGTCAGTCGGGTATTTTATATGTGCGTTCAAAGACAAATAAGTATAAAGTTATTTTAAAGGAACAGGAACTGATTAGTGACGGCAAAAATCAGTGGACGTATTTAAAGGCAGATAAAGAGGTACAATTGAGCGGAGTTGATTTAAGCTCGGATGCTTTAAATCCCGCAAAGATTTTTACCATTTATGAGAAGGGCTTCAAATATCTTTACACTGGTGAAACTAAAGCCAATAACCGGGTTTACCAGAATATAGATTTAACTCCTGTGGATGGTAAGGGAACTTTTTTTAAAGTTCGTTTAAAAATAGATAAGCTTAATAAACAAATTGTAAACGCACTTATTTTTGACAAAAACGGTAATAAGTATACATATGCAATCAAAAGTTTTACCCCGAATGTGAAAATTTCTGATTCTGTATTTTCATTCGATGTAAAGAAATATCCCGGTGTTGAACTGGTAGATTTAAGATAAATTTTTAAATTATTTTAAAAAGGCGGAAGGTTTAATCATCTTCCGCCTTTTTATTTTAACCGAATGTTCAATCGGTTAGGCTTTGAAAATATTTTAAGTATTTTTGATTCAATGGCTATATCAAATACCCAATCTACCTTAGATAAATTAGAATTATTACTTAACGCATTGAACTACAAAGTACGTTATGAGAAAGGTAATTTTAAAACAGGTGCATGTGTCCTTGAAAAAAGCAGGATAATTGTTGTGAATAAATTTTCTAATCTCGAGAGCAAAATTCTCTCATTATCTAAACTGCTGCGAGAATTGCCTGCGGTAGATGATTCGGAGCTTTCAGAAAATCAAAAAACATTTCTTTATCAACTCAAACAAACAAAATTAGAATTTTGAAGGTCACATTTTTAGGAACAGGAACCTCACAGGGCATCCCCGTAATTGCCTGCGATTGCCGGGTTTGCTCCTCAGCAGATTATCGGGATAAGCGACTTCGGGTTTCAGTTTTATTAGAAGTGGAGGGGAAAGTTATTGTAATAGATTCCGGCCCTGATTTCCGGTATCAGATGCTAAGGGCGGGTGTCAAACACCTGGATGCAATTGTGTTTACTCATGAGCATAAAGATCACGTTGCCGGAATGGATGATATTCGGGCGTTTAATTTTAAGCAACAAACAGAGATAGAGGTTTACGCCCATCCAAGGGTACAGGAAGCTTTAAAAAAAGAATTTTCTTACATCTTTTCATCTTTAAAATATCCCGGAATCCCGAGGATTAATATGCATACAATTGAAAATAATTCATTTCAAGTATGCGGAGTTCCTTTCTTACCTGTAGAAGTGATGCACTTTCAGCTTCCCGTATTCGGTTTCAGAATTGGCGATTTTACATATATAACCGATGCTAAAACGATTACCGATCAAGAGAAAGAAAAGATCAGGGGAACCAGAATTTTGGTAATTAATGCTTTGCAGCGGGAAAAGCACATTTCACATTTAACACTTGATGAGGCAATTAAACTGGCTGAAGAAATTGGTGCAAATGAAACTTATTTTACCCACATGAGCCACCGCTTGGGAACGCATTCCGAAATATCAGCAATGCTTCCGCAGGGAATTTTCCTTGCGTATGATGGATTGGTTTTAGAAGCCTGAGATAAGAATGGATACAGATTGAAGGGTAAGTTGAAAAGAATTTTCCTTACTTAATTAAAAAGTGCCCGGGAGCAGATTCGAACTGCCACGCCCTTTCGAGCGCCACCCCCTCAAAGTGGTGCGTCTGCCAATTTCGCCACCCGGGCTTTTTATTCTTTTTAACTTACCGTGCCCGAAGAGAGACTCGAACTCTCAAGGATATAACTCCAACGGCTTCTGAGACCGCAACGTTTACCAATTTCGCCATCCGGGCATTTTTTCGAACTGCAAATATAAAATCTTAGGCCGTATATTATCATTCAATTATTAATTATCGTATAATTTTGGCATTATCAATATATAAGATAAATTTAAGTCCTTTATTAAGAACTAGATGATAGCTAAAAAAATAATTGTTTTAATATTTATTTCGTTGTTCACGATACCTGCTTTTTCCCAAAGCTCTGATGCTATAATGGGTAAATGGTTAAATTCTTCGGGAGAAGGCCAAACGATGATCTATAAAAAAGGTAGTTTCTACTACGGTAAACTGGTCTGGCTCAAAAATCCGAATGATGAAGAAGGGAAACCTAAAATGGATAGTAAAAATCCGGTAGCGTCTTTAAAAACCAAACCGTTACTGGGATTGGAAATTCTTAAAAAATTCAAATATACCGATGAAGGAGTATGGGAAAACGGATCAATTTATGATCCAAAGACCGGCAAAACCTATAGTTGTAAACTAAGCATGGTTAGCAGCGATAAGCTGGATGTAAGAGGATATGTCGGCTTTTCTTTATTGGGAAGAACAGAAACCTGGACCCGTGTTCGATGAAGAAAATAACATTTGCAAGTTTTTTGGTTCAGGTATTAATTTTCAGCACTGTAAGTGCTCAGGAAATCACTTTAATAGATTCCGGAAAAAATAGCAGTATCAGAGGTTTATCAATTGTTGATGATTCTGTAGCATGGATTAGTGGCAGCAACGGCTACACAGCCCTGAGCACTAATTCGGGTAAAACCTGGAAATGGAATCAGCATCCTAAATACAACAAGCTTGATTTTAGAGATATTGAAGCTTTCTCTTCCCGGGAGGCCATTATTGTTAGTGCAGGTACGCCGGCAGTCATACTGAAAACTGCAGACGGAGGTATAACCTGGAAAGAAGTTTATTTTAATGATTCTCCCGAGATCTTTTTAGATGGTATGGATTTCTGGACTAAGGACCATGGGATTGTTTATGGAGATCCTATTAATGGAAAAATTCAGCTTCTGGAAACCAGGGATGCAGGCATTACCTGGAAAAATATCAGCAATAATATAAAAATTCCGCTGGCCGAAGGGGAAGCAAGTTTTGCAGCCAGTGGAACTACCATTCGCACCGGCAAAAAAGGAAAGGTGTGGATAGCTACCGGCGGAATGAAATCAAGAGTTTTCCATTCTAAAAATTTCGGGAAAACCTGGAAAGCATTTGAATGCCCCATTATCCAGGGAAATAATTCATCAGGACCTTTTTCTATTGCTGTAAATTCCAAAAATATGGTTGCTGTTGGAGGCGATTACCTGATTGATACTTTAAGAACTAACAATATGCTTCTCAGTGGTGATGCCGGTAAAACCTGGGCAACACCTCAGATTTCTCCTTTTGGTTACCGTTCGGCTGTAGAATATATCACGCAAAATATATTGGTATCCACAGGTCCTACCGGGACGGATATTTCTATTGATGGAGGTAAGACATGGAAAAATATATCGCCGCAAGGATTTAATACGGTCAGAAAAGCTAAAAATGGTAAAATGATTTTATTAACCGGTTCAAAAGGCAAAATCGCTAAACTTTATTTACCTGATGTTTTGAAAGATTAGCATCTTCAAGAGAAATTTCAAATATAAATATTTTTAAATAATAGGAAATATTCAAAGCTCATAAGTGCTCATTAGCGCTCAATGACATAAAATACGCTTCTTGCTTTCTGTAAAATTAAGCTAATTACATATCAGATATTTAATTTAAATATTATCTTTCCTAAACCTTAAATTTGCTCAGGTACGTATAAGACTAAACGCTGATGCAATCTGACTCAGATTTATCATCTTCTAATCCTTAATTGAAATTCTAAGATTGAATTGATTTATAAATATGATTTCCAAAATACTAATAGTTGAAGATGAAGTTTTAATGCTAAAAGCATTAGAGTTTCGCCTGCGTAAAGACGGATATGAAGTTCATACTGCTGCTGATGGGGCTGTTGCTTTAGATTTGATTCAGGCTCAGAGTTTTGATCTTATTATTACTGATATTATGCTCCCATTTGTGGGCGGCCTGGAAATAGTGAGTAAAGTAAAAGGTAACCCTCAAACCAAAGATACTCCGGTAATTATGCTTTCTGCAGTTGGATTAGAAAATATAGTGCTGGAAGCTTTTCAGCTGGGTGCAGATGATTTCATTACCAAACCCTTTAATTTAAGTGAACTAAGTATTCGTGTGCGGAAACATGTTAAACAACCTTCCATATAACACATTTCTAAAACAATGAACTCAATATACTCCGTTGTGGATTATTTAAGAGATTTGTTTACCACAAGACTTCCGTATTTTCCATCTAATATACGTTCGGCTTTAATAATTATCCTGTTTTGCGCCATTGTTTTCGCAGAGTTGTATATGTATATAGCTGTCAGAAGAATTAGGCAAAATGCGGCTAAAAGGAAAAAAGATAAGTGGAATGATACTATTTCAAATCTGCTTGCTAACATTATAATTTATGGTGATGATGATGATACTGAAACGATAATCAATCATTTTCTGCCCCAATTTAAAAAGCTTCCGCTTTACAGGCCATTTATAAAAAAAATGCTCACTAAGGAGTTGCTTGAATACCACGCCAATTTTATTGGCAAAACCGCCGATGTTTTAAGAGGATTATACCTTCGGTTAAATTTACACAAAGAAGCCATTGCAAAACTTAAAAGCAATTACTGGGAGAAAAAAATTGAAGGCATTCGCGAAATCACGCAAATGAATCTGAGAACGGAAGCAGAAAATATTCTGCAGTTTACAGACGAAGAAAACGGGCAACTGCGTATGGAAGCACAAGCAGCATTTGTGAAACTGAGTGATGATAACCCATTCCGGTTTTTAGATCGGGCCCGCGAAAGAATTTTAGACTGGCATCAGCTGGTTTTGTTCGAAGTAATTACCAAGACAAAAAACGTTCAGATTCCATTATTCTCAAAATGGCTTTCTTCTAAGAACGATTCGGTGGTTATGCTCTGCTTAAAACTGGTTAACCATTATCAGCAATGGGATGCCATACCGCTGATGGTTTTACTATTTAAACATGAAAATTTAAAAATCAGGGCCCGGGCTATAGAGAACATTGGCAAAATGGAAGCTGAAATGGTTGAAGAGAATTTGTTTGAAATGTATTTTAATCAGCCAATTGAAATTAAATTAAATGTAATCGAAGCATTGGGCCGTATTTCTTCAGGCAATTATCTTGATTTTTTAAAATCCAGAACTTACTCTGAAAACTTTAAAATCCGCATGGCTGCCTTGTATGCCATAAAATTGCACGGCCCTTCGGGCGAGGATTTATTATCAAAAATCTATCATGATTCTACATTTCAAAATAGATCAATTGTAGAACATGTATTAGACCAAAGGATTAAAAATTAATGAGCTTATATTACTTTTTCTTTGAGGAATTTTTAAATAATGCCATTTTCTACTATGCGCTTATTGTGATGTTTTCGTACATCTTTCTAACTTTTTTATCAGCAGTAGAAATGAAATCCTATCTGAGGAAAAACAGTTATGTAGATTATAAGGCCATTTTGGTTTCTCCGCATGCACCCTCAGTTTCTATTCTGGCTCCGGCATATAACGAAGAAGCATCTATTATTGATAATGTGCGTTCATTACTATCGCTTCATTACAGCAATTTTGAGGTGATTATTATTAACGATGGAAGTTCAGATAATTCAATGGCTGTGCTGATTGAACATTTTGGACTGGAAAAAGTAAAATTCGCTTTAAATGAACAGATCAAAACAAAACCTCTACGTGGAATTTACAAATCAAAAGATCCGGCATTCTCCCGTTTAACGGTAGTTGATAAAGATAATGGAGGCAAATCAGATGCTTTAAACATGGGTATTAATGTATCCGGCAAAGATCTCATTCTTTGTATTGATGTGGATTGTATTGTGGAACAGGATGCGATATTAAAAATGGTTAAACCATTTTTAGACGAGGGTAAAAGAGTGATAGCTACCGGTGGTGTGGTTAGAATTGCTAATTCATGCGAAGTTCGTGACGGCCGTTTAATTTCAGTAAATATGCCTGATAAAATTATTCCCCGCTTTCAGGTTTTAGAATATATCCGGGCTTTTTTAATGGGAAGAATGGCCTGGAGCCGCTTAAATGGCTTGTTGCTCATCTCCGGCGCAATGGGTCTTTTTGATAAAGAAATTGTGATTAAAGTAGGAGGGTACAACCACAATACCGTGGGAGAAGATATGGAACTGGTGGTTCGGATGCGCCGTTATATGCATGATCAGGATTTGCGTTACCGTGTGGTTTACACGCCCGATCCTCTTTGCTGGACTGAATCGCCTTCTAGCGCAACTATATTGGGCCGACAGCGGAATCGCTGGACACGCGGAACAATGGAAGTGTTATGGCTGCATAAGGATTTGTTCTTTAATCCCAGGTATGGCTTTCTCGGATTGCTGAGTTATCCGTACTGGTTCTTTTTTGAATGGTTAGCTCCAATACTTGAATTTGTAGGACTGTTTTGCTTTATTATAATGGCCATCATGGGATACATCAACTGGGAATTTTCTTTGATCCTGTTTTCCATGGTTTATTTTTTCGCCATTATGTTATCAACAATAGCGGTTCTATTCGAAGAAATGTCATATCAGCAATACACCAAAGGTTCAGATTTATTTAGATTGTTAGGAATGGCTGTTTTAGAACCTATAATATATCACCCGTTAACTGTGTACTGGGCAATTCGCGGAAATATTGACAAGCTGACCGGAAAAACATCATGGGGAACCATGACACGTACCGGATTTAAAACCAAGATCAAACAAGCTGCATAATATAATATGGAAAATACTTATTTCGAAGATCCTGAATATCCGTTTTTAGATAAAATCCAAAAATGCATGGGCCTGTTTATAAATCTCAGCCTTGCCTTTTTATTAGCCTTATTATTAATCAGATCATTTGAGTTAATTTACCTCATCCAAAGCAATAACGTTCCTGCAGATTTAAATAAGATCATTTGGGAAGCGGTGCTGTTTGATATTTTATTCTTCTTTAAAATTCTTCCATTTTTATTCATTCCATTCCTGATTGTTTTTTTTGGAAGTAATATCAAAAAAGCCAGTTACTGGACTTTCGGAGTTATAGGCAGTATTTTTATCCTGATTTATCTTTTACTGATCAAATACTTTTCGGTTGCATTGGTTCCTCTGGGAGCAGATTTGTTTGGCTATTCTATGAACGATATAAAGCAAACCGTTGCCGGATCTCCCAGTATGGATACTTTTTCAATAGTTGGTATTCTTGCAGTATTAATAATATTCTGGTTGGTTTTATCTTTTGTGAACCGAAAATCGTTTGTAAAGCCAAAAGTTGCTATGGTGGTTTTAGTACTAGCCATCTTACTTGTTTATAATGGCTTATCCGCTTTGCCGCCTTCTACCTCCTTTAAATCAGAATTTTCATATAATCTGGCAGTAAATAAGGCCGCATTCTTTACTGAAAAAACCACGGGATATTTTATAAACAGCGAACCAGAAATAGATATTTATGCCATAAATTATCTCGAAGATGATGATGCCACGGGATTTAAGCGCTTTAATTATACCGACAGCAATTACCCGTTTTTACGAACAGAGGACAGCGAGGATGTGCTGGGAAATTTTTTAAATATTGATTATGCAAGCAAACCTAATATTGTTTTTATACAGGTAGAAGGACTGGGAAGGGCATTTAGTGGACCCAACTCATATCTGGGCAGTTTCACACCTTTTTTAGATGAGCTTTCTGAAAAGAGTTTGTACTGGGAAAATTTTGTTGCCTCACAGGGAAGAACATTTGCTTCATTGCCTTCAATTCTTGGATCGCTTCCTTTTGCCGAAAAAGGCTTTAGTGATTTGGGTGCTAAAATGCCTAAGTTTTTATCGCTTCAAAATATCCTTGCTAAAAATGGGTATCATAATAATTTTTACGGCGGATTCGAAATGGAATTTGATAATCAGGGTCAGTTTATGAAAAATGCAGGCACTGATAAGATCGTGGGATTAAAAGATTTTGGAAGCGGTTATCAAAGAAGTCCAAACGGAGCTTCGGGTATGAATTGGGGTTTTGCAGATCGTGATCTGATGAAAAAGTCATTGCAGATGGAAAGTATGCGTAGGCAGCAACCGTATCTTACTTATATAGAAACCATTAGCATGCATACGCCTTACACAATTCCAAACCAGCAGCAGTTTCTTTCAATATTTGAAAAGCGTATGCAGTCACTGGGCTTTGATGAAGCAAAAAAAATGAATTACCGTCAATATCAGAATATCTATTCTTCAATCATGTACACTGATGATGCTTTGAGATATTTTTTTGATGAGTATGCCAAACTTCCTGCTTATAAGAACACCATATTTATTATAACCGGAGATCACAGGTTACCGGAAATACCCATGTCAACCAAAATTGACCGCTATCATGTGCCTTTGATTGTTTATTCGCCAATGCTGAAAAGAACTGCTAAAATACGGTCAATCTCATCTCATATGGATATTACACCTTCATTACTCGCTTTAGCAAAACATAGTTATAAATTAAATACCCCATCAAGTGTAACCTGGATTGGCTCCGGTTTAGATACTTCCAGAAATCTTAGAAATATTCATAACTATCCGCTAAAACAAACTAAAAGTGATCTCCATAATTTTATATCAGGATTGTTTTTTATAGATCAGGATATTTTGTTTTCAATTGGTGATAATATGAGTCTGGTACCTTTAAATGATGAAGCGAAATTAAACCAGGTTCGCTCAGAATTTAATCAATATAAAGCCAGAAATGATCGTTTCAAAAAGGAATTTAAAATAATGCCCGATCAACTTTACAGTCAGTTTAAATAGAATTTATTGTGATGGAAATATCAGCTGAAAATTATTGCTGTTATTTTTTCTTGGCTTTTAAACCTTCTTCATAATCGTTTAATATCCGCGTTACGATGGGAGCATAAAATTCCCAGAAAAAACTGGATCGCTCTGCGGCTATATCGTCATTATAAAACATTTTGCGGAAGAAACGGATACCTTTAAAATAAGAACCTGCCTGCGTTATCGGATTATCTGCAAAGTCACCGCAAAAATAATAGAACTTATAATCGGCACGGTCATGCTCTATAATAGCCGGAAACTGCGGCGGAATGCCATTTTCTTCGAGAATTTTTCTGCCCCGGGAAGTCACTTCTAAATTGTAAAAAGATAAAATCTGGTTGCTTCTTGAAGTTTGGATTACATCAAACCAAAAAGGGTATTTCATAGACTTAGGAATATTATACTTCTCACGGTTATATTTAGAAGTAATAATATGAGGAACTTCTGAATTCAGATCTTTTACATATTCCAGAATTACAATTTTTTCATTCTTATTTACAAAAGCGATTCCGGCTTTTTTAAAGGGCCATTTATTGTTGTTTTGCTTTTTGTAATCCCGAAGAAGCCAAACAGGTAGTTCCTTATTCTGAAGGGTATCAAAAGAATCGAAATATTTGCCAACCCATCCGGTCCATTTTATTTTAAAAGTTTTTTCCATTTCTGCGGCAATGGCCGGAGAAGTAGGAGTTGCAAACGTGTTAAATTCTGTAATGATCAGCTTTTTTTGCTGTTTCATTTTTTTAATCAGGTGCATATCATTGGCAGATAGTCCGCCGTATATTAAACGTTGCCTGTCCGTGATATTTCTTCCTAAAAACCATTCTGTAGAGTAAATTCCATACGTATCTGTAACGTACATCATATCGCTCAGGGTGCCAATCTGGTCTAACTGATCAGTTGAAAATTTTTCTAATCCTTTCAGCTCGTATTCTTTATTCTCTTTAGGAAAAAATCCGAAATAATCTTTTTTAACTCCGTAGAGATCATCATTGGTTTTTGAATACTTCTGATTTCTTAATACCCAAGTAAGTGAAGCATGCTCCTGTCCGGCCACATTTAAAACCGTTTTGTCTACAATGGCTATCACAAGTTTGGTTTTCGGCCACACCAGCCATGCCAGCCACATCCAAACAGGCAACAGCATTACAAAATAAAACAAAAGTACACCGGCGGAAAGTCTCCTTTTATTCTTTTTCATTAAAATTTATGCTGAAAACTAACGGACCCGTTATATTGATTGCCATAGGTTTTGCTCAGATATTCTTCATTAATATAGGTGCCGGTAAATGTAATTACGGATCTCTTTTTAATGGTGTGCGAAAAATCTAACCCAGCTTTAAAGCTGTTTAATAAATTGGGTACATCAAGTAGTCGAGATCTGTCATCGGGTGAAGCACCGGTTCCCAGGTTGAATCCGAAAAAGTCGTCGCGGTTATCGTTTAAAATAAATCTGACAATCAGGTTTACTGACGCAGAAAGCGTACCATCAGAAGGCGTAAGATAGGAGCGGACATTGTAAAAATTATTGCCTAAATATTTTCCCAATCCCAAAACAAATACATCTGTTGACGTGCTGAACTGCAGGTGCCTGATACCTAGCTCTGCCTCAAAACTTTTTGGTAATGATTTGTATAAAGAAACTCCAACACGGTATTTTGGATAAAGCCCGTCGCCGCTTAAAGCCGCCGCCGCACCTACGTATGCGTACAGACCTTTTACTATTTGCGGGTAACTTTCTCCCTCTATTTCAGTTCCATGAGAATTAAACCGATTGGCATAATTGACTCCCAGTGTATAGGAAAATGATTTATTGCGGTTGCCATAATAAATACCAGCAATTTGCCAGGGATCATCAAATCGCTTATCAAAATGTATAAATGAATATCCAACACCTATTCTGTGAATCCTTAATCCGTCTTTTAAACTTTCATTTTGTTCTGATACCAGTTTGCTTTCCGGATTTTTTATAAGATATTCTGAAGTCAGTTCATACGCTTCTTTGGATCTTTCAAGCGCATTTAATGCCTTTGCTTTTCTAATGATGAAATCTTCTGAGCCGGGATAAAAATTCAAAGCAGTTTCTGATAACTGCAAAGCTTCAGAATATTGATCGTTGAAATATTCAACATCAAAGTTGGCACTTAACGCATCTTCGTTCTTTGGGTTTAGAGCAAGAACTTTTTTAAATTCCATACGGGCACTGTCCGGCTTATCGCTCCAGGTATACAATCTTCCCAGAAAAATCCGGATATCAGCGTAATCAGGACTGCTTTCTAAAGCCTTTTTGGATAAAGAGATGGCTTTTGGATAATTGCTGTTGTCAAATGCTTCTGTTCGGGCAAGTTTAAAAAGCTCATCAGAATCAAGATCTTCTTGTGAAAAAACAGTTTTAGAATTGAAAAAAAGGAGAATAAAAGTTAAGCAGAGATTATATGTCAGGAGCGTAGATGTTTTTTTCATTCAGTATTATAATACGGTTGGAATATAAAATAGTTATTTACGGCTAAAAAGCTAAAAGGTTCAAATCTATATAATTAATGTATGAAATTTTACAAGCCTTAAACTCCTTTTTTAACCTCAAAAAAGATTTAATTGGAATCAAATTCTTTTTGATGGCGGGCTTTTAGCTTCTAACATTTACCATTAACTTGGCGCCATGAATATAGAGTTTAATAAGAACGAAGATATTAATAAACAACTTCTGTACGATGTAAATACCCGGCTAAAGAAAATATATGCCGGTGGTGGTGCAAAGGCCGCCGAAAAGCAAAAAGCTAAAGGAAAAATGCTGGCCCGCGAACGGATCAGCTATCTGATTGATGCTGATTCTGAATGGCTTGAAATTGGTGCTTTTGTGGCCGAAGATATGTACCAGGAGCAGGGAGGATGTCCTTCAGCGGGTGTTATTACAGGAATCGGATACGTTTCGGGCCGGCAATGCATGATCGTGGCAAATGATGCAACGGTAAAAGCGGGCGCCTGGTTTCCGATGACAGCAAAGAAAAATCTGAGGGCACAGGAAATTGCCATGGAAAACCGTTTACCAACAATTTACCTGGTAGATTCTGCCGGAGTTTTTCTGCCCATGCAGGATGAAATTTTTCCGGATAAAGAACATTTCGGGCGTATTTTCCGAAATAATGCCTTAATGAGCAGCAGCGGTATCGTTCAAATTTCTGCAATTATGGGTTCATGCGTTGCGGGGGGTGCATATTTGCCAATTATGAGTGATGAAGCGATGATTGTAGATGGTACCGGGTCGGTTTTCCTTGCTGGAAGTTATCTTGTTAAATCTGCCATTGGCGAGGATATAGATAATGAAACTTTAGGCGGAGCAAGCACTCACTGCGAAATATCGGGTGTTACAGATTATAAACATCCAAATGATCAGGCCTGCCTGGATTCTATCCGTAATATCATGAGCATGATCGGTGCGCCACAAAATGCGGGTTTCGACCGTATTAAATCTGCATCTCCAAAAAAAGAAGAAAAAGAGATCTATGGCATTCTACCAGAAAACAGGGAAAAGCCATATGATATGCGTGATATTATTGAACGCCTGGTTGATAATTCTGAATTCGAAGAATATAAGCAATTGTATGGTCAGAGTATTATTTGCGGTCTGGGCCGTATTGATGGCTGGGCTGTTGGAATTGTGGCCAATCAGCGTAAAGTGGTTAAAAGCAAAAAAGGAGAGATGCAGTTTGGCGGAGTTATCTATTCTGATTCGGCTGATAAAGCTACCCGCTTTATAATGAACTGCAATCAGAAAAAAATTCCACTGGTTTTTTTGCAGGATGTAACCGGATTTATGGTTGGCAGCCGTTCAGAACAGGGTGGAATAATAAAAGATGGTGCTAAAATGGTGAATGCCGTTGCCAATTCCGTAGTGCCTAAATTCACTATCGTAATTGGAAATTCATACGGAGCAGGCAATTATGCAATGTGCGGAAAAGCCTATGATCCACGACTGATTTATGCCTGGCCTTCAGCTAAAATTGCAGTAATGGGCGGATCTCAGGCTGCAAAAGTATTATTGCAGATTGAAGAGTCATCCCTTAAAGCAAAAGGAGAAGAAATAACACAGGAGCGTGAAGACGAGTTGCTTAAAGAAATTACCGACAGATATACCCGCCAAACAACACCGTATTATGCCGCATCACGCCTATGGGTGGATGGGATTATTGATCCCCTGGAAACCCGAAAGGTAATTTCTATGGGAATCGAGGCGGCAAATCAGTCACCAATAGAGAAGAAATTTAACGTTGGCGTAATGCAAACTTAAACCAATTAGATTAATAAATTTTGTATTGGAATAGCTATAAATTACGTTAGTATAATAACATAATTTATAGCTGTTTGTCATGAAAGCTAAACAAAAATCTCATTCATCAGGCCATAAATCCTATGATAAGGGAACAACCCACACTTCCTTCAGTCAAAATAATATTGGCACATTGGGTCACGTGTCAATAAAGCATGATGAGGGTAAAGGCAGTTTTAAAAAGGTAAGCGAGTTGGTTAACAAAAGCCGAAAACCTAATGTTGAAGGTTTAGGTGAGAATGAGGAAAATCATTCAACCCGGTTCTAAGATTTCTTTTAATTTTTAAATGGCTGTGTTTTTCTAGTCTATTTTTTCAGCCAAAAGGCTTTTCTATGTTCTATCGTTTAGTTGATTTTGGAGTAAATATCCGGATTAGTAAGTGAGGATTTTACTTGATTTTATTATAGAATTTCCTGACAAATACATATTGCCTGCCCCACTTGAAAAAACTAAATTTGTTTTCCAAAATTTAGATAATGACACAAGAAACTGAACATGTTCAATGCCTGATTATAGGCTCCGGTCCGGCCGGATATACTGCCGCTATTTATGCTGCCCGTGCAGATCTGAAACCTGTGATGTATACCGGTATTGTTCCGGGCGGTCAATTAACTCAAACTACAGATGTAGATAATTTTCCGGGTTACCCAAATGGAATTATGGGGCCGGAGATGATGGAAGATTTTCGGAAACAGGCCGAGCGTTTCGGAACGGATATTCGCTTTGGCTATGTTACTAAAGTTGATTTTTCAACCCAGCCTCACCAGGTTGTGGTAGATGAAAGCAAAACTATAACTGCTGATACAGTAATTATCGCTACAGGTGCCTCTGCAAAATGGCTTGGACTTGAGAGTGAACAAAAATACAATGGCTTCGGCGTTTCGGCATGTGCCGTTTGTGATGGTTTCTTTTTTAAGGGACAGGATGTGGCAATTGTTGGAGCAGGTGATACCGCGGCAGAAGAGGCAACTTACCTTGCAAAACTTTGTAAAACGGTGCATATGCTGGTACGTCGTGATGAATTCAGGGCATCCAAAGCCATGCAGCACCGTGTTTTAAATACGCCTAACATCATTATTCATTATAATTCCGAAACAAAGGAAATTTTGGGCGACGGAAAAAATGTAACCGGAGTTCGGATAGTAAACAATGTAAATTCGGAAGAAAAAACGATTCCCGTAACCGGATTTTTCGTAGCTATCGGTCATAATCCAAATACTGAAATTTTTAAAGGATGGTTGGATATGGACGAAACTGGATACCTGATTACCAAGCCCGACAGTACTCAGACGAATATAGAAGGTGTTTTTGCCTGCGGCGATGCACAGGATAAATTATGGCGTCAGGCGGTTACCGCAGCCGGAACTGGTTGTATTGCGGCACTTGAATCCGAACGTTATCTGGCAGCAAAAGAGCATCAGCCTGTTAAATCCGTTATTGCTTAATCAGGATTATTAATATCTTAAAATATTATCGGTTGTTCTGATGCAAACTATATCATCCTGTGGGTGTTAGCATTAAATAGTGATGTTAATTTCATGAATTATGGGAAAAGGTGATATCAAAACAAAACGAGGAAAAATTACCAATAGAAGTTTTGGTAAACTCCGCTTACGCAACCCAAATGCAAAGCAGGAGGAAGCGACCGTTACAGTTAAATCTTCTTCTAAAAAAAAGGATGCCTCCGGTTAAAGGGAGGCATTCTTTTTGCAGTTAAAGTGCATGCGCAGCTTTAACCTCCGAACCAGAACCGCCCTGATTCTGATCACTTCTATAATAACTATTCTCTTTCTAATTTTTATTGCTTTTTACATTAAGCGACAGTTTGCATTAACGCGGACAGTGCTCAATGAAGATATTATGATTGAAAAAATCAGCAATATGGGTAAGCTGGAATTGGTTAAATACTCCATGAAAGATGTGCTGGAGAAAAAAGAACTTCGAATGATTTTGCCAGATAAGCGGATTTTATTTGTTGCCGCAGGGGAGGTTACCGGTTGTATTGATCTAACCAAAATAAAGAAAGAAGACATCATCAGTTCAAACGATGATTCGGTAACTGTTTTTTTGCCCGCCCCAGAAATCTGTTACACCAAACTGGATCACCAGAGATCAAAAGTATACGATGTCTCAGGAGTAATTTTTCCAAGCGATTCGAAAGATATGGTGGAAGGCATTTACAAACTTGCCGAGCAAAAGTTGCTTGAAAATGCCAAACAGCAAAATATTTTAGGAAAGACTCAGGAAAATGCGAAGCTTATTTTTCAGCCCATGCTTGAAAATATCTCAGGTAAAAAAGTGACCGTTAAGTTCAGATAATTTATTTAGGATTATTGAGAAGGAAATATTTTTATAGATTTGAAGGAACTGATATAATTTTTATGAGAAGATTTTTCCTGTTTACTTTCGTAATTTTAATAAGCGCCCAATTCAGTAAATCTCAAACCAATGATCCCAATCTGGGAATTATTCCGGTTCCGAAATCTATAAAACCGCAAACCGGCCAATTTACGTTTAGCAATCAATATGCAATTCAATACGAAACCGAAAGCGATCAAAAAATAGCTCAGCTATTTCATGACTACTTAAAAGAAGTTCATTTTTTGGATTTGGTAGTAGCCAAAAATTTTATAAAAGCTCCGGAAGGAATTATCAGATTTTCTTCAGCTGAATATAAAGGTTCAAATCCCGAAGGATATGAATTATCGGTAAATCCTACTCAGATAAATGTTTCTGGAAAAGGTGCAGGTTTGTTTTATGGACTTAAAACTTTAATGCAGCTTATTCCAAAACATACGCAGGCTGCTCCACAAATTAATAGTGTTCTTATAGAAGATGAACCTCGTTATAAATATCGCGGAATGCATCTGGACGTGGTTCGGCATATGTTCCCGGTTTCTTTTATTAAAAAATACATCGATTTATTAGCTCAGTATAAGCTTAATTCTTTTCACTGGCATTTAACAGATGATCAGGGCTGGCGTATTGAAATAAAAAAATATCCGAAATTAACTCAGGTAGGAGCTTATCGCGATCAAACGATTATTGGCCATTTTCATGATCGTTTTCCTCAACGGTTCGATCAGACTCAGTACGGAGGATTTTATACTCAGGAAGAAATTAAGGATGTGGTGAAATATGCTTCTGAAAAATTCATTACCGTCATTCCCGAAATTGAAATGCCGGGTCATGCACTTGCGGCTCTATCGGCTTACCCTGAATTGGGTTGCGGTCCGAATCCGGGTCCTTACAAGGTAGCTGAGAAGTGGGGAATATTTGAAGATATTTTTTGCGCCGGAAAGGAGAGCACCTTTTCTTTCCTTGAAGATGTTTTATCAGAAGTAATTCCGCTTTTCCCGGGCACGTATATTCATATTGGTGGAGATGAAGCTCCAAAGACTCAATGGAACAAGTGCCGTTTTTGTCAAAAGCGTATAAGTGATAATAAATTAAAAGATGAGCATCAGTTGCAAAGTTATTTTGTTCAGCGGATCGAGAAATTTGTAAATTCTAATGGAAGGCAGATCATTGGCTGGGATGAAATACTTGAAGGTGGTCTGGCCCCGAATGCAACTGTTATGAGCTGGAGAGGAACTGTTGGAGGAATAGCTGCTGCCAAATTAAATCATAATGTAATAATGACTCCTGATTCTCATGTTTATTTTGACCACTATCAGGGGAATGCCGTTCAGGAACCTTTAACAATACATGGACTCTCTACTCTGGAAAAAGTATATAATTATAATCCCACTCCTGAAAATCTCGATCCAAAGTTTCAGAAATATATTCTTGGGGTACAGGCAAATGTTTGGACGGAATATATGGCTACTTCTGCAAAAGTAGAATACATGGTATTGCCACGCCTGCTTTCACTTTCTGAAATAGCCTGGAGCGCTCCGGAAAGAAAGAATTTTAAAAATTTTAATGAACAAAGAGTGGCTAAACATTTGGGGGCAATTGACCAGACTGACTTTTTATACCGCATTCCTACCGCTATCGGGGCTATGGATACTACGTTAATCGGATCTCAGTTTACCCTTGATTATAAATTGCCGGTTGAAGGCGGAAAGATATTTTATACAATAGATGGGTACAATCCACGAGCTACAGATCTTCTGTATGATAAGCCTCTTAATATTAAAGTGCCGGAGGATGATCAGCGGATAGTTAAAACCATAGTGATCACTCCATCAGGAAAAACCAGTGCGGTTACCACCACTATTTTAAGTAATTTATTGCCCCTGGCTTCTGCATCGGTTACAACTAAAGGGGCAGGACTCAATTATTACTACGTACCCGGAGTTTTTAACTCAACGGATAAAATTGATATATCAAAATCAGCGGAGCGGGGAATTGCACCGGTTTTAAATTTAACTAAGTTTCGGAACAAATCCCGTACCTACGGTGCTGTATTTAATGGTTATATTTTTATTGAAAGCGACGGGATTTATAAATTCAGTACATTTTCTGATGATGGATCGGTGGTGATGATTGATGGACAGTTGGTTGTTAATAATGATGGTAAACATACCGGTTTTGAAACCTCAGGAGCAGTAAACTTGTTGAAAGGATACCATCAGATTCAGGTTAGTTATTTTCAGCAGGGCGGCCAGTCAAATCTTCGGGTATTTATTACTGAACCCGGAAAAGAAAAAGCAGAAATTCCTGCACGTTTGTTATTTAACTAAAATATTTAAGAATGTATTCTCTAAAGTTATGGCATGTAACAGTGCTTTCGGCCTTTATTATATCAGCTTGCAACCAGGAAGAAAAGGAATTACCTGCAGCTTCTAAACCAGTTGAAGTTAAATTAGCTGAGCCTTTTCGTTTTCATAAAGCAGTAGAAGTGAAACCCGGTTTAACATTGGACGTGGTAAGTTGGGGTCGCGGTTCAGAATCGGTAGGCGCTTACCTGATTCTTAGATCTGATTCAACTCATTTAAAATACAAATCAATTTCGGGCGAACTGGATGGTGAAATTGTAGATGTATGGAATATGGATATGGACGCCGACGGCGATCCGGAATTATATATCCAGGCAAAAGGCGAGGGAGAAGGATCTCATTTGAGTATGTATGTTTATGAATTTAATAACAGCGGTTCTGCACGTCAGATTACATTCCCGAATCTAAGCGGTAAATCCAAAAAAGGATATAAAGGCGGAGATTCTGTTTACATAAAAGATGATGTGCTGATGCGGGAATTTCCTGTTACTAATGACGAGGATAAAAATAATCCGACCACCGAAAAAAAGATTTTAAAATATCAGCTGAGAAATAACAGTTTTAGTGTGGATGAAGTAAAACAAGAAACAGATACAGCCGCTAAAAAGAAATAATTATTCAGTATCCTGATTGCCAAATTGCTTTTGAAGCCTCTCCAGGTTTGAGATCATATCTTCGAGTTTGCTTTCCTCTTTCTGGATATACCTTTTCATTACGTAAAAATAACAGAAAGCTATCCAGGCCGTGGTAAAAATCAGGCCGGATAAAGTGATCCATAAACTTGCCATAATCGCAATTTCAATGAAGTAGAGTATCAGGCCGATGCTGAGAAAAAGTGTATAGATGCGGTATTTACGGGTGTTTAAAATATAGCGGTCATGTTTATATTTTTTGAGATAAGCAATATAATCCTCCGGCTTTTTCATCAGCAGTGATTCATCCTTGATCCTCCTGTAATCTCTAACTTGAGTATACATATAATACATGAAGCAAATGATTACTATTAACATGGCTGCATGTGTGGTCCACATTTTAAACGGACTGTAAGCCCAGCCAAAAATTATCAAAGCAATAGAAAGGCTCATGCCTGCTAATTCTAAAAGAAGCTTATTGGCAAAGCCGTTTTTAGTTTTTCTTACCCGTTTTAAAATATCGCCGTGACTGATTTTAGGCACGGATACCTGGTCATGCCAGATACTTTTCAGCGCATCAAAATCTTTCATTCCGGTTATAAAGTTCTGTTAATTTCTGTTTAATCCGATGAATCTTCACTCTCAAATTCCCGTCCGAAATTCCTGAAATTTGTGCTATTTCGGGATATGGAACCTCATCAAGTACCATGGTTATAAGTATTCTCTCGTTTTCTTCCAGCTGAGATATACACTTATAGAGAGAAGCAACCTGGTCATTTTTGTCAGATAATTCTTCCGGTTTATTTTCTATAATGCTGGTAGTCAACTCGTCTTTCGGATGTCTTTTTTCTACACGTAAATAAGAAAGGCAAGTATTCACGGCAATTCGGTAAATCCAGGTAGAGATTAGCGCCTGGTTACGAAATTTATCCAGATTTTGCCAGACTTTCATAAAAGTCTCCTGCATCAGGTCATTGGCAGAATCTTCATCGCCGGTATAACCATAACATAGATGGTAAATTTTTCGGGAGTTTTTCTGAAAAATGTCTTTAAAATTTGCTTCCTTATCTACCATTGATTTTATTCCTTTTTTAGATGTTACCGATCAGGAATTGTTACACGTTAATTAATGGCATACAAATTTTTATTGATCCATGAAATTTTACCTGCTGCTAAACTGAGCATTTCTTCAAATTCTTGCACATAATCAAACTGTAGGTCTTCATGTAATTTGGGAATAATTAATTTTATTTTATCTAATTGCCGGATGAATAATGCCTGAAGTGGTTTGTGAGAAGTTCGGGTATCTGCATATTTTATAAAAGAATTGCAAAACCAGAGGAGCAGCTCAATTTCAACTTGTTTGGATGCGGTATATTTAATATAACGGTTCATCAATCTCAATATCTTCCGTAAAGATTTGCTGCTGTAGTAATAATGGTGCTGGAGATTTTTAAAATCCTCATTCAAAAAAGTTTTTACCTTTTCTGAATATTGGAGTGGTTCTGAGGCATCATACAGCAAGTAATTTAATAATTCTTTATTTTCTTTTTTATACTTGGCAAGACGCAAACACAGGTCAGTTAGTTCCTGTACACTCTTGTGTGAAAGTTCTTTTTTTATATCCGTTAGCTTCTCCGGTTTCATCCTCTACGATTGGTTTGCTTGGTAAATCTAAATAATTACTTTTGCTGTCGACACTAAACCTCAAAAATGAAGATTAATAATATTGGGTTAACCGTTCTTATAACCGTTTCACTCGCCGCAATTTTAACATTTCTAAATTTCTATCATGTTTTAGAGGTTCCGGATATTGCCTTATTAGCTGTTCGCTGGCTGGCAATTGCAGCCTTATTCCTTTTTGGATTAAAAAGGAAATCATTAACCAGCTGGATTTTAATTTCTATGGTTGTAGGTGCAGAAATCGGGCATGATTTCCCCGAAATTGGAATGAAGCTGCAGGTGCTGAGCAAGGTATTCCTTAAAATGATTAAAACGATTGTTGCACCTTTATTATTTGCAACACTTGTTTATGGAATTGCCGGACATTCTGATCTTAAGCAGGTTGGCCGAATGGGTTGGAAATCAATTTTATATTTCGAGGTAGTAACTACAATCGCTTTATTTATTGGATTAATAGCCATTAATATTTCAAAAGCAGGAGTGGGAATTAAACTCCCGGCAGGTGTTCATGAGGAATTGCCGAGTGTTCCTCCTCAAACCCTGAATGATATTATATTACATATTTTCCCCGAGAACGTAGCCAAATCTATTGCTGAGGGACAGGTTTTGCAAATCGTAGTTTTCAGTATCATTTTTGGTATTGCACTGGCCATGGTTCGTGAAGATAAACGCCAGCCCATGCTGAAGTTTACTGAGAGTCTCTCTGAAGTGATGTTTAAATTCACTAATATTATTATGTATTTTGCTCCGATAGGGGTTGGTGCAGCCATTGCTTATACCGTTGGACATATGGGTCTGGGTATTTTAGTGAACTTGCTGCAATTACTAATGACCTTATATGTTGCATTAATTGTGTTCCTTTTAGGTGTATTATTACCTATTGCTTTAATAGTAAAAGTTCCTATTAAAAAGTTTTTGCAAGCTATTGCCGAGCCGGTTTCAATTGCATTTGCCACAACAAGTTCTGAGGCGGCCTTGCCAAGGGCCATGGAAGCTATGGAGCGTATTGGTGTTCCACGTAAAATTGTGGCCTTTGTAATGCCAACCGGTTATAGCTTTAATCTGGATGGTACCACGCTTTATTTATCATTAGCAGCAATTTTTGTTGCACAGGCTGCCGGTATTCCTTTAACAATCGGTCAGCAGTTATTTATGGTATTTACTTTAATGTTGACAAGTAAAGGTGTCGCAGGAGTGCCACGTGCCTCTCTTGTTATCTTACTTGGTACAGCAGCTTCTTTCGGGATGCCCGTTTGGCCCATCTTTATTATTCTTGGAATTGATGAACTGATGGATATGGCACGTACTTCTGTGAACGTAATTGGTAATTGTCTGGCAACTATTGTTATTGCAAAATGGGAGGGAGAATTTAATCCTCCGGTAGAATTGGCGGAGCCAAATACTGCCAGAATTCATAATCTGGAACATATTGCGGAAGAGAAATAAAAAAGATTTCTGTTATTTTATTAGAAAACTATTATGAGTGATCGCGGTAAAAAAATATTTTTAGCCATTTGTATTATTACGCCTTTTTTGTTGTACTGCTTCTATTACTATGGCATTATGATTAAAAACGCACCGTATAAATTTTCAGAATTTGAATCTATTACCTTTAAATTCGGACTGGGTGATAATCTGGTTAACCAATACAACTCTAAAACCGGCAATTACCAATATCTCAATTCAAAAGATTCACTGGTAAAAACAAATGTGAAGTTAACCAAAGATGATTTGCTGTACCTGCATCGCAAAGCAGCTGAACAGGGATTCTGGAATTTTCCTGAAGTTTTTTCGGGCTCAGACAAAACTAAAAGTTTAAAGTCTCCGCACTATTATATTGAGTACAATTATAAGAATAAGAGCAAGCATGTTCTCTTTGATGCTGATTATAATGAAAAACAAAAATTGGGTGATGCTGCCAGGCAGCTGGTCAAGGAAATAACTAATGTAATTAATGATGCACAGGACAGGCATAATTAGTCGCATTAAGCCGGAAAATTAATAAGGTTTTGACCATACATAGTTGCGAATTTTTTTAAAAGAATCTTGAGAAGCTTTTGTGGGCTTAACCATGTTAAAAAAGCTCTTTCAATTTGTTTCAGTTTAAGGATTTAATTTCTATATTTGCACCTCATTAAAAATTAAGTATTTAAATAATTATCTAATAATGTACGCAATAGTAAATATAGCCGGACAGCAATTCAAAGTTGCAAAAGACCAGCACCTTTTTGTACACCGTTTACAAGGAGATGAAGGCGCTAGTATTGAATTTGACAATGTATTATTAGCAGAAGATGGTGGTAAATTCAAAGTCGGCGTTGACGCTTTGAAAGGTGCTAAAGTTTCAGCTAAGATCGTGTCTCATTTAAAAGGAGATAAAGTTATCGTTTTCAAAAAGAAACGCCGTAAGGGTTACAAAAAGAAAAATGGTCATCGCCAGCAGTTCACTAAAATTGAAATCACAGGCATTACTTTATAAGTTTTATTTACAGGTTTTATGCCTGTACTGATTAAGTTTAAAATTCTGAACTGGTTTTCAGTTCATAAATAAAATATAGAATGGCACATAAAAAAGGAGCCGGTAGTTCCAGAAACGGTCGCGAATCGCATAGCAAGCGTTTAGGTATTAAAATTTTTGGTGGTCAGGCTGCGTTAGCAGGTAATATCATCGTTCGTCAGCGTGGTACAAAACACCACCCGGATAAGTTTGTAGGTATTGGTAAAGACCATACTTTATTTGCTTTGATCGACGGAACAGTTATTTTCAAAAAGAAACGTGATGATAAATCATACGTATCAATTCTTCCAATCGAAGATCAAATTGCTGAGACTGTTGAAGTAAAATCAGCACCGGCTAAGAAAGCAAAAGCACCTGTTGAAAAAGAAGCTCCTGCAAAGAAAGCTGCTGCTAAAGAGGAAACTTCTGTTGAAGAAGCTCCTGAAAAATTAGCTCCTTCAGAAGAATTGTAAAAAATTTGAATATTAAATAAGCCCGGCTGATATTTTTCAGCCGGGCTTTATTGTTTAATGAATTTGAAGATTTTTTTAGCTTTCTCTGACGAGTAAAGTTTCTGCAAATTTGCGCAAAATCTCTTTTTTAGAAGTTTCTGCAGATACCTGTTCCAATGCCCGGATAGCTTTTTCGGCGAAATTCATCATTTCTTTCTCTGCGAGATTTTTAACGCCTAATTGGTCATAAATTTCCGTTACCGCCTGTACCTTATTCCCCGGATCTTTTTCTGTATGTTCCAGCCATTTTTCAAGGCTATTATTTAATTCTCCGGTAGCCAGCGCACGTGCACTGATAAGCATGAACGTTTTTTTATTTGAGAGAATATCACCCCCAACTTGTTTTCCAAATTTCTCAGGATCGCCATACACATCCAGAATATCATCATGAAGCTGAAATGCAATTCCAAGATTTTCGCCAAACTGATATAATAGTTCAGCATCAGTTAATGAACTTCCACCTATTAATGCCCCAATTTTTAAAGCTCCGCCAAGCAAAACAGCCGTCTTTAGCCTTATCATGTTGATATATTGCTCAACATTCACCTCAGAAACCGATTCAAAGTTCATATCCATCTGCTGGCCTTCGCAAACTCCAACAGCTGTATCATTAAAAATTCCCAGTATCTGTGCAATGATTTCGGTTTCTACCTGCATCATCAGTTTATAGGCTTCTACCAGCATCACATCTCCCGAAAGGATAGCTACGCTTTGATTCCACTTTTTATGAACAGTTGGTTTTCCCCGGCGCAGAGGAGCATTATCCATAATGTCATCATGCATCAGGGTAAAGTTGTGAAAAACTTCAATTCCCAGAGCCGGCTTTATTGCTTTGCTGATATTATCGCTGAAAAGATTGCAGGCCATTAACAGGCTGGCAGGCCGCAAGCGTTTGCCTCCCAACTCCATCAGGTAAGTTATAGGCTGATATAATTCTTGAGGTGATTCAGGATATTGTGATTCGGAAATGGCCCGGTCTATGATTTTCTGTAGTTCTTCTATGGATTGCATTCAGGGTAATGTAATTCTTGAATCCAAACTTAGCAAAATTTAAGTCCTTTGATAAGTCTAATTTTTCTTCAGGAATTTTAAGAGAGGCTGAATAAATTGCAGGTATGATTCAATGTGCGGCAAATGACCAACATTCTCAATTTCTACCAGCTCAGAATTTTTAATTCTTGATGCTGTTAGTTTACCTAAAGCTGGATAATTTCCCAGACTGTTTTGAATCTCCTTAGGAGCTTTATTTTTACCCAGGGCGGTGCGGTCACGCTGACCAATTATCAGAAGAGTTGGGTTTTTGATATTTTGAAACTCATAGCACACGGGCTGGGTAAAAATCATATCATATGTTAAAGCCGAATTCCATGCAATTCTAGGATAATCAATATCATTGGTCCAGGCGGCTTGCATGTTTAGCCATTGTTCATAATCTGGTTTCCATTTATTATCATAATAAAAAGTAAGCTGGTAATTTTTACTTTTTTCGTACGTCTGGCCAAGCTCATTCTGATACCAATCGTCTACCGTCTGGTATGGAACATGTAATCTCCAGTCTTCAAGTCCGATGGGATTTTCGAGTATTAATTTATCAACCAGTTGGGGATACATTAGCGTGAACCGGGTAGCCAACATACCGCCCATCGAATGACCTAGCAAACTAATATTATTTATCTTAAGAGTATCCAGAATAGTTCGTGTGTTTTGAGCAAGCAATTGAAATGTATACTGAATACGATTGGGTTTGGATGATTTCCCAAAACCTATCTGATCCGGCATGATCACCCGATAGCCATTTTCTGCAAGATCAGTTGCTGTTTGCTTCCAGTAGGCAGCATTGAAATTTTTTCCGTGAAGCAGAACCACAGTTTTTCCTTTTGGATTTTCAGGTTTCAAATCCATGTAGGCCATCTTTAGGTCTTCACCCTGTATACGGAGATTTATGTAATGTACCTGAAATGGATACTCAACTGTTTCCAGATTAAGGCCTGCTGGTTTATTTTTGCCCGGCTGTGCTATCAGTTTCCCCTGGATACAAAATATGGCAAGAGCCAGAAAAAACGATTTCATCAACATACTTTCGGTTAATTTGATTCTTATTTCCCTGTTAATTTATCCTTAAACAATCCCATAGTTCTTTCCCAGGCTAATTTAGCTGCAGTTTCATTGTACCGAGTCGGGGAACTGTCATTATTAAACGCGTGGTTTACCCCATCGTAAATAAATAATTTATAATCAATGTGATTGTTTTTTAAAGCCTCTTCGTATGCCGGAATTCCGGCATTGATGCGTTCATCAAGGCCGGCATAATGAAGCATAATACTCGCTTTAATTTTTGGAACATCTTCTGTTTTTGCCTGTGAACCATAATAAGCAACGGCCGCCCGAAGTTTTGGATCATGAACCGCAAGTTTGTTGGCCATGCCGCCCCCCCAACAAAAACCAACACAGCCTGCTTTGCCGTTTCCGTCGGCATGCTTTCGCAGATAGTCAAGACCTTTAAGATAATTTTGAAGATTTTTCTCCGGGTCTAATTTGCCTATAAGCTCTCTGGCTTTGTCCTCATCCTCCGGAGTTCCTCCAAAAGGAGAAAGTGCATCAACCCCCATGGCTAAATATCCTTCGGAAGCAACTCTTTTTGTTACCTCTATTGTATGCGGGTTTAATCCGCGGTTTTCGTGGATTACCAATACACATCCTAAATGCTTTTTGCCTTTGGGCTTTACCAGAAAAGCTTTCATTTCACCATCAGCTCCGGGATAGGTAATGTTCTCCAGAATCAGGTTATCATCATTAATCTCTGTTGCTGATGCATAATTGTTTTCCAGTAATGGCAAAACACTTAAAGCTAAAGCTGTGCTCCCGGTAAGGATTGCCAGTTTTTTCATGAAATCTTTTCGCGAGATGCCGCTGTGCGTGTATTCATCGTAAAGAGTGATTATTTTCTGATCCATATAAAAAGAATTTTAGAGTAAATAAATCTAATTAAAATATCCAGTAAATGCGTATGTGCGGGGTTTTCAGGTATGTGCATTTATCAGAAAATTTTTAATTCTTATTTTAATCTAATGCTGAGTAAGATAGAAAGGGATATCCACGGAACCAGTCAGCAGCTGAATTAAAATGTCAGATGATCTTAAAATATTTGTTATACTTTATTTTTTAAGGAATCTGGATCTGAAAAAAAGAAAAATATTAATTTATTGAACCACCTGATCTTTTGATACCTGATTGATTTTTTTTGCCCGGTATATTTTTATCTGAAGAAATGAAATCATCAGCGCAAGGGAGACGAGGATAATTAGCAACAACATATTAATTTCATGCAGAATGGAGGAGAAGTTACCTCCGTAAAATGCCACCTTTCTAAATCCGCTTAAAAAGTGCGTTAAAGGAATTACTTGTGCAATACCATTAATTACAGAAGGAATTGCAATAGAGGGCCAGGTAAACCCGCTAAGGACAAAGGCCGGAGTTGATATTACCATTAAGAGTTCTGTAGCTTTAAGCTGGCTTGGAATGAAAATAGAGAACAGCATCCCGATACACATGGAAGCCAGGGTTAATAACAGGGTTAATATGAAAACGCGGAAATTGTAAATATCAATTTCAATATTAAACCATGGAAAAAACAAACTGACAACTATCCATAAACAAGGGATCATTAAGAGAAACGGAACCGATTTCAGCGCTATCTGATAGACTGCCCAATTACCTGTTTTAATCAGTTTTATAAAATAACCATCCTCAAAATCTCTGGCAAAAACAAGTGCCATGGCTAAAAATATAACCTGCTGCATAATAGCTGCCAACAAACCAGGAAGCATAAAAGTCAGGTAGTTACCGGTAGAATTATAAAGCCTGTTGTAATTAATTTTGAAGCTTTCATAGGCAGACATTGCCTGGTCCGGATTTAAGCCTTGTTTTTTTAGGCCTTCAATTTCAATCCCTGCATTTAATGTCATTAAAACCGATTGGATGTGCTTGCTTGCGGTATTTGCATTTAAAATATTTGCCATATTTAAATCAACACGTACTTCCGGATGCTTTTTTTGCAAAATGGCTTCCTCAAAATTAGTAGGTAAGGTTATTACTGCGGCATATTGTTTCACCGGCATTTCTTCTAAAATATTGCCTGGTTCGGCACGTACATCACTAACTGTTAAACCTTCATTATCATTAAAAGCATCAATAATTTTATCAGTAAGCGGACTGTGATTCTGATCGATGATCACAATTGGTAAATCCACCACTTTTGCCTGCTGATAAACGTATCCGAATAAAATACCATACAGAATGGGTGCGCCAAAGAATATGGCAAGCAATACATTGTTTGAAAATATACGCGAAAATTCTACCCGTACTAACTGAAAAAATTCTTTCATGGTTTATTTTTTAATTAATACCGTGGAGTTCGCATAGAATGTTTGCGCATCCGGGATTGAAACTGGAACTATTTTTAATTCATATATAGATTCAGAGAGATCATATAATGGCGAGGTGCTTGTCACATCGGCATATTGAGCCAGTTGATTGATAGACAAAATCTTCGACTGAATCTCTTTTTTGGTGTATGGATTCACAATTATAATGGACGACCCGACTTTAAAATCGTAAATTTTAGATTCCGGCACTGTGAAACGAAAGTAAACCTCATTCTTTTCATACCCATTAAACAGCGTGTATCCGGGCGTTAGTAATTCCCCTTCTTTCAGGCTGATTGTTTCAACAGACATATCGGCGGGAGCGATTAAATACTTTTCGTCAGAAGCCGATTTAACCTCTTCTTTTGCCCCAATTGCCCTGTCCAACTGCCCCTTAGCCTGGGCTATCTGCTCTGTTCTGGCGCCTTTTATAACTTCATCTCGTTTAGCTTCCAGGGCAAATACCTGTGATTTGGCCATTTCGAGTTTCATTTTTACTTCGTCCAACTGCTGGCGACTCACCAGCGAATCTTTAAACATAGCATTCAGTCGGTCATAAGATTCTCTGGCAAATTTTAACTGCGCTTTTCCTGCGTCCAAATTCCCGTTTATCTGCCTTAACTGTTCTGATGTGGCTCCGTTATTTGCCAGGTCTAACTGACCTTTTGCAGATGTTATTGCGCCTTCGGCCTGCATCATTTTTGCATTTACTTCAGGAATATCGATATAGGCAAGTGTATCGCCTTTTTTCACATCCTGACCTTCCTGAACATAAATTTTTGAAATTCTGCCAGCAATTTTGCTGCTTACAGCAATGGTTTCAAACTTGACCTTACCTCTATACGATGTAATTTCTTTGTCTTTACTGCAGGAATCCAGAATTAAGACAGACATGCAGCCCAGAGCGATATATTTAAATGATTTCATTTTTTTGTATTTGAGATTAGTATGTTAGGGTTCCTTTTGCGTAAAGAAGTTCAGTTACTGCTTTCCGCTCATCTGAATAAGATTCCTGCAATTTAAAATTGGCTTTTTCAAGATCGTTCAATGCATCGAGTACATCCTTTATCGAGGCAAGGTCATTCTTATATTGCTTATTAACCATCTCGTAAGTATCAGTAGCAAGTTCTATTTCCTTCAGCACTATTTTAGTATTTTGTAAAGATGATTCGTAGTTCAACTGAGCTTTTACAATGCTCAAAGCAATCATCTCTTCCGCTTCAGCTAATTGTTCGCCGTATTTCCGGCTTTCAAGAACCGACTTTTTGCTTTTTAACCGCGATTGATTGCCATCGAATAAATTCCATTTTATGCCAACTCCAACATACCAGCGGGGATCCAGAAGAGATAGATCATCTTCTATAAATTCATAATGCCCTTTCAAAGCAATCTTTGGAATGAAATTACTCCTCTCCATTATCGCTTTAGCAAGACTGGCTTTTTCTGCTTCCTCCAATGCCCGAATTTCATTTCTTTTGGCATTTGCAGAAGCAGGGTCAAACTGATAAGGCTTCAATTGCGGATTGATCAGCCTTAGTTTTTCTTTACTTTCGCCGGTTAACTGTTGCAATACCTCGATCAGTAAAGTTTTATTGTTCTCAGTCTGCAGTTGTTTGGAAGCAAGCTGCTGCTGTGCAAGTTCAATTTTTTTGCGTCCGATAGGTGTGGTTAAGCCGTTTTCAATGGCCTTTCTCACGTATATTTCCTGCTCTTTCAAATACTTTTCTGAAGTCTCTAAAACAGTTTTTGACGCATTAACCAGAGCCAGTTTATCGTAAGTATCTATAATTTTTAAGGCAATTTTATCTTTCTCTGCCAGGCCGGCATAATTAACCGAAGCTTCTTTGTACTTGCTGGCTTTAAGTGCGTTACTGGCTTCAAACCCGCTAAATAATACCCAATCCACATCAACCGATGATTTCAGAATGTTCTTATCCTGTAAATAAGGTGTTTCTTTAATGGGGATATTCTGTGGAAATGGCGCATTGAATGGCAAGCCAACAGCTTCTTTAATAAGCAATTTCTGGGTTGATTCCAATAAATTTCGAGTATCACTATCAAAGCTGATATTATCATCCAATCGGGTATACAATCCGTTTAAAGTAACTTTTGGAAGAAATACCGACCGGGCTAAATCCTGATCGGCTACAGCCTGCTGTGCGTCATACTTGTAATTATTAAGGGTATGGCTTTTAGTTAATCCCTTACTGATAAGTTCCCGTATAACCGGATCCAATTGTTGAGCAAATGAAACGGATGGTAAAATCCAAATGAAACAGCATATGAGTAAGCAGGTTTTTAAATTTTGTATTTTCATATTAAACCTTATTATGTATTACAAAACTACGGGTATCATCAGACCTGCTATTTGATCTATATCAAAAAATCAGGCTTTTTTTGATGATCACTCCTTCTGATGCGGCTTAAAGTTTCCTGTGTCATTCCCAGATAAGATGCAATGCTTCCCAGGGGTACACGGTAAGAAATATTCGGGAATTCGCTGAGCATATAATCATACCGCTCTTTTGCTGTTTGAAATTGTACCGCACTCAATTTGGAAATTGCTTTGGTAAGCATTTCTGTTGATAAAAGCCTTCCGAACTTTTCCATGTTGTGAAACTTGGTAAATAACATATCCAGTTTGGATCTTGAAATACTGTAAAGAATGGAGTCATCTAACATTTCCAGGTAATAAAGGCTGGGACTTTGCTGGAAAAAGCTTTCCAAGCTCGTCATGAATTTCCCTTCAGCAAAAAACCATTGGGTAATTTCTTTACCATCTTTATTCAGATAAAAACTCCTTCCAATTCCATGCTCTATGAAATACAGTTTTTGGCATATCTGTCCTTCGCGAACAATCATTTCATTCTTAGATATGGACTGCTTTTCAAAACAAGAAGTTATCTCAGATAATTCATCCTCAGTGAAAGGGATAACTGTTTGTAGAAAAATGGAAAGTTTCATGGATATGGATATTTACAACTTATTGCCCGCAGATATTCAATTTCTGATTTAACCTAAAATGATTTATTGATCAGGGCAGATCCTGACAATTTCCATTTTAAATATTAATTCAGCAACAATATTTCTTTATAAGTGGTTTTTAAACTGCGCATTAAATCGAATGTGGAATTTAAGATTTTCATTACACAGAAAAAATCATCTCTTCAGCGGCAATCCAGTTTCACGGCATATTTGCTGTAGGAATCAAAAACATCTATGCGTAATGCTGTATTGCCATTCAGGCTTATCCAGCTGAATTTGATATTTGCGAGATCTTTTTTAGGAATTTCACTTTCTGCATGAAAAATAGATCTTTCACAGAAAATACTTGCCTGCGCTGTACGTCTGAGCTAACAGAATAAAATCACAATAATCTGTTTTCTTTTAATTGAGGAATTTCTTTTGCTATCAGGCAGTTCTTACCTGATTGACAATTTCAAAAACGTGCTATTCATCGGTACCACAACAACCCCCAAATACATTAAGAAGATTAAATAATTCTTTCATCTTTTTATTCACTGTACCTAATTCCTGTGGATTTCCCCTGTCTAATTCTGTAGCTTCATCAAGCTCAGCATGATTTTTACAGGATGCATTTGCTCTGATTTCTTTTATACGTTTAGTCCACGGTTCATTTAAATGCATATACCTGAATGCTCCAATTGCTTGACATATCATAATTTACAGCCATAGAAGGACCTCCTACTAATAGATTCAAGGCATTAGTATTTACAGAAAATTTGCGTTCCTGGGCAAAACTGTAATTTATGGCAAATAGAATTAGTAGTATATAAAGAGTTTTTTGTTTTATGAGAATGATTTTTAAAACTCTTTATCCATCATATTTAATTCGTCACCAAAGAAAAATCAATCTGCCTTTTACTCAAATCCACTTTTTTCACCATGATGGTTACCTCGTCACCGAGCTGGTATTTTTTCTTTTTTCGCTGGCCAATAATGCAGTAGTTCTTTTCGTCGAGCACATAAAAATCATCATTAATATCGCGTAAGCGAACCATGCCTTCGCATTTATTTTCAATGATTTCTACATACATTCCCCATTCGGTTAAACCGGAAATGATGCCCGTGAATTTTTCGCCAATATTATCTTCAAGGTATTCTGCCTGTTTGTATTTTACAGAGGCACGCTCGGCATCGGCTGCTTTTTTCTCCATTTGCGAGGAGTGGACAGACATTTTTTCGTACGATTCTTCACTCGCAGATTTACCTTCGGCAAGGTAATGTTCCAGTAAACGGTGTACCATCACATCCGGATAACGGCGGATAGGTGACGTAAAATGCGTGTAAAAATCAAAGCCTAAACCGTAATGACTGGACTTTTTAGTGGTGTAAACCGCCTTGGCCATTGAACGGATTGCCAGATGCGTTAACACATTTTGTTCCTTTTTCCCTTCTACATCATCCATTAAATGATTTAAGGATCGGGCAATTTCCCGTGAGGAAGTAGTATTTATTTTATAACCGAACTTTAAGGCAAATGTGGCAAAAGTTTGAAGCGTTTGTTCATTCGGCGCATCGTGCGCACGGTAAACAAATGTCAGTTTATGTTTGCCTTTTCCTTTTTTAGAAATAAATTCAGCCACCTTACGGTTGGCCAGAAGCATATAATCTTCAATCAGTTTATGTGCGTCTTTACGCTCTTTCACATATACTCCGACTGGTTTGCCGTTTTCATCCAGATTGAATTTAATTTCCTTGGTTTCAAAACTGATGGCTCCCTGTTTAAATTTACGGTCGCGTAAAATATAGGCCAGTTCGTTCAGCTTTAATAATTCTTCGCTGTATTCACCGGCTTTATTTTCAAGAATTTCCTGAGCATCTTCGTAACTGAAACGTTTATCCGAGTTAATAATAGTTTTGCCAAACCATTGCGCAGCCACGTTTGCCTCGGCATCTAATTCAAAAATAGCGGCAAAACATAATTTATCTTCCTGCGGACGTAAAGAACAAAGGCCATTGGATAATCGCTCGGGCAACATTGGTATCACCCTGTCAACCAAATAAACGGAAGTGCCTCTTTCAAAAGCTTCTTTGTCCAGGGCGGAATCGGGTTTAATATAATGGGAAACATCTGCAATGTGGATTCCAACTTCAAAATTGCCGTTAGGAAGTTTCTGAAATGAAATTGCATCATCAAAATCCTTAGCATCCGCCGGATCAATAGTAAAAGTTAGAATTTCTCTGTAGTCACGGCGTTTGGAAATTTCTTCTGCCGTAAATACTTCAGGAATCTGATCTGCTTCTTTTTCTACAGCTTCCGGAAATGAAAGAGGGAAACCATAATCCGCCAGGATGGCGTTCATTTCGGTATTATTTTCTCCCTGTTTTCCTAATACATGAGTAATTATACCGATTGGATTCTTAGCATCTTCGGGCCAGTCGACTATTTTAGCAATGGCTTTTTCAGCATTTTTTGCACCGTTGGTGTCGGATAACGGAATGAAAATATCATGCAGCATTTTGCGGTCATCCGGAATGAAAAAGGCGAATTTATCAGAAAGCTTCACGATTCCGGTAAACTCCATTTTAGCACGCTGAATGATCTCTATAACTTCTCCTTCTTTTTTGCGGCCCTTGCTTTTTGCGTAGACATATACTTTTACAACATCATTATGCAATGCGTTTCTCAATTTCCTCGGACCGATAAATATATCATCCTCAAATTCATCCTCGCTTACAATAAATGCAGATCCGTCGGCGGTCATATCAACTTTGCCCGTCACGTAAGTTTTAAGTTCTTTTAATATAAATTTTCCTTTTTCCGGCTCAGATAAAACTCCTCTGCGGGTTTCGGCTTTTAATATTGGAAGGATCAGGTCGCGTGTTTCGGGATCCTGTAGGTTTAATTTAGCAGCAACCTGCTTGTAATTCAAAGGTTTATTTCCCGATTTTTCAAAAACATCAGAGATGAGTTTGGTTAAAACCTGGTCAAAGTTTGTACTTTTATTTTTTGACATTGTATTCTTATTTGTTTCTAATATAAGGCTTAACTTATTATAAACCTCAATTTTGTTAATCAGGATGTCATTCTGAGACTTAATATCTACACATCTGAGCCTTGTAAATTACTACAGCAGTCTGAAATTCCAATTGTGTTTTTCCCAACATCAACCATAATATAAGCAATAATTAAGCTTTAATTACGAACGTTTTTCTAAGAGAATTGCTTTAGGTATTTCTAATTCCGCAATTAATTTATTTGTACACTCTTTCGGTAAACAAAATCAATTTTCGGAACTGAATCGTGTAAAAACGGATGATTAGAATAGGAGAGGAGATTTGTGGCTTTCTGGAAATGATTGAGATGTCAATTTTGGGAATTTGCAAACCAAAGATTTCTAATGAATTAAACTTAAACATTCTTCTTAACATAAATCAGTTAAAAAGAATGTGTTGGTTTATGCCGATAGTAAAGCCCCTTTAGGGATAGCCTGAATTAATTTTCTGGTATATTCTGATTGCGGATTATTATATACTTCTTCAGCATCTCCAATTTCTTCAATTTTTCCATTATTCATTACCATCATTCGGTCTGAAATATGTTTCACTACAGAAAGATCGTGGGAAATGAATATATAGGTCAGGTTAAATTCTTCCTGAAGCTCGCGTAATAGATTTAAAACCTGAGCCTGCACAGATACATCAAGTGCAGAAACAGACTCATCGCAAATGATAAATTTTGGCTTCAGCGCTAGTGCTCTTGCAATCGAAATCCGCTGCCGCTGCCCACCGGAAAATTCATGCGGATATCGGTTAAAATGCTCGGGTTTTAAATTCACTCGTTTTAGTAATTCCATCACCCGGTCTTTGCGATCCCGGTTATTCGCAAAAACACCATGAACTTCCATAGGTTCCATGATGGTTTGTCCCACAGTCAGCCGCGGATTAAGCGAAGAATATGGGTCCTGAAAAATGATCTGAATATCACGCCTTAAGTTGCGAATATCTTTGGTTCCAAGTTTTCTCAGATCGGAATTATTGTACCATATTTCCCCTGAAGTTGGTTCAATTAATCGTAAAAGGCTTCTTCCCAAAGTGCTTTTTCCGCAACCAGATTCCCCGACAAGCCCCAGGGTTTCTCCCGGAAAAACGTCAAAACTAACGCCGTCAACAGCTTTTACATATTCCTTAGATGCAGAGAATAAACCTTCTTTTACCGGATACCATGTTTTTAATTGCTTTACCTGTAAAAGCGGCGCCTGACTGTAAATTTTAATTTTTCTGTCCCTTGCTTTTTGCTCATCAATTGTTAATTTTTTGATGAGGTGTGAAATTGTTTCATCAGCAGCAAGCATTTTACCATCATCGCTGATCTTTAAGAAATCATTGACAACAGGGAGTTTGTACAAACGCCTTTCCGGCGATGGACGACAGGCCAGCAAACCGCGGGTATAGGGATGCTTTGGGTTGGAAAATAGCTGCTGAACAGTAGCTGATTCTACAATTTCTCCCTTATACATCACAATCACTTTATCGGCAATTTCACCGATTACGCCCAGATCATGCGAAATAAAGATCAAACTCATATTCCGCTCATTTTTTAAACGCATCAGGAGTTGAAGTATGGTTTTTTGCACCGTAACATCTAAAGCGGTTGTTGGCTCATCAGCAATCAGAACTTCGGGATTGCAGGAAAGGGCCATTGCAATCATCACACGTTGTTTCTGTCCGCCCGACAGTTGGTGAGGGTAACTGTCAAATATATTTTCCGGCCGTGGCAGCTGAACTTCATTAAAAAGATCAATTGTTTTTTGCTTCGCTGTTTCTTTGCTGATTTTTTGATGCTGCATAATCGCTTCAGAAACCTGGAAACCGCATGTAAAAACCGGATTTAAAGAAGTCATAGGTTCCTGAAAAATCATTGAAATCCGGTTTCCCCGATAATCCAGCATTTGCTTTTCTGTTAGCTTCAGCAAATCAGTATCTCCAAAAAGAATTTCTCCGGATAGTTTAGTACTTCTTTGATCATGCAAACGCATGATGGAAAGCGAAGTAACCGATTTTCCGGATCCTGACTCGCCAACTATTCCCATAATTTCGCCCTGCTGTAATTCGAATGAAATTCCTTTTACGGCATCAAACAGTCCTTCTTCGGTATTAAATTTTACTTGTAGGTTGGAAATTTTAATCATCACCCGACTATAGTAATTAAATTATCCGGAATGAGGGGCATACATTTGAATTTTAACAGAAGTCGTGCTGTGGTAATTACGTCTTTTTGACAATATGTTACAATTCTTTCCAGGTTGTTTTCCTGCCAGTAAACCTGATGCACGTCTTTTCCGCTGATATCATCTTTGGGTGTAGGGATATCAAAAACCGCGGCCAGCAGATTTAATGATGTATAATTTTTATAATCACCGAATTTCCATAATTCAAGAGTATCGATATGCCCTGTCTCCCAGGGCTTCTTGCCGGCTAAATTTAATTGAGCGGGCATTTGCAGGCAATTGATCAGCATTCTGCGGCATAAATATGGAAAATCGAATTCCTTTCCATTATGAGCGCAAAGCAAGAGATTGGCCGGCTGTTTATTTAAAAGACTTATGAAATCTTTTAAAAGTTCAACTTCATTATGTCCGGCAAATGATTTTACCCTTAATCCTGGTTGCTCACCGGCTGTAAAAAGCCCGACAGAAATACATACTATCTTACCGAATTCAGCCCAGATTCCTGCTCTTGAATAATAATCAGAAGGACTTTCGCCATCTCGGCGCTGATATTGAGTTTTTTGAGCCCAAAGTTCTGTAAAGTGGGAGGGAACTTCGTCAAAAGAAGCATATTGAGGAACAGTTTCGATATCTAAAACTAATACGTGATGGAGATCTATGTTTTCGAGCATAGAGTAAATTTAATAAAGTATCGCTTAATTAAAATTTGCCGTAGGTATTATTTAAAAATCTTTTGAATTGCCTGCTTATATGTATTGCTCCAGATTTCCTTTTCCTTCCCGGATAATATCAAACTCACCGGTGGTACAATCTATAACTGTAGAGGCTTCATTACTTCCGTATCCGCCATCAATAATCAGGTCTACCAGATCTTCATATTTTTCATGAATTAATTCGGGATCAGTGGAGTATTCCAGAATGTCGTCATCATCATGTATGGAGGTGGATAAAATTGGATTCCCCAGTTGTTTTACAATTTCGCGGGCAATTGTATTATCCGGAACCCTGATTCCCACTGTTTTTTTGTTTGAGCTTAAGAGCTTCGGAACTTTTTTACTAGCATTGAAAATAAACGTGAAAGCACCGGGTAACGCTTTTTTAAGCACACGATAAGTTTCGTTGTCTATTGGCTTAATGTAATCTGAGATATGGCTCAGGTCATAACATACAAATGAAAAATTAGCTTTATCGGGCTTGATGCCTTTAATCTGACAGATTTTCTCAATAGCTTTTTGGTTAGTAATATCACAGCCCAGTCCATAAACTGTATCTGTTGGATATATAATTAAACCGCCTTTTTTTAAAACATCCACAACCTGCTGGATGCTTTTTTCATTTGGATTTTCGGGGTAGATTTTAATCAGCATAAATGTAAATTTACAAAAAATAAGATGTTAGCTGCTGTTTATGGTACTCTTCTTAGTTTTAACTTTTTATAGAACATGAGCAATTACCAAATTCCTGCTGATACCCGGATCGGGCACATTCATTTAAAAGTTGCCGACCTGGACAGATCTCTTTCGTTTTACCAGGGTTTACTGGGTTTCGAAATTACGCAGCGATATGGTGCAGATGCTGTATTCATTTCGGCCGGAGGTTATCATCATCATATTGGATTAAACACGTGGTATTCTAAAGATTCTGGTCCGGCTCCTCAGCGTGCTCCCGGTTTATTTCATACAGCTATCGTTTATCCGGAAAGAAAAGATCTGGCTCAAATCTTAAAGCGACTTAATGATAATGGATATCCGCTTACAGGAGCTGCAGACCATGGCGTTTCTGAGGCTTTATATCTGAATGATCCGGATGGTAATGGCGTGGAACTTTACTGGGACAAGCCCCGCGAATACTGGCCATTGGATGAATCCGGAAATCTTCACATGACCTCTGATCATCTGGATTTACAGGCATTGCTAAAAGATGCCTGATTTTTAGTCATCACCCCGTCCAAGTTTAAATTTCACTTTCCCATCTTCACCATCCTGAGCCCGCAAATTAATAACAATTCCTTTTTTTGCATTTCTTTCTCGTTCTTCGGGATCGGTAATATATTTATCTTTTTCAGGATTTCTTAAGGGAATCTGCAGCGCAATATTTGTTCCTGAACGGAAGCCATAAACTCCTTCAAGAAAAATATTCAAAACACTTGATTCTATCCGCATTGGCGGAATAATTACTTTATTTCCCTGGATATTTAAACTATTATGAAGATTGCGAAAGGTAATGTTCGAAAAATCACGGTTCTTAAAAGCAAAGGCTCCTATTTTTATCATAGGCTCGAAATTCATGATGGCGCCGTTTTTTAAACTAAAATCAATAGTGCCATAAATAGAACGTGGAACAATATCGCCGTTATCTCTTAACGAACCTGATACATTGGTGTTGGCGGTTAAAGTTCCCCGTAAATTTTCACTTCCAATACCCGTTTGTCCGAAATCATTGAAAGAGTAAAAAAGTTCTTTGATGTTGGCGTTGATAACCTGGGTGTTAAGGGTGAGCTTATTTATTTTTCCGGTTTGATTTATATTTCCGTTCATTCTTAAGCTTCCACCTGCATGTTTAAGACTAACATTATTTATTTTTATTCCGGATTGTTGTAAGGTAAGTTCTGAATTAACGCTGCGGGCAATAAATTTTTTGTACTGCATTTTCTCTACTGCAAGTTTCATGTGAACACTTGCCTGGTCAAGCATTTTATCCAACTGCCCTGAAACTTTATTTAAGCTGCCCGATGATGATTTTTTAACCTGCCGTTTCCCTAAAAATCCTAAGAATTCTTTCAGATTAATTTCGGGACTGCTGATCTGCCAGTCTAAAAGAATTTTTTCGGGGGCACTGTAATATAAGTTCAAAAAATTGCGGATGGAGCCGTTCATATTTAACTGGCTACCTCCACTGGTGACACGAATATTTCTGAGAAAAAGATCCTGACCCTTGAAATTTAAATTTGCGTTTGCATTTTTAAACAGGAGGTTTCTAGGCTGATAAACTGCATCGGCATTTTTTAAGCGAATGGTTCCGTTTATGAACCGCTCATTGGCATCATCACGCATAAATGGGGCCTGATATAATAAATCAAGCTGAGCTGTTCCGCTTTTAAATAATACAGTTTGATCTCCAAAAATAGGGTTGAGTTTAGTGAGAGGGAAGTTGGCTACAAATTTTCCGGCCAGAATAGGGTCAGTTAGGTTAGTAATTGTAATAGAATCTGCCTTAAATGGAATTCCCTGCCATGTTCCCTTCATAAAATAAAAGCTGATGGCCGAGTTTACATCTACATGACCTTTGTTTTTATCTACTTCATTAGTAAATGAACCATTGAAAGAGGTGTTTGTAAATACCTCATTTCTCACGGTCATGATATTGTTTTCTGTTTTCCAAAAAACTTTGATTTGAGGATCCCCTCCGCCTTTTAATAATCCCCTGATATTTGCTTCGGTAGAAAGTGGTTTTTCTAATTTATATGGTCGAAGGTTGGTGGATATATTTTTACTTACCAAAGCCATGGTCTCTTTAAGGGTGATGGATTTGGTTTTAATGTCCAGAGCGAATATCGGCGACTTATCATCGAATGAAAATTTGCCTCCAATTTCAAAGGTACTGGGACCTATATCTGCCGTTTGCATCGGGACAACCAGTAATTGTTTTTCGTCATTGAAAGTAAGATCAAGCTCTGATACAAATTTTTTATTTTTTAAAAAACTTCCTCTTTTAGTATTAAACGATAGGCTATTAACCAGAATATCAATATCAGCATTTGCTTTCCAGCCTTTGGAATTATAACTGATTTTACCCGTAAAATCGTTTATATAAAAATCAAAAAGCCTTTTTCGCTTTTCACTTTGCTGTATCAGGTTTACATTCTGAAATGAAATTTTGTTGATTTTCTTACGGCTGCCTTCACCTTTACTTCCCGGTTTTGATTTTTTAAAAATATCTGTATTGCGGTAACCATTGCTGTCTGTAAAAGCATAAATGCTTCCATTGCTGATGCGGATAGTACGAATTGTTGGATTGCCACTCAAAAGAGTAAATGCATCAATGGCAATAAAAACATCTTTGGCTTTTAGAAGATCATGCTTATGTTTTTCCCATAAGCTATCCCGTAATAAAACATTCTTTAGTGAAACTGAAATTGCCGGAAAGCCTTTAATCAGGGCCGGTTCCATATTTTCAATAGTAAGCTTGCCATTTAAATTTTCGTTTAACTGGGCTGTGATATTTTCTAAAAGTTGTTTTTTATTGTAGTAAACGTAAGATGCAATTCCAATCCAGATTATTAATACTATCGCCATAATGGCTCCGGCTACTTTTAAAGCTATTTTAATCCAGGGATGCATAGAAAGATTTAGGGTTTAGCAGCGTAACAGTTTACAGATTAGTATTTTGAAATTGATTACAGTTTTAAAATTCATTAGCACTCAATTCGACCCAACATAGAAAAAATCATACCATGATGGGTTTTATAATCATTTCAGTAGTAAATACATATATATGTTACTTTCCGTATGATTAGTAAATATACTTTTGTTAAGATAAAAAAGAATGCTAATAGATACTATTAACCATTATGGATCCTGCCGATTTCAGTAAAATCCCTGCTTAATTTTAAATTTAAAATTAGAGGAATAAGTTCTAATTTTCGTTTTATAATTGCATTATAAATTTCGCAGACAGAATAGATTGTATGATCAGACTAGAATATTTTACACCGGAGGATTTTCCTTTGTTGATTGAGTGGATTGATTCAGAAGAGCTCCTCACCAATTGGGCTGGTTCACAATTTAAATTTCCCCTCAGTACTGAAAAACTACAGCATTATTTAAAAAAATCTAATGATTTTGAACATTCGGGTACACTTATTTACAAGGCCGTTGATGTAGCCAGCGGAAAAAATGTTGGTCATATTTCCCTAAGCGTAATCGACCGGGAGAATCGTTCGGCCAGAATTACCCGTGTATTAGTCGGGAATACAGGTGAAAGAGGCCGGGGTCTGGGTACTGAAATTATAAAATCTATGCTAAAAATGGGTTTTGAAGATCTTAACCTTCATCGCATGAGTCTTGGAGTTTATGATTTTAATGAGGCCGGAATTAAATGCTACAAAAATTGCGGGTTTTCTATTGATGGAGTTTTAAGAGACATTAAAAGACGTCCGGATTCTTTTTGGAGTATTGTTGAAATGAGTATTCTTGAAGATGAATATAATAGAATTTATAAATCGTAAACATTGCAGGTCATCTCAATAAATAAAAATATCTTTTATAAATTATTAAGGAAATTTTGTAGTGATTGATTTTATCTAAGCTGCCAATTGTTCTTTTACAACATGTATCAGGAAAGAAATATCAAATGGTTTTTTCACAATTTCATCAGCACATATATCTTTTACCTGATCAACATGAGGGTGAGTTGACAACACAATAACAGGTATATCTTTGGTAGATTCCATTGCTTTAATGGCACGGCATAACTCAGTACCCTGTTCGGATGGTTTAACTATATCCAGTAAAATTACGTCAGGTTTATTAAACTTGATAATATCAAAGATCCCCTCTTCTGATCTGCATAAAATTGGCTGGTAGCCTTCGTCTATGAGTATATGGGAAATGATCTGTAGAATATCATCATCTTTCTCAACCACAAGAACCTTCTTTTTCATCGTCGTCAAATATATATAGAAAATTTAAACGAATCCATGATCACCAAATAATTATGCTGGCCATAATCGTAAAAGAATAATTTGATTGTAAGGATTTTAACAAAGTGACCCATTTAGATTGTTATGGTTCATTCAAATAGAATTCAATAGTTATTTAAAATGGTCATCTAAGGCCTTTTAACTCTTTGGCACTATTTTTTCATAAGTACTGGCAGATACAGTTAATTATTTTAAAGTATTTAAACTTAGAGATCATGAAAAAGTTATTAATCATAATAGGACTAGCAGTAGGTATTGCAGCCTGTAACAGTGACGCAAAAACTAATTCACAAGCATATCAGAATACGAAAGACTATAAGGATAGTTTAAAATTGGACAGTTTTCAAAGAGCCCAGGCTATAGAAAAAGAAATAGACAAGCGGGAAGTTGAGAAAGCTGCTTTGGTTAGCGCTTCTGCCAATAACAAGGTAGTATCCCAATCTTCAACACCTAAAACACGAGTTGTTCGTCAAACAACTTACGTTCAGTCTGAGCCCCAGAAAAAAGGATGGAGTTCCGCAGCAAAAGGTGCGGTAATTGGAGCCGGAGCCGGAGCAGTTACAGGAATTCTAGTCGATAAGAAAAATGGAAGAGGTGCGGTAATTGGTGGAGTTGTTGGTGCCGGTACCGGTTACGTGATTGGCCGTTCAAAAGACAGAAAAAGCGGAAGAGTTCAATAAAAATTCCCCTGACATACTATCTTAAATAAAAAAGGAATCGCGATTTGCGATTCCTTTTTTTGTGCTCAAAATTTTATTAAAATTCTGCGTGTTTTGGTGTTCTTGGAAAAGGAATAACGTCTCTGATATTCGTCATGCCGGTTACAAAAAGAACCAACCGCTCGAAGCCTAAGCCAAAACCTGAGTGAAATGCGGAGCCAAAGCGGCGGGTGTCCAGATACCAGGACATTTCCTCTGTGGGGATATTCATATCATGCATCCGCTGCTCTAATTTCTCCAGACGTTCTTCCCGCTGGGAGCCTCCGATGATTTCACCAATACCCGGAAAAAGAATATCCATGGCCCTGACGGTATTTTTACCATTCTCATCAGTATCATTCTGGCGCATGTAGAATGATTTAATTTCAGCAGGATAATTTGTAAGGATTACCGGCTTTTTAAAATGCTTTTCAACCAGAAAACGCTCGTGCTCTGATTGCAGATCAGCACCCCATTCATTAATTAAATATTTGAATTGTTTCTTTTGGTTTGGTTTTGAACTTTTCAGAATCTGGATAGCCTGAGTATATGTTAATCTTTCAAATTCATTATCCAGACAGAATTTTAATTTCGAAATTAAATCAAGCTCCGAGCGCTCGGCAGCAGGCTTTGATTTTTCTTCTTCAAGTAAACGCTCCTTTAAAAATTCCAGTTCATCCGCACAGTTCTCCAGTGCATACTTAATTACATACTTCAATAACTCTTCTGCCAGATCCATGTTGTCATCCAGATCATAAAAAGCCATTTCCGGTTCGATCATCCAGAACTCTGCTAAATGCCGGGTTGTGTTTGAATTTTCTGCACGAAATGTAGGTCCGAATGTATACACATTTCCAAAAGCCATTGCTGCAAGTTCCCCTTCTAATTGCCCGGATACGGTTAGATTGGTAGCTTTCCCGAAAAAATCTTCTTTATAATTAATGCTGCCGTCTACATTCCTTGGCATATTGTCGGGATCTAATGTTGATACTCTGAACATTTCTCCCGCACCTTCCGCATCAGATGCTGTAATAATAGGAGTATGCATATATACAAATCCCTTTTCGTTAAAAAACTGATGAACAGCAAAAGAAAGAGAATGTCTTATTTTAAAAACTGCATTAAACGTATTGGTCCGAAAACGCAGGTGTGCAATTTCTCTTAAAAATTCAAGACTGTGTTTTTTGGGCTGTAAGGGAAACTTTTCCGGATCGCTGTCGCCAAGAATTTCCAGATCAGTTACTTTAATCTCTACTTTTTGACCTTTGCCAAGAGATTCAACAATATTTCCGGTTACGGCTACAGCTGCCCCGGTGGTAATCCTTTTAAGCAATGTTTCATCGGTATTATTAAAATCGACAACAGCTTGTATATTGTGTATGCATGAACCATCATTTATGGCTATAAACTGATTGTTTCTAAACGTTTTAACCCAGCCCATAATGGTAACCTGACGGTTAAATTCGCTGGTATTTAGTATATCTTTTATTTGGATGCGCTTGGCCATATTTCAAAATTGTGCTGCAAAAATACAAATCGATCTGTTATTTGTAATTTTTTTATCAATTCAGAATTGGGTGACAAATAGATACACTGAGTATTAATATTTTTGGGGGGCAATCTATTCCGGTTAATTTATCGTAATATCATTATTCACTGTTCTTTTTATTAAGAAATAATTTTAGCTTGCATATCCAATTTCGCTCTGATGATAAAGATTTTCAAAAAATACGGATACAGAAATACTTTAATGATTTCTGCTTTTTTAATGCTTTTTACGGCATGTAAAAAGGATCCGGCACCCGCTCCAACTCCGGCTCCGCCGGTAGCAAAGGCTACCCGGACAGAATTAACAAAGGATTCTATTTTTCTATACGCTAAAGAAACCTATTTCTGGAATACATCATTGCCAAGTGCCGATGTGTTTAATGCCCGTAGCTATGCTGATTTTGATGCAGAACTAAGCAAGATCAGATCATATAAAATTGATCCTGCTACCGGAAAAGCCATTGATAAATACTCTTTTTTAGATGATGGATCACTTTCTTCGCAATTGGGCGGTGTAAGCGGCGATTACGGGTTTTCAGCTAATTTCAATAATGGCGACCGCAGTGATCTTCGTATCAGGTATTCCTATCCGGGTTCACCCGCAGCTCTCGCCAATGTTAAAAGAGGTCAGCGCATTATAAAATTAAACGGGAGCTCTGATGTGAACGGTAATTCGGAAGCCAGTGTAAATTTTTTAAACAACGCTATTTTTGGGAATAATGCCAGCGTATCCATGACTTTGAGAAATCCCGATGGCACTACATTCGATGTAAATATTACCCGCGGAAGTTATAGTTTAAATCCTATCCTGTACAAGAACGTATTTACAGCCGGAACTAAAAAAGTGGGATATCTTGTGTTTAACAGTTTTACCACCAATGCATCTGCTAAATTGGATGAAGTGTTTACTGAATTTACTACAGCGGGAATCAGCGAAGTTATTGTTGATTTGCGTTATAATGGAGGTGGCTCTGTAGGTACTGCAGATGTTTTAACTAATTTGATTGCCCCAACTTCGGCAAGTGGTAGCTTAATGTACACTACTTATTGGACTCAGCATATGCAGGATGGCCTGGCCACTATACTTAAAAATCAAAAATTTTATGCTAACGGAAATGATGGTGTAAGGCGTTTGTATTCTTACTTTGATTACGATTATAAGCCAACTGAAAGTGCTGGAAATGTGGAGAGATTTCAAAAACGCGGAGCAGCCAATATTTCAAGGGCTTACTTTATTGTAACTGGTTCTACCGCTTCTGCCAGTGAACTGGTAATTAATAATTTAAGACCGGTTATGGATGTGAAGCTCATCGGTAGAAAAACGTACGGTAAACCGGTAGGCTTTTTTGCTATCCATATTGACCAGTTAGATCTTTATATACCTCAGTTTCAAACTAAAAATTCTCAAAATTTTGGCGACTATTTTGATGGATTGCCGGTAGACCGTGAAGACTTTGATGATATTGGTAAAGATTTTGGAGACCCTTCTGAAAGACTTTTGGCTCATGCCTTATCGTACGCACAAACAGGGAATTTCCTTTCTGTAAAATCGGGAAATGATCGTATAAGCAGTATAGGTTCTGTTTCAAGATCAGAAGTCGACCGTATCAATGAGCGCTTAAACGAGCATGAATTTAAAGGAATGGTTGAAACTAAGATGAAGTTAAAACTGAAAAATTAAGGAACATTATTTCTATCTGTATAAAAAAATGTCCCGGATAATTCCGGGACATTTTTTTTATTGATCTTTTTCCATTATCATTTTATCTTTTAGCGTTTTCTGAAAAGCGCTGTCGGTATTGAATTTAATTCTTTTCAATCTTTTATCCACTTTAATAGTGCTGTTTAAAATTGCGTTTGATGCTCCATAGAAAAAATCAGCATTAATATTTTGGTACTCATCGCTTGGTTTATGATAATCCTTGTGATCCTCTACTCCAAAATAGATGAAAGGAATATTGTCCTGTGCAAACGGACCCTGATCACTTTGCATAGTCCAGTCATTACGTCCAAGTTTGGGATCATCATGTCCGAATAGTATTTTAACTCCTGTATCCTTATCAGCTCCCTTAATAACACTTTTTATTTCAGGATTTTTATAAGATCCGGCTGCATATAATTCTCCCTTATCATTATGTGAAATCATATCCAAATTAATGATCATTTTAATTCTTTTACCATCTAAAACCGGGTTTTTTATATAGGCATACGCTCCCTGCAAGCCCATTTCTTCGGCATCAAAAGCAATAAATAACAAGGTGTTTTTGGGTTTATGTTTTTTGAAATATTCAGCCATGGCCAATAATCCGGCTACACCTGATGCATTATCATCGGCCCCGTTATTAATCAAAGAATCTGTAATCCCGATATGATCATAGTGAGCAGAAATAATAATTACATGATCTGTTCTTCCCTTTATATAACCAATTAAATTTGTGCCTTTTATAACTGGTCCTTTTTGGGTTTTAACTGTAAAAGGATGTTTAAAACTATCCTGGTAAAAGCTTAAGCCAATATTTTTGAAACGGCTAACAATATAATTTGCTGCCTGGATATTTCCAGAACTGCCGGTTTTCCGCCCTTCGTAAATATCAGATGAAAGGGTTTCAACGTCTTTCAATAACTGATTTCGGTTTATCTTCTGAGCGCATGCATAAAAAGAAGAGCTTAGAAGAAGAAGTACTAATAATTTTTTCATGAAATAATAAAATTAGCTGATTGTGAGTATTATTAACTTGTACAAAGGTTGTTCCAATTGCTCAGGCAACTTCCCGGAGATCTACAGCAACTACCCTTGAAACACCTTGTTCTACCATTGTTACTCCGTAAATGATATCGGTGCTGGCTATGGTTCGTTTATTATGGGAGACCACAATGAACTGGGATCTGTCTGAGAATTTACGGATTATATTATTGAATTTATCAATATTGGTGTCGTCTAAAGGCGCATCTACTTCATCGAAAATGCAAAAAGGAGCAGGTTTAAGCAGGTAAAGCGAAAACAAAAGGGCAGTAGCTGTTAATGTTTTCTCACCTCCGGATAACTGATTGATCGATAATGGCCGCTTCCCTTTAGGCCTGGCCAAAATTTCAATGTCTGACTCCAACGGGTTTTGCGGATTACTTAGAACCAGGTCACAGCTGTCTTCTTCATTAAATAAAGAGCGAAAAACTTCTATGAAGCTTTCCCTGACCTTTATAAACGCATCCATGAATTTTTCTTTCGCCGTTGTATCTATTTCCAAAATAGTTTGCAAGAGAGAGGCTTTGGCGTCATTTAAGTCTTTTTTCTCGGCCTGGATAAAATCGTAACGCCCGCTCATTTCGCGGAAAGCTTCCATTGCCATGGGATTAATGGCCCCGAAATCATCCATTTGTTTTTTAATACGCTTGGTTTTAATCCACAGCTCTTCCTCAGTTTCCTCTAAATTCAGATTGGTACTTTCCTCATTAAGCAGGCTGGTAATATCAACAGAAAATTCAACGCTCAATCTTTCTTTTAAAGCGTTCAACTCCAGTTTCAGATTAGTTTTTCGGTCATGCAATTCAGAAGCAACTAATTCACTGTTTTCCTTTTTACGGCGAAGCTGAGTGATCTCATTTTCTAAATCAGAAATTAATCCGCGATGTGCATAATATTCCTTTTCTAATTCCTGCAATCCTTTTTCCAGATCATCTTTCTGACTATACATCCTGAGCAGGTCTTCATCAGAATGATCTGTATGTTTAAGTATTTCTTCAAATTCTGAAAGTATTTTGAGAAGATCCTGCTGGTTAACATTTATTCTTTTATCCAAATGCAGCTGCTGATTTTCCCGGTAATCCAGGTCTTTTTCTATACCTGCTACCTTATTCTGCTGCTGATGGAAAAGAATATTATTCTGATTGTACAGGTTTGACTGCTCATTTACCAAGTCTGAAAGTTCCTGATAAGTGATTTGAAAATTAATAACTTGTTCGTTCTTTATTTGCTTTTGTGTTTTTAATTCAGATAACTGAGGTTCTGCCAGCAAAATTTCATTTTCAACATGAGTAATTTTCAATTCAATATCTTGCTTCCGGTTATGACTATTTTCTATAAACGCTTCATATTGCTCATGACGGGTTTTTACTGAGGTGAATTCATTATTCAGGCGGTTAACATCCGCCTGAACAATACTGATTTCCTGCTTTTTAGAAGAAGCATTTAGAGAAATTAATTTTTCGTTTTCATCTTCGATGGATGTTTTCAGTCCGGCAATTGTGTTTGTTAATGCTTTAATTTCTTTAGAAAGATTATCTAAGTTTTTAGCCCGGCCAATTCTTTTTCCTTCGAATAATCCAACTGAACCGCCTGACATACCAATTCGGGTTTTAGAAAACTGACCATTGCTGCTTAAAATAACAATTCGTTCTTCGGGCAGGGGACTATTCATTTCTTCATCTTCAGCTGATTGCAACAGAAATACATTATTCAGAAGCATTTGGCATAATTGCCTGTATTTTAACTCAACAGTAACAATACTTAATGCAGGAATAAGCTCAGAGTTAATAGTTTGTGATGTGGTTTTAATAGATAAGTTGTTTAAAGTTTCAAGAATGAAAAAATTTGCCCGCCCTTTTGCAGATTCACTTAATAATTTGATGGCCTGTACAGCATCTGCCTGAGTTTCTACAACGTAATGATTCATAACCGGCTCCAGATAATTTTCTATCGCAACACGGTATTCTTCCCTGCAAAATAAAATATCCGAGAGGAGAGGAGCCTGTTTAGCCCATAGTATATTCTTTTTTAGAAAGCGAATAGATTCCGGAAATCCTTCCAGGTTATCAACCAGCGATTTGGTGAGATTAAACTCATTTTGTTTTGCATCGAGTTTACGGGTCTGTGTGCTTAAATTATCTTTTTGTAAAGAAATATTTTGCTGGCTATTGCTGATTTTTTGCTGGAGTTCTTCTTCAAATTTTGTTAAAATTCTAAAATCATCCTGCCTGGTCTGCAGCATCAGTTCTAACGAGGCCAGGGCCTTATTAAATTCTCCAAGTTCGTCTTCTTTAATCTGAGAATCGGCAACGTTTCGATTTATTTCCTGCAATAACGCATCTTTTTGAATTTGCAAAATAGCTACATCTTTCTCCAGTTTGTACAGCTGATTTTGAAGTTCATTACCCTCCCTAATATAAGTATCAAGCAGGTTTTTAGAGCTTTGCTGCTGCAACCTCAGTTCATCTAATTCTTCTTTCTGGGCCTTTAAAGATGAAATTGCCTTATTGAGGATTTCATTTTCCTGAAATAGTTCCTCATTAAGTCTTTTCTGGTTATAAAAAATATGGTTAAGCTGATTTTTATCTTTCTCCAGTTCGTCGGTAATGCGCAATTTTTTATCTTCCAGGAAACGTAACTGTTCATTCTTCAGTTTTTTGTCACTCTCATAAGCTCTTATCTTACTGATAAATTCATTTGTTGACTTTAATTGTACTGAAAGATTTTTCTCTTTCGTGAGATTATCAATTTTATGCTGCTGCAGATTCGTTTCATGTTGATCTATATTATCAGAAATAAATTTTTTCTCTTCAATTTGCGCTTGCTCTTCTATTTCTATCTTACTTAATGAATCGCGAAAACTGACAATTTTATATGAAGCAAGCGATAAGCTCAAGGATTTATACTGATCTTTTAAACGATAGTAACGCTCTGCTTTTTTACTTTGATTCTCTAATGTTTTCAGGTTTTTTTCGATCTCAAACAATAAATCTTCCACACGGCTCAAATCGGTTTCTGTTTCTTTTAATTTACTAAACGTTTGCTTTTTGCGAAGTTTATATTTCGAGATGCCCGATGCCTCTTCAAATAAATTCCTGCGTGAACCTTCTTTGTTGGCAATGATTTCGTCAATCATTTTTAATTCAATAATGGAGTATGAATCAGAGCCAATCCCCGTATCTAAAAACAGGTCGGTAATATCTTTCAACCTGCACTGAACATCATTTAGTCTGTATTCGCTTTCGCCGCTGCGGTATAATTTTCGGGTAAGGGTAACCTGCGAAAATTCTGTTGGAAGAATATTCAGCGTATTATCAAAGGTTAAAGAAACTTCTGCCAGATTAGAGGGCTTACGTGTTTTTGTGCCGTTAAAAATAATATTCTCCATTTTTTCTGACCGCAGCATTCGGGTGCTTTGTTCCCCTAATACCCAGCGTATGGCATCTACAACGTTCGATTTACCGCAACCATTGGGGCCAACAATAGCGGTAACCCCATCATTAAAATTGATTGTTATTTTATCACCAAAGCTTTTGAAGCCTTTAATTTCTAATTGGGTTAGTTGCATTTTCGCTGTTCGCGGATAGTATTAATCCGTCGAATTTAGCGAATTATACAGATTTATAATAAGGTACTTAATAATGATTTTTGAATTGATGCTTGAAATAATTAAACTTTATAAATTTATTATTTACCCCTTTTTTATAATCATTCTTCCGGCAATGTAAGCCATGGGTAAATAGGCAAACACCAGATCTACAATAGCAAACCAGGTTGGTGAAGGAAGCATAAATACACTTGCAATTCCTCCGGCTAAGAAAAAGAAACCAACTCCTAATGCAATTTTTATTTTATGATTTGCCGCAATTAGAGCGGCCAGCAATGCCCCTGAGAATGTTCCAAGAGCATGCGCTAAAAATGGCATTAAAAAATGTTTTGGCCGGAACAAATGCATTGATGCTTTTAATCCTTCCATAGTGGTTATGTCAGCACCTTCAGGTGGCGGAATGATTGAACCGCTTGCCTGAATAATTCCCATATTGACTACGCTTCCAATAATGCAACCTGCAATAACCGCTAAAATATTTTTAAAGGTGGATTTCATATTGGTCTTATGATGAAGTTAGTTTAACAATATGTTCTACAGGGTTTAGTGAAGCTAATCTATGTAAAATTGTTCATGTTGAAATTTTACCCGATTTGGACTTTTTAGAATAACATTAGATGATTTTTAACGCAAGAAACTTATGCTTTAAAAGAAATATTATACCAGCATTAATCATTCAGCCAGTAATCTGATTGAATCTAACTCATTTAAGATTTAATTAACCCCAGGTTCCAAGCTGATCTTTATTCATATCTTCATAAGCCCATTCTTCATCTTTCTCCAGCTCTCTGCCGTTGTACTTCCCATATCGAATAACCGAATAAATCAGATACAGCAACATTATCGGTGAGAGTAAAAACAGGATTGATAGTAATGGAAGGTTTTCCAAATAAAGAGACAGCAGGAACAACATCAGATAAATACCGGAGAAAAACACGGCAAATGTAACTCTGGTCATTGTATTAGTTTTAATCAATAAACATCGTAATTTTTTACTTGTTTTATAATCCTTGCCGGATATGGTTTATAGCCTTTTGAGGAAGTTTACAGAAAGATCATTCATATTATTTAATCGGATTTTTAATAAAACAGTAATCACAAATACAAAGACAAATCTTAATTTTAAGCTCTGGCTATGAACATTCACTTAGAAAATTAAAATTATGGAATATAGACGCTTAGGTAAATCCGGCTTGCAGGTTAGTGCCCTTTCACTGGGCAGCTGGTTAACATTTGGAAATCAGATTGAAGATAAAGTAGCCGAAGAATTGATGGATATCGCTTATGAAAGCGGGGTTAATTTTTTTGATAATGCCGAAGGTTATGCCGGCGGTAAATCGGAAATTGTAATGGGCAAAATTCTCAAAAAGAAAAACTGGGATCGCAGCTCCTACATCGTTTCGAGCAAGATTTATTTTGGCGCTGAGGAGAAAAAACCCAATATGATTGGCTTATCACGCAAGCATTTGTTTGAAGGAACTAATAATGCCCTTAAAAGGCTTCAGTTAGATCATCTGGACTTATTGTATTGCCACCGTCCCGATCAGAATACTCCAATTGAAGAAACTGTTTGGGCCATGCACCAGCTGGTGATGCAGGGAAAGATTTTGTATTGGGGAACTTCTGAATGGAGTGCTTCTGAAATTATGCAGGCTTTTTATTTTGCCGAAAAAAATCATTTGGTTCCTCCAAGCATGGAACAGCCTCAGTATAATATGTTCTGGCGTGAGAAAATGGAAAAGGAGTTTTTGTTGCTTTTCCGCGATTTTGGTTTGGGTACTACCATCTGGAGTCCGCTGGCTTCGGGGCTTCTTTCCGGAAAATATAATAATGCCAATCCAAAGGATACACGTTTTAATATGGAAAGTATCGCCTGGTTAAAAGACAGGTTACTGGTGGAAGCCAATTTGAAAAAAGTTGATCGGCTAAAGGAGATTTCTGATAAATTAAATATTTCCCTGGTAAAACTTGCTCTGGGCTGGTGCCTTAAAAATCCCAATGTAAGTACTGTTATTTTAGGAGCTTCAAAAACTGCGCAGTTAAAAGAAAATTTAACAGCTCTGGAAGTAGTGCCTTTGCTGGATGAAAAAATTATGGCAAAACTTGATTCTATACTGGCCAATAAACCTGAATTTATTGAAGTTTAAATCTGCTTTCGGTGTTTGGGATGACTTGAATAATTTTTTTTGTCATTCTGAACACCTTTTGGTATCTGCAGAAATACCTGATTTTTTTAGTTTAAATCTTTAAATAACCTTTCAGCTATAGCTTCTGCATCCTGCGGATCTCCCCAAATCATTTCAGGTAATGAAAAGTTGAGGTATTTTAAAGATTTTACCGTATCCGAATGAACATCATCAGGGCTACCCCAATTCATATCCGCTGTTGGGAAATTAAGATATTTTAATGATTCAACAGATTCTGATTTCAGCTCTTCAGCATTTCCCCAAATCATTTCAGGAGCAGGGAACTTTAAGAATTTCAATGATCTGATAGATTCGATATTTACATCCTCAGGATTTCCCCATATCATTTCTGGAGCTGCAATTGTCAGTTTTAAATTGGAAGATGATTTTACGGGAGTTCCATCGGGTCTTGAAACCGCTGTGTCATTTTCGTAGCCATTTGCTTTGATGTTTTTTAGAGCTTCAACAGCTTCAGAATTTATATCATCGGGACTTCCAATTGTTACAGGCATAGCCGGCAAAATTAATTTTGCAAATCTTGCTTTTTTACCCGGTTCTCCGGCTGGTTTTCCATCTGCGAATGAAGTATAAGAGACAAATATTAGTAATGCGGCGATTAGTGATTTAAGAGTTTTCATGGCTTTGTTTTTTTGTTTAAGTAATTTGTATGATCAAATGTACTCCTCAAACAAAACGCAGGCAATGGCATTTAGGCCGGAAGCCTGAACAACTCGGTAAGCGGCGGAAATGAATCGGTTAAACAATTAAACCATCCGCGAATGCGATTCAATGCTTGTAAATCAATCTATTAAAGGCTATTAACCCGGCAATAAGTTTTAGAATTTAGTGCGGTTAGAAACCAGGATTACACAAAAGCCCATAAATGCCATTAATGCAAATGAAATTCTTAAGCTACTTGCTCCGGCTATTAATCCAATTAATGGCGGACCTAACAAAAAACCCAGAAATCCGATGGTAGAAACTGCTGCAAGGGCCATACCCGGAGACATTACTTTGGATTTTCCAGCTGCGCTGTAAACCAATGGAATTACAGAAGAAACTCCGATTCCAACCAGTAAGAAACCTACAATTGCTGAAAGTAGTTGTGGATAGATTACAGCAATTAATAAACCGATGGCTGTTAAAGCCCCGCTGATCTGGAGCGTTGTCTTTGTCCCAAAACGACCTGAAAACCAATCGGCCATAAAACGCCCCATAGCCATAGTGCCCATAAAAGCGGTATATCCGGCTCCCATCCAGGCACCTTCTGCCTCAACTACTTTTTTAAAGTACACTACGCTCCAGTCAAACATTGCTCCTTCGCATATTAAAGAGCAAAATGCAATCAAACCCAAACTCATTAATGATTTATCAGGCTTAACAAATATTGGCTGTCCGGCAGGAACTCCGCTGTCTTTCTTAAGAAATCTGAAACCGATTGCTACCATGACAATAATTAATGCCATGATGATAAAAAAATGCTGGGATGGTGTTACACCTTTCCCGATCATAAAGGAACCTATTACGGCGCCACTGAACCCGGCCAGACTCCAAAGTCCGTGAAATGATGCCATAATAGGCTTCTGATAAACTTTTTCGACCATTACGGCTTGCGTATTAATAGAAATATTTACGCCGTTGCTGAAAAATCCGAAGAGAAAAAGAAAAAAGATGAGCATGAAAACATTCTGGGCGAGGCCAAGGCTCAATAAAGTGATGCTATATAAAATTAGAGATACAACCAAAAGCCTGCGGCTTCCGATTACGGATATCAGCCACCCGGAAATGGGTAATGAAAGCATTAAACCTACCGGAAGAGAAAATAGAATCCCGCCTAATGCGGCTTCAGAAAGTCCAAGTTCCTGTTGTATGGTTGCTATACGTGAGGCCCAGCTTGCAAAACAAAGACCTGTTAGAAAAAACATTAAACCTACAGTTATCCGTAAAGTTTTTTTTGAATATGCAAGAGAGGGTACAGGTGAATCCATTCAGTAAAATATACTATTGTCAACTAATTAATTGCAAAAGTATATTATTTTTTCCTGTTATCCTGCTTGTTTACAAATGAATACGAGCATAATCAGATAAGTGTATTTTAAACACTAAGTAATCGATTTTTTTTATTGTTTTTGAGACATAGCCTGCATTCTTAGCAGGATTTAATTTTTTGTTTCAATAGCAGAAACCGCAATTATTAGTTGATATTTTTCAAAGATTTAACCGATACAGAGTTCACATCTTCGGGATTACCCCAGGCCATTTCCGGAGCTGGAATTGTCAGATTGATATTTTTCAGAGATTTAACCGATACAGAGTTCACATCTTCGGGATTACCCCAGGCCATTTCCGGAGCTGGAATTGTCAGATTAATATTTTTCAGAGATTCAACCGATCCGGAGTTCACATCTTCGGGATTACCCCAGGTCATTTCCGGAGCTGGAATTACCAGATTGATATTTTTCAGAGATTCAACCGATCCGGAGTTCACATCTTCCGGATTACCCCAGGTCATTTCCGGAGCTGGAATTGTCAGATTGATATGTTTCAGAGATTCAACCGATCCGGAGTTCACATCTTCGGGATTACCCCATTCTATGGAAGGCGCTTTGAAATTGTTAATTCGTTTAAGTTCTTTCCCGAAATTATTATCTGCTATCGCATTTGAAGAGAATAATAATAATGTTGCTGTGAGGATATTTAATGCTTTCATAATTTGTTGTTTTTAATTATGATCAAATGTAACATGTAGTAACTGCCTGTTAAATATCAAACTGGCAGGCAACATGATCATTTCGGTAAGCAGCAGAATTGTGTCGGTGAAAACGCCGGGCAATTTTTAACCGTGATTATTGGGATTTTACGCGGACAATGGAGTAGGCGAAAATTTCTTTGATATAGGTAGGCCAGGTGCCCAATGCTTCCAGTGAGGGTATAAAATCTTCTACTGAAATTTTTCCTTTAGTAGAAAAATTACAGGGATGGGGTATTACCTCTATGCCTGCATTTTTAAAAATGAGCAGTGCTCTGCGCATATGGAAGGCAGAGGTGACTAATACATAGGGAGGTTTTAAGTTTTTACCCTCTAATGTCTGCCTGGTTAATGCAGCGTTCTCTAATGTATTGCGTGACCGGGTTTCGCTCAATAAAATACTGTCCGGGAAATTTAAACTTTTTAACTCGTTAATAACCCAGGTGCTCTCTATCCATGAACTGGGATTTAAGCTGTTATTTCCTCCGGAAACAAAGATATTTGAAACTCTGTTAGTAGTTTTTAACTTAACTACTTGTATAAACCTGTCTGATGCTCCATTAAAAAAGCCATTGGCGTTTTTGTCTTCAGAAGCCATTCCTCCCAAAACAATTGCGCAACTGTATAATTTATTATGATCAACTGCTGAAGCCTCAATATCCCAGCGGGACGCAAACTGCTTTAACAGGAATTTATTACTAAAAAGGATAAAGATGACGGTAGACAGAATCAGGAATCTTTTTTTTAATACTTTATTAGATAAGGCAAATGAAAGGATCAGGAAAATAAGAATCCAGATAAATGGATTTAAAAAGTGAATCAGGATTTTGGAGACGTAATAGTACATTTTTTATCCGCACAGAAATTTTAAAGGGATGGCTTAAAAAACCAAATTAATTTTTACCTCCCAGGTTCACAATTACCCCGAAGCTGAAAACAGAACTTCCTGCAGTGAGGTATTTGCGATTTTTTAAACCAATATTACTTCCGCTGGTATATTGCAGCTGAATATTTGGGTTGATAACCATTCTGGTAAAGAATACCGGCTCAAGGAAAATATTATCTTCAGTAGGCTGCAAAACACCACTTCTAATAAATTCAGTCATGTTTATATAACTTGCCCTCAAAACAGTTCCATAATTAAGCGGGTAAGCCTTCCCAAACAATTTTAGATTTTTTTTATCCTTAGAACTGTAATTTACCTGGACAAAATATTTTTTGAATTTTGTTTCCTGGCGATCATAGAAAAGTACGCCCTCATCGGTTCTGTCTTTAATCATCCGGTCGCTGTTTCCTTTTCCGTAGCCTGAATATACTTCAAATATTCTGTCTTTTTGAGATCCGAAAGTAGTGAAGTATCCAATACCTGCTTCCAGCATCTGGTGATTGAATTCTTTATTAACCCGATTATTATCCATTGTGGAAGCGCTCATTATAACACCGATATTATCGCTAAGCGCATAGGCAGAATTTACACTGATGTTTCCTTTTAAAGAAATATGACCAGCGGCATGAAATTCACCCTGCTCTGTAAGCATTGGTGAATCCGGAACATTGGGAAGATAAACGGAAGAACAGGAGGATAAGAAAGCAATTGATAGTAGTAAAATGCTTGGAATATTTAATTTCATATACGTTTTGGCAAATAATAATTCTTAGTCTTGCAATTTCCTTCAACGGTTTAATAAGCTTAGAAGTGTGCCGCAAGTTGATTGTTTTTGAGTAATTAAAGAAGAATTTTTTAGAGATATTTTAAATTCATTAAATTCTTAGAATAATTCCATTATAAAGAGAGTGTGATAATAACTGTTCATACTTTGTTTATTTTAAAAACCGGCTTTTAATAATGATAATAATACGTTAAATTCATACATAGATTTTCAACCTTCCGGTCTACTTATATTTACTGATGCACTAAATTTTTTTTCGCTCAAAATTTTGCTGTTTGTGTAAATTCTGTACTTCATTATAACTTACTTTTTAATTTAATTTTACCGTTATGAAAAAAATAATTGTTGCTGCATGCGGAGTAATCATTTTATCTTTCATGCTAATAAATGTTTCACAGGCACAGATACTCTTGCCCGAAGTAACTGTTACTTCCGGAAATGTGCCGGAGAAAGTTGATGAGGCATTTAAAACTACCTTTAAGGAAGCCGAAGATCCTAAGTGGTACGCGGCCAACAAAAACTATCTGGTCAGATTTCTTATGAATGACATGAAAAATCAGGCTGTTTTTAAGAAAAACGGAAATATTATTTACCAGATAGCGTATGGATACGAAAAAGATTTGCCCGAAGATGTTTCCAGTTTGGTGAAAAGAAAATATCCTGATTATGAAATAGTTGTTGCTTTTAACGTAAAGCAGGATGAGCGGAATATTTGGGTAGTGAATATGGAAAACGAAAAAAATATGATCAAAGTACGGGTAGAAGACGGGGAGATCAACATGGCCGAACGGACACGTAAATCCAGCAAAAAGTAGTTTAATTCACTTCAATTAATTATAAAAATACCTTCCGGATTTTATTTTAAAAATAGAATCCTGAGGGTATTTGAGTGTTTTTTTATGCACTAAAAGGATCTATAAATCAGACAAGAAATCCGCCTCCTAAAAGGTCGTTTCCTTCATAAAATACAGCCGATTGCCCGGGGGCAATTCCCGACACCGCATGATGAAAATTAACCTTCATCCGATCTCCTTCCTGAATAAGAGTACTCATTGCACCGGCATCTTTATAACGAATCTTGGTTATTGCCTCTAGCGGCTCATTAATATTTTCGTACTTAAGCAAATTAATATTTCTCACTATAGCATCTGTACGCTCTAATTCATTTTCTGTACCCAACATTACAGTGTTGCTTTCCGGCAAAATGCGGGTAACGTACATAGGGTGTCCAAAAGCCACTCCTAATCCTTTACGCTGTCCTATAGTATAATAAGGATAACCCTTATGTTTACCTACAACAGTTCCGTTATTGAGCATGAAATTTCCGGGACCGATCCGCTCATCCAGATCCTCTACTTTATTGCGTAAAAATGCTCTATAGTCATTATCCGGAACAAAGCAGATTTCGTAGCTTTCAGATTTGTTAGCCAGATCAAACTGCCCCATATCTTTTGCCATTTGTCGGATTTCTGATTTTGCAAAACTTCCCAATGGAAATTGTGTTCGCGAAAGATTTTCCTGGGACACACCCCAAAGAACATAGGATTGATCTTTATGTTCGTCTTTTCCTTTTGAAATTACATAACGTCCCGTATCCTGAAGACGGATATTGGCATAATGGCCTGTAGCAATAAATTCGCAATCCAGCTTATTGGCACGCTTCAGTAAAGCTTCCCATTTAATATGGGTATTACATAAAACACATGGATTAGGGGTTCTTCCGGCTAAATATTCATCCACAAAATTGTCGATCACAAAATCTCCAAATTCATCCCGGATGTCTAATATGTAATGCGGAAAGCCATAGCCTACCGATAAAGCTCTGGCATCATTAATACTATCCAGGCTGCAGCAGCCGGTTTCTTTAGAAGAGCCACCTGCAGATGCATAATCCCAGGTTTTCATGGTAAGGCCGATTACTTCATATCCCTGCTCATGAAGCATTACTGCTGCAACAGAACTATCAACACCACCACTCATGGCCACCAGAATTCTCCCTTTTTTACTCATTTCAGTTTTAAAATCTCCTCAATACTTAACGTATTACCGGCTTAGTCAAAATTTTTGAAGCACAAAGATACAGCTTTAAGTCTTTTTTATATCCGGATTAAGTCAATTGATGGTCAACATAGAGCTTAGTTAGCAACAGCCGCCACCATCATAAAAATAGGTAGAACTAGAAATGAAAATATCCTGGCGATTTAAAGCGCTTAAAGCTGCCGCGGTTTTATCACAAATTGCTAAGGGCTGATTGGAAAATAATGTGTGACCATTTCCGTCATCAAAAAAATTATCGCCATAATAAATGGCTGTTTTTCCTGTAAAAACACAGGGTCCGTCTGCGGGAACCGGATCTTTGATGGCGCAGATCTCACAGCTTTCAATGTAGATCAGTTCATCCGTTTCATAATGAATCGGATCCAGAATCCGGTAAGGCCTTTTGGCCCGTACTTCGATGGTTCCAAAACCTATATCTGTTAATCGTTTAATGTATTCGTTTAAAGGCAAGGCTCCCGATAGGCATAATGCCCGAAGTCTTTCATCATTTTTCAGGTTTGCTGGTATGTTCTGCTCGCAAGTCGGGTCTGATAATATTAATCTGCCGTTGGGTTTTAAAACACGATACATTTCTTTTAGTGCCTGCTGCAATTCATCATCACGAAAAATATTGAACAAACAATTTTGTGCAGCTACATCTATTGAACTGTCCTCTAATGGCAGATTTAGCGCATCCGCTTTGCGGATATCAATAAATTCTGATTTAAACCAGGAATTTGATTTTTCTGCTTCTACCAGATTGGCTTTGCAGGCATCAATCATTTCTTCTACCACATCAATTCCAATTACTGCGCCTTTTTTACGACTGAAGTAAGAGAATTGAAGTAACTCCATTCCGCCCCCGATTCCTACATATAAAATGCCTGGGTTTCCCGAAAGATCTCTGGGGTTTACCGTGCTACCGCAACCGTAGTTCATTTCCAGCATTCTGGAGGGAACTGTAAGATCTGGTAATTTCCATACAGGTGTTGTTGTACAGCATAATCCTTTTTCAGGATTTTCTGCTGCAGCTTTATATACATCGTAGGTAGTGATCTGCTGAATATCCATAACTTATCTGATTAGGTTTTTTAATTCCTCATTTAAATCATCAATTGTATCAATATCTGATAATGAAGGTAAAATATAACAGGTTTTTTGCAGGCGATTAATATCTTCCAGTGTTTGAGCGGCCACAGTAGAGCTGCTCCATATTTTGTTTTCAAACAGGATGTGTTCAGGCGATTTCATTCCCAATAAATAATATCCTCCGTCAAGCGCCGGACCAATTACAAAATCGCGTGTGTGTAATTTTTTAAACGCTTCTGTGATTGTTGCAGCATCCAGATCTATGCAATCGCTGCCAATAATCACTACCTGTTTATGACCATTCTGAAATGCGAGATTAAATGCATTTTGCATGCGAAGGCCCAAATCACTGCCGCTTTGAACGTGTTTTTCATATATAGTTTCCGGCCAGTTATCTTTAAAATCGATTATTTCATCATAGAATAAATATTTTTTGGCCGAAATGTCCGAACTTATTTTTTGGGTATGATCAAGTAAATACTTATAGATGACAAGAGCATTTTTATCTCCAATTCCGACGGCCAGCCGCGTTTTTACTTTTCCTTCCAGAGGATTTTTTATAAAAATAATCAGAGCCTCCATTAAACTATTTCACCTCCGCAGCTTGAACCGGCACCGGCTGTACAACCATAGCAATGCTGGTTGATGACAATTTCCCGCTGGTTTAATTGTTCTGTGTTAAAGTTTTTAATGTGATCGGGCAAGCCATGATTAATCTTCAGATCAAGCATCTGGTTGAAATCGCAATCATATAAATAACCATCCCAGCCAATAGATATCATGCTGCGGCACATTACGTTTTGAGCCGCCTCCGGATTAAAGGAGTTGACCAGCTTTTCCATATATCCATCGTAATTTCCACTTACCATTAAATAATCTAAAAATCGGCTTACAGGTAAATTGGTAATTGCGAAAAGCTCATTGAAAAAGATATTAAACCGCAGCTTTAATTCACGTTTAAAGTCGGATTCTAAAGATCCCTGCGGAGGTGGTAAAAACGCACCGGAAGGATTATATACCAGGTTAAGAATTAAACCCGAGCCCTCCACACCATAACCGGCTGCATTTAATAATTGCAATGCCTTAAGAGAATCATTAAAAACTCCTTCTCCGCGTTGCGCATCTGTTTTGTGCGATGAATAATAGGGGAGAGAGGAAATGACTTCTACACGGTGAGTTTTAAAAAACTCGGGCAGATCATTATATTTTTTATTCGCTACAATTATAGTGAGGTTGCATCTTACAATGATTTTACGCCCCAATTTGCTGATTTCCTCTACAAACCATCTGAAGTCCGGGTTCATCTCCGGAGCGCCGCCTGTAAGGTCAACCGTTTGAATGGATGTGGAAGCTAAAATATCGAGGCATTGCTGCATTGTTTCCCTGGTCATGATCTCTTTTCGGTCCGGACCGGCGTCTACGTGGCAATGCTTGCAGGTTTGGTTGCACATTTTACCCACATTAATCTGCAGGGTGTTAATATTCAATGGCTTTAAAGGAAACAAGCCAAGCGCTCTTAATTTTTCACTGAATTTGGGAAGTGAAGAAATCGTTTCATCGCCGGTATTCAAAACTTCCAGCTGAATAAATGAATTAGATAAAGGATTATGTGATGCCTGAAGGCTTTTCATTTGGGATTTAAAAAATTAAAAGTAGGAATTTTGATATGAGTTAGCTTCCAACTACTTTGGAACAATATGCAAACTACATGGATAGTTCTTTCACTTTGTTCATCATCTGTACGCCATGAACGAGTGAAGCTCCGCCGCGTATGGCGGCGGCAACGTGAATAGCCTCCATCATCTGTTCTTCATTTGAACCTTTTTCCAGACAATCGCTGGCATATGCATCAATGCAATATGGGCATTGAACCGTATGAGCTACCGCCAGGGCTATTAATGACTTTTCTCTTGCCGTTAAAGCACCATCTTTAAAAACTTCGCCATAATAATCAAAAAATTTTTTTGCCAGTTCAGGTTGAAAATCGCTGATATTTCCAAATTTTTTAAGGTCGGCGGGATCATAGTAAGTTTTCATCGGATTTAATTTAAGTGCTGAAGCTGTATCTCTATCGATCTGCATTCATATTAAGAATTTAAATAGTTACGCCTAATATAACCCATTCGGTTTTATGCCGAAGTTGCTAATATTCAAAATTACTAAAGCGTGATACTCTGTTCTTATTTAGTCCCTGCAATTTTACTTCTTCTTTCTAACAGGAAAACATCTTTCCATTCATTATTTAATTTCCCGATTTTTTCCCGGTAGCCAATAGTGCGAAAACCGCATGTTTCATGTAAGCGAATGCTCGCTGTATTTTCTGCAAATATACCGGCTTGCAAGGTCCATATTTCATGCTTTTCGCTTTCAGTGATCAGGTGATTAAGCAATAGTTTTCCAAATCCCTCACCTCTGACTTTTTCCGATATATATATACTTACTTCGGCAACACCGGCATAAACACATCTTCCTGAAACCGCAGTAAGAGCAGTCCAACCTAATATTTCGTCGTTTTTGATACACACAAAACGTCCCTGTGGTAAATGTGTCTGATTCCAACTATCCCAGTCGGGCGCATTGATCTCGAATGTTGCTTTGCCGGTGGCTATTCCTTCCTCGTATATTTTTTTAACATCATTCCAATGCTCAGGCAATAGGTTCGCAATTTCCATAATCTCTACTATTAAAATATTTATCTTATTGTTTGAATCGATTGATGTTAAAAAATCCCACCAGTATAATTCAAATCTACGATTCGTAAACAATGGAATTTGATTTTTTGATTATCATGTTATTGATAGATAATGTAATATTATCTATTTTTTAATAGATAATTATAGCTTATCAGTTTTAAAATAGATATATTTGCGTGTTATGAAAAATTATATTGTCATTACAGGAGATATAGAGGGTTTTACTTTTCTTAATGAAAAAAGGAGGGAAGTATTAATGATTCAAACCCAAGAGCTGATTAATTCATGGGTTTCAAAAGAAGATTATGCCCGAATCTTTAGGGGAGACAGTTTTCAGCTTTTGATGGAAGATATTCAGCAGGCAATATTGCGTGCTATACAATTACGCTGTTGGTTTAAGAAACAGTCAGTCAAAGGCAAAAAAATGTTGGATGCCCGGATGGCTATTGGGATAGGTGCCGTTTCATACTTTGGAAAAAGCGTGCTGGAATCTGACGGCGAAGCTTTTCATCTATCGGGGAGAAATTTTGATGCGCTGGATGCGGATGAATATTTAAGAATAGTTACTGCCGATGAACAAATAAACGGGCAGCTTAAGATCATATTAAAACTGGTCGACATACTCATTTCAGGCTGGACCATACAGCAGGCCGAAGTTATATATATGATAATAGAGGGGAAAACTCAGCAGCAAATGGCAGATGAATTAAAAATTGTTCAGTCGGCGGTTAATAATCGCATCCGCCTGGCAAAATGGAAGGAAATTGAAAAAACGATTCGGTATATTTCAAACTTAATTGAAAATAATGATGCTTCCTGAAGAAATAAGCATACTTCTGCGATTAATAATTGCGCATTTAATAACTGATTTTGTTTTGCAGCCCTCCACCTGGATAGCAGATCGTAAAATAAAGAAGTACCGATCTTCCAAATTATATATTCATGCTCTGATCACAGCAATAGTGGCGTATATATTTGCCGGATTATGGAATAACTGGACTTTGCCCGTTTTCATATTTAGCTCACATCTGATCATTGATCTATGGAAGTCCTATCGACCGGGAAAGCTGAAATATTTTCTAATAGATCAGTTATTGCACTTTGCGGTCATCGCTGTTCTATGGATCAGCCTTTTTGACAAATGGAAGGAAACTGCAAATCTGTTTCGTGAAATTTATAATGGAACTGATTTATTATTAATTCTTGCGGGATATCTCATCGTAACCTGGCCACTGGGTATGGTAATTGGTATCGCAACCGAAAAATGGCGTGTAGAATCGGCGGTGAATGCAGATGGTCTTCAAAAAGCGGGATTATGGATCGGACTTTTTGAGCGTTTTTTAATACTTACATTCATCTTAATAGATCAGTATACAGCCGTAGGCTTGTTGATTGCAGCCAAATCAATACTCCGCTTTAGCGATAAAGAAAATACACAGAAAAAAACAGAGTATGTGTTAATTGGCACTCTGATGAGCTTCTCAGCTTCGGTATTGCTTGCCTGGATTATTCGGTCATTAATCACTATTATTTGATGTAAACGGTTTTAATATTAACAAATTCCTTAATTCCGTATAGGCCAAGTTCACGGCCGTAACCGCTTTGTTTAATACCGCCAAAAGGTAAACGCGGATCAGATTTAACCAACGCATTTACAAAGCAAGATCCTGATTGCAGAGATTTGGAAGCCAGTTTTTCGGCATTTTTAACATCCTTGCTAAAAATGGCCGAACCCAATCCAAAATTACTGTCATTGGCAATTTCAATTGCGTGTTTTTCATCACGGGCGGAGATTATGGAAGCAACCGGACCAAATAATTCTTCTTCATAAGCCAGCATTCCTTTTTTTACATTGGTTAAAATGGTAGGGGGATAAAAAGCATGATCGCCTTCCGTAATTTCACCTCCCAGAATGCAGCGAGCTCCCTGGGAAATACTTTTTTGAACTTGTTTATGCAGCTCATCACGTAAATCCTTGCGGGCTTGCGGGCCAATATCCGTTTGATCTTCTAAAGGATCTCCCATTTTTTTAGAAGCCATTTTTTGAAGGAAAAGGTTTTTAAAATCGTTTTCTACTTTTTTTACTACGATGAATCTTTTCGCTGCAATGCAACTTTGGCCGCTATTGATTAGCCTGCTGTTTACACAACTTTCAGCAGCTAATTCAAGGTCGGCATCTTCCAGAATTATATACGGGTCGCTGCCTCCCAGTTCAAGCACCGTTTTCTTTAACAAAGAACCGGCTTTTTCGGCTACTTTTCGTCCGGCAGCAGTACTTCCGGTGAGGGTAACCGCCATAATTTTATCATTCTCAATAATTTCATTTATCATGTCGCTTCCCACCAGTAAAGTTTGGAATACATGTGGCGGAAACCCGGCTTGGATAAGAATGCTTTCAATGGCCAGGGCACATGCCGGCACATTAGATGCATGTTTTAAAATTCCGCAATTACCAGCCATAAGTCCCGGAGCAAGAAATCTGAAAACCTGCCAGAAAGGGAAATTCCAGGGCATTATGGCCAGTACAATGCCCAAAGGGTTAAACGTTACATAACTTTTGGAACCTTCAGTTTTTATGAGTTCATCTTTAAGAAAATTTTCAGCATTTTTTGCGTAGTATTCACAAACGCCTGCACATTTCTCTACCTCAGCAATTCCGTCTTTCAAAGGTTTCCCCATTTCAAGAGCCATGATCCGGGCCAGTTCATTTTTACGCTTGCGCAGAACATCAGCAGCTTTATTCATAAAAACGCCACGCTCTAAAAAAGGAATATCTTTCCAGATTTGCCATGCTTTATAAGTCTGGTTAATCTTATTATTGATCTGGGTTTTACTATGCTCTTTATACCTGCGAATCAATTTTCCCGTCGCCGGATTTATGCTTTGGATTGCCATATGCGGATGAATTTTAATTAATTAGAGAGTCTCTGGAAATTCTTTTTTTCAGATTATTTCCCAAGCTGTCGATTTTGCCAGCAGCTTTCTCAGCTCCAGTTTTAATATCCTCACCAACGTCCTGTAATGACATTTCTATAGAATCTATTCGGGCTTCTGACGAGGTTAAAACATTAAGTACAGTATCATTTCTGAAAACAATTGTTCGGTCAGCATCTTTATAGGTCCATAATTCTGTTTGTCCTAATTCTTTTTTAGCTGAAGGCTCACCAGCATTTAAAATTACTTCCTGTTGAGTCATCCCAGCAGATATGTCAGAAAATTCTTTTTGTTGTTCAGAACAGGCGCTTAGGAATATAGCAGCGGTAATTGCATATAAAAATTTCATTTTGTAAATATTTAGGTAAGTATATACGTTAGTTTAAATTGACGATTAGTTCATATTGCCAAACAAGGAATACTTTCCCTGGTTGTTAATGTTTCAAATAGAAAATTTTATGGAAAGTTTTAAAATTGATATAATACTTGCGGGCGAAAATCAAAATTTATTGGTAATTCCTGTTCAAACTGATAATGAAACCAGTTACCGGCTCATGAAAAATGGTCTGGAAATTAGTGTTCTCAAAGAAAGCGGGCAAGCAGGCTGGGAAGTTTCTGGGCAGCCTCTTAATGCCGAAGAACTTGATGCAATCGGAAATCAAATTAAAAAACATTCATAGATTGAACGGATAAATCTATATGCGTGAATGTAAAAAATACAATACAGCTTTTTTCACTGGACTTCTGATTCTGATAAGTTTTGCAATTAATGCGGAGGCCAAAACTTTCGGTTTTACTGGAATAAAGGAGAGCGAAGTTTACAATTTTCCTATTACCCGAAATTCCGCAACGCATGAAAAAACAGGTGATATTTATCCTGAAATAAGCTTTGCCAATGCTCTTGGCAATAAGATCAACCTTTCGGAATTAAAAGGGAAGGTGGTGTTTATAAATTTCTGGGCAACCTGGTGCCTGCCTTGTCGTGTAGAAATGCCTTCCATCAACACGCTATATAAAAAATATAAAGACGATAAATCAATTGTATTTATAATGGTTGATGCTGATAATAAATTGAAATCATCGCAAAAATATATGGATAAGCGTAGATTTGAGTTACCCGTATTTGAGGCGGTAAGCTCAATTCCTGAAGAAATTTTTAATGGCACTTTGCCTGCTACGCTGATAATAGATAAATACGGAAGAATCGTATTTAAGCATGAAGGAATGGCCAGATATGATAAACCTGAAATGATGAAATTTATTGAAGATCTTAAAAATCAATAATTCTCCTCCTTAAATATAAATCCGGATAAAAAATTTTAGGCATTATTTGAGGTAATTGAATATCTTAGATATAATGTGATCTCCGGGATTTAAGAACATTAAATACAGAGGATTACAAGCATTATTAGCGTTAATAATAATTTAAATTTTTTAATAAGTTCTAAAAATACAGGTTATGAATACTGTTCAACACTCTAATTCTTTTGACAAAGACGGTAAAAGTTTTAAAGAAGCTTTTAAAAATACGCCTAATGCAGTTTTGCTGGATGTTAGAACACCGGAAGAATTTTCATCGGGAACAATTGACGGAGCCCAAAATATAGATTACTATCTTTCAGATTTTGAATCTAAAGTGCTCACTTTGGATAAGGATAAAGAATATTTTATTTTCTGCCGTAGCGGAAACCGAAGCGGCAAAACATGCAGTATTTTAGAGAGCAATGGATTTAAAGCCTATAATTTGCAGGGCGGCATAGATGAATGGCCTAAGTAAATCCTCGCAAATTATAGCTGAATATAAATTTATTTCGAAGAGGTTTTATTTAACAAGCGGTTTGCCTGATTCAGTCCATTGCGCTATTCCGGTTGGCATTTCATAAATTTCTGTAAAACCCATTTCTTTCATTTTATCGGCTGAAGCCTTGCTTCTTCCACCACTGTGGCAATATACAAATACAGGTTTCGTTATATCGAGTTTGCCTGCTTCTTGCTCAAATGAAGCCCCATTCCAATCCATATTAACCGCATTTTTAATATGGCCCGATTCAAATTCTGCAGGCGTTCTTACATCAATTAACTGAGCATTGCTGGTTTGATTTAATTTTTGCTCAAAGGATTCCTGATCAAGCTTCTCTGATTTTGAAATATTTGCAGGAGTAGTAGATTTTGTCTCTGCGGGCTGACTACAGCCGGCAGAAATAATAAAAACTAGCAGGATAATGAATTGGATCGGCTTCATGTTTTAGATATATTGATTAATTATTTGTTCAAGTTGACTGGCGGGAATTACCCCGGATTGACGCCATTTTATTTCGCCGTTTTTAAACAGGATTAAAGTTGGTACACCCGAAATATTATAAGCTGCAGAAGCTTTTGGGTTTTTATCTACATCAATTTTTATGATGCTGGCTTTATCTCCAATGGTATTTTTTAACTGACTTAAAATAGGAGCCATCGCTTTGCAGGGGCCGCACCATTCCGCAGAAAAGTCTACCAGTACTGGTTTATTACTTTTAATTAATTCCTGAAAGCTATTTGGTTTTGCTGTTTGAGAGTCCATATTTTTTAGTTTAATTGATAAACATCCTTTATTATTCCTTTGTTTCCTCTTCTTTGGCTGGCGGCTTTGAAATCAATCTTTAATCGCTTCCGGTATTTGTATCTGACTTTAAAAATTCAAAAAATAATTCTCTTCCTGAACGCGGTTTGATTGAATTTTCTGATCTGTGAATACTCAAAAAACTAAAATATGGCTTAAATAGCTTTTCATATTCTAATTGATTTCCGCCAAAAGGAGGGCCCGGCCGACTAAAATCGGTATCGAAAAATAATCCTGCAATAAGGCCATTATGATTTAGTAGTTTGTGGGCATGTTTAACATAGCTGGATCTTAAATCTGGATGTATAGCACAGAAGAACGTTTGTTCCAAAATCAAATCATAGGTTTGAGTGTGGGAGAAAAAATCTTCATTTAAAATCCGGATGGGCTTTCCCTCAAATTTTAATTTTAACTGGTCTGTTAATACTTTAGAAATATCTAAAACAGTAACCTGTTCAAAATTTTTTTCCAGCAGGTATTCAGCTTCATATGCATTGCCGCAACCGGGAATCAGGATTTTTAAATTTTTATCAGTTAAACTGTCAATATAAATTTTAATCGGCGGAGATATCTGTTGCAGGTCCCAGCCGGTATCACCGCTTTGGTATTTCTCGTTCCAAAAAGACTCAGTCATATTCCAAAAAAGATTTCGATAAAAATAAGGCTTTTAATTCAGTTGCTTCTGTGACATTTGTTACCAAAACTCCTTTAAATTCATCAGATATTGCGGATATAATTTTAAACTTTGCATCAGCTAAACAGATCGGGGATAATCTATATCCAGATCAGATTTTAACATTTTAACTTTGTAATTTGAACATTACGTGGAAATTAATAGCTGATTCATACAGCGGATACTGGAATTATCTTACAAATGAAATTCTATATCCTTCCTGGCATAATTATTTTTACTGGCTTATTGGCATTTCGCTTTTCATCTGGCTGCTCGAAATTATTGTTCCATGGCGTACGAATCAATCACCCATCAGGCAGGATTTCTGGATGGACGGTTTTTATATGTTCTTCAATTTTTTTCTGTTTTCGCTTATTGGATATAATGCCTTATCAAATATTGGCGTTCAGGCTTTTACTGATCTTCTGGCACAGTTTGGAATCAAAAATATTTCGGCAATAGAAGTCAGCAGCTGGCCCAAGTGGTTGCAACTATCAACCATGTTTATTGTAGCAGATTTTATTCAATGGAATATTCACCGGATGCTCCACCGCATTCCTGCGTTATGGGAATTTCACAAAGTACATCACTCAGTAAAAGAAATGGGATTTGCAGCTCACCTGCGTTTTCACTGGGCAGAAACAATTATTTATAAAACCATTCAATACATTCCCTTGTCGATGATTGGTTTCGGACTCACCGATTTCTTCCTGATCCATATTTTGGCAATATCAATTGGACATTTAAATCATTCTAATTTAAATGTGAATTACGGCCCCTTGAAATTCCTTTTAAATAATCCTAAAATGCATATCTGGCACCATTCAAAAGAATTACCGGCTGGATCTTTTGGGGTTAATTATGGCATATCTTTAAGTATTTGGGATTATATTTTCGGTACAGCTCATATTCCCGGCGATGGCCGTGATATTGATCTCGGATTCCATGGAGATGAAAAGTTTCCAAAACAATTAACAAATCAAATGCTCTACCCTTTTAGAAAGTAAAAGTTTTATGAATATTCTTCAGGAAAACTCACTTGCCAGGGGAGAATGAATCAGGCGATTTATACGTATTTTAAATAAAATTTTAATTTTTTTTTAATCATATAGGTTATACTATTAAGCTAATACGCTAATTATACGTCTGATTGTAAGATAAAATTAATCCAAAGATTAATTAATTAGAATATACAATTTAAACTTTCGAATTACTTCATCAGGTATTTTTCCCTGCCCTTATATGCTGTAACTTATCTCATTTTCAATCGTATGCCCCCATTCAAATTTTCAAATGAAAACGTTAACAGCATATCTATTTGAGCGGGTTGAAAAGAATGAGATATTCATTCAGAAACAAAACGATTTGATCTCCTTGCTTGAAGCAAAGATCACACTTCTAGAAACAAAAATTCAGGAGCAATCTGTTCAACAGGAAAAGAGAGAACGGATGCGGGTAGCTTCTTCTTTGCAGGATTGATTGTTCGTGTAACTGTTAGGTCAGTAGGAGTGAGTCTGCGAGCAAATTAATCCGGCAATACAATCCCTGTAGTTTGTATCAGATTTTTTGTCGTTTAATTATTTTTATTCATTTTTCTGCCGGTGATCATAACTCAATCCCCTAACAAGTTTCCAGTTTCCGTTTTCTAATTTCCACACATGTGTAAATTTTGCAATGCTGGTAAAGTATTCCTCCTGATCTTTCTTTTTTTCATAAAAGCAGTGTTTACCTGTTTGGATAGCTCCATATAAAACACCCTTATTTTCCAGAGGATAAACTTCCAGACTTCCTGAAACCAATTCCCGCCTGGCCTTATAATCCATATTACAAAGTCCGTTTTTAATACTTTCTATAAAAGCTGATTTGGATTTTGTAATACCCGATTTATCATGATAGAATTCAAAATCATCACCAACCAGCATTTCAAACTGGCTGATATCACATTTATTAAAACCAATATTAAATAAAATACTGTCTTTAGCCTGTAAGGTGGTGAATAATTCTGACTGCAGATTTTCCTGTGCCATAATCAATGCAGGGAAAAGTAATTGAATAACAAACAGGCTTATAGCTCTCATTTTGATAGTACAGTTAAAATTTAAAAAATTGCTTTTAAGTATTAACTCAAAGATAAGCAAGTCAATTGAGAGTCAGATAATTGTAACCCTTGTTAGAATTTTATTGAAATCTAATCAAGTTATTGCAGCAAAGCAAACGTTGATTATGTTAAGTATCATTTCTGTTATACCAAATTTTTTATTCATCTAAATTAAACCCAAGGCCTATTTTCGCCGTAATAATGGCCTGATAAATTCAGTTCACAAATTATTATTTTACAAAATTTTATGGGTCAAAGGTTTAACATTATTGAATACAATGATGCAAGTTTAGAGGTTAAAAGTATTTACGACGAAACCATGAAGGAAATGGGAATTCCATTCGTTTTAAATTGGTTTAAATGCCAGGGAAGCAATCCCATTATATTAAGGGGAAACTGGGAAAAGTTAAGATCAACCATGCTGCTTGGTAAAATCCCTTTTGTTTTAAAGCAATTAATTATTTACAACATATCCAAAATTCGGGGATGCCAGTATTGTAAGCATGCTCACGGGGTGATAGCGGATAGTTTGAGTAAAACTCTGACAGGAGACGATGATATTAAGCTTACCAGTAATATGGAAAGTGAGTTTATTCCTTCATCTTATAAAGTAGCGATTAAAGTGATTACAAAATGCGCAGTGTCTCCAAAAGATACAACGGATGAGGATTTTGAAGAGTTAATGGAAGAGGGTTATTCTATATATGAAATACAGGAATTGATGGCACTTGCCGATCTGACCGGTATGATCAACACCATTGCCGACATTTCCGGAATACAAATTGATAACGAATTAATGGAAGCCCGATAAGAATGTCTTTGATCGAGGATTCAAATAAAAACAACCAAAGGCTTCGTTATGAGGCCTTTTCTAATTTTGCAACAGACCTAAATAAATCTACCAATTTCAAAGAAATAGGCGATTCGCTGTCCACGCACCTAAAGTTTCTCCTTAATTTTTTAATATTCAGGGCTTATTTTCAATATGAACACATCACACTGGTTTTTCATATTTATAGGGGAACAGTTACCATCTACGAAAACGATTCTGAAGATAATGTAATGCCTTTTGAGAAAACCACGGTTTTGCGCAATCTCCCGGTAGAATACACCATTGAAGAAATCGGGTTGAATGAGTTATTGCAAAACGGGATATTTGACAATCCAAAGGTGAAGGTATTGTATGCCATGCCGATCACCTATTCTCCCCAAAAAAGCATGCTTATCACAATGGCTTCAAAAGATGTAAATCACCTCCTCGATCTGGATTTCCGTTTTATACGGCTGGTAAGTGAATCTCTTTACAATAAGGTCTCTCAGCTATTGCTATTAAAGGAAATTGAAATCAAAAACAATGAGCTTAGAAGTAGAAATAAGGAGGTAACCCAGTTAAATTATAATCTGGAAAGTCTTGTAAAGAAGCGTACACTGGCTCTTACCGAGGCAAATATTGAGTTAAGTACTTTATTTTATCGCACTTCCCATGATTTTAGGGCACCGCTTGCAAACGTTCTGGGTATTGTAGATCTACTGAAACTATTTGTAGAGGAAAGAGATGCATTTGCCCTGATTGAGAATTGTGAACACGTGGTTCATAAACTGGATAAAATGCTTACCAAATTAAATGCTCTAGGTAATATTGAAGCAGGAAATGAGCTTGTCTTTATTGACTTTAAAGTTCTGATCTCAGAGATACATGCCAAATTCTCGAAAGAAATTTCTGATCTGAACATTCAGATGGTAATTGACTATCCTGAAAACCTTGCTTTCCGTTCCAGCTTTTTTTTCCTGTCAACTATCCTTGAAAATTTAGTGGAGAATGCTGTTTGCTTCCGGAGAGATGAACCGGTTATTAAAATAAATGTGGAGTATCATGCAGACCGTTTGAATCTGGTAGTTTATGATAACGGTCAGGGAATTCTTCCCCTGATTAATGAACGGATTTTTGAAATGTATTTTCGGGGAAACTCAGCCTCTGATGGAAACGGGCTTGGACTTTACGTTGTAAAAAAAATGATTACTGCCTTGAAGGGGGATATTTCTATAAGCAGTATAAGCGGGGAGTATACACAAGTGAACATTTCATTGCCTGTACTTTAAAAATATATCCCCTTTTGACCAAATGGTAAACATTCTCTTTAAAATCACAAATATTGTAATTAGACGTCTTTAACTTTAAAAGAGCGTTACTATTTGAACTCGCGTCATGCTTGAGAGTTTTCAGGGAAATCAGGATAAAAAAAATATATGCCTCCTAAGTTTTCAAACCTCAATTCCGGCCATCAGCCTGAATTGTTCTGCACTTCAACCGTTTTAATGAAAATGCCATGTTAGCGGTTCTTTGTTCATTTTTTATCATCTACATATTCCAGAATGTCGCCGGGTTGGCAGTCTAAGGCTTTACAGACAGCTTCTAAGGTGCTAAACCGGATTGCCTTTGCTTTCCCGGTTTTTAGGATTGAAAGATTAGATAATGTCAGGTCCACTCTTTCCGAAAGTTCATTCAGAGAAACTTTCCGTTTTGCCATCATCACATCTAAATTTACAATGATTGGCATAGCTAAACAGTTAAATCGTTTTCGTTTTGAATCTCAACTCCCTTTTTAAAAATGGTAGCAATAACATAGATTACAGCGGCCATCAATATAAACGCCTGACTGTCCGCCCAAAACTCATTTAGATTGTCAATTACATACCCATCATGTTGCAGGTTTTTGGCTGTTTGACGGGCTATATAACTTAATATTCCAATGGAAAAAGTGTAATAACTAATTTGTGTTATTTGGTCCGAAACAAAACTGTTGAATGGTTTTGATAAATTTAATTTGCTTAACAGAGTGACGACCACATAAAATAGGTATGCTTTTAGAAGCGAGATGAACAGGATAAAACTATACATACTGAAAAAAGTCCATTTGCTTCGATTATACATTTCACTTAAGTCCAGCTTTTGATATAGGTTTTGGACAAATTCAGGTTTGTAGATACTGAAAACAAAATTGACTATCAAGCCACCGGCTTCTATACACAAGCCGACGAAGATGATCCACGCAACAATGTGCAAGCCTTTCAATACGAAGTTGGTTCTTTCTGACATGATCGTAAAATTTAAATAATGATTCTAAGATACTATATATTTATTGATAATCAATAAATATATACCTTTATTCAAAATATTATTTATCGGAATTAGGAAGTGAAATCCTAGACCACAAATAATTTGGCCAAAAAAAAATTGTGAATTAATAGTCAGCAGATGAGTCGCGGGAGTGATTGTTTTAATTGTATCGTTCATGATATCTACCGCTAAATTTTTGCAGTTTGGCGAATTGGCGGGGATTTTCAGCACTAAACTTCATTAGGCGCACAAAGCACGAATTTAGCATTTCACTGTCATAGAAGCACGAAATCCAGCATTTGCAAAACGACTATTTTATGCAGTTTTATTTTAAGTAATCAAACGTGTTCACCATTCTATATTTTGGACTGCGACTAATAAAGTCTCTCAGGTATGCTGTATGACTTGCTCCCATAAGTATAAATACTCGGTCATCTTCTTTAAGGTTTATTCTGTTTAAGTTAGAATACATTCTAATATTGCGTTGGTAATATTTTGTGGCTTCGTCTGCACCTTCAAAACCATTTTCACTCCCTACGTGAGAAAGCATTTCAGCATTAGCTTCAATAAGAAAGTCTAAATAAGTGTCCTGGTTTGTTAATATTAATTTATCGAGCAGGCTTAGTTTATTTGCGTCAACATTTATTTGCGGATAATATTTAAAAGGGTTTTTGTAAAATTTGTTGTGCCAAGTTGAGTCAATTAAATTTACCAAATTACTACCAACATTATAATTATAACCCATTTTATGGTCAATGCCATAAATTTTCTTAGTTCCGCTTAAACGTCCTAATTCATAAGCCAATAATTCAATTTCAGAAGGGTTTTTAAATTTCATCATTGGATTAGAAAGGTACTCCATATACTCTGCTTGAAGTTTTTGATTGTTACTAGGTGGGGTTTCAACAATTATTACAGTTGGGTGGAAAAGAGCTAATTTTGCAACAACTTCATGAATGGCTAATTGATTTTTCTTGTCATTTTCATTGAATTCAGTTTTGTTTGCGTCAGAAGTTTCTCCCATGTGAAAAGTTCCGAAGTTTAAAATGGATATTTTTTTTAGCTCTTCGTTGAGAGTGTTTGCAGAGGTACTATTTTGTTGCTTGTTACTATTTGGTTTGTTGTTTTGGACTACTTTACACGAGCATATGGTAAAAACGCTGATTAGCAAAATTATTTTTTTCATATTATATGTATTAAAATTTAGTATTAAAAGAAGTATTGAACTAAAATAGCCCACTAACGTTTTGCGGCTTGGCGATGTGGCAGAAATCGAAGTACAAATGTTCGGTTTTGCACAAAAGTTCAATCGAAGAACTGAACTTTAATTTAGCATTGAACCCGTCATTTTGCCAAATTGCTGTTGTGCGTTCGTATTTCTTAAAATTGCTTTTCAAAAGCCTTTCCGTTAAACTTAAATATATTACCGTCTGCCATTCCAAAAAGCAAACTGTTATTATTGTCTTTAAAATTGTCCAAATCATTGGTTTAGATAGTTTGTCACTAATTGAATAGTTTGTCAAAGTTTTACCGTCATATTTCCAAGCTCCTGTATCTCTATCTCCAAACCAAATATTGCCGTCTGAATCTTCTTCAATAGCAAAAACATGTTCAAGTGTACCTGGTTTTGATTTATCTCCTCTTCTTGTGCTTGTTGGGTGGATTAAATTATTCTTTTCAGAAAAATTAATTATTGAATTACCTTCCATTAGCAAAACGCCAATTCCATTATTTCCTATCCAAATTCGCCCTTTAGAATCTGCTAATACACTTCTTATATGCAAAAGCTCATTGTTTTTTAGGTTTAATTTTTCATTATCAAAGATATTCACCATTTCACCATCATAGTTAAATAGTGCTGCATAAGTCGCAATCCAAACTCTACCGTTTTTCTCTTTTGAAACATCCGTTACGCCATAAGAATTATCAGGATTTTCATTTTTGGGTTTTGGGAAAATTAAATAATTCATATTTATTCCGTCAAAACGATTTATTCCGTCTTCTTCACCCGCATAAAACCATAAATCTCCATTGGTTTCATTCCAATCATATTTTGGTTCCTTGGTTTTTGTCAAATAATTAGTTAACGCCCCTTTGTCATACATACTTGCTCCTTTTCCAGTTCCAAACCAAATTTTTCCATTCTTGTCTTCTTGGATCGAACGGATTTGATTGTCTGATAAACCTTCATTAGTTGTAAAGTATTCAAATGATTTTCCATTGTAAAAACTTACGCCCTCATTATGACTTCCAAACCAATAATTACCTTTACTGTCCTGAAAGATAGTACGTATTCCAGAAGTAAATTTTAAAGTGTCTGTTTTTGAAGTTAATACCAATTCAGGCTTGTTAATTTCTTTTTCTGTTGATTTCTTTTCAACGCAAGAAATGTTTAGTGTCAATATGAGTATTAGATAAATCAGTTTTATTTTTTTGTTCATTTCGGGTTCTAATAATATGACGCACAACGGTTAGTGTTTATATTGTGACCGAATAGAAAGCACTTCTTTGTCGTACGAGTACTAAAGTAAATAAAAACCACAGCAGAACAAGAGCCACGTCACCCGGGCATAATTTAAACCTGGTGTTAACTGCTTTTTCTTTTTAGTCCGATGAGTCGACCCATGTCAGTAATTTCCATTTGCCATTTTTCTTCTCGAAATAGATATCGATATAAATTCCATTATCTATTCCTCTTATTTCAATAACAGCTTTATTTCCGTTTACCTTATTCTCCTGTTTATATTTGTCAAACTCCCTAGTTTCTGCTGTCTTATCGTCAAAATCAAGTTTATGAAATTCTGATTTGGTGATAATTATTTCTTGTTCCTTTCTTCATCTAAATTTTTAACTTTCAATGGAAAGTCAATTCGGCTAATTTGAAACAGAGAGTCTTTACTAAAGTATTTTATAAACGTCTCAAATTTTGAGTCAAGGTCTGCAGGGATTGCAAGCTGAGATTTACTCTCTTTACTATTAGAATCGGCAGTCCCCATTGAATTCTCTTGTCCTGAAACTGAAGTCAAAGTCTTAGTGTTAGAATTTGAACAGCTAAATACATTCAAGGTCAGAAAGAAAAGTGTTATAATTCGTAATTTCATAAAATTGCAGTTAACGTCTTCCGGCTTGGCGATGTGGCGGATTAAGGAAGCCTAAACTTTCCGTTAAACACTGACTTTCATTTACCGAAGTCTAAGCCACATAGTGGCGACCTGTTTATTTAATATTTTATTACTACTACGAACTAATAATATGAGCATTGTTAATCATAGCAGATACTCATAAAAATTATAATGGAATTGGCTGCAATACTGTTTTTTCCCAATTACCATATTTCATTTTTAATTGGTTGAAAATTGTTTGTTGTGTTGCTTTAAGATCATTTTTTTCACCCGGATCTGTATCCAGGTTAAATAAGTATTCACCTTTTTCATCCTGTAAATATTTCCATTCTCCCATCCGAATGGCTTTTTGTTTGGTACGTTGAAACGTACGCCAGTAAATTGTCCGTTCTAAGGTTTTCTCCTTTTCGGTTAAAATTGGCATTAGGTCTATTCCATCAAGCGGAAATTCCTGTTGAGATTTAATTCCTCCTGCTGCCAAAATAGTTGCCGTCCAGTCCATTGTGATAACAACCTGTTTTGCTATGGTGCCGGGATTAATTATGCCTGTCCACCTGACAAATGCAGGAACTCTGATTCCTCCTTCCCATAATGTGCCCTTGGCATTGGCCAGACCCCCATTATCGGAAAACTTTTCACCTCCGTTGTCATTGGTGAAAATTACAATTGTCTGGTTGGATAAATGCCCATCCAAAGCATTTATAATGTTTCCAACTCCATCATCCAGACTTTTCATCATGGCGGCGTAAATCGCCGGAGAACCTCCGTCTCTGAAATTAACCGAATCAGCATAAGGTTGATCATCCGGACCCTGCCATGGCCAATGTGGTGCAGTATATGTAATGGAAAGAAAAAAAGGTTTGTTGTGTTTCTGTTTAATATAGGTAACTGCCTTTTGAGTTAACAAATCGGTCAGATAGCCTTCTGAATTAACCAATACATCATTTTCATATAGGTCCGGTTTCCTGCTGTCGCCTTTGTGAGAAATATAATCCGCAGCACCACTGTGAATCCCAAAAAAATAATCATAACCATTTTTAATGGGACTATGCCGGGGAAGAACGCCTAAATGCCATTTTCCAATTAATGCCGTTTCATAACCTCCGGCTTTCATGAGGGTTGCTATTGAAGGATAATCAGCAGTTAATCCATAGGCACTGTCTCTTTTTGATGTTGTAAGTGGTTCCATTAACCCTACCGGTGTTCTGGCCGGGTAACGCCCTGTCATAAAGGCTGTACGGGTTGGAGTACAAAGAGGTCCCGCCGAATAAGCATTAACAAACTTCATTCCCTGTGATGCCAGTTTATCCAAATTGGGTGTTCTATAGTCTTTACGTCCATAACCGCTCAGATCTCCATAACCCATGTCATCAGTCATTATGTATATAATATTGGGACGTTGGGACTGAGATTTGGAATAAACAGCAAGCAGCATAAATGGGAAGAGTAGTATGCTTCTTTTTAAGTAATATGTCAAGCTAAACATAACCTTATAAATTATGGTGAGTTCAATCTTTCATATAACCCCAATTTTGCTTATAAGTTCACTTTCAGTTAACTAAAAGTATCACAGATTGCAGATCGGTGTTGTTTTCCAATCTGTGGTCGGCGAAAGAGTAATCCCACCTTCTCAATGGATATTGTAACATAAGGATTCAAGTTTTTGTCTCTCAGGCTAACACCTAAATAGTATATATATGCTGTCTACTGCATATATATATACTATAAGTGAGCCAACATATAGATTATTTTAAATTTTAAAACTATCTGGAGAGCTTTATTTTGCTTATAGGTTTAGTGCTTACATAGGTGCAAATTTCAATGATTGGTCATCCATAATTTCTTCCGCTGATTTAACTTACCCCCATTTTGAGCAAGTATGCAGCATAGAGAAAGAACAGAGGATACTTGGGCCTAAATACGATTTGATGAGAAGGAATATCGAACCCCGGGAAAGAACCCGATAATTTGCTTCTTTACTGTCTGGTACTAAAGGCGGGAATTGAACCTGCACTGGCTTTAAGTTGAACAGGATTTAAATCCTTCGTGTCAACAGATTCCAAACTGAATTAGTGATAAAAAACGTGAATGTTACCATCTTTTGACTATAACAGATGGACCATCTTTGAAGGGTTACTTAAATTGGTGGCCTATTAATTCTAATAAATTGAAGCCTCCTTTGGAGGCTTCAATTTATTTACAGGTGTTAGAATTTTGATGATAATGACAAGAAGAAGGTTCTGCCTTCCCCCGGTACCACACCAGGAGCGTTGCCAGCTGTGCGGCGGGTAAAATAAGCGGCATCAGTAAGGTTGTTTGCTACCAATTTAATATTTAAATGTTTTTTGATTTTATAACCAAGACTTAAGTCCATAACGGAGTAGGCGGGAAGCTGTCCTGCGCTTCCGGACCTATTGGCGATTGCTGTATTTGCCGGATCTGAAAATGCTTTTGCTGTGTAAGAATGATTAAAAGAGGCGTTAAACCGGCTTAAGTAGTAGTTCAGGCCTGAACGAACAATCCATTCCGGTGAATTTTCTACCTTTTTCCCTTCAAAGGCTCCTGCAGTATAGCTGGCATTCACATAAGCAAGGGAATTATAAAGAGTGAAATACCCGGCTTTTGAATCAATCTTCAGGGCACGCAACGGATTTATTTCCAAAAAGCTTTCCAGGCCATAACTGCGGCTATCCCCGGCATTTGTTTTAAACTTGTAAGAAGTAGCAATACCGTTAATATCTTTTGTACGGTCGGTATCTCCAACGCGGTTATTGTACTTTAAGAGGAAACCACTTACATCAAAATTTAAAAAATCGTTTAACACTCCACGATATCCCAGATCCAGATTAAATCCTTTGGCATCTTTCAGGTTAGGATCTGTTTCGTCAATCAAATTACCCGGATAAAGATCTCCAAATAAAAATGGACGGAAGCTTTGTGAAGCGTTAGCATACAGATCAGTATTTAAGGTAAGCTGATATCCAAGTCCTAATCCACCCAGAACCACCGTTCTGTCTAAGAGGTTGTCAACGTTCAAAGCAGGGGTGACCATTCCATTAGCTTTTGATTTTATATACTCTACACGAAATCCGGGTGTAACGGATAAACGCTTAAGCGGACGGAAAATATTTTCTGCGAAAAACGCATAATTTTTAGTGTCTAAATCAAGGTTTCTTGTGATGGCATTATCCCCGAAGTAATCATAATCAGCGTTATTTCCGGGACTGCCAATTCCTTGCTGGCGGATGGTTTCGCCGGTGAAATATCTAAGGCCTGTAGCCAGAGTGTGGCTGGTATTAAAGAGGGTATAATTATTACGGTAACGAAGCTCCGTGCCAAAATTGCTGTACGAGTCTTTGGATATTGCCCGGGATGAACCAGCATCTTTGAAATCCTGTTCAGGAGTGCCTGTATTGCCAATGCTATTGCGATTACCGAATAAAGCAAAGGTTTTAAGGGTCAGTTCAGAATTGGAATTGATTTTATAGTCCATTGTAATTGAAGGGATATTCCACGCTAAACTGAACCAGTTTCTTGCTCTGAAAGATACCTCTGGATTTACCGAGAATTGAAGATCGCTTATTCCTCCGGCCTGTTGTATTTGGTTATTATACTGGGTTATATTCAGGTTAAGACTCAGTTTTTCGTTAACCTGGTACCCTGCTGAAACATATCCTGTAAGTGTATTATAGGAGTTGTTTTGTCTCCAGCTATCTCCGCGTCTGCCATTGATAAAACCAAAGTACTTCCATTTACCCGAAGTGCCTCCAATAGAGTTGTAGGTATTTAATACTCCGTAAGATCCCGCGGTTTGTTTAGATTCTATACTTAGTGGCTTATCCGAAGCATCTTTCATCACAAAATTAACGGCGCCGCCAAACTGCGGTCCGTACTGTAAAGAAGCAGCGCCTCGGATAACCTCAATTTTCTGGACTCCTTCTAAAGCGGGAGTATAATAACTTTCAGGGTAACCGAAAGGATCTGCAGAAATATCAACACCGTTTTGACGGGTATTGAATTCCCATGAGCGGTTAGGGCTAAGACCCCTTGCACCAATGTTCATTTGTGTACCGGTACCATCACCTTCCCATATATGCAGACCGGGTACTTTGGCAAATGCCTGGCGGGTATTATTCAGCGCCAGGTTGGCATCCGTAAGTGTCAGATTAATCACCTCATTTTTCTTTCCGGCATAGATGGATGTTCCCTGAACTTCATCAAGGCGGCTTAAGCCATAAAAGCTTCTTTCACTACCAAAAATTTCTACACCTTTTAAATGGATAGTTGAGTCAGCGATTAGTGTACCGAGATCAAGGCTGGCTAAAGATGTGATTGTAAATGTTGAAAGTTTGATCTCTGAATTATCCTTTAAAACAGCGCTTAGAGAATAAGTACCTGCATTTGGTGCAGCTAATTCAAAATGACCGATACTATCTGTTTTTGTTTGAGATTTATGATTTATTTTAACAGTTACGTAACTGAGGGGCTTATCGTTTATGTTTTTAAGAATTCCTTGTATGGTTTGAGCCTCAGTCTTTGCCATGAACCCAATAAACGCCAATGAATAGGTTAGTATTTTGAAGGTAATATTTAATTTCATTTGTCTTAATTTGTCGGCAAATATAGCCTTATTTAGACTTATTAAAAATAAGATTTAAAAAATATTTAAAATTGCTTCTTCAATCTCCTGATTGAGTTTCACATAGACATGAAATGTATTGTTAAAGTTGATCAGGCTCTTTTTGAAAAGGTCTTTAAATGCACTTGGGTCGGTTCACAATTGCTAAATATCCAGGGGGCTAATGTTCAATGAAAAGCATGACCAGAATGATGAAGAAAGATTTTGAAGAAAAAATAAAACGATTGGAAGTATCACTTACAGAGGTGAAGGTGCAAATACAGAGGTGAAGGTGCAAAAATCGAACTGAATGAGTTTATAAGATATACCTTATAAAAGCGATATAGTACTTACTGACCAAAGGTTCTTGTATGGAAATGGGGATGCATTAACAGAAAAGAGGTACTGGTTTCTATATTTCGTGAAAAGCTGAGATTTGACGGGAATAAATATCGAACGAAAATATTCAACGAAGCTTCCCATTTTTATTATCAGATTAACAAGAAGTTACATGCAAATAAAAACGGGAAAGAACGCGATAATTTGCGTCTTTCCCGTCTAGTACTGAAGGCGGGAATCGAACCCGCACTCGCTTTAAGGCGAACAGGATTTTAAGTCCTGCGTGTCTACCAGTTCCACCACTTCAGCATGGTTTGTTTTTTTAAACTTAAATCCCTTCCTGGTAGGGAAGGGATTAGAGCGAAAGACGAGATTCGAACTCGCGACCCCGACCTTGGCAAGGTCGTGCTCTACCAACTGAGCTACTTTCGCATTATAACTAAGATCTGCTTTAAATGATAAACATTGCAAGCGTTCTTTAGTCGTTTTGGTGAGTGCAAATATAGACAGAAAAGCATTTCTGTCAAGGAATATTTTACTTTTTTTAATATTTTAAGATAACTTATTGTTTTTCAGTGTATCCATAATTAAATCTTTTTCATATCCCCGGGAAAGTGCGTACTGAATTAGCTTATATTGTTTTTTATAAGAATTCTTTTCAGATATTAAGTCTGATTTTTTCTCCAGCATTAATTGAAGTTTATTGATATAATCTGTTTCATCAATTTTCTGAAGTGATTTTTGTATCAGCTTTTCGCTTATTTTTTTTAATCTGAGGTTTTGTTTGATTTTTATTTTGCCCCAGCCTTTCATTCTGAACTTTCCTATTGTGTAGGCAAAAGCAAAACGTTCTTCATTTAAAAAGTTTTGAGTGATGAGTTCTGATATAATTTCCTCTACATCGGCCGAATGCAAGCCCCATTCATATAATTTATTCCTAACCTCCTGCTGGGCTCTTTCCTGGTAGGCACAAAAGCTCTCAGCCTTTAACTGAGCCTGCTGTTTGGTCCATACTTTTGGCTTTGGCTGTTGAATATCCATATACGGCATGAAATTCGTAAATACTTCGCAACATTCTTAAAATTTTCTTGAAATTCGCACAATATGAATCATATCCTTTATTCTGTAGAAGAGATAAGCAGCACTATCGGAGGAAAGTCTTTCGTAGAAAATCCTGATTCTCAAATCAGGACTTTACTAACCGACAGCCGAAAACTCACCGATACGGAAAAAGGAATTTTCTTTGCCCTTAAAGGACGAAGGCATGGGCATACATTTATTAAAGATGCGTATGATGCCGGAGTTAGAAACTTTGTCATTTCTGATGAAACTATCGACCGCAGTTCATACAGTGGATCTAATTTTTATATCGTAGAAGATACTCTTAAGTCACTTCAGGATCTGGCTGCACACCACCGTCTGAAATTTTCGTATCCGGTAATTGGCATTACCGGAAGCAACGGGAAAACAGTAGTTAAGGAGTGGCTATACCAGTTGCTGGCACCGGAGAATAATATTGTACGAAGTCCCCGGAGTTTTAATTCTCAGATTGGAGTACCGTTATCTGTATGGGAAATGAATGAGGAAAATAACCTCGGTATTTTTGAAGCTGGTATTTCCCGAAAAGGGGAGATGGAAAACCTGGCGAAAGTGATCAGGCCTTCTATTGGAATTTTTACCAACATTGGCGAAGCGCATTATGAAGGATTTGAAAATACAGAGGAGAAAATAAAGGAGAAGCTGAAACTTTTTGAAGATGTAGATACCTTTATATATTCATGTAAATATCTGGGAGAATATGCAGGAGAACTACCCGGAAAAAATAGGTTCACATGGTGCTACCGCGATAAAGCTGATCTGGATGTTTTTGATGATGAGGTGCTGGAAGGGAAATTTCAGTTTCTAAGGGCCAGGTATAATGGCGAAGATATCGAAGCGCTTATCCCTTTTACAGATCAGGCTTCTATTGAAAACGGAATAATTTGCTGGGCAACTTTGCTGGCAATGGGTTATGAACCGGAAGAAGCCGATAGAAGACTGGCGAAACTTTTGCCGGTTAATATGCGCCTGGAATTAAAAAATGGAATTAATAACTGTTCCTTAATAGACGATTCGTATAGTCTGGATCTTTCATCTCTGGCTATCGCTTTAGATTTTCTTCAGCAGCAAAATCAGCATTTACGAAGAACGCTTATTTTGTCGGATATTCCTGGTGATACCCTTGATCCCTTGCTTATCTACGAAAAAGTGGCCAGGCTTTTAGAAAATAAATCTGTAGACCGCTTAATAGCGATAGGGCCACACATTAAAAAATATGCTGCCGAGTTTAATGTGGAGACCATATTTTTTGAAGATACAGATGAACTGATCAGTAAACTTCCATCGCTTAAGTTAGCCAACGAAACCATTTTACTAAAAGGTGCACGTGCATATGAATTTGAGCGAATAAGTGCATTGCTAACACATAAAGTCCACGAAACTATCCTGGAAATAAATCTGACAGCAGTTGAGCATAATCTTAATTATTATAAAACGTTGCTGAATCCGGGTGTGAAGATAATGGCAATTGTAAAAGCGTTCTCGTACGGAAGCGGGAGTTTTGAAATTGCTAATCTCCTCGAATTTAACAAAGTTGATTATCTGGCCGTAGCTTATGCGGATGAAGGAGTTTCTTTAAGAAAAGATGGAATCACTCTTCCCATTATGGTTATGAATCCGGATGTAATGGCATTTGAAACCATCATTGAAAATAGCCTGGAACCCGAAATTTATAGTTTCCGGATTTTTGAGGAATTCTTAGAAGTGCTAAACCGCAAAAATATCAGTCATTATCCGGTTCATATAAAACTGGATACGGGTATGCACAGGTTAGGCTTTGAGGAGAAAGATATCGTAAAATTAATCGGGTTGTTATCAGAAACGGATGCCATGCGTGTAGAAAGTATTTTCTCACATTTAGTAGCCAGCGAGGACGAATCTGAAGATGATTTAACTAAAGAGCAGGTTAAAAAATTTGAGCAGATGTCGGGTATGATAAAAGAGAAATTGGCTTATCCACTGCTAAGGCACGTGCTCAATACATCCGGCATCAGCAGATTTCCAGATTCGCAATTTGATTTGGTACGATTAGGCATTGGTTTGTACGGAATTGATAGTTCTAATAAAGAAGGATCTCCATTACAAACCGTAACTTCGCTGAAAACTAGTATATCTCAAATCAAAGAAATACGGGCGGGTGAAACCGTTGGATACGGCAGTAGCGGAAAAATGCCACAGGGAGGTAAGATTGCTACGGTAAAAATTGGGTATGCCGATGGATACAGCCGGGCTTTAAGCAATGGAGTTGGCAAAATGCTGATTAACGGAAAGCAGGTGCCAACAGTAGGGAAAATTTGCATGGATATGTGTATGCTGGATGTTACGGGATTAAATGTGAGCGAGGGAGATGAAGTTATTGTGTTTAATAATGAAATCAGGGTAGAGGATATTGCCAAAAAAATTAATACAATTCCTTATGAAATTCTTACCGGAATTTCACAGCGGGTAAAAAGGGTATATTATTATGAATAGAATAGCTGGAGCTATATTAAATTATCTTGTAAAGGGCGCCCTGATAATTTTGCCATTGGGGGCAGCGCTTTTTTTTATTTACTGGATAGTTGCTAAAGTTGATTCTTCTCTCAATTTAAGTGATGTTTTTTGGGTAGATAAAGCGGGCAATCCTATTTATATTCCCGGACTCGGTATTTTATCTGTTTTAGTGATTTTACTGATCACCGGAATAATTGTAACCAATTTTATAACCGAGCCAATTTACAACTGGTTTCATCGCTGGCTTAACCGCCTGCCGATATTTAATTTTATTTATAATTCGGTTAAGGATCTTGCCGAAGCATTTGTTGGCGATGAGAAAAAATTTAATGAGCCTGTATTAGTCGAAATTAATGACTTTGGATTAAAAAAGATTGGTTTTCTCACCCAGAAAGATCTTTCTAAAATAGGGCTTCCCGGCGAAGTGGCGGTTTATTTTCCATTTTCATACTCATTTGCAGGTCAGCTGTGTATTATTCACTCAGACCGGGTAAAACCTTTGCAGATGTCAGCCAGCGAAGCAATGAAGCTGGTAGTTTCTGGTGGAATAGGACATCTGGAACATTAATTTTTCTTAATGATTTTGTTTGGGTATTGATATTGAAATTATAAAATGAATAAAGCAGTTTTTTTAGATCGTGACGGAGTTTTGAATAAGGAGCTTGGTGATTATGTTTGCCGGCTTGAAGATTTTAAAGTTTTGGAGCATAATATTGAACCTCTTAAAGAACTGCTTGACAGAGGATATTTACTGATTGTGATAACAAATCAGGGAGGACTTGCAAAAAAATGGTATACCGAAGATGAACTGGCCAAAATGAATGATCATCTTAAAGCTACTTACAGTAAAAACGGTATCACTCTTTCAGAAATATATTATTGCAGGCATCATCCCGAATATAATGGAAGATGTCTGTGCCGCAAACCAGGTTCGATCATGCTGGAAAAAGCAAGTGCCAGATTCAATATTGATGTTGCCCGGTCATATTTTATTGGCGACCGCGAGCGTGATGTTATTGCAGGCGAAGCTGCAGGAATTAAAGGTATATTAATTGACAGTGATCAGCCTATCAGCGAAGTTTTGCATTTGATTGACTGATTGTTAAATCCTATCCTAAATTATATCCTGCTTTTATTGCACTCTTTTCGCTGTAAAAAACAACCCGGTCTTCCAGATTTAAATTTTGTGCTTGCTCAGATCCGGCCGGATAAGCAATTTTAGAATTTCTGTCTCCAATTATCGCCGGCAAATTCACCCGCATGGTGGTTGATCCGATGGTTATTTCCACCCTGAATCTTTTGCCCGCTTTAATTTCAATCCGCTTCTGATCTGAAAGTATGCTCGTATTCTCAGAGAAATATTGTCCATGCTCATCAATAGGTGTTTTTTCGCAATCTGTAGTGAATGATACTCTCAGTTCTCCATTATACATATTTTCAAAACTTCCGGTTACTGCTTGCCCGTTTATTTTAACCAGTGGCGCAGGTGTTCTTACAGGTGAAATAACATTTCCATACTTATCGGTTGGAGTTAGGCTGAGAACAAAGGCATTTGGATATTTCCAGAATAATATTGGTTTGCTTCGATTTGCATCCGGCCGAATCCCAATCACCACCTGAGTATGAAATACCCGGGAAAAAACCTGAGGATGATCCTGACAGCAATCAGGATACGGAAAGTCAATTAATCCTTCGAGATAAACACTTAGATGATATATTCCGGGATAAATGTTATTGCTGATTCTGGCCTGCAATGAACTGCCTGTTCCTCTCTGAAAAATTATTTCTTCGTCGCGGAGTTTAAATACACCGGGTTTTAGATTTTCGTAATCCGCTAAATAGCTTAATTCATTAAATGGAGGCTGCAGCTCTTTATCATAATATTTTTCCCGTCTGTCCATTGGAATAGTTTCCCTGTCGGCGAAAAAATTCCCCGCAGAAAATAACGGAGCAATAAGTCTTGCAACTGATATTACTTCCTTGGTATTCAGTACTTCGGGGGTATTTAAATCTAAATGAATTACAATGTCATCTCCTGTAAATAATGTAGAATTGCGGATGGTGAGTTTAGGTTTAAAAGTAGTTTTATGATAAATCTGAATAGAAACTGCACATGGATCATTTATGTTCTGAGTGCTTGGTGCCGCCAGACCTCCTGCTAATCGGTGATTTAGCTTACCAGGAATAATCCTGCTGACAGGCCTGTTATTTACCGGCTGATTATACCGACTGTATAAAGGTCCTTTTAGTGGAGGTGCGCTGATTGGCAGCAACAAATCCTGAATGTGGGGCATAATCATTACCTCATCATTTTGTCCGTGACGGTAATGAGCCATCAGCGTCCATTTCCCAGCCCATTTTTCTGTAGGCGTACCATTGCGGTTAACAAATGCTGTAAAGCGGCCGTCTTTAAAAGTTTTTGTTAAAAAATACGGACAGTCAATGGCATGCTCATGTTCTGTTTTTTCTTTTTCATGATCATGTCCCTCGTGCTTAAGAGGTTGTTTGATCACATCATGATTTGTATGTTCATGTTCCTCATCCTTTTCTTCATGTACATGTTCATCCATTCCGGTATCGCAGCAACAACTGATTCCATCAGGACCCATCAGACAAAAATTCCAATTTTTGCTGCTAAAATCATAACCCTGCGCTACAATCATAAAGGAATTGTCGGCGCTGGTTATATCAAAAGTAAAATGAAGGTGTTCTCCGGGGAACAAATCGAATATTGGATCGAGGGCAGGAGTATAGCCCATAGAATTGGCCAAGGAATCTGTATAAAATTTGTCTATCACAGCCGCATTCTCTCCATGGAATACCTGGGTTGGAACTCCAGGGTCTGTTTTTCCTTTCAAAACGATGGATGCAAGCGTTGCGTAATCAACGCCGTTCCATCCTCCTCCAATTCCAAATCCCATCCCAAAAATAATGGTTTTATTGAGAGAACCATTTGGTATTGTATTTAAAAGAGGGGCAGAGGTTTCTATGCCATCTGTGAGAATGGCCATATAACGTTGCTGGTTGCTGGGCTGATTAGAGAACGGTGGGCGTACAAGTGTTGTTTCCGTATCGGTAATTGCTCCCGCTATTGGTGTTCCCCCGGAAGGTAACTGGGCAGCGATATTAGCATCAAAAGTAGCTCTGCTAAAACTGGTTCCGTTTTTAATCAATCCGTATGGAGTTCCCGGACTGAAAATTTTAGTGAACTGATTTCCCGCAAGAGACCTGAAAGTTTCTACTCCTGCAGTAACATACGCTTCGCGTGCGGTATAGGCCGTTTGACAGTCCTGTAAAAAAAAGGAGACACCCTGCTTTGCAGCCGTCCATTTGCTAATATTTGGTGCCATTCCTGTTAATGGATCGGGAGTCATGCCAAGCATACTTCCTGTTTGATCCAGTGCAATACCAATAACGGGCTCTACATCATAAGCATATCCTAAAGCATGATGATTAAGCACTGAAGCAGAGGTAATCTGAGGTTCGGCCGTAAAATTGGGAAGGACTATATCTGCTAATGGCGCTGCCGGTGCATATCCGGGAAGTGCTCCAACCCATGGCCATAAGGGATCGTTTAAATTGTGACCAACAGGTTCGCCAGCTGCAGGATAAAATGCAGCTCCCTGATGACCATCAATTTGCCACATGGCCCATAATCGATCTACATTGCAATGGTGGAGAAAAAAAATCGGATCATTGGGAGAGGTGCTGGGAACCATACTTCCTCCAACCCATCCATGAATAAAATTATGAAGAGGAGCTGTTTCAAGGGTTGACCTGAATTGTGCGGCAGGCTCATAATCCGTTTTAGATAATAAATTATTTACGTCGGTTTGCAGAGGCAGAGTTGGGAATGCACCTAAATTTCTTCTTAATGTGGTTGAGCCGGTTGTAAGTGCTGGCCGAATTCTCCAGCCGGGTAATCCTGCCGGCCACCAGGGTGGTAACATCGCCGGAGCATTAAATGCGAAAAATCCGCTCATTACACTTCCTCCTCCAACACCTCCTGCTCCGCCATTTGGCCCCATAAAATTATTTTGAAACAGGATATTCTGAGTACCTGTCTGATCTGTCCAGTCCCAGTAAGGAAGCATAATGCTGGGGTCGCCGGCAGCATTTTGTAAGGCCTGTTCGAATCTTAATATATAATACCGATGCCATGAACAAAAGCCTGCGTTTCCATGGCCCACATTTACAGGAGTGGCGCTTCCGGGAACGATCAGATTCACCACATAATTATGAATTGCTACAAACTGATCATAAATATTTATTTGCTGCGCAGAGGGTGCCCCGGGGTTGGCAATTGTGTTTTTTAGAATGAGTACGGCTTCTAAAAAATTATTTCTTTCTGCCGTAGTAAGATACAGCGCATTCTTACGAATCTTCATTGATCACCTCCTTGCTTTACCAGGAAAAACCTGTTGAGTTTAATCGATTATCTATTAAATATAACGATTAACTTATTTGAAAATGCAAGGAGATATTCTAAATATTCAGAATTTGAGTTAATTAACTATCTGTTAAAAAGGTGTTTACGCAGATAAGATATTGTTAATGATTTTAGAGGCATGTTCTCTGGAGTTCTCTATAAACCATACGTGAGTTTCCATTCCTCCGCACACAACTCCCGCAAGGTAAATGCCTTTTAGATTTGTCTCCATTGTAGAAGAATCATGCTCCGGAATCTGTTTGTCATCGTGTGATAAATGAATTCCTATTTTCTTAAGGAAGTCAAAATTTGGCTTATAGCCCGTTAACGCAAGTACATAATCATTGGCGATACTAATTTTTCCCTCTGGCGTTTGAATTTCAACATCATGCTTATTGATTCGTGTTAAAGCTGAATTCCAATATGCTTTTATACTCCCTTCTTTTATCCGGTTAATGATATCGGGCCTGACCCAATATTTTACTCTTTCCCCGATTTGTTCCCCGCGTATAACCATGCTGACTTCTGCTCCCTTCCTGTAAGTTTCAAGAGCGGCATCAACAGAGGAATTATTGGCTCCCACAATTAATACTTTCTGCATGGCGTAATAATGCGGGTCTGAGTAGTAATGCCGTACTTTAGGCAGATCCTCTCCGGGGATATTCAGTTTATTGGGAAGGTCGTAAAATCCTGTAGATATAATAATATTTTTGCTTAAATAATCTGATTTTGAGGTATGGACAAGATATTGGTCTTTAACTTTTGAAACCGACTGAACTTCTTCAAATAAATTAATCTTTAAATGCGAACTGGTTGCAACTCTGCGGTAATACTCCAGTGCTTCGGCCCGGGTTGGTTTAATATTATTTGAAACGAAAGGAATTCCCCCAATCTCCAGCTTTTCTGATGTGGAAAAAAATGTCATGTTTACGGGGTAATTGTATAATGAATTAACCAGACATCCTTTTTCAAGTATCAGATATGTTAAGCCTTTTTTCTGAGCTTCAAGCGCACAGGCTAATCCGATAGGACCGCCGCCAATTATCAGTATGTTATATTCATTGTTCATAGTAATCTGTTGACTCTTTTAATCTGTGATCAGGGATATCTAAATAACGGATGAAGTGGAAAATCAATTATTGGAAAATGAAATAAACAAAAAAAGGTCCATTAATTAGTTGGACCTTTTAAATGAAATTATTGAGGTTAGATTATTTTTCAGCAGCTTTTGCATGATCTGCAAGAAACTGGGCTAACCCGATATCTGTTAAGGGATGTTTCATTAAGGCTACAATAGCAGATAGTGGTCCGGTAATTACATCAGAACCTAATTTTGCGCACTCAATTATATGCATTGGGTGACGGACAGATGCAGCAAGAATCTGAGTTTCATATCCATAATTATCGTAGATTAAACGGATATCCTCAATTAAAGCCAGGCCGTCTGTAGAAATATCGTCCAAACGCCCGATAAACGGAGAAACGTAGGTAGCTCCTGCTTTAGCAGCTAAAAGTGCTTGCCCTGCCGAAAAAACAAGTGTACAATTGGTTTTAATCCCTTTTGAACTGAAGTATTTTATCGCTTTGATTCCTTCGCGGATCATAGGAACTTTAACTACAATTTTTGGATTTAAAGCAGCCAGCACTTCACCTTCTTTTACCATGTTTTCAAAATCAGTGGCAATTACTTCAGCACTTACATCGCCATCGGCAATTTCGCAGATTGCTTTGTAGTGATTGATCACATTTTCATGTCCGGTAATTCCTTCTTTAGCCATAAGGCTTGGGTTGGTGGTAACTCCGTCTAATACACCCAAATCCTGTGCTTCCTTAATTTGAGCAAGATTTGCCGTGTCGATAAAAAATTTCATAATAAAAATTTGAACTGGTGGATAAAATAGGATGCTTGCTGTTCCCCGTATGAAGAGAATAACGAAAAGTTTCTTTGTTTCGGTAAACTCCGGAGAAATTTTATAATGTTAACCGCTGCATTAAAGCTCTTACCAATTGTAATATAGTATTGAAGCGGCGATTGAGTGTTCATTGACAAATCGTCAAATTAACTATTTGAGAAAAAAAAATGGGCAAGCCCCTTTTATCGCACCGCTCAACCTTCTACCCTTGCTGCGTTCCCACCCTGGGGGAGTTCAAAAGGAGCTGGTCGTAAAAGACTTACCCGCCACAAAAGTAACAAAATTTGTCTTATTTCATTATTAAAATTCAATTTCAAACCCCGTAAGCCCGTTTCTGATTTATGTAGCTGATAGTCAGCTTATATATTTTTTACAAAGCCTGTTTAAAATACGACGCCTGAAAATTAGATACAGACCCTAAAAATGTCATTATGAAATTTGTATTATATCGGCATTAAATTGAAGATAATTAAAATTTGAATGTAAATATTAATCGTTTTTTGATTGAATGGCAATAATTTTTGAAAATTAACTAATTGGGTTTGAATTTTATATTTTAGGAATTCTAACCTAACCTATTCATAATGAAGTTATTTGATAAAATCCATAAGCAGGGATTATACGAGGAGGGATTTGAACATGACGCATGCGGAGTTGGTTATATTGCTCAGATAAAAGGTGTCAGGTCATATCAGATTGTATCAGATGCATTGACTATCCTCGAAAATATGGAACACCGAGGAGCCTGCGGCTGTGATCCCGATTCAGGGGATGGAGCCGGAATTTTAATCCAGATTCCACATCAGTTTCTTTATGATGAATGTCTTCATTTGAATATTAATTTGCCCGAGCCTGGTGAATATGGTGTGGGGATGTTATTTCTTCCCAAAAAAGCAACCGTTAAAGAAGCCTGCAGGGCGGCAATAAAAGCGGCCGCAGAGAAATCAGGATTGCAAATAATGGGTTATCGTAAAATTCCTGTAAACAGCAAATCTATTGGTGAAACCGCACTTTCTGCAGAGCCGGATATGGAACAGATTTTTATAAAAAAATCCTCCTCAGCCCAGAGTCCCGAAGAATTTGAAAGAAAGCTTTTTGTTTTTAAAAATTATATATCTAAAACAGTTGCAGAAACTGTAAAATCAAATGACCATGTATTTTATATAGCTTCCTTTTCTCAGCATATGCTGATATATAAAGGTCAGTTAACCAGCATGCAGGTGAGAGAGTATTTTACCGATCTTCAGGATCAGCGTGTTGTTTCTGCTTTTGGAATGGTGCATTCCCGGTTTTCCACCAATACTTTCCCATCATGGAAACTTGCCCAGCCATTCCGATTTATTGCTCATAATGGAGAAATTAACACCCTGAAAGGTAATCTGAACTGGTTTTATTCCGGCATTCCTTCATTTGCATCTCCTTATTTCAGTAAAGAAGAAATGGAAATGCTTTTACCGGTTATTGATAATAATCAGTCAGATTCTGCATGTCTGGATAATGTAGTAGAATTATTATTTCATTGCGGAAGATCATTGCCACATGTGATGATGATGCTGATCCCCGAAGCCTGGGATGGAAACGAACAAATGGATCCATTAAAAAAGGCATTTTATGAATATCATGCTACATTAATAGAACCATGGGATGGTCCTGCGGCTATTACATTTACCGATGGGAAGCTTATCGGTGCAACGCTAGACCGGAACGGCCTTCGCCCTTTACGATATATGATTACGCAGGACGAGCGAATTATTGTTGCCTCTGAAGCGGGCGTTTTAATAACCGACGAATCTAAAATTGTTAAAAAAGGCAGATTGCAACCTGGTAAAATGCTGATTGTAGATACAGTTAAAGGAAAGGTACTTTCTGATCAGGAAGTGAAAGAAGAAATCATCAGCAGGCAACCCTATGCTGACTGGCTTGAAAATTATAAAATACGCCTGGAAGAACTAGCCGAACCCCGCGTAACTTTTACGCAATTATCAAATGAATCTATATTTAAGTATCAGCAGGTTTTTGGCTATTCCCGCGAAGATATTGATACAATTATAAAACCCATGGCAGTTATGGGTAAAGAACCGATTGGTTCTATGGGAACCGATATTCCACTGGCCATTCTTTCGGACCGTCCTCAGCATTTAAGTAACTATTTCAAACAGCATTTTGCACAGGTAACTAACCCGCCAATTGATCCTATCAGAGAACGCCTGGTTATGAGCCTGGTAGGTTTTATGGGAAATAACGGGAATTTACTGGATGAGGATAAAATGCATTGCCATTGCGTTGCTTTAAAACAACCTATTTTAGATAATACCGAATTAGAAAAGCTCAGAAGCATAGATACAGGGCTTTTTCATGCTAAAACGTTGCAAACTTATTTTAAGGCCGACAGGCAGTCCGGCTCGCTCGAAAAAGGTTTAAGCCGTCTGTGCCGTTATGCCGAAGATGCCGTTCATGATGGTTTTGAAGTTTTGATTCTTTCTGACCGGGCATTAGATTCAGAACATGCTTCGATTCCTTCATTGCTTGCGGTTTCTGCGGTACATCATCATTTAATCAGAAAAGGATTACGCGGTGCTGTTGGTCTGGTTGTAGAAGCTGGAGATGTTTGGGAAACTCATCATTTTGCCTGTCTTATTGCATTCGGAGCTACGGCAGTCAATCCGTATCTGGCTCTTGCATCCATCGCTAAATTAAAATCAGAAGATAAGCTCGATTCTACTCTGGATATTAAAATTTTAAATAAAAATTACATCAAAGCAGTTGGAGACGGATTATTGAAAATATTTTCCAAAATGGGAATTTCAACATTGCAGTCTTATCATGGAGCGCAGGTATTTGAAATAATCGGAATCCAGCAAAGTGTAATTAACGAGTATTTTACCGGTGCGGTTACCCGATTGGGTGGAATAGATCTGGATGATATTGCCCAGGAAGCGCTTTACAAACATTTCAGTGGGTTCAGCGGACCTACTTTCGCAGATCATTTGTTGCCCGAAGGGGGAATTTATCAGTGGAAAAGAAGGGGCGAAATGCATCTGTTTAATCCTCAGACCGTTCATTTGCTGCAGCAAGCTACCCGTAGCAATAATTACGAAGTTTATAAAAATTATGCGAAGCTGATTAATGATCAGTCTGATACCATGTTTACAATCAGGGGTTTATTGGGATTTGCCCATCACCGGCAACCTGTTTCATTAGATGAAGTGGAACCCATTGAGCAGATCATGAAACGCTTTTCTACAGGAGCAATGTCTTTTGGCTCAATTTCGCACGAGGCACACAGTACGATTGCTATTGCGATGAACCGGATTGGCGCAAAAAGTAATACCGGCGAAGGCGGAGAAGATGAGCTGCGTTATGAGCGTTTATCCAATGGCGATTCCATGCGTTCGGCTATAAAGCAAATTGCATCAGCCCGTTTTGGAGTTACAGCCAATTACCTGGCCAATGCCGACGAATTGCAGATAAAAATGGCTCAGGGTGCAAAACCCGGTGAGGGAGGGCAATTACCCGGTGATAAGGTGGATGAATGGATTGCTAAAGTGCGGCACGCCACGCCTGGCGTGGGATTAATTTCTCCTCCGCCTCATCATGATATTTATTCTATTGAAGATCTGGCACAGTTAATCTTTGATCTTAAAAATGCAAATCGGGATGCCCGGATCAGTGTAAAACTGGTATCTAAAGCAGGTGTTGGTACTATTGCTGCAGGAGTGGCCAAAGCCCATGCCGATGTGATTTTAATTTCAGGGTATGATGGCGGTACGGGAGCTTCGCCGCTCAGTTCCATAGTTCATGCGGGTCTGCCATGGGAATTAGGTTTGGCCGAAGCTCAGCAAACGCTTGTAAAAAATAAATTGCGCAGCCGTGTGGTATTGCAAACAGACGGGCAACTTAAAACCGGAAAAGATATAGCCATTGCCACTTTATTAGGTGCCGAAGAATGGGGAGTTGCAACTGCCGCCCTGGTTTCCGGGGGATGTATCATGATGCGTAAATGTCATTTGAATACCTGCCCTGTAGGGGTTGCCACACAAGATCCGGAGTTAAGAAAATTGTTTAGCGGTAAACCGGAGCATATTGTAAACCTGTTCCGCTTTATTGCAGAAGAATTAAGGGAAATTATGGCTGAACTCGGTTTCCGTACCATCAATGAAATGGTTGGAAGAGTGCAGTTTTTAAAGATGCGTGAAGATATTGATCACTGGAAAGTGAAAAATATGGACCTTTCAGCTTTGCTGTACGCGATGGATAATCCCTCAGGAATGACTTTGTACAATAGTGAAAAGCAGGATCATGGTTTAAATGAAGTATTGGATTGGAAAATACTGGACTTCGCTAAAAATGCAATTCAAACCAAAGAGCCCGTATTTGGATCTTTTGAAATTAGAAATACGGACCGTACAACCGGAACTATTTTATCCCATGAAATTACCAGAAAATATCAATCTGCCGGCTTGCCTCAAAATACGATAAATGTCAGGTTTCACGGTTCTGCCGGACAAAGTTTTGGCGCTTTTTGTACCAAAGGAATCTCCTTTGAATTAAGCGGTGAGGCCAATGATTATGTAGGGAAAGGGCTCTCGGGAGCTCAGCTGGCTATTTATCCTGATAAAAACATTGGTTTTGTTCCGGAGGATAACATGATTATAGGGAACGTGGCCTTGTATGGGGCAACTTCCGGAGAACTGTTTGTTCGGGGACAGGCAGGTGAGCGTTTTGCAGTACGTAATTCTGGAGCCACAGCTGTTGTAGAGGGAGTTGGTGACCATGGATGTGAATACATGACAGGCGGCAGGGCATTGATTCTTGGAAAAACCGGAAGAAACTTTGCTGCCGGAATGAGCGGCGGCATCGCCTGGATTTATGATCCGGAAGGCTCATTCTCGAGTAACTACAATAACGAAATGGTTGATCTGGATTCACTCACATCAGAAGATACAGATCAGATTAAACAGCTTCTGCGCAAGCATATATTACTTACTGACAGTAAGCGGGCAATTTTTATTTTGGATAATTGGTCTAATGAAAGCGTGCATTTTATTAAAGTATTTCCAAAAGAATATAAACGGGTTTTAAATCAGCCTAAAGTTCAACAATCAACCAATTAAGAGCATGGGAAAAGCAACAGGATTTAAGGAGTTTGAGAGAGAGCTTCCCGCCAAAATTGTTCCCGCAGAGCGGGTTAAAAATTATAATGAGTTTGTTGGCAATTATCCGGAGGAGGAATTGAACCGGCAATCGGCACGCTGTATGAATTGCGGCATTCCTTTTTGTCATTCAGGCTGTCCGCTGGGCAATATAATTCCTGAGTTTAATGATGCGGTTTATAACGGAAAGTGGGAAGAGGCTTATCAGATACTTTCCTCCACTAATAACTTTCCTGAATTCACCGGGAGGATTTGTCCGGCACCCTGTGAATCGGCATGTGTTTTAGGTATAAACAGGCCACCGGTAGCTATAGAGGAAATTGAAAAACACATCATAGAAATTGCTTTTGCCAAAGGATTTGTGAAGCCGCTTAAGCCGCTTTTACGCAGCGGAAAAACGGTGGCTGTGATTGGTTCTGGTCCAGCGGGATTAGCCGCTGCAGTACAGCTAAATAAAGCCGGGCATTTGGTAAAGGTTTTTGAACGTGATGATTTACCCGGCGGTTTATTGCGTTACGGTATTCCAGATTTTAAACTGGAGAAATCTGTACTCGACCGCCGCATTAACTTAATGGAAGAAGAAGGAATAGAATTTATTTGTAATACCGAGGTTGGAAAAGACCAGGATATGAGCGAATTTAAAAAGTCTTTTGATGCCGTGATTCTTGCCACCGGATCTACTATTCCGCGAGATCTTAAAATCCCCGGCAGGGAACTTAGTGGAGTATATTTCGCAATGGATTTTCTCAAACAGCAAAATAAAAGGAATAAAAATATTTCCTTTTTTGAAGACGAAATACTGGCTACTCATAAAGATGTGATTGTAATTGGTGGAGGAGATACCGGCTCGGATTGTGTTGGTACATCAAATCGGCAGAATGCAAGTTCAGTAAAGCAGTTTGAGCTGATGGTACAGCCTCCGCAGGAGCGTAATGAATTTATGCCATGGCCAAATTATCCCATGATTTTGAAAACAACCAGTTCTCATGAGGAAGGCTGTGAGCGTTTCTGGGGAATAAATACCAGGGCTTTTTTAGGAGATGAGAATGGCGCTTTGAAGTCAATCCTAGTCAGTGATGTTAGCTGGGAGATTGATCCGCTGGGGCGCCCGGTAAAATTTCAGGAAGTTGAGGGTTCAGAGCGTGAAATTCCATGTCAGTTAATTCTACTTGCTATGGGTTTTGTTTATCCGCAGCATAGCGGTTTGCTGCAAAATTTGGAAATCGCTTTGGATGAACGCGGCAATGTAAAAGCTGTTGAGGGTGACTATAGTACCAATATTCCTAAAGTTTTTGCCGCGGGCGATATACGTCGCGGTCAGTCTTTGGTAGTATGGGCAATTTCTGAAGGCCGCGAAGCAGCCCGCAAAGTAGATGAGTTTTTAGTTGGAAGTTCCATATTGGAAACTAAAGACCGTGTGCCCAACATGCAAATGAATCAATAATCAATTCAGCATTTGGTTCCGGATTTATAAAGTTATTCAGATTTTGTAAATCTGTCGGTCTTAAATTCATTTGAGGTTGCCAAACTGCCAATCATGGATGTGATATATATTATTATTGGTCTAACGCCAAGATGTATTACTAAACCAATTAATACTAAAATGAAACCTATCCCGGTTGGAAGCACTGGGGCAAAGGTATAAGTCATACCAATAACAAAGCCAAGCAGGCATTCTGCCCGATAAATCGGAAAGAATAGTGCCAATAGTAAAAGTCCTAATAACATGTATCCCGGAATATCCGTATAGCCCAGGCTGAAAAAGGCAGAAAGCAAGATTCCAAAAAAAAGGGCGCCAGCGAACCCGTAAAGTATATTTTTTGAGAAACCTGATGGTTCCGATTTTCCAGCATTGTTAAGAATTATTCTCTTTTGTATCCGGGATAATAAAAACCATGTGATCAAGGGAATTAAAATGCCTCCCCACCAATTCGAAATTGATGGCAGGTCTTCACGGGCCAATACATGATGACTTGGTACGCCTCCATGATAATGATTCCAAATTAATAATGACCATATAGCAATTGTTACTATACCTGTAAAATACAGGCGGGTCTTTACAAATAATTGATCCTTCACAAAATTTGAATTTAATTTATTTTGTTAATATCTTATTAGTCAGGAGTTTAGTGGTCTTCGCATTATAAATTTGCACTTATTTCACTGGCTTTAATATCCGGTTCCACCTAACTTTGTTCAATAAGTTTGCTGTCGAATCAATGCTCATCCAGGTAATTATAGCTTTGCCTACCACGTGATCTTCGGGAACATACCCCCAAAATCGGGAGTCGAGAGAATTATGCCGATTGTCGCCCATCATCCAGTAGTAGTTCATTTTAAAAGCATAGCTATCAGCTTCTTTACCATTTATAAATATTTTCTTCTCTCTAAGTTCTACCTTATTGTGCTCGTACAATTCAATTGCTCTGCGGTATAAAGCCAGGGTGGAATCGTTTATAGGCACAGACCAACCTTTTTTGGGAAGCATAAGCGGGCCGAAATTATCCTGATTCCATTTGAATTTCTGATTGTGAGGAAATATCCTATCGTCATATGTTCCCGCAGGCTGTACCACAGGCGTTATACTTCTTATAAAGGGATAATTTTTAAAGGTTGCCAGATTTTGATTCGGAATAATCATGTGGTAAGAATTTAGCCCGTTTTGTTCAAGCAACTCGATATTTAAATTAGCGAATATCTGCGGATTAATGGTAATGTCATCAGTTACAACCATATACGATGTTTGAGCATTCTCAGGAATCGGAACAGGTTTCCCATTTATATATACCTGAGCGTTCACAATTGTCAGTACATCTCCGGGCGTAGCCTGACATCTTTTAATCAGGTTAGTTCGTACATCCACGGGTTTATTATAGGATGGTTCGGCTTCTTCAGGTTTATTAAAAACAACAATATCTCCTTTTTTTATTTCGGATAAACCTGGTAAACGGAAGTAATTCAATTGAATGCCATCCCAATAAGTTTTAATCTGGTGTTTTGTAATGGTTGATTCTAAAAAAGGAACTGCCACCGGGGTGAAAGGCATTCGCGGGCCATAACTTATTTTACTGACGAATAAATAATCGCCTGGCAGCTGTGTTCCTTCCATTGATCCTGAAGGAATTGCATAGGCCGAAAACAATAGTCCGCGGATAATAGTAGAAGCAACAAGTGCAAACAACAAAGCATCAAACCATTCGCGAGTTTTTGATTTTTTAGGATTGTTATTTTCAGGTTTCTTTCTGAAGGGGGATTTCCAATTCATAACAGATTCTATTAACTTTAAAATAGACTGAAATTATATGGAGTTGTTACAATGCCGGTATGTAAGCATTCATTTTTCAGAAGGGTTTTTCTTTCCTGCCAGTAGTTTTTCTACCATTTTTTGTATGCGCTGCGTTTTTGTTTTTTCCTGTCTGGCCGTTAAAACCCAGCTTACATATTCCTTTTTATTGGTATAAGATAAGGTCTCAAAAAAGTGTTTTGCCTTAGGCTGAGCCTTTAAAACTGATTCTAAAAAAGGAGGTAAATTAATCAGGCGGTTTTTTACATCAATGAATTGCCCGAGTGGATTATTTTCAATTTCGGAATTACATAATTCGGATTTTTTTACCTGTGCAGATGGCCTGAAACGAAGTGCTGTCCAGCTTTCATTCACCGATACCGCGGCAACACCTCTTAAGCCATATTTTTTAGTTTCTTCCCAGGATTTCATCATTTCAAGATCTGATAAAATCCCCGAACTTTTTTTGGGATACGTAATCCAAAAAAGTGTATCAGGCCGTAAATATTCCTCAATCCAAATTAAATCGCGTTGCAATTCATGCTGGTTTAATACAAAAAGCTGTATTACATCATATTGATTTTCTGCTTCTTTAAAAATTTTCGCTTCTTTCGGAATAGGATTTAACAGCACTTCATAATCTGCAGGAGCATTCACCAGCAAAATCTGATGCCCGGGTTTGATCCCTAATTTTTTTGTCAGCTTGCTTTCCTCCATTTTACTAGGATTTTAAGGTGAGTTTACTGAAAAAATCCCAGAGAACGATTCCGGCAGAAACTACAATGTTGAATGAATGCTTCGTGCCAAACTGTGGAATTTCTATGCAGTTATCAATCAGTTTCATGGCTTCTTCACTTACACCATTCACCTCATTGCCAAATATAAGGGCGAACTTTTGGTCGGGAGAGGGGCTAAATGTATGCAGCATTTCACTATTGAATGCCTGTTCTATAGCAATAATTTGATAACCCTTAGTTTTAAGATTTGATATAGCTTCTGTAATGTCTTCAACATAGGACCAGTCAATGGAACTGGTAGCGCCTAAAGCAGTTTTTTCTATTTCACGATGCGGTGGCCGGGCTGTAATTCCGCATAGAATTATCTGCTCGACAGCAAAACCATCAGAAGTGCGGAATATTGAACCCACATTATGCATGCTTCGAACGCTGTCTAGTATCACCGTAACGGGTAATTTTTTTTGTTGTTTAAATTCTTCGACGGATGCCCTGTTTAAATCATCGAGTTTTAGCTTAATCATTCGGCAAATTAAAGGATTTTTAAACGATTGCTTTGTAAATGTAATTTCAGTTGCGGCTAAATAAATAATTCATGCTAAGAATTTATAAATTTCAGGTATTTTCAAATTCTTATTAAAAGAATTAAGGTGAAAGCAGAGCGCTCGTTAACAAACATCAATCATAAAATTAAAGAGATTTATTCCTTTATATTAGAAAATGACCATGGAATGCAGGTTGTTTTAAGCAATTATGGCGGACTTATTCAGAAAATTTCTGTTCCGGATTCTTCCGGAATTCCAACTGATGTTGTACTGGGTTTTGATGATTTGAAGAGTTATTTATCTGAAGAATATTTAAAAAGCTATCCATATTTTGGAGTTATTATTGGTCGCTACGCAAACCGGATATTGAATTCTGCTTTCAGGCTTGGAGATAAGAACGTGAAAGTTTCCAAAAACGATGGAGAAAATCAGCTTCATGGCGGATTAGAAGGATTTGATAAAAAAGTATGGGATGTTTTTGAACTTGGTACTGAACCCAATCCGCATTTAGTATTGAGTTATTTGAGTAAGGATGGTGAAGAGGGTTTTCCCGGAAATCTGGAAGTTAAAATTAGTTTTACCCTCACAAATGATCAGGAATTAATAGTTGAAATTTCGGCTATTACAGACCAGTCAACAGCGGTAAACATGACTCACCACGGATATTTTAATCTAAACGGAGATGCCCGCTCCATTGAAGATCACATTATAAAAATTCCGGCCAAACATATTTTGGCTCAGGATGAAAACTATGTTCCCAACGGTAAATTAATTCCGGTGCTTCATACAGCTCATGATTTTACTTCAGAAAAAGCGGTTAATCAGGATTGGAATCCAGAGGAAGGATATGACCAGGCTTTCGTTCTGGACAAGAAAGAAGGCGTAATGAGCCTATCAGCTTCCGCATACTCAAAGAAAACCGGAATTAAAATGGAGGTTTTTTCAAATCAGCCTGTTGTTCAGTTTTATACCTCGAAGCATTTGAATGTGGAAAATGGAAAGAAAGGCCAGTCTTACAAACCATTTTCAGGCTTTTGTTTTGAAACGCAGGTTCACCCGAATGCTATAAATATTCCATCATTTCCCAACACCATTTTAAATCCGGGAGAAGTTTACGACAATACAACTACTTTTAAATTTTCAAAAGCCTGAAAGTGTTGAATATGCTTGAGTTTTATGCTTTCTGCGCCGGTGCTTTCTGCTCAAATTTATGTATGCTGTAAAAACCTGCCGAAGCAATTAAGCAAATGAAAACTATAAGCCACCAAAGCGAGGAATAACCTCCGTACCGAATCATGATAGCCCCGTAAACCGGGGCCAGAATTTGTGCTGCAGACCAAGCAATAGTAAACAAGGCAGCATATTCCCCACGGTTATTTTCTGCAGATCTGTTGATCCAGAAGGTGTTCATAAAGGGCATCGCGAACATTTCTCCCAGCGTAATTAAAATCATAGACAAAACCGCCACCCAAATAGCAGCCGGGAATACATTAAAGAGCAGATAGGCAATTCCAACTAATAATACGCCTAAGCTGATAAAGTACATAGGTGGCCTGCTTCCATCAATTTTATTTATGAGTACCATTTCTGTTAGCACGATGATCATTCCGTTCATAGCCATCAGCAAGCCGATAAATTGCTCATCAAAATGCCATACAGTTTTAAAAAATACAGGCTGCATGGTAAAAAATTGGAAAAAACACGATGCAAAAAGTGCAGTCAGAATGATAAAAACAAGGTAAAGTTTATCCTGATAAGGAGATTTTGTAATCTCACCCTGTACTTTTTTGGCTGATTTTTTCAGACTATCACCGGCTGGTAATAATTTTAAAAGGAGAAATGCTGCCAGGATATTTGTACATCCATCCACATAAAATAGCAATTTGTAATTGTGGGAAGCAATAAAACCCCCCAGAGCTCCGCCAAAAGACCATCCCAGGTTAATAGCCAGTCGATTTAGGGAATAGGAGCGGGTACGGTTTTTTTCAGTGCTGTAAAATGCAACCGCCGTAGAATTAGCCGGCCGAAAAGCGTCATTACACATGCTGAGAATAAATGTGCCGATGGCTAATGAACCAAAAGTCTCCAAAAAACTTAAGGCCAGAAACATAAATCCACCCGAAAAAAGAGCGCCCACCTGCAAGTAATGAAAACCAATCCGGTCTGTAATTTTTCCGCCTATAAATGCGCCTGCAATAGATCCGGCACCGAATAAAGCCATAATAAATCCGGCTTGCACAATAGTAAAATTTAATTTCTGCGTACAATAGATGGTCATAAAGGGCAAAACCATTGTCCCGCTTCTGTTAATGAACATTACCAGCGACAAATACCAGCTTTCTTTAGACAGCCCGCTATAGGCATTTTTATAGGAATGAATGGCCTTTGCGAACATTCGTAAAGATAAAAAAGGCCCTGATTTTTTCAGGGCCTCAGGATATGAAAATATCTGGTATTTAAAATTTTCCCGGATATATCTAAATTATTCTAATTCTTTCTTTTTCCCGGAGTTATTAAATTCCTTTTTTAAGTTTTCAGCTTCGGTTTTCAATTCTTCCATTTGTTTTTTCCACTCCGGACTATCGAACTGCTTTTTCATCTTTTCAGTATCGATTTTCATTTGTTCCATCTGTTTTTTCCACTCCGGACTATCGAACTGTTTTTTCATTTTTTCAGCATCAATTTTCATCTGTTCCATCTGTTTTTTCCACTCCGGACTATCGAACTGTTTTTTCATTTTTTCAGCGTCAATTTTCATCTGTTCCATCTGTTTTTTCCACTCCGGACTTTCGAACTGCTTTTTCATCTTTTCAGTTTCGATTTTCATCTGCTCCATCTGTTTCTTCCACTCCGGACTATCGAACTGCTTCTTCATCTTTTCAGTTTCGATTTTCATCTGCTCCATTTGCTTTTTCCATTCGGGATTGTCGAAATTCTTATCACCCGGAATGGTATCAATTGCTTCCGGTGGATATATATTTACCGATGAAGGCATAGCCGGAGGTGCCGTTAGAATAGGGTGATGCGGCGCATTCATAATTTCATTTACAGGAGGAACAGGTGGGGCAGGAGCCTCAAGTTTTAGAGCAGTAAGTGCCGGTGGAGCAGGCGGTAAAGGTATTTTGTCTGTTTGTTTATTCTCTATTTTTGTTTTAACTGTATCAGTTGGGAGTGCCCATGCTAATGAAAGACTGATACCCAGAATACTGATTAGTGTCAGCAGCTGTAGTTTGGGATTATTGTTTAATGGTTTCATAATTGTGATTCTTTTTATACGATTTAAAAGTGGATATTTTCCGGATCCGGAGGCTGAATGAGCCAGTTGCAGCTGACTGTATTTATTTTCTTCAAGAAGTACCAGAGCGCTGGCGTACAGATTAGCATTGCTGCTGTATTTCACAGCCAGATCATCGCAGCAAAATTCCCTCACAATTCTTATTTCTTTGGAGATCAACCAAACGGAAGGATTGAAAAACAAGACGATTTCCATTATGCGCTGAAAAATATTCCATACATAGTCGTTCCTTTTAATATGAGCCAGTTCATGCAAAAGTATTGCTTCAACCTGCTCTGTATTCAGTTTGTTGATCATCGCCAACGGAAATAGAATAATGGGTTTTATAAAGCCCGCAGTTAGCGGGACCAAGATTTTATTGCTGAAATAAAGAGATACATTATTGCTTATTTTTAAACGCGAACTTAATTTTTCCAAGCGTTGATCCCAGTGGACATTTAAATCTGATTTCTGCTGGTTTTTAATTGCTTTAATTTTAAAAAGTCCTGAAATCAAAATTAGCGACTGAATGCAAACTCCTGTTAAATATATTCCAGCAATCCAGCCTGAATTTATTTTAAGCCAATTTAAAATAGTTGTTTCTGATGCCGAATACCTTACATCAGTCGGTCCCGTAAATATTTGAAGATGTTCAGTTCTGAAATTAGCAGCTGAATATATTTGAAAAACAGCCATCAGAAAACTGATAAAAATCAATGACAATGATCCATAAAATAGTCGGTACCGTATAAATGCAGGAATTCCCGGCGCAGCTTTAGTAATAATTTTTAGAAGCAGGAGATTTAAAAATCCCTGTCCCAATGATAAAATCATTGCCTGGCTGATAGCATAAAATAGAATCTGAGAATTCATCATTTATTGATTTTCTAATTGATCCAAATATTTTTTGATCATATTAATTTCCTCTTTGGACGATTTTTTACTGCTTAAAGCCTGCATTACCAATTGTGCCGAAGAACCGTTGAATACCGTATCAATCATCGTTTGCACTATTCCCTGGCTGGTGTTTTCTCTGGATACCAATGATTTATATATATGAGTACGGTTATTGGTATCCCGTTCTACCAAACCTTTTTCAGACATAATCTGCATTAATTTTAAAGTTGTGGTGTAGCCTACCTCAACTTCACGGTCTTTTGAAAGCTCTTCATTCACTTCCCTTACGGTACAATCTCCCTTTTTCCACAAAATTTGCAGTATTTCGAGTTCGCTATTGGTAGGTTTAATATTCATATAATTGTAAGTACGAATTATTTCGTATACAATTATACGAATAGTTTCGTAGTATAAAAATTATTTTACATTTTTTAACATTTATGCTTTCCGGATGGATTTATAATGGAATTTCAGGAAGCATTTTTCCACACCTGTAGCAAAAAACTTTCAATCGATTAACTTTACCCGAATCAATAAATGAATTTTGGCAAAGAGCGATCAGAAAGAAACACCCCTAATGCAACAGTATAATACTATAAAGGCCAAATATCCTGGTGCTTTATTGTTATTTCGTGTGGGAGATTTTTACGAGACATTTGGTACAGACGCTGTAAAGGCCGCCGGAATATTGGGTATCGTGCTAACAAAGAGAGGCAGTAATAACGGTGCTCCAATTGAATTGGCAGGTTTCCCGCATCATTCATTAGAAACTTATCTGCCAAAACTCGTTCGTGCGGGTCAGCGGGTAGCCATCTGCGATCAGCTTGAAGATCCGAAAACCACCAAAACTATTGTAAAGCGGGGTGTTACCGAATTAATAACGCCCGGTGTTTCTTACAGCGATAACATTCTTCAACAGAAAACGAATAACTATCTCGCATCTGTTTATTTCGATAAAAATACGATGGGGATCTCTTTTTTAGATATTTCTACAGGTGAATTTTTGGTGGCACAGGGTAATGCGGATTATCTGGATAAACTTTTGCAGAGCTTTAAGCCCAGCGAAGTGATATTTCAGAAAAGCCGGCGCCGTGATTTTATAGAGCTTTTTGGCGATAGATATTATACCTACGAACTGGATGAATGGATTTTTAGCGGAGATTATGCACAGGAAACAATCCTAAAGCATTTTGATGTAAAATCGTTGAAAGGGTTTGGTATTGACCGTTTAAATCTGGCGGTAATCGCGGCGGGTGTGGCTTTGCACTATTTAAACGAAACTGAACACCGCAATCTGCAGCACATTTCCTCCATATCCAGAATTGAGGAAGATCGCTTTATGTGGCTCGACCGCTTTACCATCAGAAACCTGGAATTGATTGGCTCGGCCAATGAAAACGGAGTTTCTCTGGTTGATGTTTTGGATCAAACCTGTTCTCCGATGGGAGCGAGGCTGATTCGCAGATGGATTATAATGCCTTTAAAGGAGAAAAAGCCAATTTCCGAACGTTTAGACGTGGTTGAATTCTTAATCAATAATGAACCTATCCGCGAAAGCCTGATTCATGAGATTAAGCAAATCGGCGATTTGGAAAGATTAATATCTAAAATCGGACTTTTAAAAGCCAATCCAAGGGAAGTGGTTCAATTAAAGAGAGCCTTGCATGCTGCTTCGGCCATTAAAGCAATTTGCGAAAAAACGGATAATCAATCTCTCAATTTAATTGCCGAACAGATTAATCACTGTCTGATTATTCGTGATAAGATTGAAAAATATCTTCAGCCTGATCCGCCTGTTTTAATTATTAAAGGAGGAGTAATTGCTGAAGGGATTGATGATGAGCTGGACAGATTACGTAAAATAGCCTTTGGCGGAAAAGGTTATTTGCTGGAAATGCAAAAACGTGAGGCGGAGCTAACCGGCATACCATCTCTTAAAATTGCATTTAACAATGTGTTTGGCTATTATCTGGAAGTAACTCATACTCATAAAGATAAAGTTCCTGCAGACTGGCTTCGCAAGCAAACACTGGTAAATGCCGAGCGGTACATTACACCCGAACTAAAGGAATATGAAGAACAAATTTTAGGTGCAGAAGAAAAGATACTCACACTTGAAACCCGTTTATACAATGAACTTGTTTTTGCGTTAAGCGAGTTTATAAAACCCATTCAGCTGAATGCTCAAATGGTTGCAAAGCTCGATGTATTACTCAATTTCGCCACGCTGGCTATTAAAAATTATTACGTTAAGCCTCAGATTAATGAAGGCAGCATTATTGATATTAAGGGTGGCCGGCATCCGGTAATTGAAAAAACCTTACCGCAAGGCGAAGAATATATTTGCAATGATGTTTTTCTGGATAGCGAAAGTCAGCAGATTATTATAATAACGGGACCGAATATGGCCGGTAAATCAGCCTTACTTCGTCAGACCGGTTTAATTGTGCTTATGGCTCAAATGGGATGTTTTGTTCCCGCAAAAGAAGCCACTATTGGCCTGGTTGATAAAATTTTTACCCGTGTTGGCGCTTCAGATAATCTTACTTCAGGAGAATCAACCTTTATGGTGGAGATGAATGAAACCGCCAGTATTTTAAATAATCTTTCGGATAAAAGCTTAATCCTGATGGATGAAATTGGCAGGGGAACCAGTACATACGATGGTATCTCTATTGCCTGGTCTATTGCAGAATACCTTCATAATCATCCTTCCGCGAAAGCGAAAACCTTATTTGCTACGCATTATCATGAATTAAATGAACTGACCAACTCATTTAGCCGGATCAAAAATTTTAATGTTTCTGTTAAGGAAGTTGGTAACAGGGTGATATTTCTGAGAAAACTGGTTCCCGGAGGAAGCGAACATAGCTTTGGAATTCATGTAGCAAAAATGGCCGGGATGCCCGCTAAACTGGTTGGCAGAGCTAATGAAATTTTAAAACGTCTGGAACAGGAACGAACCGGCGGTGAAAATATAAAAGACAGTATTAAAAAAGTTCAGGCTCAGGCATATCAACTGCAGATGTTTTCTATTGACGATCCTGTTCTGGTAAAAATACGCGACATGCTGAATAACTTGGATGTAAATACATTAACCCCGGTAGAAGCTTTAATGAAACTGGACGAAATTCAGCGGATCTTAAAAAATTAAAAAAGTGTTACTGTGTGGCTTTAATGTAACCCCATCCTTCTTTTTGTTTGCTGATGATTTCATAAATACCATCCGGTACAATTTGAACGCCGGACAATAACTGAGTTTCTTCAACATTTTGATTTTTCATTGCTACAGCGCAAACCTTGAATTTAATATTGGGGTTTTTGGATAATTCTGCAACGTCGGCAGCAACTGTAGACCGTTGTTTCGTAATCATGTCTAAGGATTTCCCATAAAAGACTACTTCCATCTGTGCTTTGGGATCTGATTTTGAAATTCCTTTAAGCCAGCGAATAATCATTTGATGAGCGCTTGAATCTTTACTCGTGAGATCAAATACTACTTTATAGTCAACTGTTTGCGAAAAGCCGCCGGAAATTCCCAACAATAGGATGCTGATTAATACTATTAACTTTTTCATTATCTTAAATTTTGCTTACTATAAGTTACCAATTTTAAAATTGTTTGACAATAAAATGGTATTTATTGTATTAATAATCAGTTGTTTAGGAAGTACCCTTTTGTTGGAGATAAAAATTCTGGAGGAAGATTATTAATACCAATGTTCTTAATATGCAACTCTTAAATCCTGTTTACGAAGCCATCCTTTGGTCACTTCTCCCTCAGTGTTGAAAAAAACTACATAAATAAATCCGTTCGTATCCTGGGAGGCGATCAGATTAGAACTTCCGGTATCTGCCGATAAATATAACGGCCTTCTGGTACGAACATCAGGCTCATCATAAAAATAAGCCTTAGGAACCACGACCGTATATTTATTGCTTGGTTGAATCTCCTCTTTTTTAGGCTCAGAGATAGTCTCCTTTACAGTGGGTTTAACAGCGGATTTTGATTTGTACTGCCTTTTAACCGGGGATTCTTTTTTTGTTTGGGAGGTTTTAGTTGCAGGTTCATCAACCGGCTTTTCTGTTTCCTTAGGTTTTTCGTCTTCGTATTTTTTAATAATACTATCAATTCCCTCATTGAGAGTCCTGTTAACCGAATCTGCAAATGCATCCGGGTCTAATTGACTCGTAGCTGCTGATGCTCTGTAATTTGACTTTGATAGCGAATCTTCATCAGTATATGTTGCTATAGAACCTCTGTTTTCCTTTTCAGTAAAAAATAAAGAGTACACCGCCACACTTGCTAAAAGAAGAAACAGCAATAAGAGTGAAAAAATAACGGGCGGAGATAGTACGACTTGTTTCTTTTTGGAGAATTCAGCGCTTTGATATTTATACACATTTAACTGGCCTTCTTTCTGGGTTATTATCGCTTTTAATTTTGAAATTTCTTTTTCCTTTTCATCAAGTGCGATTTGTGTCGGTATAACAGCGGTGTTGCTGTATTGACTATTTTCACCTGCAACAACAGAAGCAGCAACCGGAATATCTATCGTATGATATTTCTTTAAATAGTGCAGCATTTCGGTACCGCTTTTAAATCCGCTGCCTTTTGTAATTTGAAGACAAGCCGCAGTAAAATCAAAAAGCCATTCGGGGATGTTCATTTCCTGCTTCTTCTGATCATCACTCCAATTCATCGGAAACTTTTCTTTTCTGGACAGTAGAATTAAGCTGCCCAAAGCATCGGAACTTTTTACAAGTTTTAAATCTTCGGGTAAAATGTTGTTTCCGGTCAGTAATTGATAGATCATCAGGCCCGCATCAAAAACATCTTTCTGAGCAGATATACCATTTTCTGATAAATGAGAATTATTCTCTGCGGATATCAGGCTTAAACCAAGTCCTTCAAGGATATAATTTTTAGAAATTAAATGATGCCTGATATTAGAAAGAATAACCTGCCCGTGTACAATATTCTTATCGTGTAAATGAGCCAGCGCACTCGATAACTGACCGGCAATTCTTAAAACCTGATCGATTGTTAAAACAGGATCGTAGGGTTGAGTTGTTAATTCCTGGAGATTTAATCCATCAAGGGGCTCAATTTCAATAAAAGGATGTGAATCTTTTTCAGTGATCCCAACAGAAAGTATGGTTTCTATATTAGGATTAGGGTCATTAAGCAGTTTTATAAATTTATCTGACTCTACTTTATAATGGGAATAACCGGGATCATCGATTGATGCAGTATTGAGTTTAATGGGAAAAACCCTGTATAAAGTTTCTTTCTCAACAGAACGTTTGTTCCTGAAAATAGATCCGCCCGGGTCTATAGTGTAAGAATCTGAATTTTCTAAACTATCAATTGAATGTATCTGCTTGCTCATTTTAGTATAAATGCTTTTAAATTTTAAAGCACAGTTAGTTTAATTTATCAGTCCTTGTTTAAGGTCGGACCTAAAATGAAACGAAAGAGTAGTAATATAAATTATTGGTAAAAACCTTATTGACAATATAATAAGTATATAATTTATAAATGCTTTAAATCTGACCGGAGGATCAGTTGCGTGTCGGTCATTAACAATCACTAACATTCATATTTTATTATGGTTTTTTATTTTATTCGGCAAGCAATTTTGGGTAAATTGAAAGGTGCAAAATAAGATTACTTCAATTGTTATCATACTGTATTAGACCTGCATAAAATGCATATAAGAATGTTTTTGATATGAGAAATCAATTAATACTTTGCATGATTTTACTGATTTCATTTATCTCATGCAATAAAGATGAAGGGAATAGGATCAGCAATGAAGAATTTTCTGAAGGCAAAAACTTGGCTGATACTATACCATCACCTGATCATATCATTTTCGTCTGGTTTGAAAATAAAGCTTACTCAGAAATAGTGGGTTCTAACAGCGCACCGTTTATAAATTCGCTGATAAAGGAAGGAACTTTATTTACAAATTCACATGCTCTGGGCAATCCTTCTTATCCTGAATATATACGGTGGTTTGCAGGGACAAGAAATGGCAAATTGGATGATAAATGTATTTCAGGTCAGCCTTTTTCAATTCCGAATTTGTTTACCAGATTAGCAGAACAAAAAAAATCATTCGCCTGGTATAGCGAAGATCTTCCGGAAACAGGCTCAGAAATCTGCTCATACGGAGCTTATCGCGAAAAGCATAATCCAACAACCATTTTTTCCAATGTTCCTTCTTCTGCTAATAAAAGGTTAATTGATTTTCCGAAAGATTACAATAAGCTTGAAAATGTTATTTGTATTAGTCCGAACATGAATAATGATATGCATGATGGAAGTGTACGGCAAGGGGATGAGTGGTTAAAGAAAAATTTCTCAGATCTGATTAATTGGTGCAAAACCAATAACTCAGTTTTTGTGATTTATTTTGATGAATCAAGCCAAAAAATAGAGAGCCGGATTCCTGTCATTGCAATTGGAGAAGAAGTGAAAGTAAATTACAAAAGCAATATATACTACGATCATTACAACTGGACAAAAACAGTTTTGAATATGAACGGAGCAAATCCGATGGCAGGTGCAATTTCCAGAAGTTCAATTGCAGATTGCTGGAAGTAAGCGGATAAATCTAAAAAAGCAGAAGCGTGTTTGCCTCTGCTATCGTAAAAAATACTACTGTTTTTTTGGAGGAAGGGCAAAAGCAACTGCTTCATGCTCAAAATGACCTTTGTGAGATCCATCGCAAAATGGTTTGTTTTGAGACAATCCGCAACGGCAAATTGAAACCAGTTCTCTTCCGGCCAGGTCATATGCGTTTCCGTTCTTATCTACTATTTCGAAATCCCCCTCTACACGCAGAGATCCGTTGCTGTTAACTGTAAGTTTTGTTTTAGACATTTTAATTTTATTAATCGGCAAAAATAATAAAAATAGGTTTAGAACGGTTCTGATTAAAATTACCTGAACGTTTATTTTATTGTTGATTTGTGGGAAACCTGATTTGTATTCCACTGCATTATCCGCGACCTTGGACATTATGACTCAAACTCAGAAATTATTTCTTTTCTTATTACTGATTTTTACAGGATTCACCTCCTGTAAAAGCAAAAAGATTATTTCAGATTCATCTACTTTTAAAAATAAAAATCTATCCGGCAGTTTAATTCAGCGTTATGCCCTTGTTTTAAATGTGGATGAAAAGGATATCAAAAACGAAAAGCTTTACAAATTTATTGATAACTGGATGGGTGTTCCTCATCAACTGGCGGGCTCAAGCAAACAGGGAATAGATTGTTCGGGATTTACCGGCTTGTTAAGTAAAGAAATTTTTAATTTCAGTCTGCCCAGAACGGCAAGGGATATGGCTGATCAGGTAAAAAGAAAATATCAGAAAGATCTTAAGGAAGGGGATCTGGTTTTTTTTGATTTTGAAGGACAAAAATTTAGTCACGTAGGAGTTTATCTCCGGAATAATAAATTTGTTCATGTTTCAACCAGTAAAGGTGTAATTATAAGCGATCTCAAAGATCCCTGGTACTATAAGTATTTTTCAAGAGCCGGAAGTTTTATCCGTTAAGTTTCAGCTTCTTAATTTTACATATAAATTTATATCATGAAATTTTTCATACTGACGTGTCTTTTAATAACATCTGTATCAGCAATTAGCAATGCACAAAAAGTGAATTTCCTTACAGTAGAACAGCTTGAAAGCCGTTTTAACAAGGGAAATGATACTGTTTATGTGGTTAATTTTTGGGCAACCTGGTGCGCTCCATGCATTGCAGAAATACCAAATTTTGAAAAGTTGCAGTCAACTTATCAGAATCAGCCTTTAAAAGTTTTAATGGTGAGTGTTGATTTTAAATCGAAGCTTGAAAATGCAGTAAAACCTTTTGTAAGAAAGAGAAATTTGCAAAATGAGATTTTTTTATTGAATGAAAAAAGTCAGCAGGAGTATATTGATAAAATAAGTAAAAATTGGTCTGGTGCCTTGCCGGCAACTTTAATAGTTAATCGCAATAAAAACATCCGTAGACTTTATGAGAAGGAATTTACCTATGCTGAACTGAATCAGGTTTATCAGGAATTAAAATAAATAGTTATGAAAAAATTACTCACTTTATGTTTTCTGGCATTTGGATTAATTGCCAGGGCGCAAACCTCAGGCTATGCTGTGGGCGATATTGTAAGCGATTTCAGTCTTAGAAATATAGATTCAAAAATGATATCTATGGCCGATTATAAAGAAGCAAAAGGGTTTATTGTGGTATTTACATGCAACACATGTCCGTATTCCAATGCATATGAAGATCGTATAAATGAACTGAATAAAAACTATCAAGCAAAAGGATATCCGGTTATAGCCATCAATCCCAATGACCCTGTTAGTCAGCCGGGTGATAGTTTTGATAAAATGAGGGCAAGGGCAAAATCAAAAAACTATAGCTTTCCATATCTGGCAGATCCGGACCATAAGGTAACCCGTAATTTTGGCGCTTCACGTACACCTCATGTATTTGTGCTGCAAAAAACATCGAAGGGAAACATAGTTCGATATATTGGCGCTATTGATAATGATACGGAGAATACCAGTTCAAACAAATCTGAATATGTTCAAAATGCAGTCGATGCTTTACTGGCAGGCAATAAACCTGGATTGTCTTTTACAAAAGCAGTAGGATGTACCATTAAGTGGAAAAAAACTCAGGGCTAAACTATAATTCGTAATTTTGGCCGTTCAGTGAAAATCTGAACCCTCATGGCAAAAACTAAAACAGATTACAATTTCTGGACAAAATACAAACGTTTTGCTTCTACAGAAGTCTTGATGTACCTGATCATGGTCATTGGAATTCTGCTGGGCATTCTCATTTTTAGCTAATTATATGAAATTAAACCTTAAACGTCCTCTCGCTTTTTTTGATCTTGAAACAACCGGCGTTAATGTGGCTTTGGATCGCATTGTAGAAATATCTATTTTAAAAGCACTGCCGGATGGCACCGAAGATGTTAAAACGATGCGAATAAACCCCGGAATGCCTATTCCGATTGAATCATCAATGGTTCACGGAATTTATGATGAGCATATAAAGGATGCCGCAACATTTAAAGAAGTAGCCGAAGAGTTAGCCCGTTTTCTGGATAATTGCGACTTAGCGGGATATAATTCAAATAAATTTGATATCCCGGTTTTGATGGAAGAGTTCTTAAGAGCAAGGGTAGATTTCGATTTAGATAACCGCCATTTTGTAGACGTTCAGAATATTTTTCACCAAATGGAACAGCGAACTTTAAAAGCGGCTTATCAATTTTATTGCGGTAAAAGTATTGAAAATGCGCACTCCGCTGAAGCAGATATTAAAGCAACGTATGAAGTGTTGCTGGCTCAGCTGGATAAATACGATGGTGTTGAGTTTGAAGATAAAAAGGGGAATAAATCTGTTCCTGTTAAAAACGATATTGAATCGCTTCATTCATTTACCAATATGAACAAGCCTGTTGATTTTGCAGGACGTATGGTTTATAATGAAGATGGGGTAGAGGTTATTAATTTTGGAAAACATAAAGGGAAATGTGTGGAGGATATTTTTCAATCTGAGCCAAGTTATTATTCATGGATGCAGAAGGGAGATTTTCCACTATATACCAAAAGATGCCTTGAAAAAATATGGGTCCGCTGGAATGGTAAAAAAGAAGCTTTAAGAATTGAGCGTCAAACAAAAATTTCGCTGGAAACTCCGGTTAAGGAAACCCCGCAAACTGCACCAGCCACACAGCCAAAAGAACCTGCCAAGCCGATCAATAACGATATGCTTGAACAGTTAAAAATGAAATTTAGTAAATAATTAACATAAGCCTCCCCAAAAAAGGGAGGCTTAATTTTTAACAGGATTTCAAATAAATATTAGCATCAGGATCAGGAAAATGGCAATAAGTATAAATGCTTTTATAAAAATTGCCTTCTTTTTAGAATAGTCAAGCTGTTGAAACAGACATTCATGGCGGGTGTGTACACTATCATGATGATTGTCAAAAACGATTTTTTGCGGGTGATCTATTAAGTAATAATAATACTGATCCTTTTTGTCTCCGGAAACAGAACTATTATTACTTGATTTTTCGTGGCTACTGATCTTAATTTCATCGTTTGGGTCAGAGTTTGTTCTGTCAACACCGATTGTTATTCTTATGCTGAGAGAAGCTTCGCAAATACGGGTTCCACAAAGGGAAGTGATTATAGTGAAGTAAATTGCCAAAGGTGTTAATTTAAATAGCGCTTTCATGACTTTGCGTTTTTGAATTGCTATGTAAAGATTGGCCTAAAACATCCCTTTTTAAAATTGCTCTATGCCAGCCTGTTTTCAAGGATTGCATTATTTGCCGTAATACATCGCACAAAACATTTCCCAAAATAGCTTTAATCAAAATTTCATTACGTCATTGTGGAGATGGTAGAAATTTGCAGATATTAAGTTTAAAAAATCCGGTTTATTGCAATTTTTACTAAATAAATTTATATCTAAAGAGGAAAGGAATTGCCGGATAACTGTGCCCCTGAAAATTTTTATTAATGACGATTTAATCGTATTTTCATAAGCCATAACTCCTTCACTTACGGTTGATTAAGCAGAAAGTAAAATTCTCTTATGGAGGCTCAACAGATTCAGAGTTTATTCTTTCAAAAGATAAAAGAAAAGCTTCCTCCGCATTTTTCGATGGTAGATGAGATTGCCTCATTACTTCAATTAAGCAATGATAGTGCGTACCGTCGTATTCGCTGTGAGAAACAGTTATCCTTTGAAGAGATTCAAAAACTCTGTTCTCACTATAAAATTTCTATGGATCAGCTGTTGCATTTGCAAACTGACACTTTTCTTTTTAACGGAAAAATCACTAACAAATCTGACTTTACTTACGAGAACTGGCTGGAGACTATAATTCTTCACCTGGAAACTATTGCCAAGGTGAAGCCTAACCATATGTATTATATAGCTAAAGAAATACCTTTCTTTTACTATTTTCTTATTCCTGAAATTGCTGCTTTCAAATCTTTTTTCTTTATGAAATCTATTCTGGATTATGAAGATTGGAAGCATGCTAAATTTTCGGTTAATGATGATTACAGCCATATTCATGAATTAGGTAAACGTATCAGCGATCTGTTTGCATCTATCCCAAGTACCGAAATTTGGAGCATTGAAAATATCACAAGCACTTTACATCAAATAGAATTTTATCGGGAAACTGGAGCGTTAAAAAGTGATGACGACGCAATTGCTCTGTTCGATCATTTTGAAGAGCTGGCCAATCATCTTGAAAGACAAGCAGAGTGTGGATTTAAATTAAAAGCAGGTCAGCAAACTGCATCTGCCGGACCGGCTTATAAAATGTTTATTAATGAATTAATAATGGGAGACAATATGCAGCTTATTCAGGTTGGAAATACCCGGATAACCTATATTAATCATAGCATCATAAATTTTATTACTACCTATGACCACGCTTTTAATGAGTATATGATGCAAACGTTTGAGAATATGGCGCATAAATCTACTCCGATAAGTGAAGTAAATCAACGTGATCGTTTGATGTTTTTTAATCGTTTAAGAGCAAAAATTGCTGCTGCCAGAAAAAGTGCTGTCCATTAAAATCGACCCTTTGAACAATTTTATTCTGTCAATTCTTTAAAATTCATCCTGTTATTTTCATTCTCCGGGGAAGTTAAATATTCTATAAATCAATTATAAAATCTAAAAAGGAGGTTAATTATGAAGCGTTTAAAAAACCAATTAATGGCTTTGGGGATCATCCTGGTCATTACTCTTGGCTCTTCCGCATGGTGCTATGCACAAGATGTTGTAAAAATTATGCCTGCAATGCATAAATTATTGCTGGAAACGGAAGATGTTAAAGTTTATGAGGCAACGTATAAGCCGGGCGAAAAGGCCGCTATGCATTCTCATCCCAAGCATATTATTTACCTGCTTTCTGGCGGTAAAATGACCATGATCGGTACAGATGGAAAGCGGGAAGAACTTGCTATGGAGGCAGGAGTTGTGAGGGAAAATCCGGCTGTTACTCATGCTACTGAGAATACAGGTGATACCGAAGTGAAAGTTTTGGTAATCGAGTTGAAAAATGGCATGGATCATAAAATGATGCCCAAAAAGCAAAATTGATTCTTGAGTTTTTACAATAAAACCTGTCTGATGTGAATATTTGACAGGTTTTATTTTTTTAAGTAGGCTTTATAAATTCTATATTTCGCTTAAGTCCGCTGAATTTAGTCCGTTTAACTGCAGAATTTTTAAATAGTTTATTAAAAACATCTGCTGTGATTTCTTCCCAATCCTGCTTTTTCATCTCCAGTAATTGCCCGCTTGGTTGAAAGGCAGGTTCTTGATTCACTACTGAGAATGAATTCCAGGGACAAACATCCTGGCAAATATCACAGCCAAACATCCAGTTATCTGTTTTTCCTTTAAATTCTGAGGGCAATTCGTTTTTTAATTCGATGGTTAAATACGAAATACAACGACTCCCGTCTACAATGTAAGGCTCCACAATTGCATCAGTTGGGCAGGCGTCAATACATCGGGTACAGGTTCCGCAATAATCTTTTGCCATGGGTAAATCGAAATTCAGTTCCAGATCAACAATTAACTCAGCCAAAAAGAAAAATGATCCACTTTGTTTGTTCAGGAGATTCGCATTTTTCCCGATCCAGCCAAATCCAGCCTGCTTAGCCCAGGCCTTATCTAAAACCGGTGCCGAATCTACAAAAGCCCGTCCATCCACTTCTCCAATATTTTGCCTGATGAATTCCATCAGCAATTTGAGTTTATCTTTAATTACGAAATGATAGTCCATTCCGTAAGCATATTTGCTTATTCGTGGTGCTTCCGTATCAGCTTGCTGCTGATCACTGTAATAATTAAGAGCCAGAGAAATTACAGATTGCGCACCATCAACCAGTTTACGGGGATCCAGACGCTTGTCGAAATGATTCTCCATATAACTCATCTCGCCCTGGTAATTTTTATTGAGCCAGTTTTCAAGCCTGGGAGCTTCTTCTTCAAGAAATCCAGCTTTAGATATTCCGCAAAACATAAACCCAAGTTTTTGCGCTTCACTTTTGATTAATTGGCTATATGCTGAGCTGCCGGATTTCATAAGGTTCAAAGATAATAATAGAAGTATTGCTGACTGAGATTTAACATAAAATATTGATTTCTTTACAACAAGTACACTCCGCTATCAAACCTTAATCAGGTTTAGAGCAGGTATTCTAATACTTCTTATTCATTTATGAATAATTTCCTACTTTTGTGCTTCTTTTAAAAACCCCTGAACATTGGAAAATTTGCAACTAACTACACTCGAAACTGCTAAAGATCTCGGACTTCTTCCTGAAGAATTTGAACGTATCAAAGAAATTTTAGGCAGAACGCCAAATTTTACAGAACTCTCTGTTTTTTCAGTGATGTGGAGTGAGCATTGTTCTTACAAAAATTCAATCAATTGGTTGAAAACTTTGCCTAAAGACGGGCCGCGTATGCTGGCCAAGGCAGGTGAAGAAAATGCAGGAATGGTAGATCTTGGTGATGATATAGCCTGTGTTTTTAAAATAGAATCCCATAATCATCCTTCAGCATTAGAACCTTACCAGGGAGCAGCCACTGGGGTGGGAGGAATTAACCGCGATATTTTTACCATGGGAGCCCGTCCAATTGCTCAGCTGAATTCTCTTCGTTTTGGCGATCTAACCCTTGACAGAACCAAGTGGCTGGTAAAAGGGGTGGTGAAAGGAATTGGTGATTACGGCAATGCATTTGGTATTCCAACTGTTGGCGGTGAATTGTTTTTTGATGAATGTTATAATATAAATCCCCTGGTTAATGCCATGTCGGCAGGGATTGTTAAAGTTGGGGAAACCGTTTCTGCAACGTCATATGGTGTTGGCAACCCGGTTTACATTGTGGGCTCAGCAACTGGTAAAGACGGAATTCACGGAGCTGCTTTTGCTTCAAAAAATATAACGGAAGATTCTGTGAATGATCTTCCATCAGTTCAGGTAGGAGATCCTTTTCAGGAAAAACTTTTACTTGAAGCTACTTTGGAGGTCATAAAAACAGGTGCTGTAATTGGTATGCAGGATATGGGTGCTGCCGGTATCATATGCTCTAATTCTGAAATGAGCGCAAAGGGCGAACATGGAATGCGCATTGATCTTAACAAAGTTCCTGTGCGTCAGGAAAACATGAAACCTTTCGAAATTCTATTATCAGAATCTCAGGAACGCATGCTGATTGTGGTCGAAAAAGGACGCGAAGCAGAGGTTGAAGCGGTTTTTGATAAGTGGGATTTGAATTGTGCTATTATCGGGGAAGTGACCGATACCAAACGTCTTCAATATTTTATGGATGGCGAACTGGTTGCAGATGTTCCTGCAGATGACTTGGTTTTAGGCGGCGGAGCCCCGGTCTATACCAGGGAATACCGTGAACCGGCATACTACAAAGAGAATTTAAAGTTTAATATAAATGATGTTAAAGAACCGGCTGATCTAAAAGAAGTTGCCGCTCATTTAATTTCACATCCAAATATCGCATCTAAAAGATGGGTTTCCAATCAATATGATTCGATGGTTGGAACAGCAACCATGACGACCAATAAACCAAGTGATGCTGCTGTGGTTAGTATTAAAGGAACTAACAAAGCAATTGCACTTACAGTAGACTGTAATTCAAGATATGTATATGCCGATCCGGAAAAGGGATGTGCTATCGCGGTAGCAGAAGCAGCACGTAACATAACTTGTGCCGGCGGTGAGCCTGTGGCTATCACCAATTGTTTGAATTTCGGAAATCCGTATGTGCCCGAAGTTTACTGGCAGTTTGTGGGTTCTATTAAAGGGATGAGCGCTGCCTGTCTCAAATTTGAAACTCCGGTAACCGGCGGAAATGTAAGTTTTTATAACCAGTCTTCTGATGAAGGTCCGGTATTCCCGACACCAACAATTGGAATGCTGGGAGTTTTAGATAATATAGATACATTCATGACTTCCGATTTTAAATCTGAGAGTGATTTGATATATCTTATTGGAGAAAGTGTAAATGACATTTCATCATCACAATATCTGGCATCTTTTCATAATATAACTTCCTGTCCTGCTCCTTATTTCGATCTGGAAAAGGAATATGCCATGCATCAGGTGGTAAAAGAATTAATTAAGCAGAAAGTTGTTGTATCGGTTCATGATGTTTCTGATGGTGGTTTATATATCACCTTGCTGGAATCATCAATGCCTGAGGGACTTGGCTTTACAATTGAAACTGATTCGGATCTTCGTAAGGATGCATTTCTTTTCGGCGAAGCTCAGGGTAGGGTTGTGGTTTCGGTTAAACCCGAAAATCAGGAAGCCTTTATTGAACTGATGGCAACTTCAGAAATTGATTTTAGTTTGCTTGGAAAGGTTACTTCCGGCGAATTAATTGTAGATGCTGAGGATTTTGGTTCTGTTTCGGCATCCAGGGAAGTATATGATAATGTGCTGCATGGTATTTTAGGGGAATAAATTTCGCCCTTTAGCAGATCAATTAAAGGCTGACAAAGCGAAAACTTTGTCAGCCTTTATTATTATTTAGTCTTGGAAGTATAAATGATTGTGGTTTTTACATCCCGGATTAAAAGATGAGCCGCAAGCCGGACAATTATAATTACTTTCCATATATTGATGTATGCTTAATTCGGTTTTGCATATTCCACAAAGAACAGCTTTAGCAGACCACTCTTCTTTATTCCAGGTTTGAGAAACATGTGTCGCTTCCTCTTCATGGCATTTGAAACAGGGATAGTAGGTATCGCAGCATTTAAATTTTATAGCTATAATATCCAACCCTGAATGATAATGAACGCATCGGGTTTGATCATCCATAGTATTGCCTTTAACGATTACTGCGGTTTCTGTTTTCATAAATGTAAAGATAGCACCGGGCTGGAAAATCGGCTTTGCTTTTTGTATAAATCTTAGTTGGGCAACTGAAAATTAATCGGGATGGTATAAGCCACTCTCACATTTTGCTTGTTTTGAATTCCTGCTTTCCATTTAGGAGATTTTGCCAGAACCCGTATAGCTTCTTCATCACAGCCGGAACCAATTCCCTTTAAGATTTTTATATTGCTCAAATCGCCGTTCTTCTCAATAATAAAACTAACAATCACCCGGCCTTGAACATTATTTTCAATGGCCATTGACGGAAATTTCAGATTTCGGCTCAAATATTTAGAAAAAGCAGCCAGGCCGCCCGGAAATTCCGGATAACTTTCAATACTTGTGTAATTGTAAATTGTCAGATCTTCCGGGCCATCTGTAAGGGCGCTAGTATTTCCGCTGCCCGCGGAAGTATTCAAAGGCTCATTTAAACCTTCAATGCCATCAGAAGTTGTTTGACCAATAATACCCGAAGCCAAATCGATTTGAGATGGAGGTTCGGTAGTCATCTGGCTTTCCGAAACCACCTTCATTGGTGGGTTTTGTACTGTTTTAATTTTAACAACCTCATTCGGAGACTTTGGTGCCGAGGGTGGACGGGATTGATTTATTTGAGATGAAAATATTACTTCTGTAGGTTCCGGTGTTGTTTCCGTATTTTCAATAATCTTGCTTTTGGATAACTGATTATAGAGCATTGGAGAGATAATAATCGTTGTAAATAAAATGCTGGCGAATACTAAAGCTTTAACAGTTGTTTCAGCATTATGCTGCCTTAGTTGATACGCACCATACGTTTTATTACGATTCTGGAATACAAGTTCAAGCCACTTGGCCTTGTACAAATTTTCAGTAAAATTTATCATCAGCTTATAATTAAGGTTATTTTAATGCTGTGATGATAAAATCAGTATGATTCCATAAACTGTATAACACTGGGGACTGAAGCTTAAAAGGATTGTCTGTACATTTACAGAGTTTAATAAGAATCTATTTGTACTCCTGTTGAGATCTCCCCAAAATAATATATTTCATTTCAAGCAGTTCGCAGTTGATCAGACGGATTGTGCCATGAAAGTAAATACCGACGCGGTTTTACTGGGCGCATTAGCTAAAGCTGAAAAGGGTGATTCAATTTTAGATATTGGTACCGGTACAGGAGTCATCGCTCTGATGCTTGCACAACGTTTCGCCCAATCCTGTGTTGATGCCGTTGAAATTGATCCCGCTGCGGCGGAAACTGCAAGCAAAAATTTTGAAAACTCATGTTTCAAAAACCGTGTAAATGCGTATGGTCAATCTTTTCAGGATTTTTTTGTGAATAATCCTTCAAAAAAATACGATCTGATCGTGTCAAATCCGCCTTTTTTTCTTAATTCTTTGAAATCTGAAGATGAAAAAAAACAGGTTGCCAGACATACGGATGATTTCTTTTTTAAAGATTTGCTTGAACAAGCTTCAGACAGACTCTCAAACCATGGAAAATTGACTTTTATTTTGCCACCTGTTGCTTTTTCAATTGTTTGTCAAATTGCTGCGGGTTTGAACATGTTATTACTTGAAAAGATTACGGTGCATTCTTTTGAAGAATCTGCAGCTCATCGTTTTATAGCCACTTTCGGTTTTAAAGAAGCAAGGTATACTGAAAATAAAATGGTTATTTACGATGATCCCCAGAAACACTCAAGCCAATATTCGGACCTGCTAAAAGATTTTTTGATAATTTTTTAGCTTTATTAAAATACAAATCTTCAACCCGGAATCTATTATTTTAATTGCATTCCTTCTACTGGATTAACCTGCAAAGCAATAGGAGCATCCGTGTTCCTGTGCACGATTCAGTGCCCACACTCCCGAAGGAACGATTTCTATTCCCGGTAAAATTCCTGCAATCCATTCTTTTTTTATCTCGGCCGGATCTTTTTTAAGTTCTGATGCTACTGCCGCAGAATATACAGTTAAAGCCATATCGCAAACGCAAAACATAACTCCGCTTTCCTGCAATTCGTTTATTCCAATGGCTACATTTCCAACTCCGGGTATTTTGTAATCTCCGCTTTTAGGTTTCCAGAACGGATTGCGCAGCGAAGCTTTTTTGGTAGCAGGATCATCTGCTTTAAAAAGCTCACCAAATTTATACGTCGTCCATAATTTATCTTCCATTGCATACGGAATAGCCGCATGGCGCAATACAACTACAACACTATTTTCTTTTTCGGGAGTGCCGGTTTTTTCATTGGTCATTAAAAACACCCTTGGCCATGCAAAAGGTAAAATCTCATGCGGCATTGTAGCATCAAAAACCATCCGGTGTTTCCCGTTTATTTTATCAAACCAGGCATCCTCCGAACTTTTTTCCGGCGAATTTTTGGCTGCCAGATCCAGTGGAGCTAAAACGGAAGTTAAGCCAATAGTGGCTGCGCCTGTCGCAACATTTCCTAGAAACTCGCGACGACTATTTTTGTGTTGATTTAAATAAGACATGATATGTGAATCAATGTGTTAATAAAGCAAGAGAGGAAAAAGGCTATCTCTGAAGAGTGAAGGGCATGACTAAAAGAATATCTAATTTACAAAAAAATTAGTATGTATGTTTTAACTAATTGCTTTAGTATTTTCAATAATATCAATAATTTTTATCTAAAAAACGAATTAGAAGAATGAATAATAAATTATGATTATAGATTCACAATAGGCATCTTTCATCTACCGAAAAATAGATGATTTAACATGCAGCGAATAGGCTTAATTTCTGATACCCATGGTTTTCTGGATGATGCAGTTTTCAGGCATTTTGATCAGTGCGATGAAATTTGGCATGCCGGAGATTTTGGGAATTTGGAACTGGCTGATAAGCTTGCAGCATTTAAACCTTTAAGGGGAGTTTACGGCAACATTGATGCAAGCGATATTCGTTCAGTTTACCCGGAAAATTTAAAATTTATGTGTGAAGGAGTTAAGGTTTTAATGATCCATATCGGAGGCTATCCGGGCAGATATACTGCAAGGGCTAAAGAAGAAATTGATCAATTTAAACCTTTGTTATTCATATCCGGACATTCACATATATTAAAGGTGATGTATGATAAAAAAAATACGTGTTTACACTTAAATCCTGGGGCAGCAGGCAAGCATGGTTGGCATAAAGTGCGCACATTGCTTAGATTTTGCATTTCTGAAGAAAAAATTCATACCTTAGAAGCCATAGAATTAGGTATAAGATAACGTAAAAAGTACACTAAGTATGCAAGTTGTAAAAACACTCGGTCAGTTCATCATCGAAAAGCAAAATGATTTTCCCTATGCTAAAGGAGAACTATCACGTCTGCTAAGAGATATTGGTATTGCTTCTAAAATTGTTAACCGGGAGGTTAATAAAGCAGGTTTGATGGATATTTTGGGTGATGCGGGTACAATGAATATTCAGGGTGAATCTCAGAAGAAATTAGACGTTTATGCAAATGAGCAATTTATATCGGCATTAAAAAGCGGTGGCGAATGCTGTATAGTTGCTTCCGAAGAGAACGATGAATTTGTTTACATTGACGGGGAAGTATCTAAAAATGCAAAATACATAGTGGCCATTGATCCGCTTGACGGCTCTTCAAATATTGATGTGAATGTTGCTGTTGGCACTATTTTTTCAATTTATCGACGGAAAACTACTGAAGGCAAAGCCACTTTGGAAGATGTACTTCAAAATGGAACCGAGCAGGTGGCCGCAGGATATGTTATTTACGGTTCATCAACCATGCTGGTTTATACCACAGGTAAGGGGGTAAACGGTTTTACTTTGGATCCCTCAATTGGTGAATTCTGTTTATCTCATCCGGAAATGAAAATCCCAAAAGAAGGAACAATCTATTCCCTGAATGAAGGTAATTATGTTCATTTCCCGGATGGTGTTAAAAAATATCTTAAGTATTGCCAGGTTGAAGATGCTGTAACCAGCAGGCCTTACACCTCAAGGTATATTGGCTCCATGGTAGCAGATATTCACAGGAATATGATCAAAGGAGGTATTTTTATATATCCTACCACATCCAGTGCTCCAAATGGCAAATTAAGACTGGTTTACGAATGCAACCCGATGGCCTTTATAATTGAACAGGCAGGGGGGAGAGCTACAGATGGTTATAACCGGATTCTCGAAAAAGAAGTCGTTTCACTTCATCAACGATCAGCCATATTTATAGGATCTGAAAATATGGTTAGAAGGGCAGAAGATATGATGAGAGAATTTTCTCCTCTTGATGATCAGATGGAAGCTGATTCTAAATTAGAAAGTTTAGGAATTATTGGCGGATTGGATTAATTAAAAGTATTTTCTCTTTTAAAAAATATCCATTTTCTGATTTTCAGTTTCAAAAAACGTATCAATCAGTAAGCTTTTTGATTTTGAGGCCAGAACTGCGAGTTCATCACAACGTTCATTCTCCGGGTGGCCAGCATGGCCTTTAACCCAGGTAAATTTTATTTGATGTAATTTGTAAACGGATAAAAACCGTAACCACAGATCCTTATTTTTTTTGCCCGCGAAATTTTTTTTGACCCATCCGAAAACCCATTTTTTTTCTACAGAATCAATAATATATTTAGAATCAGAATAAATCATCACTTGCTGTCCGGGAGTTTTAATTTGTTCCAGTCCTACAATTACAGCCATTAATTCCATGCGGTTGTTAGTAGTTTTCCTATATCCTGCAGAAATTTCCTTGTAATGTTTTCCGGATCTTAGAATAACCCCGTAACCGCCTGGTCCAGGATTTCCGCTTGATGCCCCGTCTGTATAAATCTCAATCATCCTATTACCTCAGCCCGATTTTTTGCATAGCAATATTACTGATTTTGTTTTTAATCAGCTTTTAAACTTTGGTAATTGAATTCTTCTTAATAACTTTTCAATTAGATTTTATTTAAGTAATTGAAAGACAGTATGTAATTTTAAAATGCAGAGGATTTCAAAATAAATCTGCAAGAAAGCTGAAAAAATTTGCAGAATATGCCAAATTAGTTACTTTTGCAGACACAATAAACGGTAGATGTAGCTCAGCTGGTTAGAGCATCGGTTTGTGGTACCGAGGGTCGTGGGTTCGAGCCCCATCATTTACCCAAACCCTTTTCAGTTTCCTGAAAAGGGTTTTTTATTTTATTGATTATCTAAATTCTTCCATTAACTTTTTTAATAAACGCATAATAAATCAGTCAATTATTAAGTTAATTAATAATTTAATTTTTAATTGCGATTTTGCGGTTTGAATCCCTAAAAATTGCGTTTTAATTCTTTGCATTTAAGAAGCAATTTTAAAATTTCTTATGTTTTTTACCTTTAAATCACATTAATCAATTTTTTGAAAAAGATTATCATAGAAATTAGTGATTTGAATATGAGTGAATTACCCAAAGTTAATTAACAGAATGAATTAAATTTTAACTTAAATTAAACAATATTAAAATATCGTTGTTTACATGTTCAATTTATATATATTTGCAATGCCCTCCCAAAGGGCATGTTTTTCATAGGTAGATGTAGGGTCGAATACTTGTTATTCGGCCCTTTTTTGTATTTTGAGAATTCAGAATTGAATATGAATAAGAAAAGGAAAATTGCAGTTTCAGTAACAGGAGCCAGCGGATCTGTTTATGCGAAGGTATTATTTGATAAATTATCTGAGTTAAACGATCAAATTGAAGAAATTGCTGTGGTTATGTCAGACAATGCACGTGACGTTTGGAAATTTGAACTGGGAAACGAAGATTATAAAAATCTGAATTTTACTTTTTATGATAAAAATGATTTCATGTCGCCAATCGCTTCCGGGTCTGCCCGATATGATACATTAATTGTATGTCCATGTTCTATGGGAACGATGGGAAGAATTGCTGCAGGCATATCAAACGATCTGACCACGAGGGCTGCAGATGTAATCCTGAAAGAGCGGCGCAAACTGATTCTGGTTATCCGCGATACTCCTTTTAATTTAATTCATATTAATAATATGAAAACTATTACCGAGGCAGGAGGAATTATTTGTCCGGCAAGTCCATCCTTTTACAGTAATCCTAAAACCATAGAAGAGGTTGCAGCAACGGTTGTAAACCGCGTAATTGATTTATGTGGCTTGGAAAACAATTCCTACCGTTGGGGCGGGGATTCCAAGATGTAACATATAATTCTCATATAAATATTCCATCCATAGAAACAATCTACATTTATTATCTTTGCGGATTGTATGAAGAAAAAGGTTGCATTTTACACGCTGGGTTGTAAGCTCAATTATTCAGAGACATCGACCATAAGCCGTCAGTTTTCTAAGGCTGGTTTTGATACGGTTAATTTTACCGATCAGGCAGATGTTTATGTGATCAACACCTGTTCGGTGACTGAAAATGCGGATAAAAAATGCCGTAAAGTTGTTAAAGAAGCTTTAAAATATTCACCAAATGCCTATATCACCATTGTTGGATGTTATGCTCAGCTAAAACCCACAGAAATTTCTGAGATACCGGGTGTGGATATGGTTTTAGGAGCAGCTGAAAAATTTCTGATCATTGATTATATAAATGATCTTACAAAACAGCCTAAAACTCTTGTATATAATCAGGATATAGCGCAAACCAATCAATTTATCCCGGCTTATTCCTTTGGAGACCGCACCCGCACTTTTCTAAAAGTTCAGGACGGCTGCGATTATTCCTGTACTTTTTGCACCATTCCTTTGGCCCGTGGTTCAAGCAGGAGTGATTCTATTGAAAGTGTTATTTCCCAGGCAAACGAAATTGCTGCTTCCGGAGTTAACGAAATTGTATTAACCGGAGTTAATCTGGGGGATTTCGGAATTCGAAATGGCGAACGGGAAAACAGGTTTTTTGACCTGGTTAAAGCTTTAGATGAAGTTAAGGGAATCAACCGGATTCGTATTTCATCCATTGAACCTAATCTTTTGACTAATGAAATCATTGATTATGTATCTATTTCAAAACGATTTGTTCCGCACTTTCATATTCCATTACAATCGGGCTCAAATAAAATTTTGGGATTGATGCGTCGCAGATATCGCCGCGAATTATATACAGAGCGTGTTGCTAAAATCAAGGAACTTATGCCAAACTGTTGCATTGGAGTAGATGTAATTGTTGGTTTCCCCGGCGAAACCCGGGAGGATTTTCTGGAAACCTATGATTTTTTAAATCAGTTAGACATTTCTTATTTGCACGTTTTTACCTATTCAGAACGAGAAAATACGCCAGCTGCCCAAATGCCTGACCCTGTTCCTGGTTCAGAGCGTGCAGACAGAAGTAAGATGCTTCATATTTTATCTGAGAAGAAACGAAGAGCATTTTATGAATCACAATTAGGCCAGCATGCTGAGATTTTGTTTGAGGCTGATCAGAAAGATGGATTTATGCATGGATTCAGCAGGAATTATGTAAAAATAAAAGCACCTTATGATCCGCTATTGGTAAACGGAATTAAGAATGTTCAACTGATGAATATCGCTCCCGACGGCGATGTAGAAATTCTGGAAACAGCAGAAATTTTATCGCATTAAAAAAGATTGGCCTGAATTAAATTTTAAATCTTTCCAAATTCCCGCAACATTGTATATTTAGGGCATGTTTCCAACCATAACCTATCTTATTGAATATCTTTTTGGTATTCATATTCCTCTCCCTATTCAAACTTTTGGATTTTTTGTCGCACTGGCTTTTATGGCTGGTTACTGGGCTTTAACTCAGGAATTTAAGCGGAAAGAAAAACAAGGCCTCGTTCTTCCTTTCACCCGAAGCGTAAAAGTTGGAGAGGGAGCTTCCATAAGTGAGATGGCTTTAAATGGAGTTTTTGGGTTTTTAGTGGGATATAAGTTGCTGGATGGTTTATTAAATTATGCAGAATTTGTAGCAAATCCGCAAAGTTTCATCCTATCAGGAAGAGGAAATTTTATTGGTGGAATTATATTGGCTGCCATTTTTGTTTACTGGGCATATTCTGAAAAGAAAAAAGAACAGCTTCCTCAACCTAAAATTATTAAAGAAACCGTTCACCCATATCAAACCATGGGTACACTGATTATGTGGGCTGCCATATGGGGTTTTTTGGGCGCTAAAATATTTCATAATCTGGAGTATTGGGATGATTTTATAAAAGATCCGGTGGATGGTTTATTATCCTTTAGCGGTCTTACTTTTTACGGCGGTTTGATTTGCGGAGGTGCAGCAGTTTTATATCATTCTGCCAAATATGGCGTAAAGTGGGTTCACATGCTTGACATTGGAGCTCCTGGAATGATGCTGGCTTACGCAGTTGGTCGTATTGGATGCCACATGTCCGGCGATGGGGATTGGGGTATTGAAAACACTTCTGCAAAGCCTGACTGGTTAGGCTGGGCTCCGGATTGGGTATGGGCTTTTAAATATCCGCATAATGTGGTTAACGATGGAGTTCCAATTCCGGGTTGTGTTGGTAATTATTGTAATGAACTTCCTGTAGCGGTTTTTCCAACGCCTTTTTATGAAGTTGTAGCTTGTTTAGTTCTATTCGGAATTTTATGGTCATTAAGAGATCGTATTAAAATTCCGGGTTTAATGTGGTCTATTTACATGATATTTAATGGTCTGGAAAGATTTTTTATCGAATTAATTCGTGTTAACTCTAAGTATCATGCCTTCGGTTTAAGCTTTACGCAGGCCGAACTTATTTCTTTTATACTGGTTGTTGGAGGCGTTATCGGCGTAATATGGTCAATTTCATATGCCCGAAAACACCCGGAAACTTTGCCTGAAAATTCATGAACTTAGGTGCGTTAACTGATCAGGTTATTTCCCTTACAAAAGTTGTGGGAAGCTTTATCATGCAGGGATCGTTAGTTTTTGACAGAGAAAATATAGAATATAAAGGCTTAAATGATCTGGTATCGTATGTTGACAAAACCGCCGAACATAAATTAGTTGAGGGTTTAAGTGTAATTCTGCCGGAAGCTGGCTTTACCACAGAAGAGAAAACCAGCAGCAAAGTAGGAGATGTGTACGACTGGATCATTGATCCGCTTGACGGAACAACTAATTTTATTCATGGGATTCCTGCTTTTTCTATCAGTATTGCTTTACAGAAAAACGGAGAATTAATTATGGGTGTGGTTTTTGAAATGAACCGCGATGAATGTTTTTCAGCCTATAAAAATGGGGGAGCATGGTTAAACGGCAAACCAATCTCTGTTTCTAAAGCCCTGAAATTAGAAAATACCCTATTAGCGACTGGTTTTCCATACTACGATTTTGAAAAGCAGGAGCCTTATTTAAATGTTTTTAGGGACTTAATGCAAAAATGCCATGGTTTACGCAGAATTGGTTCAGCAGCTGTTGACCTTGCATATGTAGCCAGCGGCAGATTTGACGGATATTTTGAGTATAATTTAAATTCCTGGGATGTTGCTGCCGGGATTGTTCTTGTTAGAGAAGCAGGCGGTGAAGTAAGTGATTTTAGCGGAAAAAATAATAGTATAGAAAAAAGAGAAATCATTGCTACTAACGGTAAAATCACAGCAGAAATGCTTCAGATTATAAATCGCTATTTTATTTAATTTTAAATTCGAAAAAACTATTTAATTTTAAATATTACCTGATCTGCAAAACCATTACATTGTATTAAATATTTAATCCTTTTTTATCAACTAACATTTATAATACTTTATATGTCAAGAACTCAGAAAATTTTAATTGGGGTATTAGCCATAATTATTTTAATTCAGTTTATCAGACCCGCTAAAAATATTTCTGTTGCTGCAACGCCTAATGATATATTTGAACATTATCAGGCTCCGGATACTTTAAAGCAATTAATTAAAACTGCTTGCTATGACTGTCATTCTAATAATACGGTGTACCCATGGTATTCAAATATTCAACCTGTTGCCTGGTGGTTAAATGATCATGTTGAAGAAGGGAAGAGTAAATTAAATTTTTCTGAATTTGCAACCTACACCGCTAAGAAAGGAGATCACAAACTGGAAGAAGTAATGGAAGAAGTTAAAGAAGGTAATATGCCTTTGAAATCTTATACTTTGATTCACACCAAAACTAAGTTAAATACATCTCAGCGGGAAGCGATAGTTCAATGGGCTATGCAAACACGGAAACAAATTCAGCCAAATATTCAATAAAAAAAAATCCCCGCTTATTTCTATGAGCGGGGATTTTTTGATATTGTATTTCTTACAAAGCTTCAGAAACTACTTCTGTTACTTCAGGAACCATTCTTTTTAATAAATTTTCAATACCAGCCTTTAAAGTAATTGTAGACGAAGGACAACCGCTGCAAGAACCGCGAAGTTCAACAGTAACTATTCCTTCATTAAAAGATTTATAGCTGATAGCTCCTCCATCCTGTTCAACAGCTGGTCTTACGTAATCATTTAAAATTTGCTGAATTTTAATCTCAGTATCAGTACCCTCAAAATTTCCCTGCTCTGCCTCAACTTCCTGAATTTTTAATTCAGATTCTACGGCACCTTTCACGAATTCTTTCAGAATAGGTTCAATATCAGCCCAGTCGGAACCTTCAGTTTTAGTAATGGTTACAAAGTTATTAGCGAAGAAAACTCCGTTAACAAAATTAAATTTGTACAACTCCTTAGCAAACTGAGATTTTTCTGCACTTTCTTTAGTTGCAAAATCAACACTGTTATTGGTCAGTAATTTATTTACCAGGAACTTCATAGTTGCCGGGTTTGGCGTTCCTTCGGTATATACGTTTATGTTAGATGTAGTCGTGCTCATGATTTATAGAATAATGCAACAAAATTAACAATAAAAACTTCCACTCATTTACACATATAAGTTATGACATGTATGTGACTGCTTAAATTCCGGTGTAGTTAGATGGAGTTATACTTTTTATCTCCTGTTTTACATCTTCGCTAATATTTAAGCCATCGATAAATTGGGCAATAGTTAGCGCATTTACCTGCTGATTGGTTCTGGTTAGTTCTTTTAAAGCTTCGTATGGATTTGGATAAGCTTCGCGGCGAAGAATGGTTTGGATGGCTTCAGCTGCAACTGCCCAGTTAGATTCCAGATCTTTCTGAATTGCCGTTTCGTTCAGAAGTAATTTATTTAAACCTTTAATTGTTGATCTGAATGCAATCAGGGTATGTGCCATTGGAACACCTATATTTCTTAATACTGTTGAATCGGTGAGGTCTCGCTGAAGTCTTGATATAGGCAGTTTTGCCGCAAAATGCTCAAATAACGCATTCGCGATTCCCAGATTACCTTCAGAATTTTCAAAATCAATTGGGTTAACTTTATGCGGCATGGCCGATGATCCCACTTCTCCTTCTTTAATACGCTGCTTAAAATAATTCATGGATATGTACGTCCACATATCTCTGTTCAAATCAATTAAGATATTATTAATTCTTTTCAGGGCATCGCACTGAGCGGCAAAATTATCATAATGCTCAATTTGAGTAGTGAATTGAGATCTGTTAAGCTCTAATTTATTATCTACAAAATTATTAGAAAATGCTCTCCAGTCTATTTCTGGATATGCTACGTGGTGCGCATTGAAATTTCCGGTGGCTCCTCCAAACTTTGCAGAGAATGGAATTTTTTCCAATTGATTTTTCTGTGATATAATCCGCTCAACAAAAACATTTAATTCTTTCCCCAGTCTGGTTGGAGATGCGGGCTGACCGTGTGTGTGTGCAAGCATTGAAACCTGGGCCCAGTCAGAAACCAGTTTGTTAATTAAGCTAAGCAATTCCTCTAAAACCGGCATATAGGATTCATTTATAGCCAGCTTAAATGAATGAGGAATTGCCGTATTATTTATATCCTGTGATGTAAGTCCAAAATGGATAAATTCTTTAAAATCCATTAAAGCCAGTTCGTCAAATTTATTTTTAATGAAATACTCTACAGCTTTAACATCATGATTTGTTGTTTGCTCTATCAGTTTTACGGCTTCGGCATCCTGCTCATCAAAATCAATATAAATATTACGCAGTGAACTGAAATGAGCAGAATCAAAATTCTTTAATTGCGGAAGAGGGATTTCGCATAAAGCGATAAAATATTCAATCTCGACATACACTCTAAATTTTATCAGTGCTGATTCAGAAAAATAATTTGCTAACTGATCAGTTGTTTTCCGGTACCGGCCGTCAATGGGAGATATTGCTGTAAGTGGTGTTAAAGTCATGATGTAAATATTTTTGCGAAGTTACATTTTTTGATATACATCAGAATTCCTCTTTTCTCAATTTTAGACTAAAAGATGACAAAAAATTCGATGGAAACTTTCGGATTGAAAAAAGTTTCCATAGTTTTACTGCGTTTTAAAGAAGAGATAATTTGGAGGCAAAGGAACACATCATTGCGGAAGCAGACCAGCTATTCTGTCAGTTTGGTATTAAGAGCGTAACAATGGATGATATAGCCCGGCATCTGGGAATGTCAAAAAAAACCATTTATCAAAGTTTTAAGGATAAAAATGCTCTTGTTGTAGAAATGATGCGTCTTAAGATGGAAGGTCAGGTGTGTATAATGGATAAAACTTTCAGCAGTTCTGAAAATGCAGTGCATGAAGTTTTTTCTGCTGTAACACAAATGCAGGAAATGTTATCTAACATGAACCCGATGCTATTTTATGATTTGCAAAAATATCATCCTCAGGCCTGGCAGTATTTTAAAATGTTCAGAGAAAAAAAGCTTTTTGAGGTAATTTATCAGAATTTAAAACGCGGAATTTCTGAAGGTAACTATCGAAATAACATAAATTCAGACATATTAACCTGGATGAGAATCGGACAAATTGATACGGTTTTCAGCCAAACTACTTATCCTTTGAATAAATACAGTATATCTCAGGTTATGGCAGAAATCACCGATCATTTTCTTTACGGCCTATGCACTTTAAAAGGACATAAGCTGATTAATAAATATAAGCACATTACAGAAGAAGAATAAATTACCCATTATGAAATATAAATTTTACGCATTGTTATTATGCTTTAGCTTGGGGCTCACAGCAAAAGCACAAAAGCAGGATTCAATAGCTTTTCACTTAAGTTTAAGTGAAGCCGTAGAGTATGCCCAGCAGCATCAGAATTCGATATTAAACGCCCGTATTGATGAGCAAATAGCGGCAAATACAGTTAAAAAAACAATTGGAATTGGACTTCCTCAGATCAATGGAAATCTTAATTTTCAGGATTTTATTAAGATTCCAACTACGTTTTTACCTGATTTTATTTCACCAAGTGTTTATGATATCCTGAATGAAGAAGGAGTGAAGAATGCCAATGGAAACACCATCCAAAGACCTGATGATTTGGGAGGTCTGTTTCCCGCAAAATTTGGTTCTAAATTTCAATCATCAGCAGGTTTGGAAGTAAGCCAGTTATTATTTGATGGAAGTTATATTGTAGGATTGCAGGCTTCAAAAACATTCAAAGAACTTTCAAGCCGCAACTTAACCCGAACAAAAATTGAAACCGCTGTTGCAGTTACCAAAGCATATTACTCCGTGTTAATTAGTAATGAGCAGCTTGTATTGCTTGATGCCAATATGATTCGTTTAAAGAAGTCATTAAATGATACCGAGATCTTATACAAAAACGGTTTTGTTGAGAAAATTGATGCCGATCGCTTGCGTGTGTTAAACAATAATCTGGAAACCGAACGTGAAAATGTTTTGAAACTGCTTGATCTCAATGTTGATCTTCTAAAGTTTCAAATGGGAATGCCCATTCAAACTAAATTAATGCTAAAAGATTCGATTAAGTCTTTGCAGATGGATCCTAATCCAATAGCATCGGATACAACTGCATACCAGGGAAGGATAGAATATTCATTACTTCAAACTCAGAAAAAATTAAATGAGCTGGATTTAAAACGATACAAAAGTCAGTTTTTACCATCACTGGCAGCTTTTGGAAGTACTTCAACCAATTACCAATCAAATACTTTTAATAGTCTGTATAATCAAAGCTTTCCAACTACCGTAGTTGGTCTGAGGATGTCGGTTCCTTTATTTTCAGGCGGACAAAAACTTTATCAGGTTAGAAACGCCAAGCTGGAAGTTCTAAAGTCCGAAAATAATTTACAAAATTTAAAGAACGGAATAAACCTGGAAATAGCTCAGGCACAAACCATTTATGTCAATGGAATGCGGTCTCTTGATAACCAGAAGAGAAACATGGAACTGGCCACTGAAGTGCTGCGTGTATCCAGAATTAAATATGAGCAGGGTGTAGGTTCCAGTCTGGAAGTTACCACAGCCGAAACATCATTAAAAGAATCTCAAAATAATTATATCAATGCTTTATATGATCTGCTGATCAGTAAGGTCAATATGGACAAAGCATTAGGTAAAATAAACTATTAAAATCACACACATTAGATATGAAAAGAATATTATTTTTCTCTGCCGTTGTATTTCTTGCTGCCTGCGATGGAAAAACAACCGATAAAAGGTCTGAACTAGAAAAGCTTAAAAAGGAGCGTGTTGAACTAAATGGCCGTATTGCCGCTCTTGAAAAAGAAGTAGGAACAGTGAATGCCGCCGCAAATTCAAAGAACGTTAGCGTTTATGAAGTTACCGAAACTGCTTTCAAAAATTTTCTGGAAGTTCAGGGAAGGATAGATGCAGAAGAGAATGTTCAGGTTAACCCTGAGGCGCAGGGAGTGGTGACAGCCATATTCAGTACTGTAGGTCAGAACGTGAGTAAAGGCCAGGTTTTAGCTCAGTTGGATGATAAAGTGTTGCGTCAGAATATCGCAGAATTGCAAACTCAGTTAGAGCTAGCCACCAGTTTATATAATCGACAGAAAAATCTATGGGATCAGAAAATTGGTACAGAAGTACAATTTATCAATGCCCGCACACAAAAAGTTGCTGCAGAACGCCGCATCGCCACATTGCGTTCTCAAATGTCGATGTATAAAATTAAATCTCCAATCTCCGGAACTATTGATGCGATGGATTTGAAAGTAGGTCAGGCTGTAATGCCGGGCATGTCAGGTATCCGGGTAATTAATGCCAGCAAGTTAAAAGCAAAGGCTTTAATCGCCGAATCATATGCCGGCCGCGTAAATCAGGGCGACCAGGTGATGATTATCATGCCCGACGTCCCGGATACGATCAGCAGCAAAATTACCTTCGCATCTAAAACCATTGAGCCATCTTCAAGAAGTTTTAATGTAGAAGTGAAACTACCCTCAAACCGCAATTATCGTCCGAATATGCTTGCCGTGCTTAAAATTGTAGATTATCAGAATGATAAGGCTTTAATTATTCCGGTTATTGCCATTCAGAAAGCGGAAACCGGAGAATATGTATTCATCGTCGAAAATGGTAAAGCCAAAAGGGTCACTATCCAATCCGGAAAAGTATCTGACGGAAAAGCGGAAGTTTTATCGGGCTTAAAACCCGGAGACCAGGTGATTACCACCGGAACCCAGGATTTGAATGACGGAGATATTGTTAAGTTTTAAATATGGATCTGCGATGTTAGAATGTAATTTCATTAATTGATACATTTCTGACTTTTCAAATCTCAATACTATTTTAAATGAAAGATTTAAATAAAGAATTTAAGCCCTCCAGCTGGGCCATTGATAATAAAACGGTGATTTATGTTTTGACTGCAATCATCGCCATTATGGGATATTTCTCCTATCAAAACCTGCCCAAAGAAAATTTTCCGGAAGTAATTATTCCTAAAATATTCGTGCAGACGATATATCCTGGAACATCGCCTGCAAATATGGAAAATCTGGTTACCAAGCAGATAGAACGGCAGCTCAAATCTACTTCGGGATTAAAGAAAATAACTTCTAACTCTTATCAGGATTTTTCAATAATCACGGCAGAATTTAATACTAATGTGGATATTAAAGATGCCAAGCAACGGGTTAAGGATGCGGTAGATAAAGCAAGGCAGGATCTTCCAAATGATTTGCCGAATGATCCGACTGTTCAGGATATTAATCTGGCCGATCTTCCTATTATGTATGTTAACTTATCGGGCGATTATGATCTTAAAAAATTGAAAGATTATGCGGATGATCTGAAAGATAAGATTGAAGGGTTAAAGGAAATCTCCGGAGTTGATATTGTTGGCGCTTTAGATCAGGAAGTACAGATCAATGTTGATCTCAATAAAATGACCGCAAGTCAGATTTCCTTCCGGGATATCGAAAATGCAGTAGGATTCGAAAATCTGACCATCTCCGGCGGAACCATAAAAATGGATGGCGTAAGAAGAACGCTTAACGTTAAAAAAGAATTTAAAAATGCTTCTGAGATAGCTAATCTTATAATTAAAACTCCTACAGGTTCTTCTGTTTACCTGCGGGATATTGCGGAAGTAAATGATTCATTTAAAGAGCAGGAGAGTTATGCAACCCTTTTCGGAAGAAATGTAATTACGCTTAATGTAAAGAAAAGGAGCGGAGAAAATCTGATTGAGGCATCAGATAAGATCAATGAGATGATCAATGAAATGAAGGGCACTTCGCTTCCGAAAAACTTAAATATTACCATCACAGGTGATCAGTCTAATCAAACACGGGTAACACTTCATGACCTGATCAATACCATCATCATCGGGTTTATTCTGGTAACATTAATCCTGATGTTTTTTATGGGAGTTACAAATGCGTTGTTTGTGGCTTTGTCTGTTCCTCTATCCATGTTTATCGCTTTTATGGCGATGCCTGCATTAGGAGGTTTGCTTGGATTTAGTTTTACCATGAACATGATTGTATTATTCTCATTCCTCTTAGGTTTGGGAATTGTGGTGGATGACGCTATTGTAGTTATTGAAAACACGCACCGGATTTTTGATAATGGTAAAGTACCGATTGTAAAAGCTGCTAAATATGCTGCCGGTGAGGTTTTTATGCCTGTACTCTCCGGAACATTAACAACTCTGGCACCTTTTGTTCCATTATTATTCTGGCCGGGAGTTATTGGAGAATTTATGTTCTTCCTGCCCATCACACTGATTATAACCTTGCTGGCATCCTTAATTGTAGCCTATATTATCAATCCTGTTTTCGCGGTAGATTTTATGACAGTTGAAGATCACAATCCGCCAAAGCCCACATTTGACAGAAGAGTGAAGCGTACACTAATGGTTATGGGAGTACTTGCTATTATTGGATACTTCATAAATTTTGGATTGGGAAATTTAGTGGTGTTCATGGCTATACTTTTTCTCATTAATCATTTTTTCCTCATGGGAGCTGTTCGAAAATTCCAGGAAAAAACATGGCCGGCATTTCAGGCTCGTTATGTAAAAGTACTTACATGGGCTTTAGACAGGCCTCGTGTAATGCTTTACAGCACGGTCGGTTTATTCTTTTTAACGCTGGGACTGGTGTATGTGGTTCCTCCAAAAATTGTATTTTTCCCCAGCGGTGATCCTAATTTTGTGTATGTATATATCAGTCTGCCTATCGGAACTGATCAGACATATACCAATGAAATTGTTAAAAATATTGAGAAAAAAGTAACTCAGGTTGTAGGAAAGGATAACAAGGATGTATCTTCAATTATTTCGAACGTAACTGTTGGAGTAACAGATCCGCAGGATGAGGATCAGGGAAAATATACTAACAAGGGTAAAATTACAGTGGCATTTGTTGATTATGGGAAACGAACCGGTGAAAACACTTCTCTGTATCTCGATAAAATCAGGAATGCTGTAAAAGGAATTGCCGGTGCAGAAATTACAGTAGCGCAGGAGCAGGGCGGACCGCCGACCGCTAAACCCATCAGTATTGAAATAACTGGTGATAATCTGGACTCATTGGTAAAAACCTCTGACCGGCTAAAAAGCTATCTGGTTTCCAAACAAATTGCCGGGATTGAGGAATTAAAGTCAGATTTCCTAAATAATAAACCTGAAATTATTTTTGATATAGATCGTGAACGTGCTAACCGCGAAGGAATTTCTACCGGCCAGGTTGGTATGGATTTACGTACAGCAATTTTTGGTAAAGAAGTTTCTAAATTCAGGGATCTGGATGAAGATTATGAAATTAATCTTCGTGCTCAGGAAGATCAGCGCAATAACCTTGATGCGTTAAGAAACATGCGTGTTACCTACCGGGATATGGGTATGGGCGGAATGATCAGACAGGTTCCTCTGTCATCTTTCGCCAGTATTGATTATGTGAACACTTATGGCGGAGTAAAGCGTAAACAGGGAAAGCGGATTATCATTTTATCTTCTAACGTATTGGGAGATTATAATCCCAACGAAGTGGTCGCAAGTATTCAGAATGAAATAGATCAGTTTGAGTCGCCTTCTGGTGTGGAAGTAAAAATGGCGGGTGAACAGGAAGAGCAGATGGAAACTGCCGCCTTTCTGGGATCGGCCATGTTAATTGCATTAGGCTTAATTTTAATTATTCTGGTGGCGCAGTTCAATTCTGTAAGTAAACCATTAATTATTTTAAGTGAGATTATTTTCAGTATTATAGGTGTATTGCTTGGAATAACGATATTCCGGATGGAAATGTCTATTGTAATGTCAGGAATTGGTATTGTTGCCCTTGCCGGAATTGTGGTAAGAAACGGAATCTTACTGGTAGAATTTACAGATCTGATGATAGAGCAGGGTATGCCGGTTCGGGAAGCTATAATTGAAGCCGGCCGGGCAAGAATGACTCCGGTGCTTTTAACTGCAACAGCAACTATGCTGGGATTAATTCCTTTGGCTGTAGGATTAAACATGGATTTCGTAACCCTGTTTACAGAGTTTAACCCTCATTTATATTTTGGCGGAGATAATGTTGCCTTCTGGGGACCACTTTCCTGGACGATGATTTTTGGGCTAGGATTTGCAACTTTCCTAACGTTGATATTGGTTCCGAGTATGTATTTGCTTGCTGATATGAATGCCAGAAAGATTAAAGGCTGGATTAATAAAGCCGCTTAGATATTGTATTCATAAATCAAAACTCCTGAAAAGGAGTTTTGATAATTTTAGGCATAAAAAAACCGCTCCGGAATCCGGAGCGGTTTTTTTAATATTGGTTCAATTAGTTTTTAACTGAATCAATAGCAACATCAGCTGCAGAATCAACAGTATCAGCCATGTTCTCTAAAGAATCAGAAGTAACTTCAGAAGTTGAATCAATTGAATCAGCTGCATTTTCTTCAGATTTGTTAGTGTTACAAGCTGCAACAGATAAAGAGATAGCTAAAGCTAAGAAACCGAATTTGAATAAATTTTTCATCGTTGAGTTTTAAAAGTTTATATATAACGTTAATACAGGAAATCTAAAAAGGTAACCCGGAAAAAATAATTATTTTAAAAAACCGCTTAGCATCAAGCAAAACGGTTTTTTAAAGGTTTGTTAAATTATTGCTTAATTGAATCTACTTTTGCATCAGCAGCAGAGTCAATAGTTTCAGTTAATGAATCAGTAGCAGCATCAATTGAATCTACAGTCATATCTGCAGTTGAATCAATTGAATCAGCAGCATTTTCTTCAGACTTGTTAGTGTTACAAGCTGCAACAGATAAAGAGATAGCTAATGCTAAGAAACCGAATTTGAATAAATTTTTCATTCTAATATTTGTTATGAGTTATTTTAAATTGTTTAACCTTAATACCTCCGATTAAAAAAGGTAACCCCCGCATTCACACAAATTATAAAAAAATATTTTCCCTATCATTGGGTTACAATTCAGCTTAAAAAGTATTAATAGTGAGCAAAAAGATAAAAAGTTCAGTTCCAGAAGATAAAGAATTAATTATAGGAATTCTGAATGATTCAAAAGACACGCTCAATCGTATATACAAAAATTATTTCCCCATGGTTTTGCAGTTGGTGCTAACCAATAACGGAGATGAAGATGAAGCTAAAGACATCTTTCAGGAATCTGTTATCGTACTTTATAATAAAGTAAAAGGTGGAAATTTTGAGTTGAATAGTAAACTTAAAACATTTATATATTCAATTTGCCGGAGATTGTGGCTAAAGCGTTTGAATCAAAAAAGCAAGAATTCCTCGGTTGACATAACCGATTTTGATGAGATTATTTCAGTTGAAGAAGATCTGGAACATCATCAGGAGAAAGAATTGAAATTTCAACAAATGGAGCATGCTCTGGTACAATTAGGAGAGCCTTGCAAAACCATAATTGAAGATTATTATATACAAAGTAAATCGATGCAGGAGATTTGCGAAAAATTTGGTTACACCAATGCTGATAATGCAAAAACTCAGAAATATAAATGCCTGCAACGTTTGAAAAAATTGTTTTTTCAAAAACTAGGATAGAAAAATGAAAAGTGATTTTGATTTAATTAATCGCATTGAAGCTTACTTAACAGGAGAGTTATCTCCCGAAGAACACGCCGAATTTGATCAGCTTCGCAAGCAGGATTCAGCCGTTGACTTAAAAGTTGTGGAGCATCAGGCATTTATTCAGCAGATTTCTGAGTACGGAATGCAGAAGCAACTTCGTACCGATATGGAATCTATCCATGAACAACTCAATATAAACAGCATTAAAGATGAAGTTCTGCCGGCTAAGTTTAAAGTCAGAAATTTATGGAACAAGTATCGTTTAAATACTGCAATCGCAGCATCTGTTGCAATTTGTGCGGTAATGTTAACCTTGTTGTCTTCCGGTTATTTCAATAAATCTATCACTTCCAACTACAGTGCGCTCAGACGTGAGATTAATAATATTAAGAGATCTCAGAATCAGTTAATTAAAGGTATTAATGATCGTCCTGTGTCAGGTCCCGCTAATCCGGGTCAGTTCGGAGGCACTGGATTCGCTCTTTCTGCCAATGGCTACATTGTCACCAATTACCACGTAGTAAAAGATGCAGACTCAGTATATGTTCAAAATTCAGCGGGTGAATCATTTAAGGTGAAGCAAATTTTTATTGATCCGGCTTTTGATCTTGCGGTTTTGCAAATTATAGATCCGGGATTTAAATCCTTGTCAGATTTGCCTTATACCTTTAAGAAAAATTCTTCAGATCTGGGTGAAGACGTATTCACCATCGGTTTTCCTCGCGATGATCATGTATTTAATAAAGGCTATGTTAGTTCATTAACCGGGTATGCCGGTGATACTGTTGCTTATCAGGTTGATATTTCTGTTAATCCTGGAAATAGCGGCGGACCCTTATTAGATAATAAAGGAAATGTAATCGGGATTATTAGTGGTAAGCAAACTCAAACAGATGGCGCAGCTTTCGCGATCAAATCTAATTATCTTATTCAATCTCTGGCATCAATACCACAGGATTCTTTAGTAGATAAATTGGTGCTGAATAAGAAAAACTCTTTAAGCGGTTTAAGCCGTACAGATCAGATTAAGAAATTAAAAGATTATGTATTTATGGTTAAGGTTTATTAATAAAATCAACAAACCCAAAAAAGCCGTCACGATTAATTTCGTGACGGCTTTTTATATAGATTATAATTTAGTGTATTATTTGTCAGAATAACTTATACTTAAGGAGCTAATCGAACAATTTTCCATGTGTTTTTATCTGCTTTTTTATAAACGATGCGGTCATGCATCCTGCTTTCACGGCCCTGCCAAAACTCGATGACCTGAGGTTTAACAATATATCCTCCCCAGTAGGCAGGTTTTGGGATTGTCTTATTTTCAAACTTTTCTTCCATCTCCGTCCAGTCCTTTTCTAGCTGATCTCTGTCGGTAATTTGCTGACTTTGGGGAGAAACAACCGCTGCTATTTGGCTTCCTTTAGGTCTTGAATGAAAATATCTATCTGATTCTTCTTTGCTCAATTTTTCAACTGTACCTTCAATCCTAACCTGGCGCTCTAACTCAGGCCAATAAAATACTAAAGCAACAACCGGATTACGGGCTATTTCTTTTCCTTTAGCACTTAAATAATTGCTGTAAAAAACAAAACCTTTATCATCGGCACCCTTTAAAAGTACTATACGTGCAGAAGGTTTTCTGTCAGTACTTGTGGTTGCTAATGTCATAGCATTCGGCTCATATAAATTAGCATTTAAAGCTTCTTTAAACCACTTTGTAAATTGATTTATAGGATTTTTTGATACGTCTTTTTCTGTTAATGAGGATGAACGGTAATCCTGTCGCAAATTCTCAAGGGATTCTTTTTCGATTGACATAATATATTTCTTACTGCAAAGCTAAAAAAAAGGCCCATGTTATCAGATTATGTTTTTTGAGCTGCTCAATTATTTTTTGAATGACCTGATCATTTTATTTTTGTTGAATCTGGTACATGATTCTAAGAATTTCTGATAATTTGCGTATTTTAAGGAGTATAATAAATTCTAAAATCGGGGTTTTAGCTATGTTAAATTCAAATAAACATCAGGCCGGAAGTTTACTTATTTCAGAACCTTTTATGATCGATCCAAATTTTAAAAGGTCGGTTGTATTATTAGTTGAAAAATCTGAAGGAGGAGATATTGGTTTTGTCCTCAATCAGCGCAGCGATCTGCTTGTAAGTGATCTTATTCCTGATTGCTGGAATGCAACATTTCCTGTGTTTGTAGGAGGACCGGTGGGAAAGGACACTTTACATTTTATTCATCGGTGCTATGATAAAATAAGCAGTGGCATAGAAATTTCTGAAGGGTTGTATTGGGGGGGAGATTTCGAGGGTTTAAAAATGCTGATAAATTCTAACCAGATTAGATCTGATGAGGTAAAGTTTTTTGTGGGCTATTCAGGTTGGGGTGAAGATCAGCTAAAATCGGAAATAGAACAAAATTCCTGGCTTATTGAAAATAATTACAAGCCTGATGTTTTATTTGTTGAAGATGAGGAGAATCTATGGAAAGAGGTAGTGATATCTTTGGGACCCAAATATGCACACATTGTAAATTTCCCTGAAAATCCATCCTGGAATTAAAATTTTAGTTTATTTTTTCCATTGCCAGGGCACTCTCTTCTACTTTTTTTCTCATCTCTTGTTTATATTCTATAAATTTTTGAGATAGCGAAGTATCGGATGTCGCCAGAATTTGAACAGCCAGCAATCCTGCATTTTTTGCAGCGTTTAACGCGACAGTTGCAACCGGAACTCCATTAGGCATTTGTAAAATTGAGAGGATAGAATCCCATCCATCAATAGAATTTGACGATTTTACAGGAACTCCAATAACAGGTAAATGAGTGATAGATGCAACCATTCCGGGTAAATGTGCGGCTCCGCCAGCTCCGGCAATAATTACTTTTAACCCTCTGCCGGCTGCCGACTTGGAATAATCCAGCATACGCTCAGGTGTACGGTGCGCAGAAACAACGGTCATTTCAAATTTAACATTAAACTCTTTTAAAACATCAGCGGCATCCTGCATGATATTCAGATCTGACTGGCTGCCCATTATTATTCCAACCACTATTTTTTCTGAACTCTGAATTGAATTGCTCATATTGTTTCTATGTGAATTTAAATGTATTAAATCTTTACTTTGATGGTTTTTTGTACAAATCGGGCTTTTTCAATAGCTTTTTCACGATCATCATCTAATATGGTCACGTGGCCCATTTTGCGAAATGGTTTGGTATATTTTTTCCCATATAAATGAACATAAACACCATCTGTTTTTAAAACTTCATTCAAACCCTCATATTCTGCCAAGCCTTCAAAGCCTTTTTCTCCCAGCAAATTAATCATAACGGCATTACTGATAGATCTTGTGTCTCCAAGTGGCAAATTGAAAATTGCCCGTAAATGCTGCGCATACTGGGAAGTATAATTTCCTTCGATAGTTTGATGTCCGCTGTTGTGAGGTCGGGGTGCAAGTTCATTAATCAATAATTCACCTGATTTGGTTAAAAACATTTCAACCGCCATAACACCAACAATTTTTAATGAAGTAGCAATAGAAATTGCAAGATCATCCGCACGCTGTAATATCTCGAAACTCAGTGTAGATGGCGAAATTATAAATTCAACCAGATTTACATCCGGGTTAAACTCCATTTCAACGCATGGGAAAGTTTTAACCTCACCATCCTCATTTCTGGATACAATCACAGACAATTCCTTGTCAAAATCTACAAATTCTTCTACCAGACTTGGGGCATTAAAAGCATCTTTATGATCAGATTCTGATTTTATTTTTTGTACACCACGTCCATCATAGCCATCTCTTCGAAGCTTTTGAATATATGGATAGGTGAAATTTGTAGTTTTAAGATCAGCAGCCGAATTAATGATCAGGAAAGGAGCGGTTGGGATATTATTTTCTTTGAAAAATTGTTTTTGTAAACCTTTGTCCTGAATAAGTCTGATAATTCTGGATTGAGGATAAACTATAACTCCTTCTTCTTCGAGTTTCTCTAATGCGTCTACATTGACTTTTTCAATCTCAATAGTTAGAACATCTACTTGTTTGCCAAAATTATAAACAGTTTCATAATCAGTTAATGATCCCAGCGTAAAATGATCACAAAGATGTTTGCAGGGTGCATGCGGATCAGGATCCAGAACACGTGTGCTTATATTAAAATTGATAGCTTCCTGGATCAGCATTCTGCCCAGCTGACCTCCGCCTAAAATTCCTAATTGTAAATCACCGTAAAATGCTTTCATACTGATTGCAAGTTTAGGCGAAATCTGCGACATATTATAGTATTTGTATCTGATATCATGTAGTTGTTTCTAAAAAAGACAAAACCCCGCGTAGCAGGGTTTTAACTTGTTCACGTCAGATCTTCATAATTTATTCAGTCATAATGATTTTAAAATTTTCTACATTTTTAGAAGTAGCTAAGCGCAGGAGATAAATTCCTGATGATAGATTAGAACCATCGAATTCAAATTTCAAGGTTTGATCGGCATCTGCCCGGCCTTCATACATTCGTTTCACCCTGGATCCTTTCAAATCATAAACATCCAGAATAACCAGATTTTCATCTGCCGGTAAAGTAAATGTGACCACGGCATTTTTGCCAAACGGATTGGGATAGGCGCTTAATATGATTTTGGAAGTTTTTATAGTAATTGTAAAGGTTTGGGGCGGACTCTGATTTATTCCCCCAAATTCAGTTCCTCCGTCATCTTTTAAAATCACGTTTAGGGTAGCCGAACCGCATGCATTGATAGCGGGAGTGAAGCTCAATGTTCCATCAGGAGATATGGTGGGTTGAACAGAGAATAAATTTTTATTCGTATTGGAAACGGTAAAGTTTACTGCCTGCTTTTCTTCTCCCGGATCACCTTTGGAAATATGAGTAGCCCATAAAGGAACCACCTGCGGACCTGCATTTTCATACAGAATCTGATCAGGTCCTTTAGTAAATGAAGGAGCTGAATTGACTTCATTCACGGTGATCCGGATTTCTTCCGATACGATACAGCTACCATCTGAAACGATAATTTTAACGTGATAGATTCCGGGTCCCTGATCTTCTGATGGAGTCCAGGTAAACTGTCCCCCGGATGGATGGATCACGGCTCCGGTTGGGAAGTTACCCTGAGATGTTTTAGAAATCGAATAAGTCAGGATATTTGCTGGCAGATCACTATCTGTAGCAGCGGCTGTAAAAGTGAGTCCAAAACCTTCGTTCACCGTTTTATTTCCAATAGCCGACAGAACCGGTTCCGCATTAATTTCACAAACCTTGATCTCGATTTCTTCCTCATCGGTACAAGTTCCGTCCGAAACGTTAATTCTAACCCGGAAAGTTCCGGGGCCCTGTACTTCGGTGGGTGTCCATGTAAATAAACCGGTGGATTGGTTAATTGTGGCTCCTTCCGGGAATTTACCCGTAGCAGGATTAGCCAGCGAGAATATGAGAGTATTAGCCGGTGAATCTTTATCTGTAGCTTTTGCAGTGAAGCTGAGTTTTTTCAGTTCGTTAGCTGACTTATTTCCAATAGCTGTAAGAACCGGAGCGGTGTTACTTTCAGTACCACATACCTCAATAAAGCTTGAGCCGATACCCGGGAAAGCACCATTATCCCCGGTAAAATCTTGAAGCTTGGTAACTATACCAGTTGAGATATCTAAAGAAAAAATAATTCCTTTTTTGTTCACACCTCCTTTGCTGGTCGTGCCGTACAAATACCCGTCGCTTGCCTGGAGAAGGGTGCCTGAAGGATAAATACCTGAAGTGATATCCGTGCAAAATGATGCCACATCCACTCTGTACCTGGTAGGCGGCAAGTCAATGGAGAATATCTCCCCCACGCCGCACCCGCCGCCTCCATAGTTCATGCCATACAGTTTTGCATCGTTAGCCTGGATAAGGCTACCACGAGGGTTTTCGTGACTGTGAAAATTGATGAAATTGTAATAACTTGATGTTACAGGATTGAAGCTAAATACCGTTCCATCACCTTCAGATCCGCCACTTTCAGTCATTCCATACATGATACCATCGTTGGCCTGAATCAGGTTGCCCATAGGGTTTTGCCCGATATCACAATCCTGGCAGGGCTCCTTAAAAGTCATAAGAGTGCTATAGATGGAAGAAGTTGGATTGAAAGAAAAGATAGTTCCTCGTGACATACCATATAGCTTTCCATCATTTGCCTGAATCAGGCTGCCAACAGGGCTGACATCATAGGGCCCGGTAAAATCTTTAAGCTTAACATACCTGGAGCTCGCCGGGTCAAATGAAAAAATTACACCTTTGTTGTTGGTCCCCCCGGTTTCGGTCATACCGTAAAGTTTCCCATCATCGGCTTGCATCAAGCCGCCCCGGGGATTAGCTCCGTTCATATGATCGAAATCCTTTAATTTTGCATAGGTGGAGGTAGCCGGATCAAAGGAAAAAATAACACCATAACCCAGGGTTCCCCCCAAGGTGGTCATACCATACAGTTTCCCATTGTTAGCCCGTACCAAACTCCCTGTCACCTGGCTCCCTTCCTGATTGAGCCCGGACTCGTGAAGTATGTTATAGCTGTAATCAGAAAGATCAAAGGAAAAAATTACACCTTGTTGGAAGAATCCTGCCCTGCTTCCGGTGCCGTAAAGCTTCCCATCCTTTGCCTGGAGCAGCCGGCCTGCCGGGCTATTATTCTTATTCCCAAAGTTCTTTAGGATTCGATATTCAGAGGTCAAAGGATCAAAAGAAAATAGAATAGAATCGGCCACGCCAACGAGCTTACCGTCATTTATTAAAGTGAAAGTGCTGCCTGGGTTAGTTGTACTAAAATCCTTTTCATTGGTAAATTTCTGGGAACTGGGGTTGATGGAAAAAAGAACTCCTCTTTCATTTTTGCCGCCACCAGCAAAACCATATAAATTTCCGTTCGCCGCCTGAACCAGACTTCCACCAGCGAAACCAGACTCACCTCCATTAATATGATCGAAGTCGTGAATTTTGATATAGGTAGAGTTAGAAGGATCAAAGGAGAAAACAACACCGAATCCATTACTTCCTCCCCTAAAGGATGCGCCATACAACTTTCCATCTGTTGCTTGCAACAGGCTTGCATAAGGATTAGCTCCGTCAGTCTCATTAAAATCCTTAAGTTTAGTAAAGGCAGAAGAGGACGGATCGAATGAAAAAATAACCCCGTCACGATTAGTTCCGCCGCCAAGTGTTAAACCATATAATTTTCCGTCCCTCGCTTGTATCAGGCTCCCTGTAGGCTGACTGCCGTTTAAGCCGTCAAAGTCCACTAATTTTTTATATGTTGATGAGGAGAGGTCAAAAGAAAAGATGACTCCCAGGTTATTGACCCCTCCCGAGCTAGTTACGCCATAGAGTTTCCCGTCACTTGCTTGTAGCAGATAACCTTCAGAAGCTCCATTTATGCTATCGAAGTCCGAGAGTCTAATATATATTTTAGTGAGCGGATCAAAGGAAAAGATAACGCCCCTGTCAATACTTCCTCCTGCGACCATTCCATATAACTTTCCATCGCTGGCTTGAATTAATCGGGAGGTCCCTAAGGCAAGGCCTTCAAAGGATTTAACTACCGATAGCTCATTACTACCTGGTACAAATTTTATAATCGTTCCGCCATCTTCTGTCCCTCCCTTAGGGGTTGTGCTATATAAAGCCCCTGATTTTGCGTTTTCGGGATTTATGGTAATGGAAAAAGTAAGAGGGCTTTGATCTATGCCGCCATTCGTAGTACCACCATCATCTTTGAGAATAACAGTGACTTTAGCTGTTCCTGTCGCATTTTTAGCGGCTGTAAATTTCAATGTTCCACTTGTATCAATAGATGGCTGAATTGAAAATAACCTGTTATTATTATTGCTGACTAAAAACTGGAGCTTCTGTCCAGACTCGTTTTCAGGGCCTTTCGAAAGTTCAGACGCCCATTCTTTTACAGACTGGGGGCCACTATTAACCTTTGTTACAAAGCTGATGCTATTTAATGCAAAGGTCGGAGGATCATTAACTGGTAATACCGTTATGATAAAAGTTTGCGGGTTGCTTTGATCAATTCCTCCATTATCTGTCCCTCCATTGTCTTTTAAAATTAACGTTATGGTGTCAGAGCCATTTGTATTTAATTTCGGTTCTAACGATAAAGTTCCCAACTCATCAATATATAACCTTTGGAATAAATCTATATTTTTTCTATTAATGATAAAACTTAGTCTTTGATTATCCTCGCCTTTGCCTGCAGTTATGTTTGTTGCCCAATTATTTAAATATTCTCTATGATCTTCTAATAGTATCGGATTAACTCCTATTGTAAAGCTTGGTGGTAAATTAGCTTGAGAGATGCTATTATCAGAAATCAGTCTTGCCAGGGCAGGAGCACGACTTGCTGCACCACCTACAACAATTTTTTCGTCCGGTTGAATAAGCACACCAAATCCCCAGTTTGAAGTACCAAAATCCAATAATCGCTTTCCGTCTATATCAAAAGCAGTGTCCAAATTTCCATCTGGCAATAGTCGCACTATTCCAATTTTTAACTCAGAGATATTAGGTGAAGGTCCAATGCCGGTAGGCGTAGATCCGACCATAATAATACTTCCGTTTTTTTGAACGGCTACGCTGCTCCCCTGATCGTCGGCATTAGAGAAGTCAATTGTTTTTCTACCATTTACCGCAAAGCTACTGTCTAAAGTTCCGTTCGCATTTATCCTAGCTAATGCGTAATCACTAATACCAGTCGACGTATTTTTAATGTATGTGGTTCCGGACACAAGTATTTTCCCATCATCCTGAATTACCAGGTCATATACGTAATCATTATTTCCGTCGAAATCAATATACGTTTTTCCTCCGGAACCAAAACTGGTATCCGGACTTCCGTCAGGATTCAAACGAACGATTGCGAAGTCGTCATTTGAGTCTCCGGAAATCACTATTTTTTTATCTGGTTGTAATCTAATTTTTCGACCTGTGCCCATAATGCCAATAAAAAGTATTCCATTGTCGCCAAAACCAGTATCAATAGATCCATTTTCATTGAGATGTATAATTTTAAAATCATAATCATTGGTTTTTGGATTAACGCCGTAGCCAGCCAGCAAAAGTTTACCATCATCCTGTACAGCTACGCTGGTGCTAAATTCACCTCTTTTAGCTTCGTCAAGCAAAACGATACCGTTACCATCAAAACTCTTGTCAAGCGTGCCGTCGACATTAAAACGAACGGCTGCAAACCTGTGCAACTCCTCTCCATTTGAGGAGGAGTTCCTTACATCACCGGTCACAATTATTTTTCCATCAGGAGCTATGCACATGTCCCAGGGATTCGCATATGAGTTGGCGACTTCTGCAAAAGCTTTTCCGTCATCGCTGAAGCTTTTATCCAATGATCCATCAGGATTTATGCGCACAACTGCAAAACCCTTCATGTTTGTAGCATAATTAACAGCACCTCCGGCTATTAAAATTTTCCCATCCTTTTGAATGGCTATCGACCCAAATCCATTACTACTATAACGATATTGATTAGTTCCTGAAACGATAACACGGCCGTCATCTCCAAAGCTTTTATCAAGCGTGCCAGGTTGCGAAAAAACGATGTTAGGTACGCACATTGCTAATGTTAAGCAAATGAAACTTAGTAAAATCTTTTTCATAATACAGGTTTTAATAATGAATAATTAAGTACAGCGGCTTTTAGAAAGGCTTGTAAATATTCTGTATCGGAAATCAAAAATGTTCAGAATGAACCTTAGAAAGAGATCATGATTTCTTCATTCCGTCATCATCAGTTTAAAATTTTCAATCTGTTTTGAAGTTGCTAAGCGAAGAAAATACATTCCGGCAGAAAGCTGTGATCCGTCAAATTCAAATTTCAAGGTTTGATTGGCATTGGCTCTGCCTTCATACATTCGTTTCACCCTTGATCCTTTCAAATCATAAACATCGAGAATAACCAGATTTTCATCTGCCGGTAAAGTAAACGTAACCATGGCATTTTTGCCGAACGGATTGGGATAGGCGCTTAACATGATTTTGGAAGTTTTTATAGTAATTGTAAAGGTTTGGGGCGGACTCTGATTGATTCCCCCAAATTCAGTTCCTCCGTTATCTTTTAAAATCACGTTTAGGGTAGCCGTACCGCATGCATTGATGGCGGGAGTGAAGCTCAATGTTCCGTCAGAAGATATGGATGGTTGAGCAGAGAATAAATTTTTATTCGTATTGGAAACGATAAAGTGTACTGCCTGCGTTTCTTCTCCCGGATCACCTTTGGAAATATGAGTAGCCCATAAAGGAACCACCTGCGGACCTGCATTTTCATACAGGATCTGATCAGGTCCTTTAGTAAATGCAGGAGCTGAATTAACTTCATTCACGGTGATCCGGATTTCTTCTGATACGGTACAGCTGCCATCTGAAACCACAATTTTAACGTGATAGATTCCGGGTCCCTGATCTTCTGATGGAGTCCAGGTAAACTGTCCCCCGGATGGATGGATTACGGCTAAGGTCGGGAAGTTACCCTGAGATGTTTTAGAAATTGAATAAGTCAGGATGTTGGCTGGCAGATCACTATCGGTAGCAGCAGCTGTAAAAGTGAGTTCAAAACCTTCGTTCACCGTTTTATTTCCAATAGCCGACAGAACGGGTTCCGCATTGATTTCACAAACCTGAATTTCAATTTCTTCCGCATCGGTACAAGTTCCGTCCGAAACTTTAATTTTTACGCGGTATGTTCCCGGACCCTGTGCTTCGGTGGGTGTCCATGCAAATAAACCGGTGGATTCGTTGATTGTGGCTCCTTCCGGGAATTTACCCGTGGCAGCATGAGCAATAGAGAATTCTAATGTATTAGCCGGTATATCTTTATCGGTAGCTTTAGCAGTGAAGCTGAGTTTTTTCAGTTCATTGGCTGACTTATTTCCAATAGCTGTAAGAAACGGAGCGGTGTTAATTGCAGAAGTATTTATCTCAATAAAAGCGTTTCCCTGACCAGGCCAGCGGCCATTAATACCGTCAAAGTCTTTTAATTTTGTATATGAAGATGAGCCTGGATCATACGAAAAAACAATACCATAATCGTTACTTCCTCCGCTGTGGGTAGATCCATACAACTTTCCATCTTTAGCCTGTGTAAGGGATCCCCTGGGATAGGCGCCATTTGTTTTATCAAAATCAAACAACTTGGTAAATAAGGAGGAGGATGGGTCTAATGAGAAAATAACGCCATAATTATAATTTCCTCCCATGTTTGTCATCCCGTATAATTTACCATCAGCAGTTTGTATGAGGTTCCCTATTGGCCCATGTCCATCAAGTAATTGTGGATAATGTTCAGCATAAAAAAGTTTCTCTTGCACAATAGTGGACGAGGCAGGGGCGAAAGAAAATATGGCTCCTCCTAGTCCAGGAGACCCTTTAGAAGTCATTCCATAAAGTTTACTGTCAGTAGCCAATACCAAACTTCCCATAGGTTCGAGCCCAAATCCTCTGTCCGATCCTTCATCGTTACCAAAAGACAGCTTCTTTCTATACACAGCTGAATATGGGTCGAAGGAAAAAATGGTGCCTTTGTCACCTTCGCCTCCATAAGCTGTCATCCCATACATTTTGCCCTCGTTTGTTTGTATCAGGCTTCCGTAAGAAGGACCATTAAAATTTATCAATTTATTGAATTGGTTTGATGCGGGATCAAATGAGAAAATAACGCCGTCTGAAGGAGTCATGCCATATACTGGAGTAGTCAGGCCATATAAAAGACCATCCTGAGCTAACAGTAGGCCGCCTTTGGGATATGCCCCGCTATTTTTATCAAAATCCCAGACCTTGTTATATTTTAAGGATACAGGGTCCAATGAGAAAATAACACCGCGTCCCATGCTTCCGCCATTGGTTGTTAAGCCATAAAGATTTCCATTGTTTGCCCGTACCAAACTCCCGGTTACATAGCTCCCATCCGCATTGACTCCAAAATCTTTGAGCGTGGTATATTGGCTATCAGATAGTTTAAGGGAAAAAATAACACCACGCTCGCTAATTCCACCTGAGCCTTTGGTGCCATATAGCTTGCCATCCTTTGCCTGGAGCATCGGGCCTCCTGGGCTATCATTATTCTTATTCCCAAAGTTCTTCAGTATTCGGTATTGAGAGGTTAACGGATCAAAAGAAAATAAAATAGAATCTGCCGCTCCAACCAGTTTTCCATCGTTTGTTGAAGTGAAAGTGCTGCCGGGGTTAGTTTGGCTAAAATCCATTTCCTTGGTAAATTTCAAAGAAGAAGGATTAATGGAAAAAAGAACTCCCAACTCATTCTTACCCCCCCGATCAGTAAAACCATATAAATTTCCGTTCGCCGCCTGGACCAGGCTTCCACGATCAACACCCGGTCTGCTTCCATTAATATGATCGAAGTCATGAATTTTAGTGTAGGTAGAATTAGAGGGATCAAAAGAGAAAACAACACCAAATTCATTATTCCCACCCCTATGGGTTGTGCCATACAACTTCCCATCTGTTGCCTGCAATAGGCTTACGTAAGGATTAGCTCCATCAGCCCCGGTAAAATCTTTAAGATTAACAAAGGCAGAAGAGGACGGATCAAATGAAAAGATAACCCCGTCATTATTGGTTCCACCCGTGAATGTCATCCCATACAATTTTCCATCCTTAGCCTGTACCAGGCCTCCTAGAGGCCTACTCCCATTTACGCCGTCAAAGTCTATTAATTTTTTATAGGTGGATGAGGACAGATCAAAAGAAAAGATTACTCCTCTGTCATTAATCCCGCCCTGGGGAGTCATTCCATAGAGTTTCCCGTCGGTTGCTTGTAATAACATCCCTTGAGGGTATACTCCATTTTTTTGGTCGAAATCCCAAAGTTTTTTATATGTTTTAGCGAGAGGATCAAATGAAAAGATGACGCCGCTCTCTGTCATGCCGTATAACAATCCATTGCTGGCCTGGATTAATTTAGAGCTTGGACCTTTGGCAAGACTTTCAAAAGATTTAACAACGGTGAGTTCATTTGTTTCAATTACAAATTTGTTAATCGTGCCCCCTCGGCCGTTTCCCCCGGCAGATGTGGTGCCAAATAGAATCTGTGCCTGCAGAGATGCCATACAAGCAAAGAAGTAAACCATACTGAGTAAAATCTTTTTCATAATACAGGTTTTAATGAGTGAATAATTAAGTACAGCGGCTTTTAGAAAGGCCTGTAAAAATTCTGTATCGGAAATGAAAAATGTTCAGGATGAACCTTAGAAAGAGGTCATGAGAAGAACAGGAGATGGCAAAGAATCTTTACTGATCTTCTGATTAGTTGATAAATCAAGTTCTTTCAAGATTATTACCTATATAAGTTAGGAATTAATGATCTTATTTTTGCAATCCCTTGCCTATTTAAAAGTTCTTCATTCCGTCATCATCAGTTTAAAATTCTCAATCTGTTTTGAAGTTGCTAAGCGAAGAAAATACATTCCGGCAGAAAGCTGTGATCCGTCGAATTCAAATTTCAAGGTTTGATTTGCCTCGGCCCGGCCCTCATACATTCGTTTCACCCGGGATCCTTTCAAATCATAAACATCGAGAATAACCAGATTTTCATCTGCCGGTAATGTAAATGTGACCATGGCATTTTTGCCAAACGGATTGGGATAGGCGCTAAGCAGGATTTTGGAAGATTTTACAGTAATTGTAAATGTTTGGGCCGGACTCTGATTTATACCCCCAAATTCAGTTCCTCCGTTATCTTTTAAAATCACGTTTAGGGTAGCCGAACCGCATGCATTGATAGCGGGAGTGAAGCTCAATGTTCCATCAGGAGATATGGTGGGTTGAGCAGAGAATAAATTTTTATTCGTATTGGAAACGGTAAAGTGTACTGCCTGCGTTTCTTCTCCCGGATCACCTTTGGAAATATGAGTAGCCCATAAAGGAACCACCTGCGGACCTGCATTTTCATACAGGATCTGATCCGGTCCTTTGGTAAATGCAGGAGCTGAATTAACTTCATTCACGGTGATCCGGATTTCTTCTGATACGGTACAGCTGCCATCTGAAACCACAATTTTAACGTGATAGATTCCGGGTCCCTGATCTTCTGATGGAGTCCAGGTAAACTGTCCCCCGGATGGATGGATCACGGCTCCGGTCGGGAAGTGACTCTGAGATGTTTTTGCCAAAGAATAAGTCAGGATATTGGCTGGCAGGTCACTATCTGTAGCAGCGGCTGTAAAAGAGAGTTCAAAACCTTCGTTCACCGTTTTATTTCCAATAGCCAACAGAACCGGTTCCGCATTAATTTCACAAACCTGGATCTCGATTTCTTCCTCATCAATACAAGTTCCATCCGAAACCTTAATTTTAACCCGATATGTTCCCGGACCCTGTGCTTCGGTGGGTGTCCATGTAAATAAACCGGTAGATTTATTGATTGTTGCTCCTTCCGGGAATTGTCCCGTAGTAGCATTAGCCAGTGAGAATTTAAGCTCGTCAGGTGCTGAATCTTTATCGATAGCTTTTACAATGAAGTTGAGTTTTTTCAGTTCGTTAATGGATTTATTGCCTATAGCTGCAAGAACCGGAGCGGATTTACATTCAATGCCACTTACCTCAATAAAGCTGGAGCCAATTTCCGGGTAAGCGCCGTTTGTTCCATCAAAATCTTTGCGTTTAATGAGAGTTCTGGTTGTTATATTATATGAAAAGATTACTCCTTTATCGTATGAACCTCCTGTGTTTGTGGTTCCGTACAGATTACCATCACCTGCCTGCATGAGGGTACCTTTGGGACTTCTGCCTGTTTTTTCATCAAAGCTTGCCCGACTTGAAGCGATGTTCGAGTCAAGATTAATAGAAAAAATTTCCCCCCAACCTCGTCCTCCTCCTTCGAAGTTCATTCCATATAGTTTTCCGTCATTTGCCTGGATCAAACTGCCGAATGGATTTTCAAAGTCATTAAAATTAATAAAGTTATTATGCTGAAGTGTAGTAGGATCGAAGCTAAATACAGTTCCATAATCTTCAAATCCTCCCTCATGGGTCATGCCATACAGAATGCCATTATTGGCCTGAACAAGGCTGCCATATGGGCTCTTGCCCATATTATCATCAAAAAACGGTGTGATGAAATCTTTTAATTTGATGTAGGTAGCTGTAGTAATATTATAAGAGAATATCACGCCATATGAAAATTTAATATAGAAACCACCTTGTCCGTCACCTTCTGTACGGGTCATACCGTACAGTTTACCATCAGTAGCCTGGATGAGGCTTCCCCAAGGATTAGCCCCGTCATCTCCTTTAAAATCTTTCAGCTTGGCATAAGTAGAATTAGAAGGATCAAAAGAAAAGATGACACCTTTATTATTTGTACCGCCTTTTTCAGTCATGCCGTACAATTTGTTGTTATTTGCCAGCATTAAACCACCCCGGGGATTGGCACCGTTTATATTGTCAAAATCCTTTAATTTGGTATAGGTTGATGTTGCCGGGTCGAATGAAAAAATTACCCCAAATCCCATCTTTCCTCCAGAAGTTGTCATCCCGTATAATTTTTTGTCGTTCCCCTGAATAAGACTTCCGGTAACGCTGTAACCTTCTTTAGAGTTTAATTCAAATGACTTAACAACAGTTAGGCTGTTTGTAGATGGCAGAAATTTAATAATAGTACCTCCATTTCCTTTTCCGCCTGAAGAGGTGGTACTATAAAGAGTGGGGTGTAAATTTACTTCTCTAACATCGATCCCAAGTTCTTCTTCATCAATATTAGATCCATCTGAAACCAAAATCGTGAGATAATATGTTCCCGGACCCTGCGCTTCGGTTGGTGTCCATGAGAATTCTCCTGTAAAAGCATCTATTTTTGCTCCGGTTGGAAAGGCTCCGCTTGAAGCTTGTGTCAACGAAAATTTAAGCAAGTTAGAAGGTGTATCCTTGTCGGTAGCTTTTGCAGTAAATTTGAGTTCCCTCAGTTCGTTAATCGATTTATTACCAATAGCTGCAAGAATAGGAGGAGTGCCGGATTTATATTCAATGAAAGGATATGGAGGAAAAGATGTGGGCCCATTATAATCTTTTAATTTCTTATACATTCCCGTAATTAGATCGTAGGAATAAAAAACACCCCTGTCGTATTCTCCCCCTCCAGCCATACCGTATAACTTTCCGTCACTATATTCTATTAGTACACCGCTTGGACCATAAGCCCCCTTTTTGTTTAAGTCGAAATCTTTTAATTGGGTATATTGAGAGGTTAACGGATCAAAAGAAAATAGTACACCATCACTATATTTTCCTCCACTGTACATTGTACCATAAAATTTGCCATTTTTTGCCTGCATAAATCCCTGGTTTTGGAAGCCTTCATTTCTACCCAAGCTTTTCAGTATTTTATAATTTGGTTTGATAGGATCGAATAGAAAAATGTCACTTCTTATGATATTGCGACCCTGATAATTCGAAATACCATATAAATTTCCGTCCTTAGATTGGATGAATCTTCCGGGTGAACCTTCCAGTTTCTCAAAATCTTTCAGCTTTTTGTAAATGGAGGATACCGGATCAAACGAGAAAATAATTCCACTGTCGTAATTTCCACCCGCAGCTCTACCATATATCAGTCCGTTTTCTGACTGGAAAATATGTGATGGATTTAGCCCCATGGTTTCATCATCAAAGTTCTTTAGTATTTCTAAATTTCCTGTAGAAGGATCGAATGAATACAGGAGTCCTCTTAAGTCGTTGCTTCCTGCTTCATGAGAAACTCCGTAAAACTTCCCATCGCTCGCCCAAATGATTTCTCCTGCTGAAATGCTATTAAAACGGTCAAATTCAATAAGTTCCTGGTAATCAAAAGTTGAGAGGTCGAAAGAATAGAGAACGCCGTCATCGTTGCGACCGCCCTTTCTGGTCATCCCGTATAATTTTCCATCGCCGCCCTGCACTAATCCTCCTGCAGGCACGTAGGCATTCTTTTTTACTTCCCAGACCTGTGAATAAGTAGAATTCGACGGATCGAAAGAAAAGATAAAACCCGCAACATTACCTTCGCCGTAAGCCATCCCATACAACTTGCCATTTGCCGCCTGCACAAGACTTCCGTGGGGAAGGTTGTTTTCAAAGACTTTTTGAATTTTAAGAGCGTCAGAGGTGGGGTCAAACGAAAAAATCACTCCTCTATTTATATCAGCCGCGGCTGCCAACCCATAAATTACTCCATTATCTGCCTGAATTAATCTTCCAAGCTGATGGCCGGGGCCGATAGCCTGCAAATCATTCACTTTCTGAAGTTCAAGAGTCGAAAGGTCAAAGGAAAATATAACTCCCAGGTTTGATGCTCCTCCTAAAGAGGTTTGTCCATATAATTTCCCGTCCGTTGCCTGTAGCAGGCTTCCATAGGGCCGGCTACCGATTGTGCCGTCAAACTCTTTTAAAATAGTATAAACGAGGGAGACAGGGTCGAAGACGAACACAAATCCCCTATCCCTTTTGCCGCCCCTTGAATTAACTCCATATAGTTTTCCATCCCGCCCTCTTATCAAGTCTCCACTTGAAATTTTACCAATGCGGTATTGTGTAAATTTAGAAGAAGCAATATCAAATGAAAATATTAGATCACCATTCCGCGGGGCTTCTATCATTCCATAGAGTTTGCCATCATCTGTTTGCACCAGGCCCCCACGAGCGGAGGAACCGTCCGTTCCGTCAAATTCTATTACTTTGCGATATACAGAGGTCGTAGGATCAAATGAAAAGATGGTGCCCAGCATTTGATCAGTCACGCCATAGAACTTTCCATCTTTGGCGAGCGTTAATTTTCCCATGGGGCTACCATAGACAGTTTGACCAAACTCATATACACTTGTGAGGGTTGAGGTAGATGGGTCAAAACAATAAATGGCATAAGGGCCGGGGTATGAGCTCAATCCATAGAGCTTGCCGTCCGGAGCCTCTACGAAATCTGAAACGTTCGGACGAACTCCATTGAAAGACTTTAGAATAGTTATTGTGCTGGTAGGGGGATTAAACTTTATAATTGTTCCACCCCCGTCTTTCCCTCCACTTGAGGTAGTGCTGTAAAGATCCTGTGCCTGTACAAAAACTACAAATAACAAAAAGTAACTGATACTGAGTAAAATCTTTTTCATAACACAAGTTTTAATAATGAATAATTTGTTTCAGAAGCTATTAGAAAGGCTTTTAAATTATTCTGTATCGGAAATGAAAAATGTTCAGGATGAACCTAATGAAGCAGTAAATAATTATGATTTCTGTTAAATAATCCGGAGCGAGAGTTTTTTAAATCATTCTTAATTAAGATAAAACCCCAAATTTATCGCCAGATTTTTCCTTACTTAAGTTAAGTATTTAATGGCTAAATACTTCCTCTATTATTAAATTGCCTGTAAATTGAATTTTAATTATACGTCCCTACAATTCATCCTCAGCCTCAATAATATTTCAATATTGTTGATAAGCTTTTTTTGAAATCATAGCATATTAATCCAAATTCGCGTTTGAAGTAAGTGCAGTCATTCTTCAGATTAATCTAAAAATATGATCTCCCATTTAAAAATAATATCTAAAGAACTTTCAATTTCTGAAAAACAGGTTGATACTACTATTGAACTTTTAGACGGCGGAGCAACTGTTCCTTTTATTTCCCGTTACCGGAAAGAATTAACCGGACTTTTAGATGAAGTGCAGGTAGCTGCAATCCGCGACCGCATTCAACAACTCCGCGATCTGGATAAACGCAGAGAGGCCATTTTAAAATCGCTGACGGAATCAGGAAAATTAACTCCTGAACTGGAAAAGCAAATTAAGAATGCAGAAACCTTAACAGTTCTGGAAGATATTTATCTTCCGTATCGTCCGAAAAGGAAAACACGGGCAGCAGCAGCCCGGGAAAAGGGTTTGCAGCCTTTGGCTGACCGCATACTGGAGCAGGAAAAATTTGATCTGAACAAGGAAGCTGAGAAATATATCAATGAAGAGAAAGGTGTTTTAACAGTTGATGATGCACTTGCCGGAGCAAGAGATATTCTTGCAGAATGGATGGTCGAAATCCCGGAAATTAGAGCAGCAGTTAGGGAAATATTTCTTCAGAAAGGGATTATGCAATCTAAGGTTATTAAAGGAAAGGAGCAGGAAGGTATAAAGTACCAGGATTATTTTGACTGGTCTGAGCCCTTAAAATCCGCTCCTTCTCATCGAATTCTGGCTATTAGAAGAGGAGAAAAAGAGGTTATGCTTTCGATGGATATTGTTATTCCTGAGGAAGAAGTTATAGTGTTGATGGAGAACAAGTTTATTAAATCAAATAATTCAGCCTCAATTCAGGTGCAACTTGCAATAGCTGATGGATATAAACGGCTTCTTAAACCATCGATGGAAACAGAGATTCGCCTGCTGACTAAGAAAAAAGCAGACGATGAAGCGATCCGGGTTTTTGCCGACAATGCGCATGCATTATTATTGGCGGCACCAATGGGACAGAAAAGAGTTTTAGCTATTGATCCCGGATTCAGGACAGGCTGCAAAGTTGTTTGTCTGGATGAACAGGGTAAGCTTTTGGAAAATACAGCTATTTATCCGCACTCAGGAGCTGCAAATGTGAAAGAGGCTGAAAAAACAATTCGTCATCTTGTAGATAAATATAAAATTGAAGCTGTTGCTATTGGCAATGGTACCGCAGGGCGTGAAACGGAATCATTTATCCGGGGTCTCAATTTAGAGGAAATACTCATAGTGATGGTTAATGAAAGTGGCGCCTCCATTTATTCTGCCTCACAGGTTGCCCGGGATGAATTTCCAGGCCAGGATATCACTGTAAGGGGAGCGGTTTCTATTGGAAGAAGATTAATGGATCCTTTAGCCGAACTGGTAAAGATTGATCCGAAATCAATAGGGGTAGGGCAATACCAGCATGATGTGGATCAGGTTAAATTACAGTCTTCGCTGGATGATACGGTTATTAGCTGTGTGAATGCAATTGGTGTTGAATTAAATACTGCATCAAAGGAAATATTATCTTACATATCAGGTCTCGGACCGCAGCTTGCTCAGAATGTTGTGGATTACCGAAATAAAAACGGAGCTTTTAAGCGCCGTTCTGAGCTAAAGAAAATTCCAAGATTAGGTGAAAAAGCATTTGAGCAGGCGGCCGGTTTCCTGCGAATACGGAATGCAGAAAATCCTCTTGATAGTAGTGCGGTCCATCCCGAAAGGTATGCACTTGTGGAGCAAATGGCCAAAGATCTGGGCTGCAAGGTAAATGATCTGATGAAAAATGAAGTGTTTAGAAAACAGATTAATCTGAATAAATATATTTCTGCCGAAGTTGGACTTCCTACTCTGAAAGATATCCTGGAAGAATTAGCCAGGCCAGGCCGGGATCCGCGTGAAGCGTTTGAAACTTTCAGTTTTACCGAAGGTGTAAACGCTATTACCGATTTAAAAGTTGGGATGAAACTACCTGGCATCATTACGAATATTACTGCGTTCGGAGCATTTGTTGATATTGGTGTCCATCAGGATGGTTTAGTACATTTAAGCCAGATGGCTAACCGATTTATTAAAGATCCGAATGAAGTTGTGAAAGTTAGTCAGCAGGTAATGGTTACAGTTACCGAAATTGACATTTCCAGAAAAAGAATTGCACTTTCGATGAAGAGTGATGAACCGGCCGAAAAAACAGTTTCTCAAAAAAAACCTGTACGTGATTCTCACAAAACTCCGGTTCAGAAATATCAGAATTCTAATAAAAAAGCAGAACCAAAGCAGGATATGGAAAGTATGCTTGCTGCATTGAAGAATAAATTCAAGTAAAATTTACAACAAACAACAAAAAAGACCGGGTCAATTAAGCTGGTCTTTTTTATGGTTTAAAGCTGATTTATTTAAATTTTAAAGCTAAAGTTATATTATTGGAATTTAAGCCGTTGCTTCTATTGTAATGGCCATATCTCAATTCAAAAGTATTGAATTTTTTCATTCCCAAAATTCCGTCAGTGGAAGTAAAACGAAGATTTAATCCTGCATACTGACTGGTGAATTTTGACAGATCATAATCACTGCTATAAAAATTATGTTGTGAAGTATGCTGCTGAAAACCGGCAAATTGATCTGCTGATGTTTGAGTGTAATACCTGTAGAAAGGACTTAAAGAGAAAAAAGGGGTGATTTTATACGGGGCTTCCATTTCAATGCTGTGAGCGTTAATTCCCCAGTCATCTGTATAAAATCTATATAATGATCTTATTATAAATCGATCGCCGGCAAAGTAATTCAGCCTTAAGCCAAGAGGGATTTTAAATCTGCTCTCTGGCAATTTTTCGGCATGCACCGAATTATCTCTGAAATAAACACGTTGATATAAAGTTCCTAACTGACCTTGCTGGTAAGCCAGATCAAGGAGCATTGACATTTGTAAACGTGTATTTATTATTTGAGACAGTGAGAATGATGCATTGAATGAATTTCTGGGTTTGTAACCCCCATTTCCCAGATTGCCCCTTAATTCTATTGGATAAATTACTTTCCAGGAATCCAGAAAGGCCATTAATTTTATGCCCAGCTCACGATTATTATCTTTAGAAAATTTCGAAAAATTAATATTTCCGCCTATTGATGAATAATCATATTCCTGGGAATAAGAGGCACCTGCTCCAAAAGAATAATGCTTTATATCATCTTTTACTGACCAATTTACAGAAGGATATATACGGGTATCGGCCGCAGAGGCAGATGAAATGGTAGTGGGATCTATTTTATCCGAAGAAGCAGAGGTATAGTGGTCAACTCCAAATTCAAAATCAAAAGTATGAAGCCGGTTTGTTTTGTCGAAACGGGTGAGTGTTACATCAAAACTATTTGCAAAATCCGAAAGCTTTTCTGTGCCAATTCCTCCGGTTACTGCCGAATTATTTCCTTCCTGATGGTAATAGCTTGATACAAAATTGGCTTCTTCTACTTTTAATTTTCTGTTTTTGTACAGCGAATTTTCTGTTGAATCTGTTTGAGCAAATGCACCTAATACAGAGAGGTATAAAAATGCTACACCTAAATAAATCTTCTTCATAAATTGATAAACAGATTAATTGCAACCACAGCCACCACCAGTTTTACCTCCATTACCACCAGATGCACCTTCGCGGTAAAGCATAAAATTCATTTCTGATTTTTGGATTTTCCTGGCCGATAGCCCCATTTCAGAATCATTTAAATACATCTTATTGTATTCTTTAACTGAAGTACATGAGGTAAAAGTTAGGCCAATAATTCCCGTAAAAAAAGTAAAGAGCAATAATTTGCTAATTTTATTCATCTGGCTAATTTAATGTTATTTGAGGTGTGAATCTGGTTAGAATCATCAATTATAATACAGGCTATTTTTTGCATCTGGTTAATCATTCCTAATCCAACTTTTGCGCCCATAATCATAACAGGCGTAGCCATTGCATCTGCAAATTCTGCATTCGGACAAATGATTGTTACACTTTTAATTCCTGACACCGGAAAACCTGTTTTCGGATCAATAGTATGAGAATATTTTTTACCCCTGATGACTGCAAATTTTTCATAATTACCTGAAGTGGCAACTGCGGCATCTGTGATATTTAAAGTTGAAAAGGGCTGATTTCGGCTTTCCGGATCAGCAATTCCTATCGTCCAGGGCTGGCCACTGGATTGAAATCCCCATGCCGTTAAATCTCCGGCAGCGTTAACAATGCCGCTCTTAATTCCCTGATGCTTTAATAGTAGTTTTGCTCTTTCGGCTGCATACCCTTTACCAATTCCCCCAAATCCAATCCGCATTCCTTTTTCTTTCAGAAAAACGGTTTTATTTTGATCATTGAGAATTATATTTCTGTAATTAACCAACCGAACTGTTTCTTTTGCAAGCTCCGCATCGGGTAATTCTGTCATATTTAGATCGAAATTCCAGAAACGTTTATCAATTGACCCGTAGGTAATATCAAATGCGCCCTGGGTAAGTTCAGAAATACGCCGGCATCGGCAAATCAGATCGTAAATTTCACTGCAAACTTTAACCGGAGAAATGCCTGCATATTTATTAATCAGGTTTGTTTCGCTATCTTCTCTAAAAGTGGTTAATAAAGATTCAATCCTCTGAATTTCAACAACAACAGATTGAATGCAATCATCGGCATATATATTATTATCGGAAAGCACACTGATTTCAAAGCGATTTCCCATCAGCTTTAAAACCTTTTTAAAGAGTATCAATTCATCAGACAATGCAGAAGGAATTTGAATTAATGCTTTTTTATCTGGGCAACAAATTCTGATGGATTGGCTTTGGGAAGTCCTTCCCATTTTTTTATAACTTTTCCATTTTCGTCAAGCAAAAGTGTGAGCGGGAAAATACCTTCTTTATTATACTTATCGGCCAATGCCGAATTTAAAGCCAGTTGTTTCTTATCAGGCTGGTTTTTTTTCATCCTTGGGAAATCAACGTTTACCAAAACCAGGTTTTCTTTTGAGTAATCCAAAAATTCCTGACTGTCAAATAATTGTTTGTGCATTTTTATACATGGTCCGCACCAGTCTGATCCTGAAAAGTTTAATACAATAAGTTTGTGATCAGCTTTGGCTTTTAATTTGGCTTCATCCAGGTTGTTAAACCAGGGAGAGATATTTAAGGTAAAATAACTCATCATCAGCACTAAGAAGATTTTCATAATATGATTTATCAGCTAATTTCTCATTAATAGTTATACAAACTAACAAGAGTCATAAATGTAATTGTTGTTTATGAAGAAATGATGAATATTAAGAATTGTTATTTTAAAGATTCACCTGAAATTGGATACCTTCTTCGGATTAAAGAACGAGTATATGAAAAGAAAATTTTTAGCAGCTAATTAATTCTGACTGTAAGTGAGAAGAGTACTACAAGAGTGATGTGTATATTCCTTTAAAACTTAAATATATTTTAATTTGCAAAATGAGGATACAAACAATATATCTGTTCTAGATAATTTTATTAATCAATTATTGCCATGGGCGAAAAACTGGGTTGATTTACCAGCGAGTAAACCGTTTTTAATTTCAGAGCCTGGAAAATATAAGCACAAAATTCATATTCTTCCAGATCTTCGCATAACTTCAGCATTCCGGTTAAGGTGTTTGAAGACATCTTTGAAAAATAAGAAATAGATTGTTCATCGGTATAAACCCGAGGACCGTAACTGCTCATCATTATATATTCTGTTAACAGATGTGATAATTCTTCCTGACTCATTGCTGTAAATTTTATTTCTGTTACGAATCCCGAAGAATTAGGTTCAGGTTTTTTTATTTTTTTTGCCTGATTTGAAGCTGAATAGCATTATTGAGAATAGTAATTATTCTTTTGAAGTTATTTTCATCATTAATTTTTAAATCCCTTTTTTATAAACGGCGTTCCCTGAAACTAAAAGCATTGTATCTTCGCTTTTTAATTGATTTATGAATACATACGATGCGGTAATTATTGGGGGAGGAGCATGTGGATTAATGTGTGCGGTGCAGGCCGGATTTTTAGGAAAAAGAACACTTATCCTCGAAAAAAATGAAAAGGTGGGTGCCAAAATTTTAATTTCAGGAGGAGGAAGATGTAACTACACAAATTTGTATTCTACCGGCTCAAATTTTATATCAGAAAATGAGCATTTTAGTAAATCAGCTTTTTCGCAATGGACGGTAGAAGATACCATCAGTTTTTTTGAAACCTACGGAATCAAAGGAAAGGAAAAAACCCTTGGCCAATTATTTCCGGAAAGTAATAATGCCAAAGATATTGTGAAAGTTTTTACTGATTTGTGTTCGGAGTTAGATCAGGAAATAATCTGTTCTGCAGAAGTAAATACCGTTGAACAAAAAGCTGATGGTACTTTTCAGGTTAGTTTTCAATATCACGGAAAGGCAAAAGAAATCACAACTCCAAAGCTGGTTATTGCTTCCGGCGGATTACCAATTCAAAAAATGGGCGCTACCGATTTCGGTTTAAAAGTAGCCAGACAATTTGGTTTGCGAATAACCGAAACAGCTCCGGCATTAGTCCCTTTAACCATTACGGGCAAAGACGCCGAGTGGTATGCTCAGTTAGCAGGAAACAGTATTTTCTGCCGGGTTTCTAATGATGAGATCAATTTTGAAGAAAATATACTTTTTACTCATTGGGGATTAAGCGGTCCGGCTATTCTCCAGATTTCATCGTACTGGAAACCGGGTGAAAGTATTGTTATCAATTTGCTACCTCACGATGATATTACCGGTTTAATAGAATTAGAAAGAAAAAGGAATGGCCGCAAAACTCTTTTAAATTTTTTAGCTGATTTATACACAAGAAAATTTGCCGAAGCACTGCAAAAATTTCTTCCGGTTGAAAAGAATCTGGCTTCGTTAACACGAGATGATTTAAATGAAATTGACCACTTAATTCATCATTTTAGCGTTAAACCTGCGGGCGACAAAGGATATGATAAAGCTGAGGTGATGCGTGGAGGAATTTCTACTGATGAACTGTCGTCAAAAACGTTGCAATCCAAAAAGATTAATGGCTTATTTTTTGGAGGTGAGTGTGTGGATGTTACAGGCTGGCTTGGAGGTTATAATTTTCAATGGGCCTGGGCAAGCGGTTTTGTAATTGCAAAACAATTATAAATCCTAAATTAGATTACACATAAAAAATTTAATATGATAAAAAATTTACTTTCTCTTGGTATTGTTGCATGCATTATTCTCAGCAGTTGCAGCATAATGAATCAGCAGGCAGACCGACAGAATCTGGGAGAATCTACCTGGAAATTAATAGCCATCAAACAAAACAGGGAAAATTTGGGTGACAAGGCAATTTTAAAATTTGATGTAAAGAAAAATGAGGTTAGTGGCGTTGCGGCTTGTAATTCATTTACAGGTGAAATTGAAACTATCAGAAACCTGATTACATTTGCTGATATTGCATCCACAAAAATGTATTGCGAGGGCAAAATGGATGAAGAAATTCAAATTCTTTCCAATCTGGAGAAAGTTAGCCGTTTTGAGGTAAAGTCTGATATTCTATATCTTTACAGTAAAGATGAATTGTTGCTGACTTATAAAAGATAGAATTTTGCTTGTGTCAAAATTTGCTCTTGGAATTAAAAGGAAAACATATTTTTATAAGCTGTAGATTTTTGCTGTAACTTTAGGAAAGCTGTGACTATCGTCGCATCTTTATACTTTATCTGCATATGAGTAATTAATATTTTTATGGAAATAAATTACACGTTGCTCGGTATAATATTGATACTATCAATTCTACTGATCATATTCCTGATATGGAAAAACAGAAAAGATCAGAAAGAATATGAACAGCAAAAGTTCCGCTCAGAAATTGAACCGCCAAAACACCGGGATCCTGAAACCAAAATCTGATTGGTAAATGAGGCATGTGTTTCTATGAGCTAAATTTTTGAATAAATTTTTCTTCTCAAGTTATTATGGTAAGGATTACTATCTGTGTTTAATATCCGGAGACACTTTCTGTAAATAATTATTTTGAAATAGGGAATACCTTTTCATAATATTATAATGACATATCACGAACTTGTAGTACCTACAAAGCAATTTAAATCACCTAAGAAATGGCCATTACTTATTTAAATTGCATTTTGAAAAGTGGGTTATCCTTAAGGATAATCCCTGATAGTGATATTCATTTGGATGGTCATCCGGTTTTAACCTGGACATACAGTATTTACCGAAATAAAGCGAATAATAGTTCGGATAATGAATATGAAATAGGGAATGATCAGGAAAAAAAATCTCTTAATGAAGATCAATCCGGGTTGAAAAAAGATGATAGTTACTTAGGTTACATTACGGTTGAGCAACCTCAAGTTAAAATTGTATACATGCCTGAAGGGGAAGAAGCATTGTCGGCACGGGAAGTAGAGGAAGTTATTGAAAGAATTATAAATTACCGGAATAACCCGCAGCTTTGGAAATATTAATTGGCATTCTGTAATTATTTCCGATTTTTACCCCTTAATATGTATTTCCTATTAACATGTTTAACAATTCAACGTACCAGGCAGCCCGTATAGTTGCTCCAGTTGTCGAAGCTCACTTTGCAGCTCATCAATCTGCCGCAAAATCAAGGGGTGAAGATGAATTTCTAACCTCACCAAACGTGAGGCTAATTGAAAGTCTTATCGATACCGCTTTTTGGGCTAGTTTGCGCAGAGAAGAGGGAAATTCTCCTAAAATATCACTTGCATTTCTGCCTCCCGATAAAGCCGGGAATCCTCTAATTTTTGAACAAACCATTCCTTTTAATTCAGGCAATCTGACCAAACTTGCACCGGGTGTTGAACGTCCCGGCATTCATTTAGGAGTCTGGCATCAAAATGAAGAACTATATATCTGGGGAACCACTTATAATATTCCAAATTACTGCTTTGTGCTTGATGTTTCTGAACCCGGCTTACTGGTAATTAAGCATCGCCGCATTTTTGGGTTTGGTAAATTTGTAAATATTGCTGTTTTAAAAGGAGATCAGATAAAGGTTGTTGATGAAGATAGCGCCTATTTACCTGACTGTCCGGCTCTTTTGACCTCATTATTAGGTTTCCATTCTTCGGGCGGAGAATCTGTAAATGTGCTTATACAGCTTGCTGTTTCTATGCGGGCTCATAAACAGGGAGGGTCATTGCTGGTGGTTCCTTCAAGGAGTGATGCCTGGCGGGATTCGATATTGCATCCGGTAAAATATTCTATTTCTCCGGGTTTTTCAGCTCTTGAGGAATTAATGCAACAAGCGGATATGGAAAGAACTAAAAGTTCATGGCAAAATGGATTAAGTCGTGAAATTAGCAGTATTGCCGGACTAACAGCAATAGACGGTGCTACGATTATTTCCGACAGGCATGCATTACTTGCTTTTGGTGCCAAAATCATTCGCCCGCTTGAAAATGCCATGGTTGAAAAAATACTAATTACAGAACCTGTAGTGGGAGTAGGGGCAGTTATTGCCGATCCCGCCAACAGCGGCGGAACTCGACATTTGTCTGCAGCTCAATTTGTTTTTGATCAGCGTGATGCCCTGGCACTGGTTGCATCTCAGGACGGACATTTTACTATTTTTACCTGGTCGCCATGCGAAAATATGGTTCACGCCCACAGAATTGATTCTCTGCTGGTTTAATCAGAGTCGAATCATTTATAAATTAGCTTTTTGACTGTACATTTTTTCATAATATTCGATTGCCATTCTGCCTGATTCAAATGCCGGAATTATATCCTGAGCGGCTTTTTTAACTGCTTGCAGCCATTTTTGCGGCTCATTATAATACATAGGCAATACTTTAGTCTCTAAAGTATCCATTAGGGAATTAGCTTCCATTTTATCTTTTTCTTCAACTGAAAGGCTGTCGGGAGCAGGCTGTATTAGAAAACAATTTTCCCCGTCTACCGCAAATTCAGGAATCCAACCATCAGGTAACGAAAGATTCAGGCTACCATTCATCGCAGCAGACATTCCGCTGGTTCCCGATGCTTCCCGATACATACGGGGTGTGTTTAACCAAACATCAGAGCCTTTTTTAAGCAGGGATGATAATTCTAATTCGTAACCGGTAAGTACGGCACAATTGGGTATAAACTTAACCTGGCTGATAATATGATTAAACAATCCGATAGCGCCATGATCCCCGGGATATGGCTTGCCCGCCCAAATAATTTGTACTGGATATTTTGCGTTGGACGTTAATTTTACAAACCGATCCCAGTCATAAAAGAGCATATCGGCTCTTTTATATCCTGCAAAACGACGTGCCCAAATGATGGTTAGGATATTGGGGTCGAATATTTTGCCGCACTGATTAGCAACTTCCTTAAAAAGCCGGCTTTTCATTTCCTTTTTTCTGGTGGTGATGGCATCATTATCATCCGCGGTAAACGCTATTTCAAGAGCATGATCCTTCCAGTAGTTTTTGTTTTGCGCATTTGTAATTGATGTAATCTCACAGATATCCGTGTTCCCGTTCCACATTTGATTGGCAACCTCTCCGTGTAATTTAGAAACGCCGTTTGCTTTACGTGCAAACTTCAACGCTGCAAGGGTATAATTAAACGTATGACCATGCAGGCCCAAAAGATGTTTCACTTCATGTTCCTGCAGATGATAGAAGAAGGACATTTTTTTAAGTAAATAAAAACTATGCTCTTCGTTACCAGCTTCTTCGGGAGTATGGGTTGTAAATACAACTCTCTTTTTAACTTCATCGAGGTTTTTATATTTAGAATAGAGGTAAAAATTAAGAGAAACAGAATGCCCCTCATTCATATGGTAAATATCTGTTTGATAACCTATAACATCCAGGAGCATGGCACCTCCGGTTCCTAAAAGGATAGATTGTGCGATCCGGGTGGCCTCATTCGCGTCATATAAATGATTACTGATGCTTCTTGAAACTTCATCATTTTCTGGAATATCGGTGCTGAGGAGGAAAAGTGGGGCACTTTTAAATGTCTCAGGCTTAAGAAGCCAGACTTTTACATGTACCGGTGCATCATGTATGATAATGCTAAAAGTAATTCCCGTATCTTCTAAAAAGGAATAATTTTTCTCTACAAACACTGCCTTCATGCTTGCGTCGGTATCACGCAGTTGTTCGTAGTAGCCATATTTCCAAAGTATGCCGATACCGACAAGGTTTTGTTTTAATTCATAAGCACTTCGTAGATGTGAGCCTGCCAGATATCCTAATCCACCGCTGTAAATTTTTAATGCCTGATCAATAGCGAACTCCATAGAGAAATAAGCTACTGATATATCGTAATTTTTATCAGGAATGTAACCGAAAATATCTTGTTTACTCAACATATACCAAAACTTAAGATTATGTATTTTTTCTTAAGTTAAGATATTAGTGGCGTAGAAACCACTCATAATTGAAAATGAAATTTTTTGATCCGGATGGATTACTATCCGATCATAATACCCGGTTTATTAAGGATTGGAATACGAATCATATTGGAATCGACAATACTTTCAGGAAGGAAAATAAATTTTTTATCGTAAATCTGACCATTAATATAATAGCTTAACCAATATTCATTAGTTAAGCCAAAAACCTGTTCATCAATTATTTCAATTAGTGCGAAACTTTTAGCGCTAACATCACCAATAGAATGGCGAAGAATGGAAGTTTTAACACTTTTTCCTTCTTTTTGACCATACCCCTTAGAACTTACAAGCACGGTTTCAATAGTCTCTTCTTTTAAATTGATTAAATAAACGTTCCAGTTTTTTGCTTCGGGCGTGGCGCTTTCTAAAACTATTGCCACTGAAATATTTTCTACAATATTTTCAGGAAGATCTTTTTTCATAGAGTAAATTGTAGGTGATAACAACTGCAAAAATAACGATTCGAAAAAAGCAATTACAGAATTTTGGTCCTATTTTTTCTTCGCTGGAGCTTTCTTCGCAGGAGCTTTTTTAACTGCTTTTTTTACAACTTTTTTGGCTTTAGCTGTAAATGCATCAGGCAACTGATCTGTAATTAATTTCTTTACCGTATCTAAAGGTAAATTTGCTAATTCTTCAGGTGTATATTTATCCTTGGTAGCCGGATTTTTAGAAAATTTAAGCATCAATTTTCCAAAACGAATAAACGGTCCCCATCTGCCGTTTTCTATTGCAATTTTTTCTTCAGGCCATTGCTGAATAAATCGGTTGGCTTCTTTTTCAATTTTTAAACCAATTAATTCATCAATCTCTGCTTTCCCAAGCGTTTCGAAATTATATCTTACCGGAACGTTTATATATAGATTATTCCATTTAATAAACGGTCCGAAACGTCCTTTACCTTTTGTTACAGGCAAGTCCTGATAATGCGCTACCGGCGCATCGGCGATATTTTTCTCATTAATAATTTCAATCGCCCGCTCTAAATTTATAGAAAGTGGATCTTCGCCTTTAGGCAGAGAAATAAAACTTTCTCCCCATTTGATATAAGGCCCGAAACGTCCAACGCCCACACTTACTTCTTTGCCTTCAAAATCCTCTAACTGAAAAGGAAGTTTAAAAAGATCAAAAGCCTCATCCAGGGTAATGGTTTCAATACTTTGACCGGAACGAAGGCTGGCGTAACGTGGTTTTTCAGCTTCATCATTTTCTGCCGTTTCGCCAATTTGTACGAAAGGGCCGTAGCGACCAATTCTGACAGATATTTTTTTACCTGTTTCCGGATCAAAGCCTAAATCGCGTCCGCCATTTGCTCTTTCTGCATTAAGTGTGGTGCTTTCTACTTCAGCATGAAATGGACTGTAAAATGCTTTCAGCATTTCGGTCCAGTTTTTTAATCCCTGAGCGATTTCGTCAAACTCTTTTTCAACAGTCGCTGTAAAGTTGAAATCAACAATTCCTTTGAAATGTTCAACCAGAAAATCATTAACTACAGCCCCAATATCGGTCGGGAATAATTTATTCTTTTCTGCTCCTGTAATTTCTGTTTTCTCCTGCGAGATAATTTGTCCGTTGTTAAGCGATAAAACTTTAAATGAACGGGATTTTCCTTCACGTTCTTCTTTTACAACATACCCGCGATTCTGAATTGTTGAAATAGTTGGAGCATAAGTAGAAGGTCTTCCTATACCCAGTTCCTCGAGCTTTTTAACCAGGCTTGCCTCTGTATAACGTGATGGAGGACGAGAGAAGCGTTCGGTTGCGTTCATCTCGCGAAGGTTTAAAACTTGTCCCTGGCGCAGCGGAGGTAAAATAGAATTGTCTGAATCTTCATCCAGTTTTACATCCGTTTCATCTTCATCTGTTGATTCCATATATACTTTCAGGAATCCATCGAATTTCATTACCTCACCATTTGCTACAAATTCTTCTTTGCGTGTAGAAATTGAAATTTTAGCCGTGGTTTTTTCAAACTGAGCTTCGCTCATTTGAGAAGCAATAGCTCTTTTCCAGATCAGTTCATATAAGCGCTGCTCAGAAGGATCGCCACCGGTTGTATGCTGGTCAAAATAGGTAGGGCGAATGGCCTCGTGAGCTTCCTGCGCACCTGCAGATTTGGTTTTATACTTTCTTAGCTGATGATATTTTTCCCCGTAAGCTGAATTGATTTCTGCTGCTGCAGCAGTTAATGCTGTATCTGACAAATTTACAGAATCTGTACGCATGTAGGTGATCTTACCATGTTCGTACAATTTTTGTGCAACTGACATGGTTCTCGCTACCGAGAAACCTAGTTTTCTGCTGGCTTCCTGCTGTAAGGTAGAGGTGGTGAACGGAGCCGCCGGGTTACGTTTTGTTGGGCGGGTGTCCAGACTTTTAATTGTAAAAACAGCGTCAGGACAAGCTTTAAGGAAATCTTCTGCTTGAAGGGCTGTTTCAAATCTTTCGGGCAATTCTGCCCTGAATAATTCTTTTTGTTTATCGGTAGAAAAAATGGCAACAATTCTGAAAGCCGCTACCGATTTGAATTTATTTATTTCTCTTTCGCGATCTACAATCAGGCGTACAGCCACCGACTGCACCCGACCGGCAGACAGGGAAGGTTTAACTTTTTTCCATAAAACCGGCGAAAGTTCAAATCCAACCAGCCTGTCTAAAACACGGCGTGCCTGCTGAGCATTCACTAAATTATAATCAATTTTTCTGGGCGAGTCAATTGCTTTGAGAATTGCAGGTTTGGTAATTTCATGAAAAACGATACGCTTGGTCTTATCTTCTTTGAGTCCAAGAGTTTCGAATAAATGCCAGGAAATGGCTTCTCCCTCACGGTCCTCGTCTGATGCAAGCCAGACCATTTCGGCTTCTTTAGCAAGCTTTTTTAACTCGTTAACAATGGCTTTTTTATCAGCCGGTACTTCGTATCGCTGGGCAAAATTATTGTTTACATCAATTGCATCATCGGTTTTCGCCAAATCACGGATATGTCCATAACTGGACTTAACCAGGAAGTCTTTACCAAGGTAACCTTCAATTGTTTTGGCCTTGGCCGGTGACTCGACAATGAGTAGATTTTTCGCCATTCAATACTTTGCTTATTTGCAAATAAAGGTAATATATAAGGGAAACCCAAATATAGCATCGGAAATGCCTAAACATTCAGACTTCAAAATCAGGTTTTTTAAACCGCCATCCTGAAAATTAAATCCTGATTTTTGATAAGCAACAAGTTAAGCCGGAGGCTGAATTATTTAGAAAAATCAGATTCCTCTGCAGGGAATTTAATGGATAAATGATTGATCTTTTTAGTGTCATTTAATTTTAAGTTTTTAAAAGACTGAAGCAATCCAAATTATTTATCGTAATATTGCGTTAGATATGGGAGCAACAAAATCACTGGAATTTAGTATGGATGAAAATAGGCTGGCAAAATATGCCAAAGCCCTGGCTCATCCGGCACGAATTGCCATTTTGAAATTATTGGCCAGTAAGCAAACCTGTATTTGCGGCGACCTGGTTGAAGAATTACCCCTGTCACAAAGCACGGTTTCTCAGCATCTCAAAGAATTGAAAGAGGCCGGACTTATAAAGAGTACAATTGACGGCGTAAAAGTCTGTTATTGTATTGATGAGCAAGAATGGAAATTAGCTCAGATTTGGATAAATCAATTATTCGATAGTAAGAATAATTGCAACGAATGCTGTTGATTTTTTTTGACTTAATTCATCGATATATTACGATTGTATTTGAATTATAATGTATTGTTAACACTAAAAAACGATAAAAATGAAACTATCAGATTTTAAAAAACATTTAAGCGTTGCCAACGCAGTAAATTTTGAACTTCCAAACGGTGAATTAATTCCTCTTCATTTTCATATTACAGAAGTAGGTTTGCTCACCAAGCATTTTATTGATTGTGGCGGAGATATTCATGCTGACAAATTGGTAAGCATGCAAATTTGGGTGGCTGATGATCTTGATCACCGGTTGAAACCAATCAGTTTGTTAAAAATTATCGATCTCTCTAAGCCGGTGCTGGGCGATGAAGATCTGGAAATTGAAGTGGAGTATCAAAACGAAACCATTGGCAAATATAGCCTTGGTATTTCAGGCGATCATTTTTCACTTATTGCGAAACAAACAGATTGCCTGGCTAAAGTGAAATGCAATATTCCTCAGCCCAAGCAAATCATAAAATTGAATCAACTGGTTAATTCTGAAAACAGCTGTACTCCGGGTGGCGGATGTTGCTAAGTTTGAAATACGCTTTTTCCAATAAAATCTTATAAAATATATGTCTGCCACTAACTGTGCTCCGGCACTCGAACGGAAGAAGTTAAGTTTTCTGGACCGCTACCTTACTTTATGGATCTTTCTTGCTATGGCTCTTGGAGTAGCTATCGGGTATATTATACCTTCGTCCTCCGGTTTTATTAACTCCTTTTCAAGCGGTACCACTAATATTCCTTTAGCAATTGGCCTTATATTAATGATGTATCCTCCTCTAGCTAAAGTGAATTATGAAAAAATGGGAGAAGTATTTAAAGATACCAAAGTGCTGACTGCTTCGCTGGTGCTTAACTGGATTATTGGGCCCGTTTTAATGTTTGTGCTGGCAATCAGTTTTCTTCGTGATTATCCGGAGTATATGATCGGTGTAATTTTAATCGGTCTTGCCCGGTGCATCGCAATGGTGGTTGTGTGGAATGAACTTGCAGAAGGTAACCGGGAATATGCTGCCGGCCTTATTGCACTGAACAGCATTTTCCAGGTTTTACTTTATAGTGTGTATGCGTATATTTTCATTACTGTACTACCTCCATTATTTGGATTGCAAGGTTTGGATATTGATATTACTATCAGCCAGATTGCTGAAAGCGTAGGAATTTATTTAGGAATTCCCTTTACTTTGGGTGTCATCAGCAGATATTCACTTTTGAAATTAAAAGGCGAAGAATGGTTTAAAAATAAATTTATCCCGTTTATTTCCCCGGTTACACTTATTGCACTGCTTTTTACAATTGTGATCATGTTTAGTTTAAAAGGGGAGCTGATCATTCAGATTCCGATGGACGTAGTACGAATCGCTGTTCCATTGCTTATTTATTTTACGCTCATGTTCCTGCTAAGTTTTTTTATTGGAAAATATTTCGGTGCCGATTATTCAAAAAGCACGTCAATAGCATTTACTGCGACAGGCAATAATTTTGAATTAGCCATTGCAGTAGCTATCGGAGTTTTCGGAATTAATTCAGGTCAGGCTTTTGCCGGTGTCATTGGACCTTTGGTTGAAGTACCTGCATTAATTGCTCTCGTAAATGTTGCTTTCTGGATCAGAAATAAATATTACAAAAAAGAGATACTAAAACCTGCAGTTTAATCTCAATCATTTTTAAAATCAACACTGAGCAAAATTATATGAAAATTGCCCTGTTCTCCGATATTCATGCTAATCTGCCAGCCCTGGAAGCTTTTTTTAAGGATGTAGATTCAAAAAATCCAGATTTTATTTACTGCCTGGGCGACCTTGTTGGTTATAATATCTGGCCCAATGAAGTTATAAATGAGATCCGGAAACGGAAAATTCCAACAATTGCCGGTAATTATGATTTTGGCATCGGAAGAAACAGCGATGAATGCGGCTGCGCTTATAAAACTGATGACGAAAAGAACATGGGGAAAATTTCAATTTCATTTACAAACTCTTTGCTTAATGAAGATGAGCGGTCGTATTTAAGAAGCCTGCCGGCACATATTAAACTGGAGTTTCAGTTGAATGAAGATAAACTCAAATTGTTGCTGGTGCATGGAAGCCCCCGAAAAATTAATGAATATCTCTTTGAAGATCGGGATGAAAAGAGTTTAAAACGCATTATGGTGCAGGCAGATGCGGATATTATGTGTTTTGGACATACACACAAACCGTATCACCGGGTCTTAAATCCAAATTTTGAGAATCAAAACAACTTTCGCCATGCCATTAATATCGGATCAGTTGGTAAGCCAAAAGACGGAGATCCGAGAGGAAATTATGTGATGTTAACAATCGATGAGCAAAGTTCAGCTTTGGTGAGGGATAGTATATCAGTAGAGTTCATACGTTTTGAATACGATGTGGAGAAGGCTGCTAAAGCAATTGAAAACAGTCCCTTGCCAGATAAATACGCTGCCATGCTGAGAAATGGAGGCTGATAACTAATTAAATAATATTAACCGGATCTTTAAAAGGATAATTCTTTTTATCATAAAAGGTGATTCACGTCATTTTTATATGGTTTGATATTTAGCTTCTTTGTCATAAATAGTTTTTGCTTTTATGATCAGTTTTCAGGTAGAAGATCTCAATAATCAAATCGACAATATTGAATTTCCTGAGGAAGTCAGTTTAAGTTTGATGGAAGTTTTAAGGGCATGGAATTATCCTATTCCAGCAATTTGCGGAGGTAAAGGCTTGTGCGCTACCTGTCATGTAATAGTTAAAAATGGATTACACCAGTTACAGGAACCCACCGAAAGAGAACTGGATTTATTAGATATTCTACCCGATGCAACTTATAGAAGCCGTTTAGCTTGCCAGATACGAATAAGCAATCTTATTGAAGGATGTTTATTCCACCTGCAGGCAAATAAAAAATCCTACAGTCCATGTTAGTCAGTCTCGGTTAAATCTTTAAGGTTTCTTGCTTTTTACAAGTACAATAATTCCTCCGGCCAGCAAGATTATCCCTAAATAAGGAGGCCAGTTGACACGTTCCTGTCTATCTGCTGTGATTTGAATAGGGCCTGCATCAATTATTTTTTCTTTTTTAGTATAATTAAAGCCAGTCCATACAAGCATTGAAATTCCAAGAATTATCAATACAATTCCAATTGTTCTGTTCATAATAGTTAGTTTAAAAAATAAATACTAAAACTTCAATTAAATAGAATGATTTATGCGTATAGGGCATATTAGTTAATTTTTAACAAATCGGTGCCGAAGGATCTGATATTACCGGTGATGTTATCAATGGGATATTTAGGTTGAGTCCTCTGGTTATCAGAAAAAATCCTGCTATCATAAAAAGTGCAGGAATCAGTAATCGCGGAGCTCTGAATTTCTTTAAAAAAAATGGTAGTACAGAGGCAATTATTAATAAAGGAGTGGTTCCTAATCCAAAGAAAAACATAAACCTGCTACCATCAAAGGGAGTTTCGGAATTCAGAGATCCGGCAATGGCCATGTAGACCATTCCGCAGGGAATCAAACCGTGTAAAGCTCCTGCAAATAGTCCGCCATATGATTTTGATAACCAGTAACCCATTTTGGATGCGATTGGTGCTACCATCCTGGTCTGGATTCGCGTAAACATATTATCTTTTTTGCCTGAGAAATGATACACGGCTATCAAAACCAATATAATACCTGTTATTAAACTTAAAAATTGTTGTAAGCCCAGAATATTAAAACCGCTGCCAATGTATCCGGCAATAAAACCAAGGAAAGAATAGGTTAAAATTCGCCCAAACTGATAAAGAATTTTTTGAGCAGTACTGAACCAAAAAGATCTTCCGCTGAAAGGAAGAGCCATTACTAAAGGTCCGCACATTACCACGCAATGCAGGCTGCCAAACAATCCGGTAAAAAAAGCTAGGGCTTCATTACTCATTTTAGCAAAATTTTATCCTCGTAAAGATAGTTTTTCCCGTTTACACTATATTCAATACGGATTAGCCAGGGCCCCGTTTGCAATTCTTCTTTCGGTATTTTAATCTGATGATCCGAATCTGTTATCCCGGTATAATCCTTATCCATCAGCTGGTCTGATAAGCGTTTTAAAGATAATTTATAATTTACCGAAACCGGAAAGCTTATTAGAAGACCATTTTCTGTATCGAAAGCAGGTAAAAGCTTTTCATCCAATGCTTTTTGTTTCGCATCATAATCCTGGTTAAATGCCTGACCTTTTTCATAATAATTGTCTTCAATAAGTGAATCAGTTTTGCTGCTTCTGAACATGAGCACTCCAAGTGTCGTGATAAAAAGCATAAATGCAGACAGGCCTATAATAATTTTGGTTCCCCAGTTCATCGTTTTACAAGTTAGGAGGCGCTATGAAAGTTGTTTTGGCAGTGCTGATTACCTTGCCTTTAGATAAAATATTCAGAGTGATGCCCGATTTATATTTATTAACACGCTTTTGCGGAAGAATGATAAAAAAAGTAAGCTTAACTGTGCCTCCCTTTTCTACTTTTTCAGCTTTGTTTATATACTGAATAGTGGCCTGCGGATCGGAAACCCTGATCTCAAACTGCATGTCTTCAGGAGTTTTATTAATCAGTTCGGCATTATAGAGGTTGCTGACTGTACCGTTTTCTCTAAGCTGATAAAGTGTTCCGGAAGCACGAAGAATTGTTGCACTGATATCAGACCTCTGGATTAATAAGGTGCTGAGTGTGCTAATCAGGATAACTAATATAATACTGTATGCATAAATCCGCTTGCTGAATTTAAATGGTTTTCCTTCAGCAATATGTTCTTCAGATTTAAAGCCGATTAAACGGGTAGGCCGATGGGTTTTTTCCATAACCATATCGCATGCATCAATGCAAAGCGTGCAATTGATACATTCAAGCTGTGTTCCCTTCCGGATATCAATCCCGGTAGGACAAACCTGTACGCAAAGGCCGCAATCAACACAATCTCCTTTTGGGGATTCATCTGATTTGCTGATATGCCCTCTTGGTTCACCTCTTAAATAATCGTAAGCTACAACAAGTGTTTTTCTATCTAGTAAAACACCTTGCAGCCGTCCGTAAGGACAGATAACGGTACAAACCAATTCCCTTACTTTTGCGAAAACGAGGTAAAATACAGCGGTGAAAATGCAGATTGCCAGAAAACCATAAATATGCTGATTTACAGGATCTTTTATTATTTGAAGTAAAGCATCAGACCCGATGGTGTAAGCCAGAAAGATGTTTGCTATAAAAAACGAAATCACAATAAAAATGAAGTGTTTCAATCCCTTTTTGAATATTTTGTCAGGATTTAGGGGAGAAGCATCCAGCTTTTTTTGCTGTTGGGCATCTCCTTCAATCCAGTATTCAATTTTGCGGAAAACCATTTCCATGAAAATGGTTTGGGGACAAGCCCAGCCACACCAAAGTCGGCCGAATATGGCAGTAAATAATATAATGAAAACAATAAAAGTTAGAATCGCTAAGGCAAAGAGGTAAAAATCCTGAGGCATAAATACGACTCCGAAAAGCACAAATTTTCTTTCCAGGATATTTAAAAGGATTAGCTGCTCGCCGTTTATCTTTAAAAAAGGGCCCGTAAAAAGTAATGCAAGAAGAAAATAACTTACTATGTTACGATACTGGTAAAGCTTTCCTTTGATGAGTTTCGGGTAAATCCAAACCCTTCCGTTTCTGCTTGTATCCGTGATTTTTTTCTTATTAACTTCTGACATCGTATTTCCTTTCTTCCTGTTCTTTAATGTTTAATGTCAGTGGCTGCAGATCTACTGATTTAGTTATTCCATTTTATCCTTCCTTATCGCCCTGGGGGGCTTTTCCACTTGGCGGATTGCTTCCCTTAATCGAAAGAATGTAGTTGCTTACTTCCGAAATTTGTTTCGCAGTAAGGATTTTTTCCCAGGAGATCATGCCTTTTTCGGGTACACCATATTTAATTGTTTTAAACACGCTGTTTACTTTTCCGCCATGAAGCCAGAATTGATCTGTTAAATTAGGTCCAACTGTTCCCTGACCCTTATCTCCATGACAGGCCACGCAATTGGCTGTGTAAACGGCCTGCCCGGCAGCAATTATTTTAGGATCTTTATTTTCTTTAACTGAATTTTCGTCAATGTTATTAGCAGATTTAGAAAGGAATGCAGTTTGCTCAATTTTCGCCTGTTTCATTTCAATAGCATACTCTTCATCCTGTAAAGGACCCCAGTTAAATACATGAAAATACAAGAGGTATACAAAAGCCCAGCCGATACTGCCATAAAAAAGCCACATAAACCATGCAGGTATAGGATTGTCAAGCTCGGTAATGCCGTCGAATTCGTGTTCCATCATTAAATCTTTCTCTTCCTCTATAGGTTTGAGACCCAATATTTTGATCCAAATACTTGGTCTTGATTTTTTGATGGCTTCGTATTCTTCATAAGTTAATAAAGGAACAGAAACAGGTGCTGCAAACGGAACCGGATTGCTCAGTTCGTTAACAATTACTTTATAAGCTTTCAGGATAGCAAATGAGGCCAGCAATACCAATAGGGAAGTGATGATCAGAACCGCTATCAATAGATGCTGATGTGTATTTCCTGGACTAACAGCTTGAGTAATTTCTGCAGGTTGTTCCTGTGCGAAAGCCCCGCCTGCCGGCAGAAGCACTGATAAAATGTATAACAGCCTTTTCATATGTTTTCTTCGTTTTCCTTTAAGGGAAGTTCACTCATGTATTTGATATGATTTTTATTCATCCTAATAAGCATTACAGCCACCAGAATAAAGAATATCAGAAACAGCCAAAGGGATGAAATCAGATATATACGGCTGTCGGTAAAATCTTGAATAAATTGCTTGAACATATATTTCTATTTTTCAGGTGTTTGGATAGTTCACTAATTCTTATTGCTTACTTTGATATCGGTTCCCAGACGCTGCAGATAGGCAATAATTGCAATAATTTCACGGTCGCTTTTTACTTTAATATCATTTTGGGACAAGTTCTCGCTAATTTTCTGAGCCTGCATATTCAGATCTTTATTGGCCAGTTTTTCGAAACCTTCGTCATACGGAACACCAAGCGTTCTCATGGCATTAATTTTCGATTCTGTAGTTGTAATATCCAGTTTCTGCTCAATTAACCAGGGGTAGGGTGGCATAATACTTCCCGGTGACATGGTTGTAGGATCCATCATGTGATTAAAATGCCATGCGTTTGAATATTTTCCGCCCTGGCGATGAAGATCAGGACCGGTACGTTTTGATCCCCACAGAAATGGATGATCATACACAAATTCCCCGGCTTTACTATACTCACCATAGCGCTCTGTTTCTGATCTGAAAGGGCGCACAGTTTGAGAATGGCAGTTTACGCAACCCTCACGGATATAAATATCCCGGCCCTGCAATTCAAGCGGAGAATAAGGCTTTACGCTGGAAATGGTGGGAACATTTGATGAAATAATAAACGTAGGCATCATTTCAACCATACCTCCAATCAGGATAACGATGATTGACAATACCATAAACGCCATAGGCTTGCGCTCCAAACTGCGATGCCAGGTTTTTTCACTGCTATGCGGAGTAAACGCAGGCATTAATGCCATGGCTTCTGCAGGTTCATTTGACAGTAGTTTTCCCTTGGCAACTGTTTTAAGAAGATTGTAAGTCATTACAATTACCCCCACTAAATACAATGCTCCGCCAATTGCACGAAACATGTGCATAGGAAGTAGTATTAAAGTTGTTTGAAGAAATGCAGGATACTTTAATGTGCCTTCCGGAGTAAATTCTTTAAGCATTAATCCCTGTGCAAAACCAGATAAATACATAGGTATTGCATAAAACAGAATTCCCAGTGTTCCAATCCAGAAGTGGAAAGAAGTTAATTTCTTTGAAAAAATCTCCGTTTGATAAATGCGTGGAATCAGCCAGTAAAGAATTGCAAAGGTGAGGAATCCATTCCAGCCTAAGGCTCCAACGTGTACGTGAGCAACAATCCAGTCTGTAAAATGAGCAATTCCATTGATTTGTTTAAGAGACAGCATAGGCCCCTCAAAAGTGGCCATTCCGTAAGACGTTAGACCAACCACCATGAATTTCAGAATGGCATCATCTCTTACTTTATCCCAGGCTCCGCGTAAGGTTAATAAACCGTTGATCATACCTCCCCAGCTTGGAGCAATCAGCATGAGCGAAAAAGCAACGCCAAGTGATTGGGCCCATCCAGGTAAGGATGTGTATAATAAGTGGTGAGGGCCGGCCCATATGTAAATAAATATAAGTGACCAGAAATGCAGAATACTTAATTTATAAGAATAAACCGGTCGGTTTGCCATTTTAGGAAGGAAATAATACATCATCCCTAAATAGGGAGTTGTAAGAAAAAATGCTACTGCATTGTGTCCGTACCACCACTGTACCAGTGCATCCTGAACGCCGGAATATAAATAGTAACTTTTAAATGCTGAAATTGGCAGCTGCGCTGAGTTAACAATATGAAGAACAGCAATAGTAACAAATGTGGCAATGTAAAACCAGATGGCTACATACATATGCCGCTCACGTCTTTTAATGATTGTACCGAACATATTTACACCAAATACAACCCATATTACTGTGATAGCTATATCTATCGGCCATTCCAGTTCGGCGTATTCATGCGAAGTTGTAAATCCAAGCGGTAATGAAATTGCGGCTGAAACTATAATAAGCTGCCAGCCCCAGAAATGGATCTTGCTAAGCAAATCACTAAACATTCTTGCTTTAAGCAGACGCTGAAGTGAATAATACACGCCCATAAATATTCCGTTGCCTACAAATGCAAAAATTACTGCATTTGTATGCAGCGGTCTGATACGGCCGAAAGAGCTGTATTGATTTCCCATATTCATTGCAGGTTCAAATAGTTGGAAGGCAATGAGTAAGCCTACGGTCATACCAATGAGGCCCCATACTACGGTGGCTATTGCAAAGTTCCTAACGATCTTGTTGTCGTAATTAAATTTTTCAAGCTGCATAATCAGATTTAATCGTATTGTTTTCAGATTGTAAAATTACCGTCATCCGATAATCGGATGAGTGATAAAAGTTTTTCAAAAAATTGATCTTCATCACTTTTTTGAGAATCGTCACTGGATATTAAATGAGCATGCTGCTTAATCTTTTGGATTATCAGGCTGGTCATCTTCAAATAGAATGCGGATGGCGGGGGTTTCCAAATCATCATTCTGCCCGTTTCTCATCGCCCAGAAAAAAGCTGCCAGAAAGATTAGTGCTATCAGGATGCTGACAGCTATCAGAAAATAAAGAATTCCCATTTTTATGAATAAAAATTGTGATGCGCCAAGCTATGATATTTGTTTAGGATATAGCTTTTTTAAAATATTAATAATCAGACTTTAAAAACCTGTTCAACAGGTGAATTTAATCTGTTTTTGCCGGCGAAATACCGTGCACTTACCGATGTGAAAATAATAATGGTAATGGTGCTTAATGGCATTAAAACAGCCGCAGTAAGCGGGGATAAAATTCCCTGAACAGCAAAATAAATTCCGACAAGATTATAGGATGCTGAAATTACCAGGCTCATGTGTATCGTTTTGACAGCATCGGTTGCCTGAGTCATAAAACGGGATAAACTCATCATCGAACTTCCGTCGAGAATTGCGTCACAACCGGGATTGAAATTGTTTATGTTATCCGTTACCGCTACGCCTAAATTGCTTTGTTTTAATGCGCCGGCATCATTCAACCCATCGCCAAGCATCATTACTTTATGACCTTCCGACTGCAAATTTTTTATATAATCCAGTTTGTTTTGCGGACTCTGTGCAAAGTGCATTTGTTCCGGAACCGGAAAAAAATGCGATAAATTCTCCCGCTCACTTTCATTATCTCCCGACAGTAAATGTAAATCGGCATGCTGTGAAAGCGTTTGTAAGAGTTGGTTCAGCCCGGACCTCCATTGCTGTTTGATTTTAAAACAACCTTTGTAAATTCCATTGATATCCAGCTGTACCTGTGCAGAATCAATCTGACTAAGTTTTCCCGAAGAAACAAATGTGGATTTGCCCAACTTTAACTGCCGGCCATTAACAGTTCCGCAAATACCTTTTCCCGCAATTTCGGTAAAATTCATAACCTCCCGGAAGGTGTTTACATCAAGCCATTTCACTATTTCCCTGCTCAGGGGATGACTTGAATTTCTGGCAAGGGAAGCCACTAATATTTTTTCCTCAGCAGATAAATCTCCGGAGAAAGAAAGATGGATCAGATCTGCCGAAGTAATGGTGCCGGTTTTATCAAAAACGATGGTGTCAATTTTTGCAAGCTGCTCAACTACATCGGTATTTTTCAAATAAAAACGGTTTTTATCAAAGATGCTTAAAACCGCAGAAAGCGTAAAAGGTGTACTTAAAGCCAGCACACATGGGCAGGCAACAATTAAAACTGCGGTAAATGAACTCCACGCTTTGCTGCTATCTGAAGAATAGATCCAGAAACCAGCAGCGCTGAAAGCGATGATAAAAGTTGCCAGACTGAAGTATTTGGCAATCATATCATTAAAATTCTGGAGCTTATTATCAGTAATTTTAAAGGTTTCGTTATTCCATAATCCCGTTAGGTAGCTTTGTGAAACAGGTTTTATTACTTCCAGTTCAATAGCTTCACCTATCTGACGACCGCCGGCGTAAAGCATTTCTCCTAATACTTTCCTAAGCGGCGCCGATTCTCCGGTAACGAAACTAAAATCCACATATGCTTCTCCTCTCATTAAGATCGCATCTGCGGGAATAATCTCATTATTTCGGATAAGAATGCGGTCTCCGATACTTAATTCCTCAATTGCAACAGGTTTTTCCATTTCCTTTTTTAGTACAGTTACCGCTACCGGGAAATAAGAACGGTAATCTCTGTCGAAAGAAAGGTGATGATAGGTGCGCTGCTTCACCCAACGGCCCATTAACAGCAGAAAAATTAATCCCGTTAGCGTATCTGTAAATCCCGGTCCGGTTGAGCTGATGATTTCAAATGCCGACCTGAGAAACAAAACGGCTATAATTAATGCCAGGGGTGCATCCAAATTGATTATTTTATGTTTTAATCCCGCCCAGGCGGAGCTGAAAAATATGCGTCCGCAGTAAAAGGTAACAGGAATTGCAAAGGCAAGATTAAGCCATCCGAATAAGGATTTAAATTGCTGATCGAATGAAGAGAGCCCGAAATATTCGGGAAAGCTTAAAAGCATTACGTTTCCCATACAGAAACCGGCTACTGCAATTTTTTTGATCAGATCGCGGTTATCTGTGTTTTGTTTATCCTTAACAACATCCTGTAAACTGATAAGGGGCTCATATCCCAAAGAAACTAAGAGTTCTACAAGCTTTCTCAAAGAAAATTGCTGCTGTTTAAATGTTATGGATACCTGCTTTTTTAAAAAATCTATGCGGGAGTTTACCACTGCAGCATTTAACTTATGTAAATGTTCCAGTAGCCAGATGCAGGAACTGCAGTGTATGGCGGGTATGTAAAATGTAACAGTAGTTATGTTTTCATCGCTGTAATCAATCAGCCTGGTAATTATTCCGGATTCATCCAGGTATTCAAAATGCTTTGATTCTGAATGTTGAGTTTGTCCCGGAGAATCATTATAACTGTAATAACTGCAAAGATTATTTGAATTTAATACCTGATAAACACTCTGGCAGCCAATACAGCAGAAATTTTTTTCATCCAGTATATAACCTGTACTCGTTATTGCGGTTCCGCAATGGTAGCATTGGTTATCTGTTAAGGTATATGTAGCCATTCAACTTTATTATAAAAAACAAAGGTGTTGTAAGATAGTGCAATCTGAAATGATAATTCTTATTGCTATTAATGATTTAGATCACATTCAAAAACCCAAATTTGATATCTGCACTACTCATATTTAATTATTTAGGTAGGAGCGGTGCAGGAAAATTAATCCGATTTACAAGTTGTTTGATTTGTTCCAGATCATTTATAAAACGGTCATTAAAGGCTGTTGAATTTTTTTTGAGTTCTGGAACCAATGTCGCGTAATAATCAACTCCAATCAAAAGCTGTTCTTTAAAACGAATCAATTGCTTAACTTTTTTGTCTGTTAATGTTTTGATATTCATTTCAATATCTTTTTTAAGATAACTTACATACAAACTCAACTCATTTACAAAAACATGCGGCCTTTCTACTCCCTCTAAAAGATTTAATTTACCATAAATATTCTTGACCATATTTTCCAGTGAATAAATCTTTGAGAAATAACCGGTATTTGGGCCTGGACAAATTGCTACTGCATTGTTTTCACGGGATTTTAAAATATCATTTTTTATATAAACGGCAGTAGCTAATCCCTGGCAAAGGCAGGTTTTCTCCGTTATCAGATTATATTCCTGCTGATATTTTTCTTCAGAAATCATTCTGGATTTTAGCTCTTTTAATTTCAGATTCTGGTATTCCCTTGATGCCGTGCAAATGGGAATTGCTGTGAATTCTGTATTGGACACCAGGAATTTTTTAGTGCAGGGACTACCGGGTTTTCCTTTTGCTATGCGTTCTAATCGCTGAGTCTCGGCTGTACTTTTGCGGAAATTATTAAACGGAATTCCAAGCGGCGATGCACCGCTGATATAAAAATCTTCTTTGCCTGCACCGGCCAGCAGTTGCAGGGTATCAGCATCAACATTAGTAGCTTCAGGAACCAGTAAAAACGGACTTCCCCAGCCGGTGCCATCCAGATTATAATATTTTTGAAGAAAGTCATCTTCCAGAAAAGTGCCGATTCCACCCTGTACGGTTATCCGGGTAGCAGGAATTTTAAGTCCTGAAATTCCTTTTGCGTTTAGTGCTTTGCTGTAAATTTCAGAAAGCTCCTGAACAAGCTCTGCTCTTTTTTGCTTAAACTCTTCCAGGATGGGGCCAAGCAGCAAGCCTTCTGTTGCAAAAGCATGACCCCCGCAATTCAATCCCGATTCTATTCTGAATTCATGAATCCAAATCCCTTTTTTTGCAAGAAATTTAGCCTGAATAGAAGCAGATCTGAAATCGCTCACTTTGAGGATTACTTTTTTAAGTGCTGATTCATCCCCGGATGGGAAAAAGTCTGGAAATTCTTCCAGATAGCTGTATAATCTCGGGTTCATTCCGGCCGAAAGAACCAGTGAAGAGTTTAGTTTTGATTTAGCGAAACCCCGTAAAGCAGCCAAAGCATCAGAAAACTGATCGCCGAATGAATTTCCGTTTTTATCGTAATTAATCCGGTCTACTTTTGACATGAGGTTTACATCTATAGAACCTTTGGTTATTAGAGTGCGTAAATGTTCCTGATAGCTTAATTTCTGATCTTCATTTTTTTCATCAAGCATTTGTAAATACAAAATTTTGCTTGCGGATGTATCCGGAAGAAGGTCAAAATATTTGCTCAGGTCTGTTCCGGGAAGAAAGGGAAGATTTTTAAGAGTTTCAAATTGCTCATCTACCAGATCAGAAACCAGGTCAAGATATGCGGTAATACGTTTTGCACGATGATCATCCTCTGTTTTTTTGATAGCGGCGTAAACCTTATTTACCTGCTTCAGATAAAATTCCCTCATTCGCTCGATCAGTTCATCATCAACAATGGAAATCACAGATGAAATACCGTAACGGGCTACTTTAACAGGTGTATCAATAGAAAAGGAGAGACCAAGAACCGGAATATGGAATGTATGACTCATTTTATAATAGGATTATTTGAGGTTATATAATAGTAGGGTTTGAGCTTGCAGAAATCAACCGGGATTGTATATGCCTTTAAAAGAAATCATTGCTGCCTTTTCAATTAATTTTTCTAAACGGAAGTACTGAATATCTGACTTTCAGGCTGCTTTTCCCATAGCCTTTCATCAAATGCCATGCATATGTTTCTTAAAAAAGCTTGTCCGGCAATTGTTACCTGTAAGCGATTATCTTCCAGATGAATAAGCCGATCTTTTTGAAGGGAACTTAAACGAACTAAAATATCCAGTAACTGAGGATCTTCTAAATCTAACTCAGCAAATCCTCTGCACATAATATGCAAAATGATTTTGCGGTATTTGAGATCGTTTGAGGTGAGAATGTGACCTTTAAAGAGGGGTAATTTACCATCAGAAATTAGATTTAAATAGGAATCTAGCTGCTTTACATTCTGTGCAAAACCGTACCAGCTATCACTAATGGAAGAAACGCCAAGTCCGATGGAAAGCTGTGTGTATTGATGGGTGTATCCCATGAAATTACGGTGGAGTGTTTGGTTTTTAGCGGCTGTGTATAAGCTGTCGGTTTTCAGCGCAAAGTGATCCATGCCGATATCAGCATAACCTGCTTCTTTCAACAGACTTAGCCCTTTTTCGTATAAGGCTCTTTTCTCATCGGCGGCGGGTAAATCGTTTTCAGTAAAGCGGCGCTGTCCTGGTTTTAGCCAGGGAACATGCGCATAGCTGTAAAACGAAATGCGATCGGGCATCAACTTTATCACTTCTCGGATTGTATTTTCTACACTTGATAATTGCTGTAAAGGCAATCCGTAGATAAGATCGTAATTGATGGATGTATAACCCAGGTTTCGGGCCTGTGAAGTAACCTGCTGAACCTGTTCAACAGATTGTTTTCTGTTAATTATCTCCTGAACTTTGGGATCAAAATCCTGTATTCCCAAACTCAATCTTCTGAAGCCCAGATTATATAGCGTTACTAAATGTTCCAATGTTGTATTTGCAGGATGCGCTTCAAATGAAAACTCTGCATCTGCTGTAACTTCTGCCTCATTTAAAATCCCCAATGTTAATTTTTCGAGATTATTGGGATTGAAGAAAGTTGGAGTTCCGCCTCCCAGATGAATTTCCCGGATAAGCGGTTTGCATTTTAATACCTCGCAATACATTTTCCACTCTTTAATAACCGCAATCAGATAAGGATCTTCAACCGTATGATTTTTGGTGATACGGGTATTGCAGCCGCAATACGTACAAAGACTTTCACAAAATGGCAGATGAATATATAAACTGATGCCCTCTGAACCGCCCTCGCGGTAGGATCTCTTTACTGAGATAAGCCATTCCTCCTCAGTCCATGCTTCTGTTTCCCAATAGGGAACTGTAGGATAACTGGTATATCTGGGAGCTGCTACATTGTATTTTTTGATCAGTTCAGAAGTGGTCATTGTATTTTGTTAATAGAGATAGGCAATAGGGTTTTTAAGCAGAAGCCAGCATTTCTGTGTTTTTATCTTCTTTCCAGTTATCCAGGTTTTCGATAGTTTTTTCTGCAATTACCTGCAGGGCTTCTTTAGTCAGAAAAGCCTGGTGAGGAGTGATCAGTACCCTTGAATTTTGTATAAATGCTTTAAGCATCAGGTCTGAGATGGGTTTGTGGCTATGATCAAAAAAGAAATATTCATGTTCAAATTCATAAACATCCATCCCGATCTTACTGATCTTATCATTTTGAAGTGCAGTAAGTACGTCTTCAGAATTAAAAAGTGCTCCGCGACTTACATTGATCAGCATGACTCCATCTTTCATTTTAGAGATAGATTCTGAATTAATCATATGCCTGGTTTGATCATTGAGCGGAAGATGGAGTGAAATGATATCAGACTGGCTGAGTAATTCATTGTAAGAAACCTGCTCTGCACCTAACTCATCACATTGTTGTTTTACGTCCTGCGGTTCAAACACAATAACTCTTGAACCAAATCCCCGAAGTATGCGGGCCAGCGAACGACCTGATTCTCCGCACCCGATAATACCTATGGTTTTATTGCCTATGGTTGTGCCAACCAGATTATCGAGAGAGAAATCATATTCCAGCATCTGCTGATGTGCAGGAATAATATTACGGGAAAGGGAAAGTATTAATGTAATTGCATGTTCTGCGATAGATTGAGGAGAGTAAGCCGGGATATTTGCAACCTTAATTCCCAGTCGACTGGCTTCTGCAAGGTCTATATTATCAGTTCCGGTAGATCTGATTGAAATATATTTTACGCCCAGTTCTTTGAGTTTTTGAATAACTGGAGCTGACAGATCGTCGCTGGAAAATACTATTACCGCATCTTTTCCAGCCGAATAAGAAGCTGTGTCAATTGTTAACCTGTTAGATATAAGCGTTATATCGTGCTTTTTCTTATTAGCCTTAATAAGAATTTCTTTCTCACACGTCTTAATGCTATATGCTACCGCCTTCATGTAATCAATATTTACATCAAAATTAAGCGGATGCAGATACTATAGCCATGAGGCTAATCAAGTGAAAAAATGACCTTCGTTACTTATTGTTTTACGTTTTTAAGCTTGCTTAATGATAGAATTTTAATTTTGCTGCCTTCTTTTTCTATCAGGTGCTCATCTTTAAAATCAGCAAGAGTTCGGCTTATTGTTTCATTTGCCGTGCCAACCATGGCGGCCAGATCATCGCGTGAAACTTTAATTATCCGGAGATCAGAATTGGGCTCACCAAATTTTTCTGCCAAACTCACCAGTGCATCTGCTACACGTTTCCGAACGGAGTTATAGGCTAACTTTAATAGTTGATCCTGTTTTTCCTGAACACTGCCGGATAGCAGCTGAATAAATTTTTTGGATATTCCGGGATTCTTAAAAAGCAAATTGTTGAATTCATCGCGGGAAATTAAATATAGTTCTGAGGCTTCCAGAGTTTCTGCGTTTTCTGCTCCGGGTTTATTAAGTAAAACAGAATCGTATCCAAAAAACTCGCCCAGCGAAAAAATACCCGTTGATATTTCGCGGCCATCTTTGTATATCATGTAAGTTCTGATGCTTCCGCTTTTAACCATGTATACACTAGAGGGATGATCGCCATCCATATAAACACTTTGCTTCTTTTTATAGCTGCGGATGCGGCTGTTTTCGGAGAGTTCATTTAACAATTTTGCAGATCGAGCTTCGTTTAGCAAGCCGTCAAGTGAAGCAGAATTGCCTGCATTCTTTTTAATCTGCGCTCTTTTCTGTAACCTGGTTTCAATGGCATTTAAAAGCTCCATATCGTCAAAAGGTTTGGTCAGGTAATCATCAGCACCCATTTCCATTCCTTTCCGAAAATCTGTTCTTTCTGCCTTTGCAGTTAGAAATATGAAAGGAATATCTGATGTCTGAGGATTCTTGTTCACCAGGTAAAGCACGCCGTAACCATCAAGCTCGGGCATCATAATGTCACAGAGAATAATATCCGGAAGGTGAATTTGAGCCAGTTCTACACCTTTTTTACCATTTTCTGCGGTATAAACCTTGTAGTCTGCAAGATCAAGTATTTCGGCAGTACTTTCGCGGATATCCTGGTTATCTTCAATTAATAAAACGGTTTTAGTGGGAGCTTTCATTGTTTAAACATTAAAGTAATTGTGGTTCCGCGATTTTGGGCACTTTTATAAATAACTTCTCCGCCCATTAATTCAGCGTATCTCTTAACTATGTTTAAGCCCAATCCGGTTCCGGGAATATTGCCGGTATTATTTGCTCTGAAAAACGGCTCAAACAAATATTTTTGCTCTTCCTGAGGAATACCGATTCCATTATCCTTTACCATAATGCATAGTTCAGTTTCTGTTAGCTCTGTATTAAACTCTATAAAAGTATTTTCACCCGAATATTTTATTGCATTTGATACCAGATTAATAACCGAATTTTTCAGAAGAGCCGGATCAAGATTAACTTTGCTCGAAACGCCCGTATGCTGGTAAACAATATTTTGGTTTTGCTTGGCTAATAATTGCATTTCTTCAATCAAATCTTCAGAGAATTTTACAATATCAAATTGCTGGAATTCTGCTTCAGTTTTACCGGCTTCCAGTTTTTCCAGCGATAGGAAATCATTTAAAATGCCCGTAAGATGGCCTACCGAAGTTTTAATTTTGCCGGTATGTTTATGGATATTTTCAAAATCAGGCTTTTGTGCATATTTGTCAATTAGAGAGGCAGAGAGCTGCACCGAACTGAGAGGCGTTCTGAATTCATGCGAAGCCATGGAAACAAACCTGGTTTTTAACTGGTTCAGTTCCTTTTCTTTTTCCAAAGATATACTTACATCTTCTTTGGCTTTTTCAAGCTCATTAACCAGCGTTTGTAAAACCTGGGTGCGTTCCAGGATGCGTTGTTCTAATTCTTCGGTATATTTTTTAAGGTTGTATTCAGCCGCTTTTTCTTTTGAAAGATCATGAACAAAACCGGTGTAAATTCTCCTGTTTTCATATTTCACTTCTCCCACAGCAAGCCTGAAAGGAAAAGTTGATCCATCTTTCCTTAATCCTAAAACTTCTCTTCCGATACCAATTATTTTTCTTTCTCCCGTGGTTTGATGATGATGAAGATAGCCGTTGTGTGCACTTTTATAAGGCTCAGGCATTAATACCGAAACATTACTACCTGTTATTTCTTTTTCCTGATATCCAAAAAGACTTAATGCAGCCGGGTTGATGGATTCAATTATTCCCCGCTCATCAATAGTTATAATTCCATCAATTGCCGAATTGATAATTGCGTATAAGAGTTTTGCTTCTTCCATTTAGAGGGTAAAGTACAAACATAATAGAATTCTTTGCAGAAATATTATTGAATGGTGTTCGTGAACTGTAAGCCCTGATGAAATATTTTGAAATTAATTCTTAAATTCCTTATTTAAAAGGTCAACACATTGATTTGCAATTTCAAGTTCTTCGTTGGTAGGAATGATGAGAATTTTTGTCCTTGCACCCTCTAAACTTACATCCCTCAAAGAACCCGATCTTACAGAATTTTTTTCAATGTCCAGGTTAATGCCGAAAAATTCCATTTCCTCGCATATTAACTCTCTGATGAGAATATCATTTTCGCCAACTCCGGCAGTAAAAACAATAGCGTCAATCCCGTTTAATGCGGCTGCATAAGATCCAATGTATTTTTTAATCCTGTAGGCATACATTTCATAGGCCAGAAGAGATTTCTCATCCCCATTTTTAATAGAAGATGTAATATCCCGCATATCACTGTTTCCGGTAAGGCCAATCATTCCGCTATGCTTGTTAAGCAGGGTGTTTACTTCCTGTATATCCAGCCCAAGTTGAGAAACCATATGGAAAATTACAGATGCGTCAATATTTCCGCATCGTGTACCCATAATTAAACCATCCAGGGGCGTAAGTCCCATGCTGGTATCCATGCATTGTCCACCGTTTACGGCGGCCATGCTGCATCCATTTCCCAAATGGATGGTAATAATTTTAGCCTGCGGTTGATTCAGGTATTTTCTGGCCTGTTCATCTACATATTTGTGGCTTGTTCCGTGAAATCCATAAACACGAATTCCATGGTTTGTATAGTACGAATTTGGAATAGCATAGCGAAATGCTTTTTCGGGCATACTCTGATGAAAAGCAGTATCAAAAACAGCCACCTGTGTAGCATTTGTAAATATCTTTTCTGTTACCCCGATTCCTAAATAATTGCCCGGATTATGAAGAGGGGCCAGTTGGAAAAGGTTTTTGATTTCTTTTTTTACTTCCGGAGTTATAACAGCCGTTTTAGAAAATTTTTCGCCCCCATGTACCACACGATGGCCAACAATTTCTATTTCTCCCGGATTTTGAATCACGCCAATACCGGGTTCTGTGAGTAATCTTCCAACCTCCAGAATTCCGGCTTCGTGGTCTTTCAGATCTAAAGTAAGACTGATTACTTTTTCATTTCCCTTAGTATAAATTTTATGGGTAATTACCGAATCCTTTAAGCCGATTCGTTCAATCAGCCCGTTACAGATTGGCGCCTCTGAAGGCATTTTAAAAAGCTGGTATTTAATAGAACTGCTGCCCGAATTAATTACTAGTATGTTCATTAATGTTAGTCTGATTATGGTTAAGGGTTGATAATTCCTGGCTTTGAATGGCAGTTATTAAAACGGTGTTAAAAATATCATCAACTGTACAGCCCCGGCTTAAATCATTAACCGGTTTGTTAAGTCCCTGCAGCATCGGCCCGATAGCCAAAGCTCCGGTTTCACGCTGAACGGCTTTATACGTATTGTTTCCGGTATTCAGATCAGGGAAAATAAGCACGCTTGCCTGGCCGGCAACCTGCGAATTGGGAAGTTTTTGTTTTCCTACAATGGGATCAACTGCTGCATCATACTGTATCGGGCCTTCCACTTTAAGGTCGGGACGATTTGCTTTAACAAGTTCAGTAGCACGCCTTACTTTTTCTACTTCTTCCCCTGATCCGGAAGTTCCTGAAGAATACGAAAGCATGGCTATACGGGGTTCAATGCCAAAGCGTTTGCTTGTATCCGCAGATGAAATAGCAATTTCTGCCAATTGTTCGGCAGTAGGATTAGGATTGACAGCACAGTCGCCAAAAACAGAAACCCGATCTTCCAGACACATGAAAAATACCGATGAAACAGTGGATATTCCGGGTTTAGTTTTAACAAACTGTAAAGCCGGCCGTATGGTATGCTGGGTGGTATGGGTTGCTCCCGAAACCATTCCATCGACCTGACCTTTGAAAACCATCATCGTTCCAAAGTAAGAAACATCAGTCATTAAGTCGCGGGCCATTTCCATGGTTACATTCTTGTCTTTACGTAACTCATACAAGGTCTCTACATATTCTTCATAATATTCTGAAGTAGCCGGATCAATAATTCTGACTTTGCTGAAATCCATATTCAAGCCTAAGCGTTTGATGGATGCGGCTATTTCTGCAGGATTTCCTAATAAAGTTAAGTTTACAATTTCCTGTGATGTCAGTCGTGCTGCCGCTCTAAGAATTCTTTCATCATTTCCTTCGGGCAGTACAATGTTTTTTAACTGGCTTTTGGCCCATTTTTTAAGTTTGTACTGAAACATGTGAGGTGTAATGGTCTCTGATTCATACGTTACTATCTTTTTATCCAGATCCAGAACGTTTACATATTTGTTGAAGGTATCAATTGCCAGTTGTATCTTTTTTGTATCTCCGGGACCAATCCGGGGTTTAATAGATGCTATCTGAGTAATAGTTTGAAATGTTAATGTTTTAACGAAAATAATAGGTACCACATTCTGAAGGCCTTCAATTAAACGCATGATAGGTTCTTCGGGCTCTGAACCGGCAGTAAGTACAATGCCTGCAACTTTAGGATAGCTTGAAGAAAGGTTTGCCTGTAATGAACAAATGATAATATCCCCGCGGTCTCCGGGAGTTACAATCAATACATTTTCGGTAATATGATTCAAGAAATTTGGTACCTGCATGGCGCCGGTAACAAAATTATCTACCTGGTTAGAAAGGTGTTCCTGGCCAAATAATATCTTACCTCCAATAACATCATAAATATCTTTAATGGTGGGGCTCGACAAACCTTTATCAGCAGGAATTATGGAGAGGATAATATCAGAAGGAAGCTGCGACTTTAACAATTCGTCAACATCCTGAACCTGTTCGGGATTTACTTTATTTACAACAATTGCTAGTACCTGTATTTCACGTGTTTCAAAATTATGAAAGATGTTTAATGCCGCCTGAATTATTTGAGCTGTTGATTTATTCTCTCCTGAAACAACCAGAATGGCAGGAGCGGAGAGGTTTTTGGCAATTAGGACATTCGATTCAAATTCAAAAGCCGCACCTTCCCCGATAAAATCGCTTCCTTCCAGTACGATAAAGTCGTATTTATCTTCCAGCTTTTTAAATTTGCTGATAATGGTATCGATCATTTCGCCCTGACTTTCGCCCTCCAGATGCTGCATGGCCTCCTGTCGGGTATACGCATACGCCTCGTCAAATTTTATGGAAAGTCCGAAATGCTCTATAATGGTTTGAATGTGGACATCTTTTTTTTCTCTCGGATCCTGATTGATGATAGGTTTAAAATATCCGATCTTTTGAGCTTTTCCCAGAAGCATGTTCATCAGTCCCAAAGCAATCAATGATTTGCCGCTGTAAGATTCTGCTGATGCTATAAAAATTGTGTTCGTCATTTTTGAAAGATTGTGTGGAACGGATGATCGGGCGATGTTGAATGAGGCCAAAAATAATCAAATCAGCGGAGAATGGCTTAACTCTTTTTATCATCCCGAGAGGAATGAACGTTTGTTTTCAGGAATAATTTTCTACAATCAAAACTAGCAGAAAGGCTGTTTGAAGAAAATTGGGATTATGTTTAAAGCAAAATAAGCCAGGTTAATGATCAGAAAATTTATATCTTTTTCATGGATCATTAACTTCTAAAATCACGGATCTTTTCAGGGATTTGTTTTTGCAAAAATTAATCCTGCTACAATCGCTTGCATTAAACCGAATAAAAACCAGCTTAATATCATTGTAAATGTAATGTCTAAAGAACTGAAGGTTATCCACATTGCCGGAAGCAATGAAACGATAGCATAAACCAACCCGAACTCAAAACCCCGTAAAATTGCCGGACCTTTAAATAATATTTTGAATCTGTCCCAAAACCATGAAAGCGCCATGCTGATTACAAATGCGTGCAGGTAAAAAAGAATATCCCTGCTTCCATCAGAATTGAATAATGGATTATTATATTCAATAAACAAGCTTGGGAAAAATTGTACAGCAAGAAATAACCCTCCATAGCTCAGGATAAATAAAGTGATTCCTGCTATCAGTCCGGAAATTAAAATTTTTTTCATTTTGAATATTAATTTTTAACAGGATGAGTATTAGAATTAATTGCCAGTTCTGCACCTGTAATGTCTTTGTATATCAAGAAAATTTCTTTTTTAATTTTCTTAAAGTGTTTGTTTAAATCCTTTATTTCATCCTCAATTCTGCCATTTTCAAGTTGCAGGAAATCTATACTTTTGGGTAGTAAATTCTTGATTTTTGACTGCAGGTTTCCCTGGTGTTTCAATACATCAGCAGTGATGTTTACTTTTACCATGTTTAATTGATAAAGCTCAGAATTAATCATCTGAGCCCTGTTTACATGAATATCTTTTAGCAGGGCAAGGAATTTTTTATCAAATAAACTTTTAAGAAACTTCACTTCATCGTCAAAGAACACAAGCTCTGATAGTTGTTGTCTGCTTAGCTTATAAAGTTTTTGTAATTGCAATTCGTGTTCTGAATTCATGCTGGTTTAGTTTATATTATTAGCGTACTACGACTTTTAAACAGATATTCTGAGGCAGAAAAATTTTAGTCTATCACCTTCATATTTAAATTGAATTCAACATCCAGTTCATTATTGGTTTGAATCATACCCCCGATTCTTCTGGGCGGTACTATGTCAAAATCAGAAAATTTTACCTGTCGACGGGCAATCAGATTTATAGACTTAATTCCGTCGGATACAAATCGGTAATCAACTTCAAAGCGTTTGGTAGTTCCGGCTAATTCTATTGTAACCACCCCTTTAATGGTATTTAACTTGTTATTAAATTCGGGATAACGGCTTAAGCTTAAAAGCCTGATAGTTAGTTTTGGGAATTCTTTCGATTTTAAAGTTTTCCGTAAATCTCCGGTCATAACCGGATTAAAGCAATTAAAATTCTGTACATCCAGCTTTAGAGAACCGGTAATTTTTAATGATTCTGAAGTATTATTACTGTAGAAAGTTAAGGTATCCGGCTTTGAATAATTGGCGATAATGCAGTTAAACTTGTTAATATTAGTACTGCCTCCAACCTTTAATGAGCAGCCTTTAGTAACTACCCATTTAGTTAAATAAGCCGGCTTCTTGTTTTCCAGGCTAAAACCCGAAAATAAGATTAACAGAAGAATTAAAACTGGCTTTAAATAAATCATAATAAAAGCTGTAACTGAAAAAAAAAGCAGCCTGATTTTTCATCAGACTGCTTTTTTAATTTTGTTTTAGAAACCAACTACTGCCTGAACAACATACCCGTTAAATTCTCCACCGTTACGGAAATCTGCAACCGGTATATTTTTAAACTGTTGTTTAACATATTCGCCTTTTAATAAAACGTTTTTAGTAACAAACCATCCTGCTCCAAAAGCCATACGATCAATATTGATATCATCGTTGTAGGTAATGGCCGGGCTTGTTCCAACTGCAGCCACATTGGCTAACCTTACCTGAACTGCATTGTAACGAACACCGAAGAACAAATTTTCTGCTTTTCCGAATCTGTATACAGCATCCATAGCGTATTGGGTAGCTTTTCTGTCGGATGTTTCAGTTTTAGTTCTTCCCTGTGCGGCTTCGTAGGTACCGTACAATTCTAATCCTTGTAATTTCACAAAACCGTTAAGCTGGAACGCATCTACTTTTTTACTGAAGCCCGGATTTACACGACCAGATGTAAAGTTTGCTGAGGCTGTGCTTCCTAATTTCTCCATGGTCATGAAGTAATTAGAACCTGTACGGTCACCTGCATATAGTGTCTGGCCGCCAGAACTTTTGTTTGTGTAGTAAGATGCTGCAAAACGTACACGAAGCAGATCATTTACTTGTTTATCTATACCACCTTTAAAATAAACTGCTGGTGATTTATGGATATTATCATCTTGAAGTGTAGGAGTAAGGCTGTCAATATTTCCTTTGATCATACCATTAGAAACTCCAAGCATTCCGAATAAACCATTTTTTCTAACCAATACTTCTCCGCCAATTTCTGTTGTGAAGCCGTCCAGAATATAATTTTCAACAAATGGGTTATAAAGAGTGTGGCCACCATCTGATCTGCGGAAATGCTGATCGCCATAATTAATTTCCATGTGTCCAACTTTGATGGTGGTAACTTTCATGATATTTTCCCAAACCTGTCCTTTAAAGGGAAGTTTATCGAATTGAATATAACCGCCTTTTACCCAGGTTTCGTTATGGTGACGGGCAGATAAATAACTTGTTAAATTTAAACGGATACCGTCTGCCAGCTGCACATCCATATATAAATTGGCATTTGCAGTATTAAATCCCGGAGACATACGGTATAAGCCGCCGCCGGTATTTTCATGTTTTAGTCCCTGGAAAGATTGAGTAAAACCGGCTCCAAAATCAACTTTAAGACGATTAAAAACCGCATTGGTATCTTTTGGGGACTCAAAAACATTGATGCCGGATTTATCGTAAGGACGTAGGTTGGCAACCTCAGTCTGTTCAGGTGTAACCTGTGCAGCAGCTATTCCGGTACTTAAGCAGGCAAGCATTAATGCTGATGCTTTTAAGAGGGTAAAAGTTTTAGCTTTCATATCATTAGTATTAATTATTGTTTGATTAATGTTTAGTTTTTAAGTTTTAACAGAAGATCAATGATCACTTCGTCGCCTGTTTTAAGTGCACCCATCATAAATGAAGGAGCTTTTATCTTGTAATCACTCATCTTGATTGATTTAGATCCTTTACAGGTAATGCTTTCATCTGCATTCAAAACATATGATGTTTGAAGAGCAATTTTATTTGTTACTCCGCCAATGGTAAGGTTTCCGATTGCCTTAATAAGTTTTTGACCGGGAACAACAGTAGCCTCAAGAAGCTTAAAAGTTATTTTATTAAACTGTTCTGCTTTCAATGCTTTATAAGCTCTTGTATCCATCAGTTTATCTTTACTTTTTAGATTGTTAACCTGAAGAATAAAATTGAGAGAGCTGATGTCATGTAATTGTCCGGCTTTCATTATAAAGTTTCCTTCAGATAAAAAGCTTTTTGACTGCATTTCCCAATCGTGCATGTTAGATGTTCCGGATACTTTTATATGCGATCCATCTGAAAGCTTATATGCAGTTTGACTTTGAGCCTGAGAACAGGCAGTAATGCCAATTACCATAAATAGTGTTAGAGCTTTGAAAATATATCCATTGACTTTTTTCGGTGCATTATTTAGTTGTTTCATGTCGCTTTAATTAATTGCTTATTATTTATAATCCAAAGGTATCTACTGGCCCTCTGCCAGATAATGACATGCGGACTGAAAAAAAGTAATCTTCAGCACATATTGAGTTTTTTATTAATTAAATATGTGTACCAAAAGCCTGAAAACCCGGTTTTTTTAAAATATTTGATTCTTATTTAAAAAAGCGAATTCTATTTGCGGGTAATCGCATTAGGGAGCAGGAATTCACTAATAGGAGATAGTGTCCGTCTGTAAATATTTAAGTTTGATTTGCTTAAGCAGGTATAGAATGTTGTAAACCTTTTCAAAAAATTATATAAAATTTAATAAGATTTTTTAATAATATTTGTGGCTGATTATAATGAAGAAGTTAGTCGTCACCATATTAGCTGTTTTTTATCTGGGTGTTTCATCCGGTGCGACGGTGCATTTTCATTATTGCATGGGGGAGCTTTTTGAGTGGGGACTTTCTAAAAACAAGGCTGCCAATTGCGATAATTGTTCCATGAAAAAGGCCGCAGCACAAGATTGCTGCAAGGACCAGCATCAGCAGTTTAAAGTTGAAAAATCTCAAAAAGCATCACAAACTCTATTTCAGTTTAACCAGCCTTCTTTAGATATTCCTATACTATCTTATCAGATCGTTTCTGAACAATTTACCGGTATAAGTGCTCAGGGTCATCCTTACGGGAACGCACCTCCCAGAACAAATCAGATTCCTGTTTTCATCCGCAACTGTACCTACCTTATTTAATACCCTTCTTTATTTTTCCGGATTTCTTCCGGCCTGATCTGGGCTATAACAGCCTTTTCTTAATGTATTCTATTTAATAATTTTCCTTATTCACGATATGAAATTCTCATATCCTAAATCATCAATTGCTATGAAATCTTTTTTGATTGTATTCTTCGCCACTATTTCCATCTTATTTTTCGCATGTACGTCTTCAGAAAAAAAAACCAATACTTCTGCTGACAGCAATGCTGTTCAAACTGCCGGATTAACGTATACATGCCCCATGCATCCTGAAGTGATTAGTAACAAACCTGGTCAATGTCCTCAATGCAATATGGATCTGGTTGAAAAGAAAGCAGAAGCTTCAACAGATAACTCTCATGATGGTCATCAGCATTAATAGAAATGATTGAAAAATTAATTTCATTTTCATTACGAAACAGGTTCCTCATCCTGCTAATTGCATGCGGAATATTTACCTGGGGGGTGTATTCGGTAAACACCTCTAAAATTGATGCAATACCAGACCTGTCAGAAAATCAGGTAATTGTATTTACCGAATGGATGGGACGAAGTCCGCAGATTATTGAGGATCAGGTCACATATCCCCTGGTAACTAATCTGCAGGGAATCCCGAAAGTTAAATATGTGCGGGCAAATTCCATGTTTGGGATGAGTTTTATATATATAATTTTTGAGGATAATGTAGATGTCTACTGGGCCCGTTCTCGGGTTCTTGAGCGTCTGAATTCCCTTGGAAATACTTTGCCCGAAGGTGTAAATCCCAATATGGGACCCGACGGAACAGGAGTGGGACATGTATTGTGGTATACTCTTGATGCAAAAGGCATGGACCTTGGCGAGCAGCGTGCGGTGCAGGATTGGTATATTAAATTTGCCCTGCAGAATGTTCAGGGAGTGAGTGAAATTGCCTCTTTTGGAGGTTTCCAGAAACAATATCAGATCAACATCGATCCCAATAAACTCACCTATTATAAGCTGACGCTGAACGATATTATGCGTTCAGTAAAATCCAATAATAACGAAGCCGGCGGACGGAAGTTTGAGATGAGTAATATGGGGTATATTATTAAAACCACCGGCTATCTTAAATCCATACGGGAAATTGAAAACCTGGCTGTGCGTACTCAAAATTCTATTCCTGTTAAAATCCGCGATGTAGCAACCGTGCAAATGGCGGGAGAAAGCAGGCTTGGCATATTTGATTATAATGGAGAGGGCGAGGCCGTTGGTGGCATTGTGGTTTTGCGTTACGGTGAAAACGCTGATGAAGTTATCAAGAGCGTTAAAGCAAAAATGATTGAAGTGGGAAAAGGTCTTCCCGAAGGAATGAGCTTTAATATTGTTTATGATCGTGGTAAACTGATTGAAGAATCCATATCATCCATAAAGACAACACTTTTTGAAGAAATGATTGTGGTTTCGCTAATTGTTATCATTTTTCTTTTTCACTGGAGAAGTGCTGTCAGCATCATAATCCAGATTCCGATTACTATTGCGGCCAGTTTCATTATTCTCAATGCTTTTGATATTACATCCAATATTATGTCATTAACGGGTATAGCACTTGCCATTGGGGTGATTGTTGACAACGGAATAATCATGGCAGAAAATGCGTACAAGCATCTTTCCATCCGCCAGGCGGAACTAAATGAATTAAGAAAGGGGGAAATAACAAATGCAGAGTAAATTCAAAAGCTTTTTCAGTCGGGAAAAGAAATCGCCGGATTATGTAAAACTAAGTGACCAAGAGCGATTAAGCATTATCGAAAAAGCCTGTCAGCAAGTTTCACGAGGTGTTTTTTATTCCACAGTAATTATTATTGCCTCATTTTTGCCGGTATTTCTTTTAACAGGGCAGGAGGGAAAACTGTTCCATCCGCTGGCATTTACTAAAACGTTTATTCTCATTATCGATGCCATTCTTGTAGTGACACTGGCCCCTGTACTGATCTCCTTTTTTATGAAAGGCCGCTTTCGTTCTGAACAGGAGAATCCAGTAAACCGCAGACTTGAAAAGATTTACGAACCAGTCATTCGGGCTTGCTTAAAACATCGTAAAACAACTGTGGGAATAAATATTCTGGCTTTATTAATCAGCATTCCCTTAGTTTTCAGTTTGGGAAGAGAATTTATGCCTCCGCTTGATGAGCAATCCATATTATTTATGCCGGTAACCCTGCCGGATGTTTCAAATGCGGAAGTAAAACGAATTCTACAGGTTCAGGATAAGATTATAAAATCTGTTCCGGAAGTAGATCATGTTTTAGGAAAAGCAGGAAGGGCAAGTTCTGCAACAGATAATTCTCCAATCAGCATGATAGAAACTATCATTTCACTTAAACCTAAAAGTGAGTGGCGTGCCGGAATTACCAAGAAGGATATCATCACCGAACTGGATAACAAATTGCAAATTCCCGGGGTGGTAAATGGCTGGACGCAACCCATTATAAACCGTATTAATATGCTTTCAACCGGCATACGTACCGATGTTGGTGTAAAAGTTTACGGACAGGATTTAAGAGAGATTGATCAGGTTTCTAAAAAGGTACAGACAATTCTGCAGAATATAGAAGGAGTAAAAGATTTGTATGTAGAGCCGGTTACAGGAGGAAAATATCTGGAAATTAATATTAAAAGAGAACAATTAGAACGCTATGGTTTAACAGTAGATGATATTAATGCGACTGTAGAAACGGCAATCGGCGGAGCCCCTTTTGCTACAACAATTGAAGGCAGACAGCGATTTAACATTAATTTGCGCCTGGGCCAGGATTTCCGCAACAGCCTGGATAAGTTGAAACGTATTCCCTTGGTTTCTCCGGATGCAGGTACTATTCCTCTGTCGGCTGTAACCGATATCAGTTTTGTGGACGGCCCGCCCATGATCACTTCAGAAAACGCTATTCTACGAGGAGCGGTTATGTTTAATGTTCGGGAACGGGATTTAGGTCATACCGTTCAGGAAGCCATAAATAAATTAAACAAAGACCTAAAACTGCCGAACGGATATTTTGTAGAATGGAGCGGCCAGTATGAAAATCTGATTCGTGGTCAAAAGACATTATTGTATGTTTTGCCTATCGTATTGTTTATCATTTTTCTTTCCCTTTACCTGGCTTTTAAATCTGCCAGAGAAGCATTCTTAAGTCTGGTAACTATTCCCTTTGCATTAATTGGAGGAGCTTTTCTGGTGTACTTCTGGGGAGTTAATTTATCTGTAGCGGTTGCTGTAGGCTTCATTGCCCTATTCGGTATTGCGGTAGAAACAGGCGTTGTAATGGTTATTTATCTCAATGATTCTATGAGACAATTAATTGCCTTAAAGGGTAACTCAAGAGAAACCATAACGAATGAGGATTTACGTGAATATGTTATCAATGGAGCTGCCAAAAGACTTCGCCCCAAATTAATGACCGTATGCGTGGCATTATTCGGATTGATTCCTGTTTTATGGTCTCAGGGGGTTGGCAGTGATGTGATGCAGCCCATTGTTTTACCCATGATCGGAGGAGTTTTAACCTCTTCTACGCATATTCTTCTGGTAACACCGCTTATATTTTTGATGACGAAAGAATATGAATTGAAAAAATTTGGAAAACTGGAGGTACACGATGCAACACATTAAGAAATTTATTCTGATCATAATTCTATTGAATTCAGGCCTGTTATACGGCCAGGAAATCCTTAGTCTGAATGAAATACTTCTGGAAATTGAAAGGAATAATCCTGCCTTAAGATCTTTTGAAAACCGGATTAAAAGTCAGGATGCCAAAGTAGAGGGTGCCGGGGCATGGATGGCTCCAATGGTTGGCGCAGGTACGTTTATGACTCCATATCCGGGTCAGAAAGTAATGGAAGCCGGTGATAAAGGCGCATTTATGATTTCTGCCGAGCAGGATATTCCAAATCCTGCTAAGACCAAAGCCAAAGCCGGATATCTGGCGGCTCAGTCTTCCATTACAAGATCTGAACAGGGGGTATTGGCTAACCAGCTACGGGCAAAGGCTAAAGAACTTTATTATGATTTATTAATCGCTCATAAGCTGATTGCTTACCAGAAAGAAAACCTGGCAATTATGCAAACAATGAGGAAACTCGGAGAGATCAGGTATCAGTATAATCAGGGTGCTTTAAACCAGGTTTTTAAAGCCGAAGGTCGTTTTTATGAAGCGGATAATATGATCGTTATGACGCAAAGTTCTGTTCGGTCTTATAAAATTGCTTTAAACAGCCTGATGAACCGGCCCGCTTCCACTGACTTTGCTATTGATACCCTATATAAGGTTGAATTTAATCCTTTACCTCAACTTGATACGGCGTATCTGGCTTCAAAACGAAGTGATATTTTACAAATGGAACGTTCGATAACTGCTATGTCATTAAACATTAACCAGGTTAAACAGGATTTTAAGCCTGATTTCCGGCTGAGGTTTGACCATATGTCTAGTTATTCATCCATGATGCCCCGTCAATTTACAGTAATGGGTATGCTTTCTATTCCAATTGCTCCATGGTCATCAAAAATGTATAAATCTGAAATTAAATCCATGAATTTTGAGCAGGAGGCCATGAGGCAGCAGAAACAAGCGATGCTAAATGAAATGCTCGGAATGACCAAAATGCTTGAGAACGAAACCCATACCATGCATCATCACCTCGAAAACTATGAGAATAAAATACTTCCTGCTTTAAGTAAAAACATGAAAGTCTCCATGCTCTCTTATCAGGAAAACAAGGCGGATTTAAATACGGTAATTGATGCCTGGGAAACGGTGAATATGGCGCAGGTGAATTATCTGGATCAGTTAAAAAAGTTTTATAAAATGATTGTGGACTATGAAAAGAATATTGAAAGGTAGTTTTCATGTTAGTTTTTTTCTGGCAGTTGTTATGCTCCTGAGCTGCAATTTAAATAATGAAAAGCATGCCCATGAGGGAGAAGGAACAAAGTATACCTGTCCTATGCATCCTCAGATTGTAGGTGATGAGCCCGGGATTTGTCCGATTTGTAAAATGGATCTGGTTGTCGTAAAAGCTGATTCAGGCCATGCAGCTAATGATAGTTTGTCTATGCTGGTAAAACCTACCGATGAAAGCATTTTGTCTTCCATCAAAACTGTGCAGCCGCAAAAAGGCAATCGTTTTTCTGAAAGCAGTGTAAAAGGCGTTATTAATTATAATACAAATAACTGGAACTCTGTTTCTGCGAGAGTTGGCGGAAGAATAGAACGCTTATATGTAAAATACAATTATCAGGCTGTAAATAAGGGTCAGAAATTGATGGATATTTATAGTCCGGATCTGGTGAATGCTCAGCAGGAATTACTTTTCCTGAAAAATAACAATGAGCCGGAGTTAATGAATGCTGCAAAAAGTAAACTTCGTTTACTGGGTTTTACACAACAGCAAATAAATCGACTCATCAGAACCGGAAAAATAAATTATTCGGTAACTATATATAGTCCGTACAGCGGATATGTTGCTGAACAGCAAAATTCCGCAGCTTCAGGCGGTATTCCACCATCAGCAGGCGGCACGGTTATCAGTTCTTCATCAGCTGATCAGGCTGTTTCTATGGGATCAATGGGCTCCTCAGCAAATTCCGGGAATCCTCCTCCTGTTCCGGATGTAAATCAGGGAACGCCTTTACAATTAAAGGAAGGTCAGTATATTTCTGCAGGTCAAAAACTTTTTAGCCTGATGAATGCCAATCAGGTTTGGGCGGAATTTTATGTTACTCCTGAGCAAATTGGTGAATATAAAAGAGGAAGTATTGTCAAAGTGCAGGCAATTGACAATCCGGCTCAAAATGTTAAAGCATCGGTCAGTCTCATTCAGCCTTACTATAATCAGGGGTCAAATTATTCGCTGGTGAGAGCAACAGTTCCCAATCCGGGAAAAAATTGGAAAGTAGGTCAGCTGATTAGTGTGGGGAAAGAGCTTCAGGGTAAACCGGGTATCTGGCTGCCACGAACAGCTGTACTTCAGCTCGGAACGCGGTATGTCTCATTTATTAAAAAAAATGGAGCATTTGCAGCAGTTTACGTGGAAGTACGAACCATAAATGATGATTGGGTGGATGTTGGAAATAGCCTGGAAAAAGATGAGGAAGTTGCAGAAAATGCCTGGTTCCTGGTAGACAGCGAAAGTTTTATTAAAGTGAACCGCTTATAATGAATTCTATAATGAGAAATAAAATTTTATATATTTTCCTTGGATTTGCAGTTCTATCTGCTTCAGTTTTTTTATCCTCATGCACTGATAAAAAAGCAAAAGAGAACTCAATCCAGAAGCATACTTGTCCGATGCATCCGCAGATTATAAAAGAGGGGCCTGGTACATGTCCTATTTGCGGGATGGATCTGGTTCCGGTTAATAGCAAAGGAACGAGTAAGGAAATTATTCTGAGTGAAAGCCAGGTGCAGCTTGCAAATATCAAAACAGCAATGGTAAGCAGCGGAGATTTTAAAAGTTCCAAAGTTTTAAATGGCCGTTTGCTAAACAATCCGGAACTGACAGAAGTTGTTTCAAGCCGGTATGCGGGAAGAATAGAAAAGCTGTATATAAAAGAAACAGGTCGGCCGGTTTCTGTCGGACAGGCGCTTTTTGAAATTTACAGTGAGGAATTACAGACCCTTCAGCAGGATTATTTATTGCAGGTAAAACAAGCTGCGGCATTTCCTGATGAGCAGATTTATAAAACTCTGCGGGAAGGAGCAAAAAGTAAGCTTAGACTTTTTGGTTATTCAAACGCTCAGATTTCGGCATTAAACAATGGCGCCAAAGTTTCGCCAAACGTAACTGTTTTTGCAAAAGTTTCAGGCATTGTAAATGAATTGAGTGTGAACGAAGGACAGTATGTTTCTGAAGGAAGCCCGATTATGAGGCTAGAAAATTTTAATCAGCTTTGGGTCGAAGCAGATGTATACCCAGCAGAGGTTTCGCAGGTCAGGATAGGAAGTTTATTAAAAGTTTCTGTAAACGGATTAAATGCTCAGGAGCAAACGGTGAAAATAAATTATATCTCCCCGCAAATTGATCCTGCAAGTCAGCTTTTGAAAGTGAGGGCAGTGATACAAAATCCTGGTAATTTTCAACCGGGAATGCAGGCTACGGTTTTGTTGCCTGCAAGCCGGATAAAAGCAGCCATGAGCTTACCTCTCGAAGCAGTTATGAGAGATGCAAAAGGTGCACATGTATGGATTCAAACGGCAAAAAATACCTTTGAACCCCGAATGGTTACAACCGGAGAAGAAGATGAAACACAAATCATTATCACTTCAGGCTTGGAAAATGTTAAAGAAGTAGTAATCAGTGGAACCTATTTATTATCCAGTGAATTTATATTAAAAAAAGGATCTGATCCCACGGTAGGGCATAATACAATGAAGCATGATTAAGTTTTATTGAAAGGCTTACTCAGATGAAATAGTTATTGCATTACAAGAGTTTCATTACTTTTCTTCATGATGTTTGCAAAAATCTCATAGGAGCGGAGTCTTTCCTTGTGCTCATAAATATGAGATGTGATCATCAATTCATCAAGCTGATTTTCTATTATAAAATTATCAACTTCTTCTTTAATCTTATCTGGCCCGCCAATAAATGAGCAGGAAAGCATCTGCTGAACCGCAGCTTCTTCATATTGCGACCATATAGAATCCATGCTGTCAATCGGCGGCTGCATCAGTCTGCGGTGCCCGTTTATGATGCCCAGAAATAATTGTTGCATGGATGTAGCAAGCCTTTTAGCTTGTATGTCTGTATCAGCTGCTATTACATTTACACAAGCCATAACATAGGGCTGACTAAGAAATTGTGAAGCTTTAAAACTTTGTCGGTATAGCTGAATTGCGGTTTGAAACTGCGCCGGTGCAAAGTGACTTGCAAAAGCATAGGGTAATCCCAGCATTCCGGCAAGGCGGGCGCTGTCTGTACTTGAACCTAAAATCCAGATGGGAATATCTAAGCCTTCTCCCGGAATAGCCCTAACCCGACCCTTACTATTTTCTTTGCTGAAGTAGGTTTGCAGCTCAAGAATATCCTGCAGGAAATCATTTCCTGCGCCCATACGCTGTCCGCGGATAGCCATGGCGGTAATTTGATCCGTTCCCGGAGCTCTACCTAATCCTAAATCTATTCTACCCGGATATAAGGTGGCAAGAGTTCCAAATTGCTCTGCAATTACCAAAGGTGCATGATTGGGTAGCATAATTCCCCCAGAACCAACTCTAAGCGTATTGGTTCCTCCTGCGATGTGGCCAATAAGAACAGAAGTTGCAGAACTTGCCACACTTTCCATATTATGATGTTCGGCAAGCCAGTAACGTGTATATCCCCAGTTTTCTACATTCCGGGCTAAGTCCAAACTGTTTCTAAAAGTATCAGCTGCTGTATGTCCTTCAGTAACTCCGGCTAGATCCAGAACAGATATTTTTATATCATTAAGCTTTTGTTTATTCATCTTAACTATTTTCTTGGCAGCCGCAAAAATACAGCCATGGAAATGATTTTAAGTCTGAGAAATGTCTTTAATAGATTTTGATTTCTGAGAGATTTATCAATCGGGTGTATGTCTGATTATACAACTTGTGAAACTTCTTATTTAAGTAATCCGGTAGTTGCTTTTCCAATTTCGGAGTCGGTTCAGAATATAGCAACCGTCTTTTTGCCTGTAAATTTCAGGTATGCACATTTGCTTTAAATTAATTACAGTACTTTAACAGGATTTGAAGGATAGAATAGCAATCTGTATTATTATATTAATGATATTAGTCATAAAGTTTTAATAACTAAAACATTAGAAAAAAACAGGCGTTAAAGTTGAATAAGCAGATACTATTTTTATATAACTTAATAAATTCTACTAACCATTGAATACTATTCTATAAAGATGAAAAAGCTGGTATACCTAATATTTTTTTCAAGCTCTCTTTTCTATTCCTGTAAAAAAGACCCAATCATAGTTGATGAACCGCGAAAAACCGAAGTACTTCAGGGAGCTATTACCGAAGATAAAACTCTTAACAAAAACACAGATTATCTGCTAAAAGGGCAAGTGTATGTGAAAAATAATTCTACACTTACAATTCCGGAAGGAATTGAGGTTGTTGTAGAGAAAGCTGATAATCCATCAGACAAAGGGGCTTTGATCATCACAAAAGGATCAAAACTGAATATTGCCGGAACTCAGGATTTTCCGGTTGTATTTACTTCATCAGCCATTAATAAAAATCCGGGCGACTGGATTGGAATTATCATTTTAGGCAAAGCGCCAACCAATTTGATAAACGCCCATATAAAAGGTTTAACAGAATCTACGGATACGGAATTTGGAGGAACTGTTTCTGATGATAATTCGGGTTCAATTAATTTTCTGCGTTTGGAATATACAGGCGGCTTAAATCCCAATCAGGAAGAAGAGTGGGAAATGGATATGGCCAGCGGATTAAGTTTAGAAGGAATAGGTTCTGCCACAAAAGTAGAGCATGTAATGGTTAAAAATTCTTTGGATGATGGTTTTCAATTTGTGGGAGGAACTGTTAACGGAAAGTACCTCATAAGTTTGAATAATCAGGATGATAATTTTGATTTTGACCGCGGTTATACCGGTAAATTACAATTTCTGATTTCTTATCATTCTGCCAGCTCAACTCACTCCATCCGTGCCAACGGTTTGGAAAGCTTAAACGATAAGGGAGCAACCGATGCTCAGCCGTATACCAGACCAGTAATTTCGAATATGACCATTATTGGTCCGGATCATGATGAACTTTCAGGCAATCAAAGTCAGGGAATTTATATCAGAAGGAACACACGCTTTAATGTTCGAAACTCAATAATTGAAGGATATTCTAATGGTGGCCTGATGATGTGTCCAAAAACCAAACCGTTACTGCTCAATAACCTGGGATCGCAATTTAAATACAACATGGTAAACAGTGATGACCGTTCGAGAGCATTTACCTATGATAATGGCCCTACAGGTATCAATATTATTCCTGATCCTGAAGTTGCAGCTTTGGCAGTTATAATGGATGATAATCTGATTACCAGACCGGCATTAAACAAAAATGTAATTATTGATAACACTCAGGAAATTGGGTTTAAGTCTCCGGGCTCTTCAGGAATTATAGATGTTTCTTTATCAGCTAATTCTCCTGCACTTTCAGGTGGTGATTTCTCAGATCCCGAATTCAGTACATTCTTTACAATCGTTCAATTTAAAGGTGCTTCAGGAACCGAAAGCTGGGCCTCTTCAGGCAATTGGGCTCAATGGGAATAAGAATGTAAGTGGACAACAAATTAAGTTTTTCAATATCCGGCTTTCAGATTGAAAATCATGTTTAGATTTTTTCAGCCCCGAAATTATGCAACATTCGCTTCTCAGACTATTTAAAATATTTTAAATTTTCTATTTTTGACGCCAATATTAAATTCCATTACTACATCCCTGAATGAGCTTTAATGAAAATGTTTATAAAAGTATCGTGGAGGTTTCTCCTTTCCCGGTGTATGTGTGTTCTGGTGATGAAATGATTATTACGGTGGCTAATAACGCCACTTTAAAAGCATGGGGCCGGGATAAATCAGTTATTGGACAACCGTTTAGTGAAGCATTACCCGAGCTTAAAGACCAGCCTTTTCGAGGTCTTCTCAGTCATGTTTATGAAACCGGAAATACTTATTTCTCAAGTAATGACCGTGCAGATCTGATGGTAGATGGAAGGATTCAAACATTCTATTTCAAATTTACTTATCAGCCTTTGCGGGATTCAAACAATATCATAACCAGTGTATTGTGTTTTGCTACAGATGTGACCGAACTAGAACGATCCCGGCAGGCTGTTGAAGCCAGTCAGAATACTTTATATAATATCATTAAGCAAGCGCCGGTCGCTATTTGCATTCTGGATGCTAATGATTTAACTGTGCAGGTTGTAAATGATTCTTACCTGGAGTTAGTACGGAAGACCCGATCGGAGCTAGAAAATCAACCTGTATGGGAGGCTGTTCCTGAAGCCGCAGAATTATATGCTCCCATATTAAACAATGTAATTAAAACGGGAGAAACTTATTATGCCAAGGAACATGAGGTAATTTTAATCCGTCAGGGAGCAGAAGAACTGGTATTTATTGATTTTGTTTATGAACCCATTTCGGATATTAACGGTAAAATTAATACTGTAATGGTAATTGGTATGGAAATTACCGAGAAAGTCATTGCACGGCGCCTAATAGAAGAAGCCGAGGAACGTGCACGTTTGGCTATTGATGCCGCAGAAATAGGTTCATTCGATCTGGATATGGCTACCGGTAATATGGTCACTTCCATCAGGTTCAACCAGATATTTGGTATTAGTTCTACTCCATCCAGAAATACTATTTTAGAACTGATTCATCCGGATGATATTGCTTTAAGAGATGCTGCTTATGAATTTGCCCGCAATACCGGTAAACTATTTTACGAAGCAAGGTTTATATGGAAAGACGGCTCCATTCATTGGGTTCGGGTTCAGGGCAAGCTGTATTTAGGTACAGACACACATCCCACGAGAATTTTAGGTACCGTATTGGATATTACTGAATTCAAGCATTTGCAACAGCAAAAAGATGATTTTATAAGTGTAGCCAGCCATGAATTAAAAACCCCTCTTACCAGTGTTAAAGCTTCAATGCAGCTGCTTGAAAGACTGATCAGACAAGATCCGACTTCTGACAAAGTCTCTTTATTTATTGATAAAGCCAACAGCAGCCTAACAAAAATGCATCATTTGGTCGAGAGTTTGTTAAATGTGTCTAAAATTGCAGCGGATCAACTGGTGTTGAATAAATCAAATTTTATTGCATCAGAAATGATAAAAGACTGCTGCGAGCATATTCGTTTAACCGGGAAATACAATCTGGTACTAAGCGGTGATATGGAATTGGTGTTTTATGCTGATAAAAACCGTATCGATCAGGTATTAGTTAATTTTATAAATAACGCAGTAAAATATGCACCGGAATCTGATACTATAAATATTCATATCAGCAAAGAAGGAGATAATTCTAAATTGTCTGTTCAGGATTTTGGAAGAGGTATTCCTGCTGAAAAACTTCCGCACCTGTTCGAGCGTTATTATCGTGTAGATTCAAGCGGGGTACAATATTCAGGTTTGGGTTTGGGGCTTTACATCAGTGCCGATATTATCGAAAGGCATGGCGGAAAGATTGGTGTTTATAGCGAAAAAGGCATTGGAAGTACGTTCTGGTTTACTTTACCAAGCGTTTAAATCTAATCGATTTTAATTCGGTTTTAAATTCAAATTTCACTAATTCCTATATTTGGTTTAGTAGTACTTGATTTATGAAATTCAATACAAAAATGCCGGCCGGCCTAAAAAAACATTTTAATTTTGAGATAAGTCAGTACCAATCTAATCTACAAAAAAGAGATTTTAAATCTTCATGGAATTATCTTGAGCGGGCTCATATTCTCGGCCAGTCCTATCCGTTAGAACACAGCAAAGTACACTGGCTAATGCTCAAAGAGGGGTTCAGACGAAAGAGCCTGAAAGAAATACTGGGTCAGTTTTTAAGATTGTTAACCGGTGGTTTTAAATCATTAATTAATCTTGTTCCTATTGGAAATACCGGCGGTGCTAATGTTGCGCCATTAAAAGTCATGGAAATTCCTTACGATTTAAAAATGATATTGACCAAGTATCTTTCTTAAATAAATGATTCCATTAATTAGATTTCAAAAATATTATCAAACTTCATTTTGTGCGTTAGAAATTGGAATAGTAAACCAAAATGTTGATCCTTTTCCTGGTTCACTATTTACACCAACTTTTCCTCCATGCCTTTCTATTATCTGGGCGGATATATAAAGTCCTAAACCAAGACCCGAAAATTTTGCAGATGATTCCTGAACCCGGAAAAATCGATCGAATACATAATGTATTTTATCCTGAGAAATTCCAATTCCAAAATCGCGGACTTCCACTTTAACGACCGAATCATCAGAACTAACATGAATTTTAATTAAGTCCGATCCCGGCGAATATTTTGCAGCATTCGATAGGAAATTAATAATGACCTGCTCAATACGATGCATATCTGCAAAAACTACTACGTCTGTGCTTCCTCCGACTTCTATTATATGCCTGGTATGAGAACTTGTAATTTGAAATGAACTTTCTTCAATAGCTTCGCCCATTTTAAACTCAGTCTTATTAAATTGTAGTTTTCCGGCCTGCAAACGGGTAACATCTAAAAGATCATTTACCAGCTCAGATAATTTATCAGCCTGACGGTTTGCTTTTTCAATAAAAAGGCTTACCTGCGGAATCTCTTTCTCTTTTTCTGTCAGTCGCTTCACAATTTGTAAAGAAGCTTTCATACTGGTGATAGGAGTTTTAAGCTCATGGCTTGCAATACTCATAAATTCGTCCTTCTTTTTCATCAGCAATTTGGTTGCCTGCTGAGCCATTTCCTGAGACGTAATATCTGTTAAACTGCCTATATAACCGGAAAGCTTACCAGTTTTCATCGGATTGCTCATGGCAAGCATCCAGCGATACTGGCCATCAGTACGTTTTATCCGAAATTTAGACTGGTAGGGAATATGCTTGTTTAAAGCTTCTATAAATTTTTCATACTCTATATTCTGTTCTTCGGGATGAATGACCGAACTCCAGCCCAAATCCATGCTATCTTTAAAACTGAGACCGGTAAATGTGACCCACTGTTTGTTGACATAGTTGCACAAACCTTTTTCGTTCACTTTCCAAATAAGAAAAGGGGTATTGTCGGCAACCGTTCTAAAATGATCTTCGCTGATTTTGAGTGCTTCTGAAATTACTTTCTGATCGTGGATGTCTGTATTGGTTCCCACCCACATAATAATCTGATCATCAGAATTTCTTTGAGGTAAAGCCCTTGACAAATGCCAGCGGTATTCGCCTTCTTTATTTTTAAGACGCTGCTCCAGAGAAAACTCACGGCCTTCTTTTAAAGCTTCTTTCCAAATTTCTACCGCCGGGTCAAGATCATCCGGATGAACAATTTTATATCCGGCTTCTTTTATTTCTTCTAATGCAAGACCGCTGTAATCGGTCCAAACCTTGTTGTAATAACTTCCATTTCCCTCTCCATCGGTGGTCCACACCATTTGAGGGATTACATTTGCAAGTGATAAGAAACGATTTTCATTTGCCCGTATTTCTTCATCGGCTTCAACCAAACGGGTCATGTCAAACATAGATCCAAGCATCCGGTAAGGCATTCCATCATCAGACTGAAGAATATAACCGCGATCGAGAATGTAGGCGTATTGTCCGTCGCTTCTCAGAAAACGGTATTCGGCTGCCCATTGCTTTTGATGGTCATTAATCAGGGTGTTTTGGCTTTCAATAACTTTTTCACGGTCTTCCGGATGAATTTTACTGATCCAGAATTTGCGTTTATTATCTATCTGATCTATTTTATAACCAAACATATTTTCAAAAGCCTCGCTCCACCAGAAATTATTATTGGTTAAATCCCAATCCCAGATGGTATCATTGGTTGCTCTCGAAACCAATCTGAAACGCTCTTCACTTTCTGATAATTTACGTGTTCTTTCAATAACTTTATCTTCTAGGTTGCTGTTAAGCTTTTTAAGATTTTCGCGAACCTGGATGAGTTCATTGTAATTCTTTTTAAGTTTAACATCTGCCTGTTTCTTTTCAGTGATATCCGTTAAAGTCATCACCAATCCGTCCTGCATTTTAACAGCTACTATTTCCAGACAAATTTCCTGTTGCTTTCTGGTGATCTGAATCTCATTATGTAACGTGTGATTCTTTTCCACAACTTTAACATACTTTTCAAATAATCCACTTTCTACCAGATCAGGAGCCAATTCTTTCAGGCTTTTGTTAATGATATCATCATTATCCCTCTGTATAATCTTTTCGGACGCATGATTGGCGCTGATGCATTTAAAATCTATAATTTTGTGATCTCCGTTGCGCACCGCAGTAATGGCTACAATGGCGCTTAAGCTGGAGTTAAAAGTTGCTTTTATAATATCATTCAGCTCTGTAATAGCGGTTATATCTACAAAAGAAAGAATCACACCATCGGTAACTTTATCCAAACGGATATAAGGCATAATACGCATCAGGCAATGCGTGCTATTGTTAAGCTCCACTTCCCGTTCCAGCATTCGACCTGTTATGAGTACTTTCTTAATTTCATCAACCAGAGATTCATCCGTAATGTTATTAGAGATGTGGGAAATAGGCCGGCCAAGATCCGTATCAATTAAATTTACAATCTTAACGGCAGCCGGGTTAAATTTCCGGATATTCAGTGATTGATCAAGAAAAATCTGACCAATATCTGTACTGCGGAAATAATTGTTTAAATCATCATTCAGCTCAATAAGCTCACGTATTTTCAGCTGATGCTCGGTATTTAACGTATGCAGTTCCTCATTCAGAGATTGCAACTCTTCATTAGAACTCTGCAGCTCTTCATTAGAAGATAAAAGTTCCTCATTGCTCGACTGAAGTTCCTCATTGGTTGTTTCCATACTTTCTACAGCAAGCTGCAGATTGATACGGGTTTCATTCAGTTCAGCTTCAAGTTCGGTAACATATTCATTATCCTGCTCTCCCCAAACCGTGGCAGAAGCTTCGTTATCTTTTGCCTTGGTATTTTCTGTACTGCTTTCACTAAAAATTATCAGATGAAAAGGTTTTCCTTCGGCAGGTTTTGCCGGTTTCACAGCAATGTTAACCATCGATCCTTTATCGCCGGAATTTACACGAAGACTTTTAAGAAAAATACTTTTGCCTGTTTTTAGGGCTTTTCTTACAGCAGTGTTCAGGCTAACTGAAATTTCCTGCGGAAGCATTTTCAGTATATTTAAACTCAGCTTTTTATCAGGCAGAGAAAGATATTTATTGAAATCTCCAATGCTATCTTTTATATCATAATTGTGATCGATATAGAGGGCCGTATAGCCCATTTCTTCCAGAATTAATTTATTAAAATCTTCCTTTATCTGAGTGTTGGTAAGAGTACTGTTCCCTATATCTGAAGATCGTTTAGAATCAATAAATTTGTGAGTACGGTCAGAGGTTCTGAAAATTTCCTGATGATTGAATTTGTAACCAGATTTTTTCTTAAAGATTTTCCATTTACTATCAACTTCAAGTAATCCATCTTTTATATATGAGCCGCTTTCGCTTGATCCTAAAAACAAAAAACCTGTATTTTCTAAAGAAAAATGAAAGGTTGCCAACACCCTTTTTTGTAGAGTGTGGTCCATGTAAATCAGCATGTTTCGGCAGCTGATTAAATCATTTTTAATAAATGGCGGATCTTTTATAATATTGTGTTTTGCAAAAACCACCTGTTTACGAAGCATTGGAATTACAGAAAAGCCTTTTCCATCTTTTACAAAATACGTTTTGAGAATATCTTCCGGAACGTCTTTTTCGATAGAAGATGGGTACAGATTTTTAGAGCAAAAGGTAAGATTGCGCTCATCTATATCTGTAGCAAATATTTTTACATCCAGACGCTTGCCTGTTTTTCGTAAATATTTATCAATTAATATGGCGATGGAATAAGCTTCTTCACCGGTACTGCATGCACAAACCCAAACTTTAAGAGTCTCTCCATTACTTTTACCATTAATAATATCTGGTATGGCCAGTTCTTCCAAACTTTTAAAGGCTAGCGGATCTCTGAAGAATTTAGTAACGTTGATTAGAAAATCCTGTCCGAGAGCTCTTACTTCCTGAGGACTATCCTGCAAATAATTTACATACGATTTCAGGTTTTTAAAACCACCTGTTTGCATTCTTTTACCCAGCCGCCTGATAATTGTTGGCGTTTTGTAAAGTTGGAAATCATGCCCGCTCGACTGAAAGATCATCGTAAAAATTTCCTCAAGCAAAGTATCTTCAATTTTACCCTTGTTTAGCGTATGAACAGGGGTTTCTTTTATGTAATTATAAATTTCCTCGGGCATCATTTCGGGTGGCAAAATGAGGTCAGTAAAACCTGAGGAGATGGCGCTATTAGGCATTCCATCAAATTTTGCTGTTGCCGGATCCTGAACAATCACCAATCCTCCGCTTTCTTTTATCGCAGAAATGCCTTTGGTGCCGTCAGTACCGGTTCCGGATAGGATAATTGCTATGGCTTTATCTTTCTGATCAGCAGCTAAAGAAAAAAGAAAACTATCTATAGCAGTATTGGGAGATTTATCAGCAATTTTCTCAGCAAGCTTCAGCTTGCCGTTGCCAATAGTCATGATTTTATTATTCGGAATAATATATACACACTCTTTATGAATAGTCATATCATGCCCGGCTTCAAAAACCTTCATGTGTGTGTGTTTGGAAACCAGTTCCACCAGCAGACTTTTATAATCAGGAGAAAGATGCTGGATAACCACAAAAGATAAACTGGCATTCTGAGGCATGTTGTCAAAAAACTCATGAATTGCTTCCAGTCCGCCTGCTGAGGCACCGATTGCAACTATAAAATGCTCGTTTTTTTCTTTTTTATCCTTTTTTAACATGGGTGTGATGGAAATTGAAGAAATAGATTGTGTTAACGTGTGGCAAATTCGTACAGAAAACTTCTGAAACTTTCTGAAACAGCAATCTCGGCCGGATACCAGGGTTGTGAAGTTTGCTTAACGGTTTCTTTCCAGAGTTTGAAAGAATTTCTGGGATGATAGGTTTTATTATCCTCTTCAAAATTAATTGCTTCATTCGGATTGCCTCCCCATTTAATGGTTTTAACAAATTCAGGTCTGAAACCAATTATATATTCGCTTTTACTTTGATTAATCGGAATTACAAGAATACCGCTGGCAACATGCTGTTCATCTCCAGCCTGGTCGTATACATTAGCCAGATTATTTTCGTGATAAACGGTGTTTGTATTTTTAGCATCAAGCCAGTAGCTCAGGTTTTCTATGAATTCTTTGTTGGGTACATTTCCCACAGTTTCTACCCGACCATCGTATAAAACAGCAGCACCTTCTGAATTTAAGATGTTTAAAATATGATTTTCAGAACTTATCAGACCTTTAAGTATATCATCTTCGGTATAAATCTGATCAATAATCCGGGCTCTTGCTTCGTTTAGCTTATTGCTAAGCAGATAGGTTTCTTTATTTAAAATGGCCGTTATTTTATTGGATATGATGTTGGAGAGCAACTCAAAAATAGAACAGATTTCATAGTTTAAACTTTTTTCTGTCTTGCTATGACAAGAAATTAAGCCCCAGAGTTTTTCATCTTTAATAACCCTTATAGACATGGAAGCTTTTACATCCATGTTTTTAAGATACTCCAGATGCACTTTCGGTACACCCCGCAAATTGCAGTCAGACAGATCCAGAAAAGTTTGAGTTAGCGGATTAATAACCGGATAAAATCCCACAGGTTTATAATCGCGATCGGGGATAAGCCGATAGGCATTTTTTAAATACAAAGCTCGTGCTTGCTTTGGAATATCACTTGCGGGGAATTTTAACCCGAGATAACTTTCATATAAGCTTTCATCAATGTCTTCGGCAATGACGGTTCCGTTCCAGTCTTCATCAAACTGGTACATCATCACACGGTCAAAGCCTGAAATTTTCTTTAATTCATTGATGGCCGCCTTACAAACCGAATCAAGAGAAGTTCCTTTTTCGATGGCATTTACAGAATAGCGTAAATCCTGGTAAACCTTTACAAAGCTATTTTTAATCTCATCATTCAGAAGTTCCATCTCCAGAATAATCAGCTCCTCTTTCTGATGGATAATGGTTAAAAGTTCACGGCTTATTTTATTTACTTCAACTCTTAAAGTTAAAGGAATACGATCCTGCAGATTTGTGGCTGCTTTCTCTTTAAATTCCGGTTCCTGCTGATTATCCAGAAAAGATAAAAATGAATGATTTAGAATAGATTTAACTGAACAATCCCAGAGATTTGCAACATTATCACTGGCCTGAATAACAGACAAATCTGATTTATTAAGTACAATTACATATCCGTAAGGCTGAATTGTATTGATTAAATGCAAAGGTAAACTTCCGCAAAAGTCTGAATCATAATTGGTTCTGCTGTTCATGTTGAGTTATCAGAAGCTTAAAATGTTTAAACGTATTATTGGCGCTTTTTACCACCCGCAATTGTTGTTCCCCAGTAGCGGGAAATTGGTCTAAACTTTCTTTAAATGATTTCCACATAGACATTGTGTTCTCTCCGTAACTATTAAAATAGGTTAGAAACTCCTTGTTTTGCAATCCCAGCCGGTCTGAAATCATTTTGCTGATTATACTCCCGCCAATGGTTGAACCTTCCATAACATATAAGGCACCGAGCGCATCATAAACATTCTCAATTTGAACTCCGGTTTGCCTGGGATTTTCCGGGAGTGTGCCGTTTACTGATATTATATCATGAGCTAAGGAAGCAGATTTTCTTCGTTGTGAATAATCATTGAGAATATTTTCGGATATGTATTGATCAACCTGCGATTCTATGGGACTATAAAAATTGTAAAACCAGTTTAAAATCTCGCTGTAATCTTCTAATGTATTAACCGATTTTATCTTTTGAATCAGTACTTTTTCCAGAGCCTGATGAGATTCCAGAGTTTCTTTTTTTAGTTTTTCACTTAACATAGTAGCTGTAAAAATCCTTCAATTCAAAAGAATTAAATTCCGCAAATATATAGATTGCAAGCAATAAAACCATTCTGTAGCTTCAATTTGTGGCAATAGTCCGCAGTTATGAGACTGGTATTTAAAGAAATACCAAACAGTTTTATTTTTCAGGAAAACCCATTTTATCCGCTCAAACCCGATTATATTTCAGATTGTTTGGATCGAAGTAACTATTAGGAATGAAGAAGAAGTTGCTTACAATTATGTTTCGTTAGATTACCATTACTTTCGTTTATATTTAGAGATACTTACCAATCAAGTAGCAAATACTTTAGGACATAAACAGATAAAAATCATTTAAAATGGAACTAAACAGTAAAAAGTTAGAACGTACATCTCGAATAATTTACTACTCCATTTCTATCATTTTATCCATATTTCTAATTCTGCTCTCCAATAAAATTATTGGGGATTTGGATAGTGCTACGCCGATACCCGAGCCTGAAAACTTTCAAAATAAAACAGTGCTTGCAAATTTGGATAGAGTTTTACTGAGCTATAATTCAGAAACAGAAAACCTGAATAATAAAAAGGTAACTATTGAAAAAACCATAGCTACAGCAAGAGCCAACTACCGGAACGAAAAACAATCTTTTGACAACTGGCTTCAAACCAGAAAAACATTGGGTTCTCCGGATAAAGATTTGGAAGTAATTAACAGGGCTAAAAAGCTTGATGAATTTTATAAAGTTGAGCAGGGATGGCGCTCGCAGCTCAACAACCTCGACGGTCAACTGGAGAGGGTAGATAAAAAACGACAGGAAGCATTAAATTCTATCCAGAAAGAACATCTGAAAGCAGAAAAATTATATTCAAAGGAATTGAAACGCTACGAATTAAAAGTATTTCTAATCCGTTTACTTTTTGTAGCTCCCATACTGGCACTGGGTATTTTCTTTTTTATCCGGTACCGCAACCATAAGTTCTGGCCTCTTTATTTTGGTTTTACACTTTTTTCAATTTACGCTTTCTTCTTTGGACTTATGCCGTATCTGCCAAGTTATGGTGGTTATGTTCGGTATGCGGTAGGTATTTTATTATCTGCCGGACTGGGTTATTATGCCATCAGAACAATCCGGAAATTTATAGAAAAGAAGCAGGCTGAATTAAAAATATCTACCCAGGAAAGAGCAAAGAATGTACAAATTGGTGTTGCCGAGAAAGCCCTTCAAAATCATTTTTGTCCTTCATGCGGTAAGGATTTCATACTTAAAAAATGGGAGTTCCCGCTAACAAAATCTTCAGAAAATGATGTGTATAAACTTGTAACAAACTTTTGCAGGCATTGCGGACTTCAGCTTTTTAAAAGTTGTACCACTTGCGGAAATAAAAACTTTGCGCATTTACCTTTTTGCGCTTCCTGCGGAAATGATATGGGTAAAAATAGCAAACCTGCGGAGTGAATTTTCTGAATTAATCTTCGATAATAATTTGATGTTTATCCAATAAACCACTAATCCCTGAAAGGGAAAATTTAGCTTTTTTAATTCTGTTAAATTCCGGGTCAATAGAATAATGATAGGCGCTGCGGAAATCTGCTTTTTCTAATATACTTTGCTGAAAAATGGTGCGGGCAAGGTCGCAATTCAGAAACTCAGATGCTGTTAAATCTGCCTGAGAGAAATCTGCTTCTTTTATGGAGCAATCTTTAAATAGTGTTTTCGTAATTTTTTTGCCTGAGAAGGTTGAATAATCTAAAAAGCAGTTCTGGAAACTAAATGCAAGTAGAAAATCTTTGCATTTAGTAAAATCAATTCCCATCAATTTACATCCCTTAAAGCTTATGGTTTTTAAACCTGTATTATTAAATTTTGCCATGCTGAAATTGCAATTTTCAAACCGGCAATCCATAAAGTCGCTGGTTGACAAATCACATTTGGAGAAATTACAATCTATAAAAGTGCAGGCATCAAACTCGATATTTGTTAAGCTTTTTTCAGAATAATCAATCTTTGTAAAAGTTTTATTTTCTTCAAGTGTTTTGCTCATTTTGTAGGTTTTATATTTCTGGCAGGTTATTTCCGGATAATATTCAGCCCTAAATTAGTCAGAATGATTACACCTTATCCGGAATTTTTAAAATTTCATTATCTTCTTTAGCGAATCGACTTTAAGGATTTAAAACCAAACGTTCATTCCGGAGCTTACCGCTAAAAAAACCACAGTCAATCATCCGGCTAATTAAAATCATAGTGAGATGAAATATTTATCAGGTTTTAAAGGAATTCTTCTAATGATCTTTATTTAAGTACTAGATTATAATGAATTAAAATTTTTGATTATGAAAAAAATGACTTTATTATTTCTGCTGTTTTTATTATTTAATCAAACCGAAGTTGCAGCTCAGGATATGGAAAGAGAAAAGCAGCAGAAGCAGGATCGTATTCATACCGAGGATCATCTCAGACTTCAGGATGGTCAATTGTATCTCTACAAAAATGGCGTGCAATCTCAGGTTAGAGAGAAAATTCAGCTGAAAAATGGCGGAACTGTAAATCCGGATGGATCTTACATGTTGCAAAATCAGGAGCGGTTTCAACTTCGTAACGGCGAGTGCATGGATATGAACGGAAATCGCTACCTGAACCAAAATAAATTCAATAAAGGTATAATGATGAAAAATAAAAATATTGAAAGGATCAGAACCAAATCAGTAAACCAGAACCGGCCTGCAGGACAGGGAGGTGTTAAGAAAAAATCCGGTTCGAATAGAAATGAGCCTTTATAAAAAAGGGAGGAGCTAAAACTCCTCCCTTTTTTAATTCTATTAAAAAATTAATGCAGAAACTTATTTAGAAAGTTCCTTTAAAAAAGTTTCGGTTTCTCCCGAATCGTAATTTGCCATTCCCTCGTGTTTAAAAACAATTTCTCCTTTTTTATTTAGGATAACGGTCGTAGGCAAATTGGTTTTAAACAACTCATCAGGAATAAAACTAGCCGGACCGTAAACATCCAGATTGTATTTATTTTTTTTCATAAATGCTTCAGAGCTTTGCAGCTGGTTTTCTACATCAATCAGTAAAAAAACCACATTTTTGTTGTCTTTTAGTTTCCCTGAAAGAGAATTTATAGAAGGCATTTCGGCAAGGCAGGGCGGACACCAGGTTGCCCAAAAGTTTATAAAAACAACCTTTCCTTTTAAGTTTTCAAGGCTTGTTGTTTTTCCGTCAGAAGTAATGAAACTTGCGGCAGGAGCCATTGGGCCTGCAGTAGTTTCCTCATTTGTTTCAGCAGGCTTGGGTTTTAAATTGCTTACGTCTGGCTGAAATAAGCCAATTTTTATAAGCCCACGCATGACAAGGGCTTTTGCATTCGGATTTAATGCAATTACTAAAAATATAACGAGTCCGATTATAAATCCAATATTGGATTTGAATGATTTTATGATATTCATGGTAATTTTTAATATTAATAAATTGATTGTCAATAAATCTAACATCATCTTTATAAAAAATAGAAATAGACTTTATCTAAAGAAAATCAAATCAGTAATATTCTGTTTAGGATATAAATAGGAGTGCCGGGCTTCCTGAATTCAGACTTTGAGAAAGAAAATAATGAATTTCTGGAATCAGGAATGTAGGCCTGCAAACGATTAAACGAGATCAGGTACGCCGGAAAAAACAGCGATGCAGATAATAATCCGGGTTTATCCTGCTGCAAACTAATGAATGACTCCTTTTCAACGCAGGTTTTAGAATTTTCTGCAAACTGCTTTTGATTTACAGATAGTGATTTATTTGCAGGAACACTGTTTTCGATCTCCGGATAACCCGATGCCAAAATCTGAAGTCCTCTTTTAACCGGGCATAGGGTTAAAATAAAAAGCGAGATAAACACAAGCGCTAAAGCCTTTACAGACCTTTGCTGTTGATTATCTGATTTTTTTAAAACCTGCTGCATTTATATAAATTTTCACAAAAATAACAATTTAAGTTTACATGAAGTTCTGAAACCTCATTTGAGGGTAATTTTAGGCTTTTAAAGATTTTAAAAACGTAGTAATTATTAGATTATCTTGCCGTAAAGCAAAAATCTTTCTGGTACATTAGTTGTATACTCTTATTGAATTTTAAGGTTTTATATGTAAACCTCATTTCTTCAGAACAATTGCTCTTGCATCCCAGATTATTCTGAATTGAATAGCCGGTTGATTTATAAGTATTTGCTTTGAGTACTTTAAAAAACTGAGATTCAAAATTTCAATACTCGTTCTGTAAAAGAGCTCCCGGAAAGGCCTCCACGCAGATTGATTTTATCAGCTGTATAATACTTCAAATTAATAAACCAATATATTATGAACCTTAAAAAAATTACCTTATCACTTGCCATGCTGGTGGTGTTTTCGAGTTTTCACGTAAACGCTGATCCGCTGGCTTTAAAAAGCATTTCATCCCGAACTTCGGCTGAATCATTCGCAAAAGATTCTGACGGCGACGGAGTAAAAGACAGAAAAGATGAATGTCCGGATACCCCTGCGGGAGTTATTGTGGATACCAAAGGCTGTCCGGTTGATACCGACCGCGATGGAATTGTAGATTATCTGGATAAATGTCCTGAAGTTCCGGGAACAGATATGAACGGCTGCCAGGATAAAGACAATGACGGTGTTGCTGATAATTTAGACAGTTGTCCGGATGTTCCAGGTATTGCCCGGTTTAAAGGTTGCCCGGATAGCGATGATGACGGTGTGCCGGATTCAGAAGACAAATGTCCAAATGAAAAAGGATTAGACCGTTTTATGGGTTGCCCGGATTCTGACGGAGACGGTGTGGAAGATTCTAAAGATAAATGTAACGCTACGCCTGCGGGAATTAAAGTAGATGCAAACGGCTGTTCATCTGATAGTGATAGTGATGGTGTAATTGATGCAGAAGATAAATGTCCAAATACACAAACAGGTACCAAAGTAGACGAAAAAGGTTGTCCTGCTGATACAGATGGCGATGGAGTAATTGATTCAGAAGATAAATGTCCTTCAGTTTCTGGCGATGCTTCCAATAAAGGTTGCCCGGTAATGAAAGTTGATGTTAAAAAGCGTTTGCAGTTTGCTGCCCGCGGAATCAATTTCGAAACAGGTAAAGCAACATTAACCACTTCTTCTTTTCCCATGCTGGATGAGGTGGTGAGCATATTAAATGAATACGTAGATTATAATCTGAAAATGGGAGGCCATACAGATGCTGTTGGTGCCGATGCAAGCAATCTGTCTCTTTCTCAAAGTCGTGTGGATGCTGTAAAAGCTTATTTGGCGTCTAAAGGGGTGGTAGATAGCCGCATTGTAGCCACAGGTTATGGCGAAACCCGTCCGGTTGCCAGCAATGCAACCGCAGCCGGTAAAGCAAAAAACAGACGTGTTGAACTTGAATTATTCTTAAAATAAACGTTCTTCTTAATTCATTAAAAAGCAAGCCTAATTCAGGCTTGCTTTTTTTGTATACACCAAAATCGGCTGATTGAATGAACCCTTCATTTTAAATATCCAACATCCTTTTCGGTTTCATTCCCTATCGGGATAAAATGGCTTTAAAAAAAGAAGTATTACTGTTTGAATAGGCCAGAATTAAAAGCAAATAGGCTCGATGTATTGAGTACATAGTCTTACGTTTCCCCAAAAAGCTATTTATTCAAGCCAGAAAAAGAATTGTTCCACCCCTAAGGCGTTTGTTCTATCAAAACAATTGATTGAAGAGGAAAATAGGCTTCCATTAAACTAAAACAGGGTTTTTGTTTTTACTATGGAATTTGGGCTTAATGATAAATACACTGGATCTGTTTATCAGTTAGAAATGCTTTCAGATAAATGTTTTTCATACAGCGGTAAAGAGAATGTAAACGTTGAACCTTTTCCATAGTCGCTTTCAATACTTATTAATCCGTGGTGCCGCTCAATAATTTCTTTGGTAATAAAAAGACCTATACCAAAACCTGAAAAAACGTTTTCGTTTTCGCCTTCAACCCTGTAAAAACGGTCGAATATTTTAAGGCGGTCGGTTTCAGTAATGCCAATACCAGAATCTTTAATACTTACTGATATCTGGCTATGATCACCGTTGTGCACTTTTACTTCAATTTTTTCATTAACCGGAGAATACTTGATGGCATTATTGATTATATTAATCAGCACTTGTCCGATTCTGTCTTTGTCGCCATAGATTGCACCAGTGTATTCATGTTTAATATCCAAAGTATGCGTGGTTGAAGTGTGAAGAATGTCCTGCACCGTTTCAACTACCAGATCATTAAGATTGAAAATTTGATTATCCAGATTCAGCTTGTTTTCTTTTAGCCTGGAAAGATCTAAAATCTCATTAATCAGTTTTGTTAATCGTACAACCTGAACTTCTACACGTTTTAATGATGATTTAATGGGTAATGGAGCTAGTTTGGCTTCCTGCTCTTCTTTCAGCATGCTCAGCAAAAATTGCACATATCCTTTTATAGACGTTACCGGAGTTTTAAGTTCATGGCTAACCATTTTCATGAAGTCTTCTTTCTGCTTTTCTTCGTCCTTTAACTTTTGAATTTCTGAAGTAACACCCACCCACATCCGGATGGTTCCATCTTCATCCTTAACAGGTGATGCCAGATTTAAATGCCATATATACTCGCCGTGTTTATTCAGAAATCGCATTTCCATTTCCAAATTGCTGCCGGTTTCGGCTGCTTTTTGGAAGCGTTTTGAAAACTCTTCAACTTCATCCGGATGCATGATCTTATGATATCCCAGTTCTTTTATTTCTTCAAAACTCATTCCGGTAAAGTCCATCCAGCTTTTATTGAAATAAAGAACGCTGCCATCAGACTTGGCATTACTAATTTTAGCAGGCATTAAATCAGCCATCAGACGGAAATGGGATTCACTTTCTTTTAATGCCAATTCAGCAAGTTTTTGATCATGCACATCAAAACCCACCCCCACGAAACCCGAAAATTCACCGTTGGGTAAATAACGGGGATTCGCCTTAACCATATGCCAGCGGTATTCGCCATCGTAACGCTTAACGCGGATAGAAGGTAGTAAATACGATTGGCGATTTTTAAAAGCTTCCCTATAAACCTCCATCATCCCAGCCACATCATCCGGATGTATGATTCCCTCCCAGGCACTTCCTAAAGCTTCCTGAATAGTTTGGCCGGTATAATCAAGCCAGGTTTTATTCCAGTAACTGATGGTGGCTTCCTCGTTTGGCTCAATATTAAAAACAAACATCGGCACCTGATCTGCCAGTGATTGGAAAAGCTCTTCTTTATCCTTTATTTTCTTGTTATATTCTACATGTTTTGAGACCTCTGTGGCAATAATTGACACGCCTTCAATAATATTAGTTGAATCTCTCTGGGCTTGATAAATGAAGGTATAGTGGAATAATTCTTTTTCGCTACCCCGTACTATATATACCGGAACTTCGTATCCATAATACGGCTGCCCGGTAAAATAAACCTGTTTTAATATATCGTCAAATCCCTGTTCAACCAGTTCGGGCATTACTGTTAATAGTGATTTCCCAATTACATCATTTCCCTTACCCCATGTTTCTAAAATGGCTTCATTTGCAACATTAATAAACATTTCTTCTCCCCTTAAAATGGCAATCATTGAAGGTGACGATTTAACCATTTCCTGATAGCGATGTTCACTTTCTGCCAGTTTATCAGCCTCGATTTTTTGGAAGGTTATATCTCTGGAGACAGAAATGATGCTGGTTACTTTTCCGGGTATCGTGATATCCATCACCGGCGATACTTTTACATCCCACCATTTTGGAGTTCCTTTGGCGGTAACACAAAATGCCTGAAACTGGGAAGGCTCATTTTTTAAAGCTTTCTCTATGGATTCTTTCACGGTTTGCTCATTATCAACTCCCCATAATTCCCACCAAAACTTATTGATATATGGCGTAAAATCATCAATCTCCATAATGCAAAGGCCATTGGCATTCATATAATGCAGCCGGCCTCCCGTATCTATTAATTTCATACAGTCCGGGCTGCTTTCTAATACAGTTTTGTTAAAAGCATAACTTTCTTCAATTTTTTTGCGAGCCAGAACCATATCAGTAACTTCTGTAATTACTGCAATAATCCCCGAGATAATTCCGTTCTGCTCCTGATAGGGCTGGTATACAAAATTGAAAAAACCCTGTTCCATTTGTTCATTTCTCAGAATTTGCAGTTCGCGTTCATCGGCATGATATGAAATTCCACTTTGAATTACCTGATCACTAATTTCTTTAATTCCCTGCGATTCAAGATCCGTAAATGATTCAAAAAAGGGTTTTCCAATTATATTCTCATCTTTTTGAAGTAATTGTAAATAGTGTCGGTTTGCATACTCAACAATATAATTTGATCCCTTATAAATACAAAGGGCAACCGGGGTTTTATCGGTACTCAAAATATTGGATTTTTTTTCACTAGGTATATATTCTCCGCCACCGGCTAAAAATTCAGGTATAGGTTTTTGGGCTGAGAATTTCATTTTATTCCAATTTATTCTTTCGACCAATGTAACCTATTATTTCCGCTAATGCGGAAATGGAATTTAATTAGCTGATTTAATTGGATTTAGATGATTTAACCGAAGATTTAATCAAATTGTAAACTTTTGTAAAGCTTACCCGGTTATGAAGCAATAAACCTGACATAAATCTGAAGGGTGAAGCCTTTTTGAATATGCTTGATAAAATGAATTCAATTTATACCGGAACCAGCGGATTGGTACTTCCGTTTCCAAATAAATTATCTTATCCGCCTGAATTCAGGGATAAAAGCCGGTTGACTTATTACAGTTCATTATTTAACAGTATAGAAATCAATAGTTCTTTCTATAAAGTTCCTCAGGCTTCAACGGTTCAGAAATGGGCCGAAAGTGTGCCTCCTAGTTTTCAGTTTACATTTAAAGTATCGCGGGAGATCACCCATGTAAAATCTCTGGCTTTCAAAAATGAAGATGTGGACCATTTTATGCAGGCCGTAAATGGGGCAGGTCTCAACAAAGGATGTTTGTTGCTTCAGTTTCCTCCGGGTTTGCAAAGCGAAAATTTAGATCAGCTCGCTAAACTCCTGAACCACATCCGGCAGAATAATCCCGGTAATCAATGGAAAATAGCAGTTGAATTCAGAAACCCGTCCTGGTATCAGCAAAATTGTTTGGAGATTCTTCAGCAGAATAATGCAACTATCGTGATGCATGATATGCCTTCATCGGGTATTTTTAATATCAATCAGAATACGGATTTTGTGTATTTAAGATTTCATGGCGCTAATGGTGATTACAGGGGCAGCTATACAGATGATTTTTTGCATGAATATGCTGAATATATTAGTTCCTGGAAAGAAGAGGGCCGTACGATATATGTTTATTTTAATAATACCCGCGGCGAAGCCATTCATAATCTCATCCTGCTAAATAGTTTTTTAGAAGATAAATGAGCTGCCGGTTTTATTGATTTAGCCACACTGAAACTTAAATTAAAACCTTATACAGAAAAATGGTGTTTATGATTAAAAATACATAAAATTATGGCTGAAATACATATACAACGCAAGCGCAAAAACCTTTGGTGGTTATGGCTTTTAATAATTCTGATCGTTTTAGCAGTAGTGTATTATCTGTACACCAATAACTATTTCGGTCAGCAGGAGTTAAACGTTTTCAACCTTTTATCTCCGGGATTTTCTTCAACGGAATTAACCACACAATTTTCTTAAACTTCTAAACATATTATTATGTCATCAAACAACAATGATTACAGTCACTTAAAAGAACTTGGGAAAAGCAATTATGAAATTGCCGACGGAGAATCTGATATCCGGAACTGGGTGGTTAAAAATGAAACGGGTAATATTTTGGGCGAAGTTGATGAACTGATTTTAGACACCAATGCCGGAAAGGCTGTTTTTATAGTTCTTAATCTGGATAAGAATGAGCTTAATCTGAAAGAAAGAAAAGTATTATTGCCCTTGGAGTATGCCGAGGTTCATCAATCATATAAGAATGTAATTTATAAAGGCCTGATGCCTAATGAAATTGCAGTGCTGCCTTCCTACGAAAAAGGAAAATTCTCCAGAAATTCCATTGATCTGACCAGAAGTACTTTTTTATCAGCAATGAATAATGATAATTCGCAGCAGGCTCAATCAAAATCTTCTGCTTGTCAATCGGCAGAAGTTCATCCGGATTCTCCGGTTACATCGGAAAGATCGCATACCGAACTTCCGAATTCAGCTGCGCATAATTTAGACAGGGGAGAAACCCGTAGCTTTGTGGAGCATCAACGTACTAATGCATCTGCATCAGATACTAAAGAATTTACCGTTGTCGGGGTTTTTGAGCATTCCCGTCAATCTCAGGCAGTGATCGAATATTTGCTTAATCACGGATTTAATAAGGATGATGTTACGGTTTCGACTCGCCAGTCTGAATTGAGCCATGAGCATTACAATCGGGATGAAAGCGGTATAACCCATTTTTTTAAATCCTTATTTAATAATGAGGATGATGTGAAAAGATATTCTGACGCAACAGAACGTAATTATGTTGTAAGTGTGGATGTACCCTCTTCAGAACAGGCAGAAGAGGTGGCCAATATTCTTGATCAGCATGGAAGTTTAAACATGAGGAATGATCATAATGCGTTGGTCAATTCTGCTGATGGTAAAACAGGATATTCCAGGGTGTTTAAACGTCACAGCAATAAGTAAAATACAGCTCATTAAGCCGTTAATGGCTCTATATTATTTTTTTCTGAAAAAGGGCAGGTCCGAAAGGTCTGCCTTTTTTTATAGATTTATGCTCAATCAGCAATGTGCTATTTCTCGTTTCCAGTATCTGATAATCAGGTTTTTGTGGCATGACAATAGCGTATAACGTAATGTCGTGAACCTCTAAAACAAAATTTACGTAATATGGATCGTGATTTAAAAACCTGAATAGATACGGATAAGTTTTCCTGACAAATTCAGATCAAATAATATTTTAAAATAATAAGCAATAAACTCTGGATTGATTTGCTGATTATGTCTTAAACAATTAATATGAGCACATCAAATCCTGCCAATGCATATCCTGAAAGCATACTTCCGGCAAGTTCTAAACATGCGGAAGAGACATTAAAAGATAATGAAGCTAAATATCGTTCTTTAGTTGAAAGCTCTATGGATGCCATTCTGCTGACGGTTAAAGACGGTCAGATTCTGGAAGCAAACGCGGCTGCATGCGAAATTTTTCAAATGACATTGGATGAAATTTGCAAAGCCGGACGAGCAGACCTGGCAGATATCACAGATCCCAGGTTAGCACCACTGCTTAAAGAACGGATTCTTAACGGTAGGGCCAGAGGAGAAATTACCTGTAAAAGGAAAGATGGAACCCGGTTTGAAGCCGAGATTACTTCTGTTATTTTTGTAGATAGACATGGACTGGAAAAAACGTCTATGACCATAAGAGATATCTCTGAAAGAAAAAAAGCAGAAGAAAATCTTGTAGCTACTTCTACTGCTTTGCAGAAAGCATTAAATGATCTGAATAAGCTGATGAATTCTTCAATGGATGTGATTTGTTCCAGGGATGAAAAAGGAATATTTGTTCACGTAAATGCTGCTTCCGAACAAGTTTTAGGTTATAAGCCGGATGAATTAATTGGCAGAAACTATATTGATTTTATTTTTCCGGACGATATGCAGCGAAGTGTTCGGGCGGATGAAGAAATTAAAAGTGTAGTACCTGATATTGTTTTAGAAAACAGATTTATTCACAAAAATGGAAGCCTGGTTAATCTTAACTGGTCGCTGCTCTGGGATGAAAAAGAGAATTTGCTGTATGGAATAGCCAAAGATGCAACAGAGAAAAAAATTCTTGAAAAAGCATTTGATGTTGAAAGACAGCGTTTTTTGGATATGTATTCTCAATCCCCATCCTGCATGGGAATTTTAAAAGGTCCAAATCATATCTATGAAATGGCCAATCCTCTTTATTTGCAATTGGTTGGTAAAACGGATATCATTGGCAAGTCTGTTAAAGAGGCCTTACCGGAAGTGGAAAGACAGGGAGTTTTAGAATTTCTGGATAATGTCTATAACACCGGCAAAACCTTTTATGCCAATGAAATGCTTATCCAATTCGATACGCATGCTTCTGGGAAATTGGTTGATACCTATCTTAATTTCATTTGTCAGGCTCATCGCAATGCGGACGACCAGATTGATGGCATTTTCTTTTTCGCCATAAATGTTACCGAACAGGTTTTATCACGAAAAAGAATAGAGGAAAGTGAAAAGCAATACAAGCAGATCGTAGAAACTGCGCAGGAAGGAATATGTCTGATCGATGAAAAAGATAAAATTACGTTCGTAAATACAAAAATGGCAGAGATATTAGAATATTCAGCCGCTGAAATTACTGGAAAAGAAATCTATTCTTTTTTGGATGAGGAGGGAAAAGAGATAGCCAGGAATCTGATGCTGAAGAAAAAAGAGGATCATGCGGAAGAAAGGCATTTCAAGTACATATCGAAATCAGGTAAAGCCATCTGGACAAATGTATCTGCAACACCTCTTTTTAACGAAGATGGAACTTACAATGGCGCACTGGCCATGGTTACAGATATTACCGATCGTAAAATGTTTGAGCAAAATCTGGCATCTAAACATGAAAGTTTAAAACAAGCGCAAGCCATAGCTCGTGTGGGCAATTGGGAAATCGATCTGGCGCATAACATCCATACCTGGTCTGATGAGATCTACAACATATTTGGAATTAAAAAAGCCGACGTCATTGCTAATGAAGAGAATTTTATGGGATTTTGCCATCCAGAAGACTTGAAATACGCCTATCAACGTATAGACGAAGGCTTTAAAAATTTGCAAAATATCACTTTTGAATTTAGGTTCATACGCAACGATGGAAGTGTTCGGTATTCATATAATGAATGGAAATATAAATTTGACAAAAACGGCAATGCAGTATCATTGTTTGGTATTTTTCAGGATGTTACAGACAGAAAACTGAGTGAAATAGAGCGTGCAAAAATTGTAAATGATCTCATTCTTCGTAACAATGATCTGGAGCAGTTTACATATATTGTTTCTCATAATCTGCGTGCTCCGGTAGCAAACATTCTGGGTATAGAAAACTTGTTAAATGATCCTGGTCTTTCTCCCCGGGATGTAATTTTTCTAAAGGAAGGGCTTCGCCAATCTGTTAACGGACTGGACAGTGTTGTTAGAGATCTAAGTCAAATCATCCAGGTTAGAAATCAGATTAATGAAACCAAAGAAAACATACTTTTTGCTGAAATAGTAGATGAAATAAAAATCAGTATCAAGAATTTAATTGATAGAGAAAATATAAATATCGAATCTGATTTTAATGAGATTGAGAGCATAATAACTTTAAAAAGCTATTTATACAGTATTTTTTATAATCTGATATCCAACAGCATAAAATACCGTCAAAAACATATTCCGGGAATTATTACAATTAAAAGCCGCCGGTCAGAAAATAAAATTGAGCTAATTTTTACGGATAACGGAATGGGCATTGATCTTCAAAAAATTGGCGACCAGGTTTTTGGACTGTATAAACGGTTTCATTTAAATATTGAAGGAAAGGGAATGGGCCTTTTCATGGTTAAAAATCAGGTTGAAACCCTTGGCGGGAAAATATCTATTCAAAGCGAAGTAAATAAAGGAACAGAATTTACAATTGAATTTGTATGCTAAACATCCCGAATTAGATCGTTAGTTTGGATAGCAAGTTAAAGTTTAGCAATACTGCGCAGATTGATTTAAAGGAATAATTATGGGAGAAGTAATTGTAGTTGCAGGCGCAACCGGAAATCTGGGCGAAAGAATTGTAAGGGAATTACTTTCAAAAGGTGCTGAAGTTAGGGCGCTTGTTCGCAGCAGCAGTGATGCCGGAAAAGTAAACATGCTTGAAAATTCAGGTGTAAAGGTTTTTAAAGTTAATCTGCTGAATGCCGGGGAAGTTGCCCTTGCATGCCAGGGTGCATCCTGTGTAGTTTCGGCTTTAGCCGGCTTGCGTGATGTTATTGTAGATACTCAAAAAGTGTTAGCGGATGCAGCGGTACTGGCCGGTGTGCCACGCTTTATTCCCTCAGACTATTGTTTAGATTTTACAAATCTTCGGGATGGACAAAACCGCAACTTAGACGAAAGGAGAGAATTTCAGCAGTACATTGATAAATTGCCCATTGCAGCTACAAGTATTTTTAACGGTCCGTTTATGGATTTACTCACGGGCCCAATGCCCATGATTCTTTTTAAATATAAACGGATTTTGTACTGGGGCAATGCCGATCAAAGCATTGATTTCACTACCATGGATGATACGGCTGCTTTTACTGCAAATGCCGCTCTTGACTCTTCAAGTCCACGTTTTTTGAAAATAGCCGGCGAACAAATCAGTGCCAGGCAAATGGCAGTGATCTTGAGCGAAGTGAGCGGTCATCATTTTAAATTGTTCAAGGCCGGTGGTCTGGGATTGCTGAACTTACTTATCAAAGTAGCCCGCACCATTTCCCCTGCAGAAAAAGAGCTTTATCCGGCCTGGCAGGGAATGCAATACATGCGTGACATGTTCGAAGGCCGGGCAAGAATTAGTCATTATGACAACGACCGATATCCCGGCATGCACTGGACGGGTTTAAACAAATGCTTTCAAAGCAAGAGGTTTCTGCAATCAGCAAATAAGTGGTTCTGATCTTTAAGTAATTCGTGAAAATATTCTTTAGCGGATTAGGAGAATTAGAATTTTATTAAAAAAATGGATCAGATTTTTTAAGCCATAAAATCTGATCCATTGATAAATTGATATCATTTAACAGGCTTTACCTGTTACTTGCCACCGGACTGGTTATGCCTGTAGCATTTTTAAATCGGGATATTTCCTCCATCCCGCCATTCTCTACCCGGGCAATGATAAAATATTTGGGGTTTTCCAGATTAACAATCCAAATGTTTCTTTCATCCTGATTAACATTAAACACACTGCCGATTTTATACTCATCATACTGAGATTTTACCTGCATACGCACACTTTCAGGAAGATTTTTTTCAAATCCATAGCCAATATGATATACCATGTAACCATTCTTTTTAAATGAAGCTTGGTGTAGCTGGTCATCCATAATGAATTTGACAATATAATTCTGATTTATTTTATACCATTTCATATTCTGAGCATCTTTAAACTTATCGAAGAAAGCATTACGAACATCTTCACTAATGTTAGATTCGGCAGTAATGGTAACTACCGGCAAAAGATTACTTTTTTGCTTTTGAGAATACACCTGATTTGCAGATAACATGCATCCGCAAATAAGAAAAATGATTAACGTTTTCATGATTTATAATTTTTAGGTGAATAATTGCTTCTTTACCCGGTTTTGTTGATGCAGTAAATCAAGCATTGTGAAATAAAGTTACGGTCTCTAAAATAGCTGTGTATCACCCTTAGAGGGGGATTTTGAGGATATTAAATCTCTGCCGGGTAACAAAAGCATTACCTGTTGCCTGCATAAAAGGAGGTTTCTGCAGGCTATTATTAAATGAATACGGAATCAGAAGTTTTTGGCAAACCAAATGAGGAGAAGAAGAATTTTTTTCAGAAAAGAGAGCTGAAAATAATTGATTTTTTGTTAAATCAGTTTATTGAGACGGGCAGTTTTTAAGGCATCCGCACGGGAGTTTACATCCAGCTTGAGGTATATATTTTTAATGTGGCTTCTAACGGTTTCAAGGTCAATGAACAGTTCTTTAGCAATCTGACTCCGGCTCTTACCATTCCCTACCAGTTCAAGTACCTGGGTTTCGCGTTTGGATAAGGGTGAATTTTGGTTTCGCATAAATGATTTGATCACCATTCGGGCAATATTAATGCTCATGGGACCGCCGCCATCTTTAACTTCGCGTATCGATTCTACTATTTTTGAAGCGCTTGAATTTTTGGTGAGATACCCCGAAGCTCCGCTTGCAAGTGCATCAAAAATTAATTTCTCAGAATCATATACCGTTAAAATGAGCACAAAAGCTGTTGGAACAATTTTCTTCAATTTCGGCAGGGCATCAATACCGTTGGTTCCAGGAAGTTCAATATCCAGAAGGATAACTTCGGGGTCGTCTTCTTTAATATTAAGTGCGGCGTCCTCAAAAGAGGCATACGTATTTACTATTCGGAAACCGGATTCTTTGCCAATTAGAAAGGCGTACCCGTTCCTGATGATCTCATCATCCTCAATAATTACTACCCGAATTACATCCTCAGTTATCATACTGCCGGTTTTAAATCTTTTAGAATAGATAAGGTTATAGTTGTTCCCTTGCCAATGGAAGAATCTAATGTAAGACGGGCACCAATTCGCCGGGCCCTGACAGCAATATTTGTTAAACCGCTGCCTTTGAGTGTGGGCTGAGGGTTAAATCCAACGCCATCATCTTTAAGGCTGATTTCTACTGATTTTTCAAGATCAGTAACCTGAAAATTTACATGCCGAGCATTGGCATGACGTAAAATGTTGTTCAGCGATTCTTTAAATATCATGCTGATATTCCGACTGTACTCCATCGGGAATTTAATATTAGAAAACTGCTCATCAATACCCTTAAAATTAAATTCCACAGGTGTATCCTGGAAAAGCTCCATCCCGAATTCAGAGATGTGAGATAAAATTTCAAAGAGATTATCGCTCTTCGGATCCAGTGCCCATAGAATATCTTTTGTGCCTCGGTAAAGTGAAGATGCATTTTCTTTAATCTGGCCTATCAGGTGCTTTTCTTCCTCATGTTCGCCATTAAGCCGGGTATTTAAAATATCCGTAAGTATGGAAATTCTGGTTAATTTATTGCCCAGATCATCGTGAAAATCTTCTGCGGTTTGCCTTCTTGCTTTTAAGCGTTCTTCGCGTTTTAGATTTTCTATCAACTGCAGTTTTCGGTTTTTAAGACGATGCAAATATGCCTGTAAACCGATGCCGCAAAGAATCAGGAATAAAATAAAACCAATTCTGAATGGTAAAGTCTGGTAGAATGCGGGCTTAACGGAAAAGGGAAAGCGTAGCATATTGTCTGAAATTAGGCCGGAACGGGTTACCGCACGTGCCTCAAATACATAATCTCCCGGAGCTAAACTCTGGTAGTTTACGCTTGAATTGGAACCCGGAACAGAAAAAATATCATCAAGACCAACTAACCTGTACTGGTAGAGAACTTCGGCAGGATTGCTCAGATAAATTGCTTTAAAATTTAGGTTGATATGATTTTTACGATACGCTATTTGTAAGTCTTTCGGTAAATAAAATCCGTCTAAACTACTGTAAGATTGCTCCTTATTTTTAATCACTGAATTGAAAAGTTTTACAGACTGAAGAACGATATGCGGCTTTTCAGTAATTACTTTATTGGGTTTCAGATCAAATACCAATGCCCCTTTTGTAGTTCCCACCCATAATTTATCCCGGTTTAAAAACATGGCGTTTTGATTGCACTCAACAATAATTCGCTGTGAATATTCGGCCCCCAAAATATCAAAGTTATTTCCGGCAGAATTGATCTTTATTTTATTAATACCTCGTCCTGTGCCGGCCCAGATGTTCCCAGTTTTATCTGCTATTAAACTGTAAATGGTATTTGAATATAATCCTTCTTTTCGGGTTAAATTTTTAAAGGTTTTTTTGTTTAAATTCCAAACCCAAATGCCATTTTCTCCGGTACCCAAAAATACCAGCCCTTTGTAGAAAGTCATGCAATATGGGACAGATTCTTTGATTTCTTTAGAAGAAATCTTTTGAATCTGATGATTTTTCCCGATTATTAAGAATAAGCTCTTATCAGAACTGACTAAAACAGAATCCTGTCCAATTTCGAGGACTCCTACTGCAATTGCATTAAAATCTTTAACATGAGTAAATTTCCCATTATAAAAGATATAGCATCCGGTTGGAGTGGCCAGCCAAATGCCGCCATATCTGTCCTGAATAATATGACGAATTACTTTTGGTACTTTACCCGGCTGATCATGGAAACTTTTAAATGCCTTGCCATCATATTTCCATAAACCGGCGCCCAAAGTGGCAATCCATATATTACCATCTTTATCATTAAACAACTGACTGATCCTGTATGAAATTGAATCGGGAACCGGTAGGTTTATACTTATCAATTTTCCATCTTTTAGCTTCACCATACTACCACCAAAAGACAAGAGCCACAGGTTTCCCTGAGGATCGTTTGCAAAACTCATTACCACTTCATTAGATAATCCCTGTCCTTTATCCAAAATCATGGTTTGATCTCCGTTATATTTGTATATACCGGCCCCTTCGGTAGCAAACCAGAGATTGTTTTCCTGATCTCTGAATATCTGGTTTACAGCATTATCTGTAAAACCATTTTCCGAATTGAAGTAGATTGTACTTTGCGCCCGGATGCAGTATGCACCCATCGAAGTTCCAATCCAGAGGTTTGATTGGTTATCCTGCGCCAATGAAAGCAAAAAAGTTCCTGCTGAATTTAAGGTGCTGTTGCTTACTTGTTCAAGTTTATTTTTTTGAGATATTAATATTTTTTCTGCAGTCAGAATCCATAGTTTATCGTGCTGCTGGATATCAAACTGCAGCTGACGAACCATAGCCGGTTTCGACATTTCGGGCAAGGACACTTTCAACTGCCAGGCAGAATTGTTTAATCTATAAATTCCTTTACCCCAAACAGCTACATAAATTAACCCATTGCGATCTGTAGTCAGCGCTGTTACATTGTCATTAGAAAATTCAGTATTTTTAAGAAGCTGAATTTTATTTCCCGAAAAAATGAAAATCCGTTCGTTAACCAGTCCGTAGATTCTATCGTTTTTATCTTTAACCAGACACTTAATCCAGGAATGACTTTCTGTATCCGCAAGCCTGAAATTGCGAATTTTTTTTCCGTCATACACAGATAATCCGTTTTTGGTTCCTATATATATTATCCCTTTTTTATCGCTGATCAGAGCAGTGGTGGCCATATCTGCCAGGCCATTTTCAGTTCGTGTTAGTGAATTAAACTGGGTTCCGTCAAAGCGGGAAACACCGCCCTGAGTAGCAATCCACAGGTGACGGCTCGGGCTTTGGGTAAAATACCTAACCTGCGATTGTATTAAACCATCTTCTATGTTGTATTGCGTAAAATTATACCGCTGTGCCAGTGTAGCCTGACTGCAGCTAAGAAGGAACAGCGCCGCAATAAATAATTTAAAAGGGAGTTTACGCGGCTTAACAAATGGAATTGAAGTGTTCATTCATCCAGATTTAACCTGATCTGATTATTGAAAAAGATCTTAATATGCATTACAAATTACGATTTTTTACTTCCAATTACAATCACCCCGAAAGGGGGATATTTTAATTGCCCCATTTCTTAAACCTGCTATTTTGCTATTTTCAGATGTAAATCATCAGCGGGGTTGACTATCATCATTCCTGGGGAATTTGTAAAGTTTCATCTTCGTAAAGATTTAAATAGCTGCCTAAATGATACTGTTAATTCTGTTTCTTATAATATTGCTGCTGCTTGTTTATCTGCTTTTTGCGCCCATATATCTGGAGATAAACAGTATTAGTGGGCTATTCAGACTCAGATTTCACAAACTGGCAAGCGCCTGTTTAATAATGAATGAAAATTCTTTAAAGGTTCATATGAGAATCGCAGCATGGAGAAAGCAAATTGATCTGCTGTCTGCAAAAAAGAAGAAAGTAAGACCTGCCTCCTCCAAAAAAGATAGATATAAGGTTTCCCGAGTGAAGATAAAGTCTTTAATCCGGAGCTTTCAAATAAAAAAATTTCATTTGACAATTGATACAGGAGAAATGCCCGTCAATGCTGTTTTATATCCTGCTTTTTATTTCTTAGGCAAATACAACAACAAAAGCATTGAAATGAATTTTATGAATCAAAATGATATTGTTCTTGAAGTCAAAAACAACTTTGCTCGAATGATCCGGGCATATTACTTTTCATAAATGTGTTCATCAAAAAAATGAAATCATGGAAAATTTTAATGACATGCTCGGTAAAATGACCGAGTTCCTAAAATCAGAAGCAAAAACTGAAACCGTTATTGGTCAGCAATTTCAATTAGGAGAATTTATGTGCGTACCGGTAATGTCTTTTGGACTCGGACTTGGAGGTGGAGCAGGAGAAGGGAAAAATAACGGTAAAAATACAGGCGCTGGAGAAGGTATAGGTTCCGGAGCGGGAGCAGGGCTGGGTATTAGTCCGGTTGGATTTTTAGTATCCAGAGGTAATGATATTCAATTTATTCCTACCCGCTCATCAAAAGGACTTGGAGCCGCTTTTGAAAAAATACCTGACTTGCTTGAGAAATATTTAGGAAATAATAAGAAAAAGGAAACAGAAAAGGTATAAATTTCTTTAGTTCCTTTTGTAATACATCGGTTAAATCTTAGGAATTGAATTGTACGCTGTTGCGGAAAATATTCCCTGTGGCTTAGGAGGGAATTTGTTTAATCACTTAAAAATTTTCGCTGATTATTAATTCTCAATTTTGCCTGTTTTGAAATTTAGAAGGCTTTCCCCTTCTTCTTCCGGAAAAGCTATGTCACCTCTATCTGAAATTTAAGATTTTCATCTTATTGTTATTTGTCATTTCCGGACTATTGGATCATTAGGAACTTTAATCAAATCAGAATATATTAGAGTAAGAAAGTAATTACCCTAATTATACTGCCATTTAATATTAAACCTAAACCATATGAGAAAAATTCTATTTGCTGCTGTTTTACTGTCCCTTGGTATTTCCGGATTTGAGGCAGCGGCACAAAAAAGGTCTAAGAAAGGTTCTGCGCAAAATGCATCTGCTTCGAAAGCTCCGGATGCAGGAAAAGCAAAAGAAGCCACGCTTGCTGAAAAAGTAAAGTCGAGTAAACGGTCTGATGGATTACTTACCATTTACCAGGATACGCTTACAGGTTCTGTTCAGTTATACATCAGAAAAGATCAGCTGAATAAAGAATTCATTTATCAAAGTTTTTCAATAAGCGGGCCGACCAGCCTGTATTTGAATCAGAGTATGCACCGTTCAAATGCGGTATTTAAAATAGTGAAAGCTTTTGATAAGCTTGAATTTCACCAGATAAATACCAATTTTTATTATGATCCGGAAAATGCGGTTAGCAAAACTGCCGGGGTGGATGTGCCAGAATCTGTAATATTATCTGAAAAATATTCGGTTGCAGATTCATCAGGCTATCTTATCAATGCCGACGCCCTTTTCCTTAGCGAAAAAATGGATCCGGTAAAACCTCTGGCACCAATTGGAATTCCGCCAACTTCTTTTTTTAATCTAGGTACCTTAAATGCATCCAAATCCAAATATCATAAAGTAAAATCATTCCCTGATAATACAGATATTCAGGTCGACCTGGCGTATGACAATCCGGCTCCTTATAACGGGGGAGGAAAAGATATTACTGATGCCCGATATATCCGCGTTCGGATGCAGCACAGTTTTATTGACATGCCCGATAATAATTTCAGGCCCCGGTTAGACGATCCAAGAATTGGATATTTTACTCAGGAAATAAATAACCTGACCAGTGTAGACGCGGTTAATTACAGGGATTTTATTAACCGCTGGCATCTGGTAAAAAAGGATCCGGCAGCTGCCTTAAGTGAACCTGTTGAGCCAATTGTTTGGTGGATAGAAAATACCACCCCTGTAGAATTCCGCCAGACCATAAAGGAAGCCGGAGAAAAATGGAACGAAGCCTTTGAAAAAGCAGGTTTCAAAAATGCCATCATCATGAAAATTATGCCCGATCAGGTGGATTGGGATCCAAGTGATATCCGCTACAATGTTATCCGATGGGTATCATCTGCAACTCCGCAATACGGCGCTATCGGCCCAAGTTTTGTGAACCCAAAAACAGGCCAGATACTTGGATCGGATATTACTGTAGAATGGTATAGCGGCAATGCAACGCCCATTATCGATGAACTTTTCAGCGCTCCATCTTCCGAACAACTTACTTTTCCGGGAATTAAATATAATGCAACCTGCACATTGGCGCATGAATTAAAGGCCCAGTACTCTGCCGGTTTAACTACGCTTGAAACAAGTGATGCATCGGTTATTGAAATCAAAAAAATGCACAAGCAGTTTTTATATTATCTGATGTTGCATGAAATGGGTCATACGTTTGGTCTGAACCATAACATGAAATCAAGCCAAATGTTAAAACTATCAGAACTGAATAACACAGAAATTACTCATAAAAGAGGCTTGATGGGAAGTGTAATGGATTATCCTGCCATTAATATCAGTCTTGACAGAAGCAAACAAGGAGATTATTATACCAGCAAACCCGGACCATATGATTTGTGGGCTATTGAGTTTGGCTACAAACCCGTTACAGCGTCTGAGGAAGATAATTTCCGTAAAAAGATATTAAGCCGCAGCACCGAACCAGATCTGGTTTTTGGAAATGATGCGGATGATATGCGTGCTCCCGGTAAAGCTATTGACCCGAGAGTAAACGTAAATGATATGAGCAGCGATGCAATTGGCTATGCTCAGGAAAGGTTTGCCCTGGTGAATTCCATCATTCCTAAATTAAAAGATAAATACAGCAAGGAGGGAAGAGGTTACGTGGAACTAAAATCAAGGTACAACACCCTTAACGGACAGCGTATGGGAATGATTAATGCAGTAAGCCGTTATGTTGGTGGAGTGTATGTTGACAGGAGTTTTGTTGGGCAGAATGCAGTTAGTAAACCTTTTACCCCGGTTCCGCTGGCAACTCAAAAAAGAGCAATTGAGGTGCTGAACAAAAACGTTTTCTCACCCGATGCTTTTAAAGAAGATGCGTATCTGTTGCCTTATCTTCAAAGTCAGCGCCGCGGGTTCAATTTTATGGGAGATACAGAAGATCCCAAATTAAGTATGATTTACAATCAGTTGGGCAGCTCTGCTTTACTTCATATTCTTCATCCGGCCACTACCCAGCGTATCACAAACAGCAGAATGTATGGAAATCAGTATAGTCTTTCTGATGTTATGAGCGACTTAAGTAAAGGAATATTTGATGCAGATATGAAAGGGAATGTAAACACTTACCGACAGTATTTACAAACCTCTTATGTAAAACAGCTTGCCATGCTTGCGGATTCTAAATCTCCTTCGGACGAGGTTTCGAAAGCGGCCGCACGCTATGCATTAAAAAATGTAAAAAGCCGGATGGCAGCAAGCTTTTCTTCAAATGAAGAAACCAAAGCACACAGAAGCAACCTTGTTTATTTAGTTGATAATGCGCTCACAGTAAAATAAAATCTAATATCAGTTTCAAGTAAAGGCTATCTCAAAAGAGGTAGCCTTTCTTATTTAGAATCCGTACTAAGCCGCAAAATTTTTTCCATCTTAAGTCCCTTCGCCAGTTCATCAATTAACTTGTCTAAATATCTTACCTGTTGTGTCAATGGATTTTGGATTTCTTCAACCCGATAGCCGCAAATGACTCCGGTAATGAGATGAGCATTCGGATTTAGTACAGCATTCCGGAAGAATTTTTCAAACGTTGCATTTTCTTCAATAAGTTCTTGCAATGTTGCTTCATCATAACCAGTCAGCCACTCAATTACCTCATGCAATTCCTCCCTGGTTCTGTTTTTCTTAATAACTTTTGCCAGATAATGCGGATATACCGAGGCAAATGTCATTTTTGCAATACGCTCATTTTGTATGTCGCTGTTATTCATAGATGGTTTTTTTAATTGAAACCGATCGGTACTTTCTTAATTTTATTAAATATAAAAGGCACATATTAAATATCAAGTAAGCGTAATAATAATTCTGTCTTCAAACTTTTTTAGCCTCCGATCATTTATTATTCTTCGAACCGCAGGATGAAATCAATACCTGCTAGTTAAAAGTAAAAATAAACAAGATTAATGGAGATTATAACTAAGAAGCGCATCGCTATTTTAGGCGGAGGTCCTGCCGGACTATTCATGTTTAAAAGATTGGTAGAAAGCAACAGAAAAGACCTCACGATACATGTTTTTGAAAGAAAGAAACAGCTTGGTGCTGGAATGCCTTACAGTGAGGAAGGTGCAAACCAGGAGCATATTACCAATGTATCCGGTAACGAAATCCCCGACCTGGTTAGTCCCGTGTCTGAGTGGATCGAAACCGTGCCGAAAGAAACGCTGAGCCGGTATGCTATAGATCCGGAGAACTTCAATGATTACAAGGTGCTGCCACGCTTATTGTTTGGACAATATTTATCCGCACAATTTGAATTAATTGTTAATAAGGCAGAAAAGGACGGTATGGATGTTGAAGTTTTTCGTGGTGTTGAAGTAACAGATTTGGTAGATTTGCCTAAGTACGAAAAAGTGATGGTGATGACGGATGCCAACGATAAACCGGAATACGATCATGTGATTATCTGTACGGGCCATAACTGGCCTCACAAAGTAGAGGGCTCTGTATCCGGATATTTTGATTCACCATACCCGCCGGCAAAACTTGCTTTCAAAACAAATGATGCTGTAGCAATTCGCGGCTCATCACTTACCGCCATTGATGCCATCCGAACTCTATCCCGTGCAAACGGAACATTTACCAGGGAAAATGGGCGGCTCATCTTTAAAAATTCAGAAGACTGCCCAAATTTTAAGATGATTATGTTTTCTGCAAGCGGCATGTTGCCCGCCATCCGATTTCATCTGGAAGATTCGCATTTGCAAAAAGATGCGGTATTGAGCAAAGCGGAAGTGGATCAGAACAGATTGCAGAACGAAGGTTTTCTTTCTCTGGATTATGTTTTTGAAAAGAATTTCAAGGAAATGTTCAGGGAAAAAGAACCAGCTTTCTATGAACAGATCAAGGACATGAAAATGGAAGATTTTGTTGCTGCGATGATGGATTTGCGGGAACGTCTGGAACCTTTTCAATTGTTTAAAGCCGAATACACACAGGCAGAAAAATCTATCAAACGCAAAGAATCTATTTACTGGAAAGAAATGCTGGCAGTGCTCAGCTTCGCCATGAATTACCCGGCGAAATATTTTTCTGCCGAAGACATGATGCGTTTGCGCAAAGACCTGATGCCGCTGATTTCCATAGTGATTGCTTTTGTTCCGCAGGGATCTGCTGAAGAAATGCTTGCATTGTATGATGCCGGCATACTTGAATTGGTTAAGGTTGATATCGAAAGCAAAGTATTGCCTCAGAGTGAGGGAGGAATAATCTATCAGTATAATGACGAACAGGATCAACCGCAGTCCCCATATTTTAAAACCTTTGTGGATTGTATCGGACAACCGGCTCTTTCATTTCAAGATTTCCCTTTTAAAAGCCTAGTTCAAGATCAACGGATTAGTTCTGCGAAATTAAAGTTCAGAGATCCCGCTGTTGCCATGAGCGAAATGAAGAATGGAAATGAGAAAGTGGAAACCAATGGCACAGAAAATTATTACCTGGATGTGCCGGGAATTGCAATCAATGATAATTTCCAGGTAGTTGATGCGTACGGCGCTTTTAATGAGCGTATTTATATTATGGCTGTTCCGTATATCGGTGGCTACAACCCCGATTACTCAGGACTGGATTTCGGTGAGGCTGCGTCTGCCGCTATTATCGAAAGTCTGGTTTAGCAGTTTATATTATTTGTAGGATGGATAAATTAAATCACGAGAACACAGATCTTAAACTGTACATGATTCTATTGGGATCAAAAGCGCCGGGCAGGAATGTAGAGCAGCATGATTATTTCTTTGGAATCGCCACCGGTTTGGCCGGGCTTCTTCCGCAAATTAAATCATTCTGGCCGGAAGCCGGAAAGAGTATTCATATTGATGGATGGAGAGAAGTAACCGTAGTTGATGGTTATAGCATCAACGTGGTTTTAAAATCTGAAACTGAAAATTTATCGGCAAAAAAATTGTTTTTCATCAATCTGGGCGGATATCAGTCCGGTAAATTAGAAGAACAGCATTATACGGTATTAACCGTTCAGGATGACCGCTTGCCTGCCATACAGTCGGCCAAGAAAACCATCTTTTTCAAAACACATTCTGTAGAATCTGTGAAAGGGGCAAACTCTCATATAGACGAAAAATATGGCATTGACGTAGACGATATCTATAGAATTGAAGATATTTTATCGCCTGAGCAAAAAGAAAAATATCATCTGCAAATTACCTCTTCCGAAAATCTGAAAGAAGATCATGTTCATTTAGGCTATCTCACACTGGATAAACTTGCCAGGCTTAAAGACCGGAATTAAGTTCGAAATAAGACTATATACAAGAAAGAAGTAATTGTTTAGAAGCCGGGATGATGGACATCCCGGTTTCTTATATTTTATAACAGGGATTCTAAAAAAACATTCCGCCTGCCAATCGAACCTATTGGCGTCTTTGCTCAGTAGGTTCTGGTTGTGGAAATAGTGCCTGTGCTCCGGAAGTAACTTTGTCGCTTATAGCCACCTCATCCAGGCTTAAAGCTTGGGGACTGGCGAGACCCGCATGTTTTTCTTCATTTGCATCAACTGAAATATCTTCTGCAAAAATTGTTTCTTCTGAACTGTGTATAGCTCTTTGATACGCTTCCTCATCAAACTCCTTTTCGCTTTTAGCGATAACAATGGTTGCCACCCCATTGCCGATTAAATTAGTAATTGATCTTGCTTCTGACATAAACCGGTCAACGCCAAGAAGAATTGCGACGTTTTCAATCGGCATAATCTTCATAGAAACCAAGGTTGTACTCAAAACAATGAATCCGCTACCAGTTACGCCTGCGGCACCCTTAGAGGTCAGCATTAAAACACCCATGGCAGTAAGCTGCTGGCCAATAGTGAGGTCAATTTGAAATACCTGCGCCAGAAAGATCAAGGCCATAGAGAGATAAATCGAAGTTCCGTCAAGGTTGAAAGAATATCCGGTAGGAATAACCAACCCTACAACCGATTTAGAGCATCCAATACGTTCCATTTTTTGCATCATACTTGGCAATACGGATTCAGAAGAAGATGTTCCTAGTACCACCAGGATCTCCTGACGGATGAACTTTAGATATTGCCATAAGCTAAACTTATATATGTAACAAATAAAGTTTAGGATCCCAAAAATGAACAGAAAGCAGGTCAGATAGACTGCTCCCATAATCTTGCCCATCGGTATAAGTGTGTCCAAACCGTAGTTTCCTATGGTAAAAGCCATTCCTCCAAAGGCGCCAAGTGGAGCCAATTTCATGATGAACTTCATCATGTTGAAAATCACCTGAGATATCCGATCGAAGGTAGCCAATAGTGGTGCGCCAGCTTCCCCCATTTTACTCAATCCGAAACCGAAAAGTATAGCGAAAAATAAGATCTGAAGGATATCTCCCTCTGTAAAAGACTGAAAAATATTATGCGGAATGATATGAGAAATAAATTCTATCCAGTTCATTTCCGCCGCGGGAGTCTGAGCAAGGGGAGGAGCGCTGCTTGTAAGGGGGGTTACACCTTTTCCTGGCTGAAGCAGATTAGCAACCACCAAACCAATAAAAAGTGCAATGGTGGTTACAACCTCAAAATATAATAAGGCCCGTCCGCCAACGCGGCCTACTTTTTTCATATCGCCCATCCGGGCTATTCCCAGTACAATAGTGAAGAAGATAATAGGAGCGATTAACATGCTGATCATGTTAATAAAGGTTTTGCTAATGATACGGGCTGTGGGAGCAAAGACCGGAAAAAAAACACCAACGAGAATCCCCAATATAATGGCAAGAATTACCTGAAAGGTTAAGTTTTGATAAATTTTATTCATTCTGTTTACTATTACAGTGTCTTGAAGCTGTAAAATAATAGACAGATTAGCAAGCCCTAAGGCTGCTAATCTGTACTGGATTTATGGTTAGTCTTAAAGACTTACTTGCCCAAAGAAATTAAATTGGTGAATATCCGATATGCCCCCGGAACACCGGCAGGTAATTGTCGGAACCAGGAAAATCCGGTGTAAATAAAATTTCCTTTTCCATGTTTAGCAATCAGTAATCCTCCATTCAACTGCGACTCTCCAGCATCGCCTGAGGCTACTATAGCCTGGTATTCTTTGCTCCACTCGTTCGGGTAGTATAGGCCCCGCTCCTGAACCCAGCCGTCGAAATCTGCTTTTGTAATCTTGTTTGGTATATTTAATACCGCATGTTCCGGCATTAATAAAGTGACGCCTGAACCCTCCACTGTAACTCGTTCGCGGGAGATTTTAAAAGGATAAGGACCCGGGTTGAGAACCTTCAAACCGTTATTGGTATTATATTGTACGATCAGGTTTCCACCTTCTTTTACATAATCCATTAGCCTTTCGTGAAAAAAGCCAATCCGATCGACTGTATTATAGGCACGAACTCCTAGTATTACCGCATCATATTTCTTGAGGCTTTCCTGGTTTATATCCCCATCTTTTAATAAGGTGACTTCATATCCGATTTGTTCCAATGAACCCGGCAATTCGTCACCGGCTCCCATCAAATATCCAATTTTCTCACCTTTTTTATTCAAGTCTAATTTAACCGCTTTCGCTGACGAAGCCGGGAATGAAACCTGTGCCGGAAAATGGTCGTATTTGATGGTATTTAAACCATTGCTGTAAGTTTTTCCGTCAATGGTTATCTCCGCTTGCATTTCTGCTTCATGAGATTTTGAAGGAGGCGAAACCATAAATTTAAAAGTCTCTTCTAATCCCTCTGATGTCATATTAAACGGGAAAGAAGCAGGTTCAACTTTCCATTGATCTGGTAGTTTCAACTCCAGCTTGCCAGTAGCATTCTCTTTTCCGGATCTCATTACAACGCTTACCTGTTTGGGCGTTCCATTTGCAAACATGTAAACCTTTTCTTGAATGTTGGCAAATGCCGGAGGAGTTATAATAAAGGGCTGATATATTTCTCCATTTACAGGATGATTATACTTGTAAACTACCGGAACGGTATATTTAAAAGGTATTCCCCCAACTGTTAAGTTTATTGTTACATTAGCCGCAGGCCTGTTTTCTGGTAATCCAACATCTTCCTGTTTGTCGATGAAAAACAAGCCAAGCGAATCGGGTCTTTTAAGCCAATACGGCTGGGAATAATCCGCATTTTTTGGCACCTGAACCGTGCTAAGAAATTTCTTTCCGGTATTATTTTCAAGAGGGCTATTTACAATTGAATCCCCTTTGAAAGGATAGACAATTGAAGTAATGGTTATTGGAACAGCCGAGCGGTTTATAGCTTCTATCTGCACTTTAACAAGTTCGCCGGGAGTTGCAGCAAAATTGCTTGCAGTCGCTTCCAGATAAAGACCAGATGCATCTTTGATTACGGTTTCAATCTCTTGTAATTTTGATTTTTTCCAAAAACTATCCTGAAGTTTTAACAGCTCAGTTCTTGCCAGTAAAAGGTCGGCAACGACTTTGGATGGCTCTGCACCGTTGTAACCTGCGATAGCTTTGTTTATAGCAAGCTGTACCTTTGCGCTGCCTTTTAGTCTGGACCAGTTTGTATTTACGCCTTCAAAAAGGTCGGTTTTTGCCGAATCTCCCAATGTGTGCTGAAAGTAATCCATGTATGCACCGCGACTCCCTGTAGAGCCAAATCCCTGGCTTTTATGCATGCTCCGGCTTTCTGCCGAGATCTCGCCGTAGGATTTTCCCAATAAAGGATTAAAAGCACCCACATCTACTTTCAGCAGGGTTTTAGCCACCTTATCAAATTCTTTTGGATCTCTGAAGGCCCATGAACTTAAGTTCCATAACAAACGTTTCGCCTGCCAAACCTCCACATATTTAAGTTGTTCAGGAAATCGTTTAGGATCAGCGGCTGCAGTAAATGCATCTTCTGCAAGTATTGAAGAGACACTATGCTGGCCATGCCCTGCACGTGAATCTTTTGGAAACCGGGTTACGATAACATCCGGTTTAAAATTTCGAATTACCCATACCACATCCGCGAGAAGCGTTTCTCTGTTCCATATACTGAAAACTTCTTCGGGGTTTTTAGAAAACCCAAAGTCATTAGCACGAGTGAAAAATTGGCGGCCACCATCAGTTCTTCTTGCCTGAAGAAGCTCCTGAGTACGAATAACCCCTAATCCTTCACGAATTTCGGGACCAATGAGGTTTTGACCTCCGTCCCCTCTAGTGAGCGATAAATAAGCTGTGTTATATAGTTTATGATTAGCCATGTATGAGATCATGGTGGTGTTTTCATCATCCGGATGAGCTCCAATATGTAGAAGACTTCCCAGAACATTTAGCTTTTTAAGGTCCTGTAATATTTTCCCCGATGCTGGTTTAATTGGCGCCTGCGCATTTGCACTACTTTTAATCAGAACCAAGGTTAAAGAGAAGGAAAGAGTTAGTGTTAAAAATCGAAGAAGTTTCATAAGGATTTATAATAACGGATAGGCGGCCAGGCCCTTATCCGTATAGGTATCATTTATCTGTTTTATCAAAAAAGTGCCACCGGACGGTACATTTTATAATGTTCCATAGCTAAAATCAGCCGGTGGCTATTTACCGGCTAATTTTAGATTACAGATTAGTTTATTGAGGATTCTGAGTATAGGAAGTGTTAATATCCAGCTCTCGCTGGGGTATCAGGAATAATAATCTTGCATTCTTTCCCTGAGCTGCCATAAGCTCTTTAGCTTTTCCAAACCGGAGTAAGTCAGGCCAGCGATGGTTTTCAAATGCCAGTTCAACTCGTCTTTCACGAAGCAATTTATCATCAAAAGTGCCTGGCGTTAAGGAGCTTATTGGTCCTAAACCTGCCCTTGTACGTACCTGATTAATAAGACCATACGCCTCATCAGATTCGCCAACTGCTTCAGCAAGCATTAATAGAACATCTGCATATCGTAAGACGATAAAATTATAATCGGCATCTCCTTCGTTATAAGCGGTTGTAGTGCCATATTTTAAAATGAAGCGGCCTGCATTCAGCGGACCATTTAAAGGATTCATTGATGCTGCAAGACGTTTGTCATTGGGTTCGTATGCAGCTTCCATTTCCGGAGTTGGCCGATTCTTATATCCACCGGTGGATTGAATCAACAAAGCAGAGAAATTATTTGTGAACGCATTTCCGGTATTGGTACCCCCACCTTTAAACTGAACTTCGAAGATCGATTCTGCATTGTTTTCATTAGCCAGGCCCCAGAGACTACCATAATTTGGTAAGAGTGAGTAGCCATAGCTACCAATTATTCTGCGTAGTACCGTGGCAGCCGAAGTTTTATCGCCACTTGTTAAATAAATTTTAGCAAGCAGGGTTGCAGCAGCTCCTTTTGTTGCTCTTCCAACGTCAGACCCCGTGTATCGTAAGGGAAGAATCGTTTCAGCTTGCACCAAATCGGTGATCAGCTGCTTATAGATATCAGCTGCAGGTGTTTGTGGATACGTTCTGCCCTCAGCCACTGATATTTCAGAAATAACCAAGGGAACTCTGCCGAAATTAACAGCCAGGTTGTAATAGTAAAGTGAGCGTAAGAACAAAGCTTCGCCTTTTATACGGTTCTTAAGTGCCTCATCCATAGTTACTCCGTCAATTCTGCTGATAACCAAGTTAGCCCTGCTGATTCCGACATAGCTGTCGAGATAAGCTGCAGTAATTAATTCTGCGGTCGCAGCATTTTCATTGAAATTGTCGATGATGTTCATATTGGCACCTAAACCTGTATTATCAGCACCACCATCTGTATTATCAGAACGCATTTCGTTCAGTATCCAGTAGCTTTGATTATAAGTTCCGGTTAGATGTAAGCCTTTATAAGCTGCATTTACCGCTGTAATCATATCGCTTCCATCTCTGTAAAATTCATTCACGTTCCTTTGTGAGATTGGACTTAAATCTGTAAAATCGTCACTGCATGCGCTTAAAATGGAGGAAAGCACGATTGCAAAAGCTATTTTCTTATTCATCTTTTTGTTATTAGATCTACCTAAAAGTTGCATTTATTCCAAAAGTGAAGTTTCTTGATAATGGATAAGCACCATAATCTTCGCCTTGTACACCCGTAGATGTTGATTGATTGTTAACTTCCGGATTGTAGCCAACATAATTCGTGTTAGTAAATAGGTTAGTCCCTGAAATATAGGCTCTCATTGCTGGGAAGAATCTGCTTACAAGTTTTTCAGGAAATGTGTATGCCACCGTCACATTTCTCAGGCGCAAGTAAGAAGCATCTTCCACCTGGTAACTTGATGGGCGGTTATTGAAACCATGCAGATCACTAAGCCGGTCGGCACGAGGAACACTTCCATTACCTGGTTGAGATGGCGAAACCCATCGATCATTTAGGGTGGTAAATGAGTTCACGTTTGCTTCTCCATTAGCCAAATGTCTTCTGGTTAAGTTCAAAACTTCTGATCCCTGAACGCCCTGAATTAGAAAGCTCAGTTCAACTTTTTTATAACTGAATCGGTTTGTGATACCGTAAGTGAAATCTGGTTGATAATTACCGATTACAGTTCGGTCATTATTATCTATCACACCATCTCCGTTTACATCTTTAAATCTAAAATCACCTGGCGCAGGTTTGGGAGCCAACTTATCAACCGGAGCGTTCGCTATTTCTTGCTGAGTTTGATATATACCTTCCACAACATGACCATAATAACTTCCAATAGGCTCACCTATTCTGGTGATGTGACGAATACCTGCACCACCACTGCTTAGAATTGGATCGCCGGTGAGACCAAGTTTTAAAACCTTGTTTTTATTAGCAGAGAAATTGACATCCGTGCTCCAGGTAAATTTGCCCTCAAGGGTGTTGCTGGTTATTGAAGCTTCGAAGCCTTTGTTTTCAACTTCACCAATATTCTGAAGCGGATTCGAATTTCCAAATCCAACAGCAGCCGGAACCTGAACGTTAAGAAGTAAATCAGAAGTTACTTTCCTGTAATAATCGAACGATGCATAGATTCTGTTTTGCATAAATCCTATATCCAAACCAATATCTGTCTGCGTATTCTTTTCCCAGGTTAAGTTTGGATTGCTGGGAGTGGAGGGGGCAATGCCGTTTGAAACCACATTCCCGAACACATAGTTAAAAGGGTTTAAAAGCCCTATAGATGCGTAATTAGGAATTAAGAAGTTACCTGTCTTTCCCCAGCTTGCTCTTAATTTCAAATCATTCATAAAGCTCAAGCCTTTCATGAAATTTTCGTCTGAAATTCTCCAACCCGCGGAAACGGAAGGGAAATACCCAATCTTGTTTCCTTCACCGAAGCGTGATGCCCGGTCAGAACGAATTGTAGCTGTCAGAAGGTATTTTCCTTTGAAAGAGTAGTTCATCCGGCTCAGATATGATACCAACGACCATTCTTCTTCAGAAGCAGTACCGCCAGTAACTTGTCCGCCGCTCACGGTCTGAACAAGGTCATCAGGAAAGTTCTCTGCCTGCACCTGGTTCATTCGAATTTTGTCTTTTTGAAATGTGTATCCCCCCAATATGGAAAATTCATGGTTTCCTAAAGACTTATCGTAATTCAATGTATTTTCTACAAGCCAGTTTGTTTCCAGAGAGGTATTAGACTGGCCGAACGGTACACCTACAGTTGCATTTCTGTCTAAAAATGCTCTCTCACGGTAATAATTTTTATTGTAATTATTGATATCTGTACCGGCCATTAGTCTGTACTTTAAGCCGGGTAAAAATGAATATTCGGCGAAAGTATTGGCAAAAGTTCTGAACTGGGAAAGATTGTCGTTAATGTGCTTTACAACCGCCAGAGGATTACTGGAAGCAGTCATGTTCGCTGCTCTTCCTTCCGGAGTATTCAGATGCGACTGGTTGTTGGTTTGGTTTATTGAACCATCAGGCAGGTAAGGGCTAACCGTTGGTGAATGTACCAGCGCAGTATAGACTGCCCCCGGAGGATCCGCGAAATAAGGAGCACTTGTTGAACCGCGAGACTGATCTGTGAAAGAAGGGTTAAGGCTGAAACCGAGTTTCAGGTTTTTTATAGGATCCGATTCCAGGTTTACACGGAAGCTGTACCTTTTAAAACCAGTACTTCCCACAATACCTCCCTGGTTGAAATAATTTCCTGACACATAATAGCCCAGTTTTTCGGATCCACCTGAAAGTGAAAGATTGTAATTTTGGACCGAGGCAGGTTGATATAATACGTCCTGCCAATCAGTATCAACCCCAGTAGGGTTTAAAAAGTCTGTTGGAATTTGGTAACTGGTATTGGTTGATCTGGCAAATCTAGTATTGTTATTATCACTAATGCTGGCGTTCGGGAAATCCTGAATATAGGCGTTGTTTTTGGCTTCAATTACGTATTTAGTTAGCTCAGCAGAATTCATCAGGGACACCTTATTGGCGAGCGTTTGAACGCCATAGTAAGAATCAAAGCCTACTACAGGAGTTCCATCCCTTTTACCTTTTTTGGTAGTGATGATGATTACTCCGTTAGATCCTCTGGATCCGTAAATTGCCGCTGCCGCCGCATCTTTCAACACTTCTACCGACTGAATATCCCCTGCACTGATTGTACCGAGTGGATTGGATGGAGCTGGGCGAAAAGCAACTGTCCTTCTGGCTACATCTCCCTGCACACCAGATTCAACGTTTTTTGATATTGGAAAGCCGTCAACGACATACAAAGGCTCATTACCAGCCGAAATCGATCCAATACCACGGACCCGAATGGTTGTTGCTGCGCCTGGTTCACCACTGGGTTCCTGTACCTGTACGCCTGCAAGCTGACCCTGAATTGCGTTTTCAAAACTGGTAACCGCGATATCTTTAATGCTTTTTGACGTAACGGACGCGATAGAACCGGTCAAATTTCTTTTTTGCTGTGTGCCATAACCGACAACCACAACCTCTGTCAGGCTTTTCTGATCTGCAACTAGCTTAACGTTTACTACACTTGCCCCGGTCAGCTGAACTTCTTTGGTTACATACCCTATATACGAGAACACAAGTGTGCCGCTGCCGGGAATCTGCAGGACATATTTACCATCTGCGTTAGAGGCTGTACTGATGGTTGTACCTTTTAAATTTACAGATACTCCGGGAAGTGTTTCTCCACTGGTCGCGTCTGTTATGATGCCGCTGATCTGCTGTTGCTCACTTTTAGAAGAAGGCTTTTCGAGGGATGGATTTGAGCCTTCATCTTTGATAGTTTTCGATTTTATATCAATGTTATTAGAGTTTTTAGATGCAGCCGGAATTTCATTCTTATCGTTACTATTGATAATGTAAAATTCATTTGAAATTTTCTTGAATTTGAAATTGGTGGATTCCAGGAGCCTGGTCAGCGTTGCTTCCAGGCCTTCCCTAATTGATGCATCGGCAGGTACGGATACCTTTTCAATCAGTTTGCTATTAAACATGATAGAAACTTTGTGGATTTCCTCAAGTTCTTTTAATACATCCTTTAAAAGCTTGTTTTGAGTGCGGTCTTTTTCTGCATATCCACCGGAAACAGCTCCCCGGTAGGCAAATGATTGTGCATTACTAAATGCCTGGGAAAACCCAAAAATTAATAGAATGATTAGCAAGCGTATAAATCTTTTCATTTTAAGAGTGTTAGGTTAATAATGAAGATGTTTAGATGAAATAATTAATGTGTCCCCTTTTTTAATAAGTTCAAGGTCAAAAATTTCAGAAAGGCCCTTAATTAACATGTCAATGTTTTGGGTAGGGGCTGATCCGGATACTTTCATATTCAGAAGTTGCGGGTCTTGTGTTTTTACATGTAATCCATATGTATCGTTAATTATTTGAGCGATTTCTCTAAGCGAAGTTTTATCAAATATCAATCTGGAAGTCCTCCAGGATGAGTGAACTTGTGGGTCTACAACTTTTTTAATAAGCATATTGGTGTTGCTTTTGTATTCGATGAGATCCCCCGGCTTCATGATAAAACTTTCATCTTTGTTGTCCTTTTGCTCATCGGGTGTGAATCTGATTTTACCGGAGTTTAAGATCACTTTTGTTCCCTCACCTCTGGTAAAAACATTAAACTCGGTCCCTAAAACCTCTACTGAAGAGCGATTCGCGGTTTTTACGAAAAATTTCTGATCAGATTTGGTGTGGCGGACTGAAAAATAGGCTTCACCTTTTAATGTCACAGAGCGATCTCCGCTTCCGAAACCGCTTTTGCGATAGCTTAATGTAGAATTACCATTTAAAGTTACTTCCGAACTATCAGGAAGAAATAGAGTTTGTGTTTGCCCGTATTGGGTGGTGTAACTAACCTCCTTAAAATAATTATTCATAAAGACAGCCCCACCGATAGACAAAAACAAAAGAATGGCTGCCGCCGCAACCAAATGCTTGTATCTAACTGATCTTACCGGTAAAATATCGCGATCCTCGAGAAGTGGTTCTAACTTGTTCCATGCTGCATCCACTCGCTCCCGATCACTCTTGTGTTTTCTATTCATTTTATCTTTTGATACTTCCTTTTGATTAAGACATCATCCGGATTGATTTGTACTGTTTAATTTGATTTTATTTTTTTCTGCGGGAAGATTTATCTGCGGCCGATTCCTGCAGCATTATTTTTCTTGTTTTCTGCTTCTGACTGATTAAGCCAAAAAACCAGATAAGGTATGTTATATATGTGAGTCCAGCCGAAGATTCGCAAGCCATTAGTAATTTTCCATATAGCTTCACCCCGAGAGCTTTCAGTATCCTCCGGCATATGACTCACCTTTTCTAGCGCCACAGCAAAATCTTTTTGAGTTTTGAAGCTGGCTGGCAACTGGGGGAGAGGGTCTGTATATAAATTTTTCGCCCTTTCCGTGGCTTCTGTTAAATAGTTAGGATCTCTTGTAAACTCATATCCAATCAAAAGGCTGGGAATTGAAGCCATATATGACTCCATCTTATGGTTCAATGACGGGTTATCCAGCTGCCATTTTGCATGCCTTATCAAAGCATTTTTTACTTGCTGGTCCCCTGTGATTTGATAATATTTATAAAGACCTTGTGAAATATATACTTGTGAGTATCCATATCTTTCAATAATCAGGCTGCCTCCCTGTTCACTTTCCTTCTGCAGTTCAAGCAATATGGAAACCCGGTCCCTTAATTCGTCCAGATACTTCTGTTTTTTATTGGCATCATAGATCTCAGTGAGATTCCAAATTGAAAGGTAAAGCCGACGACCTCTGAGATCATGCTCACCAAATTCTCTTCGCAAGTAGAAATCCCCGGTTTGTTCAGCTATATCAAGTCCACGGTGATTACCCGCTAAGTAATACGAGGCAATCCAGCCGGGCACCCAAACATGGGCGCTCAATAAAGATGTGTAATGCTGGGCGGCATGCCTGCGTCCCATTCCTAAATACGGAGTTGCCTTAATGGGTGGCGAATCTTTCGAATCAAAAAAATCTTTGGAGCTGTTTGTGTTCCCACTATAGACCGGGAAACCAGGCCAGTGAATATTGTCAACGTCCATTGTATGCTGACTGGCGGCCCATCCCGATAGAAAATATTCCCGGTTTCCTGTCCTCATAAATTCCAGCCACCACATAAAATCATTGCCAGGTTCATTATTCGTCCAGGTGCTCCACTCGCGGTTTCTATAATAGGTTTGATAATCTCCATAGTCAAGCATACCGTACCAGGGTTCCCATTTTTGGTTGAATTGCATCCATGCAAATTTGTAATCTAAACCCCGTTCAAGTTTTCCATGGTACGCGTCTTTGGGAGCGAAAGAACCATAAACCTTGCTGTCAGCATACCATTGGGGAGGCGCATGACTGACAGGCGGAACCATAAAATATTTGAAATTGTTAATGAATACCTCGTCTTCAATACCTGCTTTATTAAACTGGTAAATAATTTCGGTAGTTTTTGCCAGGCCCTGGGCAAAATTGCCAATCATTTCGCTATCAACCGATCCGTTGGCCCGTGCGAAACTCATAGGCGAAACATTCGGCGACCAGATATAGCTAAAAATCCGGGAGCTATCTCCATGAATAGCCAGTTCCTTGGGATATTCTTCAAAAAAGTTGCGGATACCTACTCCAATACTCCATTTTTTATCTGATGTCTGAATCCATCCTGACATTCGTTCTTTCTCGATTGCATTCTCGCCCGTAATACTGATTGTCCCTTTAAATCCTGTGATCTGTTTTTCATCTGTAGAATTTGAAAAAGGTGGAATTCTGCTAATATTCTCCGCTGTCTGAAGTACCGAAACATTTGCGGAGGGATTTAAAATTGTCTGGAAAATTTGTTCTTTTTCTGGATCAGACCATATGCCATTAAAATAACCTGATTTGAATGTTTTTTCACCCTTGAGATGATATTTCAGCATAAGCCCTGCTTTAGCAATCTGGTCGTTCGGCTTTGTCCATCCAGGGTCGTCCTTCAGGGTTTTCTCATCTATAATTTCAGAATTCTGGGTGGCTATTGATCCATATTCACCCTTGGGTTTTGTATGCTGATCCGGCTCTCCTGTATATACCATGGAATGAAGAACCCGAACATAGGATTTGCCGGCATATGCATGAATCCGAATAACAAAGGGAGACGGATTATTGTCTTTTCTACTATACTTATAAATGCCCTCTACCTTTATGATAGCATGCAATGGGCCTGAACCCTTTTCTACTGTTGTATTTACAATCTGAGCTGTAGACAGATCAATTCCCGCCTGATCAATAATGTCGAGAAAGGATCCCCGGCCTTTATCAGATTCGGCAATAAGATCGTTTTTGTCAAATCCGTCACCATCCATGTCGAGTTCTACAAAATCAAGGAAGCTTCCTCCGGATCTACTGATAGAAAATTGAAGTGGGCCCGTATTCACCCGCACTCTACCCCCAGGGCGGGTGTTGTTCTCAACGGTTACCCTTGTGCCAGCAAAGTTCTTCCGCTGTACATCCTTGCCAAATTCTAATGTGTACTGATCTTTATCATCAGAAAAGAAAAAAACCCAAATCCACATAACGCTTTCTGAAAGCGGGGCCCAGGTGTTCACGATGGTAATTTGGGAAGGGATTTCCTGTCCCTTGCTGTTCAATACTCGCAGCTGATCTGAGTTTTTTAATTTATTTACTGGAAATGGAATGCCCAATAGCTGAGGTGATCCCGCTATATTTTGTTTCACTAACAGAGGTACACTTTCGACAGCATATATTGCGGTGGTATAACCTGAGAAAAGGATTACAAGGCCGACATTGACCGCGATGATTAAAAAATAGCTTTTCATTTATTTTTTATTGGCAGAGAACAAAAGGTGAGGGTGGAAGCCGTATTAGTCCGGCACAGACATTACTCTTCCAGTCCCGCACATACATGCGGGATAGGGTTACATTAAATACAAACTATCAATTGTTATTTCTGAAGCATCGGGAAAAGCCGCCTTATTTCGGCCTCAGAAGGCTGAGCTCCGTATTCAGTAATCTCGAAAGACTCTGCAAATTTTACGTTCGCAGCCCCTTCCTTTCCATACCATTTTTCAAGCCCTTTGCGCTGTTCCGGACTAATTTGTCGGTTTACCCATTTTTCTTTCAACCACTTTTTGCGCAGCTCAGGATCTTTAGGTACATCATCAATATTGCCGGCATTGCCAATCCAGGGTAGCCACTCGTACATTTGAGATGTGTGTTCGTTTAATCCATTCACTTTCTTATCAATGGACTTGTCAATAGCTACCACAATATCATGACTGAATGGATTTGGTTTTTTAAAATTATCCTGCATATACAGAAATACGGGATTCTTTTTTAGCGCCGGCACATCTGAAGCTACATTAGGTACGGCTACCATGTAAGATGCATCTTCTACTGCTTTGCCCGCATTGCGGTGGTCGGGGTGATAATCATTTGGGCGAAGGCCAAGAACAATATCGGCTTTCCAGTTTCTGATCTCCCGAATCACCTGTAATCTTACATTCAAATCCGGCATCAGTTCACCATCGTGGTTATTAAGAACGGTGTATTCTTCAATTCCATATTGTTTCGCTGCTCTTTGAGCTTCTTCTCTACGACGTTTTCCTAAGACGCCTCCGCCTTCTGCATAATGCCCGGCGTCGCCGTTGGTTAGTGAAACGAACTTTACAGCTGCGCCCATTTCCGCTAAAAGCGTTGCGGTTCCACCCATCTTTGAATCTGCATCATCGGGATGAGCAAAAATGGCGATCACCCGGATTCTTTCCTTTTGCTGCCCATAAGAATTAAATGAGAACTGCAAGGCGCCCAGGATAAGAAGGGCTACAATAAATGAATTTTTCATTATGGTAAATTTAAATGGTTTGATTTATCGGGTTACTCGCCTGTGGGCTTTACAATTGAATTCTGTGCATTTTTATTGCTTTCCGGATTTCTCAGCCAGTACAGAAGATAAGGCAAATTGTATGCATGTGTCCAACCAAAAACCCTCAGGGCATTTCTGGAATCCCATTCGGCGTACTCCTTTTCGGGATCCTGGGGAAGGCGACTAACTTTCAGTAGAGTTTCAGCTAACAATTTTTGTGTTGCCGAATCATCAAATTTCACCTTTGTTTCATTGGTTTTTAATACTTCTGCTCTCTCCAAAGCAGTATTTAAAAAGCTTTTGTCTTTTGTGAATTCATACCCAACTAATAAACTGTGAATCGAGGAAAGATATGATTCCATATAATAGGCTATCGGTTCATTGTCACGAACTGATCTGGCGTGTTTAATAAGTGCATTTTTAACTTTTTCATCTTCTGTTATCTGGTAATATTTTCTTAAACCCTGTGACGCATATACTTGCGAATAGCTGTACCGATCAATAACCAGACTGTTATTCTGCTCTGAACTGTTCTGAAGATTTAACATTTGTTGAACGCGACCTTTCAGATCTTCCAAATATTTTGGGTCTTTTGTTGCATCCCAAACTTCTGTCATATTCCATGCAGACAGATAGAGTCTTCGGCCCATCAGGTCGTGATCGCCCCAAATGCGTTTCACGTATGTATCAGCAGTTTGCTTTGCCATATCTAATCCGCGATGATACCCGGTAAGGTAGTAATCTGCCAGCCAGCCCTGAACCCAAACATGTGCGCTTAGTACAGCAGACCACTGCTGATCACCATGCCTTTTCCCAATACCCAGGTAAGGGGTTGTTTCATCAGCCATTTCCTTGCTCTGTAAATAGTCAAGGGTAGGGTTAGTATCACCAAAATAGGTTGGTTTTTTAGGCCAGTGAATGTTATCAACATCCATTGTATGGCGGCTGTTGGCTTCTGCTGCTTTGTAGAATCGCGGATCACCTGTTCTTAAAAAATGCATCCAAAGCATGTAATCCTGTGCCGGCTCATTATTGGCCCACATTGACCACTTGTTGTTGATGTAATAGTTCTTAAAATCACCATGATCAAACATACCGTACCATGGAGCCCAGTTTTGATTGAAAAGAACCCAATCCATTCTGTAGTCCATCCCACGTTCAAATTCCGGGAAATCTTTTCCTTTTGGTGAGTAGGAGCCAAAAACCTTTGAACTGGCATACCATTCCGATGCGGCGTGGGCAGCGGGTGGATTTAAAACGTAGTTAATTGACTTTTGAATTTCGGCCGAAGATTTATTTGATTCGTGGAAATAGTAAACGAGTTCGCTTGTTTTGGCCAGACCCTGAGCAAAGTTCCCCAGGATTCCGTCGTCAGGAGAATTAGTATCTCGGGCAAAGCTCATTGGTAAAGATTGCGGCGACCATAAAAAAGCAGTAGCCATTTTATTTGCCCCATCTATAGCTAGCTCTTTTGGGTATTCTTCAAAGAAATTTTTGATTCCAATGCCGATTCCCCATTTACCGTCAGTAATGTCCATCCAGCCACTTGCTTTAGTTTTAGTAAACTGTTCTTTTTTGTCGGAGAAGAGAGTCGCTGAAAACCCTTCAATGCGTTTAACATCGGAGGACTCCGGAACGGGAGCGGCTCGGTTGGGTTTAGGGCCGGTTTGAAACAGAGAAGAACTTTTTGAATCAGTAGAAGTGAACTGATAAACTTTCTCTGTTGGATCTTCCCACCAGTTTCCATCTTTGTACCCTACTTTATGATTTATTAAACCGCTGAGATTGTAGTTTAGAGAAAATCCTACCGCAGAAATCTGATCATTGGGCTTATTCCATCCTTGTTCAGTACTGCTTTCTTCTGAAAGAATATCTTTGGTTTGGGTAGCGATGCGGGCATGCTGGCCTTTAATAATTTTATGCTGATCCGGGACACCGGTATACACAAACGTATGCAGCACTTTAACATAAGATTTACCTGCATAAACATGTATCCTGAGTACAAAAGGTGCTGAATTATTGTCTTTACGGGAATATTGATATTCACCCTCCAGCCGGATGATTCCGTGAAGAGGCCCTGAGCCTTTTTCAATAACACTTCTGGTAATAATTGCCTTCGACTTATCAATCCCTGAAGGGTCAATCAGATCTAAAAATGAGCCTCTTTCTTTATCTCCGGTGGCGATTACGTCTTTGGCGTCAAAACCATTTTTATCTGTATCCAAATGAACTACCTCGAAGAAACCGCCTTTGTCTTTTTTAATTTTAAAATTAAGCGGACCTGTACTTACCTCCGTATCACTTCCCAGCGGCTGCACGTTACGAATCACAACCCGTTCTCCTTTATAGGTCATTCTTTCTACATCCTCACCATACTCCAGCGTGTAACTATCACCGGCTTCGGCAAAGAAGAAAACCCAAATCCATTTGATACTGCTGTTTAGCGGTTGCCAGTTATTAACTTCCGTGATCTGAGAAGGGATTTCTTTTCCATTTTTATTAAGCAGACGGACATGATCAGGTGAATTAAGAGCTCCGTTTGGAAAAGGAATTCCCATTGTAACCGGAGCACCTTCAGCATGATTTTTAATCTTAAGAGGGATTTTTTCTGAACCCAGCAAAGTGCTGGCTGAAAAAATCATTGAAACGAAAAGCAGAAGTTTCATCCTGGATGTGCGCATAATCATTTTGTGGTGGTTTAATAGAAGACACTTCTATTTGGGAATTGTACTTGGTTTATTTCGAAAAATTGAGTTTGAGGGTCCAAGTAAAATTTGGATGAGGTGAAACTTTTAGAAATGCTGGTTCTCAAGCGGATTGGAATCAAAAAATAGAGCTGCAGCACCTAAGATTGCTACGTTTTCTATAAGCGACTGTTCAATTAGTATATTCTTAATTACAGGCTTGTAAGGAAAGTCCTGAAGATTTTGCATTAATGGCTCTTTAAAGTATTCAAAGGCTTTACTCACCGAACCACCCAGTATGATGATATCCGGGTCAACCGTATACAGAACAGCTTTGATAGCGAAACTTAAGTGTTTAGCGTATTGAGCAAATATATCTAATGCCTTATAATCACCGTTTTGTGCATCTAAAGATATCTGCTCTCCGGTACTATTGTGGGCTTGCTTAAAATAGTTGCCGCTGCAATAATATTCCAGGTTATGATTAAGGTATGGAAGCATACCAAATTCTCCTGCGCCGCAATTTCTACCCTCATACAGTTTATTGTTTAAGATAAGCCCTGCCGCTACACCGGTTCCAAGAATCAAACCGGCTACATTACTATATCCTTTCCCTCTACCATAATGCCATTCGCCGGCAGCAAAGCAATTTGCATCATTATTCAGATACACCGGAACATTAAAATGCTGCTGGATTATTGATTTCAGGTGTATCTCTTTCCAGGAAGGGATATTTTGTACATCGTACACAATTCCCTGCTTGGTGTCCAGTATTCCCGGTACTCCGATACCAATTGATTTTACGTCTTTGTTAAAGACATCATCGATACACTGGATAATTTCAGAAATTACTTTATCACTGGTTCCTTCCGAACTAATTTTTATGGAAGATGTTTTAATCAGATTTTCTCCATGAACCAGTCCCGAGCGAACGTTTGTTCCTCCTAAATCTACACCAATTAAAAGGGGGTCATTCATTTTCAAGTGCCACTTTATTATTTCCAAACGATTTCAGAGAAATCACTTCATTATTTACCAATGGTTTTGCCCAAAATCCAACACTAACTATATATAATAATGGAACAAACATAAAAGTCATTCCTGCCTTTAATCCAACTAAATCACCAATCCAGCCGATAATTAATGGCAGAATAGCACCACCGCAAATCCCTGTAACCAGTATTCCAGATAAGGCTCCGTGGTGTTGTTTCATCGAATTTAAGGCCAGAGAAATGATGATTGACCACATGACAGACGCAAAAAAACCTACCAACGGAAATGCCCATATTGAAACTTGTGAAGGCCCGAATAAGGCAAATGCCAAACTGACTATGGAGGCTGAGGTAAATAAAATCAGCACTTTTCGGCTGTCCATAAGCTTTAATAGGAGCAGACCTAGCAAAGTCCCGATTGTAAGGAGGCCCCAGAACCAGGAAACGGCTGAAGCACCTGCGGTTTGCGGATCTATCCCGTGATATTTATTTAGAAATTCAGACATCCAGTTGGCAACGCCCTGCTCAATTCCAACATAAGAAAATATAGCCAGGAAGAAGAGAATGACCATTGGATTTTTAATCAGGTCAATATTTGTTTTTAAGCCCCCAACTTTTTCATCGCCCTGTAAGTTTACTTTGGGCAATTTTATCAATCCTATGACTATAACCATAAGGAGCGAGGTTATAGCGAATATCCAATACAACGAGATCCAGGGCAATTCCGGAGGTATAATTGACTCGAAAAGGGAAATAATCAAATATTGGTCTACTTCCGGTTTACCGATATTCAGAACTAAAAAAGAGTATACAAGTGGACTCAAAAAGGATGCGAGTCCGAAGAAAAACTGTGCAAGTACAGAATTAAAGGCAAAGTGTTCCTGTCCTCCCGAAACCCGCAATAAGGGATTGATTGCTACCTGAAGCATGGCCATTCCGACACCGATGAAGAAAAGTGAAAACATGTAAGTGAAATAGCCCGGGGAAAGTACAAATGCCATTGCGCCCAGAAATGAGATAAAAAAAGCTGCAGCCATTACTCTCTTTTCTCCAAAACGCTCAACAAGAATTCCAGCAGGGATGGACATGACGCCATAGGCGATGAAAAACGCAAATGGAAGCAGGGCGACTGTTGTCAGACTTAAGGAAAAACTTTTTATGATATCCGGAACCAGCGGACCCAGGATGTTCGTCAGAAAGGAAATGACGAAAAAAGTCAGAAAAATCAATCCAAGCACTAAGTGGCTTTTTTTCATAATAATGATCGTTGCTTCAGTGATTTTAAAAACATACAGGATGTTTACACTAAGCAGACGACATAGAAAGTGAACTGTACTCGCTTATTGAGAAAGTTTTTTGGAGATAAGGTCGATCTCAGGAATAAACCTCCTTAGCTTTCGTCAGGAGACGTTTTTACAGAAGTTTTGTCAGGAGGTTTGCCAGCATCACCGTAAAAAAAGTACTGCCCTCCATGTTTTTTCTCAGCACTTTCACGGCTTCGTGAACACAGTTACGGATCGCCTGATACTTAATTGGGATAATCTCAGCAATTTGCTTGTAAGATAGCCCTTCAAAATAATAAAGTACTACCACTTGCTTTTGTCTTTTACTGAGATGCTTCAAAGCCGTATGCAGATGCTGGTTAATTTCTGTTCCTGACTGATCATTAATTAGTTTTTCTTCTATACTTACTTCACTTTCTTCGATTGGAAGATCTACGCCACGATACGTGCGGCCCGCTTTTTTTAGAGCGTCATACAGAGTGTGCTTTAAAGCTCTGAACAGGTAATGTTTAATGGAAACTACATCTGCGAGGTTTTCACGGTTATTCCATAATTTCAAAAAGAGATCTTGAAGGCAGTCTTCAACCAGGTCCTCATCAGTCGAAGTCTTTAATCCAAATCTGAATAACAGAATATAATATTTGTAGTAAATTGCTTTAAATGCAGCCTTATCGCCCGATTTAAAGCTCGCCCATAGTTGATATTCTAAAGATTTATCGTTTAATTCCATGTGCGTTGAGAATCACTTAGTTAATATAGAATTAACAAGGTATTAATATTCTTAATAAAAGTAAAATAAATTAAGTTCGGAGAATTTGAATATCCTATTATAAGAAAATAGCTATGAATCTTATTATGTTTCCTCGGTTTTGAATAGGGAGATTCGCTTTCTGTGGCTTGCGGGTTGACAGAAGCTGGTGCGAACAGGGTTTTGTGAAAGGGTGGCACCGGCGGGTGGCAGAGGGGTAATATTTGACTACCTCAATTTAATTGATTTTAGTGGTCAATTCCTTACTTCAAGTACCAGTTTCCATGTGCGGGGCATCTACAGGTTTTGCTTCAAGTGAACCATACTGTCTGAATTTCTATCTGATAAAATAATAATCATACCTGCACTAAACCGCTTTTAAAAAAATTACAAATTCAGAACCTTCCCCAGGCTTACTCTCTAATTCAATCCTGCCTCCTGAGGAAGTCACCATTTCCTTAACTAAATAGAGGCCGATGCCGGAACCTTCAATTGAATTTTCCGCCCTGAAGTATTTTGAAAAAATTTTTTCTTTCATTGCCGGATTAATGCCGGTACCATTGTCCTTTATAGAAATTCTGATCATATCACCTACCATGGCGGTTTTGATTAGTATATATGGTGGTCGGTTGGGGGACCTGAATTTGATGGAATTTATCACCAGGTTATAAATGATGCTTCGCAATTTCCGCCGAGAGAATACTATTTCAGATACTTCCAGTTCAGACTTTATTATAGCTGAAGATTCTAAAATATTAGCTGTAATAGTTAGCCTCACATCTTCTAAGATATGTCCGAAATTTAAGAGTTCTTCTTCAGTTTTAAATTTATGTTCATCTTTTCGTGAATCGGTCAATTCAGTAATAATGTTACGCATCTTCTTAACACCACTTTCAATGATGTTTAAAAGCTGCTTAGATTGTTGTGAATTTTCAGGAGAAAGATTTTTTAAGCGGTCAATTGAAAGGGCCAGGCTTGTAAGAGGCGTTTTGAAATCGTGCGAAAGGCTATCTAAAAGGATTTCATAGTCGTATATCAACTTTTCCTGTTCTTTCAGGTCCTTAATCCTCATTGTTATTTCTACGAAAGTAATGATAACCCCATTTGGTTGATTAGTCTTAGCAATTACATAGGGTATAATATTCATTTGGTACCACCTGAAGTCGGTGGTTTGAATTTCCTTCTCCAGGATTTCATTATTTGTAATTACATATTGGATATTTTCAATAATACTGGGAAAACGAAAGTGTTCTTTAACGTCAGTTATTGACTTCCCTAAGTCGGAGATAGACAAACTGAACTGTTTCATTGCAGGAGGAGTAAATTTGCGCAGTATCAGATCGGCATCAATAAACAATTGAGGGATAATTGTATTCCTGAAATAGTTTTCCAGCTCATCATTTAGTTCGATAAGCTTTTCTAGCTGGGCATCTATTTTCGACATATTAGCAATTGTTTTAATTGATGTAATTGATTAATCAATTCTATTTCTTCTAGGATAAGATTGTTTATAACTAGCGAAACAACTTACATATTATGAAAGTTTCAAAAACTTTGTACTATTTTTAATTACTAGCTTCGTGGTAATAATGCATTCAGGACTATATGAAAATCAAATAAGCAAGTAATAAACTCTGAGGGATGTGATTTCTAACCCGGCAAAACATCCGCAACTCTAAAATCAACAAAGCCGAAACAGATTCTGTACAAAATAAATTTTACGGTAGCTTTGCGTGGCAATTCCATAAACCTGTAAAATTGAGTCCGACCATCCTTTTCATTACTCCACCTTTTACCCAGTTAAATACGCCTTATCCTGCTACAGCTTATTTAAAAGGATTTCTGAACACAAAAAACATTTCCTCTCATCAAATGGATTTGGGCATAGAGGTGATTTTAGCCTTGTTTTCATTTGCCGGATTAAGTAACCTGTTTTTAGAAGCAGCTAAAAAGCAGCTTTCCCTATCGGACAACAGCCGGAGAATTATTCACCTCCAGAAAGAATATATTAAAACGATAGATGCCGTTATTAACTTTTTGCAGGACAATAACCCAACCTTAGCCCATCTGATCTGCCAGGGTAATTACCTGCCTGAGGCCTCCAGGTTTGCGCAGCTGGATGATCTGGAATGGGCTTTTGGCACCATGGGAACCCGCGATAAGGCGAAGCATCTGGCCACACTTTATCTGGAAGATATTTCTGATCTGATAATCGAGGCCATCGATCCGCATTTTGGCTTTAGCCGCTATGCCGAAAGGCTGGGCAGGTCGGCGTCTACCTTTGATGAACTGGACAGGGTTTTAAATCAACCGGACACTTTTATTGACCGCATTTTAATCGATATTTTAAAAGAAAAAATTGAGCATGTAAAACCGGATTTAGTTTGTCTTTCGGCGCCGTTTCCGGGAAACTTATACAGTGCCTTTAAATGCGGACAATGGATCAAACGAAATCATCCCTCCATAAAAATTGCTTTGGGTGGGGGATATGCAAATACCGAACTACGATCATTGCAGGAACCAAGGGTTTTTAATTACCTCGATTTTATCACACTGGACGACGGAGAAGCACCAATTTTTCATCTGATTGAATATTTAAGAGGCGATCGCGGCAAAGCCGATTTAAAAAGAACCTTCACCCTGGAAAATGGCGTTGTTACCTATTTTAATGGTTCGAAAGAGTTTGACTATGCCCAACGGGATGTAGGCACGCCGGATTATTCTGATCTGCTCTTAGATAAATACCTGTCTGTTATTGAGCTGGCTAACCCGATGCATCGTTTGTGGAGCGACGGCAGATGGAATAAATTAACACTTGCACATGGTTGTTATTGGGGCAAATGTACTTTTTGCGATATCTCATTAGATTATATCAAACGATATGAACCTGTTACGGCCGCTTTGCTCTGCGACCGCATTGAAGAAATCATAAAACAAACCGGTCAGAACGGGTTTCATTTTGTGGATGAAGCAGCGCCGCCTGCATTGCTGCGGGATCTGGCTCTGGAAATTATTCGCCGGAATTTAACCATCGTATGGTGGACAAATATCCGCTTTGAAAAAAGCTTTACTCTGGATTTATCGATACTCTTAATGGAATCGGGTTGTATTGCCATTTCCGGTGGACTGGAAGTGGCTTCGGACCGCTTGCTGAAACTGATTGATAAAGGGGTAACGGTTGCGCAGGTCGCAAAAGTTACCGAGAATTTAACCAAGGCCGGCATTATGGTGCATGCCTATTTAATGTATGGTTTTCCTACACAAACCGCCCAGGAAACGATTGATTCTTTGGAAGTTGTCCGGCAGCTTTTTGAGAATGGTGTTTTGCAATCCGGCTTCTGGCATCAGTTTGCCATGACCGCTCACAGTCCGGTTGGCTTAAACCCGGATCAGTTTGGCGTAAAACGCGTGAGCCAAAAATTAGGAACTTTTGCGAATAATGATTTAGAGCATATTGATAAAAGCGGCGCCAGACACGAGGCATTCAGCGAAGGATTGCGCAAGTCATTATTTAACTACATGCACGGTATCTGTTTTGATTTTAGCCTGGATAAATGGTTTGATTTCAAAGTGCCGCGTACCACCATATCTCCCAGATTTATAGAACAGGCACTGGCTTCACCTGAACCCAAAGTCATCAAAGCAAGCACAAAGTTTGTTTGGTTAGGTAGCACACCCGTTGTTAAATATTACGTCAAAAAAGGAAAAAAGAATCCGGTAAACATGGCCGCCCTAACCTTCCACAATAAAAAAGATTTTTTTGTGATACAAACCAAAGAAGAATGGGGACGGTGGCTTATTGAAACCTTGCCCTTGCTTTCGGTAAATTCTGACACAGTATCTTCTTTTGCAGAGGTAGAACAATCTTTTAATGATTCCGGAGCCGGCGATTTTCAAATTTTCATGAATAGTGAGGCTTTTGTGGAGTTGAAAGAGAATGGGTTGCTGTTTTTGTAGCTGTAATATGCAGGGTTTAAAATGAGCTATTCATCAACGCTGTCTTAAACTTCGGAGATGACCAGCTGGTTATCCTTCTAAATAGAGTATTTAAGCCAATGATAGATTTGGAATTAAATATTTGCTCTGGAATTTACCGTTAACACAATAATACATACCGTTCACCCTTTTACCATGACAATATCAGTTTAAATTTTAAACTTAGAGATTATAATATTGTAAAAATGAGAATAGTTAATTTTGAAGCAAAATTTAAGTCAAAATGCTATGACGACTGAACAAGAAAGTTTTATTAATGATTACTTAAAACATTTAATCAATGGAGATGCTGCAATTTTTGCCGGTGCTGGACTTTCAGTTGGGGCTGGCTACGTAGATTGGAAAGGTCTTTTGAAGGATATAGCAAAAGACATAGGCCTTGAAATCGATAAAGAATCAGACCTAATTTCTTTAGCCCAATTTCATGTTAATGAAAGAGGCGGTAGAGGCCGTCTAAATCAAAAAATTATAGAAGAATTTACTGACAAGGCTGAACTTAGTGAAAATCATAAAATGTTAGCTAGGCTGCCAATAAGAACGTTTTGGACCACAAACTATGATTCTTTGTTAGAGGACTCTGTATCGAAGGCATTAAAACGTGTAGATGTTAAACACACACCTTCCCAATTAGCTAATCCGCTATATAAAAGAGAAGTCGTTGTATATAAGATGCACGGTGATGCCAAACATCCTCAACAAGCTATTCTTACAAAGGATGATTACGAACAATATCATAAGAAGAACGAAGGATTTATTACAACGCTAAGTTCAGATTTGATTTCTAAGACTTTCTTGTTCATTGGTTTTAGCTTTACCGATCCAAATCTGGATTACGTTCTGAGCCGGGTAAAGCTTTTTTTAGACAATAATTCCCGCCCTCACTATTGTATTATCAAGAAACCTAGCCCAGATGATTTCAAAACTGATGCAGACTTTGACTATGCAACAAGGCGACAGTCTCTAATGATTTCAGATCTCCGTCGATTTCAGATTCAAGCTGTCCTTATAGACAAGTATCCAGAAATAGACTTAATGTTGTCTCAAATAGAGAAAAGATATAAAAGGAACACCATTTTTATTTCAGGAAGTGCTGCGACTTATGCTCCTCACTCGGAACAAGAGTCTTTGGAATTCGTGCATAATTTAACCATGGAGCTAATTAAACAGAAGTATTCAGTTGTAAATGGCTTTGGAGTTGGAATTGGAAGTGCAGTGATTAACGGGGCTTTAGAAGCAATTTATAGCGCTCCGAATAAGTTCAACGAAGAGCAGCTTATAATGCGCCCTTTTCCGCAAAAGAAATCCGGCACAAAAGAACTGCCGGAATTGTGGCACGAATACCGGACTCGTATGATTTCATTTGCAGGCATTGCTATTTTTTTATTTGGTAATAAAAAAGATCCGACAACTGGTGAAATAAAAACAGCGGATGGTATACAAAAAGAATTTGATATTGCAGTTAGCCAAGGACTTATTTTAATACCTATCGGCATTACAGGTTACATTACTAACGACCTTTGGCAATTGGTGCAGGATAACTTTAAAGTCTATTATGGAGATTTTCCGAATTTAAATGAAGCATTTAAATCTTTGGGAGATTCCACTAAACCATTAAAACAGCATGTAAAAACGATTATGGAAATAATTAAGGTTATAAACGAAAAATAATAACATGGCTCGCAAAGTATTTTTCAGTTTTCATTATACAAGAGATTCACATAGAGTTTCTCAGATTCGTGAATGCAATAGTATTTCACAACATTTTACAAAATCACCATTTATTCCTAGATCCGAATGGGAAGCCCTTGAAAGAACGGGAACAACAGCAGTACGAAATTGGATTGATAAGAACATGGATGGTACATCTGTTGTCGTATTGTGCTTTGGCCTAGAAACCCATACACGACCTTGGGTAAAATATGAATTAGAAAAGGCTCATAGGGAAAAAAGAGGCATAATTGCTATAGATTTAAGTGGCATGAGCACGATGCAACACCAAATCGACTCAGCTGGAATTAATCCGCTTAGAAAAGCATTTGATTCATCAGGTACTGAATTATTTTATTACAGTAATTATAAAACCTACCATTGGATTAATAACGATGGAAGAAACAATATCAATAAATGGGTGGAGAATGCTGCTCAACTAGTAGGCAGATAAAATTAAGATATGACATTAGAAGAGTATCAAAAAAAATCTGTTTGCACCGTTCAATCTTATAACTCAAAAGATCAAGAAAATTATTTTTTAGGCTACCTCGGACTTGCTGGAGAAGCAGGATCAGTTTTAACTACATTAAAAAAGTTAATTCGCGATGGAGAAGGCTTCGGAAGTTTTAAAGAAAAACTTACTGAAGAGTTAGGAGATGTTCTATGGTATATTTCATCAATAGCTAGCCATAATAACATAAGCTTAGAAGAAATAGCCGCTATTAATTTGCTAAAAACCCAAGATCGCTTTGAGGAATTAGATCTTATATCAATACCTCGCTTGGACGATGCGTATTCTGAGCAATTTCCTGACTCATTTATTATAAACTTCGTTGAAGAAGAAGGCGAAAATGATTTATTACAAGTTAGAATGATATGGGAGAAGAAACCAGAAGAATCGATAGAGTTAGGGGACCCATTGACCGATAATTCGCGGGTTCCGAATGACTATAGATACCACGATATATTCCACTTAGGGCATATTGCATATTTAGGTTGGTCTCCGGTTATTAGACATCTTATGAAGCTTAAACGCAAAAGTGATAGTAAAACATTAGATGCTGAAGACAGAGGAAGGCCGCAAGTTGCAGAAGAAGCAGTTACTTTAATTGTATATAATTATGCGAAAGGGAATAAAATGTTACGCTCTAGCGACAAGATTGACACAGAGTTACTCAACACTATAAAACAATTGGTTGTTGATTTAGAAGTTGCAAATGTAAGCTCCTATCAATGGGAAAAAGCAATTATTGAATCCTATAAAGTATTTCACGAAGTTGTAGCGAATAAAGGGGGTAAAGTTCTAGTATCTCCTGCAGATAGAAAATTAAAATATCTAGGAAAGCAATAAAAAACTGGACTATGGCCGTATCACACTTCACTAAATTAACGCAACCTAAAAGGTCGGCAGTCTACGACTCTTATTGGAAATTTGCTTCAAAACGATATGAGATCTTTGATAGACGACTTTCTGACCCTTCGGGACCATGGACTGAAGACAAAATATTACGTGATAACCGGTTCACTAATGTTTTTAGAGCATCTGATAGAGTAAGTCAATATTTGATAAACTTACAATATCGGGGAGAAGATATAAAAGAAGTGTTTTTTAAAACCATGTTATTTAAAATCTTCAATAAAATTGAGACCTATGCATATCTAGAAAAGGAAATAGATAATATATCCTCAGAGGATTTTTCGGTTAAAAAATATGATGATTTGTTAACTGCAAGGATGGCTTCTAAAAACACAATATACTCAGCAGCTTACATAATGCCTTCTGCTGGTAGTGTATTTGGATATAAATTAAAGCATAGTAATCATTTAGCATTGCTTTCAAAGATGATGAAGGACAAACTCTATTTGAAAGTATCAAATAGTAAGAGTTTAGAGGAAGTTTACAGGTTACTTCTATCATATCCATCGTTCGGTACTTTCCTAGCATTTCAATATACCATTGATCTAAATTATAGCGAGCTTACAGATTTTTCGGAAATGGACTTTGTTGTTGCAGGGCCGGGAGCAAAAAATGGGATTTTAAAATGCTTCGACTCAACCTCCAGCTATTCGTATGAAGATGTCATAAAATTAATGGCAGACGATCAGGAATTAGAATGCGAAAGACTGGGTTTAACTTTACCAACTTTATGGGGAAGGAGGCTTCAATTAATAGATTGCCAGAATATTTTTTGCGAAGTTGATAAGTATTTAAGAGGCTCTAATCCCGAAATTGGAGGTTCTTCGGGAAGAACCCGAATCAAACAAAAATTCTCTCAGCCTAAGGGCCCTCAGACATTTTTCTTTCCTCCAAAATGGAATTTAAATAATCAAATTAATATATCATGTCAGAAGGGAATAAAAGAAGGCATCTTTTCATAAGTCACCATCACCAAGATGATGGTGAGGTTTCTAAATTAACCAATTTATTATCAGGTAAGGGTTACGATGTAAGAAATAGTTCGGTTAGAATGAAGCCGGAAAATCAACGTAAAATGGATGAGAAGAGGGTGAGTGAAAAGGTAATACAAAGGATTTTAAGGATGAAAATTTCATGGGCCGGAACGGTAGTGGTATTGATTGGTAAAGATACTCATTCAAGACCCTGGGTAAATTGGGAAATAGATAAAGCACACCAGCAAGGTAAACGGATAGTAGGGGTTTATGTTCGTGGAGGTACGGAAGCAGATATTCCGCCCAGTTTGGAAAAGTACGGATCAGCCATTGTGAGCTGGAATTCTGATAGTATAATGGGAGCAATAGATGGTGATAATAATTTTCAAAACCCTGATGGTTCTAACCGTTCAGGCCCTAACCCTGGTGGGTCAATAAATTGCTAATGATATATGCAGAAAGTATACCTATATGTTGTAGATCGTGATTTAGGATTTGCTCCAAATCCCTTTCATGGATTTTGCAGCCTTGCTACTTGCAAGCCAAGAATTAGAAATACAGCGGAAATTGATGATTGGATATTTGGAGTCGGAGGAGGAAGATTAAAAGCAACAGGAAAGTGTGTCTTTGCTATGAAGGTAACTAGAAAGGTCTCATTCAATGAATATTGGGAGAATCCTGAGTTTAATGATAAAAAACCGGTAAGAAATGGAAGCAAAGCTATGCTTTTAGGAGATAACATATATTTCTATGATTCTGATAACGAAGTTTGGAAACAAGCGCATTCACATCATAGCAATCCTGATGGTAGTCTTAATGAGTATAACAAAAATAGAGATACTCAATCATCAAAGGTGCTCTTGTCTAAACACTTCTATTATTTTGGTAGTTCAGCACCTTTGATACCTTCTGAAATTTTAGAAGACATCGGATATGAGAATGGAAGAAATCATAGAGTATATAATTTTGATATAGGCAGTAAACTAGTTGAATGGCTTGAAAAAGAACATTCGGAATCTTTTAATTTAGCACTTGCTGACCCTTTTAATTTTGATAAGGGTGAGACCCACTATTCCGTGGAGACTAATAGACTTACGACGAAGTAAAAGTTATTTATATTTGGAGTTAGCTACGATTCTACTTCCATAATGAGATCACTTATTTGAAGCAATAATACTTAACGACTTCGTCGCTTTAGATACTGCTTTCAAGACCTTAAACTAAGAAAAGCATCATGTGTAAAATCTCCACCCAACTAAAACTCTGCACCTGCAAAACCAGGGAGGTAGAAACTTTAAAACATTATTGGATACTATACAGACCTGATTTCAGTGGTATGGAAATTCTTGGAAGCATAATTGACCCAGCTGATATCACCCAAGAAATAGCATTGTATAATGAGGGAACCCTAAACATTTTATTAAATGCGGGGAACTGTTTTGATGTAGATATAAATGTAAAAGAAAAGGACGTTTTGCAGCTTTACTTTTCCTGTCGGAATTCTTACCTGACTTATGCTTTCACTTTCAAAAAGAATAAGTGGATTTCCACTGCTTATGATCTCTTCGCTAATGATCTTGCTGAAAAGCTTTCAGGAAAAATAAAGCAACCTTTTGCGAAATCATAATCTTGCCCCTTTCTCTTAGGAGAGGACGATTTTCACCAGTAGCACTATTTCTCTTTAAGCACACCAGGAGTCATTCCCAAAACGGAACAGGTTTTCTGCTTGAAACAAACCATCCGGAGAGAAAGCCGTTATCCCTGTATAAGAACCTGTTAACTAATTCCATAATTATAAAACCGCCATGGCAAACTATACCATGATGCAATTTTTTGAGTGGTATTATCCTGCTGATGGCAGTTTGTGGAATCATCTTAAAGCAGAAGCGGAACACCTGAAAAAGATCGGGATCGATACGGTATGGATACCTCCCGCGTACAAGGGTATGAATGGAAATCAGTCTAACGGTTATGATGCGTATGATTTATATGATTTGGGGGAATTTGATCAGAAAGGTTCCATAGCAACCAAGTATGGGACGAAGCAGGAACTGATCGATGCTGTGGCTGCGGCACAAAACGCCGGGCTTCAGGTGTATGCCGACATTGTATTTAATCATAGGGGAGGTGCGGATGAAACGGAGATTTTTATAGTCCGCAAAGTCAATCCCGCCGACCGAAATGAATTTATTTCGGAGCCGTACGAAATTGAGGGTTATACCAAATTTACGTTTCCGGGCCGGAAGGGGAAATATTCCAAATTCATCTGGGATTTCCATTGTTTTTCCGGCCTTGATTTTGACGCCCGTGCTCATGAAAATGCGATATTCAGCATTCAGAATCAATATGGCGAAGGCTGGCAGGACGTACTATCCGATGAAAACGGAAATTATGATTTCCTGATGCATACCGATGTCGACCTGCGGAACCCCAGTGTGCGAGAGGAACTGAAACGCTGGGGCAAGTGGTTTATCGAAACGGTGGGCATCAACGGCTTTCGGCTGGATGCGATCAAACATATCGACCCGAAATTTTTCGACGAGTGGCTCGATTACTTAAGGGCCGAACTGGGACATGAGTTTTTTACCGTGGGAGAATACTGGGATCCCTATGATCTGGGTTCCCTGCTGGCTTACATCGGCGCCACCGATGGACGAATGTCACTATTTGATGCACCACTTCAGGGAAATTTCCACAAAGCTTCGAAAGAAGGAAATCGCTATGACCTGCGTACCATATTCGATAACAGCCTGGTCGCGGTCAATCCCGCTTTAGCGGTAACGCTGGTTGAAAACCACGATACGCAACCTTTGCAATCTCTGGAGCAACCGGTTATGGAATGGTTCAGACCCCTGGCTTACGCCCTGATCCTGTTACGGGAAGGTGGATATCCCTGCGTGTTTTATACGGATTTGTATGGTTCTACGTATTCGGGTAAAGGTTCTGACGGTAAGAAATACAATGTGAAGCTCAAAATAACGGATGAGCTGGAAGCTCTGCTGCATCTGCGCAAGCACCGGGCTTATGGTCTGCAACGGGATTATTTCGACCATCCTAACTGTATCGGCTGGACCCGGACCGGTGATCAGGAACACGCCAATTCTGGTTGTGCGGTACTGATCTCAAATAGCGAAAGCGGAAACAAGCGGATGGAGATGGGGAAACCGTTCGCCGCCAAAGTGTTTATTGATTACCTGCGCCATGTAGAGGAAGAGGTTACCGTTGGGCACGATGGCTTTGGCGATTTTAAAGTGGCAGCCGGTTCAGTTTCGGTGTGGGTGTTGAAAGGTTAAAAGGGTTCGGTTTAACTTTTTTATCCCACTGCAATGGGAAGGTAAAGCCCTTTGACATCACAGGATCCTATAAAAACTCATTCAATTCCCCGGATAAACTTTGCCGTAACCCCAGCCACAATTGCATTTTCGCCCACCGTTACCCCGGGTAAAATGGTAGCTCCCGCACCGATCCAGACATTCCCTTCAGGGCTAATAGATAACGTTTATCGGGTTTTCACTTCATTCTTCAGTGGGAGATCATTCTCAAAGTCACTCAGATTCTCTAAAGTCGTGAGGGCAATTTGGGATAATGCTTCTTTGGTTAAAAAGCCCTGATGCGAGGTAATCAATACATTCGGGAAACTAAGAAGTCTTAGAATTAACTCGTCCTCAATAACGCTTTCCGACAGATCATTAAAAAAGAGCTCTGCCTCCTGCTCATAAACATCTAAACCCAGGTAGCCTATTTTTTTGCTCTTAAGCGCATGAATCACGTCAGGAGTATGAATCAAAGCCCCCCGGCCGGTGTTGATGATCATAACCCCTTTCTTCATTAAAGAAAATGCCTGTTTGTTAATTAAATGATGCGTGTCTGTGTTCAGCGGACAATGCAGCGAAATAATATCTGATCCGGAGAACAGCTCTTCCAAAGAGGTGTATTCAACTCCTGAATCAATAAGCTTTTCCGACTGATGGATGTCGTGTGCCAATACCCTGCAACCAAAACCCATCATGATTTTGCAAAATGCAGAACCGATTTCACCCGTTCCGATTACCCCGACAGCTTTGTTGTGCAGGTTAAACCCGATGAGGTTATCCAATGAAAAGTTTCCTTCCCTCACACGATTGTAGGCTTTATGCGTCTTCCGGTTTAAGGTTAAGATGAGCGCCAGGGCATGTTCGGCTACCGCTTCGGGCGAATAGGAGGGAACATGGACTACCTTGATATTATTCTCAAGAGCGGTTTTCAGATCCACGTTATTATATCCGGCACACCGAAGCGCCACTATTTTTACCTGGTCTTTGGCTAACTTCCGCAGCGTTTCCTGATCGATCTTATCGTTTACAAATACGCAGACAGCATCGAAACCAATAGCCAGATCGGTGGTGAGCGGATTTAGCGGAGTGTCAAAATAGGTAATCTCATGCCCGAAGTCGGCATTCATTTTTTCCAGGTATTCCTGGTCGTATGATTTGGTACTGAATACAGCTACTTTCATGTGTTATGATTTTTGTCTGGCAAAGATGAATCCCACAGTTTCTCCTTTCGGGATGTTTGGTGAAATTTGCTTTACCCAGTTAAATTATGGAAAAAGAAAAAAGATCGGATTAATTTTATAGTTTTTAGAGATTCAGAACGGCCGTTTAATTAATTGCTAAAAGCGTCCTAGTGAAAAGACTGTTTTAGCGATAGTTATTTAATGATTGCGGTTTGAAGCTTACCCATTTTATATACCAATTTTCTGGATCTTTGCCAGTTGCAAAAAACAGAAAATTGTTATCAGGTGTAACATACGGATTTCCTTGTCCGCCATCATTGATTTTAGCATCAAGTACCCTGGGATCTGTCCAATTCTCATCACCGTTGTTAAAAGAGATCATCAAATCTAGCTGGGTGCCAACGGAAGCATAAATGAGATAATCTTCATCGGGAGAAACAAATGGAGTGCAATAATTTTCCTCTGCACCCCTGGATAAGTTAAGTTTCCTGGCAATTTCATATTTACCATTCACACGTTTTGAAGAGTAAATATTCATTTCTGTATAATCTAAGTTGCTGGCATGAAAATATATCGTTCCTGATTTTGAGACCGAAGGATGCGATACAAGTTTACCCCTCATGTTTGGGATATCAACAAATACCGGTTTAGTCCAAGTTTCATTCTTTTGTTCGGTCTTCCAAATATGCCAGGTTGTAGGAACTTCATTATAAATTACAGGTCTTGTTGAACTAAAATACAGGGTTTTTCCATCAGGGGAAAAGTTCATCCCGTGTTCGTTAAAATCACTATTAAAAAACGCTTCTTGTGGCACCGACCATTTATCTTTAACTTTTTTTATGAATAGAACATCGAAATCTGTAAAGTCTTTATTTGAAATTGTGAAATAATATTCTTTTAAGTCAGGGGAGAATATACCCCTGTGTATAATTTTATTGTTTGGAACCAGTTCCTTTTTAAAGTTTAATGGCCTGGAATCTGGAATTTTATTCACCAGTAAAATTTCTTTGTGATCCTCTTTGTTGTTTTCAATACTGCAACTTAAGTTAGCACATATTATAAATGCAGATAAGATTTGTATTTTCATTTTTTACCCCGGATGCCCGTTCTATGTGGTCCGTAATTTAATTGCACCTCTTTATTCATTCTTTACTAGTTTTCTATCTATACTGCTAATATCGTATAAAACAATTTGGGACACAAAGATCTACTCGTTGCGATTCGATGAGCTTTTTTATTATTTACTTTTAATCAATAGACCGGATCATCCTGGCGGGCACCCCGCCTACAATGGTATTGTCCGGGACATCTTTATTGACTACCGCCCCGGCAGCTACAATGGCATTTTCGCCCACCGTTACGCCGGGTAATATGGTAGCTCCAGCACCGATCCAGGCATTCCGTTTGATCAGGATAGATTTCAGATCCAGGTCTTTTCTTGCAGAAGGATCTATGGGATGATTTTCTGTAATGAGGTTCACACGTGGTCCGATCTGCACATTGTCTTCAATGGTTATTCCTCCCATATCGAGGAAACTGCAGGCATGATTTATAAAAACGTTTTTCCCAATCTGTATGTGTTGTCCGAAATTCGTGTAAAAAGGAACAAATATGATGGTGCTTCGGTCAATCTTATTTCCGGTAATTTCACTCAAACGATCGCGGATTTGATTAATATCTGTGGATACATTAAGAGTCGCTGATAATTTCAGTGTCCGGGCAATAACTTTCCAGGCTTTGGACATTTGAGGATCATCATTTCGAATAATCCCTCCAGCCCGCATCCTTTCAAAGATGTCAGTTTTGTTTTGGTTCATGTTTACGGGTTTGAGGCTACAATCATCCTTAAAATTTATATTGTTTTTATCCTTCCGGATTATGGAAGTGCCCGGGGTTTACTCCGCTAAATAACACTTTATTTTGAAGATGTATTGGATAAATTGCAGGCCTTCTGAATTTAACAGGAACTTTTCATTCCAAATGTAATGCAACCCCCGTTCTAACTTTCCGGCAGGCTAAAAATGATTTTAGAATGTCTAAACCTCTTCAAACTGTAAGGCTGTCATAAAGCAGGCAAAACTATTCCTTCTTTGCCTGCTTTGCAGAAAATACACGCGTAAGTATATTCAGAACTTAAGGTCGCTTTAACTTTTATCCACCTGCTTCAGGGCTGCCTCGTTATATCTCGCCCCGGTATTCGGATATTTTTTAAGCAGTTGTTCGATATTTTCGAAATCGTTTGCAGCTAAATTTACATCAACACATCCGGCATTTTCTTCGAGATATTTCCTCTTCTTGGTTCCCGGAATCGGGATTACATTTTCTCCCTGCGCCAGCAGCCATGCCAGTGCCAGCTGCGCCGGAGTGCAATTTTTGGCTACTGCTATTTCGGCGAAACCGGAACTGAGGTTTTGATTATTCCGGCGATATTCTTCCTGATAGCGGGGCAGATTTTTTCGGAAATCATCATCGGCTAAATTTTCTGTGTTAAGCGTATTGGTAATTAATCCGCGTGCCAGGGGGCTAAAAGGAATAAAGCTTATACCGAGTTGTTTGCAAAGCGGTAAAACTTCTTTCTCCGGATCGCGGGTGAGCAAGGAATATTCGCTCTGCAGAGCACTGATCGGGTGAATGGCATGTCCTTTACGGATAGAATTTGGCGATGCTTCGGATAATCCAAGGTAACGAACTTTTCCTTCTTTAACCAGTTCTGCCATGGCGCCAACCATTTCCTCAACGGGAACGTTGGGATCTATACGGTGTGCGTAATAAAGGTCAATCACATCAATATTTAATCGTTTTAAACTTGCTTCAACCGCTTTTTTGATGTAGGCAGGCGAGCCGTTAAAACTCATTCCATTTTCTGTATTGGTAAAACCAAATTTTGTAGCAATGAAAACTTTATCACGGTTGGGCGCCAGTACTTTTGAGATCAGTTCTTCATTTTTGCCGCTTCCATACACGTCTGCTGTATCCCAGAAATTTATTCCCAGATCAAGCGCTTTATTTAAGGTGGCTATTGATTCTTTGTCGTCGGGTTGGCCATAGGCATGGCTCATGCTCATGCAGCCCAAACCAATTGCCGAAAGTTTTTCTGATGTATTACCTAAGGTTCTGTAAATCATAAAAATGCTCTTATTTAGTACTATTACAATTGGTGATTGGAACGGTTTGGAGCTTTTAATATGAAAGGGCTTCTTTTATTTCAATTTCAAAATCGAATTTAAAATGCGGTCATTACTCAAGCCAACCTGCTCCTTCACCTGGTTTCGGACACCTTGTTTATACCCGAAAAATTTACCATCCAAAAATCGTAACTATTCTTCCTGATTTGCCTGGCCCTGCTTTTTCATCCGATCTCTGTTCTGATTTTGTGCCAGAACAGTACTTCCTGAAACCAATAAAGGCAATACTAATATTAAAACATTTTTTTTATAACTGTTAATTTTGATTACTTATTATTTCTTTAATTAAAGTTTGAAACTATAAAAAATAAGTAAGGAGTGATAAATATTCAGGACGGGAATGATTTTAATCAGCCGCTGACAGGTTCGTAGATAAAAATCCCGTTTTGGTCGATTATTTCTAAGATAGCTTGCTATACATAGTACTATATATTAAATTGCAGCAGCTATTCAATAAACTATGTCTCTAAAGATTAACAACATTTCCAAAACATATCCGAATGGTGTTCAGGCGCTGAGGGATGTTACCCTTACTGTTCCAAATGGTATGTATGGGCTGCTGGGACCTAACGGGGCCGGAAAATCTACCCTGATGCGAATCCTGGCTACCTTACAGGTACCTGACCAGGGCAGTATTCAGCTTGTTAATTCAGCAGGATCAGTACTTGATGTTCTGAACCAGAAAGAGGAACTGCGCAAGACACTGGGTTACCTGCCGCAGGAGTTTGGGCTCTATCCCAATTCAAAAGCAGAGGATCTGCTCGATTACTTTGCTGTACTCAAAGGCATCATTAAGCGGACTTCACGAAAGGAAGTGGTAGAAGCATTACTGAAACAAACGAATCTCTGGGAGGTGCGCAGACAGAAATTGGCCGGCTTTTCAGGTGGGATGAAACAGCGTTTTGGTGTGGCAGTGGCACTTCTGGGAAATCCCAGATTAATGATTGTTGACGAGCCGACAGCAGGGCTGGACCCGGCTGAACGTGTTCGCTTTCTGAACCTCCTGAGCGAGCTGGGCGAGAACAGCGTGGTAATTCTGTCTACCCACATTGTAGAAGATGTGACTGAGCTTTGTACCCGGATGGCTATCATTAACAAAGGTCAGATTCTGCAGGAAGCTGACCCTCTTAAAGCAGTTGCGGAAATCAAAGGAATGATCTGGCGCCGCATTGTTGAGAAAAGGGCCTTGCCGGATTTACAGCGGGAGCATAAGATCATCTCTCACAAACTGCTGAGTAGTAAAACAGTTGTCCACATCTACAGCGAAGAAGATCCCGGAGATGGGTTTGAACTGGTGGCACCTGATCTGGAAGATGTTTATTTCTGCAGCATGGCCGGGCATACCGGAAACTTTAATAAGGAGCCTGCATTATGAAACTCTGGACAATTTTTCGCTTTGAGTTCAGCTATCTGGCAGGACGCATTGTAACCTGGTTATATCTAGCGGTTCTTTTCTTGTTTACCCTTGTTATGAACCAGCTAACTTCTCCTGGCGATGGCGTATACGTTAACAACACTTTCCATATAACGGCTATTACGGTCATCGGCATCCTGATCTGGCTTGTCATGTCCGCTTCCATAGCTGGTGAAGCCGCCGCAAGGGATATGAAGGCGAGGATGTATTCCCTCACATATACCAGTCCGGTTTCAAAGTCCGACTACCTGGGCGGACGATTTCTTGCCGCCTTTTCTGTGAACGCATTGCTGATACTTTCTTTGCCTTTGGGTGTGTTAATTTTCTTTTATCTGCCTGGAATGGAGGAGGGAGAATTCGGGCCTTTCAGGGCATGGCCTTATCTGAGTGTTTATTTACTGATCGCATTGCCCGCTGTGTTTTTAGCAACAGCATTGCAATTCTGCTTTGCCGCACTTAACCGCCAGGTGATGAGCAGTTACCTTGCCAGTTTATTGTTAGCCCTTGTTGCTCAGATAATCGCCATTACTGTAGCGAAACTGTTCGGAAACTGGGATTTAGTAAAATTACTGGATCCGGTTGGTATTGCCGGTATTGTTGGCAATGAACTGCAGACCTGGACGGCAGCTGATAAAAATACGCGGCTGATTACCCTGGAAGGAATGTTTCTATGGAACCGCCTTTTGTGGATTAGCCTTGCTGCAGGAACTTTAATATTTACCTATAAACGCTTCAGTTTTGCCTATCCTGAAACGAATATTCGATGGAAATTATTTAGAAACAAGCCAACCATACAGTCTAAATTAAATTCTGAAAAGTCAGTTCCGGAAGCAAGGGCCATTTCGGTTCCGCATGTTTCACGAAATTTCGGCTTTGCGACATGGTTCTATCAGACATGTATGATAGCCGGAGCATCTTTTAAAAAGATTGCCAGGAATCCTGTAGGACTTACACTTGTAGCTGCTATTGTCACGCTCTCGGTAATATTTGCCTCCCGGATCATGATACAGTATGGAATTCCCGTGATTCCTACTACCCAACAGGTAATAGGTTATCTGTGCAGTGCTGTTGTAAACGTTAGTTCGCCATGGGTGGTCATTCCGCTGCTCATTATGTACTTCATGGGTGAGCTTGTCTGGGCAGAACGGGACGGAGGCCTGAATGATCTGACCGATGCAACACCGGTGCCTGAATGGGTACTTCTGATTGGTAAATTCCTGGGGATGGCGCTGATTATTATTATTTGGATGGCATTGCTGATGGCGGGAGGTATTTTAATGCAGTTGAGCCTTGGTTACGATAAATTGGATATTGGCCTTTACCTGCAAGCTCTCTTCGGACTTCAATTCGCAGACTACCTGATTTTTACTCTTCTTGCCCTCATTGTACACGTGCTGGTAAATCAGAAATCTATAGCTCATATTGTTATATTATTGGCTTTCAGCTTTATGGCTTTTCCATCTATCTTCCAGGTTGAACACAGTATGCTTATTTTTGGAAAAGATCCGGGATGGAGGTACACCGATATGCGTGGCTTCGGATCTACAATTGGACCCTGGCTCTGGTTTAAAGCTTATTGGTTCGCCTGGTCTATGCTGCTGGCAGTTGCTGCAAGATTGCTCTGGGCAAGCGGAAGAGAACGAAGTTTCAAATATCGTATTCAACTAATTCGGCAGCGTTTTTCAGGCTCAACAAGATGGGTTACAATACTTGGTTTAATACTTGTAATTACGCTTGGAAGCTTTATTTTATATAATACGAATGTGCTGAATGAATACCTGACCAGCTTTGACCTCAATGAACGGAAAGCTCAGTACGAAAAACTCTACGGCAGATACAGAAACCGCCCGCAACCACAACTTACCGCAACAAAACTTCTTGTTGAGATTTATCCGGAAAGTAAGAAAGTAGGTATCCGGGCAAGTTATACACTGGTGAATAATACCGGAGTACAGATAGATTCTATACATTTTGGGAGTGTTTCCGGGATAGCACCTGCTGAAATCAATTTCAACCGATCAGCCACCGCCGTACTGACAGACCAAAAACTCAGTTACTACATTTACACTCTGAAGCAGGCATTAATGCCTGGAGATTCATTGAAATTAAACTTTGTTGTAAACTATGAACAAACCGGATTTCGTCATAGCGGGACAAAAGAATTGCTGGTAAAGAACGGCACACATTTCAATAATTACGATTTATTGCCATCCGTAGGATACCAACCTTACCGGGAACTCAATGATGCCGTTATCCGGAAAAAATATAAGCTCCGTGCACGACCAGAGATACAATCTCTTTATGATTCAAAAGCACAGAAAAAGCCACTCAGTACCGATCAGGTTATTTTTGAAGCTATTATAGGTACCTCAAAAGATGAAATTGCCGTTGCACCGGGTACATTGCAAAAGAGCTGGACAAAAGGTAGTCGGCGATACTTCCAATATAAAACGAACGCTCCGATAGGGGGCGAGTACACGATTTTATCAGGGAACTATGCAGTTAAGGAAAGCAGCTGGAATGATGTAGCGATCAGGATTTACTATCATCCCGGTCATGATGAAAATATAGACCGGATGATCCGGAGCGTAAAAGCTTCGCTTTCGTATTATTCGGAGGAGTTTGGTCCCTATCCCTTCAAGTATTTCACGGTAATAGAGAGGGCAGGTACCGATGCCGGAGCAAGTGCGGATGCTGGAATGATATACTATGGAGAAACTTATTCTTTGTTGAGACCAGACGACAGTCAGAAGGGCTTTGATCTTCCGTATTATATTTTAGCACATGAAGTAGCGCACCAATGGTGGGGACTCGCCAGCTTAAGCCCGGCAAACGTGGAAGGAGCCGGTGTTTTGATTGAAGGTCTTTCGGTATATTCCGGCATGCAGGTTCTCGAGAAGGAATATGGCATGGGGCATTTGCAGCAATATGTGAATTACCTGCATTCTTCTTACGAAATGCCACGTACCCTCGCGACAGCTTCCTTAATCCGGGCAAATGAATCTTTTTTATATTATCGAAAAGGTGGACTCGCAATGTATGCTCTTAGTAAGTATATCGGTAAAGAAAAAGTCAATAATGCATTACGGATTCTTCTTCAAAAGCACCAGTCAGGAGAGTTACCACTTCCTACTACTCTTGATCTTTTTCAGGAGATTAAACAGGTGACCCCGGACTCATTAAATTACCTGTTACAGGATCTGTTTATGAAAAACACCTACTGGCGGCTAAAAACAAAGCAAATTGCTGCAAAACAAATTAAAGCCGGAAACTGGCAGGTAACACTGAAGGTTCATGCTCAAAAGGTGGTAGTTGACAGTACGGGTGCAGAATTTGATATGCCGATGAATGACTTACTGGAAATTGGCCTGTATGTGGAAAATAAAGGGCTGAATGACCCTCTCTACCTTCAGATGCATCGCATCCGCTCCGGTGAGCAGACTATAAAAGTTAACGTTCCCCGACAACCTGATCGCGGCGGTATTGATCCCAACTCCCTGATGATCGATATACGAACGGATGATAATATGATGGAACTGGGCGGAAGATAATTTAATTCCAGGTAAAAGCCAGCTATCCTTTAGCTGGCTCTTGCCCGATTAATGAACAATCAATTCATTTTTGAAGATTTGACTGCTACAACCGCTTTTTTGCTAAAAGCCTTTTTTAGAAGTCCCACTATTTTCTCCACAATAAAACCGACAATCAAGCCCCCAACCGCACAAGCAATTACTTTGGCAAGCCAGGCAAGCGCCGGTATATGGGCTAAACCTTCTTCCAGATCATGCAATAAATGACTTGTAAACGGAATGCCGTGAGCAATGATTTCGGCACCAACCCAAAGCATGGCAGCCGTACCCACGTAACTCAGAATCCGCAGAAAATGCGGCATGAATTTGACAATGCCACGGCCAAACTTCTGTGTTGCAGAGTGGAATTTATCCTGCGCCAAGTGTACGCCGATATCGTCGGCTTTTACGATAAGGCCAACAAAACCATATACCGCTATGGTAATAAAAACAGCAACGGCCAGCATTACCACAACCTGGTTTAGCAGCGGCTGATCTGTGACCTGGCTGTAAGCAATGGCCATAATTTCTGCCGATAGAATAATATCCGTTCGCACAGCACCCGTAACCCGTTCCTTTTCCAGTTCTTCCGGGGTAATGGTTATTACAGCTTCTTTTTCAGGGTCCACATCGTGGTGCTTGCTAAACATAGAATGCACCTTTTCATATCCTTCAAAACATAAATAAGCACCTCCAAACATTAAAATAGGCGTAATAGCCCATGGGGCAAAAAAACCAAGCAGCAAGGCCCCCGGACTCAGGAAAAGCAGTTTATTGATCAGCGATTTTTTGGCAATCTGGAAAATGATCGAAAGTTCGCGGGAGGGATCGAGGCCCACAACATACTTGGGTGTAACCGCCGTATCGTCAATCACGATGCCCGACACTTTCCCGGTGGTTTTTGCTACCTGGGCGGGCACATCATCCAAACTGGCTGCGCTTACTTTTACCAAAGCAGAAATGTCATCTAATAAAGCAAATAATCCTGAAGCCATATTTTAATTGTTCGTTCTTTAATTTTGTATAAACTGATATGCTTATTTTAAATAGTTGCTATGCAGCAATTTAAATACAGCCTTTTAATTAACAAGTTTGATAGTTACAAAAATTATTTACCCATAACCTATTTGCCAAATATAAACCTTCCAATCGATAAGGAGTTTTGAAAAAAATAAAGAAAAGCAAATACAGGAATCTGTATAAATACAATAACCTATTGATAAGTCATTTGGCCAAAAATATTATTTAAAAGACTCAGCTATTTTTTTTCATCCGGCAATGGGACTAGTTATGACTGTTAATTTTGAACTGTTTTCACTATTACCGGATTAGGAATGGTTATGAAATAAATAATCACCAATACAGTAGCCATTGCCGTTGCAATAAATGCAACTTTTGCACCAAACTGAAACCAAATAATTCCTGTGAGTGAGCTTGCTAACATTATACAGATACTTTGGAGTCCGGAATAAGTTCCAATTGCTGTAGCAGTGTCTTTACTGTGTGTGATATTTGAAATCCAGGCTTTGGAAATGCCTTCTGTTGCGGATGCGTATACGCCGTACAAAAAGAACAATCCGAAAAAGAAATACAGATTGGTGTTTACGGCCATTCCAAAATAAACAGTCGAAAACAAAATAAGGCCGCCGATGAAAATTGTTTTTAATCCCAGTTTATCTGCTATCATCCCGATAGGTAAAGCAAATAAAGCGTAGATGAGATTGTAAAAAATGTAAACGGCAATTACCATTGTGTCGTCAAGTCCGGATTGCTTTACTTTAAGTAACAGGAAAACATCTGAGCTATTAAATAGAGTAAAAGCAAGAAGTCCGGCAACTAATTTTTTGTATTCCGCCGGACCATCCTGGTAATATTTGAGGAATGAAAAGAAAGGAGTTACTGCTCTTGGGCTATTGTTATGCGCTTTTTTGTCTTTTAAATAAAATGAAGCAATTACCGCCAAAATTCCCGGAACAAATGCAATGAAAAAAAGAGTTCGGTAATCCTTGGGATAGTAATATAGGTAAATTAAAGCCAATGAAGGACCTATTACTGCTCCTAAAGTATCCATTGATCGATGAAAGCCAAAAATTTTCCCTTTGGTTTCTACAGTTGCTTCGTCTGAAAGAATTGCGTCTCTTGCTCCGGTTCTTATTCCTTTTCCAAAACGATCAATTGTGCGTGCAAAAAATATCCAGAGAGGATAAATAAACACAGCCATCATTGGTTTTGAAATGGCACTAAAAGCATACCCGATTTGTACAAATGGAACCCGTTTGCCGGAATTGTCGGAAAGCTTACCGAAATAACCTTTGCTCAGTCCCGCAGTTGCTTCGGCAACACCTTCAAGTATGCCAATAACCACAATTGAAAACCCAATTGTCTTTAAGTAAATTGGCATAATCGGATATAGCATTTCGCTGGCAGTGTCTGTAAATAAACTCACCAATGATAAAATCCAAACCGTCCGCGTAATGTACTTCAATTTTTATTTGGGATTTTTTGTCTGTTTTGTGAGTATGGCAATCTGTTTATCCGGTTTATAAACACAGATGATAGGTTAATCATAACAAATCCGGTATTTGCCTGTCATCGAAAATATAGATATTATTTGAAATGTAAGACTCTCTTCTGTTGAATGTAATACTCTGCCGGAGATGGGGGCCCGGATCCCCAACGACTGGAATGTATTTTATTTGCAGTAACGTAAAGAGCTTTTTGTGGGATGATATTGCCAAATTAAATCGCTTTGTGCAAAAACCGAATAAACACTATCTTACCCGTCCAATTAAAATTTCTGTTGGGAGCCATCTTATCAATAAACCCTAAATTATCTACAATGCGAAATAATATTTTTATACTCGGATTAGCAGGTTTGCTAACGTTTGGAACAGGTCAGGTTTCGGCTCTTACCAATTCCTCGTTTAGTTCATTTGAGAAAGATTCAACAAGCAATAATCTGATCGGAAGATGGGACCTTACTGTCGATGAAAACGGAAAGTCTGTTCCTTCATGGCTGGAAGTGCGGCTGTCAGGAAACCGCACCCTGGTAGGTTCTTTCGTGGGCGTATTCGGAAGTGCAAGGCCCGTAGCTAAAATCAGTTTTGATAAAGGGAAATTTAGTTTTACAATTCCTCCGCAATGGGAACCGGGTGATCAGGATTTGCTGATTGAAGGAATGCTGGCAAACGGAGAAATCAGCGGCACTATTGTAAGCAGCGATGGCAAGAAGTATACTTATAACGGTCGTAAGTCTCCATATCTATATAGAACTGCAGTTCCGCAATGGGGCCAGCCAATGGAATTGTTTAACGGAAAAGATCTGAGCGGCTGGAAAGCAATGGGCGAAAACCAGTGGCTTGTAAAAGATGGAATTCTCACCAGCCCGCGTTCTGGTGCTAACCTGATCTCTGATCAAAAGTTTAGCGATTTTAAACTTCATGCCGAATTCAGATATAATAAAGGAAGCAATAGTGGTTTGTATTTGAGGGGCCGTTACGAGGTTCAGATAGAGGATGCGCCTAAGGATGCCCATCCTTCAAGTCTGCTTTTTAGCGGAGTCTATGGCTTTTTAACACCAAGCGAAATTGCTGCATTGGGGCCGGATCAATGGCAAACATATGATATCACGCTGATCGGTCGTATGGTTACCGTGGTGGTGAATGGCAAAACGGTGATCAGTAATCAGGAAATTCCCGGAATAACCGGCGGTGCTCTGAACAGCAACGAAGCTGAACCGGGCCCAATTTATATTCAGGGAGATCATGGTCCGATAGAATTCAGGAAGATCGTAATCATACCGGCTATTAATAAATTTTAATACTCCAATGTTATCATCCAAAAAATTACAAGAACATCTATGAAGCAAAAAACAAACAAAGGAATGCGAATCTTTACTATCATTCTTTGTTGTCTGACTATTATAATAACGGCCTTACCTATTCTTGAAGTTGCCTGGTGGTGGGTTCGGATATGGGATTATCCAAGGTTGCAAATTGCATCTCTGTGCTTGTTTTCAGCAGCATTTCTCTGGGTGTATGTTGATAAAATGCTTGTGAAAATTATTTTTACAATACTTCTTACTGCAGCCTTTGTTTACCAGATGGTATACATTGTTCCCTACACTCCGCTATATCCATTGCAGGCACAAGCTTATGAAGGCAAAAAAAATAAATCTTCTTTTACCATTTTGGAAGCTAATGTAAAAATGGATAACCGTGAGTATGGTAAGTTTTTAAGCCTTGCGGCAGAAAAAAATCCGGATATTATCGTAATAACTGAACCGGATGAAAAATGGGAGAGGGCTCTAAATAAACTGGAGGAAACTTATCCCTATACCATTAAAAAGCCTCTAAGTAATACTTACGGGATGCTTCTGTACTCCAGACTTCCCCTGAAAAATCAACAGGTTAATTTCCTGGTAGAGGACAATATTCCTTCTTTTTACGCCCGGGTTATTTTACCCGATAAACAGGAATTTGATCTGTATGCCCTGCATCCCAAACCCCCGCAGCCTGGCACACCAACTTATGATCGTGATACAGAAGTTCTGATTGTAGGTCGAAAGGTGAAAGCTGCAAAACAACCTGCAATTCTGGTTGGCGATATGAATGATGTTGGCTGGTCAAATACCACCAACTTATTTCAGCGGTACAGCCGCATGTTAGATCCCAGAATCGGGAGAGGATCATTTAATACTTACAGTGTTAATTTTCCCTTTTTCCGATACCCTTTAGATCACTTCTTTTATACAAAGCATTTTGGATTTGTCAGTCTGCAGAAACTTTCTTCAATTGATTCAGACCATTATCCTATATTTCTGGAAGTAAACCTCAACTCAAACGGGCACTATATTGATAATCTTCCCGAAGCCGATAAAGAAGATAAGGAAGATGTAAAAGAAACCATTACGCAGGATAAAGAATAGCTTGAAAGGGTTACTGTTTTGTTGAACCATTCTTTTCGCTTGCCTACCCTGTGTTTTGTTTGTCCACGCGGCCTTTCAACCAGTCATCCCGGGCTTTCATTTTGTCATCCCGGGTTTTCGGTTTGTCATCCCGGCCTTTCAGCTTGTCATCCCGGGCTCGACCCGGGATCCCATTTAGATGATTGCGCATTCATTAGGGATTGCGGATCAAGCCCGCAATGACGGTTGGAAAGAATGCGTAATTATAGCGGCAGGCACGTATCGCTCTTTTGTCATCATTTTCTTATTTGCCAGTCATCCCGGGCCCGACCCCGGATCCCATTTAGATGATTGCGCATTCATTAGGGATTGCGGGTCAAGCCCGCAATGACGGTTGGAAAGAATGCGTAATTATAGCGGCAGGCACGTATCGCTCTTTTGTCATCATTTTCTTATTTGCCAGTCATCCCGGGCCCGACCCAGGATCTCATCTATGGTAATACGCATGTGTTAGGGATTGTGGGTGGAGCCTGCAATGACGGTTGGAAACAATGCGTAATTATAAAGGCAGGCATGTATCGCTCTTTTGTCATCGGTTTCTTATTTGCCAGTCATCCCGGGCCCGATCCGGGATCTCATTTAGATGACTGCGCATTTGTTAGGGATTGCGGGTCGAGCCCGCAATGACCGCGTGGAAGAGAGACTGCATGACAGTGTTGATGGGAAATTATATATAGTCACAATTTATATAAACCACTTTTCTGACAAATCATTCCATTCAGGGTTTTTTTTTTCTATTAGTTGGTTTTTCCAGTTCCGTTGCCAATTTTTTAATTGCTTTTCCCGGGATATGGCTTCTTTTACAGTACTGTATTCTTCATACCAAACAAGTTTATTACAATTGTATTTTGAAGTAAAACCTTTGTTAATTTTTTGAATGTGTTCGTACACTCTTCTTTCTAAATTATTCGTTACGCCAATGTAAAGTACAGTGCAGTTTTTATTGGTTATCATATAAACGAAATACAAGTTCATACTTGAATTTACAAAATCTCAAAGAAAGTAAACTGTTTATGGAATTGTGGGTCAAACCTCAATAATAGTTTAAGAGCGTATGTTCAATCCGGGCCCGACGCGGGATCTAATTGAAGACACTTTAGATTTGTTAGGGATTTGGGGCGAGCCCGCAATGACAGCGTGTAACGAGAGTGGGCAAGGAGAGTATAAAAGAGAAGATTTTAATAACAGGATAAGGTTAGGGCTCCCTGGTGTCATCACTTTTCTTATTGGCCATTCATCCCGGGCCCGACCCGGGATCTCATCCATGGTAATACGCATTCATTAGGGATTGCGGGTCGAGCCCGCAATGACGTTTGTAAACAAAGCGTAATTATAGCGGCAGGCATGTATCGCTCAGTTGTCATCACTTTCTTATTTGCCAGTCATTCCGGGCTCGACCCGGAATCTCATTTAGAGGACTGCGCATTCATTAGGGATTGCGGGTCAAGCCCGCAATGACTGATAGGAGTGGAAGTTCTTTAACGCTTGGGCCCGACCCGGGACCCTTTTAATTCTTTAACTTTTTAACCTGGGCCATTTCCACCCTGAATTCCGGGTTATCCAGTACGTTTTTCGATTTAGAAAGGTTATTATAACTGTCAATATTAATAGTTTTTTGCAGGGTTGAAAAGTTACCGTCCATGCGGATTATGTCGCCGACTTCTAGGGATTTTATTTTGGCATAGACGGTATCGGATTCAGCGGTACGGCTTGTAAAAACCAGAGATTGGTAACGGGTTTTTTCGGTCAGGTTTCCGGAATCGAGATTCATTCCAAAAGATGCTATAATATATTCAGGTGCAGTAGGGTCGGGTCCAATATCCAACACCCGTGCTTCCCAGGAATTAAATTTCAATTGCAAACTATCCTGTATGTGGCTTTTAACAACAAGTACTCCTTTTTCTAGGAGCTGCTGACGAATCACATCATTCTTTTCAGCGGCATTCACCGAATCCCGATAATCGCGGACTGTGTGAATAAACCGGACCTGCTCTGCCGGACGGTTATCTACATATTCTTTCTCCTTGCATCCCGCCAGGGAATAAACCAACAACAGAATAATCAGTAAATTTTTCATGGCCTGAATTTAAAAAATTTAAACAAAAAGATTGGGATGAACATGGGAGTTCCGGCGAACACGAACCATGAGATTATTGACCGTTTTTACACATACTGTATGAGTTAAAATTTATCACCTAAAGAGGATCAGGATAAATATCAGGAAGAAGATGTTCACAAAGTTTTTATCAGGAAATCTGAAACACTATGGAGAAAAGTTCTGGTATATGATCCGGTAAATATTTTGTAGAGGTGAAGTATGTTAATCACCTGATTGAAAATGTGGTTATAAACTTATAATAACTCATTGATGAGTTGTAAGTAGTAAATGGATGTTTTAAGAGCTGAGTTAAAGGTTAGTTAAATATTACTCTTCAGGTCAGAATCACAGTAAAATCATCTAAACAATTTTTGTAAAATCCTCTTTTAGAAATTAGCTAACGGGGTGCATTCAACCACTACAACAAAAAATAAGAACTATGACATTATCAGATCAGGAGTTTAGAGAAGAATTTAAACCATTGCAGGTACCGGCATTTTATTCGGCCAGTGATTCAATTGAAAACAAAATTGTATATGCTCTTGCACAAGTAGCTGAAGGTTCCGCTTCTGAAGTGATTGCAAAACTGGAAGAACTGGAGCCTGGAATTGAAAATTCAAAGAGCGCTGAAATCATCCGCGAATTCCTGAAAGATAAGTTTGATAAGGGCTTAATCAGCGGCAGTAAAAAGGATGGATCTTTAATTTATAACCTAAACAAAATAACATCACCAAATCAAGGAAATATTGATCCGGACCTGCTGGCACCAGGGCTTGATTAAGTCCAGATGCTCATCAGAAGAACCATGCAAAAACCTGTAATGGCAATCAGGGTTGTTGCGACAGTCCATGACCGTAACGTTTGCTTTTCTGTAAGTCCGAAATATTTGTTTACCAGCCAGAATCCGCTGTCGTTTACGTGAGATAGGATGCTTGCTCCGGCGGCAATGGCTATTACCAGAAGCGCTTTCTGCCAGTTGGTATAGACAGAATCCTCTATAAAAGCAGCAGTCATTCCTGATGCGGTGATCATAGCCACAGTGGCAGAACCTTGCATAATCCGGATGGCTGCAGCTGCAAGAAAGGCAAAAAATAATGCAGAAAATCCGTAATTCATCATCAATTCGGCCATCATTTTTCCGGCACCGGTTTCGGTAAGTATTTGTTTAAAAACGCCACCTGCCCCGGTGATCAGAATTATAACTCCTGCAGTACCCAATGAACTGCTTGTAATGGCCAGTAATTCGGCTTTGCTGAAACCTTTTTTTATCCCCAATAAATACCAGGCCAGCAGGTTGGCTAAAATCAGGGCTACAAAAGGATGCCCCAGCATTTTAAATCCATTTTTAATTCCTTCAGTAATGGGAATATTCGCACCAAGCGGACTGTCTAAATACGTATTTATGAGAATGAGAAACAGAGGAAGACCTACAAGAGCTAAAATAATACCCGGAGAAGGGATTTTAGAATAGCTTACTTCGCTTTCTATAAATGATGGCGTTTCTACATGGATCTTTTTAGAAATATATCCTGCAAACACAGGACCGGCAATTATCGCGGCCGGGATACCTGCAATGAAACCTGCCAGTATAACAAGTCCGAGGTCGGCGCCCAAAATGCTGGCCACAGCTACTGGTCCGGGAGTGGGAGGGATAAAAGCATGAGTTACCGCTAATCCGGCCAGCAGCGGAAGCCCGTAATACAAAAGCGATTTGCCTGTTTTTTTCTGAAGCGCATATACAACCGGAACCAGGATTACAAAACCCACATCAAAAAAGACCGGGATACTTACCAGAAAGCCGGTTGCTGTGAGAGCCCAGGATGCTCGCTTTTCTCCGGTTTTACTAAGGATGTAGTCGGCCAGAGATTGCACACCGCCAGAACTTTCCAGAATTGCGCCAAACATTGCACCCAATCCTACAACAACAGCAATGTAACCCAGAGTACTGCCCATTCCTTTCTGAATATTTTCTATTATCATCATTCCGGGCATCCCGGCCAGAAGGCCAACGGCAATGCTTGCCATCAGGAGTGATAAAAAAGCCTGAATTTTAAAGTATAAAATTAGAATCAGTAAAATGGCGATTCCCGCTAAGACGGCAAATAACAGTGAATAATCAATCATCAGTTTGGCTTTTCCATTGTGTGTGAAAATATTGGCCCGCAGGCTGATCTTTACGCTGGTAAGTATGCGCCCCAAAGTAATCTCTCTGGGCCTGAATTAAATTAGCTCCGGATTCTGCAGTTGTATAACTGAGAAAATAATTAAGAGCAGCTGATAAAACGGGTAACGCAAATCCATTCTGCAAACCTTGTGCTGTACAGTAAGAAAGGTCGTGCTGCCAGGTTTTCATTTTTGGAACGATATGCGTTGAACAAAGAATAGTTTCAGCAGTCTTAAATACTTCCACTAATTCTTCCATAAGTTCTGAGCGGATAATGCATCCATTACTCCAGATGCGGGCGATTTCAGAAAAATTAAGTTGCCATTGATGATGGTCAGAAGCCTGGCGCATCAGGTTAAAACCAATGTCGTGATTGATGATGCGTACCGCCTGATAGGCATTTCTAAGTCTGCTTATAAATTCTTCTGAATTTGCCGGAGGAATGATATTTTCACGTGCATATAAATTTGCTGCCCGGACTCTTTTTTCTTTTAGTGCCGACAGAAATCTGGCCATGACTGCCTCAGAGAGCGAACTATATGGAACTCCATATTCCAGAGCTGCTGTTACTGAAAGACCGCCGGTTCCTTTTTGTTCGGCCTGATCCAGAATCTGGTCAAGAAGCAATCCATCTCCCTCTTTCTTTTGCAGGATATCGATTGTTATTTCCAGGAGGTAACTTCCTGTATCATCTGATTGCCAGGTTTTTAAAATTTCTGAAATTTCTTTGGCAGATAATTTTAGAAAATTAAGCATCAGGAAATATACTTCAGATAAAGCCTGCATTTCGGCATATTCTATTCCGTTGTGTACCATTTTTACAAAGTGACCTGCACCGCCCGAACCGATATATGATGAACATGCTTTCCCGTTTTTATCTTTTGCCGAAATCAGATCCAGATATTTTGAAACACTTATGTAAGCTTTTGAAGAACCACCGGGCATAATAGAAGGACCTTTTCGGGCGCCTTCTTCTCCTCCGGAAATCCCTGTTCCCAGAAAATGAATATTTATATGCTCAAGCAGTTGCGCCCGGAGTGAGGTGTCTTTATAAAAAGAATTGCCGCCGTCAATGATCACATCATTTGCTTCCAGAAAAGGAATAAGTTCTTCAATCTGGCTGTCAACTGCTCCGGCATAAATCATTAATAGAATTTTGCGGGGTTTCTCCAGTGATTGAACGAAGTCTTCCAGCTTATCAAAACCTTTAAGGTTTTTAAAGCTGGGATTGTCAGCAATAAATTTACCAGCTATTTCTTCTTCCTTTCCGGGGATATGCCGGTTGTAAACAGATACAGTCACATTTTTATCGGCAAGATTTAGAGCCAGACTTTTGCCCATTACACCCAGGCCAATCAGGCCAAATTCGGAAGTAGATTTCATTTGATTCATTTTAATCAGGATTTCCTGAACGATCTGATCCGGATTTAAAGCAATATCGAAATGTAAACCATAATCTGGTTTTTCAAGTGTTTCGAGTTGTGAATCCAGCAGAGTGGAAGTCATAAAATGTGCTTTCCGATTCTGTAATCTTTTCAGAATGATATCACGTGAACCGTCGAGAAAGATCCAGGTGATTTGGGGCACGCATTGCAAAATTTTACGATAACTTTCCTTTAATGCAGAACATGCTAACACGGCACCACCGGTTTGTTCCCATTTCCGGATATTTGCTGCAAGATCATTCAACCAGGGCAGGCGATCTTCATCGGTAAGAGAAATACCGGCTTTCATTTTTTCAATATTGGCTTTCGGATGAAAATTATCCGCATCCTGAAAAGGTAATCCCAGTTGTGCAGCAAGCTTTTGACCTACGGTAGTTTTGCCGCAGCCCGAAACTCCCATTAAGATCAAAATCATTTATGAAAGTAATATTTTTCCGGAAAGAATTTAAGAATGAAAACAGGGGTGGAGCAAAAAAACGGATTTACAGTAAAAGATCATTATCTCCTCTGCTGACTATTCTATAAAATATCTGAACTGATATTGTTAAACTGTAATTTGAAAAAGGCTAAGCGAAAGTCCTTCATAATGTTTTGGAAGGCCCTCTGTGCTTTCCATTTTGGTTAATCCCATGTATTGGAAACCGCAGCTTTCGTAATATTTCTTTAATTTCTCATTATCACCCCAGGTATCCATCCGTATGAATTTCTTATCCAGACTTTTTGCATAGCCGGGAGCCCATTTTACGATCTCTTTAACGTAGGATCCACCTCTGAATTTCGGATTAGTTACTATGCGATGTATATAAATGGAAGGATCTGAATCTTTTTCCTTCCAGATTAGCGGATCGTTAAATGTTATTGCAAATATGCATGCAATTTCACCTTTGTCTACTATTTTAAACTGCCGGTTTTCCCTGATTTCTTTCTCGATTAAATGTTGATCAAATCCCTGCCATTGCTTACTTAAAACTTGTTTTTGAAATACAACGGCCGCATCATATAAATTAAAAATGCTGTTCAGATCGTTAATGGTACTGTTAGCAATAAGCATAGGGAATGGGATTATACAGCAAATATATAGCAATCAAATTCAGGGGTAAAATTCAATTGCTATACATTGCGCTGATTTTAGAGTCAGCTACTATTCTGCGACAAGGAAATTAAATTTATTTAACTTTCTTACCGACAGTATTTCTTCCTCCCTGAATCAAAATCAGTTCTTTTACTTTGCCATTATCATCCTTTTTGAACTCGATCTCGGCATCTACAACTTTCAGGAAAAACAGATTTTCTTTTTGAGCAAACAGTTGAGATTTTTGCTGGGAAGTGGGCTGACCAAACAAGGAACCATTCTCTAGAGTAATGGTAATAGAGAATTCCGGACTTAATTCATACACACCGGGATAATTTTTTAAAATATCAGTACTGAGGGAAATCTCTTTTTTTGCCTCTGGCAATTTATAGGGCTTTTCGTAAAGTATCGCTAATCCGTCTTTGGTAATATGTCCGAGATTGGAATTTCCAAAATTATTAAGCATGACGATGAAAATATCGTCTTCTGTAACTCTGGCAACATTAGATGTGAACCCAAATATTCCGCCTCCATGGCTAATTAACCTTTTGCCATAAATACTATCAATTCCCCAGCCGTAGCCGTATTTATTTAAATAAGGAGTATATGCTTTATCAATAGAATTCTTAGAAACTATTTCATTGCTCATTAAGCCTTTATGCCATTTATACAAATCAGCAGTAGTGCTGTAAATTGCACCGGCTGCATACGAGACCGTAGAATCTACAATTGTGGCCGGGATATTTCCATTTTGAGAAATAGAGAAATAGCCTGTTGCTTTATCTTTGTTATTGAAATGAGTGAAATCAAATCCGCTTGAATTCATATTCAGAGGATTAAATATTATTTCGCGGATAGCCTGTTCATAGGGCTTTTTACTCAGCTTTTGAATTATATATCCTAACAGCATGTATCCGGAATTGGAGTAGCTCATTTTGCTCCCCGGTGCAAAATTCAGTGGTTTATTTTTGAATAGCGCAATCATTTTTTCTTCAGTAATAGGTTTTACTGCCTGTGATTGCATAAACACCGGATCATTTGTGTAATTAAATATACCCGATGTATGTGTTAAAAGATGTTCAATGGTAATACTGTCTCCTTTAGGGAAATCAGGGAAATACTTGCTGATCTTATCCTGTACGTTCAATTTTTTCTCTTCCTGTAATTTTAAAATTGCCGCAGCTGTAAACTGCTTGGTTACAGATCCAATCTGGTAAATAGTATTTGCATCATTAGGAATGCTATCGCTGATGCTTTTAAATCCATAGCCCTGATTTAATAATACCTTGCCATTTTGAGCAATTAAAACGGAGCCATTAAACTTATAAAGCTTTGCATAAGCTTCGAATAATTCTTTTAGTTTTTGCTCTTTTTGCTGTGCATACAGCATTGAGGTAAATCCCGTCAGGAATAATAGAATGATCAATTTTTTCATAGCTAAGCTGATTTAAGTATTCTGATCTATATGACTGGTATATTGACAGATATGTTACACTTAAGCAATTTTGGTACTTAAAAGAATTCGGATTTTGTCTCAAAAAAAAAGCTCCGTAAAACGGAGCTTTCAAATAATTTATAAAAGATTAAAAACTATCATTTACAGGCGTGTTACCGGCAAACGTTTCCTTTTTATTCTCCCTGAATTGATCTTTCTTTTCATTAAATTGATCTACCTTTTCAGAGCCGAATTTTTTTGCTTTTTCCATCCATTCCGGTGCTTTATCTTTTATTTCATCTACTAATGAAGTTCCGTCTGGTCTTTTCTTGGTTATATAATTGATGCCTGCAACTACTGCTGCACCAATAAGAAGATTTTTAAATAAGCTCATAATTTCTAATATTTAAGTTGATGTATAGAATTCTAACATCACCTGAGCTAAAAAGTTGAGAAAATTTTTATTTAATCATAAAGTTCAGGATGCAGGAAAAGAAATCATCCATCTGAGGAACTTTATAGAAAGTCGCGGAAAGAGCTAAATGGAAAGGTAAGTATGAGCAAATAAATATAGCAGACTTCAGATTAGAACCGAAGTCTGCAGATTATTTGTTGTAGCCAAAAGAAATCAGGCGTTTATTTTACTTTTTTAACGTTTACAGCGTTTGGTCCTTTTTGACCCTGCTCCACCTCAAAAGTTACTTTGTCATTTTCTTTAACAGGATCAACAAGTCCGTTGATGTGAACAAACACACTTTCCTGAGTTGTGAGGTCTTTAATAAAACCGTAACCTTTAGATTCGTTGAAGAAAGTTATGCTTCCCGTTCTTGGACCTTCTTCTTGTTCCGAAGGATCCTGCTTGGCAATACCTATCTGAATATCTTCAGAATTAAATTTCTTCTTTTTGGTTGGATCCGGAGGAGTTGAAGATATATTGCCATTCTCATCAATATAAGCCATCATGTCTTCCAGACTTTTCCCTTTAACGGCAGATGCTTTACGCTCAAGCGCATTTTCTTTCTTCTCCTGCTGCTTTTTTAGCCTTTTCTTTTCTTTCTCTTTTTTATTAAATGTTTCGGTTGGTCTACCCATAGTTTTTTCAATTTGCGATTTTGCGCACGACAAAGATCGTTATTTTGAATTGAAATCAGGCTGATTTCAAGAAACTTATATAGTGAATTAAGGCAGTCATTTAATTTATTGCGATTTAACTCACATTTTGGTTAAATATGGCAGTACTGATTGATGCTCTGTTTAATTAATCAGCCGTAATAACTACCTTGCACACTTTTTAGAATTAATAAGATATTATGTCCATCATTCAGCATAAATTTAGGGATTACCAGGTTAACCCGGAAACGGAAATTTTAATACTGGGAACATTTACTCCCGAAAATGCCGAAGGACCTGATTTTTTTTATGGCAGAGAGCGAAATTTTTTATGGCATCTGTTGCCCATTTGTTACGGATTGCCGGATTTAAAAGAAGCCCCGCTTGCTGAAAAAAAGGCTTTTATGGAAGAATATAAAGTTGATTTTGCCGACTTTATTCTATCATTGAATGTGCCCGAAGGATCTGAGCAGAATGTGGATGATTCCTTTATTGACAGCCATGTAGATCAATGGAAAAATATCGGAGAAGTAATTGACTCGCTGCCAAAACTAAAGGCGGTTTATTTTACCCGCAAAACGTTTAATGGAATTCCCAATACACGGGCACATCTGGCTCTGATCAGCGATAAATGCAGGGAAAGAAAAATCCGCCTTTGTAAACTGGAAACTCCGGCTAAATTTTTCAGCCCCGAGAAACAGCAGCAATGGATTGATACTATCGTTTTAAAAAATACCTGCCTAAAACCTTAATACAATTATCTGGTTTTACCGGCACGCTAAATTATGCAACAGGTACTTCATTATTTTCTTCATTTTATATTCCCATCGCTGGTTGCTTTTTTCTTTTTCAGAACAGAGTGGTTAAAAATCTACCTTATTTTCTTATTAACTATGCTTGTTGATTTAGATCACCTGCTGGCATCTCCCATTTTTGATTCATGCCGATGCAGTGTTGGTTTCCATCCGCTGCATAGTTATGCGGCAATTGCTGTTTACGTAGTTCTATTGTACTGGCCTGTTACCCGGATCGTAGCTATCGGATTATTAATGCATATGGCCACAGATCAGATTGACTGCTTTTTCAATGCGCTGAAATGTTAAGTTTTGTATCTGAATTATTTAAATTTCAGCGTTGTATTTATTACGATACTCCAGCGGAGACAAACCTGTAAGTCTTTTGAAAATTGTTCTGAATGATTTCACGTCCGAATAGCCTACATCACTCATTATCTCATCAATATTTTTTCTGCTCGTTTCAAAGCTTTTCTTTGCGGCTTCAATTTTTACCCGCTGGATATATTCTGAAACTGTATTGGAAGTAGCTTTTTTAAATCTTCGCTCCAGACTGCGCCTGCCCAATGCAAACAGACCGGATAACTGGTTGACGGTTATTTTTTCCTGAAAATTTTTCTCTATAAATTCCTGTGCTTTCTTCACCTGTTCATCCTGATGATCTCTTTGGCCTGTAAACAGAATAAATGGTGACTGGCTGTTGCGGTTTATTTCTATTGCATAATATTTCGAGCAAAGTATGGCCACCTCACGATTAGTATATTTTTCGATCAGGTAGAGCAGCAGGTTCCAGTAAGAATTGGCTCCTCCGCTTGAATAAATCCCTTGTTCATCGGTAATAACTCTGTCGGATACAAGGTTTACATCCGGAAACATTTTTCTGAAATCATTGGCAGCCAGCCAGTGAGTTGCGCACTTTTTACCTTTTAATAACCCGGTAGATGCCAATATAAAAGAGCCCACACATAGGCTGGCCAACTCTGCTCCGTTTTTATAATGATGGATTATCCAGGGAAGAAAATCCCGGTTTAAACTGATTACACTTTTCATGTCTCCGTTTACGGCAGGAATAATAATCAGATCTGTTTTCTGAACGTCTTCTATAAGCAGATCCGGATACACTTTAAAAAGTCGGTTGTAAACCTGGGGCTCAGGGCTCAGACCAACCAGCTGCAAATGAAACAGGGGCGGTTTTCCCATGCTTTTTAAAAAGTCGTTGGTTTTGTTAAATAAAGTATAAGGACCTTCAATGCAGCTTAATGCTGCGGCGCCTTTTGGCAGAAGCACAGAAATATGTTTCATGAGGTTATATCTACAATAAATAATAAACACTTATAATATGAAAAGACAATCCATAGAAACTGTTGCTTAACCAGTGAAAAAGCTCTCCATGCATTAAAATTAAAATTAAATATTGTCGCAATCAACACCCTAGATTGCCGTATTTACACCCTCTATAATTGCGTGTTCATCTGTAAATTAGATCATCGAATTAAATTCTTTTGATATGGAAACAATTACAGCTGTTAGCAGGATGCACTCTCATATTATTTTATATGATATGCATTCCAGGTATTTGATAAGTGCTCTTGATGGAATCTCTGATTCCGATGCACATCAGCGGTTGAATACAAAAGCGAATCATATTGCCTGGCTTACAGGCAGTTTGGTTCAGGAACGGTATGAGCTTGCAGCTCTGTTTGGAAGCACCTTAAAACAGCAGGCGTTCGATCTTTTTAAGGATCATCAGGGCATTCTGGATAATATAACCTATCCGCCATTGTCGCAATTTAAGGATGACTGGGAAAAGATAAGTCCGGTTTTAAAAGATGCCTTAGTTAATGCCGGTGAAGAAAAGCTTGATAGTTCATTTGAAATGATGCCCGGAATGAAAATGACTTATTTTGAGCTCATTACCTTCACTATTTACAGGGAAGCCAATTGCATCGGACAAATCGCTTTATGGCGACGCTTATTAGGATATCCTGCTATGAAATATATGTAAATAAATATATACTGATTTCCTTATGGATTATGGAAAAGAAAATTTTTCTATGAGTATTAACTCACCTAAACAAAAAGGTTGGGATGTTCTCAGCATACAAGTTATAGAAAATGGACAAGTGATGAATTTGAATAAACCGTACCAAGCTATGTCATTCAAGTATTCTGGTGTTGTAAAGTATGGAGTAGAGGATATGGAAAAGTGATGATGTGAAAAAATGGGCGGGATCAACGGACAATTATCGGCTTCAATGAAAGATGAGATTAGGTCTTTGGTAGTAGAGTTTAAAGATTACTTCTTGGAGACCCGGCCTAAAGCATTAGAACAGGTTAAAGTTTTGTCAGAGCATAACTAAGAATAAAATCGATGGAAACAATCACCACAGCAAAAATTTCAGGGCCAGAAGTTAAAGAAGACACTTCCTCTGTCAAAGTTCAGAAAATCACACCTTTTCTTTGGTTTGATGGCCAAGCAGAAGAAGCTATGAAATTCTACACCTCAATTTTCAAGAATTCAAAAGTTGTGAAAATAAGTCGCTATGGAGAAGCCGGCCCGGGACCTAAGGGCTCGATAATGTCGGCAATTTTCCAGCTTGATGGACAAGAGTTCTATGCGTTAAATGGAGGTCCCATGTTTTCCTTTTCTCCGGCCATATCGTTTTTTGTCAAATGTGAAACCCAGCAGGAGGTTGATGAATTCTGGGAGAAACTTTCTGAAGGTGGTAATGTGCAGCAATGTGGCTGGCTACAGGATAAATTTGGTATTTCTTGGCAAATTATTCCAAATGCTTTAGGAGAAATGTTGAATGACCCGGATCCTGTAAAATCACAAAATGTTATGAATGCCATGCTTAAAATGAAGAAGATTGATATAAAAGGATTAAAAGAGGCATATCTGCAAGGATCATAAAACAAATAGTAATCTTAAAATCGAATTCAAACCATGTTTAAATTCAATCCTGATTTAAGCTTTTAATTTTTATAAGTCGGTTATTTGGCAGCGATTTTATTATGCTTCAACATTCAGGGAATTTCCAGAGACAGTTAGAATTACACCTGAAGAGCAGGAGAAAATTATGCACGTTACTTTACCAATAGAAAAAGAGAATATACTGATCGCAACTCATGCTCTGGAATCAATGGGTTAAAAATTAATTGTGGCGAATAATATCTGCAAATTTAAATAGGCAATGGTTGAAGTTTTTAAAACAAATGTTACTGATCAGCTCAGGGCTAATTTCCTGATCGACCAAATTCACAAAACATTTATAGAGTATGAAGCTAATTTCGACCTGGAAGATTGTGACCGCATTTTGCGGGTAGAATCCAGGGAAGGATTGGTACAATCTTCTTTGGTAATCAGTTTTTTGAATAGCCTGGGATATACTTTAGAAATTTTACCTGACGAGATAAATCATTGGCAAAAGTTTAATAAGCACCTTCAATTATAATAGTCATGTTTAAAAATTCAAAAGCATTTAGTAGTTTTTCTGTAAATGATTTGCAAAAAGCTAAGCAGTTTTACTCAGAAAAACTTGGTTTACAAGTATCCGAAAATGACATGGGTATATTGGAATTGCAGATATCAGGCAGCAATAATATTATCATCTATCCAAAACCGGATCATTCTCCTGCAAGTTTTACCATACTTAATTTTCCAGTAGGAAATATTGAAGAAACGGTTAGCGAATTAGAGAAACTTGGAATCGTTTTCGAAAAGTATAATCTCGCGAATTTTAAAACAGATGAAAGGGGAATTTTAAGGGGAAACGGGCCTCTTATCGCCTGGTTTAAAGATCCGGCTGGAAACATCCTAAGCATAATCGAAGATGCTGAAAAATCATTATGAGGATAATCAACGTTGCAAATGATGATAATCAGTATTTTGAAAGATGCTTTCCGAGTATTTTTGTTGTAAGCGTGTAACAGAAGATGCCCTGCCGGGAACCGGAATTTCTGAATCCTGGGTTGGATTAATGAAATGCGCCAGGTTAAACTCCAATTCATTTTTATGAAAACAATTATTCTGGCAACCGATTTTTCTCCTTCTGCAATGAATGCTGCTAATTATGCAGCTGATATGGCTTTATCTGTAAATGCAGAATTATTGCTGCTTCATATATATCAAACTCCTGTAATTTATTATGAAATACCTGTTGCATTAACCAAGGATAGTCTGCTTGTGGATTCTGAGAATTTCCTACATAAGCTTCGAGAGCAATTAAAGATTAAAACCAATGGAAAATTAAGTGTTCATGCGGAAGTTAGAACAGGAGTATTTTTTCAGGAATTAAAAGAAGTTTGCGAACGTGTTAACCCATATACTGTAATTATGGGAAGTCAGGGCACAACAGCCGCCGATCGCTTAATTTTTGGAAGTCATACTGTATATGCTATGCAGAATTTAACCTGGCCTTTAATTGCTGTACCATCAAATGCCAAATTTTCATCTATAAAAAAAATAGGACTTGCCTGCGATTTTGATAATGTTGTAGACACTATTCCTTTGGATGAAATTAAAAGTATGGTAAATGATTTTAAAGCAGAGTTACATGTGATCAACACCGGGAAGAACAAGGAATACAAACCAGAAATCGTTTTTGAATCAGGCATGCTGCAGGAATTACTTGCTCCTTTAAAACCAGAGTATCATTTGATAACGCATGACAATACGGATGAGGGCATAATGAACTTTGCCGAAAAAAACGATTTTGATCTGCTTATAATCATCCCCAAACGACATACTTTAATGGAAAAACTGGTTCATAAAAGTCATACAAAAAACCTGGTTTTGCATAGTCATGTGCCAGTGATTTCAATTCATCATTAAATTCATTTAATTGTCAGTAAATGAATTCTTATATCCTGAGGTTTAGCGAAATAACTATCGATGATGTTCCCCGGGTTGGAGGTAAAAATGCTTCCTTAGGTGAGATGTATTCGAAGCTTTCTTTAAAGGGTATAGAAGTGCCGAACGGTTTTGCCAGCACAGCCCGGGCATTTGAAGAATTTCTGAAATTTAATTCTCTTCCTTCAAAATTGATCAGGTTGCTGGAGGATTTAGACAGGAAAAACTATTCCAACCTTCGTGAAACCGGTTCTGCTGCGAGGCAACTTTTACTAAACGCCACGCTGCCTGAAGATCTTCAGCTTGCTTTTATTAAGGCTTATAAAGAATTGTGCGGCAATAGCTCTTTAGAAGTTGCGGTACGAAGCAGCGCTACTGCCGAAGATTTGCCGCAGGCAAGTTTTGCCGGTCAGCATGAATCTTATCTCAATATAAAAGGGGAATCAGCTCTGCTTCATGCGGTAAAAAAATGTTATGCTTCTCTTTATACTGACCGGGCAATCAAATATCGCGAGGACAATGGATTCGCACATGAAAAAGTAGCACTATCTGTAGGTGTGCAAACAATGGTTCGTTCTGATAAAGCATCTTCAGGCGTAGGTTTTACACTGGAACCCGAATCGGGTTTCCGGGATATTATTCATTTAAGCGGAGTTTGGGGCCTTGGAGAAAATATAGTTCAGGGTACGGTCACGCCGGATGAATTTTTTGTGTTTAAGCCCACCCTTGTTCAGCATAAAAATGCCATCATTCAGAAAAAACTGGGCGAAAAAACGAAGACCATGGTTTATAGTGAAGATGAAAATAATCCGGTGATTAATATTGATACGCCCCGGGAAAAAAGAGAACAGTTTGTTTTGACTGATGAAGAGGTTGCCCGGCTTGCTAACTGGGCTTTAATTATTGAAGAGCATTATCAAAAACCAATGGATATTGAATGGGCTAAGGATGGCATCAATAATAAATTATACATCATTCAGGCAAGGCCGGAAACGGTTCACTCTCGTAGAAATCCATTGCTGATTAAGGAATATAAATTGTTAAACAAGGGAATTTCACTTGCCAGGGGCGAAGCAATCGGTTCGAAAATAGCAAGTGGTATTGCCAGAATTCTGAAATCTCCCCAGGAATCGGATAAGTTACTTGCAGGAGAAATTTTGGTAACGGATTTAACCAGTCCGGATTGGGATCCGATTTTGAAAAATGCTGCAGCCATTATAACTAACAAAGGCGGAAGAACAAGCCATGCTTCCATAGTTGCCCGGGAATTGGGCGTACCTGCAATAGTGGGCTGCGGCAATGCAACCGAAAATATTGCCGACGGAGAGATGATTACTGTATCATGCTGTGAGGGCAAAACTGGATTTGTTTATCGCGGAGAGGTGCAGTTTGAGGAAACCAAACTGGATTTTTCTAATATTAAAAAACCGGAAATTACACAGGTAATGCTTATAGCAGGTGATCCTGAAAAAGCATTCTCATTATCCTTTTATCCCAATGATGGAGTAGGATTGATGAGGATTGAATTTATTATTACTCATGCCATTCAGATTCATCCGATGGCGTTAATCAACTTTAATGAGCTGAAAGATGAGTCGGTAAAACAAAAAATTCAGGAGATTACTCATTACTATCCTGATAAAGAAAAATTTTTTGTTGATAAACTTGCTGAAGGCGTAGCTACCATCGCTGCAGCTTTTTACCCTAAAGATGTTATTGTAAGAATGAGCGATTTTAAAACCAATGAATATGCAAATCTCATTGGCGGAAAAGATTTCGAACCTCATGAAGAAAACCCAATGATTGGATTTAGAGGCGCATCCAGGTATTACAACGAACTTTACAAGGAAGGTTTTAGGCTGGAGTGTGAAGCCATACGGAAAGTCAGGGAGGAGATGGGCTTAGTAAATGTGAAAGTGATGATTCCTTTCTGCCGCACGCTTGAAGAAGGTGAAAAAGTAATTGCGGTAATGAAAAAATTTGGCCTTGAGCAGGGTCAAAATAATCTTGAAGTATATGTGATGGCAGAAATTCCAAGTAATATAATTCTTGCCGATAAATTCGCAAAAATCTTTGATGGCTTTTCTATCGGTTCAAATGATCTTACACAGCTTACATTGGGCATCGACCGCGATTCGGCAATTATCAGTGATATATTTAATGAACAAAATGAAGCTGTTAAAGAGATGATTGCTTCCATGATTCGGAAAGCCAAAGATGCGAGCGTAAAAATCGGTTTGTGCGGACAGGCTCCCAGCGATTTCCCTGAATATGCTCAGTTTCTGGTTCAGCAGGGCATAAACAGTATCTCATTTAATCCCGATGCTTTATTAAAAGGAATCGAAAATATTAATCTGGCTGAATTTAAATTAAAGATTGTGGGTTAAAGTATTTGTAATTATTCTGATTCTATTTACATCTGAGTTTATGTCTCTATATTAATTCTCAGCAGTATTCTTTTCAGCGCTTGAAATCTTATCTCTGACTTTTGTAATTCTCGATTTTTCAATGGGTCTGCGGCCTAAAATCATCTCAAGATCTTCTTTAAAAATCACTTCCTTTTTAAGTAGCAGTTCAGCCACTTTTTGTAAGGTTTCTCTGTTTAATCTTAACAGCTTCTTGGTTCTTTCATATGCGTCATTAACAAGCTTTCTAACTTCTTCATCAATCAATTTACCAGTTTCTTCGCTATATGGTTTTTGTATTGCTTCATTTCGCTGACCTGTAGAATCATAAAAGCTTACATTGCCTATTTTCTTATTAAAACCATAATATACAACCATCATATATGCTTCTTTGGTAACTTTTTCTAAATCGTCCAATGCTCCAGATGAAACTTCGCCAAAGATGATCTCTTCTGATGCCCTGCCGCCAAGAGTTGCGCATAGATGTTCGGTAAATGCTGATTCACTGCGCAATTGTTTTTCTTCAGGTAAATACCAGGCAGAACCTAATGCTTTGCCCCGTGGAATTATTGAAACTTTTACCAAAGGATCTACACTGCATAGGAGCCAGCTTACTACAGCATGACCGGCCTCATGATAAGCAATAATTTTTTTCTCTTCCACTGAGATGATCTTGCTTTTCTTTTCAAGACCGGCAACTGCCCGGTCAATAGCTTCCAGAAAATCCTGTTTACCTATATTCTCCTTCTTCTTACGGGCTGCAACTAATGCAGATTCATTACAAATATTGGCAATATCAGCTCCGGAAAATCCCGGAGTTTGTGCCGAAAGAAAATGGGTATCAATAGTATCATCCAATATCAGCGTTCGTAAATGAACTTTAAAAATCTCTTCTCTTTCCTTCATATTAGGAAGCTCTAAATAAATATGCCTGTCAAATCTTCCGGGTCTGAGCAGGGCGGGATCAAGCATATCTGCACGATTGGTTGCTGCAAGAACAATAACCCCGCTATTCGTTCCGAATCCATCCATTTCAGTCAGTAATTGGTTGAGGGTGCTTTCTCTTTCATCATTCGCTCCGCTTAAAAACGCTCCTTTTCCACGTGATCTTCCGATGGCATCAATTTCATCTATAAAAACAATACATGGAGCTTTTTCTTTCGCTCTGTTAAATAAATCGCGAACTCTTGAAGCGCCCACACCTACAAACATCTCAACAAATTCAGAACCCGAAATGTTAAAAAATGGAACCTGTGCTTCTCCGGCAACTGCTTTTGCCAGCAAAGTTTTGCCCGTGCCCGGCGGCCCCACTAAAATTACTCCTTTAGGAATTTTTGCTCCAAGTCGCGTAAACGATTCAGGACTTTTAAGAAAATCTACAATTTCTCTTACTTCCATTTCAGCTTCATCCAGGCCTGCCACATCATCAAAAGTTAAGGTGCTCTTCTCTTTATCAATTAATGTTGCTGTTGATTTTCCGAAATTAAATGCAGATGCTCCTCCTCCTAATCCTCCGGATTTTCTAATTAGAAAACTCCATAAAATAATTGTCAAAATAAAAGGAATCAGCCATGCAGAGATATTCCATAACCAATTTGTTTTTTTAATAAAACTGACAGGTATTTTTTCACTTGGGATGAAGTTCTTTTGTGCTTCATCTAGTTTTCTTTCAAAGGATTCGACTGATCCAATTGTTATAGTGTAATGAGGACCTGGATTAGCATTACTGCCAAAAATAGGTTTCATCACTTCTTTAAAATAATGATCATTGGCAAATTCTTTCTTTATGTAAATTTCGGCGATCTCATTATTTATTATTTCTATACGCTCAACAGCTTTTCGATTGAGTATGTGCTGTTCAAATTGCAGCCATGTGATCTCTTTTTTTTCATTTAAATCGGTGAAAAGGTATGGGGAAATTAAAAAAAGTATAAAAAGATAAATCCACCAAAGATTGACAGGCTTCTTGGGCAGGTTATCTCTATATTTTTTTTGACCGGATCTCCTATTACTATTCCTGTTCATCATATAAAGATTATAAGTTATGGGGGCATCTTTAATGATCGGTATCAGTAATATAGCTGATTTGCTGCAATAGCATTGCGATTAAGGTGATCAGCAATTTCAATGACTGAAATCATTTATAATTAATGTAAAAACAATCAATTTTATTTGGATGATTGTAAAATGAGTTATGTGGAAGTTTTGCGTATTAATTCTCCTGAGCAGCATCTCATTAACTGGATGTAATGGCCTGAATGACAAGAAAGATTTAATTGGAGGGGATCAAAACTTTGTTTCCTTTCAGGCAAAGCAACAGCAGGCTTTAAAAAACAAAAACGGACAACCTAGCCAAAAACCAACAATAGAAACCTTTAATTTTCGATATGCTGCCAAGAAAGCTACACCCGGGGTTGTTCATATAAAATCTGTTTTTACGTATAACGCTGAGCAAGAAATTCCCGACTTTTTTAAAGATTTCTTTGGAAGTGATGAGTATTTACGAAGATATTTTTCTCCGGAAAATCGCATACCTAATAAGCAAATGGGCAGTGCATCAGGGGTAATTGTAAGTTCTGATGGATATATTGTAACTAATAATCATGTAGTGAATGATTCGGAAAGCATAGAAATTGTATTGCATGATCAGCGCAATTATAAAGCGAAAATTATTGGAACAGACCCTTCAACAGATTTAGCACTACTCAAAATCAGCGAAAGAAATTTAGATTTTATTGAATTTGGTAATTCAGACTCAGTGGAGGTTGGTGATGTGGTTTTAGCTGTTGGAAATCCATTCAACCTGGCTTCTACTGTTACTGCAGGTATTGTTAGCGCCAAAGCCAGAAATATAAATATACTTACTGATCAGTCGGCAGTTGAGTCTTATATTCAAACTGATGCAGCTGTGAATCGTGGTAATAGCGGAGGGGCATTAGTGGATATATATGGAAAATTAGTAGGTATAAATGCAGCTATTGCTACGCCAACAGGATCTTACGCAGGCTATTCCTTTGCTATTCCTGTAGAAATTGTGAAGAAAACTATAGATGATTTAATGAAATATGGCAGGGTAATGCGTGGATATCTTGGAATTATTATTAGCGATTTAGACGGTGAAAAAGCCGCCGTTATGGGATTAAAAATCACTAAAGGTGTAATTGTTGAAAACTTATATAAAAACAGTGCCGCCCTTCAAGCAGGAGTTCAAAAAAATGATGTCATAATAAAAATTGATAATCGACCTGTTGAAACATCTCCACAATTGCGAGAAATTATTGCTAGACACCGCCCCGGGGACAAGTTACAACTAACTCTTATAAGGGAAGGAAAAGAGAAGATTATACCAATAATATTAAAATCTGAAGCAGAATCAATTTCCAGCATTGATACAAAGAGCGCAATATTAAATAAGCTTGGAATTGAGATTCAGAATATTTCTGAAAGAGAAAAAAGTGAATTAGAACTTTCCGGAGGTGTAAAAGTTGTACATATCAGTAAAGGTGTTATTCAGAAATATACTAATATTAAGCAAGGATTTATCATCATAAGAGTTAATGGTAAAAAGGTGGCGAATGAAGCTGAATTTACTGCTATGCTTGAAAATAAGAAAGGTGGCATTTTGATAGAAGGAATCTATCCAGGATTCTCAGGTGCATATTATTACGCCTTCAGCTTATAGTTGAAAAATAATATCGATAAATTAAGCTAGAAATTAATATCCCAATTATAAAAGAGCTATTAAAATTAATTAATCTATGATGTTATAAAGTTTATAATTAATCGGATCACATCGAAATTTTTAATATTAGTACCTTGTAATTAATAACATTCTCCCAAAATCTTTAAGCTGATTATTTTCTGTAAAATAAACCTGACCGTTTTTTTGTAAAACCAGTTCAATCAACTCATCAACTGCATCATCCAAAACCTTATGCGGAGTTTCCGGCTGATCCAGATACAGAAGATATTCATCAGTATCAACATATCCGGGACAGCGGTAATCTTTTTCTACCAGAAGTTTAAAAGCCTTTCCTTCCTGTGCTGATTGCCAGATATCCTGAATGCCACTGACGCCCATTTCTTCACCGATTTTTTCGGAATATTCTTTTATTAATAATTCTTTTTCCTGATCCAGATGCTCACGCATTACGGGCCAAACAATATCACTGAGCTCTTTGGGATTTGAATAATTATAGCTCCCCTGTATTTTATTGATTATATTCTGACTGTGTTTGGTTATTTTTTCAAACCAGGCCAGTTCTTTTTCAACGCCCATTAATATCAGGGCTTTATCAGGTTTGAGATACTCCGTCAATAATTCATCAGCAGATTTGAAAAAATCTTTAAATCTGATACTTTCCAGTTCTCCTTTATCTTTCTCAAAACTTTTTAATTGAGCCTGTCCGGCAAAAGAAGTTCCCCGGCTTGGGGTACTATAATCATATTCTTCTACATACTCTTTTGGGAAATTCTGATCTTCAATCTCATTTAATTCATCCCAAGAGCCTTCAAATAGTTTCAACCCCTTTTCGCTAAGCAACAAAACCATGTATGATTGCTCATAACTAGAATAATATAGGAGTTCCCTCATTTCAAATTTATGTGCAACCATAATTTTCTCTTCTACCGGAAAGGGAAAATGTACCGCACGATTGATTTTGGGAGAAACATATATTCCCAATCCTTCTAAATTTTTTGTAAAATCGATGCTTTCAAATAAATCATCCAATGACTGTTGTAACTGTTTTATATCTGAATTTTTAAACTTCGACGTCAATAAATCTTTAGCTTTCTTAATTGCTTTTTCCACTTCTAATTGATCTGCTCTTCTTTCGGGTGATAGCCGGTGAGTAGGAACAATAACTGACACACAAATACTTCCTTTTTCTTTTTGCATGGCCGGCAATTCGATGGATTCAGTTTTCATAATAAAATCCTTTATAATTATAAAACATGATTAAAGATAAAACCGCAATTTTTAATGATGAATGATAGCGCTCAAGTACAAGCATGATTGCTATCACAGGTAAGAAAAATAAAATATGCGGATGAATTAAATTCTGATTTTGAAATCACACCGGTTCTTATTTTAAATGAATTCAACTGCTTTGATTAGCATCATATATTCAGCTAATAACAATCATTGATACTGGTAAATGGAGTAGATAGCTTTAAAAAATCATTTAAAAGCTTTAGTATGGTACAGGCACTTTCTTTTAACGATCATGTAGCCGAATACGAAGAATGGTTTACGAAATATCCTTATGTATTTCAAAGTGAAGTTCAGGCCGTTTTGGATTTTGTGCCTGGCGGCGATAACCTCCGTGGTATTGAAGTGGCTTTGGGTACAGGACGATTTGCTAAAGAATTAGGAATTAAAGAAGGAGTGGAGACTACTCCCAAGATGCGGGTTTTAGCTGTCAAAAAAGGAATAGAAGTATTGCCGGCTTCAGCAGAACACCTTCCTTATAAGGATATGCAATTTGATTTTGTGCTGATGATATTCTGCATCAGTTATTTTGAAAATCTTTCTGCTGCCTTTAAAGAAGCTAAACGGGTTTTAAAAAATGGTAGTTCCTTAATTGTTGGTTTTATAGATAAAGACAGTCTGATTGGTAAATATTATGAAAAGCGTAAATCTGAAAGTATATTTTACAAAAAAGCTAATTTTTACAGCCCAAACAGAGTGATTTCTGAATTGAAAAAACTCGGATTTAAAAGTCTTGAAACTTCCCAAACACTTTTTAATGCATTGGATGATATTAAAGAAGTAGAAACCGCAAAACCTGGTTATGGTGAAGGTTCATTTGTTCTAATTAAAGCTATCAGAAGTTAATTTAATAGTTATCAGCAGGCAAGGTTCCTCTGTAAATCATAATCTTCATATAAAAAATCAATTAATATGGCCACAAATATTGCACAGTATTATTCAGAGGAAATGGTTGATTGGAATGATGCAATAACTTTTTATGAAGAGGAAATTGACGATCTTCAAAATAAGCTGCTTGATGTAATCAGGCGCAATAGTATAGTTGATATAGCGAAGAAAGTAGGAGATCACCAGATTTTACTAAATCAGGTGGCCGAAAGATTCCGAAAGTTACAATACCGAATTGAGCAGCAGGAATCTGAATTAAAAATAGACAGCAGCCTGGTGGATAATATTCTTATAAACAATACTATAGAAACTACCCAGGCTGAATTGCGGCGTGAGATGTATACCATTGAAAAGGAATACATTGATGTGAAATTTGACTGCTATCATTTTTTATCAGAGACCTTGAAGAAATAAAATGAATTATGAAAAAGTCATTAGAAATAGGTACATCATCTGTTACGCCTAATTTGAGTGATTATGAATTTTTAAAGAATTCTTTTAATTGGGATCGTGAATGGCAGTTAATGAATGGTCATGCTGAAAAAACAGGCTGCAATATTGCCTATCAAGCTATTGAACGCCATGCCAATGGGGAAATTAAAGACCAGGTAGCAATTCGCTGTATACAGAAAGATAAAACTTCAAAGGATTTTAGTTACCTGGAACTTCAAAACCTGAGTTCCAGATTTGCAAATGTGTTAATCAATCTCGGAATTAAAAAAGGCGAAAGGGTGTTTTCTTTGACAGGTCGAATTCCTGAATTATATATTTCTGCATTAGGAACTTTAAAAACAACAGCAGTATTTTGCCCGCTCTATTCCGTGTTTGGTCCTGAACCCATATTTCAGCGTTTATTTAAAGGAGATGCTAAGGTGCTGATTACAACAAAAATTTTGTTCGAGAAAAAAGTAAAAGAACTCCTTGCCAGGCTTCCATCTATTCAATTCATTTTATTAACAGACGAAAATAGGGATTTAGATAACAAAGTATTGTCACTTACCCGACTCATGCAAGCAGCTGATGATACATTTGTCATTCCACCTACACGGAGGGAAGATCCTGCGTTACTTCATTTTACCAGTGGTACAACGGGTATGCCCAAAGGGGCATTACACGTGCACGGTGCCGCATTAATGCATTATATTACCGGAAAGTATGTTTTAGATTTACATCAGGGAGATATATTCTGGTGTACGGCCGATCCCGGCTGGGTAACAGGTACTTCTTACGGAATTTTAGCTCCGCTAATAAATGGAGTTACCAATATTGTAGATGAAGAAGAATTTGATGCCTTAAGGTGGTATTCAATTCTTGAAGAACAGAAAGTTACTGTTTGGTACACTGCCCCTACAGCTATCCGCAGATTAATGCGGATTGACTTTCAACCTACAGAAAAGTATAATCTTGAGCACTTGCGCTTAATCTGCAGCGTTGGTGAACCTTTGCATGCTGATGCTGTATTATGGGGACAAAAAACCTTTGGATTTCCTATTCTGGATAACTGGTGGCAAACAGAAACCGGGGGAATTATGATTGCTAATTATCCATCCATGAAAGTGAAACCCGGAAGTATGGGAAAACCTTTGCCTGGAGTGGAAGCTGCAATTGCTGAAATTACTGAGCATGATATCAGGTTGATAACCGAGCCTGGACAACAAGGGCATCTGGTTCTAAAAAAAGGCTGGCCTTCCATGTTTTGTGGATACCTGCATGATGAGGAACGCTATAAAAAATGCTTTCGTGATAACTGGTACTTAAGCGGTGATTTAGCCCGCAAAGATGAAGATGGTTACTTCTGGTTTGTGGGAAGAGCAGATGATATCATAAAAACTTCGGGACACATGGTTGGACCTTTTGAGGTCGAAAGTGTATTAATGTCACATCCGGCAGTAGCCGAAGCGGCTGTAATTGGCAAACCTGATTCCATGATTGGAGAACTGGTTAAAGCATTTGTGGTTTTGAAAACCGGATTTCCTGCTGATGATAAACTGAAGCTCGATATTATCGGCTTTGCCAGAAAAAAATCAGGACCTGCTGTTGCTCCCAAACAACTCGACTTTGTGACCGAATTACCCAAAACTAAAAGCGGGAAAATTTTGCGCAGATTGCTAAAAGCAAGAGAATTGGGATTGCCGGAAGGAGATTTATCCACGTTGGAACAAACATGATTGTGATGGATCAGGAAACTGAAATACAAATTTTAACGGCATCTGACCGTGATCGCGGGCTTCAGCTTCTTTATCAGATGAAACTGATCAGAAGGTTTGAGGAAAAGAGCGCAGAGTTGTACAGCAAAGAAAAAATACGTGGCTTTCTGCATTTGTATGTAGGAGAAGAAGCCGTAGCGGTTGGTGTAATTCAGAATTTGACTGCCGATGATAATTTGCTTAGTACTTACCGTGAACACGGTCATGCACTTGCTCGTGGTATTAATCCCGGATCTATTATGGCAGAAATGTACGGCAAAGTGCAGGGTTGCAGTCGTGGCCGGGGCGGATCTATGCATTTATTTGATGCCGCAACAAAATTTTATGGCGGAAATGCAATTGTTGCGGGTCATTTAGCAATGGCTGTTGGTATGGCTCTGGCATCCAAAAAACAAAAGAAAAATAATATTACCTGTTGTTTTTTTGGGGAAGGAGCTGCCGCAGAAGGAGAATTTCATGAAGCAATGAATCTTGCTGCATTGTGGAGTGTGCCGGTATTATTTGTTTGCGAAAATAATCTGTATGCGATGGGTACCGCTATCCGCTATTCACATTCGGTAGTTGAAATAGAAAAAAAAGGTCCTGCTTATGGAATCGAAACCGAAGCAGTTGATGGAATGAATGTCTTATCGGTTCAAAAAGCTGCAAAATTAGCAATTGAAAAAGTGAGAACCGCCGGCAAACCTTTTCTGTTGGTTTGCAATACTTACCGTTTTAGGGCTCATTCCATGTTTGACGCAGAACTTTATCGTGATAAAAGTGAAGTGGAAGAATGGAAAAAAAAGGATCCGATTTCCCAGCTTCAAAATCTGATGTCCAACCAGGATATTATTTCATTGAAAGATATAGACGAAATAAATGAAAAAATAGAATCAGAGGTACTAAAAGCTGTTGAGTTTGCGGAAAAAGGAACCTGGGAGCCTGTAGAAGATCTAAAAAAATTTGTTTACAGTGAAGCAAGAATCTGAAAAATTATGGAGATGTCCTAAATTTAGCCGCCAGTTCCACCGAAATGGACAAACCAATTCTTGTAGGATTTTCGCACTAGAACAACATTTTCATAATAAGCCTACGGGCAAAATATTATTTGAAGAATTTAAAAGTGCAGTAAATAAGAGTTTGGTTTCTTTTAAAATAGAATCGCTCAAATGTTGCATTCACTTAGTTAATGTGAACACATTTGCGGCTGTCAAAGTTTTTCGGAATAAAATCAGAGTTGACTTTAGTTTAAGCCGTCTAATTGAAAATAAACGAATTAAAAAGTCTATTCAGATGTCTGCTCACCGCTATCTCTATCATGTGGATATTTTTGAAGCAGAGGAAATTGATAAAGAGCTGATGGGTTGGATAGGGGAAGCCTATTCTAAATTTAATTTAAAAGCAGGATAGGCATTCTGTACAAATATATAAGTTCAGTTTAAAAAGTAAAATTCATGAATACTGGCAATTTCATAAAAATTACCTATCGGGAAGCAATTAAACAAGGTATTCGCGAGGCTCTGCAAAAAGATGAAAATATTTTTCTAATGGGGGAGGATGTAGGTCATTATGGCGGAGCCTTTGCAGTAAGTAAAGGACTTTTGCAGGAGTTTGGTTCCGAAAGAATTATGGATGTGCCCTTATCTGAATCCGGATTTGTGGGAGCCGGGATAGGTGCCGCTTTAAGTGGTATGCGGCCAATTGTGGAAATTATGACTGTAAATTTTAGTTTGCTGGCAATGGATCAGATTGCAAATAATGCGGCTACATTATTACACATGTCCGGGGGGCAATTCAATGTGCCTCTTGTAATACGAATGGGCTGTGGTATCGGTCGGCAATTGGCAGCGCAGCATTCTCATAGTTGGGAGCCCTTATTTGCACATATTGCCGGTTTAAAAGTTTTAGCTGCCGGAACGCATGAAGACGCAAGAGGAATGTTATTAACCGCTCTGGATGATCCCGATCCGGTAATTATTTTTGAATACACTTTTTTGTTGAACAAAGAAGCCGAAATACCAACGACTGCAGGAGCCGTAGATATTACAAAGGCAAAAGTACTTCGGCAGGGAACTGATATTTCTATTATATCTTATGGCGCTTGTATTCACAAAGCATTGGATGCAGCAAAGGAGCTTGCGACTGCGGGGATTAATGCAGAAGTAATTGACCTGCGGATATTACGACCAATTGATGATAGCACCATATTAACATCTGTTAAAAAAACAAATAAAGTATTGCTTGTTGAAGATGCCTGGGCTTCTCTAAATGTATCCTCAGAAATTAGTGCAAGAATTATGGAGAATGCTTTTTACGAGTTGGATTTACCCGTTCAAAGACTCAGTGGAGTAGAGGTTCCTATTCCATATCCTAAACATTTGGAAGATGCAGCTCTTCCTCAAACATCAGATATTATTAACCAGGTAAAAAAAATGCTTCAATATGGTTGAATTTAAAATGCCCAGTCTTGGGGCCGACATGGAGGATGGCACTTTGGTTGAATGGCTGGTGAAGCCTGGAGACATTGTTAAGAGAGGTGATATTATTGCGATGGTGGATACCCAAAAAGGCTTAATTGACATTGAAGTATTTGATGAAGGAACAATCGCAGAATTGCTGATTAAGGAGAATGAAAAAGTACCGGTGGGAACAGTTATGGCATTAATTGCAGGATCTAATGAAGTGATTCATCATTTGGAAAAGCCCGTTATGGAGCAAGTTTCTGAGACAACCACTCCTAAAGAAGTTGTTAAAGCTGTTGGAATACCTGAAACCCCCGAACCAAAACACAGGATAAAAGCCTCGCCCCTTGCAAGGAAAATTGCAGCGGATAAAGGAATCGATTTGACCAGGATTATAGGCTCTGGTGAAGGCGGTGCCATCAGTAAAGAAGACGTAGAGAAAGCCATTATTGAACAAATGGCCCCGCTTGCTGGAGCGAATATTGTGTCGGATCAGCTTCCTGATCAGAAAGCTGAATCCATAGAAATCAAGAAAGGGGCATCCACAGAAAGTATTCGTATGGCCGTAGCTGCTGCCATGAGTAAATCCAATCGTGAAATACCGCATTATTATTTGGAGACTAAAATCGACATGAGTAAGGCATTAGCATGGCTGATGGATGCAAATAAAAAACGCACATTAAAGCAACGTTTACTGCCCGTAGTTTTAATTTTAAAAGCCATTTCAAAAGCTCTTGTCGAATTTCCGGATCTCAATAGTTATTGGGCAGACGGTTTACAACATAAAGAAGCAATTAATATTGGTTTTGTGATTTCCTTGAGGACGGGTGGCTTGATGATTCCGGCTATCCATAATGTCAATAATCTTTCGATTGATGAAATCATGAATAGTCTGAATGATATTATACCCCGAGCAAGGGCAATGAAATTGAGAAGCTCTGAATTGAGCGAATCTACTTTTACAGTTACGAGTCTTGGGGAGAAAAATGCTGAAACTGTTTACGGTGTTATTTATCCTCCACAGGTAGCCATTGCCGGTATTGGTAGTATTACAGAACAAGCCTGGGCAGAAAATGGAATGCTGGCGGTTAGGCCTGTGCTTAATATAACATTGTCAGCAGATCATCGTGCAACTGACGGTGCAACCGGAAGCCGCTTTTTAATGGCCGTAAAAAAGTATTTATTAGAACCAGAAAGTTTATGACAGAACTCGAAATCAAGCAAATCATTTTTAAATTATTAAAACAGATTGCTCCCGACTCGGAACCGGAAAGCCTTATGCCTGATGATCTGATCAGGCAGAAATTAGAAATTGATTCCTATGATGCTTTACAGTTTGTGATTGCGCTGGACGAGCATTTCGGTATTCAAACTCCGGAAGAAGATTATGGCAAAATTGAAACGCTAAAAAATCTGACCACTTATATCCAGGATAAACAATTTAAATAAACAATCATAACTTAAATTGCAAATTCAAAGCACTTTCCCAAATGAAACAAAAAAGCGCCGGTATTCTGTTATATCGTTTCCAAAATAATGTGTTGGAAGTATTGCTGGTCCATCCGGGCGGACCATTCTGGGAAAAAAAGGATGCCGGAGCCTGGTCTATTCCGAAAGGTTTATTCGAAAATCATGAAGATCCGCTTAAAGCGGCAATAAGGGAAATGGAAGAAGAAACAGGTTTGCAGATATCAGGAGATTTTATAGAATTAAATCCTGTAAAGCAAAGAAGCGGAAAAATAGTGTATGCCTGGGCCATAGCCGGTAATTGCAATGTTGATGAAATTAAAAGCAATTCGTTTGAATTAGAATGGCCGCCAAAAAGCGGTGTCAAAAAATCATTCCCCGAAATTGACAAAGCAGCCTGGTTTAATATGGATGAAGCAAAAAACAAAATTCTTCAGGCTCAGATCCCATTGATTAAGGAGCTGGAATCAAAAACGCCCGGATTACTTTCTGTAGGTAAGCAGATTTCATAACCTGGTTTGTTCCTATATTTAGAAAATGTGGTATGAATTTCTTAATATATTTTTCTTTGTTTTTCATACCGTGTTTACAGTCTTCAATATTTTTGGCTGGATTTTCCCAAAGACAAGAAAAGTTCATCTAGCAGCCATTATTCTAACTGCATTCTCGTGGTTTGTATTAGGTATATGGTATGGCTGGGGCTATTGTTTTTGTACAGAATGGCATTGGATTGTCAGAGAAAAATTGGGTTTTGAGGATAGTTCCAATTCTTATATTCATTTCCTGATACTTAAAACAACGTCACTAAATCTGAAGGAAGATATAGTTGATACTATTACCCTTCTTATGTTTTTGTTAAGCTTTATATTGAGTGTTTGGGTAAATTTTAAAAATTACATTTTAAAAATCATACACAAATATCTTTAATATCATCTTCCAAACTGATGATAATCATTAGTGAAGATACCAAATCATGTTATTTTTAATCATGAAATGACCGTAGCAATCAGCTTTAAACTCCTTCCAAAATAATTTTTAACATATCAGAAAACTAAATACAGATTCAGATGGAAAAGATATTTGACGGGAAAGTCGCGATTGTTACAGGCGGCAGTTTTGGTATAGGCCGGGCTGCTGCACTAGCTTTTGCAGATCGGGGCGCAAAAGTAGTTGTTGCCGATTGGCTTGAGAATCAGGAAGACAATGTAAATGACCTGATTAAAAGTTCAGGCGGTGAAGCCATATTTGTTAAATGTGATGTTTCTAATTCTGATGATGTTCAGAACATGATTGATAAAACTATCTCCACTTTCGGCAGGATAGATTATGCATTTAATAATGCAGGTGTTGAAGGGCATAATGCAATAACACATGCGTGTTCAGAAGAGAACTGGGACAAGACAATTAGCGTTAATTTAAAAGGAGTGTGGTTGTGTATGAAGTTTGAAATTCCGCATATGCTCAATAATAAAAAAGGAGTAATTATTAACTGTGCATCTATAGCCGGCTTAAATGGATTTGCAGGTTTGCCGGCTTATACCGTTTCCAAGCATGGAGTTGTAGGTTTAACAAAAACTGCTGCTCTTGAGTATGCAAAACTAGGTATCAGGGTAAATGCAATTTGCCCGGGGGTTATCCATACCGCTATGATTGACCGGGTTACCGGTAAAGATAAAGAAGTGGAGAAAAAATATATACAAATGGAACCCATTGGCAGAATGGGAAATCCGGAAGAAGTAGCAGAAGCCGTTGTATGGCTATGCTCTGAGGCTGCATCATTTATTACAGGCATTGCCATGCCGGTTGATGGTGCTTATTCTGCTGTATAATGGCAACGCAGCTGCCAGCCTTTATGAAAGCAATGGTTTTAGAGATAACCAATACTCCTCTTGTCCTTAAATTAGTTCCGGTGCCAGTGCCTTTGCCCGAGCAGGTTTTGATCAAGGTTATTGCCTGTGGTCTCTGCAGAACAGATCTTCATATTGTAGATGAAGATCTTAAACATCCTAAATTACCACTTATTCCCGGACATGAAATTATTGGAATTATTGTGAGGATTGGCGAAAGGGTGAAAAATGTGCAGAATGGAGATTATGTGGGCGTATCTTGGCTTGGTTACACGTGTGGTAAATGTAAGTATTGCTTAAGAGGAAATGAAAACCTATGTTCTAATGCGGAATTTACAGGCTACACAATTGATGGGGGTTATGCTGAATATACTCTTGCAAATGAGCAATATTGTTTTAAACTTACTGAGAAATATGGAAACTCTTCCGCAGCACCTTTGTTATGTGCCGGCCTTATTGGTTTTCGCTCTTACAACATGATTAATAAAAAAGCAGTTAATATAGGTATTTATGGATTTGGTGCTGCCGCCCATATCATCATTCAAATTGCAAATTATCTTGGCAAACATATATTTGTATTTACTAAGCCTGGAGATATAAATGCACAACAATTTGCCGCAAACCTAGGCGCCTTCTGGACGGGCGATTCCTCGCAATCTCCTCCAGAAAAGTTAGATGCAGCCATTATTTTTGCTCCTGAGGGAAGTTTGATACCTAAAGCCCTGAAGGATACTGATAAGGCCGGGATGGTTATTTGCGGGGGAATTTACATGACAGATATTCCGTCTTTTACATATGATATTTTATGGGAGGAACGCAGCATCCATTCCGTAGCCAATTTAACAAGAAAAGATGGGGATGATTTTTTTAAAATTTTAACAAAAATTTCTCTGACTACTCGAATTATATCGTATAAACTTTCAGATGCAAATCAAGCTTTAAACGATTTAAGAAACGGCAATATACAAGGGGCAGCAGTGCTTTCAATTCATTGACATTAAATATTTAAATGATCTCTAAGATTAGCTTTTGTAGTTTTTAAAATCTAAGGTTTATAATTCCAGTTTGTAAAATGTTTGAATTTTCCGGTTTACCATCATAGTGTATATATAAAAAAATAAAGAAGCTGCATCCAAGTTGAAGCAGCTTCTTTAAAATTAAAAATAGCAGACAGCAATTAAAATGCGTATTCAGGCATTTCGATTTCTAAATGACTATCAACACTCAAAACACCCGGTGCTGCCCATGCGGCATCTTCTGCATCCTCTTTTTCGGTGAAGGAACGAACTTTGCCCCGAAGAATGACTTTGTTTCCCAATACTTCCGCAGTGATTTTACTGGAATCAATAGTGGCACTCCTATGAAAGGCAGCGCTTATTTTTTGCTCAATATCTTTTGGAGAAACCTTTGGCTTTATGCTGATCAAGTTAATTACAGAGCGTACACCGTTTAAATTTTCGATAGCAGTTTTTGCCTTATTGCGTTGAAACTCCCATTCAACTTCACCTTCAAGTTTTACGATGCCGTTTTCAACTTTAATTTTTATTTTCTCATCCTGAACGGCCGTGTGCCATTTTAAAGCATTTAATACAGCTTCGGCAATTTCTGTGTCAGATTTATGATATGCCGGTGATATACCAATTTGTATGTCCTCAGCTATAGCTTTAACGCCCGCAATTTTTTTGGCGGCATTTTCTGCTGCAAGTTTTTTAGAATACGTATCAACTTGCCCTGATAGAGTTACGATTCCGTTTTTAACGGCTACCCCAATTTCCGAAGCATTTAAGAATGGTTCCCATTTTAATTGCTCCATTACATTCTTTTGAATTTCATTATCGCTTTTCATAACAAAAAAATTAAAGGTTAATCAATGAATTTTGCTTGTATCAAAGGACAAGAAAATCAAAAGGAATTAATATGAGAGCTGTCAGAGTGTTAATTGATATTCATCATAAGTCATTAGCCATCAGCCAACTTTTTCATTTTGCCTATCTTGTCCAGATAAATCACAACTTCTTCATCACTTACCTGGTCAAAATTTTCATAAAAGGACCCTACTCCATAAAATTCATCAGGAATCAGTAGTGAGATAACTTCATCTGCTACTTTCGATAATTTTAAAACAGCACTTTTAGAAGCTACCGGAACAGCTATCACAATTTTTCCCGGCTTGCTCTTAATCAACATATTTACAGTTCCCAAAAGCGTGTTGCCTGTAGCTATACCATCATCAATTACCAGAACAGTTTTTCCCTGTAGATTTTGTGTCTTTTTATTACTCATAAACCTCGAATACATTTCCTTTAATCTGTTCCGAATTTTTTCCACCTCCTCTTTAATATAAGTGTCACTTACATTTTCATGAGGAACTACAAAGTAATCTGTAAGACTGGCGGCACCAATGGCATATTCTTTATTTCTTGGATGGCCGATTTTTTTTGTAAGAATTACTTCAATTGGAAAGTTTAATTCTTTTGCAACGATGTAAGCAACAGGAACACCTCCGCGTGGTACCGCTAAAACGATTCCAGGATCATTTTTAAATTTCTTCAGTTTTTCTGCCAGAAGCAGGCCAGCTTCTAATCGGTCGCGAAACATGGCGCTAAACATTAACCCTCACTGAATATTTTTCGAACCAGCTGGCCGCTAATTCTGAAACAATTTCCATTTTGCCGGGCTCTTCAAATAAATGAGAGGCACCCTCAACTATTTCTAATCTTTTTTCACACTTCAACTGTGAGAATGCCTCTTTGTTCAAATTAAGTACTTCTTTATCAAGACTGCCAACTATCAGCAAGGTTGCTGCATTTACAGAATGGAGATCACTCTTAGATGCCAGGTCCGGGCGGCCACCTCTTGAAACCACTGCAATAATTTCGGGGAGCTGAGCCGCAGCCTGCAAAGCGGATGCTGCGCCTGTACTGGCGCCAAAAAATCCGAGCCGGCAATCTTTTGCAGCCGGTACTTTTAGCAGCCATTGTGTTGCGCCAATTAATCGTGAGCTCAAAAGATCTATATCAAACCGGTTAGAATAATCCTGATCCTCTTCCTCGGTCAACAGATCAAATAGAAGTGTTCCAAATTGCTTTTGTTGAAGATATGTAGCAACCATTTGATTACGCACACTTAACCTGCTGCTGCCGCTGCCATGTGAAAAAATAATAATTGCCTGCGCTTTCGCGGGGATACACAATTCTCCCTTTAATAATATATCATCCAGATATATGCTTACAGTTTTATGCAGCAGCATTTCCATGGGCTTTTTTATTTTGGTAAAATGATGGTAGCTTTTGCTTTCTGATTTATTTCATGTTCGGCTAGCTGTGATAATCTGTCATCAATTTGCTTTTCATTCACTTCTGCTTCATGAAAAACCGTTGCTTTTTTATCCATACCCAGCGTATTTGCAAAAGCTGCAGCAGTTCCGTAAGCGCTTATTTTAAAATGATTTATACCCTGTATACTTGCTAACAGACAGGCATCCTTTACATCAGGATCTGCACAGAATGAAAGCTTTTCTTCTGCATCCTCAATAAATGCATGCATCACCCGGTTGGTCAGACTCAATGAACTGATCTTTTCTTCTTCGAAAAAATCTTCCATTTTTTGAATATGCTCCTGTACATAATCCAAATATTTTTGAAGCACAGCCTTAAGCTTAAGAGAACTTGCCTTGCTAGTCCATTCAGGCAAACTGTGTTTTAACTGGACTTCTGCACTGATAAACTTGCTGGCATCATAATCCAGAAGATTATGCAGGTTGGCGAGGGTTGAATTGTTATCTGCCATAATAATTGTTGTTAACTCCTACAAATCTACATTTCCTATCAACCTTCATAAATGACCGTTATCAGCTTAAACCTTGATAGTTCTCATTAAGAAGCAATAGTTCATTTAGCTGATAAGAATCATTCAAAATATTGATGGTCAGCATTTTAAAAAACCTGTAAATAGACTTGCTTTGATATTATGATTAGGGCATCATCTTATTATGCAACGCTATTTTACAAAACAGAATTTTTTGAACGAGCATGAGGCTATAGAATCAATCAGCCAAAAGGCTTATCCATTACAAAGCAAAGAGCAATTGCTGCCACTTTTCGAACGGATAGGTGATGCCAGAATTGTTATGCTGGGCGAGGCCAGTCATGGTACACATGAATATTATACGTGGAGATCTCATATCTCAAAACGTTTAATTGAAGAGAAAGGATTCAGTTTTATTGCAGTAGAAGGCGACTGGCCGGATTGTTACCGCATCAATCGTTTTATAAAAGGTTATGACACTAATCACAAAAGTGCGGTAAATGTATTAAGTGCATTTAACCGATGGCCTACCTGGATGTGGGCCAACTGGGAGATAGTGGCTTTTACTGAATGGTTGTATAAGCATAACAGCAAAATGCCGGCTAATAAAAAAGCAGGTTTTTTTGGTCTGGATGTCTACAGTCTTTGGGAGAGTATGGAGAGTATTATGTTGTATCTTAACAAGACAGATAAATCTGCACTGAAAGTTGCTGAACAAGCCTTTAGGTGCTTTGAGCCTTATCGCAAAGATGAAGGTACATCTTATGCCAGTGCATCTCAATTTGTTCCCGACTTATGTCAGAACGAGGTGGTTGATCTTCTTAAAGAAATCCAGCAAAAGCTGCCTACTTATAATACGGATTATGAAAATGTTTTCAGTGCAGAGCAAAATGCGCTGGTAGCAGTAAATGCAGAAAAATACTATCGGGCTATGATTAAAGGCGGGCCTCACAGCTGGAATGTTAGAGACAGACACATGTCTGATACGCTGGACCGCTTATTGAAATTTCACGGAGAAAATTCTAAAGTAATAGTTTGGGAACACAATACCCATATTGGTGATGCCCGGGCAACGGATATGGTTGATGAGGGGATGTTTAATATTGGAGAATTGGCCCGGATAAAATATCCGAATAATGTGGTTCTGGTTGGTTTTGGTTCATTTAAAGGTTCCGTTACGGCCGGTAAAAGCTGGGGTGCACCAATGAAAAATATTCAGGTTCCCGAGGCAGTTAAAGGAAGCTGGGAATACCTGCTTCATCATGCAGCAAAAGAAAATATGCTTTTATTAATGGATGATTTTGCATCTGATGATATGTTTATGGAAAATCATATCGGCCACCGGGCTATAGGTGTAGTTTATAATCCGCAATATGAACAATATGGAAATTATGTTCCCAGTATATTACCCTTGCGTTATGATGCTTTTATTTATTTAGATGAAACAAGTGCATTGCATCCGCTGCATATTCAACCAGACGGTAAACAAATGCCGGAAACATATCCTTTTGGCGTATGAAAATTAAATATGTACTAAAATGGCAAAAAAAACTGCACCATTTATAATACCACCCGAAATTACACCATCGGTAATTCCGGAGATCATTCCATCGGATGACCCTGCTGAACCACGCATTCCTCCGGAAGAGGACCCGGATCTGGTACCTGATGAAAATCCTTTTGAAACACCCCCTTACGAAATTCCGCCTCCCGGGGAGGGCCCTTAAATTTAATGATATGAGTAATCCTTCATTAGTTAAAGAAGCTACCAGAGCGGTTGATTTTTTCCCGCTTAAAGTAAGCAGTCCTTCGTTTTTAAACGATGGATTTATTCCGGCCAAATTTACTTGTGACGGGATAAATGTTAATCCACCTCTAAACATTGAACATATTCCCGAAGATGCAAAATGCCTGGCTATGATTGTTGATGATCCTGATGCTCCTGCCGGTAATTGGGTGCATTGGCTGGTTTGGAATATTCCAGTAACGCATCATATTAAAGAAAACGAAATACATGGTATAGAAGGTTTCAATGATTTTCATCAGCACCATTATGCCGGACCGTGTCCCCCTGAAGGAACTCACCATTATTTTTTTAAAATTTACGCCCTCAATGCATTACTGAATTTACCCTTAAATACAAGGAAACTTCAATTGGAAAAAGCCATGAGTGAACATATTATAGCTTTTGGAGAACTGGTAGGATTATATACAAGAAATACTTGATTAAGAGATTTCCGGTATGCATTTTAATTAAAAAGTGAAATGATATTTAAACAGAGATCATGAAATCATTGATTCTAATAATACTATGGTTGTTTTGTATTGATCAATCAGTATATTCATATTATTCCCCAAATTATCCAATACGGGTATTTTCCGATACCGTTCCAGAATTTAAAATCGAGAAGTTATTTATGGAACCAATGAAAGTACTTTACATTGCCGACTCGGTTAATTTAACGGAACAAATTTCAGGTAAAATGGGCAATGCGTATGCTCAAATTTTTGGATTTATTGGTCAGAAGCAGTTAACGTCAGAGAAGGTAATGGCTATTTACCATACGCTCCAGCCGCCTTTTGTATTCGATGCAGCAGTAGAAGTTGGCGATTTTCCTGACGAATTAAGTGGTCGTATTCAATCTAAAACGATTCAGGGCGGTGAAGCTGTCAGAGTTCATTTTAAAGGCCCATATTCAAAGCTTGAAATTGCATATAAAGCCATATCTGAGTGGATAAAACAAAATAATAAGCAGGCAGACGGGCATCCAATAGAGGTTTATTTAAATGATCCGGGAACAGTAAATTCAATGGATGATTTGTTAACGGATGTTTATCAGTTTATAAAATAGATCGGTTAAAATTTATAGGTTTTATAACCACAAACAAAATGAGGAAGGGACAGGACTGAAGATGGGATGAATTTTTGTGGATTGTAGTAGTTTTCATTTGTACTAGTTCGAACGGCCCATGATTTTGAAATACATATTTGCCTTCATATTATTTATTCATGGGTTGCTTCATTTTACAGGCTTTGCCAAAGCTTTCAATTTTACATCTTTTGGCCAGTTTACCATCGAAGTTTCAAAATCTGCTGCTTTGGCCTGGCTTTTAACCGCAGGTTTGTTTATTGCCTCAGCACTGATGTATTTCTTTAAAAAAGATCGCTGGTCTCTGGTGGCGATTATTGCAGTTCTATTTTCCCAAATTTTAATCATCACCGTTTGGAAAGATGCCAGATGGTGGACTCTGACAAATTGTATTGTATCATTAATCGCCGTACCTGACTTTGGAAATTTCCGGTTCAACCGGATGGTTAATTCTGAAATAAGTTCATTACTATCAGGCCATTGGGAAAATAAAACTGTCATCACTAATGAAATGCTGGAAAATTTGCCTGCCATTGTCCGGCAATGGCTTGTAAATTCGGGCGTTGTAGGGAAGGAAAAAATTCAATTCGTACGCCTGAGGCAAAAAGGTGAAATGAGAACTAAGCCCAACGGTAAATGGATGAAGTTTAGAGCTACGGAATATTTTACAGTTAATGAACCTCAGTTTGTGTGGAAAACACGATTAAAAATGGGACCATTTTTAAGTCTGACCGGAAGAGATAAATTTATGAGCAATATTGCTGATATGCAGATTAAGTTATTATCTGTCATAAATCTGGTTCATGCCAAGGACAATACTAAACTCAATTCTGCGAGCATGATCCGCTATCTTGCCGAAATTGTTTGGTTTCCATCCGCCGCACTTAATCATTATATAAAATGGGAATCAATTGATGCTACTTCTGCCAAAGCAACCTTGTCTTATAATGGAACGAGTGTTTCAGGAATTTTCAGGTTCAATGAAAAAGCCAATTTTTTAAGTTTTGAAGCAGACCGTTACATGAATAATGGGAGCGAAGCTTCTATCGAAAAATGGTGTGTTGAAGTTACAGGTTACAAATATTTTCAGGGAATACGCATTCCATATAAAAATGAAGTGACCTGGAAATTAAAAAGCGGTGATTTTAACTGGGCAAATATAGAGTTGACAGATTTAAAATATAATTTGCCGGTGTAATTGATTGATTCTCTATAATTTCCATTATTTACGGCTCAGAAGTAAATTCAAAGGTTTCCATTCTTCTATATGTTCGCTAATGATTTTCATGATCGCTACAAAAGGGATAAACAAGATCATGCCGGCAACTCCCCAGATAATACCACCTGCAATAATTGCTATCAACATTGCTAACGTGCTTACATGTAATTGTTTACCTACAACCTTTGGAAAAATAACATTGGCTTCCAGGTATTGAACAAAGGTGAAAACCGCTACTACTCCTAGCGGATACCAAATATTTCCGGTTTCCAGCCACACTACAGAAATAGGTAATAGTGCGCTTACAATAATCCCAACGTAAGGAATTATGGTCATAATGGCGCAGAGCATACCAAATAACAAAGCGTGTTCTACTCCCAGTAAAAAAAGTCCAAGGCTGTTAAGAATTCCTACGATGATATACACCATCAGCATGCCTTTTATATAGCTGAAATAGGTACTTATCGTTTGAAGTAAAATAGAATCAAGCTGATGCTGATATTTAGCGGGCGTAATTAATTTGAGATACTGAACAAATATTCGGCGGTGATATAAAAAAAGTGCGGTAAAAATTGGTGTGAGAAAGAAAAAAAATAAAGTAAGAACAGTGGTCTGTATGGTTGACTGAAGAATTCCGGCTATAGAACCCGTTAATTTACTGCTCAATCCGTTTTGTTGTTCAATTCCAAAATTTTGATTTAGCCATAATTGCAATTGAATAAGAGCGAGTTCTAATTTTTTAAATATTGCTTCAGCATCAGCGCTAAAAGTTTTTACCTGCCAGATCAGCAAAGCCAGCAATGAAATAATTAGCACTGTTACTATAAGCAGACAGCCGGTTATAGCAAGAACTTTCCCGGTTTTGTAACTTTCAAACCACTTACAGGTTGGATACATCACAATGGCAATCAGTAATCCGAAAAATAAAGGAATAAATAAGGTTTTCCCAAAATAGAGGATGACAGATGCAAAAAATATTATCTGCAGGTATTTTAAAAATGAAATGTCTGCGTTAGTTTTAATAATGTAGTTCTTTTAAAATGGTATATTATATTGCTGTATGCAAGGCAACGAATAGTTCGCTTATTATAATTTCTATTCCCTTAATATAACTATTGCGGTTGATTATTTATTAATTTAAATCTTTATTCAATATCTGAAACATAATATTTATAAAGCAGTAAAATGTACTGACTTATATATTTTGTCGTTTAGAAAGTAAAAAACCAAGATTTGAAAATTATAAAAGTATCTGATACCGGATTGATTAAAGCAGTTGTCATATTTTTTTTGGTTATAATTGGAGGGTTCAAGTATGGATATTCCCAATCTGGCGCCGTTCTCCTAAACAATCATTCTGAAATAATTCCCTTTAAAAATCTGGCTCAGCGCCGTATTGCAAGCATTAATATGGGAGCTGCTTACTCCCTTGAATTTGATGCCATGCTTCGTAATTATGCCAGCATACGTAGTATTGATTTTAGTTCTATAAAAGATAAGAATGAACTTAAGGCATTCAATACGCTCATCATTCAGCTTACACCTCAAACTTTATTTTTACCGGAGACCATCAATTTTATTTTGGAAACCCAAAAAGATAAAGAAGTAATTATTGCAGGTTTTGGAAATACAAGCGCCCTTGCAGGGCTTGATTCAGTAAGCAGTCCGCTCATCTGGAATTCCCTTGAAACACCAAATTCTGCAGAACAAACTGCTAAAATTATTTTTGGAGGAGCCGCAGCAGAAGGTAAACTGAGTTTGGATATCAGTTCCAGATATCTTAAAGATGCTGGTTTTAGTACCCGTAAAACACGGCTTAACTATTTAAATCTTCAAGAACTTCAGCAGAGTTCTGCAAAACTTACTAAAATTGATGATATCGTAAATGAGGCCATCCGCATGCATGCAACTCCCAGTGCAGTAGTTATGGTGGTTAAAGATGGAAATGTGATTTTTAATAAAGCGTATGGTTCGCATACATATGATGGAGAAATTCCTACCAAAGTAGATGATATTTATGACCTGGCCTCGGTAACAAAGGTTGCAGCCACCACAATGGCCGCCATGAAACTATATGAACAACAAAAGCTGGATCTGAATGCAGGCATCGGTACTTATCTGGAGGATGTCAGAAACAGTAATAAAAATAATATTCCGGTAAAAGATGTCATGCTGCACCAGGCTGGTTTCGTTAATCTTGACTTTTTCAGCTATTTAAAGCCTCAGGATCACAGTGCGGATTCCTCATGGCTTTACTCGGTTAAACTTGCCGATCATTATTATCTGCGCAACAATTATTATCATGAAGTGATGTGGCAAAAGATGCTCAAAACACCTTTGCCAACCCGGGGTGAATATGTTTACAGCGATATAAGCATGTTTATGATGAAAGAAATTATTGAAAAGCAGACCCAAATGCCGCTTGACCAATATGTTTCACAGGAGTTTTACAGTTCTTTAGGAATGAAAACAGCGGGATTTAATCCGATAAAGAATTTTGATATCAAGCAGATAGTACCAACAGAGCGTGATACATATTTCCGTAAAACATTATTGCAGGGGTACGTACATGATTCCGGAGCTTCAATGGCTAATGGCGTTGCCGGTCACGCCGGATTGTTTTCAAGCGCTAATGACATGGCAATTTTAAATCAAATGCTGTTAAATGGCGGAACTTACGGAGGCGTTGAATACTTTAAGCCGGAAACAGTTAGTTTATTTACATCCAGCCAGTCACAAGTGAGCCGCCGGGGTTTAGGTTTTGATCGTGGCAATGGAACCGGATATCCATCCAGTCTAGCTTCGCCCGATAGCTTTGGCCATACCGGATATACCGGCACTGCCGTTTGGGTAGACCCGCGGGAAAATCTGGTGTATATATTTTTATCCAACAGGGTTTACCCATCAGCTACAAATAAATTAAACAGCATGAGAATTCGTCCCCGCATTCAGGATGCAATTTATGAAGCTTTAAATCAGGAGAAAGGGCATACAGCCAGTGTTGGATATTAGCATTTCAGAAGTCTGGAATGAAAAGCCGAATGCCATATTAACAACATTAGCCTTAGCTGTAATTAAAAATATCTTACCCAATTTTTTGTTATAAATCAGGCTAATGCTCAGGTTTTTTTAGTCTCTTCAGTAAATTCCTCTTCAATTTTTTTCATGGTTAAAGTCGCAGTAAAGCCATGAATTAATATGGATATAAGTACTACAAAGCTGATCATCGCCCAAAGTTCATCCACGTTAGTAAAGCTTGCTGCACTAACAGCAAATGCCAGGTAATAAAATGAACCGATCCCTTTAATTCCAAAAAAGCTGATAGCTAATTTTTCTTTAAAATGCAGATTTGTTCCTGTTAAAGCTAAATATCCCGTCAGCGGTCGGATTATAAATATAAAAACAAGACTGACCAGGGCCATTTCCCAGGTGAGTGGCTTTAAAATTCCCGAAACCAGCATGCCTCCAAAAAGTATTAACACCACAGCAAGCAATATACGTTCTATTTGATCAGTAAAAGAATGCAGTTTAAGATGGTATTTATGATGGAGTTCATAATTTCTGATTGTAATTGCAGTAACAAAAACCGCTATAAAACCATACCCGTGTATCAACTCCGTAATTCCATACACTAATAAAGTAGCCGAGATGGCAACAAAACCATCTTTGGTTTTTAAAAAGAATTTTTTCCCGGGAATATCCAGCGTTAACCAGGCCAGAGCTTTACCAAATAAATATCCGCAAGCAATACCGGCAATCGTCCGATAAATTAAGTCATAATAAACCCATTTGAAAATATCGGGACTATTACCCTGAACAGTTAATGCAAGAACAATTGCAAGCCATGTGAAGGGAAAAGCCATCCCATCATTAAGGCCTGCTTCGGCTGTTAATGAAAATCTGGTATTCTCTTTTTCATTTTGCAGCGGAGGACCAACCTGAACATCTGCGGCCAAAACCGGGTCTGTAGGTGCCAGCGCCGCACCTAACAAAAGTGCCGTAGCTATCGGGAAATTTAAAGCATACATACCTAATGCAGTTAAAATTCCGATACATAATAACATAGTAATAGTGATTAACCTAAATGGAGTTGCCCATCCTTTAAATGAAAACGGGTCGTCAATTTTCAGGCCTGTTCCCATCAGAGAAATGATAACCATCATTTCTGTAATATGAATGGCGTAATTTTTATTTCCGGGAGAGGTTGGTAAAGGATCGGGCAATCCCTTAAAAACGGAATATAAAACGCCGCCCAGAATAACAAATATGATAGAATAAGAGATTTTTATTTTCTCGGTTATGGAAGGCATCCAGGCCATTGCCAATGCAGCGAAACCGATAATGGAAATTGATAAAATGTAGATATTCATATAAAGTTCAGTAACAACTACAATTAACAAAGATGTTTGTTGGTATTGTTATTACTGAATTTAAAATGGTTAAATCCTTAATAAGACCAAAACCGGCTGAAATTAGCTCTTTGGTGATGGCTCAAAAGCATATTCTCCAAAAATTAAAATTTGTTATCTAACCTTATCGGGATGTTTTTTCATTTGAATGCATAAGCTCATTTATTTCGTAAGTGTTGTACCTTGGACATGCTCCTGAATAAGATGCAACCAGAGCGCCAATGCTGCAGGCAAAAGCTAAAGCAGATTCAACAGGCGCTGATTTTAAAAGCTGATGAATAAATCCGGCAAGAAATGCATCGCCGCTGCCAACTGTATCAGCAACTTTTACAGGGTATCCATTATGAGAATATAATATTCCGTTCTGCATAACCATGGCACCGTTTCCTCCCATCGTTACAATTATTGTCTTAATATCAAACTTATCCTGAATTGATTTTATACGCGATTGGTCATCTTCATATACGCCATACCATGTGGAAATAAGTTCTAATTCTGAAAGATTTAATTTCAGGATGTCAGCCTTTTTTAAAAGGTATTCATTATTCACACGACTAAAATGAGGAGGCCTTAAATTTATATCTACTACTTTGGTTTTGGCCATATCCAACAAAGAAAATAAGGTATCCCTTGATGTTTCACTGCGTGCAGCAAGACTTCCGCAAACAAAGTATTCTGATTCTGTTAAAAGAGAAAAAAAGCGGTCGTCCCATTGAATGGAGTCCCAGGCAACCGGCTGTACAATGTCATAAGTTACTTCATTGTTTTCATCTGGTTTTGCAACTACAATTCCGGTTGGAAGAATCGGGTCTGTCTGCAGATATGATGTATTAATTCCTTTTTCAACCAGGATTTCTTTCAGACGGTTCCCATTATCGTCCATTCCAATTCTGCTGATTAAGCAGGGATCATTACCCAGCATTTTTAAATGATAAGCCACATTCATTGGTGCTCCACCAGGCAAAGTGGCTTTTGGTAAAATATCCCATAAAATTTCCCCGAAACAAACAACCTGATGTGAGGTATGGAAATGTGTCATATAGCTTATGTTAAATTGAATAATTAATACTAATTAATTAAAAAAAATGAATGTTACATAGCCCGGCAAGAACTATTATATCCTGTCAAATAGGTAATCTCAGTTTGATGCTATAAAATAAAAACGCATTTTGCCTGGATTTTAAAGTGATCAGAAAATATTTAACTTCATCTAATAAACTAAATATATCTATATGGAAATTGGTACGCAAATTATCTGGCTTTTGATTTTAGGTTTGCCTGTGGCCTGTATTTCCTGGACGGTTACTCATGAAGAAATCTTTGCGGAATTTAGGAATTACTGTATAGCCGGTTCAAAAGAGTGCCCAAAGCTGTGGCAGAGGAAATTCTTTTACCTGTTTACCTGCGAATATTGCTTTAGTTTTTACGTGAGCGCACTCTTTCTCCTGATAACCAATTACCAGCTTTTGCTTTCCGGATGGCGTGGTTTTCTGATTGCAGAATTTTCTCTCATGTGGGTTGCAAATGTATATATGAGTCTTTTTCTGAGAATCAGATCTGAAATTAAAAAAGAAAAAACCATCACTAAAGTAGAAGAGGAAAAAATAAAAGGATAGACCTTTTATTTTTTCCTTTTTAAGTTATAGATCAACTAGTTCTTATTATTTTCCTTGCTCTCTGGAAGAACTTTAAATGAAGTGGCTACAAACCGGTCTTTAACAATGGTTCCGGATACTACTGCTTTCTTAATTTTTTCGCAAAATCCATCTTTAGCATGAGCGTCACCATGATCGTCAATGCTTGTACCATCTACAAAATAAGCTATTCCGTTTATTCTAACTGCTAAATCACAAGTTTTCCCGGCCATCTTAAACTGACATTCGCCACAGGAAGCCTCCACAACCTGATTTTTTATTTCTTTTGCGGGAGGTTTGATGGCCGTTACAGTGGGTTTATTTTGCGCATTCGCATTTATTGCAAAAAAGCCAATGAAAAGCATGACAAATAATGATTTCATAATAATAGATAGGTTAGAGTTTACACTGTTTAAATTTAAGATAATTATTCTGTCAAAAATATTTTATTTGTTAGCCAGATCTTCAATATCCCAATGAGCATTTTTAGCCCCTGCCCGATAACTACTCTCTAAAAAATCAAGCAAAGCGTTATAAGGATCATCTTCCTTTCGCAGGTCATCATAAGGCAGCAAGGCCATCGGACTATTATTTGAGAGAATCCATTGAGCAGATTCAGGCTGTAATTTTTCTTTGTCTATTCCTTCCGGAGAAGGGTAGGTATATGAATAAAAAGCTGGATAACGGACATTTTCATCTCCCGCCCAAAAACCAAAGCTGATTACTTCATGAGAATAGGCTTCTTTCTCTACTCTGTCTGCCTGCTCCATATCAGGCCCTCTTTTTCCGGAGAAGCGTGTGACTGTTAAATCCATATGATGCCAGTAAAGATGCACCGGACAGCATTTTCCAAGAAACCTGCCGCTGAAATCTTCAAAAACCGTATTCACTGTTTTTAAAATTTGCCAGTAAGCTTCCACATATTTGCTGTCGTAATGGTTGTAAGAGTTGTTGTTTTCAAATGGCTCAGTACTTAAATTATCATAAGGTTTTGCCAGGATTTTAACCTCAATTCTAAAATCATTAAGTATTTTCATAAGTTTTTTATAAAAACCTGCAACGCTTAAACCATTTTCCAGTTTAAACGAACTCTGTCGTCCGTCACAAATGCGCACTTCCAGCAAGTGATCTATGAAGTTGAATTCAATTTCAAGTACTTTCCCCCGGTAGGGAATAGGCCGGGTAGTTAATCCTTTTGCTGATACAAATAAAGTAACATGCCACCAATGATTTTTTTTGGGCATTAACTTCATCCTGATTTTTCCTGCAATTTGAAAGTAGAGATGAAGGGTTTTTTTTGTGGGTTCCCAGTCGTCGAGCGGCAGGAGAGGATATAACTCATTCATAACTTAACCTTTTAATTTCAATTGTGATTAAAGATAATTAAAACGATTAACTCCATTTGAGTATATATTGTAAATCCAAAGGTTAACGGTGTTGGAAAGAATGGAACCTAAAAATGACTATTGATAGCTATTTCAGCTTCCATACAATCAAGCGAAATTGAATGTTCAAATTCCTTCATTTTTAGCTGTTCACGCAAAAATATCAAGTCCCTCATTCTTTCTATTAATTCCGCATTTTATGGAAAAGGAGCAATTATCCGCCATGCTATCCGATCTTACCGGACAATTAAAAATTAGCAAAGAATTTAAAGAGCAGGATTTGCGTGAGTTGCAAAAATCGCTTGCACAATCCTTACTTCATCAGAAGGTGATTTTAAAGCCTAAAAAATTTAGTTTCGAAAATTCTGATAGTTTTTTATCCCGCACAGTTTCAGGTAAAAGACTCGCAGAAATACAGGAAATTGCTAATGAAGTGATTAATGAGCCAAATGAAGAAACTGACTTGCATTTTATCAGCAGAAATATTCCTGTACGTACTACTCAGATTAAGGGAGCTCTTCCTCATCTAGCTGCCGGAGCCCGTATTAAAAAAACCTTTGGGCCTTTTGATAAATTGGGCGGAAAGGAAATTTATTTTGATTTTATCAAAGTAGAAAATCTCATCCCATTATATATCGAGGGACAGGCATTGCCGGCTATTCTTTTTAAAGCCTCATTTCTTAGAAATCATCGGTACATTTTCGGTCAAACGCCTTTGCAAATTTCCAGAAATTATAAAATTGTTCCAACTTCCGTATGGATAAACACACGCATTTTTAACCCTGTTGCTCCGGAAGGTTTTTTTGCCGGCTTACGTGTTAAAGGAGGACAGATACTGCTTGATGCAGATCCTTTTTTGCTGGATGGAAAATTAACAGTTCATTCCCAAACCAAAGTTCAGCTTGATTTAGAACTTGAACAAAAGGTAGTTGAAGATTCAGATCCTGAAAGTCCATTTGGTGCAGATGCCCGAAGTGCAGAATTTCATCTGCCAGAAAATTTTTCATTATGGTTTAATGGTTCCGGCAAGCAAATTATTGGTTTAGGTAACTGTTCCAATACAATTTTCGGACAGCAGAGTAATTTCACATTCGACGGAAATCAGCAAGCAGTTTACAACAGTACGCTTAACCGGCTTGCAATTCCGGTGCGAAGTGACCAGACGGAATTTACAATTTTTACAAGTGAATCTCCTTTCCTGCAAATAAGCGGAACGGCCCGGGTTAAAAACTCCTGGTGGTCAATCCCTGCTGCAAAAATTGATATAACCAATCCCTATGAAGCAGATGGCAACGGTGGAATGATTCAGGAATTAGATAAAGGTTTAATTAATTCATGGCCGGGACTTGAAGGTCTGGTATTCAATGTAAATCCTTTTTTAATTTCAGAACCCGGACGTATTTCAATAACCGACCTTTCCAGTAATGGCACAAATTCGTATCACCATTTAAAATTATGGCGTGATGATAAAAATCCATATGGATCTAATGCTGAATTAAATTTTAAAAATAAGAGCTCATTTTTTTTTAACACCACGGCCAAAGGCGATGAGTTATTGCTGACTTTTACTGATGCCTCTTTAAAAATTGACCGTCCCCTAAAAGTAAACGGAGAAGCAGTGGCCGTTAATTCTAAAAACTCGGCGATGATGTTCGCCCTGGGAAAAATCAAAAAATCTGTTACCATATACGATGATAATATACTTTGGGATAATAAGCTTGCTGATGATAAAATTCCGGTAATTAAGCCTTTTGCCCTGGCTTTGCATAACGCGTTATTTACTGTAACTCCTCCTAATGCTGCTATTTTATTTGGTGTTTTAAGTGATGACTATCAAGGTGTGATTTACGGTGATCTGCATTTAAATTTTGGATTATACTCATATCTGCCAACCTTACCCGACCCGTATGCGGCCAACCTGGGAACTTTAATGCATCAGTTTGGATCACGTAATGATTTGCTGTTAAAGCAAAGAGGCTCTCATGTCTGGATTTGGCTGGTTGCAAATATCCACTGGGATAAACCTGTAGAAGAATTCAACAAAGTTGGACTTTCGTTCACATTTGCAAAACTTGCTGCCGCATTAGCAGTAGAAAGAGAAGACCTCGCAAATGCAAAAAAAATCAGGCGAAATCCCCAGTTAATTGAAAAAGTTTTTCCACAATTTTCTTCAAAATCAAAATTAGCTTCTGAATCTGAAATTCCTATGTTTTCAGATGTACAAACAACCATGAGTGCCCGCTCTTTCAGAGGAAACGAGCGGCTAAAAATATTGCTGGACGGAATAAACCGCTTAATAACTGAGGACTTTACATTAGTAGATGTGAGTAGTAAAGCCAACCAAATGGGAGTGGCTTATTCCGGAAATCTGGAAATGAGAAGGAGCTGGGGCGTTCGGGGAAATCCAGTTAATGAGCAGGAAGGCCAGCTTTTTCCTATCAGCGTAGAGGGAATGGACGTTGTAGCTGCAGGTTATAATGCCAGAGCTTTTACTTTGCCTCAAATTGCATGGGAACCCGTATTTAATTTTACTCCTGCAACAGTTATCGGCGATCCACCCCTGGGATTTAACTATTATAAGGATGATGGAATTCCTACTCGTATTGGTAACGTTTGCGAAAAGCCGGTAGCGCTTTCTCCAATTCCTTTAGCTAAATACTTGCAGCAAAGCTTTGAGAATAAGATAGACCGCAAAACATACGCTTTCTTTAATCTCCCTTTCGGGATGCTTGCTTTTACCATTCTCGATAATTTTTCTAATCAGACCAAAAAACCGTCAATTAAAAATGTAAGCCCGGTTTTTAATAATTATATAAATGGGGGAATACAACTGGAACTCCAGGCAGGCACATCTATAAAAGAAGGAGACAGTGATCTTTTTGAAGGTTTTACCATTCAGCTTTACAATGTACTGGATATGTTTGGAACAGATGTTCAGGCAAGTACGCTGGCTGACAGTCCTACAAAAATTTTTAACGGTGAATTTGCGGTTCCCAGCAATCCTGCGGATACCAGCAGACCCCGGGTTCCGCTAATTAAAGCAGGATTGAGCGGATACGGAGCCAATATTTTCAGCGACTGGCATAATGAAAAAGCAGTTTTTGCAGAAACCAGTCAGGCGCTTTTTAACGTAACCACCGGGCGTACAAGTCATGAAGTTGTACAGGTTAAAAGTGTCATATATCCATGGGGAATTCATGTAGTCAGAACCATCACCCTTTTCCGATTAGGCAATGGATATGTTGGGCGAATTGACAGCGGTTGGAAAGCGGAGGGAAATGGTCAGTTTGATTTTACCTATTATGAAAAAGTAACAGATGGAGCCGGACAAATCCAATTAGTTACTCATGATAGTCCGTATGAAATGCATCCCGGAATGGTCAAAGGGCTATTCAATATCAAAAACATCAGGGAAATTGAAGTTACTCATGAGGATGCAACAGGGCCACTGCCTGCATCATTACGCGGACTTACATTTGATGCCGATGTAGAACTGGAGAATGTGGTTGAAGGCGGATCCAATAACAGGGTTCCATCAAAAGGTGTATTGGGATTTGTGCAACTGAAACCGGCAGGTAAACCCATTTCTGTAAAACAGTTTGATACGCTGTTGAAATCACAAAAAGGATCGATTGGCGGCTCTGTTAATTGCTCTGTTAAAATTGCGGGCTCCAATCAGGCTATGAAGATCAGTCAGTTTGATGTAAGCTCATCCATAAATGCCGTAGGTTCCAGTGAGATTTTTGTTGCGGCAGCAAGAGGTTCAGTTGTTTTACCAAAAGAAGGTAGCTGGAGCATGGTCATGCATTCCCGTAAGGACGGCACTGTTGCTCCCTTAGATGAAAATATATCGGTGCCTTTAATCAGGATAGGTAAATGGATTCAGGCATTAAAAGGGGCAGATCCGGCAGAGATGGGAAAAAACCTGTTGAGGATTGCTCATCCAATGGAGATTCTAAGAAATCCGGCTAATGATACCCTGAATTTTGGTTTTCTTCAAAATCTTAATTCTCAGAAAGTTCTTTTTCTTACGCCTTCATTTAAAGTGGGGATTGATTCTCTGTTGAGCAAAACGCCCCCCTTAATGGCAGATTCTTCGCGTTTGCTAAAAACGGTAGGGATATTCCCAAATATTGGTGATGCTGATACTAATTTCGGAGCCGCAATTTCTTTGTTAAACGGGAAGGATGCAGGAGGCAATGCCTTAAAAGCATTCAGTAAAGTGATGGATGATGGCATTTTGGATTCAGGGAAAGATGTTTTGGAAATTCTGGAAATTAAAGCTAAGGATGAAGCCGGAAAATTAGTAGACCAGGGATACAAACTGATTAAACAAAAAGGAGATGAGCTGCTGAACAATGCTTTCCGGTTTGATCTGCCATCTGTTAATTATCCGCTGATAGATACCGAGGGTTTTAAAGTTTACATTGAGTATACAGCCAAAAGTGATCCTAAAAATGCAAATAAATCATACATCGGTAAATATGATTTTGATATAGATTCATTTGCTGCAGATTTAGGTAATACCTGGAAAGGCAAACTTAACAACATGGCTATGGCCATTGATCTGGGACCGCTGGAAAGGGTAATGATTATTAAAGGGAACTTTAATGCTCAAAAAGGAAGTGAGACAAATTTTGGAGGAGAGAAAGAGGCTGATCCGGCAAATCTTCCTGTTCCAGAAATTGAATTCAGTGATGCATTAAAACCGGTTATTCAAATACTGGAAATATTAGCGGCAGTAAGTACCGGAGATTATAAAGATGCATTAAAAAAAGGCCTTAAAGTGGCGATGAGCAATAATGCCAATGTATGGGAATATAAATTCGAAGCGTCTAAAGATATTCCTCTGGTGCGATTTCCTTTTGGAGCCCTGTACGATTCTCCGCAAACACCGCTCCGGCTTGAGGCCAGTTTGGCAATCGGAATGTACTTTAATGCAGCTTTAAAAGTAACTACCGATCCTAAACAACTACTTCCAACAGCCGGTGCATTTTTTAAATTTCATGGCGGCATTCAGGTTATGTGTGTAAGTGTTGGTGCAGGCAGCATTTATGCGGTTGGCAATGTAGATCTGATGCTGGCAGCAGATACCAGTCCGCTGGTTTCTATTACCATGAAATTCGGTTTCGGAGCGCAGGTAACAGTGGGTCTGCCTGTAATTGGTAACGTCAGCATTCTGTTTATGATTTCGGTGGAGATTTATGCGGATTCAAGCAAGAAAGTAATTGCTACCGGAATTATTCTTTTCAGAGGTCATGCCGAATTGCTTGGCGGATTAGTTGGAGTAACAATCACCATAGAAGCCAAAGGTTCGATTGAAAAACAGGGAGATGATAAACCTACAACCTGCAAAGCTCAGGTTACTTTTGCACTGGACATCAGCATATTCCTTATTATTGATATCAGTTTCAGCGAAAGCTGGGAAGAACAAAGACAAATTGCTTAAATTTTAATCTTAACAAAATGGCAGCTCTAAGCAATACACGTTTTACTTTGTTAGCATTACCTCAGGGAGTTGATGCCGAAGGGAATTTATCAGTAAACATCATTTGGATCCCCAGAAATATAAGTCCGCTTGAACCGGTCAGCACCATTTTCGCAGGTGGAGTTCCGGCCCAGGCTTTCGCCGATACACAGCCGCAGTTTAATGTTATTATAGTGAATGATGCCGCAGAATTTGCCGGAAAAAATCCGGCTAATGAGCGTGCAGTTTTAACCGCCCTGGAATATTCTAATCAGATTAGAGCAATTTACGAAACACTAAAAAATGTAACCAATGAGGACGGAAGTCCTAAATATTTTGATATTGATGAAAGCAGAAATGCAGATGTGAGCACAGAACATACTGCGCCTCCTGCCGAAGAAAAGTCATTGTCAGTAAAAAAATATCTTCCTCACAGCTACCGCGATGCCTTTAATTTTACCTCACCCAGGACAAAAAATGCAGTTACTGATGATAGCTATCATTGCGCAATACGGGATGCTGAGCCGAACTTGAATCTCATAAAAGAGACAAAAGTAAGCTGGGGCAAAGTATATGCTTATTTGCTCAGGCAACCTTTAATGGCGCAAAAAGCGGGCTTACTTTATAAAACAAGCATTTCTTTAACAGATGCAGACTTTAGCAAAGGTGGCTGGGTGTATATTGATGTTGTTCCCGATACCGTTTACAGTGCGCAGCAAACAGATTCAATGATTGGCGATGAACCTTTTATTAAACGTTATGCAGCCAGAATTCCCATTCTTAAAAAAGATGCTGATGGCAAATTCATTCCGCGTACTTTATTTGCTCCTGTTTTATTTCCTGTTCTGAAAGTTGGTGGAACTCCTGACGGAATTTTTGACGAAGTATTTATTGAGGCATCGCAATATAATGATGGATTTTCTAAAATCGTTCATGCCAATCAGCCGATGAGCGGCAACATTTTAAAAGAAGAACCGGATGGTTTTCATCCCCAAAAGGAAATGGGAATAAGGCTTGGCTGGGATGATGAACAAATATTAATCTGGTATTTGCGGCAATTGGCAAAAGATGAAAGTGTTACAAACCAGGCCGGAAGACTGGATTCTCCGCTGGGAGTTGCCGGCTTTCATATAGACGTTAAGCTGGATGAGGAAGGGGCGGAATGGGAAAGTTTAACTGCCGTAGAAAGTCTTGGCGATATGATGCTGGAAGATATTAATATTGGATCATATACAGGAGAACTTCCTTTTCAGGTTTATCCAACTAAATTATACGGAGTAAACAGCAGCAATTACTGGCTGCCCATGTTTTTTTCTAACTGGAACGATTGTTCATTGGTTATTCCTGATAAAACAGCTGCAGAATTGTATCAGAATAGTAGGGCGGTTCAAAAAAAACCTGACGGAACCGTTGAAGACAGGCAGGTGAATGTAAGCAATACCTATAAGGCTGATCCGCTGAACACGAGGCTGAGGTATGGAAATTCATACTTTTTCAGAATCAGGCTGGCAGACATCAGTGGAGGTGGACCTAAAGTCGGGGAGGAAGCTATAAATCCGGGACCGGGAGGAATTGCAAAAAGTGATTTTAAAAGATATGTTGCTCCCTCAACACTGCGTTTATCCGAAAATGAAAATCTGAAGCATACAACTGATGATCTGAATTTTACAGGTGAGACATTAGTCATCAAACGTCCTGTTTTAGAATATCCCACAGTAGTTTATACCAATAAATACGATGATGCTGTAGCATTATTAAAATCCCAGTTAGACCAGAATTTGGCTTTGGAAGCTGCCGGGACATTTATTAATTACAGCATTGGCCTTTCAGATCCCGACGTAAAAAAAGTGGAAATCAAAGTGGAAGTTGAAACTTTGCAAATGGATAATTTGCTGAGTGAAAGCGGCAAAGACAACTATATAACCCTGTTTACTACAAACCGAAATTTTGATGCTGATAATTTTGAGCAGGAGCTTGATATCAATTTTCAATACAAGGATTTCAACGTTCTGAACCTTGCTGACCAGCAAAGCCCATTTGATAATGAACCTGATAATCTTTCCATTTCTCAAACTGACGGCAATATCATATTACCTACAGAAAGAAATTTGCGGATTACTTTGCGTGCCGTTTGTGATGACCAGGAAAATTACTGGGGAAATATAAATTCAAACCCGAATTTGGATAGCAGGTATGGTAAAACCACGGTTTTAAAAATGAGGAAAGCTTCTGAAAATGAACTTGATTTATTTACCGGCATGAACGATGCCCGTGTTTTACAGGGTATTTTTCTGCAGCCAGATCCACAACCAGTTTATGATAGTAATAAGAAAACCCAGGTGGCCTATTCAAATACTAATACTCTGCCGGATATTGCACAACGTTTAGCTAAACAACTGGATTTGGCTGTTAACGGATTATCTTTGAGTTCTGAAAATGGGATGCGCATTCATTTCTGGTGCAGCAATCTCATTCGGCATACATTGGCGCCCGATGGAAGCAGCGTGACATTTTCTTCAAAAAGCGAGTTGATTGATCGCTGGCTGGTTGTTACTTCGTTGTATGTTAACCGCGACTGGACCTGGGATGGTTTAAACCCTTCCAGTTTTTCTGTTTTACGCAGAAGGAAATTCGGATCGAATGCAGTTGAGCTTGCTGATATGGAGTACCAGTTTATTGGTGATCTTGAATTATACAAAATAGCGTCTTTTCAGGCAATTCAGGAAGGAGAGGACGGGCTTATTCATCGGGAGTATAGCAGAATTATTTTTATTGATATACTGGATGCTCATACTGTGAACAATGATTTCCCGGATACGTTGGAAGTTCAGTACAAAATTGTACCCGAATTTTTAGAAGAGGGTTTGCTTAACGTTGCTGCACCTTTTGAAAGCCAGCAGTTACTTCTTCCTGTTACTGTTAATCCAAAGCAACTACCAAAAATTATTGGCGCAGGCATTGCATTATCACCATATATTCGGAACAAAAAATATTCAGCTACTGAAGCCAGAAAGAGATTTTTGTGGCTTGAATTTGATCAGCTTCCGGAAGATAAGAATGACGAGCTTTTTGCACGGCCCCTGGCATATGCAACAGACCAGCTGATCAGCAATAATCATCCTTCACTTTTTGAAATTCCTAAAGAACCACCACTCCCCATTGATCCGGAATACATCCGTGTAATTGTTCCTTCTTCTGCTCATGAACACTCCGGACTAAAAGCCATGCAAAAGCTTGAAAAATCAATTGATCAGGACAGACATTTTTATCTGCTTCCTCTTCCTCCGGCTCTTCACCATGAAAGTTCAGAATTGTTTGGTTTTTATACTTACGAATTTAGGTTCGGGCACACAGACCGGATTTGGAGTACCGCACAGGGGCGCTTTGGAAGAGCTTTTCGATTGACAGGATTACAGCATCCGGCACCAAATCTAATTTGTAACGTTACCCGCGATGAAATTCAACTCACCTTAAGTGCCCCTTTTGCCACAGCAGTGATGAAAGGTAAAAATGTGACTGCAAATCCGCCAAGAACTACTATTTGGTGTTTATTGTACGCTCAGGTTCAGCAGGCTGATGGATTGGATTTCAGAAATATTTTAATAGCAGAACAGCGGTTACAGCAAAGACCCGTTGAGTTTAAAATCAGAAGGCAATATGAACGATTGGTAACTGATCCGGAGCTTAGTGATTTTGAAAAACATATAGCAATTAATCAGATTCAAAATATCAATGTAGCACTGGAGAAAGAGTCTAAACAGATTGCTGAAACTGTTTGGTTAAATTCTGAAATAAAAAACCGATTGAGATTGTATGGATTACCGGAAGATTGTTCACTCAGTGTATTATGTGTAGAATTTTTTGGAAATATTAATTCCATTTATGATCAAATAAGCGATTTACCCACTAACCGGGAAGAATTGATAAATAATATAGCTGTGCATTTTGATAAAGATGCCGCATTCAAAATGAATCATGATCTTCCTTCCGGTTCCGGTTTGGAGGGTAATAATAAAGAGATGCTTAATAAAAGAAGGGAAGAAATTGATCAGCAAAATCCGGTAACCAGCGATCTTGGTAAATTTCGGATTTTAAGAACTTCGCCTCTTACAGAAGTACCATTTGTATGCTGTACAGAGGATGCCTGAATAGTTTAACACGCATTTCTTAAACCAGATTAAACTTTACAGCAAACCTGATAAGAATTGCTATATTATTCGTTTGGAGTTTTTTGTAAATATTTTTGCGATGATTATTTACTGTGTGAATAGAAATAAATAAGCCATTCGAAATATTCATACTGGTATGACCATCGGCAATTAAGCGAATGATTTCTTTTTCTCTCCTGGTAAGTAATTGAAATTTACTTGCTTCATTATGATCAATAAAAGCGGGTTTGAAATCTACCATGCTATGCCTATGTTTTATTGCTGCAATTTTCATTACACCTTATAATTAAAGATGATAATTTAGTATTAGGATATTACTGATGTAATTTACTGTTTAATCAGAATTGATTTCAAGCATTTTGATTCACAATTTCTGAGATAGAAATTACATACAATTAATCAAATAGGGAAAGTTGCAGGGGTTTTAAAGTAATAGGAAATATGTAATCGGTAGAATTTTTAGCTTCAATTAAATAAACAGGAGTTTCTACAAACCTGGACGCAACAATTATTTTAGTTTCCGAGCATTGTTTACTAAATAAAGACTGTACAAGCTCCGGACAATTGTTATCTTTTGAAAGATGGGATAATAAAAGGTGGCTCATGTGTCGCGGCTTATGGGTTTTAAAAAGCTCAAGTGCCTGATGATTGGACAAATGGCCATTTCCTCCGCGAATACGGTTCTTTAAATAATAAGGATAATTTCCTGAATTTAATAATTCCTCGTCATAATTAGCTTCCAGAAAAGCAGCATGGCATTGCTTAAAATAAGTGATCAGGTTTTTGCATACGGAGCCCAAATCTGTAAAAACTCCGATATTAATATTCTCAAAGGTTATAATAAAGCTATGAGGATCTGAAGCATCGTGGATTTTAGGAAATGCAGTAATTTTTAACTCGCCGATTTTTATTTCGTCAAAGCCATTAAAAACCTTTACCAAAGAATCTTCGATTAAATTACTCATGCCAGCCAGCGTTCCACTGCTGATGTATATGGGCAAATTATATTTTTTGGCCAGGATGGAAACTCCACGAATGTGATCTGAATGTTCATGGGAAATAAAGACAGCTTTCAGATTACTCATGGAAAGCCCTAAGCGAAGCATTCGTTTTTCTATTTCCCGGCAGGAAATCCCGGCATCAATCAATACAGCATCAGTCTTATTGCCAATGTAATAGCAATTACCGTTACTTCCGGAATTTAAGGAGGTGATGTATAGCGACATTTATTTGCAAAGAAACCTGTTTATTTTAGAAAATTTTGAACTATTTTTTAAAAAATCACATTGTTATAAATCATTATGATCCATTTTTGCCGGATAGTCTTTATAAGAATTTTTAAATACTACCTTTGCAAAAAAATTGTTTCCCTGAAAAATGCAGAAAAAGCAGTTGCTTAATGCGATCAGAGACAATGACCATTAAAATAATTTATGAAAAAAATTGTCGATTACAGAAAGCTTTTAGGAGTTAACAAAACGGTTGAACTTAAGGAACTTAAAACGGTTTACCGCAATTTCATGAAAGATCTTCATCCGGATAAGTTTAGAAATAATGCCGAAGATGAGAAGCTGGAAGCGGAAGAAAAGTGTAAAGAAATTATTGAAGCGTATCATTTTCTGGTAAGCATATCTGCCGAAACCCAGGCTTCTACACTTCCGGAATACACCCAAACAATCTCTACTTCCAATATTTTGGATTTTCAGTATACCGCCCAAACATTAAAGGTTGATTTTACAGATGGAAGCAGTTATGAGTATTTCGATGTTCCCAAAGGGATTTATATCAAACTTATCAATGCCGATTCTCCGGGAAGATTTGCCCGCAGACATATTTACAATGCATTTTTATATCGTAATGTACAGAAACAGGCTACAGCCTAAAGTTTTATAAGTACAGATTTTTATTGAACATAAGCTGACAGGATTTAAAATCCGTCAGCTTTTTTTTATGCGTAAAATAATAACAGAATGGAGTTTAGTTATTAGAAATATGAAAGGGAGCAGTCAATAGTTATTAAAAATAAGTAAATTCATATCTTAGAATTAAGTGAATAATTATTAAAAATTTAAGTATGAAGAATTTTTTATTCATTTGTTTAGTTGTATGTTTTGCCGGGAATGCTCAATCCCAAAATTTGGTAATCAACTATTTTGTATCAGACATTTATCCTCAAAGTATCGCTTATTATCCTGCAAAGAAGCAGTTCATTGTAGGCTCAATGAAAAAGGGACAAATTGCTGCGGTTAATGAAAAGGGAGAATATACAGTTCTTTTAAATGACAGTTCTTTAGTGGCTACTTCGGGATTGAAAATTAAGGGCAATAATCTTTATGTATTAAGCGGTGATCTGGGTTATTCGTCATATTCATCTGAGAAAAGTAAGTATAATATAGCCAGGCTGGTTAAAATAGATCTCCTTTCAAATAAAATTACTTCCGTAATCAATTTAGACACCTTGTTTAAAGGTCCGCATTTTGTAAATGATCTGGCATTGGATGATGCCGGCAATATTTATATTACAGATAGCTATTCCCCGGTTATTTATAAAGTCGATGCACAAGGTCAAGCCTCGGTTTTAGTGAGCAGCGATTATTTTAAAAGTGACGGTCGGAATCTAAATGGAATTGTATACCATAAACATGGATATTTGCTGGTTGCATTAAGCAAAAGCGGTCAGCTATATAAAATTGATTTAAAAGACAGCGTGAAGATTTCTGAAGTAGAAATACAGGGAAATTTTAAGGGGGTTAATGGCTTGCAATTTACCTCAAATAATTTATTGGTGATGTCGCAGGCCCAGGGTTATAACAAGGTTCATATAATAAACAGCAATAACAGTTGGAAAAATGCCAAAGTATTGCGGACTGATAATTATAAATATATTCATCCGAATACAGCCGAAACTGTAGGGAATAAAATCTACATTGTAGATTCAAATCTGGATGATCTTAATAGTGGTTCGGGTAAGTCAGATTCTTTTTCTGTGCGGGTTATTGATCTTCAAAAACGTTTTGCAAGCAAGAAACGGAAAACAAAAGAAGTTACAGTTGGACCAATTCAACGTAAAAAGAATTAAATTCATTTGTTTTCAAAGCACTTTGATAAATCTAAAGCTAATGCATTACTGCTAAACTAATATATAATCTATTTTGAAACTTCCATCTTTTCAATATTTCCTATTATTCAGTTTATTTACTCTTATTCTTAGTAGCTGTAATTCGATAAACGCCGATAAATTATATGGCGAATGGAAATATGTGGAAATTAAGAATCTGGATGTTAATGATCAGGAAAATATATCAGCCGATGAGCTACAGTTTCAGAACCCGTCTATAAGCTTTTATTCTCCCAATAAACTTTCGATTACGTGGGGCGGAAAAATACTGTCACACGGTACTTTTAAGATGGAAAATCAGATGATAAGGTATACGGAGCTTTTGGAGGATGGCCGGACCCGGGATTTCCCCTTTTTAATTAAGGAGCTTACAGATACGGTGCTTATTTTTGAAACGATGATGGCAAATGGCACCCGCATAAAAGCTATAAAGAAAGCGTATTAATTATTCTATACTATCATCATAAACCATTGCATAAAAGTCAAATTTGCTTTTGGTTCCCTGCATTGGTAAAGAGATAATAACATCACGATCAAACTTCTTGCAAATATTCAATAAATCTTCAACCGAATTCACTTCAATTGCTCTTTTAGCTTTTTTATCGTCGGCATGACTTAATTCAACTTTCATATCTTTTTTGTGATTTTGGCTAACATACTTATTTTATTAAATAAAAATCGGTTCGCCTATAGTTTTTGTTTTTATGCTAAATGAATCAGGCTGATTTTATCCCAAAAAGAGAAGCGATTTACAATTTCCTGTCTTTAAATTTCTCCGGGAAATAAAAAGCCTGAAATTATATAATTTCAGGCTTTTTGCATTTTTAAGCGGAGAGCTAGGGATTCGAACCCCAGGAACCTGTAACAGTTCAACAGTTTTCAAGACTGCCGCAATCGACCACTCTGCCAGCTCTCCGCCACAAAAGTACAAACTCAAGTCAATTCTGCAAATTAAGATTGTGTTTATTTCTTTTATTTGTCCTAACTATCAGATATTGAACAGGAAATATTTTCTGTAAATCTATTTTTTGGTGAGATTAGCCTGCGGATCGGGGCTTCTGAAGCTGTTAAAATGTGGTTTAACTATCTTAATACTTCGTTTTGAAAGATCAATACTGGCATTTAATTCAAAACCTACAAGGATGATGAGTGAATTTAAATAGAGCCAGATCATAAGCACCAGCAAAGTTCCTATTGATCCATATACTTTATTATAAGTTCCGAAATTATTGATGTAATAGGAGAAACCGGCAAAAGTTAAAATAGCCAGAATGGTAGCCATCCAGGAACCGGCACTAAAAAATTTCCATTTTTTGGCGTGTGCCGGTCCATATCTGTATAATATTGAAATGGTGACAAAGTAAATGCAGATTAAAATAATCCATCTTCCCAGATTTATAATGAATATCCAGAATGCATCCTTAAATCCCATTTCTGATTTTAGGTAAGAGAAGATGTATTCACCGATAGTGATGATTACCAGTCCGGAAATAAGTGCAAAAGCGATAATCAGGGTTAAATATAATGCAACTAAACGCTGCTTAATCCAGGTTCGGGTTTCAATAATCAGTGATGATTTATTGAAGGCTTCCATTAGAGTATGTACGCCATTGGTTGCAAAGAAAAGGGCGAATATGAAACCAAAGGATAATAATTTAGAATTTTGATTTTTTACAATATCTTCTAATGTTGACTCTACCGCCAGGTACGCACTGGTTGGAAGAACCAAAGAAATTAAGTTTAATAACTGATCCTGAAAATTAGTTATAGGGATGTATGGAATTAGTGTAAATAAAAAAATGATGGCCGGAAAAATAGCCAGCATGAAATTATAGGCCAGCGAAGAAGCTTTATTAACCAGAGAATCCTTACCTATTTCCTGGAAAAAGAAAGTAGCAACAGTAAATAATGGCAAAGGACTAAATCCCGGAAGGATCATTACTTTAGACCACTCTACCAATATGTAATAAGGTTTAAACTTTAATAAAAATTTGTGAAGCCAGTTCATTAAATTTTAATTAAAAAATATCTTCAACCTGTTCAAAAAATCTTCGGATGGCATGCAAGGTTTATTTCGTTTGATATCAACAAATACAAGCGTGGTTTCGCCAATATTGATTAAATCCCCGCTTTCATTATATAATTCATATTGAAAATGAATCCTGACCGAGGGAAGTTTAGCTATAATTACTTTTACAGTAATTTCTTCATCGTACAAAGCCGGCTTGATAAATTTACATTTTAAATCCAAAACAGGCATAATAATACCCGATTCTTCCATTGATTTGTAACTCATACCCAGACTTCTGAGCATTTCAACTCTCCCAACTTCATAAAACTGAGCATAGTTGCCATAATACATATAGCCCATCTGATCAGTTTCTGCATACCTTACCCGAAGTTTTGTGGAATGTATGAACATTACTTCTTAATATTTTTATCGTTTAACGCTTTTTGAAATTTGCGGGCATTTACAAGATGTTCTGACAAGGTAGAGGCAAATGCATGATAACCTGAAAAATCTTCTTTAGCACACATATATATATATTCATGCTTTGAATAATTCAATACGGCATCAATAGCATTTATGCTTGGCATAGCAATAGGTCCCGGGGGAAGTCCTTTATTTAAATACGTGTTGTATGGTGAATCTTTGCGAAGATGTTTGTTCAGTACTCTTCTGATAGTAAAATCATTATTGGCAAAAATTACCGTTGGATCCGCTTCCAGCTTGATACCCTTATTAAAACGATTCATATATAAACCGGCAATAACTGGCATTTCTTTATCATGTAAAGCTTCGCCATCAACTATTGAAGCCAAAATACTAACCTGAACAGGAGTTAATCCTATCTTTTCAGCTTTTGCTTTCCTTTCGGCATTCCAAAATTTCTGGTACTCCGTGTGCATTCTGCTAAAGAATTTTTCTGCAGAAGTGTTCCAGTACAGTTCATAAGAATTAGGTATAAACATGACATAAACGGAACTGGTATCAAATCCGAATTTTTGAACATATTCTGCAGAATCTAATAAATTAATGATTGATGCAGAATCTGCTTCAATTTTTTTAGCGACCATTCCCGCAAAGGTTTCTTTAAGTCTTACGTTTTGATATCCTAATTTAACAGGTTCCTGATTTCCGGATTTCAGCATATTAATGAACTTACGGTTGCTCATTCCTTTTTCAAGTTTGTATTTGCCGGGCTTTACATCAATATAATCCATGTTTTGAGCTGACCACAAAAATGTTGCGGTATCTTTTACTATTTTTTGATCTTTAATAGATTTCAAAACATCATTAAATTCAGAACCGGTTGGGATATATAAATATTCCTGCTCACCGGTTACATTGGCACTAAAAAAATTCAGATAATAATTATACGCAGTTACGCTGAGAATTAAGATTAGTAATCCTGCCAACGCAATCCCCACTTTAATACCAAAGCTTAATTTATTTGATTTTTCTGTCATTTGTCTTCAATTTGTTAATTTGAATTCTATACTAAATTTTGATTTACTTTTCTCCATGCAAGTAAACCCCCATGCAGATTTTTAACGTTTAAAAATCCATTGTCTGTTAAAACCCGGCGGGCGGTTTCGCTTCTTAAACCTCGCTGACAAACCACTATTATTTGCTGCCGTTTATCGTAATTCAGTTCTTCTATTGTTCTTATTAAGATTCCCAAAGGTATATTAACGCCACCAATGTTAAACGTATGGAACTCGAGTTCTTCGCGTACATCTATAATCAGAATGGGTTCAGAATTATCGCATAACTGCTTTAATTCATATGCGGAAATGTTCATTTTAATTATCGTTAGATAATACTACATCAACCTGCGTTCCAATGCTCACTTTACTTAATGAATCGCTTAAAGCGGGGAATTGCTTGGTGATCCGGGCATTTAACGTATCTGTTAAAATTCCTTCGTAGGTAATACTTCCCAGATTTAAAGAAGATCCTAATAATGAAAGACGTGCTTCATTTAAGTTCAATCCCAGCAGATTGGGTAAATCAACTTCGCTGGCACCCATTCCGTCCCCTAAAACAAGACTGATTCTCGAACCTTTTGGAACCTGTTGATTTGTAGAAATCGACTGTCCTCCGAAAGAAATCTGCAGAACCACATCACGTGCTACATCCGATGTATAAGTGGTATCACCAAGTTTTAATCCGTAATTATTAAGGATGGCCCGGGCTTCTAAAAAGGTTTTCCCGTCAATATCCGGGAAGTTGATATTGGGTGCCTGACGGGTTATTATGGTCAGATAAATTGTACGGTTCTGTTTTACATTGGTGTTTGCATCAGGGTCTTGCTCAACTACTTCGCCCGGTTTTTTATCATTTAAATACACCGAATCAATTTGATACCTTAACCCTTTTGACTCCAGGAGCTGAATTGCTTCTTCAACCGATAATCCTTTTAACTTAGGTACCGGTAATCCTTCTCCGTGGCGGGTATATAAATTTAAACTATAAAAAATTATGGCTAAAAAAACCACTATTGATACAATTGCGATGATGAAATTATTGCGGAAGTTTTTAGTACGCAGGTAGTTATAAAATTTACTCATTGTGCTGGTAACGGTGGTTAATTTGTATAATAAATGCCAGATGTTGCAAACGCTTAAAGCTAAATAAGCACTGACAATAATATACAATGTATACGATCAAATGCCAAACTTAAATCAAATATTAGGATAATGGAAGATAATAATTGCGACAGTTTATTATTCAAACTATTAACAATTATATTTGGCGCCAGCCATTAGTATTTTAATTCCAAATGCAATGTGGTTCAGTGGCCAGTACATTAATATTTTTATTATTGAAAAAATATTGATCTAAATATCAAATAAAGAATGAAAAAAACGATTGCTTTAGTTACCGGAGGATTTACCGGAGAATCTGTAATCTCATTGAAAAGCGCAGAGGTTATCGGTAAAAATTTAGATCCTGATAAATTTAATGTTTACAAAATCATTATCACTAAAGAAAGCTGGTATTACCAGGATGAGGAATTAAAGAATCATGAAATTGACCGGAATGATTTTTCTTTAGCTCTGAACGGCGATCATGTGAAATTTGATTGTGTGTTTATAGGTTTGCATGGTTCTCCGGGTGAAGATGGAAAACTACAGGGTTATTTTGATATGCTATCCATACCATATACAACCTGTGATGCGCTTACTTCTGCAATAACCATGAATAAAGGGTATACCAAAGCAATTGTTGACGAAGTTGAAGACTTATTTACTGCACGTTCCAGACAATTATTTGTGAACGGCGAAGAAAGTATTCAGAAAGTCAGCGCAGATCTTTCATTTCCGCTTTTTGTAAAACCGAATAACGGAGGAAGCAGCATTGGAATGAGTAAAGTGAAGAGTTCCGGTGAACTTCCTGAAGCTTTAAACAAAGCTTTCGCTGAAGATTCTCAGGTTTTGGTAGAAGAATTTATTAAAGGCCGTGAATTTACTATTGGTGTTTATAAAGGTAAAGAGGGAATAAAGGTTCTTCCGGCTACCGAAATAATCACGTCGAAAGAGTTTTTTGACTTTGAAGCTAAATATACAACGGGTGTTTCTGAAGAGATTACTCCCGGCAGGATGAACTCTGAAGAATTGAATCGGGTAGAAGAAGTAGTGAAAAATGTTTACAGCGTTCTAAACTGTAAAGGAGTTGTTCGTATTGATTATATCCTTGAAGAAGAATCGGCTAAATTTTATTTTATTGAAATTAATACGGTTCCCGGTCAGTCAGAAAATAGTATCATTCCTCAACAAGTTAGAGCTGCAGGAAGAACTATTAAAGATTTTTATACTGAGCTTATAGAAGTAGTACTGGATTAATCCGGTACTACTTTTTTAAATAGAATATCGCGTAATCATTTCTTCAGATACTTTCATTCCTCGGCCACTTTTTATATCAATCATTACATAATCAAACCAACCGTTGCAGGCAACTTTATTGTTTTTCTTAATCTTAATTTCAAATTTTACTCGGCAACCTTTCGTGTTGATGCTCTCAATTCCGGTTTCAACAGTAAATAAATCGCCTAATCCCAAAGGCCTTTTATAATCTACAAAAGCTGCCCTAACTACCCATCCGTAACCCTGTTTCAGAAAATCTTCCATGGGCATGCCGTATGAAGTTTCCATTTGTTCATATCTGGCAGCGAGCACATAATCAAAATAAGTACTGTTATGCACATGATTAAACATATCAATATCATCAGGCCTTACTTTAAATTCACTGATAAACGTGCTGTAGATAGGTGTTTCTTGCATTCTGCAAAGATGCTTGTTTTTTCAGAAAATCAAATCCTGCAATATATTAATAGCACAATCTGATCTAAATTCATACGTAATATTTCCTTGTTTAAATCACCTTCAATTCCTATCTTTGCGCCTAATTGTTTATTTATTAACCGCTTTAATATTATTCACGTAATGTATTTAAGTAACGAATTCAAGGCAGAAATTTTTGCCAAACACGGTAAAGGCGCAACCGATACAGGTTCAGCTGAAGGCCAGGTAGCTTTGTTTACCGCTCGTATTGCTCATTTAACCGGGCATCTGAAGAAAAATAAGAAAGATTTTTCAACTCAATTATCTCTTCAGAAATTAGTTGGTAAGCGTCGTGCTTTGTTAGCATACCTTTTCAAAAAGGATATTAACAGATACCGTGCTATCATCAAAGCATTGCAGTTAAGAGATATCATTAAATAATCTTAGCAAAACTATGTTAAGCCATCTCCTTAGAGATGGCTTTTTAATTTAAAAAAAAACGTTCATATAAAAAATGATGTGCTCTAAAGAGGAAAAGTACATCGCACATATAAAAAGATGAGTTATAACTTAATTAGCAAAAAATTTGATCTTGGCGATGGCCGAATGATCGAAATCGAAACAGGAAAATTAGCTAAACAGGCTGATGGTTCTGTGGTAGTAAGAATGGGTGATACCATGTTACTGGCAACTGTAGTTTCTACTGTAGGTGCTAAGGCTGGTGTAGATTTCTTACCGCTTTCTGTAGATTATCAGGAGAAGTATGCTTCTACTGGTCGTATTCCTGGTGGTTTCTTACGCCGCGAAGCCAGACTATCTGATTATGAAGTTTTAATATCCCGTTTGGTAGATCGTGCTTTGCGCCCTATGTTTCCGGAAGATTATCATTCGGATACTCAGGTAATGATCTCTTTAATCTCTGCCGATAAAAACATTATGCCCGATTGCTTGGCGGGTTTAGCAGCTTCGGCCGCTATAGCTGTTTCAGACATCCCGTTTAACGGACCGATTTCTGAAGTTCGTGTAGCTAAAATTGACGGAAAATTGGTGATTAATCCATACCTGGATGATCTTCAGCGTGCAACTATGGAATTTCTGGTTGCAGGTACTGAGCAGGATATCGTAATGGTTGAAGGCGAAGCAGACGAAATTTCTGAAATTGAAATGGTAGAAGCAATTGAATTTGCTCATAAAGCAATTATCATTCAGGTTCAGGCCCAAAAAGAATTAGCTGAAATGGTTGGTAAAACCGTTAAGCGTTCATACAACCACGAAAACAATAACCCCGAATTAAGAGAAAGAGCATTTTCTGAAACATATGATCAGGTGTATGCTATCGCGAAATCGGGTTCTTCAAAACATGAGCGTACTCAAAAATTTGCTGAAATACAGGAATTATTCATGGCAAAGCTGGGTGATGATGCCTCTGATGACACCAAATTCTTAGCTAAAAAATATTTTCACGATGTTCAGTATGATGCAGTTCGTAATCTTGTTTTAGACGAAGGAATTCGTTTGGATGGTCGTGATTCACGTACCGTACGTCCAATCTGGAGCGAAATTAGTTATTTGCCATCTGCACACGGATCAGCAATTTTTACACGTGGCGAAACTCAATCATTAACTACAGTTACTTTAGGTGCAAAATCTGATGAGCAGCTAATTGACGGGGCTTTCTTTAATGGTTATCAAAAATTCTTATTACATTATAATTTCCCGGCTTTTTCTACAGGCGAGGTTCGACCTAACCGTGGAGTAGGCCGTCGTGAAATTGGTCATGGTAATCTGGCGATGCGTTCATTGAAAAAAGTATTGCCGGGTGATGAGAATCCGTATACCATTCGAATTGTTTCTGATATTTTAGAATCAAACGGATCATCGTCTATGGCAACAGTTTGTGCCGCTACATTGGCATTAATGGATGCTGGTATTAAAATCAAAGCTCCTGTTTCAGGAATTGCAATGGGATTAATCTCCGATGAAAAAACTGGTAAATATGCTATCCTTTCTGATATTCTGGGTGATGAAGATCATTTAGGTGATATGGATTTCAAAGTTACGGGAACAGAGAAAGGTATTGTAGCCTGCCAGATGGACTTAAAAATCAATGGATTGAAATGGGAAGTGTTAACAGCTGCCTTAAAACAAGCTAACGAAGCACGTCTTCATATCTTAAATGAAATGAAGAAAACCATTGACGCTCCCCGTGAAGATTATAAGCCTCATGCACCACGTATTGTAACCTTAAAAATCGACAAAGAATTTATTGGTGCAATTATTGGACCCGGAGGAAAAATTATTCAGGAAATGCAGCGTGAAACCGGTGCTACCATTGCTATTGAAGAAAAAGATAATCTTGGTATAATCCAAATCTTTGCTGATAATAAGGAAGCTATTGATAAAGCTGTTAGCCGCATCAAAGCTATTGCTTCCAAGCCCGAAGTTGGTGAGATTTATCAGGGGAAAGTGAAAACAATTATGCCTTTTGGAGCATTTGTTGAAATTATGCCTGGTAAAGATGGTTTATTGCACATCTCAGAAATTGACTGGAAACGTTACGAGAGTATGGATGGAGTTCTAAACGTTGGAGATACTGTTGAGGTTAAATTACTGGAAGTTGATAAACAAGGTAAATTAAAATTATCGCGTAAAGCTTTACTTCCACGTCCTCCAAGACCGGAAGAAGCTCCCAAACAATAATAAATATTCAAATAACCCGCCCTGGTAACAGAGGCGGGTTTTGTTTTTAATGCCATTTTACATTTTTAAATTCTTAAGAAGATAAACGGTCTTTAATTATAAATTTGCACCATGAGCCACTTAATAGCCCCTTCTGTTTTATCTGCTGATTTTGCTAATCTGCAAAGAGATGTTGAAATGATTAATCGCAGTGATGCAGATTGGTTTCATATTGATATTATGGACGGCGTTTTTGTACCCAATATGTCATTCGGCTTTCCGGTAATGTCTGCTATAAATAAATATGCTACAAAGCCACTGGATGTACATTTAATGATTGTGGAACCTGACCGTTATCTCGAACAGTTTAAAAATGCAGGTGCTGCAAATATTACAGTTCACTATGAAGCCTGTACTCATCTTCACCGCACTTTGCAGGCAATCCGGGATCTTGGATGTAAAGCAGGAGTGGCATTAAATCCGCATACACCGGTTCATTTGCTTGAAGATATTATTGATAATATAGACCTCGTTTGCCTTATGTCTGTAAATCCTGGCTTTGGTGGTCAGAAATTTATTGAAAACACCTACAAGAAAATCAGGGAACTAAAAGCCATGTGTGCTGGCAGAAATGAAGATTTGCTGATCGAAGTTGATGGAGGTGTTGGCGTTCATAATACCTTAGCTTTGCTGCAGGCAGGCGCAAATGTTTTAGTTGCCGGTAATGCCGTTTTTGCCGATGAAAATCCTTCTCAAATGATTTCTCAATTAAAAAATATAAGTCCCCAAATAAAAACCGCCTGATTTTTTTAATATTATCAGATGATCTCTGAAAGCCTGGATTGCCAAAATGTTTATTAATTTAGAACTTAATCTTTACAACATAAACATTTTGGCTTTATAGAATATTGGCGATAAATCAATTTTTTCTAAAATATTTCATCTTTATATTTATTGTTTTTTTTGCCATTCCTTTGTATGCGCAAAAGACCACAACGTTCAGCGGATATGTATTTTCAGAAAAATCCCAGCCTTTAACTGGTGTCACCGTTCGTATAGCGGATACAAAAAATGCCACTCAAACAAACGAGGAAGGTTTTTACAGTCTGACTGTACCCCTAAACCGGATTGTAGTTATTTATAGTCGCGTAGGCTATAAAAACCTTATCCTGGAAATCGGACTTCTGGAAAATCAGTTGAATAAACAGAATGTAACTCTATATCAGGATTTGCGTTCTTTGGATGAAGTTCAGGTTCGTGGAAGTACCAATAATACCAGCAATTCCATTTTGCTGGATGCCGCATCATTTCAAAATTTACCTGCTGCTTCCGGAAATTTCGAATCTATACTAAAGACTCTGCCCGGGGTTTCATCCAATAATGAACTGAGTTCACAGTATTCTGTTCGCGGAGGTAATTTTGATGAGAATCTGGTGTATGTAAATGATGTGGAAATATACCGCCCTTTGCTAATCCGAAATGGACAGCAGGAGGGTTTAAGTTTTATAAATCCGGAGCTTGCCGGACCGGTGAAATTTTCTGCGGGTGGTTTTGAAGCCCGGTATGGCGATAAGCTATCCTCTGTTCTGGATGTTAAATATCTGAGGCCCGACAGCGCTTTCAGTTCCGTTTCCATAGGTAATTTAGGAAATTCAGCTACCATAAAGCTTCCATATCGGAACCAATATTTTTTAGCCGGAGTTCGGTTAAAAACTAATAAATCTTTATTAAATTCTCAGGATACAAAAGGCGCATACGAGCCTGATTTTTCGGATTTTCAATTTCTTTTCAACCGTGATTTAAATAAGAAATGGAATGTTTCATTCTTAGGAAATTACAATTTAAGTAATTTCAATCTGGAGCCACAGAGCAGGGAAACCAAGTTTGGAACTTTTAATGAGGTATTGAGATTGCAGGTTGAGTATAACGGAAAGGAGGCTGACCGGTATGAATCGGCAATGGGAGCGTTTACCGTTCTTTACAAACCTTCTGGCAGCTTAAACATCAAATGGATTAATTCGGGATTTAAGATTAATGAACGCGAAAGAATTGATATTGAAGGCCGTTATGTGTTTGACGAGATTGAAACCGCGTTCGGAAATCCTGATTTTGGAAAAGTTAGGGCCAGTAGGGGCATAGGCTCTAATCTCGATTATGCACGTAATATACTTAAGGCCTATATTTATAGTTCTGAGTTGAGAATGTATAAACAGTTTCAGCGAACTTTTCTTGAAACAGGTATTAGGTATCAGTTAACTAATTTTAATGATCAATTGAATGAATACAGCTTAATTGATTCGGCAGGGTTTACGTTACCAAATAATCCAGGGCCGCTGATTTTATCTAATTATGTAAATACCCAAAATATAGTATCAAATCATAGCATTAGCGGATTTATTCAGAATACGTTTCAGGCGAATTCCCGCACTTCCATCGCTTCAGGCATTCGGGCTAACTACAACTCGTATACAGCTCAGCTATTAATCAGTCCCAGGATTAATTTATCGTACACGGCAAATACAAATTTACAGTTAAAGGTCTCAGCCGGATCTTATGATCAGCAGCCTTTTTATAAAGAATTCAGAAATTTTAACGGGTCTCTAAATCCGGATGCCAAAGCGCAGCGATCCCTGCATTTTTTAACAGGCGCAGAATATAGATTTATTGCCCTCAACACTGAATTGAAATTTAGCTCTGAAGTATATTACAAACATCTATCGCGTTTAACTCCTTATAAAATTGAGAATTTGCGAATCCGGTATTATGCTGATCAGCAAGCAAGGGGATATGCTGCCGGAGCAGATTTTAGTTTAGGCGGAAAGTTTGTAAGAGAGCTGGAATCAACGTTCAGGCTCTCTTTTATGAAAACCGCCGAAGACATTGAAGGAGATTTCTATTTTCAGAAAGATGCATCCGGAAACACGGTACGTATAGAACCGGGTTTCTTAAAACGGCCTTCAGATCAGAGGATAAATTTTTCGGCATTTTTTCAGGATCGCTTATTAAAAAATCCTGCAAATAAAGTTCATTTAACTTTGTTGTACGGCGCTGCATTGCCAATTGGCCCGCCCAATACAGATAGATACCGGGATGTTTTTAAAATTCCGGCCTATAAGCGTGTTGATATAGGATTCTCCAAAGATTTTCTGGATTCGGAAAGCCGCCGAAAACCTGTTTTTCTTCATAAATATTTTACTTCTTTTGTGGCTTACGCGGAGATATTTAATTTGCTGGATATTAATAATACAGTTTCATTTTTATGGATTAAGGATATAAATAATAACCAGTATGCTATTCCGAATTATTTAACCTCCAGACAGTTAAATATCAGGCTGATTGCGAAGTTTAAAACACATATTAATTAAGAAAAAAATGAAAATAACTTGGAAGTTTTTAGAATTCAATTAACCTTTCCAATAGAATTCTTCTAATTTTGCAGCATAAAAAAATAAGATCATGACATATAATTTTGGTGCAGGTCCTTGCATTTTACCACAGGAAGTTTTTAAGCAAGCCTCCCAAGCGGTGCTGGAGTTCAATCCTACAGGATTGTCTATTTTAGAAATATCACATCGTACTCCCGAGTTCGAAGCCGTAGTAGATGAAACTGTTCGTTTGGTGAAAGAACTTTTAGATGTTCCTGCCGGATATTCCGTTTTATTATTACAGGGAGGAGCAAGTCTTCAGTTTTGTATGGTTCCAATGAACTTATTGGCAGATGGGCATAAAGCTGCTTATCTGGATACAGGAGTTTGGGCAAACAAAGCAATTAAAGAAGCAAAGATTATTGGAAATGTAGAGGTTGTTGCTTCATCAAAAGATAAAAACTACACCTTTATTCCAAAAGATTATACGATTCCACAAGATGCAGCTTATTTTCACTGCACATCCAATAATACAATTTATGGTACAGAAATGCACCATTTCCCAAAATCGCCTGTTCCTGTAGTTTGTGATATGTCATCAGATATTTTCAGCCGTAAAATTAATGTGGCAGATTTTGATCTGATTTATGCAGGCGCACAAAAAAATATGGGTCCGGCAGGAGTAACCCTTGTCATTGTAAAAGATGAGCTTTTAGGTAAGATCGACCGTAAAATCCCGTCTATGCTGGATTATAAAATTCACATTGATGGCGGATCTATGTATAATACTCCACCCGTATTTTCAATTTATGTTTCCATGCTTAACCTTCGCTGGTTAAAATCTAAAGGCGGAGTGGAGCAGATTGAGATTGAAAATATCGACAAATCAGAATATTTATACCGCGAAATAGACCGTAACCCGTTCTTTAAAGGAACATGTGCAGTTGAAGACCGCTCAAGGATGAATGTATGCTTTGTAATGGAAAATCCGGAGCTTGAGAAAGAATTTTTAAAATTAACCGAAGACCGCGGAATTATTGGCCTGAAAGGTCACCGTAGTGTGGGAGGTTTCCGTGCTTCTTTATACAATGCCTTACCGAGTACGAGTGTACATGTTTTGGTAGATGCAATGCAGGATTTCGCTGAAAAACGAAGATAATTGAAATACTTTTTTCCTGACTTTTCAGGTTTATTTAAACTTAAAGATTAATGAATTTTCGAATACTCGCCAATGATGGCATCGATCCGATTGGAAAAGCTTTATTAGAGGAAGCAGGCTTTCAGGTTGACACCGATTTTATAAGTCAGGATAAACTTGCCGAAGGCCTGAAAAATTACGATGCTATCACTGTTAGAAGTGCAACCAAAGTTAGAGAGGAATTAATAGATAGCTGCCCAAATCTTCGTCTGATTGGAAGAGGTGGTGTAGGAATGGATAATATTGATGTTGATTACGCAATTTCTAAAGGATTGGCTGTGGTAAATACTCCTGCAGCATCTTCTTTATCAGTTGCCGAACTGGTTTTTTCCCACCTTTTTACAGGAGTTCGTTTTTTATACGATTCAAACCGTAAAATGCCCTTAGAAGGTTCAGAAAAGTTTAATGATCTTAAAAAAGCGTATGCTAAAGGAATTGAACTTCGTGGAAAAAAAATAGGGATTATTGGTTTTGGAAGAATTGGGCGTGAAACTGCTAAAATTGCTTTGGGACTTGGAATGGAAGTTTTGGCATTTGATCTGTATGAAGTGCCAAATGAACTGATACTGGAATTAGCAGGTGGAGTTCAGGTAACGTGTCCGGTTCAATCCGTTAGCATGGAAGAGCTTATTAAAAATTCTGATTTTATCAGCTTGCATGTTCCTTTTGCTGAAAAAGCTATTCTAGGCGAAAAGGAGTTTGAGCAAATGAAAGATTCTGTAGGAATTGTTAATTGTTCACGCGGAGGAACTATAGACGAGAACGCATTGATTAAAGCATTAGATTCTGGAAAGGTAGCTTTTGCAGGTTTAGACGTTTTTGAAAATGAACCTCATCCCGCAAAGGAAATTTTGAATCACCCAAAAATATCTTTAACTCCGCATATCGGAGCTTCAACTAACGAAGCACAGGAACGTATCGGAACTGAGCTCGCGAACCTGATTATTGATTTTTTTAAGAATAAATAAGGATCTTTCAGCCTGATATTTTATCAGGCTGAAAAATCATTCATCTCTGATAATGCCCAAAATTAAGGCTTTCAAAGGCATCAGGCCTAATCCTTCCTACGTAGATAAAGTGGTACTTCAGGTAGAAGATCTGAGTATCGAGGCGGCAAGAACAATTCGTCAGGAAAATCCATATTCATACGTAAATATGCTGGTGCCTAAAGTAGATAATAAATTTATGCTGGGCTCGAAAACTGAGCTGGCCTATAAAAAAATCAATGAAAACTTTGATGATTTTATAGAAAATGGAATTTTGATTCAGGATATTAATCCATCCTTATATGTTTACCAGGTTGCTCATCCGGGTATAATACAAACGGGAATTTGGGCAGTTACTTCAATTGACGATTACCTGAACAATACTATAAAAAAGCATGAATTAACACGTGCTGACAGGGAAAAATCATTAATAGATTATTTGCAGCAAACGGGATGCGATGCCAATCCTGTACTGATCACTTATTCTCCTCAAAAAGAAATTGATGATGTGATCAGTGAAACTGTTTCCAAGCAACCGGATTTATCTTTTAATAAAGAAAATGCCGTTCATAAACTCTGGAAAATTGATGAAGAGCAAACTCTGAATAAGCTTGTAGATTCATTTTCAAAACTTCCAGTTTCTTATATCGCAGACGGGCACCACCGGGCTGCTGCAGCTTCATTGCTGGGTATTGAGAGGAGAAAGCTGAATTTAAAACATGTTGGGAATGAAGAGTATAATTTCTTTACTTCTGTTTACATGTCAACAGATCAATTGCGGATATATGAATTTCATCGTTTATTAAAATATACCGGTGATTTTTCAGACACGGAATTTTTAGAACAGCTGAAAAGTAATTTTGAAGTTCATCTTGTAAACCATTCATTTAAGCCATCTCAACTGCATGAATTTGGAATGTATATAAAGGGCAAATGGTTTAAGTTAATTGCAAAACCGATCACTTACCGGCATCATAATCCGGTCTCTGAATTAGATGTAAGCATACTCCAGAATTATGTTTTATCGCCATTAGTTGGGATTACAGATCCAAGAACGGATTCCAGAATTTGTTTTGTAGGCGGAGTTACTCCCATTGAAAAATTAGTGAAACAAGTGGATGAAGGCGATTTTGCTGTTGCATTTACACTTTATCCAACATCTATAGAACAGCTAATCAGGGTAGCAGATGCCGGCGAAGTTATGCCACCTAAATCAACCTGGTTTGAGCCAAAATTTCAGGCCGGTTTGGTCATTCACCAGATTGGTTAATTCAGAATATACGTTTTCCCTTTTAATGCGATCTCTGCATTAAATTTTTCTTCGCTAAGAGCTTCCTGTAATTTAATCATGGATGATTCTTCTCCATGTACCAGAAATATTTGTTTTAATGTCGAAGAATCCTGCTGTTTAACAAAATTTACCAGATCATTATGATCGGCATGACCGCTAAACAAATCGGTTTGCTTAATGGTAGCGTAAACAGATAGTTCGCGGTGGCGGATGGTTACAATTGGATCTCCTCTTAACAAGCGGTGGCCGAGAGTATTTTTAGCGCAGTAACCAATAAATAGGATAGTACAATAATAATTCTGGATGTTGTAATATAAATGATCCTGAATACGTCCGCCTTCAAGCATTCCTGCGGATGAAATAATAATGCAAGGTTCAAAATAATTCGAGATAGCTTTACTGGCATTCATATCTGCCACATAATCCAGATTTTCGAAATCAAATTCATCTCCTTCCCGGCGATAAAATTCCTGTGCTTCCTCATTTACCAAATGATGGTGCTTCCTGAAAATTTCAGTTGCATAGGCAGCCATTGGACTGTCAACAAATACCTTAATTCTTGGGAGTAAGCCCTTGCTAAACAGCTTATTTAAAGAATAAACCAGCGCCTGAGTTCTGCCGATGCTAAATGCCGGAATGATTAAACGACCGGGGGATTTAACGCATGCTTCATTTACAGTATCAACCAATACCTGCTCAATGGTTTTTTCTTTATTGTGGAATCGTCCTCCATAAGTAGATTCACAAACAAGGTAATCGACCTGCGGCAGTGATTCCGGGTCATTTAAAACAGGATAGTTTTTTCGTCCGATATCGCCACTAAAGGCTATGCTTTTCTGCTTTCCCTGCTCATTAATTGTAAAAACGGCTGAAGCGGCTCCCAGCAAATGGCCTGAGGGAACAAAGGTTAACGTGGCTTCGCCATTCAGTTTGAATGGCTTATTAAAAGCAATGCAAACAAACCGGTCAACCGTTTCCATGACATGCTTTTGCAGATATAAAGGTCTGGGGCCGGTAATATGGTTTCGCTTTCCTTTTCTACTTTTTCTTTGTTTATTAAGGAAAATATTTACCGAATCGAGCAAGAGCAGTTCAGAAAGATCTGCGGTAGGAGCAGTACACAAAATCTGGCCTTCAAATCCCATACGCACCAGTGTAGGTAAATTTCCTGAATGGTCTATATGAGCATGCGTTAAGACTACAACATCAATTTCTGATGGTAAAAATGGGAATTGCTCATTTTCTTCAAGCCAGGTATTACGCTCATAATCTAATCCGCAATCTATAAGTATCTTGTAATTTTCCAGTTCAAGCAGGTGCATACTGCCCGTAACTTGCTGCGCTGCGCCCCAAACGGTTAGTTTCATGTATGTTTACAAAGTAATTCTACTCAAGTAATAGTAGTATGTTCTAAAATGAATTTGAGGATTAACCGGAAAAGTTAAACTTCATATTGCAACTGACTGAGGTAGCGGTATAAGCCTTCCTGATTTTCCATCAGCTGATGATGTGTACCACTTTCAATTACAATTCCTTTTTCAAGAACCACAATTTTATCTGCCTCACGGATAGTAGAAAGACGGTGAGCTATAATAATGGAAGTACGATCTTTCATAAGTTCCTCTAATGCTTCCTGAACCAAACGTTCAGATTCTGAATCAAGAGAAGAAGTGGCTTCATCTAAAATTAATATTGCCGGATCTTTTAAAAGTGCCCTAGCAATGGCAATTCGCTGACGTTGCCCGCCCGATAATTTTATACCTCGTTCACCAACCAAAGTATCATAACCTTCGGGAAAGCCGCTGATAAACTCATGCGCATTTGCCCGTTTTGAAGCAGCTATTACTTCATCCGCAGAAGCGCTTAATTTTCCATAAGCAATATTTTCGCGAATGGTACCTCCGAATAAGAGCACATCCTGTGGAACAATTGCTACCTGGTTACGAATATCTGTTAAAGAATAATGGCCGGAGGGATTTCCATCGAATAATATTTTTCCGCTCTGAGTTTCATAAAAACGCAGTATTAAACCTGCAATAGTAGATTTACCGGCACCGCTAGGTCCAACAATAGCCACTTTCTCACCAGCGCTGGCTTTAAATGAAACGCCGTTTAAAACTGTAATTTCTTTACGCGAAGGATACGAGAACTGAACATTTTCAAACTCAAGGTTACCATCAATTTTTTGAACGATTGAATTGTCATTTATATTAATAGAAATATCTTCATTTGTTTCCTGAAGAATTTCTAAAACACGTTCGCTGGCACCCAAAGCTTTCTGCACATTGGCATATAATTCCGGAAAACTACCCATGGCAGCACCCACAAAAATGGAATATAAAATATAGGTGGTTAAACTTCCTACAGATAGTTCTCCATAAGAAACAAGAATTGAACCGTACCAGATTACGCCTACAATAGCACCAAAAATGGCGAAAATAATAAATGAAGCAAAAGCTCCGCGATAGTTCGCACCTCTCAAAGCTATTTTTACCACTTCACGTAAACTCTTGTCATAACGGCCGGCTTCATAGGCTTCGTTAACAAATGCTTTAACATTTGATATTCCCTGCAAAGTTTCTTCAACAACTGTATTTGAGTCGGCCAGTTTATCCTGTGCCTGCCGTGAAAGTTTGCGTATAAATTTTCCGAAAACAACAGCGACCACCACTAATAAAGGCAATACTCCCAGGTTTAAAAGTGTTAGTTTATGCGATACATAAAACAATAAGGTAACGCCGCCAACAAGTATAACTATCTGCCGGATCATTTCAGCGATAGTAGTGGTCAGCGTATCCTGTATTTGAGAAAGATCTGCTGATATGCGGCTATTTAATTCTCCTACACGTCTTTGAGAAAAGAAATTCATGGGCAGCGTGATCAGCTTAAAATACGTATCGCGGCGGATGTCTGCCAAAGACTTTTCGGCAACTTCAACAAAAAGCCTGATCCTGAAAAATGAAATAAAAGCCTGAATAAATAATATGCCAAATGAAATGTAGCCTATCATGTTAATATTCAGTGGCAGGAAATCATATTTTTGTTTTCCCTGCGCCGCATCTATCATAATTCCCAGAAGTGATGGAAATGCCAGTCCGGTTAAACTGGATAAGAATAAAAATATCATTCCAACAATAAACTTTCCGCGGTAGGGCTTAAGATATTTGAGTAATTCAGAAACCTTACGAATGCTCTCTTTATTTATTTTAACCTTTGGAAGTTCTTCCGCTTGAGCGTTTCCGCTATTTAATCGAGCACGTGCCATCTAATTTTTAGGGATAGTATATAAAGTCATGATAATGACGGCTGCAAAATTAATTTATTTTAAAGAAACCGGAGGATTAAACGCATCAATCTTTGGTCAATTTTTTACGCCTGATAATCAGGAATGCCATTGCAAAGCTTAAAGATAAAAAAGCATAGGTTGCTATCTGGTAATTGTCCCTGCTTTTTTCAAGTGATTTAAGTTCTTCTTTAAGTCTTTCGTTTTCATTTTGGACCTTGGTTATGGTTTCCATGTATTTACCTATACGATCCTGGTTTTGAGTCGACTTGGTTTCTATGGTTGTTTTCTCAAGATCTTTATAATCCAGCAAAATTTTAAGTTCTTTAAAAATCGAGTTATCTGTCAGCACAATGTCGGTAAGAATATCGTTAGAGCGCTGCATATCCTTTTTTGTTTTTAACCCAAAAATCCCTGTGCGGCGTATTAAACTTTGATCGTACTGACCAAATTTTTCACTCCTTTCGTTGAGCAGCCCATTAATTTTTTTACGCTGAATCTGATATGCTGAACTGTCGTTTTGCGCCATTAATACCTGAGAAAATCCAGAAATAAGAATGAATAGGATTAGCTTAAATTTCATACATCAGGATTTAAAAATTTTATATGTCCCTGCAAAGACCAGGCTTCAGCCTTTTGATTAAACAAAGGCTTTACTTTCGCCCATGTAGTTATGAAAAGTTCAGATCTGCGGTAATTTTCCAGATCTTCTTCTGTGTTCCAGTAACTGATTGTAAAGTATTGTCCGGGATGATTTATATCGCAAAATAAGTTGGTGCTTTGACAGCCGCTAAAGTTATCGATGAGTGGTTTGCTGCTATAAAAAATATTCTCAAACAGCTCCATGTTTTCTTTATGAAACGATAGTTTTACTAGACGAGTAATCATTAATGAAATTCTATACGAACAATATCTCCCAGATTAAGGCCAAGTAAGCCACTTGCATTTCCTTTATTAATAGCAATTTCCAGGTGATTGCTTATCCCAAAAAGACATAATTTTTCTCCTTCCGGAACTTCATTATAATGCCAGCTAAGCTGAGAAATGGATTCGTTCCTTTTAAAATACAAGGTAAAATCCCGTGCTTGCTGAACCTGGGTAAAAATATCCTTGGTTATATTGGTTATAATATTTTGAAAAGAATCAATGTAAATTACGCTGCCGCGGATAATATCGCGTTCTATAACAGGCTGAAGGGTCATTTTTTCTTCCAGCGTATGAACAGGTATACCGATGTCTTTTAATTTTCCTCCTTTTGCAAGATGACTTGCAGCTTTGGCAAAAATATCTGACAAAGGAAAATGAAGGAATTTCAGATCCTGCATGATGTTTAATTCAACTATTTCTGAAGGTACATCATCAAATAAAAGTGAAAATATACCATTATCAGAACCTACAAAGTAATGATCTTTATATTTAAGTGCCAGGTAACGGGTTTGCTCATTGTACACCGAATCAATACCGATAAGATGCACGGTAGATTTGGGAAAATAATGAAAAGCGTTCTTTAAAATAAACGCTGCCTGCTGAATGTTAAAAGCAGAAATATTATGCGTTATATCTACAATATTGGCATTGTTCAACTGACTGAGGATACTGCCTTTTAAAGCAGCCTGATAAAAATCTTTGTCGCCCAGATCAGTTGTTAAAGTGATTATTGCCATTAAAATGTTAATATAAATTATTATTCTTGCGATAGATATTGAAGCTACAAATATTCAATTTTTAATCAGATTTTAATACCTCCCCGGAATTTAAAAAACAAGAACTTGAACGAACTTAATTTAACCATAGAAAATGTTAACCCAGTTGTATTGTGGGGTTCTAATAATGAATACTTTGAGATTATTAGAAAGCAATTTCCCAAAATAAAAATTGTAGCTCGGGGTAACGAAGTGAAAGTATTGGGCGATGAAGCTGAACTGAATCTTTTCAATTCTAAGTTTCAGGATATCATAAAACACGTTGATAAATTTCAGAGTCTCAACAATAATGACCTTGAATCAATACTGGGCGCTTCCATTTCAGTACCGGTCGAAGGCGAAAGTCATTTTACCAAAAACGGTGGAGGAGGAGAGCCAATTGTTTTCGGTCCCAACGGAATTGTTGTTAAAGCACGCACGGCCAATCAACGTCGTATGGTCGACAGTATAAATTCGAACGATATTATTTTCGCCATAGGGCCTGCGGGAACGGGTAAAACATATACTGCTGTTGCCCTTGCCGTTAGAGCACTTAAGAACAAGGAGATAAAGCGAATCATTCTTACTCGTCCCGCTGTTGAAGCTGGAGAAAACCTGGGATTTTTACCCGGAGATCTGAAGGAAAAGATTGATCCATATTTGCGTCCGTTATATGATGCCCTCGATGATATGATTCCCGCTGAAAAGCTGAAAATTTATCTTGAAAACAGAACCATTGAAATAGCTCCGCTTGCATTTATGCGTGGCCGAACTTTGGATAATTGCTTTGTTATTTTGGATGAAGCACAAAATGCGACAGATATGCAGCTGAAGATGTTTCTAACCCGTATGGGACCAACAGCCAAATTTATTGTAACAGGAGATATCACTCAGATTGATCTTCCTAAAATACAGCATTCGGGATTGCATACAGGCTTAAGAATTCTTACAGGAATAAAAGGGATAGATATAATTTATTTAAATGGAGATGACGTAGTACGTCATAAACTGGTTAAAAATATACTTCGGGCTTACGGAGATATACAATAATGGATGTTGGATAATGAATTGTAATGCTAAAATAAAATCTCCAATCTGAATTTATTTTCAATTCTAATATCTGATAAACCTTTAAAATCGAACTGATGAATGCAATTAAAGAAACTCATTTCAACCTTCCCGGACAGACTAATTTTTATAAGGGAAAAGTAAGGGATGTTTATACTATTGAAGATAAATTTCTAGTTATGGTTGTTACCGACCGCATATCTGCGTTTGATGTAGTACTGCCGGAGCCTATACCTTATAAAGGTCAGGTGTTAAACCAGATTGCAGCAAAGTCATTGCAGGAAACTCAGGATATTATACCAAACTGGGTTATCGATGTCCCGGATCCATGTGTGAGCATTGGTAGAATTTGCGAGCCTTTTAAAGTGGAAATGGTAATTCGCGGATATCTGGCTGGTCATGCATGGCGAGAATACCAGGCAGGCAGGAGAACTGTTTGCGGGGTAGAACTTCCCGAAGGTTTGAAAGAAAATGATAAACTACCCAATCCTATAATTACCCCAACCACTAAAGCTTCAGTTGGCCATGATGAAGATATTTCACGGGAAGAAATTCTGAAAAGGGGCATTGTAGATGAACACGATTATCAGGAGCTCGAAAAATATACATACGCTCTGTTTAACAGAGGATCTGAAATTGCGGACAGGCATGGTTTAATATTGGTTGATACTAAATATGAATTCGGAAAAGCTGATGGTAAAATTCATTTAATCGATGAGATTCATACTCCGGATTCATCCAGGTATTTTTATAAAGATACTTATGCTGAACTGCAGGAGAAAAATGAACCTCAGCGGCAGCTTTCTAAAGAATTTGTAAGAAAATGGCTTATTGAAAATGGTTTTCAGGGTAAAGAAGATCAACGGGTTCCAGAAATGTCTCCGGAATTAATTTCCTCGATTTCAGATCGTTATATAGAGTTATATGAACATATAACCGGCTTTGAATTTCATAAAAATGAAAGCGAAGATCTTTTAAACAGGGTTGAGACCAATATTATTGAAGCACTTAATCGCTTAAAATGATTTTAATTTATTATTATTGTAATAGAGATATTTAATACCCATCAGATGAAATTTACAGTAGACAAACACGAAAAATATGTTTTAATTAAACTCAACGAGTCTAAATTAAACAGCTTAATATCACCTCAGCTTAAATCAGAATTGATATTAACCAATACGGAAGGCCAGCGTAATATGATTTTGGATTTGTCTGCAGTAAAATATTCTGATTCTTCGGGGTTGGGTAGTTTATTGGTTGGACACAGGATTTGTAAAAATTCTGACGGGGTTTTCATCTTAACAGGTATTAACGAAAATATTTCACGTTTGATTTCTATTTCTCAGCTGGAAAATGTATTAACTATTGTGGGTTCTGTAGAAGAAGGCATTGATCTTATTTTTATGGAAGAGATAGAAAAAGAATTAAAGAAAGAAGCAAGATAAAGGGCTTCCATACTGCTCATGAAATTTGAAGTTACAATTTTAGGCAGTAGTTCTGCAACTCCACTTTTTAACAGAAATCCTTCCGCACAATTAATTAATGTAAATGAAAAGTTCTTTCTTCTTGACTGTGGAGAAGGAACACAGCAACAATTACTGCGTTACGGAATAAAAGCTACCCGTATTGATGATATCTTCATCAGTCATTTACACGGCGATCATTACCTCGGAATTGTTGGTTTGTTATCCTCTCTTCATTTAAACGGAAGATCAAAGCCCTTAAATATTTACGGCCCCACAGAATTACAGGAAATTCTGGAGGTATCTTTCAGACATTCTCAAACCATTTTAAGGTACGAAATCAATTTTCATCCAACCCGTACTGATCAGAATGAAAAAATATTTGAGAATTACGATGTAATTATAGAAACCTTTCCTTTAGAACATCGCATTCCATGCACCGGGTTTAAATTTTCTGAAAAACAAAGGTTGCCACGAATTATAAAAGAAAAAGTCGACGAGCTAAATATATCAGTAGAGGAGATTAAACTCATTAAGCGGGGCTATTCCTTTACTGACAGAAAAGGGAAAATTCATCTGCCGGGCGAATTAACCACCGAAGCAGATAAGCCAAAGTCTTACGCCTATTGTTCTGATACGATTTGCAACTGGAAATATCTGGATATACTTAATAATACCGATCTGCTATATCATGAATCAACTTTCATGCACGATATGCTTGAGCGGGCTAAAGAAACATTTCACACAACTTCAGTTGAAGCAGCCGAAGTCGCTTTAAAAGCAGATGTTAAATGCCTGCTTATAGGACATTTTTCTGCACGTTACCGCGATCTGGAACCCATGCTTTTGGAAGCCCGTAACACATTTCCGAATACACTTTTGGCGGAAGAAGGACGGACTTTTGAAGTGTAGTTCAAAAAAAATTCGAATATTCAGGAATTATGTTTAGTAAAGCGAAGATTTAATTTATTAATCTTTCTTTCCTCCAAAAACTGAAAAGCTTACATATCTTTTTGGATTGGCTTTCAAATCGATCATCAGTTTATCCAGATTACCTGCTGCATTATTGAGATTATTATACATTGCAGGGTCGTTAATCATCTGAGATAAAGAACCGCTGCCATTATTAACCTTATTGATAATAACCTGTAAATCAGCAACTGCTTTATTAGCTTCGGTAATGGTTTGAGCAAAATTAGCTTTTGCCACCTCATCGCTTACCTTATCTATATTATTCATGATCGAGGTGATCTTGGAATTGTTGTTTTTAAAGTTTGCTGATATTGATTCAAGATTTCCAAGAATACCAGCAATTTTACTACTTTCTGTTCCTACCAAACCATCAACTTTTCTGCTGGTTCCTTCCAGTGTCTCCAGAGTACGGGCAATACTGGCAAAACTCTTTTCGAAATTTCTTTGAAACTCCGGACTCAACGTAGAATTTACAGAAGTCAAAACAGAATCAAGGCGGGCAATAATTTGTTCTGCCTTTTTCTGAACAGGCTCAACCTGCTCGATAAGGTTTTTCTGGATATTCGAATTTAACGTGTCTCCTTTTACAGCGTATACGTTGCTGCTGCCCAATTCAAAAATAATGGCTTTTCCGCCTAAAAGATCTGTACTTTCTAGTCTTGCGATAGTATTGTTTGGAATAGCAAATTCCGGATTTACTTTAAATTGAGCAAGAATTTGTCCGTTAGGCAATAAGGTTAGATGAGACACCCGACCAATCTGGTAGCCGTTTACAAGTACAGGCTTTGAAACTGCAAGTCCATCCACACGATCATATTTTGCATAGAATTCGTTTTCTTTTGAAAAAACATCGTTTCCTTTTAAAAAACTATATCCTACAATTAATATGACTATAGCTACTGCAGCTAAAACGCCTACTTTTGTTTCGTTGGTAATTCTCATCCGTATAAATTCTTGATTATGGAGTTATATGCGAAATTATTCAATGTTTTTGAATAGCCGCATATATTGTGTTGATAAAATATAAAATTTGATTTTCTGCTAAAACCCCGGGAAGAACTTATTCCGTACCGAATAGAATAAAATGTTGGGTTTTTCAAATCGCTGTTAATTGTTTTAATTGGATTACTCCAATTCTACCTGTCGTTTATAAGTTTGAATTGACTTCAATAAACCTGCCACAATTTCTCTCTGTCCATGATCAGAATTCATGTATTCCTCTTCAGCCGGATTTGAGATAAATCCAATTTCAGTTAATACTGCCGGCATACCTGCTTTTGCCAATACGGCAAGGCTTTGTTCTTTTACTCCACGATCAACTCTGCCGCTTTCTATATATGAATCCTGGATAAATGTAGCTAATTTAATGCTTTGATCTCTAAAAGCATTTTTCATTAAAGAGAGCATGATAATACTTTCAGGATCTTTAGGATCGTACCCTTCATAATTATCTTTATAATCTTTTTCTAAAAGGATAGACGCATTTTCCCGCATAACCACGTCTTGTTCGTCTAAACGGCCGAATCCGGAAACAAAAGTTTCTACACCCCTTGTTGACGTACTTTGAACACTTTTATAAATGGGAATTTTTTGTCCCTTGCTATTTTTCTTGTATCCGCTCTGAACTCTTCTGATGGGCATAGAGTTGCAATGGATAGAAATAAAAAGGTCGGCCTTTGCACGATTGGCAATTCCTATACGCTCATATAATGGAATGAAAACATCTGTTGTACGAGTGTAAATCACTTTTACATCTTTCATTTTATCTTCAATAGACTTTCCTAAAAGAAGCGCTACTTTTAGAGCCACATCCTTTTCCTTAGAAAACTGTCCGCGGGTTGCTCCGTCATGACCTCCATGACCGGCGTCAATTACTATAGTTCTGATACGATAGGGGCTTGGGGGGATCTCCTTGCTGAATGAGCTGGACGGCATTATCAGCAATATGCTTAGTATTGTATAAATGAATGTTCTCAATGGTATAATTTTCATTAATTTTGGTCGTATTGTAGTAACTATAAGTGCAAAAATAATATTCATCAGCGAATTTGAAATTTTTTAACTCTTTTTTTAGAACCGGTGCTTTAGTCACTTACATATTTCTTCTCAGTTTAACTGCTTATTCCCAGCAACCTGTTTTAAGGCCCGCGGCATCTAAGCAAGATTCATCTGTGATTTTAAATACAAGAACGGATACTTTAACAAATAAGTCTACGTCCGCATCAGGTTTACAGTCACAAATTAAATACAGTGCAGAAGACTCTATCCGCTTTGATCATGTCAACAATGTAGTTTATTTATATGGCAAAGGCCGTATTGTATACGATGATTTTGAACTTGATGCTGATTACATTCGTCTGGATCAAAAAAATAATATCGCTTTTGCCAGGGGGTATACGGATCCTAAAAACAATCGTTACAGGGGAAGGCCTATATTAAAGCAGGGATCTGAAGCACCTATTACCACAGATTCGCTCGTTTTTAATTATACTACAAAAAAAGGAAAGTCGTACGGAGTTTTTTCTGATGTAGACGGCGGTTATCTTCAGGCAAAACAATTTAAGAAAAATCAGTTTGATGAAGGATTTTTTAAGAATGGAATTTACAGTACCTGCAATCAGCCCCATCCGCATTTTGGCATTCATATAACCAGAGGAATTGTTACCGATAAGCAAATTGTTACCGGGCCAGCCTATCTTGAAGTGGAAGATGTTCCGTTGCCGCTTGGGGTTCCGTTTGGATTTTTTCCAAAACCCAACAGAAGATCCGGAGGATTATTATTCCCATCATTCGGAGAAGATAATTTGAGGGGGTTTTTTATGCGAGATCTTGGTTATTATTTTGGATTAAGTGATTATTGGGATCTGGCTATCCGTGGAAGTCTTTACAGTAAAGGTTCTTACGAAGGGAATACGCAGGCCCGCTATCGTAAAAATTATAAATACGATGGTCAGTTTAGCTTAAGGTATGCTTCTTCAAAAAATGGGGTTGAAGGCACACCTGCATTTGAAAATCCGGCAAAAGATTTTAATATTACCTGGAACCATTCGCAAAGGCCGGAAGCTAACCCCGGGACAACATTCAGCGCTTCTGTAAATGCCGGTACCGGAAGTTATTTTGCCAATACCGCAGCGGGCGGAACCTATAATTTTGATCAGTTAACACGAAATACGCTTTCCTCAAATATTAGTTATGGAAAAGTATTTGGAAATGGTCTTTTTAATTTTACATCCAGCTTAAGTCATCGTCAGGATCTGGAAACCAGTACTGTATTTCTGGAACTTCCTACATTCAGTTTAAATATGAGCACAATAAATCCTTTTGATAGCAAAGATCGGGTTGGTGAACAGAAGTGGTTTCAAAAAGTGAACGTTGGTTATAGCCTGCAGGGAAGTAATTCTATCAGTACCACCGAAGATCAGTTATTTAATAAGGATGCACTGCAGAAATTCAATAATGGTTTTCAGCATAATATACCCGTGAGTTTATCTCTTAACCTGCTGAAATATTTCCAGTTTAATTCTGGTTTGCAATATAATGAGCGATGGTATCTGCAAACCATTCGTAAAAACTACATACCAAATGCGCTTGATTCTGTTGTCACTGATACTGTGCCGGGATTTAGCAGAGCTTATGAATACAGTTTGAATACCGGATTATCTACCAAATTATATGGACAGCTAAATTTTAAAAAGGGAAAATTTGCTGCGATCAGACATGTGGCAACTCCCTCTGTAAGTTTTAATTATCGCCCGGATTTCGGGTCTGAGCGGTTTGGTTATTATCGTGATCTTAAAATAGGCGATCAAACGGAAAGATATTCAATTTATGAGAATAGACTTTATGGCTCTCCAACCATCGGTAAAACTGCTGGAATTGGTTTTAGTATAGATAATACTATTGAAGCGAAGCGAAGGGCCTCAAAAGACACAACCAGTACAAACCCCGTTTCTGATAAAATACCTATTCTTCAAAACCTAAGCTTTTCAGGTAACTATAATTTTGCGGTCGATTCTTTCCAGTTATCATCCATTGGATTTTCCGGACGTACGTCATTATTTAAACAAAAGGTAGGCATAAATTTTAATGGTTCTTTTGATCCTTACAGTATTGATGAGACGGGCCGAAGACTAAACCAGTTTTCTATTAACAGCGGCAAGATTGCCCGTTTAACCAATTTTGGTTTATCTTTTGATTTTAGTCTGAATTCTGACGCGATGAAAAAGCGTAATGAAAACTTAAATCAGCTTGGGCAGAATTCTCAAAATATTAACCCTCAGCAAGCCCAGGAACTGGCCGCAATAAGCCGGGATCCAAATGCATTTGTCGATTTTAATATTCCCTGGAACATCAGTGCTTCCTATAGTTTTCAATACTCTAAGTTTGCCCTGCAATCTTCTATTACCAATACTTTAAATTTTTACGGTGATTTTAATGTAACCCCTAAATGGAAAGTGCAATACACATCCGGCTATGATTTTCAGCAAAATAAACTGAGTTTAACACAGTTCTCCATATACAGAGATTTGCATTGCTGGGATATGTCTTTCCGGTGGATCCCGATTGGACCGTACCGTAGTTATAGTGTGGACATTAAAGTAAGAGCTTCCGTTCTTCAGGATTTAAAATTAAGCCGACGCCGTGATTATTTTAATAACTTCTAAAACATGTTAGCCGAGATTATAACTATTGGTGATGAGATCCTCATCGGCCAGATTGTAGATACAAACTCTGCCTGGATGGCACAAAAGCTAAATCAAGCCGGCATCCGGGTTAAACAAATCACTTCGGTTTCTGACGCTCGGGAACATATATTGGATGCGCTAAAACTGGCAGCAAGCAGAGCTGATGTTATCTTAATAACGGGTGGTTTAGGCCCTACAAAAGATGACATCACCAAAAAAACACTGGCTGAATATTTTGCGGTCAATTTATATCAGGATGAGGAATCGCTTGAAAATGTAAAACAGATATTTTCCAAGTACAATTCGCCACTGTTGGAGGTTAATATCCGCCAGGCAGATGTACTGGAAAACTGCATTGTTTTGCAAAATAAAAATGGAACCGCTCCCGGAATGTGGATCGAAGACCAAGGTAAGATCTACGTTTCATTACCCGGAGTTCCTTTTGAGATGATGTATCTCATGGAAGAAAATGTAATTCCCAAATTACAGTCCTCATTTAAATTACCGGCGATTGTTCATCATACCATTTTAACATCGGGAATCGGGGAATCCTTTTTAGCTAAAGAAATTGAAGATATTGAAGATTCGTTGCCGGATCATATAAAACTGGCCTACTTGCCAAGGCTTGGTCAGGTTAGACTTCGGTTAAGCGCATATGGTAGTTCTGAAGAGGTTTTGAAAGAAGAATTAAAAGTCTACTCCCAAAAAATAATTAACAGAATTTCCTCTCATGTCGTTGCAGAACTTGATATTTCGCTCGAGAAAATCATTTTAGATTATATGCACTCCCGAAATTTAACTTTATCTACTGCAGAAAGTTGTACGGGAGGCTATATTTCGCATCTAATAACTCAACTGCCAGGCTGCAGTGCCGTATTTGTTGGCGGAGCAGTGTCATATTCTTATAAACTTAAACAGATTATGCTGGGAGTAAATGAGAAAACTCTCGAGGAATTTGGTGCAGTAAGTGAGGAAACCGTAAAGGAAATGGCGCTTGGTGCAATTAAAAATTATGACTCTGATTATTCTGTTGCTGTAAGCGGAATTGCAGGTCCGGATGGTGGTTTACCGGATAAACCCGTGGGAACAGTCTGGATCGCGGTAGCCAACAGAAATAGAGTGAAGGCAAAAAAGTTTCAGTTTGCAAATAAAAGAGCACAAAATATAGAGCGGTCTGCTATTAACGCTTTAACAATGCTTTTTAAATTTCTCAAAGAAGATCATCCATAATCTAAAAATCTTATTTTTGCTGAAATTAGATTATCATTTATAGAAGTGCTGGTAAATACTATTCGTAAATCAATCAATTAAAACCTCAATCAAATTATTTAAATATGGCTCAATACGAATTATTATTGCCAAAAATGGGTGAAAGTGTTGCAGAAGCTACGATCATAAAATGGGTTAAGCAACCCGGTGATATGATAGAAGTGGATGAATCAGTTTTGGAAATAGCTACAGATAAAGTTGATTCAGAAGTGCCATCTCCAACCGCAGGTAAACTTTTAAAGGTTTTATTTAATGAAGACGATGTAGTTCAGGTAGGGGCAGTAATTGCTATTATCGAAACGGATGCAAATGCCGCTACAAAAGCAGATGAAATAGCTGTTCCTGCTGATAAAGAAAAACAAACAGCTGTTAAAGAAGAAAAAATTCCGGGTAGTGAGCAGTTAGAAATTGCTGCAGAAAATAAACCGAAGCCTGCAGATTACAGTGATTCATCCCGCTTTTATTCTCCCCTGGTAAAAAGTATTGCTGCCGAAGAAGGAATTAGTTTAAGTGAATTAGACACTATTAAAGGTTCAGGCTCAGAAGGCCGGGTAACCAAACAGGATATACTTGAATTTGTAAGTCAAAAATCAGGCAATACAAAAACCGCCTCTGTACCTGATTCTCCAATTAGTCAAAAAGCACCTGCAGTTCCTGTAGAAAAACCTCAGGCAACTGCACCGGCAGCGGTTGTTTCCGTTTCAGGAGGTGATGAAATTATTGAAATGGACCGCATGCGCAAACTCATTGCCGATCATATGGTAATGAGCAAGCAGACATCGCCCCATGTTACATCTTTCGTTGAAGCTGATGTGACCAATATTGTAAAGTGGCGTGAACGTGTTAAAAACAATTTTGAAAAACGCGAAGGAGAAAAAATAACTTTTACTCCAATTTTTATTGAAGCTTTGGCTAAAGCGATTAAGGATTTGCCAATGATCAATGTATCCGTAAACGGAACTCAGATCATTAAGAAAAAAGATATCAATATTGGTATGGCCGCAGCTTTACCTTCCGGAAATTTAATTGTTCCGGTAATAAAAAATGCAGATCAGCTAAATCTGGTGGGCTTAACCAAATCGGTAAATGATTTGGCCCGCCGTGCCCGACAGTCTAAATTGAAGCCGGATGAAACTCAGGGCGGTACATTTACAATGACGAATGTGGGTTCCTTTGGCAACGTTATGGGAACTCCGATTATTAATCAGCCGCAAGCAGCAATTTTAGCGGTGGGCGCAATCAAGAAAAAGCCTGCTGTAATTGAGACAGAATATGGAGACGTTATTGCCATCAGACACATGATGTTTCTCTCTTTATCTTATGATCACCGTGTGGTTGATGGTTCTTTAGGAGGGTCGTTTGTACGCAAAGTTGCCGACTATCTGGAAGCATGGGATGTAAACCGCGAAATATAATCTAACATATTTTTTAAAAAAGGCCTTCCAGTTTAACTGAAAGGCCTTTTTTGTATATTTTAATGAGTATGGATTAATTCCTGAATCTGCTCTTCTATAAGTACATGGCTTTCATCTTCAGGAATTTCAGCAATAAAGGCACCATTTTCCCTTATAAATTCAACATTCCTGATCAGATTTTCCAGCGATATTTTTCCTATTATGAACTGGAAATTTGCAGAGTAAAATCTTTCTGAAATAGTTTCAAATTCTAAATTATTCAGCAAACTTTCATCAGTATATCTCAGGTAAACATTCAGAATCAAATCATTGCTATGATTTACCCTGTTTTTTTGATGATACTTTTTATATTCATAACGATACTGATACCGAAGAGCGGCAATATCTGATAATACTGCTGCGCCGGTTGGATGTCCGCCGGCACCTTTACCAAAGAAAAATTGCTGATCTGCAAAAGCAGCCTGCACAATTACTCCATTGTATTCATTTTCTACATTATATAAAAAGTTATCTGACCGGATCATTTTTGGGAGCACCAGCAAAACAGATGTTTCATCACTGTTTTTCCGGGCCGAAGCAATCAGCTTAATTTTATAGTTTTTCTCTCTTGCATATTGAAGATCATGCGGGGATAAACTTTGTATACCAATGTTTAAGACCTCTGCCGGGTTAATAAAGGTTCCATAGGCATGAGCTGCTGCAATTACAAGTTTAAACTTTGGATCAAAACCACCTACATCCAGTGTGGCATCAGTTTCTGCAAATCCTAAATCTTGTGCTTGCTTAAGCGCAGTATCATAATCTAAACCTTCATTAAATATTTTAGATAGAATATAATTTGATGATCCATTAAAAATCCCGCTTATGGAATACAATAATTCATTATCATAATATTCTTCAAGATTTCTGATTATAGGAATACTGCCACATACAGCTCCTTCATATAGCAAAGAAGTTCCGTGTTGCTGCTGTATTTCAACCAGTTCTTTCAAATGCTCGGCTATCATTTTTTTATTAGCCGAAACTACATTTTTGCCGCTTTTTAATGCTCGTGATACAATTACAAAAGCTGTATCAGCATCGTTTATCAGTTCTACAATCGTATTAATGTCCGGATTCAGTAAAACCTCATCAATATTTGTAGTGAAATAATCTGAAGGAAGGGATCTTTTTTTTGAAGCGTCTTTAATAACTATTTTTTTGAGATCAATATTCAGGTCCTTGCTGCTGATAATATCATAAAGTCCCTGGCCGACAACGCCGAATCCAACTAATCCAATTGTTAATTTCTTATCCATTTATATTTAATTGTGCAGGTTTAACTCAGGCTTTCCTATGGCTGAGTCTTTTAAAAATTTGCTGATGATTTTTGTTAATAATTCCGTTTCGATCAGAAAACCATCGTGTCCGTACAATGAATCTATTAGTTCAAATTGTGCATGAGGAATATGTTCAGAGAGAAAAATCTGCTCCTCAACGGGAAAAAGTACGTCTGATGTAATCCCCACTATCAGCGTACGGGCTTTTATTAAACTTAAAGCATTTTCAACCGTTCTGCGGTTGCGCCCAACATGATGACTATCCATCGTTTTACTTAAGTAATAATAGCTGAACGCATTGAACCGGTTTACAAGTTTTTCACCCTGATAATTCTGGTAAGAAGCAGCTTTAAAATCGCTGGTTTTCTCGTGTGATTCTTCATTTTGGGTGAACTTATAAGTTTGATAATTTCGGTAGGATAGAAGCGCAATGCTACGGGCCGCCTTTAATCCCTTGTTTCCACCATCAGGCGACATCGAATAGAACGTGCGGTCGGCAGTTATTGCCATGCGCTGACTTTCGTTAAATGCAATTCCCCAGGAAGAATGAACCGAATTAGTAGCAAGTAAAACCAGATTTTTAATTTTTTCAGGTTCCATTATAGACCATTCTAAAGCTTGTTGACCGCCCAGAGATCCACCAATGAGTAAACTGATTTCTTCAATATCCAGATGGTTTGCCAAAAGCTGATGAGCCGATACCAGATCACGTACAGTTAATTCGGGAAAGGAAAGGTAGAATGGCAATCCGGTTTCTTTGTTCAGGCTTAAAGGATTACTGCTTCCGTAATGAGATGACAATATATTTGCGCAAACAATGAAATGTTCATCCGGATTAAATAAATTATTGTAGCCAAAAAGTCCTTTCCACCAATCAAATACGTCAGAATTTGCCGTTAATGCATGACATACCCAAATAACATTGCTTTTTTGCTGATTTAATTTCCCGTAGGTATGAAAAGCAATTTGCAATTCCGGCAGTTTTTTACCGCTCTCTAAAACGAATGGATCTTTATAATTGAAAACCTGATATCCCATTGAAATGACTGAAACTTAAAATATATTATTAGACAAGTACCGGTTCCAAATTTTTAATAACAGAAAACGCCTGTTCCAGATCTGCTTTAATATCATCCAGGTGTTCAATCCCTACTGAAATGCGCAGTTGAGATTCCTTAACACCGGCAGCTTTTTGTTCTTCGGCTCCTAACTGCTGGTGAGTAGTTGCGGAAGGTTGAATAATCAGTGTTTTGGCATCGCCTACATTTGCCAGATGACTGATTAACTTTAAGCTGTCAACAAATTTAGTAGCCGCTTCTTTTGGACCTTTAAGTTCAAAGGACAAAACTCCACCAAAACCATTTCTTAAATATTTTTTAGCATTGGCATGATAAGGACTGTCGGGTAAACCCGGGTAATTTACTTTCTCTACCTGCGGATGATCCTTTAACCATTTTGCTAATTCCAGCGCATTATCTACATGTCTTTGAACTCTTAAAGAAAGAGTTTCTAATCCCTGAATTAAAAGGAATGAATTGAATGGAGAAATTGAAGGTCCAAAATCGCGTAATCCTTCTACACGGGCACGGATAATAAACTGGATGTTTCCAAAATTGCTCCCAATTCCAAACACATCGTTAAAAACTAAGCCGTGATAACCTTCTGAAGGTTCACTGAATTGCGGATATTTACCATTTCCCCAGTTGTAATTACCTCCGTCTACTATTACGCCGCCAATGGAGGTTCCATGACCACCGATCCATTTGGTAGCTGACTCAACTACAATATTTGCCCCATGTTCAAGCGGCCGGAATAAATAGCCTCCAGCGCCAAAGGTGTTGTCTACTATTAGAGGAAGATCATGCTTCTTAGCAATGGCCGCTATTTTTTCAAAATCCGGAACATTAAACTCCGGATTTCCGATAGTTTCTATATACAATGCTTTGGTTTTGTCATCGATGAGTTTTTCAAAACTTGCCGGCTCATCGCCATTGGCAAAACGAGCTTCAATACCTAATCTTTTAAATGAAACTTTAAACTGATTGTAAGAACCACCATACAGAAATGAGGTAGATATAAAATTATCTCCCGACTGAAGAATATTTGAAAGGGCAATAAATTGCGCTGCCTGTCCGGAGGAAACCGCTAATGCGGCTACACCGCCTTCTAAAGCCGCAATACGCTTCTCAAAAACATCGGTCGTGGGATTCATTATTCTTGTATAGATATTTCCGAATTCTTTGAGCGCAAACAGATTGGCACCGTGTTCCGAATTATTAAACACATAAGAAGAAGTCTGGTAAATTGGAACAGCCCGGGATCCGGTTGTAGGATCTGGTTCCTGACCCGCATGTATTTGCAGGGTTTCAAATTTTAAGTTGGGAGTTGACATATTGTAATGATTTATAGGTAAAACTTAAATAGTATGTTGTAAAGCTGTATAGGAAAGAGATCTGCGAAAGCAGAAGCAGGATTATAATTCTGAAAAAAAAGAATTACGATAAACCTGCTTAACAAATGCAACAACACATATACTGCATTGGAGTATAAGGCTTGCTGAAAATAGAGGAAATGGAAAAGTTCTCTGAAGAGAAAAAATCGAAGAAATAAATTTTTCTTTGCATGGCTGTAAATATTTATAGTTTCCGGTAATTACCGGACAGGAATTGGCACCTTCCCCGAAACCGATCGGGGGGTTGTCAGCGGGTCATAGAGCCTGATCTCTCGCCACTTCTGTATAAATCAAAACCTTTACGATTATTGATGACAGATTGGTATTGCTACCAAATAATATTTCAAATATATGTTGAAAAGAATCTAATTTCCAAATTAAATATTTAATAATTGAAAATTGTAGGTTAAGATGACGTATTTTATTGCAATGCCTGGTTTAAATCAGCTATCAAATCATCACTGTTTTCTAAGCCGATGGAAGCCCGTATTAAATTTTGCGGAGTTTTAGTTTCCGGTCCTTCAATAGATGCCCGGTGTTCAATTAAACTTTCAACGCCGCCAAGGCTGGTTGCCTGGGTAAAGAGTTTTACTTTGTTAACCACTTTTAAGGCAGCCTGATCAGTACCGTTTACTAAAAATGAAATGATGCCGCCAAAACCATTCATCTGATTTTTAGCAATTTTATGCTGAGGATGACTGATTAATCCGGGATAATAAACCTTTTCTACGGCAGGATGATCTTCCAAGAACAGGGCAATTTTCATAGCGTTTTCTTCATGACCACGCATTCGGTAAGGCAAGGTTTTAATTCCGCGGACCGTCAGAAAGCAATCAAAAGGCGAAGGTATGGCACCGCCCAATGTCTGCACATTTCTGACTTTCTCCCAGAAAGGGTTTAATTCTTTACAGATTAAAGCACCGCCGCATACATCACTGTGTCCGCCAATATATTTTGTGCTCGAATGCATGACGATATCGCATCCTAATACTAAAGGATTTTGAAAAACAGGGCTCGCGAATGTATTGTCGCAGGCTACAATAATATTATTCTTTTTAGCAAGGGTAACAACTTCAGCAATATCTGTAATTTTTAACAGCGGATTTGAAGGTGTTTCAATCCATATTAAACGGGTATTGCTTTTTATGGCTGAGCGTATTTTCTCGGTATCTGTACAATCCACAAAATCTATTTCTAAAGTTTGGGCATAAATTTCTTTGAGCTGGTTTTTTAATCCGTGATACATATCTTCAGGAGCAATAATGTGGCTGCCGGCTTTTAAAGATTGAAAAACTGCGTTTCCAGCTGCATTACCTGAGGAAAAAGCGCAGGCATCAGCTCCTCTTTCAAGCTGCGCCAGAACATTTTCCAAAGATTTTCTATTCGGATTATCAGCTCTTGTGTAAATAAATCCACCCGGATAATCTCCATCAGCGCCACGCTCATAAGTTGTTGATAACGTAATTGGCTGTATAACGGCACGGCTTCCAGTTTCAATTTTATTGCCCGCGTGAATAGCGATAGTTTCCAGTTTCATAATTTATTTATTGACATCAAAAGGTAAACTTACCATATGATAAAGGTTAATTCAAGTATCAGGATAATAATTGTTTTCTCATTTTGTATTTTTGAACAAAGTTGAAATATGAATTCTTTAGATACTCTGAATATACTGCTGCAAAACCCGGATCTTGATTCTGACCTTAAATTAATTGCCGAAAAAATAAGGGATGATAACCGGATCAGTTTTAATGAAGGCGTTTTATTATATGAAAAAGCAGAGCTAGGCTACCTGGGTATTCTGGCAAATTTCATTCGCGAAAAGCGCCATGGAGATAAGACCTATTTCAATAGAAATTTCCATATAGAGCCTACCAATCTGTGTATTTATGATTGTAAGTTTTGTTCTTATTCCCGCCTTTTAAAACAAAAATCGGAGGGCTGGGAATATACCATGGAAGAAATGCTGGACATTGTAAAAAAATACGATGAACAGCCTGTAACAGAAGTGCATATTGTTGGAGGAGTATTGCCTCAGTATGATCTTCACTTTTACTCACAACTTTTTACCTCCATTCATCAGCATCGTCCGGAGCTGCATGTTAAGGCATTAACGCCGGTTGAATATCATTATATGTTCAAAAAAGCGAAGATTGATTATGCTTCGGGAATGAAACTGATGAAAGAGGCCGGCCTGGATTCCATCCCGGGAGGAGGAGCAGAAATTTTCGACCCCGAAATACGTGAGCAAATTGCTAAAGATAAATGTACGGGTGAACAGTGGCTTCAAATTCACGAAGAATGGCATAAACTGGGAATGCGCTCCAATGCGACAATGCTGTACGGACATATAGAAGAATATAAACACCGGGTAGATCATCTGGATCAGCTTCGAACTTTACAGGATAAAACTGGCGGCTTTCAAACGTTTATTCCGTTGAAATTCAGAAATCAGGATAACCAGATGTCACATGTTCCAGAAGTTTCGGTTATCGAAGATCTTCGTAATTACGCAATCTCCAGAATATATCTTGATAATTTTGATCATATCAAGGCTTATTGGGCAATGATCAGCAGAGATACAGCTCAATTATCTTTAAGTTTTGGTGTGGATGATATTGATGGAACGTTGGATGACACCACCAAAATATATTCAATGGCCGGAGCAGAAGAACAGCATCCGGCAATGAGTACGAAGGAAATCGTAGATCTGATCAGGCATGTGGGAAGAAAACCAATTGAAAGAGATACGCTTTATAATGTACTTACAGATTATACTGATTTTGTGTTTCCTGATGAAGTAAAACCAAAATATTATAAACTTCCTGTTGTACAGCCTGCGGCTGATATGGCTCTTAATAATTTACAGGATTAATTTAAATATGACAGAAATACCGGCAAATAATCCCGAGCTGAATACCGATTCAAATAAAGCAACTTTAAAAACTATTTATATAATTCGCCACGGTGAAACTGATCTGAATAGAAGGGGAATAGTGCAGGGCAGGGGAATGAATACAGATTTGAATGAATTTGGAAAACTTCAATCAGACGCATTTCATCAGGCATACCAGCATGTTCCATTTGATAAAATATATACATCTACCTTAAAACGAACTCACCAAACAGTTCAGAAATTTATAGATTCCGGAATTGCATGGGAGCAGTTTCCCGGTTTGGATGAATTAGCCTGGGGGATTTACGAGGGAAAAGACAGTACCGAAGAAACTAAATCTGCATTTAGGAACATGACGCACAATTGGAGCCAGGGAGATCTTCATCATAAATTTGAACAAGGCGAAAGTCCGCTGGAGGTAAAAGAACGACAGTTGATTGTTATACAACATTTGCTTCAAAATACCGAAGACAGGAATGTTTTAATCTGCATGCATGGTAGAGCATTAAGGTTATTTCTTTGCCTTTTAACCAATATTCCACTCACAGAAATGGACAAGTTCCCCCACTTAAATACAACTTTATACAAAGTGATTTATGATGGAATTAGCTTCCGGATTGACGACTTTAATAATACAGATCACCTGAAATATCTTCTCGCAAATAAAAAGTGAATAAAATAAAAATCTCCGCAGTTTCATATACAAACACCAAACCTTTTGTTTACGGATTAACACATTCTGAAATCATTAATAAGATTGATTTGAGCCTGGATATTCCTTCAACATGCGCTAATAAATTAATTGATAATCAGGTTGATATAGGTTTAGTTCCGGTTGCTGCATTGCTCCGAATTCCGAACTATGAAATTATATCTGATTATTGTATAGGTGCTGATGGCGCAGTTAATTCGGTGTATATTTTTAGTGAAAAACCAATTGAAGAAATAGAAACAATCCGCTTAGATGAACAGTCGCGGACCTCAAATAACCTGGCATTGGTTCTTCTTAAAAACTACTGGAAGGTTGGGCCGCGGGTGGTAATCGGAAATGCAGACGCATTTGTTCAAATTGGCGACCGAACTTTTGGAAAAAGTGATCAGTATCCGTATGCGTATGATTTAAGTCAGGAGTGGAAAAAATTTACCGGACTGCCTTTTGCCTTTGCCGTTTGGGCAGCAAATAAAAAAATTGAACCCGCATTTATCAGCGAATTCAATTTGGCATTAAAGTTTGGACTGGCTAACCGGGAGCAGATAATTCCGGGTCTCCCTGAATATAAAAATTTTGATTTAGCAGATTATCTGATGCATAAGCTTGACTTCAATCTGGATGAAAAGAAGAAAGAAGCCATTTCAAAATTTCTTGATCTGGTTAAAGATTTATAAAAACCGGATTAAGATTTGGTAATCGCATTTAAAACGTGTTCGATAGCTTTATCTACAACTTTTTGAGGATCGTTACTGAATTCAAATTTTACCCTGCTCGCTAAAATTGCATTTACAGATAAAGCTTTATGTCCTAATACTTTGGCTAATGCGTAAATACCAGCTGTTTCCATTTCGAGATTAGTTATCCTGCGGGATCCGGATCTGAAAGAATTAAACAGGGAAATTAAGGAAGGCACCGCATTTTTTGCCCGTACTTCACGTCCCTGCGGGGCATAAAAACCGGGGGTAGTAGCGGTTATACCTTTTAATAAATCTTTACCAATTTTATTCAATAAACCGGGGTCTGCGGAAGTTATGTAAGGCGAAATTCCCTGTAAATGATGTAAATGAGATTTGATATCATCCTGAATGTTGTGTTCATCAGCAGAAAGCTGATGTATATAATAATGCATGAGTGAATCCAGTCCAACAGCAAATTCAGAAACCAATAAGGTGCCCATAGGAATATCTTCCTGAATAGCTCCCGAAGTACCGATGCGAATAATTTCCAGGCTTTTTAACTCATCCTTAACTGTTCTGCTTGCAAAATCGATATTAACAAGCGCATCCAGTTCATTAAAAACAATATCAATATTATCAGTACCAATTCCGGTAGAAATAACTGTAATTCGTTTTTTGCCCAGATAGCCGGTGTGGGTTATAAATTCGCGTTTGCCTTTTTTTAATTCAATGCTGTCAAAATGCCGGCTCACTTCTCCAACCCGATCCGGGTCTCCAACAGTGATTATGGTATCCGCCACATCTTCGGGTACTAAATTTAAGTGATATATACTTCCGTCGGGATTAATAACGAGATCTGATTCTGCTATTGCTTTCATACAATTAATATTTAGATAGGTGTAATTAGCTGGTTTTATCCAGAGCTAAAGTACAATAACGAATCAATTGTAGACTGGTAATTTAACCTGAATCTTCTGAGTTAATATGAATTGCAATTAATTAAATTTATCTTGATAATTTAATCATCAACCTTATCTTTAAGAGAATTTAAAACCTTAATGTTAAATTATAATTAAATAACGATGCAGAATTACCTTGCTATTATTAGAATATAATATATATAGTAAATATATACGCAGGTTTTAATTTAATCATGTGTATACATACTAGTTAGGTGTAATTACCCTGCTGTATAAAAGGAGTATGGCGGGATGACGGACTTTCAATAAAAGTAAATTGACTTTATAAGTTATAGATAACACAAAACCATCTCACTATTGCTATAACAATCCCAATAAACCTATAAGCATTGACAAAAGAAGAAATAATAAAAATAATTGCAATAGCACTGATAGGCTCATTGAGTAAATCATTTTTTGACAATATTCTTGGCAAGTATATTCCAGATAAGAATATACTTAGCTCTTATATAAAAAAATGTTTACTTTTTTCATTGCGATACATCACTCCTGCATATTTTTTAATAGAACTTTTTATATCAGAAACCATAGTTGATAAGGGCTTCATTTTCCAAGTTGTATTACTATTTTCTGTTTTGGGTTTTAACGTTATTCTTGACCTATTTGGCAACTTGTTGAGTATATTAAAATCACAATCAGCTATAATTGAGAAGATTGTGCAAAGAAATTCACGATGAATGCCTTAGGTATTGGCAGGGTATAAATTATCTGCTTCTTAAATATTAACTTAATTGATTAAACTTTCAAAAACAAAAAATATGAAAATTAATGACTATAATTCACTTGACGACATATCTGAAAAAGATATGCTGAAATTTCTTTATGCAAATCAAATCCAGATAATGCGCCAAATAAGCAATCTTCAATGGCATTTAGACAGGAGGGAAGATAAAGACATTCAACTTCAAAGCCCAGAAAATGATGTAAAAATGTTTGTTGATAAAACAGATACTTTTACTAAACAGGTTAATAATTTTTTGGCAAAAGATGATTTAGATAAAGGTGTACTCAAACTTTAATACTAAAAGAAGTTGTAATTATTAATCCAGTCAGGTTCTGGTTTTCCTCAATATGTAAGTTTACCATTAACAAATCTGCGTATTCTTCTATAAAAGAATTTAATTAATTAACACAGTTTTGAATTTCAGCCTTAGCAGACTTTTCTTTATTAAAATCAGGCAATACTAATGGTTCCGTAGCTTTAAATATTAACTACAGCTAACATTGCATTTGCGCAAATGGGCTGTCGTGGTGAAACTTATTTTATTACTTACTTTTTGATTGTTTCGGTTATCATAGCATAAGGGGGTAACTCCCATCATCGCAAATACTAACCGTTAGGGGCAAATGGTAAAAAAAACACCACAAATGCCATAAACGACTACTAATTGAAAAGCTCACTTTGCCAGGAATCGAATGAAATACATGTCATAACGAACTCTTATGAAGATAAAAACAATGTTACTAACAACACTAGAAAAGTTTATTCTAACAGTCGAATTTTTGTGGGCAACATGGTGGGCGTGGCTAGTAATATTGGTAGGAAGTTTTGCAGTTTATAGGTATTTTATTACGAGTGAATCTCGGTATTTATTGGGCATTTTAGCTGTGATAATGGGTATTTGGTATGTCATTCATGAGTGGCGAGAATACTTAGAAGAACATGGTAGGTCTAAATGAAAAGACGACTACTATCGACGATACATTAAGGGCTTAAATAACATCAGCTCCTAATACAGGGTTAGATTATGCCGGTGAGGTGAATCTCTATCCTTTTCTTCTTTTTAACTACTTTAATACTGGGTGACAGGTGAGTGCCTTTTAATCGGGCACAACATAAACCCTTAACCGTTATGCGTCATTTTAATACTATGAACAAGGACAATTTTAATTCTTTTTATCGTAGCGTAGGACGGACTACCTGTAGGATAATATTTGTTCTTGGAATTATTTATGCTATTACAACGACCATAGGACTACTTTCTCTTCAATCACCGGATGACTCAATTGGCAATCCTTATTTCACAATAATGGAAATTTTAAGTATAGTTATCTCGTTACTAATGGCAATTAGTCTGATTACGGTTCACCTTTGTGCTCCGCTTATTGACAAATTTTTCACCCTCACAGCGCTTATTTTTATGTGCTTCACGACAGTAATTACTTCGTCTGTTCACTTTTTAATCCTCTCGGTTAGCCATACTATGGAAGCTGAACTATTGCAAAACTCTTCATTTTTCTTTTCGTTCAAGTGGCCTTCGGTCGTTTATGCTTTAGACATTCTTGCATGGGACTTATTTTTCGGACTTTCAATGTTGTTTTTAGCTCCTGTTTTTAAAATTGACAAGAATTTAAAAGCACTTTTAATTATTAGTGGAATACTAAGCCTAATTGGACTAATTGGTATACCGCTTCAAAATATGCAAATCAGAAACATCGGTATAATAGGATATGCTGTTATAGGTCCAGTTGCTTTTCTTTTAATAGGTAAAATTCTCGGAGGACAAAAGGATGAATTGGCTAACAAAACGAACGCATAACACGGGTTTGGCAAAAGAGGCGGTTCAGTGCTCCGCAGACACATTGGTGGTTAATCAAACATTAGTTCTCCGCATCAACTTTGGTGCTAAAAATCCAACACATCGCCAAGCCGAAAAATGTTATCTGCAAGGAAACTACTAACATAATAAATTAAACATTCAGATATATGAAACAGTATATTATGACAATCATTGCGGTTTTCACGATAATGAACATTTATGCACAAACCAAAACTCTGGGATATTACATAACTCATGAGAACGACACCGTTGTAACCCAAATAAAATTCCCGAATGGTTTACTTGGGCAAAATAATTTTACCAACTTGATTGAAGTTGTTGACAGTTCAAATGCCCAAAAAAGATTTACTCCTGTTGATATAAAAGGCTATGGCTATTCAGCTGATGGGCGTAAATACGTTTTTTTGTCAAAGCCGGTAAAAGATGGTTCATTCAGATTTCTATCTCCCGTATTTGTCGGCTCCAAAGCTAGTTTATATCAATATGGTACATCTACGTCGGGAAGCGGATATGCACTACCTTCTCAGAAGATATATTATACATTTGAAAAACCAGACCACAGGTACCTTTTTCTGGTAGGCCAGACAACGAAAAAGTTCAAGAATGAATTAAAAGAATTTTTTAAAGATGACCCTGACGTTCTACAGTTAATTGATGAAAAACTAAAATATTGGCTTGAAATGAAAAAAGACTTATTGGAAATAATGCAGACAGCCAATAAGTAATAAGCCCAGACAGCATACGGGTTTTGCAAAACGTTAATTCCATCTCGACACTCCAGCACCATCAGAATTACTTTCAAGTCTAAACACTGCCCAAATAAGAATAGCTGAGTCCCGAGATATTTTCAAGTTTTAATAGCAAGTTGTTTAGCTGCGTTTTCCTGACAGAAATCTCCAGCGAGCAGATTGTATCGAAATTTTGATTTTGATACGTTAGATTTTCATCTTTCACCAATTTCATCACTTCATTTAATTGCAGGTAGTTAAATTTTAGAAGATAGACATCATTTACAGTTTTTTCTATAATTTGAGCTGCATGAATGGCTTCGAGTGTTGCCGTTTTATAGGCATTTATCAAGCCCGGAACACCCAATAAGGTTCCTCCGAAATACCGCACTACCACAACCAAAATATTGGTAAGCTCGTTGGATAATAAGGTGTTGAGAATCGGGCGGCCTGCAGTTCCGGAAGGTTCGCCATCATCGTTTAGTCGAAAAACAGAGCGGTCCGGGCTTATCCGTAAAGCCCAGCAGAAATGCCTGGCCTTCGGGTGTTCTGTTTGCAGTTGTTGAATCAAGGCTTTAATATTCTGCTCAGAATTAACCGGGAAAGCATATCCTATAAATTTGCTTCCGCGATCTTTAAATATACCTTCGGAAGGGGAGGCAATGGTTTTGTAGTTATCTTCAAAAAGCATATTTTAAAATCGAAATGAAAAATAACTTATACCATAGAAATAACGAATACAGATAGCAAAGCCAGAAATATTCCGACATAGTTCAGTTTGCTTAATTTCTCTTTAAATATTAAAATTCCAACCAGGGAACCCATGATGATCACTCCAATATTCATCGCAGAAAAAACAATGGATGGATCATTTGATAAGCTTTGATGCGCCTTGATGTAAAACAGAATATTGCCAAAGTTTGCGATCCCCAGGATCATTCCCGAGAAAAAATTCTTCCATGAAAATCTCTTTTTCTTCGTAATAAAGAAATAAAGCAATACGCTAATTGATAGAATAAAGGCAATACAGAAAACCAGGAACAAGGTGCTGGTAAAGGGTGTGGATTTATTTTGGGCAAGCTGCTTAAACAGGATGTCGATAATCCCCAGTCCCATAAACACAAGCAGTAAATAAATCCAAGCCGTGTTTGAGCTTTTTTTATCCTCTTTCTTTTGCCATGGAATGGAGCAGATTATAGCAGCAAAACCAATGCTGATACCGGTTATTTTTAAGGTGGATAATGATTCGCTGAATAAAAGAAATGCGGCTACAATAGGAATAAATAAGGAAAGACGTTGTGCTATATCTGTTCTGACAATACCGCTGTAGCGGATGCTGGCCGCCAGAATTAAAAATAGTAAGGGCAGTAAAATTCCTAAGGAAAGATACAGCGGGTAGGAACTTAATTGTAAAGATTCCATGCCCGGCCGAAAGATAATCCAGGTTAATAAGGCCGCTATGGAATAATTCCAGACGATTGCCTGTGAAGCATCTATTGAATAACGTTTGGCAAGTTTGAGCAGGATTGAAACGAATACAGAGCAGCAAATGCTTAAAAAAATGTAGATCATTAACGATTGGTATTATAAAGGATGGTAATAATATCTGAACTTAAAGCAGTCTGGTAAACCTGTTTTCCGGAGATAAGCGGTGCCTTCATTCCATTTGTCCAGGAATCTTTTCCGGTTATTATACGAGCCTCATCCCATAATCCCGACTTGATAAATAAGTTTAAAGTTTGTAATCCGCCTTCAATAATAATTGATTGCACATCCATCAAATATAATTGGTACGAAATCAATTGAGGCAACAGATTGTCAAAATCTTCCAGCATTAAAAATTTGATACGACCGGATACATCTGTTTTTAGCGCATTAAAAATTATCGTGTCCTGACTCTGATCAAATACATTTAATGTTTGCGGAAGAGACAGGTTACGGTCAATAACTATTCTTATTGGATTTCTTCCGGAAATTTCTCTAACGTTTAATTGAGGATTATCAATGAGTGCTGTGTTTTTACCAACCAAAACCGCATCTTCCTCTGAACGCCATTTATGAACCAGTACTTTTGAAGCTTCAGAACTGATCCATTTTTTTTCGGGATTTTCAGGAGCAAAATATCCGTTTGCGGTTTGGGCCCATTTTAAGATTATAAAAGGTCGCTGTTTCTGTATCCGGGTAAAAAATCTCCTGTTTAAATTGAGGCATTTCTCATTTAAGATATTCTCAATAACCGTAATTCCGGCATCTTTAAGCTTATCAATTCCTTTTCCGTTAACCTGATCAAAAGGATCGCGACAGCCAATAACCACTACAGGAATTTTGTGTTTAATAATCAGATCAGCACAGGGAGGGCGTTTTCCAAAATGCGAACACGGCTCTAAATTCACATACAGAGTTGAATTTTTAAGCTTATTTTCAGCATCATCCAGGTTTTGCAATGCATATTCAATGGCATTTGCCTCAGCATGTGGTTCACCGTATTTTTGATGATATCCTTCTGCAATAATCTTTTGATTAAAAACTAAGACAGATCCAACCATCGGATTCGGACTCACAGATCCGGCTCCTAATAATGCAAGCTCAAGGCAGCGCTGCATGTATTTTTCATGATGAGACATGCCGCAAAAGTAAATATTTTATAAAGATCCAAGGCTCTTTATCAGCAAAAGCAAGTAAACAATTTGATACCGCATAATTTCGCAGATGTTATGGCTTTAATTGTGCTGCGGAATTAAAAACAAGCCAATTTTAACTCATCTTTTCTTTACTTTGCCTGATGACCTTACGGGAAATTGAAAAGTTATATATTGATAGTTTAACAGAACTTTACGGCAAGGATGAAGCTAAAAGTCTGGCCTGGCTATCTGTGAGTTATGTTTGTGAATTAAACAGGGCATCCTATTTAAGCCGTAAAAATGACACACCGGATTTGATGCAGGAGACTTCTTTATTAAGTATTCTTGATGAATTAAAATCAGGGAAACCATTGCAATATATATTGGGTAAAACGGAATTTTACGAGCTGCCTTTTAAGGTCAATCCTTCTGTTTTAATACCAAGGCCAGAAACAGAGGAATTAGTTGACTGGATTATAAAAGATCCAGTTGTGAACAAAACTTCTGATTTAAAGATTCTGGACATTGGAACTGGGAGCGGATGCATTCCTATTGTTTTAAAGAAACATTTTCCAGAGGCCCAGGTTTCTGCAATTGATATATCTGCGGAAGCTATAGAAACAGCCATCCGGAATTCTGTACTTAATAAAACGGAAGTAAAATTTTACCAGGCGGATATTTTGAATGTTTCCTCAGCAAGCATTGCAGAGAAAAAATATTCGTTAATTGTTAGCAATCCGCCTTATGTTACGATCTCTGAAAAGGAGTTGATGCATCAGAATGTATTGGAACATGAGCCGCATACGGCTTTATTTGTTCCTGATGATGATGCATTGCTTTTTTATAAGGCAATAGCCAATTATGCGGCTATCCATTTAAATGTGAGCGGTTTGCTTTTTTTAGAAATTAATGAGCATCTGGGAGAACAAACGTTAGAAGTGTTAAAAAAGGCAGGTTTTAAAAACCTGCAGCTACGATCAGATCTTCGGGGGAAAGATCGTATGATCCGGGCAGAATGGAATTAATGTTCAATTTCAGAATTCTGGATCAGCACTAATTAAAAACAGTATTTTAAGAAAAATTTCAATAGTATGTCAACGGAAGTAAAATGCCCTAACTGCGGAACTTCGTTTCCATTAGAAGAAGCAATAGGTAAAGAATACGAGCAGCAGCTTAGAACTAAAATGGTTTCCTGGCAAAAGAAAAAAGAAGAAGAATTCAACAAAAAGGAAGAAGAATTTACTTCGAGACAAAAACAGCAGGCTGCATTGTTTGAGCAAAAGTTAACTGAAGAAAAAAGTAAGCTTAAAAAAGATCTGGAAGAAAATTTAAGAAAAACCATAGCAACAGATTTTGAAAATAAAATGCAGTTGCTGGAGAATTCAAATAAAGAGAGTGAAGAAAAATTAAAAATTTCCAGACAAAAAGAATTGGAATTTTTAAAGCGGGAGCAGGAGTTAAAAAGTAAAGAGGAAGAACTGGAAATAAATCTTCAAAGAAAACTGCAGGAAGAACGCATCCAGATCACAGAAAATATTAAAAAGCATGAGGCCGAAAAAAATGCACTGAAAGATACTGAGCATTTACTTCGGGTTAAAGAGCTTGAAAAGCAATTGGATGATCAGCGAAAATTAGCCGACGAAATGAAACGGAAAGCTGAACAGGGTTCTATGCAATTGCAGGGCGAAGTTCAGGAACTTATCCTCGAAGAATTGTTACGCAATACCTTTCCTTTTGATGTAATTGATGAAGTTGGAAAAGGAGTGAGGGGCGCAGATTGTATTCAGGTAGTTCGTAATAATTTTGGTCAGGAATGCGGAAAGATTATTTATGAAAGCAAACGTACCAGCAATTTTTCGGGAGACTGGATTGATAAGCTTAAAAAGGATATGCGAAGTGTAGGGGTTGATGTTGCGGTGATTGTAACGCAGTGTTATCCCAAGGGAATGGATTGTTTTGGAGAAAAAGATGGAGTTTGGATTTGTTCATTCGAGGAAGTTAAAGCGGTGGCTTATGTACTACGTGATGGAATTATCAAATTATCTAGCGCTTCCCGTTTTCAGGAAAATCGCGGAGACAAGATGCACATGTTATATGATTATCTGACGGGATCAGAATTCTCTGAACAATGGAAAGCCATAAAAGAGGGTTATATGAGTATGCGGATTTCTATTCAGAAAGAGCGGGATGCAATGGAAAGAATGTGGAAATCTCGTGAGAAGCAATTGGATAAGGTGCTATTAAACGCCACTCATATCCGTGGTTCTATAGATGGAATTGCCGGTGCTGATACTATACGGTTGAGTCTTACTGATGATGAAGATGATACCTTATTGCTGGATTAAAAAAAAATGGAAAGCAATTTTGCTTTCCATTTTTTTGTTATAAAGTAAATAAGTATTAGTTATTCATAAATTTTGGGGTTGCATCCTGACTATTTTGAATCATATAAACACTTTCTAAAGAGTTCATCTGCGATATTCTATTGTTGATAACTGTTTCCAATTGGAAAGATTTTGCCTGAAGAACTAATTCAAGTTTTCTTTGACTTTCTGATTTTGGTGCAGGAAGCTCCTCATCAAAAGGACAATCAGTTGTTACTGTTGGGAAACGCTCTTCTGTACTGGAATTGTTATTTCCGATGTATGCATAATGAGAAATATCAACACCAAACTGCTTTTTTAAATCAGGTTTGATAGTAAATAAACTTGTTGGATAAACACCGTCCGGAATAAGAACACGACTTAAAATAGGAAATTTTTGAGTTGCAGACCATCGTTTAAATGATTCAAAAGATTTACTGTAATCTAATGTAGTCGCATTTTCTGTATCTAACTGACTGGCGAAATCCCAGGTAGGTTTTGCGTATTGCACACCATTTTCATGAAAGATTGTAATTTCCTTGTATTTAAAGCTTTCTTGATTTTCCATATACTATGTGTTTTATAACAATGGTGGTGTTTACGGTAGTACAGAAAGTTTAGTTACATATAATTACTTTATTTTTTAATTTTTTTCTCTTAGCCTTATTAACAACCTGTAAACGAGAGAATTTGAAATATTTATTGGAAATACTGTAATATTTTAATTATTCATGAAACTTATTGTCTGGAATTTCGAATAAACCCTAATTATTCAGGATACGTAATTGACCACCTTAATTTTTATCTAAATGCACTTCGGGAAAATTGTTAGAGATTATAATTACAGTCAGGGTTTATCTGCAGCAGACCTTTCAGTTATGTTGGGAATAACGGTTTCAGAAATTTTAAATTTATTTGAAAAAAAAGCCTGGAATATTACTAATATTAATGCTGTTTCTGCAGCATATAATCATGATTTTCTTCAATACCTCGAGCGAAGCATTCATTTTCAAAATCGTTAGTCTACAACTCTAAACCTACTGTCAGGTATTAACAAAAGCTTTAAGTATCATTAAACAAGAAAGTATTTTACTTTCTTTGCAGCTTAGTATTGCATATGGTATTTTTTCAGGAAGCTTCTTTAGAACAACTTTCCATTCATCGCATTGGAAATAAATCTCAAAATGAATTTTATGTATTGTCCGATCATTCACTCGTAATTCAGGATGAATTTTTGAATAATCTGCTCATGCGGTATTTTTTAAGTTCATTTGAAAAAGTAAATGAAGTGTATCATTTTATGCATTCTACGGATGATTTGAATCTGAACGAGCTGTTTCATTTTTCATCCGATATTTTTAAAAATCCCTCCAATTTCCATCAAAACAGCCAGGATATCAGTAAATATCTGTATGATATTTCTAATCACCCTAAAATAAAATCCGGCGAATTGTATGTGGCTTCGTTTAAAGACGTGCAGATAGAGGGAGAATTGCATGATGCTTTAGGGATATTTAAATCTGAAACCAAGGAAACGTATTTAAAAGTTTATCCTGAAAAAGGTGGATTTCAGATGGAGTATGAACAGGATGGTATAAATATTCAAAAATTAGACAAAGGCGTTTTAATCTTCAATTGCAATAAAGACGAAGGTTTTAAAGTAGTTGTGGTTGATAATACCAACCGGACGGATACGGTTTACTGGAAAGATGAGTTTCTGAAACTGAAAATCAGGAATGATAATTTTAATAAAACTCAGAATACCATGAGTATTTATAAAAATTTTGTGAGCACAAAGTTGGATGACGAATTTGAACTTAGCAAAGCAGATAAAATAGATCTACTGAACCGGTCCATGAAGTATTTCAAAGAAAAAGAAACTTTTGAAATGGATGAGTTTGCCAATGAGGTTATCGGAAATGCAAAAGCTATAGAATCCTTTAAAAATTTCAGTCAGCAGCATGATCAGGAGTTCGAAACCGGAATTACCGGCTCATTTGATATTTCAGGAGCGGCTGTAAAAAAACAGGCAAAGGATTTTAAAAGCGTTTTAAAACTCGATAAGAACTTTCATATATATATTCATGGAGACAAAGAGCTTATCGAAAAAGGATTTGATGACGATAAGGCTATGAACTTTTATAAAGTTTATTTTAAGGAAGAAGTATAACTAGCTTCTTGGATGAAACTGAGTCATGGTTTGACGTAAAAAATCACGGTCAAGGTGGGTGTAAATTTCGGTTGTTGTAATACTTTCATGCCCCAGCATTTCCTGAATAGCTCTAAGATCAGCGCCGCCTTCTATTAAATGTGTGGCAAAGGAATGTCTCAACGTATGCGGACTTATGCATTTCTTTAATCCGATTTTTTCTGCAAGCTTTTTAATAATTAAGAATACCATGACCCGCGAAAGAGGATTTCCGCGATTATTTAGAAAAACATAATCCTCTTTGCCGGTTTTAATTTTTAAATGCACCCGGGATTGTTCCAGGTAAATTTTTAAATATTTAATTGCCTCTGATCCAATTGGAATCAGCCTTTCTTTATTTCCCTTGCCAATGATTTTAATAAATTCAATTTCCAGATGAAGGTTTGAAATTTTCAATGTGGTTAATTCAGTAACTCTTAATCCGCAACCGTACATCACTTCAAGTATGGCCTTATTCCGCATTCCTTCGGCTTTTGAAAGGTCTATTGCATCAATCAGCGAATTAACTTCTGCAATATTCAGCGTATCCGGAAGTTTTCTTCCAATTTTTGGGCTTTCCAGCAGGGAAGAAGGATCAGATAAAATGATTTCTTCAAGAATCAAATATTTGAAAAAGGTTTTCAATCCCGAAAGAATTCTGGCCTGACTTGCCGGCAGCATGCCTAACTCATTTATCCAAACGAGAAAATCTTTTAGATCATCGGAAGTAATTTCATTAATTTTTTTCTCAGTTTCAGTTGATTCTAAAAACTGAGTTAATTTTTCTACGTCCCGGATGTATGCTTCTATAGTATTGGCCGAAAGAGATCTTTCAAGCCTCAGGTATGATTTAAATCCCCGAAAAAGCGGTTGCCAGTTCAAATTGTTTTTTTATGTTTGATTAATGAAAATCCAGATAATTAACGGCCCAAATTTAAACTTACTTGGCGTACGGGAGCAATCTATTTATGGTAAAGATAATTTTGATACTTATCTGCAGACTTTGAAAGATAAATTTTCCATACTAGAACTGGATTATTTTCAAAGTAATGTAGAAGGAGAACTGATTAATAAACTGCATGAAACCGGGTTTACATATGATGGAATCATATTAAATGCAGGCGGTTATACGCACACGTCGGTGGCTATTGCCGATGCCATTGCCGCCATTACTACACCGGTTGTAGAAGTTCATATTTCTAATATTTACTCCCGTGAAGAATACCGTCATATTTCATTAACCGGTAAAAACTGTAAAGGCGTGCTTACCGGATTTGGATTGGATGGATACAGGCTGGCTATTGAGAGTTTCCTGCAATAAAATTACATTAGCTCCGGCTCATCTTTGCCTGCAGTTTCACCTTTATCCTGCTGCTTTTCTTTTATAATCTCAGGAATGGCCTCTGTAAAAATCAACTTGTTTTTTGCAGCATGTTCCGCAGCTTGGATAGTATCATCTACAATAATCATTTCCACGTGATCTTTTAATTCACTAGAAATGTCCATAGCTATTTTTTCTCTCTCGGCTAATTGAACATCACGGATATAGATAGCAAGAATTCTTCCCGGATATTTTTTTACTACTTCCCGGTAAATTTTTGGATCTTCCTGACCACTGTCGCCAATTAGAACAAAATTCAGTAATGGATAAGTAAGCAGAATATTCTCTATCTCTTTAAATTTATGACCCATGTGACCCGAGCTTATAAATTTATTATCCTGAAGACCAAAATCGCGTAATAAAAGCGGACCTTCAGGTATTTTATTAAGATCTAAAAAATCTTTCAGAAGATCATACATGTTCCAGGGACTGCTTGAAACATAAAAAAACGGATTATTTCTTTTCCCATTTCTGCCAAGCTGTAATGCTTTATAAAATTCAGAAACTCCGGCAAAAGGTAAACGGGTATGCGCATTTTGCAGAAAAACAGTCCTAGCCATGGCCAGCATATCTGTAGCGCTGGTGTGAACTACCGTATCATCAATATCGCTTATAATTCCATATTCTGCATCCATAGGTGGCACCAGAACCTCGGTTTTTTCTTTTAAACCGGGCGAAAAAGGAATGGCTGCATTTACCAGTTCTATCTCTATTTCATGCCACATGTTTTCCCATTCAATAGGAGTTTCGGGAGCAAGATTCAGTGTAAAATAACCTTCATCATCTGTAATAACCGTATGTTCCTGATCCTGAAACTTAACTAACAATTCTGCACCGGGAATTTCATCGCTCTGGAAACGGTGATACATATTTCTGAGGTTATCAAGAATGCTGTCTTTATCTGTAGAAGAAGAAATATTTTTATTTTCTAAAACCCGGCCTTTAACATAAAGTCTGTTTACAGTACCATAGCTACGGTAGGGTACAATTTGAATTGCTGAATTTAATCTGAGTCTTTTTCTTAAATCAAAAGTGAGATCATCAAATTTTTCTTCGATGAGCGTGCTGTATTTACCAAATGCTTTTTTCCAGTCGGACATACTTAAAATAACTAAAATAAAATTAATAGGTTTTTGATAACTGAAAACAAACCGGGTTTTATGGATTTTGTTTAAAATCTCTCTCCTTTAATTCAGAAAAGTATTTTTTACCAAGGCCAAAATATTGCCATACAATACTTCTCTTATAAATTCCTGCACTATTTAATCGTGAAAAATCTTTAATTCTCTTTTTGCGATTAATGGATAATTTACCTAAAAAGTGAAAATGAGCTTTACTAACTGCCATAGCATTAGGCACATTTCCTTGAGACAAATATTTAAAAATGGATAGCAAGTCTAACCAGAAGCGTATAAAAATAACCAGCAAAGCCTTTTTGAACGGTAGGTTTTTTTGAAGCATGACCAGATTATTCCTGAAGTTGAGATAAGTTTTAAAGGGGCTTTCAACATTTAATGTTCCGCCCCCCACGTGGTAAACAACAGAATCCGGGCAGTACATTATTATGTAACCGCTATTTTTTAACCGCCAGCACAAATCAATTTCCTCCATATGTGCAAAGAAATCTTCATCCAGTCCTCCGGATTCTATCCAGCAACTTTTTTTAATAAAAAAGGCGGCTCCGGAAGCCCAGAATATTTCTGCAGGCTGGTCATACTGACCGTGGTCTTTTTCTAATGAGTCAAATATTCTTCCTTTGCAAAAAGCATAACCAAATTTGTCTAAATATCCTCCGGCTGCACCCGCGTATTCAAACTTGTCTTTATTATTAAAAGCTAATAATTTGGGTTGAGCTACCGCGATATTCGGATTGCTTTCCATTAAACTGATAACAGGTTCCAGCCATGCGGAAGTCACCTCCACATCAGAATTAAGCAGCACAAAGTAATCAGCTTCAACTGATTTTAAAACCTCATTGTAACCACCTGCAAAACCGTAGTTCTGATCATTTTGTATAACTTTTACTTCCGGATAGTTATCTCTTAAAAACGAAACAGAATTATCCCCTGAAGCATTATCGCCCACAATGATTTCCAAATTCGGGTAGGTACTTTGCAGAACAGAAGGTAAAAATTTCTGGAGATAGGCTTGACCATTCCAGTTTAAAATAACGACGGCAACCTTAGGAGAATTTATCATTTGGAAATATCTTCTGGTCTAAACTTCCATCTTCTGTGAGACCATAGCCATAGCTCAGGCTTTTGCTTTATAATCTGTTCTAATTTTTGTGTATGAAGATTAGTTATTTCATGCTCAGCTGTTAATTTCGGGTGTTCAACTAAGGTTGTAAATGTATACTCATAATAACCACGCTTTAAGCGGTTTATATGTGTGAATACAACCGGATTATTGGTTGTTTTGGCTATCTTTTCAAGTCCCAGAAAAACGGCTGTAGGCTGGTTAAGGAAAGTTGTGAAATATTGGGATTCATGCCTGGTTGGAGTTTGATCGCTAGCGAAACCAAATAAATATTTTTCGCTTTTTAACTCCACAATTTTTCGCAAAGTTAATCTCATCGGAACCATTACCGCTCCAAATTTTGCTCGCATTTTATTTATAAATGTGTCAAAATTCTTATTTGATAGCGGCTTATAGATGACAAATAGTTTTTCAGGAAAAGTTAAAGCGATAATCAGGTTACCCCATTCCCAGTTAGCATAATGACCCGTGGCCAGCAGCACCGCTTTTCCATTATCAAGATGTTTATTTACTTCTTCAGGATTATGAACTTTACATCGTTTGCGAATATCATCAGCCGACATTGATTTCATTTTAATTGACTCCAGAATATTATCTGCTAAAAAACGATAATATTTCCGTTCAATCAGATTTCTTTCTGATTCTGACTTTTCAGGAAAGGCATTCTTTAAATTGCTTTGTGTAACCTTACGCCGATAAGCAGTCAGGTAATATAAAATCACGAAAAGAATATCGGCAAACACATACAACAACCAGAACGGAAGCAGTGAGATGAGGTGTAAAAAAAAAGAGGCAAGCCTGAAAAGACTTTTTTTAATCATTAATTTCGGCAAATTTGATTACAAACTTAACGCAAACGATGGAAAAAGGAGCATTATTACCATTATTTTATCTGCCACCTATTGAATTCTTTAGCCGGCTGGTAAAGCATAAAGAAAATGTGCTCATCGAAAAGTTTGAGCATTTTCCCAAGCAGACGTATAGAAACCGGGCATCTATTCATTCTCCGAATGGAAAACTGGACCTTATTGTTCCCGTTGTAAAAGGTTCAAATGTGCACACCTCGATTAAGGATGTTAAAATAAGCTATGATTTTAAATGGCAGCGGCAGCATTTAATGAGTTTGCAAACTTCTTACAGGAATTCTGCTTATTACGAGTTTTATGAAGATAATTTTATGCCTTTTTATGAAAAGAAATGGGATTTCTTATTTGATTATAATGAGCAATTATTGGAACTTCTAATAAAATCATTGAAAATAAAGGTTCAGTATAATTTTACAGAAAGTTACGAAAAGGCTTACGAGAAATATATTGATTTCCGGGAAAATATCCATCCAAAACATTCATCCGCAGTGCCAATTAAACCTTACTTTCAGGTATTCGAAGAGAGAAACGGGTTTATTGAAAACCTGAGCATCGTCGACCTTTTATTTAATCAGGGACCTCAAAGCCTCAATTATCTTTTGTAATGGGAAAAATTAAAAGAATAAAATTAAAGGACAATAAACATAGGTCGGTTCCCGGAACTCATCCGGGTGCTTTTACAATAAAAGCAGGCGCTTTAGAGCCAAAAATAACTGTCCATTCCTATGACGACTTAAAATATGATAAAAAAGTTGTTTTAAATGTAAAGGAATTGGAGACGTTACTGGATAGTAAACCTGATTCAACACATTGGATTGACATTAAAGGACTTGGCGATTTATCTTTAATGCACTTTATTGAGAAAAGGTTCAACATACACAAACTGATTGTTGAAGATATAGTTAACACCCATCAAAGGCCTAAAATAGATGAGAACAGGTCTTATATTTTTGCAGTGAGCAGAATGCTCTACATCAATCAGAATCTGGAGATAGAAAACGAACAAATTTCATTTATCCTTACAGAAAATGTATTGGTCAGTTTCCAGGAAAATTATATTGATTGCTTTGATCCGGTTGTTAACTGGTTAAATAGTGCAAAAGGAAACATCCGTACGGGCGGAACATCCTATATGTTATATGCTTTGATGGATGTTATTGTAGATAATTATTTTTTGCTTCTTTATAAAATAGGCGAGGAGCTTGAAACACTTGAGGATTTATTGTATCGCCGCCCTGATAAGTCATTAATGTACCAGGTGCAATCATTAAAGAGAGCCATAATAATGATCAGACGGTCTGCATGGCCGGAACGGGATAAGATTAATGATATGCTGAGAAGCGACTCAAAGCTAATCACGGCAAATACTAAAACTTTTTTGAAGGATACTTACGACCATACGATGCAGGTAATGGATCTGGTAGAAAGCAACAAAGAGATGACCACCAGTTTAATTGAAATTAACCTGGCTTTTCAAAGTAACCGGATGAATGAAATAATGAAAGTGCTGACCATAATTTCATCTATTTTTATTCCTTTAACTTTTATAGCAGGCATTTACGGTATGAATTTCGCTTACCAGGATCCGGTTACTGGCGAGATTTTAAATAAAAATATGCCTGAATTATACGCTGAGCATGGCTATGTGTATACAATGGCTATTATGTTTTTAATTGCCATTATTCAGCTTATCTTTTTTTGGAGAAAAGGCTGGCTCTTCAATTAAATATTTTACCGGTCTAAATGCTTTTCAGTTAAATTTAAACCTGAAGCGCTTATAAGGTTAAATTAAGGTTTTATCGCCCCGTTTTGTTAATTTAGCCACCATGCAATCTTTTGAACTTGATAAAACGGATGTTCAGCGTTTTAAACTGGCGCTGGAATCAGACGATGATGCCACGTTAACTACGCTGGTATCAGAATATCATGCATCAGAAATTGCCATACTTTTCGAAAGTTTATCTCAGGAATCCAGAGAAAGAATTATCAGTTTACTTGATGCAGAGTTAGCTTCTGAGGTAATTTCTGAAATGGATGCCGAGTTTCATCCTGAAAAGTTATTAGAAAATCTCCATCCCGAAAGGAGATCTGAAATTGTTGAAGAGCTGGATTATGATGATGCAACAGACATTATCAGCCAGTTACCTGAAGAACAGCAGCAGGAAATTTTGCAGCATCTGGATGAAGAGGATGCTTCCAACATTCGCTCTCTCTTAAAATATGAGGAAGATACGGCGGGTGGTTTGATGAATACCCAGGTGATAAAAATCAATGAAGCTCTTACAAAAAAAGATGCTTTAGATGAAATCATCCGGCAGTCCGAAGAAATGGAAGAATTCTATACAATCAATGTAATTGATGATCAGAATATTCTGAAAGGTATAGTTTCTCTGAAAGATATAATCAAAGCAAAATTTAACGTCCGCATTCATGAGCTTATTCAGCCTGATTTTGTTTTTGTAAAAGCCGAAACGGATCAGGAAGAGGTAGCAAAATTAATATCCCAATATAATCTAACCAGTATTCCGGTAGTAGATGATCATATGCATCTTTTGGGGCGCATTACGTTTGATGACGTAATTGACGTAATGGAGGAAGAAAATACGGAGGATATTTTGAAGATCTCCGGTGTTTCTGAAGATGAAGAATTAGCCGGTAACTGGAAAGAAGCGGTTAAAAGTCGCCTGCCCTGGCTTATTTTAAATTTAGGTACTGCGTTTCTGGCAGCATCAGTAATTCGTTACTATGACGATACAATTATTAAGTTAGGGATTTTAGCAGGCTACATGACTATGATTGCCGGCATGGGAGGAAATGCTGCCACACAATCACTGGCAGTTACCATCAGGCGTATTTCATTAACCGATTTAACAGATAACCAGGCTTACAGAACGGTTTTAAAAGAATTTACAGTTGGATTGATCAATGGTGCCGTAATTGGTTTTATTATATTTTTGTTTGCATTGTTTTATGATGAGAATCCCATGCTTGGTTTGGTGATTTTTACGGCCATGACAGGAAATCTGGTTATTGCCGGTTTAGCCGGGTCTTCTATTCCCTTACTGTTGAAAAGGGTGGGAATTGACCCTGCAGTTGCTTCCTCAATAATCATAACCACATTTACAGATGTTATCGGATTCTCTTTATTATTAGGATTAGCCAGCAAATTGCTACTTTAACCACATGAAAAATCGAATAGTATTTCTTTTTATTTTGTCGATTTCTGTTTCACTTATTTCCTGTAATTCTGCTGATCAACCAAATTCATCATTAAATGATTCCTTACAAAAGGATTCAAACATGAAAGCAATCCAATTGAATGACTCGGCTTTGTTATTAGTTAGCCGGGATAGTTCAAATCTTGATTCTGCTCTTTTGCTGACTCAAAAGGCTTTGCAATTAGATTCGGGCAATATTATAGTTCAAACTAACCGGCTCAGCTGGCTTGTGAAAGACAAAAAATATGCTGAGGCTTTGAGGGAAATAGAAATTCTGGATAATTTGGAACCTGCAAATTCTGAAACTATTTTTTTACATGGTTTGTTAGCCGAGAAACTGAATAAGAAAGAATTAGCTCAGGCCAAATACAAGCAAGCTTTTTTATTAAATGATAAGGAATTCAAAGGAAAGGATTCTGATGATAAGCTCTTTCAGACATTACGACAAAAATGGGCAATGACGCTTTATTTCTTAAATGAAATTGAAGGAAAAAAAGAGTTTAAAAAAATGAATTCTGAGTATCCTGATAATAAAACAGCGGCTGATTTTCTCTCAAAAGAGAGAGCAGAACTGTTTAATGACGCTATTGATAATCGCTAATTCTTTAAATTATTTCTACTGATGAAGCCCTATAAGATCATATACATATTCGACGCTTTGTGTACTTGGTGCTATGGATTCAGCCCCGTTATTAAAGGATTATATGATATCTTTGGAAGCAAATTTGAATTTGAAGTATTAAGCGGAGGCATGATTTTGAATGAAAGAGCGGGTTCTCATGCTGATCCATCCCAGGCTATTAATGCATCATACCCTAATGTAGAAAGTACAACAGGAATTACATTTGGGAAAGCATTTCTTGATCATCTGGAAAAAGGAATGATTAACTATAGCTCAGAAAAACCATCCATTGCTTTATCTGTGTTTAAAACATTTCAGCCGGAAAAGGCTGTACTATTTGCCCACGACCTGCAACAATCAATTTATTTTGATGGTAAAGATCCAAACAGTACAGAACTGTATCGGTATTTAGCTGTAAATTTTGGAATAGATCCGGATGAATTTGAGAGCATGCTCTTGCAGGAAAATTATAAAGATGCAGCGTATTATGATTTTGCTTTGGTAAAACAATTGCAGGTTGAAAGTTATCCGGCCGTTCTGGTTCAGGAAAACGAATCAAAATTTTTTCTGATAGCTAAAGGATTCACTGATTTTGAAACCCTGGAGTTACGTTTAAATAACGTGATAAAGGAAATTCAGGTTAAAGCTAAAGATTAAGCTTTTCGTGAATTTTCTGAATGTCGGTACAAAGTTTATTAACAAACTCTAATTGCTCTGTTAAAATTCTGTTTTCCGGGTCAGTTGCGGGAGGGATATTCAAAATTAATTCTTCAGTGCTTTTAAAATCCGGAATCGGGTCCAAATTAGCATCATTTATCATCTCGGAAATAGTGAAAAGTGATTTTCGAATCATCTTTACGTGTTCTGGCTGCACGTTCTGTGAATTTAAATGATCCAGACTGGATATGAGCGTTGCAGTATAAGAAGAAAGGATGTGGTTTAATACAATGAATTTGTGAAGTTCTTTATTGTTTTTTTGCTTCTTTTTAGGCTCTGACAACATTCTCTGAAAAGCACTTCCAATATTTGCAGAACTTAGATAAACTGATTTTCGGGCTAATTTATATGAAGTGATATCAAAGGGTTTTCCCGCCATATTATCTGCTACTTTTAACAGATAATTGTAATTGGCAATTAAAACTTCCTGAACATATTTTTTAAGCTGCTGATATTCCCAGCTTGGAAGTACAAAGTTATTAGCCAGCAAAGCTATAAATGAACCAATAAATGTATCAATAATCCGCTCGCGGGCAATGTTCAGATTATTCTCGCCTAAAAAGCTGAACAGAATTAAGATGTAGGGAGTCATAAATATAACGCTCACCACATAATTTAAACGCTGAAAACTGTAAGATGCTACCATAAAAAACAGCAAAAAAACAAACAGAATCTTTTCATCCTTTATCAGAATTAAAATCACCGATCCGATAATACCACCTGCCAGAGTTCCGATTAATCGTTCATAATTTCTTTGCTTGGTTAAACTAAAACCGGGTTTTAAGATCACTAGGATAGTCAGTAAAATCCAATAGCTGTGAAAGCCGATCGGCAAAATTTTGGAAACTAAATATCCAATTAAGCACACTACCGCAACTCGTATAGAATGCCTGAAAATTGAAGAATTCAGATTTAGATTACTCCCTATCTGTTTAAAATCAAAATCCTGATGGGAGACAAATTTAGCCAGGTCTGATTCACTCCTGATTTTTTCTTTTTCTAACTCGCTGACATTAAAATAAGTAAATATTTTTTGAGTTCGGGTAACCATGTTCCTGGCATTGACCAGTATTTTTTTAAGAACCATGTTATTTAATCCAAACTCCGACTCAACCCGGTCAACCGCCGCTTTCAGGTTTTCTAATTCAGTCTGGAAATTTTGAGTGTTCACCGGATGATCATTCCTAAGAACATGGTAACTTAAATTATCCAGTTCATTCGCAATTTTCTGAATAGTAATTTTGAATTTTTCCAGAACTTCTGTTTTCCCGTATGTATTTCTAATGGCCTGATAATCATATAAAGTTGCCATAGATTGCTCAAAAAGGTCTACAATATCTACAAATATTAGAATTAGCAGACGGCCGGCCGGGGTAGATTCTTTAGTCATCATCCGGTTATTAAAAAGCAACTCTCTCAAGGTATCTTGCTGCTGATGAACCAAAACCTGTTGTTTTATAAGATTACCGTAATTTTCGTCAAAATCCCCGTTTACATCATAAAACTTAGATTTTAAGCGGATGTAATTTGCAACTTCAGCAATACATTCTCCCAGAGCTTGCTGGGCTAATCTGTAAGGCCGTATTTGGGAGACTGAAAGACTAAGTATTGTATACCAGATGCCTCCCAACAAAATATATAATGTATGTTCCCAAAAATTTGAATTGTTTGTTTGAGGATCAATACTTAAAATCATTACCAGTAAAGAAGCGGTACCAATAGCAGATGCTCTTGCTCCATAAATAGAAAACATCGAAAAGAAAAAGCATAATAACACAATTTCTAATCCCACAAGCACAGGATGATTATTAACTAAGCCGGTAAGTAATGCTGTAAAAAAAAGAAACAGATTGCAGATCAGCATTCCATTTCTTTTATGAAGGTAGGGTCCGGGATTATCTGCAAGGCTTACACAAAGTGCACCAAGTGATACCGTTACTCCAATTGCAAGGTATCCCAGATAATTAAAAATTAAAGAGGGGAGAAGAACGCCCAATGATATTCGCAGGCCATCAGAGAAATATTGACTGAAAACAAAGGTTTTAACCTCTCTTGTTTGTATCATAATCATAACAAGCTTCAAAAAGCCTGTTGTAAACACAAAAATAAATAATTTAATAAGGCAAATTATAACCAGCTCTCTGTAATCAGAAAGCTGGTTGTAAAATTAAATAGCAGTAACCCGGGTATCAATATTACCTCGTGTTGCTTTTGAGTAAGGGCATACGCGATGTGCTTTATCTGCAAGTTGTTGCGCTTCTTCAATTGTTATTCCCGGAATATGAACATCCAATTCTGCAGATAGTGTATTTGCATTGCCATCCTGATTAAAGGAAACACTTACTGTAGTTGTAGCTTCTGATACATCTACACCGTCTTTTTTTGCAATGGCACTCAAAGCACCCAGATAACAAGCTCCCCACGCTGCACCAAATAATTGCTCCGGATTAGTTGCTCCACCCTGACCACCCATTTCATGCGGTTTTTGAAGGTGAAGATCTAAAATACCATCTGATGATTTTGCATTTCCATCACGTCCGCCTTTTGCAGTTACTACTGCTGTATATAATTTTTCCATATTCGTATTTTTCCAAAGCTAACCCTTAAAGTAAAAAATTGTTCCATATCGAAGTAATTTAAATACTAAAAAATTTAGTATTTTTGGAGACTATGTCTGAAAGAATTCGTGAAAAACTATCCATACTGGCCGATGCAGCTAAATATGACGTCTCATGTTCATCAAGTGGAAGTAACAGAAAAAATCATAATAAGAGTTTAGGAGATGCCGGAAATGGGATTTGCCATACCTACACAGAAGATGGACGGTGTGTGTCGCTTTTGAAAATTCTACTAACCAACTTTTGCATTTATGATTGCGCCTATTGTGTAACGCGAAAAAGTAACGATATCAGGAGGGTGGCTTTTACGGTACAGGAAGTAATTGATCTTACTATAAATTTTTACCGGAGAAATTATATTGAAGGATTATTTCTTAGCTCCGGAATTTTTAAAAATGCAGATTATACGATGGAAAGATTGGTTCAGGTTGCAAAGAAATTACGGCTCGAACATAAATTTAATGGGTATATCCATTTAAAATCTATTCCTGGAGCCAGTAATGAATTAATGCATGAAGCAGGATTGTATGCCGATCGTTTAAGCATAAATATAGAAATGCCTACAGAGAGCGGATTAAAACTTTTAGCTCCTGATAAGAATCGGAATGATATGATCCAGCCAATAAATTATTTGAAGAATGAGATTATTCTTCATAATGATCAAAAAAAACTAATTAAAAAAACGCCCATGTTTGCACCGGCGGGCCAAAGTACCCAAATGATTATTGGCGCAACTGCAGAAAGTGATAAGGATATTATGCTTACAGCTGATAAATTCTACAAAGATTTTAATCTTAAAAGAGTTTACTATTCAGGTTTTGTTCCTATTAGTAATGATAAGCGTTTACCCGGCTTAGGAAGTTCAGTACCGATGATCAGAGAAAACCGTTTGTATCAAACAGACTGGTTGATGAGATTTTACGGATTCAATGTTAAAGAGCTTTTAAACGATAGCAATCCTCATTTAGATTTGGATATTGATCCTAAACTGAGCTGGGCTCTTCGGAACTTAAGTCAGTTTCCTGTAGATATTAATAAGGCAGATCTGCAAATTCTTTTACGTATTCCCGGCATTGGTTTACAGTCCGCTTATAAAATAGTTCAGGGACGAAAATTTCAAAAGTTAAATTGGGAACATCTTAAAAAAATAGGAATTGCGGTTAACCGAGCCAAATATTTTATTACCTGTAATAGTCATGCCTATGAGCGAAGGGACTTGACAGCAATGAATATCAAACAATATATTCTCTCGGGCTCATCTGGAAAAAACATTAAAAACAATCCATATCAGTTGAATTTATTTTAATGGCCATTACTACTATAATATATGATGGCTCATGGGAAGGATTACTGACTATCGTTTTTGAAGTTTATGATAGGAAATTATCAGACTTTAGAGTTTACAGGATTTCTGAGTCTCAACCTGCGCTTTTTGGAGAAACCTTATTAATTAATATAGATCAATCAAAAGCATTAAGAGTTTGGGATGGGCTTAAAAAAAAGTTAAACGGGCCAGCCTGCCGAAATTTATTCTCCTGCTATTTATCAGAATTAAAGGGCGTAGAAGATTTATTAATTGAGTTTATTCAACTTGTTTTTTCCTCAGTGGGTTCAGTTGAGAAATCTTTTACGAATCCATGTGTGCTCCGTTTATCTCAGATTGGAAAAATGGTACATCGCGAAAAGCATAGAATGGAAGCTTTTGTGAGATTTAAACTAACAAAAGATGAAATTTATTATGCTGCTATTGAACCTGATTATAATGTTATACCCTTGATTTTAAACCATTTTAAAAATAGATATGCAGATCAAAAATGGTTGATATATGATCTTAAAAGAGGTTATGGCATTTATTATGATCTGAATTTTGTAGAGGAAATAACCCTTGATAAAAAACCACACATAAATCCGGAAAGTAACTTGCTCGAGGATTCAGAAATTTTATACCAAAATCTTTGGAAAGACTATTTTGAAAATGCCAATATTAAATCCCGTAAAAATACTTCTTTACATTTAAAGCATGTTCCGGTAAGATATTGGAAATATCTGATTGAAAAGAATTAATTCAATTTTATAAAAAGAGAAGTTTGTTATAAAATGTTGAAAATGATTATTAACAATTGTTAAAAACTCAGATAAATTTATTTGAATATTTGGTTTGTTATGTTTAAAAGCTGATTTTATAAACCTAATTCCTGGAAAAATATGTTTAAAATATGTTTAAAATTAATTTTAAATTTTTCTTGTCATATGTCAAATAAAGTCTTACCTTAGAATTATCAAGAACGAAGTACTTTGACAACCTGAAAGAATATCCTTAAGAACTAAGACTCTCGAGTTAAAGTATCGGATTATTCAAACTTAAACTCAGATCAGAAAGTCGAAAGACAGCAGACTGAATACTTAAGTTCCAAAAGACAGGCATTACCTATACTACAACGATTCTACGGAAGAGTTGTAACGATAAAGTAATGGATTACGGGTGCTAATGTTTGAAAAGACAATTAGACTACGAATTAGTTGATTTGCAGAAGACTTGATACTTTGATGTAACTACGGTTGCTGAAAAAGTTAAAACGGAAGTTCTAATCGAAAGAGGCGAACTTCCGTTTGTTTTTTTTAAAGCGTTTTTTTAAACTCTTTCTCTGTTTTTACCTATTTTTAGTCATATGGCTAAAGAAATTAATCCTCCCTTACAAAAGAAAATTTTCGTTCTCGATACTTCAGTAATTCTTTACGATCACGATGCATTTCAAAATTTCCAGGAACACGATGTAGCAATCCCAATACAAGTTTTAGAAGAGCTGGATAATTTAAAATCCGGTAATGAAACCCGTAATTTTGAAGCCCGCAGTTTTATCCGGTTAATGGATGAATTTTCTAAGAATAGTTTGATTAATGAATGGCTTCCCTTAAAAAGTATTGGCTCCGGCAATTTTAAAGTGGTGATGGATGAAAAACCATCTGCTGCGGATGCGGAGAAAATTTTTGGGGAAGGGAAGTTTGATCATCGGATATTAAATAGTGCTTTAAACCTTCAGGAAGAATTTCCGGAAAAGAAAGTTATTCTTGTATCAAAAGATATTTGTCTTCGTTTAAAAGCGAAAGCGCTAAATCTATATTCTGAAGATTATGAAACAGGAAAAGTTAAAAACGTTGAAGAACTTTACAGCGGAAAATCCACTCTGGAAGATTTATCCAATAAATTTCTGGACGAATTAATAACTAAAGGGAAAATTCCGGCAGAAAAATTAGGTGTTCAAATTCGCCAGAATAATCATTTCTATATTTTAGAGAATAAACATAAAACCGTAATAGCCAATTACGACCCTCTTACCCATTTTCTAAACTATATACCTGAACAATCTGTATTCCAAATAAAGCCAAAAAATCCTGAGCAGGCTTTTGCAATACATGCATTACTTAATCCAAATATTAAATTGGTTACAATTCAGGGAAATGCCGGTACTGGTAAAACCCTGATTGCGTTGGCAAGTGCATTAGAGCAAAGAAAATATTTCAGGCAGATTTTTGTAACCAGACCTATAGTGCCATTAAGTAATAAAGACATCGGCTTTTTGCCTGGTGATGTAAAATCTAAAGTTGATCCCTATATGGCTCCCATCTGGGATAACTTAAAATTTATAAAAGAGCAGCAGGGTGATGATGATAAAACGCAGGCAAAAATTGATGAGCTGATTAGTAATGAAAAAATAGCTGTTGCACCTCTGGCTTTTATCAGGGGAAGAACTTTGACAAAAATATTTTTTATTGTAGATGAAGCTCAGAATCTAACTCCGCATGAAATTAAAACTATAATCTCCAGGGCCGGGGAAAATACCAAAATTGTATTTACAGGTGATATATACCAAATTGATACACCCTATCTGGATGCAGAGAGTAACGGACTTTCTTATTTAATTGATAAGGCTAAAAATCACCCACTTTATGCGCATATTACTTTACAAAAAGGGGAGAGGAGTGAACTTGCTAATCTGGCGACAGATTTATTGTAAAAAGCCTTTAAACGCAAAAAGCATGTCTCTCGACATGCTTTTTTGCTCAATGATATATGTTGATTTAGTAAACAACTTTCACATTAACAGCGTTAAGGCCTTTTTTGCCACGCTCTACTTCGTACTGAACTTTATCGTTTTCACGAACTTGATCAATTAAACCAGATGAGTGAACGAAAATATCTTCTTCACCTGACTCTGCGGGTACGATAAACCCGAATCCTTTAGTTTCATTAAAAAACTTTACTGTACCTTCTTTTTGCATTGTGTTGTTATTATTAATAATTCATGCAAGGTAAGGAAAATAAATTAGTATCCAAGTTTTTTTTAAAATTTTATAAAATAGTTTGAAGTGCAGGTTTTATAGAGCTGGTTCGTTTACATATATTTTAGATTTCACTGAGTTTGAAAGAATCCAGCATGCGGACCCCTCGTTCTGTTACTTGTAAACTACAACATTCAATGAGGGGGTCATGCTCAAAATATAAGAGATAGTCGTTGGCGGCTGCTTCATCTAGAAACGATTTTTTTTCTATAAGCGTTTTCAGGGGGAACATATCATAAGCCATTATATATGGCAGAGGAATATGAGCCGCAGAAGGTAAAAGGTCAGCCATGTAAATAATTGTTTTTCCCTTATGATGAATCTGGGGAAGCATCATTGCATCTGTATGGCCATATGCAAAACGAATTTTGATTTCCCCTGTAAAATCAATACCGTCTTTGGTTTCAATAAATTTCAACTGTCCGCTTTCTTGTATGGGAAGAATATTATCTTTTAAAAACGATGCTTTTTCACGGTCATTAGGATTAATGGCCCAATCCCAATGTTTTTCATTGCTCCAGTATATAGCATTTTTAAATGCCGGGATTAGTTGATCATTCTTTCTTATAATTGATCCACCGCAATGGTCAAAGTGTAGGTGCGTTAAAAAAACATCCGTAATATCATCTCTTGAGAATCCATGTTTAGCTAAAGATTTATCCAGTGTATCATCCCCGTGAAGATAGTAATGGCCAAAAAATTTATCGTCTTGTTTATTTCCAATTCCATTATCAATTAGAATAAGTCTGTCAGCATCCTGAATTAAAAGGCAGCGCATTGCCCAGGTGCACATGTTATTTTCGTCAGGATGATTTAATTTTTGCCACATTGTTTTTGGAACTACACCAAACATAGCACCGCCATCCAGTTTAAATAAGCCTGTATCAATTGTAAATAAATTCATTTCTTATGATTTGATTAATAACAAAGTCATTCTTTACCGAAGGTAATAATTTACAAACAGGTCGGGAATCCAAAATATAAAATTCAGTTAAGGTCTCTCATATTAATTTTAGTTTATTTTATAAGCTGAGCTAGGCAATCATATATAGATCAATTATTAAAATTGAAATTCTTATTTTTCCGAAAAAAAATCTTTATGAAACAAATATTCCTGCTTTTCATGACTCTGTTTTTTTGGACTTCATCATTTGCTCAAAAAAAGGTTCGTTCTTTAAATTCATCTAATTCTAAGTTTGAATATGATAGTATTTTATACAGCAACCTTCAATATCGTCAATTGGGACCTTTTAGAGGTGGTAGAAGTGCCGCAGTTGCCGGTGATTTATCAGAGAAAAATCTTTTCTATATGGGTGCCACCGGCGGTGGAGTATGGAAAACTCAAGATGGCGGGAATAACTGGAAAAACATTTCTGATAAATATTTTGGCGGGAGCATTGGCTCGGTGGCCGTTGCAACTTCGGATAATAGTATTTTGTATGTAGGTGAAGGTGAAAACACCATGCGTGGTAATGTTAGTGAAGGAATAAATGGTATTTGGAAAAGCGAAGACGGAGGAAGAAGCTGGATAAACAGAGGATTAAAAAATACAAGACATATCACACGAATTATTATCCACCCTAAAAATCCAGATATTGTTTGGATTGCTGCAGTTGGACATTTATTTGGTCCGAATGAAGAAAGAGGGGTTTTTAAAACGTTAGACGGTGGAAAAAATTGGAAACGTGTTCTATATGCTAATAATTTATCTGGTGCTGTAGATTTGGTTATGGAGCCTGATAATCCTAAAGTATTGTATGCAACTACTTGGAGAGTTATTCGCACGCCTTATAGTATGGAGAGCGGAGGAGAAGGAAGCGGTTTATGGAAAAGTACGGATGGGGGAGATAGTTGGAAAAATATTTCGAGAAATAAAGGTTTACCAAAAGATACGCTGGGGATTTTAGGTATTGCTGTAAGTCATTCAAATCCCGACCGGCTATACAGTATTATAGAATCTAAAACCGGCGGATTATTCAGGTCGGATGATGCCGGCGAATCCTGGTTAAAAGTGAACAGTGAAAATGATATTCGTCAAAGAGCGTGGTATTATAATAAAGTATTTATAGATCCTAAAAATGAAAATACAGTATATGTTTTGAATGTAGATTTTTTGCGTTCAAGAGACGGCGGAAAAACTTTTCAGGCCATTAATACACCTCATGGTGATCATCATGATTTATGGATTGATCCTAAAGATGCGAACCGGATGGTGATTGGTGATGATGGGGGAGCGCAGATAAGTTTCAATGGAGGATCTAACTGGAGTACTTATGAAAACCAACCCACAGCTCAGATTTATCGCGTAAGTACAGATAATCATTTCCCTTACCGGATTTTAGGTGCTCAGCAGGATAATTCTACTATTCGAATTATGTCAAGAACCTATGGAGGTGCAATAACTGAAAAAGACTGGGAGCCAACTGCAGGTGCAGAATCAGGCTATGTTGTTGCTGATCCATTAAATCCCGATGTGGTTTATGGAGGAAATTATGGTGGTTATTTATCCCGATTAGATCACAAAACTGGTGAAAACCGTGCGATTACAGTCTGGCCTGATAATCCTATGGGATCCGGAGCAGATGTATTAAAATATCGTTTTCAATGGAATTTCCCGATCTTCTTTTCTCCCAATAACCTTAAAGAACTTTATGCTGCCGGAAATATTTTATTTAAAACAACTAATGAAGGCCAAAGCTGGGAAGCAATAAGCCCGGACCTGACACGGAATGATAAGAAACGCCAGGCACCGAGCGGAGGAGTAATTACAAAAGATAATACTAGTGTTGAATATTACGGTACCATTTTTACCGCAACAGAGTCACCTTATGAAGATGATTTATTGTGGGCCGGAAGTGATGACGGATTACTTCACGTAAGTAAAGATGGTGGAAAGAACTGGCAGAATGTTACACCTAAAGGAATGCCAGAATGGATGATGTTTAATAGTATTGATCCGGATCCATTTAAAAAAGGTGGGGCGTATGTAGTTGGAACCAGGTATAAATCTGATGATTATCGCCCGTATATCTACAAAACTGAAGACTACGGAAAAACCTGGAAGCTGATCACAAACGGAATTCCTGATAATCATTTTGCAAGGGTTGTGCGTGCAGATCCAAAACGTCCGGGACTTTTATATGCGGGAACAGAATTTGGTATGTATATATCCTACAACGACGGACTTAACTGGAAGCCTTTTCAGTTGAATTTGCCCATGGTTCCAATTACCGATCTTACCATTAAGGATAATGATTTAATTGTGGCAACTCAAGGCCGATCTTTTTGGGTGTTAGATGATTTAAGTTTAGTTCAGCAGCTTAATTCAGGATTAACGACAAAAAATCTGAAGGTATTTAATCCCGGAGAATCTTATCGGAAATCCGGGTTTGTAAACCCGAACGCAAAAAATGCAGGTATGAATCCTCCCAATGGAGTAATTATAAATTATTTTTTAAAAAATGTTTCAGATTCTGCCAATGTATCTGTTAACTTATATGATTCAGCCAATAAGTTTATAAGAACTTTTAGCACCAAAGGAAAGGCTGATGATAAACTGAATGTTAAACCAGGAATGAATCAGTTTGTATGGAATTTGAGTTATCCTTCGGTTGAGAGGATTGACGGCATGATTCTCTGGAATGGAAATGTAAGCGGTCCGAAAGCCGTTCCGGGAAATTATAAAGCGGTTGTTAAGTATGGAGCAGATTCCTCTGAAGTGAATTTTACTATTAAGGCCGATCCCAATTATAAAATATCTCAGTCGGATTATCAGGAACAGTTCAATTTTTTATCACAGGTTAAAGATAAATTTTCGGAAACCCAAAAGGGAATTAAAGAGATCAGGAATATTCGTTTGCAACTGAACAGATTTACTGAGCGTGGAAAAGATCTTCCAAAACAACTGAAAGACAAAGCTGCCGAAATCAATAAAAAGATCACAAGCATAGAAGAAACGCTTTATCAAACCAAATCCCGAAGCGGGCAGGATGTACTTAATTATCCGATCAGGCTTAACGATAAACTTTCGGGAGTTTTTGATACCGCAAATTCTGGATTTGCAGCGCCAAGCAAACAAGTTAAAGAAGTGTATGCGGAACTGTCCAAACAGATAGATGTGGAGTTATCCAAGCTCAAGGCTGTCAAGGAAACTGATCTCAAACAATTTAATGAACTGGTTATAGCTAAAGCAGTTCCCGCAATAACTGTTAATTAGATATAAAAAATATGCACATAAAAAAACCGGCATCAATTGATACCGGTTTTTTTGTTTAAACTAAAATAGTTTTATAGATGAATTACTTCTCCATAAGCATCAGCAGCAGCTTCCATAATGGCTTCGCTCATGGTTGGATGAGGATGAACAGATTTAACAATATCCATTCCGGTAGTTTCAAGTTTGCGGGCTACCACAATTTCAGCAATCATCTCGGTAACATTTGCTCCGATCATGTGAGCTCCTAAAAATTCACCGTATTTAGCATCGAAAATTACTTTTACAAAACCATCTTTTGTGCCGGCAGCACTGGCTTTACCTGATGCTGAAAATGGGAATTTTCCAACTTTAATTTCATATCCGGCTTCTTTTGCAGCTTTTTCTGTATAACCAACCGAAGCAATTTCAGGAGTGCAATACGTGCATCCGGGAATGTTATTATAATCTAAAGGATCAGGGTGATGACCAGCAATTTTTTCAACACAAATAATTCCCTCTGCTGATGCTACGTGAGCAAGCGCCTGGCCTTTAACAATATCTCCAATAGCGAACACGCCATCGATATTTGTTTTATAATAATCATCAACTACAACCCGGCCTTTGTCTGTTTTTACTCCAACTTCTTCTAAGCCTAAATTTTCTAAATTGGCAGTTACACCAACTGCTGATAATACAATATCACATTCTAAAGTTTCTGTGCTGTTTGCAGTTTTTACCTGCACCTTACAGCCACTGCCAGAAGTGTCAACTGATTCAACATTGGCACCAGTCATTATAGTTATACCGGCTTTCTTTAAACTGCGAAGCAATTGCTTGGATATATCTTCGTCTTCGACAGGAACTATATTATTTAAATATTCTACTATGGTAACCTTGGTGCCAATGGAGTTATAGAAATAGGCAAACTCAACGCCTATTGCACCTGATCCAACAACAACTAAAGACTTTGGCTGCTCCGGCAATGACATCGCCTGACGGTAACCAATAACCTTTTTACCATCCTGTTTAAGGTTAGGTAACTCACGTGAGCGACCGCCGGTTGCAAGAATTGTATTGGTGGCTGAATATTCTTTTATTGATCCATCAGAACCTTTAACTTCTACTTTACCGCCTTTTTTAATTTTGGCAGTTCCCATAATCACGTCAATTTTGTTCTTTTTCATCAGAAACTGGATCCCTTTGCTCATACCATCAGCAACATCGCGACTTCTTTTTATAATGCTATTAAAATCTACTTCTGCACTCTGGACTTTAATTCCATAATCGGCAGCATGAGTTATATATTCAAAAACATTTGCGCTCTTTATTAAAGCTTTAGTTGGAATACATCCCCAGTTTAAGCAAATGCCGCCTAAAGATTCGCGTTCTACAATGGCAACTTTAAGTCCCAACTGAGCCGCACGTATGGCTGCAACATAACCACCGGGTCCGCTTCCTATAACAATGATGTCGTAATTCATATAATTAATGAGTAATAGAACAAAATAATTGAGCGCCAAATCTAAGAAAATAGAATTCTAACAAGAAATGTTTAAGCGCATAAGCCTGTTTAAATTACAAAAATGAAGTTTTTATGGAAATGTCTAAAAATAAGCGCATTGTTAACATTAAGTTAACATGATATACCTTCTTTTTTTGAAAAACCTGATTATCTTTGCCGAAATTATAAAAACCCACAGGTAGATTTAAATCTAACAAACAAAAAACAACATGAAGAAAATTTTACTCTCTACGCTTGTTTTGTTATTGACGGCATTTAGCATGTATGCCCAGGTAACAACAAGTAGTTTAACCGGTACGGTGTCTGATGAAAGAGGCGAATCCTTACCTGGTGCAACAGTAATAGCAGTTCACAATCCATCTGGAAGCCGCTATTCTACTTCAACAAATGTTCAGGGAAAATATACTGTTCCCGGCATGCGTGTTGGTGGTCCTTATACTATTACTGTAAAGTTTATAGGTTACAAAGATCGCGTAATTGAGAATGTGAGTTTAACTTTAGGAACAGCTTCTACTGTTAATGCGAAGTTAGATCCGACTACCACTGAATTAGTTGAAGTTATGGTAACGGCTAGTCCTAAGAATGCAATTATTTCTTCAGACAGAACAGGAGCAGCTACTAACATTGGCCGTGAAGCAATTGCAAGTCTTCCAACTATCGGAAGAACAATCAATGATTTTACACGGTTAACTCCCCAGGCAAATGGTCAGTCATTTGGTGGACAGGATAACCGTTTAAATAGTATCACTGTTGATGGTTCATTATTCAATAACTCTTTTGGATTATCCGGACAGCCGGGTGGCCGTACAGGTGTTGCGCCAATTTCTTTGGATGCAATTGATCAGATTCAGGTTAACATCGCACCATTTGACGTTCGTCAGTCTGGTTTCGTAGGAGCCGGTGTGAATGCGGTTACTAAATCAGGAACTAATAATGTAACCGGTACGTTTTTTTACAATGTTCAATCAGAGCAGTTTGTAGGTGATAAAACAAAAGAGGTTAACCTGGTAAAACAAAACTTTAACTCTACGCAGTTCGGTTTGAGTTTAGGTGGCCCTATCGTAAAAAACAAATTGTTTTTCTTCGTAAATGCTGAGAAACAAAAAAACAGCACGCCAGCATCTTCTTTCTTCGCACGTGAAGCAGGACAGACAGCCGGAAATAATATTTCTTCAGTTTCTTCTTCGGAACTAGCTTTGGTAAGTAACCAGTTAGCATCTTTAGGTTACGAAACAGGAATTTATCAGGCATATAATTTTCAGACTAAAGGTGATCGTTTCATCAGCCGTTTAGATTGGAATATAAATGATAAGAACAAATTCTCTATTCGCTATAACTATTTGAATTCATCTGATGATAAGCCGGTTTCTAATTCATCTTCTTTAGGTTTTGGTAATCGTTTTAACGGATCAAGATCAATGAGTTTCCGTAATTCTAACTACAGTCAGAACGAAAAAATTCATTCAGTAGTAGGAGAGTTAAACTCAACTTTCGGTAAATTTTCAAATACTTTTATAGCTGGTTACACTTACCAGAATGAAGATCGTGGATCTGCAGGAAATCTTTTCCCATTAATTGAAATACAAAATGGAGGATCTACCTATATTACTGCGGGAACTGAGCCTTTCACACCAAACAATAAATTAAGTTACAGTACCTATCAGGCATCAAATAACTTAACTTACTATGCTAACAAACACACGTTAACGGGTGGTATCAGTGTAGAGCGCTTAGAGTTTGCAAACGTATTTTTCCCGGGTTCACAGAGTGTTTACGTATTTAACAGTCTTAATGATTTTAATACTGCTATTAATTCTTATAAAGCCAATAATAGCTTAACTACTTCACCTGTATCTTTAAGACGTTTCCAATTACGTTTTTCAGCTTTACCAGGTGGTGCAGAGCCAGTTCAGGAAACCAAAGTTTGGTATACAGGAGCGTATGTTCAGGATGAATTCCAGGCAAATGAAAATTTCAAAGTAACCGCAGGATTAAGAGCCGATATTCCGGTTTTCGATAAAACAGGTTACTTCAATGCAAATGTTACTCCTTTAACATTTAAAAATGGTGCTGGTGAAAACGTACAGGTTAGTACTGATGAATTGCCGGCTTCTAAATTATTATTATCTCCAAGAGTTGGTTTCAACTACAATGTAAAAGGAGAAAGTGATCTTCAAATTCGTGGTGGATCCGGATTATTTACCGGTCGTCCTGCTTTCGTTTGGATCTCTAATCAAATCGGAAATAACGGTGTATTATCAGGATTTGAATCTATCGACAATACTACAAATCGTCCTTTCAGTCCAAATCCTGCTCAATATATCCCGGCAAATCCTTCAGCTGGTTTACCAACCACATATGAGCTAAACGTTACTGATCCTAATTTTAAATTCCCACAGGTTTGGAGAAGTAACTTAGCATTTGACAAAAAATTATTTGCCGGTTTAGTAGGTACAGCTGAGTTCTTATACTCAAAAGATATCAACGCTGTTGATTACGAGAATATCAATCAGGAATCTTCAACTGGTTCATTTGCCGGTCCTGATGCTCGTCCAACCTACCCGGGTTTAGGATTAAGCAGTACAGCATTTAATAATGCATCAAGAATTAATGATAACATTACCGCTTTATATTATTTAACAAATACAGACGAAGGATATTCTTATTCTGCAACTGCTGCAATTGAACGTCCTTACAGAAAAGGTGTTTATTTCAAAGCTGCTTACACTTACGGAAAATCTAAAAACGTACTTAATGCAGGAAGTAACGCAAGTGGTTCTTACAACAACAACGCAATTGTTTATGATGCAAATAATGCTCCATTAGCATTTGCTGCTGACGATCAGCGTCACCGCGTAATTGCTACCGCTTCTTATAAAAAATCTTATAAAATCGGTTCTTCTGAAATATCTGTTTTCGGCGAAGGTCGTCAGTCAGGTAACTTCAGTTACATTTACTCAGGAGATTTAAACGGTGATGGTAACACAAATGATTTAGTTTACATTCCAAACAATGCATCTGAATTAAGATTTGTTCCAAGAACTGTTACTGTAGGCTCTGGTGCAAATGCGGTTTCACGTACTTTTACTGCTGATGAGCAAGCTCAATTATTTGATCAGTATATCAGCCAGGATGATTATTTAAGCAAAAATCGTGGTAAATATGCAGAACGTAATGGTGCTTTGTTCCCATGGTATTACAGAGCTGATGCTGCATTCATCCAGGAATTCAACATCCGTGATAACGGTAAAAACAATATTTTGCAATTCCGTGTGGATGTGTTCAACGTTACCAATATGATCAACAAAGATTGGGGTGGTGGTAAATTTGTAAATCAGTCTAGAATCTTATCACCACGTGGTACTGATGCTTCCGGAAACCCAACTTACCAGTATAACAACTTTTCAGGAACAACTCCTGTAACTTCAACTTTTGGAAATACTACTTCAATTGGTGCTGATACTTACCGTGCTCAATTTGGATTCCGTTATATTTTCAATTAATTAATATCAACTAATTTGAAACCCGCTTCAATTATTGAAGCGGGTTTTTTTATGGCTTAAAAATTGACTAGTTGTGTAATCAAATACATTCATTGTTATCTTTGTTAAACATTAAATTATCAGCATGAGAAAAATGAAATTAATAGCCCTCTGGGCTATCGCTTTTGTACTGCTAACCGGCAACATGGTTAAGGCAGACGAAGGAATGTGGCTTCCGATGCTTATCGGAAAAAACTATGAACAAATGAAAAAGGCGGGATTTAAATTAACTCCCGAGGATTTGTATAGTGTAAACAAAGCCAGTTTGAAAGATGCCATCGTATCGTTTGGAGGATTTTGTACTGGTGAAATTGTATCTAAAAATGGATTAATTTTCACTAATCATCACTGCGGATATGATGCCGTAGCTTCTAATTCAACTCCGGAAAACAATATGCTGGATAGTGGTTTCTACGCTAAATCATACGCACAGGAAAAGCCTATCCCTGGATTATTTGTTCGTTTCCTGGTTCGTATGGAAGATGTAACTCCTAAAGTTATGGCAGCCATTAAGGGTGTTCCCGAAGCAGAAAAAGCGGCTAAGATTGCAGAGGTATCCAAGCAAATTGCAGCCGAAGCAATGGGTGGAACTACCCAGGAAGCAGAGGTAAAAGATATTTATAAAGCCAATCAATATCTTCTGTTTGTTTACAATCGTTTTAATGATGTTCGTTTGGTAGGAGTTCCTCCTCAGTCAATCGGCAAATTTGGTGGCGACACTGATAACTGGGAATGGCCCCGTCATACCGGAGATTTTTCAATCTTTCGCGTATATGCTGACGCAGAAAACAAAGCGGCCGCATATTCAGTAAATAACAAACCATATACTCCTAAAAAATCTCTTCCGGTTTCTATCAAAGGCGTTAAGAATGGCGATTTTGCTATGGTTTACGGATATCCGGGCAGAACAGATCGTTTTTTAACATCTTACGGAGTTCAGGTTGCCACAGATAAAACGAATCCGGCAATCGTAAAACTCAGAGATATTCGTTTAAAAGCCTGGAAAGAAGAAATGGATAAAAGTGTGGATACACGTTTAAAGCTTTCTTCGCAATATGCTAATATTGCCAATTACTGGAAATATTACATCGGGCAAACCGAGCAGTTGAAAAGACTTAAAATTTACGAAGAGAAGCAAAAACAGGAAATGGCTTTTACAAATTCTGTAAAGGGTAATCCCGAGTATGCTAATTTATTAAATAATTATAAGACTGCTTATGCTGCTTATGAACCTTATGCGGTACACAGCATATATGCCGGCAGCAATGGTTTGTTAGCGTCAACCTGGGTTCGGAACGCAAATAATTTTTCAAGAGCTTTAAGCAGTATATCAGCCAGAAAAGATGATCAGGCGTATGCTTCTCAGGTAAATGCTACCGTTAAAAATATACTGGCTGATTATGAAAATACGTATAACGAAATTGCAGATAAAAAGATCTTTGCAGGAATATTAACCGCATTTTATAATGATGTTCCTAAATCTCAGCATCCGAAATTTATTACTCTGATTGTTGAAGATTACTGGAAAGGAACACCTGAAGCTACTTTTTCTAATTATGCAAATTACCTGTGGGATAAAAGTGTTTTGATAAAACCTGCTTCTCTCAAAACTTTCTGGGAAAAACCAAGTCAGGAGATTTTAGAAAAAGATCCGGGATATTTATTTGCCAAAAACCTGAACTCTGCTGATTATGTAAAAGCCAATTTCGGTTCAATTTTATCTGATTTTGAAACTGCTAAAAATAAATTGGACAATATCTATTTGAAAGCACTTTTAGAAAACAATAAAGGTAAGTTGATGTATCCGGATGCTAATTCTACAATGCGGATTACATACGGACAGGTTCAAAATTATTCTCCTAAAGATGGAATTACATATGATATTTCCACAAATATTGACGGAATGGTTGCTAAGTATCAAAAGGGTGATGATGAATTTGATCTTCCGCAGTCTTTATTAGATGCGTATGCAAAACGTGATTTCAGAGAATATGGAGAAAACGGAACTCTTCCAGTCGGATTTATTTCTAACAATGACATTACCGGTGGTAATTCAGGTTCTCCGGTTATCAACGGAAATGGCGAACTTATTGGTCTTGCTTTTGACGGTAACTGGGAAGCTATGAGTGGGGATATTGCATTTGATAAAAACTACAAACGCACTATTTCAGTTGATGCCCGTTTTGTTTTATGGTGTATAGATGTTTTGGGAGGCGCTAAGAATATTATCAATGAACTTGATATTCGTCGTGATAACATGGTTGCAAAACCTAACAAGTCTACTTTGAAAATGAAAAAATAATTGAGATAGTTTTAATGAAAAAATCCTCTTTAGTATTTAGCTAAAGAGGATTTTTTTTTGATGAATGTTGATTTAGTGATAGACAAATTCTCCATATTCAGAAAGTATGGTTACCTGTTTTTTATCCGCCTTTTCTACACGCCCAACTATTTGAGCATCAATATTAAAACCTTGGGAAATACGAATAATCTCATCAGCAATCTCAGCAGGAACATAAAATTCCAAACGATGACCCATGTTAAATACTTTATACATTTCTTCCCAGGAGGTGTCAGACTGGTCTTTAATCAGCCCGAACAGGGGAGGAACAGGGAATAAATTGTCTTTAATTATATGTAGGTTATCAATAAAATGCAGAATTTTAGTTTGTGCACCGCCGCTGCAATGCACCATTCCATGAATTTGATTCCGGTAATTTTGCAGTATAGCTTTTACAACAGGAGCATATGTTCTTGTAGGTGAAAGAACCAGCTTACCAGCTGTAATTTCGGTATGATTATCAATTTGTATTGTATCAGTAAGTTTTTTATTTCCGGCAAAAACTAATTCATACGGAACAGAGGGATCATAACTCTCAGGATATTTTTCGGCCACATATTTATGAAAAACATCATGCCTTGCGGAGGTAAGTCCATTAGATCCCATCCCTCCGTTATATTCCTTTTCGTAAGTTGATTTGCCGTATGAAGCCAGCCCAACAATTACATCTCCTGGTTTGATATGATCATTAGAAATTATATCCTCCCGTTTCATTCGGCAGGTTACGGTAGAATCTACAATAATGGTGCGTACCAGATCGCCAACATCGGCAGTCTCACCCCCTGTTGAATAAATGCCGATTCCGGCTTCTCTTAGCTCAGATAATATGTCTTCTGTTCCATTAATAATTTCAGCAATTACTTCAGCAGGAATCAAATTTTTATTCCGGCCAATGGTTGATGATAAAAGTATGTTATCAGTTGCTCCAACACATAAAAGGTCATCCAGATTCATGATAATTGCATCCTGTGCAATTCCACGCCATACAGATAAATCCCCGGTTTCTTTCCAGTAAACGTATGCGAGAGATGATTTTGTACCAGCTCCGTCTGCATGCATAATATTACAATAATGATCATCGCCCCCTAAAATATCCGGAATGATTTTGCAAAATGCTTGTGGGAAAATGCCTTTATCTATATTCTTAATGGCATTATGTACATCTTCTTTATCGGCAGAAACGCCGCGTTGATTGTATTTGGAATTAGACATGGGGGCAAAGTTAAGTTTTAGATTCGAAATTGGGATTTGAGATTTGGCTTAAAACGACAAATTTCCGTCTGGACGGAAATTTGTCGAATTCAAATAAAATTCTGATATGATTTTATGGATCTCTGGGATCTATTTTATAAATAACATTTCTCTGAATTTTGGTAAAGGCCACTGTGCGTCATCAACTAATTGCTCCAATTTATCAACGTGATAGCGAATCGGGTCGAAATATGTTTTAACAATTTCGTCATAAGCGATAGATTTATCTCTTACATCTTCCAACTTATTGGCTTTTTTACGTTCTTCAATCATTTCATCTACATTGCTTTTAATAAAGTTGATATGCTTGGAAAGATCATTGATTATTTCCATCTGACCTTTATAAGAATCGGCATTCATTCCCAGATCTTTCAATCCGCGAACGTTTTCTACCAGTTTACTTTGGTAAGATATAGCAGCAGGAATAATTACGCTGTTAACCAACTCACCCATAATACGGGCTTCAATCTGAAGTTTCTTATAAAAGCTCTCCATTCTGATCTCATAACGGGCATGAGCTTCGCGATGGTTAAATACACCTGTTCTTTCAAACAACTGCATTGTTTTTTCAGCAATATCAATATCCAAAGCTTTTGGAGTAGTTTTAATATTGGATAAACCACGTGATTCGGCTTCTTTTTCCCATTCCTCACTATAGCCATTTCCTTCAAAACGGATATCTTTTGATTCCTTAATATATTTTTTCAGAATGATCAGAATAGCGATATCCTTTTTCTCTCCTTTTTTAATTAATTTATCAACCTCTGCTTTGAATTTAACAAGCTGATCTGCAACAATAGTATTTAAAACGGTCATTGCTGCCGATGAATTTGCAGAAGAACCTACTGCTCTGAATTCGAATTTATTTCCAGTAAAAGCAAAAGGAGAGGTACGGTTACGGTCGGTATTATCTAATAGGATCTGAGGTATTTTAGGAATTCCTAACCATAGTGAATTATCTTCCTTTATTTTTTTACTGATTCTTGAGGTTTCCACTTCATCAAGCACATCACTTAACTGACTTCCAAGAAAAGTTGAAATAATAGCAGGAGGAGCTTCATTGGCGCCTAATCGATGATCATTGCTAACGGATGAAATAGAGGAACGTAAAAGATCTGAATGCTCATATACAGCTCTTATTGTGTTAACAAAAAATGTAAGAAACATCAGATTGTTTTTCGGGGTTTTACCCGGCGATAATAAGTTTTTACCTGTATTGGTAATTATGCTCCAGTTATTATGTTTTCCTGAACCGTTAATTCCCGCATATGGTTTTTCGTGAAGTAAAACCTTAAAATTGTGACGTTTGGCAATTTTGTCCATCAAATCCATAAGCAATTGGTTATGATCAATTGCAAGGTTGATCTCTTCATAAATTGGTGCACACTCAAACTGTGAAGGTGCCACTTCATTATGACGGGTTTTTAAAGGAATACCTAATTTCAATGCTTCGGTTTCAAAATCAAGCATGTAAGCATACACTCTTTCTGGAATAGTTCCAAAATAATGATCTTCAAGCTGCTGTCCTTTGGCAGACATATGACCGAATAAAGTACGACCTGTCATTAACAAATCCGGACGTGCATTATATAAAGCCAGATCTACTAAAAAGTATTCCTGCTCAATACCCAGGGAAGCCGTAACTTTAGTAATAGATTTATCAAAATAACCGCAAACATCTACAGCAGCTTTGTCTAAAGCAGAAAGTGCTTTTAATAATGGAGCTTTGTAATCTAAAGCCTCACCTGTATAGGATACAAAAACGGTAGGAATACATAACGTTTTACCGGATTTACTTTCCATTATAAAAGCAGGCGAAGATGGATCCCATGCGGTGTAACCACGTGCTTCGAACGTATTTCTGATTCCGCCGCTTGGGAAACTGGATGCATCCGGCTCTTGCTGAACTAACGCATCTCCTGAAAAATGCTCAATAGCAGAACCATCTACTGTAGGCTCAAAAAATGAATCGTGCTTTTCAGCAGTAGTACCGGTTAATGGTTGAAACCAATGTGTATAATGAGTAGCACCTTTGGCCATGGCCCAGGCTTTCATAGCTGTTGCAACTTGTTCAGATACTTCGCGATGCAAAGGCTCACCTAAGTCAATTGAATTATTAATACTTAAGAATGCTTCTTTGGATAAAAAGTCTTTCATTTTCTTTTTATCAAATACATTTACTCCAAAAAAATCAGAAATTTTTGAAGAAGGTGTTTTTACTTCAGGAATTACTCTTGAAAGCACCGCGTTTAAAGCTTGAAATCGTAAACTCGACATATTTTTCTATGGTTTTTTGATTAATTAGTCACAAAAGTACTGTTCTTTATTGCAAAATCTAAAAATTTGTCTAAAAAAAATAATAAAATCGAATAATATTTCTTTAAAATTTAGAATCTTACTCATCGATTGAGATTTATTTACTGTCATATTTTATAATTTCAGCTTCTTCTGGTACAAGTATTGTTCATTAACAGCAGAATAAACTAATAATTATGATTAAAAATTATCTAAAAACTTCAGCTTTGGCTGCGGCTATTTTATTTTCAGGCAATGTTATGGCCCAGGATAGTACGAGCTCTGCTACTTATTTAAAACCTTTTTCTTCAGGAAATTCTTTCAGAACCTGGTCTGTTGGTTTTAATGGTGGAGTTTTAAGCCCTGTAGTTCCATTTGGTAAAAATGATTTTACAACCTGGAAAGCTGATCTGGGTTATGGAGGATATATTAAGAAGCAAATAATTCCTGCATTCGGTATTCAGGCTAATTTTTTGGCCGGTAAACTTAAGGCTGATAATTCAGAACCACTGGGCAATGGAACATCTTTGAATAGTCCGTTTGCATCTTATGTTACCAAACTTGAATACTCAGGTAGTTTAAGCGGTAATTTAAGTTTAGGAAATATTTACTGGATGCATCGTCAGAATGTAATACAGCCTTATCTTACTGCTGGTGCAGGAATTATGAGTTATACTACTAAATTAACAACAACTTCCGGAGAGCAGGTTGACTATAAGCCTGGTGATAACATTCGTGAATTATTTATCCCGGTAGGAGCAGGAATGAAATTTGTCTTGTCTAAAGGTGTTAATTTAGATCTGGGTTATACCATGAATTTTGTAGATGCAGATAATGTAGATGGTTATCCGAATATCCCCCAAAACGATAAATTTTCTTTTGCTCACATTGGTTTGGAATTTGCTTTGGGCCCGAAATCAAAACCTCAGCTGGCAACTTATAATCCGGTGGCAGCCATGGAAGCAGATTATATTTCCAGAAATGCCTCGTTAAGAGAAGAGTTAGCTGCAGAACGGGCAAATAATGCCCAGCGAATGGCTGAAATAAATGCTGAGTGGAAAAAATTCCTGAATGATGCCGATAAGGATGGTGTTTCGGATCATTTTGATAAATGTCCGGATACTCCCGCCGGAATTCAGGTTGACGGAGCAGGCTGTCCATTGCAGATTACTGTAAATAATCCTGTAAAAGTAATTGTTACTGAAGAAGATAAAAGAGTGGTTGCAGAAGCCATCCGAAATCTTGAATTTGATTTTGGTAAAGCCAGTATTCGTTCTACCTCTTTTGAAAGTTTAGACCGTGTTGCCGGAATATTGGTAAACAAAAACTTTAGTTTACAATTGGCAGGTCATACTGATAATGTGGGTAATGATGCATCAAACATGAAACTTTCTAAAGATCGTGCAGAATCTGTAAAATCTTACCTGGTCAGCAAGGGAGCTAATCCTTCCCGGATTTCGGCAACAGGTTTTGGAGAAGGTCAACCTATTGCCTCAAACAAAACTGAATCAGGTCGTCAGCAAAACCGGAGAGTTGAATTCACTCTTTACTAATAAAGAATAGTTAATTAAATAAGAGACAGCCTGCGCTGTCTCTTATTTTTTAAATTGTAATCCAAGTTGCAAACCCTAAAGAATGTATTTAAAACAGGGAAGGAGTGCTGCCTGGTTTTATTCTGTTAAGGTGCTTGTACGCATTTTCGGTACATTCTCTCCCTCTTGATGTTCGCATCAGATAGCCCTCCTGAATTAAAAAAGGTTCATAAACTTCTTCTATGGTTCCTTCATCTTCTCCTACAGCAGTAGCAATTGTTTTTAAACCAACAGGTCCGCCTTTAAATTTGTCAATTATAGTTAGCAGGATACGATTATCCATTTCATCCAAACCATGCGTATCTACATTCAGAGCATTTAAAGCATACTGAGCTATTTCTGTGTCAATGCTTCCGTTCCCCTTAATCTGAGCAAAATCTCTGGTTCTTCTTAGTAATGCATTCGCGATCCGGGGAGTACCCCGGCTTCTTCGGGCGATTTCATAAGCTCCTTCATCAGAGATTGGAGTTTTTAAAATTTGTGCTGAACGAAGAACTATTGTGGTAAGCAATTTGGCATCGTAATATTCCAGACGGCTATTAATTCCGAAACGGGCACGCAAGGGAGCGGTAAGTAATCCGGATCGGGTTGTAGCGCCAACTAATGTAAATGGATTTAATGATATCTGGACGGAACGGGCATTAGGACCTGTTTCAAGCATAATGTCAATTTTAAAATCTTCCATTGCAGAATACAAATATTCTTCAACAAGCGGGCTCAGCCGATGAATTTCATCGATAAATAAAATATCACCCTCTTCCAGATTAGTAAGTAAGCCGGCAAGATCACCCGGTTTATCTAACACCGGACCAGATGTTATCCGGATATTAACGCCCATTTCATTCGCTATAATATGCGACAAAGTGGTTTTCCCCAGTCCGGGAGGACCGTGCAAAAGCACATGATCTAAAGCTTCGCCACGTAATTTTGCTGCCTGAACAAATATTCTGAGATTAGCCATGATCTTAAACTGACCCGTAAAATCTTCAAAAACCTGCGGCCTTAATACTTTTTCTATTTCACGTTCAACAGGTGAAAGATTTTCCTGACTCGCATCTAAATTCTCGTTCATTTTATCTGGCTACTTTTAAATTTAGAATTGAGTTCAATTTAACCTTGCATTTTGTTTTTCTGCAATTGGTTTCTCATATTTTCTAAACCAGCTGTTAATTTTAATCTGAATAACCCCCAAAAAAGCTTCTCTGAAGATATGCGTACTCATTTTTGAAGTTCCTTCTGTACGGTCGGTAAAGATGATAGGCACTTCAACAACTTTAAAACCATGCTTGATAGCAGTAAATTTCATTTCAATCTGAAAGGCATAGCCAATAAATTTTATTTTTTCCAGATTAATGGTTTCTAAAACTCTTCTTTTATAGCATTTAAAGCCGGCTGTAGTATCCTGAATATCAATTCCGGTTATAAAACGAACATATACTGAGGCAAAGTATGACATTAATACCCGACTCATAGGCCAGTTTACTACATTAATTCCTTTAATGTAACGGGATCCAATGGCTACATCGGCTCCTTCTGTACAGGCTATTTTTAATTTAATCAGATCTTTAGGATTATGAGAGAAATCAGCATCCATTTCAAAAATATAATCGTAATTATGCTTGAGTGCCCATTTAAATCCATGGATATAAGCTGTTCCCAAACCTAATTTTCCTTTTCTTTCTTCAATATGCAGTTTACCTGAGAATTCGCCCTGTAAATGTTTTACAATATCCGCGGTTCCATCAGGAGAACCATCGTCAATAATCAGAATATGAAAAACATCGGGTAAAGAGAATACCGTACGAATAATATTTTCGATATTTTCCTTTTCATTATAAGTAGGAATTAGTACCAGGCTATCAGATAACACGTATTTATTTTTAAAAAGCGAATATAAGTGTTTAAAATAAAAACCTTGCGTAATTAACCGGGACTGTTAATTATAAAAACTATTAAAATCAAAAAGACTCATAACCGGAGCTATGAGTCTTATTGATACGATAATATATTTTAAGGATTATCTGGGTTTTAAAGCCGGATTCAATTCAATTTGTTCTGTATTTGCATTTGGTATAGAATCTTCTGTGAAATCTTCAGCGCCATGTGCAAGTCTTTTCAGAGGTTTTAGCATTAATAAAACTAAACCTCCGATTAATGTACAGAATATTGCGATTCCGGTAAATATTTCCAGTTCACCTGCAGTTTGTGACCAAACACCAACCCAGCCTGCAACATAATTACCCAGACCGGTAGCAGCAAAATAAACACCCATCATAATAGAAGAATATTTGAGTGGTGATAATTTAGTAATATAAGATAATGCAACAGGAGAAGTACATAATTCACCAACTGTATGGAATAAGTAAGCTAATACTAACCAGTACATAGCAGATGAACCCTCGTTTTGAAATTGGAAAGATGCAGCTGTCATGAATAAAAATCCCCATCCCATAATGATTACGCCAATTGCCATTTTTAATATAGAAGATGATTCTTTTCCCTTTTTCTTGCGGTTATACCAAAAAGCTGCTATTGGAACTCCCAGAGTAATAATGAAAAATGCATTAACAGACTGGAACCACGTAGCCGGAACCTGCCAATTCAGCATAGCTATTGTACGATCGGTTTTTTGATCTGCGTATAGATTCATTAATCCTCCGGCCTGCTCAAAAGAAGCCCAGAACACAATGATCAGCAGGAAAGAAATAAGCATTACAATAATACGGTCTTTCTCAACTTTACTGAGAGGAGTATTTTTCACTTCGCCTTTTACTTCTAAAGATCTAAAAGATTCACCAACACCAACTAAGTATTTCTGACCGGCCATGAACACGATTTGACCAAGAGCCATACCAATACCTGCTGCTCCAAATCCATAATGCCAGCCATAGGTTTCGCCAATATATCCAACAATTAAAGCGGATAAGAAAGCTCCAACGTTTATTCCGATATAAAATATGGTGAAACCTTTATCGCGACGATCGTCACCCTGAGGATACAATCCACCAACCATGGTTGAAATATTTGGTTTTAAACAACCAACACCTGCGATGATAAAAGCCAATCCGGTGTAAAACGCCCACAAAGCCTGATAAGCCAAAATACTATGACCAATTACTAACAATAAACCACCAATAAATACGGTTTTCTTTTGCCCTAGCCATTTATCAGCAATAATTCCTCCCGGAATGGAAGACAAATAAACCAGGAACGTGTAGATTCCGTAAAGTTTTAAAGCTTCTGATTCTGTCCAGCCGTAACCGGGATTATCTCCATTAACTGAAGCTACAAGGAATAAAACCAACAAGGCTCTCATTCCATAATAACTAAATCTTTCCCAGAGTTCTGTAAAAAAGAGAATGTACAGTCCTGCCGGATGACCAAATAGCTGTTTTTCTTGTTTCATATAGTTAATATGGTTCTTAAAGTTTGAATTAATAATTGGATTCAAATCGCAAAATAAGAAGGATAATTGATATATCTTTTATCAGAGCTTATTAATTTGCATAGGTAAGAAATTATTTAAGATTTTTTAATCTATAACACGTGTGGAACTAATAAATAGGTTGTTAAAAAGCAATTCAACCATTTACAAATTGGGTATTGCAAAATTTAATTATTTATTGGTGCTATAGTGCCCATTTTTTTAGGATCATTGAATTCATTATCCTTATCGGTAGGTGGATTTTTAAGTTCTAAATCTGTAACAAATTTCCATCTGCCATTTACCAGTTTATACCCATCGTAAGAGAAATCAGGACCGTAAAGTTCGTATCTGCCGTTAAGCTTTGGGTCGGGTGGGGCCAGATGATCAAATACAATCATCGCTTCATTCAGATTAAAGTTTAAAAACATACTTGCCTTACGGGTATATTCAAAAATAACCCGTTTTTGTGCAGGGCGATCTTTATCGCCATCAAATACAGGCATTCCAAAATGTGCTTTGCCATCTTTAAAATAAAGTACGTCAATAACTTTTTTGGTTGATTTAATATTATTTCCTTTCCAGCCCAATAGAATATAATAGGGCGTTTTAACATTATTTAAAACAGGAATTATCTTATAATACTGGGCACCATACCATTTATCATTATTAGTTAACGTATCGGCAGGATTTTTAATTCCTGCCGAATAATCTACTAAGGGGAACATTTCCAGTTTTCCATCCGGATTGTTCATTTGAACCGTACCATAAAATCGATAGCTACCGTCATTATTCATAACGTTCCAGCTAAAGATGCGGAAACGTGAATCAGGAGAATTTTGAACGGATACAGATTTTAAGGAATCAAAGCTAAAGTTATATGACCTTGAAATTTTCAAGGCACTTACCAATGTACGGATAAATGTATAATTTGCATTATAGCGCTCCGGCTCAACCGAATTATTAATGATTTTATAACTGAGCGATTTGAGGCTATCCTGAAAAGCAGCTAATTGTTTTCTATTGCTGCTATCATCAGAATGCTGAGCACGGGCGGCTGTGCTGCATAATAAGAATATTCCCAGAATAGCGATAAAGTGCTTCATCAGTATATTTTGTTATTGCAAGTTTTCTATAACCAATGCACTTGCACCACCACCACCGTTGCAAATACTGGCAACACCTATTTTTCCATTATTTTGCTGCAGTACATTTAATAAAGTAACAACAATACGTGCTCCGGAAGCTCCCAGCGGGTGTCCCATAGAAACAGCTCCACCATTTACATTCACTTTTTGTGCATCAAGTTGTAATTCTTTATTGTTGGCTAAAGAAACTACAGAAAAAGCTTCATTAATTTCATAAAAATCAACCTGTTCAGCAGAAATGCCAGCGTTTTTCAAAGCTCTTGGAATTGCTTTTGAAGGAGCGGTTGTAAACCATTCCGGAGCTTGCTGAGCATCTGCATACCCTATAATTTTTGCCAAAGGCTTTAATCCAAGTTCTTCGGCTTTTTCTTTACTCATTAAAACTAAAGCCGCAGATCCGTCATTTAACGTAGAAGCGTTGGCAGCGGTTACAGTTCCGTCTTTTTTAAATACAGGTTTTAATGAAGGAATCTTGTCAAAGTTAACTGCGTTAATTTCCTCATCTTCATTTATTTGAGTAATGTCACCTTTACGTCCGGTAATTTCTACGGGAGCAATTTCATTAGAAAATTTCCCTGCTTTTTGTGCAGCCTGACTACGTTTGTAAGATTCTATAGCATATGCATCCTGATCTTCACGACTAATTTGACAATCTGTAGCACATAATTCTGCTGCAGAACCCATATGGTAGTTATTGTAAACATCCCATAAGCCATCTTTAACTAAACCGTCTATTAACTGTCCATCGCCTAAACGGTAACCGGTTCGTGCTTTATCAAGATAGTATGGAACGTTACTCATGCTCTCCATACCACCTGCAACCATAATATCATTGTGACCCAATGCAATACTTTGAGCTGCAAACATGATGGCTTTTGTTCCCGAAGCACAAACTTTGTTTACTGTGGTTGTAGGAACATCTGGCAGTCCTGCATACTTTGCAGCCTGCGTTGCCGGGGCCTGACCCAGGTTGGCAGAAAGCACATTTCCCATTATAACTTCCTGTACATCTGATGGTTTAATTCCGGCTTTTTCAACAGCCGCTTTAATGGCTATAGCTCCAAGTTTGGTTGCAGACAATGAGGATAAACTTCCACCAAAACTTCCGATTGGTGTGCGTACAGCAGATATGATATATACTTCTTTCATTTAAATAAAAATTGATTAGACATCGCAAGTTAGGTATTTGACCTGAAAACAATTTTAATAAAAAACGCCGGAAAAACTTCCCGGCGTTGACCATTTAATACTATTTAAATTTTTTAATACTTTTTATTAATTAAAATATTGTTGTGCTAAAGTTTTATCATGACCATAAATATCATCACGGAAGTGAACCTGACCGCTTTTATCTGTCCATGCAGTAAAGTATACCAGATAAACCGGCAAAACCTGTTTTAGAGAAACGTGTTTTTCTTTACGTAAGGATATTGTATTCATGATATTAGAACGGTCGTAACCTGGTACATTTCTTAATAAATATTCCGCCAGATCAATTGGCTTTTCTACACGTACACAACCATGACTAAAACCTCTTTTAGCCTGACTAAATAATTCATCATGAGGGGTATCGTGAAGATAAATGTCTTGAGAATTAGGGAATATGAATTTAACATCACCAAGATCATTTTTCGGTCCCGGCCGACGACGAAGGATGTATTTAAAATTCTTTTCATTTACTGAAGACCAATCGATAGATGAAGGATCTACCTGTGCACCTTTATTAGTCACAACTTCCATATCCAAATGATCCAGGTAATTGGGATCACTGGCAAGTTTAGGAGCAAGTTCTTTGGTTATAATACTCATCGGTACATTCCAATAAGGAGAAAGAACTACATACTCCATTTTATCGCTGAAAATCGGTGTGGAATTCAGTGTTTTTCCTACAATTACCCTCATGTCAAATTTTTCCTGACCTTTCTCAAATACATGAAGTTTAAATTCAGGGATATTTACAAGTAAGTAGTCCGGTTCAAAGCTTTTTGGAATCCATCTCCATCTTTCCATATTTAATATAATCTGCTTAATACGCGAATCCACAGATATATTTAAAAATTTAATTGTTTCAGGTCCCAATGATCCATCAGCTTTCAGTCCATTTTGTGCCTGAAATTGTTTAACAGCAGATACTAAATTTTCATCGTAAACTGTATGAACGCCCGTATCTGCTTTTGCAGTTGACCCCAATAATCTTTTGTATAAAATATCAACAGTAGGAGAGTTTTGACCCGGCTTAATTTTAGTTCCCGAAGGGATTACAGGCCATCCCCCGGCAGCCTGTATTTTTCTGTAATTTGCCAGTGCAATTTTTAAGCGGGAATAATCTTCATGTAAAGGCTTAAAATCAGCATATGAATATTTGCTTTCTCTTTCTCCCAAAACAGTTAATAAAGCTTTGTGAAGTTTAATTTTATTACGCTTTACATCCCATTCAATTTCTTTATTTTCTTTTGGAACTACTACGCCACGGTAATAATCAGATGCCCACACAAAATAAGTAGCGGATAAAGACATGTCAATTTCTTTCTCCATAGTAATATATTTTGAGGAATCTTTAATTGAAGCCTTTAACTCAGCAAATAATTTATCAAAATCCTTGATTTGATAATCTTTAGGATCTAAACCTTCTTCAGCAGATTTTTTAATAACATTCAGCATTTCCTCTGCCTGCGGTACAAGCTGATGATCTTTAAACCACCCAAGTTTAAAGTCTCTCTCCTTGTAAAATTTTTTCGCCCAATCGGTCTGTTCTTTAAACTTTGGAGTAGTACTTAAATATTTAACAATATATATACTATCTACAGTGGGTTGAGGACCCATATTCTTTAATGCTTTTAATTCTTTAGCATCGTTGGAACATGATGTAAAAAATATAAACATCGAAATTCCCATCATCCATGAAACACTTTTAAATAGAAGTTTAGAAACCCGAATTGATTGTTTTTGTTTAAAGGATAGACTTTTAGTAGGCATAATAGTACACTTTGCGATCATATTTATTTGATTGAGATAGTATTTTAAGTAAAAATTACTAAACACATATTATAAGGGTGTATTTAGTTTACGTATTCCGTTTTGCAAACAATGTGCCGTCCTTTTTAATTTTATAAATTATATACTTCCGAAAACATAGTACCTATTCTGCACAGTAGTGATTTACTTTTAAAATGACATTATAAAGGCAAAAATATTGGCATTATCCATGGTTTTATAATCCATGGATTGTATTTTTGCATCGGTCAATTTATAATTCATGAAGATAGAAGAAGAGTTAAAGCATCATTTCGAAAGTCCTCAGCAAAGGGCGGCTACCAACATCATATTTACATCTAATTGGATTTTAAATAAAATAGCCATAGCATTAAAACCGACTGGTTTATCATTACAGCAATTTAATGTGCTAAGCATACTTCACGGACAGGAAAAGCACACAGCACCTGTGAATTTAATTAAAGACAGGTTAATTGACCGGATGCCTAATGTATCAAGATTGCTAAATAAACTCATGGAGAAGGGCTTAATTGAAAAGGAGAGAAACTTAACAGATCAGCGTGTAGTGTATATTAAACTTACCTCCAGGGGTTTGCTCTTAAAAGAGCAGGCCAGAATAATAATTAATGAGGGCGTTTTTAAATTGAGTGATCAACAATCTGATTCTTTAAACAACCTTTTAGAAATCATTAGAAAATAGTCCAATTTCTTATAAGAAAATATTGAAAATATGAATAAAGTAATCCTGTTAGCTAAAAGACCGGTTGGAAAACCAGTTTTAGAAGATTTTGAGTTAATTACTGAAGACATACCGCAAGCCGGAGAGGGAGAAATTTTATTAAAAACACTCTATGTCTCTGTAGATCCTTACCTGCGTGGTAGAATGAATGATTCTAAGTCATACGTTCCTCCATTTGAGATAAATAAACCCATTCAGTCTGGTTTAATAGCTGAAGTTGTGGCATCTAATAATTCTGAATTTACTCCGGGGGACTTTGTATCCGGAGTGTTGGAATGGAAAGAATTTCAAATTTCAAAAGGAAAAGGATTGATTAAAGTGGATGAAAAAGCGGCTCCATTATCAGCTTACCTTGGAATTTTAGGGATGACAGGGTTAACAGCTTACCTTGGATTGACAGAAATAGGTAGTCCAAAGAACGGAGAAACTCTTGTTGTTTCAGGAGCTGCAGGTGCGGTTGGAAGTGTAGTTGGGCAAATTGGAAAGATTTTAGGCTGCCGGGTTATTGGTATAGCGGGATCAGACGAGAAAGTCGAAACCCTGAAATCAAAATTCAAGTTTGATGAAGCAATAAATTATAAAACCACCAGCGATATCAAACAAGCAATTAAAAAGTTTTGTCCTGATGGAGTAGATATTTACTTCGATAATGTAGGTGCTGAAATTTCTGATGCGGTTTTGGCTAATATAAACAGATATGCACGGATCCCAATTTGCGGAGCCATATCTATTTATAATGAGACACAACCCCTTTTGGGACCACAAATTCAGCCTGTTCTTTTGGTAAAAAGTGCCCTGATGCGTGGTTTTATTGTTTCAGATTTTTCTGATAAGTTTCCCGAAGCAATTCAAAAACTAAGCACCTGGTTAAAGGAGGGAAAGCTTACCTATTCTGAAACTATCGTTGAAGGCTTTGATAATATTCCCCGGGCTTTCCTTGATTTATTTGAGGGGAAAAATGAAGGTAAAATGATTGTCAAAATATAAAAAATGCAAAAAACTATTAAGATAGATATTGTTTCAGATCTGGTATGCCCATGGTGTTATATCGGTCAGAAAAGACTAAGTGATGCGATTAAACAAAGTGAATATAAGTTTGAAATTTCCTGGAAGGCATTCCAACTTCATCCCGAATTAGGGAAAGATGGGATGGCAAAAGATGAATTTCTGCAGAATAAATTTGGGCCCGAAGGTGAAGGTATGTTCGATAAGTTAAAAGACATCGCAGTTTCAGAATCTCTAGATATGAATCCGGAGTTAATTACTAATATTCCGAATACAATTGACGTGCATCGCTTAATGATCTTAGCCAAAAAACACCAAAAAGATCATGAATTGGCAACCTTGCTATTTAAAGCTTATTTTGTTGACGGTAAAGATTTTAGCAAAACAGATACACTTGTAGAAGTAGGTAAATCGTGTGGTCTAAGTAAAACCGAAATTTTAACTTTCCTGAAATCAGATGAGGGTAGAAAGGAAGTGCTTATGGAAGAGGAAATGTACCGGGAGTCAGGAATTAACGCGGTGCCTTCATTTATAATAAATAACAAATACATGATTGAGGGTGCTCAATCTGCAGATGTTTTTTTAGAAGCATTTAAACAATTAGAGCAGTAATCGGGATATACCAAAATCCTATAATTAATAATACGATATGTTAAATTTTGAATTTAAAAATCCAACCAAGATAATCTTTGGAAAAGGACAGATTAAAAATCTTTCTAATGAAATTCCAAAGGATGCAAAAATATTGATGCTTTATGGGGGTGGCAGTATTAAGAAAAACGGAATATATGAGCAGGTGATTAATGCACTTGAAGGGTTTCAATTTATAGAATTCGCAGGTATACCGGCCAATCCAGAATATGAAGTTTTATTAAAAGCCCTTAAGATTATCAAAGATGAAAATATTACTTACCTACTTGCAGTAGGAGGTGGTTCTGTAATTGATGGGACCAAATTTCTTTCCTCTGCCGCACTTTTCAGTGGAGAAAACCCTTGGGATATCCTGGTAAATAATATTAAAACTGAAAAGGGAATGCCTTTCGGAACTGTTCTTACTATCCCTGCCACAGGTTCAGAAATGAACTCAGGTGCTGTTATTACCAGGGCCGAAACTCAGGAAAAATTTGGAATGGGTGGCCCGGGCTTATTTCCTCAGTTTTCAATTCTTGATCCTGAGGTTATAAAATCACTACCACAACGGCAACTGGCAAACGGAATTACGGATGCTTTCACTCATGTTCTGGAGCAATATATGACTTATCCTGCTCAAGCATATTTACAGGATCGTTTTTCTGAAAGTATTATGCAAACTCTGATAGAAATTGCTCCACGCATTTTAAAAAATCCGGCTGATTATGAAGCTGCATCCAATTTTATGTGGAGCTGCACTATGGCCCTTAACGGTTTAATTCAAAAAGGAGTTCCTACAGACTGGGCCGTACATGCTATAGGCCACGAATTAACCGCTTTATTTGGTATAGATCATGCAAGAACGCTAGCCATTATTGCACCCAGTCATTACCGGTATAATTTAGAGTCAAAAAAAGACAAATTGGCTCAGTATGGAAAACGTGTATGGGGAATTAATGAAGGTTCAACAGAAGAGATAGCGAAACTTGCAATTTCCAAAACCGAGGAGTTTTTTCATTCTATGGAAATTAAAACTACTCTTTCTGAATACACAACAGATTATAAAGGAACAGCTCAAAAAATTTCAAGCCGTTTTACTGATAGAGGTTGGGCAGGCCTGGGAGAAAATAAAAATTTAAAACCTTCTGATGTAGAAAAAATTGTAGAAATGAGTTATTAATAATAAAAAAAAGATGAAAATTATGAAAGTTCTTATTGTATTAACATCGCATAGCGATTTAGGAAATACCGGAGAAAAAACCGGATTCTGGATTGAAGAATTTGCAGCACCATATTATGTAATGGCTGATGCAGGGGTAGAAATTACAATTGCCTCTCCAAAAGGCGGGATGCCGCCTATTGATCCGAAAAGTGAAGCACCAGATGCACAAACTCCTGCTACTAAACGTTATGATAAAGATCAGGATTTACAAAAAAAATTGGCTGCATCTGTAAAACTGAGTGAAGTAAACCAAGCTGATTTTGATGCAGTTTTTTATCCGGGAGGACACGGCCCCTTATGGGATTTAGCGAATGATGAAATTTCTATTTCTTTAATTGAAAGTTTTTATAAGAACAATAAGCCTATAGCATTTGTATGTCATTCACCTGCAGCGCTTGTTAAAGTTAAAGCTCCTAACGGAGAGCCTTTGGTTAAAGGAAAAGATATTACCGGTTTTTCTAATACAGAAGAAGATGCCGTTCAGTTAACTGATATTGTGCCTTTTTTACTTGAAGATGAAGTTAAAAAACTGGGAGGAAATTATAGCAAAGGGGCAGATTGGGGCTCATATGTTAAAAAAGATGGTCTCTTGATTACAGGCCAGAATCCGGCTTCATCAGAAGAAGCTGCAAAACTTCTTTTAGAAACTCTTCAAAGGAAAAATTAAGTAACTCATAAAGTAATGGCCGGATTTAATTTATCCGGCCATTTTTTTAATTTTTAATTCTGCATGTTTATCAGTTTGTTGATGAATAATTTCTCCGTCAACAAAATACATATCAATTTCTCCAACGTTTTTGGCCATAATTTTACCCCTGTAGGTACAATTATAAATATGTTTAATCAGTTGATGCGTGGCTGATGAAATATTAACCTGACCCGGCACACCATTACTTTCCATTCTGCTGGCAGTATTAACAGTGCTTCCCCAAATATCATACGCATATTTCTTACGGCCCACAACGCCTGCTACAACCGGACCGGTATTAATTCCAATACGTAATTCCCATGGTAACAATCCTTTATTTTGCCTTATAAGATTTCTTTCATAAACAAATTCCCGAATCTCCAGACTCGCTTTTATAATATCAATAGGATGTGTATCATTTTTAGTAGGTATTCCTCCTGCGCACATATATGCATCACCAATAGTCTTTATTTTCTCCAGGCTGTATTTTCCAATGATTTCATCAAAAGCGATAAAGCAGGCATTTAATTCCAAAACAACTTCTTGCGGGGATAAAACATCTGCCATTTGGGTAAAATTTTGGAAGTCTGTGAACATTACCGATACACTTTCATAAAAACGGGGAGTTGCTACGCCGTCTCTTTGCAGTTCAACAGCAACTTCGTCAGGTAGAATATTTGAGAGTAAGTTTTCTATTTGTGCTTTTTGATGATCAAGCAATTTATTAGTTTTTACTTTTAATCTGTAATTTCTGAAAATTATAAATGCAATTATAAAAACGAAGAAAATGCCGGCAATCAGCGAATTCTTAACTAATCTTTGTCTGTCGAGCTCTGATTGCTGTAACTTTCTGTTCTTAACCAAAAGATCAATTTCACCCTGTTTTTTTTGAATATCAAAGTCGTATTGCAGACCGGCCATTTTTTTATCGGCTTCAATATTATACAAGGTGTCCTTTAGATTGGTTAATTTACTCTGATAATTAAACGCATTTGAATAATCGTTTAATTGAGCATAAGAAGTAGCCAGTCCTTTGTAGGTATCTTTCAGATCATATAAAGATTTTATATCCTGTGCTAAGCGTTCTGCTTTTTTATAAAATGAGATTGCCTGTTTTTCATCACCCATTTCTAAGGTTGCATTGGCTATTCCCAAAAGCGATTGAGTAATTTCTAGCTTTCCGCTTAGCTTTTCAGCAATGCCTAAAGCTTGTGTGTGATTTTTAATAGCTTCTTCATAATCTCCCTTTTTTATATACACTTTTCCGATTGCATTTAATGCATAGGGCATATTTTCTGAATCCTTATAAGCATTTAGAGATTTTTTAAAATAAAACAGAGCCAGGGAGTCATTTCCATTTTCAAAATAGATTTCGCCAATATTTGCATTTACAGTGCCCAAAGAATTATTATCCTGCGTTTCTTCAATAAGCGGCAGGGCTCTTAAATAAAATTTTAGTGCTTTATCATGTGTTGCAGGCTTGTTGTAATATATAGCACCAATATTCACCAGGGCAGTTGCAATTCTGAGCTTGTTATTTATTTTTTCTGAAACCTTTAATGATTTTAGGTTATACTCCAGAGCTTTTAATTCATCGGCCTGATTAAAATAAATAGAACCGATATTGCTTAATAGATTGGCTTCGCCAAGTTCATCATTAATAGACTGGAAAGTTTTAAGTGATTGTTGCCAATAATCCAGAGTTTTTTTATAATCACCCTGAATATAATAAGCAATTCCAACATTTTTCAATGCGTATGCAACTCCCTTAGTAAACTTAATATCTAAAGCCATATCCCTGGCTTTTAATCCTAGAGTTACAGCTTTTGCAGGATCAGAATTAAAAAATGTTTTGCCTTCTTCAAGTAAGGTATTTACCTCCGTTGTGTCTTGCTTAAATGTTATTTGTTTTGCCTCAGGTAAGGCATATGCGGAATTGAAACTTTGAAGAGTTAGGTATAATGATAGAAAGACATAAAGTTTTAAATCCAACATATTAATAGTTAAATATGTGATGATTGAATCTTAAACACATGGCCCGGTTTTTAAATGAAAAGAAGGATTGTCATCCGTCATAACGATTATGTTGTAATTTCAAACACAGAATATTGTAGCTCGTATTTAGGAAAATTATTGATCACCTAAATACGAGTTAAATAAATTTACGAAATTTAATGAAGCTGTTAAAGTTTAATAAACCGATAAATAGAATAAGTATCTAAAATTTTAATTTTTACCATGTAGATTCCGGGTAAAAGCCCGGATATATTTATTTTAAATTCATTATCGCTTGTTTTTTCAGGTTTATCTAAAATCTGCATTCGTCCGTTAATATCAAATAAACTGATGTCTTTTGTTGAAACAGAATTTTCAGCTATTGAAATTTTTAAGTGATCAGCTGCTGGATTAGGATATATTACTACGTTTGGTTTATTGACCGGCTGATCTGAAATTTCAAGTATTCTTTCAGTATTTAAAGATGACTGACTATCGCCGGCAAGCATTAATAATTTGTTTTGGCTTGCTGACGACAATATTGTCTGGCAACTTGCTGAAGTCGAGCTGGCTTCTGTAATTACCGAACACTTATGATAGTTTTCATAGCTGCTTACTTTCCATGTAATTTTTAAACCATCAAAGTAAATATCAAATTTTCCGGTTCCCGGAGGAAATAATACCGGTTGCTTACCTGAATGTGAGCCAGTCGACGCGATCATGTTATCAGTACCTACAGGTATGTACAATGTTGTGGCATTTGCATTAGAGTAAGAGAAATGTGCAACATACTTAAAACCAGAGGGATGGTTAATTAAAGGTTCTACACAATCAAGACTGCTTGTAATTTTTTTAGCACCTTTTCCCTTGGGATTAACATACAGATTGCCTGATGTATAGCTGATTTTGTAATTATCAGGTTTTACTAATTTCAAATCATATGGTATAATCTTATAAATTCCGGCAGCCCCATTATAATAAGGTTGGATGTTATATCTGGGCGATGAAATAATAGTAGATGCGTCATTATTTTTAAAACCAGCGTAGCTGGAAGTAAAAGTACAAAGCGGGTCTCCGCTGTAAATCATTTTATCATCTGCCCTAACTTTTAATGAAGCAGGTTTAATAGTGAGGGAACCAGCGAAATTCTCCATCAAATAGTTATCTGAAATACCTCCTGTTAAATTTATAGGATAGGTTCCTGCATCTGATAATTTAGTCGCCATCGTGGTTGCCACAGGTGGAGTTATACTTTCAGGTCCATCATTATTTAAAAACCCTTCATATCTGATCTTAAAAGCTGGATTAGAATTTCCGTAAATTCTGGTAGTATCTATGACTATCGCTTTTAATAAAGCCTTTTTAACCTGATATAGAGCTGTTTTATATTTTACGATATAACTGGAAGGAGGAATTAAAGGTAAACCGTAAGGTGATATTTTATAAGATCCAACCGGAGGGGAACCTTTTATAACTTCATTATTTTCCAGATTTATTAACCTGTATAGTGGAGGTCCGGAGGTGACAGAACTCAGGCTGTCATCATATTTAAAGCCAGTAATGGAGGATGTGAAAGGAAATTTCAAATTTCCATAAAATCCTGAAGTATCTTTTGCTGTGACTGTTAAAATAGCAGGTTTTATTTTCAGGTTACCCAGTCCATACGTAACACTAAAGTTATCCGATAAAAAAGCTCCGGGAACAATAGCATGTAAACCTGCTGTAATTCCTGTAATCATATTTATCGATTTAAATAGAAACAAAGTGTCATTTTGGGGTGCACTCACATCTTCTGAATCAATAATAACAACTACATTTTCGTTACTTAAACCATCAATTGAAGAACCGTTAACTATGGCAGAACCATTTACAATGGGCCTGGCATTTACTAATGCGGTTCCATTTATTATGGCTCTGGCATTTATAATAGCTCTGGCATTGACCAAAGCTCTAGCACTTACTAAAGGTGATGAAGCTGAATCGAGCTGATAATTAAAAATGGATTCGGCTGCAACATCTACAACGTTTAATGTATCATTAACAAATCCATTTATAATTGCCCTGGCATTAATTATTGCACGTGCATTTACAATTGACCTGGCACTGGCTAAAGCGCTCATGTTTATTAAATCATTGTTGGTCAATGTTCTTCCGTTTACTATGGCTCTGGCATCAACAAAAGCGATTACATTTCTGGCTAGATTTTCTTCATGTGATAATTTAATTGAGTTTAGAAAATTGGCCTGTTCTAATGGATCTATATTGCTGTTTGAAAAATCATATTTAAATTGAAGCTTATCTATTTTTTGGCCGTAAATTAGTGTGGTGTCATTAGGGGTAATGTTTAAAGGCATTTTCTCTATTTTTAAAAGGCCATCGTTAAATATATAAGAGTACATTTCCAATAAACCTACATCGGTTGAATCAGACATATCAAGAGTTCTCATTTCCGGCCTTATAAAGTAATTTCCGGTGTTGCTGTTATTGGTTGCCGGTGTGATATATCTTATTGAGTCAAGGCCAAGCTGAGCTAAAGTTAGACCCGAAACTTCTAGTGGGATACTATCCACTAAGATGACAGAGGTAAATTCAGGAAGCTTCTCACCATATTTTTTACTTTTATTATCAGCCGTAACAATGATTTTTCTTTTAATGGGAGTAAAGAAGTAAGTAGTATCTGAATAGCCACCATCGTTGGCATTTGCTGCTATCGGCGGAGTAAAAATTTGTATGGGCGGATTTCCTGTAAATGGTGGTATTATTGCAATTGCTTCTGTAGAACTGAGTACGGTGGTTTGTAAAGGATCTCCTCTAAATAAGATTACTGATTGATCATTTAAAAATTCTCCCAGTACACTCAATTGAAATGCTGCAGTACCGGGAACAAAATTCTCAGCTGGTAACTGAAGTTTAATTAATAATGGAGTTGGAGATGCAAAAGTTTTTATAGCGGAATCAGCCTGAATTAATCCAAATCCTGTACTAAAATCAAATCCGGGAACTGACATATTGATTGAGGTTGATTGTAGTAATGTTCTGATTTCCATTGGGCTGACATTGGTATTTGAATATTTTGATTTTGCTTCAATCAGCAACGCGGCAACAGCAGCCGCATGGGGCGCAGCTGCTGATGTACCAAAGAAATTCGGAAAAGCATCTCCTTCAATATTCAACCCACCTAAATTCACAGTTGTATTTATGCCGTTTGGGGCAGTAAAATCGGGCTTATTTCTTACCACACCATTTACAGGTGTTCCACCGGTAGAAGAAAATGATGCTATCGTTGGAAGATTGCCCGAGTATGCGGGCGTATTACTGTAAAGAACAGCTCCAACAGCCATAGCTCCGGCAGCATTAGCCTGTCCAACTATGGTAGAAGTTCCGGTATTAAATTCATTAAAAGTTGATTCACCCCTAAACACTATATATTTAAAACGAACATTATTATTACCGGATGAATTGACAATTAATATATTAGTCGTTGTATTTGCAGTAACTGTAAATGGCAGAATTTCCAGGGGATCTCCACCCAGGTTATTTCTGTTAAAACCGAACAATGTTGATCCATTATTATCTGTTAAATATATATCCAGATCATTTAAAGTTCCTGTCTGACTTTGTCCTAATGAGTAGATTTCATCTTCCCACTGAAGTACAATTGTGTAGGTACCCGGATTTAAAGATAAATTCTGATAAACATCGCCACCTCCAAAATTATGTGCCATACCGGTTATACTGCCGGGAGCAGTAATAGGATTGAATGTATTTGCATGCGATTTATTACCGTAATTTCCTGCAGCTGAAAAATAAGAAACTCCCAGATTCGTAACCTGATCTACTGCCTTAGCCACCACGCCATCCTGGAAAAATGGTTCGGTAATAAAAGTTACGTCATCTACAATTACGTCGCAATTATTTTGTTCGAGCTGCAAAATTCCCTGCGCAAAATCACCGGCACTTATGAAGCCGGTTCTAAAAGCCAGACTGGCCTTTGGCGCTATATCATGTACAACCTGAAGCATGGCTCTGCCTTCATCCGTTCTCCTTCCAAAGGGATAATCTTTAAGTACCTGCACCGGAATTGTATCCTGCTGATTTCCGTTACCGGGTAAATCACCGTTTAATACATCGGTAAGCGCTGGATTTCCCGGAATTGTATTATAACTATCGGATATTACTCCGACTTTAACTCCTGAACCTTTAACGTCATATCCATTTCTTATAAAATCAGAATGGATAGAAATATCTCCCTGGGTTTTTGTTACACCGCTGTTACTCAGCGGAGGAAAAAGCGGACGGCAATAGTCGATCAGCAGAGGCAGGCTATCTAATTTCAGAAGATTTTTTATCGGATATAGTCCTGTTATTATTAGTGTATTAGGACCATTGTCAAGCAAATTACTCATGCCATAATCGGCTTGTTGAAGAAGGGCTGATAACTCGTTGAACTTTCCAACTAATGCAATAACCTCAATCATCACACTGTCACCCTTAATTATAAATATATTTTGCTCTGAGTCTGTAACACTATCTGAATAGAGGTATAATGAGCTTAATTCAGCCCCAACCGGATTAGTAACTTTTCCATCAACGGGCGGAGGATAATAAGGGAAAATGCAGCCCGAATACTTTACTGAAACTGTATCTGTATTGGAAGAAGAACAACTTAAATCTGTTACAGTTAATATATAAGTGCCACCTGCCGAAACTACCGGATTAGCGGTATTGGCTCCTGATTTAATTACTCCGCCATTTATTGAAGTCCATTTAAAGGAAACGTTTTTTGTTTTGGAGTAACCATCTAATTTTACGGATGTAATTTCGCAGTTTAATTTCTTATCAGATCCGGCATTTGCATTGGGAGGAGTGCATTCTTCTAAAGGAGCATGCTTTAGGATAACACCACACTGTATATTTACTTTTTCTCCGCTCCACAGCGCACCTGTAATAGAACTTGATCCGGTACCTGATCCAATATTTATAGATCCATATGGTGCCCAAACAGTTCCAAGCCACCTGGAAGTATTCTCTCCTGATGATCCGTTTGCGATATTAAAAGCATATCCAGCTTTTTGTGTGGATCCATTTCCATGAACTTCTGTGTAAATCCGTCCCGGATTTCCCCCATTGATGATTTTTACATTTATTTTGCTGATGTCGGCATCGCCATGCACAAATATTTTATAAATCCCCGAAGGATCATTTTTAAAGTCGAATATGAACTGGTTAGATCCAGCATTTTTTATCGAATTGAAAACATATATTCCCGGACGGGCAAACCTAAGAATCTTGTTCCCGCTTAAATTCAGTGATCCAAAAATGCCTGTAGAAATAGTTTTGCTTTCCATAATATTCCCAGAACCTTTCTCCGGGAAGTTGGTTATGGCAGGCATAAAAGGAAGCAGTGGCAGAGCGGGTTTGGCGATAATTTCACCATTTGAGGGTGAGGGGCCTTTATAAAAAGTGCCTTTGGGATGAGTTATACTACCGTTGACAGCACCATTTTTAATAACAGCATTACCATTAACATAAATATTTCCATTAATAGTAGTATTTGCACCTGCTCTGAAATTTGTAACAGGGGCAGATAACAAATTAGAAATATAAATATTTGCATTGACCGTATTTGCATTGGCTAGTTCGGTTGTTCCAGCGCTGTGAATGCTACCTTTTATAAGCGTACTTCCAGAAGTTTTAATAAAATTATAACTACCTGTTGCACCGCTTACGATTGTAGATCCAGAGCCTATCTGAATGGAATTTTTTGCAGAGTAATGAACGGGAGATGGATTATCAGGATCACCGGCAAATAATACGAATTCTGAGATCTTCTTCTGTTGAGCCCACACCGTTTCAGGTGAAATTATCAGAAAAGAAGCAACACTTAAAACGATTGAAGTCTGAAGAGTTAATTTGTAAATTTTTTCCATACTAAAAGATTTTACATATGTGCTTACTGAATTATGAAGAGCAAAAAAATAATTGTGGAAATATATTTGTAAGAAATGGGAGAGGCTCCAATACGACCTTAATAACTAAAAGGTGTTTTTAAATAGCAGGAATCGGGAATAGTTGATAGTAATTGTTGACTATCTAAAGTTAATCACAACACAACAGAAGTAGTTGTACAAAAACTGTGTATTCAATCACAATTTAAAATTTTATTCAAGAGGAATAAATAGTATACCTTATGACATGGGCATATAAGGAACTGATAATCTGTAATTTGTATATTCTGTTTTGTATATTTAATTAATTGTATGAAAAATAGAATTCATTCCATATTAAACATTCGGTTTTCAGAATCAAACCAGGTTTTTGACCTTTTATTGATTCAGTTTTTTATAGGTTTAGCTAATTCATTTGTCAATATATTAGCTTTCACACTCTTTTTATACACTTTTTCTATAGATATGCTTCCTCTGGCATATATCATAATAGCTGTAAGTCTGTTAATAATTAACTTATTTTATGAAAAGTTGGAGCATCATTTTTCGCCTCTCCAATTATTAAAAGTTATAATTGGCATTTCTGCGGGTGTACTATTTGTAATCTGGCTTGGATTATTTCTTGATAATCCTAAGATTTTCATTTTCATTCTGTTGATTTGGAGCACATTATTTTACATGATCTCCGGATATGCATTCTGGGGATTAGTTTCTTTAATTTTTAATATTCGTGAAAGTAAGCGGGTATTTTCTGTTGTAGGAGCAGGGGATATTCCGGCCAAATTAATTGGATATCTGGCTGCACCCTTATTTATTTCACTTTTTGGAACCAATAATTTAATCTGGCTTTCAATCATTTCATTAATAACCGGATTTGTAGTTTTTTCTCGTTTTCTCAAAAAAAAGAATTGGGAAAAGCTTGAGGAGAAATCCCTGTCCTCTAAAATTCATGATCATAAACCCGAACAGAAAACTGAAATAATTGGATTTGTTTTCAAGAGTGAACTTATTTTTGCAATATCTATCATATCCCTTTTAAGTTACAATGTTTTTAATCTGGTTGATTTTACATTTTTAGCTCAGGTAAAACATAAATATGCAGATATCGCAGATCTTGCCATATTCATTGCGGTTTTCTTTGCGGCAGGACGGTTTATAGCGCTCATTCTGAAACTCATATTCACAAGCAGAGTGATTGAGAAATTGGGTATTATTTATTGTCTTTTTATTACTCCACTTGCATTACTGATATTCTGTTTTTTATTTTTTATCTACGGAAAAGATTCAGAGCTTAATATTTACATTTTTGGAATGATGGCTCTTTTCGCTGAAGTGTTGAGATCCACCATGCAGGAACCTGTTTTCTTCGTGCTTTTTCAGCCACTAAAAGAAAAGCTTCGTTTAAAGGGACATTTAATTTCAAAAGGATATATGCTGGCACCTTCACTAATTATTGTAGGATTATCATTGTATTTTCTCCCTCAGCTTGGATTCCCTATTACCATATTATTAACCGTTAAAATTTTACTTATAAACCTGGTTATATGGGCATTATTGATATTATATGTAAAAAAAGCATATCTCAAAACATTAAGATCATCTATTAGTAAAGGAGTATTCAGTAGTAGTGATATTCATATTCATGACCAGCAAACCATAAATATTCTACTCAACAAAATTTCAGCGGGCAGAAAAATGGAAATAATTTACGCCCTGAAATTATTAGAAAACGCCGAATATGCTCTTATTGATGAACTTCTGGAAGAACAATTATCAAATTCGTCAAATGAGGTTAAATTATATGCATTAGAAAGGCTGGATACACGGCAAACAATTAATACAACTTTTTTAAAATCACTTTTGAAAGATGAAACCATTGAATTAATTAAAGAGAAGATGGTTTCAATTCTTTGTCGTTATGATTCCCAATACCTAAAAGAGCTCTCTGAAAATATCTCTGAGCAGGAAGATTCCATTAAAAAAGTTGTCATTATTAGTTTGTTAAATCAACGTGAGTTTAAGTATTTGCTTACAGCCGGGAATGAAATAAACAGCCTGATTTATTCTTCTGAGAGCCGCCAAAGAGAACTTGCCCTGTCCATTATATCAGAATTAAAACATTTACAATTTACAGATGTAATAGAAAATCTGATCAACGATCCGGATCAATCGGTTAAAAAAAATGCGATTTTGATCGCATGCAAGCTTAATATTAGTAATTTATTACCTTACATAATAAGTCTTCTTGATAGCCCTTCGAGCAGATATTTAGCCCTACAAGGTCTGCAGCAATATGAAGATGTATTATTCAGAGATATAATTAAGCTTGATCCGGCATATATTCAAAAATATTTATCGGATTTAATAAAGGTAGCGGCCAAGGTGAACGGTGCGCATTCCATTTCATTTTTAATTTCGGTATTGAATGATCCGCAAATAAGGCAGGACAAAATTATTCATGCCTTGTGGATTAAGCAATTCGAATCAAATGCCAGCAAAATAACCAATCGATTTAAAGAACTTCTTACAATTTATCTTAAGAATGCAAAGGCCAAATTAAGTAATTACTATGAAGTTCCAGAACACAGTGAAGCTTTATTAATCAAAAACTCTTTGTTCAACGAAGTTAAAAATGACCTCATTACTTCATTAAAAATCTGCTTTATATTACATCAAAGAGTTGAAATAAACAGATTAATAGAATTGCTTGATATTGAAAAAAGAGACAAGATATTTAATGCGATGGAAATGTTAGAGATGGTCTTACCTAAAAAAACTGCCGGTGAAATAAATTATCTTCTTGACTTTATTCTGGATCCTGCCGGCATAAACAAAATATTTATGAAGTCAGATCTTAATGAACTCTTTAACAGAATAATAACTAAGCCACAAATGTTTAATTCTTGGACTGAAGCTATTGCCATATATAGTTCCTGGAAAACTAATCAAACCTCTGTTCTTAAAAATATATCTGATGTTAAAATTGAAACCGGGGATTTAATTATTTCCGAAACGAGAAGCTATGTTTTATCACGACTAAAATAATTATATAATGCTTATTATAGAAAAAGTACTGCTGTTAAAAAATTCTGATATCTTCAAAAACTGTAAAGAAGTAGATCTGATAGAAATTGCTTCCATCAGTTTTGAAGAAAGTGTTGATCAAAAGGCGCTAATATTTAATAAGGGCGAACAGGGGAATTGTATGTACTTCATTTATTCCGGTCAGGTAATTATACATGATAACAACCATCAGCTGGCTGTTCTTTCTGAAAATGAAATTTTTGGTGAACTTTCATTACTAGATTCAGAAACTCGGTCAGCAAGCGCCACAGCTTTATCAGATTGCATTCTTTTGAGGATAGAACAAGATCTGTTTTATGATGTGGTTGCTACGAATACAGACATTTTAAAGGGAATTATGAGAACGCTTTGCAAACGTTTAAGGGAGCAGGACAGGGTGAATGTAGAGTTTAAAACTTTACAGGCTTCAAATTCTTAAAGTAGCTTATTGAAATTTAGTTGCTTTTTAGGCTCTCTTAATTTTTGAGAGGAGGGAGTATGATAATTGTGATTTTGGAGAAAATATATTTGAAGTTTATTCCATTCATCATCATTATTTACAATTTTATAGCTTAGAAATTCTTTTCGGAGGGATTCTCCGATACTAAAAAAATCATTTCTGCCTAAATAATCCAGATCGGCATCGCATATAATACGCTCTAATAAAGTTTTAGGCATTTGTGGTATTTGTGTGGCCATTATCAGATTGACTATAATATCTTTTTGGGCTCCACTCAATTTATACTGATCTGCATCGGCGAGAAAAAGTTCGCAGCTATTTTTTTCATGCAATGCGTACGTATTCAAAAATCCTGTATCATGATATAGAGCAGCTATTTTCAATAAAAAAAGTTCCTCATCATTATCAATACCTTCTTCAGATGCTATTCTTAAAGATTGTTCAAGAACATCTAAAGTATGTTCTACACAATGATAAGTTAAGTTTGGATTTAACTTTTCGAGCATAGCCAATACATTCTGTTTTACAGGTTCAAAAGCATTCACAGATACAGAGCTTAATAACATACAATGTTGTATTTATATAAATTTAAAATAAATTTCCAAAGAATAACTACACAACAAGTTTTACATTTTACAAGGTAATCTACGTAACAACTTACAATAAGTTCAAAAAAATTATACAAGTAAAATGTCCTATAATTAATATTATGTTAAATAGAAGTTTTTTAGTTGTACTCTAAGACTCGAGGGCATTAATAAATAAAATAGTTATGATATTTAATTTTAACCATTAATTGATTGATTTTGGAATAATGATTGCTTACAATAAACTACTTAAGTTTTTGATCGTTTTTCACTACGCCAAAATCTTAATCAACTAATAGTCAAATTTGGCTGCTGTAACTTCTATTAAAAATAAAGCCTATATGTCTAAACGTGTACTGATTTGTGATGATGATCCTGATATACTTTCTATTTGTAAATATATTTTAGAAGAATCGGGACTTGAAGTACATACCCGCATGACCTGTAATGATATTTTAGAAGTTATTGATGAAGTTTGTCCAGATGTTATTTTGATGGATAATTGGATTCCGGATACTGGCGGTATAATAGCCACCCGAATTATTAAAAAACATCCTGTATACAGTAAGATTCCTGTAATATACTTTTCTGCAAATACTGATATTAAATTACTGGCTAAAGATGCTGGAGCTGATTCTTATCTTGCCAAGCCATTTGATATAAATCAACTTACCACAGCTGTTTTTACAGCAAGTAATCAAAAACTATAAATCTGGCATCGGCCTTAAAAACCATTTCTTTAAGATTTTGTTTTTATGATACATTATTTAAATAACGCTTTTATACAAAGCAATTAATACGTATCATGAGATCTATTTGGAAAGGTTCTATTGGCTTTGGTCTGGTAAATATTCCCGTTAAGTTATATTCTGCTGTACAAAATAGCCGACTTGATTTAGATATGCTTGACAGCAGAGATCATGCTCATATAAAATTTCAGAGAATTAACGAAAACACAAGAAAAGAAGTTCCTTTTGACAAGATTGTAAAAGGTTATCATCTTGATGATGATTATATAATTCTTGAAGATCAGGATTTTGAAGATGCCAGCCCGGAGAAAACCAAAGTTATCGAAATAGAGAATTTTGTTAATCTGGATGCTATTAATCCCATGTATTATGAGACCTCCTATTATTCAGAACCCGAAACTCAGGGAAGGAAGGCCTATGCCCTACTCCTTCAGGCCTTAAAAAAATCTAAACAGGCTGGTGTAGCACGATTTGTTTTACGGAGTTCAGAAAATCTTTGTGTTATCCATCCTGTAGAGAATGTCATTGTCATTACTAAAATTCGCTTTGCGCAAGAAATCCGATCATCGGAAGATATTTTGAGCCCTACGGATATAAATATCAGCAAAAAAGAACTTGATGTTGGGCTTGCCCTTATTAAACAATATACTTCGGAATTTAAAATTGATCAGTTTAAAGATGAGTATACAGATGAACTTCTGAAGATTATTAAAGCCAAATCTAAAGGTAAGCGCCCTACAATTAAAAAGATGAAAGTAGAGAAGCCAAAAGGTGATGATCTTTATGACCAGCTCAGGGAAAGTTTAACCAAAACCAGAAAGGGAGCTTAATCAAATTTTTGCGTAACATAAAAAGGCCTTATTCTATAAAGAATAAGGCCTTTTGGCATTTGTCAACATTTAAATTATTGCAACGCTGTTATTTTTTTACTGATTTCATCAACTTTAGCCTGATTCTTCTTAATTATATAATAAGTTTTAAGGTTGTCTAAAGCTATTCTTGATTTTGGATTTAAATCAGCGGCTTTCTGAAGATAAGGTAACGCATTATCAAATTCTGAATTTGCCTTCTTCATCATTGCATCATATTCTTTTTGTTTGCTTTGGGGTAATTTGTTAGCAGAATTATATAACTCAATTCCGCTGTTTAAAATCAAACCACCAAGATTTAAATTAGCATCAGCATAGTCAGGATCTATAGCTAGAGCACGCTTGTATGCGTCCATAGATTTTGCATTATCATTGGCAGCATTGTAAGCAATACCCAAATAAAACGGGAATAATTTATTTTTAGGTTCTTTTTGCTCCTGTGCAGAAATTTTGGTAATAACTTGATTCTGCTTTCCGCTAATTAAACTTAACTCAATCTCCTGAGTTGCCAAAGCTGAGTTCTGAGAATATTTTTTAGCTCCTTCAGCAGCAATTTGAATGGCTTTAGCAGTATCTCCCTGCATCGAATATAATCTTGAAAGATCAAGATAAATTTGTGGATTAGAAGAGAAATTAGTTTTTGTTAAAGCTTCATAATTTGCAATTCCAGCTTTGTAATTCTTAGCATTAATAGCAGAAAGACCAGCATAGTAAGTAATAGTTGTATCGCCTGGACGGTAATTTAAAGAATTGCTGAAGGATTTATAGGCATCCTCAAAACGATTGCTTTGATAAGCCTTTACTCCCATATTTAACTCGTATTGAGCTAAAATAGCATTGGCAGCATCAATTTGTACCTTGGAAGAACCAGCTTTATCTAGTTCTTTCGCTTTGTTTACAGCTGCAAGTGCCTCAGTAATAATTGGTGCAGCTGTCTCTGGAACAGTATCCAAAACTGCCATGTCTGCATAAATAAGTGCTTTATAAGCCCAAGCGGATGCATCACTCATTGTTTTCTCATGAGCAACAGCTTTATCGATAGATGCTTTAGCATTTTTTAAACTTGTAGCTCCTAAAACTGCAGATCCGGCATCTCTAAGCTGAACATATTTGTCATAATTAGTCTTAGCACTTGATAATTCACCTTTTTGAGCAAACACCATCAGACTAGAGCCGGAAAAGATGATTGCTAAAGCCAAAGATTTAATTTTCATAATTTAATTTAATTTAAGTTGGTTAATCTTGTTATTGATTTTTCTTAACTGATTTTCATCAGCAGTATAATTATATAATACTGCTAATGACTGTAATGTTTTTAATTGGTTTGGATCTATTTCCATGGCAGTCAGTAAAAATTGTTTTGCCTTGAAAAGCAAATCTATCTTATTAGAATCCATAGCATAGGATGTTAAATAAAGTAAACCTAACGCATAATTGGCGTCATAATTATTAGGCTTAATATTTAATACTTTTTCATAAAATTCTTCAGCCCGTGCAGAATTACCCAATACTTCAAACGAAAACCCTGCCAAATAATTTATATCTGTATTATACTCATCTAACTTTAAGGCTTTTGGGATTAATTCCGATACTTTATCAAATAGTTTTTTCTCTGCAAAGTAATTCAATTCATAAAAAATCATATCCTTATTATCCGGAAATTTCAACCGTCCTTTTTGCATGATGTTGAGTGCAAGCTGATCTTCACCGCTCAATTCATAGAGGTAGCTTAACATTAAAAAATAATCAGCATTGGGAGAATCTTTAATCAAATCTTTGTAATACTCAATTGCCTGGGTTGTATTGCCTATTCTCTGATGCAATAATGCAATATTGTGATTTATTGAATTATTTTTCCCTGTTAATGAATCTATTTTTTTAAAAGCGGTCACCGCACCTGAATAATCATAGTATGATAAATGCTTTTTAGACTGGTATAAATATGATTTGGAAAGCCGGGATTTAATATAACTAATCTCTTCCTTAAAATCAGAACTTAGTTTATTGTCATTAAGCTTATTTAAACAATCTAAGGCCTGTATTGCAGGATCCTGGGTGTACTCATATTTTCTATTTGAATCTAAATGAGCAAGAGTAGAATAGATAAGACCTTTGGTAAGATTGTTTTTAAATGAAAGAGAATCTTTCGGAGTTTTATAGGCCTCATCAATTTTTTTCCTTGATAATTCCAGATCTTTAATATCATGAGATCTGTTAAACCGGGCAAAGGAATTCATGGCCTCCTTAATCAAAGACTGTGCTTCAACATTCGAAGTTAAAATACTTAAGAATAGAAAAACAACTATCGATAAGACTTTATGCATTATAATTAATTGAACAAAAAAACTGCCTGGATACAAATTTCTTATATCCAGGCAAGTTTACTGTAATTTTAATAATACTAATTATTCGTTTTCAGGTTCAGAAGATGTTGAATCATTTCCTTCATCAGAAAGTGGTGAATCGTTATCCTTCTCAGGAGTTTCAGTTCCATCATTTTCTTCCTCTTCTTCATCTTCATGCGTAACCTTTGCAACCGAAGCAATAGAATCTTCACCTTTGAGTGTGATCAATCTAACACCCTGAGTTGCACGGCCCATTACACGAAGCCCGCTCACACCTATTCTAATTACAATACCTGATTTATTAATAATCATCAGATCATCAGAATCGGTAACGTCTTTAATGGCAATCAATTCACCGGTTTTATCTGTGATATTAATGGTTTTAACACCTTTTCCTCCACGATTTGTAACGCGATAATCATCAATGTCGGTACGTTTTCCATATCCTTTTTCAGAAACAACTAATACGGTCGTCTCCGGATTATTGATGCTGATCATCCCTATAACTTCGTCTTTCTCACTGGCTAAAGTAACACCGCGTACCCCGGTTGCTGTACGTCCCATAGGCCTAACAGTTGATTCGTTAAATCGTATAGCTCTGCCTGAACGAAGTGCCATTACAATTTCACTTTGACCGTTTGTCATACAAGCTTCCAGTAACTGGTCGCCTTCATTAATATTAATGGCGTTTATACCATTTGAACGCGGACGAGAATAAGCTTCTAACGAGGTTTTCTTAATTGTACCTTTCTTGGTACACATAATTATAAAGTTGTTTTCCAGGTAATCCTGATCTTTAAGATTGACAACTTTAATGTAAGCTTTAATATTTTCCTCTTTCGGGATGTTGATCACGTTTTGGATAGCACGACCTTTACTGGTACGTGTTCCTTCCGGGATTTCAAAAACTCTTAACCAGAAACAACGTCCAGACTCGGTAAAGAACAACATGTAATTGTGATTAGACGCAATAATCATGTGTTCAATAAAATCTTTATCGCGGGATTGTGATCCCATCGACCCTTTTCCGCCTCTGCCTTGCTTACGATATTCGGTTAATGCAGTACGTTTTATATATCCTTCGTGAGAAATTGTGATTACTACTTCTTCATCCACAATAAAATCTTCCATGCGCATGTCTTCTGCAGAATGGGTAATGGAAGTTCTGCGTTCATCACCAAACTTCGTAAGAATTTCAAGTAACTCATCCTTGATGATTTTCATCCGTAAGCTTTCATCAGCAAGAATTGATTTTAAATAATCAATTGTCTTCATCAGTTCAGCATACTCTTCTTTAATCTTATCTCTTTCCAGACCTGTTAAACGACGTAAGGTCATATCCAGAATCGCTCTGGCTTGGATATCGGATAAGCCAAAGCTTTCCATCAAACCGGTACGAGCATCTTCAGGAGTATCTGAAGCACGGATTAATTTTATTACCTCATCTAAATGATCCAGAGCAATGAGTAATCCTTCTAATATGTGAGCACGTTTTTCTGCTTCGGCCAAATCATATTTAGTACGACGAATTACCACCTCATGACGATGATCAACGAAATGACGAATCATATCCTTCAGATTCAGCATCATCGGGCGACCGTGAACCAAAGCAATGTTATTAACGCTGAATGAAGTTTGCAGCGCAGTATATTTAAACAGATTGTTTAATACGATGGATGCATTTGAATCACGCTTAATTTCGTAAACAATGCGCATTCCATCCCTGTCAGATTCATCTCTTATTTCTGAAATACCTTCCAGCTTTTTATCATTAACCAGGCCAGCAGTTTGCTCGATCATGTTAGCCTTGTTCACCTGGTAAGGAATTTCATTTACAATTATTCTCTCACGGTCATTACCATAACTTTCGATTTCTGCTTTGGCACGCATAACGATTCGGCCACGACCAGTTTCAAAAGCATCCTGAACTCCTGAATAACCATAAATGATACCACCTGTCGGGAAATCTGGAGCTTTAATGTGCTGCATTAATCCCGGGATATCTATTTCATTATCATCTATGTAAGCAACTGTTGCATTGATTACTTCTGTAAGATTATGCGGCGGCATATTCGTAGCCATACCTACTGCAATTCCGGAAGCTCCGTTAACCAGTAAGTTTGGAATACGGGTTGGAAGCACTGTTGGCTCGTGAAGTGTATCATCAAAATTAAGCTGGAAATCAACTGTCTCTTTGTTAATATCTGCTAGCATTTCCTCCGCAAATTTCTTTAAACGAGCTTCAGTATAACGCATGGCTGCCGGGCTGTCTCCATCCACAGAACCAAAGTTTCCCTGACCGTCAACCATGGGATAACGCAAACTCCAGGGTTGGGCCATACGAACCATTGCAAAATATACAGAAGAATCACCGTGCGGGTGATACTTACCTAATACATCACCCACAATACGGGCTGACTTTTTATGAGCTTTGGTACTTGTTACACCAAGATCAAGCATTCCATATAAAACCCTGCGATGAACTGGCTTTAATCCATCACGTACATCTGGTAAGGCACGCGAAACAATTACCGACATCGAATAATCGATGTATGCGGCTTTCATTTCTTCTTCTATGTTTATAGGAATTATTCGGTCGTTAGGTATTAGATCTTCGTTTTCTATATCTTCAGCCATTTTGTAGTTAGGTTCTGATTGAAAGTGTAAATTGCATTATGCCGCATTTGGCGAATGCGAAGTTAGCAAAATTAGTGATTTTTGAAGCCGCTGTTGAAAAAATTAAGGTTTAGAAACAGCTATATTATTCATAATCAAGGTGGGTTTAAACCTGAACTATTTTACTTTTTTCCAATACTCTTCTACATTCATCCCGTTAGGTAAAATTCCATTGATAGTTAGCTTATCTTTTTCCAGTTTATATTTATAGGAAATGGTTTTACCAATTAACTGAGAAGGCTGGCTGCTGAATTCGCTGGTAACTAAAAACTCGTTTCCTTTAATTTCATAACGACCGGTTGCATATTTTTCAGGCTCTTCTGTACCTTCTATAATATAAGCTTCATACTTACCTTCTGTGTAAGTCCTTTGCATTTTAAAATCAGCTGATGCGTTTTGTACTTTACCATCGTAAATTCCACCATCATACTGCCAGGTTCCTTTAAGAGTATTGGATGAGCAAGCTACCTGGATCATTATAAAAATACCGAAAATGCCTTTGGTTATAACTTGAGTTTTCATTTGAAATTAATATTGAGGTTGTTTTTTAAATTAGATATCCGGATAATTTATATCCAGCTGATTCCTTTTTTTAAGAACTGTAACGTTTTTTCTTCTTCGCTATTGGGTGTTGCTTTAAAATCATATACCCAATTTGCCTGCGGTGGCAAACTCATTAGTATGGATTCAATCCTGCCATTTGTTTCCAGACCAAACTTTGTCCCGGCATCGTAAACCAGGTTAAATTCGGCGTAACGACTGCGACGTTGGAATTGCCACAATTTTTGCTCTTCAGAATAATCCCTGTTTCTATTATTTTGGATTAGAGAAGAATAAATTGGTAAAAACGAGCGTCCCAATGATTTAGAAAATTCAAAAATTTCTTCCCATCCTATTCCGGCAGTTTCAGGATTCAAACGGTCATAGAATATACCTCCAATGCCGCGTGTTTCGTGTCGATGCTTAATATAAAAATAATCATCAGCCCAGGTTTTAAATTTGCTGTAGAAATTGGCGTTGAAATGATCACACACATTTTGAAGGCTTTGATGAAAAAATTTTGCATCCTCTGGAATAACGTAATGAGGCGTTAGATCAATGCCCCCACCAAACCAGCGAATTTCATCTGACATTTCAAAATAACGGATGTTCATATGGATAATTGGAATCCATGGATGATTCGGATGGATTACAATTGAAACTCCTGTGGCAAAAAAATCATTCTGTTCAACAGCAAAGGTTTTTTTTACAGCGTCGGGCAGCTGACCATATACAGCCGAAAAATTAACACCGGCTTTTTCAAGGATGGAACCGTTTTGCATAATTCGCGTACGGCCTCCTCCACCTCCATCACGTTCCCATAATTCTTCCTGAAATTTGCCTTGTCCGTCAGCTTGCTCTAATCCAATACATATTTCATCTTGCAATTGCTTATATGCATCTGCAATTTGTTCTTTAGTAATCATGCTGCAAAAATGAGAATTTTAAGAAAAAACTTGACCCTATTTATTGAATTAAAAAATTATGACAATTAAATTCCCGTTCTCCCGGATGGCTCAATATAGTCCAGATCCTTCCCAAAAGTTTCATCCAGCTGATATAAAGCTAAATAGGCAATTATAACAGTAACACTGCCAACAATTAATGCCGAATTTATTATCCCAACATGATACCGTAAACTGGTAAATAAGAAAGTAACGATAATTAATGATCCTCTAACAAAATTCGGAGCGGTAGTGGTTACAGTTGCTCTTAAATTTGTTCCAAACTGCTCGGATGCCATGGTTACAAATACAACCCAATAACCGGTAGCTACGCCAAAATACACGCAAAGCATATAAAATGCTGTGGCCGACAATCCATTTGAAAACAGGAAAAACAGAATTCCGGCATAGGTTAATGTAATGAAAATGAATACGATCTTTTTACGGGTTCTAAATAACTGACTCAGAGTTCCGCTTAGAAAATCGCCAAGAGAAATACCGATATAGGTAAACATTATTCCCCGGCCTGTATTAATTGGTTCATTAATTCCAAGTTCTTTGGCAAATTCAGGAGCTATTCCTACCAGGATACCCACTACAAACCACACCGGCACGGCAATTAAAATACTGTTGATATATTTTTTGAACCTCAATCTATTATTAAAAAGCATCATAAAATTACCTTTTTCAACTGTATTGTTTTTCAGCTTTGCAAACATTCCCGATTCAAAAACCCCGATCCTCAGGATAAGTAATAGCATTCCCATGGCCCCGCCAACAAAAAAAGCAACCCGCCAGTCGAATTTATCTCCCACATAATAAGCCGCTACGGCACCCATTAATCCTATTGTAGCTACTATCATTGTTCCATAACCGCGTTTTTCTTTACTCATGCTTTCGCTGATGAGTGTAATGCCAGCTCCCAGCGCACCTGCTAAACCAACTCCGGCAATAAATCGAAGTACAGCATATGTATTTATATCCTGTATAAAACCATTTGCAATATTAGCCAGCGAATACATAATAATAGATCCGAATAAAACTGATAGCCGGCCTTTTTTATCTCCAATTATGCCCCATAAAATACCTCCGGTAAGCAAACCTGCCATCTGCCAGTTCATAAGCCAAAGACCTGTATCCGTAATTGCATCAGGCATCACGCCAAGGCTTTCCAGGCTTTTATTTTTGATGATCAGAAAAAGAAGGAGGTCATAAATATCTACAAAATAACCAAGTGCAGCCACCAGGATTAATAAGGTTATATTTCTATTCGGAAGATTTTTTTTAGTCATTTACAGGTTTTTTGGCTGCTTAATCTACAAACATTTTAGAATTTTAATTCTAACTGGTGTATGGTTTTTTAAATAAATATTCACCATCATAATTAATAAAAAAAAATCTTGCTAATTAACCTTCCAATGATGACTTTTAAGAATGAATAAACACGTTGTAAGTATAGTTGACAGTCATTACCTTAATAAAGACTTTAAACAATTTGTACTGACAAAGCCTAAAGGCTATAAATTTATTCCCGGTCAATCAGTTTATGTTTCAATTAATACTCAGGGGCAACAAAATGACATCAGGCCTTTTACTTTTACAGGGTTAAACAATTGGGATACCCTTGAATTAATTATTAAAATACATTCCGGGTACGATGGTCTGACTAATAAACTTGATAAATTACCTGTAGGATCAGAATTATTGATTACGGACGCTTGGGGAACTTTTAGCTATAAAGGAGATGGTGTTTTCATTGCCGCCGGATCTGGAATAACTCCTTTCATTGCCATTTTAAGAGATTTAAAAGAAAAAAATCAGATAAGTGGCGATACACTGATCTACTCTAATCAGATGAAGGATGATGTTATAATGGAGAATGAGCTGAGTTATTTGCTGGGACCTAATTTACATTTTGTTTTTACCCGTCAAAATGTTATTGGCTTCAGAGAAAATCGAATTGATGAAATTTATTTGAAAGAAACCATCAAAAATTTTAACCAGCATTTTTATGTTTGCGGTCCGGCAGAATTTGTGCAAAATATTATTAGTATGCTCTCAAATCTGGGAATAGAACCCCAGACAATTATATTCGAGAAAAAAGGAACAGGAATTAAACTTCCGGATGTAAAGCCTAAAACTTAAAATTTACCAATTAGCTTAATTTTTCCATAACAAGCTGATCCTGATCTTTTTTCAAACTTCGATCTAAAACAAAGGTTGCCAGAGGAATTAAGGAAGCAATTAGAGCAACTGCAATTTTTGTGAGATTCCATTTTAGGTAATAAGCAGTTTTTAAAACTGCCAGAATGTATGCTATAAATAAAATCCCGTGAATCCATCCGTTAACTTTTACGGCCATAGGATATTGGAAATAATACTTCAAAGGCATGGATATCAGCAACAACACCAAAAAGCTAATGCCCTCTACATTCCCTATCCATCTTAATTGCTGTAAAGTACTAATTTTCTTTTCCATATTGGCACAAAGATAACCCGCTAAATTTCAGAACAAAATTCATTTCCAATTCTTTACCTTAAAGGAACATTATCCAATCAATTTAATAAAATAGTACCTTTGACGCATGCAAGAGCCTTTTGATATAGAAATTAATGGAATGATTTATTCTGTATTCCCCGAAGAAGATGGTATATATACTATTTTTAAAGAAGGTGTAGAATATCTTAAAATTCAGAAAGATGCAGAAAATCACTGGTTAAAACTAGATGAGATTACCGAGATTCCTTTGTTTGATGCTGATCCTGAAGTTGATCTGCTTGGCAAGGAAATTTTACTTTATCAGGAAGAATAAAAATCTACAAACTTATTTTTTACGAAGTGTAATATGAGTGATTTCCGGCCAGATTCCGATTCTTCCTGCAAATCCTAAAAAGCCGAAACCACGGTTCACATACAAATATCTGTCATTTTCTTCTGCTAGTCCGGCCCAGTTGGGATACCGGTATTTAACCGGACTCCATTTGAATTTGCCAATTTCGATTCCAAACTGCATTCCGTGGGTATGACCAGAAAGTGTCAAATGTATTTTAGAAGGATGTTTTTTAATCTGGGCATCCCAATGAGATGGATCGTGAGATAACAAAATTTTAAAATCATCAGCATTTACATTGTTTAATGCTTTCCTTAAGTCTCCTCTTTCACCGAAACCCTTCCCCCAATTCTCCACTCCCAGCAAGGTAATCTGATCTTCTCCTTTTTTAATCAACGAGTGTTGATCCAACAGTAACCTAAAGCCAAGTTGTTGATGATACTCTTTTAATAGCTTTAAATTATTGATTTTTTCATGAGAATCTGGCCAGCTTATATAATCCCCGTAATCATGATTGCCTAAAATAGAAAATTTGCCGAATGGAGCTTGTATGAGCTTGAAAATTTCCAGGTAGGGAATTATTTCTGTGGCTTTATTATTTACAAGATCTCCGGTGAATACAAACAGGTCGGGATTTAATGAGTTGATTAAATCAATTCCTTTTTTCACGGCTTTAGGGTTATCAAAACTACCGGCATGGATATCAGAAATTTGAACCAGTGTAAAATTGTTGAATTCCTCGGGAAGATCTTTATGAAATAAAACAACCTTCCTGACTTTGTAGTTATATTTTCCGAAAGTTACGCCAAAAATAAATGAACAGAAAGGTATAGCACATAGGATTAGTGCAAATTCGCTGATCAACAGAGACCTTTCAGGAATAGAATAACCATCTAAAAATGAATGATATAGTGCTGTTAGAAACCGGAAAATATCCTCCAGAAACAAAACCAGTATAAATGCCAGTTTGCTTACAAAGAGTGTTAAAAATGAATTAAAAGAGAAATTGAAAAGTTTTGTAAACTCCCGTGAGGGAAATACTTTAGAAAGTAAATATACAAATGAAGTAAGTACTGTAATTGAAATAATCCAATAAAGAAACCTAATTATGAGGCTATAATCAAGGTTTTCTGTAAGTTTTTGAATTCCCTGGTAAACATAAAGATCAATTAAAAATGAGACCAGGATCAATATGAGTAGTGGAAAATAATTTCTTTGACGCATCATTACTATCAAATTGCTTCTAAACAAAGAAAGCCTTTCCATTTAAAAATGAAAAGGCTTTGAATAATAAATTACGGAGATATTATTTTGGCAATAATACTGCATCAACCACATGAGTAACTCCATTGCTTGAAATTACATCAGCAATAGTTACTAATGCATTGTTGATCATTACTTTTCCGTCTTTAACAGATACCTTTAATTTTTGACCCTGAACAGTGGTTAATTCCATTCCGTCTGTTAAATCAGCAGCACGTAATGAACCGGAAACCACATGATAAGTTAATACTCCCTGAAGATCTTTTTTCATTTCGGGCTTCAACAAATTATCAACCGTTCCTGCCGGAAGTTTATTAAATGCATCATTGGTTGGAGCAAATACTGTGAAAGGGCCGGCAGAACTAAGTGTTTCTACTAATTCACCTGCTTTTACTGCGGCAACTAAAGTGGTGTGATCACTTGATCCCATTGCATTCTCTACAATATTTTTTGATGGAACCATCATTGCGCCACCTACTTCAACTCCTTCTTCTGTGGTCATGGAATCAGTCATGGTGCTGTCCATCATTGAAGAATCAGAATCAGTATCTGCAGTGTTAGATGAATTACAGGCGCTGAACGCTAAAAAGCTAACACCTAAAGCGATAGTTAAAAATTGTTTTTTCATTTGATTAAGTTTTGTTTGGTTTTAAGCAGTCACATACGAAACTTTTTTAAGCTTGGATTTTAAAAAATGAAAAATATTTTAAGCACCTTTTTTTAGTGCCTCTATATTAAATTTTAGAGATATATTTAATATTCTTGCTTTTTACAAAGCGTTTAGATTAATTGAATATAAAAGGTGTATTGAATTAAACATTGCTAATTTTAGAGAATTACTGACTAGAAGAGATTTAATCCTTCATTAATATTTTATTACACCTGATGGAAAATTTTGAGTTAAATAATCCCACGAAAATTATTTTTGGAAAAAACTGTATTGATCAAATACCGAATGAGATACATTGGAAAAAAGCCTTGGTAATTATTGGACAGGCATCTGTTAAAAAGAATGGCTTTTACGCCAGGGTTATTTCATTATTAAACATGTCAGGAATGCATCATGTAACTTTTGAAGGTGTTCCATCAAACCCAACATCCGAACTTGCAGATAAAGCTATTTCGATTGCCAAAAAATTTCAGGCTGAAGTGATTATAGCTATTGGCGGAGGATCTGTAATTGATACGGCAAAGGCAGTAAGTGTTGGATTTTATGCCGAACATCCGGTTTGGGATTTTTATACTAAAAAAGCAATTCCAACAAAAGCATTGCCGGTTGTATGCATTTTAACTCTGGCCGCTTGCGGTACTGAAAATAACAGTTTCAGCTATCTGCAAAATAATTCCCAGGGTTTAAAAATGGGCTTTTCATCACTATTGTTATACCCACATTCTTCCTATCTCGATCCAACAATAACTTTTTCAGTGGATACTGACTGCACAGCGTATGGTATATCTAATTTAATAGCTCATACTTTAGAACAATATTTTGCAGAAGGCGACTCTCCGCTTTCTGATTATTATGCCACGTCAATCATAAAACTTGCCATTAAATATGGTAAAAGGGCTTTGGAAAATCCCGATGATTATGAGGCAAGAGCGAACATCATGTGGTTATCTGCTAATGCTCTTAACGGCTCATTATTAGCCGGTAAATTAAAAGCAGATTGGGGTTGTCACGGTATTGAGCAAACCCTTAATGTTCTTTACAATACCCAGCATGGGCGGGGTTTATCAATTATTTATCCTGCATGGTTAAAATATTTTAAGTTGAAAATTTCTGATAAAACATCCTTTCTGGCCAGAGAAGTGTTTGAAATTGCAGAACCTGATCCGGTTAAAGCTTCCGAGCTTTTCATTTTGAAACTCGAAGATTTCTTCAGATCCATAAACTGCCCTACCCGATTATCTGATTTAAATATTGCTCCATCACAAAATGAAATAATCATTGAAAACTTAATTGCTAATAAGGTTTCGGGTAAAGCTTTTCGTTTAGGGAAAGCAGATTACGAAGGTATTCTGGAATATATGTCTTAATGCTTTTATTCTTGAAGAGAGTTTTGCATATTTAACCAGATATGCTTATTTCAGAAAACACCCTTAAGTGGGCCATGCGCTTTTATCCTCCCCTTTTTTTTCAACGTATTTGGGTTAAACAGTTCGATGCTGGTTTTACCGGTGTAGAAGTTAAGATAGCCAAAAGCATATTAAACAGTAATTACAATCGTTCTATTTTCGGAGGAACTATTTTTAGCGCTTCAGATCCTTTTTACGCCTTACTGTTTGATCAGCTATTGCAGAGAAGAGGATTTAAAACCAGAGTATGGCTAAAAAGTGCAGAAATTAAATATTTAAGGCCTGGCCGGTCGCATCTTTATTTTAGAATTCAATTAAGTGAAGACCAAATTGAGGAAGCGGTAACTACTCTGAAAACTGCTGGTAAATTTGTAAAAGCTTTTCCGATGGAAATTAAGAATGGAGACGGAGAAGTTTGTGCCACAGTCATGAACGAGGTTTACATCAGAAATTTATTTAAAGGCGAAGAAGATACTGTTGCATATTAGGTAAGAGGTATGGTTACGAATATCAGGAAGTTAATTTTAGAGGGTGAAGGCACCTCTCTGGATTTTAAAAATACTATTACAAGCTGTGAAAAAATAGCCAGAACTTTAGTTGCCTACGCAAATAATAAAGGCGGAAAACTGTTAATCGGAGTTGCTGATGATGGCAGAATTGTTGGCGTAAAATCTGAAGATGAAGAAAAATATATGATCCTGAAAGCCGCTCATTTTTATTGTCGGCCGGCTCTGGAACCTTCTTTTGAAGAAGTTTACATCGATGATAAAATTGTACTGGTTGTAGATATCCGCCCCAGCGATATGAAACCTCATTCATCATTATCGGAAGATAAAAAATGGTGGGTCTATATCCGGGTTAAGGATAAAAGTGTTTTAGCAAGCAAAATTGTTATAGATGTTTTAAGACGCAGTAATAATCAGGAAGGAGTTTTTTTGGAATATTCTTCTAACGAAGAAGCTCTGTTAAAATACCTCGATGAAAATCAACGCATTACTGCCCGTGAATTTAGCAGTATGCAAAAACTTTCACGCCGCCGTTCTTATCGTATTATAGTCAACCTGGTTCTTTCAGGCCTGATTAGAATTCATACAACAGAAAAAGAAGAATTTTACACGGCTTCTTAATTAATTATATCGTTCTATTTTTTTAGCGTAAGTCAGAAAATAAGTGACCTTTGCACAAAGCAAAACATGAAAGAATTTTACGCTAAATATAGTCTGCATTACAGGAGCAATTTAAAACTGGCTATTCCTGTTGTAATATCTCAACTCGGTCATACTTTAGTTCATACTGCTGACAGCGTGATAGTTGGTCATTTTGCCGGAACTATTTCTTTAGCTGCGGTTTCTGTGGTAAATAGCATATTTACTATTGTATTAGTTATTGGAATTGGTTTGTCTTTTGGTTTGACACCCTTAATTGCCCAGGTAAGTGCAAAAAAACAATATGACGAATGCGGAAAGTTGTTATCAAACAGTCTTGCCATAAATGCCATAGCAGGAGTAATTTTATACATACTCGTTTATTTCGGTTCATTGGCCGTCATAGATAATCTCAATCAGTCGGCAGAAGTTGTAAGGGAAGCAAAGCCTTATCTTAATTTACTGGGTTTTTCCATCATTCCCCTGATGATATTTATGACTTTTAAGCAATTTGCAGAAGGGTTGGGATTTACCAGGCAGGCTATGGTTATATCAATTTGGGGCAATGTTTTAAATATTTTTCTAGGAATTACATTTGTAAAAGGGCTTTTCGGCATCGAGCCTATGGGTGTAAGTGGTGTGGGCTGGAGTACATTAATAGATCGAACCATTATGGCCTTCGTTATGGGTATTTATATTTTAAAGTCTAAATACTTTAAGCACTATCTTCAAAATTTCGGTCTAAAATCCATTGATCGAATTCGTTCATTTAAAATCTTAAAGATTGGAACTCCGGTTGCAATGCAATATACTTTTGAAATAAGTGCTTTTAGCGGAGCTGCATTATTAATAGGCACGATGGGTGCCGTGCAGCTCGCTTCTCATCAGGTGGCAATAAGTTTAGCTTCAATGACCTACATGATGGCAAGCGGTATTTCTGCTGCCGCTACTATTAAGACCGGCAATAACTTTGGTATAAAAGATTTTACTCAGCTCCGTCTTTCTGCCATATCAAGTTATCATATTGTTTTAGTATTCATGTCTATAACCGCTCTGATATTTGTTGCTTTGAATCAATATTTACCATTTATTTATACTTCAGATACAGCTGTCATTTCTATTGCTGCTCAATTACTTATAATAGCAGGATTTTTTCAATTGTTTGATGGAGCTCAGGTAGTTGGACTTGGAGTTTTAAGAGGAATGGGTGACGTGAATATTCCTACCATAATTACTTTTATAGCTTATTGGGTGATCGGTTTGCCTGTAGGTTATTTGTTAGGAATAAAATTAGACATAGGAGTTTATGGCATTTGGTTCGGTTTAACTTTGGGACTTTTTGTATCCGCCGCTCTTTTATTTATCCGGTTTCAATTTTTTAGTAAAAAATTACAGCTTTCTACTCATCATAAAGTATAAGATAGCTAGATCTATTATTGATCTAAAGGAATTTGTTTCTTGTGTTCAACTAACCAGCTTTTGAAGCTTTTCAATTCGGGATTCAGTTTTTTTGAAAAATCAATATTGCGTGACTCACAACAAACTTGCTCAAAGTCGCGGTTAAACTGGAACATGTTTCCTAAATCATCGGCTCCGGGAAATCCAAATTGTCGGTAAGCTTCGGGAGTAACTTCGTTGTAAATAATCTCTTCGCCAAATACATCGGACATCTCCGAGGCCATCTCTGCTCCTGTTAATTGCTCACCACAAATTCCTACAGTTTTACCGATGTATTCATTGCTGTTTTTAAATATGCCGTAAGCGCATTTACCAATATCTTCTGAAGCCATGCTGCACAATTTTTTATTTCCAATAGGCAACGTTATTCCCAGCTTCCCATCCTTACCCTTTTTAGGACCCATGCCGAAATAAATAAAGTTCTCCCAGTAAAAACTTGTCAATAAAAAAGTTGTGGGTACTCCGGCTTCTGTGAAAAATTTGTTTGATTCACCTTTAGCATCAAAATGCGGAACTTTATATTTATCCATTAAGGTAGGCATGCGGTCATCGTTGAGCGGAATCCAGTTGCGTGTATCCTCTAAGGTAGACCATATAACGTGTTTTAAACCAGTTTTTTTGGCTGCATTCGCCATCGTTTCAGCTTCTTTTAATTCTTTTTCCGGAGAAAAATGCTCCCAGAAAAAAGTAACAAAATATGCCCCATAACAGCCATCCAAGCCTTTTTTTAAGTTTTCCGGATCGTCTATATTAACCTCAAAAATTTCGGCACCCAATTTTTCCAACTCTAAAGCTTTTTCTGAGCTCCTGTTCCTGGTAAATGCCCTAACCGTAAACTCCGAATTCGGGTCATTCAAAATAGCCCTTGCAAGTCCTCCGCCCTGAGCACCTGTTGCTCCTGTGACGGCAATTATCTTTTTATCAGCCATGATAGTTTTTCTTATAAATTTAATTAAAAAATAAAAGTGATTTCTTAATTAAAAGTATGATTTACTGATCTTTGGAAATTTAAAGTATTAATTTTTATCAGCAGGACAATTTGGAGGGTTTTACTGTATTATTTTTATTTATGATCCTGTCAGAAAACTGAGAAATATAAATGACATAAAAAAAGCGGGCTATTATGCCCGCTTAATATAGATTATTTATAAGCTTCATTATGAACACTCTTAATGGCTCTGCCTGAAGGATCGTTCATTGTTTGAAATGAGGCATCCCATGCTAAAGCTTCGGGCGTACTGCATGCAACTGATTTAACAGAGGGTACGCATGCTGCTGCAGAATCAGATGGAAACAGTTCACTAAAGATTGACCTGTAGTGATATTCTTCCTTTGACATTGGAGGATGGATTGGAAATCGAAACTTAGCATTCGCAAGATCCTCATCACTTACTTTTTGCATGGCCGTTTCTTTTAATGTGTCAATCCATCCATATCCCACACCATCAGAAAATTGCTCTTTCTGACGCCAAACAATGCTTTCCGGAAGGTAATCTTCAAAGGCTTTTCTTAATATCCATTTTTCCATTTTACCATCCCCGGCCATTTTATCTGCCGGATTTAAACGCATGGCTACATCCATAAATTCTTTATCAAGGAAAGGCACCCTACCTTCTATTCCCCATGCAGCAAGGGATTTATTGGCTCGCAAGCAATCATAAAGATGAAGTTTGCTCAACTTACGAACAGTTTCTTCATGGAATGATTTCGCATCGGGAGCTTTGTGGAAATATAAATATCCGCCGAATAATTCATCGGCACCCTCTCCTGACAATACCATTTTTATACCCATTGATTTTATTACACGGGCTAGCAGATACATGGGAGTTGAAGCTCTGATGGTAGTAACATCATAAGTTTCGAGGTGATAAATTACATCGCGTATAGCGTCTAAACCTTCCTGGACGGTGAAATTAATTTCATGATGTACCGAACCGATATGATCTGCAACTTTACGGGCCGCAATAAGGTCGGGAGAACCAACCAAGCCTACTGCAAAAGAATGTAATTGCGGATACCAGGCAGTTTGTGTGTCATTACTTTCTACTCGTTTCGACGCATATTTTTTGGTAATGGCAGAAATTATAGATGAATCTAATCCACCCGAGAGTAGAACGCCGTAAGGCACGTCAGACATTAACTGGCGGTGTACAGCAGCTTCTAGAGCGCTTCTTAATTCATTTATATCCGATTTGTTATTTTTAACATTTTCAAAGTCGGTCCAGTCCCTGGTATACCATTTTTTAAGTTCATGCCCCTCTTTACTATATAAGTAATGGCCAGGCAAAAACTCCTCTATTTTATTACAAACTCCTTCCAGAGCTTTTAATTCTGACGATACATAAAATTGTCCAAATTTATCCCAGCCCATGTAAAGCGGAATAATACCCATATGATCTCTTGCAATCAGATAACAATCATTCTCTTTATCATATAAGGCAAAAGCAAATATGCCGTTCAGATCTTCAATAAATGAAGCTCCTTTTTTGCGATATAATGCAAGAATTACCTCGCAATCTGAATGCGTAAGAAATGTATAATCTGAAAGGTCTTTACGAAGATCCATGTGATTATAAATCTCGCCGTTAACTGCTAAAATTAAATTTTGATCCTCACTGTACAATGGCTGCCCGCCCGACTGAGGATCTACAATTGCTAAACGCTCATGCGCCAGCAAAACATTGGTATCACAAAAAATACCTGACCAGTCTGGCCCTCGATGCCTGATTTTCTTAGACATCTCCAAAACTTGAGGACGAAGTTTTTGTGAATCATTCTTAATATCAAATACGCCTATTATCCCGCACATTATTTTATGAATTTATAATTTTCGCTAAATTATCATAATAATAGTATGTTTTTATCAAAAAATCATTTTAATTTTTATTTAAATGTCAATTTTTACATTGATATATTAAATATATATTTATCAATCATCGATTAAAGACAGGATTAATTGAATTTCTTTTTGAGCTGCGGAGACGATAGATCTCACTTCTTCATCATTAAATTCAATAAGCTGTTCGAGCATATTAGAGATTCTGGCAAGTTCATTCAAACCTGCTGCCACCGATGTTCCATATAATTTATGACCATTTGATTTTAAAGCTTCCAGGTCTTTGTCTTTATAATTATTTTCCAGCGTTTCTGAAGCTACAATCAGCTCCTGAGCTGTCAGCTTCATCATCTGGGTTAATACATCCGAGTCATTTCCAATAAACTGAATAATTTTATCGGGATTAAAATGAACGGTAATGTCTTTTTTATCTGATCCGGCTTCCAGGTCTGATGGATTCATTAAGTGCCCAACCCATTTGTTAAAAACTTTAAGAAGGATTTCTTCATTAATAGGTTTTGGAATAAATTCATCCATTCCCAAAGACAAACACTTTTCCTTTTCGCCGCTTACATTTCCAGCCGTTAATGCTATGATCGGGATGTTTCCGTTTTTCATTTTTCGGATTGAGGTGGTTGCTTCATAACCATTCATTTCAGGCATCTGAATGTCCATCAAAACAATATCGGGCATTCTTGTTTCGCATAAAATTACTGCTTCACTTCCATTTATAGCTTCCTGAATGATCGCATTGGGTACGATTCTTTTAATAATAATTTTAACAAGAAGCATGTTAACGGCATTATCCTCAGCAATTAAAATTCTGAAAATAGAAGATTTTACTTCAGGAAACTGGATTTCACTTACAGTGTTATTCAGGCTTTCTTTCTGATTAATTCTGGATAATGATTTGAAGAAATCCTGAGGCTTAACAGGCTTTACAAGGCGTTGTTTAATGCCTAATTGACGGCAAACATCAATTACCTTTTCTTCATCTGAAGAGCTAAAAAGTAATAATACCGGTATCTCGCTCTGCGTTGGATAATCTGTTTTTATCTTGATAATGGTTTCAGCACCTGTCATATCGGGCATATGATAATCCATGATGATGGCATCATAATTTTGACTGGCAGAAAAATATTGAAGAGCCTGATCACCGCTTTCTGCTTCGTTAGATTGAATTCCCTGAGATTGAAGCATTTGTTTAATGATTAAACGGCTCCTGCTGTTATTATCAACAATTAATACTTTTTTAATCTTTTCAATGGTATCCCACTTAACTTCTTCAGACCTTTCAGTATCTAGTTCAAGGTCAAAGTAAAATGTACTTCCGATGCCGGGAGTGCTGATTAATTGCAAGCGGCTTCCCATTAACGCAAGCAATTTATTGGATATGGTTAATCCTAAACCTGTTCCTCCAAATTTTTTGGTAGTAGATCCATCTTCCTGCGAAAATTCATTAAAAATTTCCTCCTGTTTATCAGCTTTTATTCCAATGCCTGTATCTCTGACTTCAAAACGGTATTTGGTTTTGCCATCCGGAATTATTTCAAGTGATTCTATTTTGAGCTCAACCTCTCCCTTTTCAGTAAATTTAACCGCATTACCTATCAGGTTAATTAGTACTTGCTTTAATCTTACGTCATCTGCGTAAATATATGGTGGAAGTTCTGAAGAAACATTGTAGAGCATCTCCAGTCCTTTCATTTGAGATTGATAGGTTAATATATCTATCGCCTGACTGCTTATTTCAAAAAGATCACATTTAACAACGTTCAGTTCCAGTTTACCTGCTTCAATTTTAGAAAAATCTAAAATATCATTAATGATACCCATCAAGGCATTACCTGATTGATTTATAATCGACAAGTATTGCTTCTGTGTTTCATCCAGGTTTGTTTTTAATACCAGATCAGTAAATCCAATAATTCCATTTAAAGGAGTTCTGATTTCATGGCTCATGTTGGCTATGAATTCAGATTTGGCCAGATTGGCTTCCTCGGCGTAAAATTTTGCTTTTTCTAATGCAATTTTGGTTTTTATTGCAAGATCGATATCCTGAAAGGTTCCATATACATGAGTACACTGGCCATTTTTAAATTTACAATTCCCTAAAGCCCTCACCCAAATTTCATTCCCTTTAGCAGTTATTATTTGAAGATTTACATCAAAGGATTTCCCTTGGGTAATAGCTAAATCTATTAATTCCTTAATTTTCTGTCGATTTTCCCCTTCTTTATAAAATTCAATGCCTAGATCAATATTTGGCTCGTAAGTTGAAGAAACTTCATGAATTTCTTTGGTTACATCGGACCAATAGATTTTATTAGTTATCAGATCCCACTCCCAACCACCTACACGAGCAATGCTGTTTGTTTGTTCCAGAATACTTTTTGTTCTTAGAAGGTCTTTTTCAAGTCGAAGACTTTCTGTAACATCCACAGCATTACCTATGATATACTCCTGACCTGATTCTCCAGAATCAAATATATTATTGTACCTCCAAGTTTTATGAGATCCATCTTTGCAAACCGTGGTCATCAATCCTTCGGCATATTTGTTATTATGGATGTCTTCTAAATAAATTCGCAAATCTGGCTGATATTTATCAGGAACTATATCGAAGAGACTCATTTTCAGCAATTCATCTTTGCTGTATCCAAGTGAATTTAAACCAGACTTATTTATGGTTAAAAATTTACCTTCCGGACTATGTGTACACATTAAGCCCTGAGAATTTTCAAAAAACGACCGGAAACGATTTTCGTTTACTTCAATTTGAATTTCCTTAAGCTTTTCATCCGTTACGTCTCTCGCAACAGCAAAAATATTTCCTGTTTCAGGTTCCAGGCTTGCTACCCACTGAAGTGTTTTGTAGCTATTGTCAGTGCTTTTAAACTGCTGTGTGAAATTGGCAGTAATTTTTTCTCCGGATGATAATTTTGAAAATTCAGATCTGGTTACTTCAATATCTTCTGGATGTACCAAATCAAACAAAGGTGTTTTCAGTAAGAAATCATTTTCCCATCCTAATAATTTATTGAATGCAGGATTTACTTTCTTAAAGCTGCCATCTGATCCAATTATGCAGATAAGATCATCTGAAAGTTTAAATATTTTTTCGAAATTTTTAAGCTCATCCCTTTTTTGTCGCTCTACTATTAAGCATATAGCTTCCTGGGCAAGTAATTCGAGAATTGAAATTTGAGTATCAGAAAGTTTATTAGGTTTGGTATCAATAACACAAATGCTACCAAGGGCGTAACCATTTGGATCTATTATTGGCACCCCCGCATAAAAACCAATGTTTGGATCGCCGTTTACCAATAAATTATTTTCAAATCTTACATCCTTCCTGGCATCTTCTACTTCAAATAACCCGGGCTGCATAATGGTATACTGGCAAAAAGAAGCTTCTCTTGAAGTTTCTGAAGCAGTTAACCCATGCCTGGATTTAAACCATTGTCTGTTTTCGTCTAATAAGGTAATTAATGAAATTGGCACATTGCAACTAAGAGATGCTAGTTGTGTAAGCCTTTCAAATTCTTGTTCTAAATGAGAATCTAATATATAATAACTTTTAAGGGCCTCAATCCTATTTATTTCATTTTCAGGAACAGGAAATTTTGTATTTGTAGATGGCATATATTAATTGTGATGCTAATTTAGATTACATGAATAGATAAATGACTATGGTTACAGATGAAGCATATCAAAGTAATAATTACAATATAAGTGATACGTTTTTTTGGGTCGTAGGTTACTATTAATTGTTGCCCGATGATAAAATTAAAACGCTGTAAGAGAGCCACATCAATAAATAAAAAATCAGGGCAAAAAAAAACCAGTCATTTCTGACTGGTTTTTTAAACTTTTATCTTAAAGCTATCTAAGATTCAATTTCCTGATTAACCAACTCATAGGTTATAGAAGTTACAGGTATTTTAATTTCATTGTAGATTTGGACAGCCATTTTTTTTAATCGATCGTTATGGTCAGTAAGTCTATCATTAATATCCATGTACCTAATTAAATCTCCGGTTCTGATATCAATGAAACGGTACTTTACAAAATTTTGCTTTTCCATTTTGTAAAAATACTATTAAAAATGCGTAAACTACGCATTTGCAAGTAATTTGATTTTCACTATACATATAAGCATTAAAAAGAAATGAAAGATCAGCTTATGTACGGTGTTTTTGCATTGATGCGGGCTAACTTTATATTGTTAACGCTTTGAATAATTATTGACAGAGCGATTACTGCCATGGCAGTAATTATTGCCTGATTAATATTTTGATAAAACTCAGGTTGAGTACTTGTGTTTTTGTCCATTATTCCATATAGTGCCCACATGATAACCATTGCAAAAAACAGATTTCGTCGAACAAAAACTAAGAATAAAGTTAGCAGCACAGATAATCCGATTAATATAATAAGCCAGTAAGAATCAGAAATTCCTGCCCCATCCCAATTTACTGAAACCAGAAAGGCCGAAATATTAGCAATTGTGGCAACACAAATCCACCCAAAATAAATGCTGAATGGCATTTGAGTCACTATTTTAACAGACCAATTTGTATGAGGATTATAGATGTGAAGGCGGATATTAATTAATAAAAGCGTAATTAACTGAACAAGCATTAAAATAACAGAAAGCCCTAACTGCTCATTTATCCAGGCAAATACCCATGCCGAAGCTGCTATATTATTAATGATAAAGTAAATATCAATTGATCTAGTATATTCATTAAACTCATTTTTCTCTGAAGCTGTGAATGCTTTATTAAGATGGTAAAAATTAAATGCAAACAAGCTTAAATATATCAGGCCCCAAATTCCAAAAGTAAATCCTGCCGGAGCAAATAAGGTTTGGTATTTATCAGAAACTTCTCCAATGTTCTGAGTGCCGAAATATTTAAACTGGCTTAGATTAGAAATCAGGAAAGCAATTATAAAAACAATACTGTTAAGTATACTCAGGATCTTCACTTTTTTCATTATCAAAATATAAATGTCTCCTAAATTACAAATTAATATTGTTTGGAACTGCTTTCAACTCCTTCCATAGCCGATTAAAACAATATAGAAATTAAAATATTTAAATAATCGAATTCTCCAGAACGCTGCCGAACTTGTAGACGTCTTCAAAAGTGTTATAAAAGGGAACCGGACTAATACGAATTACGTTGGGCTCACGCCAGTCGCCAATTATATTCTGATTAACTAATTTGTCAAAAATCTGCTTTCCGTTTTTAGCTGCTATGATAGATAGTTGTGCGCCTCTTTCCTTATAATTGGAGGGTGTTATAATTTTAAATAGCTCAGATCCCGCTTTTTTATTGACTTCGTGAAGAATAAATTCCAAATAAGCTGTAAGATTTATACTTTTTTGACGAAGGTTTTCAATGCCTCCGGCTTCTTCAAACAATACCAATGAAGCTTTATGGGCCGCCATCATCAACACAGGACTACAGCTTAGTTGCCAACCCTCGGCACCTGCCTGAGGAATAAATCCTTTGGCCATTTTAAACCTTGTTTTTTCATCATAGCCCCACCAGCCGGCAAATCTGTTAAGCTCATTATTTTCAAAATGCTTTTCATGAATAAAGACGCCGCTAATACCACCGGGACTGCTATTCATATATTTATAGGTACACCAGCAGGCAAAATCAACATTCCAGTCATGTAAACTCATAGGAACATTTCCGGCTGCGTGGGCCAGATCAAAGCCTACATACGCACCGGCTTTGTGTCCGGCTTCAGTGATTGACTTCATATCAAAAAACTGCCCCGTGTAATAATTAATTCCCGCGAACATAATCAATGCAAGTTCATTGGAATGCTCCTCTATTGATGCTAAAATATCTTCAGTTCTCAAGGTCTCCTCGCCCATTCGAGGATTTATTTCTATAATAACTTTGTCGGGATTTAAACCATGAAAACGCACCTGGCTTTCAACAATGTATTGATCAGAAGGGAAAGCTCCGCCTTCCATGATGATTTTAAATTTTTTCTGATCAGGGCGATAGAAACTCACCATCATCAGATGCAGATTTACAGAAAGATTATTCATTGGAACAACTTCAGATGGCAAAGCACCCACTAATGGCGCCATCAATTTTTGCATTTCCTTATGATAAAACATCCATGGACTATCGCCTTCAAACCAGCCTTCTACTGCCAGATTCTCCCAATTGTCTAATTGTTCATTTATAAAAAGCCTGGTATTTTTTGGCTGAAGCCCAAGAGAATTTCCACATAAATAAATTATTTCCTTCCCATCTATCTTTGGAATTAAAAAATCATTTCGGAATTTGTTTAATGGATCTGCCTGGTCTAAAGCATGTGCAAAGGCTAAGTTATTTTCAAAATGCATATTCAATGATACAAAAATGATTGAGTAATATTATGTGAGAGATTGTCAGTCGAGACTAGAAATTGCTTATTTCTGAACTTCAGATTTTATATTTCCATAATTAGGTCGGCTTACAAACTTGTTGTTTTTAACAAGAAAGCGCCAGGGAACAGTTTTAAACTCGCCTTCAAAATTCATCCCTACACGGGGAGCAGCAATAATATCGTCGTCTTTAAAAGAAATTCCATGATCTTCTATCCAAATTGTATTCCCTTTCAGATCAATCCCATTATGTAGTTTTGTTAAACCTAAAGCTTTAGCTAAAGAGCCAGGGCCCTGGCATAGTTTAAAACTCTGCTTACAGTTTTCTCTGCGCATTTTAATAATTTCTAAACCTACCGTAGGTTCTATGGCTCTTATTAAAATTGCATGAGGGATATCCTTTTTGCCTGTTACAATATTTAGCATGTCATGAATGCCATAACATATATACATATAAACAAATCCTCCCGAATGGAACATCATTTCGTTTCGTCCGGTACGTTTGTTATTAAAAGCATGCGACCCGCGATCTTCGGGTCCAAGATAGGCCTCTGTTTCTACTATTATCCCGCCTGTTAATTCATTTTCTACATTAGTTAACAACACTTTACCAATCAAATCCTTGGCTATAGCAAGAGCATCTTCCCGCTCGTAAAAACTAAGTGGAAGTTTCATAAAATGTGATTTTCATTTAAAATTTAATAAGTTTTACAATTTGCCCCAGAAAGATCGAGTCAGTTTCATCAAAATCATTGAGTTCTGAACTGTCAACATCCAAAATGGCAACTACCTCATTATTATTGAAAATGGGAAGAACAATTTCTGATTTAGAGAGTGAACTGCATGCAATATGACCCGGGAATGCGTCAACATCTGCAACAATTAATGTTTTACCCTGCTCCCATGCAGATCCGCAAACACCTTTGCCTTTAGAAATTCGGGTACATGCCACCGGTCCCTGGAAGGGACCTAAAACCAATACATCCTCTTTTATTATATAAAATCCCACCCAAAAGAAATTAAACTGTTCTTTTAGCGCCGCTGCTACATTAGCCATGTTTGCCGTGATATCCGTTTCGCCTTCTAATAAAGCCTTTATCTGCGGTATTAATGAATTGTATTGCTCCGTTTTTCCGGCCGCAATTATTTTAAGATCTTCTGCCATACGCTGCAAAAATAGTATTGCTAATAGAATTATACAGTAATATTAGTGTACGTTTTTAAATGGTACGAATACTTAAATGCCATATTTTATATTAAATATGTACTGTTTTGTATGGATAAAAATACAAAATGGTGGCTTAATCCAAATTAATAACATGTTTTCATTCGTGGCACAGAATTTTCATATAGATTATAAATACAAAGAAAATGAGGAAGATTATATTTATGGTAGCCCTCTTTGTAGCATTGGGAGCAACCACAGTTAGTGCACAAATTTCCAGCAGGAATCAAACAGATAGAAGAGTAACTGAACCAGGAGTTTATCAGGATGAACGTGGTGAATACCAATGGCAAACTGTAGAACGCAGAGTTTGGATACCTGAAAGAAAAACCGGTGGTATTTTTGGAATTGGTTCCCGGACAATTCCCGGACATTATGAAATGCGTACTGACCGCGTAAAGGTATATCGTGGTCAAAACAACAATTATTCTAATAAAAGAAAAGGCTGGGAAGGAAAGCATCCGCATGGAATGCCTCCGGGACAGCGTAAAAAATTAGAGAATCGTAAAAATGACAGATATGATGATCGCCGGTATGAAGAGAGAAGAGATGACAGAAATGATGACCGCAGATACGAAGATCGTAATGATGACCGTCATAAATCCAATAAGAAAAATAAGAATCGAGGTAATCGTGACAATGATTAATTGTTAGGTTAATTTCCTATATATTAAGTCCCCTGGTTTTGCTGGGGGACTTTTTTTATTTATGTACTTTTGCACAAATAACTTCCATTTTAATTTTAATGATCCTCTCTCTCACGATTGTACGCTACCGTCCCTTATTTGTTCCTTTAGCCCTGTTGGCAATGGCTTTACACCGAATACCCCTTACGTTTACCAAGAATTGCAGCTTCTGGAAGTTGGTGGGATGTGGTAAAAATGGGTCCTTTGATCTGAATCCCGATTGGCAGCAGTGGGGATTATTGGCTGTATGGAATTCTATGGATGATTATGAAAAATTTAATAAATTATCTTTCATTTCTGGCTGGTGGAAAATCTTCTGCAAAGAACAATGGACTATATTAGGAGAACCTTTACATAGCCATGGAAAATGGTCTGGTAAAGAACCTTTTAAGTCATTTAAAAATGATGTGACTGCAAAACGGAAAACAGATTATCAAGGGCCTGTAGCTATACTAACAAGAGCAACCATTCGGATAAATAAGTTAAGAAATTTTTGGAATAATGTAGATTCCGTTGCTTCCATTATGGCAAAAGCCCCCGGCTATATTCATTCATTTGGTATTGGCGAAGCCCCGGTTTTTATGCAGGCGACCTTTTCTATCTGGAACAGCGTGGAAGACGTAAAAAACTTTGCATATAAATCTAAAGAACATGCAGAAGTAATAGCGAAGACCAGAAAAGAAAATTGGTACAGTGAAGAGCTGTTTGCACGATTTATACCCTTATCCATCTCAGGAACGCTAAACGGTGTCGATCCATTGGAGGGTTTACTTTCAAAGGGATAAAGCGTTACTTAAAAATCTGAAAACATCGATAAACTAAATACTACAAAGAATGAGAATAATTGCAGAATTGCCACATCCGGAATGTAAGATTACTATTTTTTCAATGAACCAGAAATACCTTATCAAGCTTGAAAAAGGTGCTTATGAGCAAACTTATAAATTATCGGAAATAGATATAACTGATGGAGTAAATGGTGTCTTTAAAATTCTGGATGATGAATTTATGAAAACAGCAGGCGAGCGTTTTGCGCAAATGCGTTCTGATTTTAATAATGCATTTAATCGCTATGAGAATCAATAGTATCCCACTTTGTTTTGGCTAAACATTTGATATAGTGTTACTTAAGTAATGATTCCAAATTTAATTTGGCAATTTAAGCATTTTTTGGACATAAAAAATATGATTATATAAATTAATAAGCGAAAGTGAGTTAGTTAAAATGCTGATTATCAAATAATTAAATTATTTTAAAATATATAATTTGGTTGCTTTTAATACCAAATTAATGCAAATTATCAAAGAATCATCATGTGAATTTTACTTTTTACAGGAAGCAAAATTTTTTCTACTTTTGACATATGACACAATATATAAGATCACCACGCTTTATAGCTTTAACCCTCTTAATTATTTTAGCGGCATTTAGCAGAGCTCTTCCCTTGCTCATTCCTCACATTTGGAATTTCACAGCAGTTGGAGCTTTAGCAATATTTTCGGGTGCGCAATTCCGTAACAAAAGTTTAGCTTTTATAATGCCCTTAGCTACTATGGCTTTATCTGATCTTTTTATCGGAAACGGATTTAGTCTGATTGTTTATACAGCTTTTATTGCGATGGTTATTTGTGGTTTTTTAATCCGGAATCGAATTAATGTATCCAATATTGTGCTTTCATCTGTTGCCGGTGCACTGGTATTTTTTCTGATTACAAATTTTGCCTTTTTATATTCTCCTTCACTTTATCCGCATAATTTATCAGGCATTATCGCATCATATGTTGCAGCCTTACCATTCCTTAATAATATGGTTTTAGGAAACCTGGCATATGGGTCAGTATTATTTGGATCTTTCTACTTTATTTCTAAACGCTTTCCTGCTTTATCAGTTAGATAAGCAAGTATTTTATAGTAAAAGCCCGATTGGTTATCCTATCGGGCTTTTTTGTTGAAAGAATATTTACTTAATCAGTAAATATCTATATACCAGAATCCGGCTTCAAATTGCTCATTTGCTGATTTAACATTTAAAGGGGCATAATCCCTTTCTCCGGTTTCAAAACTAATCTCCTGACTGAAGACCGGACCTGCATAACAAAAAGTATGGAATTCTCCATTTTCTCCGCAGGGATCTACTATTACAGGTAAGTCATTTAAGAATTGCTGATCTAATTGTGCACCTATGGTGCTTTCATCTAAAAAACCAGTGTGTATACAGCATAAGATAGCTTTAAACTCCAATTTTATAAATTCTTCCATTAGTTCGGCAGTATTTCTCTCCCATAATGGAAAATATCCCTTTAATCCATTTTTGTTTAAAAGATGATTCCGGTACCAGCGAATATCCTCCAAAAAAATGTCTCCATAAATTATAATCTCAATGCCTTCTTCTTTAAGATTTTGATAGGTTGACGTTAAAACTTTCTCATACGATAAGTTATCGGGTTGATTGGGTACCCACATTTTAATTAAAGGTAATCCGGTTTGAGCTACCTGCCTTTCTATAACGCTTTCGCGAATTCCATGCATAGAAACTCTTTTAAATTCCTCGTTAATGGTACATATTAAGGCCACCACTTCAATATCCTTATTTTGCCTGGCGTAATATAATGCCATTGCAGAATCTTTACCTCCGCTCCAAAATAAAACAGCCTTTTTCATACAACCGGTGATTTAAGCATTTTGAATTAATTTTGGAAATCTCACAATAAAAAATTGCTGCATTTAAGTCCGTGATGATAATATAAAATAATGAATGGTTGTTTTTAAAAGTCAAGCTTCAAGCCAGTCTGATAGTTTAAGCCAGCGGTTGTATAACCGGCAAACTCTGTATAGTCTTCATTTAAAATATTTTTTACATCTGTAAAAAAAGTAAGTTTCTTAGAGGGCTTGTACTGAAGATAAGCATTTACCATATTGTAAGATTTCAGAGGAATTTCAACAACTTCAAATGTTGTTCCATCAAAATATCGGTCTGCCCGGTCTCCAGTATATTTGTAAGATATATTAAAATCAAAAGATCTATTGAAGATAATATATACATTCGCACCAAAAGAATTTGTTGGTCTTCTCAATAAATTAAAAGATGTTCCCGCTGGGCTTATTTGTTTTCCATTAACATAAGCGAAAAAAGCATTTACATTTATAAAATTGGACGGTTTAAAGAATATCTCTGCCTCATAGCCATTGTCTTGCTGCAAATTTTGGTTTGTAAACACGTATTTGCCGGATGATGATTGGCCAAAATCTATAACATCATTTATATTCCTTTTAAAATAGTTGAAGTTTAGATTTACTTTTCCGGGCAATAAATCCAAATCGAATCCGGCCTCATAACTTTTTGAAGTTTCGGCTTTCAAATCCAGGTTTCCGTATTCAGAAAAAAGCTGATATAAAGATGGAACCTTATATGCCGATGAAACATTAACATATATTTTATATTGTTTATCTATAACAAATGATGGATTAAGGGTGTAGGTAAAATTGCTTCCATACTGGCTATGCTTATTTATCCGCCCTCCAATTTCAAAATTAAAGCCTGATTTTAAGGTTAATAATGCAGAAGTATACAAACTGGAGATATGATTATCGGCTATAAGTGTTGCACTATACGAACTAATCTGTTTAGTATCCGAATATTTATAGCTCGCTCCGCTGTTTATATTTAAGAAGTTCGTTAACGAATAATTAATTGAACCTTCTGCATTCGTAATATTTCCCTGATTATTGGTAATGGAGGCTTGATTATCAAATAAATTTTTAACCTGATTTCTGCTCAAATTAAAATCTAATCGGCTTTTGCCGATTTCATAAATCCCTGTAAAACCTGCCAGCAAGAATGATTTTTTATAATCGTAATCTAATCCATCCGTAAAAGCCCCATTATCCAAATCCGCTTCATTAACGCCTGCCTGCAGAAGAGATCTTAATAAAAGACGGTCAGTTATTTGCTGTCCGATATTTAAACTTATGGATTTTTGATGTGAAGCATCTTTTTCAAACTCAACATCCTGTAAAGCAGATTTTGCAGTAGAGAAATTTCTGGAATCAGCATTTGAAATATTAATAGCAACGGAGGTTTTATCTATTTGACCATTTAAACCCAAAACCTGCTTGTATGAATCGTAACTTCCTGCGGAAGCCAGTAAATTCGTACTCAGCTTACCCCTTCCTTTCTTGGTGATTATATTTATAACTCCAGCAACAGCATCTGAACCGTACAAAGTACTATTCCCTCCTTTTAAAATTTCAACCCGTTCCACCTGGTCAATAGGGACTGAAGAAATATTAATTTCGCCGCTTATACCGGAAGCATCATTGACAGGAATCCCATCGATTAAAATAAGCGTATACCCGGGTGATGAACCTCTAAGATAAACTGCATTAATTTCCCCCGGATTCCCTCCGCTTCCGCCAATAGTTATCCCGGCAATCTCATTCAGGACTTGCGAGAGAGTTCTACCCTGACTGCGGTTTAGCGTTTCGGATGTGATGACACGAACCACTTTTCCGGTTTCTGATTGTTTTTTGGGAGTTCGTGAAGCAGTAACAACCACATCGTCGAGTTTGCGCACAGGATTTTCCTGAGCCTTACTACTGTTTGGAAACAGCAATGTAGATGCAAGTCCAAAACTTGCGTAAGCAATTAAATTTTTTCTTTTCATTTTGTTGTGAGATATAAATTCCCCACAGCAAACAGTAATAAAGGATTCCAGAAATGCCCCCGATTTAAAATCGGATTCATTCAAGCCTCAGTCCCCGAAAGCTATGAATTATAATGGCCTGGGCAGGTATTCTGACTTACTCCCTTAGCTCCTGCCTTCCCATCTCTGTTAAGAAAAAGTGGCTTAAAACGGAATTCAGTATCTGGAGCTTACAGCTGCGGGACAGTTACGGATTTGCACCGTATTCCCTTTTAATCCTGATTATTAAATCAGGAACCTAAAGCGAAGCAAATGTACTATAAGATCAAAGATTTACAAACGATTGCTCATTCATAATTCCATTCAATTTTTATCTTTAGCTCATGAAATTTAGTATCACTCTTATCCTGATTCTTATGTCTTTGCCCGGATTTACTCAAAAAACCGATCAGAAATTTCTTAAAGATCTATTAAGTTCTCATCCTGAACTATTTAAAAATATACTCAATCATCCGAATCAAAACGAAATACAAATTTTATATACGAGAATCGATCGTGACAAAAACAACATTCCCCGCTTTAAACAATACAGCTATCGCCTTAATCCGGAATGGTATTTTTATCCGGCCAGTACTGTAAAATTACCGGCAGCCATCTTTGCCCTTGAAAAAATAAATGAGCTAAATATTAAAGGGCTCACAAAAGAGTCTTCGATGTTTACTGATAGTTCGTTCGCTGGTCAAACACAGGTTTTGTCAGATTCAAGTTCTAAAAGCAAATTCCCTTCAGTTTCTCATTATATTAAAAAGATTTTGCTGGTAAGTGATAATGATGCTTTTAACCGACTATATGAATTTATTGGCAGGAATGAATTTAACAGAAAGCTAAAAGAATATGGTTTAAATCACAGCCGGATTATTAACAGACTTGCTATTGGAGATTCCGGCGAAGCAGCAAAAAATACCAATCCGGTTTATTTTAAAAATGCCGAAGGCAAAATAATTTATTCTCAGGGTGCTCAATATGATGTTGAAAACTATCCTTTAAAACTCAGTAACCTGGTAAGAGGTAAAGGTTATTTAAATGCAAAAGATGAACTTGTAAATAAGCCTTTTGATTTTTCTGGCAAAAATGTGTTAACAATCTCCGATCAACAGAAAATCTTAAAAAAACTCATGTTTCCGGAAATTTATCCAATTAATGAGCGGTTTAATTTGCTGTCAGAAGATTATAAATTTTTATATCAATACATGTCAATGTATCCAACGGAAAGTGATTATCCGGCTTATGATTCAAAAGAATATTGGGCAACTTATTGCAAGTTTTTATTTTATGGTTCAGAGAAACAGGCTAAGCCTGCTCCCAATATTCGTATTTTTAATAAAGTGGGAGATTCTTACGGCTACTTAATCGATAACTCCTATTTTGTAGATTTCGATAATAAAGTAGAGTTTATGCTGTCTGCGGTTGTGCAGTCAAATAAGAATGAAATTTACAACGATAATAAATATGAATACGAAACGATTTGTCTTCCATTTATGAAAAATCTGGGCAGGTTGATTTATGAACATGAATTAAAGAGGGAAAAGAAAAATTTACCTGACTTATCTAAATTCAATGTTTTACAATGATATAAATCTCCTTTTAACAGTCGGTTTAAGACTTTCTACTTCTTTGCTAAAAATCTGCTCAAACACTCAAGCGTTATCGCTGTTGTGTATTTTAGACTAAAGAAACACACCGTATGTTAGAAACAATAAAACACAAGTTTTCGGATACTTTAAAAGGTCCAATACTTCAAGACAATCCAAATGCTAATGTGAATATGCCTGAAAGAGTTTTATCGATTCTGGCAGGAACAGTAATGACTTACAAAGGAATTAAGCAAATTCTTACACATCCGATTATTGGTATCCAGGAAGCAATGGTTGGTGGAGTTTTGCTCTACCGTGGTGCAACCGGCATTTGCCCTATTTATTCCCGTTTAGGAAAAGATAGTACAGATACTCTCGCCATAAGTATTACCGAAAGATTTATCGTAAACAAGCCACGCAAGGAAGTGTATGCATTTTGGAGAAATCTAGAAAATTTACCCCGCTTTATGAAACATCTTGCTTCTGTGGAGGAAACTGACCAAACCCGGTCTAAGTGGAAAGCCAACCTTCCGGGAGAAATTGCAAAATTAAGCTGGAATGCGGAAATTACCCGTGAGGAACAGGATTATTATATCGGTTGGAACTCTGTAGAAGGATCAATGGTTGATAATGCCGGTAAAGTAGAATTTACAGATGCCTTAAATGGATCTGGAACAGAATTAAATGTAGAGATCAGTTATTTCCCGCCTGCCGGAAGTTTGGGACAAGGAGTTGCTAAATTACTTAATGGTGTTTTTGAGAAAATGATTCGCGAAGATATTACCAATTTTAAACATTACGTAGAAGGTGAAGAATACAACACGTATCTGGAATCCAATAGTCTTGTAGAAAAAGTACAGAATACTTTTAAATAAGTTAATAGTTTTCTAATAAGAGCCATTCATTACGATATTTATATCAGGATGAATGGCTTTTTCTATTTAATACAATTCAGTTTTCTTAGGCATTCCTACAACCTTTCGTTCTATTGAACCAATTGTAATCAGGTATTGTGCTATCATGTACGTTCCCATAATAATTACGCCTGCAAATGGATAAGGAGAAACGAATTTGTTGTAAGCCAGGGCGGAATCAGAAATAATAAAAAATACGGCTCCAGTGATTATCAGTCTGAAACTTAAAAGATTCACCCGTTTATATCTGTAGGCTGCAAGAATAGCCATCATAGAGATGATGAATATATATACCATTACAGGAAGTTTCAGATCACCAAGATATGGTCGGATGTAAGTGTAATAACTGAGTGAAAATATTCCTAAAACAAACAACATCACATGGCCAAATTTTTTGGAAGCCATAGGATCATTTTTAAAATCGCGATAGAAAGCTACAGAATAAAATATGTGAGCTATTAGAAATGAAACCAATCCTGCTAAGAAAAAGATGGCTGCCCTATTAGCAAATAGCAATGCACAGTCTCCCAGAAATGAAAAAATCAAACCTGCAAAAATCAGCTTCCTGAATCCTCCGGTTAATTTAGTAGTGGTTATTAAATACGTAAATAAAAAAATGCAGATAAGCGGCTTAACCACCAACCTAAGTTCAGGACTTTGGATGGATTCTGAAAGTATGTTCAGAAAGGCAATAATTCCAAAACTTATACTAAAGGCCAGATGTCGTTTCCACATATATTGTTTTGCTCTTAAGTGTATAAAACCAAATTACTGAAAAAATAATCATGATGGCATTTATGATTATTATGGAAAGAAAGTATGGATTATTCCAATAAAAAATCAAGCTAACCAGCCAGAAAATCAGCCTGAAATACTCGAACTTTATTAACCACACCTTTTGTTCTAATAAAGCACCACAAGTAACTAATGTTAAGATAACTAAAGTTGTTGAGGTAATCAGTTGAATAAGCAACATTTTGCTGTTAAAGAACAAAAGTATAGTGGCTAAAACCAAAGCAAAAATAAACTGAACCAACACATATTTATTAAACTTAATATTATAATCAGGACTAAACTTGCGATATGTTTTTATATCAATTTCCTGAGGATATTGCATCCCTCCTAAACTTGCCGGAAACCATCCTGGAGATTTTATGAAAACGTTTAACTTATCTCTAAAGCCTGAAGTTTTTCTGGCAGTCTGATATAAATCAATCCAATAGTGAAAATTAGCCCACACCGGATTCCAGCTTTGCAATGGCTTGGTTATACCATACACAACTTCTTCTTCCTCTGCCTGAAAAGTGCCAAACATTCGGTCCCAGATTATTAATGAGCCTGCGTGATTTTTATCAATATATTTCGGATTGGATCCATGATGAACACGGTGATGTGATGGAGTATTCATGAACCATTCTAAAGGGCCCATTTTACCTATTGAACGTGTATGAATCCAAAATTGGTACAGCGTATTAAACGAACTTACTGTTAGAAACATAATAGGATCAAATCCTGCGAAAGCAAGAGGCAAATAAAATATCCAGGAAAATCCTCCCTGAAACCAAGATTGCCGAAGGGCAACAGTTAAGTTATATTCCTCAGACTGATGATGTACAATATGAGCAGCCCAGAGGGCATTTATCTGGTGACTCATCCGATGAAACCAGTAGTAGAAAAAGTCCACACCCAGAAATAGCAGAAGCCATGTCCAAATTGTATTAGGAAATGTATAAAACCTTAAATGGTCGAAAACAGTTAAGTAAGCCCAGAAAGTGGCCGTTTTTAAAAAGAGGCCAATAAGCTGAGATCCTATTCCCTGACTTAAATTAGCTAATGAATCATTTAAACGGTAGTAATCTAATTTTTTATAAAGCGCATACGCAAGCTCAATTCCTATAAGTATAAAAAAAACCGGAACGGATAATGCTATATAATCTACTTTCATACCTATTATAAAATAACGGTTAAATTTTTGATTGTAAAAACTTCTTAAAATAAATCAGATTAAGGGAAATATATAGCATTCAGTAAAGTTTTATATATTCAGCCATAAAATTAAAGTAAATGAAACTAATTAAATATACATTAATAAGCACTTTTCTACCTATAGCATTATTCGCTCAGAATGTAAATGCTCAGGAATCTAAAAATACAATCTTAGCTTCAGAACTTAAATCATCGGTGGATTCTGCTAGTTATGCTTTGGGAATGAGTATCGCAACAGATCTTAAAAAACGTGGCGTAACTGAATTAAACTATTCCTTATTTGCGAAAGCTTTAGCTAATGGGTTTTCCGGAGCTAACAAATTATTAAGTCAGGAAGATGGGCAACGGGCTATTTCAAATTATTTAACAGCGGCTTCAAAAAGGAGTGAAAACTTAGTTTTGGATGAAGGGAACCAATTTTTGAAAGCGAATAAAACGAAAGCCGGGGTTGTTACGCTGCCCAGTGGTTTACAATATCTTATTCTTAAGTCAGGATCAGGTCCTAAACCTAAAGCAACGGATCAAGTGACCGTTCATTATACCGGCACACTTATAAATGGGAAAAAATTTGATAGCTCGTTTGATCGGAATCAGCCTCTTTCTCTATCTCTTTCTGAGGTCATCCCCGGATGGACGGAAGGTCTGAAACAAATGCCCACGGGTTCAAAATATCGGCTTTTTATTCCCTGGGAATTAGGCTATGGTGAAAATGGTGCAGGCGAGATTCCTCCTTACAGTGTTTTAATATTTGAAATTGAATTAATCAGCATCGGAAAATAATTTCAAACTTGTCATTCCAAATCTACTTTTGGGATGACAAATCATTTGTTTGAAGATAGAGGTTTTCAACTTTCAACCGGGCCCATGGAGTCTTTCTTAAAAATTTTAAACTCGACTTCACTCCCGGATTATTATTAAAACACGCAATGTTAATCCTTTTACCAAGCTCTTCCCAACCATAATACTCAACCAGTTTCAAAACTATATTTTCCAGGGTAATTCCGTGTAATGGATTATTGGCTTGATTCATATTCAAAATTAAATAAAAAGCAGTGCCCAAATGAAATAAACATTTGGGCACGAAAAAAACCGCCGGTTTCTATTTATTAACTTTGAGCAATAATTAACTCATATTTTACCCGCTCCATATAAAGCATATCATGAAATTTAAATTAGGAGATTTTGTTCGTTTTGTAGATGAACGAAGAGAAGGTCATATTACACGTATAATTGATGATAAAACCGTAGCCGTTACGGATCAGGATGATTTTGAAATTCCTGTTTTGGCAAGTCAGGTAACCTGGGTTCACGGAAAAATGGATGATACCAGTGAATCAGGAGGTAATGATTCATTAGAACAAAAACATGAAAATTTTATCAGTAAAGGAATATTTTTGGCTGTAGCTGATGATCAGCGGGCGTCTGCTGTAGTACATTTCTGGCTTATTAATAAGACTGATTTTCAGCTTTTGGCCACTTTAAAAACAGAAAAGCTACAGCGATTTAAAGGTGAGTTTTCCGGAATACTTCAAGCCAAAGAATCTGTCAAAATTTATTCAGCTTCGTTAACAGAAATGGACAGATGGCCCGAATTTCATTTTCAATTATTGTTATACAGTAAATCTGATAATCCTCCTGAAAAGCCAATATCCCGCAAGGAGAAGTTTAAAGCAAAAGATTTTAGCGGAGTAAAAAAAAGAATCGAGGAATTGAAAACGCAAGGCTGGTTGATTCAATTGGACGAGCCAGAATTAGTGATTGACGCACAAAAGTTAAAAGAAAGCTTTCATAAACCTGTTGACGAAAACCCGATCGTTAAAAAGCCTTTGTCAGAAATAGATCTGCATATTGAAAAATTACGTGATGACCATCAGTTTTTAAATAGCAACGAGAAGCTTGATATACAACTGGAGCAATTTCAAAAAAATCTGGATGCCGCTTTGGTTCACAAACTAGGCTCCATCATATTTATTCACGGAGTTGGCAACGGAACTCTTAGAATTGAAATTCACAAAATGATCAGTAAACATCCGCAGGTAAAAACATTTATGGATGCACGTAAAGAGAAATTTGGTTACGGCGCCACCGAAATCATTTTTAAATAAGAAAAAGCACTCTTAAGAGTGCTTTTTCTTTCTGGTCATTTTGGCTTTTTCGCCCGAGCCAAAATTATAAGTCTTGGAATTACTCTCTTTTTTCTCATGAAAAGCAGCGCCTGCCAATGGGTCTGCAGAATCCTGAGATTTAATTACTTTTTTCTTTTTGGGCTCTGTTTGGATGATTAAATCTGAAGGCAGCTCTGCGGCAATCATTTGCTGACCTGTAGCAAGTTCAATCTTTTTTACAATACTTAATTCAATATCGGTTGAAAAGGTAATCGCTATTACTTCATCATTATCAATATTGGAAGGTTTAACAATCCGGCTGATTAAAATTTCCTTTTCTTCGGGTACATCAAAATGAATAATTGTTTGAATACCTTTCAGGTCGATACTTCCTAATCCTTCGGTGGCAATAATTATAATCCTTGCTGCAGATTCACCTTTAAACTCTTCTAAAGAATTAAATCCGGCATCATCAAAAAATAACGGGTTCAATACTCCAGCTTCTTTTTCAAGCGAGGGAATGAGGCTTTTATAAATTTTTTGAGCAGTTAACCTGGTATTTACAAAAACGGCTACTTTTCTAAATTCCTCAGAATCCTGCAAAATATTATTCAGCAAATTAATTTTAGTTCTAAAATTCGGAACCCTGAAAAGTAACTGCGGATAAGTCTCCATTTTGTTTTGAGCCTCTCCGCTAACTTCAATAGTTGTGGGAAAACTCATGAACGGATCAATCATCATATTCAATTTTTCATGAACTACTTCAGTAAAAACTAAATGCTGACATTTTATGATACTCCGGGCCAGTTCCACAACCGGGAGTTGCAGACCTTTTTTTATGATAGTTTCGGCATCATCAACAATAAACATGATGATCTTATTCAGGTTAAGGCCTAATTTTAAATATAAGGCACGGGCTCTGTCGGGTGTAGCAATTACAATATCGGTCCCGTCTGCAAGCGCATCCATCTGACTTTCAATACCCGGCGCAGAATATAATCCAACTGTACGAATGCTTTTATTTTTGTTCAGCAATTCGAACTTTTCCATTACAGCTAATACCCGTTCCTTATCAGGAACAAGAATAATTGCCCTGGGTGCTTCTTCAACCCCGTATTTTAATCGCATGAGAACACCCAGAACATACGAGGTAGTTTTGCCGCTTCCTTCCGGAGCTACTGCGATGATATCCTGACCGCCAATAATACGGGACATTGTTTTGGCCTGAATTTCAAGAGCTCCAAGGTAGCCGGCTTCGGTCATGGCTCTGACCAATGGTTTACTAAGCTTTAATTTTTCTAACAGCACTACTTATTTACTTAATTAATAATGTTTGCTGCAAAAGTAAAGAAAAGCAATTCAGGATTTTTTTTAAGTTTAGGAATTTAATTTTCCCTTCGGATCAATCTTCAGCTGTAGCTCAGGAGGCAGAAATAGTAAAAAGAGATTTAATCATTACATTAGCCTTAATGATTCCACTAATTTCAAAACTTCCAAATGTTGGAACAACCATTTTTTCGGTTATGTCTCAACTGGCTTCAGAATCAAACGCAATAAACTTATCTCAGGGTTTTCCTGATTTTGAATCATCGCCCCTGCTAATCAATCTGGTTAATCAGCAGATGATAGAAGGCAATAATCAATATGCGCCAATGCCGGGCTTACTTGCTCTGCGCCAATCAATCGCCGCGAAAGTAAATCAGCTTCATTTATCTGATTATAACCCCGAAACGGAAGTAACCGTAACAGCTGGTGGTACTCAGGCAATATTTACTGCACTTTCTGCAGTTATTCAGCCTAATGATGAAGTAATAATATTTGAGCCTGCTTATGATTGTTACTCTCCTACCATTAAATTACTTGGCGGAATTGTAAAAGCTTTTGAATTGTCGCCACCGGATTATAAAATAGACTGGGAAATGGTGAAAAAGCTGATTAATAACAGAACCAGAATGATTATTCTGAATTCCCCGCATAATCCAAGCGGCGTTATTCTGGATGAAGAAGATATCCGCCAGTTAATTCATATTACCGCTCATTCTGATCTTTTGATTTTAAGTGATGAGGTTTATGAACATATAATTTTTGATGGCAATAAGCATTTGAGTATTGCCCGGTATCCGGAGTTAAGAGATCGTTCTTTTATTATAGCTTCATTCGGTAAACTTTTTCATAATACGGGCTGGAAAGTTGGGTACTGTATTGCGCCTCAATGGCTAATGAATGAGTTCAGAAAAATTCATCAGTTTATTGTGTTCAGTGTTAACACACCTATGCAACATGCTTTAGCTTCATTTTTATCAGACAAAAATAATTATCAGGGATTAAGTGAATTTTATCAGCAGAAAAGGAATTTTTTTACCGGTCTCATGAAAGAAACCCGTTTTGATTTGCTTCCATGCAAAGGTTCGTACTTTCAGTCGGTTACCTATAAACAGATCACCGATGAAAAAGATATTGATTTTGCAAAACGCCTGACTACTGAATTTGGGGTGGCTTCAATTCCCGTTTCTGCATTTTACAGCAGAGCAAATGATCACCACGTTTTGCGCTTTTGTTTTGCGAAAAAACAAGAAACTTTAGAGAAAGCCGTTGAAAGATTAAGGAAAGTTTAGAAATTACACGAGATTTAAAATCCGAATAGATCAATTTAATGAATACGCTAAAAATAACCACATTTCAGGCTTACCTTTTTTGGGAAAATATTGATAAAAATTTGCAGAATTTGGGTTTGCGATTATCTTCCATTCGCGAAAAAACAGATCTGATTGTATTACCAGAAATGTTCAGTACCGGATTTTCTATGAACAGTGAAAGACTGGCCGAAAAAATGGAAGGTAAAACCATGCAGTGGATGGAAGTTCAGGCAAAAAAATTCAGTTGCGTTGTTACAGGAAGCATAATTATTACCGAAAACGAACATTATTACAACCGACTAATCTGGATGCGCCCTGACGGAACGTATGAGTATTATGATAAACGTCATTTGTTTGGCCTTGGCAATGAAGATCAGCATTATACTCCCGGTACTAAAAAGCTTTTTGTGGAACTAAACGGATGGAAAATCTGTCCGGTAATCTGCTATGATTTGCGCTTTCCGGTTTGGCTTCGCAATACGAACGAGGATTATGACATGCTTCTGGTTTTGGCTAACTGGCCCGAACGCAGATCCCTGCACTGGAGAACATTAATACCTGCGAGAGCTCTTGAAAATCAGGCTTACGTTGTAGCTGTAAATCGTGTTGGACATGATGGAAATGAGGTTTATCATTCAGGTGATTCGATGTGCATTGATCCCAATGGGAAAGTTGTTTACTACAAACCCAACGATGAAGATCTGTATACGTTTTCTATTGTTAAAGAAGAAGTTGAAAACGCCAGGCGCTTATTTCCATTTTTAAAAGATGGAGATAATTTTAAAATCCTATAAGTAAACTCAGAATTTATCCCATAAAAAAAGCCTTCTTTTTACAGAAGGCTTTTTTTTACACCATAAGGTTTTAATACAGGTAATTTAAGGCAATAACATCATTTGCATTGAACAAACGGTTTCCACCATTTGAACAAGCTAACATCCATGATTCAGCATCAGGTGTGCTCGGAGTTCCCGGAATAAGGATTGCTCCTACACCTGCAGTACCCTCATTCACTTTACGTTTTCCTCCACAGCTGTACTGGCGAGCCATATAATCTGTGTGACGGAAACCGATACAATGTCCGATTTCATGAGTTAAAACAGATGCAACATAGTTCACATCCGGGTTAGATCCATAAGCCTGAACATTTGTGTTCATTTTAATTTGGTTAAAAGGATCTCCTGATGAAGTTGGAAAACCTGCAGAACCTAAAGTAATATACCCTCCGCTTGCTGCTTCGTTAAATCCTACGATATCAATATTTCCACCGCTAGCAACACGCTGAAAAGTAATACGCAGATTTTGAGCATTATAACGTGAAATGGCCAAATCAGCTGCCTGAGAGAAAGCAGTTGTTAAGTTAGTTACAGAAACAGTTATAACTCTTGGTAAAGCATTTACCAGGTTAGTGGTTCGGTATTGCTCATCTTGTGCAATACGTAAATTAGGACTCTGACTTTGAGATGTAAAATTCTCATTAGTTAATAGAATATCCCCTTCAACCAAATAACCCCCATCTCTGGCAATTACATTTTCAGTACTGAAACCTAATTTGCTGATATTAGATAACACTTCTTTTGATACCAGATTTGATTGGTCAGAAGTTGATTCTGACTTTTTACATGATACTACTCCTACTGAAACAGCCCCGGCCAGTACGAAAATTTGCAGTTTTTTAAAGTTCATAAAATTTGTTTTAGATTGATTAATTAGGTGATTTTATCTAAGGTGTAAAGTTTTTATTAAATTTTATGAGAGCGGGCTTTTTTAAATTTTGAAAATTGAAAGTATCAAAATGCAAAGTATATCCTTTTAGTTACATTGCAAATTATTTCTAGAAAAAAGTTCCTAACATAATGCGCTGCGTAATTATTTTAATATTCCTATCTATTATTAGTTTAAACAGCTCAGCACAAAAAAAAATAGCTGAAGATCCCTATTTTAAAATATATAAAAAAAATATTCCAGGTCAGAAGCTTAACCAAACATATCTGATAAAGCTTCCTGCTGATTTTAAGATTAATCAGAACCAGGATCTGAAAATAATCCGCCGCTTATCTCCTGATCATTATATCTTATTTTCAAAAAATGATCCCGCCGAATTGGGGCTTAAGGATTTTACAACTGCAAATAATCTCTGGAAAGCGAGTGATAATCTGATAAAAAAAATCGGAGAACCCGGAGTAGATGTCATACGTGTTCAACTGGTTTTCACATCAGAAAATGAGGCCTTCAATATAAAACAACTATCATCATACGCTAAACTGATTTCGGTAAATGGAAAATTTGCCGTAATCGAAATTAATAGTAATAAGCTTTCTGAATTATTAGATATAGATGAAATAGAATTTGCTGATTTAATTAGAAGAGCACATGATGAACTCGTAATCAATAATCTTGATCTGTCTGTTAATGAAATAAAAGCGGTACAACATTTATATCCTTCTTTAAAAGGGAATGGAATTAATGCATCGCTCAAAGAAGGATTTTACGATAAAAATGATCTGGATTTATTAGGCAGATCTTTTATCTCCTTACCCCCCTCATTATTTAAATCCACTCATGCAACTACCATGGCTACTTTAATCGGTGGAAATGGGAATAGTTTTATAAATGGTTTAGGGGTGGCTCCTGAAGTTAAATTCACTTCATCTGATTATAAAAACTTAATGCCGGATGATTTATCTGTTTTTATAAACAGTAAAATAAGTGTGCAGAACCATTCTTATGGAACGGGAATTGAAAATTATTATGGAGCCGAGGCGTATGAGTACGATCGTCAGATTTATCAGAATGACAGTCTAATACATGTATTTTCATCAGGGAACAGCGGAGCTTCTACGCCATCTACCGGGGTATATGCCGGAATTTTAAATCGTGCTAATTTAACCGGAACCTTTAAGCAGGCAAAAAACGTTCTCGTTGTTGGTGGCACAAACCGTGAAAATATTACAGAATTTTTAAGTTCCAAAGGACCGGCATTTGATGGACGCATCAAACCAGAAATAGTTTCTGCAGGAGAAGATGGAACATCGGGTGCGGCTGCTTTATCCACAGGGGTAGTAAGCCTGCTGCAGCAGCAATATAAAATGCAAATCGGTTCGCTCCCCTCATCCGCTTTACTAAAAAGTATTCTGATAAATTCGGCTGATGATATTGGAGCTCTGAACGTAGATTTTGAAAATGGATACGGAAAATTAAATGCTTTGGAAGCTATCAAAACCATAGATGAGCGTCGTTACCAGAGCGGAATAGTAACTTCTTTACAGGATTATATTTTGCCTTTAGAGATTTCTCCTTCAACATCCCAGGTTAAGATTTCCCTGGCATGGAATGATCTGGCTGCGCCAATAAATTCGGCACAGGCATTAGTAAATAATCTGGACCTATGGCTTGAAGATTCATCCGGAAATATAATACTTCCATGGGTTTTAAGCTCCTTTCCAAATCCGGATTCCCTTTCTAAACCGGCTGTGAGAGGAAGAGATTCCATTAATAATATTGAACAAGTTACTTTTGAAAATCCGGTTCCGGGAAATTATACAATACATGTAAAAGCAAAAAATCTCCAGCAAAATTCGCAACAATTCCATCTGAGTTACCAAACTAATCAGGCAAACACATTTCAGTGGACTTATCCGCTACTCAATGAGAAATTATTTTCGGGTAAGGATAATCATCTTCGATGGAAAAGCACCTATAAAAATGCCCCCGGAATTCTTTCAGTAAGTTATGATGATGGAATTTCATGGTCTGCTATCGGACTAAATAATGGCAACTCCAATTTTTTTAAATGGTCTGCTCCGCAGCTTTTTTCAAAAGCAATTTTAAAAATGTCTATAAATGGTTTGGAATACAGATCTCAATCCTTTTCCATTTCGAAACCTTTATCATTAAAGGTCGGGTTTAATTGTACAGACGGAGCATTACTGGTATGGCCGAAACAACCAAATGCGCAGAACTATACTATTTATACCATAAAAGATAATATTTTACAGGCATTGCAAAGTACGGAAGATACAGTCCTGAAGGTTTCAAATTCGAGATCTTCCGATTATTTTGCGGTAAGTGCGAACAGTGTTCAAGGATTTGAAGGCTTGAGAAGTTTTACAATTAACCTCAATTCGCAGGGCGTTGACTGCTATTTTAAAACCTTTTTGGCAAATAATGGATCAAATGATAATATCGTTTTAAATCTCAGCTTAGGGACAACGTCTGGTCTAAAAAATATTACCTGGGAAAAGCTTACAAGTAGGGCAACTTTTAGCTCCATTGGATTAAGCTTGATAAATACCGGTTCTTTAATGTATTCATTTGATGACCTTAGTCCAAAAACCGGAATCCAATATTACAGAGCTGTTCTTGAAACAGAAAACGGCACTTTAATTTATTCGGATACAATCTCTGCGATTTATTTAAAAGAATATCAGTTTACTCTTTATCCTAACCCTGCAACCGAAAGTTTCTCAATACTTGCTGGTACAATAGACGATTTTGAACTCAGCCTTTATAATTCGGCCGGGCAAAAAATGAGCACTGAAATTTTAAATAATTTGACTCAATCTTTTTCAGTTGCGGATTTAAAGCCGGGAATTTATGTTTGCATCATAACATTAAAGGGTAAGCCAGTTTACAGGAGTAAATTAATTAAAACCTGATTATTCCTTCATTAACTGATTTTTGCTTTCTTCAAGTTTTCCCTTTTCATCCTCAGATAGTTCAGGAAGCTGTAGATTTAGTGACTTTAAAGTTTCAACAATTATTTTACTGATAGCAATTCTTGTAAACCACTTTTTATCTGCCGGTATAATATACCAGGGAGCATTTTCCGTTGATGTCGCTCTTATTGCCTCTTCATAAACTTTCATGTAATCATCCCATCTCTCTCTTTCTTTCACATCACCGGAAGAAAATTTCCAATTCTTCAAAGGGTCATTAATTCGTTCAAGGAAACGTTCTTTTTGCTCTTTTTTTGAAACATTTAAAAAGAATTTTAGGATAACCGTTCCATTTGCTGATAAATGCTTTTCGAAATTTATAATGCTTTCATATCTGCTCTTCCAGAATTTTTCATCCTCTTCGTCAGATTTAAAGGGATAGGAAAAACCCTCATTTTTTAAATATTCCGGATGAACTTTACATACAAGTACATTTTCATAATGTGATCTGTTATGGATGCCGATACGTCCTTTTTCAGGTAAAGCTTTATTATGACGCCATAAAAAATCATGCTCATATTCTTCACTGTTTGGTTGCTTAAAGCTGAATACCTGGCAGCCCTGCGGATTGATACCGCTCATTACGTGTTCAATAGCGCTATCTTTGCCCGCAGCATCCATAGCCTGAAAAATTATAAGTAATGAATAGCGGTTAGTAGCATAAAGTTTCTCCTGTAATTCATCCATTTGATTTTTATAATCATTTAAGACGTTTTCAGATTCACTTTTTTTATGATCGCCGCTAAACTTTGGGTCGTGGTTCAGCAAAGCAAAATTTTCTTCATTTTGAATCCTGAAATGGTTTATAAACTCATCCATATATTTGGGGAATAATTTTTGAAGATAATTTAAAAATTTAAGGAAATGAATTGCGTTATTCCTCAGCGCCACGAAAAAAACGAATCCATCATATTATTAACCACAGTATTTTTCACATATTTACTCCATGTTCAGAAGAATTAAATTTCAACCACTTCGCTACGCCGTAATTTTCATCTATTTTATAATTCTGTTTTTCTGCGCCGTTGAGCTGAATTTTTTATGGTTATTTGGTTATTCACCCAATATAAATGACATAAAAACGCCTAATATGCGAATTGCATCAGAGCTGTATACCTCTGACGGAAAATTAATTGGCAGATATTATAAAGAAAATCGTACACCCGTTGAGTATGATAAAATTGCAAAAAGTGTAGTGGATGCACTTGTGGCTACAGAAGATGTCCGTTTTTTTCAACACACCGGTATTGATGTCAGATCACTTATATCGAGTACCATTTCAACCGCACAGGGTGACCGACGCGGAGCCAGTACAATTACTCAGCAATTAGCTAAAAACCTCTATCGTACAAGGAATCAAAAATCCGAAGGCGCTATAAAAATCATTCCCGGTTTCAGAACCATTATCTATAAAATTAAAGAATTGGTAACTGCAGTAAAGCTGGAAAGCTATTACTCTAAACAGGAAATATTAACACTTTATCTTAATACCGTTCCCTTTGGGGGAAATACCTACGGCATAAAAACTGCTGCAAAGCATTTTTTTAATAAACAGCCTTCGCAACTTCAGGTTCAGGAATCAGCTACATTAATAGGGATTTTAAAAGCCAATACTACTTATAATCCACTCCGCAACCCGGAGCAATCTTTAGAAAGACGTAATGTTGTTCTTTCTCAAATGCAGAAATACAATTTCCTCAGTTCTGATGAATTTAAAAAATACAGCAATTTGCCTTTGAAAACTATTCAGGGAGAATTTGATGATGGTAATGAAGGTGAGTCTTATCTTAAATCTGCAGTAGCAGAATGGATTGAACAATGGTGTGAAGACAATAATTATGATCTCTATGAAGGAGGTTTAAAAATCTACACCACTATTGATTCCCGGATGCAAAATTATGCAGAAGAATCTGTGGCAAGCCAGATGAAGATTTTACAGCGAAGACTTTTAAATGAGTGGGGCAATCAAAACCCGTGGCAAAATTCAGAAAAAGAAGAAATTCCCAATTTTGCTGAAACCGCAGCCAAGCGTCTTCCTAAATATGAATATCTGCGTAAACGATTTAACAATAACCAGGATTCTATAGATTATTACCTCAACAAGCCTAAAAAAATGAAGGTTTTCAGTTGGGATCCAAAACCTAAAGAAGTAACTTTTTCTACACTGGATTCATTGGAATATTATGCGAAAATTCTGAATACGGGTATGATGACACTCGATCCTTTTAACGGCCATATTAAAGTTTGGATTGGTGGAGTTGATAATAAATTTTTCAAATATGATCATGTTATACAGGCAAAAAGACAGGCCGGATCAACATTTAAACCTTTTGCATATTTAGCAGCTCTTGAATCAGGGATGAACCCCTGCGACCGTTTCGTGGATAAGCCTGTTAAAATTAAGTATCAGGAGGGAAATGAAACCGAGTATTGGGAACCAAAAAATGCCTCCTACTCATTTTCAGGACGTGAAATGACCTTAAGGCATGCGATGGCGAGATCTATAAATTCAATTACTGCTCAAATTACAGAGCAGGTTGGAGCTTCTAAAGTGGTAGAGTATGCTCATTTATGTGGCATAGAAAGTAAATTGAAATCTGTTCCATCAGTTAGTTTAGGTCCAAATGACGTGAGTGTTTTTGAAATGGTGAAGGCATATGGTACTTTTCTGAATAAGGGTATGAAAACCGATCCTATTCTGGTAGAAAAAATTACTGATAAGGATGGCAATATACTTGAAGAATTCAAAGCAAAAACTACAAGAGCCCTGAGTGAAGAAATTGCTTGGCTGATGACGTATATGTTACGTGGCGGAATGGAAGAACCGGGTGGTACTTCACAGGCACTTTGGGAATGGGATTTATTTAAAAAGGGAAATCAAATAGGCGGTAAAACAGGAACATCTTCTGACTATGTTGACGGTTGGTACATGGGATTAACCAAGGATTTTGTAACCGGAGTTTGGGTAGGTTGTGATGAAAGAAGTGTACACTTTCGGAATTCAGAAACCGGAGAAGGATCCAAGACAGCGCTTCCTATTTTTGCAAAATTTATGGAGAAGGTATATCAGGATCCTTCGCTTGGAATAACCTTCGGCCCTTTTCCTAAGCCGGGTGTTAACATTACAAGGGAATATAACTGCGTTACTCCACAGTATGAGCGTGAGCTGACTGATACGCTTCAAACAGATAGTTTGTTTATGGATTCAATGAATGTGCCTGAAATTGAACCCCTAGATTCAGGTACTATTGAAACAGAACAGGACAAAAATCGGGAAGCATCAACCAAAGTTTTACCTAAGGGAAGGGAGAAGATCCCATCAGAAAATAAACAGGATTCGAAAGCTGATACGAGTAAATCTCAAAGAGAAATCCGTAAAGAAAACAGAAAGAAAAAAGGTGACGAAAACAATTAAACTAATTTCATCATTAATAAGTCTAATCTGAACAAAATCAAAGTCTTAAATTTTCCGTAAATTAGGTACACAGCTAAATATATAAAAATGAGAAAAGTTGATCTCTTACGCAGTAAACTATCACTGCGATTATTTTACTCTCTTTTGCTTCTGTTATTTTTTGTATCGGTAACTCCTGTTAACGCTCAATATTTCGGACAAAATAAGGTAAGATATAAAAACCTGAAATTTAAAGTTTACCAAACGCCGCATTTTGAATTGTACTATTATCTTAAAAATGATAGTCTGGTTAAGAGATTTGCTCAGGAAACAGAAATTTGGTATGATCTTCACCAGCAGGTTTTCCGAGATACTTTTACTAAAAAGAATCCATTTATTTTATACTCAAATCACCCTGATTTTCAGCAAACAACTGCGCTTGGCGGAGAAATTGGAGTAGGTACCGGTGGTGTAACTGAAGGAATGAAAAACAGGGTAATTATGCCTGTAACCCAGTTAAACAATCAAACCCGTCACGTTCTGGGTCATGAGCTGGTACATGCTTTTCAATATCACTCATTAATAGAAGGCGATTCTACTAATCTGGAAAATATTGGTAATCTGCCTTTATGGATGGTGGAAGGTATGGCCGAATATTTATCGATAGGAAAAGTTGATGCTTATACTTCTATGTGGATGCGTGATGCCTATTTGAACAAAGATATTCCCACATTAAAAGATCTTACAACCAGTAATAAATATTTCCCTTATCGCTATGGACAGGCTTTCTGGTCATATATCGGTGCAACCTACGGCGATACGGTGATCGTTCCATTTTTTAAAGAAACCGCTAAGTACGGCTATGAAATGGCCATCAGAAGAACTTTCGGTTATGATGAAAAAACACTTTCCAGTTTATGGAAAACTAGTATTGAAAATACTTATAAGCCATTTTTAAAAGATACTTCTCAAATACCAATCGGAAAGCGGATTATAGACAGCAACAATGGCGGTGAAAGTTATAATGTGGCCCCTTCTATTTCGCCTGACGGAAAATATGTGGCCTTCTTATCAGAGAAAGATCTATTAAGTATTGATTTGTTTCTTGCGGATGCCCAAACAGGCAAGATTCTCCGAAAACTTACAAGCAGAGCTAAAAATTCGCATATCGATGAATTTAATTTTATAGAATCTGCAGGCAGCTGGTCGCCGGATTCCAAAAGATTTGCTTTCAGTGTTTTCAGTGAAGGCCGAAATAAACTGATGGTGGTTGAGGTAGAACGTGGCAGAACCGTTTTAACTGCTTCTATTGATAAAGTAGAAGAATTCGGAAATCTGAGCTGGTCTCCCAACGGCAATGATATTGCTTTTTCTGGAATGATAGAAGGTCAGAGTGATTTATATATTTATAATATGAATTCCCGAAAATTAACGCAGTTAACAGATGATAAATACTCTGATTATTATCCTAACTATTCAAATGACGGAACAAAATTAGTATTCAGCAGTGACCGTACAACCTTGGATAAATCAACATATAAAGTAAATATTCCATTTAATCTGGCGGTAATTGATTTAGCAACAAACCGGGTTAGCAATATTAATGTGTTTGACGGAGCTAATAATTTAAATCCACAATTTTCAGCTAATAATCAGGATATCTATTTTTTATCTAACCGTGATGGTTTCAGAAATATGTATCGTTACAACTTAGCTTCCGGGTCTGTTGAACAATTAACGGATTACTTTACTGGAATCAGCGGAATAACGGAATTTAGTCCGGCTTTAAGTGTTTCACGTAATGATGATGTTTTATATTCTTATTATCGTACTCAGAAATATGCGATTTACAATGCAAAATCAACTGATTTTAAAGGTGTTCCTGTAGATCCCAAAGCGGTAAATTTTGATGCGGCAGTTCTTCCTCCTTCCAAATCGGTTGGAGTAGACATAATTAACGCCAACCTGAGTAATTTTGAGCGTTTTGAAACTATTGAAACCGATTCTATAAAAACGATTGATTACAGGCCTCAGTTTAAACTTGATTATTTATCAAGCAATGGTGTTGGTGCTTCTGTAGGGCGTTTTGGAACGGGCTTATCCAGTGGAGTGCAGGGTGTATTTAGTGATATTTTGGGTCGTAACCAGATTTATGCTGCAGCTGCAGTTAACGGTGAAATTTATGATTTTGGTGGTCAGGTAGCTTACATTAATCAGCAAAGCAGGATAAACTGGGGAGCTGCAGCTTCACATATTCCTTATGTATCCGGATTGGTTTCAGCTTCTGTGGATGACTTGCCCGCACAGGGTGGCGGCAGCATTCCTGCTTACAATGAACGCTACGATATCATCAGAACGTTTGAAGATCAGCTTCAAGTTTTTGCATCGTATCCATTCTCTAAAATACATCGTTTTGAAGCCGGAACAGGTGTTTCATATTATAGCTATCGTATAGATCGTTATAATAATTATTATTCATTCGATCCAAATTCGGGGCAAATAGGTTTCCCTCTCGGTTCTAACCGGCAAAAACTATCTAAAGAAGAAGCTTCTCAGGATTATGGAGTGGATTTTAATTCATTCACAACCTATCAGTTAAACAGTGCTTTTGTAGGAGATAATTCCTTTTTTGGAGTCACCTCCCCTCTTAGCGGTTTCAGATATCGTTTAGGTATTGAAGGTTATCTTGGGGATTATAGCTTAGGTGCAATAACAGCTGACTTACGTAAATATGTGCGTTTAAAGCCAGTAACTATAGCAGGAAGACTATACAGTTATTCCCGTTTTGGACGTGATGAAGATCGTTTATATCCACTGTATGTTGGTTATAATTATCTTATCAGAGGATACGAAGCTAACTCATTTTATAAAAACGGTTCAGCAACTACCGGCGGATTTGATATAAATCAGTTGGTAGGAACTAAAATTGCGGTTGCAAATTTTGAAGTCCGACTTCCTTTTACCGGCCCTAAAAAACTCTCAGCAATTGATTCTAAATTTCTTTTCTCAGACCTGAATGCATTTTTCGACATTGGTTTAGCCTATGAAAAAGGTTCTGAAATAGCTTTCAAGAGCGAACCTGCTTTCCTTCGGACCGAAGTTAATCCTCGTACCGGACAAGTAGAAAATGTTTACGAACGAGTTCCGGCTATGAGTGCAGGAGTTTCAATGAGAGTAAATGTATTTGGATATTTCGTTCTGGAGCCATATTTCGCAATTCCGTTTCAGCGTAAAGATGTCTCCGGAGGTGTATTTGGATTAACATTTGCCCCTGGCTGGTAAAAAATACCACTTAACAAAAAAAGCGATCTCATCAGATCGCTTTTTTTGTTTAAAAACTAAAGGATGAAAATCAGCATGAATACACTGATTTTACGTGTTCACGTAAGTTATAACCCGAAGCCATAACTTCACCATAAGCACCGGCAGTTCTGATTATAATTAGATCTCCGCGTTCTGATTCCGGCAATTCTACTTCCTTACCAAAGCAATCAGTACTCTCACAAATCGGACCTACAACATCATATTTTATAGTATTCGAATTTTCTCTACGTGATAAATTTTCAATCTTATGAAATGCCTGATACAAAGCTGGGCGCATTAGTTCAGTCATACCGGCATCCAGAATTATAAAGTTTTTCTTCAGACCATTTTTAACATACAATATCCGGCTGATTAAGCTGCCGCATTGGGCAACTAAAGCTCTTCCAAGTTCAAAATGAATTTCCTGTCCGGGACGGCGTTCAAGAAACTGATCAAATATTTTAAAATATTGCTCAAAATCCACTATTTGATTCTGATCCGGCTGATGATAATCAACTCCTAAACCTCCCCCAACGTTTAATACCCGAAGTTGAAAACCACGATCATTAAACCAGTTATGTATCTCATTTACTTTAACACACAGACTTTTAAAAACATCAAGATCAGTTATTTGAGATCCGATATGAAAATGAATACCAATTAATTCTAAATGACTGGATTGCTTTAATACTTCGGTACAGGTTGTCAATTCCCATTGATTGATTCCGAACTTATTTTCTTCAAGCCCGGTTGTAATATACTGATGGGTTAGTGCATCAACATTTGGATTTATTCTCAAAGCAATTCTTGCTTTTTTGTTCTTCTTGCCTGCTAATTCATTAATAATTGAGAGTTCCTGAACAGATTCTACATTGAAACAAAAAATGTCATTATCCAGGGCTTCATTAATTTCTTTATCTGATTTGCCAACTCCCGCAAATACTACTTTAGCCTTATCAAAACCGATTTCAATAGCTTTTTTTACTTCATTTCCGCTTACGCAATCGGCTCCGAAACCGGCATTTTTTACTGCATTTAAAATTTGCTCGTTAAAATTTGCTTTCAATGCATAATGAACATGAAAATCGTACTTGTCACTGGCAGATTTACAAGCTAACAGCGTTTTATGTAATAAAGTCAGGTCGTAATAGTAAAATGGAGTTTCCTGCGAACTAAAACCGGAAATTGTAACTGGATCAAAAATCATTTTTATCATATAATATCCCTGTAAAGGAAATAAGTAAACTTAAGATTAAGTAATTGGGATGTTTATTCAAATAAACGGCTATGAAGTGAGCGTAATGCCTCTACTTTATAATCCGTTTTTAAAAGAAGTGAAATATTGTAGCTGCTTCCGCCATAAGAAATCATCCGTATGGGAATGTGTTTTAAAGCTTCGAAAACACGGGAAGCATATCCGTGGGTTTGAGCTGCAAAATCACCAACCACGCATATTATAGTTTGATCAGAATCTATTTCAACTGTTCCAAATCTGTTCAACTCGGATAATATTTCCTCCAGATTACGTGTATCATCAATGGTTACTGAAACGGCCACTTCCGATGTTGTAATCATATCTATAGGAGTTTTATAACGTTCAAAAACTTCAAAAACACGTCTTAAAAATCCATAAGCCAAAAGCATTCTGCTCGATTGAATTTTTATTGCGGTTATCCCGTCTTTGGCGGCAATCGATTTAATTTTGCCACGCTCGCTGTCATCTGTTATCAATGTTCCCGGAGCCTTTGGATCCATTGTATTTAATAACCTAACCGGAATTTTATATTTCTGTGCCGGGAAAACACTTTGCGGATGTAAAATTTTAGCTCCAAAATAAGCTAATTCAGCTGCTTCATCGAAAGATAAGCGTGCAATAGGTTTAGTACCGCTTACAATCCGTGGATCATTATTGTGCATGCCATCAATATCAGTCCAGATCTGAACCTCTTCGGCATTAATTGCCGCCCCAATTAATGATGCGGTATAGTCGCTTCCGCCTCTTCTCAGATTATCTATTTCACCGAAAGAATTTCTACAGATAAACCCTTGTGTGATGAATAAAGTATGATCCGGATAATCTGCCAGAATTGGTTTTAAATGCTCTGATATAAAAGCTACATCGGGTTCATTATCTTCATCAATCTTCATAAAATCAAGCGCAGAAAGGAGTTTCGATGAAACTCCGATCTCATTAAGATAAAACTGATAAAGTGTGGTGGAAATTAATTCTCCCTGTGCCAGAATAATTTTTTCTTCTAAAGGAGTAAATAAATCATTTGCAAATGAATGAATGAAACTGAAATGATAATTAACAAGATTAGCGCCCTGTTCTAAACCCTCGGGAGTGCTGAATAATTCAGAAATAAATTTCGTGTAAAAATGATGTAGATTATTAATCAGCTTTGTCGCTTTGGATTTATCATTATTTAAAAATGCCTGAGATATTTCTACCAGCCTATTTGTAGTACCTGAAACAGCTGACAGAACTACAATCTGTTTTTCTTTAGGATTTATAATATCTAAAAGACTTTTAATCCTCTCGGGACTTCCTACAGATGTTCCACCAAACTTTAATATTTTCATCAGAATAATTATTTAGATTTTGGAGAACCTGTTTCTATTGATCGCTTTCCTCAATAGTTGACCGCATAATGGTTCTCGTTTGTTTTATTGGTTTTATTGTTAAATTTTATGAACTTGGATAATGGGTTCATTTATTCTGAAGTCATACTATTAAATATATTTTCAGTAGCTGTCAAAGCTTCTATATTAAATCTTAATTTTAAATATCAGTAAAGGATATTTATACTTGTGAATAAATGGTTAATTATATGTTTTATTGACCTGTTATCATTTTAAAGGCTAAAATTAGTTAAAAGCAAATTATTTTCGGTCATAAAATTCTTCATAACTAAACTATTAGCATTCAATAAATATTATTGATAAGATTATTTACATTGTTTACATCTATTAAAAACTCTCAGGAAAATATCATGCAGGAATTAGAATCAACAGTACACCAAAAAGTAAATACCTGGCTGGAGGGAAATTACGATCAGGAAACAAAGAAATCCATTCAGCAGATGCTGGACGAAAACTTAGTTACCGAATTAACAGATTCTTTTTACAGAGACCTGGAATTTGGAACCGGTGGACTTAGAGGTTTAATGGGCCCCGGCTCAAACCGCATAAATAAATATACTATTGGATCTGCAACACAGGGTTTGTGTAATTATTTAAAAAATAAATATCCAGACGAAAAAGTTAAAGTAGCTGTAGCGCACGATAGCCGGAACAAATCTGATTATTTTGCCCGAATAACCGCTGAAGTATTTTCTGCAAACGGAATCCGGGTTTATTTTTTTAAAGAATTACGTCCTACTCCCGAACTGTCGTATGCCATCAGGAAATTAGGTTGTAGAAGTGGTGTTATGATCACCGCTTCACATAATCCCAAAGAATATAATGGCTACAAAGCGTATGGTGCAGATGGCGGACAATTTACTTTTCCGGATGATGGATTAGTGATGGACGAAGTAGCTAAAATAAAGAGTATTGATGATGTAAATTTCAATTTCATTGATGAAAATATAGAAATGATTGCTGAAGATATGGATCAGCAATATCTTGAAGATATCAGTAAACTATCTGTATCAAAAGAAGCCATTCAGCGCCAGCACGATCTAAAAATTGTCTACTCACCTATTCATGGAACAGGCATTACACTGGTTCCCCAGGCCTTGGCCAAGTTTGGCTTTACCAATCTGATTCTTGTTGAAGAACAAATTAAGCCTGATGGAAATTTCCCTACTGTTATCTATCCGAATCCTGAGGAAAAAGAAGCATTGACCTTAGCCTTAAAAAAAGCACAGGAAACAGATGCTGACTTAGTTCTGGCAACTGACCCGGATGCTGACCGCGTGGGCATCGCTATTAAAAACAATGAAGGAGAATTTATTCTTTTAAACGGAAATCAAACCGGTAGCTTATTGATAAACTATATTTTAACTGCCTGGGAAAAAAGCGGAAAATTAACAGGAAATGAATATATAGTTTCTACCATAGTAACCACAAATTTGATTGATGAAATTGCTGCATCTAAAAATGTAACCTGTTATAATACCTTAACAGGATTTAAATGGATTGGTGCGGTGATGACTGAACTTCAAGGTAAAAAAACCTTTATTGCGGGCGGCGAAGAAAGTTACGGATACCTGGTAGGAGAATTAGTGCGGGATAAAGATGCCGTTATTTCATGTGCTTTCATTGCAGAAATGACCGCTTTTTATAAAGATCAGGGAAGCAGTTTATATGATACTATGCTGGATATGTATCATGAGTTTGGATTTTACAAAGAAAAACTTGTATCAATCACAAAAAAAGGAAAGAGCGGAGCCGAAGAGATTAAGGCAATGATGGAAAGATTCAGAACCAATACTCCTGTAACGTTAGATGGTTCTAAAGTTGTTTCCTTAAAAGATTATGAAAAAGGAATTGAAACCGACATTCTAACGGGCAATTCAAAAAAATTGGATTATCCAAAATCAAATGTTCTTCAATTTATTACAGAAGATGGAAGCATCATATCTGCACGCCCTTCAGGTACTGAACCTAAAATTAAATTTTACTGCAGCGTTAAAACAGAACTTCCGGATATTCGGGCATTCAAAGAAACGGATAAGCAACTAGAAGAAAAAATCAGTTCTATAATGGAAGATTTGGCTGTTTAATTAAATATTAAGCATAAAAAGGATTATTTAAAACCTGGTGTTTTTGGCTAATCCTTTTTTATTTAAAAGGCTATCAGTTAATTCAATCAAATTATTATTTGATAAATTAGCGGCATGAGAATATTCTTTATTTTTTTACTGGCCGGATTAACATTACAGGGCTGTAAAAACGAAACAAAAAGTGAATTACCCATTTTAGGCCACCGGGAACCGGTTGAACGGCAGGTAGAGGGCAAAACAGTAGTTGATACTATTTACCAAACTATAGAGCCCTTCTCCTATTTAAATCAGGATAGCACTTTGGTAACGGAAAAAGATTTTAACGGTAAAATTTACGTAGCGGATTTCTTTTTTACGAGTTGCAATACAATTTGCCCTGTTATGCATCGAAATATGCTGAATGTATATGAGAAATTTAAGGGAAATCCAAAAGTAAAATTCCTGTCTCACAGCATTGATTCTAAATATGATGTACCTTCCAAATTAAAAAAGTACGCCGATAAATTAGGTATCGAAGGAACTCAATGGGAATTCGTTCATGGTTCAAGCGATTCGATTTATAATGTATCAGCAAAAAATTATTTGGTTGCTGCGTACGAAGACAAAACAGATCCACAGGGATTTGTACACCAGGGATGGTTTATTTTGGTAGATGAAAACAAGCATATGCGTGGTGCCTATGACGGTACTAAAGATGATCAGGTAGAGCAAATGGTAGCTGATATGCAAATATTGCTGAATGAGAAGAAGACAAATGAGAAATAGAATATTGCTTATATCATTTTTCAGTTTCTCTTTATTTATACTTTTCGAATCATGCAGTAGCGAAGAGCAAATCAATTATCAACGCTATTATGTTAATGGCAAAGGTCTTTATGAACAGCATTGCCAGAATTGTCATGCAAAAGATGGTACAGGATTAAAAAGTTTATATCCGCCATTAACAGATACAAGCTACATTCAATCTAATAAAAATCAATTAAGCTGTATTATAAAATATGGATTAAATACTAAAATTGAAATAGCAGGTAAAGAATATCATGCGGAGATGCCCGCAAACGCACAACTTTCTGATATTGATATTGCTCAGTTAATTGTATATATCGGCAACTCTTTTGGAAATAAGATCGGGTATTATGATGCATCCGAAGCGAATGCTGATCTTAAAAATTGTAAATTTTAATTCAGTTATCAAATCAGGAATTATCCTAACTTTGCCAGGCAAGCCGTTCTATCGCTGTTCATCTTATGAAGAGAGGAAAGTCCGGGCAACACAGAGCATTCTGCTTCCTAACGGGAAGGATCCGGTTTGACCGGAGACGGAAAGTGCCACAGAAAATAAACTACCACGCCGATTAATCGGTGTGGAAAAGGTGAAAATGTGAGGTAAGAGCTCACGGTAGTATATGGCGACATATATTGCGGTAAACCCCAGGAGTTGAAAGACCAAATAGGCTAACGCACGTAGGGCTGCTCGTCCGATGTTAGTGGGTAGGTCGTTAGATCATATCAGCAATGATATGGCTAGATAAATGATAGAAATACTGCTTCGGCGGTAACAGAACCCGGCTTACAGGCTTGCTTTTTTTGAATACTTCAACCTGATAAAGACTTAGGTTATATTTAAACAATCATTATATTCGCAAAAAAAATTATGCCTTCCCCTTGGGATGGCATACAAATTTAATGTATGGCAAAAATCTTAATTATTGATGATGAGCGGGCAATTCGCAATACTTTACGTGAAATTCTGGAATACGAAGATTACCAGGTAGATGATATTGATAATGGAATTGAAGGATTAGAACTCATCAGGAAAAATGGTTATGATCTTGTTCTATGCGACATTAAAATGAATAAAATGGATGGAATGGAAGTGCTTACAGAAAGCATGAACATTCATCCTGATTTGCCATTTATAATGATCTCCGGACATGGAACGGTAGAAACAGCCATTGAAGCCAGTAAAAAGGGCGCTTATGATTTTATATCAAAACCACCCGATCTAAACCGTTTATTAATTACTGTCCGCAACGCCCTGGAACGCGGAAACCTGGTAACTGAAACTAAGGTTTTAAAAAGAAAAGTTAGCAAAACTCGCGAAATGCTGGGTCAATCCCCTGCGATTAGCCGCATTAAGGATACCATAGAACGTGTGGCACCAACTGATGCACGTGTTTTAGTTACCGGAGCCAATGGTAGCGGTAAAGAATTGGTAGCCCGATGGCTTCATGAGAAATCAAATCGTTGCAATGCACCGTTAATAGAAGTCAATTGTGCTGCCATTCCTTCAGAATTAATTGAAAGTGAATTATTCGGACATGAAAAGGGATCTTTTACTTCAGCAGTAAAACAACGTTTAGGAAAATTCGAATTAGCTAACGGTGGAACTTTATTTCTTGATGAAATTGGAGATATGAGTCTTTCTGCGCAGGCAAAAGTATTACGTGCATTGCAGGAAAATAAGGTTACACGGGTTGGAGGCGAAAAAGAGATTGATGTGGATGTACGTGTAATAGCTGCAACCAATAAGGATCTTCAGAAGGAAATTGAAGCTGGTAATTTCCGTATGGATTTGTACCACCGTTTAAGTGTAATTTTAATTCATGTCCCTCATTTAACTGAGCGACAGGATGATATTCCAATAATTGCACAAAGTTTTTGTAATGAAATTTGTGGTGATTACGGAATTCCGGTTAAGACCATCAGTGATTCTGCAATGGAAGCATTAAAAGCTATGCCATGGACCGGAAACATTCGTGAATTAAGAAATATGATTGAACGATTAATCATATTGAGTGAGAAAGTTATTACAGATGCTGATGTAAGAAATTTTGCAAATCCGGCTTCTCCTGCAACTCCTGTTGCTCCTACTAATGGAACAGCAAGTCCGCAAACAAACTTTGATCAGTTCACCAATTTTCAGGAATATAAAGATTCGGCAGAACGCGATTACATTAAATATAAACTTGAAAAAAACAATTGGAATGTATCAAAAACGGCTGATGATATCGAAATTCAGCGTAGTCATTTATACAGTAAGATTGAAAAATACGGCTTGAAAAGAGCTGAATTATAAAAAAGCTATTTATACAAATAATTACAAAAAATCCCGGTCACTTTAAGTGAACCGGGATTTTTTGTAATCCGTACCGATCAAATTATTGAAGTGGCTATATAGTAAATTTATACGCTCTTAATTTCTGCAACCAACTTTTGTAATACGTCTTTAGCATCGCCAAACAGCATAGAAGTTTTAGGATCAAAAAATAGTGCATTCTCTATTCCGGCATAACCGGGCTTCATACTACGCTTATTAACTACTACCAATTTTGCAAGCTCAACATCTAATACGGGCATGCCATATATCGGAGATGAAGGATCTGATTTCGCGGCAGGGTTTACGACATCATTTGCGCCAAGAATTAGTACTACATCAGTTGAAGGAAATTGCTCGTTCGCTTGTTCCATTTCCTGCAGTTTGGCATAATCGACATCCGCTTCGGCCAGCAACACATTCATATGACCGGGCATACGACCGGCAACAGGATGAATGGCATAACTAACCTCCACTCCTTTTTCAGATAAAACTTTTTCAAGTTCATGACAAACATGCTGAGCCTGAGCAACAGCAAGACCATAACCGGGTACGATAATTACTTTTTTAGCATAACTCATTACCACAGCAGTATCATTAATACTTATTTCTTTAATGTTTCCCTGATCTGAGAAACTACTGCTGCCGCTTTTTTGATTTACTCCAAATGAACCAATTAAAACATTGCTTAGCGGACGATTCATCGCTTTGCACATCAGAATGGTTAAGATGGTTCCGGCAGATCCCACCAAAATTCCTCCTGTCAGCATAACCGGATTATCATACAAAAAGCCTCCGCATGCGGCCGCTACTCCTGTAAAAGAGTTAAGTAAAGAAATTACAACAGGCATATCTGCACCACCTATCGGCAAGACAAAAAATAGCCCGTATATTAATGATAAAGCGAGTACAGCATAAAATATATATCCAAGACCGACCGGCGTACTGAATATGTAATACGCAGATGCAAGAATTATGAAAGCCAGAATTACAAGATTAACAATGTGCTGGCCGTTAAATGAGTAATCTTTAATCCGACCGTTTAGCTTTGCCCAGGCAACCATACTTCCTGCGAAAGAAACTGCTCCGATAATTAGTCCGGCGAAAATGATTAGCAAAGTAATATTCCCTGCAGGTTCTCCTGAATGATTGATATGGCCAAATTCTACAACAGAAATAAGTGCGGCACAAGCCCCTCCCATACCGTTAAATAAACTAACCATCTCTGGCATTGCCGTCATTTTTACCTTTCGGGCGGCCATCGTGCCGGCTACAGTACCAATAAACAAACCCGCAAAAATCCATGCATAATTACTAAGTTTTAGTCCGTTTTCCTGATATAAAAATATAGTTCCAAAGATGGCTATAGCCATACCTGCAGCGGCAATCAGATTACCTTTTCTTGCAGTTTCTGGATGGCTTAACATTTTTAGTCCGATTATGAAGGTTACCGAACCGATGAGGTAGCAAATTGTAAGTATGTTTATTTCCATATTTTTTTCTTAATCGGGATGAATTATTTCTTCTTTTTAAACATTTCCAACATTCTGTCGGTAACCACAAAACCTCCCACCACATTCAGAGTTCCTAAAATCACTGCTAAAAATCCTAAAATTAAAGCCAGATAATTATCAGATTCGGCCTTGCCCATCACGATGATTGCTCCGATAATTACAACTCCGTGAATGGCATTTGCACCGCTCATTAAAGGAGTGTGCAATACACTGGGTACCCGGCCAATCACCTCTATTCCTAAAAAAATACTGAGAATTACGATATAGATCATCTGCTGATGTATTGTAAACCAATTTAAAAGCTCTTCCATAGTTATTTTAATTTATCTGATCTTTTAGAGATTGTTTCACTCTGTCATTTATAATCTCACCCTGGTGTGTAATACATGCACCCTTTACAAGGTCATCTTCAAAATTTAAATTAAGTAAACCATCTTTAAGAATTAATTGCAGGAAATTAAAAACATTTTTCCCGTATAATTTACTGGCATCGGCGGGCATTCCTGAAGCCAGGTTTGAATTGCCTGTAATACTAACCTGATTGAAAATAACAGTCTCATTATTTTTGGTTTTAGCGGTATTACCACCTGTAGAAGCTGCCAGGTCAATAATTAAGGAACCGGGTTTCATTTTTTCTAGAATATCCTCAGTAATTAGTATCGGCGCTTTTCTTCCGGGTATTTGGGCAGTGGTAATGATTACATCTGCTTTAACAGATGCTTCAGAAATACGCTCCTGTTGCTTGCGCTGATAATCTTCTGTTTGTTCTACAGCATAACCTCCAGCAGATGAGGCATCGGCGGCACCTTCTACTTCTATAAATTTGGCCCCCAAACTCATTACCTCTTCTTTAACCGTGGGCCGTGTGTCAAAAACTTCTACTACTGCTCCTAAACGGCGGGCGGTTGCAATAGCTTGTAATCCGGCAACACCGGCACCCAGAATAAGAACTTTTGCTGGAGCAATGCTTCCGGCGGCAGTCATCAGCATGGGGAAATATTTAGGAAGATGCAATGCAGCCATTAATACGGCACGGTAACCGGCAATATTAGCCTGAGAACTTAATACATCCATTGTCTGGGCTCTGGTTGTTCTGGGCAGCATGTCTAAACTGAAAGTGCTCAAACCATTAGAAGTCCAGCTATTCACCAGATCATTCTGAGCGAGCGGAAAATAAGTACCAATAAGCACCGCATCTTTATTAAGCAGGCTGGTTTCTTCTGTGCTTAAAGGGTGTATGCAAAGCACTATTTCACAGTTTTTTAAAATTTCCTCCCTGCTTACTATTTCAGCTCCTTCTTCCCGATACTGTTCATCAGAAACAAATGCTTTCGAACCGCTACCTGCCTCTACTGCTACATTGATATTATGTTTTTTTAGCTGGTTGATATTTCCTGGCAACAAAGAAACCCTTGATTCATAAGATGGCTCACACAAAATTCCTATAGTCATTTACATTAAATGTTATGGTAAGCTTCTAAAATAATGAAAAGAATCTAGGGAGTGGTGAATAGCTGAAATATAATATGCAACAAGATGCTGAATATTATTCATTGAGCCTGTAATTATAACTTATATAATTATTAAGCCTCCTGCAATACTTATACTGATTTTTTGACCGCAAAAAACTATCTTTGCGCTTCGGATGAAGCATATACGTAACTTTTGCATTATTGCACACATCGATCACGGTAAGAGTACTTTAGCTGATCGATTATTAGAATACACAAATACAATTACCCAACGCGAAGCTCAGGCTCAGTTGCTGGATGATATGGATTTAGAACGCGAACGCGGAATTACCATAAAAAGCCATGCCATTCAGATGGATTATATTCAGGATGGACAGCCTTATATTTTGAATCTGATAGATACCCCGGGACACGTCGATTTTTCATATGAAGTATCCCGTTCTATTGCAGCCTGCGAAGGAGCGCTGCTAATTGTTGATGCCTCTCAGGGAATTCAGGCGCAGACAATTTCAAATCTATATCTAGCTTTGGAGCATGATCTTGAAATAATCCCAATCCTCAATAAAATGGATCTTCCCGGTGCAATGCCAGAGGAAGTGAAAGATCAGATTATTGAACTGATTGGTTGTAAACGCGAAGATATTATTCCTGCATCCGGTAAAACCGGAATGGGTGTTCATGATATATTAAGAGCTATCGTAGAGCGGGTTCCCGCTCCAAAAGGAAATCCGGAAGGTGAATTACAAGCTTTGATCTTTGATTCTGTATTTGATTCCTTTAGGGGAATTGTGGCCTACTTTAAGGTTTTAAACGGAGAAATCCGTAAAAAAGATAAAGTAAAATTTGTTGCTACTGGCAAAGAATATATTGCCGAAGAAGTAGGAACATTAAAGCTGAAGCAATTACCTAAGGATGTGATCAAAACCGGCGATGTTGGTTATATCATTTCAGGTATTAAAGAAGCCCGGGAAGTAAAAGTTGGAGATACAATTACTCATAAAGATCGTCCAAGTAAGGAAGCAATCAGAGGATTTGAGGAAGTTAAGCCGATGGTATTTGCAGGTATTTACCCTGTAGATACAGATGAATATGAAGAGCTGCGTGAAGCAATGCATAAATTGCAGCTAAACGATGCTTCCATTGTTTTCGAACCCGAATCTTCTGCAGCCTTAGGATTTGGTTTCCGATGCGGTTTCCTTGGAATGCTCCACATGGAAATTATCCAGGAACGTTTAGAACGCGAATTTGACATGACGGTTATTACAACCGTACCCAACGTATCTTACAAAGCTTTTACAACGAAAGGCGAAGAAATACATGTCAATAATCCTTCTGACTTGCCTGATCCGAGTAAACTGGAGTATGTTGAAGAACCTTTTATAAAGGCAAACATTATTACCAAGTCTGAATTTGTAGGACCTGTGATGTCACTTTGTATTCAGAAAAGGGGAGCAATTGTAAACCAGTCTTATCTCACATCCGACCGTGTAGAACTTGTTTTTGAGATTCCGATGGGTGAAATCGTTTTCGATTTTTACGATCGCTTAAAAACCATTTCCAAAGGTTACGCCTCATTTGATTATCATCAGATAGGTTATCGCCAGTCAGATCTGGTTCGTTTGGATATTCGTTTAAACGGCGAACCTGTGGATGCATTATCCTCTTTAATTCACCGCAGTAATTCATATGATTTTGGTAAGAGAATTTGCGAAAAGTTACGTGAATTAATTCCGCGTCAGCAATTTGAGATCATTATTCAGGCATCTATTGGCGCTAAGATCATAGCCCGCGAAACTGTTAAAGCCTTGCGGAAAGACGTTACGGCAAAATGTTATGGTGGTGATATCTCGCGTAAGCGGAAATTACTTGAAAAACAGAAAAAAGGTAAAAAACGTATGCGTCAGGTTGGTAACGTGGAAATTCCGCAATCAGCATTCATGGCGGTTTTAAAATTAGATTGATAAATTGGAGATCAAAGAGATTATACAATCTCAAATTTCGATACTCATAATTAAAAAAAATGCAACTACTCGACGGGAAATTTGTATCTGAAAAACTGAAGCAGGAAATTGCTCTTGAAGCAGCCGAAATTCTTGAAAGAACCGGACGCAAACCTCATCTGGTTGCAATTTTGGTTGGTAACGATGGTGGAAGTGAAACCTACGTAGCCAGCAAAATGAGAAACTGCGAAAAAGTAGGCTTTAACTCTACCCTTATTTTTTATGAAAATACAGTTACCGAAGCCGAAGTATTAAATAAAATTGAAGCGATTAACGTTGATCCGGATATTGATGGATTAATTGTGCAGTTACCTCTGCCCAATCATATTGATCCTGAAAAAATTACCGAGAAAATAAATTACAGGAAGGATGTGGATGGATTTCATCCAATTAATTTGGGGCGGATGCAGCGAAATCTTCCCTCGTTCATACCGGCTACGCCTTACGGAATTACGTTGATGCTTCAGGAATACGGAATTCAAACCGCAGGAAAGCATTGTGTTGTAATTGGAAGAAGCAATATTGTAGGTTCTCCAATGAGTATACTCATGGCTCAAAACAGCTCTACAGGTAATTGCACCGTAACTTTGTGTCATAGTAAAACACCTGATATTAAGAAATTTACCCTTGATGCAGATATTTTGATTGTTGCTATTGGTAAGAAAAATTTTATTACTGCCGATATGGTTAAGGATGGAGCAGTTGTAATTGATGTTGGGATGAACAGAGAAATTTCTGCAACTACTAAATCAGGATACAAACTTTACGGAGATGTAGATTTTGAAAATGTTGCCCCAAAATGTTCTTATATAACGCCTGTACCTGGTGGAGTTGGATTAATGACTATAGTCGGATTACTTAAAAATACTCTGGCATCTGCAAAAAGGGAGATTTACAAATAATCATATTTTGATTACAGGGTATTATTTATAAATCCAGATAAGATTCCGGAATAGATAAATCCGGACTTTCATCTTTCCAGATCATAGATGTAATCAACCATTTTCCATGAACATTTAGGTATTGAATATAATTGACGCCCTGTTTCCACTTACCGTTGGAGATAGCAGATGAAGTATATTCATATACACTTATTCTTTGAGCAATTATTCCAAATATTTCTGTTTGGTCAGATATTTCCTGCTGGGTAAAATGGGTGGCATTCCCTGATTCAATTTGCGCCATCAGCGAATGCGAAAAGGTTTGAACCGTAAAATCTAATACCTGATCGAAATTTGCATTAATAAGTTTCCCGTCTCCAAAAAACAATTCTTTAAGCTGATCTAAATTTGGGAAGTGTTCCGTATTAAAGCTGATGCTCTGATAAAAGCGTTCTGTTAAATGATCAATTTCCTGAATAGTCATAATCGAAATAGTTTTTTAAAAAATGTCCACTTCTCTTTAAAACCGATATAAATCCCGTCTTCCAAAACCTTAACAGGATAGGTTGTCAGATAGTCTCCCTGACCTTCTGCTCCCCGACCCGTTTCAAGGTCGTATTCATAACGATGGTAAGAGCAAATAAGTTTTTTTTCTTTACAAAAGCCTAAAGTGAGATCAGCGCCGGCATGAGGACAGCGATTCTGCACCGCAAAGAATTCCTGGTTGACTTTAACAACGCAAAATTTACGACCCTCAACTTGAAGTAGTTTAATAAAGTTGGGCTCATTTAAAACTTCTAATGAAAAAATCCGAAACCATTTAAGCGGCATAACCTGATAGTTAATCTGTAATTCTGAATTGTCAGTTCCATCAAACCTGGATTAAACTGTCAAAACCGTGTCTCAATTAAGTAATTGGCGTACACCATTCTATTAATGTACCTATATTTGCAGCCTAAATTACACAATGGCACATCAAATCCCAGCAGACGGCACTTTATTACCTTTAATGGAAGAATTTTACACAATTCAGGGTGAAGGATTTCATTCAGGTAAAGCAGCATATTTTATTCGCCTTGGCGGATGCGATGTAGGCTGTCATTGGTGTGATGTAAAGGAAAGCTGGGATGCAGAACTTCATCCGCTAACATCTGCAGATCAAATCATAGAAAATGCGGGCATGTATCCCGGAAAAGCGGTTGTTATTACAGGTGGCGAGCCTTTAATCTACAATTTGGATTATCTTACAAAAGGCTTGCAGCAAAGAGGTATTAAAACTTTTATTGAAACGTCGGGAGCCTACCCTCTTTCCGGATCATGGGACTGGATCTGTTTATCCCCCAAAAAATTTAAAGGTCCAAAAGCAGAAGTTGCCCAGGTTGCCGGAGAATTAAAGGTAATTATTTTTAATAAAAGTGATTTTGCCTGGGCAGAGGAAAATTCAAAACTAGTTTCGGAAGACTGTAAACTATATTTACAGCCTGAATGGTCAAAGGCAGATATCATTACTCCCTTGATTATAGACTACGTTAAAAATAATCCCAGATGGGAAATATCATTGCAAACTCATAAGTATTTGAACATTCCCTGATATTAGTTGTTACAACTTATATTTAAAGAATGAATCAAGTACATATGAAAACTTCTCTATTATTTTTAGCAATTATTGCTTCCCTTTTGCTGGGAAAGCACACATACGCTCAAAGAATTAATACCAATTATTCTGACGGAGCTACCAAACTCCAGGGATATTTTGCAAAGGCAAAAACGAACCAAAATAAAGCTCCGGGTGTGGTAATTATTCCGCAGTGGATGGGTTTATCAGATCATGAAAAAAAATCTGCCGATAAACTGGCCTTACTGGGATACCATGCTCTTGCTGCCGATATTTATGGTGAAGGTGTAAAACCGAAAGATGCAAAAGAAGCTGGTGAGAAATCTGGCTATTACAAAAATAATTACAAGGTCTACCAATCACGAATTAAAGCGGCAATTGATGAGCTTATTAAAAAAGGTGCTAACCCGGATAAAATAGCTGTTATTGGTTATTGTTTTGGTGGCGGAGGTGCTATTGAAGCAGCCCGTGCAGATTTTCCGGTTAAAGGGGTTGTATCTTTTCACGGTAGTTTAGGAAAAGATAGCAGCAGAGTAAATGATGCGATTAAGACTAAAGTTCTGGTATTGCATGGAGCGGATGATCCATTCATTTCCTCAGATGAAATCAAGAATTTTCAAAAGGAAATGAGAGATGGAAAAGCAGATTGGCAAATGATTTATTACGCAAATGCTGTACACGCATTTACTCAACCGGAAGCAGGAAATGATAACTCCAAAGGTGCCGCTTATAATGAGCTTGCCGCCAAGAGATCATGGGAACATTTAAAATTATTTCTGACAGAAATTTTTCAATAGATTTTTGCCGGATCAATATTCAGGATTAATAGATTATTAGTCCTGAATATTTTTTAACTTCATCACCTGTATAATATATGGGTTTAATCTGCATGAAATCAACTTTTCTTCTTTCTATACTCCTGCTTTTTGCCCTTTCTGCTTTTAGTCAAAAAAAGACCTCTGATAATAAACAAGCTCAGAAAGCTTATGCTATAGCAAATCAGAATATTTCATACAAATTTTATGATAAAGCACTTGCCTCTTTAAAAGAAGCGGTGTCTTTGGATGAAAAATTTACCGCTGCCTTCCAGCAAATGGCCGACATATACAGAAAGCTATCTGATCCCAAAAATGCAAAAATTAATTATCTTAAAGTAATAGAAATTGATCCTGAATTCCTCCCCTTAACTTATTATGGTCTTGCTGAATCTGAATTGAATACCGGAGATTATTCGAATGCCTTAAATCATTTTGAAAAATATATTTCCTATCCCGGACTATCAGAAACCAGCAAAAAAACGGTATTAAAATATATAGAAGATTGTCGCTTTAGCCTGGAAGCTATTAAAAATCCTGTAAATTTTAAGCCGGTAAATCTTGGAAATTCAATAAATACCAAAGAACAGGAATATCTGCCGGTTGTAACTGCCGATGAAGAAACGCTGATATTTACTCGTCAGGCAAACCGCAATGAAGATTTTTATAGAAGCATTAAGAAGGATGGCTCCTGGACTATTTCTGAAAATCTAAGCAGGAATATTAATACTGCGATTTACAACGAAGGAGCGCAAAGCATTTCGCCTGATGGATTGTATATGTTTTTTACAATTTGTAATCGACCTGATGGTTTAGGCAGGTGCGATATCTACTTATCTAAAAGAGATGGAAAAAACTGGAGTACACCATTTAATATCGGAGCTCCTATTAATACTCCCGGCTGGGAATCTCAGCCATCTATTAGTGCCGATGGCAAAACGCTTTATTTTGTTAGTACCCGGCCCGGCGGTGTAGGAGGTTATGATATTTATAAATCTGATTTGAAGGAAGGAGGATCCTGGTCAGTTCCTGAAAATTTAGGTCCTAATGTTAATACCGTTTACGATGAGCAATCCCCTTTTATACATCCCGATGATGAGACCTTATATTTTTCTTCTAACGGTTGGCCAGGCCTCGGAAATAAAGACTTATTTATAAGCCGCAAGAACAGTAAGAATAAAACCTGGCAAAAGCCACAAAATTTGGGATATCCCATCAATACTTTTGGTGAAGAAAGTGGGTTGATAATAAGCAGCAATGGGAAAACCGCTTTTTTCGCATCAGATAATAAACAAGGCTTTGGAGGTTTGGATATCTACTCATTTGATCTTCCTGCTAATTTAAGACCTCTTGAAGTAACCTACGTTAAGGGGTCCGTATTTGACAAAACCTCGAAAAAAGTTTTAGATGCGAAAGTCCAGATCATAAACCTCTCATCAAATACTTCGGTCTACAATGAAATTTCAGATGTCGAAACCGGAGAATTTATGGCCACCATGGCTGCCGGTAAAACCTATGCATTAAATGTTTCGAAAGATGGGTATTTATTTTACTCAAAGAATTTTTCACTTAAAAACAGTGAACTCAACAAACCCTATAATATTCAAATTCCACTTCAAAAAATAGAAGTTGGAGGTATGGTAACTCTCAATAACATATTTTTTGAAACCAATAAATTTTACTTACTCCCGGAATCTAAAGTAGAATTGCAGGATCTGATTAATTTCTTAAACGACAATCCAAAAATATCAGTTGAAATTGCGGGACATACAGACAATTTAGGTGATGAAAAGATGAATCTTACTTTATCGGAAAGCAGAGCTAAAACTGTTTATAACTATTTGATAAATAATAAAATATCTGCTACCAGATTAACTTATAAAGGATATGGAAAATCAAAACCTGTAGCAGATAATTCCACCGAAGAAGGGCGCAAAAACAACCGAAGAACAGAATTTAAAATCACTAAAAATTAATGACACAGAACTACAAAAACCACTCACGTCTGGTTACAGGCTATCACAAAATTTTAGGTCCGCTATTGCTTGCAGGCCTTATCGGATCAATTGTTAATCTTGTTAAAAAGATAGATAGTGGAGATGTTTATTCAGCCAGTTTATTGTTCTTACTTTTTATTTGTGGCTTATTATTATACTGGTATACTCGTGCATTTCCTTTAAAAGCACAGGACCGTGCCATAAGATCTGAAGAAAATTTCAGGTATTATATTCTTACCGGTAAACCACTTCCGGAAGCATTGCGCATGAGCCAAATAATAGCACTTCGCTTTGCTTCTGATGCTGAATTCCCCGAACTCGTTCAATCTGCTATACAGAATAATTTAAGCGGAAAAGCTATAAAAGAATCAATAAAACTCTGGAAGGAAGATAACTACCGGGTTTAATTACAAGATTGCTTCTCTGATTCGCACCAGCTTAACAAGCAATTCTTCTAAATTATTTAACTGCAGCATATTTGCCCCATCTGATTTGGCATTAGCGGGATCAGGATGGGTTTCAATAAACAATCCATCTGCGCCTACTGCAATGGCAGCTTTTGCTATTGTTGTAATCAATTCAGGCTTACCACCGGTTACCCCGCTAACCTGATTGGGCTGCTGCAAAGAATGAGTACAATCCATTACAACAGGTACATTAAAAGCTCTCATCTCCGGTATGCCCCGATAATCTACGATAATATCCTGGTAACCAAAAGTATTGCCGCGATCTGTAAGTATTACATTGGGGTTGCCCGATTCCTGTATTTTATCGACAGCAAATTTCATGGATAAAGCCGAGAGAAATTGTCCTTTCTTAACATTCACCACTTTACCGGTTTTTGCAGCTGCGATTAGTAATTCTGTTTGACGGCATAAAAATGCAGGAATTTGAAGAATATCAACATATTCTGCAGCAATTGAAGCTTCAACACTTTCATGAATATCCGTTACCACCGGAACGCCAAATTCACGGCTAACTTTAGCTAAAATTTTTAAAGCTTTTTCATCACCAATACCGGTAAAAGAATCTAAACGCGAACGATTAGCTTTGCGGTAAGAGCCTTTGAAAACAAACGGTATTTTTAATTTATTAGTAATTCCAATAATTTTTTCTGCGATCCTTAAGGCGATTTCTTCGCCTTCAATTACACATGGGCCTGCCATTAAGAAAAAATTAGTTGAATCTGTATGCTGAATTTTAGGAATATTATGAATTATTCTCGTCATTTTTTCTTTTTAACTGGATATAAAAAAGTGTTTCGATCATTAAATAAAGAATGAACAAAAAGCTGAATATAATTACGCTGTAAGAAACTACGAAATAAGAGTCGTAGATATTAATATCAATAGATTCTAAGGAATAAAAGCTGCTTAGGGCTATGGATAACAATGACAGAAAAATAACCATTATTACAAGCCTCGATCGGAATCCTTTTAACATTAATTGCCCATTTCAGATAAAAATTTGATGCGCATAAGCTGAATCTCTTCGAATGAATAATCCTCGTCGCCCAGCTCATTTAATGCGTTATCTATAGAATCAACCTCGGTAGTTCTAAAATAGTCATAGACTTCTTCCTGGCGATCCTCATCAATAATATCGTCAATATAATAATTCAGGTTAAGTTTTGTTCCCGAATTAACAATTGTTTCAACTTCTTTAAGAATCTCTTCGTACGACATTCCTTTTGATGAAGCAATATCTTCAAGTGCAATTTGCCGGTCAATATTTTGGATGATAGAAACCTTTAAAGCTGATTTATTGGCTGCAGATTTAATAACCAGGTCATTTGGCCGGTCAATGTCATTCTCCTCTACATAAAATTTAATGAGCTCTATAAAAGGCTGACCAAATTTTGATGCTTTGCCGGCTCCAACTCCCTGAATTTGCTTTAATTCCTCAATGCTAATTGGGAAATGAGTGCACATCTCTTCTAAAGATGGATCCTGGAAAATTACGAAAGGCGGCAGATTTTTTTGCTTGGCAATCTTTTTTCGAAGATCCTTAATCATCATTAATAAATGAGTATCCAGGGCTCCAAACTGCTGCTGGCCATCTTCCGAATCATCCTGAGCAGTTTCAACAAAATAATTTAAAATGAATTTAACGGCATGAGGAGATTCAATAAATGCACGTCCCGACTTTGTAAGTTTTAATAAACCGTAATTATCAACGTCTTTCGACAGATAATTATTAAGAACAGCTTGCCGCATTAAAGATTTCCAGAGAATTTCGCCTTCCTCCTGCCCGGATTTAAATTCAGGTAACTGATTGTGCTTGTAGGATAAAATCTGAGCATTTTCAATCCCCAGCATAATGTTGATCATATACTGATCATCAAACTTCTCCCCAAGCTGCTCAGTTAATTTTAAAACACGCAGCAATGGTTCTTCTGCCGCGAAATATTTCTTTGGATGGCGGCAATTGTCGCACATATTATTGCAGCCCGCTTCATTAAAGTTTTCGCCAAAATAATGAAGTATTTGCTTTCTTCTGCATACCGATGATTCTGCATAATCAATTACTTCTTTCAAAATTTGCGTACCGATCTCTCGTTCAGAAACCGGCTTATCTTTCATAAACTTTGTGAGCTTATCGATATCTTTCTGAGAATAGAATGCTATACAAACTCCTTCGCCCCCGTCCCGGCCGGATCTTCCGGTTTCCTGATAATATCCCTCCATGCTTTTTGGAATGTCATGGTGGATTACATAGCGAACATCGGGTTTATCAATTCCCATTCCGAATGCTATAGTCGCAACGATCACATCAACATCCTGCATCAAAAAATTATCCTGAGTTTCAGAACGTGTTTTTGGATCTAAACCTGCGTGATAAGGCAAGGCCTTTATACCATTTAATCGTAATGCTTCTGCAACTTCTTCAACTTTCTTACGACTTAGGCAATATACTATGCCTGATTTTCCTTCCTGACTTTTAACATAGCGTACAATCTCTTTAATGACGTCACGTTTTGCCCGTACTTCATAATATAGATTCGGCCTGTTAAATGATGATTTAAAAAGCACCGCACTGTTCATCTGCAAAGTTTTTTGAATATCCTGCTGAACTTTAGGAGTGGCTGTTGCAGTTAAAGCAATTATTGGAATATTATCACCAATATTATTTATAACCTGGCGGATTTTCCGGTATTCGGGTCTGAAATCATGGCCCCATTCAGAAATACAATGGGCTTCATCAACGGCTACAAAAGAAACAGTTATGGACTGAAGAAACTCAACATTTTCTAATTTAGTGAGTGACTCGGGAGCTACGTATAATAGTTTAGTATCGCCATTGCTGACATCCTGTTTTACTTTGGCAATCTCTGCTTTATTTAATGATGAATTTAAAAAATGGGCAATGCTTTCTGTACCTCCAAAAGCCCTTAACTGATCTACCTGATTTTTCATCAGAGCAATAAGAGGAGAAATCACCAAAGCAGTACCATCACTCATTAAGGCTGGCAATTGGTAACAAATAGATTTGCCTCCGCCGGTAGGCATAATAACAAACGTATCTTTTTTCTGAAGAATACTTGTTATGATGGCCTCCTGGTCACCTTTAAAATTATCAAAGCCAAAGAAATTTTGTAAATTATCAAATAATGATTTGTTGATCTCCATCGTCCTACTGGAAAAAATTGGAAAGGGTATTAATAAATATAAAAGGTTAAAATTATATATAAAATAACATAGTTTTGCGGTTTAATCGCATTTAATTAAATATTTCTGCTTGAAAACAAATACAGAAATTCTTCAAATAGCACAAAATACACTTCGCATCGAGGCTGATGGACTTACGCGTCTTTCAACGCAATTAAACGAAGACTTTGCTATAGTAGTACACCGCATTTTATACTTAAACGGCCGTGTTATAGTTACAGGAATAGGTAAAAGCGCCATTATTGCTCAAAAAATAGTAGCTACCCTAAATTCTACCGGTACTCCATCCATTTTTATGCATGCCGCAGATGCCATTCACGGAGATCTGGGAATGATTCAGAAGAATGATTTGGTTATATGTATTTCTAAAAGTGGCAACACTCCTGAAATTAAAGTGCTGATTCCGCTTTTAAAACTTTCCGGCAATACTTTAGTAGGAATGGTGGGTGATATTAATTCCTTTCTGGCCAAACAGGCAGATTTTATTCTTGACACAACAATTGATTTAGAGGCTTGTCCGCATAATCTTGCTCCAACAACCAGTACAACCGCACAGTTGGCCATGGGCGACGCCCTTGCGGTTTGTCTTTTAGAAAGCAGAGAATTTACAAGTGCTGATTTTGCCAAATATCATCCCGGAGGATCTTTAGGAAAACGTTTGTATTTAAAAGTCGGGGATTTGGCCATACAAAATGAAAAACCACGCGTTTCTCGTGACACTCCGGTTCGTGAAGTTTTAATTGAGATAACAAAAAACAGACTTGGTGCGGTAGCGGTTATTGAAAATGAATATATTGCGGGAATAATTACTGATGGTGATATCCGGAGAATGATGGAAAATCATAGCAACATTGAAGGATTAAAGGCTCAGGATATAATGGCTTATTCACCCAAATTCATTTTAAAAGATGAGTTGGCTGTAACCGCTTTAGAAATTCTTAAAAGCAATAATATTTCGCAACTTTTAGTAATTAACGAGGATAAAAAATATACCGGCTTTATACATATTCATGATCTATTAAAAGAAGGGATCATTTAAAAACTGAATTGATGAATAAAAACAACTATGCCTTAATAATGGCTGGTGGAATTGGCAGCCGTTTTTGGCCAATCAGCCGGACAGCTTTTCCGAAACAATTTATTGACATCCTGGGTACAGGAAAAACTTTAATACAACATACTTACGATCGTTTTCTTAAAATTGTACCGAAAGAAAACATTTTTATTGTAACCAATGAATCCTACACAGATTTGGTTAAAGAGCAGTTGCCGGATCTTGAGGATCAGCAAATTTTAGGTGAGCCTATAATGCGTAATACTGCGCCATGCATTGCCTATGGATGTCATAAAATTAATCAGCTTAATCCAGATGCGTGTATTGTTGTAGCTCCTTCAGATCATCTGATTGTTGATACCGAAGGATTTGTTAAATATATTAATCAATCCCTGGATACTGCTGCAAACAACGATTGCTTAATCACTTTAGGAATTAAACCATCCCGGCCTGATACAGGCTACGGTTACATTCAATTTAATTCTTCAACGTTAAATGAAGATTTTTATAAAGTAAAAACCTTTACCGAAAAGCCTAACCTGGAACTTGCCAAAACTTTTGTTCAGAGCGGGGAGTTTTTATGGAACGCGGGAATTTTTGTCTGGTCTTCCAGAAACATCCTGAAAGCATTTACCAGTTATCTTCCTGAAATAAATGACATTTTTAAAGAGGGAGATTCTTTGTTTAACACTTCAAAGGAAAAGGAATTTATTCAATCTGCATATTATCAGTGTACCAATATTTCTATTGATTATGGTATTATGGAGAAGGCAGATAACGTATACGTTCTTCCCTCCGAATTTGGATGGTCTGATCTGGGTACCTGGGCCTCTGTTTATGAACTGGCAGAGAAAGATTATGTTGGAAATGCGGTGATACCATCTAAGAAAGTAATTATGTACGATTCTTCCAACTGCATGGTAAACATGCCCGAAGATAAACTGGTTATCATTCAGGGCCTGCATGATTTTATTGTGGTAGAAGATAATAACACCCTACTTATTTGCCCTCGTGATCAGGAACAAAACGTCAAAAAAGTAGTTGCTGATGTAAAACAGCATTTCGGACCGGAATTTATTTAAGGGTCATACGTTGTCGAATCGCTTCATAGATCAGAATCCCGGCAGAAACTGAAACATTGAGCGATTCGATTTCACCAAACATGGGTATTTTTGCAAGATGATCAGCAATGCGGATCAAATCGTTGGATATACCATCTTCTTCTGAACCCATAATAATTGCAGTAGGTCCGGTATAATCAGGCTGATAAAGAAATTCATTGGTTTTTTCTGTACAAGCAATTAATTGTAGGCCTGATTCCTGGAGAAATTTAGCTGTTTTCAACAAACTGTCATGACGGCAAACCGGAATTTTATATAATGCACCGGCCGAAGTTTTAATAGCATCCGGATTTATCTGGGCCGAACCTTTTGACGGTACTATGATGGCATGAACTCCGGCACATTCAGCCGTACGGGCAATTGCTCCCATATTTCTCACATCAGTAATACCGTCCAATATCAAAATTAAAGGTGTTTCTCCCCTTTCGAACACAGCCGGAATTACATTCTCGATCTTTTCGTAAACTATTGGTGATATAAATGCAATAACTCCCTGGTGGTTTTTAGTGGTTATACGATTTAGTTTTTCGACAGGAACCTGCTGAAAAGTTAAATCGTATTCTTTAATCAGAGCTCTTAACTCTAAAAATATCCCGCCAGTCAATCCCCTTTGTAAGTATAAGCTTTCAATTTCCTTGCCGCTCTTAACAGCTTCTATTACTGCCCTAATTCCAAATACCATTTGATTTGATTCACGCGGAGAAGAGTCTCTTTTAGCTTTAAAGGAGTTAGTGTTCATCTGTAATTTTTAATGAGCCGCCAAGTTAGCTATTATTTACATTTTCCATTAATTTAACTGTTATAGCCTTTCATGCAGAACAATTGTTAACATCTCAAAAAGTTATTAACACCTGCTTTAAGTTATTTTAAAGGCATAATTAAATTGTTACATACACGTTTTCCACATTGGGTGTGAATAAGAATAAACCTTAGGCCCATGAATATCAGTTAGTGTAAAATGCTAATTTTATTGGTTGTGAAGAACTTCAAAAATACGCATGTGATATTTGTTATATTTTTGTTGCTATGAGTTTAGAAAAAGATCAGGATTTTAGCCGAAGCACCAAACCCTCTTTTTCCACTGACAGAAGAAGCCGATTAAGCGGAATTCCAAGTGGATTAGGTAAATTACCTCCCCAGGCAGTTGATCTAGAAGAAGCAGTTTTAGGGGCTTTAATGCTTGAAAAAGATGCTTTATCTGCCGTTATTGATATTTTAAAGCCTGAAATTTTTTATAAAGACAGTCATCAGAAAATTTTTGAAGCTATTCATACATTATTTCAAAAATCTTCCCCTGTAGATATTTTAACAGTTACAGCTCAGCTTCGTCAGCAGGGTAATCTGGAAATGATTGGCGGGGCATATTATATTACCGAACTAACAAACCGTGTAGCTTCTGCAGCTAATATTGAATATCATGCACGTATAATCTCCCAAAAATTTATTCAGCGGGAGTTGATTCGTATTTCTACAGAAATTATAAGCAATGCTTATGAAGACACTACAGACATTTTTGATTTGCTGGACAATGCCGAAAAGAATCTTTTCGATATAGCTCAAAATAATTTGCGTAGGGACTCCAGAAAGATGGATGATATTATACGTGAATCATTAGATAATTTAGAGAAGATTAAAGACCGGGTTGATGGATTAACTGGTGTGGCATCCGGATTTACCGCCCTGGACAGAATGACGTCAGGCTGGCAGCCTTCAGATCTTATTATTATTGCTGCCCGTCCGGCAATGGGTAAAACAGCATTTGTATTAACCTGCGCCCGCAATGCTGCAGTACAATTTAATAAACCTGTGGTTGTTTTCTCATTAGAGATGTCGTCGGTGCAACTCGTTAATCGTTTGATTTCCGGAGAAACCGAAATTGAGCAGGAAAAAATCCGTAAAGGAAATTTAGCAGAGTGGGAATGGCAACAGCTACATTCCAAAATTGGAAAACTTACTGAAGCTCCACTTTTTATTGATGATACACCTGCATTAAATATATTTGAATTTAGGGCCAAATGCCGTCGTCTAAAAGCACAGTATGACATACAGATGGTCATTGTAGATTACTTACAGCTGATGCACGGAAAGGGCGAAGGAAAAGGTGGTAATCGTGAACAGGAGATCGGTAGTATTTCCAGAGCACTTAAATCAGTTGCAAAAGAGTTGAATGTTCCTGTAATTGCTCTTTCTCAGTTAAGTCGTGCGGTTGAAACCCGGCCGGGAGCTCAGAAAAAACCAATGCTCTCCGATTTAAGGGAGTCGGGATCAATAGAGCAGGACGCAGATATGGTATTGTTCTTATATCGCCCGGAATATTACGGATTGACGGAAGATGAGGAAGGACGGTCGACAATCGGGATTGGTGAAGTTATTATTGCCAAGCACCGAAACGGTGAAACAGGAACGGTTCCTTTACGATTTATTGGCAAATTTGTAAAATTTGCTGATTTGGAAGAGGATTTTTCAAGCCCTTCATCATTTAGTAATCCTGATCCTTTTGCCGGAATGGCCCCATCAAAAGATTTTGAAAAATCAAGTGAATTCATAATCAGACCATCAAGAATGGATGATATGGATGATGAACCTCCTTTTTAAAAAAAGGATTATAAAAATTAGTTTAGAATAAGATGCCTAATAAAACCCCTGCAAAAATCAAAGCAGGGGTTTTTATTTTGGTATAAAGGAGTAAAAAAAATGTTGCTGCAACAATACTAATTGACAGGAAATTTATGCCCATTGGCTGCAACAGCAACACAAAGGCTGCCACCATAAACCCAACTGACACTGCATTAATTCCTGAAAGAGAGTTTTTAATCCTGGTGATTTTTTTAAGATCATTCCAAAAAGGGACAATGAACAGGACTAGTATTATTCCCGGTAAATTAATTCCCAGAACTGCAACTATGCTTCCAAGTATTTGTCCCAAAGAACCATAACCGGAATTTTTCATAGTCATGGTACCAATGTAAGATGTAAAAGAAAAAGTGGGACCCGGTATCGCCTGTTGCAAGGCAAATCCTGCAATGAATTCTTTAGAAGTAATGTATTGCTTCATCTCCACAAATTCGGTAAACATAAATGGCACTAACACCTGCCCGCCTCCAAAAATCATAATCCCGTTACGGTAAAAATTCTCGAATAAACGGATAGGCAAACTAAAAGGCGATGTTCTGTTTATTAACGCTCCCAAAGCGGCAAATAGCAATAAGATTCCAATGAAATAGCTAATCTTCTGCGGATTGATTTTTGAAAATAATTTAAATCTTAACTCACTCTCTTCTAATGGAGTATCAATTGATGATGAAATAATTCCTCCAAGTAAAATTAGTATGGGAAATATATATGCATTAGACAATATGAGTGTGGCAATGACTGAAGCTACTGCAAGCCAAATTTTAATTTTAGAATTTAAAACCGTTTTCCCTAAACTGAATGCAGCATAGGCTACAATACCCACGGCCACTGGTTGAATGAATTTTAAAACAGAGTCAAATTTATCTTTTTGGCCCAGCATAGTATAACTTATGGCCGCAAAGCACATGATTGCGGCTGATGGGAAGATCCAGATTAAAAAAGTTATAAGCGCAATTGGTAAGCCTCCTACTTTGTATCCAACTCCAACAAGGGTTTGTGTGGAAGAAGGACCAGGTAAAATTTGAGTCAGGGCATTTAATTCTAAAAGTTCTTCTTTAGAAATATAATGCCGCTTTTGAACAAAACTACTAAGCATCATTCCGATATGAGCCTGTGCACCGCCAAAAGCTGTACATGTAAACCAAATCACATCTTTCAGGAATAGTAAATGACGTTTGTTCACGGTCTATTACTTAATCATCTTCGTAATCCAAACCTATAGCAGAATTGTAAATAGCCTGTAATTCAGAAAAGGCGTGCATATCTTTGGAATTTCTGGCTACTTTCATTCCATCCTGATACGTTTTTACAGCATCGTTCTTACGATCCAATGCTTCATATAATTTACCAAGATGATAATAGGTGCCAACGTAATCTGCATGATTTGTAATTAGATCTTCATAATATTCAAGCGCTTTTTCAAGCTCATTTGAGTTTAAATATTCCGTTGCAAGGGCATATTTTAAAAAAGGATCATTAGGTTCGTTCTGGAGAAAATCCAAAAGCTTCTGTAATCGGTTTCGGTGCATTTTAAATTTGGCTTTTTTAGTTAGATTTGCAAAAACAGAATTTATATGAAAATATTAGTTTGTGTCAGTAACGTTCCGGATACGACAACAAAAATAACTTTTACCAACGATAATACGCAATTTAACACTGCAGGTGTTCAGTACATCCTAAATCCGTATGATGAGATTGCTTTAGCCCGTGCTATAGAACTTTGTGAAGGTGGAAAAGGGAGTATTACCATTATCAATGTTGGAGAATCTTCAACAGAACCTACAATCCGAAAAGCTTTGGCTATTGGAGCTGATGATGCCGTAAGAATTAATGCTGCACCACGTGATGCGTATTTTGTGGCTTATCAAATTGCGCAATATGCTAAACAAAATGCATTCGACATTATTTTAACCGGTAGAGAATCTATTGATTACAATGGTTCTCAGGTTGCAGCAATGATTGGTGAATTTTTAGATATCCCATCTATTTCTATCATTAAAAAACTAGACTTAGAAGGTTCAAATGCTATTATTCAAAGAGAAATTGAAGGCGGTAAAGAAATTTTAACGGTTCAGTTACCTTTTGTAGCAAGTTGCGCAGAAGGTGTTGCTGAAGCTAAAATTCCAAATATGCGGGGTATTATGTCTGCCAGGACAAAACCATTGCAAGTTATAGATGCTCAGCAAATAGAACAGGTTTCAGAATTTAAAAAATATGAAACTCCTGCCCCACGCGGTGCTGTCACGATGGTGGATTCTGCAGAAGCGGAAAAGCTTATAAATTTATTACACACAGAAGCAAAAGTTATATAGTCACTTACAGAAGAAAGATCAAATATGTCAGTTTTAGTATATGTAGAGAATGCAGACGGCAAGTTCAAGAAATCAACTTATGAAGTAATTTCTTACGCCAAAACTGTAGCCGATCAATTAAATACACACTTAACCGCAATTTCTATAGGTGATGTTAGTCATGAAGATCTTGAAAGCTTAGGCAAATATGGTTCTGCTAAAGTTTTAAATGTTTCGGATGAGCAGTTAAAAACTTTTGTTAACCAAGCTTATGCATCTGTAATAGCCGAAGCGGCTTCAAAGGAAGGTGCTAAAGTTGTAGTATTAGCCAATTCATTTACCGGAAAAGGTTTGGCGCCACGTATTGCAGTTAAATTGCAGGCTGGTTTAGCAGACAGCGCTGTCGAATTACCTTCAACAGATGACGGTAAATTTATTGTAAAGAAAACAGCATTTTCAGGTAAAGCATTTGCATTTATTGAGTTAACATCTGATGTTAAAATAATCGCTTTAAATCCTAACTCATATAAAGTTGTAGAAAACGGATCTCCTGCAACGGTAGTAGATTTTGCTTCAGACTCAAATGAGTCTGATTTTAAAACCATGGTTAAAGAAATTGTGAGAGCTACCGATAAGGTTTCACTACCGGAGGCAGAATTAGTGGTTTCGGCAGGCCGTGGAATGAAAGGCCCGGAAAACTGGGCTATGATTGAAGAACTTGCCGACCTTTTAGGAGCTGCTACTGCCTGTTCAAAGCCGGTTTCTGATGCAGGATGGCGCCCTCATGAGGAACATGTCGGACAAACAGGAATTGCTGTAAGTCCTAATTTATATATTGCAATAGGTATATCCGGAGCCATCCAACATTTAGCAGGAGTTAGTTCATCAAAAACAATTGTTGTCATTAATAAGGATCCGGAAGCCCCGTTTTTTAAAGTTGCTGATTACGGAATTGTTGGAGATGCGTTTGAAATTGTTCCTAAATTAATTGAAGCAGTTAAGAGTTATAAGTCAAATTCTTAATAGCTAATTATGCCAATCATTTAAGCAATAGGAAATTCTTAACTTTATTAGAACAGACTATTGCTTATTTGCATTTGTAATCGTTTATAAATAAACCAGCTTAAAATTGAATACAACTGGTTCTTGTAGCTTTACCAGCAATAAAAATAACTAACGGGATGAAAAAAATTAAACTGGATATTGTTGGTTTATCATATAGTCAAACACAATCCGGGGCTTACGCCTTGGTTTTAGGAGAAGTAAGCGGACGAAGAAGATTACCAATAATCATTGGTGGTTTTGAAGCTCAGGCCATAGCTATCGAAATCGAGAAAATGACCCCTAGCCGTCCTTTAACACATGATTTATTTAAATCTTTTGCAGAAGCCTATCATGTAGTCATTCAGGAAGTGATTATTTACAACCTGGTAGATGGTATTTTTTACGCCAAGCTTTTATGTAATGATGGAAAAAAGACTGTGGAGATCGATGCCCGTACATCAGATGCTATAGCATTGGCGGTACGATTTGAATGTGCTATTTACACATACGAATTCATTTTGGCTACTGCAGGTATTGTTATCGAAGGAAACGATTTTGTATTTCTTGAGAATATCGAAGCGACTCCCGAAGAAAAAACAGGCTCTACTCCTGTTAACCTGGCATCATTAAGTGATGAAGAACTTAAAACTAAACTTCAGGAAGCCCTTACTGAAGAAGCTTACGAAAAAGCAGCTCGCATCAGAGACGAATTATCAAGAAGAAAATCCTCATGATAAATGTTCTTTTTATCAGAAATAACCGAAATATCTTTAATAAAAATTTTAATTCACATATTAAAGTTTAGTATTACCAATCTTATTTATAATTTTCACGCTTAATACAGAAGTACATTCGTTTTTATGGAAAGATTTACCGGTCTAATTGGCATTATACTGATTTTTGCTATTGCCTTCTTAATGTCAAATAACCGAAAAGCTATTAATTATCGTCTGGTCCTCACCGGATTAGCCATTCAAATTGTATTAGCCATATTCATTCTCAAAGTCCCTATTGGTAAAGAAATTTTTGGTTGGTTAGGTGCTGCGGTTACCAAGGTGCTCGATTTTTCCCAGGCGGGTGCTGCATTTGTTTTTGGAGCTTTGGTTAATAAAGGCTTTATGGATAAAGCATTTGGAGCAGGTAACGACTTTATTTTCTTTTTTAAAATTATACCAACAATTATTTTCGTTGCCGTTCTGGTTAGCGTAGCCTATTATTTGGGAATAATGCAGCGGATCGTAAAGTTCTTTGCATTAATAGTATATAAATTAATGGGCGTTTCAGGCTCAGAAGCTGTATCAAATGTTGCAAGTGCATTCGTAGGCCAGGTTGAAGCGCAAATCATGATCAAACCTTATTTAAAAGGGATGACGATGTCAGAGCTTCTTGCATCAATGACCGGTAGCATGGCATGTATAGCAGGCGGTGTTATGGCAGTTTATATTGCACTCGGTGTTCCAGCAGAATATTTGATAGCAGCCAGCATAATGGCGGCTCCGGGAGCTCTGGTTATATCTAAAATTGTGTGGCCAGAAACTGAGGTTTCTGAAACTAAGGGTAAAGTATCCCTTGAAATTAAAAAAACCAATGCCAACCTGGTGGATGCAATATCTCACGGAGCCAGCGACGGACTAAAAGTCGGTTTAAACGTTGTTGCCATGTTAATAGGATTTATTGCCATTATAGCATTATTGGATTATGTATTAGGCAAAATTGGCGCAGGTTTAGGCAACATTGGTTTATCTCTTGCATTTATAGGAATAGATATAAACACGCTTAGTTTAAATCAAATATTAGGTTCTTTATTTTCAGTATTTGCTTACGCGATGGGTGTTCCGGCAAAAGATATTCAGGTTGCCGGATCTTTAATGGGCACAAAAATGGTTATAAACGAATTTGTAGCCTACCTTGATCTGGCGAAAATCAAATCAACGTTAGATCATAAAACATTGTTAATTACCAGTTTCGCTTTGTGCGGATTTGCAAACTTTAGTTCTATCGCAATCCAGGTTGGTGGTATAGGCGAGCTTGCACCAGAACGCAGAACCGATCTTGCAAAACTTGGAGTTAGAGCCCTAATCTGCGGAACGCTGGCATCTTATTTATCAGCTACTATCGCCGGAATCCTACTTTAAAATAATGAAAAAAAATTACCGGGCAGAAACCGACTGCCTGAATTGCGGAGCAGTTGTGCAGGGAAATTACTGTAGTGTCTGTGGACAGCAAAATATAGAGGTAATTGAAAAATTCTGGCCTATGATTACCCATAGCATCGGCCACTATTTTCATTTCGATTCAAAACTCACTAATACCATTGGTCCTCTTCTTACCAAGCCGGGCTATCTAACTAATTATTATATTTCGGGTAAGCGTAATTCTTACCTGCATCCTATTCAAACTTATCTCTTTATTAGTATAGTTTTCTTCCTGCTTATGCCAATAGGTAATGATGTAAACATTAAGGATAAAAAATTAGCATCAAAAATTAAGGAGGAGCAAATTTCAGAAAAGAAACTCTTGGAATCAGCGGCGAAAGATGCAAATTCGGCAGGTATCACTATAGGCAAATCCACCGCGGGCAAAGAAAAGCACGTAATTTTCAATGGCTGGCAACTGGACCAGGATTCGACTATTGAGGCTTATGAAAAAAGACAAAATGCACTACCACCTTCAAAGCGGGATAACTTTTTTAGCCATTATGCCAATAAACAACTTTTAAAAATCACAGGCAAAGACAGCGAGAAATACGTTGATAAATTCATCCAGAATTTGCCAAAGCTGATGTTTATTCTCCTCCCCTTATTTGCGGTAATACTCAAACTGGTATTCTGGCGAAACAGGAAATATTACATCGAGCATTTTGTGTATTCGCTGCATTTACATTCTTTTTTGTTTATTCTTTTTATTATTCTCCTGATATTAGATTTTATAAGCCTCGGATTTATTTCCGGTGGAGTGATTACTTTAATTGCTATTCTGCTTATTATATGGTATGTGTACAGGTCATTAAGGGTAGTATATATTAATAGTCGATGGAGGATTATTGGAAAGATGCTCCTCCTCTCTCTGAGTTATATGACCGTTTTCTTCTTCTCCTTGTTAATGATTGTTTTTATACTCTTTTTTACAATTTAATTTACCTAACAAGTCTGATTAAGGTATTTGCCAATCTTTATGAAAATATTTATATACTAAAACGCCCTCATTCGCAATTGAATGAGGGCGTTTTGTTAGTATTGTTACTGGTTATTATCGTTTATCAATATCAACAAATTCGCGATAAACCTCTCCTACATAAACCTGACGAGGTCTTCCAATTGGTTCTTTGTTCTCACGCATTTCTTTCCATTGAGCTATCCATCCCGGAAGGCGACCCAAAGCAAATAAAACTGTAAACATATCGGTAGGAAAACCTAAAGCACGATAAATAATTCCAGAATAGAAATCGACATTAGGATACAATTTGCGTTCAACAAAATATGGATCATTTAATGCAGCTTCTTCAAGTTTTTTAGCAATATCTAAAATAGGGTCATCTATACCTAATTTATCTAAAACATCATCACATGCTTTTTTAATGATTTTTGCTCTGGGGTCGAAGTTTTTATAAACCCTATGACCAAAACCCATTAAGCGAAATCCATCATTCTTATCCTTTGCCTTATTAATCCACTTATCGGTATCGCCACCATCTTCCTTAATCTGCTCAAGCATTTCGATTACAGCCTGGTTTGCACCGCCGTGCAGCGGTCCCCACAGCGCAGAAATACCAGCCGAAATAGATGCATACAAATTACAGTCAGATGATCCTACCATTCTTACAGTAGATGTAGAACAATTTTGTTCATGATCTGCATGAAGAATCAATAAAACATTCATTGCAGAAACAACTACCGGATCAATTTCCACATCTTCAGTTCTTTGACCAAAGGTCATGTTCAGGAAGTTTGAAACATAATCCAAATTATTTCTTGGGTAAATTATAGGATGACCCAATGATTTTTTATAGATCCAGGATACAACCGTTGCCATTTTGGCAAGCAGCTTAATCATTGTTAAATTCTGTTCATCAGCGGTTTGCTTTGAATTTAAAGATTCAGGGTAAAATGAAGAAAGTGAACAGATTAATGAGGAAAGTTGTCCCATCGGATGGGATTTGGAAGGAAATCCATCAAAAAACTTTTTCATGTCCTCATGAACCAGCGTATGCCGGGATATGGTTGACTGAAATTCTTCGATTTGGCTTTTAGACGGCAAGTCACCGTATATAAGCAAATAAGCTACTTCGAGAAATGAAGATTTTTCTGCTAACTGTTCAATTGAATAGCCGCGATATTTCAATATTCCTTCTTCACCATCCAGAAAAGTGATTGCACTTTTAGTTGCTCCAGTATTTTTATAACCCGAATCAATAGTTATATAACCGGTTTGATCACGAAGTTTAGAAATATCTATCGCTTTTTCATTTTCAGTACCTGTAATAACAGGAAGGTCGTATGTATTATCGCCTAATTTTAAGGTTGCTGCTTCTGACATATTTAATGCGTTATGAAACAAAATTAGTTAAATCTGTCTCTTTTGGAACTAATATTTCATAATGCTTTTGCAATTTTTCTATAAGGCAAAAAAGCATGAAATTTTAATTCAATGAATTTGGAATAATAGCTTTAAAAATTTCTATATAAAAGACTGTTAATCTACAGTCGCATAGGTAGCTACAAATAATTTAAACATTTTTAAACCGTGCTAATAATTTTAAAACTGTTTATTTTACGTATCTACTGCTTTCAGTTTAAAACAAAAAATCAAATTATTTCTTTTTAAATTCTTCCTTAACTTCTCCGCAGTTCATCATTTCATCTCCAAAATATGGATTTCTGATTTCACTGTTTGATGCCAACCATGAGCCTCCATTACCAGAATTAGCCATCGGACAATATTGAACATATAGTGTTCCGCTCTCAATTTCAGAATTCTTCATTAATGCGATAATGTCAGCACTAAGAACAGTAAAATCTGAACGTTGTGATTTTAAGTCTGAAGAAGCCGATATTTTTCCTGCCAATTCAGAAGTTGTTTCGCACCCTTTGATTTTCAATAAAGCATCAGACAACTTGGCAGAAGCAGTTTGCGCCTCTGAACTTTTTGCAGATACGAGTGCATTCTTTAAATCAATATAGTTTGAATACACAGAATTTACATCAGAATCTTTTAAAACTGCTTTTTGAGGAACGGCTTCAATTGAATCGGGTGTAGAAGAATCGTTTTGACTGCTAGAGTTTGACTGTGTACAGGCTGAGATTAAAGCTCCAAAAGAGCATACAGCAAACATTATTTTTATAGATTTCATATTATTTTTTGGTGTAAATATCGCTTTTTGAGTCTTAAATTTTAAATAAAAAAAAATCCCGCCTAAGCGGGATTTTTTAAAACTGATTTTAAAATTATTTATTCAAATTAAAACCATAAGCCAGTCTTAAAGCAACCTGACCTAAATTACTTCCGCTTCTTGGGAAATTGATATTGTCTTTTGCAAGTCCTTCATAGCGTAAACCAATGTCAAGACCTGTGTTTGTACCAACACCAATGCCTGGAGCATAAACTAATGCAGTTCCCTGACCTTTATCAGTTCCGAAAGCAGCACCAACTTCTCCTGAAATATAGAAACGACTTACAGGAAAAATTTTGATTCCAGCTTTAACCGGGATCCATCCCTGGCTATCGTATCCTAATGCAGATTTTGATTCATCTTTCACAGAAAAGTTAGTATAACCTGCAGATAATGTACCTGAGATATTGCTAAAGAAATCTTTCTGCAAACGAAGGTCTCCGCCTAAAGCGATATTGTAATCGTCGTTGGTAGGAATACCGGCACTAACACCAACACCTAAACGAAGGGCTTTCGAATCGCCATCATTTGTTTGTGCACTTGCGTTCATTCCTATAAATAATGCCACCGCAGCTACTGCAGAAGCAACAAATTTTGTAGATTTTTTCATGATCATTCTTTTTGTTTGAATTTTAAATTAATTCAAGACCCATTAAACAAGGTTTGTGCCAAAAGAATGGATATATTGATAATATATACCACGAAAGGTATGATAAAATTTAGCAGGAAGTATTGTTAACTGATTATTAGACCAATACTATCATTATTTTTTTATTTGCAGATAGAGTTCAATTTTCAGGTTTTTCCCTATCGCAGGCCCTTTTGTCTGAGTTTGGATGTTAATAGAACGAATGATGCCTACATTATGCTGGTTTTGAACTCTGCGAATAAATTTTACTATAGAATAGTAGTCTCCTTCAAAATCAATTTTTTGAACGAGAAAATTTTCAGTGCTGTAAAAAGGGTCTAAAGGGGCAATTTCTAAAAGCTTTAAATTCTCTGCTTCAGCAATTGAAGCAACCTCGCCAATAGATTTGCTTCTAAAAATCAGGGAGTCTACAGAATATTTTTCCAGAACCTTATCCAGATTTCTACTTTTTCTTAATAAAAAATCCTGCGGCAATGATTCCAATGAATTATTTTTTAGGGTATTTTTTAATTGCTCATTTGTTTGATAAGCCACAATTGTATTTTTAATTCCAAACTGATAAAATAAAAAGGTTAGAACAACAGCCCCAATAACTAAAAGAATATCTCCCCTATTTTTTAATTCCTTCATAATAATGCTAGTACTTAATCATTAAAATAAACTTGCCTTTATTTATTTCCTGATCTATGATATAACTTTGAAGCTGAACATTTTTAACCCATTCGTATTCACTGATATCTGCAATCCAGTTATTTACCGGAACTATTTTATCTGAAAAACCTGACAAAATAATAGTTCTGTCCAGTAATTTTATAGAGCCTGAATTTCTGCTTTGTAAAAGATCAACAGGATTAATTTCTAAAGAATTCCATGAAATTTGTTCGGGAAGATTCATTGCCAGCTGATCAATAAAATAGGCTTTGTCCAAATCGTCATCCCACCCTAACAGTTTAAGATCATTTTCTTTAGTTTCAACAGATTTCTGAATGGTTTTTGTATCCAGGTTGCCATTTGATATTTGACCCAATTTTGATGAAATAGCCTGATTGGAGGAATTAAGAGACCAAAAGATCAGAAAATTTACAAGCAGAATAATGAAGAAGAATATCAACATTCCCACAGCCAGGAATTTTGTTCGTTTATTAGCGGTAATGCTGCGAAGCTGATCTTCAAGATACATTACATGGGCTTCAATGCTTTCTGAGAATCCAGCAAAAACTGCCTGGAAAGCTGCACTGTAGCTAATTAATAGTTTCTCGTCAATCGGTTCATTTTCCAGCTTCACCGGAAACGGTGACTTTTTATACTCATCATAAGTATAGGTTTCCCATTCGTTTTGAATGTTCAGACCTATGACATGTCCATCAAAAATTATTGAATTGTCATATGTGTTTATTTGGGGAAGAATACTATTTACAGGGAATGGACCTAAACTTAACATTACAGGTATAAAGCCCATATTTTTAATTGAGCTTAACCATTTTTCTGCTTCGGTTTTCCGGATTACAGATACAAATGAGTGTTTGCCTGAAATAAAATTCTGAATATAAAAGTCGTTGAAAACTGCATTGGGTAAAATTGATTCGAAATTAGATGAGTTTATTTCATCAATTCTATCAATTCTTTTATGCAAAATCCCCTTGCCTGTCAGATTAACAGAGAGATAATCTTTTGAAATAAATTCATTATTAAATTCTTCTAAAGTGTTTAAGTCTAAAGCCTTTTTCTCGAAATCAAGTTGGTTTTTTGAAGTATGAATTTTACAGGCCTGAATAGTTGTTGAATTATCAGAGTTAATTTTAATACTTATACCAATAACTGTATTTAATCTTAAATACTGTTTTAACATATATAGTCAGGTTTCGTAATCTTTAAATTATACAGAACGTTTACCGGATAATTGTTGGTTTTATAAATACAATGGTCACTACTTTTGAATTAGTTTTGCTCCGGCTGCTGAACAACCATTTTAAAACAGGAATTCGGGATAAAAACGGAGTTCCGGAGCCATCTTCGCTTTTTTCGGTTCTTTCCAGCCCCCCCAGAACAATCATATCTTCATTTCGGGCTCTGATAATTGATTCAAACTTACTTGTAGAAGTTGGCGGAGGAGCATTATCGGGTGGAATTCCAATAAAATCAGAAATATCAACTTTTATATTTAAAGTTACCTGATCATCTCCCGAAACAATAGGCCTTATAGAAATGGCAAGGTTTGCTTCCACTTTATTAAACTGCTCTGTAAAAATACTTTGCGGAGTGGTGAGTGAGGGAAATACATTTTGGGTCCGGGTTACATAATACCTTGTTGAGCCTATACTCAATGTAGCCGAATGACCGTTAAGCGTTGATAATTTAGGAACTGACCTTACATCCACATTATTATTTTGTTCGAGAGCGCTCAACCCAACATAAAAATTAGGGGTTACACGTCCCAGATTTACAGAACCAATACTACCTATTCGGGATAAGAAGTCATTAATAGATCTGGACCCTAACGTATAATCAATCCCGGGCAAAATCGTCCCCCCGGTTTTTATACTATCTGAAACTCCGGCTCTGATACCCGTTTTTATATTTCTTATTTTTCGAACATCAATCAGTGTAACCTCAATTAAAATCAATGGAACCAGTTGATCTAATTGTTTGATATATGATTCAATCTCTTGTATCTGAGGCCCGGATCCTGAAAGAAGAATTGTATTCTGCTCTCTGAATTCGCGAATTTCTACTCCATTTCTCCACTCATTAGGAATCATTGCTCTGATTGTATCAATTGATCGGTTCTGTAATTGGATTACCTTATTAGTTCTCAAACCTTCCAGCTTGCGCTCACCAATTAAATAAATTCCATTTTCCAGCTTATAAGTATAATCCGTTCCCTGGAAAAGAGATCCCAGGAAATTATCGTAAGAAATATCTTTAACCCGGGTAGATATAAATCCTTTTATATCTGAATAGAGAAAATAATTTTTATTTACTTCCTGAGATGCCGACCGCACCAGATCAATTATTTGTGCATTTGTTGCATCCACAGAAATCAGTTGCTGTCCGCCCGGGACTGTGCGACTGCTAATTCCAATATTACCATCGTTTAAACTATCGGATTTAAAAGTTTTACGTACACCTATATTTTTTTCAGAGTTGATATAAACTTCTTCTCCTTCGGCGAGGGATTGAAATATGTACATATTATCACTCGTTTTTACGAGTTTGATATTATTAGAAAATGCCAGTTTCTCAAGAACTGTTTCCAGGGAAGCACTGGTGAAAAAACCGCTTACTCGTTTCTCGAACAGGGAGGATGTAATTACAATATTTTTATTGCTTATCTGAGAAATTCTTCTGGCAACTTTAGAAAGCAGATCATCATTCAGCTCAAGACTTATAGTATTATCAGTAGCATTAAAAGTGGCTTTTATTTCATCGGACAAGCCATTTTGTATACCGTTTTGAAGTGGAGTAATAGTAAGAATAGAACCTACAAATGAAATATCTAAATTATATTCTTTAGCCAGAAACACTAAAATATTTAAAGCAGTTTCGTTGGTAAAATTATTATAAATCTTAAAATTAAGATTAGGATCAATGTTAATATTGAGTCGGTTAGATTGGGCCAGGGCTCTTAGAAATTCCTGTACGCTTGCTCCTGTTACAGATAATTGAACTTTTTGGTTTAGTCCGGGAACTGTTTCTGAAAGGTTGTTCAGGCGATCTTGCAATGCTTCAATCCGATCCTGCTGCTGGGAATAAGCCGGAGAAAAGGACAGAATACTAACAAATAAAAAAATGTTTACAAGGTAGATTCTTATCATGGAGTCCTACTTAATAATTAAACAGCAACGGATAAATTTCTTCTAAAGAGGTTTTTCCCTCTTCAAAAAGAGCAAATGCATTTTCTGCAAGGCTTTTAACTCCTCTATCTTTTAATATATTTTGAATATACATATTTTCATTCTTGATTTCTAATGCCAGTTCATGGTCTATAGATATCACTTCATAAACTGCTTTTCGTCCCTTGTATCCGGTGTAAAAACAGTTTTCGCATCCATTGGCCACAAAATGTGATGTAAGATTTTTGTAGGGTTTAAACTGTTTTGGATAGAGATCAGAAGTAAATACCTGATTTGTTTTGCAATGCGGACAAAGTAATCTGATAAGTCTTTGGGCAGCGGTTGTATTTAAGGTACTGGCTACTAAAAACGGCGGAATCTTCATGTCAATTAAACGGGAAACTGTGCCCCAAGCTGAATTTGTATGAATAGTTGACAAAACCAAATGACCGGTTAAGGCAGCACGAATAGTCATATTAGCGGTTTCAGTGTCCCGGATTTCTCCAACCATAATCACATCCGGGTCCTGGCGTAAGAATGTTCTTAAGGCGGCAGAAAAGGTAAGACCTATTGACTCTTTCAACTGAACCTGGTTAATTCCTTCCAAAGTATATTCAACAGGGTCTTCGATGGTTAAGATATTTCGTGTTTCTTTATTTAATAGTTTTAAAGTGGCATACAATGTAGTAGTCTTTCCGGATCCGGTGGGACCGCTTAAAAGAATAATACCATTGGGGCGCTTTACACCCTCCAGATAACTATTCATGTCATTAGCAGAAAAGCCAAGGTTATTGAGATCAATATCTGCGGCATCATTACTAAGCAACCTCAAAACAACTTTCTCGCCATGTAAAGTTGGAAGTACTGAAACACGTATATCAAACTGTTTATCAGAATGCTTAAAGTTTATCCGGCCATCTTGCGGGAGACGCTTTTCGGCAATATCGAGATTAGACAATATTTTGATTTTATTAATCAGAGCCGGATACTGATCTGAATGCAATAAATATCTTTCAACCATTAAGCCATCAATCCTTATTCTTACCCGGCATCTGCTTTCATATTTTTCGATATGAATATCACTGCTCTTTAAGCTTTGAGCTTCGCTAATTAAATTTAACAGAAAGTCATCTGCATCATATTGATGGAGTATGTGATTAGCCCTCGAATCAGAATTGTCTTTTATATAGTAGGTGGATAATAATTTGGCGATGTGGATATTCGGTATTGGCTCAAGTGCTACGTTAACACCGAGAAGAATTTCAATTTCACCGGATAGATTATTTAAGTCTGCTGATTCTTCACAATAAAACAAATATTGATTATCGCTTTTATGTTTAGGTAAAATTCGATAATGCCAGGCCTGTTCCCTTGTAATCAAGTGAATATTTTCCGTCAATAGCTTAATATCTCCTTCCAGACTCATATTAAATATTTATAGATCCAATTATCAGATGTAAGATTTATTGTAAAACTTAACCAGTCTCCAAAAACAAAAACAATGAAAAACATAGCCTGCAATCCGGCAAGGGGAATTCTAATATCTTTTTTTCTGCTTATCAGCAACCATAATGTCCAGCTGATTATAGCATAAATCAGGCTTGAAATGTAAAAAAGGAAGAAATTAAGGACTGAGAAATAAAAGGCAATACTTATAAGAAAAAGAACATCGCCAAGCCCCAATAAACTATTAAATATGTTTATCCATTTCTTTCTTTTTAGGGAAAAGTAAATTGAAATCAGTAAAAACTGAGTAATAAGGAACAGAAGATTAAAAAAAATAGAATTTGTTGCGTCCTGAAAATTATTCTGAGAATGAAGGATGATAAATGCCGCAATTAGTACGGGAAACCAAAATACGTAAACCATCCGGTGACTGAGATCCTGAATTATTATTCCTAAAATAGAAATTAGTATAGCGAGCCAAATCAAAAACATTTTAATCAGGAGTTACTTCCCTTAAATTTTTATCCTGGTCTATTTCCCAAACGTTGTAAGTTCCGTTGCCGTTAAAATCTACCACAGCAGTTGCCCGGGCTACAAATCCAGTATTTGAAGCTTGAACAACTTCAATACGATAATTTGCTCTTCCATCCTGTCCATCAGTAGTTAATTTTTCCTGAATAAATCCCAGTTCATTAAAGTCGGTACTGTATTTAGATTTTTCATAGAAATAGTTTTTTTCCTGAGTATGAAGATGCTCCAATTGAACTTTAGCCTCTGTGCTTTTTGCTTTTGTTATTAATGGAAGCAAATTTGGTAAGGCCAACAGAACTAAAATTCCTATAATCACCAATACCACTAATATTTCTGTTAGTGTATACCCCGGAATTTTTTTATTGATATTAAACTTCATATGGCTGATAAATAAACTTTATTAAACTTAAAACGCCTTATCTATATTAATCAATTTTTTCGATTTACTAAAAACTATTGCTCATTTTAAATAATGGAAGGTACATTGCTATAAGAATTAAACCTACAATAATTCCCAGAAAAATAATGATCAGAGGCTCCATTAAACTGCTAATAGTGGAGGTTTTATATTCAACCTCTTCTATATATTGTTCAGATAATTTTCCGAAAAAATAATCTAACTGGTTGGTCTCCTCTCCCACTTTAATCAGCATAGCCATTTTAGAGGGATAAATGTCGAATAATTGAAGGCTCTGATTTAAAGATTTGCCTTTTAAAATATCATCTTCAATTTTAGAAAGAGAATTTTCGATAGGATAATATCCAATCATTTGTTTTGTTAAGCTTATAGCTCTAAGCAATGGTAAGCGTGCATTTATCAATAAACGCATAGAATTACAAAACCGGGCCAGATATATTTTTTGAACCAAATTCCCTATTACCGGAATTTTTAGAATGATCAGCGATGAAATTTTTCTGAACAGAATTGAATTTCGGGAAAAAGAAGTTAATACAGCTATGCAAATAACAAAAAATAAAAAATAGTAAAAGTAGCTTTGCATCCATTCTGAAAATGCAATAATTTTCGCAGTTATCCAGGGGAGTTCTCCTCCAAATCTTAGAAAAACATCACCAAACATCGGGACTACAAATTTTAGCATAAAAAAAACTGCGCCTAAGGATGTAGCTAAAACTACAATTGGATACGTAAGTGCCGCAACAATTTTTCTTCTCTGCTTCATTTTATTTTGATAAAATGTTGCCAGATCTGTCAAAATTTCAATAATCTTTCCAGTTTCTTCTCCAATCTGAATGCTAAAAATTTCATAAAGAGAAAATTTCCCTGATTCCTGCAAAGCTTGCGAAAAGCTGGATCCATTGAGTACTTTAGATTGAATGGATATCAACAGCTTTTTATCTTTGCTGTTTTTTTGATCTGCTGTTATCAAATCCAGGCTGCTTTTGAGATCAATCCCTGCCTCCAGTAATGAACTTAACTCCAGATATAGGTATTCCTTTTTTTTATCACTTAGCTCTTTTCGGCCGAAAGTGATATCCCGATTTAAAAACTCATTTAAGCCTGGTCGTTCAACCGTTGACTTAGCTTTACGGGCCTTAGGTTCATATCGACTTAAATCAATTGAAGGCATGAACTTTTCTGTTTAAAAGATTGGAGGAACTGTAGGATTTAAAATATGATAATGGAATTAATTCACCCCTAAAAAGAATGGTCATTTGAATTTTATCAATTCTCTGATTTTCAATACTTTCTAAATTATTTATTAACTCCATTTCATTAATATTTTGATGCTGAATATATACAGGAGAGGATTCAAAAGAAAATTCCTTCTGACTAACTCTAACTTTAAAGGTATCAACATCGTTTGATTTTCGTATTATTTCATCCTTATTAATAATGTAAAGGATAGTTTCATTCCTAGTTTTAATTGAAACACCCTGATCTGTTAAAACGATTAATTCCGCTTTTGAGAAATCCCGGTTTATGAGTTCATCTGCACGCATAAGTGATGAAAATTCTTGATTTATTACATTAAAATCAAGATAACCTTTACTTACTATATTGTAAACTGTATACGCCATCATAATAACAATAGCAGAAATAGCCATAGAAACACTCAGCTCCATTATTGTAAAAGCTTTTACTTTATATATATAGTTTTGATTAGGGCTCATAAATCACTTTTCGTATTTCCGCTAATTTTTCCTTATTCTGATTAAATGCTGCTAAATGTATTTCCAGTAAATTTGTGTGATTTCTGTAAGGACTTATTTTTCTGCTAATTTGAAAATCATTTAAATTAAACGTCTGATTCATTGTTTTGGGCGATTTTTCTGATTGATTCATAAGCTTATTTAGAGTTTCCTGCGCCTGATATTTTTTAACAGAAAGTGAGGACCTTAAAATATTCGCATAAATCCCCATGGCAATGGTAAAAATCACAACAATTATGACCATAGAAATTACAACTTCTATGAGGGTGGAACCCTTAACTTTATAAGTTGATTTTATTTTTATTCCAGCCATTCTAAAATGCTCCTTTTCTGATTTTTGTTATAGAAAATTGGACTTGTAAGATAATACGGCGATAATGCTTCTGAATTTAATGTCGTGTTAACCAGATAATTCTCAAACAAAGTCGCATTAGTTTCATAAATTACCCTGTTTGCCGTAATTCCTCCATTAATTGTTGCACCATCTTTAAACCGGATCATTCCTTTAGAAAAAACCTCACCTTCTACCAAAACATTTCCACCAATATCAATCAAAGTCTGCGCATCACTTTTATCTTTTTCATATGAAAAAAGGATGCCTTTTAAAACACTATTATCCCCCAAACTTATTCTGGGCTGATTGTTAGATTCCGAATCAGGTTTAATAACGCACATTGTGGATGGATAATTAAACACACAGTTTTTTTCTGTAATGATAGATTCCATCGCAAACATTTGAGCCCTACCCTTAAATCCACTTTTTATATATATTGATTTTGCAAAAATCAGCACATTGTCTAATATAGAAGTACTGTCAATGGTGATTAAGCCCGTTGATAATATAATTATATTCCCTTTTAGATTAATCTGATTAATTGTAAAAGCCGGTTTCTTAAAATAAAATCTCCTAACAGGATTAAAAAACGAATTTTCAACTGTACTTGATCCATTAAAGCTTGTATCGCTTCTATAAAATAAAGTAGGGTTCACTTTGAGATTATTTAAAATGGATTTATTTATTCCGGGTAATGTTGATTTGCTGGTTCTCTTTTCTCCAACAACCAAACGCTTATCGCCTTCATATGAATTTCCATCCACATATGATTCTACAATACCAGATTTAGGAAGATAGGCATTCCCTTTAATAGTAGTTTTTCCGCTAATATAAAGAGGCCTTTCCTCATCCGTCAGGTAAATTACTCTTGACTTGAGAGAATCGGCAATAGAAGCCAATGAAAAACTTTTAAACAATGTATCATGTTGAAAGTAAGATTTAACAATTCCTATATCATAAAAACCCCAGGATATTTTTTGAATTGAAATGCTGTCTTCCTGATTATTAAACAAGTCAATAGTTTTTTGGAAATTGGTCTGAGAATCAGTGCCTAATACTATATTAATTCCAGATTTTAAATTATTCTCCAGCTTCTCAAATCTAAATTTTCTTTGATATTGCAAACGGTAAAAATAAGCCACAACGATTAAGGACGAACATAACGTAGCGATTACCAGGGCAATAATTATCACCATATACAGAGCAGAGGCTCTAATCATTTTTTACGAATTTTAGTAAAAACAAACTCTTTAATTCAAATACGCATATAAGTCTCAATTACAGAGAATCCTTTTTACTTGTAAAAAATAGCTGCTTACCTTTAATTTTGCCTTTTACTTCTATACCCTTATTAAAATATCTGTATTCAGGCTCACCAGAGGCCCTGTGATATTTAATCCACCCGTTTAAAAGATCTTTATGATATACACCCTGTTCCTGAATATTTCCCGATTCACTATAATACATGTATCGACCGTTTTTATGACCGTTGCTCCATGTAACATATGCATTCAATTTTCCGCAGCTATTCCAGCTTTTCCACACACCATTTTTTAAGCCATTTCTATAATATCCATAAACTCTAAGATTTTTGTTTGGGAAATATTCAATATAAGTACCGTTGAGTAACTTTCCTCCAAATCCACCCTGTGTAGAATGAATTTCATTTGCACTACACCAGTAATAATCTCTATCAGTATAAATCTGACCCATACTTTTTATGGGATGAATTTCAGCCAGAATTGATAGATCACTTTCATATATTCTCACTTTATTTAATCCTAAGTCGATTTTTTGTTGGGAATAAACTGAGTTGATTGTAAAAATTAGAAAAACATAAACTATTGCAAATTTCATTTTGAGCTAATTTAGTATTGATTGTAAGCGTAAAGGCTATTGAAGTTTTATAAAAGATACTAAACCTTGATATGAAATTTTAATAGAATCCTTATAATTTTTAACAAGTTTCACTTCATCAAAAACCTCACCCTCTTTCATAATTGCACTTTTTCCATTGATATTTATCATTGTTGAATAATTAGAGGAACCAGAATTTTTAATATATCCGCTATAAATAATGTTTGGTTCTGGATAATCCGACCTGATTGTAGTATTAGATTTTCTCATTTTATGAGATCGGACCACATTTTCTGTTTTTTCCTTATAAACAGTTAATCTAAAAGGATCTTTATAATTTAATAATAAAGGAATACTGGCTTTAGGTTGGTAATTATTCAGATCCTCCTTTGGAATGTTTGGTATATTCAAATCAGTATTAACTTGATCATCATTTACTGAAAATAATATTTTATTAAAGATTAAGCCCCACACCACTAAAACAATCAGGCCCAAAAAATAGGTAAACCACTTATTTTTCATGATGCCTGAAATATTAGTTAATAATAAAACTCCTTAATTCGCTTGCTTCACCCTCATTGCCAGCTTCATCAACGGCACTAACTTTCCAATAAATTCTTTCGCTGGTAAGTCCTTTATTAAAACTATAACTTGTAGAAGTCAATAAGACAGGAAAGGTGCTGTCATACAAAGTTGTAGAGTCACTTTTATATATATATAATTTATAATTCCTAGCTGTTGAAACCGAATTCCATTGCAAAGAAACCGGCAATACTACCTGTTGATCTTTTACGGGATTAACTAATATGACTTTTAAAGGTGGAGTATGATCAAATTTGAATGAATTAATATCAGACCATTTGGATTGTTCGGTGGTGCTTTCTGCTCTTACCCTCCATTGATAATTTTTATCGGAATTAAAAGTTAATATTGATTGAAAACCTGGTATAGACTGATTGTAATACAGCTTTGTTTCATCGATAAAATTCGCAGTATCTATTTGTAACCTGTAGTTATCAGCACCAAAAATCCTGTCCCATTTAAACGTTATTGAACTTTGATTAGTAATTAAATTATTAGCCGGGGATTTAATTTGAACTTTTTGAGCTGTAATAGATGAAAGCAGGATATTAAATGACCATGCGCTGGAGAAATTTGTTCGGCTGCTTCCGTTTTCTGCCCTTGCCCTCCATTGATAAGTGCCTGGGTCTATATTCAATGAGAATTTATTAGAAGTAATTAATGTATCAGCAATTAATTTATTTATACTATCAAAATTAGGCGATACAATCTGAAACCGGTAATATAAAGCATCTTCTAAAGGTTCAATCCAAAAATTAACCTGATATTGATTACTTTCGGACTTGTTTGAAGGAGCTAATAGTTGAGTCGTTTTATTTTCAATCGAAGGCTCAATTATATCCTTACAAGAAGAAAAAATCCAAATAAAGAAGACAATAAACAGGGGTTTGAAGTTAGACATAAGCAGTTCATAGTTAATTAAATTTACAAATTTAATTGAGCTTATTATAGAAATTTAACTTCTTATGAAGCTATTTACTAGAGTCCATCCCTTATCCAAATCACACTTATATTATATTTTTATTGAATTTCTTTTAAAAGAACATTAAAGTCTTCAATTATACTATTATCCTCCCAGACGCTATTATCATAGACTTTAGCTACTCGGCCTTTTTTATCAAATAGGTACAACTGAGTACCATGATTATTTACCAATCCTTTTCCATAATTAACAAGTACCCCTAATTCATGTATTAATTCATCATGAACTTTAGTATCCATGGTTAAAAATTTAGAGTTGCCTTCGAAATCAATACCTCTGCTTTTGCCATAAACACTAATTTGGACTGGTACATCATAAGTTGGTTCCAGAGTTACTCCATAAAGTTCAATTTTATTTTCAAGGCCTTCACTTTTGATATCTTTTTGAAGTTTCGCCAAATTCTCAATCGTGGAGGAGCACTTTTCCGGGTTATCACATCGGGTATAAAAGAAAGTCATAGCAAATGGTTTTCCTATCGTGTTACTAAATTTGAAATCATTACCATTTTGATCTTTTGCTTGAATGTTATTTATCTGTAATTTCCTTTTATCAGAACTTATCCAATATGCAGAAGCGGTTTTTGATTCAGCACTGCAACATGTATGAGGATTAATGGAAGATTCCGGCAAAGAAAACTTGGGATAGTTTAATTTAGATAAAATTACATTTTTTGCCAGAACAGCTTCCTTGTTCAGATTGGAATCAAGAGATAAAAAATACTTTTTATTAATATCCGTAATTTCATTTAAACCTTTAATTGCTAAGTCACTATTAACAGACCCGATTTTGGCAAGAGATTTTATTACTTCCCTCCTAACCGAAGTTGGATGTTTTAATGGCCAGTTTAATTCATAATTATCCAGATCAACATAATCATCTTTATAAGATTGTGACAGATATTTATTCAGCAAAGGAATTAATTTTACATTATTAATCAATCCAGCTGAGCGAGCTGCTGCTGCTGCTAAATACGGATGATACCCGAAAGATAATTCAGCAATAACTATGGATTCAATCTTTTCATTTATTCCGATTTCGCTGATTGATGCAAGCATGTATCCTCTTAATCTTTCAACTTCCTTAGGGCCTCTTCCATTATATATCGGATCATTTTCCATTAATTTTAATGAAACCTGTTCTATTACAGGATGTGAAGATTTACCATATAATTTGAATACATCTAATAATCCTGCTATATAATTCTGATCACTTTGGCTATCTGTATTTTTAAATAATTCTAAAGCATAATTCAATTTAGATGTTCCATCCTTATACTTATTTAAATGCTTAGAAAGCTCCGGAATTAAAATACTATCCCCATGTATTTTAGAAAATCCAGATATTTTAGCATTCACATTCAGTGAAAAACCGAATGTAGCACAACAAATAAGCATTACGCGAAAAAGCTCTTTAATGTCCATTATCTTAAAATTTTGGCTCAACACTTTCTAAATACGCCTTACCTGCCTTTTTAATATTTATGGATTTACCAGATTCGGCTAATTTTTTAACATTGGTATCAAAAGTATCGGGAGATAATCTCGACTTCCTTTGCTGATTAGATTTTCTTCTATACATTTCCATGTATACAGCTGTAACTTTTAAATTCTCAGCTTCTGTGTCATCAATTAACATTTTTTCAGTAACCTTAGAAAACTCAGCAGGGTAACTGGAATTGAGCGTTCCCATGGCAATCAACCGCATATCGTTCGGTTGTTTCTTGTCTTTTAAAATTGCAATGATTAAATCTTTTGCTGGTAAATAATTACCCAGAATTGTCATAGCTTCTATTTTAGACTCTTTATTGGGTGGACTTTTAAATACCTTAAAAACGGTTGGTAAGAAATCACCATGCGGATTTAAAGCAAGTAATCGCAATATATCAACGGTTGGCAGGAGATCAGATTTTCCTCTATCCAATTGAGTAATCAATAGCCCCTGAGCGAAACTATCTCCATGGGCCATCAAATAATCAAAAGCTAAACGTCTGAAATTTATATCCGGATCAGAAGTCAGATTTCTGGCGGTTGTCAAAAATTGCTGATTTTTAGTGAACATGGCAAAGCCGGAAAAGGATAAAATTTTAAGAGTATTGAGCGATTCAAAACGAAGTTCTTTTGCAGTCGCTTTATCTTCAACCCATTTAAATACAGAGGTAATCAGTTCATCATCATCAGGCATTTGGTTTATTAGCTTACTTAAACCAGTTGATCTCAAAATAGGATTTGCTGTTGCATTTAAAACAATACTCCTCACTTTTACAATTTGTTGTGGATCGTAAATGAAGGGATATTTGGAAATGGCAGAAACACGGGTTGTTACATCATTCTGAGTATTTAAGTATACTTCTACAGCATTAAATACTTCATTTCTGAATGACTGAATTTCCTGATTAAGTTTTTCTTTGGTATCCGTTTGCCCGAAGCCCGACAAGCTTATGAACTGAAGTAAGGACAGAATGATTATGAGTTTTTTCATGACATTAATTTTAATTACTTGTTCATCTATTATTGAAAAGGAATATCATCATAGCAAAAACCTAATCCGCTATTGGTAATTGAAGATAACCTATTGTTTTTATAATCAATCATTTGATAAGGTTGTGGAAAACTAGTTGGAGCAGTCGGCAATGAAAGTGTCGAAGGGAAACTTCCACCAGGTGCAGTGGTTGGTCTTACACCAGGATAAATAGTTCCTGATCCTGTATATGAACCGGTAATTCCATTCCAGGGCCACATAGTATCATTTAAATAATGACCAATATGTATTGTGCCTGAATCAGGATATTCACCTTGAGGAGAATATGTGTTAACATCCAAAGGATTAAATAAGCTGTTAGCCCATTGCCATTTGGCCCATAATCTATCAACGTTTGCGTGAACCAGAAAAAATAGAGGATCCTGAACTGCGGTCTGCAGGGACCTTAGCCAATCACCGGAAACACTCGCTGCCAAATTATGTGCAGTTCCATGAGGATTGCTTTCCATTGATTTAAATAATGTATAGGTAGATCCTAAAGAAAGAGTTGAAATTTCACTTCTTATTGTAGTTGAACCTGTAGATGGATCAGCGTTATCTGCAAAACTAGTTGTCCGCCTGATACCTATTCCTCCAGCCATATTCCAAACACTCATTGGATTACTACTATAAAAATCAGCAAATGCATCGGTAGAAGTCAAAGGCTTACTTCCCATAAAATCTCCTGAAAAAACCGATGGTGCGGCTACATCAAATTTCCAGTATGGTAAAGCGACTCCAGGATCAACAGCTTGTAATTTTCTTTCGAGATTTAATACAAAAGCCCTATGCCATGGAAGAAAACCAGGGCCATTATGACCTTCCGGAATACCGGGTCTTGTATGCATCTCAACAAATGTCATAAATTCATTATTCGAATTATTCAGGGTGACTATAGCATTCAAAAATCTCTCTCTTTCTAAAACAGATAAATTATTTGCATTCTTTCGAACTCTAACCATAAGTGCTTCTCTGGAATATATTGCACCATTACTTGGGTTTAGTATTTCAATAACTGCATCTTTATCCGTTACACTAGGGTTATTAAATCTGCCTGCAATAAAAAAATTTACCCAAGTACCGGAATTTGGAAGTGATAAATTTAATGTGGTATTACTTGCAGTTGAATTAATGGCGAGATCACTGTTTGTAAAATTTACTTTTCCGGTAGAATTACTCATGTTTCTTAACTGCACACTAATTGATGAAGAAAAGCTAGAATAATTTGCCAGTCGAATGCTGCAAAACGTAGGTGACCATGTAACATAATCATCTAAGGTAGATGCAGAGTTAATTTTTATTTCAATTCGTGGTGAAGTTGATGGTAAAGGAGTTGAAGGTATTACCATAAAGGCTTTTCTTGCCAAAACAGAATGATTGAATCCACTTCTATCATCAAGAACTTCTACAGCTGCATCCTTATCAATTTTACTGTTAATATTGTCACGGCATTTAATGTAAAATGTTTTAGATAGATTATCCCGAGTAAGAGTAAGATCTAATGAAATACTGCCCCTCGACTTTCCTCCAGTTGAAGAAAATGTAACTCTACCACCATTTGTTAAACTCATATTTCTAAGAGTAACCGGAATATTCGATGTAAAACTTGTTCCGTTAATTAGGCCAATCGTGCATTTAATGTATTTTGAACCTATATAATCATCCTTTGAAGTTTCAGTTGAATTAATTTGAACTGAAATAACCGGTATTTCCTGAGCTACAATATTCGTGGCTGAATGAAATAAAATCATCGAAGTTATAAATAACAGTAATTTCATTTTCTTAGAATTAATGACCATTAATGAACACATACCAATCTGCCTATAATTGTTGTCCTCTATTAATTGTTAAAAATCCAATTGCTATGTATACTTAGAATTATAGCTATATATGATTAAGAGTAAATAATACATTGTGCAAATTTTTTATATTAATTATTGAAAAGGTACGTCATCATAGCAAAAACCTAATCCACTATTAATTGAAGTGATTGTACTTACATTTCTATAGTTTATCATATCAAAAGGTTTGGGGTTTGCCACCGGAGCTAAAGGATAAGATAAAGCATTTGGAAATGCTCCACCAGGAGCTGTAGTAGGTCTGTTACCGGACAATACTGTTCCAGATCCAGTATAAGTTCCTGTAATCCCGTTCCAGGGCCACATTGTATCATTTAAATAATGACCTATATGTATGGTTCCCGAACCAGGATAAGATCCTAACCTGGAATAAGTCAAAGTACTCTGAGTATCAAAACGATTGTTGATCCATTGCCATTTTGCCCAAAGCCGATCCACATTGCTATGTAAAAGAAAGAATATTGGATCCTTTACTGCAGTAGCAACCGATCTCATCCAATCACCGGATACTCCCCCAGTTAGATTATGCAGGCTACCATGCGGATTAATTTCCAAAGCCCTGAAAGCTTCGTAATTTGTTCCCAATGCTAATGTAGAAACTTCATTTCTTAACGTTGATTGCGCACTTGAAGGAGCAGCATCATTATTAAAGGAAGTTGATCTTCTAATCCCTGGGCCTCCCTCCACATTCCACTCGTTCAAAGGATTATTAATATTAAAATCTACAAATGCATCCGCTGATGTTATAGGTTTAGAACCCAAAAAATCAAGCGAAAAGATATTAGGGGCTGGATTGCCCGATTCCCAATACGGTAGAGTTACCCCCGGATCAATAGTTTGGAATTCTCTTTCCAGATCTAAGATATATGCCCGATGCCAGGCTAAAAAACCTGGGCCGTTATGTTCTTCCGGATTCCCAGCTTTACTGTGGATGTCAATAAAGTTTTTATACCCATTAAACGTATTATTAAAAGTTACAAAAGCATTTAATAAACGTTGTCGCTCCTCTGCTGAAATATTATTTGCATTCTTTCTTACCCTAACCATTAATCCTTCTCTTGAAAGTATTTTTGATCCTGCTAACAATGTATCCCGGTTGGTAATTATAGTATCGGTAATTGCATATAATGAATCTCTGATAGTTATAATAGTGTCTCTTAAAGCTATAATACTATCTCTTAACGAGGTAACAGTATCCATTACGGTAATAATTGTCCCTCTTACTGAAATAAAAGTATCGCGAACTGCTATAACTGTTCCTTTTATTGCAATCAATAAGTCAGTTCCAGTAATGGTTGTATCTCTGGTAATATTCGCAGAATTCAGAGTTTCCCTGATTGAAACAACTGTATCGCGAACCGTTATTAATTGCTCGATCGGTGTAATGGTAGTATCCATAATTGAAATAATACTATCCCTCTGCACAAAGCTTGTATCTGGCTTTGAAACGGTTGTATCTCTTTGAATTATGGATGTATCAGTTATAGTTGTTAAAACTCCACCACTACCACTAATAACTTCTATCACAGCATCTTTATCTCTTAAACTCGCATTATTAAACTTCCCGGCAATATAAAAATTAACCCAGGTGCCCGAATTTGGAAGAGAAAGTTCTAAAATAGAGTCTGTTGCAGTTGTGTTATTTGCTAAGCTCGATGAAGCAAAATTAATTTTCCCTGTAGAACCTGTCATATTGCTCAATTTGACTGAAACAGGTGAAGTAAATTCAGCATGATTTGTTAATCTGATACTACACAAAGTGGGCGACCAGGTGACGTAGTCGTCCAATGTAGAAGCGGAGTTAATTTGAATTTCTACATTAGGAAGCGTACTTGGAAGTATTTCATTTTGGGTAACCATTAATGCTTTTCTTCCCAATACAATTAAATTGGAAGTAATACGGGTATCGCAAACTTCAATTATGGCATCTTTATCAATTAAACTTGGATTTTCAACTTTACCCTTTACATAAAAAGTAGTAAAACTGTTATCCTGATTAATTATTAAATCTAAGGTTGAAGATCCGGGACTGGTTCCACCTGTTGAAGAAAAGACTAACTGGCCTCCGCCACTGAATGGAATGTTTCTTAATAAAACCGGAATATTTTGATTTATTTGGGAACCATTAAACATTCTTATGGAACATTCGATGTAATTATTGCTTGACGCATAATCGTCCTTGGAAGTCTGGGTATTATTTATCCGTATCTCTAATATTGGAATTTCCTGAGAAAAAAGATTACTACATATCCCAATTATAAAGCAAACTATTAAACCAATCTTTTTCATGATTAAATATTTTTTAGATATTAATAACAGAAGAAGAATTCTTTAATAATGAATCAGTTCGGAAACCTTTCAAAATTCTGGATTTGATGCGAACTAGCTAATTATTGTTATTGAGGAGAGATTCTTGAACACAATTCAAACACACAGGATTATAAAAAGATTAATTAGAACTCAAATCAAATTGTAAAGTGTATTTTAATAACAACACAATTCCTTTTCGGTATCTAATTTACAAAATCGAACTTTACCATTAATTAAAGATTTTAGATTGATAGTTTATTTTACATATTTCACACTTGCTACACAATTATGATGCAATCAGCTCCAATTGTTATTGGAATGGAACATCATCATAGCAAAATCCTAAACCTGCATTTGTTGAAGAAATAGATCTGTTGTTCCTATAATCAATCATATTAAATAACTGAGGCTTTTCAGGTGGACTATTCGTATAAAATATAGCTTCTGGGAAAATTCCTCCGGGGGCAGTTGTAGGACGCTGATTTATAGGAGCTGTTCCGGATCCTGTAAATGTGCCGGTTATCCCATTCCAGGGCCACATAGAATCGTTCAAATAATGCCCGATATGAATTGTTCCTGAATTAGGGAAAGACCCTTGCGGAGAATAAGTTAGAGGATTTTGAGAATCAAAACGGGTATTTAAGACCTGCCATTTGGCCCATAGCCTGTCTAAATTAGTATGCAGAAAGAAGAACAATGGATCTTTAACCGCTGCCGCTAAAATCGACATCCAGTCACCCGTTACTCCACCTGCAAGGACATGTGAAGCTGCATGCGGATTAGGGTCAATTGCTTTAAATAAATTAAAATCATTTCCTAATGCTAAAGCTGCAGTTTCCTTACGAAGATTAACATTTACTGTGGAGGGACTGGCATTATTTGCAAATTTAGTAGTCCTTCTAACTCCTGGTCCACCGGGTACATTCCATGCTATTAATGGATTAGTTAAATTAAAATCGGCGAATGCATCAGTAGAAACTGTGGGCTTTGAACCTAAAAAATCAAGTGAAAATATATTTGGAGCCGGATTATCTGAATTCCAGTATAAAAGAGCTACACTGGGATCAATACGTTGTAATTCACGTTCAAGATCAAAAATGAAAGCACGATGCCAGGGTAAAAATCCAGGTCCTGAATGACCTTCAGGTACGCCTGCTTTATCATGTATATTAATAAAATTAAGATACCCATTAAATGTATTGTTAAAAGTTACGATTGCATTCAGATAACGGTTTCTTTCTTCCTCAGAAATGTTATTACCATTTTTTCTAACTCTAACCATCAGGGCCTCTCGTGTTAAAATAGTATCGGTGTTTGCCTTTAACACTTCAATAACTGCATCTTTATCTTTTAGGCTTGGACTACCAAATTTTCCGGCTATATAAAATTTCACCCAGGTCCCTGAGTTTGGCAGGCTTAAATTTAATGTAGGATTTACTGCCGTACTATTATTAGGTAAAGTGCTAGATGCAAAATTAAGCTTACCTTTTGAAACGAGCATATTGCGTAATGAAACATTTAAGTTCCCTACAGTAGTACCAGATCCCAGTACTCTAATTAAACATGTGGTTGGTGACCAGGTTACATAATCATCAATGGAACTTACAGAACCCAATATCATTTCTATTCTTAATGGAGAAACCGGTAATGGTTTTATGGCTGTAACCATTAGGGCTTTACGTGCTAAAATAATACCATTTGAATTAGAAGCATTTCCTAGCACCTCAATAACAGCATCCTTATCAATCAAGCTGTTAAAACCTGTCCTTGCTTTAATAAAAAATTTAGTAACGGTATTATCTTTTTTAACAGTCAGGTTTATACTTTCTGATCCGGTACTTGTACCTCCCGTGCTTGAAAGCAGAAACTTTCCACCGGAGCCAAATTGAATGTTTCTAATCACAACCGGCAGATCAGTGCTAAAACTGGTTCCGTTGAAAAGTCTTATATCACAGGTTACATATGAAGTACCTACATAATCATCCTTTGCTGTTTCTGAACTATTAATACGAATGCCAATCACAGGGATAGGTTGTGCAGATAATGATTGAACTAAAATTACAGCTACAATCATAATAGATAAAAACCTTGTCATGATAATTAGATTTAAGAAAAATTGAGGTGTAGAAACTAATTAAATTAGTGGTTTGATTTTTCCATATAAATTTATCGTTAATTGATTAGTTAGTTATTGGAAAGATTAAAACTGTACATAAGTTCATATATTTCTCATTATTACTTCACAGAATTAGTTTTCATCAAGATCAATTATTTACCCTGTCAAGTTGACATTTATTTCCCTTTGGAATAGCTCTTGTTGATCAATGGAAACTATAATTTTATTTACCATGCAAGAAAAAGGAACTATTTCAATCCATACGGAAAACATTTTTCCAATTATTAAGAAATTTTTATACTCTGATCATGAGATATTTCTTCGCGAGCTTGTTTCAAATGCAGTTGATGCAACTCAAAAAATTAAAAGGCTTGCTTCAATCGGACAGTTTAACGGCCAATTGGGCGATTTAAAAGTTGAAGTATCTTTTAACGAAACGGCAAAAACACTCACAATTTCTGACAAAGGATTAGGGATGACTGCCGAAGAAATTAAAAAATATATCAATCAGGTCGCTTTTTCAGGTGCTGAAGAATTTGTTGAGAAATTCAAAGATTCTAAAGATGCCAATGAAATCATTGGAAAATTTGGAATGGGTTTCTATTCTGCGTTTATGGTTGCGGATCATGTAGAAATTCAAACATTATCTTATCAGGATGGAGCAGAACCCGCACGCTGGATATGTGATGGTAGTACAGAGTTTGAAATAAGTACTGGTAATAAGACCGAAAGAGGAACTGATATTATTCTTCACATCAATAAAGATTCTGAAGAGTTCTTAAATCAGAATAAATTGCAGGAAATTCTGGATAAATATGGCAGATTTTTGCCGGTACCTATAAAATTGGGAAATAAAACTACGCAGGAACCAGATGGCGATGATGAAAACGGTAAACCTAAGTATAAATCGGTTGAAGTTGATAATATAATTAATAACACCAGCCCAATCTGGACTAAGGCCCCTTCTGAATTAAAAGACGAAGATTATCTGAATTTTTACAAGGAACTTTATCCGTTTTCTGAAGATCCATTATTCTGGATTCATTTAAACGTAGATTATCCTTTTAATCTTACGGGCGTACTCTATTTCCCGAAATTGAAAAATGATTTTGAAATGCAGCGGAATAAAATTAAACTATTCTCCCGCCAGGTTTTTATTACTGATGAAGTTAAAGATGTTGTTCCTGAGTTTTTAATGTTACTACATGGAGTTATCGATTCTCCGGATATTCCATTAAATGTTTCCAGAAGCTTTTTGCAGGCTGATAGTGCCGTTAAAAAGATAAATAGTTACATCACAAAAAAAGTTGCTGATAAACTGGCAGATCTTTTCAGAAATGACCGGAAGGCTTTCGAAAGTAAATGGACAGATATAGGTCTATTTGTGAAGTACGGAATGATAAGTGAAGAAAAATTCTATGATAAAGCAAAAGATTTTGCACTGTTAACCAATACTAAATCTGAATATTTTACACTTGAAGAATATCGCGAGAAAGTTAAACCGGTTCAAACGGATAAAGAAGATAACGTTGTTTATTTATATTCTACCGATATAAATAAACAAGATGGTTTTATTCAGTCAGCAAACAAGAAAAATTACGATGTCCTGCTGATGAATTCTCCTATCGACACTCATTTCATCAGCCAGTTGGAGCAAAAATTAGAAAAAACCTCTTTAAAGAGAGTAGATTCGGATGTTGCCGACAAACTGATTAAGAAAGAAGATGCGCCAGCTCATATTTTAAACGAGGAAGAATCCGGAAAAGTAAAAGCAATTTTTGAAAAAGCTATTACAAAACCTAATATGCAGGTTGAGATAGAAAGTTTAAATCCTGATGAACTTCCGGTAATTGTTACTATGGATGAGTTTATGAGAAGAATGAAAGATATGGCACAGATGGGTGGCGGAGGAATGAGTTTTTATGGGGCGATGCCTGATAATTACAAAGTTGCTGTCAACGGAAATCATAAATTAATCAGTAAAATTCTTAAATCTGATAACGAAGAAGAGCAGATAAAATTAGCCCGCCAGGCTTTTGACCTTGCTTTAATTTCTCAGGGATTGCTGAATGGTGCTGAACTGACTGATTTTGTGAATAGAAGTGTAGAGTTAATTTAATTATGTTTTAACCGGTTTCGCAGCCGCGAAACCGGTTTTAATCCATTTCCTGCCGGTGGTGGTCTCATATTTTTAAATTCTGGTAATAATTATTAAAACTATCTCAATAAGCTATTAAAGGCACAATTGTTGACTTATCATACCTGTTAAATCTAATCAACTAAAGCATGAAAATTCAAATCAACACAGACAATAATATTGTTGGCCGCGAACAAATGGTAAATCATTATGAAACTGTTTTAACGGATGCCCTAAGTCGTTTCAGTGATCATATTACTCGTTTGGAAGTACATTTAAGTGATGAAAATAGTCATAAAGAAGGAACAGAAGATAAGCGTTGCTTACTTGAAGCTCGAATTGAAAACTTAAAACCCCTTGCAGTATCACACAATGCTCCTTCATTACATGAGGCGGTAAGCGGATCAATAGAAAAATTGAAAAAATCTATGGATAGTGCCTTGGGAAAACTTCGGAATTATTAAGGAATTTTAATCATATACTTAAAAAGGTTCTTTATCATTAAGATAAAGAACCTTTTTTTATTTTACAGGTAGATGGATTTATATTAAGCAACCATAATTTTTCTGGTTTCTTTAGAATTTACTATAACTGTTTGTCTTTTAGAAAGCATCAGTTTTTCATAAAGACCCGTCATCTGAATGGCAACATGCTCCCAGGTAAAATTTGAATTTACCCTCTCAATAGCCTTTTGACTCATAGCCTTCAATAGATTTTCATTGGATAGCAGGTGTATAATTTTTTCTGCTAAACTATCAGAATTTCTGGTGGGAGTTAATAGACCAGTAATCCCATCCAAAACACTATATTTTATTCCACCAACATTAGAACCAATAACGGGAGTACCGCACGCCATAGCTTCTAAAGGAGTAATGCCAAAGGTTTCAAACCATGGAGTTGTAATAAAAACATCAGCAGCTGAGTAATAGTATTTAAGCATTTCCCTGCTTTTCTTACCCACAAAAGTTACAAATTGAGCCACTCCAATTTCTTCAGCAATCCGATGTAACCTGTTTATTTCAGAATTAGAATGAAGGTCATCGTCAACAGTTTCTCCGCCAACAATAATCAACCGAAAAGTTCTTTTTAATTTCTTGAGACGTGATAAAGAACGAATAATTGTATCAATTCCCTTATGTTCTTCCATTCTACCTAACTGAAGTAAAATGTATTCATCCTGGTGGAGATTCAGAACATTTCTAGCCATTATTTTATTTACCGGATAGAATTCGTCCGGATTAAAACCGCAGGGAATTGTAGTTATTTTGAATGCAGGAACATAATAATAATTCATAAGATCCAGCTTATCCTGAGGACATTCGGCTATTACATGATCGGCCTTCTTAATTACATCCAGTTCTATGGAGATTCTCGTTTGCAGAGAAGGGTCCGGATTCTCAAGATGCATACGACTGATATGTCCAAGTTCATGGAATGTAACAACAAATGGAATTCCTAAAATTTCTTTAAGCTGACATGCAACTAATGCAGAGAGCCAGTAATTTGCATGAATTACATCATAATTTATCTTCCTGGCATGAATAAATGAAAGCATACTCTCCCTGAATTCGGGCATGAACGGCAGCAGGTTTTCAGTGTCAATTTCTTCAACTGGTCCGGCTTTTACATTAATAACTCTAACTCCAGGTTTTAACATGGTAATATGGGGCAATTCCTTGTTTTCCCAGCGGGTATAGATATCAACTTCATAACCGGAGCTAGCCAGAAATTTAGATAATTCTGCAACATATACATTTTGGCCTGCGGTATCTTTTCCTCCTAAAATAGATAAGGGAGAAGCATGTTCACTTATAACAGCAATTTTTCTTTTCATAGGATAAATCAATTAATGTTATCAGGACCAAGACTTATCAATACGTAGAAATACACCTTTATAGTATTCAATAAAATCTTTCAATTATTCCTTATAATCTATAAGTTAACAATAAAGAAATCAAAAGAGTTTATAAATCAGAAAATTGTTACATTAATTCATAAAACTATATGAATAGATTATAAATCACTGTTTAATAGCGCTTTCAGGAATTTTATGTAACTTTTATTTAATTAAAAATAAATTTATAGTTTATTTGGTGATAGATTTTTTTCAATTAGTAATTGAATTATTCCATCAACCAAACCAACGCGTGGTACAAAAATATTTTTAACTCCCGCCCATTTCATAACTGTCAAATAAATTTCTGAAGCAGGAATAATTACATCCGCCCTATCGTTATTTAGTCCCAAAACTTTTATTCGATCTTTTAATGAGTACGATATAAGGTATGTGTGCAAATCCTTTAATTTAGTAAACGTCAAAGGGGTTCCGTCTTTTTCATCGGACATTTTAAATAATTTATTAATGTTACCACCGGTACCTATTCCTAATAAATTTTTATAAGTTTTGGCTTGTTCTTTAACCCACTCTTTCATTTCAGCCCATGTTTCATCTTTATCCTGATTGTCAAGAATCCGAATTCCACCCAGATTAAATGAACGGGAAGAAATCATCTCGCCATCACAAAAAACAGATAATTCGGTACTTCCCCCACCAACATCAATATAGAGGTAATTTTTTTTCCTTTCCAGATGCTGTTCTATATGGCTAGAATAAATGATATTTGCTTCTCTTTGCCCCTCAACTATTTCAAGATTAAGGTTGGCCATTTCTTTAATTTGACTTACTAATTCCGCACCATTTCTTGCTTCCCGCATTGCTGAGGTTGCACACGCCATATAATCTTCAACTTTATAAACATCCATCAGATGCTTGAAAGCCGTCATGGTTTTAACCAAATCTTCTGATTTTTTAACAGAAATACGTTTATCCAAAAAAGCATCATCGCCCAATCTCAATGGAACTCTTATTAGAGTATTTTTTTTGAATGTAATTTCATCATCATTCTTGATAATATCTGCGATAAGTAATCTTACTGCGTTAGACCCAATATCGATGGCTGCGTATCTCAATGTATTTAGCTTTTATATTTTAAATAGGAATAAATGTCATCCTGAGCCCGATAAGAAATTTTACTCCGGCTACGGATATATTTATTGTTATTGACCGCGTTTATTTCCCGGGCTTTTGTGTTGTCTTTTAACTGAATATCAATTGCGTCCCTTATTTCAGTTTTGATATTTGGATCTAAAATTGGAAATCCAACTTCTACCCTATGATCCAGATTTCGGGTCATCATATCTGCAGATGTTAAAAACATTCTTTCATCTCCATTATTGGCAAAAATCCAAATACGGGCATGCTCCAGATATTTATCTATAATACTAATTACCTGAATGTTCTCACTATACCCAATAACACCCGGAACCAGACAACACATTCCCCTGATAATCATTTGAATTTTAACACCTGCATTACTTGCATCGTATAATTTAGATATGATGTCTTCATCACTGAGACTATTCATTTTCAAAATCATATACGCCGGCTTACCAGCTTTTGCATTCGCAATTTCTGTATCAATTAACTCATAGATCTTATTTCTGCTTTCTAACGGAGACACAATTAAATGCTTATATCCGCGATAAAAAACTTTTTTCTGCAGTCCTTCAAATAATTTAGCAAGTTCGCCTGTAATGTCTTTATTAGTGGTAAATAAACTATAATCACAGTACAGTAGAGCTGTTTTTTCGTTAAAATTTCCTGTGGCGAGATTAGCATAGTAAACATCCTTCCCTTTTTCCAGTCTTTTTACAAGGCATATCTTAGAATGAACTTTATAATCCAGAATTCCGTAATTCACAGTAAGCCCTTCTTCTTCAAGTCTGTTGGTCCAATAGATATTAGCTTGCTCATCAAAACGAGCTTTTAACTCAAGGAGGCAATTAACTTTTTTACCATTTTTGGCAGCGTTTATCAGGGCATTTATAACTCTGGAATTTTCTGCAAGCCTGTAGAGAGTGATATTGATTTCCGTTACCTTAGGATCAATAGCTGCTTCCCGTAAAAAGTGGATGATATAATCAAATGATTGGTAAGGTAAATTAATGAGGTAATCTTTTTTAGCAATTTGTGCAAAGATGCTGCGGCCCGCCGTTAAATCTTTAATAGGTAATGGCGAAACTTTGGGATATTCCAGCTCCGGCCCTCCCACGTTAGGGAAATTAATAAAATCTTTAAAATTATGATATCTGTTTCCTGGAATTAATCCCTCTGCGGTTAAATCCAGCTTAGCCACAAGATAGGTAAGCATATCCATGGGCATGTCAGTATCATAAAGCAATCTCATAGGCTTACCCCGGCTTCTTTTTTGCAAACTTTTAGTTAGCGCATCTATAAACTTTTCACTTACCTGCTTATCCAAATCAAGCTCTGCATCGCGGGTTAACTGAATTGAATAAGCTTCGATATTATCATAATCAAAAATGAAAAATATATCATCTAAGCAATAGCGTATAATATCATCTATTAATATTACAAACTTCAGATTGTGGGTTTCAGGGAGTACTATGAATCGATCTAATCCGTCTGTTGGAATCTCAATTAAAGCATATCTGATTTTTTCTTTGTTTTTGAGTTTTGTAAGCTTTACCAGAAAATATATCGCCCGATCTTTTAATTCGGGAAAAGAATCATCGGTAAGCATCACCGGCACCAGGGTGCTTAATATTTTATCACGAAAATATTTTCTAACAAACTGCCCCCTAGAAACATTTAGTTGTAGCTCATTAATAATAAATATTTTCTGACGCTCCAGTTCTTTAATAATCTCATCTTCAAAAAGGTGATTAAATTTCCTTTCCTGGCGGACTACAATGCTTTTTATTTCAGTCAGGGTTTTTTTGGGATTATATCCAAAAAGCTCCTTAACTTTTGTATTTAAATTTGATAAGCGATTTAATGTGGCAACCCTAACCCTGTAAAATTCATCCAGATTTGATGAAAAAATTGCTAAAAAACGAATTCGTTCAACAAGAGGAACCGTTTTATCCGCTGCCTCCTGCAATACCCGATCGTTGAATGATAACCAGCTAATTTCCCGGTTAATAAGAGGTATATTTTTTGGCATTTAATTTAAAACTAAACAGTCCCAACTTTTAAAGGTCAGGACTGCAAAACTGTATATTATTTATTAATTTAATATTAAGAGAGTATTACCTTTATCATTAAAAATGATTAATTAACACTTTCCTGATTGCTCTGCTCCTGGCCTATCACTGAATCGATTTCAGGGGAAATTATTTCTTCAGCAACAACGGGTGTAGATTCTGCTCTTATTGTTCTTGCAGGCTTTGATGTAGCTGAATTCGTTTTCCTTGTAGTGCGTGCTTTAGTTGTAGCAGTGCCTGTTGGATTTGCTGTTCTTTTTCTACCAGAAACTGCAGTAGAGGCCGACTGAGCATCTTTGCTGGCAGTACGACGGGTATATGTTCTCTTTGCTACCGGCTGTTCAATAACTTTAACTGATTTAGATGCTTTCGCAATTTCTTTCTCAGCTTTAGCAATTTCTTTTTGAGTTTGCTTTGGCGAAGTTACAGGCTTTTTAATGACTTTAGATTTTGCCTTTTTTAATTTAGTGGCTGGTTCAGAATCTAAAGATCCCTTTAATTCCTGTATTTTACCTGCAAGTTTCCCAGCAAGTTCTTTACTCGCTTTTTTAATATCCTTACCAAGCTGTCCTGCATCATGCCCCAAGCCTTTTAAAACTTCCACAAACTTTTCAGTAAGTGTGGCTTCCAATTCTTTTTTAGCAACACGTTTAGTAATTTTTTTTGTGGCTTTCTTAGAGCTTTTTGCTTTATTTGCTTTCATAATAAGGTTACCTAAATTAAAAGATTAGAGCTAAATTCGTTAAAAATTAAATATATCAACAATAATTTAATTTCCCAATAGAATAAAGATTATGCCAACATTTGATATTGTAAGTAAAGTAGATGGTCAGACATTAGATAATGCCATTAATACTGCAAAAAAGGAAATTCTAAATCGCTACGATTTTAACGATTCAAAAAGTTCAATTGAATTGGATAAAAAAACCAATGAAATTACAATTGTTACAGAGAATGACATGCGGTTAAAAGCAATTCAGGATTGCATCATTTCCCGAATGGTAAAACAGCATTTAGATCCCAATAGTATGGATATGGGAAAGGAATATTATGCTTCCGGAAACATGCTCCGTAAAGAAATAAAAATCAAAGAAGGGCTGGATAAAGAAACCGCAAAAAAAATTGTCAAAAAAATTAAAGACAGCGGCTTAAAAGTACAAGCTTCAATTATGGATGAACAAGTGCGGGTTCAGGCTAAAAAAATAGATGATCTTCAGGCTGTAATTGCATTATGCCGTAAAGAAGATTTCGACCAGCCACTGCAGTACATTAATATGCGGGATTAATAATTTAAACCGTTTTTACATATTTAGTATCGTAATTGTCTATATCAGTGATGTAACCATTTTGAATCAAAAATTCAAACAATGGTTTTGCTTCTGAGGATACAGGCATATTTCTGGTGGTTATAATCTCATTAGTAGTTTTATTCAAATAAGGATAGGCAAACAGCTTTACATTCTTACTGAAAAGATCGTTTGTATATGCAAGCAATTCATCAGTGTAATTTTCGCCATAATTAGCCGAGTTAAATATGTTTTTAAGGTTGGATATATTTGTTGAAATGCCTACACTATTAGGTTTGCATAATGACAAATACTGAGCAAGTTTATGGTTCCGGGTAAAATTTGAAACGATAACGTTATTTCCTGTAGCACACAATTCTTCGGCCCTTTTTGCAAATACTTCTAAGTCCTCATTATTTATCTCTGCGTTATCCTGCATCAAGTTAGTCATGAGTACTTCTATAAGCACATGTATATTTTTATCATCAATTTTTTGAGAGCGTTTAAACTGCTCAACAGCCTTATTAAATAAATCAAAATTGGGTGTGGATTTTTGACCGAATTTGGTTCGCAGAATCATTACATCCTTTTTATAAAGCAGGTCTTTACTTTGTCTTACGCGACCTTCTTCATCAAAAATTGCCGCACTTGAAAAACCTTTAGCTATTAAATAAAGATTTACCAATCGATCATTGGCATTCTTAAAAATCGGACCTTTTATACTTACCAAATCAATTTCTACCGAACCTACAGACAAATTATCTGCTAACGATTCAATCATGGTCTGCACGTCACCGTTGTAATAATAAGCCGCATAAACCAGATTAACGCCTAAAATCCCCAGTACATTCTGTTGCAGATTGGTATCACTATCTAACAGTCGAACGTGAAAGACAATATCATTCGGTTCTCCTCCAGGCGTTACCTGGAACCGGATACCCAGCCATCCATGCGGATCATTTGTTTTATTAAAATTTAAAGTTGTAACGGTATCTGCAAAGGCAAAAAATGTTTTAGAATGATAATTAGACCCGATTAATCTTTCGGATAACAAATCGAACTCTATGCCTATCATTTTATTTAAGCGGGATTTGCTTACATATCTTCCGGATTGCTCAGCACCGTAAATGGAATTACTAAAAACCATATCATATGCCGACATCGTTTTCGCAATGGTTCCGGAAGCGGCACCAGCTGTAAAGAAATTGCGGGCTACTTCCTGACCTGCACCAATTTCTGCAAATGTTCCATAAATAGAATGATCGAGGTTAATTTTTAAAGCTTTTCGTTTTGTTTCTAATATTTCTCTTGCCATGCGGGTAAAATTACAAACATTTGGGTTTGTGTAATCATAAAAAAGAAAAGGTGTTACCTTAAAAACGTAACACCTTTATTGATACAATCAAAAACTGAAATCTTTTACGTCATTATTGAATAGAAATCTCTCTTGACTGCATTTTGGCCTCCTCTTTTTTAGAAACTTTTATTTTCAAAATACCGTCAACGTATTCTGCGGAAATTTTAGATAAATCAGAGCTTTGAGGAAGGGTAAAACTTCTTACGAAAGAACTGAAACTATACTCCTTTCTATTGTACCTTTTAGATTCATCAATTTCTGAATTCTCAGATTTTGTATCTGATGAAATACTTAATAAGTTTTTATCAAGACTGATTTTAAAATCATCCTTTCTCATTCCCGGTACTGCCAGCTCAATAATAAACTCCACGTCAGTTTCAGCTATATTCGCTGCTGGAACTCTTAAACTCATACGGTCTGAGACAAAGGGATCGGAATGAAGCATTGTCTCAAAAAAATCATTAAATAAAGGACTTAATGCATTTCCTTTACTTCCATTAGAAAATTTCACTAGTGTCATTTTTTATTTCCTCCTATATTTTTAGATATGTTTTAAACAATCTGCATACCATTCAGTTTATTGAATACCAGTACACTTTTTAATAAGACAATATGACTGTGAATTAATCTTACAGAACGACAAATTGACTCAAATGACTACTATAACTGACTATAATTATAAAACAAGTATATCAATTAGATTTTCTGATATTGATGCTTTCGGTCATGTAAACAATGCTGTTTACTTAACCTATTTTGAAATTGCCCGATCCAGTTATTGGAATGATGTGATCAAATGGGATTGGGAAGCGATGGGTATTATCATCGGTAAAGCAGAAATTAATTATGTGAAACCAATCAATTTAAATGATGAAATTTTTGCCTACGTAAGAACTTCAAGAGTAGGTAAAAGCAGTTTTGATCTAGATTATGTGCTGGTTAGAATGAAAAATGGTATTGAAGAAATATGCACTAAAGGAAGCACCGTTTGTATTTCTTATGATTATCAAAATAACAAACCAGCTGCAATTCCAGATATTCAAAAATTTAAAATGCTCGAATTTGAAGCAATAGCTCTTTAAAATTGGTAAACCTCTTCTATAGCTAACAATTCTTCAGTAAACCTTGTAATTTTATTTTTACTACCGGATACTTGTATCACGGTAAATAATCGATTATCTGTTTTTGAGAGTTGTTTAATTCTGAATTTCAATTTATCATCGGTTAACAATTTCTCTACCTTTCTCAGGTTTTCTACATCGGTATTTACAAAAGTTATCAGAAAATCGGCCTTATAATTAAGTACATATATGTAATCTTCAATGCGGGAGAAAAAAGATAGAATGATTAAAACCACCACAGAGAGAATAACTCCCATAAGGTAAAGATCGATCCCAATGATCATCCCAATTGCAGCAGTTACCCAAATCACAGCCGCTGTAGTTAGTCCTTTAACATCGTAGGTATTTTTAAAAATCACACCTGCGCCAATAAAACCAATACCTGTAATAATATTGGCAGCAATACGGTCATCACTGCCACCCATCTTCAAAGAAACCATTGTAAAAATGGTAGATCCCATACATATTAATATAATGGTTCTCAGACCGGCAGTTTTATTATGATATTCTCTTTCAAAACCTATTATAGTGCCGCATAAAATAGCTAATAATATTTTGATCACATCTGTGTGAGGGAATTCCATAAAGAGGATTTAATTGGGATTTCTAAAATAGCGATTTTTTTTCACCCTGGTTTAATTTACATCGGGTGTTATTTTCCCTGGATTTAGTATGCCTTTTGGATCAAAAACCTCCTTGATTCCCCTCATCAGGTTTAAATGAATTTCAGAATATTTTAAAGACATAAATTCACGCTGTACCAACCCGATTCCATGCTCGCCTGATAAAGTTCCTCCAAGTTTTACTGTTAGTTCAAAAATCTCCTGTATGCCCGATTTGAGTTTGGTGTTCCAGTCTTCATCACTCATACTGCCTTTTATAATATTTATATGAAGATTACCATCTCCGGCGTGACCATAACAAACGGATTGAAATCCATAAGATTTACCTATCTGTTTTATTCCATGCATTAAAGCCGGCAGTTCTGCTCTGGGAACTACCGTATCTTCTTCTTTATACACCGAATTAGATTTTACTGAAACTGCCATAGTTCTGCGGATTTTCCATAATTCTTCTTTTTGTGCGGATGAGTCCGCAAAAAGAACATCTGTACATCCATTCTCTTCCAGAACCTGATTAATAATTTCGGCTTCAGCAAAAAGCGTGTCCATATTGGTGCCGTCCACTTCTATTATCAGGAAAGCCTCAACTCCATCTTTTAAATCAAATTGCAGGTGGTCAAATTCTATGACCCACTCCACTCCTCTTCTTTCCATGAATTCCAGAGCTGAGGGTGTAACGCCTGCCCTGAAAATCGCTGAAACAGCCTTACATGCATCTTCATTAGTGGGGAAAGAACCCAACAATAAAATGTTATGCAATGGTCTTGAAATTAACTTCACTACAATTTTTGTAATAATCCCCAGTGTTCCTTCAGAGCCAATCATTAATTGGGTAAGGTTATAACCTGAGGCATATTTAAGTGTATTTGCTCCTGTCCAGATGATTTCTCCTGTTGGCAAAACCACTTCAAGGTTAAGAACATATTCACGTATAGTTCCATATTTAACAACTCTGGGGCCACCGCTTCCATGCGCAATGTTTCCGCCTATAAAACATGTTCCTTTACTCGATGGATCAACCGGATACAGCAAATTTTTATCCGCTACGGCATTCATAAACACTTCGGTTATGACACCCGGTTCTACTGTAGCCTGAAGATTTCGCTCATCAATGTCAATAATTTTATTGAATTTTTCCATGGAAATGAGCAATCCACCATGAACAGGTAAAGCTGCGCCACTTAAACCTGTGCCTCCACCCCGAGGTGTTACCGGAATAAAATGTTCATTACATAATTTCAGTAATAGAGATACTTGTTCTGAGTTTGCAGGCTTTACAACTGCTTCGGGATAATAATGAAGATCTTCTGTTTCATCATGAGCGTATTTTTCAAGCAAATCATGTTCAATAAGCACATTTTCAATTCCGGCAATATTTCTGAACTGTTCTAAAATTTCTTCTGTAATCTTATTATAAAGCATCTTATCTGTTAAATTTCAATTCTACTACTGAACTTTCTACCTCACCTGAGAGCGGCGGATGCATTTTCCTGATGCATACGCGAATATGTTTTACTGCTAAAAACTCGTGCCTGATCCTACCAAGAATACTATGAGCAACTGTTTCGAGTAATTTTCTGGGAATTTTCATTTCTGATGTGGCGATGTCAAATAACCGTTCATAATTAACTGTTATGTTTAGCTCATCCTTTTCATGAGTAAGCACTTCCACTTCGGTTTCTATATCAAGAATGAATTCGCTGCCTAAAATTTGCTCTACAGGATAAAACCCGTGATAAGAGAAAAATCGGACGCCATGCAGTCCTACTTTTTGCTGAATAATTCCCATGACAACAAAATTAGATTTTTACGGCATAATCTCATTACTATTGTATATCGGTTTTGATACTTCGGAAGTAATTCCTTAAAATTATCAATCTCCCTTAATCAGATAACTGATTTTGCTAATTTTGAAAAAACAAACTTTATGTTAACTACTGCAGAAAAAGAAATCCAAAAGTCTTCAAAGAAAGATCTTTACGAAGCCCCGGATTACTATTTAATGGATGAACTCTTAACTGAAGAACACAAACTAGTGCGTAACAGCGTTCGGGATTGGGTTAAAAAAGAAGTTAGTCCGATTATAGAAGATTATGCTCAGCGGGCTGAATTTCCTAAACATTTGCTTAAAGGCCTTGCTGATATTGGTGCATTTGGGCCCACTGTCCCTATTGAATATGGTGGAGCCGGTTTAGATTATATCTCTTACGGATTAATCATGCAGGAAATTGAACGGGGTGATTCCGGAATACGCTCAACTGCCTCTGTCCAGGGATCTTTGGTAATGTATCCTATTTATGCTTACGGGTCAGAAGATCAGAAGAAAAAATATTTACCGAAGTTGGCATCAGGAGAAATGATGGGCTGCTTTGGATTAACAGAACCTGATCATGGCTCAGATCCTTCCGCAATGTCAAGTACAATTAAAGATCAGGGAGATCATTTTTTACTTAACGGCGCTAAAATGTGGATTTCCAATGCCCCTTTTGCAGATATTGCTGTGGTATGGGCCAAGGATGATCAGGGAGATATCAGAGGAATGATTGTTGAACGCGGAATGGAAGGTTTCAGCACACCCGAAACCCATAATAAATGGAGTTTACGTGCATCGGCTACCGGTGAATTGGTTTTTGACAATGTTAAAATCCCGAAAGAAAATATCTTCCCTAATATTAAAGGTTTAAAAGGTCCGCTGGGATGTTTGAATCAAGCTCGTTTTGGGATTGCCTGGGGAGCGCTTGGTGCCGCCATGGATTGCTATGATACCGCATTACGTTATTCAAAAGAACGCATGCAATTTGACAAACCTATCGGTCAATTTCAATTGCAGCAAAAGAAATTAGCTGAAATGATTACTGAAATAACCAAGGGTCAGTTGCTGGTTTGGAGACTTGGAGTTTTAAAAAATGAAAACCGGGCTACTGCGGCGCAGATATCTATGGCAAAACGAAATAGTGTAGAATTGGCTTTAAACATTGCCAGAGAAGCTCGTCAGATGCTTGGAGGAATGGGAATTACCGGAGAATTCCCCATCATGCGCCATATGATGAATTTAGAATCTGTAGTAACTTACGAAGGAACTCACGACATCCATTTATTGATTACAGGAATGGATGTTACCGGATTGAATGCCTTCAAATAAGATTTAATCAAATTAAAAGGAGAATTTAAATTCTCCTTTTAATTTTCTGAATCAATCATTTATTGAGATACCCAGCTTCTTTAATAAAATAGAGGCATTAAAAGTTTTGCATTCCCCTTCTCTTATTTTATAATCAAAATGCATCTCTTCATTTATTATTTCTATATCGAAATGAAAATTTCGAATATAATCAGGGTATTCTTTTTCAAGATGGGCAATCTGCAAATCGTGGGTGGCAACAATTCCGACAGCTTTTTTCGAGATTAATTGTTCAATAATTGCTTTTGAACCCCTGTATTTGTCAACTGAATTTGTTCCCCGAAGCATTTCATCGATCAAGAAATAAATTTTTTGATCTTCTTTAAGTTTATTGAGCAATAATTGTAATCTGTTTAATTCTGCTTTAAATGTAGAGGTATTTTCATTTAGTGAATCCCGAATACGCATATAGCTGAAAATGAGAATGGGTGTAATTTCCATCTGCCTGGCACAAACCGGAGCACCGCACAATGCCAAAACTGCATTAATTCCAATAGTGCGTAAAAAGGTACTCTTACCTGCCATGTTTGAACCTGTAATGATATCTATCTTAAATTCATCTCTTAAATGAAAATCATTTAACACCCGAATATCAGACTCAATTAAAGGATGTCCAATTCCAATTGCTGACAAGGTATAATTATCAGCGTTGCTAATGGAAGGAAAAGTCCATTCCGGATGATTTGCTTTGAGGCTTGCCAGACTTGTCAAACTTTCGAATGTGGCTAAAACGTTGAATGCCTTTTCCAGATTGGAAGAATTTAATTCTTTCCATTTTTCAATTTCCAAATATTGCCTAAGCACCCAAACAGAAGATACATTTAACACAAAACCAATCAAAATTCCGGAGCGGAGCTCAAGGCGGCTAATTAAAACCGAAAGAGCTTTTATGCCTTTAAAGAAATCGGTTTTGTTATTTGTTAATTCTCCCGTTAATTCCCTGGTTAATCCGGATTGCCAGGACTCATTTTCTATCATCTTAAATGAATAAGAAAACTTAGAGAGTAACTTACCTGCCTTCGTCAATAATAGCTCTGTGCGTTCTATCTTAGATTCATGAGACTGAATTATAAACAGGTTTGCAATGGCCAGAATGATTAATAAAATAAAAACCTTGGGCACAAAAAAGGAAAGTGCTGCAGTTCCTAAAAAAAGAAAAGGAATCCAGCCAATATAAAGTTTTAGCAGATTGGGTATTTTAACAGGATCATTTTTAAGATATAATAAAATTTTCTTAATTGGATCTTCTGTTATATTATTGGAGAATAACAAAATGGTTTGAAAATTCTGCCTCCATTCTGATTTTGATGCCAATTCTTCAACAGCTTTTTGACGTCCACAAATTTGATCTCGTCCAGCCGGCGCACTTACCCAGGAAGACAGCATCAAATTACCCTGTTTTGTAGAGCAGCGGTTAGCAAGCTGAAATAATGAGTTTTCCCCAAAAATATCAAGATCTGATGTATAAATATGTTCACTATCTATAAATGGCGTACCATCCGAATAAATATTCTGACCTGACTCAATACTGTCAATTTCATTCTGGTTTATTTTTTTTAGATCAGCGTGAAACTGCCGATCATTTTCGTGTTTACTTTGCCGGCTTACCAGCCATGCAAATAAAATTATCAGGGCTAAAAATATTAGTTCGGTAAGCCAGATTTTTTCAAACTGAAGACTTTGATAAATTATAATAAAACCTGCGACCAGAACAACCAATCTTAATACAGAATATAGATTCGCTTTTTTAGAATTCCGGGCGATTTCCTTTTCGGCAAATTGAATACGTGATTTATAATAGGAGATCATTGGGAATATTTAAATATTTTCGAAGCCGTAAATTACAGAATCAGATATATAATCAAACCAAAATTCTTATTCAGTTTATTTGAAAGATAAGATGAGTATTATTGAAAGGATTAATGATAATTGGAAAACCAGGAATTAAAATACTACGTTTATTAATAGGAAGTTTCTCATCATTCTTAAATGATAATTTCTATAAACACATTAATTAATCTAAAAATGAAAAATATAGTATGTATTTCTGCTGCACTCCTGTTTATGATAGGAACTAGCTGCGGACAATCAGCAAAGACAGCTAAAAAAGAAAATAGCAATTCCAAAAAATTTCCAATTGAGAAGTCAGAAAACGAATGGAAAAAAATATTGAGCCCTATTGCATTTGAAGTAATGGTTAAGAAAGGGACTGAAACTCCCTTTAAAAATCCCTATAATTCCAATTATCAAAAGGGAATTTATGTTAGTGCTGCAACTGGTGAACCTTTATTCAGCTCAGAAGATAAATTTGATTCGGGTACCGGATGGCCAAGTTTCACAAAACCCATTAATCCCAAAGCAGTTACAGTGGTTCAGGATAACAGCCTTGGAATGGTTCGTGGCGAAATAATTGAAACAAGTACCGGCTTACATTTAGGCCACGTATTTGACGACGGTCCGGCAGATAAAGGTGGAAAAAGATATTGCATGAATTCTGCTGCATTTAAGTTTATTAAAAAATAAATCAGCTCATACTCCTAACAGGAACAGATACCTGCATTCCGCCAAGTAATATCTTTTCGAAATCCAGACCTATGGTCAGATCTAACCAATCAGGGTTTACAGATCTGACCATTCTGTCTTTCTGAATCCTGGTAAATTTGCTTATTATATCAAAGCGTAACAAAGCCATATTTTCTGAATTCAACTCCTCAAAGTAAACAAGTCGGGTTAACTGTTGTCCCGAATCGAAAAACAGGTTAGGCATTTGACGGTAAAAAGTCATCGTTTTCATCAGATCAGTGCTCATTCCAACATGTACACAACTACGATTACGATCAGTAACTAAATAAACATATTTCTTCATTTCAAATAAATTAAGCTCCTTTAGGAGAATGTTAAAAATTGTATTGAACTCTAAAATTTTATTGCTAATTTTATGAGCATAAAAATACTAATAATTTTAGTATTCACAAATTTATTTTCAAATGGCAAATATTTCCTCAAACCTGAAATACCTTCGTAAGAAAAAAGGGTTAACTCAACAACAGTTCGCTGATACACTTGAAATTAAACGTTCCCTCGTGGGGGCTTATGAAGAAGAGCGTGCAGAACCTAAGTATGAATTGCTAAAAAAATTCGCAGAATTTTATGAGCTTTCTATGGATGAACTGATCAATGAAAAAATTGATGATAAGTGGAAACCAAAACCTAAAGGAGATCCGGGTAATATTCGGGTATTAAGTATTTCTGTTGATTCTGATGACCGGGAAAATATTGAATTGGTTCCAGTAAAGGCAAGCGCAGGTTATTTAAATGGATATTCAGATCCTGAATTTATTGGTGAGTTACCTAAATTTCACTTACCGATGTTCAGACAGGGAACATACCGGGCTTTTGAAATTAAGGGCGATTCTATGCTGCCGCTCCAATCCGGAACAATTGTAGTTGGTGAATATTTAAGCAACTGGAATGATTTGAAACCTGGAGATACATATATAGTATTAAGTAAAGGAGATGGAGTGGTTTATAAACGTATCGCCAATAAATTTAAAGAGAACAAGACTCTAAAATTGATTTCTGATAATCCGGTATATGAGCCATATTCAATTCCGGCCGAAGATGTTTTAGAAATCTGGAAGGCGAAAGCATTTATAAGTACTGATTTCCCGGAACCTGCTCCATCCCCAACATTGGAAACACTCACATCAATGGTCTCACAAATGCAGAAATCTATCTCCAGTCTTCATGGAAATAAGTCTTAACATTATTTAACATTAACCAATTAAACCCTTAATGATTAATTTGCTCTATCTGTGTATAATAACTATTGAATTAAGAATTACATTTTAATTATACACCCTTAATAAATTAAAGATGAAAAAATTAATCATTGCAGCAGTTTTATGTGTGAGTTTTGCAGGTTCGGTATTTGCACAAAAAATGGAGCGTAATACAGATTTGAAATCACCTGAAGAGAGAGCAAAGCATCAAACTGAGATGTTAGAAAAAAAACTGTCTTTAACACCTGATCAGAAATCAAAAGTTTATGCTTTGAATCTGGAAAGAGCAAAGAAAATGGAAAATATGCTCAAATCAGATGAGAAAGAAAGAGCAAAAAAGATGGAGCAGCGCAAAGAGTTAATGCAGGAAAGTGATGCAAAGCTTCAGAAAATATTAAATGAAGAGCAGCGCCAAGCATTTAATGAAATGAAATCAAATTCTAAAAATGGGATGAGAGATCATAAGAATATGAATCATTCTAAGAGGAAGCAAAAAAATTAAGGTTAGGTTTTGGTTTAGGTTTGGAAAAGCGGTTCTATTTGAACCGCTTTTCTTATTTAAGGCAAGCCAGTTAAATAATCTCAACTAATTGAATCTTTATTTATTTTTTCATAAAATTCTTAACAAAACACCTCGATATTCAGAATTAGCTATAAAGCATACGTTATCTATAATTCTAATTTTTTATTGTTATTTGTTTAGTTTTAAATTTAACCGCAATTATAAATATTCATTAGAATAAATATGGAAATAAAACAAATATCTGTTATTGGTTCTGGGACAATGGGAAATGGAATTGCCCATACTTTTGCTCAAAAAGGATTTTTAGTAAACCTGGTAGATATATCAGAAGATGCCCTTCAGCGGGCTTTAGTTACAGTAAGCAAAAATCTGGACAGGCAGGTTGCCAAAGGAATAATCACTGATGATGATAAAGTTTCAACGCTAAAGAATATTAAAACATCTACGAATTTTCAGTCTGGTGTTGAGAATGCCGACGTGGTTGTTGAAGCAGCCACAGAAAATCTAGATCTCAAATTAAAAATATTCCAGGACCTTAGTCATTTTTGTAAAGAAGATGCAATCCTGGCTTCCAATACATCTTCAATATCCATAACTAAAATAGCTTCAGTAACTGCACATCCCGAAAAGGTGATTGGAATGCATTTTATGAACCCGGTTCCGGTAATGAAACTGGTGGAAGTGATTCGTGGTTACGCAACTTCAGACGAAGTGACTAATACCGTTATGGAATTAGCACTAAAATTGGGCAAAACCCCGGTCGAAGTAAACGATTATCCCGGCTTTGTGGCTAATAGAATTTTAATGCCAATGATCAATGAAGCTGTTTATACACTTTATGAAGGGGTTGCAGGAGTTGAAGAAATCGATACGGTAATGAAATTAGGAATGGCTCATCCGATGGGTCCGCTGCAGTTAGCCGATTTTATTGGTTTGGATGTATGTTTAGCTATTTTAAATGTTCTTTATCAGGGTTTTGGAAATCAAAAATATGCTCCATGTCCATTATTGGTAAATATGGTTACAGCCGGTCACAAAGGGATAAAATCCGGCAACGGATTTTATGACTATTCCGGTGGTTTAAAAGATCTAAAAGTTTCTCAAAAATTTAATATAAATCGTAGTTAAACTAAACCAAGTATCAGTAAATAAAATAAGCCGCAGATAAATACCATTTTAATGATGGTATGTCTGCGGCTGAATTTTTATAGATTGACTACATAAACTGAATTACTGTTTGAATAGCTACATTTTATCTGGCACGGCAATTCCCAGCAGCTTCATAGATTTTTTAATAACTGCGGCTGTAGCTGCCGACAAACTTAACCTGAATTGCTTTACTGATTCTTCTTCGGCTTTTAGAATAGGCTCTTCATGATAAAACTTATTGTACAACTTTGCGAGCTCAAAAACATAGTTGGCAATCTGCGCAGGACTATGATCTTTTGCAGCACCCTGAATTACTTCCGGGTATTTGTGTAAAATCACAATCAAATCTCGTTCTACAGAATTTAATGCTGAAGTATAAATTCCGGAATGTGATGTAGCCAAACTGGCCTTACTTAATACTGATTTTATACGGGCATGTGTATACTGAATAAAGGGGCCGGTATTTCCCTGAAAATCTATAGATTCATTCGGATCAAATAACAGTCTCTTTTTAGGTTCTACCTTTAACAGGAAGTATTTCAGGGCTCCTAAACCAATCATCTGGTATAATTCCTGCTTTTCCTCGATGGAAAATCCTTCTACTTTACCTAATTCTTCCGTACGGTATTTAGCAGTGTTGACCATTTCAGAAATCAAATCATCGGCGTCCACTACAGTACCTTCCCTTGATTTCATTTTTCCGGAAGGAAGATCAACCATGCCATAAGAAAGATGATACAATCCTTTAGCCCAGGTTTTTCCAAGTTTCTGGAGAATAAGAAAAAGCACTTTAAAGTGATAATCCTGCTCGTTTCCAACAACGTAAATGGATTCATCCATCTTAAAATCATTGAACTTTAACTGGGCCGTACCTAAATCCTGAGTAATATAAACAGAAGTTCCGTCTGAGCGTAGAACCAGTTTTTCGTCCAGGCCATCTGCGGTCAGGTCGATCCAGACCGATCCATCAGGTTTTTTAAAGAATACACTTTTCTCAAGACCTTCTTCGATGATATCTTTCCCTAAAATATAGGTATCAGATTCGTAATAGAATTTTTCAAAATCAACCCCCAGTTTTTTATAGGTTTCTGCAAAACCGGAATAAACCCAACGGTTCATTTTTTTCCAGAGATTTAAAACAGCTTCATCACCCGCCTCCCATTTCTGAAGCATTTCCTGTGCCTCACGAATAATGGGCGCATTCTTTTTTGCTTCATCCTCTGTCTGACCGGCAGTCTTTAATTCTTCAATCTGTTTTTTGTATTCTTTATCAAAAATAACATAGTATTTTCCAACCAGATGATCCCCTTTTAACTGACAGCTTTCGGGAGTTTCGCCATTTCCGAATTTTTGCCATGCAAGCATAGACTTACATATATGAATACCCCGATCATTTACCAGGTTCACTTTAACAACTTCACACCCGCTTGCTTCCAGAATTGCTGCAACCGAATATCCCAGTAAATTATTACGAACATGGCCTAAGTGTAAGGGTTTGTTGGTATTGGGAGATGAATATTCAACCATTACTTTTTTCCCGTTGGCCGGAAACTGTCCGTAACTCTCTTTGCTGATATCGGAATACAGCTGATCAACCCAGAAATCATCAGCAATAGCAAGGTTCAGAAAACCTTTCACTACATTAAAGCCGACTATTTTTTCAATTTTTACCTGCAGATAAGAACCCAAATCCTGGGCTGTTTGTTCCGGACTTTTCTTTGAAAATTTGATGAAAGGAAAAGTTACAATCGTAATCTGGCCCTCAAACTCTTTTCGGGTGTCTTGTAACGCAATTTGTTCAACGGGTAATTCGGATTGATAAAGTTCCTGAATAGCCTGCTGAACTGTTTTTATAATATTTTCTTCGAGGTTCATTGTAAATTTATGAGTCTGGCAAGCCAGCTTGTTTTTATTGGGATGGAGGATATTATATTAATCGTTTATAAGGGAGTTGGTTGCACGAACCAATATTTCAAAGGCATTCTCTGCCATTAAATTCTCTTTATCGAGTGTTGGATTTACTTCAACTATTTCAAAACAGCAAACCTTATCATTTGTCATCAGCCTGGCTACTAAGTTTCCTGCTTCTCGCTCGGTAATTCCGTTTGCAACCGGAGTTCCAGTTCCCTTAGAAATTCCGGCATCCATAGAATCCACATCAAAAGAAATGTAGATTAAATCACAGTGATCAAGATATTGTAATGCATCAATGGCTACTCTCTCCACTCCTCTTTTACGAATTTCGGCAGTAGTAAAATTTTTGACCGTATTCTTCCGCAACAAATATTCTTCAGGAATTTCGGTATCACGAACAGCAATATAAACTAAATCCCGATAGGTAATTTTAGGTGCAATATTACCTACATTCTTTAATTGAAACCAGTAATTTACCGTTTCCTGATCAATATTATTGATTTTTGATTCATTGTTATCTTCATCTAAAACGATGGCGATAGGCATTCCGTGCAGATTGCCCGAAGGGGTGGTATATGGAGAATGAATATCCGCATGAGCGTCAATCCAGATCACGCCAAGAGTTGATTTTGGGAAAGCTTTTTTAATACCCGAAATAGTTCCGGCAGAGTTACTGTGATCTCCGGATAGAACAATTGGGAATTCATTATTCTTAAGAGTTTTAGAAACTTCTTCGGCAACCCGCTCTACCATGGTTAGCACACCAGAAATTCGTTTTGCATATTGATTGCCGGTTGATTCAAGCAAGAGGTGATTCTCATTGGGTATTTCTACACTTTTATATTTTTTAAAATACCTGCTTCCAAAATCGAGGGCGGCAATTTTAATAGCGTCTACGCCCATACTGGCTCCACGTGTTCCGGCGCCCAATTCTGATTTAACTTCAATGATTTTAAGTTCTCGCATATAGTTCTATAATACACAATACCCGGCAAAAAAAATGAAAATGAGGAAAAATAATTTTCGACCCTCCACTTTGCTCTAAGCCCTCTGCTTTTTATATCTTTGCCAAAATTATAAAAAAATGCAAAGTTACGCGGAGTTTCTAGATTTAAGCGTTGGATTTCCTCAGGAGGGTTTTGAAGTTATCGACGATGAGCTATATTTTCACGATCTGAACCTGATGGAGATGATTGAAACTTATGGCACACCACTAAGATTTACCTATCTGCCAATTATCAGCAAGAAAATTCAGCAGGCGAAAATCCTTTTCCAGTCGGCTATAATTCGAAATAATTATAGAGGCAGTTATAAATATTGTTATTGTACTAAAAGCTCGCATTTCAGACATATTGTTGAAGAAGCTTTAAGAAATGAGATCCACCTTGAAACCTCCTCTGCTTTTGACATGCCAATGATTGATGCTCTGGAAAAAAAAGGCGTTTTAAATAAAGATATAACGGTTATCTGTAACGGTTTTAAAACCTTCCAGTACAAGCAATATATTATTGACATGCTTCATGATGGATATAAAAACATCATTCCGGTACTTGACAATAAAGAAGAATTCAACCTGTATGATGACGAGCTGGATATTCCATGTAATCTGGGTATCCGCATAGCTGCTGAAGAACAACCTGATTCTCAATTTTATACCTCCCGTTTAGGAATCAGAATTGAAGATGTGATTGACTTTTACAATCACAAAATTGCACAGAATCCAAACTTTAAGGTTAAGCTGTTACACTTCTTTATAAATTCTGGTATATCAGACACACCTTATTACTGGAACGAGTTAGAAAAATACGTAACTCTCTATTGCAAGTTTAAAAAAGTTAATCCTGATTTAACTACGCTGGATATTGGCGGAGGAATGCCATTTAAAGATTCACTTGTATTTGATTTTGATTACGAATACATGGTGAATGAAATTGTAAAACGAATCAAAGAAATTTGTGCGGAAAACGAAACTGTAGAACCAGATATCATAACCGAATTCGGCAAATACACCGTTGCGGAAGCTTCAGGAATTTTATATAAAGTATTGGGAAGAAAACTTCAGAACGACCGCGAGAAATGGCTCATGCTTGACGGATCATTTATTACTAATCTGCCGGATGTGTGGGCTTTAAATCAAAAGTATATTCTGGCGCCAATAAATAACTGGGATTCTGAATATGAGCGTGTAAATCTGGGAGGAATAACCTGCGACGGCCAGGATTATTATAATCAGGAAGCGCATATGAACAGTGTGTTTATGCCTAAAACACGTAAAGTGCAGTACATGGGCTTTTTTCACACGGGTGCTTATCAGGAAGTTTTAAGCGGTTACGGTGGAATTCATCACTGTCTGCTTCCATCTCCAAAACATGTTATTATTCGCAGAAACCGAGATGAAACCTTCAATTTTGAAGTTTTTGGAGAAGAGCAAAATAGTAAACAAGTTCTGAAGATCTTAGGTTATACTACCTGATAAAAACCAGATTAAATATAAGCTATTATTGATATGGTAAAGCCTTACCCGGATTAAAAATCCGGATAAGGCTTTTTATTTAGGCATCAAATTTATCCAGCAACTTAATCAGCGTAGCGAAGTCTTTTGGATAAGGGGCCTCAAAAGTCATTTGAGTGGTTTCATTAATGTTAAAGGTCAATTGTCTTGCGTGAAGAGCAAAGCGTTTCATAATTGGCAATTCTTCCTGCTCTTTCCCAAGTCGGTAGGAACGTTTAATTTCTGACAGAAAAATTGGCTTTCCTCCATACATTTCATCTCCTGCTATACATGCACGCTGCGATGCCAAATGAATTCGGATCTGGTGCATTCTGCCCGTAATAGGGCTGCACTCCACTAATGTATAGTGCTTATAATATTTTAAAGAATTAAAAATAGTTTCAGCGGGTTTACCTTCCTGACGGCTTATAGCTACATTTTTATTACCAAGATTTAAAATCGGAAGATCAACATGAAGATTTTCGAACACATGAGTACCGGTAATTACGGCATGATATATTTTCTTAATTTTTCTGTGCTCAAACTGCATAGAAACCAACCTGTACGCTTCCGGATTTTTAGCAATAATTAAAGCGCCGGAGGTTTCTTTATCTAAACGATGACAGATCTGCGCATCTGAAGTGTACTGACGGGCCAGCCGCAGCAGATTTATTTCTCCGCCTTCGCGATCATCTAATGAACTTAAAAATGCAGGTTTATTAACAACGATCAGATCGTTATTTTCAAAAAGGATCAAATCCTCAAACTTCGGAAATTTCACAGCAAAAATAATAGTTAAGCCGCAAATGTACAGGAAAAATGGAGCATGGAGCCCAATTTAACCGCAAACATCAAAAAAAGAATTATTTAGCTTCAAATTTGTATCCTACACCTTTAACAGTAGTTACGTACATTTCCCCAAGTTTTTCACGTAATTTCCGGATGTGGACATCGATGGTACGGTTAGTAACTACTACAGAATCTTCCCAGATGCTTTTCAAAATTACATCTCTTGTAAATACTTTTCCGGGCTTAGACGCAAGCAGGTATAATAATTCAAATTCTTTTTTAGCCAATATAATTTTCTCACCTTTTTTGAATACGAGAAATGCATCCCGGTCAATAACAAGGTCAGCGATTTCCAGTTTATTCTCGGTTACTTCTTCAGCCTGAGCATTTCTTCTCAAAATAGCGTTAATCCTGCTAATAAGTGACCGTGGCTTTATTGGTTTGGCTATGTAATCATCAGCGCCCACGTTAAAACCTGCAATTTCAGAATACTCTTCGCTCCGGGCAGTTAAAAAAACCATGAACGTATTCTTAAATTCGGGCATGGAACGCAAAATCCGGCAGGCTTCTATCCCGTCCATTTTAGGCATCATGATATCTAAAATAATAAGATCCGGCAGAACTCGTTTGGCTTCAGAAACGGCTTCCTGTCCATTGGTAGCAGTATAAACCTGATATCCTTCTTTATTCAGATTGTATTCAATCAGTTCAAGGATATCCGGCTCGTCATCAACTATCAGGATCTTATGCTTAGCAATACTCATAATTTTTATTTTAGCGCTAAAGTAGCCAGTTTGTTGTCAATGTATGTTAACTGTTTATTAAGATATTGTTAACATCTACTAATACACCATTAATTTAGGGTTTTCTTTAAAAAATTTTCAAGTTCTGCCCCTCTTAAATTCTTTGCAATAATTTTCCCCTGTGGATCTAATAAAAAAGAAGATGGAATGCTTTCCACCCTGTAAGCAATGGAAACTTTACCATCCCATTCTTTTAATTCAGATACATGAGTCCATGTTAACTTATCATCAGCAATTGCTTTTTCCCATGCACCTTTTCCTTTATCTAAAGAAACGCCCAGTACAGTAAAACCTTTATTTTTAAATGAATTATACTGTTTAACAATATTTGGATTTTCATCCCGGCAAGGTGCACACCAGGAAGCCCAGAAATCCAACAACACATATTTGCCTTTGAGATCTGAAAGTTTAATTATTTTACCTTCCGGAGTTGGCAATTCAAATTGAGGGGCTGGCTGACCTACTGAAACCGGTTTCAACGACATCATTTTATCAGTAAAAGATTGTACCGCTTTGTTTTTAGGAAACTTAGGCTTTACTTCCTCTGCATATTTAATTAACTGAGATTCATATCTGGATTGATCAATAGTTCCAACAGCATAAAATCCGGCTAAATTATCTTTGTTTTCTTCTCCAAACTGTAATGCCTTTTGACTGTAGGCATCCATATTTTGTTGAAATTGAGGCATTAATGATTTAAATATAGAATCCTTAGCGGCAGGATTTTTACTTATCTCCTGAGAATAGGTAGCCTGAATATCCTGATAAATTTTACCGTACTCATTACTTACCTGATTAAATTCACGAATTTTTTCGGAATCTTTTGAACCAGAAATGGAATATGTATTTTTCGAATCTGTAAAATCAGTTTCAAAATCTATCTCATCGCCATTTCTGGCGATAATGAGAAAGTTCTTATCGCCAATTACCATGGTATAAAAATTGGGTTCGGGAGAGATTCTTCTGAATTTAAATTCCTGATCTTCATTTAAAAAAGCAGAATCAATTAATTGATCCATTTCATAAAGCTCAACTTTTTTTATGGATCCGGCATTTTCAACTTTACCGTTAATGTTAAATTCATCATTGTTTTTGCACGATCCCAGTGCTGCTAAACATACTAATCCTACTAAAATTATTCTTTTCAAAATCTTCTCTTTCTAATAAATAAAATCCGGAATTAAATATAATCCGGACTATTAAAGACATTTTTTTCAAATATAAACATTTGAAGCATTATAGCAGGTTATGGAATGTGTACAACTAATTTTGATCATGGCATAGAATTGGATAAATATGTCTCAGATTAAATTATATAAGATGAAAAAGCTATTATTGGCGTTAACTGTTGCATTTGTTGCTTTTACAGCAAATTCTTCACAAGCTCAAATAAGTATAAATTTCAATGTTGGATCTCAGCCTTTATGGGGTCCGGTGGGTTATGATCGTGCAGATTATTACTATTTGCCCGACATACAAACATATTATAGTGTTCCTAAAAGACAATATGTTTACCTGAATGATGGCCGTTGGTTATTTTCCACTAATCTTCCTTCAAGATATAGCGGATATAATCTTTACAACGGATATAAAGTTGTAATGAACTCTCCAAGACCTTATTTATACTTTAATGATCACAAAGTAAAATATGCGAAATATAAAGGGTTAAAGGCAAAACAGAAAAGTATTAAATACAGCAATGACTCAAAATATTATATTGTTAAAGGGCATCCCAAACACGCGAAAAAATCTTACTCTTCCAACAATCAAGTACGCACAATAAAAACCTCTTCGGTTAAAAATGGTAATGTTAAAGCCCATTCAAACAGCAAGAAAAGTTCAGACGGACATGGAAAAGGTAAAGGCAAAAAGCACTAATTTTTTCAGAAAATAAAAAAGCCCCTTTCGGGGCTTTTTTATTTTTAAGTATTTTGTTCAGTTACTAAATTATCAGGACAAGATAAATGCCTTCGCTTTTTCAAGAGCTGAGTCTAAGCCAGCCGGATTTTTACCTCCTGCCGTAGCATAAAATGGCTGGCCACCGCCACCACCCTGAATTTCTTTTGCAAGCTCACGAATAATAACCCCCGCATTCAAATTACGATCCTTAATTAGATTTTCAGAAACCATTACTGTTAAATTCGGCTTTCCTTCGAATTCTGCGGCAAGTATTAAAAACAGATCAGGAACAATTTCTTTAATTCCGAAAGCTAAATTCTTAACAGCATCGGCATTTGGCAGCTCTATCCGTTTTGCAATAAAGTTAATACCGTTTATGTTTTCGGCTTGCTTGGCTAACTCATATTTTAAACCGGCAGATTTTTCAAGAATATTTTTCTCTGATTCTTTTCGCAAACGAGAATTCTCTTCCAGAAGATTTTCAATAGTTTTAACAAGATCAGCGGGAGTTTTTAAAATTTCCTTTAAATCGGAAAGAACTTTTTGCTGATTAACGATATATTCTTCGGCTTTAATTCCGGTTATTGCTTCAATACGGCGCACACCTGCGGCAACTGCACTTTCAGAAATAATTTTAAAATAACCGATCTGACCTGTGGCTTTAACATGCGTCCCGCCGCAAAGTTCTTTTGAAAAATGATCATCAAAAGTTATTACACGAACATAATCGCCATACTTTTCACCAAACAATGCAGTAACCCCAGATTGTAAAGCTTCTTCATACGGAACATTTCGCTGCTCTTTTAAACTGATATTCTGCCGAATCTTTTTGTTCACAATTGATTCAATTTCGGAGATTTCCTGAGCACTTAATTTTGAAAAATGCGAAAAATCAAACCGCAAATAATCACCGTTAACCAATGAACCTTTTTGATTGACATGTGATCCTAAAACCTGTTTCAAAGCCGCATGCATTAAATGCGTTGCCGAATGATTATTCTCTGTAGAAAGGCGTTTTTCTTCATCAACCAATGCCCAGAAAGATCCTTCAAGATCTGCAGGCAATAAATCCAGGTAATGAATAATTAATCCATTTTCTTTTTTGGTATCGGTAACTTCAAACTGAAACAGGCGTGAATGATCTTCCAGCCTTCCGGTATCGCCTATCTGTCCGCCACTTTCGGCATAGAACGGAGTACGATCCAAAACTACCTGAAACTGCTCTTTACCCCTGGCAATTATTTTTCTGTATTTTAATATTTTACACTCTGTTTCCAGTTCCTGATAACCTACAAATTCTACTTCTTCACCTGCATTTACAATTACCCAATCTCCGGTATCAATAGCAGTGGCCGCACGGGAACGTGTTTTTTGCTCTTGAAGTTCTTTATTGAATCCCTCCATATCAACTTCAAGTCCCTTCTCGCGGGCCATTAAATCAGTTAGGTCAATTGGAAACCCAAACGTATCGTAAAGCTCGAAAGCAAAACTTCCTTCAATTTTGCTTGCAGTATTAGCAAATTTTTCAAAACGCTGAATACCGGTAGATAAAGTTCTTAAGAATGAGGTTTCTTCTTCTAAAACCACTTTTTGAACAAATTCTTTCTGAAAGCTTAACTCGGGGAAAACACTTTCAAATTGCCCAGCCAAAACCGGCACAAGCTTATTTAAAAACGGATCTTTGAAATTCAGAAAGGTATAGGCATAACGAACGGCACGGCGCAAAATCCGGCGAATTACATAGCCTGCTTTGTTATTAGAAGGCAGCTGACCATCGGCGATACAGAAACTGATTGCCCTGATATGGTCGGCCATCACACGCATGGCGATATCCAGCTTTTCGTCTTCTCCATAAGTAACCTTAGCTTCTTTGGCTATAAACTGGATTAATGGCTGAAAAACATCGGTATCATAATTGGATGATTTTTGCTGCAGTACTCTCACTAATCTTTCCAAACCCATTCCCGTGTCAACATGTTGTGCGGGTAAAGGCTGTAAAGAACCATCTTTCAGCCGATTATATTGCATAAAAACATTATTCCAGATTTCAATAACCTGCGGATGATCATTGTTAACCAGGATTTTGCCATCTACCTCTTGCTTTTCGGCCGGAGTACGGCAATCCACATGTATTTCAGAACAGGGACCACAGGGGCCGGTTTCACCCATTTCCCAGAAATTATCTTTTTTATTTCCCAACAGAATCCGGTCTTCATCGATGAGCTCTTTCCACAAATTATATGCTTCCTGATCTTTCGGCAAGCCTTCTTTTTCGTCGCCTTCAAAAACGGTAACATACAATTGATCTTTCGGAATCCGGTACACTTCGGTTAACAGTTCCCAGCTCCATGTAATAGCTTCTTTTTTGAAATAATCGCCAAAACTCCAGTTACCAAGCATTTCGAACATGGTATGATGATAGGTATCAATGCCCACTTCTTCGAGGTCATTATGCTTCCCGGAAACCCGCAGACAGCGTTGCGTATCAGCCACACGTGGATATTTAACAGGTGCATCACCAAGAAACAACTCTTTAAACTGATTCATTCCTGCATTGGTGAACATTAAGGTTGGATCGTTTTTAACAACTATTGGTGCAGACGAAACAACCTGGTGCCCTTTACTTGCAAAAAAATCCAAAAATGCCTGCCTTATCTCTATCGTGGTCATCTGTAATTATAAATTTGAGCAAAGTTAATTTTTTGCCTGTAAAATCCGTACCCGGATTGAAATGGAAAAATGGAAATTTATTTAAATCCTTAGCAGGATTATTTTACTGCGATAATTAATTTTTTGTGCTGTATTCTGTAATTTGATAGCTTTACAAAACAATTTGTTGGCTAAAGTGCTTTAGCTTCAGCTTATCTAGTATATATACAAAATGCCTTACAAGGAACGCGAAATCAATAAACTTTACTACACTATGGGCGAAGTAACCCAGATGTTTGATGTAAATGCTTCGCAGATACGCTTTTACGAGAAAGAATTTGATATCCTTCAGCCTAAAAAAAATAAAAAAGGAAATCGACTTTTTACTCCTGAAGATGTTGAAAATTTAAAAATCATCTTTAACCTGGTTAAAGAAAAAGGATTTACTTTACATGGAGCCAAAGATTTTTTAAAGAACAATAAAGGCGAAGTAAAAGAAAACCAAAAAGTAATTGATTCTTTAGAACGTTTGAAACAGTTTCTGCTTGAAGTAAAAGAACAGCTTTAATAACTACATTATAATCAAGATTTAAATACCTGCAATCATTAAATAACTCCCGGAAACATATGAAGGTTTTTTTTGTAATTAACCCCGGATCCGGGACAGAAACCAATAAAATTCTTGATCCGCTGATCGAGGAGATTTCTCAAAAATTACACTTCGATTATGAGGTTTATTCAATTGAGGGTTCTGATGCCGACTCCGTGATTAAAAAGAAAATAGAAGAATTTAAACCAGATATTGTTGCCGCTGCTGGTGGGGATGGGACGGTTAATATGCTGGCCTGTATTCTCGCTTACACGGATATTACGCTTCTAATAATTCCAACGGGTTCTGCAAATGGAATGGCCCGCGAATTACAAATTGCAAATAATCCTGAACAGGCAATTCATTTATTGGAAACCGGAATTACAAAGCCCATAGATCTTATAAAAATTAATGGAAAAATTTGCATTCATCTGGGAGATGTAGGTTTAAATGCACGGATAGTTAAACGTTTTGAGCAGGAAAAGAAAAGAGGAATGATGTCTTACGCCAGGCATCTGATGGCCGAAATATTTCTACTGAAACACTATAAATTCCGCATTAAATACGAAAACAAGGAAATTACGAGGCGGGCCGTGTCGCTTACTTTTGCAAACGCCACAAAATACGGTACCGGAGCAGTAATAAATCCAAACGGCATTATCGACGACGGCAAGTTTGAACTCGTAATTATTAAGCCATTTCCGGATATTAAAATATTATCAATAGCCTGGAAAATGTTCAGGAACACTCTTTTGACTTCAGATTATGTAGAAATAATTTCTTGCAATGAAGCACATATAAAATCAAGCAGAAAAACTACTTTACAAATTGATGGAGAAATAATTAACAGAGTGAAAGAAATTAAGGTAGAAATGATGCATAACGCATTGAAAGTTTTAGTTCCGGCTCAAACTTAATTTAAAGGCTGCTCGTACACCATTTTCCCTTTATTATGACCAGGATCCAATATCCAGGCCGAAGAAACTACTGATCCGTCACTCTCAAACCTGATTTTAAAGAATCCTTTTGCTTTCATTCCAAAGCGCAGATTCTTACCGCCTTTTAAAACATATTTCAGTTTTGATCCGGCCCCGCTGATGATGAAATGATTATGATCTTTGCTAATGTGCTGCAAATTATGCTCATGCCCTGCAGCATAAATTAAACCCGGATATTCTTTGAAAACCTCTTTTAACTTTTTTCTTAAATGCCGGTATCTAGGATGTGCAATATCTTCCTTAGCGCCAAAATATTTTCTGTACAAGGGAAGCAATGACCCAATAAGCGGTAATGGAACATACGCTTTTCTATGGTAAATGGTCATCGGAAATAAATGATGACTGAATTTATAGCGACCGCCATGAATAGCATAACTGTAAACTGGCGCATGTCCGGCCACAATTATCTGTTTACCCTTATTCTTGTCGAGTACCTTTCTTAGGTGAATAAAAAAGTCCTCTTCAGAATTAACGCGGCAACCACACTCCTTTCCGATTGGCCGGTAGCCTGATTGAAGCCACCACTGGGTATTTATAAGAACAATGGTTATGTTATCATTTACATTGATTTCTGAAGGTCCCGGGCATCCGTTTGACGGAAACATTACCTGTGTTCCGAATAATTTATCAAGATATTTTTGCTGACGCAAAACATATTCATATCCATCCGCTCTGCCTTTATTCCAATCATGATTACCGGAGATAAACAATACTTTGCCGTGATAATCTTTTAATGCGTTTTTGTGGGCATTCAACGTATCCTCAGCTTCTTTCCTAAGTAAATGATCCTTTGCCGGTAATCCGCGGGGATAAATATTATCTCCTAAAAATACAATAGCCGACTCCTGATTTACATCACAATGAGCCTTCAACATTTCCAATACCTGATCTGGTTTATTGCGGGAAATACTTCCAGTATCACCAATTAAAAAAATCTCGTACGGCACATTATTCATTTTCAGGTAAGGAATAATTGGTTTATAAAATTATAAATGGCTCATTAGAGATTTACCATTCAAGCTTTTCTTTATTTAAAAAGGCAGAAATTCCTCGTTTGCAATCATCACTTGACCGTGCCTTTGCATTTAGATGAACAGCATTCTCCAGACTTTCCTCTAGACTTAAATTCTGAGCCATGTTAAGCAACTCTTTAGTTAGAGTTACCGATTGCGCTGAAACAGAAGAAATAAATCTTTGAGCATAATGTATTACCTCTCCGCGAATTTTATCAGCCTCGAAAATAAAATTAATGAGTCCATACTCTGCTGCTTTTTCAGCACTTATCAAATCACCGCTAAGCAATAATTCTTTAGTTCTGGCTTCACCTAACTTTCTTACCAAAAAGCAAGCCACCAATGCGGGTATAAAACCAATTTTCACTTCGGTATATCCAAATTTTGCCTCAGGAATACTAAATACCAGGTCGCATACAGACGCAAGGCCGCAGCCACCGGCAATTGCGTGGCCTTCTACCTGTGCAATAACTAATTTGGGGGAAGTATAAATGGTATAAAAAAGCTCTTTTAAACTACCAGAATCACTTACATTCTCTTCATAAGAATTGGATTGAAGTTGTTGTAAATATGCCAAGTCTGCACCGGCACTAAAAACCTCGCCGTTTGCTGATAACACAATCACTTTAACATTTTCATCAGTATTTGCTTTCAGAAAACACGCTGTTAAAAGTTTAACCAGCTCGGGATTTAATGCATTTCTTTTTTCGGGACGGTTTAAGGTTATGAAAGAAACCCTGTTTTTAAGTTCGTAATCAATTAAAGCCATTACTTAATTTGTTCAGATTATATTCAAATCTAAATCAAAAATTAAGCATAACTCTACATGAGCAGGTTTTATTTATGTTATTGGGAATTATTCTATTTCAAGGATGCTGATCTCAGGATTATAAACTACTTTAAATACTTTCCGCTTTCTAATAATTCCTTCCATCGGGCATAGCCCAATAAACTTAAATGTAAGCCGTCAACGGTATACTTTTTATCCATGCGCTTTTCAGCATCCAAAAATGCCGGATACAAGTCTATAAGAGTAATTTTTTCTATTGCAACCAGCTCTTTTAGGGCTTTGTTCAGCCATAAAATGTGCTCCTCTTTATTATAATGATTTTTGAATTTATCATACGTATTATTGGTGGGAAGCATGGTGTGGAAATAGATTTTTGTTCTTGGTGAACCCGATTTAATTCTGCTAACAATCTTCCTGTAATTCTCAAGAATAACCTCATCAGGAATATTCCTTGAAATATCGTTTACACCTATCAGGATAAAAACCTTAGAGGGTTTTCCTTCAATTACTTCGTCGAGACGCTCCAATACACCGAAGGTTATATCACCGGATATGCCCCTGTTCTTAATATTTTTTCGGTTTAATAATTCAGACCATTCTGTACCGGCGGTGATACTGTTTCCCAAAAAAATTATATCCTTACGGGAATTTGGGTAAGATTTAAACTCATTTACCTTATTCTGAAAATTAGACGGCCTGAAGGTGCTGTCCCATTTAGCGGTTTGGGAAAACCCCGGAACAGCCATAAAAATACAGGTGATGACTAACACAAATTTCAAATAATTCATTTTACAGATCATAATTAAGATTTCAAATCAGGTTCAGTTTGCTGACTGGCAAGATGTATTTTTTCTCTTTTCCAGGTTAATAAGGTAAAGAAGATGGAAAGTAAACAGGCTAATATTAGAACAACAAAGCCCCCATCCCATCCCCATAAATCAACAACATAGCCCATGGCGATATTGGCGAATAAAGCACCGCCCATATACCCGAACAAACCCGTTAAACCTGCGGCGGTTCCTGCAGCTTTTTTTGGAACCAGGTCGAGCGCCTGAACGCCAATTAACATTACAGGTCCATAAATTAAAAATCCAATAACAATTAAAGCAATATTATCAATTACAATATTACCCGGAGGATTTTTCCAGTAAACAACAACGGCCAGTAAAACCAATATCATGTATATAACAATAGCTGGTGCACGCCTTCCCTTAAATACTTTATCACTAATCCAGCCGCATAAAAGCGTACCCGGAATACCTGCATATTCATAAGCGAAATAAGCCCAGCCGGTTTCTTTAACTGAAAACCCTTTTGCTTCTTCCAGGTACACAGGTGCCCAGTCTAAAATTCCGTATCGTACCAGGTAAACAAATGCATTAGCAAATGCGATGTACCAGAGTATGCGGTTATTAAAAACGTAATCAAAGAAGATTTGCCGGGCACTCAGCTCTTTTTCATGCTCCTCTGAATAATTATTGGGATAATCGTTTTTATATTTTTCAATGGGAGGCAATCCGCATGATTGAGGCGTATCCCTGATAAATAAATAGGCAATGAAAGCAAAAATAAGGGCAACCATTCCCGGGAAATACAATTTACTTTCCCAGTCTCCAAATATGGCAATGGCTGCAATAGCAACGGGGCCGATCAAACCGCCTCCAACATTATGTGCAACATTCCATATTGACATTTTTGTTCCTCTCTCTTTGGTAGAAAACCAGTGAACCATAACCCTTCCACTTGGTGGCCAACCCATTCCCTGAAACCATCCGTTAACGAATAATAACACAAACATGATTAATATCGAGCTTGTAGCAATTGGCACCAAACCCATAAAAATCATGGTGAATGCGGATAATAATAAACCCGCTGTAAGAAAAGTTCGGGCATTACTTCGGTCAGAGACGTTGCCCATCAAAAATTTGCTTAATCCATAAGCAATGGAAACTCCCGATAAGGCTAAGCCTAATTCTCCCTTAGAATACCCTAAAGCAATCAGATCCGGCATAACCAGAGAGAAGTTTTTCCGAACCAGATAATAACCGGCATATCCCAAAAATATACCCAGAAAGACTTGTAATCTTAAACGTTTGTACTCGGGATCTATACGTTCTAAGGGCAGTTGTTTTGTATGAGGAGCAGGAGGAAAAAATTTCATTCAGGATTGGTTAGGGCTATGAAAATAAAAGGCAACAGCATTTCAAATAAAAAATTTTATTGGTTAAATAAATCCGGATAATCAGAAATAATCCCATCAACCCCAAATGACTTTAAGCGAGTAATTTGCTGCTTGGTGTTTACTGTCCAGGGTATTATTTTTATTCCTTTTTCATGAACCTGTTTAACCAAATCGGAAGTAACCAGTTTTGAATTGGGACTATAAATGGTTGGTGTAAATCCCAATTCCGTAAGATTATTTTTTAAGGAATTACTTTCTACCAAATAGGCGGTTTTTATATTGGGATATTTATCATGAAGTACACGCAATGTTCGCGGATCAAAAGATTGAATAATTACCCATGGAGTGATTTTCTTTTTTTCTAAAACATCCATTAACAGTTTTACAAATTGCTCAGGCTCCGGATGGAAACGCTTGTCACCCTCTGGTTTGGATTTGGTCTCAATATTATAAAACACCTGAGGCTTTCCATTGCTTACCAGATAATTTTGTACCGAATCAATCAGTTGAGTTAAAAGGGGAATATGAACTTTTAACTTTTGCTGTTTTGGAAATTTATCATAAAACTTTGAACCTACATCAAACTTTTTAATTGCATCATAATCCATTTGATAGAATGCAAATTTCTCAGCTTCAGCTTTGGATATTTCTTTACCATCCACACTAAGCGTAAACAATGAATTTATATGATCATCATGAGATAAAATAACCTGATTATCCCGCGATATATGAACATCCATTTCCAAAGTAGTAACTCCAAGTTGTATGGCTTTATACATTGCAGGAATAGTATTTTCCGGCATAAGTCCTCTTGCTCCGCGATGGCCTTCGGTATCAAAAGCGGGCAGAGCAGCCTGTTGAGCAGATTTTTGAATTTTACAGCTTCCTATCATCATGAATACGAATATAGCCGGTATAAATAATTGTTGCTTTAAAGTCATCTGCATTTTAATTGCTTATCTGTAAGTTTTGTATTCTATAGAGAATTGTAACCTTTTTATTTTTTATTTCAGGCATTTATTTTCTGTTCGTATTTGGTGCCAAAACGATCAGTTGCTACTACTTTCACCATTTTAATCTCGGGACTAAAATGAGCCATAAACAAATGGTCAGTTCTTGATGGCTCGGCAAAGGAACGCTTTAGCGGCAATTTATCACCTTTATATAATTTAACGGCCATCGGGTCAAATCCCATCACATTTTCGAGTACACCCATGGGCTTATCATCGGCCCACCATTCCACTTTCCATTCCGGGTCCCAGTTCCATACATTGACCAGCAATCTTTTCTGATGACTAAGCTCTTCTATATCCAGACTGATCTGGTAATTTTTATCCAATCCGGTAGCTTTGTAATACCATTTTAAATCGGTGCCTTCCACTTCATAAACTCCATATCCGCCCGGCGTTCCGTCTCCGCAAACAGGCCCGGTCCACCAAGCACCGCAAACTGTACCATGATTATGCTCATACACTCCGTTTTGAATAACATTCTTATTAAAGTGGGTATGTCCAGACATGATATGTACTTTCTTAAAAGGTTCGAGCAGTGCATATAAATCGGTATTATTATCTACTGAATTATGTACAGGTATATGAACTGAAATAATCAACAGATTATCTTTTGGAACCATTGACAAATCCTGCTTCAGCCAGTTAAGTTGCTGACGAGAAATATATCCATCGTAATTTCTGTCCTTGCCAAGATAACGCACATCATCCAAGACTACATAATGAACTTTACCGCGATTAAAGGAATAGTATGTAGGACCGTAATTTAAACTAAACGTTTGATCTGAAGATTCATCTCCCCCTTTATTATAGTCCATATCATGGTTTCCCAAGACCTGGAAAAAAGGGATTCCCATACCTGCAACTGCCTCATTATATCTTTTAAATAGAGAATGCTCATCCCAAACCAAATCCCCTACTCCTATTCCGTGAAATAGAGCTTCAGATCCACTTTCTTCAATTAACCGGCGAACATCCGGTACAGATTGGCTAAGCATTAATTGAACATCCCGCTCATTTTTAACCTGAGGATCAGCCCATATAATAAAATTATGCTTCGAATCATCCGCTTTTAGAGGCGTTAATTCGAAATTACAGATCTGTTTTTTTTCATCAGTGAGTGTATGATAATGTTTTGCAAGGCCGTTTTGTTGAGGGAAAGCGTATCCGGCAGGAACAGAAATAAAAACAAACCTTGCCAGCTCATGAAAAGGCATTTCATATTTTCCCCTTGAATTTGTTTTAACCACACTAAACCCGTCTGATACAACTACATTGCTGAGTCTTTTACCAAAAGACCTAACGGTTCCTTTTATTTTTTTTCCGGAAGTTCTGACAAAAGCAAATGTTTCATTAGCCGACAGCATAAAGCCGCCGGACAACAGAAACATATTTTGTATAAAAGCTCTTCTTTTCATCAGAATAGATTTGTGATTTGAGATAATTTGTTTGAGATAAAGTAATTGAGCAACGTATCTAAATTTCTAATTAGAATAAATTGCAAAATCTTCAATACTTAACCGCCCATTAAAAATTGTGGTATTATTAGTTGTACCCAAGCCTAATTTATTAACCCTGAAACGTACAGGTCCTGAAATATCCATTAAAAAAGTTGCTGTTTTTGATCCTTCAGGAGCATCAGATATGGTATCTCCAATTTTAGTCCAGGTAATTCCAGCGTCTGTTGAATATTCTAACTGCCAAGTACTTTTAGCATCTGTATAATAGGCTCCATAAGAAACAGTCACTTTTGAAGCCCCGTTTGGAACATCAAAATTCATTTGCACATACGCATCTACTGATAAATTTTGCTGTATTCTAACGGATTGCTTTCCCGCCGGATTAAATCTGTCTCTGCCGGAAGTAGTTCCCAGTATGGCCTGAAATAATTTCCAGCTTCCTGTTTTGCCTGTAATATTATTATCAATGGCAGCCATATTATAACTTGATTTAATTGCGGCATCCGGACTCTCAAAATCTTCTGGAAAATTTGCATACAGAGGACCGCTGGCATTTAATACATCAGCAATACTGCGCATTCTAACCTGCTTAACAATATTCTGAGCGGTGCTTCCGCTTCCGTACATGGGAATGCCGATAAAGGTTGCGTTGGCAGGAACTCTGTTATTTGCAAATGTGGCTGAAGCCTGTGTATGTAAATTAATTACTACTGAATCGGGTACACCGTCATTCAATCTTTTATCACCGCTGTATGTATCTCCGGATACAGGTGCCGGTGTAATGTCAGCTCCAACTATTCTAACCAAAGTGCTTTGGTAACTATCAAAATTCTGATTCAGTTCTCCTAAAGAAACCTGTTTCGCAATTACGGTTGCATTACTGCTGATCTTAACTATGTCAGCAATATTAACTCCTGTTATAGCTAATGTACCTTGGTTTTTAGTAAGCAAACCTGTACTCACATTTACAAGTACAGAATCACCAATCACGTATGGAATATTGGCTGTTTCACCAACATTTAACGTAATGCCTCTGGTACGACCGCGTTTTAATTGCTGCAAAACAATGGTGCCTTTTGGTAAATTTTGAGAGTTTGCATCCGAAATAACTATTCCGCTGATTTTGCTGGCTCCAGATAACATTTCTGTACTTAATGAAACATCAGAACCTTTATACAATCCCTGAACATCTTCTACAGCTATATACGGACTCAATACACCTTCTGAAGGATTTGGATCATCTTTCATACAAGCTGTAAAGACAAACATGCTTGTTAACACAGCTAAAAATGCTAAATATTTATTTTTCATAATTTCTTCTTTTTGATATGTTTTTAGAATCAATATTCACACGCAGGAATTAATTCTTTTGCCACCACATTTTTGTATTTAAATCATCTGAGCCCATTGCTGCAACGGCTGCATTATAGTTGGCTCCGTTTAAAGACTGCAGAAATATTGGGTAGTATAACCGTGAAGGCATTTCTCCGTTATTTCTCAAACCCTCACCTTTTGGCAAGGTCGGCTTACCTGTTCTGCGGTATTCAAACCATTGCTGAAAATCAGTAAAAAACATATCATAATATTTCTGAGTCATGATTTTTTCCATTTTTACGTCTTCAAGTTCGCTATCATTCCATGCGAGTTCAGGATTGATTAAATAATCTGCAGGAACCGCATACCCCCAAAGTGTAATCCCATTAATTACGCCTGAATCATAATATGTTTTCGGACTTCCGGATATATATCCTTTAAGCGCCGCTTCAGCAAGGATAAACTGTAATTCAGGATAGTTCATGATGTTGCCAAGTAAAGCTTCTGTTTTTAAGGCAACCGGATACGTTGATCTGGCTTCCGGAACTTTAGTTTGCTCATAACCGCTTGGAATTCCTTCATACACATTCTGAGATTTTGTAGCCCATCTTTCTATTCTTGGGTCTCCCCATTCTTTCAGGTTATTTACAAAAAATTGCCCTAAAGAAATTGAGCCATTCCAATCATAATCTCTCCATAAATAAAAGGGACTAAACAGAGGTGAAACCCCGGTAAATTTTACAATTGCAGATTCTGAATTATTGGTGAAAATTGGATAATTAGCGCTGTTTGTTTGCGCAATATCCCTGATTTTATCAGCCGGGGTCATTCCATTCGCAACTAATTCATTTTTGGCAGATACCCGCATCAGCAGTCTTAAATACAATGAATTGCCGAATTTTCTCCAGCTCGATGCATACGCGGTAGCCGAAGTTGCATTACCAAACAAAACATCGTTCTTAATCTGGTCTAATGTTAATGTTGTTGTAGGAGTTTTCAGCAAGTTGTTTGCAGAATCCAGTTTGGCGAAAATATCTGTGTAAATATCTTTTTGTGCGTCAAACTTTGGGGTGAGCAAACCTTCTCTACCGCGATTAGCTTCTGAATAAGGAATGTCGCCAAACGTATCGGTAAGTAATGAATAAACCCATGCCTGGCAAATCAAACCAATGGCCATATAGGTTTTGCTACCGGTTGCTTCACCGCTATTATAGATATCTTTAAAATTGGTTAATTTAAGATACCAGTTGTTCCATAAATAATCTGATTCGTTTGGACGGATGACATAACGATGTACTTCATCTCCGTCAATGCGGGTTACATGATCCTGCATCAGATCACCATTTAATCTGTGGCTGCGATTTAAATTAATTGCAAGCGTTTCATATACTGCCGGACCTATCAACTGATCTGGTGTGGCATTGGTACTATTATTAGGGTCGATATTTAATTCTCCCAATTCTTTCGTACACGATGAGATGCTGATCATCCCGGCAAGGGCTACTATAGAAAGAATATATATGTGGATCTTTTTCATGAAATTTTATAATTATGATGATTAAATACCTAAGCTTAAATTAAGTCCCATGCTTCTTGTAGCAGGAAACTGACCTATTTCAAACCCGCTGGTTATACTTCCGTTATTTAATGTACCAAACTCCGGATCGTAAGAAGGCCAGTTACTAATGATGAACAGATCGCGGCCATAAAGACCTAAGGTTGCTTTTTGAAGCTTTAATTTTTTAAGAATATTGGGTTTGAAGCTGTAATCAAAACGAACCTCACGAAGCTTAATATAATCTGTGCTAAACAAATTGGATTCTACATTATCCCTTTTATAGTGTTCAGAATAATATGTCCAAATATTTTCAGCAACCACATCGTTGGGGCGGTAAGAACCGTCAGCATTTTGAATAACACCATTTCCGATTATACCATTATAGCGGCCCGGCAAAGTCTTGGTTAATTTTCCGCCCTCTGCTGCCGCAGAATGCGTGAGTGAATATGCCTTTGCGCCAAACTGGCTGTCGAACAATACATTTAAACGCAATTGCTTGTACCTGAATTCAGTTCCTAAACTCCCTTTCCAATCGGGTGTGGTATTGCCTAAAAGTTGCTGATTCTGATCTAAAATAGGATAACCCTGTTCGTTATAAACAATTTGTCCGTTTGGTGAACGCAAGTATCCAAGGCCATAAATTGCCCCCATGGTACCGCCCGGACGAGCTTCAATAGATCCGCGTCCGCCAGGACCGGTTTGTAAAACCAGTGTTGAAATGCTGTCGGCAATAGTTTCTACCTGGTTTCTGTTAGCTGTAAATGTTCCGTAAATATCCCAGTTAAATCCTGATTTGCTTTTTACCGGAGTTCCTTTAGCTTCGATTTCTATACCTCTGTTTTTAACTAACCCTGAGTTCAGAATAATTGAAGACCAACCCGAAGACCTGTCAATCGGCGTACTAACAATTTGATCGGTTGTATTATTTTGGTATACCGCAATGTCAAAACTCAACCTGTCTTTGAACAATCTCAAATCAGCACCGAACTCTATACTGGTTGTCAGCTCTGATTGCAAATCAGGATTAGCAATGGCCGTCGGATTAGATAATCCGGATGGAAAGCTTGATTCAGGTCGGTATGTATAAGATGTGAAATACGTAAAAGTTCTGGAATTACCCACCTGCGCCCATGAACCTCTTAATTTAACGAAAGAAAATGCCTCCGGTAATTTAAAAGCATCAGAAAGAATAGCGCTTAAATTAACCGATGGATAAAAGAAACCAATTTTTTTATCTACACCCGGAGTTGCCAGCGTACTGCTCCAGTCGTTACGACCAGTTATATCCAGGAAAAGAAAATCATCGTAGCTAAATGAAGCTAATCCATAAAAGCTGTTTACACCAAAATCAGACCGGTATGGGTATGATAAGGGAACATCTTTGCTGTTAGCAAAAGAAAATACTCCAGGGTAATTTAATCGCTCAGCTCTTAATTCATCTTTAAGATATCTGTTACGCATGGTGCTTCCACCTACTGCTACATTTCCCTGAAATTTTTCTGACACTTTTTTACCGTAGCGGATCAGGAAATCACTGTTTAATTCCTGTGAAAAAATGTTTTGAGTGCGAAACATTCCTTCTTTAAACTTCTCGGTACTTTTTGGGCGTTGCTGTGAACGAGCTTCGTAGGAAAAGTCAACTGCAGTACGCATCATCACACTTAAATCCTTCGTAAAATTATAGGTTGCCTGCACATTACCCAACACCTGATTGCGGTTAGATCTGTTTAGCATTTCATTTGCAATGAGGTATGGATTATCAATTAAAGAACTAAATGGGCCAACCTGACTAATGCCTTCCTGACCGGGAACCCAATAATCTTTATACCAGTCTAAACTGGCGTTGGGAACCTGTGCATTGATAAAATACATGATTGTTTGATTGTTGTATCCGGTAGAGGGCAAATTATCACTGAATTTATTTGTATAATTTACTTTCGTGGATATCTGAAGCTTATCAGTCAGTTTATTGCTGATTGAAGCTGCAATTGAATTCCGGCTGTAACCTGTATTTGGTATGATCCAGGTGTTTTGAAGATTTGTGTAAGATACACGAGCATTGGTTTTTTCATTTCCACCATCCACAGTTACTGTATTGGTAAAAGTTTTTCCGGTTTCAAAAAAACCTGAACGGTTATCAGTATACGGAACCCAGGGAGTTCGTACAGTCGACCGGGTTAAGGTTAATGGATCATATTGAAAATATTGTTCATCCGCATTAAATCTTCTTCCCCAGGCAGAACTTGTACTGCGTGTACTTGCTCCGTCTACACCTGCATTGTAAGAGTAATAATTCTCTCCGGTAAGTCCCTGACCATATTCATACTGGTAATCGGGCATCCGCGAAACAGATTCCATAGCCGTATTGGAATTAATAGTAACTCCAATACCTTTTGCTTTAGGCCGGCCTGATTTGGTAGTAATCACAATGGCACCACCTGCGCCACGTGCGCCATAAAGTGCTGTAGCTCCGGGCCCTTTTAAAACAGTTACACTTTCAATATCATCCGGATTTATATCGCTTAATCCTGAACCAAAATCAGCGGGAGACTCTGTACCTAAATAAGCATTGCTTCCCGTGCCGGTGATTCGGCTTCCTCCTCCCATCACAATTCCATCCACAACAATTAATGCTTCATCTGTACCTGTTAAAGAACCTTCACCACGAAGAATTATTCTGTTGGATCCTGAAGGACCGCCACCTGATTTAAGCATATTTAAACCTGCAACTTTTCCCGATAAAGCATTTGTCCAGTTATTTGAAGGTGCTTCTGAAATATCTTCTCCTTTTATAGTCGACTGGGCATAACCCAGAGATTTTTCCTCCCGTTTTATTCCCAGGGCTGTTACTACTACTTCGTTAAGAGCTTTGGTATCATCTTTTAAAACAACATTAATAACATTATTTCCAGCATAAGGAATTTCAACAGTAAGGTATCCCAAACTTCGGAATTCTAATACGTCAGCTGTTGTAAATGCTCTTCCGGCTGAGATTGTATAACGACCTTCTGCATCTGTAAATGCACCTTTAGTAGTTCCTTTAACCGTTACTGTAACACCCGGAACTGTTTGCCCGGCGGCATCTCTTACAATTCCGCTTACCGGTGTTTGAGCCTTAACATTTCCATACAAAAGAAACATAGTAAATACCAGCGCAAGTGCTGGTTTACAAAAAGGCTTTTTGAAAATTACATTTAAACTGTTTGTTAAACTTTCCCAAATCCGGATGGTGCCGAATCTGCTTTTTATATCGGGCATATTGAAAAATGCGGAGTAATATCCGGATAGGTTTTTTTGGTTCCCTTCCCTGATAAAAATGTAGTTTTTGTTCATAATCTGGAAATTATATTAGGTTGTAGCTTTGGTTCAATTTTATTTAGTATCTGGCTTATTGTGATAAATCGATTACTTATATTTTTAAATCATTTTATTCATTTTCCGATAGATCTCGATTGTAATTCTTTGGTTTTATTAAATTCTTAGCCATAAATAAAGCAGCGCTGCCAATGCCGATCCAACTAAAGGACCTGCAACCGGAATCCACGAATAATTCCATTCGCTGCTTCCTTTTCCGTTTATCGGTAACAAGGCATGCATAATTCTCGGTCCCAGATCGCGGGCCGGATTAATGGCATATCCCGTGGTACCTCCCAATGAAAGTCCGATGGCCCAAACCAGAAATGCGACTGGTATTGCCCCAAGAGAACCTAAACCAATAGGCGTTTTGTCATTACCCATTTCGGCATTGGTGAAATAGAAAATCACAAAAATGAGCACGAACGTGCCCAAAACTTCACTGAAAAAATTAGAGGAATTATTTCTGATTGCAGGCGATGTAAAAAATGCCGCAGATTTTAAACCCTTATCGGGAGTTTTTAAAAAGTGATCTTTATAAACCAGCCATACAGCCACAGCACCGAGCATTGCTCCGGTAAATTGAGCCAGGATAAATAAAGGGACTTTTGCCCAACTAAATTTCTGTGCCATTGCCAGAGCAAGAGTTACAGCGGGATTTAAATGAGCTCCGCTAAAAGGTGCGGCAATTACTACTCCAACAAATACGGCCAGAGCCCATCCGGTAGTTATAACTATCCAGCCTCCGTTATTTCCTTTGGTACCGTTTAATACCACATTTGCAACAACTCCATTACCAAGAAGTATTATAAAGAATGTCCCGATCATTTCGGCGGCAAATTGGGTCATATAATATTAATTTAAGATTACGTTTTAATTAAATTTATGATTCAGTCCATGCAATAACGCCCTTTACAGCCTTATGCCAGCCCTTAATTAATTCATCCGTGTTGTAATTTGTATCCGGTTCAAAGCTTTTATTAATCTCCCATTGCTGCTGAATATCCTCTACACTTTTCCAGTATCCTATTCCCAGTCCAGCCAGGTAGGCAGCTCCAATAGCCGTTACCTCAACCATTTGTGGCCTTACGACCCGTGCTTTTAAAACATCAGCCTGAAACTGCATCAGAAGATCATTTGCTGTTGCTCCTCCATCCACCCGAAGTTCCTGAATAGATATCCCTGAATCTGCTTCCATCGCTTTTAGCACTTCCAGAGTTTGAAAAGCAATACTTTCCAAGGCAGCCCTGGCAATATGCGCATCGCTTGTTCCCCTTGTGATTCCGAAAATTGTACCCCTTGCATATTGATTCCAGTGTGGTGCGCCCAAACCCGCAAATGCCGGAACGAGGTAAACTCCCCCGCTATTTTCAACTTTAGCTGCAAGTTTTTCCACTTCGCTGGAGTTGGATATTATTTTGAGTTCGTCCCGCAGCCATTGTACTACGGCTCCGGCTATAAAAATGCTTCCTTCAAGAGCGTACTGAGTATGATCGCCAATTTTCCAGGCGATAGTGGTAATCAGATTATTTTTAGATAGAACTGGCTTGTCGCCGATATTCATCAGCATAAAACAGCCTGTACCATAGGTATTTTTAACCATGCCTGGTTGCGTGCAAAGCTGACCAAATAAAGCAGCCTGCTGATCTCCGGCTACCCCGCTTATCGGTATTTTTATTGCAAACAGATTAGCCGAAGTTTCTCCGAAAACTTCGCTGGATGATTTTACTTCAGGCAGCATACCAGCCGGAATAGAAAATAATTTTAAAAGTTCTTCATCCCATGCAAGTGTGTTGATATTAAATAACAGGGTTCGTGAAGCATTACTCACATCAGTAACATGCACTTTTCCAGAGGTCAGGTTCCATATCAGCCAGGAATCAATAGTTCCAAAAGCCAATTGGCCCGCTTCTGCTTTTTCTTTAGCTCCGGGTACATTATCTAAAATCCATTTTATTTTAGTTGCCGAAAAGTAAGCATCGATAACCAGCCCTGTTTTCTCACGAATCATTTGTTCCAGTCCCTGTGATTTTAGTTCATCACAAAAGGAAGCGGTTCTGCGATCCTGCCAAACAATAGCGTTGTATATTGGTTGCCCGGTTGCCCGATCCCAGACAACGGTTGTTTCCCGCTGATTGGTAATCCCGATAGAGGCTATATCTTTTGCATGTAAATTGGCTTTTAAAATAGCTTCTGCAGCTACTGAAACCTGACTTGACCAGATTTCTCTGGCATCATGCTCTACCCATCCCGACTGAGGATATATCTGTGTAAATTCTTTTTGGGCTACTGATACCAAACCGCCTTTGTGGTTAAATACAATTGCCCTTGAACTTGTAGTTCCCTGATCTAATGCCAGAATGAATTTCTCTTTACTCATTTTAATCTGATCAATTAATAACCGGTTCATCGAAAATCTTCTTATCTGCGGAATAAGGTTCCAGTAGATACTGGCTGGCTAATGTCTCAAAATTTGATATCTGAGATTTTTCCCATTCTAAATCTAATTTTAGCTCTTTAGCCATCAAGGCAGCTACTTTCGGAGCCATTTCTATGGCAGCCCGTGCGTCTAAAAACAGAACCCTTAGTCTTCTGGCAAGAACGTCTTCTATATTGCGGGCCATTTCGTTGCGAACAGCCCATATTACTTCTGCCTGAATGTAGGGCATGCGCTCATGAAGTTTATCTCCTAACTGAGGCTCCACATCAACTAATGCTGTAATATGAATTTTATCACTTCCATAAATTGAAAGTGGGTTTTCATCATTTTGATTCAGAAATCCATGGATTTTTAAATTGGAAGTGTTACAGTCAACAGGATTTAAACCGGCCACCTTAATAATTCTGTCGATGGTATCTTCTGCCATTTTTCGGTACGTGGTCCATTTCCCGCCGGTAATGGTTAGTAATCCGGATTCGGATACTATTATTTTATGGCTGCGTGAAATTTCTTTGGTGCTATCAGAATCGTTATCTGTGGCAGCCAAAGGCCGCAAGCCGGCGAATACACTTAACACATCTTTGCGGGAAGGAGCCGGAACCAGGTACTTGCTTACTGTTTCCAGAATAAATTCAATTTCCTCTTCCAGAGCGACAGGCTCGAGGCTATGATTCTGCAATGGCGTATCCGTAGTTCCAAGCAAAATATGATCATGCCATGGAACGGCAAATAATACTCTTCCATCTGGCGTTTTTGGAATCATCAATGCTTTTTGGCCATTAAGAAAAGATTTATTCAATACCAGATGTACACCCTGACTTGGTTTAACCAACGGCTTTCGGGCGGGAGTATCCATATCAAGAATTTCATCCACAAAAACCCCTGTAGCATTTATTACGGATTTTGAATTCAGTTTATATTCCCTGTTATTTTCAAGATCATACGCTGTAACCCCGATTATTTTTCCATTTGGTCCTTTAAGTAATCCCTTAACCTGAACATAATTTAAAAGAACCCCTCCTTTTTCTGCACAGGTCTGAGCCAGATTAACAGCCAGCCTTGCATCATCAAACTGCCCATCATAATATTCTATTCCGCCCTTTAATCCCTTGCCGTTTATACCCGGCAATAATTGCAGTACTTTTTCTTTACCCAGATAATTTGAAGTTCCAAAGCGGAATCTGGCAGCCATCCAGTCGTATAATTTTAATCCTACAAGATATTTTAATTCTGAAAACCAATCGTAGCAGGGAATTATAAAAGCTTGCTTTTTTACAATATGAGGGGCATTATTTAATAAACGACCACGCTCTTTCAGTGCTTCGTAAACTAATGAAATATCACCCTGAGCCAAATACCGAACTCCCCCATGCACCAGTTTGGTACTTCGGCTGGAGGTGCCTTTTGCAAAATCAGACTGCTCCAGTAACAAGGTTTTAAATCCTCTGGCTGCCGAATCGAGGGCGGCGCCTAAACCTGTTGCTCCACCACCTATAATAATTACATCCCAAATATTTTCCTGAGCAAGTTTTGCTAAAAATTGCTCACGATTAAAAAAATTGTTTTTATTCTTCATCCTCTTCGTTCCTACTTTCGTTTTCTCATAAAACGAAAGCATATACAATTATATAAAAACAAAAAGGAATAAAAGGAAAAATTTATAAATCTTAAAAAAAACTTTTCAACACATAAAAAAAATAAAAATTATCAAATTCTATAGTAAATTAGCTTCCCAAATCAAATCAAAATGCTAAACCTTGCAGAGAGACATCAAATTATATTGCAAAAAATTAATCAGGAAGGCTATATAAACGTTGTTGATTTATGCAAAGAATTACAAGTTTCTTCTGTAACTATTCGAAAGGACCTGAAATTACTGGAAGACAAAAATCTTCTGTTTAAAACTCATGGTGGAGCTACCTTAAAAAGTCCTTACACGGCCGACAGACCCGTTAATGTGAAAGAAAAGCTCCAATCATCCGAAAAAATGAAAATCGGAGAAGCAGCCGCAAGACTGATTGAACCGAATGATTCAATTATTATCGGTTCCGGAACATCTGTACTGGCATTGGCGAAAAGTATACATCCGGTACAAAGTCTCATGATAATTACGTCAGCATTGAACGTGGCACTTGAACTTATGAAGCATGCCGATATTGAAATTATTCAACTGGGCGGAATTTTAAGAAAAAGCTCCTCTTCGGTTATGGGACCCTATGCTGAAACTGTTCTGGGAGATTTTTTCTGCAGTAAGCTATTTTTGGGTGTAGACGGGATAGATTTAGAATTCGGACTCACCACTACCAATGTATTTGAAGCACATTTAAACCGGCAAATGATGGCAGCTTCTCAAAAAACCATCATCCTGGCAGATTCTACTAAATTCGGAAAGCGTGGGTTTGGAAAAATCTGCAAGCTGGAAGAGATTGATCATATTATTACAGATAAAGGAATTTCCAAACATATAGTTGATACTTTAGAAGGAATGGGTATCCTGATGACTATCATTTAAATTTAAAACATAAAAGCGACGCTTTCTTTTTGTTTCGTATTATAATTTAATTATGACAGCTGGATTTTTTTTCAAAATATGAGCTCTTATTTCTAAATCATGGGCCTCCTGCTTCCAACGGGTAATGTTATAATCATAATTAGTCGCGTCTATCAATAAGAGCTCGAATTCAATATTTTTTTGAATTTGCTGAAGATTAATTTTCGGATTGGCACTAATTAAAACTGCATTTACTTTCAATTTTCGGTTAAAATTCAACCGGTTATATTCCGGAGTCCAGCGCAGTAATTTATAGTTTCCAAACTGCAGGAAACCTGCTGAAGACATAAATCCTGAAAACTGAACCGGGTCATTGTAATTAACTAATTTCGCCGGATTTGCATTCCGGCTATCGATTGATGGCTCGACCGAAAAAAGCTTTGTTTTATCAGCTTGCTGAAAATCGCTGATCAATATGCTTTTACCTTCATAAAAATAGCCGATAGCAGAATTTTTTCTCAGGCTGTAAAAAATCAGTTCATGCCTGTTTTTATCTAAAAATACTTTATAAGAAGTACTCAGACAAAATACCAGCACAAGCGGCGCAATAAGCTTTAAGGCAAATCTATTTTTGAGGGAGATAAAGGCAATCAGGCTTGCAAGTATGAAGTAAATTAAAATATATTGGATTGAAGTGATCCAAAGTCCGTTTAAACTGGAAAAAGGTAAATGTTCTATATAAATAAGAATTTGGTTTACCTTCAAAATCATCCAGTTAATAATAATCCCCAAGGGGTTTAATATCCATATAAACGGGATAAATAAAAATAAAATTCCGACATACATAATCAGCGCTACCGGAATGGCGATGATTAAATTTCCGAGAAGAAAATACACTGGGAATTGGTGAAAATAATATATGCTGATTGGAAAAGTTGCCAACTGTGCGGCAATGGATAATGCGGAATAATTCCAAACAGAATTTACAAATTTGTTTTTGACATGAAAAGAATGATAGATTTTGGGATGCAGATATACCAGCCCGATTACAGCAAGATAGGATAATTGAAACCCCACATCCAATAGGTAAAATGGATTTAGCAGCAGAAGCAGGAAAGCTGAAATAGCCAAAAGATTATAAGTATTTTGATTTTTATTAAAAGCTTTTCCTGCAATTACAAAGGTTAGCATAGTTGCAGCACGGCAAACAGAGGGCGAAAAACCGGTTATTAATGAATAAAACCAAATAGCGAAAATCAAAATCAGGATTCTTAAATAATTAAAATTCTTGCTCAATGGCTTTAACAGAAAGTTTAAAAGCAAACAAACTATCCCTACATGCATCCCTGAAACCGATAACACATGCATAGTTCCGGTTTTTGAGAAGGCCTGAACAGTTTCTTTGCTCAGATCTGCCCGATAACCCAGTATTAATGTAGAAGCTACAGATGAGGCCTCCTTATCAGGGATATACTGCTGAAATTTTGCAACCAACGTTTTTCTGAGGGCTTTTGAAAAACTCAGAAAAACGTTGCCGTCATTTTTCCGGATAAGTGAAAGCTGATCCTGATTTATAAAAGTTTGATGGTAAATCTGATTATTTGAGAGGTACGCCTTAAAATTAAATTCGGAAGGATTAAAAGGAGGATCTATTTCATTAAATTTATTGTCAATTAGAAAAACATCACCATAATTAATTTGCAGTGGCTTATCAGTATTTGTTTTTAATGCAATCAGCAACTTTCCTGTTGAAGGAAATGCCGTATTAAAATTTATAACCTGTAGTACCGTTGCTTCAAAACGAAGTATATCGCCTGTAAGTTTTGGCTCTGATATGCTATTTACCACTAAAGCCTGACCTTTAATTTTACTGAAATGATCCGTATTTAGGATCTGTGTAGATTGAATGGTGATAATGAATCCGGCAAGAAAAAGAAAAATATGAATCAGTAAACCCGGGAGCCATCTTTTTTTGAATACATGCCACCTTTTATAATAAATATTCAGTATCACAATTCCTAAAGAAGTAATGGAAAGCAGTCCAGGTATAACATTATAAAAATGCTCAAACCCCTTTTGCAACGCGAAAACAATTCCCAGGATAAATGGAATTAATAAACGAACAAATGGTATTTCGCCTTTAAAAAACATATTAAAATTGATATCGAAACTGAAATTTCACTTCAGACCGGTTGGAACCATTTATTTCATCCAGCCCGGATCCAATTTTATCCAGATCCTTATAGTTTGTTAAACTATATTTAAACCACAGATCAACGCCACGCCTTAGTTGATAGCGGCTATTAAAATAAAATCGCACCCCGCTGTTTTGGTAGGCCATAATGGAATAACTGTATAAGACATCATTTTCATAAGCATAGATTCTGGAATTAAAGCCCTCGGTTTTAAAAAATGCTAAGCGAATGTTCCCGGATAATTTGGATTGCATGGGATCATAAATAATATCCTGATAAGCTAAATAACCTAAATCATTTATTTCACTCTTCTGATAATTTGAGACTTCAAACCTGTTTCTTAGTGAAATCCCTTGTATAATCTTGTAATTAATTTCTAATCTTCCGCTTTGTTTACACACTTGCTCTAAACCATTTACTTCATTAATCAGATGATCATTTTCATCTTTAAGTTCTCTTTTGATGCGGGCATAGATTTTAAATTTTTTATTTGGAGAATAGGTAACCTGACTAAAGATTTCATATCCTGAAGAAGGAGCATCAACTCCAAATTTCATCCAGGGAAATTTGAACAGGTCTGCATATGCGGCCAGCTCAAGTTTAGAATTGGGCTTAATCAATAAACCCGAATAAAATCCCTTTTCGTTAACCGCATTACTGGCTTCTGAAAAAGCTTGATTGTAAAACGAATGATAATCTTTTTGATAATTGCGGTGAAGAAGCACCACTGAAACCTGAGGAGAAATACTGGTAATTATGCCATTTACGTAAGCATAACCACTTCCTGCACTATGCGAAGCTTCTCCAAAAATGTATGCATTTTTAATATTGTAAGCATAATAAGTACCGAAATTACTTAATGATCTTTGTGAAAATTCAAATTTATTATACAGCAATCTGCCCGGTTCAAACTGATAATTATAGCGGTTGTGGTATGAAACAATACCAGCCCGAATATTTTTATGCTGATATTGGAGATTAGCACCTGCAATAAACTGCGTAAGGGCATTCTTATTTTCGTTTTCATTTTTTGTTCTGTGTAAACCGCTTAATCCCAAAGATGAAACCTGAGATGTTGAATTTAAGGAATCAGTTTCTGTTAGACTTGCATCCAGGTTTTTGTAAGAAACAAAGGGAGTTATTGAAAATCTTCTGATTGAAATTTTGGCTGCTGCACCTCTAAAAAACAATATTTCATTAACCGAGGTATAGGCTTTTAATCCAAAATCTGGTTTCGCAACGGAGGTTACCAATGCGCCTTTCCCAAAACTTAAACCCGACCACATGGTTAAACCCTGGCCAAATTGCAATGAAAAATCTCCCAGAACCAGCTTATTAATTCGGCCAATATTTTGAAATGAAAGGCTGCCTGAATAAAAATCAAATCCTTTACCGGAATTAGAAAAGAGCTGTTCTCCGGCATCCTTTTCTGCATTAAATGAAGCGGAAATATTTCTGCCATAATTATACCGGTAACGAAGCAAAAGCTTTTGAGGTGATCCAAGGTATCGGGAACCCGTGGAACTTTCGGGAATGAGATAACCCTTCTGTCTCTCCATCAATTGGGAAAATCGGAGCATTAAATCATGATTGCCTTCTGCAATTAAAAGTTTTGCTTCAAGTCCGTTAATTGAGTTTGGAGCACTCAGATACACAAAATTCAACAGCCTTTTAATGGTCAGGAGATCGAAATCATCTATACTCTGCAATTCAAGAAGATCTATAATCTTACCGTTCTCTGCCCTGTGATTTATAAAATTATTAATCTGAACTGGACTTAGAAAAAACAGCTCTTTCAATTGATCATCAGTTATTTTGTTAATTTCTACCGGGTATTTGTGGTAATAATTTAATCTTTCTGTTATTTCTGAGAAATCAAAATCTTCAGCAAGGCTTTCTGCCAGATCTTCGATAAGTAATTCTATAATTTGATTATTTTCTACCTGTGCAAACAATTTATCCATTGAAGTTAATAGCAATAAAAAACTCATAAAGAACAGCAGGAAACCCTTAAAATTCATAGCCTAAAGCTAATTGAGGAGAATATCCTGTAATAGGCTGAGAGGTAGCAGCTACATCCAGTTTAAATTTTCTATAATTTAATCCAAAGCCGCCATATTGCTTAAATGGATTGGCAGAAACTCCAGCACGAATTGCAAACCAATTTATCAAATTGTACTCCAGCCCCATTTTTAAATCCATTTCTGAATGAAGCAACTGCTCAATTGTTCCAGCTATAATTACTTTTGAACTTGATATATAAGAAACTCCTAATTGCATCTGAACAGGAATAGTGGCATTTATATTTTTGCCAAAATTTCCTTTACCAGGATTTGAAATATGGGCTCCGATGCGGATATTTTCCGACAAAAGATATTGAATCCCTGCTGCTGCAGAAAATGCGCTTGAGCTGCCGTAGCCTAAAATGCGAAGTTGGTGGTAATTGAAGTTTAATGCTGCAGAAAAATTAGGTCCAAAAGTGCGGGCATAGGTTATCCCGGTCTGTAAAGTATTGTAAGCTGAAAATCCATATTTCTGAAAACTGATCCCCAGGGCGCCTGCTTTAACCGGGTAAATAAGCAGTGCAGATTGAGTACTTAATTCCTGATCTGCAAAAGTTTTTTCATAAGCTATGGCAAAAGCAGCTTTTTTAGAATTGGCAATACCAGCCTGATTTTGTTGTAATGACCAAATATCCTGTAAAGAAACTCCGGTTAATGCCATTGATGTAAATCTTGGTCCCGGGCTTAACTGGGCCTGCACTTTTAAACTTATCAGGAAAATGAGACCAATTAAGAATTTCATCTCTATGAATTTAAAAAAAAGCATATCAAAAAATTCATACAATATTTTTCACACATAGTAACAAAACTCTCTTCTGTTCGTCTTTTAGATGTTAAATTTGATTAATAAAAACACACGCTGATCAATTGTTCAGCTTCAATACATCAACGAACACTCCTTAAAAAAAATTAAAAAGATGAAAAAACTATTTGTATGTATGGCACTGCTGCTTACCGGATCATTCGTGTTTGCTCAGAATAAAATTGCCGAAGGAACTATTACTTATACTGTAGAATGGACAGTGCCGGCACAAATGCAGGCTATGGCTGCAAATCTGCCTACAGAATTAAAGGTTTATTTTAAAGGTGATTCATCGAGTTTAAAATCAGAATCTGCTATGTTTTCAAGCACATCCATTCTAAATACTAAGAAGGAATATGAGCGTATGCTGCTGGATATTCCAATGATGGGAAAAAAGTTTTCGGTTATTTTTACACCGGATGATCAGGATAAAATGCTTGAAAAAATGCCTGATTTAACTTTGAAGGCCGGTACAGAAACCAAAACTGTGGCCGGATACAATGTTTTAAAGTATGACGTAAATGAGAAAAAAAGCAATCAAAATTCTGTAGCCTGGTTTACAAAAGATATTGAAGTTACTCCAAATTCTTTATCCCGTTTTTATGATAAAAGCTACGGTTTCCCGGTAGAATTCAGCACTTACATGAATGGAATGACGGTGAAAGCAGTTGTTAAAGAAATTAAAGCAGGCGCTGTTCCGGCCGGATCGTTCAGTGCTTCTAAGGATTACGAAGAGATAACTTTTGACCAGTTAATGCAAATGAGCGGCGGACGCTAAACTACATGATTTTATAGAGCATAAATTAGAGCACAGATTGTTAGTCTGTGCTTTTTTTTGCCTGATTCATTTATTCTTAACATTGCCTGATTTATTTATCTTGCAGCGATGTTTCAAAGCTTCTTTATTCTACTTCGCTTTTTTGCTTTCTGGCTAATTTTCTTCTTCATAGACCGGATCATTTTTCTTGCATATTTTCATGAAAAACTAAAAAAGGTTTCTTTCTCGGAGATAGCCCAAACAGCTTTATATGGTGTTCGGCTGGACGCCTCTATGGCTGCATATTTATCAGTAATTCCATTATTATTTTTTATAGCACTTTGGTTTTTCCCTAAATTATCCATCAGCAAATCATTTATTAAAGGTTTTGTTCTTTTTTTTATTACGATTTTCTCCATAATCAGCATTTCAAATTTTAATATTTACAGAGAATGGGGATCTAAAATCAATTATAAAGCATTAGATTTTGCATTTAATTCTACCTCAGAGGCTATCGCCTCCGGATCTTCATCGCCAATAGTTTCTTCTTTAGCCATCTTTGCAGGATTGCTTATTTTAAGCATCTATATCTCGCGAAAGCTTATAATTTATAATAGTCCCGATGCAACTATTCCATTCTGGAAAAAGGTGGCAGCAAGTAGTGTGTTTATTGCCATTACCATACTTTTTATCCGCGGAGGATTAGGCACTTCTCCCATTAACCAGAGTATGGCCTATTTCTCTGAAAAACCCATCTTAAATCATTCGGCAGTTAATACAGAATGGAATTTGATACACGACGTATTAAATAACCGGTATGTAAATTCTAATCCCTTCAAATATTACAGTAAGCAAGAAGCTAAAAATATAGTTGATTCCCTATATAAAATTCCTGAAGGAGCCCCTCCCCGGATTTTAAAAGTTCATAATCCAAATATTGTATTGATCATTCTGGAAAGCTATACAGCTGATGTAATTGAACGTTTGGGAGGAGAAAAAGGGATTGCCCCTAATTTTGAAAAGCTCATTGATAAGGGATTGTTTTTTAATCAGATTTACGCTTCAGGAGACCGAACTGATAAAGGCCTGGTAGCTATTTTAAGTGCATTTCCTGCCCAGGCTATCCAAAGTATTATCAAAACAAATGATAAGCAGGAGAAACTTCCAGCAATTCCGCAAGTTTTATCCGGAACTGGATATTCTACTTCTTTTTACTACGGCGGGCAAAGCGAATTTTTTAACATTAAATCCTATATATTAAGTCACGGATTTCATAAACTGATTGACAAAAATAATTTTGACCAATCAGATTTAAGTTCTTGGGGAGCTTATGATCATAAAGTTTTTGAAAAAAATGCAGCGGATCTCGATTTTCAAAAGCAGCCCTTCTTTTCTACAATCATGACCTTATCTAACCATGAACCATTTCAATTACCCGGTAAGCCGCATTATCCAGGTAAAAGTTCTGCAGATAAATTCAGAAGTACTTCATATTATACAGATTCAAGTTTGGGCTCGTATTTAGAAAGTGTAAAAAATAAAGACTGGTATAAAAATACACTGTTTATTATTATTGCTGATCACGGGCACCGCTTGCCGAAAGACGTATATGAAATTTATAATCCCGGGCGTTTTCGAATTCCTTTATTATTATTTGGAGAAGTTTTAAAAGATGAATTCAGTGGTCAGACGATTGACAAAGTTGGAAATCAAACCGATGTTGCCGCTACTTTGCTTTCACAATTAGATTTGCCGGTTGATAAATTCCGCTGGAGTCATGATCTTTTAAATCCGAAAACTCCTGAATTCAGTTTTTTTTGCTGGGATAATGGATTTGGTTTCGCAACAAAAAATCAGGTTATATCTGTCGACAATGTTTCAAAAAATATAATTTTCAAAAAATATCCAGGCAATCTGAAAGAAACAAACTCTTCTCAAAAATCAGGGAAGGCGTATATGCAGCAGGTTTTTCAGGATTATATAGATTATTAAATCGGATAAAACTTTTAAAGAGTCTGTTCTTTATCCCATTTAATTTTCAGTAATTCCACCACTTTCTGATCAGTAGGAAAAGTCACATCTGCTGGCTCAATATCTGCAAGATTTTTCCAGCGGAAGGATTGCAGGTTTTCTGAAATCCCATCAAAATCAAAAATTTTATCTTTAAAATCCAGGTTGAGAATTGCCGAATTTTTAACCAAATAGTAAACGCTTATGATCTGACTTTCATTAAATACAGATTGTATAAAAAAGTCGGTTGTATAAAAATGCTCTATTATTTCAACCTCTGCATTGCATTCTTCTATAAACTCTCTTTTTAGGCCCTCAATCAAACCTTCGCCAAATTCTAATCCTCCACCCGGAAATTTGCTAAACTGAAATCCCATTTCCTCCTCATCACTAATCAAAATTTGATTGTGTTCATTAATTAATAAACCGTACACCCGTACATTAAATGGATACATCTAGTTAAAATGTTTTTGGTTACGAATTACCTTATCAGGAACCCAGGCAATATCCAAACTTTTTGGCTCACTTCTTACCGGACAGTCAGCCATTCTGCAATAATGACAACATTCAGGCACGCACGGATCAGCATGAATAAAAAATTCAGTAGGAACCCGGGCGCTTTCATTAACCAGTTTATCAACTCTGGAAACTTCTTCGTGAACACGAGTAAGATCAAAATAATAGGGCAAAGTTAGATGGCAATCAATATGGAGTTCGGCGCCATATCGCTGTGTCCGAAGATTGTGAATATCAATCCAGGAATCATCCCTTTTATCGTCTAAAATGGTAATCACCTCATCTACCAGCTCAAAATCAGATTCATCCATTAATCCGCCAACGGATTTTCGAAGCAATTTATAGCCTGTGTAAATAATAAATAAGCCCAGGCAGGCAGAAAGTACGCTATCCAGATATGAAATTTTGGTATAATAAATTAGAATCAGGCCAACAACTAAACCCGCACTGGTATAGGCATCCGTTTGTAAATGTTTTCCGTCGGCAAATAAGGTTAACGAGTTATAAACTTTACTTTTTTCAACCAGATAATATCCTAAAATATAATTGATGATTCCGGTTACGGCAATGATAATTGCACCGCTTAGCAAAAATTGAATTTCATGCGGATAAAAGAGATTGTATACAGACTTAAAAGTAATCAGAATTCCGGCAAGAGCAATTAAACTTCCTTCAACAAAAACAGAAAAGAATTCAACTTTACCATGACCGTAGGGATGATTCAAATCACGGGGCTGGGCAGAAAGATAAATACTGTAAAATGCAAATGAGCTGGCCAGCACATTAACAATACTTTCTGCAGCATCGGTTAAAATTGCATTTGAAGAAGTTAAAAAATAGGCGGTAAATTTTGCAAGCATCAGAATGATGCCTGCTACAAGAGATATGAGTATTATTTTTTTTTGTGGCTGCACGTTTAAAGGTTGATCGCAAATTTATATAATACAGCGCAGCAATTATTCAATTAGTTTATTCATTTCAATACTTTAAAAAGTAAATTTTCCATTGGCTTTAGTCTCAGGTTTATATATTTGTTTTTTTCCAAATTGTTATGACTGTATTATCTGATAGAATAAACCAGCTTTCTGAATCACAAACCATACAAATGGCTAAAATGGGTCGCGAGCTGACTGCACAAGGTGTTGATGTGATCAACCTTAGTTTTGGAGAACCCGATTTCCACACTCCTGATCTCATAAAGGAAGCTGCTAAAAAAGCTCTTGACGAAAATTATACGTATTACACCCCGGTTCCGGGATATCCGGAATTAAGGAAAGCAATAGCCGCAAAACTTAAAAGAGAAAATAATCTCGATTATAATTTCGACCAGATCGTTGTAGGAACCGGTGCGAAGCAGGCTATCGCAAATGCGGTAATGTGTCTTGTAAATCCGGGAGATGAGGTAATTGTTCCTACTCCTTACTGGGTTTCCTATTCTGAAGTAATTAAGCTGGCTGAAGGCAAATCAGTATTTATTGACGCTACTGTGGAGGATGAATTTAAAATTAATCCGGAGCAACTTGAAGCAGCTATTACTCATAAAACCAAATTATTTTTATTCTCTTCGCCCTGCAATCCTACCGGAAGTGTTTACACCCGGGATGAGCTTGCAGCACTTGTAAAAGTTTTTGAAAAATACCCTGACATATATATCATTTCGGATGAAATATATGAACACATCAATTTCATAGAAAAGCATGAATCTATTGCTCAGTTTCCAAGTATTAAAGAGCGTGTTATAATTATAAATGGCTTTTCTAAAGCTTACGCGATGACGGGTTGGAGAATCGGTTATCTTGCTGCTAACCGGGAAATTGCACAGGCCTGTGATAAAATGCAGGGACAGATCACTTCAGGAACATGTTCCATTACCCAAAGAGCGGCCCTGGCTGCTTATGAAAATGGCCTCGAAAGTGTAATAGAAATGCGGGAAGCTTTTAAAAAGCGCCGCGATATTGTTTTTAAACTTTTGCAGGAAATTCCGGGTTTAAAAACTAATCTCCCACAGGGAGCATTTTATTTCTTTCCGGATGTTCGGTATTATCTTGGTAAAAGAAATCAGGATGAAATTATAGAAACCGCTTCTGATCTTTGCATTTATTTACTGAATAACGCTCATGTAGCTCTGGTAACCGGCGAGGCCTTTGGCGATCCAAACTCTATTCGTATTTCTTATGCCGCATCTGAAGAAAGACTGATTGAGGCCATGAAAAGAATTAAGCAAGCTTTAGCTGAGCTTACCTAATTGGGTATAAATTAAACGTTCCGAATTAGCTTCAATTAAATGAATAATCTTTTTAATAAGTTCAATGCATTAACTGTTCTGATCATTGGCGATGTGATGATGGACACCTATTTATGGGGAAAAGTAGAACGCATATCGCCCGAAGCTCCTGTGCCCATTGTTTCTGTTCATAAAAAAGAAAACCGTTTAGGCGGTGCTGCTAATGTGGCATTAAATATTCAGGCCCTGGGCGCTAAACCAATTATATGCTCGGTTATTGGTGATGATACCGAAGGAACAGAGTTTTTAAACTTATTGAAGAAGCAAACTTTAAGTCAGGAAGGAATAATCATTGAAAGCAATCGTCCAACTACTGTTAAAACCAGAATTATTGGACATAACCAGCAGATTGTTCGGGTAGATTCTGAAACTGATAAACAAATCATCAATGAATCTTTTAATTCATTAATGGAAACTATTCGAAAGATTATTTCTGAACAGCACATCGATGCAATTATTTTTGAAGATTATGATAAGGGTGTAATTTCCGAAGAACTAATCTGGGAAATTGTCACGCTTGCCAATCAAAAGAATATCATCACGGTAGTCGATCCCAAAAAACGAAATTTCTTATATTATCAAAATGTTACTTTGTTCAAACCAAACTTAAAAGAATTGAAGGATGGTTTGAAACAGGATATTGACCCCAGAAATCCACACGAAATAGAATCTGCAGTTGCTATTTTACAAGCAAAGCTGAATGCTAAAGTTTTGATGGTTACACTTTCAGAATTGGGCGTTTTCATCAGTTCAGAAAATGAGCAAAAATTAATACCTGCTCATATTCGTGATATAGCTGATGTATCTGGTGCCGGAGATACGGTAATTGCAACAACAGCTCTTTGCCTTGCTGCCGGTTTGGATGTATTTAAAACTGCAGCCCTGGCCAATTTAGCTGGCGGACTTGTATGTGAGCAGGTAGGCGTGGTTCCAATAAGCTTTGAACTTTTACTGAAAGAAGCTGAAAGCAGTATTATTTAAATTTTTTTTTTAAAATTATCTATCTGATCAGGTGGTTATTTACTTCTGATAGCCTCCACCGGGTCAAGCCTGGAAGCCATAAAAGCCGGAATAAACCCTGATATCAATCCGATTGCGGTAGATAAGATCAGGGTTAACAGTACTTTTCCTATATCAACCACAATTGTAAGATCAAAGAAAGTTTTGGATATAAAAGCCAATATGTAAACAATTCCCAATCCAATAACTCCTCCCATTAAGCAAAGCAGAACTGATTCGATTAAAAATTGAAGCATGATAAAATAATTCTTGGCTCCCAGCGATTTCTGAATCCCTATGATATTAGTCCGTTCCTTTACCGATACGAACATGATGTTTGCAATGCCAAATCCACCTACCAGGATAGAAAAACCACCTATAAATGCTCCTGCAAAATCAATTATACCGAACATCTGGTCTAACTGAGCGGTTAAAATCGTCGATTTATTGAGTGCAAAATCATCTTCATCCCTTGGATTTATCCGATGCAATGAACGCATTACACCCCGCAGTTCGCTTTCCAGTTCGGCTATAGTAACATTTTCTTTTCCCTTAACAGTAATCTGAGGCCCATACCTATCGTCTTCCACATCTATTACGTTGCGTGCAAAATTCATGGGCAGTAAAATTGTTTTATCTGCAGAAACTCCTAACAAATCGTCGCCCTCCTTAGCAAAAACGCCTATTACAGTCACTTTTCTTCCCAGTACATTTATAGATTTACCTATTGGATTTTCATTAGGGAATAAACCATCTGCTATTGAGTAGCCAATTAAAGTTACCGGGCTACCTCCTTTCGATTCTGATTCGGTAAAATACCGGCCTTCCTCAAAATCAAACATCCTTGTTTTATAATAATCATGGGATGCAGCTGCGAGCTGTGCCCCTTCCACGCTATTGCTTTTATATTTAACGATCCGGTTACCAATCCCTACTTCAAAAGCTACCCCTTCGGCCCCTTCAATACGGTCGGTTAATTTTTCAAAATCACGAATTTGTGGATTCGGTCTTCTCAGATATTTCCACCATGGATAATCGCCTCCAAATGCCCAGGGCCATTTTTGAACATAAATGGTATTGCTACCTAATTTTTCTACACTGCTCTGCAAATTGTTTCGCAGGGTATCCACGGCAGAAAAAACTCCGATTATGGTCATTATACCGATGGTGATCCCCAATAAGGAAAGTATTGTCCGGAGCTTATTTTGGCGCAAGGCACCAAAAGCAAAATTAAAGCTCTCCTTTACCAGTTTGAAAAATATCATATTACGTCTTAGACCAATAATTTCAAACTAAGTTACAGCCGAATTAATAGCAAATGAAAATTATTATATTAGTTTAAATCTAAACAGAATCTATGCGTCAAGCGTTAACGTATTACAAATTTTTTTAGTAAATTTGCGCCCTGAAAGCAGAAAAAAGCACAAATATGAAATTATCCCAGTTCACTTTTAATTTACCCGAATCTTTAATAGCTCATAATCCATCAGAAAACCGTGATGAGGCCCGTTTAATGGTTTTGGACAAAAAAACAGGAGCTATTGAGCACAAAATTTTCAAAGATATTTTAGGGTATTTTGAAGAGAAGGATGTCATGATCTTAAATAATACCAAAGTTTTTCCTGCCCGTTTATATGGTAATAAGGAAAAAACTGGTGCAACTATTGAAGTTTTTTTACTTCGTGAATTAAATAAAGAATTACGCTTATGGGATGTTTTAGTAGATCCAGCACGTAAAATTCGGGTTGGAAATAAATTATATTTCGGAGACGATGATCTTTTAGTTGCCGAAGTTGTAGATAACACTACTTCCCGAGGAAGAACAATACGTTTTTTATTCGACGGTACAGATGAAGAGTTTCGCAAAAACATTGAAATTTTAGGAGAAACTCCTCTTCCAAAATATATTAAGCGTAAAGCTACTGCAGAAGACAAAGAGCGCTATCAAACTATTTTCGCCAAAAATGAAGGTGCCGTTGCAGCTCCTACTGCTGGTATGCATTTCAGCAGAGAACTAATGAAACGCCTGGAATTAAAGGGTGTTGAATTTGCTGAAATTACACTGCACGTTGGCTTGGGAACATTTCGTTCTGTTGAAGTAGAGGATTTAACAAAGCATAAAATGGATTCTGAGCAGTTTATAATCAAGCAAAAAGATGCGGATATTGTAAATCATGCTTTGGAAGAAAAAAGAAGAATTTGTGCCGTGGGTACCACTTCAATGCGTGCTATTGAATCAGCTGTTTCTGCAGGTCATATTCTTAAAGCGGCAAATGATTGGACGAGTAAGTTCATTTTTCCTCCGTATGACTTCAGCATTGCCAATTCAATGATTACTAATTTTCATACACCACAATCAACCTTATTGATGATGGTTGCTGCCTTTGGAGGTTACGATAATGTTATGAATGCTTACGAAGTGGCTATAAAAGAAAAATATCGCTTTTTCAGCTATGGCGATGCCATGCTGATTATTTAATAGCTCAATATTATTTCGCATCGGGGTTCAAAAACAGACTTGATAGCCGATGCGAAATATATCTCTCGTAAATATTCACAATGAAGTATTACGCTATAATTGTAGGCGGAGGTTCCGGAAGCCGTATGCAATCTGATATTCCAAAGCAATTTCTCTTGCTCAATGGAAAGCCTTTAATTATGCATACCATTGAAGCGTTTTACAATTCAAGACTGCATCCGGAAATTATTCTGGTCTTAAATATCGATTTTCATAAATATTGGGAGGATCTGTGTGATCGTTTCAATTTTGAAACACCTCATACTATTGTAAAAGCGGGCAGACAGCGGTTTTTTTCCGTTAAAAACGGGTTAAAAATTGTTAAAGGAAATTCCATCGTTGCTATTCACGACGCCGTCAGACCAATAGTTAGCGATACATTTATAACATCTTGTTTTCAGGAAGCAGAAAAGACCGGGTCTGCAATTCCTGCTATTGTATCGCGGGACTCTGTAAGACAAAGATCAGGAGATTCGTCATTTGCATTAAACCGGGATGACATTTTGATGGTTCAAACACCACAGGTGTTTTCTAATAAAATCTTAAATAAAGCATACAAGCAGGTTTTCAGAATTGAATTTACTGATGACGCGTCGGTAGTTGAAAAATCAGGGACACCCGTTCATTTAGTGGAAGGGGATAGTAAAAATATTAAGATTACTTATCCTGAGGATCTGATTCTTGCTCAGGCTTATCTGAAAGGATAAAAAAAATCCGCATTACCAATTCTGATAATGCGGATTATTTATTTACGTGAATTATACGGTACCCCCACGAATTACTCTTAATAGAACTGCTATGATTGCAATTACTAAAAGAATGTGAATTAAGTTTCCACCAAAAGGAGAAACAAATGCACCGAAAATCCAAACAATGATTAAAATAACAGCGATTACATAAAGCAGGTTACCCATAATTTTAAGTTTTAAGTTTAAATGAGATATGATTTAATTTACCTGTTAAATACTAAAACCGTACCATTTGTTTAAAATTTGTAAAAAAAAATTTTCGGGCAATAAAAAATAATGTTAAAAATTAAAATAGCCCTGTAAAACAGGGCTATTATTAATATTCATCTTCATTAAAGAAGAAATCATCTTTTGTCGGATAATCCGGCCAAATCTCTTCGATATTTTCATAAGGCTCACCATCATCCTCAAGGGCCTGCAGGTTTTCAATTACTTCAACGGGAGCTCCGGAACGTATAGCGTAATCAATAAGCTCGTCTTTAGTAGCTGGCCATGGAGCGTCTTCTAAATGTGACGCTAATTCTAAAGTCCAATACATATTCTCAGAATTTTATAGTTAAATTTTGGCAAAAGTATAATAAATTAAATAAGATTATTAAAAATTTTTAAACATGTTTTTCAAACTCTCGGAATCCATTGATTTTCAGGCATCGAGGCATCAAAACATAGCTTTCTTGCTAAAACAAACAGGAAATCACTTAGGCGGTTTAGATAAATTGAAATTTTTTCATCTACAAAACTTTCTTCCGCTAAATGAACCGTTATACGCTCTGCCCTTCTGCAAACACATCTAGCAATATGGCAAAATGAAACTGAAGTACTTCCACCGGGTAAAATAAAATGTTTCAGATCGGGCAACTGCTCATTCATCCTGTCCATTTCAATTTCCAACAGCTCAATATCTTTTTCGTACAAGTCGGGAATTTTCATTTTTGATTTTTCAGGGTCCGAAGCAAGTGAAGATCCGATGGTGAATAATCTGTCCTGTATTTCTTTCAGGAGATCCCTGGTTTCATTTTTCAGATCGCCCTGGTCTCTGATCATACCTATGTATGAATTTAATTCATCCACAGTGCCATAACTTTCGATACGCAGATGATGTTTGGGCACACGTGTCCCGCCAATTAATGAAGTAAATCCCTTATCGCCTGTTTTAGTATAAATTTTCATTCATTAACTTAATTTAATAACGGGATGATTTTGATGTGATTATATCCAACCGTAAAGTATTAAAACTTCCGCTTTTACTGATAAAAAATAATGGAATTTTTTTGATCTCAATAAGCATTACAGTTATAAAATTTACCCTGATTTAAAGCTGTTGATTATTGGATAGGTTGGTTGCACCACCGGTTAGTTCCGGATGATCTGAATTTATAATTTTGATCTGTTCGTTCATGTAATCGTTTTCGATTAAACCATCCCGCATCCGGATGATCCGATGAGCGTGCTGAGCAATGTCTTCTTCATGAGTTACTATTATAATCGTATTCCCTTTTGCGTGGATATCTTCAAGTAAGCCCATTATTTCATCCGAAGTTTTTGAATCGAGGTTACCGGTGGGCTCATCTGCCAGAATAATAGAAGGATTGTTAATTAAGGCCCTTGCAATGGCTACTCTTTGTCTTTGTCCTCCTGAAAGTTCATTTGGCTTATGACCAACCCTGTTACCCAGACCAACACTTTCAAGAGTTTTTTGAGCTCTCTCCTCTCTTTCCTCGCGATTTACACCTGCATAAACCAGAGGTAAAGCCACATTATCTAATGAAGATGATCGTGGAAGTAAATTAAAAGTTTGAAAAATAAATCCAATTTCCTTGTTCCGAACTTCTGCAAGTTCGTTATCACTCATTTCACTAACCTGTATTCCGTTTAGAATATATTCACCTTTGGTGGGAGTATCAAGGCAGCCTAAGATATTCATTAAAGTAGATTTTCCTGATCCGGAAGGGCCCATTAAAGCTACATATTCTCCTTTTTCGATATTCAATGTTACAGATTTCAGAGCGTGGATGGTTTCAGCTCCGATTATATATTTACGGCCAATATCTTTGATTGTGATTAAAGATTGTTTCTCGCTCATGTTTTGTTTTTTAGACTCTAAAGAAGCCGGAGATGTTACAGATTTTTAAATTGATAATTTGACGATTTTACGTTTCCAGAAATTCGTCTGTTTTTAATTCATCAATGGCTTCCTTACCCCCATTATATAAACCTGCCTGATAACTTTTTAATTTTTGATTTATGATATCGAAAACCTGATCTTTTAATGTTTCAGCATCTAAAATAGTTAGATTATCTGTTTCAATAGGTTTATGAACAAATACTTCGCTGACACCGGGCCTGGTTCCAAATTTACTTCCATCATCCCAGCATATTTTCCAGTTATTACATATAGTGACCGGAATTATTGGAATTTTTTGTTCGATTGCTAATCTGAAAGGGCCGTTTTTAAATGGATATAATTCTGGTGGATAATCATTAGAGATTAATCCCTCAGGAAAAATTGCAACAGTTATTCCTTTTTGTAAATATTCCTCTGCCCGCTTAAAAGCCCTGTATGAAGAAAACTTACTGTTTCTGTTTAAAGGAATATCAATAGTTTTAAAATAAATTCCGGTAATAAAATTATCTAAAAGTTCATCTTTCCCCAAAAAAACAAAATTGCGTTTGCTAAGAAGAATAACAGTACTAATATCAAGATTCGAAGTATGGTTTGGACAAATTATGTACGGTTTATTCCAGTCAATCTCCTGCTCAAACTTAAACCGGTAAAATATTCCGGACAGAGAAGAAGTAAACAGGCTTAAAACATATCTCACCCTATTCATGCCATGAAATTTAACCGGAAGACGGGAATAATAATAAAGAAATGGATAAAGACTCGCAAAAACCAGTGCTACAATTATTTGATAATAATATAAATGAGCTTTCTTCAGGAGTCTTTTCATGGCTATAAAAATAGAAAAATATGCCAGCATCTCAAGCCGGATAAACTTTGTTTAAAGTTCAGACAGGCGTTATTTAAAGCGTCGGCCAATTAAAACCCTTTCAGAAAAAATACTTACTTTCGCCACCTATGGAAACTGTAGTGAGTGGTATCAGAAGCACTGGTAAATTACATTTAGGAAATTATTATGGAGCAGTAAAAAACTTTGTGCAAATGCAGCATGAATTTAATTGCTTTTTCTTTATTGCTGATTATCATTCACTTACAACACATCCTACTCCTTCGGATCTTCATGGAAATGTTAAACAGGTTTTAATAGAATATCTTGCTGCCGGAATTGATCCGGAAAAGGCTACCATTTATGTTCAGTCTGATGTACCTGAAATAGCTGAGCTGTATTTATATCTCAATATGAATGCTTATATGGGAGAATTGGAACGCAGTGCTTCATTTAAAGATAAAGTAAGATCACACCCTGATAATGTAAATGCAGGTTTATTAACCTACCCGGTTTTAATGGCTGCTGATATTTTAATTCATAAAGCAACGAAAGTTCCGGTTGGGAAAGATCAGGAGCAGCATCTGGAAATGGCCAGAACTTTTGCTAACCGGTTTAACAGATTGTACTCTAACGAGTATTTTCCAGAACCATATGCCTTTAATTTCAGCAATAATCTGGTAAAAATTCCCGGATTGGATGGAAAAGGTAAAATGGGAAAATCAGAAGGCGAAGCGAATGCGGTTTATCTTTCTGATTCACCGGAAGTAATTCGCAAAAAGGTTATGCGGGCGGTAACAGATGCCGGCCCAACGGTAGAAAATCAGGAAAAACCAGAAGCAGTTAAAAATCTTTTCGATCTGATGAATGTTGTTTCATCAGCCGATACGCTACAGCATTTCGATCAGCTTTATAATTCCTGCCAAATCAGATATGGTGATATGAAAAAACAGCTGAGTGAAGATATGATTATTGCTACCGAACCAATGCGCCAGCGAATTAATGACATTGCAGGCGATAGTTCGTATTTACGCCAGGTAGCTCGTCACGGAGCTTTAAAAGCACGCGAAAGTGCTTCTAAAACCATTAAAGAAGTTAGGGAAATTATAGGCTTTAGAAATTTCTAAATCTTCAACAGACTCTCAAAATTATCTAATCAAATATCATCATCATTATATAACTTAATTCATGCACATTGCTATCGTTGGAAATATTGGAGCCGGAAAAACAACATTAACCGAATTGCTGGCCAAACATTTGGGTTATGAACCTCAGTTTGAGGCCGTGGATAATAATCCTTACCTGGAAGATTTTTACGGAGATATGAAAAGGTGGAGCTTTAATCTGCAGATTTATTTTTTAAACAGCCGTTTTCAGCAAATCATGGAAATCCAGAATAATAACAAGAACATAATTCAGGACAGAACCATTTATGAAGATGCGTATATTTTTGCCGAGAACCTGCATGATATGGGCTTAATGACATCCCGCGACTATGAAAATTATCGTGCAATTTTCGACAATATTACCTCATTTATCAAACCTCCGGATCTGTTAATTTATTTAAAAGCATCGGTTCCAACCTTGGTAAATAATATTCAACGAAGGGGTCGCGAGTATGAAGCAGGAATCAGGATTGATTACTTATCCAAACTAAACGAAAAATACAAAAACTGGATGGATCATTACACAGCCGGGAAATTATTGGTTTTAGATAAAGATAATTTAGATTTTGCCAACAATCCCGAAGATCTGGGTTTTGTAATTCAAAGTATAGACAGAGAGATACACGGATTATTTTAAATTATCTAAAGCATCAACTTATATGAATAATAATAATCCCATGCATTGGAAATTGGGAATATTTTATTACAATAAAAATGATTATCGATTTTTAGTTCCGAAGCAAATTGAGAGCCTGGGCTATACAATTAATTTTGCTCATAAAAATGCTGTTATTGGGTTTTGCCTGATTTTAATAGTGATACTCTATAGCATATACTTTTTTTAAAAGATGAAAATTCTAGGAATTATTCCCGCACGATTTGCATCTACCCGTTTACCGGGCAAACCTCTGCTTGATATTGGAGGTAAGTCTATGATTAAACGGGTTTACGAACAGGCTTGCAAATCAAAATTTTTAACAGATGTAATTGTTGCCACAGACGATTACCGAATTGCAGATCATGTTAAACTATTTGGCGGTAAAGCGGAGCTAACATCAGTTTCTCATCAAAGCGGAACTGACAGATGTGCAGAAGTATCAAATAATTATCCGGAGTATGATATTATTATAAATATTCAGGGCGATGAGCCTTTTATTGATCCCGGACAAATTGATCTCTTATGTAACTCATTTAATGATGCGAGTGTTTCTTTGGCTACGCTCATTAAATTGATAAATAATCCAGAAGAGCTTTTTGATCCCAATATTCCTAAGGTTATTGTAAATAAACTGGGGCAGGCTATTTATTTCAGCCGTGCAGCCCTTCCCTATTACCGTGGATCAGAACCTTCTAACTGGCTTAACATACATCCATACTTTAAACACATTGGAATTTATGGTTACAGAAATTTTGCCTTAAAATTGATAACGGAATTACCGGTATCTTCACTTGAAAAAGCAGAATCTCTGGAACAATTAAGATGGTTAGAAAACGGTTTAACTATTTATGTTTCAGAAACTAATTTCGAAAGCCTTTCTATTGATACCCCTCTGGATCTTGAAAAAGCAATCAAACAAATTGAATCCAACACTGGCATTTAGCTTTTTACCTGATTTTTAAAACAGTTAAGGAGCAGGCCTGTTTATTGAGAAACAAGATTCAATACATGCAAAAGTTACTTAACATTCTTTGCATCATCCTATTTATAAGCATAAATTTTTCCTGTAACGTAGATGAAAATGATGCCGATAATAAGCCATTAACTAATCTCAATGAGGATAAACTGGATGATGATGCGAAGAATTTTCTTAAATCAGCGGCTCAAATTTTAATTTTTGAAATTGAATTAGGCAAATTGGGCACAACCAAAAGTATTAACCCAAAGATAAAATCCTTTGCCTCTGATATGGTGGCTGAAAATACACGAACGTATAATGAGCTTAAAAAAATATCTGCTGAAAACCGTTTGTTATTGCCCATAGATCCGGATAAAGATCAAGCAAAAAAGTTAAAAGATCTGAGTGAACTGAACAGAAAGTCCTTCGAAGTTGCCTATCTCAAACATTCTTTAAAAAATCATTCCCTGGCAATTAACCTTTATCAAAAAGCTGTTGAAAATAGAAACAAATCAATTAACTCATTTGCAATCAACAAAACACAAAATCTTAAAAAATCTTTATTAACAGCCAATAAAACTTATAAAAGCTTGCAAAACTAATTTTTATGGGCAATTATATTTTTACTGCATGGCTGTAAAACCTGCCAATTCCTTATCAATTCGCTCGTTCCAAATCTTTTGCATGGCCGGGTTAGATCCATTTTGTGTTTCTGAATCATAGAGTTTCTGCATTTTATCCAGCTCCCGAAGTGATTCGATATATTCAAAAGAAATGATTCCTTCGTAGTTTGCTACGGTTATTTGTTCCTTCAAGAGCTTACTTTTAAATCTTTCAGATATTATTTTCACGATATCAAAATGCCTTTGCTCGTGGTTAAGTGTATAACTATTCCGTGCAAAATCTTTCACCCATGAAAAACTGCGAACTAAATAAACTTTGAGATTTATATTAAGTTCTACAATACTATTCACCAGCTCATTTTTACTGTCAACTGCAAAAAAAGAGAAAATAGTAGCAGCATAATTACCTCCGGTTACAGGCTTGCTTTTAAAATCCAACCATGTGAGAGGATTTTTAGAATTATAAAATAAAGTATCTACAGCTTCATTATTAATATAATTTTTGAAATTGAACTTTACGCCTATTGCCAAATTTTCATCACTTTTTGACTGCGAATTAATCCAGGTGTTAAAGTAAATAAGCGATTGAGAAATAGCTTTGGCGAGTGCGTTAGTGGCTGCAAAATTATCGTTTAAGGAACGGGTATATGAAACCTTAGCCTTGTATTCTATCAGTTTGATGTATTCTCCATCTCTGTTAAATTCAAAAGAAAAATGAATATCTAAATCTCCGGCAGCAGCGTTTTTTCCCTGACTTATTTCCGCTATGTTGTATTTGTAAACCCGTATCGATACCGGTCTTAAAGACATATTTTGATTAATACTTTTTTCAACATATTTCATCAAGGAGGTTTTAAAACCATTTTTTAAATCAAATATTACATGCTGGTTTGGATTGCCCTGAAATAATAATTTAGCAACTCCTGACTGATTAAGACGCTCATCGATGATTTTTTCAATATAAAACTCTGTTGGAGTAATACTTTTTTTTGGCATCGGCAACTCAATAACCTGAGCCTGAGAATTATTCATCCCAAACAGTAAAAAACTGCTTATTAATACTGCATAAATTCTGTAATATTTAATTTTTATCCAATCTGTAAAATGCCTCATTAATTGAAAAAACAGAAATCCAAAATACTTATTTACTGTTGTATAACTTAAACATATGCTAATCACTGTCATATTATTTGTAATACAATAAAACGTTAGAATAAGAACGAATAACATTCGTTATTCAAATTAAGTCTAAAAACTAACCTATTAGTTATTTATTCTATTCCATAACAGTGCAATGAAAAATTTTAAGTTTGTATTCCTCATATATATATCCGTTGTCTTTTTTGCATGTAAAAAAGATAAAGAAACAAAATCCCCGGTTCTTCCTGCCATTACTTCTTCAGAGTATAAAAATGATCTGTTATTTATAAACCGGGCAGATTTTCAAATACTTACCAGCGAGCCCGCGGAATTTAGTTCAGATGATACATTGATCGATATCTCTATTGATGGTTTAATTAAAAGGATTACTTCTGCTGAAGTTGTCCCTATAAATATAACCTGGAAAAATTCTGGTAATAAACTTACGATCTATGCAGTTGGGGCAACTGATGATAGTTTTGATGCACCTTATGCCAGGTTTCACGGTGCCTTAGCTACAGATAGTTATTCGGCTTTACAGGCAGGTTGGGAAACACTTAGAAAACTTCCGTTTTCTCAGGAGACATATGTTATAGTCTTGAGACATGCTGATGCTGATCTCGGAAGAGATTATTCTATCAGTCCAACAGATCAGGGGCCGCCTGAATGGTGGAAATCATGTGATCCGGATTTAGCCAGGCAGTTAAATCAAACAGGAATCATACGATCCACAGAACTGGGCAATATATTCAGAGATTTAGATTATTCATTTGCACGGGTTATTAGCAGTGAATTTTGCCGTTCTGTAAAAACAGCGGAACTCATCAACGCCGGTCCGACTATTCAGATTGATGGGCGATTGAATCACCCATCATATAATAAGTCGGGATTAGGTGCCTTTGTGGGAATGAAAGAGCTTGTGCAAGAATTTCCGGTAGACAATAAAATGTCTTTAATTGTCACTCATCATCCTGTTAATGAGATAAGAACAGCGATTGCTCCGGGATTTCCTCAGGTTAGTCCTTTCAGCTGGACTGGTGGTTATATTATCAAAGTCGATCCTGATAAATCAATTAGCTATCAGGGAGCAGTTTCATTTGGAATGTTTAAATACTGGAGAAATTTAAAACTCAAAAGATAATACCGCTGAAAAATTGGTCATAAAAAAAGCTTATTCTGGACAGAATAAGCTTTTCAATTTAAGCAGGTTAAATTATAAAATCAGAATCAATAATAAGATAATGATAATGATAGCTCCAACAGAAAGATAAACCCCACCTGAAGTAGCTGCTGCTTCTTTTTTCATTTGAACCAATTCTTTACGAAGATCTTTACGTTCCTGACGTGATAAGTTAGACTTATCCATCTCTTTGATCTCTAAAACTCTTTGCTCAATGTTTTGCAAACGAACAATTTGTTGTTCAGTTAAAGGAGCTTTATCCTTTTTTGAACTTGTTTCATTCGCCATTACTGCCGGAGAAACCACAGTAAACATTATGGCCATAGCCAATAAGTAAATTTTCTTTTTCATGCGTTTTAAGTTTAGATTGTTTAACAAGAAATAATAAGATCAGTTTGAAAGAAAATTTAATCTTACAACAATTATATAACAAATATCAGTCCATAAGATGTGTCAGCATGATCTCATATTTGTTGAAACACAACTAATTTATAATTCTTTGGCTTCCGGAGGGTTAAATTGCACTAGGGATAATTAAGGCTATCATTTTAAATATGAGTATTTTTAATAATCAATTTCTTGACAAGTGTCGCAGTACATCAGACAACCCTGCTGACCAGTTTATACAACAAAACTTTGAAACTCTAATCAATAAAACTAAGCTTAAGCAAAATCTGGACGATTTACATGATAATGCTCATTTTTTAAAATTTCAGGACAGTTACCCCAATTCTGCGTTACTAAAAGATTTTTCAGACATGCCTTCCTGGGCAAACCAAAAAAAAATGAACATGGGATCTGCTTTTTTCGTTCGTTTTGCAGAACCCATCATGAATTTGCTCGGACTCTTGTCCTTGCCTTATTGTTACGCTGCTGCCGATGGTGCCAGGGTTCTTTCAATGTCTGAGAGGATAAAAACAAATCCCAAAAACCGATTTTCTGAAACTGCTGCTTTTGTGTGGGACGTAATGGCTCCCAATGCGTTCGAATCTACAGGAAAAGGATTGTCGGGTATCTTAAAAGTGCGGCTGATACATGCAAGCATCCGGTTTTATATTAACCAAACAAATTCATGGAATCAAGAATGGGGACTTCCATTAAATCAGGAAGATATGGCCGGCACCAATCTTTCGTTCTCATTAATTACACTTCGTGGTTTAAGAAAAATGGGCTTTGTGATCAGCTACGAAGAGCAGGACGCATACATTCATCTTTGGAATGTAATTGGCTATTTTTTAGGTTTAAATGAACAACTATTACCCAAAAACGGATTAGATGCCAATGCATTGGAAAATAGCATCCGCCAAAGGCAGTTTAAATATTCAGAACATGGAAGCCAGCTTAGCAACCAACTAATTGATTTTATGATTAGTAACGCGGATAAAAAAGTTTCCAGAAAAGACCTATCGGGATTAATGAGGTATTTATTAACTGATGAAGTAGCCGATTTAATTGGTATTGAAGCTATCAATAATCAAACTTTTAATCCGCTGGCTATAAAATTTTTCAGCAGTTTGCAGCACCTCATGAGTTCAACAAAATCTTATCAGTATCAGCAAAGCAAGTTTCAGCAAAAAATACAGGATGTGAAAAATCCTTTTGGCCTTCCCATGGCTTTAAGAAGTTAAATTGTAAACATTAATTTCTTTTCCGGGAATTTTCCCGCATACGTTTGGATAAGGTTTCTGATATAATCATTTGCAGGATAGCTTGTGATTTGATCTTTTAATACCGAAATATCATCAGTTGAAACTTGCCGGTCTAAATATCCCATTCCATAAAAAATTCCATTTTCCATTAGAATACAGCTTTTTTCACCTTCAACCCTTCCTTCATCCACTATTGCAAAAGTTGGCAATGCTGCTTTAAGCCGGTGAATAGCATTTGTAACTCTCTGATTATATTCAATATGATTTTCCTCTCCCTGACAAGCTCCAAGGCAGGATTTATTTTCCATTCCTGTGCATGGATTTGTATTCCTTTGAATGAAGCATAATTTAGGACAAAGATCAAATTCCCTGATCAAAACTTTAATAAGTTCATATCCCTCTAAAACGTAATTAAACGTGTATAAGGGTGAAGAAAATTTAAGGCGCTTATCAACCGCGAGTCTTAAATATCCATTTTGATCTTCAAAAGCATATAATCCGTAAGCATGTTCAAATCGTTTTTGTGAACGGTTATATTCTGGCCAATGTTTTTTGATCTCAATAGATTCTAGAATAAAAGCCATTAACTCCGTTCCGCATTCGTTAAAAGTAATCGAATAAATATTTTTCAAAAATTCCTGTTTTTGCCTCCCGGGATTATTGTTTGCAAAATGACTAACTACGCGTTTGCGTAAATTTTTAGCCTTACCCACATATATAACCTTACTTTTTTGATTATGAAAATAATATACTCCCGGAGTACCAGGAAGCTTTTCTATCATGTCCAGAGATAGGTTTGGCGGTAAGCTTTTGTCTTTTGATCCGGCTTTTAAAGAATTGTTAATATTATCTTCTGCATCATTCTGCAGCAGCATAGAAAACAATATGGCGGTTGCTTCTGCATCGCCTCCTGCCCTGTGCCGTCCATGATTTTCAATTCCCAGGTGATTGCAAAATCGGCCCAAACTATAAGACGGAAGTCCGGGCATGATTTTGCGCCCCAGCCTAACGGTGCATAACTTTTTGCATTGCAGATCAAAACCGCAATTTCCCAGGTGATACTTTAGAAAAGAATAATCGAAATTTACATTATGAGCTACAAAAATTTTATTCTGAAGTAAGCTGAAAATCCGTGAAGCAACATCCTTAAAAGAAGGAGCTTCGGCTACCATCTCGTTACTTATCCCGGTTAAAGCCCGGATATAAATCGGAATATTCATTTCCGGATTTACAAGGGTTTCAAATCTTTCCATTACCTCATAGCCGTTATGTATCAGAATAGCAATTTCTGTTATCCCATTGGCGGATGCGTGGCCTCCGGTTGTCTCAATATCGACTATTGCATAAATTCTGTCCTGATTCATTTCAAATATTTTCCAATACTTGCAAAGCTAATATTTTTAGCATCAATATTTAAATGAAGTATAAATTTACTTACTAAATACAGGTTTCAAAAACATTTTGAAGCTGCTATTCCTTTATTTCAGAACAATCATATGTATAGAGATAATGTCAAAAGATAATTCAATTCCTACCCAAAAAATCGGAGCCGAATCTGATACAAGCAGCGAAGTAATATTAAATTCGACAGAGGCGGCTATAGAACATTTTAAAACTGTTAAACAAAGACTATTAGATGTTTCTAAGTGGCATTCGATTAGCGGAAAGTTCTCTGCCGATTTTACCTTAACTGATAATGAAGGAAATCCGGTTAACCGCCTGGCACAGGAAGGAGATTTTTTTAAAATTAAAATCCCTGCTCCTAAAAATGAAACGGGAGATGGCTATGACTGGGTACAAATTCAAGGTATTGAAGATTTAAATCCTTCGGAGCATATTCAATCAGTTTCTATTAAGGTAAAGCCAGCCGCTAATCCTCAAAACTTAAAAGAAGAAACTGCACATTTTTTTAAAGATGAGGCAAGCAGTACATTTTTAGTGAAACGCGATCATCAAACAATTGCTGCCGAAGTTCACGGTAGAAATGAAGTTCCCAATACCGATGCTGATTTTAAGGATTCTATCCGAAATTTATTCGTAGCACTTGGAGCTATGCTGGGATTTTCTAAAACCCAGTGGAAAGCCATTGTAGAGGGTTTAATAGAAGTTGATGATTCAAAGAAAGCCTGATTATTTTTTTAATGGCTTTAACAGGTATTCCAGTCCGTTCAATTTTATTTCATAAATAGTATGCAAAAGCATTCCTAAATTCCCTGCCGGGAAACCCTTTGAATGATACCAAACAAGATAATGCTCCGGAATATTACAAATAAAAACACCTTTATATTTACCGTAAGGCATTTTCGTTTTTACAAGCTGATTTAATATTTCCGGATTCAAACTTTAAATTTTTTATAAAGATATTATTAATGATGAATGAAAAATCCGGTTAAAAAAAAAATAGCCCGATAAATCCGGCTAAGCATCTTATTCCCTTTGCTATAAAATTCCGCAAATATTAAAATCTAAATCTATTTATTCACATTAAGTCCAATTGCTTTTGCAATTAAAACCATTTTATCAAGCCAGGTTTTTAATAGAAATTCTTTTCCTATCGGATAACTGATTGTTATGGTAAATTCCCGCATTGGTGTTAATTCGGAATCGGGCAAAAAATTAAACTGAAAACCAGTAGCGAAGTATTTTTCAAAGTCGTGTTCTAAAGCAACAGAAACAGCTTTTATATTACCTGAGGTCCAGTCCTTTTGTTCATATAAATTTAATAGAATTACCTCGTTAACCCCGAGCTTAAGAGCCAGGTTATCGGCAGATAAGCCTGCAGAATATGCTACATTTTTTACAATCTTACCGAAATGCATTTTTCCTCTTTATTTAATTGCTACTGTTTAACTACATTCTAATTCGTAAAAAAAGGAATAAGGTTACAAGGATTTAAAATAAACCAATAATTAAAAAATAAGATCGTCCTAGAACTGGATTAAACATCCCAAACTGTTTCAGCTGAGATTTAAAACTTCAGATTTTTAAATACTTTATATTTGCTGATAAAGTTTAAAAATGAGTGTAAAAGATATTTTCGGAAAATCGTTATCAGATTATTTTTTGAATCACACTCCGGTAAAATTATATCTGCATAATTCTTATGGTTCTCCCGAAGAAATGCCTGTTGATATTTTTTTCAGAGATAAAAATGAAATGCCCGACCTTGAACATTATGCTTTAGCTGAGTGTAAAGGAAAAGTACTTGATATTGGTGCCGGGGTTGGAAGCCATGCTTTAATTCTGCAGGAGAATGGTATAGAGGTAACTGCTTTAGAAATTTCTGAGATGGCTTGCAAAATCATGAAATTGCGGGGAGTTAAGCGAATACTCAATCAGAGTATTTATTCTTTTAAGACTGAGAAATTTGACACCTTACTTATGCTTATGAACGGAATCGGGTTAACCGGAACAATTGCCGGCTTAAAAGATTTTCTCCATTCAGCTAAACAATTGTTAAATCCTGCCGGGCAATTACTTTTTGATTCGTCTGATATTTCTTATTTGTATCTGGATGATGAAATCCCCAAAAACCACTATTTTGGTGAAATTTCATATCAATATGAATATATGAACCAAAAAGGGCCCTGGTTTAACTGGCTTTATATTGATTATCCGCTGCTTAATGAAATAGCATCGAAGGAAGGTTGGAATACTGAATTAATTTATGAAGATGATCAGGATCAGTATCTGGTACGCTTAACCCTCAAATAACTTAAACAAAAATGTCTTATAAAACGCCGATTCGATAATCTGCCTCAAATACCTGACCTGCAGCTAATACCTGTATAGCTTCCTTATTTTTCAACTCTTCACTTTTCCCCTCGGTATCCGCACAGCCTAACCAGGGTTCCAGGCAAATAAAAGGAACATCATCTTTTGCCCATATTCCTAAATAATTAAACTGAGGGAATTTTAGATATATACTTTTAGAATGGTTAAGGCTTTTTAAACACAGTTCTCTGGAAAGCAGATTTTTAAAAACAAGCGCATCGTTTTTAAATAATTCCCTACTGAGGAGTAATGTATTGGATTCGTTCCGAATGATCTCTGTCATGCCATTAAAAAAGCCATTTACAGAAAGTAAATGCTTTTCCAGAACTTCATCTCTTTCAAACTCCAGGTAATAATCTTCCAGTGAATCATTTTTATCAAAAGGAATTCTGAAGGCGGGGTGTGCTCCTACAGAAAAATAAATGGTCTTATTATCGCGGTTAATTACTTTATATGTGATTTTTAATTCATTATCCAAAAGGTCATAAATTACCTGAAAGGTAAATTTATAGGGATAATTCACATGCGTTTCAACAGAATCATTTAATTCAAAAACAGCATGTGTATCTGTACAATCAATAACTTTAAATGTAGAATTACGGGCAAATCCATGTCTTTCCATTTTGAAAGGCATACCGTCAACAACTATCTGATTGTTCAAACATCCCCCTACTACGGGAAAAAGATTAGGAGAATACCAGCCCCACACTGATGGATCGGCCTGCCATAGATGTTCAATACCTGTAGTGTTATTGTAAAAGGACGTTAGCTCAGCTCCCTGATTGCGAACAGAAACTTTTAAAAATTCATTTTCCAGGTGAATCATAAAATTTTAATAAATAATGAAAAGTAATTCAATCCAAATAACTATTTATAATCCAGACTATCAGACGACTTCAAAACTAAAATTCAGAAGAATTTTAAGAAAGTAAATTATTTCCGTTCTTACTAAGCTAGCAATTAAATAACCTTCTTTTTGTTATTAGTCAAGGGTTTTTTACGTTTAAAAGTGCCTTTTCTTTTTACTTCGGGCTGATAAGCGGGACCTTCACCAAGTTCCTCAGGCAAAGGAACTCTTTCTATTTCACGGCCAATCAGATTCTCGATATAAGAGAATTTACGCTGGTCTTTTTCATTTACAAAAGTAATTGCAGTACCGGTAGTTTCAGCTCTGGCTGTCCGTCCAATTCTATGAATGTAATCCTCCGGATCTGGCGGAACATCAAAATTTATAACAAGACTTATTCCTTCCACATCAATACCGCGGCTCAATACATCAGTACCTATAATAACGGGCAAAGTGCGGGCTTTAAAAGCCCTTAAAATAGTTTCACGTTGTTCCTGTTCAAGGTCAGAGTGAAACGCTTCGGCTTTAATGCCTTCTCTCTTCAGTGTGCGGTTAAGATCTTTAACAGTTTCCTTGCGGGAAGCAAAAATCAAAACGCTTCCATAATTTCCATTTTTTAAGATACCGGAAATTAAACGAATCTTTTGATTATCAAAAGTCATGTACACCTGCTGTAAAATACCAACGGCGGGTTGAGAGATGGCCAGACTTATCTGCTCGGGATTTTTTAAGATTGTATTGGCAAGTGTGCGAATTTTTGGAGGCATAGTTGCCGAAAAAAGCATGGTTTGCCTTTTAGCAGGTATATAACTGATAATCCGAAGAATATCTTCATAAAATCCCATATCCAGCATTCTATCTGCTTCGTCTAAAACCAGATATTCTACATGACTTAATTTTATAACCCCCGAGGAAAGCTGAGCAATCAAGCGGCCGGGTGTAGCAATAATGATATCAACACCGTCCATCATGGCTCTCCTTTGCTGCTCGTAAACCATGCCGTCGCCGCCACCGTAAACTGCTATTGAACTAATTCCTGCAAAATAGGCCAGTCCTTCAACCTGTTGATCTATTTGCTGGGCAAGTTCACGGGTTGGGGCCAGAATAAGTGCTTTTGTATGTTTTTTATCTGTGGTGCTGATGTGCTGCAAAACTGGAAGCAGGTAAGAGGCCGTTTTTCCGGTACCTGTTTGTGCGCAGGCTATCAGATCTTTATTATCCAGAATTAATGGAATGGCTTGCTCCTGTATGGGTGTGGGTTTTAAATAACCCATGCTTTGTACGCCTTCAAAAAGTTGAGGGTCGAAATTAAAATCGTTAAATGTCAATGGTGCGTTGTAATAGTAAAAAATAATTCCTCAAAAGTAGTCAAAATGCCCGGTATTTTATTTTACAGGAAATTGCCAATCATATATCCTATACTTTCAACTAACCGACAAACATCTAAAAATAATAATTACCTCAGAAACTCAAAAATATTTCCGCTAAATCATTCATTTTAAACTAAAAATGACACTCAAACATTTAGCCATTAAAATGTTACACAGCACCTATAAGTTATGGTAAATATTGGCATTTGCTTTGAAAGCACAGTGTTACTCTACTCTACCACTATGACAAAACTTTTCAACTATTCATTACTCAGGAATTATAAATTACCGGCAAGAAAAGGATTATTTAAGTATCTGGATCTTCTATTTGTTGTAGTATTTTTTCTACTATTAATAACTCAGGTATTGCGATAATTCATTGCCTTAATTTTAAAAGTTTAGCATTCGTTTTGAGTCTATATTTATAGGCAGGTTGCGAATGCTATTTTAATGTGTAGTTTTTTAAGGGCCCCTTTTGGGGCTTTTAAAATTTATATTCCTTTCAATTTCAATTTCATCTTTTCCACAAATCTTTATTTTCTCAACAAGAAGGCTCTTTCCGGAAAAATTTCCTACTTTTGAATCCCGAACAAACGATGTTTTTTACTGATCAAATCAGGGCTTTATAATCCTGAAAAAAAGTAAAAAATTCTAATAGAAATCCTTCAAATATCATGACTAAATACATTTTTGTTACGGGCGGCGTTACCTCGTCGTTAGGAAAAGGTATTATTTCCGCTTCCCTTGCTAAATTACTTCAGGCCCGCGGTTACTCCGTAACTATTCAAAAATTTGACCCTTACATTAACATCGATCCGGGTACTTTAAATCCTTATGAACATGGTGAATGTTATGTAACTGAAGATGGTGCCGAAACAGATCTGGATCTTGGCCATTACGAACGATTTTTAAATGTTCCTACATCGCAGGCCAACAATATAACCACCGGCCGTATTTATCAGAATGTAATTAATAAAGAGCGTGAGGGCGCTTACTTAGGAAAAACCGTTCAGGTTGTTCCGCATATTACAGATGAGATTAAACGCAATATGCAAATATTGGGAGAAGGTAGTGAATTTGATATTGTAATTACCGAATTGGGGGGGACCGTAGGCGATATTGAATCATTGCCGTATATCGAAGCTGTTCGTCAGTTACGCTGGGAACTTGGTTCCGGAAATTCATTGGTTATCCATTTAACCCTTATTCCTTTTCTGGCCGCTGCCGGCGAATTGAAAACAAAGCCTACTCAGCACTCTGTTAAAATGTTGCTTGAATATGGTATTCAGCCCGATATTTTAGTTTGCCGTACAGAGCATCATCTTTCACAGGAAATCCGCAAAAAAATAGCATTGTTCTGCAACGTAAACATCAATGCGGTTATTGAATCTATAGATGCCTCTACCATTTATGATGTGCCTTTGTTAATGCTAAAGGAGCAGTTGGATAAAATTGTATTAACCAAACTTAAACTTCCGCTTAAAAGCGATCCGCTTCTGGATAAATGGAAAAGTTTTTTGGGCAGATTAAAAAATCCTACATCAGAAGTGAAAATCGGATTGGTTGGAAAATATGTTGAACTGCCCGATGCCTATAAATCTATAACTGAATCTTTTATTCATGCAGGTGCAAAAAATGAATGCAAGGTTATAGTTAAATGTATTCAATCTGAAAGTATTACATCAGATAATGTGGCTGAAAAATTTAAGGGACTTAACGGAGTTTTGGTTGCCCCCGGATTTGGAAGCCGCGGAATAGAAGGCAAGATCGAAGCAATTCAGTACGTACGCGAAAACGACATTCCATTTTTTGGAATCTGTCTGGGAATGCAGTGTGCGGTAGTTGAATTTGCCCGTAATGTACTCGGATTAGAAGATGCTCAAAGTACAGAAATGGACGAAAATGCAAAGAATCCGGTTATATCTATGATGGAAGATCAGAAGAAAATTAAAAATAAGGGCGGAACTATGCGCTTGGGAGCTTATAGCTGCGATTTAAAAAAGGGAAGTAAAGCGGCCGCCATTTATGGAAAAAGTCATATTTCAGAACGGCATCGTCACCGTTACGAATTCAACAACAGCTATTTAGAGCAATTTGAAAATGCCGGCATGATGGCATCAGGCATCAATCCTGAGAACAACTTGGTGGAAATTATTGAACTTAAAAACCATGCGTTTTTTGTTGCTGGCCAATTCCATCCGGAATTAAAATCAACAGTTGATAATCCGCATCCACTTTTTGTTAACTTTGTCGCCGCTTCTTTAACCCACTCAAAAAAGAAGTAATTGCATTTAAAGCAATACGATTTATAAAAAATGGATAGAAATACGTTTACAGGCCTCTTCCTGATCCTGATTATTCTGGTAGGATCAACCTACTTTTTACAACCCTCAAAGCAGGAAATAAGCAGGGAAAAATTAGTTCAGGATTCAATAAACAATGCCGGAAGCACCAAAAAACCGGTTAAAACTTTAGCAGCTGATACTGCTGTTGTTGCGAAAACAATAACTGTTGACTCTGCATTATTAGCCGGGCCTTTCGGATCCGCCAGAACTGGAAACAATCAGCCGGTAGTTTTAGAAAACGAACTGATTAAAGTTAACATCAGCCCTAAAGGCGGAAAAATAGCATCGGTTGAATTAAAAAGCTTCAAAACTTTTGATCAAAAACCGGTAATTCTTTTTGAAGGCGAAGCCAATAAATTTGGTTTACTATTTGGCTCTGCAGGAAAAAATATAAATACCAACGAGTTGTATTTTACTTCAACAGCTCCTTCCCTTTCGGTTGCCAAAGTTGATTCGGGCTCATTAACCATGCGCTTGAATTACGGTCCTGAAAAATACATCGATTATGTATATTCTTTAAAGGGCGACAGTTATAATGTTGGCTTAAGCATCCTCACTAAAGGGATGCAGGATGTAATTATTTCTGATCAGCAAAATATTACGCTAAACTGGGAAACTATCCTTAAACAGAAAGAAAAGGATATGGCCATCGAACAGCGCACTTCATCAGCTTATTACAAGATGGTTGATGGCGATGTGGATCATCTTAGTGTTACAGAATCTGAGTCTAAAGAAATTAAAGAAGGCAAAATTCAGTGGATCTCGTTTAAGCAGCATTTCTTCTCAAACGTGCTGATAGCCAAAAAAGGATTCAGTAATGGTTTACTAGCCATTAATACTTCTACAGAAAAAGACGTAGTAAAAGGTTTTAGAGCAAATATGCAGATTCCGTTTACGGATCAGGATTTGAATTTCCCAATGGAATTTTATTTCGGACCGAATAAAATCAGCACTTTAGAAGCCGTAGGTTATGATGTTGAGAAACAAATAGATTTAGGATACTGGCCATTAAAATACATTAACCGCTGGGTGGTACTTCCGGTATTTAACTTTCTGGAAGGTTTTGGATGGGGTTATGGATTAATTATTCTGGTGTTAACCATTTTACTTAAAACCGTTTTATTACCGCTTACATACAAGTCATATCTTTCGATGGCTAAAATGAAGGTTTTAAAACCCGAAATGGATGAAATCAAGGCTAAAGTTGGTGATGATAATCCTACACTTTTACAGCAGGAATATTTAAAACTGTACAAAAAAGCAGGTGTAAATCCACTGGGAGGATGTTTACCCATGTTGCTTCAATTGCCCATTATTATGGCATTCTTCTTTTTCTTCCCTAACTTATTTGAGTTACGTCAGGAGAGTTTCTTATGGATGAATGACCTTTCAACGTATGATGCATTTTTTAATCTTGGTTTTACACTTCCGTTTCTTGGAAACCACATCAGTTTAATGTGTATTCTGATGACGATCTCTACCCTGATTTATACATACTTTAATAACCAGGTTTCCGGAGCTACTGGTCAGATGAAATATATCGGTTACATCACTCCTATTATTTTCTTCGGGGTATTAAACAGCTATCCATCCGGATTAAACTATTATTATTTCCTGGCTAACATGCTTACATTCCTGCAGCAATATCTAATCCGTCAGTTTGTAAATGACGAAAAGATTCATGCCCGCATTCAGGAAAACAAGAAAAAACCGGTTTCAGATAAAAAGAAATCAGGTTTCCAAAAGCGTATGGAAGATTATATGCAAAACCAGCAAAAAACTAAAAATGAAATTGCCCCTGTAAAGCCAGGCGGCAAGAAAAAATAAAAGTCAAACCATTTTTTTTAAAAGCGACTCTTAGCGAGTCGCTTTTTTTTTGCGGGAAACTTTTTAAAAATTACAAAACCTCACTAAATGTTCCCAAAAAAATAAATTGAACTTTAAATTTCTATTTTCGTTCAGTTTTAAGGATGAATAAACAGCGGCGAAAATTTTTACAGCAGGGAATTATAGGTGCAGTAGCCGGAATTGCAGCTCCGCTGCTCAGTTCAGCAACTTTACCTACTGCGGATAAAAAAAGGGTTCTTCGCATAGCTCATATCACTGATGTTCATATTAAAAATGACCCGGTTGCAGAAACCGGCTTAAGAAATCTTTTCAGAGAAATCAATTCACTCGTTGATGCTGCCGACTTTATAATTAATACCGGAGATACTGTATATGAAGCAAACAGAAAAACAGATTCGTATGTGGCCTCGTGCTGGCAAAGCTGGAATAAAATCAATCAGCTCGAAAATAAACTCCCTGTTTTCAGCGTAATCGGCAATCATGATAACTGGTATGCTCCCGAAGGAATGGTTGAGAAATTCAGATCCAGCCCTGATTACCGTAAAAACTGGGTTATTTCCCAATTAAATCTCCCCTCCAGATATTATCATTTCAAACAAAAAAACTGGCACTTTATAGCTTTAGACAGTATTGGTGATATTAATTATGAACTGGATAAAAGACAGTTAAACTGGTTAAGAGAAACGCTTAAAAGTATTAAAAAATCTGAACCAGTTTGTATACTTAGCCATGTACCCATTTTATCTGTAGCATCTTTAATGTATATGATGGAAAGCAGAGAATCACCCGAAGAGTACAAATTCCCGGCTTCTGAAATGCATCGCGACAGCCTGATTTTAAAGAATCTATTTTTTGAACACCCGAATGTTCGCCTGGCCCTTAGCGGTCATACCCATTATGCTGATTCTGTTAAGTTTCAGAATGTAACCTATCTGTGCAATGGTGCCGCTTCCGGAAACTGGTGGAAAGGTTCGTTAAATAATTTTGCTCCCGCATATGCGCTCATAGATCTGTTTGAAGATGGTAGTATGGAATCAAACCTGATTGAATACGACTGGAGAAAAGACGGTTTGTAATAATCCTGCTTTAATTTTTATATCCTGCTATTATTTAAGCATCTTTAAATCCACAAAATGCTTAAAATATGCGCTGCTTTTTATTTGTTGTTCTATTCATTTCTGTAAACCTGACAGCTAATTCACAGTCAAAAAAACCTCTTGATCATTCTGTTTACGATTCCTGGCAAAGTATATCTTCAGAACGGATAAGTAATAACGGACATTGGGTTTTGTACTCAGTTACTCCTCAGGAGGGTGACGCTTTACTGCGTATTACCAATTTAAAATCCAAGTCATCGGTACAGATTCCCCGGGTAAACTCAGCAGAATTCACCCAGAATTCGAAATATGCGGTATTTATGATCAAGCCTTTTTTTAAGGATACCCGTCAGGCTAAAATTAAAAAGAAAAAAGCCGATGATATGCCAAAAGACAGTCTCGGAATTTTATCATTAGGTAGTACTAATGTTTGGAAGGCTCCCCGAATTAAATCCTATTTAATTCCTGAGAATTCATCAGAGTATATTGTTTATTTAAAGGATATTTCAATCGCGGATTCTATTTCCAAAAAATCAGGAGCAGCTAAAAAAGATGATGATTATTTTTTTGCGGATGAAGAACCTGCGGCTTCAAAACAAAAAGATGGTACCGAGCTGGTTCTGCGAAATTTAAACACCGGAACTGAGCGAATCTTTAACTATGTAACAGATTATTCTATCAGTAAAAATGGAAAAAACCTGGCGTTTGTAAGTACAGGTTCAAAAAAAGACAGCGTTAATAAACCCGGTTTATATTTCTATGATATTGCTGAAGAAAAACTCTTAAAAATAAGCTCGGGCAAAGGTCAGTACAAAAACCTTGCTTTTGATGAGGACGGAGATCAGCTTGCTTTTTTATCAGAAAAGGCACCCGAAAAAACCTTGCAGAAATTTTATAAGCTGTATTATTTTACTGCTTTGCAGGATAGCGCAACCATTATTGCAGATCAAAAAACTGAAGGCATTCCTCTTAACTGGAGCGTAAGCGGAGATGGGAAAGTCTATTTCAGTAAAAACGGTCAGAAACTTTATTTTGGAACTGCTCCCATTCAATTGCCCAAAGACACCACTATTGTTGATTTCGAGGTAGCTAAGGTTGATGTGTGGAATTATAAAGATGATTATCTGCAACCTATGCAGCTTAAAAATCTGGAGAAAAATCTTAAAAGAAACTACCTGGCAGTGCTTTATCCTAAAGCAGGTTCAAAAAAAATCATTCAGTTAGGGGATGAGAAATTGCCGGATATTCAAATTGCTGACGAGGGAAATGCAGAATATGCCATGGCCGAAACCGATTTTGGGAACCGAATAGAAATGCAATGGACTGGTGGAACTTTACAGAATATTTACGTGGTTTCAACAATTGATGGAAGCCGAAAAATGATTGCTGAAAATGTTCGTGGTAATTCCAGTATTTCGCCAAAAGGAAATTATGTAGCCTGGTATAACCGGATAGATAAAAACTGGTATGCCTACTCAATATCAGAAAAAAAACAGATCCAGTTAAATACCGGGCTCAATATTCAATTTTATAATGAAGAAAATGATGTTCCTGATGAACCGTACCCTTACGGAGTTGCAACCTGGACAAAGGACGACAAAAATGTATTGATTTATGACCGTTATGATATCTGGAGTTTTGATCCTGCAAACGGCCGAAGTATTAATTTAACCAACGGAATTGGCCGCGAACAGAAAATAACTTTTCGATATACCACCTTAGATCCCAAGGAAAAATTTATCGACAGCAGGCAAGCCATTTATCTGCAAGCCTTTGATAATATTAGTAAAAAACACGGCTGGTATAAAAAGAATATATCAAATTCCAAAAATCCTCAATTACTGGTCATGACGGGTTACAGTTATTCCCGGCCGGAAAAAGCTAAGGATGCTGATATTCTTGTTTATGAAAAATCAAACTACACAGCTTCACCAGATCTGTACGTTTCAAATGGATTTAAGCAGGAAGTTAAGTTAAGCTCAATAAACCAGCAGCAAAGCAATTATAACTGGGGTACAGCAGAACTGGTTAAATGGAATACACCCAAAGGCTATAAGTCAGAAGGCATTTTATATAAACCCGAAAATTTTGATCCAACGAAAAAATATCCAATGATCGTTTACTTTTACGAGAAATTATCTGACGGATTATATAACTACCATGCCCCGGCTCCTACTCCGTCCCGGTTAAATATTTCATTTTTCGTAAGTAACGGCTATTTGGTTTTTGCACCGGATATTAGTTATGAAGCAGGATATCCGGGAAAATCAGCCGAAGAATTTATTAATTCCGGAGTGGAAGAATTAAAGAAAAATACGTGGGTCGACGGAACAAAAATTGGCATCCAGGGACAAAGCTGGGGAGGTTATCAGGTTGCACATTTAATTACTCGCACAAATATGTACGCGGCTGCATGGGCCGGAGCTCCGGTTGTAAACATGACTTCGGCATACGGTGGCATCCGCTGGGAAAGTGGCATGAACAGGCAGTTTCAATATGAACGCACCCAGAGCCGGATAGGCGCTACACTCTGGGAAAAACCTGAATTGTATATCGAGAATTCTCCTTTATTTCACTTTCCGAAAGTAAATACCCCGGTGGTTATAATGGCAAATGATGCCGATGGAGCTGTGCCCTGGTATCAGGGAATAGAAATGTTTACCGGCCTGCGCCGATTAGGAAAACCGGTTTGGATGCTGAATTATAATAATGAAGCTCATAACCTTGTTTTACGCCAAAACAGAAAAGATATTCAGATTCGCGAACAACAATTTTTTGATCATTACCTGAAAGGCAAGCCTGCTCCTGCCTGGATGGAAAAAGGAGTTCCGGCCACCGAAAAAGGTAAGAATTGGGGTTTTGAAATACCAGCTTCGGTTAATTAATATCTGAGTTTACATAAACCTGTCAGAAATGGATTTATTAAAAGACATTCAGAAATACCAGGAACATAGTATCAGTAACCGTTTTTTTAAACATACGGAAGTACAGATTCTGCTGAATAACCTAAACTCTGAAAAGTTTATCTTAACACAGATCGGACATTCTGCAGAAGGAAGAGCCATTCATCTGGTAAAATATGGAAAAGGTGCAACACGAATATTTTTGTGGAGCCAGATGCATGGAGATGAGGCCACAGCGACCATGGCTTTGTTTGATCTCTTCAACTTCCTGGAGGCAGATGATGAACAGGGTGAATTGAGAAATTCTATATCTAACAACTGCACATTATACATTCTGCCAATGGTTAATCCGGATGGAGCAGAATATTTTACCCGCCGCAATGCCCAGGGAATTGACATTAACCGGGATTTCAACAAAAGGCAATCACCGGAAGCCATTATTTTAGCTGAAACCCGTGATCAGATAAATCCACATTTTGGCTTTAATTTGCATGATCAGAGCACTATTTGGTCGGCAGGAAAAAGTGGAAATCCGGCAACAATTTCCGTTCTGGCACCTGCTTTTGATGCTGAACTGACTGTAAACGATACCCGCTTAAAAGCGATGAACGTAATCACGCTGATTAATGAAGAGCTGCAAAAAATCATTCCTGGTCATGTAGGCCGTTTTAATGATGAATATGAACCCCGGGCATTTGGAGATAATTTTCAGGCTCTGGGAACCAGTACCATTTTAATTGAAGCGGGCGGATACGCTGATGATTCAGAGAAACAATTCATCCGGAAAATATTTTTCAAAGCCATTTTAAAAGGACTGGAAGTCATTGCCGCAAACAACAATTTCAATAATATAACATCATCTTATTTTTCAATACCTGAGAATGAGAAGCTGCATTTTCAAACCCTTATAAAAAATTGCTTACTAACACAAAGTAACATTCATTATACTGCAGATATCGGATTAATAGCAATTGAAGAAATTGCCGAAGATTTAAAATCAGTTACTTATACCTATGTCGTGGAAGACATGGGTGATCTGGAGGGCTTTAATGGTTACGAGATGATGGATGCAAGCGGACTACAGATCACGTTAATTAAGCCATTAATCTGCGGACAAAATGCAGATTTTGTAATCCGGGACGGCATGACTACAATTTTATGCATCGAGAATGGCCGGATTACTGACAAAAACTTCTAAATTCAGCGATTCTTAATTCCATCAGTTTTCATATATGGCCCTTAATTACGTTTGGATTGCTTTTTTTCTTATTGCCTTTGTTGTTGCACTTATAAAATTAATTTTTTTCGGAGATACCGGTATTTTTATTGCAGTCGTAAACGGCATGTTCGATAGCGCCAAAACAGGCGCAGAAATCTCATTAGGTCTGGTTGGTATCATGACCTTCTGGCTTGGTATTATGAAAGTGGGTGAAAAAGCCGGAATGATCAGTTTATTCGCCCGTGGCGTGGGTCCATTCTTCAGCAGACTTTTTCCCGGAGTTCCAAAAAATCATCCCGCCAACGGTTCTGTAATAATGAACTTTTCGGCAAATATGCTTGGATTGGATAATGCCGCTACCCCGGTAGGTCTTAAAGCTATGAAAGAACTGCAGGAATTAAATCCTGTGAAAGACACCGCCAGTAATGCCCAGATTATGTTTCTGGTTCTTAATACCGCCGGTCTTACGCTGATTCCTACATCTGTTATTGCCTTGCGGATGGCCAATGGAGCAGCCAATCCGGCTGATATTTTTATCCCATCTCTGATAGGTACTTTCATTTCATTTACATCCGGAATGATTGCAGTAGCATTTTTTCAAAAGATCAATTTATTCAAATTACCCATTCTTATATTTTTTGGAAGCTTTCTGGCCATGATGGCCGGTTTGTATTTCTGGTTGGGCAATCTTCCCCCGGATCAGATACAGGTATTTGCCGGCTTAATCGGAGGAGTAATCATATTCTCAATAATCGCTTTGTTTATAGCATTCGGAGCTTCTAAAAAGATCAACGTATACGAAGCATTTATTGATGGAGCCAAAGAAGGCTTTTCTACCTCCATTATGATCATTCCTTTTCTGATAGCTATACTGGTTGCTATAAGTGCTTTCAGAACTACAGGCTGCATGGATTATATAGTGAACGCAATTGGAGCACTGGCAGCTTTATGCGGGCTGGATACCGCCTTTGTTCCCGCCTTGCCTGTTGGATTAATGAAAACTTTAAGCGGCGGCGGAGCCCGTGGTTTAATGGTGGACGTAATGAAAACATATGGTGCAGATTCCTTTCAGGGACGGCTTGCCAGTATTATTCAGGGATCTACAGAAACCACATTTTATGTTCTGGCTGTATATTTCGGTTCTGTTGGTATTAAAAAACCCCGTTATGCATTAATCTGTGGTCTTATTGCTGATATGGTGGGCTTAATTGCTGCTATTATTTTAGCGTATATGTTTTTTGGTCACACCATAAAATAACAGGATCAATACTATATCTTTATACGAATGCAATATTATTCTTAATGTTTTAGCACATCAAACATTGGCCTGATTATCACGTTATAGTATGACCTAACCCAATTAATATGGAAATTCCTGCTCCAACCATTTTGCGATTTTCATCTCAGTATAAGATTATTAAATATTATATCGACGGACTTCCTCCGGAAGCAATTTATTCACGTTTTTCGGAAGAGAAATTTTCAATTCACGAAAGCATAGCTTATTTGTGCCGGTATCAGTATATTTTTTTAAGCCGCTTAAAGAAAATATCTCAGGAAGTTAATCCCTTTTTTGAGATTTACAGTCCCGAGGATGATTCAGAATTTTGCTTTACTGCTGCTAAAACCAGTGGATCATTACTTCATGAAATATACCGTGTACGGGATGAAATGATTCAAATAATCAGCAAATTAAGCAGCGAACAATTCGGACGTTTCGGCACACATGCCATTCTTGGAAAAATGAATCTCACCCAGTGGATAGAGTTTTTCTTATTACATGAATCCAATCAACTTTTTAAAATCTTTAAATCTGCAGGTAGCTTTTGGTCCTTCGGGAACCAATACCAGGATAAGGTTATTAATCTTCCCAGGTACCAGAGTCAGGTAGATGAGCTTGCAGGTTAAATTCGGTTGCTTTTTTTGGGGAGCCATTTCAATTAATTGAGATGGCTTTATTATTTTACACTATTATATAATTAAATTATGGTTGATCATTGTGCAGGTGCTGCATGTGCTATTGTTGAAACAGGTAAAGATCATTATCGTACAGAAATACATGCCGATGGCCATGTAATAATCTCTGATGAACCTGTTGAATTGGGCGGTAAAAATGAAGGTATTAATCCAACACTATTATTACTTGCCAGTTTAGGAAGCTGCACCTCCATTACATTAAGAATGTATGCTGACAGAAAAAACTGGCCAATTGATAAGATACGGGTCGAACTATATTTAGACGTAGTAAAAAGCGAATTACAGCAAACTACGTTCATTAAAAGACACATTCATTTTGAAGGAGACATTACAGAAGAACAAAAAAGCAGGTTATTGGATATAGCAGACAAGTGTCCTTTGCATAAAGTTATGACTAACCCCATTGTAATAAGTACAAATATTTTAGATTAACCTGCCATTATTCAACTTTAACATACTGACAGTAAAACAATTAAATAATAGTGTGTAAAATATGTTGCTTGTATTTGCGGTTTAACGATGTTTTTATACTTTTGTGCCGTTGATGCACCCATAGCTCAGCTGGATAGAGCAACGGTTTTCTAAACCGTAGGTCATAGGTTCGAATCCTATTGGGTGTACAAATCCGGATTGGTTACGATTCTTCGTTCTAATTCGGATTTTTTTTGCATCTAACTGTCTGTTTATCTGATAGATAAGAAGGGCTGCTTCATTGATTTTATTGGTTCGATGTTGTGTTCCGTCATAACTCCATTTTTCAGTAAATATCGAACCAATTATATCACGTTTAGCTCCATTATCTGCATTAAGGTACAATAAATCAAGGTTTTCAAGCTTTTCTAAAGCTTTATTAGAGAGTTCATCTATTTCAATAGTTTCCTTCCCTTGATTGATTAAATCATTTAATTTAGCTTCAAATTTTAATATCGTTTCCTCTGCTTCTTTTCTGATGGACTTGTAATCTATAGGTTCAATGGCTTCTCTCAAAAGCAATTCTCTGGCTTTAGTAATCCGGTTATTATTTTCGGTAATCTTTGATATCAACCGCTTACGTTCCTCCTGCTGATAACTTCTATCATCTTTAAAAAGGTCAATAATTACTTCTTTATAAAGTTCAGATATTCCAGGCCTGGGAATAAATTTTTTTAGCTCAAGAACAAAAGCTGTGTTTACTTTTTCTGCTTGTAGCCTCCACCCACAAACAGAAAGACAGTGGTAGTAATAATAATATTGATTACGTCCTTTCGAAGCGCTCCCTGTAAGAACGCGATTACATTTTGGACACTTTAAAAAGCCCCTCAAAGGTAATCTATCATGTGAAACAATAGCAATACCTTTTTGAACCTGGCCTCTTTGTCTGCCATTCAATAAATCCTGAATATCATAAAATAATGATTCCGAAATTAAAGGTTCATGCGTTCCTTGTACTAAATAAGACTCCTCATTATTGTATGCTGATATTTTTATCTTTCCATAATAACAAACGTTTCGTAATGCATTCCAAAAGCTGTTTAAACTACACGATAATCCCTGCTCTCTAGCCATTTTCCAAACCTCTTTTGTGCAATAAGGCCCATCGACTATTTTTTTAAATGCCCACTTGATGTAAGTGGCCTGAGGTTCAGAAATAGCTATATATTTTTTACCATCTTCATTAACCTTATTTATATAACCAGGAGGAGCGGTCCCCATCCAGCGTCCTTCCTTTTTTGCCTGCCGCATCCCATGCTTAACATTCAGCGCTCTTCTATCATTTTCTATTTCAGGTGCAGTAAGATAAACAGCAAGCATCATTTTATTTTCCGGAATGTTCAAATTCAGGGGTTGTTCAATCGCCTGCGGTTCCACTCCGTTTTTACGAAGAATGCTTATCATTTGATATGCGTCGCTGGCATTTCTGCTAAATCTATCCCATTTTGTAAATAGCAATAATTGCGATTTACCTTTATGTTTTTTTAGTTGGGTAAGAAATTTTATCCATTGAGGCCTTTGAAAGGTTTTTGCTGAATGATCTTCAAAAATAATATCTCGAACTATTATAGAATTTATCTCACAATATTTAGTCAGTACATCCTTTTGGTCCCTTTGAGAATATCCTTTATCAGCCTGCTCTTCAGTGCTTACACGAATATATAAATCAGCGATTTTCATATTTACTATTTTTTAACGTATTGATTAACAGCTAATTTAGCAAATTTATACATAATACTTAAAATATATTCTGCATCTTTCAATGTCACTATTGTTCCATGGTTTTTCAAAATTTCCATAGCTTTTTCAGGTGTAACTGTTCTTTTTTCATTTATCATTTTCATCTCTTTTCTTTAAAAAAGAAACAAAACTGGTTTATTTAACAAGTTACTTTTAACACCATCAAAGGACTGTTGTATATTTAGTTATAGATTATTTAACGATTAATTACCAGGATTCTACAGACCTTACTGTAAAGCGCAGAACAACTATACTTTGGTTTAGTGGAATTATGTTTATAATGGAATAGTTGCAACCTATGGAGGATTAAATACTACCCAGAAATTTATATGAACCAACAAATAAAAAGCAAATTCCTGGCAAGTCAGGTTTATGTAAACCTGATATTATTTTAAAATGCTGAGCATTTTTTGAAGAATCTGTCAAAAATCCCCAACCCACACAGATCCTACCAAAACATATTTTGGCAGAACATTATTAAAAGAAAATTATGTATTATCTATTTATAACCAGACTTTTTTTTACAGAGCCTGTCTCTAAATAAACGACTCCATCGCAGCATAAACCCTTGATAGCTCCTGATCGTTAATGCAGTAAGGCGGCATTAGGTAAATGGTATTTCCTAATGGGCGAAGAATAATGCCTTGATCAATAAAATATGTATAAAGGCGGGTACTAAGTGAATGAAAATAAGAGTTTTGCTCTACCGTTTCAATATCCATAGCCAGTATGGTCCCTGTGCTTCGAAGGTTCTTTAGAATTTTGTGGCCCTGATTTCTCGTAACAAAATCAACATGGCTCGAGGCAATCCTCTGAATGTTCTGCTGGCATTCTTCTTTAATTAACAAGTCAAAACTGGCTAATGCTGCTGAACATGCAACGGGATTTGCAGTATAGGAATGTCCGTGAAAAAAGGTTTTAGATCGATCATCAGATAAAAAAGCAGCATAGATTTCAGCGGTGCAGGTGGTTGCACCAAAAGCCATTGTACCGCCTGTAATGCCTTTAGATAAACAAATAATATCCGGCTTTCGGGTCAGGTGACCGCATGCAAAATTCTTTCCGGTCCTTCCAAAACCTGTCATTACTTCATCGGCTATAGCAAGAATAGAATTTTCTGAACAGATTTCAAGAAGCTGGTCAAGAACTTCCGCTTCATACATGAGCATTCCGCCAGCCCCAAGAACCAAGGGCTCAAAGATGAATGCGGCAATTGTATTCCCGCTTTCGCTGATTTCTTTTTGCAAAATACTGATTGTAAGATTTTCATGTCCCTTTAATGGTAATGGAATATGGATAACTTCAAAAAGTAGTTCTGAAAAAGCGTCGGTAAAGCTGCCTCTGGCACTGGCCGACATAGCCCCAAAGGTGTCCCCATGATAAGCATGTTCAAAAGCAATGATTTTAGTTTTGGTAATACCTTTATTCCACCAGTATTGAATAGCCATTTTTATGGCTACTTCCGTAGCCGTAGAACCGTTATCGGAATAAAACACCCGGTTTTGATTTGAGGGCAGGATGCTGAGGAGACGTTCGGCAAGTTCAATGGCTGGTTGATGGGTAAAACCGGCAAATATCACATGCTCCAACGTATGTAACTGTTCGCTGATTTTCTGAGACATATAGGGGTGTGAATGCCCGTGGAGGTTTACCCACCAAGACGAAACGGCGTCAAGATATTTGTTCCCAGTATCGTCAAACAAATTGACCCCTTCACCCCGTACAATTGCTATTGGTGCGCCGCTTAGTTGGGCTTGCGTATATGGGTGCCAGATTACTTGCTGGTCTCTTTCTGAAAGTCTCATGTTAAAATACTTTTTAATCCCGCTTTTAATTCCTGAGTAAGTCGGCTCACCGTATCTTTGTTGATCATTGTTTGTTTACCAATATTGGCCAGACAAGGCATCCCGGTATAATTCATAATAAATTCTTCAGAAGCTGGATTTGGATTGCCGTTGAAAATGATACCAATGCAATGGATACCTTTGCTTTTTAATACCTCAACAGATAACAAGGTGTGATTGATACTGCCCAAATAATTCTCTGAAACAAGGATAAGCGGCAATCGCCACTGCTGTAATAAATCTATATTAAGTTGATTGTTGTTTAATGGCACCATTAAACCTCCTGCAAGTTCTATAATCAGGCTTTTCTTGGTTTGAGGAACTTCAAGTTTTTCCAATTCAATCAAAATTCCTTCTGCTTCTGCTGCCGCATGAGGTGACATTGGAGCTGATAAGCGGTAAGCCTCCGGATGGCAAACGGTTTTTTTATTGCTGATATGGTGCTTTATAAAATCGGTATCTGTACAATCAAGATTTCCGGCCTGTATCGGTTTCCAGTAATCGGCTTCCAAAGCTTCAACCAAAATAGATGAGATAAACGTTTTACCGATTTCAGTTCCTATTCCAGCTACTACAAAATACTTCATGCTAAAATCTCGTTCAATGTATTTTTTAAATTATCAACCTCTTTTAAACTATTGTGCATGTGCAAGCTGATCCGTAAACGTTCTTTACCCACTGGAACCGACGGACTGAGTATAGCTCTCACATCAAAACCCCAGGCTTGCAGAGCCAATGAAATGCTGCGGGCACGTTCATTGCCGGGAATGATCAGGCTCTGTACCGGACTGGTGCTTTCTATAAGATAAAAATCAGGATGTATAAAAAAATCACTTTTAAAATGACAAATGAGCTCATGCAGGTAACTGTTATCAAACTTTTCTGACAATAATTGATCATAAGCACTTTCTATTGCCGTTAATGAGTGGGATGACAATGCGGTAGTAAAAATAAAACTTCGCGAGAAATTGATTAGATAGTTACGGAGAACTTCAGTTCCAACAACAACTGCACCATGACAACCGATGGCTTTGCCAAACGTATGGATTCTTGCAAATACCTCCGCTTCCAAACCCAATTCTGATACCAAACCTCTCCCCTGTCTCCCGAAAACGCCGGTGGCGTGAGCTTCATCAACAATCAGATTTGCTTTATATTCTTTGCAAAGATCAGAGATCAGTTTAAGCGGGGCAATGTCGCCATCCATGGAATACACAGATTCCACAGCCACAAATATCTGCCCGTTCTGGATCTTGCCAGAGGCATGTTGAAGCTTCTTCTCTAGATCGTAAGCATCATTGTGTGCAAAACGCAACCTGCTGGCATAACTTAATCTGCCGCCATCGATAATACTGGCATGGATCAACTCATCACAAACCAGAAAGTCATCTTTTTTTGCGATACAAGAGAACAAGCCAAGATTTGCATCATAACCGGAATTAAACAACAAAGCCGCTTCGGCACGATGAAACCTGGCAAGTCTTTTTTCAAGATCTTCGGCCTGGGCCGTGTTACCAGATATTGAACGTGAACCGGTTGATCCCGAAAATCTTCCTGCTACATTAAAGGAATCTTTGACTTTCTGCTTTATTTTTGGGCATCGGGCAAAGCTTAAGTAATCATTGGAACAAAAATCAATCAGATCTTTATTGATCTGTAACTGGCGGTACAATGCTTGATCTTTACGTTTGTTAAGATCATCCTGCAAATATGTATTAATGGGCAGGCTCATTCTTGAACGCTTTACGTGCTGTTAAGCCGAGAATTTCAAACATCTGCATATCATCGTTAAAAGAAGGGTTAGGAGTTGTCAATAATTTATCTCCTGCAAAAATAGAATTCGCACCCGCCATAAAACACAATGCCTGTTCGGCCATGCTCATTTCTAGCCTTCCGGCTGATAAGCGAACAACTGTTTTTGGCATGATAATACGGGTTGTTGCTATCATGCGCACCATTTCCCAAACAGAAACCCGTTGCTGATTTTCAAGTGGTGTTCCTTTGATGGCCACTAATGCATTGATTGGAACCGACTCTGGATGATGAGGCAAATTGCAAAGCGTATGAAGCATTTCTATCCGGTCTTCTTCTGTTTCGCCCAAACCAATGATTCCACCTGAACAGACAGTCAAATTCGCTCGACGAACATTATGCAATGTCTGTAAACGGTCATCAAATGTCCTGGTGGTGATCACCTTGCTGTAATTCTCTTCGGATGTATCCAGATTATGATTATAAGCGTACAGACCTGCCTTTTTTAATTTAGTTGCCTGCTCAAATGTGAGCATACCTAATGTGCAGCAAACTTCCATATCAAGAGCATTTACTGCGGTTACCATTTCTATCACCCTGTCGAAATCTCGGTTGTTCCTTACTTCACGCCAGGCAGCTCCCATACATAAACGTGAGGATCCGGCATTTTTTGCTTTTTGGGCGAGTTCCACCACTTCGCCAACTTTCATCATCGCATGAACTTCCACCCCGGTATGATAACGTGCCGCCTGTGGACAATATGCACAATCTTCTGAACAGCCGCCGGTCTTGATAGATATCAAACTGCTAATCTGAACTTCACTGTAATCACTGTTGTTTCGATGAATTGTCGCGGCAGCATAAATAAGATCCAGCAGCGGTCGGTTATAAATTTCGGAAATTTCTTCTTTATTCATAGTGCTTAAGAAATGTTCGCCGAAAATAATAAATATCCTCTGCACCTGCGGATACCACATGTAAAAACTGGCTGCAAAATGAATGATGTTCAACTGCAAATCAAGATGGATGCGAAACTGAAGAATTCTCAATCATTTTACCAAGTTTTTGAAGAAGTTTGAATTCTTTTCTACGTTGAATTACACTGGCGGCTGTTTCACTTATATTTTTGCCCGGCAGTCAGAAGTTGCCAGACTTGTACAAATGATGAAATCTGATCGTTAAACAAAGAGTAGTGAAAAACCTCATAATTTTCATCGGAAATAATACCCTCCTCCCACTATTTTAACTTTATTTATTCCCGGTGATTATGTCTCGTATTTCACTTCTATAAACTGGCAAGGAATACCAGAGCCTTGGTCTAATTTCTATTTATTTTTAATTCGAAATTATATATAGTCTGATAAAAACTTTAACACCTTTCTATCTCCGTGTTAATCACTATATAAATCAATCCCAAACTTTGGCTTTATAAAATTCAAAGTTATGGCAAATAATCCCGCAATATCCTACCTTCTCAACCAGAAATTTATTGGCACTTTCCACCCTCAAATAAAGCGAATACGAGTAAGCCCAAAAATCCGGACTCATCTATTATTACGGTCTTTTATTCCATTGAAAAAGATAAAAAAGATGGAAGATAAAAGCTAACTGGTTTATCGCCTTTTCCTAAAATAAAAATATTTTTAATTACAAACCAAAGCTTTTGAATCGCAGTGGTAAGGTCAGTATTTGCCCACGCGGGTGTGCAGCAAGATGTATTTTCGTATACGAAAATATCTTGCCAGCCTTGAGGCCGGTGACTTTGCTGCGGAACTTGCAAAGTCTGAAACTTTCTTTTCGAGCCTTAAAGTAGATTTTTATGCCTAGAAAAAAACTTACTAACCCGGAGGATATTTTAAGTAAACCTATTATCATCCGGGTAAATGAAGCCGTTTTTAAGCGGCTGCAAGTGTTGCAAAAAGAAAGTGACTGCAGTTCCGTTGGTGAGGTCGCCAGGAAGATCCTTTCCCGCGAAAAGATTAATTGCTTTTACCGCGATATATCTCTCAATGCTCCCATGGAAGAAATGGCACTAATCCGGAAAGAATTAAAATCTATAGGCATTAATATCAACCAGCAAACCAAATACTTCCATACCAGTCAAAGTGAAGCAGAACGGGCCTTTTATACAAACAGAACTGCAAAACTTTACCAAACAATAGATGAAAAAGTTGAACAGTTGCTGACACTGATATTCCAACTGGCTGAAAAATGGTTGCAAAAATCTCAAGCGGTAAAAGCATCCGTGGAATCCTGAAGTATAACGAAAATAAGGTAAACCTCGGAGAGGCCAGGTTAATTATGGCTAGTGGATTTGCTATGGACATAAACAAGATGAGTTTTGAAAACAAGGCCCGGCGTTATGAAAGGCTGACCATGCTCAACGGAAGGGTCAAGACCAATGCCATGCATATCTCCCTCAATTTTGCCAATGAAGATAAACTCAGTGATGAAAAACTGCAGCAAATTGGCGCAGCTTACATGAACAAAATCGGGTTTGGAGATCAGCCCTATTTAATTTACAAACACCTGGATGCCGGTCATCCCCACCTGCACATCGCTACTGTTATCATTAAACCGGACGGCAAAAGAATTGACATACACGGTATTGGCAGAACAATTTCTCAATCGGCAAGAAAGGAACTGGAGCTGGAGTATAAATTGGTTCTGGCTGATGGGAGGACTTCAAGTAATAGGTTAGGTATAAAAGGGGCAGATATTGAAAAGGCCATTTATGGAAAAGTACACACGAAAAGGGCAATTACTAATATTGTAAATGATGTGATCCGTACCTATAAATTTACTTCCCTCACCGAGTTCAATGCTATTTTGAAACAGTTTAATGTAGTTGCTGACCGGGGGAAAGAAGATACCATCATGTTTCACAAGAAAGGCTTGATTTATTCCGTCCTGGATAAAAAAGGCGATCAGATAGGCATTCCCATTAAGTCCAGTTCCATATATGGTAAGCCAACTTTAGCAAACCTGCAGCTGCAATTTGAAATGAATAAAGAATTAAGGAAGCCCTACCGGGATGATCTGAAAGAAAGAATAGACCAGGTATTAGGGAAATACAGCGAAATAACCAGAACTACATTTCAGGCAGAGCTGCAAAAGCAAAAGATTCATTCAGTATTCCGGCAAAACAACCAAGGGTATATTTTCGGATTAACTTTTATCGACAACAAGAACAAAACAATATTTAACGGCAGTGACCTGGGGAAAAACTATAGTGCTAAAGTCATCATGAAACGCTTTGGCAATATAGATAATCCGATTAAGCCTACGGTAAAAGTGTATCTGACAGAGCAGAAAAACACAAGTTATCTGGAGCATCAGAACTCTCTGAAACAATATTTAAAGCTTCCCGAGGAAACAGGGTATTTGAAAAGTTTATTAAACCATTCCGATCAGGATTCCAGCCCACAAGGGATGAATTTCAAAAAAAAGAAAAAGAAAAAAAGGTCAGGGATCTCAATTTAGCTATTATATCATGAATACAGGAGAAGACGGTAATGGGCTTCGTAAGATCATTGACCTGACAAGGTTCATCAGCATATTGATATTAAGCATCCATTTTTATATATGCTGTTATCAAGTGTTTATACTTTGGGGCTTCACAGCAGAAATTACAGACCGAATTATTGGAACTATTGCAAAAACCGGTTTATTCAGCACCATTTTTAAGCCTAAATTGGCAGCTCTTTTATTCCTGATTATTTCATTACTGGGTATTAAAGGAAAGAAGGATGAACACATCAAGGTAAACATTATTCTGATTTACCTGATAGGAGGTTTTCTACTCTATTTTCTAAGTGAGTTATGCTTTTTTATGAATGCAGAAGACCGGACCCTGGCAGTTTGTTATATGCTTTTAACTTTAGCCGGATACCTGATGATTATTTCCGGGGGAGCTTATTTATCCCGTCTAATCAAGTTGAACCTGCAAAAAGACATTTTTAACGAGGATAACGAAACATTTCCTCAGGAAGAACGGCTATTGGAAAACGAATATTCTATAAATCTGCCTGCCCGATACAACTTGAAAGGAAAAATTCGTGAAAACTGGATCAATTTCATCAATCCATTCAGGGGAATGCTGGTTGCAGGAACACCCGGTGCCGGAAAGAGTTATTTTGTGATCCGCCACATTATTGATCAGCATATTAAAAAAGGTTTTTGCATGTTCATTTATGACTTTAAATACGATGACCTTACAAAAATTGCCTACAACAAACTTCTTAAATACGGATCAAACTATAAGGTAAAACCATCGTTTTACGTCATCAATTTTGATGACCTTAACCGGTCCCACCGGTGCAACCCATTGGACCCTGCTGGTATGAACGACATTACCGATGCCACTGAAGCCTCCAGGACAATTATGCTGGGATTGAACCGACAGTGGATAAAGAAACAGGGTGATTTCTTTGTTGAATCGCCCATTAATTTTTTAACGGCAATCATTTGGTACCTCCGCACCTATAAAAATGGGAAATATTGTACCCTCCCCCATGTAATCGAATTGATGCAGGCCGATTACGACCCCCTCTTTGCCATACTTCAAACACAGGAAGAAATAAAAGTGTTGATCAATCCTTTCGTATCCGCTTTTCAGAATAAAGCGAAGGAACAACTGGAAGGTCAAATTGCCAGTGCCAAAATTGGCCTTGCAAGGCTATCCTCCCCGCAATTGTATTATGTTTTGTCAGGCAATGATTTTACGCTTGATGTGAACAATCCGAATGAACCTAAAATTGTCTGTATTGGCAATAATCCACAGAAACTGCAGATTTATGGGGCCGTTCTTTCCCTATACATTTCGCGGATGATTAAACTGGTAAACCGAAAGGATCAATTAAAAAGCAGTCTGATTTTTGACGAATTTCCTACGATATACTTCAATAATATCGACAGCCTCATCGCCACGGCAAGATCTAACAAAGTGGCCACAACTTTAGCAGTTCAGGATTTTAGCCAGCTCAAAAAGGATTACGGAACTGAGGAGGCCGATGTAATTACCGGTATCGTAGGAAATATCATCAGCGGGCAGGTAACGGGTGATACAGCCAGAAAGTTATCAGAAAATTTCGGCAAGATTCTCCAGGATCGGAATAGTATGACAATTAATAGTTCTGATACTTCGACCACCAAATCTGTTCAACTGGATTATGCTGTTCCAGCATCTAAGATTGCCGCCTTATCCTCAGGTGAGTTTGTTGGGGTCGTAGCTGACAATCCGAATTGTAAAATTAAACTTAAAGTATTTCATTCTGAGATACAAAACAACCACAAGGAAATTGAAAAAGAAGAAAAACGGTATAAAAAAATGCCTGTCATCGAATTGGTTACAGCCGAATTAGTACAGGAAAATTACAAGAGAATTAAAGAGGATATTCAGGAATTAATAACCAGTGAACTTGCCTCACTACAAATAAATCCGAGTGGTGATGAAGAACAAACATTGTCGACCTAAGTTTATAAAATCAAATTATCCATTATTTAAATTCTGATGATTAAAATCTTAATGATAACTCATTGTTAAAATAAATTCCTCCATGTCACCACCTTGTATTTAAAAGGAACTTATTTTTAATATATGTTTAATCCTAATTATCTAAATATGGAAATCGACTTCAGTAAAGCAAGCTTCAAAGATTTTGAAAATGTATCTGGTATGGATGCATGGAAAAGGGCAGATTTATTTAAAGATTATCTTGATTATCTTAATAACAAAGGTTATTTAAATTACCGACTGGTATCTACAACCGGTTGCGGTCCGGAAATGGAAATCATTACCGATAAGAATGAAAAACCAAAGTCTTTAGTAAGTTTTGTTTCAAATGACTATCTGGGTTTTACTCAGCATCCTAAAATTAAAGAAGCTGTAATTGAAGGTATACGGCAATACGGTACGGGAGCCGGAGCCTCCCCTGCTTTTGGAGGACAATTCAGCTATCACGAACAACTTGAAAATAAGATAGCATCCTTTTTTAACCGGGATAGTGCCATTATTTATACAACTGGTTATACAGCAAACAGCGCCACTTTAATGAGTCTGCTGCAAAAGGAAGATATTGCTATTGTGGATATGCCTGTTCATGCCCGCGTTTACGAGGGCTGCCAGTCCACCAATCTGAAGGTTTTTCTTCATAATCGACTGGATATACTCGAAAAAGTTCTGAAAGAATCGCAATCAAAATACCGGACAAAGATGGTGATTGTGGACGGGGTTTATTCTCAGGACGGCGATATGGCACCGCTCGATAAAATACTTGAATTATGCCGGCATTATGGTGCATACCTCTGTGTTGATGATGCTCACGGTGTTGGAGTAATCGGCGAAACCGGACGCGGAGCAATGGAGAAATACGGGGTTACTAATGAAGTAGATATCATTACAGGTACTTTCAGTAAAACTTTTGCCAACGTGGGAGGATATGTAATTGCTGATCCCAATCTGATCAGTTTCCTGAAATATCAGAGTCGCCAGCATTTGTTTTCTGCCACCTCTACTCCTGCCGCCGCAGGAATTCTGAAAGGTATAGACCTTTTGGATGAAGAACCGCAGTGGAAAGATAAACTTTGGGATAATATCAACTATTTCAAATCCGGTTTAACTGAACTTGGTATGGACATCGGAAATACAGAATCCGCAATTATCCCAGTAAAAATTGGTGATGCCGCTACAACCGGTGAAGCAGGGAGATTACTGCTTAAAGCAGGCGTTTACTGCAATCCAATTATTTATCCGGCAGTTTCTAAGAAAAACGCAAGAATAAGAATGAGTGTAATGGCCACTCATACCAAGGAACAGCTGGACAAAGCACTTAACGCATTTGAATATGCTGATCAGAAACTTCATATTTCAAAATCACTATCAAATCTGTAGAGCATGGAAAATCAGGTGATACCAGTCCGCAAACCCAAAAGGACTAAAGACAAAGAACTTGCTAAACTTGAGCTAATCCAGGCAGTTGCTGAAATTATACGAACCAAAGGCTATACCGGATTAGGGGTTAATAAAATAGCCCAGAAAGCAGGATTACATAAAAAGTTGATTTACCGTTATTTTGGAAACGTAGATAACCTGATCGAACAGTATATTGTTGAAAAAGATTTCTGGATTATTGCTTCTGAAGAATTGAGTAATAAGGCAGCGGTCAATTCAGAAAGTAATCTCGAAGATGTCATTTCAACTATTCTGGAACAGCAATTTCATTTTTTTTATAACGAACAAGAAATGCAGGAACTTATTCTGTGGGAACTTAGCGGCAAAAGTTTCCTGATGAACAGCATTTCGAAGGCAAGAGAAGAACTCGGGGAAAAATTCCTGACATTAACTGATAAATATTTTGAAGATTCTGACATAAACTTCAGGGCATTAAGCGCATTACTAACCGCTGGAATTTATTATATCATTCTGCATTCCAGGGTCAGCACTTTCTGTGGATTAGATATCAGAAACAAGGAAGATAAGGAAGAAATACTGAGAACATTAAAACTCGTTATTCATCGTGCTTTTGAGTCTGCAAAAAAGAAATAATTATAACTCATCATTATGGAGAATTCAGCACATATCAATTCGCTTTTTCTTCTCTTCGAAAAATACCAGCCAACAAAGGAAAATCTTTCAGGAAAGCTGAAAGACTTTCTGGCCGGAGCGGTCAAGGAAAGATGTTACAGGAAAAAACATCTAATCCTGAATGAAGACGATGTTCCCTTGTATGCCTGGTACATAGTGAAAGGATCGGCCAGGGTATATTTTTATGATCCAAAGGCCCGGCGTGAAATAACCAGATGGTTCTGGTACGAAGGCGATCTGATGTTATATCTCCGAAGCTTTTTCAGACAAAAAGAAGCCGGAGAATTCATTGAGCTTTTACAGGAAAGTACCCTGTTGCTTATTTCGGCAAGGGATATAGATATTATGATCCGTCAATTTCCGGAGTACAGATTCTTTGAAAGAGCTTTATTGGAAGAATATCATACCCGTATGTCTGATCATACCAATGATCTTGTTAGCCTGATCCACAGACATAAATTTCTAAAACTCATGAAAACTCACAAAGAAATTTTTAACCTCGCCTACCTCAAAGATATTGCCTCCTTTTTAAATATGCACCCTGCCGCTCTCAGCCGACTTAGATCTGAGAAATAAATATCTTCCAAATTAACATATAGAATCCGTCGGTTGATCTGTTTAAGGTATAATATCACACCTTATGGGAGAATGTCAGTTCCGAATAGCTATAAAGCAATTCCTCAATTGCTGGTTTACGGATATTCTTTTGCGGATTTAGCCTCCTTCATTTGCTCTCCTGATAATCCTTCATCTCAGCTTCATTCTAACTTTAAACAAAGAGTTAGCTATGGAAAAGTTCAAATTTATGGTCTGGGAAAACCGGCTTCGGGTGATCTCTTCAATCTTGATCTTCCTTTGGGTCTATGCTTCACTAAGTAAGCTTCTCAATTTTGAGCAAAACCGTAGTCAGATGCTGGAACAAGTATTTCCGGTTGCGATTTCTGAAATTCTTTCATGGGCCGTTCCACTCGCTGAACTGGGCACTGCGGATTACTCATCTTTTCAAAAACCAGATTGCTGGGCCTAAATTTTTCGCTATTCCTTTTAATTCAATTCACCATTTATATAATCCTGATAATGCTAAACGTCTTTGGACGCATCCCCTGCTCCTGCGGGGGCATCCTGGAGGAAATGTCCTGGGGACAGCATCTGGTATTTAATTTATTCTTTCTGCTCTTAACCATAATTGCAATAATTCATAATTCTAAAGAAAGGAGGCTTATGGGAAAAGTGTTTTGAGTTAAGATAATTGATAAATAAAGGGGAAGCCGAAAACCTTTCAGAGTAGGCAATCAATTAAATTTTTAAGTCATGTTTAAAAAAATCAATTTCGCAATTTTTGCACTCCTATTGGGTGCGGGACTGGCATTTGCGTTTAATGCGCCGGTCACAAAGCCAGCAAATAAACTTGCTGTGCAGTGGTTTTTGTACAACGGAGGCGGTGAAAGCAATCCGAATAATTATTCGGAATTACCGGGAATGCCCAGTTGTGCAGGTGCAGGGGTTCTTTGTGCTATCGAGGCACCTGAGAATGGCAGCAGCGGGAAACCAACACAATCCGGTGTGAACAGTCCGATCAGCACCCGGAAATACGATTAAAAACACAGGCAGATACCTGATAAAGCCCGGGACTGAATCCTCCCGGGCTTTTCATGTGCTTATTAATTTTGTTCTATCCCGCTTGCTTCTATCACTTTGCGGGGGATCGGCATCGCATACCTTTTATCTCCGGGTTCCAGCGTATAAACGGAGCCATTCAGATTGCGGATAATGGTTTTCTGCCGGTTCGGCTCCAGGTTCAGGCGTTTCAGATCGCTCCAGCGCCTGTTCCGGAAAGCAAGCTCTTTCCTCCGCTCATCCAAAATTAAGCTCAGGACTTCGCTGGCATCCGGGGTATTCAGGGGTATAAACGTTCCGGTTTTCCAGCGATTGACAAGGAGCTTGTTCAGACGGTTAAGCGCAGCGGTCACATTATTGCTGCGGGCATAACATTCGGCTGCGATCAGGTATAATTCATCTGTAGCCAATCCGCTAAAACGGGAGGTGGAACCATTATAGCTGCCTTTGAAAAAAACCTCTCCGGCACTCTGGCGGTAATAAACGGTGCGGCGTAAATCATCCGGCCGGTACATTTCATACAAATCAGTACTTACCCTGCCAAAGTTTGGGGTGGTTCCGGATAATCCGGTGATAATGGAATGAAAAATCACTTCTTCATTAAACCGGTTTAAAGGAAAGGCGGCATCGGCATTTAAGGTATTGTAATCAATCAGCACCGGAGATGCCGAAATGGCTTCTTCGGCATTTCTCAGCGCCAGTTCATACTGCTGCATCTGCAGATACACCCGGGCCAGTAAAGCGGCGGCGGCCGTCATGCTTACTCTGGTTTTAAACTCAACTGTTTTAGGTAGTAATGTTTTTGATTCTTCCAGATCTGCCAGCACATGATCATAACATTGCCGTACAGATGCCCGCGGAAGCTTTTCATTGATATCCGAACTTAATTTTAAAGGCAAGCCGGGCGTATTGTCCGCAGTAGCTTCGCTGTAAGCCAGAGAAAAGGTTTGAAGCAGGTTGAAATTAGCATGCGCCCTGTGAAATAAGGCAGCCCCCTTCAGTTCTTTCCAGAGTACCTGGCCCGATTCTTCTTTCAGCTTGTCCAGTCCTTCCAAAATCAGGTTTGAATATAAAATAGCCTTGTAAGAGGTTGCCCAGTCAGTAAGGTCTATGTCGTTAAATACATCCTTATCCCAGATATAGGCATTCGCCGATGTTCTTTGCGCCTGCAGAAGCGCAGTCCATTTATCCCCGGGAATAAACACATCATCCACAGCCAGATCAGAAGCCGCAGGATTAAACATATTCATGGTTCCATGGTCCTCCAGCATCAGCTGCAGGTACAGCAGTTTATCAGAAGGGACGGCCAGTTTGGCATCCGGCTTTACATCCAGAAATTCTTTGCAGCTGCTGATAGCGGAGATCAGAAACAGCGCCAGTATCATTTTTATCATTTTCATAATCGTCATTTTTAGATTTAGAAGTTTGCTTTTATTCCAAATGCAAGGCTTTCACGCTGGGGTGTAAAACCCGTATAATCCGGATCCAGTCCCAGTTTATTGGATCTCCAGATAAATCCCGGATTACGCAGGTTCAGGTTCAGGCTGAAATCCCTGATCTTTATTGCCTTAAGCAGCCGATCATTGAAACTGTACGTAAGATTCACATCCTGCACACGCAGGTTATCCCCTTTTTCTACCAGGGCGGAAGAATTGGTATAAAATTCATCCCGGGTTTCATCGGCCGGATAAATCATCGAAGGAACCGAACTGCGGCTTTCATCACCCGGTTTTTGCCAGCGCTCCGCAAAATCTGCATGCCCCGTCCATGAATTATACAACCTGTTGTATGAAATAGATGGCCGCGTAAAATAGTATCCCAAGCGGTAGCTGATATTTACAAATAAGCTCAGGCCTTTATATGAAAATGTGTTGGCCACTGATCCAAATGTAACCGGTGTTGCCGGGCCGTGATATTCCAGATCTTCAAGGCCGGAATTATAGACCAGGTTGCCGTAATCCGCGGAGAGGGCGCCAGCCTCTATCCCTCGCGGATCACCCGTTTGAGGATCCAGGCCTCCCCATTTATAGGTATAAATACTTTGTACCGGGCGGCCTTTAACAGGTGTAATTCCAAGGCCCCCGTTGATATACCTGTATCCCCTAAGGGTATTATTCCCGCCGGAAGTGATCCTGCTGCTGTTGACATTAAACAGCAAACCGGTATTCCATTTAAAAGCCCGGTCAATCGTATTCACATTCAGCGTTATATCCAGCCCGGTGGCTACCATATCCGCTACATTTTTACGGATAGTTCCGGAAATCACACCCGATGTAGGATCCACTGCCTGGTCGCCAATCAGATCCTTTCCATTTTTTCTGTAGTATTCTATTGTTCCGCTGAACAGCCCGCTGCCGGATTTAAAATCAAGACCGGCATTCAGTATGCCGATCTTTTCCCAGCTCAGATCCGGATTCGGATAGGTTCTGATCAAAGCATAGGGCATATTGTTCAGATTGCCGTTCACCTGCAATACCGTAGCAAGCGCCGAGAGGCTGCGGCTCAGGTTTCCGTTGTATCCGTAAGTGAGCCTCAGTTTCAGATAATCCATCAGCCTGCTTTTGAAAAATTTCTCCTGATGCACGTTCCAGCTTAATCCGGCTGACCACAGGGGAACGCCTTTCTGATTGCTGTTAACCCCAAACAGGTTGGAGGCATCTTTACGGGCGCTCAGTGAAAGCGTGTATTTCTGATCATAGGTATAGGCGGTATTGGCATAAATGGAAGTATATCGGTTCAGTTCCCTGGTATACTCATTCTGATACGGTATGCCCTGTGAATCATCCGGATTGGTGTACAAAGTATACAGGGAGGTATAATCAACCGGTACACTAACCAACCCGGAGGAGTCATACCCGTAGGTACGGAAGGAATGGCCCTCCTGCCTAAGCTGGCGGATCTCCGCCCCCATTAAGCCGGAAAAAGTATGTTTCAGATAATCCTTCTGATATTTTAACTGGCCCCGGCCCGTGTTTGAAACTAAAGCGGATCGGGACTGATCCAGGATGCCGCCTCTGGGGACAGGGAAAGTCAGGCTGCCGTTTTCATCCAGCTGCGTAAAGCGGTTGACCATATCGCGGGCATAAAAGGAATCCCCGCCATACATCTCGCCGGTTTCGGCCCAGTTGCGGTTGTACTGATACAAAGCCTCTGCGGACAGACTTTTCGACAGATCATATACGGCACCGGCACTCATCAGCAGTTCATGACTCTGATTGTTATTTTCACGGGAGCGGTAATCGCTGAGCGGCAGGTAGCTGTAATCCAGCAAACCTGAGCCGGGAGCCTGCTGTATAAAAGAAGTACGGTAGTTTTTTACGATGGCAAGCGGATTGCCGGCATCATCTGCCAGCCGGGCATAGGGATACAAAAAATAATTATCGCCGCTGGTTATGCTGCTGAAATCCGGCCGCTTCTGCTCCGAATTCTGCAGGCTGTACGAGAGGGCCGGTTTGATACGCAGCCTTGTGCCGATCCGGTTGGTATGATCTGCCCGCAAACTGAATCGCTCATAGCTGTTATCTGTATGCCCTGTGTTTCGGTCGTATCCCGCAGAATAGTAATAGGTATTTTTATCTGATCCGCCCTGCAGGTTGAGTGCATATTGCTGATTAACACTGTTTCTGTACAGATAACGGGAAAAATCATTCCGCACGTCCTGCTGTTTAAGTGCGTTAATTTGCTGATCCGCGTCGGCGGCAGTAATCTTTCCATCCCGGGCAGCAATCAGCAGCTCCACAACCGGCGTAAGGGGCGAATGAGCCGGATCTCCTTCCAGACCGGAATAAAAATCGTTCTCAAACAGCATTTTTTCCACTTCTATAAAGTCAGCGGAAGCTATCGCCGGGCGGTAAAACATATCCGGCTTTCTTCCCATGCTGATTGCAGAATTAAAGGAAACCCGTGCAGGACTATTAAGCCCTCCTTTTTTAGTAGTGATTACCAGTACGCCGTTTGCCGCCCGTACTCCCCAGATGGAAGCCGCGGCCGCATCTTTTAAAATGGTGATGCTTTCCACATCATTCGGATTGATGCTGCTGATACCTCCCTCATAGGGAAAATTATTGAGTACAATAAGAGGCTGTGTATCTCCGTAAATGGTACTTAGTCCCCGTATGCTGATGCTGCGGTTATTATCCACCCGCTCGTCAAAGAGTACGGCATTGGAAACCCCTTTCAGCCTGCTGATGATATCCGGCGCCGTGCTGCGGTTGAGGGATTTATTGTCGAGCAGCGTAAACGAACCGGTTACCCGTTCCCCGGGTAATTCATAATACCCTGTATTTATTTTTACTTCATCCAGAACGAGGTTATTTTCTGTAAGTTCAATCAGCAGCGGAGCGCTTAGCGGAAGCATGACAGGCACAAACTGATCCCGGTATCCAACAAAAGAGATCTTCAGGGTATCCGCCCGGCCGGACACGGCCAGGCTGAATGTCCCGTCGCGTTTGCTTAGCGTACGGGCCTTGCTTCCGGTAGTGCTGATGGAGGCCCCGGCAAGCGGTAGCTTATCCGCAGCCGATATAACCTTTGCCCGGATCAGTTCCTGCCCCCGCATCAAGAAGGGAAGGAATAAAAAAAGTATCAGACCTACATATTTCATAAGATTCAATTTTAGGGTTAGCGATTAGTGTTGATTGGAGCAGGCGAAAGGATCATCATTTTCAGAAGCCTCTTTTCTTTATTCAGCCGGAGGCCATAGTTTGCAAGGGCCCTGTTCAGAGAATCTATAGTGCTGATATTGGTCCCCAGTTCCATATTCAGTGTATAGGTAATGCCGGATTCATCAATAATCGGAGGCATGCCCGGCTGCCGGTTCAAATGTTCTATGAAGCTACTGATCCAGTCATTTTTCATCGTATACTCCTGCCCTGCGGCTGCCGATAAATTCGTGTGCCGCTCTCCCCGGGAAGGAACTGGAATCAGTTTTTTATCCCTGACCTGCAAGACCAGGCAATCCATAAAACGTTCCTCCGCTACCGCACTCACTTTAAAGAAGCGTGCAAGATCCTGCTGCATGAGCAGGTGCAAATCCTGCCTGAAAGAAAGGGGCAGGATCAGTTCATAACACCATACTTTATCCTGCCGCTCCCGGTACCAATCGCCAATTTCATAATCCCTGCGCTCCAGTCCTTCATACAAAACCCGATTATCCTGCCAGTATGAAGGCAGGTTCAGCGCTTTTTTATACATGCTGACTACTCCCTGGTTCAGGGCATGCAGGCGTACCGAAACACTGTCTTCCCGCACACCGATACTGCCGGGAAGGCCCGCTGAAAAACCTGTGATCATGGAACGGTATTTATAAACAGCAGCTCCGCCGTTACCCCGGTCAAACAGGGGTTCGCGGGTATCGAAATTCAGCTGATCTGTTTTTTGGGCTTTAAAGTCCGCCTGCTCTTTTGCGAGCAATTTTTGAATATTTTGCGCATTAAAATCATAGGATTCTGTGGTTTGAATGAGTTTGCCCTCCGGACTGATCCAAACCAAATGCGGAACCGTGGCATAGGGGAACAGCTTTTTCATAGCGATATCTCCGGTAGCAATCACATTTTTGAAAGCCGCTATCCGGGGGTATTTTAGCAGGAATTTTTGGATCTCCTGCCCCTGCTGAGTGGTAATAAACAGCACCTGCAGCTGATCACCAAACTGCCTTTGGAGCTCATCCGCTTTTTCAAATGATTCCAGGCAGCCTTTGCACCAGGTATTCCAGAAATCCAGGATCAGCAACTTACCCCTGAAGTCTGAAATTTTTGCTGTACCGGTTTTGTAGTTTATCAGATTACTGATCGTCACATCGGGAACCTGATCACCCGGCTTCAGCTTGTCCAATTCCTGGGCATGGAGCTGCCCGGCACCTGTTGCTATAAAGAATAATAAAATGAAGCCAATGCGGCGATAGAAAGGATTGGACGGTTTTTGAGGTATCTGAAAATTTAGATTAACGATATTGTTTTCCAACATGTACTGCTCCAGCTGGTTTTCGTCATGATCCCGCAGGAAGAGCTTTGTCAGCATTGTATCATGGGCGGAGCCGAAGCTCACACTCCCGCCGTCATGGTGTGAAACCGGTTGGGATTGTTTGTTTGGGCGATGTGTAAACCCCGCAGCCATAAGCAATGAAAAGGATGTAGATCTGTCGTCTTCTTCCCGCCAGCTCATTTTCAAATCACTTCCTCCCTCCTTTTTATCGTGATACTTTTTAGACTTGCCCGGCAAGTAATACGGTTTTGTTACTTCCAGTTTGTACTGCTCTGCCCTGAGTTTGGATTCTTCAACACGGCGTGCTGATTCTTTCAGCTCTTCGGCCATGAGGTCAAATTTCAGTCGCTGGCAGGATCTGGTACTGGTATATTCTGTGCGGCAAAAGCGCCTCAGGAACACATGAAATTTTTGCTTTAAAAAAGGCCAAAGCACGGCCATTAAGCTCTTTTTTGCTTTCATTTTTTTTAATGGTTTGTTAAAAATTAATTACCTAATCCATCAGCCTGAGCATCGTCGAAGGCTGAGCAACGTCGAAGGCTGAACTTCGTCACAGCCTGAGCATCGTCACAGCCTGAGCTTCGCCGAAGGATGATCATCCGTCAGACTGAGCATCGTCGAAGACTGAGCATCGTCGAAGGCAGTGACTTAAAGCAGGCAGGGAAATAATCAAAACTAAACGGGTACCCTGCCGCCTTCAGGCAAGGGTCATTCGGGAGGGCAAATGATTAAGGAAAGGTGATTGCTGTATAAAATTTGCATAAAGGGAAGTTAGGCCTAAGTTGTAAAGTACCGAACCACAGCAAATTGTATTTAACAACCGCTTAAAGGTTTTAAACAACCAACCTGAACTTGTATATTTATAATATATATTTGAAACCTAAACCAAACAGCTATGTCAGAGACCTCAACTCATATCGGAAGAAAAATCAGCCGCATTCGCGAATTGCGTGGCATGAAACAAGAAGCTTTAGCAGCTGAACTTGGTATCAGTCAGCAGGCGGTTTCGAAAATAGAACAGAGCGAAGAGGTGGAAGAAAGTGCATTGGCTAAGATTGCTAATATACTTGGTGTAACAGTTGAAGCTTTAAAGCATTTTACAGAAGATTCCGTATTTAATAATATCAATAATTTCCACGATAACTCTATTCAAAACAATTTTAATCCTATTGAAAAGATTGTTGAACTTTATGAGCGATTGCTTGCTAGTGAACGGGAGAAGGTCGAAATTTTGAAGGCAAAGTAAATTTTTCCCGCACCTAACTTCATATGTCTATAAGTTCTTTCTTTTGTGTTTAAAAGGTAAAACAAAATAATTTAACTTACCCTTAAATCCCCAAATCTTTATTTACTTTATGCCTTCGAAATACCTTGAATGCAACTAAGTAAACTCAAACCAAAGCAATCCCTTAATAAAGCCTATCTCAAAGAAACTGTACTTCGTGCTGATATTGAGCTGTTTAAAGATAATTTTAAAACTTTTTTAAGCAATACCAGCACTAATTTAAACGATGAAGAATACCTGAAAACTCAGGTGAGCCATTTGCTTTGGGACACTTGGTATAAAGGTAAGCATCATATCAATCCTATCAGCAAGAACGACCTGGCTATTCATACCGGCAAATCTCCATCCGATGCTATCGGGATAATTGTTGAGTTGAAAAGCGTGGGCAATAAAACTGAAATGCTAACCTCCGAAAAGCCAAACGCAAAGGCTTTTCATGAGTTGGTACTTTATTACATGCGGGAACGCCTGGAAACTAAAAACAACGAAATAAAGCATCTGATAGCAACCAATATTAACGATTGGTATGTTTTTGATGCCAATGAATTTGATAAGAAGATTTTCCGCAACACGGCTATTAAAAAACTTTATGAGCTTAAAATATCCGACAAGAAAGATAATCCCTGGTTTTATAATGAGCTGAAGGATCTGCTTAACAAATCCGTTGATCTCCTTTTAGAATGCACTTATTTCAATATTCGTGAATTTGAAAAGTTTATACTGAACCAGCAAAGAGAGGATGATAAACGGATCATTCCTTTGTATAAGATCCTTTCTCCGCCACACCTGCTCAAATTGCCTTTTGCCAACGACAGCAACTCCTTACAGCCCAAATTTTATTCAGAACTGCTGCATTTGATCGGTTTAACTGAAATAAAAGAGGGGAGCAAAAAATTAATTCAACGCAAAAAAGAAGGTCAAAGGGATGCGGGCTCGCTGATTGAAAATACCATCATGCAACTTGAAAGCCTGGATAAGTTATCCAGAATGGACCGGCCTTCGCAATATGGTGACAACCAGGAGGAACGTTTGTACAATGTGGCCCTCGAACTGGTCATCACCTGGATAAACCGTATCCTCTTTCTTAAGCTGTTGGAAGCTCAGTTACTAAGCTACCATAAAGGAGACGTGGCCTACACTTTTTTAAATAAAGATAAGATCAAGGATTTCGATGACCTGAATAAACTCTTTTTTAGAGTTTTGGCTAAACGGAACGACGAGCGCAGTGAATCCATCCGCCAGTTATTTGGCAACGTTCCTTATTTGAACTCTTCTCTTTTTGAACAAACCGAGATAGAGCACCAGTCGCTGTTCATCAGTGCCCTTGAAGATAATCTTGATCTAACACTACTTAGCAACAGCATATTAAAGGATAGGCATACCAACACCCGCAAAGGCTCATTAAATACACTCGATTATCTTTTTGAATTTCTAAATGCCTACAATTTCAGCAGCGAAGGCAAAGAAGATATTCAGGAGGATAATAAAACACTGGTTAACGCATCCGTTCTGGGGCTCATTTTTGAAAAGATAAACGGCTACAAAGACGGTTCCTTTTTTACCCCCGGTTTTATTACCATGTATATGTGTAAAGAAACTATCCGGCGGGCAGTAGTGCAAAAGTTTAATGAAATTAAAGGATGGGATTGTCAGGCCTACGAGGATTTGTATGATAAAATACAGGATCAAGCAGAGGCCAATACGATAATAAACAGCTTAAAGATTTGCGACCCGGCTGTTGGCTCAGGGCACTTTTTGGTTTCTGCCTTAAATGAGATTATTGCTATCAAACACGATCTCCGTATTTTATCAGACCGTAACGGCCACTGGCTGAAAGAATACCAGGTAGAAGTGGTAAACGATGAGTTAATGGTTACCGCAGACGGCGACCCGTTTCAATATAACCCTTTAAACAAAGAAAGCCAGCGGGTACAGGAAACTCTTTTCCACGAAAAGCAAACGATCATAGAAAACTGTCTTTTCGGTGTTGACATTAACCCCAACTCCGTTAAGATTTGCCGCCTTAGGCTATGGATAGAGCTTCTTAAAAATGCCTATTATAAAAACTCAGTATCCCTGAATTTGGCAGAAAATCCTCATTCTTTGCAGGTACTTGAAACATTACCCAACATCGACATCAATATTAAATGTGGTAATTCCCTAATTAATCGCTTCGCTCTCAATTCTGATTTGAAACAAGCTTTTAGCGGTAGCAAGTGGAAATTAGTTGATTACAAAGAAGCAGTTGTAAAATATAAAGCCACATCAGATAAACAACAGAAAAAGGATTTAACAAAACTGATTGATGATATAAAAAGCAACTTTAAGGTTAAGTTTTATGCTAATGATAAGGAGAACAAAGAACTAAATAAGTTACGGGGACAGCTCACTAACCTGCTTACTGCTAATATTGATCTGTTTGGCAAGAAACGTTCGGCCAAAGAAATTGAAATAGAAGCCCGGCGGTTAAATTTATTGATAGCAAAACAGGAGCAAATAATCGACGAGATTAAGAACAATAAGATATATGCAAATGCATTTGAGTGGCGTTTTGAGTTCCCGGAAGTATTAAATGATGATGGTGATTTTGTAGGATTCGATGCGGTGATTGGAAATCCACCGTATGTAAGGCAGGAGGAGTTTAGCGATATAAAAGATTATCTCAAACAGAATTACGAGGTATTCGCAGGGACTGCCGACTTATTAATTTACTTCATCGAAAAAGGATTATCCGTATTAAAAGAAAATGGACAGTTCAATTTTATTATTGCGAATAAATTCATGCGAGCCGGTTTCGGTAAACCGGTTAGAACTTATCTCCAAAAGTATCAATTAGAATCCATCATTGATTTTGGCGATTTGCCTGTTTTTCAGGAAGCCACAACCTATCCTTGTATTTTAACCGTTAAAAAGCAAAAAGTTGCTTCTCCGTTCTTTGCATTAATCATGACTGATTTGCACGTGGATGATTTACAAATACACATTCAGGAAAATGCTTTTCATCTGCATCAGAATACTTTGAATAAGGAAGGGTGGAATTTAGAAAAGCAGGAAACTCAAAGCTTGGTTAATAAACTTAAGAAATCCGGGAAACCTTTTGACGAGTATGTAAATGGAAATGTTTATAGAGGATTATTGACAGGGTTAAATGAAGCCTTTGTTATTGATGAGAGCATTAAAAATCAAATAATTGCCCAGGAACCACAGGCTGGAGAAATTATTAAACCATTTTTAGAGGGCAAATATGTCAAGCAGTATAACTCCTTAAATCCTAATAAGCACCTTATTCTTTTTCAAAACCAGCAAACCCGGAGTTGGTTTGGAAAATTAAAAGAGGAAGAAGCATGGATAGAGTTAAGCTCAAAATTTCCAGTCTTATGCTCTTATTTATCACCTTTCAAAGAAAAAGCTAAAGCCAGATCTGATCAGGGAGAATATTGGTGGGAGTTAAGGCCTTGTGCATATTATAACAAGTTCCAGGAAATTAAGATAATCTACCCAAATATTTGCAGAAGACCTGAATTCACTTTTGATGAAACCGGTGTTTACACGAACCAGAAGTGTTTCATCATTCCGGTTCCGGACAAATATCTTCTGGGAGTTTTAAATAGCTCTGTAACGTTCTTTCTTTTCAGAAATATCCTCCCAAAGCTTAGAGGTGATTTTTACGAACCGAGTTATGTTTATTTCAAAGATTTCCCTATTGCTTTACCAGATGATGAAACAAGAGCGGAAATCATAAGGCTTGTGGAAAAAACCATACTCATAAAGCAAGATGATTCAAACGCTGACATTAGATACCTGGAACAAAAAATAGATCAACTCGTATATCAGCTCTATAACTTAACCGAAGAGGAAATTAAGATTGTGGAGGGAGAAGCTCGATGAAAAAGGACGAAAAAGAGATAATAAATCCATTGGAAGCATACAAATTAGAACTTGTTAAAGTATATGAAAAAAGCCAAGACTCCTTTGAAAAGCAGTTGTCCTATTTAAGTGCCGGAGCTTTAGGCTTATCAATTCTTTTTATTGAAAAAACTGTTACAGATATTTCTACAAGCTCCTTTAAAATTTTTTTAGCCGGAAGTTGGATGCTATTGGCAATAACATTAGTAGTAAATTTGATTTCCCATTCCATCTCTGCCAGAAATAGCTATAAAACCATTAATGACATTGAAACAAATAAATATGATTCTGAAAAGGCCGAAAAACGTATTAAGCAAGTCAACAAAATAAATAATTTAACGATAACAACCTTTTTACTAGGCATTTTGCTACTTATAATATTTGTAATAATTAACACAATGAGCGATAAAATAAAAACTTCAAACAGTTCCGACTTAACAAAAGGTTTTACATCGGGTCCACCACCAAATAGTTACCCGACACCAGCCCCTCAAATAGGTCAAAATCCAACGCCACCGCCGAGTATTCCATCCAAGCCGATTGAGGCACCAAAAGAAAAGTAATGTCAAAACAGATAAAAATCTCACCAGGTCCTTTAAGGGAACGGGGTCTTACTCCTTCTCCACCACCCAGAGAGAGGCAAGGGGGTCAGAATCCAACACCACCCCCAGCAGCGCCTAAAAAACCTCAAAAATAGCAAATGATAAAATTCGAAATTAAGCTCGGTGCCAGTTATCTTAATAAAGAAGCCCGGGAGATCAGAGACTTGATTAATCCTCAGATAAAAGGGATGCGCTGTAGCAAATGTAAAGTGAATACAATTATTGATTTTTATAAAGGATCAGATAACCATGCTTATCACCGAATTACTTCATGCTGCACTGAATTTGAGAAAAGAGTTAAGGATAAACTTTTTCATCCAAAGAGTAATTGACGGGAACACACACAAGCTGTTAGAACTCCCAATCGTCCGCGTTTGTAACGCGTTATAAATGAGAAATGCGATAGGATCGCACTTTGGGTTTCGATTGCTGCTTTTAATTTTATGCTGCTTTATAGGGCATCTGCCTTTAAACTTTCCCGTCTGCACACAGCACCCTTAGCATGTTGAGGATGCCTGGGATCGATGGTTGGATCCAGCGGGTTTACATTAAATTTAGGTTTACCCCTGTGTTTGAAAAAGAAAGGAATGCGGCTTTCAATACATTTTAATTTGACATATTCTATTCATTCTTTTTGAATGGGGTGGGCTTTATGGTCGGATTCACCACCTACTATCTGTTATAACGTTTCGTTTTCTTTATCATAGAATTTCTCAATAATCTGAATTTCTTTTTTAAATGATCTTGATGTTAGCAAACGAAGCAGTTGGTCTCTATCATAAGATACATCCATTAACGATGACTTGTATTTGCCACTATTTATCTTTCTTAAAAACTCAACACCATCACTCCAAAATCCACCAGTTGTAAGAATTACGGCTTTAATTTGTTTCCCTTCACCGATTTCCTTGGCAAATTGTTTTTGAGCGAATGGTACAGCTTTGCGAAAGAACCTTTTCAGGCTACTATGTGTGTCTAAATCACCAAGTGGGATGGTAGCGGCCTTGTCATAGCCCTTAAGTTCGACAAAGATGAGCTCATCAGGATTAGAAGATTTAATAATATAATCATATTCATGAGATATCTTTTGGCCATCGACTTCAAGCGTTAATATTTTCCCGGACGATATTTCTGAATTTGGAAACAGTGACCGAAGCAGCGGGTACATTAGAAATTCAAACAATATGCCCTTTAGAGCTTTAAGACTATCTTCCTGTCCGGCGTCCCGGATAGTTGACAAAACTTTTTCAACGCTTTCATCTATATTCTGCAGGTTGGAAACCCCGTTCTGCAAAAGATTTACCTTATCAACTATGTAATGGATCTTTGTTCCAAAGATTGATCCAATATCAAATGCCATAAAGCCAAGTTGCCTTATTGAATTAATAACATGCTCTGAGGCTTCACGATAGAAAATTATTGGCATAACTTTCCGTTCTCCAGTCTTTACGGAGTTAAGGGCGATTTGTATGCGGTTATAAAAGCCGTCGAGGTCAATCCTATCATACGGCCTGTGCATCAATACATCAAGTGCCACAAAAGTTTCCTTTTCATTTTGATCAGCCTTTACTCCAGGTAGTGGATTTATACCTGTAGTTTTAGTATATGCAAATGCATCCCATAACTGTTTATTATGCTCAGCACCGATAGCCGGGGAATTTTTATTTCGATATATGATCCTGGAGTTGTCAATTATATTACACTTCCCAAGCCATCTGAGAATGTCGGGCATAAGATTAACATCTTCGACCATTCTAGAATAATGAACTCTCAAAAGTTCAGATTCAGTTTCCGAAGACAAGGTATTACCGCCTCTGGTATATAAGATATAATTGACGGAATTAGTATCACGGGTCTCATAAATGATTTCAAGTTTTTTTAAAATATTCAAGATATCCTTTAAGTAAGAAACTTTGGTTGAGGTCTCCTCAATAGGTGACGCTGTGAGCTTGATGGCTTCATAATATGATATGACGCCATCATTGATATCCATTGCCTCCAGAAGTCTATATATAGGAGGTCTCGAGGCCACGCTGATCGCTTTTACACTATCAGCCGTGAGTTTCTCATCATCATAAAGATAAATGTACTGGCCACCCTTCCCAAAAGTGAACGGCTTAGATGATTTGATTTCGTTTTCTGTTGCAGCACGTCCAATTATTTTTCTTGCATAGGGATCACTCACGGAAAACTTTTTGACAAGAAGTTTTCTGAGTTCGCTGCCCGATTCATAAAGTTTTGTTGCTAAAATCTCACGCAAAAATTCGTTATACTTTGCTTGCTCGGAGTTTGCCTTTTTTTCTTTTGTCACACTGCCCTTATTAATTATATTCCTTTATTTACTTATATCCTAAATCTTTTTAAAAATTTTCGATATTTACAATATCTAACTAATTTTATTTCAAATGGTTATCAATAATAAATTCATGGTATAACCTGATTCATTGTCACATAATGGTAGCATCGTAAGAAAAAGTAATATCTCGATTGGTTCAGCAGTGCTCGTATACCGGCATTGAAAGGTTCGTTTTAAAGAGCTGTGTGTAGCCTTCTTTGGTTAAGACGGTAATTCAAAAAAGCCGTCTGGTATAAAACACTTAATAAGGATTTTCGTAAGCATAGACACTATATTTTGAAATGTCAAAAAGCTGTTTGGCAACTTCATCCATTTCCGAAAACTTTTCTCCAATATCTTCAGCTAAAATCCCAGGGTTCGCAAGTCTTATTGCCGTACCAGCCATACAAACCATTAACATACTTTCATCCCCACCCACTTCTGCGTCATCAATGTCTGTAGCAATAATTGCATTAGCGCCGATACTTACAGCATCAAGACGAAGTTGAGCTTTACAAAGATCTTCCCCTGCCTTTATTTTAGTATTATATTTTTTTGATTGCATACCGAATAAATCTGTGAAGCTTGATGCAAATTCCGAAACAACTCCTGTCCCGGTAACTGATTGGGCAGTAACTATTCTTAAAACTGTATAATCCCAGTCTTTGGGACTTTTTAATGTAACCACAGGTATCTATCTGATTAATTCTTTTAAAGATGTATTCAACTTTGTATTCTGCGATCTCCAAGCTGACGAGGCCTTTATAGCTAAATCGGGAGAACATTTTGTGCAATAATCATCAGATTGAAGATTCGCAAAGCGATTAATAAACTCTGTTTTTCTTTTCTCAATAAGCTCAGTTGACCCGAAAAACCCGCTTTTAAGGGATGCTTTACAATTGGTACAATAATCCATTTATTTTATTTAATCTAAGCTATTTGTTGATGCTGCAGTTACGTTAATTCGTAAAATCCATGAGAAAATTTATTTGTTTAACTTATTCACCTTTTAATAGCTGCCATATAATGTTATCTGCCATTAATTTAATCGTTAATTATTATTTGAAGATTAATCATCAATAAAAAGGGTGAAAGGTAGGAATTACTGAGGGAACGGTAAGATTAATTAGCAAATGTGGAAATGAGCAAATTAGCAAATGAAAGAATGGTGAACGGTAGGAATTATTGAGGTAAAATAATTGACTTCGCTCTGGAGGAAACCGTATCTTGATTCTTTAGAAAATATTTACCTTACACAAAATACTCAAAATTTTAATTCTTTAAATATGTCAGAAGAGTTTGCAGAAAATTTACATGAAGTTGCTGACCCGGCTCCAAAGAAAAAAATAAAAAAAATACTCACAAAAGAAGAAAAAGAAGCAAAAGCTTTAGTAGAAAGAAAATTGCTTATTGATCGTGTTGCGAGCGGTACTATCTCCACAGTGAAGGATAAGGTTGCTTTTATCTTAAATAATCACAACGAAGCCAGAAACTCCGATATTAAACTGGCTTATATTTATTGGCGTAATTTTGAAGAAGAAAAACTAGAAGGCAAAGAAGATATATCTGTTGAAACAATGCTTAAACTCACCAAGCAAATCACCTTAGCAAGGTGGCGAGCCAAGATCCAGTACGAATACAAACTATTTCTTGCAGACGAAGATGTACAAGTATCTCGAGGAAAGTTACAGGGACAATATAAAAGAGATGCATTGGTGAACAAGCCTCTAAATCTTCCTTTATATCAGGTCTTTATTGACGAAACTGGCAAAAATGATGAATATCTCTCAGTGGGATCGCTATGGCTTCTTGGTTATAATGCCAAGCTTATTATTCATTCTATGGAAATTAATGAATGGAGAAAAAGGCAAAACATTGAGTACGAATTTCATTTCAGTAAATTGAGCAAACATAAGTTGGAAGTATATAAAGACTTTTTTAGGCTTTTTATCTCAAAATTTCCTGACATTGGATTTAAAGTCATTGTGTTAAAATCAAAAGGACTGGCAAATAAAAATGAAGCAATCGTTGATCTGACATTTCATTTGTTACATAAGGGTATCCTCCATGAGCATGATTCTAAAAGAGCGCCACTTCCAAGAATGCTTCAGGTAAGAATAGATGACGAAGAAAGTGGAAGTGACACGCTAAAGCTTGAAAACATAAAGGAAAGACTTAATGGTCAAAAGGTAGCTGGTTTACATCTAGACGTATTTGAAGCGGTGTCATCCGCGAAAAATCACTTTATCCAAGCTGTCGATCTTTTCACCGGGGCAATCAACAGAAAATTGAATTTTTCAGGTGACCCAAACTTTAAGGACGGATTTGCAGATTTCATTTTCGATATTTTAGGATTTGACATTGTGAATGTTGATACTTCGGTTGATGATCCAGGAACATCTAGGGTTTTTAATTTGAGTGCTAAGCATGACGACGCTCTTTGAAAACCATGAAATAACGAAGCTTTTTCGCGATTCCACCCAATGAAAACAAAAAAACCTGAAACGACGTCCAGGTTTTAGGTCCTTATTTTAGAGTGCACCACTAAAGCAAATGAATTGCGGGGCACTAATGCTATAAACTTATAATTTATTCTGCAAATACAAAAGCGTCCTTTAATTCATCAGCAAGTTGATGAAGCGTAGTCTCAATTCTTTTCCCTTGGCTTGCGGAAGGGTGTTTAACCCCGGAGGCGTACTGTCGCAATAAACCGGGGTTCATTCCGGCCCGTTCTGCTACTTTTGATATTTTTAAATAATCAAATTTTAAGAAGAGTGCATATACGTCATAAAGATGATCAAACTCTACATCTTCTGGTTTCACATCTTCGAAATCAAATAATACTCCTTTTATTTTTTCTTCTAACTCAGTGACAGAGTTTCCAAAATCTGAAACCAGGTTATCCTTATAATTTACTCTTCCCCATAGACCATCTTCGGCTTGTTCGATGATCAACTCCATTTTAATCCTTTTCATGTTAAATCCCTTTTATTAGTTTTTCTAATAACCATAACCTTTGTATGCTGGTGAGGCGGGTTACTATTATCGTCCCTGTATCGCCGGGCATCGACTGCTTTTTAATGATCAGTTACATTATAAATGAAAGAAGTAAAGAAACAGGAAGGACTACTTTAGTCCCGCCTGTTTTAGAATTGAGTTCAGCGTTCCTTTTGGGATATCACCGCCATGTACCGGTATTGTAACCTTACCTGGCTTTAAAGGATGCTCCAATTGAAGATGACTCCCCTTTTGACTCTTTTCTTCCCACCCATGTTGCTTTAACAACTTGATTACCGCCTTCACTTTCATAAACAAAGGTAGCAAATTTGCTACTTTTTATAAAATTTTTTATATTTTTTTTTGTAAAATATTTTATAAAAATCTCGGGTAAAGTTTATACAACATGTTCATGGGTAATCCATACGGTTGCATGAAACTTGAGGTGCATAATTAAATGATGAGATAAAATCTATAGAATCTTAACATAGCCCCATTATTATATCTTTGGTTCTGCCAGCCTGCCTTTGAGGGTGAACGGTAGTAATTATTGAGGGAACGGTAAAATTGGCTGGAACAGCGATTGGAATGATTGGAAGAGTGGGTATGATTTTATAATACAGTGGTTATAATGTTTTACACTGCCTGTGCATAGGCAGTGGTTTAGGATCAACGATTAGTGCCCTAATATTATTTCGATGATGAAATAACTTAGATTTGAGTTAAATCAAATGTATACTCATAATTAATGACGGTTTTGTCAAGTGTTTATACTTATTTTGGCCGCAGAAATAATTACTTCTCTTTTCCTTAAATGAAACAAAGTCAGATCTTAGAATTCATACGCCTAAATAGTCATGAACAGTTAAAATCATATCAATCAGAATTAAAAGAAAGCCTTAAAGACCTAGAGCAATCCATAAACAGACTATATTTTTGGATGATAATAACCGGCGTTCTATACTATCTGTTTAGATTATCAGCTATTACCTCATTTGAATTTAGTATAATAAAATTATCTGATCTTAAGATTATTGAGATATTGACCCCACCCCTCTTTTCAATTATGTTGCTCTATAATTTTCTTTTCAATAATAGGAAAGCCGAACTTCTGCATTTTTCAAAATTGATTGCCACTAGACTATACAAAACTGGAAAGTTTGATCATTTAGATTTGATAGCCGGTCGTCCAAAAGATTATGTAAGACTCATTCAACCATTTTCGATATCCAATGAACTAATGAAAAGGGATTATCAGGTTAAAGTTTCAGTTATTGAGACCATATTAAGATTACCTTCATTAATAATTGGAATTGGTCCTATCATCTTTGCATTCATTTGTACAAAACACTTATATGTGAATTACTTCAACAGCTTAGCTACCAAACTTTCGTTTCTTTTTACAGTATGGCTCTTAGCGTATACAGCGTTTTTATTGGGCAAAGTAATGTATCTCGAAGCAAGAAACACTCAAACGACTGAAGATCAAAATTAAGTAATTAAATTCTTTAAATGTTAAAAAAGGGTTGCAGTCAGGATTAATGAGGGAACGGTAAAATTGGCTGGAACTGTGATTGGAATGATTGAATGATGGGCTATGATTTATAGTGCCCGGGTAAAGTGTCTCTTAAAATTTCGCTAATAAGGGTTCTATCAATTTTTCATCATATTTAGATCGGCTTCAATAAAATCATTAGGCTGAATATTTGAAATGACAGGGGTAATTTTTCTTAGTTTTTTTACCGCCTGTTTATCATTTTTATAAGTGAGCTATATAATTGAAATGCCTTCTGATATTTCGGGTCGTTTGAAATGGCCAAATCACAAAACTCGTAGTCTTCAGTCTCCCACTCCGTAATAGTCCTTGAAAAATAGGTCGCCAAGGACGGAATCCTGAAAGTGGAGTTCAGTTTATGAGACTTTGAGTCCTATACAGGAGCAGTGGACCCGGTATGTAAAGCCATTATAGCTTATACTTATATCCCGCTTCATTACAATTATAATATGCAAACTGCACAGTTAACTCATGCCCGGGAATCGAAAACATCCCCAAAGTATTTTCTGATGATTACAGGCATTAATGTAAAGTTAAAACCGTATGACCCCGTTTGACAAAGTGTATTGACAAGCTTAATCAGTATGAGTTTTATATTTGTAAAGCTTAAACCGTAAACCGTTCGCTTTTTGTAAAGCTATTTAAGTGTAAGACATATTGGCTTTTCTTCGGCTCTTATTCGGTTCTTGTTCGGGTAAATATGCATTCAGACTATCTTAAACCAGGATATAGCCGAAGAAGGAGCGACTGAGAACCGAACAATGTACCTTTGAAGATAGTTTTGTATCCTATCTGAGACTCGAGTAGAAACAAAAAAGGATCAAATTAATAATTTGACCCTTTCAGAAAGGAGGCTACTGGAAATTTAGTCTCTTTATTGATATCAGGAAAGGTAGTTTTCCTTATATCTTCAATATTTTCGAACTGTTCTAAATATTTTTGTGAATATATCTTCTATTTGTGGGTACGTCTTTCATACAGGCCAAGCTTGAATACTAAATATAGCACAATTATCTATATTGCCCAAAAAGCAGCAGGTTAAAATAGGATCAAATTGATTCCATGGGGTTGATAATTCCTAACTAAATTATATACACAAGTTCCCCATTGTTGTGAAGATTCCTGGCTTTTGGCACCAGACACAGATGCCTTAGTTGAAGGCGAACATCTATCAAAAAGTTACGAAGATATGGCTTTTCCCCAAGCTGATGATAGGTAATAAGCAGAATTGCGCCTATTATAAAATAATTCTACACTGATACCATCCTAATCTAAAAGCAATCGTCATAAAAATAAATTTGACCATGTCACCACAAACCTTAAAAAAAGGAGCCTAAATTTAATTTAGTTTCTAACTGATTAACATCAATACCGGATGTTATTTCTTTAACGAACAAATCTATGAGACAGGCGACTACTAAAGATAAAGACCATATAACAGATCTATTAACCTGTGCTTTTACTGACAATCAAAGTGTTAATTATATTATTAAACAGGATGAAAAAAGACTAAAGAGGATTAAGGCGTTAATGTCATACTCTTTTGAAATTTGCAAGCTGTTTGGCGAAGTCTATTTGTCTGATGATGATCATGCTTGCGCTTTGATAGTGTATCCCCATAAAAAGCGAACTTCTTTTAAATCAATCCTGTTAGATATTCAACTCATTTATAACTGCATCGGTTTTTTTCATATAGGCCGGGCTCTTAAAAGGGAATTAAAAATCGGAAAAATCCAACCAAAAGAAAAAAAATATTACCTATGGTTTATTGGCGTTGATCCCGCTTATCAAAGTAAAGGAATTGGCTCTGAGTTTCTGATGGAGGTAATTGAAGACAGCGAAAAAAAACATCTTCCAATCTATCTGGAAACCTCTACCCTGCGTAACCTGCCCTTTTATACTAAAATGGGTTTTAGCGTATATCATCAATTGAATTTATCTTATCAGCTCTATTTTTTAAGAAGATTTCAATCTAAAATATAATATTATGAATGTATTTGGCACAGAAATGCTTTTAGTAACCTGCATTTTCGCATTACTTGAAATTGTGATGTTCTTCTATCAGTTTATTCATTACTTATCACGTCCTGAGGAAAAGCAAAGACTCTACTATCTTATACTACTGTTTCTGCTTATTGTTTATAACATCAGCGGCGGACTCTTTCCCGATCCGAAAATCGATATTCCGGTTGTCGCTCAAAATATTATTGCATATGGTAGTGGTTTTCTGATGGCCTCCTATTTTCCGTATTATTTTTACAAAGGGTTTGATTTGATCAGGTTGCGATTCCATGCTTTATATGGGGTTTTGTTATTTTTAATCCTGCCTTTTGTAATCTTCTTTGTGATCGTTTATTCCATCCAACAGAGTTTAGATTTTGCAATCAAATTCGGCATCATTATTCCATTTTTCTATTCAATTGTACTCCTTTGGGCAATCATGAGGGCAATCAGGTTAAAATACAGGGATCATAAAAGCAGGGGAAATTTCATGGAAGTGGTTGCCGTTTATCTGGCAGTAATTCCCTGGGTAATGATGACTCCTATTGCCTATTTTGATTTAGGCCAATTAATAGAAGTACTCTGCACAAATGGTGGTTTTGTAGTCATAAGTATATTATTCATATCCAAATCAATCAGCAGATCCAGGTTAGAATATCAGAGACTGATGGAGTTGAATGCCGGCGGAGTACCGCCAATACTGTTTATGGAAAACTGCTTTTTATATAAATTAACCAACCGCGAAATTGAAATAGTAAAGCTACTGAGGCAGGGTAAAAAATATCAGCTTATAGCCGAAAAATTATTTATATCTGAATTTACGGTGAAAAAACATGTTCATAATATTTTTCAAAAAACTGAAGTAAATAATAAAGTTGAGCTAGTCCATAAGCTTGACCAGCAACAATTTTTCCAGGGAAACAACCGACTGAGACAGGCTTAAATCATAGAAAACAAAGGAGAAGATTTCTTCAGCCCTTCATGTATTTCTGATGCCCTACTATTCTTACTTTATCCTCATCCAGATACATATAGCCCATGTCATAACAGAACCAGTACTCATTGCCCTCTTTGGTTTTAAACAGGCTGGTAAAATACTTAAAGTTGAAATGACGTTCTTCCAGAAATTCTTTACGGATCACACTCATTCCGGCAGGATTTAGCGTTTTGAGAATAGTCCGGTTTCTGCGGAGAACCTGGTTCACCTGCTGTATCACCTTTTCACTTTCTGCCCGGTTCTGATTATTATAACTCGCCCGGCATTGATCCGTACAAAAACGCTTATCACTTCTACCTTTTAGGTCATCGTTACAAAACAGGCAGGATCGTTTTTCCATAGCTATCTTATTAACCGAATATATCCATTTAAGATACGGATATATTCGTTTATAAATCGGCTAAAACTCTTTATGTTTTTAGTTTCGGAATAACTAATATATAATGCGATCAGGTATGGCTATTCACGTTTACATACGGCCTTTAATTTTGAAAAGCCAGGCGGTGTACAGTTATACTTTTCAAAAGAACCCTCCCCTGTTTAAATGGCTGTTGGGTTTGTCCTGTTTTAAATATGACCGACCAGGAAAAATACTCTACACCGAAGCCAAAGAAGAAATACTTGATTATTTAGAAATCGCTTCCGGAGGCAAATTGCTGATCAACAAAAACAATCTTTACCGCGATTGTGTCATTGAGGCGCAAAAGCAGAATTTAAATGGACTTTCCCGGGTAGAAATTCCGAAGTATCGCTTTGAAGCCAGAATGACAATTAAGTATGCAGTGGTGGAAAATTCAAATTGTTTTTTGCTTACTACTGACCGGGTTAACAGATGTAAAGAAATTTTAGAACCTTTAGAATTTATTTATTTTAATCGTAAACTTTCGGCCTTTCTGATGCCTATGCGGGAAGTAAATCTATTAAAGTTATTGACGGTGGTAAAGGGCAAAGTAGTGCTTTCGCTTCAGCAGCATGTAAAACTTAAAAGCCTCTTCCTACAATCATATATTTGGAATCAAACGTATAATGTGGATGTAGTGGTACCGGAGGCTTATCTGAAACACTTAAAGTCCAAAAACTACAGCCCAAACACGATTCAAAACTATTACGCATCATTTTTCACTTACCTGTATTATTGCAAAACAATCGCAGTTAATGCCGAAGACCTTAGTCCGGAACGGGTAAACGATATTGTTCTGAAGATAGCCAGCAATAATAGTCATTGCAGCAGCAGCACGCATATGATGATTAATGCGGTGTTGTATTTTTATAAAAATGTGCTGAATAAACCGGAATATACCAATCAGTTACACCGCCCTCACAAAGAAAAAGTGCTACCTAAGGTAATTGCCAAAGAAGATATCGAAAAAATTCTAAACAGCTGCAGCAATATCAAGCATAAAACGATGCTCAGCCTGGTATATGCCTGCGGCCTGAGAGCCGGTGAACTTATTAATTTAAAAGTTTGCGATATAGACAGCAAACGAATGATTATTCTAATTGCAAAAGCCAAAGGTTATAAAGACCGCCGGGTGATGCTATCTGAAAAATTGCTTGAAAAATTAAAAGAATATTATAAAGCATATAAGCCCCGCACCTACCTGTTTGAAGGACAATACCAGGATCAGTATTCGGTAAGTTCATTGAGGCAGGTGCTTGCTGAAGCCTGCAATAAGGCAGGTTACAAGCAAAAAGCGACACTGCACTGGTTAAGGCATTCCTTTGCCACCCATTTACTGGAAGCCGGAACAGACATCCGTTATATTCAGCAACTGCTCGGGCACAGCAGTACCAAAACCACTGAAATTTATACCTATGTGAGCACAAAACACATCAGCAAAATAAAAAGTCCGCTGGATAGTTTAAACATTTGAAATAATCTGTATGTTGGCTCCACTTATAGTAAATATATATGCAATAGACAGCGTATATCTACTAGTTATGTGTAACCTTATGACGACACTTCGAAACATATTGACCATACTGACAATTGGAACAACTTTTCAACTCTTCGGACAGAGTGTTGGAAAGGATACGACTTTTATTTTTAAGGACACGGTTGACGGAGAACTTCAAACTATTTTTATTGACAACAATAAGGACAGCAAATTTTACGACCACATATCTAACTTTAATTTCCAGCATTTCGACAAAGACAGTTATAAATATTCGACTGACTTTTTCAAAGAGCAAAAACTGACTTTAACTAAATCAAAGCCATTAATTCCTTGGACAAAGTGGGTTACACTTAAACAATACAATGGACAACTTTATGCTTATCACCCTTGCGACTTTTTATTTCATTTTCGACAATCAGTAAATGACACAACATTTATTGACTGGACTGGTGAAGGTCCTGTTGCAAACAAAATTATCGAGCAGAAGAAAATTGACAACAAGACGTATGAGTTTAAGTTGACCGGTATTTACGACCACGACCGAAAAATCATAATTTACATAATTGACTTTAAAAAAGGAATAGCAGTTTTTGAGCAAATTACTAACGGGATAGACAAGAATTATTACTTGATGATAGCAGCAGACAAAATAAAAAGTGTTCCAATTATTGTAAATCATTGCCCGACTCAAAAGCAAACAGAATTACAATTTGACGAGCCTGACTTTAAAACTTTATTGACAACGAAATGACAAGAAAGGCTACACATAACACGGGTTTTGCGTCAGGCGGGCTGATGTGCAAAGCTTAACGGTAATTTTTTATTTAAGCTTTTGTAATAAAATCGACTTTTGTGCTTCGATTTCCCGCCCGAACGCAAAGCCCGAATCGTTATGCCCAACCATAAAACATGCAACAATTCATAAGACTAAATCTTAAGAAATTTAAATACATTTTTCTAATACCTGCTGGTGTTATGACTGCTTTCATTTGGTTTCTATTCCTTTTTGTAGACTCATCAAAGACTTATACTTTATCAGAAAAAATATTTATACCACCGACGATGGGATTGTATGTTGGTTTTATCATCCTGACTTTGGCTTTTGTCTCTGGCTATTACACCTTTTACAAAAACAGAAAGACTTTAAATAAGTACCCTTATATTGAATTGGAAGCGCAACTTGGCTTTAAAAAACAGTTTTTTGGAAAGAATAATATATGGCGTTTCACTGAAGAAATTTTGGTAGGTCAACAGGAAGGCTTTCCAATAGAAATACATTCTATAAACGAAAATGGTAAAAAGAAAATTGGAGTTACCGTACTAACTGAAATAAATGAGTTAGACGACATGACCTACAAGAAAACTTTTGAATACTTTGAAAAGGAAGATATATATTTTGGAGTAGGAGGTTCATCAAAAACTTTTGAACTTGAGAAAGGTAATACAGGAAATCTCGAACAGATTAAAACGGAATTAACAACGTTTATT
>NZ_KE383964.1:0-410529 GCF_000422945.1 Daejeonella oryzae DSM 19973
CTAATTACCCGAAGCTTTCTTCATGCACCCAAACCCTTGCGGCTTGGCATGCATAAGGCAGATAGAATATATTGTTGTTTTCTTATTCAAGTACTTTTTCCAGTGTGTTAAGATATTAGTAGTGAAATTCAGAAGTGAGTAGTTCCAAGGAACTTCAAACGGATGAACGGAAGCTCAAAAGCTTTAGGTGCCTATATCGTCGGTGTCCACCTCTTCCCATTCCGAACAGAGAAGTTAAGCCCGCCAGAGCCAATGGTACTGCCGTAACAGGTGGGAGAGTAGGTCGGTGCCCAATTTTATAATCAAAGCCTTGTCCCTTAAAGACAAGGCTTTTTTTTGTAAAAAAAAAATCGGTTTAGGGACTAAATACTTGATTTTGGGACACTCAAATTGCAAATAGCTTCTAAGCAAATCAAGGTTAATGCTTATCTTTACCCACTTAATTTATACATATGAATTTCAGTATTGGATCCCGTAGAGAAGTATTAATGCATATTGAAAAATATATGCTCGAAAAAATGCACGAATACCTCAAGCCTATTGATACTAACTGGCAGCCTTCTGATTTTTTACCTGATTCAACCAAACCTGATTTTTTTAATGAAATCAGAGATCTGAAAGAAAATGCAAAAGATCTTTCCTACGATCTGGTCGCAGTTTTAATTGGCGATACTATTACTGAAGAAGCACTTCCTACATATGAATCCTGGTTAACAATGGTTGACGGGATTTCGAAAGATGAGCAGGGCGGATGGATGAAATGGGTTCGTCATTGGACTGCTGAAGAAAATCGTCATGGAGACCTGTTAAATAAATATTTATATCTTTCCGGGAGAGTTGATATGCGCCAGATGGAAATATCTACGCAATATCTTATTGCCGATGGCTTTGATATTGGTACCGGACACGATCCGTACCGTAATTTCATATATACCAGTTTCCAGGAATTGGCTACAAATGTTTCTCACCGAAGAGTTGCTTCTCTGGCTAAACGTGATGGAGATACCTTACTTTCTAAAATGTGCGGAGTGATAGCTTCAGATGAAGCCCGTCATGCCAAGGCTTATAAAGACTTCATGATGCGAATTTTTGAAGTTGATCCCAATGAAGCAATGATTGCTTTTGAAGATATGATGCGTAATAAAATTGTTATGCCAGCACATTTTCTTCGCGAAGTTGGTTTGAAGATGGGGCAAACTTTTGGCCATTTCACAGATGCTGCTCAACGATTAGGAGTGTACACAGCTATTGATTATGTGGATATCATGAAGCAACTAATCGATGACTGGCAAATTGAAGGATTAAAAGATTTGAATGATGCAGGTGAAAAAGCCCGTGACTATGTTGTAAACTTGCCTTCGAGGCTAATGAGAGTGGCTGAACGAATGAAGAATCCTTCTTTAGAATATAAATTTAGCTGGATAGCTGGATAATAAAAATGCCCTGATTAACAGGGCATTTTTGTTTAATAATATTTACATATTTCGCCTGTATTGCCCGCCTACCTGATAAAGAGCATTTGAAATTTGTCCCAAAGAACAAACTTTACAAACTTCCATTAAATCTTCAAAGATATTTTCACCATTCACTGCTCTCTTTTGAAGGTTTTTCAGGAGATCAGAAGAAACATCCTGATTTCTTGCTTGATAAGATTTCAAAGCTGTGATTTGAAATTCCTTTTCTTCTTCAGTCGCCCTGATTACTTCTGATGGAACAATTGTAGGCGATCCATTTTTATTAAGAAAAGTGTTTACACCAATAATAGGGAATTCACCCGAATGCTTCAACGTTTCATAATACAGCGATTCTTCCTGTATTTTTCCCCGCTGATACATGGTTTCCATCGCACCTAAAACTCCGCCACGATCATTAATCCGTTTAAACTCGGTTAACACTGCCTCTTCCACCAAATCTGTAAGATCCTCAATTATGAAAGATCCCTGTAGCGGATTCTCATTTTTTGCTAATCCTAATTCACGGTTTATAATTAATTGAATAGCCATTGCCCTGCGTACAGATTCTTCTGTAGGAGTAGTTATGGCTTCGTCATACGCATTTGTATGAAGCGAATTGCAATTGTCATAGATCGCGTAAAGCGCCTGCAATGTTGTACGTATATCATTAAAGTCAATTTCCTGTGCATGCAATGACCTGCCTGAAGTTTGAATATGATATTTTAATTTTTGAGAACGATCATTTCCCTTATATTTATACTTAATCGCTTTGGCCCAAATCCGGCGGGCAACCCGACCGATTACTGAATATTCTGGATCAATTCCGTTGGAAAAAAAGAAGGATAGGTTTGGTGCAAAATCATCAATGTTCATTCCGCGGCTTAAGTAATATTCCACGAAAGTGAAACCATTACTAAGGGTAAAGGCCAGCTGAGAAATTGGATTTGCTCCTGCTTCTGCAATATGATATCCTGAAATAGAAACAGAATAGAAGTTCCTAACCTGGTGATCAATAAAATATTTCTGAATATCTCCCATCATTCTCAATGCAAATTCGGTAGAGAAGATGCAGGTGTTTTGTGCCTGATCTTCTTTTAAAATATCTGCCTGAACTGTTCCCCGAACACTTGCAATGGCGTAAGCCTTAATTTTTTGATAAACATCTGCCGGTAAAACCTGGTCGCCCGTTACTCCTAAAAGCATTAAACCAAGTCCGTTATTTCCTGCCGGCAAATCGCCGTTATATTTGGGACGCTCTATTCCTTTAGATTGGTAAATGGAATTTATTTTATCCTGAACCTGTTCTTCAATACCCTCTTTAATAATGTATTTCTCGCACTGCTGATCAATTGCCGCGTTCATGAAAAAACCCAGGAGCATTGGTGCCGGACCATTAATGGTCATGGATACCGAGGTGGATGCATGACACAGATCAAAACCAGAATATAATTTCTTAGCATCATCCAGAGTAGCTATGCTTACTCCAGAATTTCCGATCTTCCCGTAAATATCAGGGCGTATATGCGGATCTTCCCCGTAAAGGGTAACTGAATCGAAAGCCGTAGAGAGACGATGAGCAGGCTGATCTAAAGATACATAATGAAAACGTTTATTGGTACGCTCAGGGCCGCCTTCTCCGGCAAACATCCGGGTTGGATCTTCTCCTTCACGTTTTAAAGGAAATACACCAGCTGCATATGGAAATTCTCCCGGTACATTTTCAGTTAATATCCATCGTAAAATATCGCCCCATGCCTCATAGCGTGGGAGAGAAATTTTCGGAATACGCAGTTTAGATAAGGATTCATAATATAGGGATTGTTTAATTTCCTTATCACGAACCCTGAATATAAATTCATCTGCTTTATAACGCTTAATGGTTTCTGGCCAGTCACGAAGTAACCTGCGGCATTCACCATCCAGGTTTTCTTCCAACCTTGAATAGGCCTCACTCAAACCTTCTCCAATGTTAAGATCTTTATTCTCCCCTGCTAAATCTAAAACCCCCTTTATCTGGAATAATTGCTGTGCAATTTTGCACTGCTTGTTAACCCATTCATTATAATCCTTATTTGCTTCCGCAATTTCAGCTAAATAGCGGGTACGATCTGGGGGAATAATGTATATTTTCTCAGATTGGGCATCGCTCAATTCCATTCGGGTAGTAAAATCTAATCCGGTTTTTTTACTAATGGCGTTCATTAGGGATAAAAACAAATTATTCATTCCCGGATCATTGAACTGAGATGCCATTGTTCCAAAAATCGGCAGGTCTTCATCATTTGCACTAAATAGGTGATGATTTCTCTTATACTGCTTTCTGACATCGCGTAAAGCATCTAATGCTCCGCGTTTATCAAATTTGTTTATTGCTACCAAATCAGCAAAATCAAGCATGTCAATTTTTTCCAGTTGAGTGGCAGCGCCAAATTCCGGAGTCATGACATATAATGACACATCGCAATGCTCGGTAATTTCTGTGTCCGACTGCCCGATTCCTGATGTTTCTACAATGATCAGATCATAACCTGCAGCTTTACAAATATCAATTGACTCCTGAACATATTTGGACAACGCTAAATTTGCTTGCCGGGTTGCCAGTGATCGCATGTAAACCCTTGGATCGTTTATGGAATTCATCCGGATACGATCTCCAAGCAAAGCGCCGCCGGTTTTACGTTTAGATGGATCTACTGAAATAATTGCTAAAGATTTGTCGGTTTCAACCAGAAATCTCCTTACAAGCTCATCTACTAAAGATGATTTGCCTGCACCGCCGGTACCGGTTATACCAAGTACGGGAATTGTTTTTTGGCCAATAAGTTTTTTAACTTCTTTCAGGAATTCTTCAGCTTCCTGCGGATGATTTTCTGCAACTGTAATTGCAGAAGCAATGAACTTAACCTCTTTATTTATAATGCCTTTAAATTCACCGTTCAGTTTGGTCTTTGTTAAAAAATCACATTGCTTCATCATATCATTAATCATTCCCTGCAAACCCATTTTGCGGCCGTCATCAGGTGAATAAATTTGAGTGATACCGTATTGCTTAAGTTCTTCAATTTCAAAGGGAAGAATTACTCCTCCGCCGCCTCCGAAAATTTTAATATGACCAGCACCTCTTTCTTTTAAAAGATCATACATGTATTTGAAATATTCTATATGTCCACCCTGGTAGGATGTCATGGCAATTCCCTGAACATCTTCCTGAATTGCACAGTTAACTACTTCATCTACAGAACGGTTGTGACCTAAATGTATAACTTCAGCACCCGATGATTGCAGGATTCGGCGCATGATATTAATTGTAGCATCATGTCCGTCAAATAATGCGGCGGCTGTAACAAAACGTATTTTATGTTTTGGCTTGTAAATTTCGATAGTTTCCATGTTTCTAAAATCTGCGTAAATGTAATCATTTATACGCTTTTGAGTGTTTTTTGAAAGTGCAGGCTAAGGCCTGTAAGAGGATAGTAATTTACAGCCAGCTTTTCTTTTTGAAATAAATTAAAGTGAAAGCAGATGACAGAATCATCAACAGAACGGCAATAATATATCCATACTCCCATTGCAGTTCCGGCATAAATTTAAAATTCATTCCATAAATACTGGCAATAAGAGTTGGAGGCATAAAAGCTACGGTAGCTACCGTGAATATTTTAATAATACGGTTTTGTTCAATATTAACAAGACCCATAAATGTATCCTGAAGATATTCCAGCCTTTCAAAAGCAAATTTATTGTGCTCAATTAAAGAGCTTATATCTTTAATCATAATTCGTAAAACGCTCATATATTCTTCGGGAAATAAACTGCTTTTCATTAATGCAGAAATGAGTCGTTGCTTATCTATTATATTTTCACGCAGAAGCATATTGCTGTTTTGGAAGGATGAAATCTTTAAAAGGATTTCTTCATCAGAGCGGTTTCTGCTTAAAGTTAGCTTCTGGTTAAGTTCGGCAATTTCCTTTGCCAGACTTTCTATTACATCAGCATCTTGGTCAATTGCTGTTTCCAGGATGGTTAATAAAACCTGGTAGCCGTTTGTAAATATGGAAGCATTTGAGCGAATCTTCTTCACTGATTCCATAAAGGTCTTCAAATCATCATCCCGGTAGGTGAATAAAATACCTTTTTCTAAAACTATTGAAGCTGTTGAATATTCAAAACCATTTGGCTTAAACGAAATGAAATTGGTATTAATAATCAGTTCATCTTCTACCTCATTAAAACGCGACGAACTTTCAATCTCTGATGATTTTTCTTCCGAGGAGTATTTAATGTCAAAGTAAGTTTCAATAGTGATTTTTTCCTCAACGGTTGGGTTCTGTAAATCCACCCACACTAAATCCTGAAGCGGAATGCCTCTTAGCATTTCCAGCTCATTTTCTTTGGCTAAACGCTGGTCTTTCTTGTAGTAAATTCTTAGCATAGAATGGATTTTATGGTTGTGAACCTGAATATGTATCTTTGAAAAATCTGCAAGTATGGTTTTCCTATTATCAAAGGATTAGAAAACGTTAGCAAGCAATCACAAAAATATAAGTTTTGAGCACTCCATTAGATTTCGGACACAAGAATTACAACCATTACGGTGCATATCTTAAAAAAAAGTATGACGGTCAGCGTGTATATAAAATTATAGCTGATGGTGGTTTCACCTGTCCAAACCGCGATGGAAGTAAAGGTTATGGTGGTTGTACCTATTGCAATGTAGATTCTTTTACTCCTGAGCTTTCACGCCGGCTTCCCACAATTCGCGAACAAATTGAACAGGGAATGGAACGAGCAATAAAAAACTACCGGGCTGAAAAATTTATAGTTTACTTTCAGCCTAATACAAATACTTATTCGCCAACCCATTATTTAAAGATGATGTATGACGAGGCCTTAAGTATTAACACGGAAAATATAGTAGGATTGTCAGTAGGAACACGCCCGGATTGCATTGATCCGGAAAAAATAGATTTGCTGGAAAGTTATTCAGATCGCTTTGATGTGGATCTGGAAATGGGAATGGAATCTATATATGATGATACACTGTTAAAAATTAACCGGGGTTGTACTCATCAGGAATTAGAAAATGCCCTGATTTTAGCCGATAAAAGAAAAATTGATATTTGTGTTCATACAATTTTTGGATTTCCCTGGGAGACTCAGGATATGATGCTGAAATACGCCCATGAAATTAACCGCTTCCCTCAAATAAAATTTGTAAAATTACACCATCTGCATATAGTTAAAGGCTCTATAATGGGCTCAAGGTTCGCAAAAGAACCTTTTAAACTATTTACTATTGATGAGTATACCGATTTTCTTGCCGAGTTTATTCCGCTATTAAGACCTGATATTGTACTTCAGAGAATATTTGGTTTATCAGATTATGAATTGCTGATCGCACCCAATTGGGGCATGAAAAAATCTCAGATTCAGTCTTATATTGATAAAGGTTTGGAAAGCAGGGGAGTAGTTCAGGGAAGCAAATATATTCCTGAAATTATTTCAGTGCTGTAATTGCTTCCTCATTATATTTTCCAAACAGTTCCTCGACTTTAGTTTCCCTGAAGCTGAATATTTTCCGGATTTCTTTTTCTACAATTAGCCTATTGGCAATTCTCCCGGCAAAACTGTATGGAATAGCATAGTTTACTATATCAATCATATTCACTCCTCCGGTAATCTCTTTAAAATGATGCTGATGATGCCACATGGCATAAGGACCGAATCGTTGTTCATCTACAAAATATTCTCCCTCCTTTACATGGGTAATCTCGGTCATCCAATCCATTTTGATTCCAAGCAATGGACTTACTTTATAAGTAATGATCATTCCCGGATACATCTTTTGTTCCTGTTTAAATTCTGAAGTAATAACAAAGCCCATTTCTGCCGGAGTTATTTTAGCAAGGTTCACAGGAGATGAAAAGAAATTCCAGGCTTCTGAAAGACTGATAGGAAGATTTTGCTCGAAAGTAAATGAATATGTTTTCAATTGAGAGTTTTTTGTAAATCTATCATGATTTAAGACACAGATATGAAGTATTGTAAATAGTGATTTCGCAATGACAATTTTAGGAATCTCTTAATCTGCTAAATATATCATGCATTATTTCTGAATTCATATTTAAATAGAAGGTCTTTTGCTCTGTTTGTATCATTTGATGTGATTTTATTCTATTAATTCTCTATATGTTCTTCTTTTCAATTGATATATAGTCTTTAATTGTTTATTGAAGTAAATTTGTTTGAATAATATATACTTAATAAAATAATTAAATCAGTTTTCTATTTAATTCTCTGTAATCTGTACTGATATTATAATATTTTTTAAATTTTATCTATTTAAATATTGATTTTAATAAAATTTTTATTGAAAAATTTTAAATAATGCAATTATTTTGTATGTTTATAATAATATTATCAATTCATTTAGTTTTTGATCCATTAATTATAATTAAGATGAACAAAATTCAGTTAAAACAAGTAGTTCCTTTTGCAGTTTTGTCTGCAATTGCTTTGTCTTCATTATTTATTCCTGCTTTGCCTAATTTTAATGATGACGGAAAGTATAATAGTGCAGATATTGTCTGGATTTTAGTAGCAACCGCTCTGGTTTTTTTAATGACTCCAGGTCTTGCATTTTTTTATGGCGGAATGGTTCATCGTAAAAATGTAATTTCTACTATGATCAAAAGTGTGGTTGCCGCAGGAATTGTAAGCGTGCTTTGGATTACAGTTGGCTTTAGCTTAGCCTTTGGAGATTCAATTAACGGGATCATTGGAAATCCTTCAACTTACTTTTTCTTTAAGGGAGTAAATTCCGGCCCCTCCTGGAGTTTAGCTCCAACAATACCGCTCACCTTATTTGCTCTGTTTCAGCTCATGTTTGCTATTATCACGCCGGGTCTGGTTGTGGGAGCAGTTGCCGAGCGAATCCGATTCACATCCTATATTTCTTTTATTGTATTGTTTGGTTTGTTTGTATATGCCCCCCTGGCTCACTGGACCTGGCATCCGGAAGGTTTTCTGTTTAAACTCGGAGTATTTGATTTTGCAGGTGGTACGGTAGTACATATTTCTGCAGGTATGGCAGCATTGGCCGGGGCTTTAGTACTTAAAAGAAGAAAAGTGCATCAGGAACGCCAGGAAATTCCACCGGCAAATATTCCATATGTATTAATAGGTACTGGTTTACTGTGGTTTGGATGGTTTGGTTTTAATGCCGGATCTGCACTTGGAGCTAACGCCCTTGCAGTTTCTGCTTTTGCAACCACTAATATAGCCGCAGCAGCAGCTGGGTTGTCATGGATGTTTTTTGATGTATTAAGAGGTAAAAAACCATCTGTATTAGGCTTTTGTATCGGTGCCGTAGTTGGACTTGTGGCAATAACACCCGGAGCCGGTCTGGTAGCAATTCCTCAAAGTATTTTTATTGGAGTATTAGCGGCAATAATTTCTAATTACGCGGTGCATCTTAAGTCAAAAACATCATTAGATGATACATTGGATGTATTTCCATGTCATGGTGTAGGAGGTATTGTTGGAATGTTGCTGACAGGTATTTTCGCAACCAAAACTGTGAATGCTGCAGGTGCAGATGGCTGGTTTTATGGAGATGCTGCATTCTTTTTTACCCAATTAAAAGGTGTTGCAATAGTTGTTGCCTACAGTTTCATAGTTTCTTATGTAATTTTTAAATTCATTAACCTCATTGAACCTATCCGGGTTAGTTCTGAAGATGAAGAAGAAGGCCTTGATGCAAGTCAGCATAATGAAAAATATTCTCAGGGTACCTTAATTGTTAATGGGCACGAGGTTCATGAAAAAGTAACCTATTAAGTTTCTCTATGCAGTTCAGAACTAATTATTAACAATTGATCTAATTTTTTACAGCAATTAAATTTCAACGTTATGTTTAAAAAAATTACCGGTATCAGCATGTTTTTGGCAAGTGCCACAACACTTGTGATGGCTCAGGTAGCTCAGGAAGAGCCAACCTCAGAACCTTTACAAATTTCGGGTTCTGTAGATACATATTACAAATACGATTTTGAAAACGTTCCGAATAATATCTTAACCTATTTTGCAGATGAGCATAATTCCATTTCAATTGGGATGATTGATATCGCATTAAAGAAAAACTCCGGAAAAGCATCTTTTGTTGGTGAGCTCTCATTCGGGCCCAGAGGAACTTTTCAATCAATCCCTAATGCGGCTCCGGTTACCAGCGAAAATGGTGTGGAAGGATTTTCAAGTTTTAATATTCAGAACTTATACGTGAACTATGCTTTTACAGACAAATTTTCTATGACAGCAGGCTATATGGGCACTTTCGTAGGATATGAAGTAATTTCACCAGTCGCCAATTTTAATTATTCAACCTCTTATTTATTTGGTGCCGGACCTTTCCAAAATGCAGGTATAAAAGCCACTTATTCATTTTCTCCAAAAGCAAGCCTGATGGTTGGATTGTTTAATGACTGGAATATTTACCAGGACTTTAATGGAGTTTCTCATGTAGGAGCTCAATTAATGCTGGCCCCTGCCGAAGGCTGGTCAGCGTATTTAAATGTTTTATCAGGATACTCTAACCAGGCCGATGGAACCGGAACTATTCTTGATCTGACGACATCTTACCAAATTACTGAAAAATTTAAGCTGGGTTTAAATGCTGCTGATTACAGCGTTTCCAATGATAATGGAGGGTATAGCGGTGTTGCATTGTATCCTCAGTATTCAATAACTCCCGGCTTTAGTTTAGGCGCCAGAGGCGAGTATTTTAAAGTGAAAGATGCTGGCTCAACAATAGGGAATGATTTTACATCGCTTACATTATCCGGAAATTTGAAATCAGGATCATTTACTTTTATTCCGGAAGTTAGATTTGATAATGGCGATGCCGGATCTTTTACCAAAAACAACTTAATACCTACAGAAAATGCGTCTCAATTTTCTTTAGCTGCAGTTTTTGCTTTTTAATCCTGATAATTTATTACACCTACAATAAGAGTCAGGATCTTTTAGAATAATTCATCAACTTTCAATTTACTACGATGAAAATAATATTTATAGTCCTGCTATCTTTTTTTATACCTGCTTATAGTTATTCTCAGCCATTTGAAAATGACCTTCTATTGGATGAGCGGGGAAAATATATTTATTACGAAGTAGTTGATGTTCCGCAAATTTCAAAGGATAGTTTAAGCAAGCGCTCTCTTTATTTTTTCAAAAAGAAGAATTTAAAACTTAAAACATCCTTCTTACAGGCAGATAGTTTGCTAAACGGAGCGGGAAAATTTATTTTAAACAAGGAGGCTTTGGTTCTAAGTCATCCGAAAGGAGAAATGGTATTTACTTTTACATGCGAAATTAAAGAAGGAAAATATCGCTATTGGTTAACCGATTTTAAATTTCTGCCATACCAGCGGGACCGTTATGGGAATTTTGTTCCTTTAATCACAAATTATACTCCTCTGGAAAAAGATCCCGGAAAACTTAATGCTCTGGAATGGAAAAATACTATCGGAACAACTGCAGAGCAGTCTAAAAAAATCGGCGAAAGCTTTAAAAAATATCTCGCTGGCGAATATAGCACTTCTGAAAATACAAATAAATCTAAAACACTTATCGGGAAGGATTGGTGAAGCAGATTACTGAACAATTTTATTAGCACAGGTTGAACTGGCAAAAGCCTCTGGCTTTGCTTTAAATACAAATCCCATACTCAGAATATATCCCATAGCTTCATGCAGGGCCTGGTTAGATTTAAACATTGGGTTTGTATTAATATCTGCATGCACTTCTAAATCTACATCATAAAGATCCAGTAAGTCGCATAGAGAATAGGCGCATTCAATAGATTTTGCAACTTCCATCAGCATCCGTTCTTTTATACTCATTTTCTGAGTGCTTTTTTCCTGATGAATAAACATAAAACCGCCCTTTTGCTCTCTGATAAAAACAATAACCGTCGCAAAGTCGGTTGTTGAACCTTTTACCTGAGAATCTGTTCCGATGCAAACTTTCAGTTTGTGACCAAGATTGATTTCTCGTTCAATTACCTGTTCAACTTCTTCATAAATGGGAATTTGTATTTTTTCTCCGTTAAATTTTTTCCAGATCATACGAATTAAATAAAAAGATGAGTTAATGATTTTAATTTTCCATAGTCTATTAATAAAGATAAAGCATTTGTTTACAAATAGTTATATATTGAATTAAAATATTCTGAAGGAGTATAATAGGGTGTAGTAATTTTTATTATTATTAAGTATGAAGAATTTATTTTTAAGATATGTTAGAATGGGAGCTCTTTTATTGCTTCTGATTAATATAAGTTGCAAGGAAACTAATGACACGATACCTGCCTTAAGCAAGCAAGATTTAATTAATGTTAAGTATGCGGATCATTCACAAAATAATATGGATATCTATCTGCCTGCCTCACGGAATTCCCTAACTCCGGTAATCTTATTTATTCATGGTGGTTTTTGGTCGGGTGGAGATAAAGCAATGCTGACAGAATTAGCAGAATATATGCGAGATCAGGGTTACGCTTCGGTGAATATGAATTACCGTTTAACCAATACTGCGGAGAATAATATTCATCCCGCCCAGGTCAATGATATTAAAAAAGTATTTGACTTTCTGGAAGCCAATTCTTCAAATTATAAAATATCTTCCTCAGCTTACGCGATTGTTGGAGCTAGTTCCGGAGCTCATTTATCACTTTTATATTCTTATCAGAATAACGCTAACAACAAAATTAAAACGGTTGTGTCCATGGCTGGCCCAACTAATTTCAGCGATTTCCGAAATTCAAATTTATTACAGAGCAGGGTTCTGGAAGGATTTCTTGGTACCAGTTTTAATGCAAATCCCAATTTGTATATACAGGCAAGTCCGGTTACGCATGTGTCCGGCTCGTCAGCACCAACACTTATATTTCACGGAAAGCTTGATGCAATTGTTCCATTTCAGCAATCTGCCGAACTTAAAACCAGGCTTGATCAATTTAATGTTTCAAACAAACTGATAGTGTATGATGATTTGGGACATGAGTTTGCAGGCATTGATAAAACCCCCGATTTTTTAAATGAAATTAATTCCTGGATTTCTTTATATCTGAAATAGGATCCCATCAGACTAAGAATTCAAACAGAGTTTTATTTCCGTTGATTGCTTTGTAATCGAAATGATGCAATTCCATACGATGAACCAGCGGAAGATAATCCTGTGGAGAACCTAATTCAATACCCACTAAAGCAGGCCCGCGTTCGCGGTTGGTTTTTTTGATGAACTCAAAACGGGTGATGTCATCATCTCTTCCTAAGACTAAATTTACAAAATCTTTTAATGCACCCGGCCGCTGTGGAAAACTGATAATAAAGTAGTGCTTTAAGCCTTCATATAATAATGATCGCTCTTTAATTTCCTGCATACGTTCTATATCATTATTGCCCCCGCTGATAATGCAAACTACGTTTTTGCCTGAAATGCTATCCTTTAACTGATCAAGTGCTGCCACAGATAAAGCACCTGCAGGTTCTGCAACAATTGCATTTTCATTGTAGAGTTCAAGAATCACAGAGCAGACTTTTCCTTCCGGAACTAAAATCATTTTATCCAGAACTTCTTTGCAAATTGGGAATGTGAAAGTCCCGGCACGCTTAACGGCGGCACCATCAATAAAACGGTCTATTTGTTTTAATAAAACCGGTTTATCGGCTAAAAATGCTTCCGACATAGATGGTGCGCCTTCTGGTTCAACGCCAATTAATGTACATAAAGGAGAAATATCTCTGATATAAGAACCAACGCCGGCGGCTAATCCACCGCCACCAACAGGCATAATAATTACATCGGTTTCGGGGAGGTCTTTCAAAATTTCCATTCCTACAGTTGCCTGTCCTTCCACTATGCCGGGATGATCAAAAGGAGGGATAAACACCTGCTGATGCTTTTCGCTAAACTTTAATGCTTCTTTCAGGCAATCATCAAACGTGTCGCCGGTCAGAACAATTTCTATCCACTCCGCACCGAACATCCGGGTTTGCTTTATTTTCTGTTTTGGCGTTATTTCGGGCATAAAAATAGTTCCCTTAATTCCCAGTTTTTGGCAACTGTAAGCTACGCCCTGCGCATGATTTCCCGCACTTGCACAAACTACTCCTTTAAATGCTTCTTCAAAAGTTAAAGCAGAAATCATGTTGAACGCTCCACGCAATTTGTAGGAACGTACTACCTGAAGATCTTCGCGTTTCAAATAAATATTACAATTGTATTTAGCTGATAAGCCTGCATGGAATTCTAAAGGTGTGTGCTTTACAATATCCTTTAATCGCTCCGCTGCTGCTTGTACATTAAAAACTTGGGTGTCATTTTCCATTATCAGGTAATTTTATTTAAAGCGTCCAGGTATGCATTGGCCGATGCTTTTACAATATCTGTACTAAATCCATATCCATCATAATTTCTGTTATTGAAACTTACACGCATATTTACCCGACTTATATCGTCACTTCCGCCATGCATTGCCTGGATCTGGAACTCGTTAAGGGAAATATCTTTTCCGATGATCTGATGAATTGCTTTGATAGTAGCATCAACCGGACCGTTGCCGGTTGCACTGGCTTCCTGCTCTTGTCCATTTACATCCAGTTTAACCGTAGCCATAGGATTGAATGGATCTCCACAAATCACCTGAAGGAGTTTTATTTTTACGCCATCGATGTAATTTTTTTCACAGCCATCACCCATTAATAAAAGAATGTCTTCATCATTTAAATCCTTTTTGAGATCAGCCATTTCTAAAAAGCGATGATATACTTCCTCCAGATCAATACGCTCCAGAATATATCCCAATCTTTCTAAATGATGCTTTAATGCATGGCGGCCGCTGCGGGCAGTCAGAATAATATCCGATCGCGGAATTCCAACATCTTCGGGATTAATGATTTCGTAGTTTTCACGATGCTTTAATACACCATCCTGATGAATGCCTGAACTGTGAGCGAACGCATTTTTCCCAACAATAGCTTTGTTTGGCTGCACTGGCATATTCATCATCCGGCTAACCATCCGGCTGATATCATAGAATTTTTTGCTGTTGATATTCGTATGCAATCCAAGGGAGTGATGGGTTTTCAGGATCATCGCAACTTCTTCAATAGATGTGTTTCCGGCCCTTTCGCCAATTCCATTGATCGTGCATTCTACCTGCCTTGCACCGTTCTGTATCCCTGCAATGGTATTCGCGGTAGCCAAACCGAGGTCATTATGGCAATGTACAGCCAGAATAGCCCGGTCAATATTTTTGACGTTTTCCATAAGAAAGCGGATTTTTTGTCCATACTGATCAGGAAGACAATATCCGTTAGTATCCGGTATGTTCACTACGGTAGCACCGGCTGCAATAACCGCCTCAACCATTTGGGCCAGAAAAATCGGGTCAGCACGACCCGCATCCTCGGCATAAAACTCGATGTCTTCTACAAATTTTTTGGCATATTTCACGGCTGATACAGCCCTTTCTAAAATTTCCTCCCGTGTGCTGTTGAATTTATATTTGATATGCATGTCGGAAGCGCCAATGCCGGTGTGTATCCGGGCGTGTTTAGCAAATTTTAAAGATTCAGCTGCAATATCAATATCCTGTTTATTTGCTCTGGTTAGAGCACATATGATTGGCCCGCGAATGGCTTTTGAAAGCTCAACCACGCTGTTAAAATCTCCCGGACTCGACACCGGAAATCCTGCTTCAATAATATCTACCCCCAGTTCCTCCAGAGCTTTCCCGATCTCTATTTTTTCAATGCTGCTTAGCTGGCAGCCGGGCACCTGTTCTCCATCCCGAAGGGTGGTATCAAATACGTAAATTCGTTTCGGATCATGTAACATGGTCATAAGGTTTAGGGAACAGTTCTTTTAATTTATCTATAATGAGTTCGCCCATCTCGGAAGTTCCTAAAATGTTTTTCGCTAAGGTTTCCGGTGTGGATATATCCAGAGTACGGTATCCCTCTTTCAGCAAATCAGAGATTGTATTAGTCAATATATCCGCTTCTTTTTTGAGTCCGAATCCAATGTTAAGCAGCAATGCTGCCGATAAAACCGAGGCGAAAGGATTGGCAATATTTTTTCCCGCGATATCATGGGCAGAACCATGAATGGGTTCAAAAAAACCCATTTTGTCGCCAACAGATGCGGATGCAAGCATGCCCATGGAGCCGGCAATTTGCGAAGCTTCATCCGTTAAGATATCGCCAAACAAATTCCCTGTTAATATCACATCAAATTGCTTTGGATCCCTGATCAGCTGCATGGCTGCATTGTCAATAAATAAATGCTGAGTTTGCACATCCGGATATCGGAGCGCAACTTCCTGTATCACCTCACGCCAGAGTCTGGAACTCTCCAAAACATTGGCTTTATCTACTGAACATACTTTTCCACGGCGATTTCGGGCTGCTTCAAAAGCTTTAACTGCTATTCGCTCGATCTCATACCGATGGTAGATCATCAGATCGGAAGCTGTGTTTCTGTCGGCACTTAGTTGCTTCTCACCAAAATATACATCGCCCGTTAACTCTCTGAAAAAAAGAATATCTGTTCCTTTCAGTATTTCGGGTTTTAAACTCGAAGCGCCCAGTAACTCATCAAAGACTAAAATGGGACGCAGATTGGCAAATAGCCCAAGCTCCTTACGGATTTTTAATAATCCCTGCTCCGGGCGAACGGTAAGGGAAGGATCTAAATCATATTTAATATGACCAACTGCACCAAAAAGAATAGCATCACTTAATTTCGCTTTATCAAGCGTTTCATCGGGGAGGGGATTTCCGCAGTTTTCAATGGCTTCATGACCCATTTGGGCTGTATCGAAGCTAAAGTCATGATCAAATTTTAATGCGATCTGCTCCAGCGCTTTTCTGCCCCAAACAGTTACTTCTGCTCCGATTCCATCTCCCGGAATAACTAAAATATGCTTTTTCATATTAGTATGAATAATTCCTGCCCGATTCGTAAGTTGCTATCTGGCTGGTTTGGGCCAGTATAAAGTCTATATCATCATAACCATTTAAAAGACAGGTTTTTTTATACGGATCAATCTCAAACTTCTCTGTTAAACCCAGTTTTTCTATTTTTACCGTTTGGGTTTCCAGGTCTGCTTCAAGTAACGTTTCCGGGTTTTGATCGATGAGAGAAAATAAGGTCTGTAAAAAATCTTCCGAAACCTGGATTGGCAATAATCCGTTGTTCAGTGCATTCCCTTTAAATATATCTGCAAAAAAGCTGCTGATCACTACTTCAAAACCATAATCTGCCAGGGCCCAGGCAGCATGTTCCCGACTGCTGCCGCATCCAAAATTTTTGCCGGCTACCAGAATTTTTCCCTTATAAAGAGGATTATTCAGTGGAAATTCTTCACGCATTTCGCCAGTTTCAGTAAATCTCCAATCCCTGAATAAATTTTCCCCAAATCCTTCTCTAATGGTCGATTTGAGGAAACGGGCAGGGATAATCTGATCCGTATCAATATTCTCCATATTAATGGGAACCATAGTGGAACTGAGATTTTTAAATATTTTTTTTGCCATCTGATCAGTCTATAAATTCACGCACATCAACTATTTTTCCTGAAATCGCAGCTGCTGCAGCAGTTAGCGGACTGGCTAAAAAAGTTCTGGAATTGGGACCCTGACGTCCTTCAAAATTTCGGTTCGAAGTTGAAACGCAATATTTTCCTGGAGGGATTTTATCTTCATTCATTGCCAAGCATGCGCTGCATCCCGGTTCCCGAAGTTCAAATCCGGCACTTGCCAGAATACTGTCTAATCCCTCGGCTATTGCCTGTTCCATAACCTGTTTTGATCCAGGTACAATCCAGGCCGTTACATGCTCAGATTTTGTTTTGCCTTTTACAAATTCTGCAACCAGGCGCAGATCTTCAATTCTGGAATTGGTGCAGCTCCCGATAAATACATAATCAATGGATTTCCCTGATAAAGATTTTCCTGCTTCTAATCCCATATAATTCAGAGATTTTTGAAACGAGTAGTGTTCTTTTTCAGGAATACCGGAAAAATCGGGTATGGATTCTGAAATTGCTGTGCCCATTCCCGGATTGGTTCCGTAGGTGATCATGGGTGCTATATCTTCAGCATTAAACTGTAAAACTTTATCATAATGGGCGTCATTATCGCTTTGTAAGCTGTTTATATGATCCAGCAACTGAGTCCATTTATTGCCTGTTGGTGTAAATTCACGATCTTTAATATACGTGATAGTAGTTTCATCAGGTGCAATTAACCCGCCGCGGGCACCCATTTCTATGCTCATATTGCAAATGGTCATGCGAGCTTCCATACTTAAATTTTTAATAGTATCACCGGCATATTCCACAAAATAACCGGTTCCTCCCGCAGAGCCAATTTTGCTGATGATGTGCAGAATGATATCTTTTGAAAGAACTCCTTTTTGCAATTTGCCATTCACCTCAATCTTCATGCAAGGCGGTTTTTGCTGAAGCAGGCATTGGGTCGCCAAAACTTCTTCTACCTCAGAAGTGCCAATTCCGAAAGCGATACAGCCGAAAGCGCCATGAGTAGAGGTGTGGCTGTCTCCGCAAACAATGGTCATTCCCGGAAGTGTTAAACCAAGTTCCGGTCCGATAACATGCACTATTCCCTGAAAAGGGTGACCCAATCCATAAAGATCAATGCCAAATTCAGTGCAATTTTTAGTAAGCATTTCAACCTGCAAACGCGACAGGTTTTCTTTTATAGGCAAATGCTGATTGATAGTTGGAACGTTGTGGTCTGCAGTAGCCTTCGTTTGCCCGGGCCTGAAAACCGGGATGTTGCGTTTTCTTAAGCCCTCAAAAGCCTGCGGACTGGTTACCTCATGAATAAAATGAGTATCTATATAAAGCACATCCGGGAAACCGGATTTTTGGCTAACCACATGCGCATCCCAGATCTTATCAAACAGTGTTTTTGCCATTGTTTTTTTATTTGACGAATTCTTCTGTTTTTACAGACTGATTTTCCGGCCGAAGGCTTCGAACGGTTTTTCCTGCCTGCCATAATTCGCTTTCGCGAAGTTCTTGTAATTCCATATTCAGCTTTTCGCGATAATCATGCTGAGAGTTAGAATCAATGGATCGTTGTGATTCTTTGCCTGCAGCTACACTTTCATACAGTTCTTCAAAAACAGGTTTTGTGGCATCTCTGAATCTTTTCCACCAGTCAAGCGCACCGCGTTGTGCTGTTGTTGAGCAATTGGCATACATCCAGTCCATTCCGTTCTCAGCTACCAAAGGCATTAAAGATTGGGTGAGTTCTTCAACGGTTTCATTAAAAGCTTCGGAAGGAGAGTGGCCCTTACTACGCAAAACATCGTATTGAGCAGCAAAAATTCCCTGGATACAGCCCATCAGCGTTCCGCGTTCTCCGGTGAGATCGCTAAAAACTTCTTTCCTGAAATCTGTTTCAAAAAGGTAACCGCTTCCTACAGCTATGCCCAAAGCCACCACCCGTTCAAATGCCCGCCCGGTGGCATCCTGGAATATGGCATAACTGGAATTTAACCCGCGTCCCTGTAAGAACATGCGGCGAAGAGATGTACCGGAGCCTTTTGGTGCAACCAGAAATACATCCACATCCGGAGGCGGTATGATGCCGGTTTGTTCATTAAATGTGATGCCGAAACCGTGAGAGAAATAAAGTGCTTTGCCGGGAGTTAAATGTTTTTTAACGGTTGGCCAAAGTTCAATTTGAGCGGCATCACTCAGAAGATAACATATTATGGTTCCTTTTTCTAAAGCTTCTTCTATTTCAAAAAGAGTCTCTCCGGGAACAAATCCATCTTTTACAGCTTTATCCCAGCTACCGGAATTTTTCCGCTGACCCACTATGACATTGATGCCGTTATCCTTTTGATTCAAAGCCTGTCCCGGTCCCTGAACGCCATAGCCGATAACTGCTACCACTTCATCTTTTAAAACTTCCTGAGCTTTGCTAAGTGGAAATTCCTCGCGGGTTACTACCTGCTCTTCTGTACCGCCAAAATTTAATTTTGCCATGATTATTTATTTTTATGCTTGATGATTTAGGTTCATTTCCCTGACGTCTGTACGCTCTACTTCAATTAGCTTTTCAAGCTGAAGCCGCACACGTTCCATATTTTCTTCGGTGGCATGTACAATAAAACTAGCCATCCCATTTTTATAATCGCCGGGCATTTCTGTAGCCAGTAATCTTTTAATGCGTACACGGCGGCGGTTAAAAATATTGATCATCCGGTTGAGAACTGAAAAACCATTCTCCGAATGAACTTCTAATACAAAGTCTTTTTTCATTATATGATATTTGAGATCTTGGAATTGAGATATTAGATATGAGTTTTTTCCCTGCTCCTTATTCCTTGTTTCATTATGTAAGTCTCATTTCTGCTACTCCGGCACCTGTGGGTACCATCGGAAATACATTTTCTTCTTTTTCTACCACAACTTCGAGCAGATACGGGCCTTTGTGATTCATCATATCCATAAGGGCCTGATCCAAATAATCCCTTGACTCTACTTTTTGAGATTCAATCCGGTAGGCTTTTGCTATCGCTACAAAATCGGGATTGTCCATCTCTGTAAAGGAGTAGCGCTTATCGAAAAACAGCTGTTGCCATTGCCTCACCATTCCCAGAAAATTATTATTAAGAATGATGATTTTAACAGGAATCTGGTATTGCATAATTGTTCCCAATTCCTGGATAGTCATCTGAAATCCTCCGTCACCAATAATGGCAATCACATCTTTTTCGGGAGCGCCGCATTTAGCACCCATTGCAGCCGGAAGACAGAAACCCATCGTTCCTAATCCACCGGAACTGATGCAACTTCTTAAATCATTAAAGGAATAATATCTCGAAGTTACCATCTGATGCTGACCAACATCCGTGCAAACCACCGAATTTCCCTGGGTAATCTGGTTTAATCTTCGAACCACTTCGCCCATTTTTAAACCTTCACACTCAGGATGACAATCCTGCTGAATAATTGCCTTCTCCAGTTCATCCAGTTTTTTAAATGAGGCAAGCCATTCGGGATGCTCAGTTTTTTTGAGGTGTGGAAGCAACAGCGTTAATGCGTGCTTAGCATCCGCATGAATTCCTACCTCTGTTTTGATAATCTTCCCGATTTCCGATTCATCAATATCAATATGAATCACCTTCGCATTGGGTGCATATTTCGCTACATTCCCCGTTACACGATCATCAAAGCGCATTCCTATCGCAATAAGCACGTCGCACTCGTTGGTATTTACATTCGGACTGTAATTTCCGTGCATTCCCAGATAGCCCACATATAAAGGATGACTGGCCGGAAATCCGGATAAGCCCAATAGGGTAGAAGCAACCGGGATGCCTGCTTTTTCAGCACAGTCAATTAATTCGGTTTGTGCACCGGATAAAATAATTCCCTGCCCTGAAAGTATATACGGCCTGCTGGCTTCATTGATTAATTTCGCCGCTTCCGCAATGCTTCGCTGATCCGGGTTGGGAATGGGTTTATAGGTTTTAAGCTGATGGCAAATTTCGTAATGAAAATCAGCCATTTCAAATTGCGCATCTTTGGTAATATCAATCAGTACTGGTCCGGGGCGACCGCTTTTAGCTATAAAAAATGCTCTGGCTACTGCCGAAGCTACATCTGCGGCTCTGGTTACCTGGATATTCCATTTTGTAACAGGCAATGAAATATTGATAATATCAGTTTCCTGGAAAGCATCTGTGCCCAGTAAATGCGAAGCGACTTGTCCGGTAATGCAAACCAGAGGGGTAGAATCGATCATCGCGTCAGCTAAACCGGTAATTAAATTAGTGGCACCCGGCCCCGAGGTTGCTAAAACTACTCCGGTTTTTCCGCTTACACGGGCAAAACCCTGAGCAGCGTGAATGGCTCCCTGTTCATGTCTTACCAGAATGTGTTTAAGCTGATCAGAGAAAGAATAAAGGGAATCATAAACCGGCATTATAGCTCCGCCCGGATAGCCAAACAATGTTTGCACTTCTTCTGCGATTAATGAGCGCAGCAGAATTTCTGATCCTGTGATCTGTTGATTTATTCCGGAACTGTCTTTTTGTGTAGCAATTGCTTCTGTTTTCATGATCTCATCCCTTTCTTTAATCTGTTACACAACCTTCAGTTGCATTTTTAACTTGCCGCATATATTTAAGCAATACGCCCTTGGTTACTTTAGAAACCGGTTGAACCCAATTGCTTTTCCTTTTATCCCATTCCTGGTCTGTTAAGCGGACGTTTATAGTTTTAGCTTCAGCATTAATTTCAATAATATCATTATCCTCTACAAGGGCAATTCCTCCGCCCTCGTAAGCTTCAGGAGTAATATGACCGACCACAAATCCATGTGTGCCACCTGAGAAACGACCGTCGGTAATTAATGCTACCGAACTTCCTAAACCGGCTCCGATAATAGCTGAAGTGGGTTTTAACATTTCGGGCATTCCCGGAGCGCCTCTGGGCCCAACCTGCCGGATAACTACTACATCTCCTGCTTTTACTTTTCCGCTGCTGATACCATGTATCAGTTCAAATTCGCCGTTGAAAACCCGTGCTGGTCCTACAAAATGATCACCCTCTTTGCCGGATATTTTGGCCACAGAACCCTGAGAAGCAAGGTTTCCGTAAAGCATTTGCAAATGACCTGTCTTTTTTATAGGATCTGTCAAGGGCCTGATAATGTCCTGACTAGTAAAATCAAGATCTTTTGCCTCCGCTACATTTTCTGAGAGCGTTTTTCCTGTAACAGTCAGGCAATTTCCATTTATAACACCTTCATTGATCAGGTATTTTAGAATAGAAGGCAATCCACCAATTTCATGCACATCTTCCATCAGATATTTTCCGCTGGGTTTCATGTCGGCTAAAACCGGGGTTTGATCACTGATCTCCTGAAAATCTTGTAAGGTCAGCGTAATATCTACTGATCTTGCCATGGCAATCAAATGCAGAACTGCATTGGTTGAACCTCCCAGAACCATTACAATTTTAATAGCATTCAAGAAGGCTTCCTTCGTCATGATATCGGAAGGTTTTATATCTTTTTCAAGCAAAATCCGGATGGCTTTTCCAGCAGCTTTACACTCTTCTTTTTTTTCCTCACTCAAAGCAGGATATGATGAACTGTATGGAAGACTCATACCCAATGCTTCAATTGCCGAAGCCATGGTATTTGCGGTATACATTCCGCCGCAAGCTCCGGCTCCGGGACAGGCATTTTGAATGATGCCTTCAAAATCTTCCTGCTTTAGTTGGCCCGAAAGTTTCTCTCCAAGAGCTTCAAAGGCAGAAACGATATTTAGTGACCTTCCTTTGTATTTTCCGGAATGAATGCTGCCGCCATATACCATAATCGCCGGACGGTTTAATCTGCCCATGGCGATAATGGAGCCGGGCATATTTTTATCACATCCGGGGATTGCGATTAAACCATCATAATATTGGGCACCGCAAACAGTTTCGATTGAATCGGCAATAATGTCTCTGGACACCAGCGAATAGCGCATTCCTTCAGTACCATTAGAAATGCCATCACTTACGCCAATTGTATTAAAGATGAGGCCAACCAAATCATTTTGCCAAACTCCGCTTTTTACATGCGTTGCCAGATCATTCAGGTGCATGTTGCAGGTATTGCCTTCATATCCCATGCTTACAATACCAACCTGTGCTTTTTTAAGATCGTCTGTAGTCAGTCCGATGCCATAAAGCATAGCCTGGGCAGCCGGCTGTGTTTCGTCCGAAGTAATGGTTTTGCTGTAGCGGTTTAATTCCATTTTTTTTAGATGATTACTCCGAAATTGTCTTTTTCTATTACCAGATTTTTGTAATGCTGCTGAATTACAGATCCCAATGATTCATGCCAGCTCAAAGGATAAATTTCATCATCAATTGATGCGATGCCTATTATTTCGGCTGCAGTTCCGCATAAAAAAGCGCTGTCGGCGGATTTCAGATCTTCAGCGGTAAAATGCTGTTCAGCAACTTCAATTTCAAGCGAACGGCAGATTTCAAAAACAGTTTCTCTGGTAATACCCGGTAAAATATTGCCTTTTGGTGGAGTTAATAAGCGACCATCTTTCTCAATAAAAATATTTGCTCCCGGCGCTTCTGCCACAAAGCCTTTCATATCCAACAGGATAGCTTCATCAAATCCTTTGGATTTGGCTTCGCTTGTAGCCATTATAGAATTTACATAGTGACCTGATACTTTGGCCTCTACCATAATTGATTTTGGGTTTGGCCGCTCAAATGATGAGACGCATGCCCGGATTTGTTTATCACCTAAATAGGCTCCCCATTCCCATGCACAAATCATAATATTAACCTGCTCTGCCCTGGTTAATGACATATTCGGACCGCAATACACTAAAGGACGTATGTATGCATCTTTTAATTTATTTTTAGAGAGTATGGAGTAGGTAGCATCAATTAGTTCTTCCTTAATGAAAGGATAGGGAATGTGCACCAGTTCGCAGGATTTTTTTAATCTTTCATAATGCTCATCAGCTTTAAATATTCGCGGGCCGTTTTGCGTATTGTAGGCCCGGATTCCTTCAAAAACCGCGTATCCGTAATGCAGGGATTGACCATACAGATCTGTGGTCGCTTTAGCAGCTTTTACGAATTCTCCATTCAGATAAATAAGCGTTTGGTCGTTGTAATAGTTCATGATTTCTGTGTTCTATAAAAAAAAGCCTCTGCATAGAGGCCCCGTATTAATTTATTTCTTTAATTGCTGATTTTTAGACGTAAACCAATCTTCATTCATCTGTTTGCAGTTGAAAGTCAATGTGTTGTGATGAGTGAAATGGCTCGTCTGTTTCATTGTTGTTTGTAGGTATTTGCCGTATTCCAATATGACTATTTCAAAATACGCTGTCAATACAATTAATATGCTTTGTGAAAAAAAGTGTAAAATTCTATGATACAGGTATTACCAGAGAATTTAATTTGGCGCAAGGAAAATAAGCCTTTACATAATTTGTAAAAGACTGTTCTGACAACTTCTAAACAAGTGCTAAAACCGTATACCGAAATGGTAATTGGTCTAAAAAAATCTAATTTTCTGCTTAAAACAGATTATTTTTTAAAAAAGTTGATTTTTCAATGATCAAATTTTTGGGAAAGTTTTTATAAGAATTTGTTATGATTTTGCGAACAAGAATTTATTCTTTTCCCGGAGATGTATTGAGGAGATATTCTCCTGTAAATGTATTTTGAAAAATCACGGGCAAAAAAAAACCTCCTGAAATCTCAGGAGGTTTTTTTTAAAATGTAAATATTATTTCTGAATTACACCTTCGGCCAACACAATAATTTTATTGTTAAGCACCTCTACAGCACCGCCTGTGATAAAAAATATTTCCTCGGCTTTAGCTCCGGTTCTGATAATTACTTTTCCATCTTCAAGAGTAGAAATAATGGGAGCGTGATCCTTCAAAACTTCGAATGAACCCATTGTTCCCGGTACAGTAACCGAAACAACTTCGCCCTGGTAAACAGTATTATCTGGAGTTAAAATTTCTAATGTCATGTTTGTTTAGATATAAAATTAAAGATTTGAGATTGCAGACATAATGTCCTTCTCTCAAATCTCAAATCTAATGTCTCAAATCTCTCTTAAGAGTTTGATTCAGCTAATAATTTTTTACCTTTTTCAATAGCGTCTTCAATTGTTCCTACAAGGTTGAATGCAGCTTCCGGATATTCATCCACTTCACCGTCCATGATCATATTGAAACCTTTGATGGTATCCTTAATATCAACCAATACACCTTTTAGACCTGTAAACTGTTCTGCTACGAAGAAAGGCTGAGATAAGAAACGCTGAACACGACGTGCACGGCCTACTACCAGTTTATCCTCTTCAGAAAGCTCATCCATACCTAAAATGGCGATGATATCCTGTAATTCTTTATAACGTTGTAAGATTTCTTTTACGCGTTGTGCGGTTCCGTAATGCTCATCTCCTAAAACTGCTGCGCTTAGGATACGTGAAGTAGAATCTAAAGGATCTACCGCAGGATAAATTCCCAATTCGGCAATTTTACGTGATAATACGGTGGTTGCATCCAGGTGAGCAAAAGTTGTTGCCGGAGCAGGGTCAGTTAAATCATCCGCAGGTACGTAAACCGCCTGAACAGATGTAATTGAACCACGCTTAGTAGATGTAATACGTTCCTGCATCAAACCCATTTCGGTTGCAAGAGTTGGCTGATAACCCACAGCAGAAGGCATACGGCCTAATAATGCAGATACTTCAGATCCTGCCTGCGTGAAACGGAAAATGTTGTCGACGAAGAATAATATATCTTTTCCCTGACCTTCGCCATCACCATCGCGGAAATATTCAGCTACAGTTAAACCGGATAAGGCAACACGTGCACGTGCACCCGGCGGCTCGTTCATCTGACCGAATACTAAAGTAGCTTTAGAATCTTTTAAAGCTTCCTGATCTACTGAATCTAAATCCCATCCGCCTTCTTCCATAGAATGTCTGAAAGCATCACCGTAATTAATTACACCAGATTCAATAAATTCACGAAGTAAATCGTTTCCTTCACGGGTACGTTCACCAACACCGGCAAATACAGATAATCCTGCATAAGCTTTCGCGATGTTATTAACCAGTTCCATGATTAACACTGTTTTACCAACACCTGCACCACCGAATAATCCGATTTTTCCACCTTTTGCATAAGGCTCCAGCAAGTCGATTACTTTTATACCTGTAAACAGAACTTCTGTTTCGGTAGAAAGCTCATCAAATTTTGGCGGAGTATTATGGATAGGGTAGCCATCAGAATTATCGATTGAACCAATACCATCTATAGCCTGTCCAACAACGTTAAATAAACGGCCTTTAATTTTTTCTCCAACAGGCATTTTAATAGCAGAACCTGTGTCAACAACACGCATTCCACGTACCAAACCATCCGTTGAGTCCATCGCAATAGCACGAACACGGTCTTCACCCAAGTGCTGCTGAACTTCTAAAATTATTTTTTGTCCGTTCTCTTTAACAATTTCAAGGGCATCGTAAATTTTCGGTAAATGGGCTTCATCAGCAAAGCTAACGTCCACAACCGGTCCGATGATCTGTGCTATTTTTCCAGTGTTTGGCATATAAGTTTTTGGTAAAACGTAATTAAATCAAAATTTAGCCCAATATGGGCGCTGTTTTTTGGTCTGCAAAAATACTCTTTATCCGCGGAAATCAAATACTTATTCAAAAGATTTTTACAGTGATTTTTTACCCTAAAAATCAATGCTCCGGTAATTGATGCAGTTATGTTTATTTCGTTTAGAAACTTATCGGCAGATTATTTGTAATGTTTATGTAAATTAAATTAATAACCAATTAAACCTAGTATCATGAAGAATTCAACAACTGTTTCAAAAATGAACAAGCCTGAAAAATATTTTATGGCTTTAGCTGTATTATTAACCTCATTATTTGCATCAATAACATCTTTCGCTCAGGATGTTCCTGAAAAAGTAGATGTAGATATTAATACAGATGGCGGAAGTGTATGGTATGGCCAGCCTTGGGTTTGGGCAGTAGGTGTGGCAATATTTATTGTAATTATTGTAGCAATTACAAGAGGCAACAGTAAAAATAATGGCTAATTAAATGGTCAGAAAAGGATCGGTTTAAACCGGTCCTTTTTGTTTATCTCAATTTTTTCTATTCCCTGATCTTTTAGCATTAATTCTCGAAAATCTGCCTTGATTTTTTCTTCTTACTCTCCATTCTTGCTGTAGTTCTATCACCTATATATAGATTGTTCCCCATCGTAATCCACTTTTTTCTTTTTATTAATTGCCAGAAAATTGATTTTTTATTGTTTACTACCTCAGAATATAAGTTCTTTGAGACATGAAAAGAATTTTGGTAACCGGCAGTAATGGTTTGCTTGGACAGAAATTAACTGATGCGATTCTGAAGAATCCAGAAATGGAATTAATTGCTACTTCTATAGGTGCCGACCGGTATCCGGGCGAAGGAGATTATACTTATTCAGAGCTCGATGTTTGCAATGCTGAAAATGTAAAACAGGTCTTGCATCAATTCCGCCCGGATGTAATCATACATACCGCCGCCATGACTAATGTGGATATTTGTGAAATTGAAAAAGAAAAGTGCTGGACCTTAAATGTAGAGGCCGTTAAAAATCTGATTCATGAATGTGAGCTTCTTGATATTCATTTAATACATATATCTACAGATTTTATTTTCGATGGGGAAAACGGACCGTACACAGAAGATGCTGAACCGCATCCTTTAAGCTATTACGGACTTACTAAACTGGAAGGTGAAAAAATCCTGCAAACTGCTAAATGTCCCTGGACTATTTTGCGTACCATTATAGTCTACGGAATTGTTAATGATATGAGCCGGAGTAATATTGTTTTATGGGCCAAAGGCGCTTTAGAAAAAGGAGATCCTATTAATGTTGTGAACGACCAGTGGCGTATGCCTACCCTGGCTGAAGATTTGGCAGACTGTTGCTTATTAGCAGCAAAGAGCGGAGCAACAGGTATTTATAATGCATCAGGAAAGGACATGATGAGTATTATTGAATTGGTAGAGCAGGTTGCAGAGTATTGGAATTTAAATAAAAATCTGATTAACGAGATTTCCTCAGATAGTTTAAATCAGGCGGCTAAAAGACCAGCCAGAACAGGCTTTGTATTAAATAAAACAATAGACGAATTGGGCTACAGGCCACATTCATTTAAGGAAGGTCTTGCAATTGTAGATAAACAACTGCAAAGCAGAATAAACAAGAAATAATCATACCATGCGATTAGAAATAGGACAGCAAGCTCCGGAATTTAAATTAGTAAGTTCTGAGCTTAAGGAAGTTTCATTGTCAGATTATACAGGCCGAAATCTGGTGATCCATTTTTTTCCTTTGGCTTTCACCGGAACCTGCACAACACAATTGTGTACCATGAGAGATTCATTCGAAGATTATCAAACAATCGATGCGGATATGATTGCTGTATCAATAGATTCACCTTTTGTACTTGCAAAATATAAATCAGAAAACAATTATCAGTTCAATTTGCTTTCTGATTTTAATAAAGAAGTTTCACCGGCATACGGAGCTTTTTATGAAGATTTTATTTACGGTCTAAAGGGCGTTTCAAAAAGAGCGGTATTTGTTCTGGATAGTGATCATAAAATTATTTATATTGAAATACTGGAAGATGCAAATGACCTTCCATCATTTACAGCAATAAAAGAATGTTTAATTAAGTAAAACAGTTGATTTATTTAATTATAAACACTTAAAAATTAATGAGATGCAGGTTATTTTAAAAATTTCTTGTAAAATATTATTCTAAATGGAATACAAATCCTATTTTTGCACTCCGTTTAAAAGGCACCTGTAGCTTAATTGGATAGAGCACCTGACTACGGATCAGGAGGTTAGGGGTTCGACTCCCTTCAGGTGCACATTGCACAAAAAGCCTTTTCGTCCTTTTCGGAAAGGCTTTTTAAAGTTTATAGCAGTCCGAGCTGCTCGTTACTACCTAAAACATTTAAGATTAATTCGAATGCTGAACTTAGTATTGTTTGGCCCTCCGGGTGCCGGTAAAGGAACACAATCCCAAAAACTTATTGAGAAATATAAGCTGGTTCATTTATCTACCGGCGATATTCTCAGAAACGAAATTGTGCAGGGCACTGAACTGGGACTGGAAGCTAAGAAACTTATGGATGAGGGAATGCTTGTTCCCGATGAAGTGGTTATTGGCATGATCAGTAATAAACTTGATTCTAATAAAGACGCTCCAGGATTTATTTTTGATGGTTTTCCGCGTACTGTAGCTCAGGCTAAGGCTTTGGATAGTTTATTAGAAACTAAAAATTCTGAAATCTCCTGCATGATTGCTTTAGATGTACGGAATACAGAACTTGAAAATCGTCTTTTACTTCGCGGTAAAGATTCCGGTCGTCCGGATGATGCCAATGTTGAGGTAATCAGAAAACGTATTGAAGAATACAACAGTAAAACCGCCCCGGTAGCCAACTACTACAGAGAGCAGGATAAATTTTCAACAATTAACGGTGTAGGAGGAGTTGATCAGATTTTCTCAACCATTTGCCGTGTTATTAATGATCTTTAAGACTTGGTTCAAATTCCAGAATTTTCCGGATCTGATTCATCCTTAATCTTAATCACCTGCCTGATTGAGGATTGATTATACATTCCATTCAAATTTTTTAAATTTACCTATATGTCCCAGGGCTCAAATTTTGTCGATTATGTGAAGATATGCTGCCGGTCCGGTCACGGCGGGGCAGGTTCTTCTCATCTTCACCGGGATATTTTAACCTCCAAGGGCGGCCCTGATGGTGGTGACGGTGGTCGCGGAGGTCATGTAATTCTGAAAGGCAACAGCCAGCTCTGGACCTTACTTCACTTAAAATATCGCAAGCATGTAATAGCCGAAAATGGTTTTCCGGGTTCCAGCGGTAAATCATCCGGCCGTATGGGTAAAGATGATGTGCTCGAAGTTCCTTTGGGTACAATTGCCCGGAACGCAGAAACCGGAGAAGTAATGTTTGAAATTACCAGCGAAGGCGAAACTAAAATTTTAACTCAGGGCGGAAGAGGGGGCTTAGGAAACTGGCATTTTAAAACCGCCACGGCACAAACACCACGTTATTCCCAGCCGGGAGAGCCCGGTAAAGAAGAGTGGATGGTTCTGGAACTGAAGATTTTGGCAGATGTAGGCCTTGTTGGATTTCCAAATGCCGGAAAATCAACTTTATTATCTGTAGTTTCTGCAGCCAAGCCCGAGATTGCAGATTACGCTTTTACCACCCTTGTTCCTAACCTTGGTATTGTTTCCTACCGGGATAACAAATCTTTTGTAATGGCTGATATTCCGGGAATTATAGAAGGAGCTTCAAAAGGCAAAGGACTTGGTATCCGGTTCTTACGTCATATAGAACGAAATTCAGTATTGCTATTTATGGTTCCGGCTGATACCAGCAGAACCATTAAAGAAGAATATCAGATTTTATTAAATGAATTGCAGGATTACAATCCTGAATTAATGCAAAAGCCAAGAATTCTTGCTATCAGTAAATCAGATATGCTGGATGAAGAATTGGTTAATGAAATGAAACAGGATCTTCCGAATATACCCTCCGTATTTATTTCTTCCGTAGCTCAAAAAGGACTTCTTGAACTAAAAGATATGCTTTGGAAAACAATTAATTCCCCGGCTTAATTCCTGATTCTTATTTAAGAACCTGGTACTCCACTGGTTACTTTCAGTAATTCATTTTTACTTAATTTTTCCTCATTATGCGATTTTGTTCCCGTTCTGGGGATTTAAATTCTCGCCACACTTATGTGAAATAATTCACAGTTTTTTGTGAATTATTTATATTGGGTTAATTGTCAGCGACTTGCGTTGCAATTCTCATTTCTTATCAGCAGGGTATAGAAGTTGTCTAAGCATGTTCAATCTAAATCATATATAAAAAGAACATGAAAAAAATTTACTTATTAGCTCTTGCAGTTCTTGGATTTTCAGCGAACTCTTTTGCACAGGCAACTGCTACAGCTTCTTCATCAGCTACTATTATCAGCCCGATTGCAATTACTAAAACTGCAGATTTGAACTTCGGTCAGATTTTTACAAACCCGGCAGCCGGTACGGTTGTTCTTGATGTTGCAGGTGTTCGTACTGCATCTGTTCATACATTATTTGGAAGTGCGCAAACAAGAGCACAGTTTGATGTAACGGGTTCTAATGCCTCAACGTTTTCAATTACATTGCCAGCTTCTCCTATCACCCTTAATGGATCTGTATCCGGAATTATGACTGTTGATAATTTTGTTTCTGATCTTGGTGCTACAGGTACTTTGGTTGCCGGTGCTAAAACTATTATTGTTGGTGCTACATTAAATATTCCTGCAGCAGTTCCTACTGGAGTATATACAAACGCATCCGGTTTAGCCGTAACTGTTAACTACAACTAACATATCCTATTTAATAAATAATGCTCTCTCAAAAAAGCTGCTTAGGCAGCTTTTTTTTTGAAACATCAAGGTGAATTATAACCCTGATTATACTCCATTATATATTTTAATAAAAACAAAGTGTCTGCCTCCTTTAAATTTATCATCCGGTTCCTATTTAGCTTTTTCTGTTTCGTTTTTACTTCTTTAGGCTTAATGGCCCAGGGAAATTTATTGATTAATCCTAAAAGAGTTGTTTTTGAGGGCTCTCAGAGAATAGTACAACTTAACCTGGCAAATACCGGAAGTGATTCAGCAAAGTACAATATTACTTTCCTCCAGTACCGGATGAAAGAAGATGGAAATTTCGAGGAAATTACCCAGCCGGATTCACTGCAAAACTTTGCTGATAAATATTTGCGGATTTTTCCGCGTTCGGTGGTTTTGGGCCCCAATGAAGCGCAGGTAGTAAAAGTTCAGTTAACCCGCACCAATTTGTTGCAACCCGGAGAATACCGTTCACATTTATATTTCAGAGCGGTGCCGGATGAAAAGCCATTGGGAGAAATTAAAAAAGATACTTCAAAAACGATCTCTGTAAAGTTAATTCCGATTTTCGGGATCAGTATTCCTATAATCATCCGCTCCGGTGAATCAACGGCCAAAGTGAATATTACTAATTTATCATATCAGTTGCTGGAAGGTAATATTCCTCAACTAAAATTGCAGTTTAACCGTACGGGGAATATGTCGGTATACGGTGATTTAACTGTAAATCATATTTCTCCCAAAGGCATATCAACTCAGGTGGGCACTGCAAAAGGAGTATCGGTATATACTCCTAATTTGAAAAGAAAATTTATACTCAATCTGGAGAAAAACAAAGTGAATTTCAGCGAAGGAAAGCTGGAAGTAATATATACTACTCAATCTGATGCAAAATCAGAATTAATAACTAAAAGCGTATTTCAGTTAAATTAAAACAACATTTCAGATTGTTTTAGATGATCTAAAAATGTCAGTAATAGATATAAAGTATTTCTCTTTAAAATTTATTCTTTTTGGGATACTCTTATTTGCTGGATTAGAAAGTCGGTCTCAGAGTATTACTGTAACTAATGTTGCTGTTACTCCTGTTTGTGCAGGCTCTGAAGTTACTGTAACTTTTACCGCCAGAAATGGCAATGTTAACAATAGATATTCAAATTCTTCAAATTACACTATTTATTTAAGCAATAGTACGGGAACAAATTTTTCAGCAATGTCCACTTTCCAGCTAAATTGGGCCTATGAAACAAAAAATAATCAGCCAACAACTGGTTTAACACGCACTTTTCTGATTCCTGCTACAGCTCTTACAGGTAATGGTTATAAAATTTCAATAGGTTCTACAAGCCCAACTTTTAATGGGAGCGGAGGAAATGGCGCCTCGTTATCATTCATTATAAACGCGGTTTTAACCCCGGGATCAATAGGATCTAATCAGGTAGTGTGCTTTAATGCTGTTCCTGCTGCTTTAACCAGTACCCTAAGCCCAACAGGAGGTAATGGTACTTACTTATATCAATGGCAATCCTCGCTTGATAATGTTAACTTCTTGAATATACCGGGAGCGACAACCTCTACCTACGCTCCGCCAATGTTAAGTCAAACCACTTATTTTCGCCGGATAGTTAGTTCCGGACCATGTGCCAGTCAGGTGTCTAATGTTATTAATATTACTGTTAATTTTGCCGGGAGATGGACAGGGGCTTTAAGTACTGACTATTTAAATTCGGCAAACTGGCAATGCGGAGTTATTCCGGTTCCGGCCACAAATGTAATAATCCCTTCGGGCCTGGCCAGATACCCCGTTTTGAATTCTGGAATTGGTTACGCTAATAACCTGACTATTGAGTCGGGAGCTTCAATAATAATTTCTGGAGGGAATTTAAAAATCGCAGGAACCATCAGCAATAGCGGGACATTTAATGCAATTAATGGCGCTGTTGAATTAGGAGGATCTGTTCCCAGAATTATTGCTGCAGGTTTATTTACCAGCAATCAGATCAAAGATCTGGTAATTAATAATTCAACAGGTACCACAATGGGCGGCACAATAAACCTGACCGGAATACTGAAAGTGACTAGCGGTAATTTTAACAGCAATGGCTTTCTGACACTTGTTTCTAATTCCACGCAAAGTGCCGTGATTGATGGGAGCGGAGCGGGTCAGATTTTAGGAAACGTTACCATTCAGGGATATTTAACATCCGGGTTTGGATATAAATATCTAAGCTCTCCTTTCCAGGGAGCCACCGTTAATGAATTAGCTGATGATCTGAACCTGGCAGCTACTTTTCCATCTGTATATGCCAACAATGAAAATATGCTTACTGCAGGCTGGATTAATTATACAAATCCCGCTGGGATATTAAATCCCATGCAGGGCTATGCGTTTAACTTTGGAACGTCCGCTACTCCAAAAACATTCAGCATAAGCGGTGTAGTAAATAACGCAACCGTTTCTCGCACACTGTTCAATCACGACCATACTTTTACGCAGGGATTTAATCTGGTAGGAAATCCCTATCCTTCTCCGGTAAATTGGAATAATGCCTCCGGATGGATAAAAACGAATATTGATAATGCCCTGTATTTTTTTAAGGCAGGCAGTACCGATCAGTACGACGGATTATATAGCAGCTATGTCAACGGTGTTTCCAGTGATGGAGGTATCAGCAGCAATATTATTCCGGCAATGCAGGGTTTTTTCGTACACGTTTCGAACGGGGTTTTTCCTGTTTCCGGAAGTCTTACAATAAATAATTCGGCCCGGATTACAAGTAATGCCTCCGCCAAAATCCTTAAGGGAAAAGGAGAGATACTCAGCAGTTTAGCAGAAAATTTTAATCAATCTGATTTAACCGAGAGCAAAATAATGCTGCGTTTGCAGGCAGCTTATTCTAATAATGATTTTATTTCAGATCCTACCGTGATCTATTTTGAAGATGAATCAAGTAGCAAATTTGACAGGCAAACGGATGCGCTTAAACTGATGAATACGGACAGGAAAGTTCCTAATTTATATTCCATTTCTTCAGATGAATTTAATCTTTCAATCAATGCGCTTCCGCGGACGTATGATTCTTTGATCACAGTTCCTCTGGGATTAAAAACTGAAGAGAGCGGACAGGTTGATTTCGTGGCATCAAACCTAAGCAGTATTCCTGCCGGCTGGAACATTTACTTGAGAGATGCTCAAAATAATAAGCTTCATAATTTACGCCGGGATCAGAAATATAGCTTACAGCTTAATGCCGGAAAATTTGAAAACCGATTTTCAGTTTTATTCAGTTTGAAAGATCTTAGCTTACAATCCCATTCGCTTAATTCTCTAAATGCGTATTACTCTAATGGTAAATTAATTTATCAGTTATCCGGAATAGCCGAAAGCACGAAAGGCCAAATCATGATCAGCAATATGAAAGGCCAGGTTTTAAACCGCCAGGATTTTATGGGTTTTGCAAACCATGAACTTAAGATTGAATTAGGGCCGGGAATATATATTGTCAATTCCTATACAGAAAAGGGAATGTTCTATAAAAAGATAGTCGTCAATTAATGATACTTATTAACCACATATCATTTAAGTCGGCTGTTATTTTCATAACGGTTTTTCTTGCGCTTGCAAGTTTTCGCAAAGACGCAATGGCCCAGCAAAAACCGCCGCGGCCCTTGTCTGTGGTGGTTAATCCGTTAAATGGGTTAAATTTCGGGGCTTTTTACCAGGGCATTTCCGGCGGCAGCGTAATTGTATATGCCAATGGTTCCAGGTCTGTAAGCGGTGACGTAATTCTGGCCAATCTGGGCTACCTGTTTTCGCCCGCGATATTTGAAGTGCAGGCTCTTCCGGGAACCTTAATTCATATTTTGAACGGCCCGGACATCACCTTAACCGGAAGTAACGGAGGCTCAATGACTATGAAAATAGGCGAAGCCAGCACAGGCAGTACTTTTATTTCAACACTTAATTTTCCTTCCAGTCATCAGGTAAGAATCGGTGCGATTTTAACCGTTGGAAATCCGGTGGCAAATCCTCCCGGTGCTTATAGTGGAACGTTCTCAGTTACATTTATACAGGAATAGCCATCAAATTACTTGTCTCACATATCTCACAGTGGATTAAGTACAGATATACTGCTTTTTGTAAAAACCTGTTGCTTGCTGTTGCCATACTTGTTCTTATAAATCCTCATGATGCAATTGCCGATGATGAAGATGGAGAGTTGCCTTTTGATGAAATATCTGTATTTCTGAATGTGCAGGGAATTGGCGGAACCGAACTTCCAGCCCTCATAAAAGGCCAGGCGGTGTACCTCTCGGTAACCGATATTTTCAATTTTTTAAAGATCAGGAATACATCAAACTCAGATAATGAAACCATATCCGGTTTTTTTATAGATCAGCAGGCCAATTACCTGATTGATAATCTTCATAATTTGATTGAATACCAGGAAAAGATATTTCCCTTGTCAAAGGATGATATAATTCGTGTACAGGATAATCTGTATTTAAAGTCGGGTGTTTTCGGTAAAATATTTGGACTCAATTGCACTTTTAATTTCAGAAATTTATCAGTTGATTTAAATACGAAACTCGAATTACCCCTTATTCGTGAACTCCGCCAGGAGTCAATGCGGCAAAACGTACGCTCACTGAAAGGAGAGTTAAAAGCGGACTCGCTGATTAACCGCGATCATCCTGCATTTCATCTTGGGATGGCAGATTGGTCGGTGACCAATGCTACTGAAACTTTAACCGGACAGGATACCCGTTTGAATTTAAATCTGGGCGCAATTATAGCTGGCGGAGAGACCAATATTTCACTTAATTACTCAAGCAGAGAACCTTTTGAAGAAAGACAACAATACTACCTCTGGCGTTATGCGGATAATGAAAATAAGTTTTTGAAACAAACTTCAGTTGGCAAGATTTTTTCACAATCTACTTCTTCGATTTTTGCACCCATTGTAGGGTTTCAGCTCAGCAACACACCTACAACTTACCGCAGATCATTCGGTACTTATAACCTGAGCAACAGAACTGAACCGGGCTGGATGGTTGAGCTCTATGTAAATAATGTGTTGGTGGATTATAAAAAAGCCGATCCTTCCGGCTTTTACGCTTTCGAAGTTCCGCTGGTTTATGGAAATTCTGAAGTTAAACTTCGCTTTTACGGCCCTTTCGGTGAAGAACGGTTCAGTCAGCAAAACATCAGTATTCCTTTTAATTTCCTCCCTGAAAAAGAGTTTGAATACAGCATTAGTGCAGGTATTGTAGAAGATGGTCTGAATACCAAATATTCTCGATTAGCAATGAACTATGGCCTCAGTAAACGGATAACTTTGGGCGGAGGAATGGAATATCTTTCATCTCTGGCAAACACTAAGAATATTCCCTTCATCAGCACGTCTTTAAGGCTTTCTTCAAACTTATTAGTAAGCAGTCAGTATGACCATGGGATAAGGTTTAAAAATATTCTTACCTACAGGCTTCCTGCTAATATGCAGTTAGAGCTGAATTATAACCTTTATAAAAAAGGGCAGCAGGCCATAAATCATAATTTTCTGGAAGAACGTAAAGTAATGCTTTCCATGCCTTTAAAGGCAGCAGGCATATCTTTCTTTTCCCGCATGTCATTCAATCAGATCCTTTTGCCGGGAAGTAAATTCTCAACTGCCGAGTGGCTGGTGTCTGGCGTGATAAAAGGGGTAAGTACAACCATCAACACGTATGCTTTACTGAATGATTTTTTTACACCATATGTTTACAGCAATATTTCCATGTCAGTAAAATTACCCGCGGGATTTATATTCACTCCTTCAGCTCAATATTGGTATCAGAAAAATGATCTTATTTCCATGAGGGTTGGTCTGGAAAAACTGGTGATGAAACATGGATTTTTGAATTTAAATTACGAGGAAAATTTTCAAAGCCGCTTCAATAACCTGAGTTTGGGTTTCAGGTATGATTTTTCTTTTGCACAGACTGCTTTTGTAACCCGGAAAGGAAACACCGGCACGTCCTTGCTTCAGTCAGCCCGCGGAAGTTTAATGTATAATCAAAAGTCCAGTTTCCTGGGAGTAAATAATCGAAGCAGCGTGGGTAGAGGAGGAATGATTATTAGTTCTTTTCTGGATTTGAACAGAAACGGAATACGTGATGAATCTGAACCTAAAGTGAGTGGTCTGAAAATTCGCTTAAATGGCGGCCGGATTGAAAGCAGCGTTAAGGATACCACTTTGCGGGTGTTTGATCTGGAACCTTATGTAAGTTATTTGCTTGAATTGGACCCAAACAGCCTCGATAATATTTCATGGAATCTGGAGAAAAAGATACTGAAGGTCGCGATTAATCCAAACCAGTTAAAACTGGTTGAAATTCCGGTATCGGTTATTGGTGAAGTGAGCGGTACTGTATTCATTACAGACAAGGAAAGTACAAAAGGACTTGGAAGGATTCTGGTTTGTATTTATAATGCCAAAGGCGTAATGGTAGCCCGCACGCTCACAGAATCTGACGGCTATTTCAATTATCTGGGCTTGTCTTCCGGGAAATATACAGCCGCATTGGATAGCGCTCAGCTTCATAAATTAAATATGACGGCTGCTCCGGAAAAAATCAGTTTTGAAATTATAAATACACGGGAGGGTGATGTAGAAGATGCGATAGATTTCACTCTTCAAGGCTCTATAGATATTCAAGCAAAACCAACACTTAAAGTGGCTAAAAAGCCTGTAATTGTTCCCCGCAAAAAAGTTCAAAAAACCTTCAGGAAAAAACCTGTTAAAGCAAAATCAGGAATTAGCCCTGCGAAAAAGCTCTATCCAAAAGGCAATATTATTCCTGCAAAATCCCCGGCAAAAAAATAAAACCGAAATAGATCATCAGCTACATATCTGTAAGGCACATCAGGAAATTTTACACCGATTTACTTTTATTCAATAGTTCTGATACGAACTTTAACCGCGGGGTTTCCCTGATAAATTGTATAAGCCTCCAGGTTTTGAGTGGCTATGGAGCCTACTGTAAGAATTGCATGCGAAAAAACTCTTATCCCCGGGCAAACTACTGATTTTGCACCTATCCATGCACCTTCTTCAATATAAACTTCACGGGTGATAAGGTCAAAGTAGGGTGATTTGTAATCGTGATTGCCGGTTAATATCATGCATCCCTGCGAAAGACACACATTTTTTTCTAAACTTACCCGGGCCAGGTTTTCTATACAGCAGTTTTCCCCAATCCAGGTATGATCATCAATACTTAGTTTCCAGGGATATTTTATATTTACGAAAGGTTTGATTCGTACATCACGACCAATTTTTGCTCCGAATAAGCGTAATATCATGACCAGAATTACGCTGAATGGAATAAGCCCCGAACGGAAAAAAAGAGTACTTATAAAATACCAGATAAAAATTTTGAGAGAAGAAGCTCCGGCATCAAAATCTTTTTTATCGAAACGTTTTTTAAGTTGAGTTTTGTTCACGTTAGTCGGCTGGATATTTTAATTAAGGCTTTTACGCTGATTCTGATATGTATTGGTCCATATAAAAATGCTTCCCAGCAAAATGATATACAATACCCAGTTAAACAAAGTATGGTGGTCCAGTTTAAATGGCAATGATGAGCTTCTCCAGAAAAGAGTTATCAAAATAAACCGGGCAATATTTAATACCTGAATTCCGATTATGCCGCCAATTAAAAAAATAATTTTGTTTTGAAAGGATTTGCCCGGCCATGCAATTATAAATGCGGTAAAAAAGCTCATCACTCCAAATCCCAGGCAGGAATATACCACATTAATGCCTCCAATTCCGTATGCATGCAAAGTATATTCGGATGTATAAATGGTATAATTCAGGCTCTTTAATATAAGGGCTGAAGCCCAGATCAGAAAAGTTCTTAAAGCCCTGATGTAATTTAGATGCTCATCCAGAAAAGGGCTGTAATAATTTCCGGGAGCTGTAATGCCCATAAAAAAAATATTGAAGTAATAGAACAACACAAAAAAAACAGTGAACAGAAATACAAATCGGAAAGATGGATTATCCCATAATTTTTTAAGGCCGGCACTATTGCTCATTCTTTTTTTCTTTTAAAATCTCTGAAATTTTAACGTCAACAATTATACGGAACCAAAATCCCTGTAAAAAATGAAACAGGATACCGGTTCTTCCATCCAGAATTCCCAATTGAAAAATCATCCGGTATGTAAAATATAAAAAAGGACGCAGAAAAAGCGGAAGCTTCCACCATAAATTCTTCAGTGAAGCGATCCGCTCATCGGGACTTCCCCAAAAATTAGGCTTTATGGTTTGAAAACGAAGTTTGTTCATCCGTTCAATTTCTTCGTTTGCCAGCAAATCGCTGTAATGATTATGCTTGCTGATCCAAAAACTTATGCGGTTTTCTTTGAGGTTTTCTTCAATGAGATGCCCCTGTTTCCAGATGATAGATTTTCCGGATACGATAAACCGGTGATCCATATTTTCGTTGAGATCAGAATAGCCGGTCCCGAACCTGAACATTTTTAAAAGATATCTCGGATAATATCCGCCATGCCGGATCCATTTTCCTTTGAAAAAATTTTTTCGGTTGAAATAGATTCCGCTCACATCGGTAAAATCTGCATCTCTGAATTGGGAAAGCTGTTGAAGTAATTCTGGGCTTACAATATGGTCGGCATCCAGTCCAATAATCCATGGAGTTTGAACAGGGAAAGTTTTCAATGCTTTATCCCATTGCCTGGGATGATTTTCAAAGGGATTGGTTTCAACACTTACGCCGTAATTCCGGCATATTTGCAGCGTTGAATCGGTGCTGCCCGAATCAAGTACAAATGTTGGAGCACCTAAACTTTTTATAGATTCAAGTAATCTGGGAATGTGTAATTCCTCATTAAAAGTTAAAATAATGAAAGAGAAATCAGGCATTCTTCTAAATCTGGGACATTATAAAGTGCCAAAGATAATGGAATACCTGAGTTTGCAAATGGGAATTTTTTGCAGAAACAGAGTTTAAAACTGTCGATAATCTGCAGCTTTTTTTTAATTAGGCTGTTTAAGGTATAGGGTCAAAATCCGGCTACCTTATTGCTGATTTGCTTCTTCTTTTGCTTTCTTTTTGAAAAATCCTCTTAAGAGAAAATTACTCTGCAGCGCTTCCATATTTTCATCCAGTTTTTTACTGCTGCCTTCCAGGTTTTTCATAATCATTTTAACCTGTTCTGCAGTTTTCTGGTCGTTTAATAATAAGCCTGCGGCATTATCCGACTGATTTAATTTGGAAGATGCTTCATTTAAGTTTTCTGTAAGCGCAGCAGCGGATTTAGTGGTTTTCTGAAGTTCGTTAACAGAAGTTTGAAGTTTTGCAAAAACCGCGGTATCAGTCAGTAGATTATCTGCTAGTCCGCCTTTTGTATTTAACGTACGGGTAAAAGCATCCAATTCTAAAGCCATTTTATTGGCTGCAGCGGTAGTGTTTTTAAGATTCAAAACAATAGTTCTAAAGTTCTGGGCAATTTGTTCATCGGCAAGTAAAGCGCCTGCGGCACCTTTTCCGTCAACCAGATTTCTGGAAAGAACTTTAAAATCTGAAGTGATATCGAGCAGGTTTTTATTGTTAACCTGTAAAGTTTTCATGATTTCATCTGTAGAAAGGGTGGTGTTAACACGCAATCTGTCTCCATCTTCAACAAATGGAAATTTAGGCGTTCCTCCTGTAATTACGATAATTTTATTTCCGATCAAACCGTCAGAACCAATGCTGGCCATCGCATCTTTATGAATATATTGATGAGCTTCTTCTTCAATGTTCATGAATACTTGTACCTGCGAAGTTCCGTAAAACTGAATTTTCTTAATGGTCCCGATCTTGACTCCTGAGAACCAGACGTTATTTCCTGTTTTTATTCCCTGAATATCGTCAAACACCACATTGATGCTAAAACTTTTTACAAATACTTTTTTTTGACTTCCAAGGGTAAATATCCCGATGATGAAAATCACAAGGCCAAGAAAAATGAATATTCCAACCGTAATTTTACGGCGATTGTCTGTTACCTGCATTGTTTATTGAATAAAATTATAATCGTAAAAAGGTTTAACCCGTTCATCTTCTGTAATAAAAACTTCATCAAAAGTTCCCTGGCGTTCAAATTTTCCGTCTAACAAAATGGTAACCCGATTGCCGACAGCTTTTGCACACGTCAAATCGTGGGTTATAATAATAGAACTTGTATGAAAACGCTCCTGAACTTCGTTTATCAGGTTATTGATTTCGAGGCAGGTAATTGGATCGAGTCCGGCGGTGGGTTCATCATAAAGCATGATTTCCGGCTGTAAGATCAGGGTGCGGGCAATGCCGATCCTTTTTCTTTGTCCGCCGGATAATTCGGAAGGCATTTGATTAATGGTTTGCAATAAACCTACCGAATCCAAAACTTCCTCAACAGCTCTGTTCACTTCGCCCTTGCTTAAATTCCGCTGGTTACGCACCAATGGAAATTTCAGATTTTCAGCCACAGTCATACTGTCGTATAAAGCACTGTTTTGGAAAGAAAATCCAACTTTTAATCTCAGTTCCAGTAATTCGCGGTAGCTGATGCGCTCCACATACTTATTCAGTACCAATACTTCGCCTGCGTCGGGAGTTAATAATCCCGAGATTATTTTGATGAGTACAGATTTACCGGTTCCGGATTTGCCCAGAACGACCAGATTTTCGCCCTTAAATAAGTCCAGTTCAACTCCCTTTAATACATCAAAACTTCCAAAAGATTTATATAATCCTTTAATTTCAATTACTTTTTCAAGGCCGCTATCCGTAAGTTTTTTTTGTTTCATATAGATTAGGTCCTGAATAAGCCAAAGAATTGTACAGATACCACTTCCTCTATGAAGATCAGGAACATGCCGATAACCACCGATGAATTCGCCGCTTTACCTACGCCCTCTGTTCCTTTAGAAGAATTGTATCCCTGGTAACAACCCACAATACCAATTGTAAAGCCAAAAAGAATAGCTTTTATTGTAGAAGCAGTTATATCCAAAAAGGTAATGGATTCCAGAGCAGTCTGAAAAAAGGCTGTCGGACTGGTCCCCTCACTTAAAGAAACATTAAGCAATGCGCCAAGCATGCCAATCATGGCCGTATAAAAAGTAAGAATTGGAATGGTGATAGTTGAAGCCAGAACACGGGTTGTAACTAAAAATTTAAACGGGTTGGTGGCCGAAACCTCCATCGCATCAATCTGTTCGGTTACTCTCATAGAACCTAATTCTGCCCCAATACTCGAACCCACTTTTCCGGCAGCAATTAAGGCGGTTAACAGGGGAGCCAGTGTTCTGAGCAACGCAATGGCAACTAAAGAAGGCAGCCAGGAAGTAGCCCCAAATTCGGCAAGCGATGGTCTGGACTGCTTGGTGAAAACCATTCCGGTAATAAATCCGGTAGTGGATATGAGAAGTAAAGAGCGGTAGCCAATATCATAACATTGACGCAATAATTCTTTTCCTTCATAGGGCGGCAGAAATCCTTCCCTGAAAAATCGAACTATAAATTGAAATACATCGTACAGAGTTAAAAACATCCTGGTCAGTTTTCCCGGATTTTTTGCCTCTTTTTTTAACACGGTTGAAGTGTCAGCTTTATTCTCCATTAATTTTGTTGATATTGACGATGTTAATCGCTGAACCTCCCATGCAATTTTCGTGCATTTAATTTTTTGCAAAGATAATATCAAATTTTAAAGTCTGCCAGATTTCTGGTTTCATTTGATATTATTACAGAAAACCTATAATTGACGGTTATTTGGTCTAAGTGAATCAAATACAGTCCGCAAATTTTATTTGCTGGCTATGGATATATTTAAAATTCAAATCTGGATTTTCGACTTTAACAGAATATTGTTTAGAACAGATGAGATGACATTCAGGATTTTATAAACTGATTAAAACCGGCATTCATCACATTTTTAGGGTGATTCAGCACATTTATTTATTCTTTGGCTTTAGGCAGTCTATACTTGTCAGGTCAGTTCAATAATAAAGTTTTAAAGCTGTCGAAGAAGTAACGTAAATTAAATATGAACGATTTAACAAAAAAGCCTCTAAATTTAAACAGAATAGAATTTTGGGCAGCAACTACAATGTATGTATTCGCTGTTTTTTTCCTGGTAGCCAAGGGCACACAAAGCAATATTAATATTGATGGCATACCTACACCATTTAAATATGGATTTGAAGAGAACAGATCTGAATACTCTTTTTACAGCAATTATTTTTTCCCTCAAATTGTAAGATATACCACATTCTACGGTAGTTTTTTACTTTTAAATTTTCTTATTATTCCGGCTTTTATAAAAAGGCAGTCGCTCCTCACTAATATTTTACTAAGCATTCTTTTATTTTTTGCAATAGGCTTAACGCTGGGCGTGGCCGACACATATTTAAAAACCTATCTGCTTGCCGAATTAAAGAGCGATCAGGCAGGCTATAATTATATTTTTCAGCAGTCATTTGCCTATTCATGCTGGCTGATGCTGATGTTTGGCTTTTATACGGTAATTAAATATGCAGCTCAATATCTGCTAATGAACTCTGAACTGATACAGGCTAAATATGAAATTGTAACCCGCGAAGGTTTAATTGCATTTGTGCTATGGATGATCAGTGTTTTCCTGTTACTGATTGGAAATGCAGCCGATGAAATTATTGCCGTTTGGGCAGTTGTTTTTCCGTTTGCAATTGGTTTATACTGGTATTCATTTCATGTTTTTATACCCCGTGCGCTTGAAAAGAAAAATCCGTTCCGAAATTATTTGGGGAAGATATTTTTGGTCGTACTGTTATCGGTACTGCCGGTTTCCCTCCTCTCTTTAATTATGTTTAATCATAGCGGTGAGGTAGCCGTAGTTAATCTTTTTAACGCCGGCTTCCAGTTGTTAATTACCGCTCCTGTGGGATGGGTAATTTATAAGCGCAGAATCGCAGGCAATCAGGAAGTATTTACACTTCAGACGGCATTGGGACATTCAAATGCGAACCTGGACTTTCTGCGATCTCAAATAAATCCGCATTTTTTGTTTAATGCACTCAATACCCTGTACGGAACGGCTCTTCATGAAAATGCCGATCGGACCGGGGAGGGCATTCAAAAATTAGGAGAAATGATGCGTTTTATGCTTCAGGAAAATATCCAGGAAAAAATATCCTTAGCCCGTGAAGTTGAATATCTTAATAATTATATCGGACTACAAAAACTCCGAACCGATATATCTTCGAATATTCAAATAGAATCCATCATTGAAGAACAGGTTTCCAATTTGCAAATCTCACCAATGATGCTGATCCCTTTTGTTGAAAATGCTTTTAAGCATGGCATCAGCCTAAGGGAGCCTTCCCATATCCGGATCACACTTCAGACAAAAGGGGATACCTTATTTTTTGATGTCCAGAACAGCATTCATCTCAAGCCGGATAATGACCCAGAAAAAAATAAAAGTGGAATTGGCCTGAATAATATAAAACAGCGGCTGCAATTGCTATATCCTAAAAAGCATGAATTAATGATCAGGGAAACCGGTAGCGAGTTTTTTGTCCATTTAACTCTTCAATTAAACTGAATGGAGTTGGTTAATAAATCTGATTTAACAGGTCCATTGTCCGTAAAGGAAGTAAATTAGCTTCCTGAAAATCTTCGGTCATTGAGGGAATATTAGAAATAAATGAGAGCCATAGCTATAGATGATGAACCCATTGCTTTAGAAATTGTAAAGTCGCATGCTTCAAAAGTGCCTTTTCTAAAACTGGATGCTGTTTTTACGGATGCTTTTAAAGCAATGGAATATTTGCAGAATGAGCCCGTGGACCTGATTTTTTTGGATATTAAAATGCCCGACATTTCGGGCATTGATTTTCTAAACAGCTTAAGTAAAAAGCCTTTGGCGATTTTTACCACTGCCTACACCGAGCATGCCGTAACCAGCTTTGAACTTGACGCAGTAGATTACCTGCTTAAGCCATTCTCTCTGGCTCGTTTTATAAAAAGCTGCAATAAAGCTTTTGAACTTTATAACTTTAGAAATACGGGCGATGCCCGGAATTTTCTGTTTGTGAAAAATGGCTATGAACAAGTAAAAGTCTGCTTTGAGGATATCCGCTATCTTGAGGCAGCCGGCAATTATGTTACTTTCGTTCTGGAGGGAAAAAGTATTCTTTCACGCATTACCTTTAATGAAGTAATCAATCTCCTTCCTTCCGGGAAATTTATTCGGGTTCATCGGTCATACATCGCTTCAGCAAATAAAATAGACAAAATTGAGCGCCATCAATTAACCATCATGGGTTTGAAAATTCCCGTTGGTGATGCATACGTTCAGAACCTGTCCGTTCTGGGGAGCAGGTAACCGGGAGTTTTTTTTTTATTCCTCTACTTTCTACCTGCAAATTCCTGCAATAAACTTTTCTCCTTCATCTGCTGTTTAAGTTTAATAGCCAAACAAATTATCAGATCTGATGAGCCTGGAAAAATACGCCCGGAAGCGGGATTTTACGAAAACTTCTGAACCTAAAGCCGGAAAGAGTAAAGCCGGTAAACTCGTGTTTGTTATACAAAAGCATGCCGCCTCCCGCCTGCATTATGATTTCCGGCTGGAGATGGACGGCGTGCTAAAAAGCTGGGCAGTTCCAAAAGGCCCGTCTACCGACCCTAAAACAAAGCGTTTGGCAATGATGGTAGAAGATCATCCATTTGATTACCGCAGTTTTGAAGGAATTATTCCCAAAGGAGAATATGGCGGTGGTACCGTGATTGTTTGGGATGAAGGAACTTATGAGCCCCTGGAAAAATTAAAAACCAAAAAAGCGCAGGAAAAGCATTTGCTCCAACAATTAAAAGAAGGCTCGCTCAAAATTCATCTTCACGGAAAAAAACTTCAGGGAGAATTCGCCCTCGTTCGCACAAACGGTATGGGAGAAAATGGCTGGCTTTTAATCAAACATAAAGATGAGTTTGCCTCTCCGGAGGATATTACTAAAAACGATAAATCTGTTCTTTCAGGCAAAACCCTTGAAACTGTTGAACAAACTGCTGATAAAGTTTGGAGCAGCAATCAGGAACAAAAAATAAAAAAACCGGCTAAAACCAAAGAAGCAGTTTCTGTTGATGCTGATGAAGAGGACGGAGGAAATGTGGAGCGCTATCTGAAACAGGCGAAAAAATCAAAAATTCCTTCCGGGATGAAACCCATGCTGGCTACCCTGGTGGATAAACCATTTGATGATTCAGACTGGGTATACGAAGTTAAATGGGACGGCTACCGTTCATTAGCATTCATAAATGAGGGTGAAGTAGAACTTGTATCCAGAAACAACAAAAATTTTGCTGAGAAATTTTATCCGGTTTATGAGATTTTAAAAAAATGGAAAATAAATGCGGTTTTGGACGGAGAAATTCTGGTGCTGAACGAACAGGGAATTTCCAATTTCGGGCATTTGCAAAACTGGAGGAGTGAAGCCGACGGAGAACTGGTTTTCTATGTATTTGATTTGCTTTGGTATGAAGGTAAAAATCTGATGGATCTGCCGCTTTTGCAGCGGCAGGCAATTCTCAAAAAAATACTTCCTCAGGATGATGATCGAATCAGGCTCAGCAAAGTTTTCAGTGCCAGCGGTATTGATTTTTTTAATGCCGCAGAACGGATGGGATTGGAAGGGATAATTGCCAAAAAAGCACAAAGTACATATTCTCCCAATCTACGTTCCAGGGAATGGCTCAAAATTAAAGTAAGCAAGCGTCAGGAAGTGGTTATTGGAGGATTTACCCGAAATCAGGATACCTCAAGGCCTTTCAGCTCTTTGCTGCTGGGTGTATATGAAAACGGAAAGCTGCAGTATACCGGCAAAGTTGGAACCGGTTTTTCTGTCAGCCTTCAAAAGGAAATGATGGCGGCTTTTAAACCTTTAATTAGTGATAAAAGCCCTTTTGCTGCCGAACCGGATTATAATAAACCTTCGCGGTTCAGGCCCAATCCCCTTAACGCCAAAGCTACCTGGTTAAAGCCCAGTCTGGTATGCGAAGTAAGTTTTACTGAAGTTACAGATGACGGCGTGTTTCGCCATCCGTCTTTCCAGGGCATGCGGGAGGATAAAAATGCAAAAGATGTGATTAGGGAAACGCCCGTTCATACTAATGAATTGGTTGAAGAGGAAAGTGAATCTGTTCATTCCGGGGCTGTAAAACCCCCGAAAAATAATAGCAGGAAAACATTTCTAAATCCTAAAGATGAAACTCAGGTAAGAAAAATTTGCGGGCATGATCTCAAGTTTACCAATCTGAGCAAAATCTACTGGCCCGAAGACGGCATTACCAAAAGGGATATGTTTAATTACTATTATCAGGTAGCCGAATATATTCTTCCTTATCTTAAAGACCGTCCTCTATCTCTTAATCGTTTCCCTAACGGCATACATGGTCCCAGTTTTTATCAGAAAGATGTAAAAGGAAAAGCTCCCGAATGGGTTAAAACATTTCCGTATACTAATGGCGAGGGCGAAAAAAAGGAATATCTTGTCGGAACAGATGAGGCGGCTTTATTGTGGATGGCCTCTTTGGGTTGTATAGAAATGAATCCCTGGTTCAGCAGAATAACTTCACCGGATAACCCGGATTATTGTGTGATAGACCTCGATCCTGATAAGCAGACATTTAACCAGGTAATAGAAGCTGCACAGCAAGTTAAAACAGTTTTGGACACCATAAATGTTCCTTCTTTTTGTAAAACTTCCGGTTCTACCGGAATTCATATCTATATCCCGCTGGATGCTCAATACACCTATGATCAGTCGCAAATGTTTGCTAAAATTATTGTGAGTATTGTGCAAAAGCAACTACCGGCTTTTACAAGTTTAGAACGTATGGTGGCAAAACGCAATGGAAAAATGTATCTCGACTTTCTGCAAAATCGTCCCGGTGCTACTATCGCATGTCCGTATTCTTTGCGTCCAAAACCGGGAGCAACCGTTTCAATGCCGCTTCATTGGGATGAAGTTAAACCGGGCTTAAAAATGAAGGACTTCACGATTAATAATTGCATAGATCGTCTGAAAACAGAAGGTGATTTGTTTAAAGGAGTGTTGGGTAAAGGGATAAATCTCGAAAAAACACTGGAAAAAGCACAAAGCATATTTTAATTGCTGATGTAAATTTGGCTTACATGAATGATGGTCTTAGTGATGGATGTTTTACAAAACCTCGCCTCCGGCGGATATTTAAATGTTTATATATTTAGCATTAAAAAAAACCTGTCATGATGAAAAAACTTCTGGTATTCTTTTTTATTTCAGCTGCTTCTTTATTCACTGCGAAGTCGCAAACTCAAAATCCAAAATACAATAAGGCTCTTGCCGACAGCCTGGGAGCTGATGAATATGGTATGAAAAAATATTATTTCGTCATCCTGAAAACAGGCTCAAATAAAACTCAGGATAAGGAAACCTTAAAAACTCTTTTCAAAGGGCATATGGATAATATTACACGCCTGGCAAAAGAGGGTAAGCTGATAGTTGCCGGACCCATGGGGGAAAATGATAAGCAGTATAGGGGATTATTTATTTTTGCTGTGAAAACTAAAAACGAAATTGAAGATTTGCTGCAAACCGATCCGGCTATAAAGGCAAATATATTCAGTTCAGAAATATACGAATGGTATGGTTCGGCCGCATTACCGGCATATTTGGAATTTCACGAAAAAATCGAAAAAACGAAATTTTAAAAGAGGGGCGAAATTGCAGATCTAAACAGGAATGTTTTCGATAGAATCAATTAGCCCCGGCGGAGTATCAGCTACATATTCTGATAGCTGAATATCTTCCAGAAATGTATTTGAGAAAAGAGAGGCCGTTTGCCTGGAAAGTAAAGCGCTTCTGTATTCTTTCCATTTTACAGCATCAGTTCCATACATATGCTGAATAAGTCCAGGATATGACCATGCTGCATTTTTACCCCAATGCAGGGTAAATGGAATATTATTGGATTTTAATACATCAATCATCCTTTCAGAAAACTGCTCCAGGCTAAGCATGTTTTTATTTCCTTTCCATAAAACGCCGTCTATTTCCAGCATGCAGGTAACCGGGAACCGGGTAAATGCCAGAGTAGCTTTTGAGGCTTTTACAAAGCGCATAGCATATATCCCCGGAATAGGGCCTTCTTCTCTGGCAAGTTTCACTAATAATTGAAGCGCTTTACCGGAATCCCGGTGGTCAATACCTACTGAACACGCAAATGCAGGTCCCTGGTGCGGAGCATCCCAGAAAATTTCGGCCAATGTGCCGGTAACATCATCATCCGGTTTGGGTAATACGTCTTTTTCCAAAAGCTTAATAAGTTTAGGAATACTGTTTTTATAACGCTCGGCTATCTTTCCAAATAAAATGATCAGATCTTTATACAAGGCTGTTTTTATTCTGGGAAAAGGATCCTCATAAACTTCCCGGTAGGGTTTTTTATACATTACTTCTACCACATAGTCGGAATCATTATTATAAGGGTTTATAAATACTTTGTAATGGAACGGCCGGTTTCCTTTTCCCTCAGCATCCACTTCTGTTGATATCCTGAAATTTGAATCTTTAAAATTGAGTGTTTCGGCAAGTTGTATAGCCTCCTCCTTACTGATTTTTCGTACATACCGGTTGAGCAAAAAGCGATCTTCGGTTTCAATAAGCACCGAATGCACAAATCCGAAAGCACCTAATCCTACAAGCGCCGCATTAAACAATCCATCATTTCTGATCACTCTGGCCCCGATACTGTCTGTAAATGTTTTATTTAATGCCGGCTGTGTATGACGTTCCAGGTAAACAATATCACTTTCGGCAGGGCCGGTAATCAGGTTTATCCCTACAACAAAATCCTGAACGGATCCGAAATCTAGGGCCGAACCATGTATACCCGTTGAAATTGAACCGCCGATGGTCTGTCCGTTACTCGCACCGCTTGCCTTCAGAGACTGCCCCCGTCTGAATACGAATTCAGAAATTTCCTTAATCGTATTTCCGCATTCAAATAAATAAAGGTTCTGATTTTTAAAGCTGGTATTCTGTTCAAGCATTTCAGCGGAAACAGGAATTTTTATATTCATTTCCCCATTGTAATGCATGCGGTCTTTGTGATGGGCAATGTGCGACATAGACCAGGCGGAACCGTAGGCCCTGAAACCTTCGCCATGATCCAGCGCATCTTTCAGTAATCTCCTGATTTCTACCGAAGCATCGTTATAGCGCTCAATATCGGAAGGCATATTACCTTTTTCCTCCAATGTGGTTTTATAAAGCGTTTTAGTAGGAAAGGGACCATTGTTATGAAATGTATCCCATGTACCAATTGGATGAATACTGGTATGTGCCATTTTAGTTTGATTCCTTTAAACAAACGTATTTTATTTTTACTATCCGCTTTTTGCCAAAAGTAATTCCGCTAAGCAAAACCCCGCCAAATGTAACCCGGTATTCAAGTGAATGAAATCCACCCTCATTGCATTTTTCCAGGAGGGTAAATTCACTTTGAAGCAGTTTAAGGGATATGGTCGTGTCAATTTCTATTACTTTTTTACCACGGTAAAATCCTGATGAATTATTTAAAGGATCAGGCTCAGGAACACCTCTGGTATTGACAAGGCGAACTGAATAACAGGACTGAAGAACTAAAAAGAGTGCAGCTAACAGGGACAAAAGAAGCAGCCTTGGGCGAGTTGGCTTTTTTATATTCATCGCATGGAGCAGCAGGTTTGTTAAGAAATATACTCGCCATATTAGAAAGTCTACGTGATTTATAACCTGCTAAACCTTCATTTTAATGGGCTCGTATCAGAAATACTATTTCCTGAAGCCTTATAAATTTATTGAAAATAAAAGCGAACTGCAAGGAATTACCGTACAATATCAGCACATACTGTATCTCATAATCTAGGCCTTCCTGTCCATTTTCTCTATGGCAACATGATAGGCCGGATCTTCTATAATATTCACATCAATTATCTGATCTGCGTTTTTAAGTAATCTGCGGCAATCTTCACTCAGGTGCCTTAAATGTAGTTTTTTGCCTGCCTGGCGATATTTCTCAGTTAGTTTATTCAGTGCTTCAATCCCGGACATGTCGGCAACCCGGCTGTCTTTGAAATCGATTATAATTTCTTTGGGGTCGCTGGCCAGATCAAATTTTTCATTAAAAGCAGCAACTGAACCGAAAAATAGTGGTCCGTAGATTTCGTAATGCTTTACGCCGCTCTCATCCAGATATTTTTTTGCCCGGATTCGTTTTGAACTTTCCCAGGCAAAAACCAGTGCAGAAATAATCACTCCAATAAGTACGGCCAGGGCCAGATTATGTAAGTAAACGGTAATTATCGCTACCAAAATTCCAACAAAAATATCCGGAAGGGGCATTTTATTGATGATTTTAAAACTTACCCACTCAAATGTGCCGATTGCAACCATAATCATTACTCCGGTTAAAGCTGCCATGGGAACCAGTTCTATTACAGGTGCGCCATACAATATAATTAAGAGAATAGTCAGCGAGGCAATTATTCCCGATAGGCGGGCTCTGGCTCCCGCAGAAAGGTTAACTAATGTTTGGGCAATCATCGGGCAGCCGCCCATTCCGGAAAATAAACCATTTAAAATATTCGCACTGCCCTGAGCAATACTTTCCCGGTTTCCGTTTCCCCGGGTTCCGGTAATCTCATCTACCAGATTGAGGGTTAGTAAACCTTCGGTTAAACCTACGCCCGCCATGATCAGAGAATATGGAAAGATAATTTTAAGGGTATCCAGGTTAAACGGAATTTGCGGAACATGAAAAGGAGGGAAGCCCCCGCTGACAGATGCAATGTCCCGGACAAGCCTGGTGTCGATATTAAATCCTAATACAATCAGGAAAATGACAATTATTGCTATTAAAGAAGCAGGAATAGCTTTTGTTAAGCGGGGAACAAATGTAATTATAGCAATTGTTAACGCAGTAAGTCCGGCCATAATCCATAAAGCTTCACCTCTCATCCAGATCGTTTGCCCATTTACAACCGTTTTAAACTGCCCCAGCTGTGACATGAAAATGATCACAGCCAGACCGTTAACAAATCCATACATAACAGACTGCGGAACCAGGCGGATAAACTTTCCCAATCTGAATAATCCGGTCAGGATTTGTAAAACACCCGCCAGGGCGACCGCGGCTAAAACGTATTCAATACCATTTGAATTCATCAAGGCAATTAAAACCACAACGGTTGCGCCGGCGCCTCCGGAAATCAAACCGGGCCGCCCTCCAAAAATAGAGGTAACCAAACCCATAATAAAGGCAGCATATAAACCCATCAGGGGAGGAAAACCGGCCAGAATTGCAAATGATAAAGATTCGGGCATCATCGTCATGGCAACGGTTATTCCTGCAAGAATTTCAGTTTTGTAATTAACTTTTTGAGTGAAATCGAACAGATTAAACCATGACTTTTTCATATAATATCGCGGTATTGGATTAAGAATAGCTGAGAATTCTGGATAACTGCAAAAAAAAGATTCAAATTAGACAACCAGTTTTCATGATGCCTGATATTTTGCAATCAAGCAGATCTATTAAAACAGGATAGTACAAATTCCAAAAATAGCTTTCACAATTTACTTGTATTGTGAAATTAGTACTGGATTTCAGGATCGATGCAAAATCAACTAAGTTTAATCTTTAATCAAACTCCGGATATTTATAAGTTCACCAAATAATACCAGAATGTCATTCTCTTCCAAAACAGTTTGGGCAGTGGCAATACCGGAGGCTTCTTTAGAGAGATTTTTATTTCCATCTATCATATTTTCCTTAATCAGGGTTAAAACCAACACCTTGTAAGAATTTATGAAATCGGCTTTTTCCACAGTTTTGCCAATATATCTTTTTGGAACTTTGGCTTCAACAATACTATATTTTTCACTGATCTTAAAGGAATCAACTACTTCTTCAAGGTCCAGCCGCATTGCCAGCCGCTCGGCAGATTCTTCTTCAGGAAGCACGTATTCCTGTATAGCCATCGCATCCAGAACCGTTTTTTGCAGGTCAGATACCACACGGCCAATAATCCGTTTAACATTCAGCTGTTTTAGCAAAGCGGTGGTTAACAAAGAGGCTGATTCATCCTCGCCAATGGCAACAATCACTGCATCAACATCCTTTAATGGTAAGGAACTCACTGCATCTCTGTCTGTAGAATTCATGCAAATAGTATGCGTAATTCCATCTTTCAGCTGTTCCACTTTCTTCATGCTGTTGTCAACGCCAATCACTTCATGACCCATTTCTGTAAGGCGCACTGCCAGAGCTTCACCAAAATGACCTAAACCAAATACTATAAATTTCATCCTTAATCTTGTTAAACTGCTGTCTTAATACTTGTTAAAATAGTTTTCCTGTTAAAATAACACATGTTCCTCCGGATATTGATAGGGTCGGGGATGAATATTTTTGATTAGTGCGATCAGCAAAGTTAATGTTCCGACTCTTCCAAGAAACATTGTACTTGCAAGTATATACTTTCCTGCTGTGCTGAGAGATGGAGTGATTCCTATACTTAATCCCACGGTACTGTATGCCGAAAAACTTTCAAAAGCCAGGGCAATCAGACCTTTATCCCCGTCGGTTAAGGATAAAAGGAAAATAGATATCCCCAGCCATATTAAAGACAGAGAAATGATTGCAAACGATTTTCTGACCGATTCGTCTGAGATTTCACGCTTATAAATATTTATATTCTGCTGATTTCTGCCGGTATTAATTATGTTAAGCGTGGCTACCGCGATGGTAGAAGTTCGAATTCCTCCTCCTGTAGAACCTGGTGAGGCGCCAATCCACATCAATAACATGACGATCATAATTGCAGGAAACGACATAGCCGTCATGTCTACAGTGTTAAAACCTGCGGTCCGCGGAGTTGAACCGGCAAAAAATGCGGTAACCATTTTCCCGTATAAAGTAGGGTGTTCTGCCAGGGTATTATTATATTCTAAAAAGAAATAGGAAACAAACCCAAACACCAATAATATTAAGGTGGTATAAAAAATCAGTTTAGAATTAAAGGTCATAACCCAGGCTTTGTATTTGATGGCTTTACCATGCCGCACCCGATTATAAAGCAGAACCGCCCATCTTTTTAGGAAAACCTGCACATTTAAAATAATGGCAAATCCCATTCCACCAAGAATAAAAAGGGCAGCAATTATTAATTGTAATGGATAATTAAAGCGGGTACTTTGATCATATAATCCGGCTGAAAGGGTAGAAAACCCGGCATTGCAAAAAGCCGAAATTGAATGAAATACAGAAAAGAATACATGTTCACCGTTAGTGCTGAATTGTTGTGGCGAGGTGCTGGCATATATTAAAATAGCTCCCATAAGCTCAAAGAAGAAAGTCAGCAGGACTATCTTAATCAGTGAGCGAAGTACGTTACTCATGTTCTTCTCACTCATCAGTTCAGAAAACATGATCTGATTTTTGAAAGACGATCGTCCGGTTAAAAAGTATCCAAAGAAACCGGTAAAGGTCATTATTCCCAAACCACCCAGCTGGATAAGAATTAAAATTACGTAATGCCCGAATAAACTTAATTGTTTACTGATGTCAAATACTGCTAATCCTGTTATGCAAACTGCACTGGTTGACATAAAAACCGCATCAGAAAACGCTATTGTACCGCCGCTTGATGCGTAAGGCAGTAACAAAAATCCTGTCCCGATACTTATAAGTAACAGAAAACTAAGCACAAAGAGATAGGTAGGATTAATATAGTATTTGGTGATCATGCAGTTTACCTGAGGATATTTCTTTGGAAAGCCACAAACATAGCAAAAGAATGAACTTTACGCCAACTGGGGCAGATTTAGAATTGCTGATTCTTTCAATCGTTGTTTTAAAATAAGGTCTTATTATCTGTAATGCATTTAATTTTTATGAATGAAGATTGCAGTCATATTTTAAATATGTATTTTGTTAGAGCAAAACCGTAGCGGTTTAAGATTTTTAAATAATATATACAATGAAAAAAATTGCTTGTTTTTGTTTCTTCTTTATTTTCCTCCTTGTAAACAGAGAGGCGAATTCTCAACAGAAAAGTGGAATTATTGATTTCAAAGAAATTCATCGCCCTCAGTTTCATTTTACTCCCGTATCAAAATGGATGAATGATCCAAACGGGATGGTTTTTTATAAAGGAGTTTTTCATTTGTTTTACCAGTATTATCCGGAAGCCAGCGTTTGGGGGCCAATGCATTGGGGACACGCAACCAGTAAAGATTTGATTCACTGGGAACACAAGCCGATTGCATTATTTCCCGATAGTTTAGGGTACATATTTTCTGGCAGTGCGGTGGTTGACGTAAACAATACCACCGGATTTGCAAACAATGGGGAAACCCCCTTAGTGGCCATATTTACACATCATGATCCTGCGGGAGAAAAAGAGAAAAGGATCGATTTTCAGAAACAAAGTTTGGCTTACAGCTTGGATGAGGGTAAAACCTGGGTGAAATATGAAGGAAACCCGGTGATTGAGAATCCGGGGATTATTGATTTTCGTGATCCCAAAGTTATGTGGTACGAAAAAGATAAAAAATGGCTGATGACTTTAGCCACAAAAGACAAGATCACTTTTTATTCTTCCCCCAACCTCAAAACCTGGAAAAAGGAAAGTGATTTTGGAGAAAATGTGGGTGCACATGGAGGGGTCTGGGAATGTCCGGATTTGTTTCAGCTTGAGCTGAACGGAAAATCAGAATGGGTGTTGCTGGTAAGCATTAATCCGGGCGGCCCGAATGGTGGTTCGGCAACCCAGTATTTTACAGGAGATTTTGATGGATCAAAATTTACTCCGCACAGTACAGAAACTAAATGGCTTGATTGGGGTACCGATAATTACGCAGGCGTTACCTGGTCAAATACAGCTAAAAGAAAAATTTTTATTGGATGGATGAGCAATTGGCAGTACGCTAATCTGGTACCAACAGATCCCTGGCGAAGTGCAATGACCATTCCCCGGGAATTAAGTTTAAAGAAGGTGAATAATTCATTTTATCTTGCATCCGCTCCTGTAAAGGAGTTGGATAAAATCGTTTCTTCCGTTATAAAAGTTCCTGCCTCAACGCTACAGGAAAACATGAATTTATCTGAAGTTATAAAAGATTTTAAAGGCCAGTTTCAGTTGAAACTGAGCAGCGATCAACCGGAAGATTTCTCTATCCTTATCGCAAATGATCTTGGTGAAGAACTGATTATTGGTTATGACAAACAAGCCGGCCAGTATTTTATAGACCGGTCCAAAGCTGGGAAAAAAGATTTTGAAGCCGGATTTGCTAAAAAGCATACCGCACCCAGGTTAGCAGCAAGCAATTCAATGGATCTGACGGTGGTTTTTGATGCTGCATCTGTAGAGTTATTTGCTGATAAAGGCTTAACAGTTATGACCGATATTTTTTTTCCTGTACAAACCATGAATAAACTTTTTCTTAAATTTTCTCCGGGAATGAAACCGAACAATCTCAGCCTTTCTAAAATTGAAGGAATCTGGAAGTAAAAAATAATCATCTAACTGAGCATAATTTTTAACATTAAATAAAAAACTCATGGCACAAATTAATCCCTATCTGAATTTTAAAGGCAATTGCGAGGAAGCCTTCAATTTCTACAAATCTGTTTTCGGAACAGAATTTCTTCAGGTAAGCAGGTATAATGAAATGCCGCCATCTGAGGGGCAGCCTGCAATGGAAATAGACGGAGAAAAAATCATGCACATTTCATTGCCCATCAGCAAAGAAACGGTTTTAATGGGCAGTGATGTTGGAGGGGAATGGCTAGAAAAAACTATTGATGGAAATAATATTCACTTATCCGTTAATACAGATAGCGAGGAGGAGGCAAACAAAATTTTTGACGGTTTAAAAGATGGAGGAATTGTCAGTATGCCTTTAGAAAAAACTTTCTGGGGCGCATTATTTGGTATGATGACCGATAAATTCGGGATCAACTGGATGGTAAATTATGATTATCATACTGAAAAGTAGTTACGGTAAACTTCATGCACAAGCCTTATTAAAGGCTTGTGTTTTTATTGGTAGTAGCTAAAGCATCATTCATTATTTCAACATCTTTTCGAAACAAAGACTATTGTTGATTCCGGCATACTGACCATAATTTTGAATAAGCCTGTAACCGTTTTTTTGATAAAGAAGTATCGCTTCCGCTTGTCTTTTTCCGGTTTCTAATATGCATTTTTGGCAGGATAATTCTATGGCCCATTTTTCCAAAGCGTTTAAAATCTGGCCAGCAATTCCCTTACCCCGCTCTCCAGGAGATGTATACATCCGTTTTATTTCCATAATACCCGGGTTATATTCTTTTATTGCTCCGCAAGCTACTGCCTTGCCGTTTTTATAGGCTATCACTACGGATTTTATTTTGTCTATTTTATTAAACTGATCATAAAACGAATGCTCATCGCCATCTTTTTCTGTTAAATACGCATCCAGGTATTTTACCAGTTCAATAAAATCTGGATTGCTGGAATCGGTTCTGATTATTTTAAGCATATAATGGTTTTTACACAGAATTAGTGTGGCCCGGAAGAAAACAAAATATATAAAATTTAGCTGCTTTAAGCAGGAATATGACCAGGTTTGGTATTGCGAATCATCAGGTACATAAATGCAATAATAGTAATTGCAGAGCAAAGGTAAAAGGTTATTGGGATCATCGAAATATCATCTATGAAAAGCCATCCGGCTAATAAAGCTCCTATGCCAATTCCTGCTTCCAGCGCTATATACATTGTGGCAACTGCTTTTCCGCGATGCTTTGGATCACTCAAATCAATAGTCCATGCATTTGCGGTGGGCGACAGCATGCCGGTAGCTACTCCGTATAATGCGGATGCAGCCATTAAAGTAAAAGAGGAATTTGCAAGTCCGATTAAGGATAATGAAACTGCCAGAAGACCCAGCGAGATTTTTAAAATCAGTATTCTGCCGTACCGGTCAGATGCTTTTCCGGCAACAAACCTGATCAATAGTGAGGATAACGTAAAAACCATAAAGAACATCCCCTTATTACTGGTCCCCAGAAATTTACTCCAATCTCCAATAACGGTCAGGATTACACCATAGCTGATATAACTCAGAAAAGTAATCATAGCGGCAGGTATTACTCTCCATTCAATGATATCTTTTCTGTTAATTTTTAAATGAGAAAAACGGAAGGATTGATTTTCCTTTAGCGTTTCCTTCATATTTGCCAGTATTATGATGGATAGCAATGCAAATATAGAAGAGCAGTAAAATAATATATTAATGGAGAAGTGGTCTGTAATAGTACTTCCAATGGCCGGACCGATTGCCAGACCCGTACTAAAACATACACCGTGAACACCCATTGCTTCTCCCCACCGGTTTTCTGGCACCAGATCAGCAACGTAAGCCGCAGTAGCTGTTGGTTTAAAACCTGTTGAAAAACCATGTATCAATCTGAGAAATAAAAACCCGGCCACTGTGGTTAATACCGGATACAGAAAGCCGCAGATAAAACAAACGATAGACCCCACAGCCATAACGGGTATTCTGCCAATTGTATCGGTAAGCATCCCGCTAAAGGGTCTTGAAAACCCGGCTGTAAGTGTAAACAAAGCAATGATAAGCCCCTTGTAAGAGGCGCCGCCCATAGAACTCAGGTAAGCCGGCAACTCCGGAATCAGCATATTAAAACTTGCCGAAAACAGGAAAGAACTCAGACAAACAAGTCCAAACTGAAAAGTATAAATGTTGCCTGAATCTTTAGAATTGGTCATTAATTGATCCGTTTAAGATAGATGAGAAACGGTTTGCAATATTATTGTTAATTCAGGTAAAGGGAGAAAGTTTTCCTTTCTTTTAAAAAGAAGTTCATTGACAGGATGAAAATGCCTGATTCTGTTTAATAATATGAATTTTAATCCGGATGGTGCAGCGTTGGAATTTTTCTTAAGTGTAAATATTATATCGACATCGGGCAGAAATATATTAATTATTGATATTCTTACAGAAGTAATTTACGAAAGTTGATTATTAACCTTTATAAAGCGTAGAATTTTAAAAACTGATATGAACACCAAAATCTTAATGTCTGCAAGTGCGGTGGTCTTAGGCCTGGCGGGCATATTCCTTTCTTTTTTTCCTCTCGAGGTTTCTGCTCATTTGGGATTGAATCAATCTGCAGTAATAGTTCTCCAGATTTTAGGGTCGCTTTACCTTGGGTTTGCCATGCTAAACTGGACTGCTAAAGCAAATTTAATAGGAGGAATTTACAGCAGGCCGGTGGCAATTGGAAACTTTACACATTTTATGATAAGTGCAATAGCTCTGATTAAAATCTCATTTATCGGATCGGGGTTCACTTATATCTGGATTGCAGCATTACTTTATTCCATTTTTGCAATTCTTTTCGCATACGTACTTTTTACACATCCCGGCCCGGGAAAATAACCCTGATCAGAAAATCTTTCAGAAAATATCTGCTGAACTACTATTGACCAATTCAAAAAACATTTTAAAAATGACTCACACCTTCCTGCCTAATCAGTTAAAATCCAAATGCCTGCTGATACTTCTTTTGTTTGTGGTTACTGCCGGTTACGGATTTCAATCTGATGACCCGCTGTTAAAAAAAATGGCTCAGTTTAAGGATCTGCTGGAAAAAAACCAGGTTGAAAAAATTCATATACATACCAATCAGCCTTTTTACAATACTCCGGATACGATATGGTTCAAGTCATATATTGTAAACTCTTTCTACAACCGGCCTTCCGCGGCAAGCAAAATACTGAATGTCGATTTACTGAATAGTAGCGGAGCGGTGGTTTACCGCACAAAACTAAAATCAGAAGCAGGATTGGCATGGGGAAATATTCCGGTTACAGACAGCATCATGCCGGGCATGTATTATTTACGGGCATATACACCCGGTATGAAAAATTTCGGTCAGGCTTTCTATTATGAACGCAGTATCCGGATTAAAAATAATACCGAAAAGGCTGCTGTTATTTCTGCCGCAGCGGCTAACAGTATTCAGTTTTTTCCCGAAGGAGGAGATTTGGTTTCAGGTATCCGCTCTAAAGTAGCATTCAAATCAATTGCTAAAAATGGTTTTGGTATTGATGCAAGCGGGAGCATTGTAGATGATGCCGGCGAATTAATTGCAGAATTCAACTCAGAACATCTGGGAATGGGTGTTTTTGCCTTCACTCCCCAGCCCGGAAAAACTTATACCGCCCGAGTAAAATTTAAAGATGGATCTGAATTGCAGGAAAAAATTCCGGCCGCTAAATCTCAGGGATATACCATTTCGGTAACGGGTTTAGCAGATAGTGTACGTGTGCGGGTTGGAGTGAGTCCCGGTTTAAAGGAAACGGGTATACTTACACTGATTGCCTCGCAGGACGGAATAAGTAAATATGTGTCGCAGTTTAGCGTAAACAATCAGGCACAAAATACAGTTTGGATATCAAAAGACCTGCTCAGCAGTGGCACTGCTCAGTTTACCCTCTTTGATCCGGAAAAGAATCCGGTTTCCGAGCGCCTAATTTTTGTCAATAAATATGAAGAACTGCTTATTCTGGCAGATATTAAACCGAAGTTTAATAAAAGAGAAGCCGTAAATTTTGTTTTGTACATGAAGAATAAGGCTGGTCAGCCCGAGATCGGAAATCTCTCTGTTTCGGTGTATAATGAAAGTGAACTTAGCGGAAATGATAATGATGAGGTCAGCATATTTTCTGATCTGCTGCTCAGCTCAGATTTAAAAGGTTTTATAGAATCACCTAATTATTACTTTAACGATTTTAAGGATGAGAACAGGGCCCGTCATCTCGACCATCTTTTACTTACTCAGGGTTGGCGCAAATTTTCATGGAAGAATGTTCTCTCTAAAAGATTTCCGGAAATTAAGGAAAACCGGGAGGAGGGTATTGAATTGTCCGGAAAAATGACCCTGCCTTCGGGCAAACCCTTTGCTTTGGGTGAAGTAACTCTTTTTAAAGGGGGATTCCCTTCTACCATTCTTCAGAGCAAAACAGACGAAAACGGATATTTTAAATTTCCTGATATGAATGTGACAGATACCGCCCGCTTTGTTATTTCATCTATAAGTGCCGGTTTCCGCAAAAACATGAAAATTGAACTGTTTAATCAGGAAGATCAAAAAGCTGTTCTGAATAATTTTACATCATTTAAAATTGCCGGACAGGAGAAAAGTTTACCTGAGAATGCCCGCTTAAATGAACTTCAATACCGCAATAATGGTATTTTATTAAATGCTGTATCGGTAACGGCTAAAAAGATTCCGAAGGTACTTATTTCCGCAAATCTCAATGGGGCCGGCAGGGCCGATGCGGTGCTTACCGCCGCAGATCTGCTTAATCAGCATGATTTGTCCGTGTTTTTATCCAATCGCGTAAACGGGTTAAAGCTCGCCAATGGTAAAATATATAATCGCGATACGCCTGAAAGCGGAATGTTTGAAGGGCCGCAACCGATGCTTGTGATATTGGATGGGATAAGTTTAACGCAGGAATATTTTGACTTAAGTTCTGTCAATGCAGATGGAATTCAAAGTGTGGAAGTATTAAAAGGTGCCGCAACAACCGGACTCTATGGAATTGAGGGTTCATACGGAGTTTTGGTCATCACCTCTAAAACGGGAAGTGACCGGTATGGAAATACATTGAACGCCAGAACACCCGGGATGCTGCCGGTTACGGTAATCGGATATCAGCGAAACCGTGAGTTTTATTCTCCCAGATATGATTTGCAGAATGCCCCAACTTCCGGAAATGCAGATTTGCGTAAAGCAGTCTACTGGAATCCGAACGTTTCGGTTGGCATTAAAGATCAAACGGAAATAAAGTATTTTAACTCAGATTATATCGGAACTCACAAAATAGTTATAGAAGGCATCAATGCCGATGGGCAGATCGGAAGGTTCGTTTTCCGATATGAAGTGAAGTAGTATTTAATTTATATTATTCCTGACCTTTGTAATCTTATACCTTAAAAATTCAGGTATTTAGAAGTTTAAAAGCAATAAAATGATGAGAATTGTAAAAACCATTCACAAAGCAGAATATGCTCCGATTGCAGATTTGCTGACTTATAGAGCACTTCCAACCCAATCGGTTGAACAGATAGATCCTTTCCTGTTTTTAAACCATCACGGATTCCAGATTTATCCTGAAAATAACACAGGACTGCCTTTTGGCCCTCATCCGCACCGCGGCTTTGAAACAGTTACATTTATTCTGAAAGGAGATCTTTCTCATAAGGATAGCAGCGGAGCAGAAAGTGTTATAAATGAGGGCGGAGTTCAATGGATGACCGCAGGCAGAGGCCTTATTCATGCCGAAATCTCATCGGATGAATTTTTGAAAAAAGGAGGTGAGCTTGAGATATTGCAATTATGGGTAAATCTTCCGGCAAAATTTAAAATGGTTGAGCCTTCATATACAGGCCTTCAAAAAGAGAATATTCCGGTTGCGGAAGTTGACAATGGCCGCGTACGTATTCAGGCAGTTTCAGGAAACTGGGAAGAAACAGAGGGTGCTTTCCAGCCAATGGCAGACATCCGGCTGGCAACCATTTATTTTGCGTCGGGCGGAAAGTACCAGGTTTCCATTTCGGCAGACAGAAATATTTTTTTCTATGTTGTTAAAGGCACTGTGAACGTAAACGGACAGACAGCAAAAATCCATGAACTGGTGGAATTTACTAATACAGGAGATGATCTGATCATAGAAGCTATTGAAGAGAGTATTATTTTGCTGGGACATGCGCTGCCTTTTAATGAACCGGTTGTGGCTCAGGGTCCTTTTGTAATGAATACAGAACTGGAGATCAGGCAGGCCTACCAGGATTATCAGCAGGGAAAGTTTGGCTCCTGGAAAGGATAATGGGAAACTGATTTCTTTCAGGCCTTTTAATGATTAAAATTAATTATTCGCTCACAAACAGTTTTTTTAATTGTACTATCAGTAGAATAATTAAAAATGGAGGTTAATATGGATCAACTCATTAAAATGGTTTCAGAAAAAACAGGTATTTCTGAGTCGCAGGCAACAACAGCAGTTCAAACGGTAGTATCTTTTTTGAAGGATAAAATGCCGGCAGGCATGGGTTCTCAATTAGATTCTTTAATTAAAGGAGACTCTGCAGCAGATCTGACCGGTGGTCTGAAAGACAAAATCGGCGGTATGTTTGGAAAGTAATTTGTCATCAAAAGATCGTCATAATTGACTTTTGGCGGTCTTTTTTTGCATTCAGAGATAATGTTTCAGATAGAATTTTTGATTGCCTTCTTTTTAGATTTTATAAAAATCTTACCCATTATAAAAAACAACGCTATTTCTGTTAACACAATCAGCAGATAATGAAAAGAGCTAACCGCATAATCTCCGGTTAGCCAGAAATAGGAAATCATGGAAGAGGCGGCAATAATTGATACGAAAGCAATGCCCCATTTAAATGCTTCCATTATAAGATAGGCGGTGTGAGTAGCAGGGCTTGATATAGCGGGTTCGGGCTTTATTTTCCTTAAAATGTAGACGTTTTCAATAATATCGCAAAGCCATGGAATCAGTTGGATCCAGGCCAAAACCTGAAACAAAATGATCCCGAAAGGGTAATCCATTTTTGATGATACCAGCATACAGAGTATAAAGATAGCCCCGTATGCAAAGGGCATAAACAAAAAATCTAAATACAAATGCGATTTTAAAGCACTAACTGCATTTTTAGAAATCGATCCCGGCAATTGATAGAGCCCCTTAAGGGTATTTACCAGTTCATTGGGCGTTGCCGGAAGTTCCAGATCCATAATATTAAATCTTTTTATAACCACATCTTTGGTATAAAAATGAAGGCTTTTTAACTTCATTACAAAACTTAAAAGAAGTATTACTCCAAAAAATATACTGAAAGTGGTCCAGCTGATAATGAATGTCCACATGTTTATTGATTTTCAGCGTTTCCGCTATGTAGTTGCTCTTCAATTATTTTCAGTTTCATTTCTATGCGATCTGTTTTATATTCCTGCCAGTTAAACTGCATGAGAAACTCTGTTGCAGCTTGGGCACCCTTATTAAACATATCTATTTTGTCTTTATCGCTCAAAAAGAAATTGAGCCAGTTATAGCCTTGTAATGGAATAGTTCCAATTCCTTTTTTGAATATTTTATTCTTGATCAAAAAGTCTTTATCGTAATAAAATCTGATGGTATTAAAAATTCTGCCGAAGTATCCGGTCATGCTCCACATTTTTGAATTTTTCCCTGCGTCATCAGGTACACTATCGTCAAGGTCGATACCAAATGATGGAAGTCTGGGTGTATCCACTTTTGGATTATAAAACAGATTTATCGGGAAATTGGATAAAATCCCGCCGTCGACAAACCGGGCAGAGGAGGGAGGATCTGTTTCTCCGAATTTATCCAGCCAGATCTGTTTTATTTCTTCATCTGTACAAGGAATATCTTCAATAAAATAAGATTCAAAAAAAACCGGGATAGACATAGATGCCCTGATAAAACCTGCCGGTTGTAAATCGTCCATGTTTTTCCTGAAAAGCTTCCACATTTCTGGAAACTGAATTTTATTTTGAGAGACTAATTCGGAGCATATAAAAGTAACGTCTCCGTCAAGTCCCTTCAGTTCCTCTGAATTGGCTACCCGTAAATGAAGACCCGGAACCGGTGCAGATGCTTTGCTCATCAGGTCTGAAACTGTAATTACATTATTTTCATGCAGCTTTTCTTTAATCCAGTCATAAAAAAAATCTCCCGGGTTGATACCGAACCCCGAGTTTTTTAGTCGCTTGAGTAAGGTGGATACATAGGCTATTAAGACCGCGATAAATAATAAGCATAATCCTGTAAGTCCGAAAAAGACTTTTGTGAAAATGGAAATCCAGCTTATGGCGTTTTGCAATCCAAGAAAAATGAAATCTCCTGCAAGCAAAATTACCAGTGTAAATATAATTGCGGAAAAGAACCTTTTAACTTTTACCCCAAAATCCTGGTGGGTTATGAATTTACTTATCACCCAGCGGGCAAAGGGATGACCATCTACAAAATCAATAAATTTGAGCTTACAAATAGCGTCTAATACATATTCTGATTTTGCATCCTGCTTGGTTCCTGCGGCTACCATCAATGCGGTATTGATGGCTCCTGCGCTGGTACCCGCAAGGCGAATAAAGCGAATATTCATTTTTTCAAGGATATACGTATATCCAACCAATGCAACACCCAGAACACCTCCGCCTTTCTGAACCAGATTGACATATTGGTGGCCTGCATTGTCAAGCACGTCTGAAACTACCAGCGGATTTTTCCCTTCCGGAAATTCTTCCTGAAGATCTTTAAGGCATTTTTTGACAACCTCGTTTTCTGTAAATTTGTCAACGGTAAGCCCTGCCATATAATTTGATTGGTTTAAAAATTAAGTGTATCGGTTCCTTCAGCTCATCAGGAAACAGAAATCTAAAATGTCTTTTTTGTTTTTCAGGAATTGAAAGTTTTTACAGCAATGAAACTGCAAAAACTCAATAGCTATTAAATATAAAAAGTAAAGAGGTGCTGATGCAAATCAATTTATCAGGCAATTTTTTATACATCTTTTTGAATTTTTGCAGCATTACTATAATTTTTGATGATTGTACTGTTTAATAAAAATGCTAGCTCCGGCACCATTTACAATAATGCTGATACAGCTATTTTATGATTGAAAATCCAATTATATTTGTATTAATTTAAGTCTGATTAACTCTGAATGGGGATATAGATCAGGTGAATTCTTTCATGATCCTGGTATTAAATTCATGAAAATCAATTGCCATGCTTAAACCTGCGGCACCCTATGATTTTAAAATAAATATTTCAGCAAGCAATACAATAAGTACACTTCCGGGCTTGCAAAATATTTCAGGTCTGCCTGATATATTAAAGGAGAAGTTAATTACTATACTTATTCTACTAACTGTTTTTATCTTTTTTAACAGATACGCAAGGGGAAGTACTTCTGATTCAGTGACCCTTAAAAAGAAATATTTTACCGCAGCATTTAAAGCTGAAATAACTCTGGATGGAATTCCCGATGAGGAAGCCTGGAATTCTGTAAACTGGGGTGGAGATTTCATCCAGCTTCAACCCAATGAGGGAAAAGCGCCGTCACAGCCCACTCGTTTTAAGATTATTTACGATGAGAAATATTTATATATAGCTTATGACTGCCATGACCGGGCAACGGATTCTATTATCAAACATATGGGGCGCCGGGATGAATTTCCGGGAGATTGGGTTGAAGTAAATATCGACAGCTATCATGATCTTCGCACCGCATTTTCTTTTACACTTTCCGTTTCCGGGGTACGCGGTGATGAATTGGTTTCCAATAACGGGAATAACTGGGATGCCAGCTGGAATCCGATATGGTTTGGTAAAAGCCATATTAATTCCAGCGGCTGGACCGCCGAAATAAAAATTCCCCTGAGTCAGCTTAGATATGGGAATGAGCATAATAAAGTATGGGGGATCCAGTTTACAAGGCGTTTGTTCAGAAAGGAAGAACGGTCTGTTTGGCAATATATTCCGCAAAATTCGGGTGTGTGGGTCAGCGCTTTCGGCGAACTTCATGGAATACAAGGCATACCTGTACACCGGCAGATTGAACTGGCCCCATACATTACTTCGCAGGCTGATACGTATAAAAAAGAACCTGGCAATCCTTTTGCCACAGGCCGTGATGTTAAGCTAAGCGGAGGGCTGGATGGGAAGTTGGCGGTCACTAATAACCTGATACTTGATTTTACCATTAATCCTGATTTTGGACAGGTAGAAGCAGACCCTTCCCAGGTTCGCATAGATGGCTTCCAGAATTTCTTTCAGGAACAAAGACCTTTCTTCATAGAGAGCAGAAATATTTTTGATTATCAACTCACAGGCTCAGAGGCGGGTGGAGACTATGACAGTGATCTGTTATTTTATTCCCGGCGTATTGGGAGTTCGCCCCATAAATATCCCGCAGTTGACACGGGAGAATTTGTTTCTGTACCTCAAAATACCTCTATTCTGGGAGCGGCAAAATTTAGCGGAAAAACGAAAAACGGGTGGAGTATAGGGATTCTGGAAAGTATTACTCAAAGAGAAATGGCAACTATCGATGTGGCAGGTCAAAGGCGTAAAGAATTGGTTGAGCCGTTAAGTAATTATTTTGTGGGCCGTATGCAAAAGGACTTTGATGGCGGCAACACCATTATAGGCGGAATTATAACAGCTGTAAACCGCGAAGGAGGATTACAGGAAATGCTGCACCGGAATGCCTGGACCGGCGGATTTGACTTTTTGCATTACTGGAAAAATCGTACCTGGTATATCCGTGGAAATATGGTGTTAAGCCATGTTCGTGGATCAAAAGAAGCCATTTTGCTTACACAGACCGGGTTTGAACATCTCTTTCAGCGTGCCGGAGCAAGTGAATTATCAATAGACAGCAACCGCACCTCATTGAGTGGCATGGGCAGTACCATCAGGTTTGGTAAAATCGGAGGGAAGTCCGGTAAAAAAGGTCAGGTATTTAAATTTGAAACAGGGTTTACAACCCGTTCTCCCGGCCTGGAATTAAATGATCTGGGTTTTATGCTTACATCAAATGAAATTAATCACTTTACCTGGGCTGGTTTGCATTTTCAGAAACCCTTTTCATTTTTCAGAAATGCCCGCTTAAATTACAATCACTGGTCACGCTGGGATTATGGCGGAAAGTTTATCTATCAGGCATTTAATTTTAATTCGCATGCAACCTTTAAAAATAACTGGCAGTCGGGAACAGGCTTAACCTGGAATCCGTATGATATTTCGAATAATGCATTAAGAGGAGCATCTGCCATCAGGCGCCCCGCCGGCATAGGTCATAATTTTTATATAGCAACTGATAACAGAAAGAAGGTAAACGGAGTTTTGGAAATGTCTAATTCCTGGGGTTTTCAAAATACTGTAAAAGGAAAGGATTACGGATTATCCGTATCATTTCAACCTCTAAATGCGCTTAGAATCAGCCTTAGCGCAAATTATTCAGATTATTGGCGAAGGCAGGATCAGTTTATAAGCAATACCAGCCGGGCTAATCAGCAAAGAACTATAGTTGGAGAAGTGTCTCAGAAAACGTTACGGTATACCGGCAGATTAAGCTATAATATTACTCCGGATCTGACACTTCAGTATTATGGTCAGCCATTTATTACCCGTCCCTTGTATACTAAGTTCGCCTATGTTGCTGATCCATTAGCCAAAAAATATGACGATCGTTTTCGGGCTTTCAATTCATCTGAAATCAGTTTTAATAATGGCCTGTACTACGTGGATGATGATGCAGATGGCCTGACAGATTATAGTTTTAGTAAGCCTGATTTTAATTTTGTTCAGTTCAGATCAAATCTGATCATGAGATGGGAATACAAAGCAGGTTCGGAATTATATCTGGTTTGGGCTCAGGGAAATACACCCGATGTTGCCTCGGATCTGGCTACCCCTCTGACAGAAAGTCTATGGAAAAACGCTTTTGCAGATCAGTCTAGGAATTCTTTATTAATAAAACTAACCTATCGCTTTTTAAAATAGGTGATAAGTAAATAAAAATCGCACCCTAACTTGCTCATTTTCATCACATTTTGATCTTAATGATTCCATATGGATTAATTATATTAGTATGTAAATAATTAATATTAGATAAATCATTATGAAAAAGCTCATTTTGTTTATTTGCCTGCTTGCATTCTTTGCATCCTGTAATACAGGAGATAAAAAAGCAGATGTTAATAATCAGTCGGATAGTACGGTTTCGGGGAAGCCCGCAGCTGACCTTCCATATACTGCGACATACACGAGTAACTGGTCTGATAATGTATCTGATGAGGATCTCCGCAAGGTTTTAATGACTTATAAAGACTGGTCTTCGGGTAATATGGAGGGACTGGGAAATGCAATGGCAGATTCGGTTGAGTATGATATGAATACCGGGAAAAAATATAAAGTAACCAGATCTGAGTTGTTGAATATGTGGAAGACTTCCCGCGACAGTTTAAGTTCAGTAGCTATAGAAATGAATTCATGGAACAAGATGTATTCGCCGGATAAGAAAGATGCATACATTGTAACATGGTACAAAGAAACGGATACCTATAAAAATGGTAAAGTTGATTCTGCCTATTATCATGATATTAATCAGCTTAAAGACGGCAAAATTATCTGGTACAGTCAGTATAAAAGACCTGCAAGACCTTAATGTCTTGTCTTTGAATCTTCACAATCTTTTTTACAAGACAAGAAATCTTCTAAGTCACTGGCTTAGAAGATTTTTATTTTAAGATTCTATATTTTAACATCCAGGAGGACAGGGATTGATTCTGTAAGCAAGCAGTGCAGATGTCCGGATATTTATTGAATCGAAATCACGCATGTCATAACCTACATATCCTGATTTGATATTAGATTTTTCAGGAGTTAAATACCAGTCTTTTAAAGGCTCATTGGTAAGGATATCGTGTAAAGGCCGTTTATTTTCATCCTCAGAGAATACGCCAAAATCTATATTTTCTAACTTTTTGATTTTTGAATTCGGAGCATCCATTTTTTTCTTAATGCATTGCCGGTTATCTCTTGTAAAGCCAATAAAATTTAACTTTACCCTGCCATTATCTTCGGTAAAATCAAATTTTATTTTTGCTCCTTTACGCTCTACATATTTTTCCAGCGTTCTTTTGTCAATTTTAAGGTAAGAATGATCCTTTGGTTGAAGGAACTTAAATCGTGGGGCAGAAAACCTTTTAGCTGCTAAAGCTATGAAACCGATGAGAGTAAGGGCTGCGGCTGCTGCCATCAAAATGATTTCTGCATCCTTCAAATTTTCCTTTTTCATACTGGTAAATTTTAGAACTAATATAATCATTTCAAAAAGTAATCTTTATTCCTTCCTTAAAATCTACCCGTCAGATATCAGCTTTTTGAAAGTATTAAATCAAAAAATATGCTTGTATTGATGTTTTAATTCAAACAAACTCAAAACCTGTAAGTTAATCTTTAACTCACTTACCTAAAAAAATTACTTATGAAAGCATTAGTTTATTATGGCCCATTGGATGTAAGGGTAGTTGAAATGCCCGATGCGGAGATAGAAGAGCCAACAGATGTATTGGTTAAAATAACGACAACCAATATTTGCGGCTCTGATCTGCACATGTATGAGGGAAGAACAGATATGGAAACGGGAAGAATACTTGGCCATGAGAATTTGGGAAAAGTAGTAGAGGTCGGAAAAGCTGTGACTCAGATAAAAGTAGGCGATATGGTTTGCCTGCCTTTCAATATCGGGTGTGGCCACTGTCAGAATTGTGAAAGCGGCCTTACGGGATTTTGCCTGACCATGAATCCGGGAACAGCCGGTGCTGCGTATGGATTTGCCGGAATGGGACCGTACAGCGGCGGACAGGCAGAATACCTACGGGTGCCTCATGGCGATTTCAATTGTTTGAAATTACCTGAAGATGCTGTTGAAAAAGAAAATGATTATGTTATGCTGTCGGATATTTTTCCTACAGGATATCACGCCACTGAACTGGCAGATGTAAAACCCGGAGACTCGGTGGTGATCTATGGTGCGGGGCCTGTAGGACTTATGGCGGCGCATTCTGCAAATATTAAAGGTGCCAGCAAGATTATGGTTGTTGATAATCATGCAGACCGGCTTAAACTTGCCGAAAAACTGGGGGCAATTGCTATCGATTTTTCAAAAGGTTCTGCGGTTGAACAGGTGCTTGAGCTTACCAATGGTTTGGGTGCCGATAAAGGTTGTGAATGCGTAGGTTATCAATGCTGTGATAAGCATGGAAAAGAACACTCCAATATAACCATGAATGAATTGGTTCAGGCGGTTAAAGCAACAGGCTCTATTGGAGTAGTTGGAGTTTTTGTACCTAAAGATCCTAAATCAAAAGAAGAGCTTCAGAAAAAAGGACATATGGATTTTGATTTCGGGCAATTCTGGATGAAAGGACAGCGCATTGCAACCGGACAGGCCAATGTGAAATCTTACAACCGGCAGCTTTGTACGCTCATTTCAGCAGGAAAAGCTTCACCATCTGCCATTATTTCCCATGAGCTTTCTCTTGATGAAGCTCCCGAAGCTTACAAACACTTTGATGCCCGCGATAAAGGATGGACCAAGGTGATTTTAAAACCGGAAATGAAAAAGTCTAAAAAAGCTACTTCAAAATAATCCGGCGGCGGGTTTATAAATCGCTGATCAATGAATGCTATTTCGCCTGCTCTATTGGGCAGGTGAAATAGTCTTTAAATTTTAAAATGAAGAATAATGATGGATCAGGCCTCTAAATTTCACAATATGCATGCTAATTATTACGACAATAAATGCTGAAGAAATGGTGAGTATTAAATGTTCTTTAACAGATAAATTGTTTATTTGCAGATATTGAGTCTTTAGAAAATTATATAATTGTAAGCCTGATGTATAAATTGTTTTTTAAAAGACTCATTGATTTTATTTGTTCAATTCTGATTTTTATTCTGATTTCCCCTATTTTTATAATAGCTATACTTGTTTTAAGCATTTATTACAGAGGGAATCCGTTTTTCACTCAAAACCGTCCGGGACTTAATGGTAAAATTTTTCGGCTTTTAAAATTTAAGTCGATGGTTAATAAGTACGATGCAGACGGAGAGTTACTGCCCGATGCAGACAGAATTACTTCTGCCGGAAAATTTATCCGAAAAACTTCCATTGATGAAATTCCCCAGCTTCTGAATGTTCTGATTGGCGATATGTCATTTATTGGTCCCCGGCCTTTACTGGAAAATTACTTATACTATTATACAGAACGGGAACATACAAGGCATCATGTGCGGCCGGGAATAAGCGGCCTTGCTCAGGTTTCGGGTAGAAACAATATTGAATTACCTCAAAGACTGGAACTGGATGTGCAGTATGTAGAAACTCTATCCTTTATAAATGACTGCAAAATTGCTCTTAAAACCATTCATAATGTTGTAAGCGGAAAGGATATTACGGTAGTTACTTCTTTAAAAACGCTTAAAGATTACAGGAATAAAAATCCTCATTATATACCCTCGTAATGAAGCAAATACTTCATTAAATTTTATAAAGGGGAGATTAATAAACAGACAACTTTGAATGCTATCAACCAGCAATAGAAGCAATTACACTTTCAGGTTCTGAATTGAGATTCAGGGATGAAATAAGCGTATCGTATTTGGAAAATGACACGTTGTGTTTATAATTGTTAAATCTGGAAATATCAAAATTACCCTGTAACCAGGATATATATATAGAAGGAGTATCAATTCCTGCTTCATGAGAAAATGGATATCCTCCTCCAAATCTTGGATTCATCTCTAAAAAATAAATCTTATTGTTCAGCAAGAAAAAATCGCAATCCATCGTTCCTATATGTCCGGTTGCTGAACCAATTATCTTTGCCGCATCGGCAAAAGCCTCATCAATTACAGACATGGCTTTATCTGTTTCCCCGGAGCGAATGGCTAGTTTTTTTCGGGCGAAGGAGCTGTAGTATTTGCCGTTAAAGTCATTTAAAATATCCATGCCATATTCATCCGCCTCTATTTTTTCCTGAATCAGAATGCATTGCTCTTCATCCTCAGCGCATGAATGTTTTAAAATTGATTTTTTTAATTTAATTTTTAATAACTGATAAGCCAGTAGGAACTCATTTTCATTTTCAACGATTTCGATGCCGATGGAAGCGCTACCCCAGCGAGGTTTTAATATCAGAGGGTAGCTTAAATCATGCATATTAATCGAATCAAGCGTATCCGCAACTGTTAAAAAAGTTTTAGGGGTAAGAATTCCCAGGTTGCTGAAAAATTTATAAGTCTTCCATTTATCAAAGGAGATATCGATAAATTTTTCATCCGAGACAAGCACTTTAACGCCCGATTTTTCCAGTTTCATTTTATTCCGGGCCATAATGGGAAGCTCCAGATCATTCAGACAGATAATGGCATGTATGTTATGTTTTTCTATAATAGATTGTAAAGATTCAATATATTGAGGATCGTAAATTGCCGGCACCTGGATACTTATATCAGCTTCTGCAAGGGCCGATGCAGATAATTGACTGTCAACAGCTACAATATTTCCTTTACCGCGTAATGCTTTTTTAAAATACTTTATAAGGTAATTTCTTCTCCCCACACAGGTAAATAAAATGTTCATAGTTATTATTTATAAGTAATTCATTGATAATTAGCTCCGAACAATCTCATTATTTTAAATACGAGACTAATTATAAAATAGATTTATTGATTTTTTAAGCGTTTTTAATTATGAATTTACGGATGAGCTGTATTCCTTCTCAGGCAAATAATTATTAACCGTTAATCTTCGTTTACCCGAAGATAGTTGAGGAATTTCACTTACATACTCTATGTTTATAATTGCATCATCCCCAAAATACTCTCTGTAAATGCGGATAAGCTCATCGCCTTCTTTAAAATCCGGATCAGCATTTAATTTTAAAACATATGATTTTTCGGATTCCTGAATTAATTGAAACTGCCTGATTTGCAGGAAGGATTCCATGTGAAATACAATAAAAGGAGATTGAGCGTTTCCTTTGGTATCGTATAATAAATCCATTTTTCTGCCCTCTACTTTAGCAAAAGCAGGGGCTTTATTAAAGTATTTATTGTCATTGGTCATGATGGCCAGGTCGCCGGTATCATAGCGGATAATGGGCATGCAGTAATTGAACAAATCAGTAATAACCACCCTCCCTAAAGTTCCGTATTCAACCGGCTGATCATATTCCGGATGCAAAATTTCAATATGATAGCTTGCCCAGTTGATATGAAAATGATCTCCCTGGCCGGGAAGCTGCATAGAAAGTATTCCGTTTTCTAAATTGGAATACCTTGAAACTACGGGCGCATTAAAATATTTCTCTAATGAATGTTTGGTATAATCACTTAATGCTTCAGACATGCCGATAATACACGAAATGTCTGTTTCAACCGGCCCGGAATTTATTTTATCCAGATATTTGCAAATATCTCTCAATGCCGATGAATAGCCCAGCAATACTTTTGTAGATCGGTCTCTTTTTAAAGTTTTAATAAAATCAGCAAGATATTCGTCAGAAAACTTGCTGACATCAACCATGTTTATATTTCTTAGCCAGGTAATCAAGGGGCTTTTGGTATGCATTTTAAACCACTTCCTGATATAATATAATTTGTAACCAAGCTCAAAACCAGCCAGCTTTTTAAAGTAGATGGTGTCTGCGGTATTCCTGTTTCTCTTATTTGTGTCCTGAAGCGTGGTAGATATAATTCCGGAAGAACCGCTGGTTTGAACAGTATGATTTCTTTTATTCTTAAATTTTTTTGATTGCAGATCAGTGAAACGGTCACGGATAATAATTTTGTTGATTACCGGAAAGTCACTTAAAGATTTGAAGTGTTTAAACTCTGCGTAAAAAGGGCTCGTCCCGGTTGCGTGAATAAGTAAATTAGACAAGTTCAAATCTCTTTTACGAATTGATTCGGGAGAATCATAATTTTCCAGGATAAACCTGATCTCCTCATAGTTTTTATTGACAGGGCCTCCTTTTAAAAAATCGGAGATCCAAAATGAAGCTTTTCTGAGTTTTTCTATTTCCCGAATCATTCCTTATTATTTACTGTTGGCGATAAGTTCTTTATATAAAGGATGTTTTACATAACCGCCGTAAGCAATCTCGCCCATCAAAATGTAAGGCGTATGATTGCCTTCAATAACTAATGGTCCTTTATCGGTAATGGCAATATCCCATCCTGCAAGCCGGTTAGGAATGTATGTAGAAAGATCCAGGCATAATTTCAAAGCTTCATTGAAAAATGGAATCTCAAAATCTTTAAATACAAAGCCGGAATCGGGATGTTTAAAATAACGCCCTCCGCCAAACTTCATAGCCTGAGTTCCTTTATCAGTCAGGCATCCGGTAACTGAATTTACAGGCACAAAAAAACCGCCTGAAGAAACATTGTCTACAGATTTTCCGCCTGTCCCAAAGCGCATCGCCGTTCCCAGAATGTGCGTTTTTCCCGAATCATCAATGTAGGTGTCAATCCGAATGGTGTTCACACTTTTGGGATATATTTTACTGATTTCAGGATGCTGATCAATACCTTCCTGATGTATATAGGAGTGCTGGAGTATATCATCCGCTACTTTATCCAGCTCCGTTTCAAAATGCGGATATTCTAAAGAAATAATGCCTTTACCTCCGTAACCGCCCAGAGGTTTTAAGAAAATTTTTTTGCGCTTACCTGTTTCGAAAATCTCTTTGAAATAATTCAGCAAATCTTGTTTATCAGCTATCCGGAGGATTTTGCCATTGCAGAAAAAGTTATTTTTAAAATTATAACTCAACACATACGGACTTGGAATTTTATGTTTATCGCAGAAAAGAGCAAAGGATAATTTGTTGGTTAAAAGCGGAAGGTATTCCTGATTATTAAGTTTTTTAGATCGGATAATGGAGGTATATTCCTTCATATTCAAAAAATCACGGCAATTACCCGAGTCTTTTCGATATAAAAACCTCCCGAAATAATGAACCGGAAAACTTCTTTTTACAGCCCATAAATTCACAACATCCTTAATCATAACAAGAATCCCTTTTTTATAAGGATCCTTAATAAAAACATGAATCCGCCGTAAATTTTCTTTCATATTTATTTTTATATCAAACAGCGATTTATAGTTAAGGTTTTATAGTAGCAAATGAATATTTTAATTTTTATAAAAATAAGGTTTGGAATCGCAATCAAAATAATTTCATTTAGATTCTCCTTATTTCAGGATGGTCATATCATATGAAAAAATGATTTATCCCTCGATTTTTTTGAATCCTAAGAATTTACGTAAATAACAATCCTTCAGATTGATATCAAAACCAGGAACTATTAATAAATAGCATCAGGCTTAAAGAATAAGCTCTTAGCCGCAGGAGGATATTAATAACCTGAGCATTAGGAGGCTCAATTTTTTAGAAAACGACAGGCATAAACTGAAAATGAAATCTGAATCTGATTTTTTTCTGATTACTAAAGAGGATGTCTTGCCTCTACGAATCAATAAGCAAAGTTTTTTGAACTTCTTCTTAATACTCCAAAAAAAGCCCGGAATAATTTTCTGCTCTCTAATTAAGATTTAGATTCCAATAATTCAATTTTCCGGTCATCAACAAATAACCGGCACGAGATATAGAAATAACCACCCAGGTTGGCTTTAATTAACAATTTATTGCCTTGCATATCAATTACATGGCCCAATAGCTTTGTGCCCACAAATCCGTATGTTTCATCCTGTAAAACATTGTTCACAAAAAGGCGCTCCCCATTAAACCATGTGTTTTCAATTTTTATTTCCGAGTTTTCGAATGTTCCAATCCAGATTTTTTTCATGAATATAAGATTGATTTTGAAATATTTTGTTACAAAATAATCCAGGTTTGAAAGTACTTTATTCTTCCGGGCCTGACCCGGTATCTTTAATTATCAAGAGATTTCTTCGCTTGTCATTTGTCATACCGGGTTTGACCCGGCATCCCAAATTAGCATGATATTGCTTCACTTGTCCTCTGTCATACCGGGCTTGACCCGGGATCTCAACAATGCTGAATGCACTCGAATGCTGAGTAAAATTGAATGGCATCTTTAAAGACCCCCGTCTGGATAATTAACTCTAGCGCAGGGATTCATCATGAATTCAAACCGGCCATTTCAAACGCACCTGCTGAAAAGAGTTCCTGTTCAATCCCCTCAATAATTCCAACCGATCATCCTCATCTATATTTTCCACAAAACGCCATCAAGATTGCCGCTGTATACGCGTCCGATCGGGATGTGTTGGTTCAGCACAAACACCACACTGCTGGTATGGGCTTTTACCTTATTTAAAGAAACTATGAACGACCGGTGGACTCGCAGAAACTGGTCGCCGGGGAGTTTTTCCTGCATTTCAGAAATGGAAAGATAGGTTCGATAGATTTCATTCTTCGTATAAACGATCACGTAGTTTCGTTGAGCTTCCAGATAATGGATCTCATCCAGGAAAACCTTCACCACTTTCCGCTCGCAGCGGATGGAAATAAAACCTCCCTCAACCCTGGCTGTATCTTCAGGAGGATTCCCGGCAGGCTGTGGTGTCTGCTGTGCATTCTGAATAAAGGATATTTGTTTTTTTTCTTTTTGCCAATAATAAAATAGCTTGAAAACGAACGGACAGGTTACTACAAACTGAAGTTTGATGACATTATTCAAATAGGGTGGAATGCTGAACAGCGGTTCCTCTCCCCAATGAGGTAAAAAATATTTGAGGATAATAAAGTTATCGATCAGCCTTAATACAAAGGCGAAGAAGATAATCAGGATGAGGTAAAGGGTTAAAAACAGGATCGGTCTGAGCTTGAGTAGAAATTTATCAACAAGCCAGTCAGTAACCAGGTAAACAAAAAAGATCCGGGGCAAAAGGCTTAAGAGTTCGTTGAAAAAAACGGTACTGTATTGCTCTGCCTGCCATCCCTGAATGAATACGAAGAGCAACACATATATAAGCCAATACGCCAGGTATACAACCGGTTTGATTTTTCCGCTGTCAGTAAATAAATTATTGGGTGTCATTCAATTTATAATAGCACATTCCAGGTGTCGAATTTATTAAAATTATTAAGGCTTTTTACTTTCAACTCTTTGAGACCGGGTAATCGTGTTGTTTGTCATGTTAAACCAGTTGTTTGTACCGGAAATTTTTACCTCCTGCAAATACCCTATACATTCGGCAAATCAATACGATCAAGCATGAAAAAAACTCAACTCCTCCTGGTTCTTTCAATAATATTCTGTTACAATAGTCTTTCGGCTAAACAGGTCATGGTATATCCTTCAAATTGGTGGGTTGGCATGAAAATGAAAAATATACAGTTATTGTTAAGAAGTACAGGGGAGGATATCGCGGGTAAGAAAGTAAACATATCCTATCCCGGTATAAAGATCATTAAAACTCATTCGTTCGATAATGGAAGATATCTGGCCCTTGATATTTCAATTTCTGAAACGGCAAAGCCGGGCCTTGTTTCCATAGCGTTGCAGGGCGGCGGGGGAACGCAGACAATTTCATGGGAGCTGCGAAAGCAGCGGCCGGGAAAAGGAACCCAATACGCACAGGGTGTCACTTCTGCCGACTTTATTGACTTGCTGATCACCGACCGTTTTAGTAACGGAGATCCATCCAATGATCGCGTAGCCGGTATGAGAGATCAGTCGTTAAACCGCGATTCCATGTATTTACGGCACGGCGGAGACTTTCAGGGAATATCCAATCATCTGGATTATTTCAAGGATCTAGGTGTTACCGCCTTGTGGCTATTGCCTGTGATGGAAAATGACAGGCCTGCTAGAACCGAACATGGGTATGCAATTTCAGATCATTACAGGATTGACGCACGATTCGGAGGCGCAGAAAAATATAAAGAGCTGAGTGATGTACTGCACAAAAACGGAATGAAACTGATCATGGACGCGGTCTACAATCATATCGGTTTAGAACATTTCTTAGAGCTGGATCCGCCGGCGAACGACTGGATGCACCGCTGGACGGTATTCACCCAGACCACTTATAAAGAACAAACCCTTTTTGACCCCTACGCTGCACCTTCCGACCGCAAGCGGATGAGTGATGGCTGGTTTGATGAGGGAATGCCGGATATTAATCAGAAAAATCCCTATATGGCCAATTTTCTGATTCAGAACATGATCTGGTATATCCAGGAATTTGGTATTGACGGCATACGCATTGACACGTACACTTACAGCGACCTTGATTTTGCCAACCGTTGTAACCAGGCCATCATGGATGAATATCCTGATATCACCCTGTTTGGCGAAACCAGGGTGTTTGGCTCCGCTAACCAGGCATATTTCAACGCAAATGTGATGGATGTTCCCTATAAGAGTAATCTGCAGGGATCCGTTGACTTCCAGAACCTGTATTATGGGATCATTCCGGCATTAACACAACCCTTTGGCTGGACGGAAGGTGTTAACAAGCTGTATAATACCCTTAGTAATGATTTTCTCAATAAAGATCCCTGGCGGAACGTCCTTCTACTGGATAACCATGATGAACCGAGATTTTTTTCTGTGGTGGGAGAGAATGTAGAGAAGCAAAAAATGGGCATGCAGTGGTTACTTACCTGCCGCGGTATTCCGCAGCTTTACTATGGTTCTGAAGTGTTGCTAAAGGGTTTTACCAATCCCGACGGCCTGGTACGTTCAGACTTTCCGGGCGGATGGCCGGGCGATAAGAAAAACGCTTTTACCGGGGAGGGCTTAACAGCAGATGAATTTTCTGTGCAGATGCTTGTAAAAAAGCTGGGAACCTTTCGCAAAGGTTCTTCGGCTTTGAAAACAGGAGAAATGATGCACTATGTACCATCTGAGGGACTGTATGTGTATTTTAGATACGATAATGATCAAACCATAATGTGCATAATGAATACGGATAAGAAAGAACGGACGATTAATTTTAAAAATTTTCCGGAGCGAACTGCAGGCTTCAGTAAAGCCAGGAACGTGATTTCGGATCAGCTTCTAAATACCGCCGATAACGCAAGCATATTGCCCATGCAAATGTGGGTTCTTGAACTAAGCAGGTAGGGATTTTACCGTTCCCTCTTGAAAGTAAGCAATCTGACCGGATGGTCAAAAGTGATTTAATGAAGCATAGCAAATCCATCTGGCTTCATAGCGGCTCAGATTCTTCAGAAAATGAATATGCTACGGAGATTTTTCCGAAAGGCACATTCAGCTATTCACCCGAAAGGGATTTAGCGGAACTGCGATAAAATACGGATAAACGAAAAATTTAAGGAGGGAAAGAAAACGCATCATACAGAGTTAAGCAGCCAGATCCGCACCTCATCTTCCAAATTGAAGGAATCTGTTCTCAGTGAATCCAAAAACCGCATGAAACAGGATACACTAAAAAAACAGAATTACAGCCTGAAGATGATGGCCGCTTACGGGATTGTATGGCCGGGCTTTATCGTGAGGAGGTATTGGAGGTGAGTTGTTTCAGCTCAGATGTGGTAGAGATCTGGTCATAAAGAGAAATGTAACGATCAAGGAGTAACTGATCATCATAATCTTTAATAATCTGAGTCGGTGCCTGCTGTCTTATTTTTTGTCGGCGACTCACATCCGCATTAGCCTGAATAATGCTTTTACGAAATTGAACGTCACTTGCAGGACTAACCCACCCGAAATTATTTTCTTCTATATAAGTTGCCAGACCAACTTTTGAGCTGACCAATACGGGAGTGCCTACTGAAAGGCTTTCGATCACCACATTTCCAAAACTTTCATCATGAGAGGGGAGGATCATCAGATCATGATCAGCCAGAAGCTGAAATTTTTGCTGATGATCCTGTAAACCAATCCAACTGATCCGATCAGTTATTTTAAGCTGAAAGGCAAGTTCCTGAAGGTAAGTAATGTAGTCTGATCGCCCGGTACCCGCTATGGTTAATTGCCAGGAAAAGGGGAGATCATGTAATGCCTTGAAAAGAATATCAAGTCCTTTTTTTTCTTCAATACGGGATAGGAATATGAGTTGAAAAATAGCAGGTTCCTGGTTAGAAGTTTCGACTTGCCGCAGAGTAAAATCAAGCTTTACAAAGTTCGGGATAACATGTATACTTTTTGGGCTGACTATGTTAAGTATATCCTGTTTTTCTTTCTCAGTGCTTACATGAAAATGGCATTGCTTTAATAATGATTTTCCAATGATTCGATGAAAAAGACTCTTTACAAAACTTTTTCGGTTGCCGAATGAATAATTACTCAGAGTGCCGCGGGGAGAAAGTATTACTGGTTTAGATAATAGTACTGCAAGCACGCAGGATCCAACGGACACCAGGTTCCACCAGGCATGAACATGAACAATATTATCTGATGATTTTCCTTTACCTCTTGATTTTTCTCTAAGAACTTTCCAAAGGTTGAGGAGCAAGCCGGGCGAAAAATGCGAATGATCTTTGGTTAAGCGCTTGAAATAAGTAACAGGAACCCCATCCACAATTATTTTTAATCCCGGTTTTACATCCAGTTCTGTTTGTCCGTTAGCAGTGGTTGTGAGAACCTCCACATCAGTTCCTTCTCTAATCAGCTCTTCGCATAATTTAGAAACCGACATGGTAGGACCGCCATAAATGTAAGCAGGTTTGTAGGAAGCATTGATGTGAAAGATTTTCAATTAAATTTCTTTAATGATTTTGTAATACCTTAATGCATAGAAAATAACAATCATTGTAATGAAGCTCCAAAGGACTGAGTTACTCAGGAATTCAAAACTGTTTCCACGCCACATAATCTCAAAAAGTCCCGAGAAAATAAATGCTGTTCCGATAATATAACCTCCGAAAAGTTTCTCAGCTTTCATGGAAATTAATTGCATCACTGATCCATAGATAAATAAAGTAATTACAATACCGATATTTCCACCGGAGAGATAAGCATCTACAATAATCGGGGGCTTTGCAGAAACATTAGAACCCCTGTTTACCACCCCTGCATTATATACCCGCTCCATTACCATTTCCTCGGGAATAGGCTTTCCGGGCCAGAAAAATCTGGGTATGATAACTACAGCGGCTTGCTTGATTATCTCAAAACCATAATAATCAACTTTTGAAGGAGTACTACCGACATAAATCGAAAACATATTAATCTCGCTTAAGCGATTGGTTAAAAAGGCCCAGTTCGACTCATCTGCCTCTTCCTCTGACTGATTGAAAACTGCATCCAGTGCAATTTCTGATGCATTCTCTGCAGTCTCTTCTCCTGCCCAGGCGTTTGCCCTGAACACCCGTGAGTAAGTAGGCAATAAAATGAATAAAACAAAGATTAGTGGGAGAAAACTGATCAGCACCAGCTTTTTATAAAATGGATATAAGAATATTCCCAAAACCAGGAAGCTGATGATAATGGGTTCCTTAAATCCTGATAACAGAGCCTGTGACACATTTGTAAAGAAGAGAACAGCGGACAAAATAGTATTAGCGGGCTTTTGGAGTGGGATTGCAAAAGCAAATGCTAAGGTGCCGGCCATAAAACTCAAAGCCTGGAATTGAAAGTAAAACTGACTGAGGCCGGGCACCAGTAAAAATAAAGCGGATACCGGCAGGAGTACAAGAGCTGATATTAATAGAAAGCTGGCAGAATCTTTTATATTGAGATAATATTTAGGTTTTTGGCTGTAATCCATATGCACCAGTATACCCGCAACAAAGGTTGCATGTGCCAGAGAGTAATACCTCTGACATTGGGCTACTAAATTTAACTGCTCCTGATCAATTAGATAATTATAATTTGGTGCTTCAAAATATACATATCCTAAAACACTCAGAAAATAAAAAATAGAAGTGCAGGACATATACCCGGCAAAGATGATATGCGGCAGAAAAAGCGGCCGCATTAATTGCTCGCTGAATTTCAGATCGGCCGGGATTGGTTTTATTAAACCTTTAATCGTGATTGTAAAAATGAAAAACGATCCCAGCCAGGCCGTAAAATAAGATAGGATCGCATTGTCAGTAAGTAGTAAGCTGATCAGCCAGGGGATGTACAGTAACAGGTAACGTTCTGGTCTTATACTACTGTTCATAGAGATTTTTCAGGAATGCAAAAGATGTTTCCACTTTCTATACTAACCGGGTTTGTTATAAGTAAACAACCTATATCTGTAATTTGATATACGGTATAATTTAAGCGATTTAAAAAATCAAAACATTCATGAATGCGTTGATTATTTTTAACCCAGTAATTTTCATCATATTCGAAAATGATTCTGGGTCTAAATTTGCTGATGCAGCGAGTTAATCCCTGCATTACTTGTAACTCAAAACCTTCTACATCAATTTTAATTAGTTGGAGTGAATCCAATTCAATAATTTCCGGGAGCAAATCTCCGGTTTTTATTATAACTTTTTGAGACGTAGCTCCTGATTTTAAGTTACCCAAACTGAAAGTCCCCTGATTCCAGGCAGTTTCATCAATTAAATAAGATATTTCGGAATCATAATCAGAAAGCGCATAAGGGAATAATTGGACGTTTTCTAAGCCATTCAATGCAATATTTTTATTAAATTTTTCCTGTAAATAATTTAATGGTTCGTATGCCAGAACCCGGCCATTTTTACCGCAATACCTTCCCATTCGTAAGCTTTGCAAACCAATGTTGGCGCCAATATCCAAAGCAGTATCTCCTTCTTTAAGTGAGATAGCTATGAGTTTTTCGATTTCCGCCTCATAAGTTCCTGTACTTAAAATAGTTGCTTCAATATAATTGTTTGCCGAACTGAATATAGCTAAAGGCTCGTCACTTAGCCAGATAATGCTATTTTGAAAAGAAACCTGCAGGCTTTGTGATGGTTTAAATAATCTCCCCAGCCTTTCCTGACCTGGAAATTTCCAATTGCGAGTTAATCTTAACTTAATTTTATCTAGCCGGTTCATTTTTCAAAGTTTGTTCAATTACAGATGCAATACGATAGAAGTTCCAGTCACTTATTATTTCTGAAGATCGAAGTCCATATTCATGAAGCAGCGATTTGCTAGTGATCAAATGTTCTAATTTTTCTTGTAAATCTTTTAAATTTCCCGATTTAAATATGTAGCCATTTTCTCCGGGTTTTACAAGATCTATAGCAGAGCCTACCTTGTCTGATGCCACTATCGCTTTCCCGCAAGCCATAGCTTCATTTATTGCCAGTCCCCAGGATTCACTTTGGGACGGTAAGCAGAAAATGTCACAGGACTGGTAAAGTACCGGCATGTAAGATTGATTTTGGAAGTTTAGGAAGTGTATATTATCTGATTGTCCTTCTAATTTTAGGGCTTCTTCCAGATCTCCGTTACCTGCTATAATTAAATGACAGGATTGATTATAATTTAAATTTTTAAAAGCAGAAAGTAATAAAAATGGATTCTTATTGCTTTCCAGCTTTCCGGCAAATAAAATGACAATTGAACTTTCCGGGATAGAAAGTCCTGCTCGTAATTTCAGCCCCTCTTGATTATATTTTTTAGAAAATCTTTCATTATCAATTGCGTGAGGAGCAAATATTAATTGATTGGTTTTTAACCCGTAAGCTTTAAAATAGAATTTATTGTTTTGACCAACGTAAAATGCTTTGTCAACATGTATATATATCCATTTGAGAAAGATTTTTTTTAAAGTTGATTTAAATAATCCTTTTATTCCAATATTTTCATTTAAAAGTGTTGAATCCCCTCTAAACCAAACAGGAATTTTGCCTTTAAAATGGCGCATCACCCGTAAATGACTTTGGTAGGCCCATCCAAATATTAGTATAGAATCGGGATTAAACTCATTCAGCCGTAATATAATTTCTGGATTTATTATGCCTGAATAATGTTTTGAGCCGGGTTTCTTACTTGTGTTTATTAAAAATTCATACCAATATCCTTCCAATAATGGAATATCCCATTCAATTATTTTTCCAAATCCAGGGTCATTAGTTTTTTGAAAGGATTCTCCCCAGGTATAGAATACCTTCAGTTGAACATTTTTGTTTTCTGCCAGTAGACGAAAAATGGGGGCATAATATTGAATTGGGTGAGTTGTTACAATTGCCAGTCTTTTCATCATTTGCTCCTTATAGACATGAATGGCTTTTTAAAGTAAGTGAGAAATTCTTGATATCAATTTATAATTGATTATAGCTGTTCATGAATTTTATTAACGGGAACTTTGATAAGATGTTAAAGTCTTATTAAATAATTCACACTGTTTCATGGTCATACTTTCAGCTGAGAATTCACTAAATTTAGACCAATCGGTAAGATTAATTTGCTTCTTAAGTAAAGTGGTGTTGTGAAGAAACGAAAAAATCTCCTCTGTCGCTTTTTTCTCATCTGTTAAGTCTGAGACTATCCCCGCATTACAATCCTGAATTATTTTTGAAGAACTACTCAAAGAATTAAATATTCCGATTAATGGTTTTTTTGCTAAAATGTACGGATATATTTTCGACGCGGTGTATTGCGGATCATTGGATCCGGGTACAATTAAGGCATCGGCTTCTAAAAGGGTTCTGATACTTCTATAAAAAGAAATACGGTCAGTTTGTTCTTCAACATATGTAGAAATACCAAGCTCATTAGCAAGGGGGTATATGGTCCTCTTTCCTTCGCCTTTAGGAGCATAACTGGTACCGATAAAGTGAAAACGAATTCTCTGAAACTGATCAGGAAAATCACCTAACCCTTTTTTAAACGCGTTGAATAATAATTTTATGGCATCGTGCATATCATAACCCCCGCGTCCAATATATACAAGATGAATAAAATCCTTGTTTTTATTAAAGGCTGGCTTTAAATCAGCTTTATGTATTATAGTGATTTCAAAATCTTTATTATAAGCGCCAAATGGGATAACTGAAGTGGGTATGCTTGTTATGTTTTTATACCTCTGTGTTAATTTTTTAATATATGATTCAGAAACACTGATTATCCCATTAACGTTTCTCATTGCAATAGGCTCTAAATACTTGTTAAGCCTATACGAAAACCAATATTTTTTTGGTCGCTCATTTTTGGGCTTATCCTGATAATATTCAGAATGCCAGGGATCCTGCATGTCAATCACATAGGGAATACCAAATCGTTTTTTCCAGTAAGCGCCTAATATGCAAAGCGGGAATTGTGTAGTCGAAAAATAGATCAGGTCGAATTTTTTGCTTTTTAGAAGGTTGTTAACTTTTTGCTTGTAATGCCACAATGATCTCAGAGCCAGACTTCCTAATCCGAATTTCCCGGTCCACCTTTTAGAAAAAGCATCCACATAATGAATAATTGTTTCCGGAGGGATACTCTCTAAAAATAACTCATCTTTGACCATTTCAGAATGGCGGAAATATACGGTAACGACTTCTGCTTCCCAACCAAATTCTTTAAAATAGGGGAGGCTCATGCGAATCCGCTGCATATCTGCGGCGTTAGAAGGGGGAAAGTAAGGGGAAATGATGAGTACCCGTTTCAGTTCCATAAATTTGCCAGCTCTTTAAACAGTATTTTTTTTTCCTGATCGAAATTTAGTTTACTCTGGCCAAGATCAAAATTTTTCAGCCGTTTTTCATTGAGATTAACAGGATTGTTTAGTATACTTAGAACTTGCTTTGCAGACTCCTCTGCCTGATTAAGGTCTATACTAATGCCTGAATCAGGAAAGATTCGATGGAATTCAACCTGTGCTTTAGTTTTACTAAGAATTAGAAAATTTCCGGAAAGAATGTATGTATAGATCTTATTGGTTAAACAGATATTCCTGTTTATGGAATATGGGATTTCAAGGGCTAATCCAAAATGATGCGTGGCCGCCAGTCTAAAAATGTCTTTTTCTGGCAAGGTTTCTACAAAGTTTAAGGATTCGGGATTTAAACTAGAATTGAGCCATTTTTTCTGGAGTTGAGTTTTAAAATGATTATCGCAATTACCTAGTAGTGTAAGCTGAATATATTCTATTCCCAACAATTTTATAATGCTAATAAATTCTTCCAAACCTCTTTTTGGTCCAATAGTTTGGGAAAACCAGAAAAATTTAATAGGATTATGGCTTAATTCAACAAAAGGGGTTTGGTTTTTAGAAGGAAACATATTTTCTACAGAAACAACTTTTACATCTGGAACAAGTTTTCGATATTCTTCAGCAATCAAAGGGCTGGCTGCGCTGATATAGCTCGCCAGTTTAAGTAACCGGTTTTCAAGCAAGGAAACTGCTTTAATCATTTCCTGAGGAATATCTTCTCCCCGGTGAAAATCTTCCGCATCATAAGCAAATAAAGCCTTATTGATTTTTGCTGCCCGGGCAGCAATGGCGAGGGAATCCGGATAATGGGCAATATACAAATCAGCCTTACAGTCGATGGCTTTCTTTAATTGCCAGGCGTAAAAGCGATTAATCAGAATAGGAGTTAATTGGGCGGAATATAAATCGAATTTCAGTAAAAAACTGGAAATTTTTTTAATCAGGCCGGTGGAATATTTTAAGATTTTTGCTTTTAAATCAGATCCTGCCCAATCTAAAAAATCATATGTCCATTCAGGATGTTCCATTAAAATAGCCTCATCCGAATCAATTAGATAATTAACATGCCGTGTATATATCAGGTGAACCTTATAGCCAGCTTCGCTCAATGCTTCGGCTTCTTTAACAACACGCGGGTTACTTGCTATAGTGCCTGGGGTAATGATGCAGATTTTGCGATTCAAATAACTGGGATTTAACTAAAAATATTAGTAAGTTTTAAAATGGTTGTTTTGTATTAATGGATGATCAGATTTTTTATATAACCTGATCGGTTGATTTCAAGTCTGTATTAACCCTATCCAAAACAACTTCAACCAGTTTTTTCCTGTAAGCCTTCCATGGATAAGCGGCGGCAGTTTCCATTGCCCGGATGCCAATTTGCCGGGTTGCTTGAGGATGCTCAAAACACCACTTCATCTGCTCCGCAAAGGCCTCGACATTACCGGCCTCCACTAAAAAGCCATTTTTATTATGTTCTATCACGTCAGGACCACCTGAATTATAAGTAGTAATTACCGGTACTCCTTTAGACATTGCCTCAGAGATCACCATCCCGAAACCATCCGCAAGAGTAGGAAAAACAAAAACATCAGCCAGATTATAAAGTTCCATCATATCCTGGTGAGGGATATTATGTATAAACTGAACGGAAGAAGGAAGACCTTGCCTGATACTTTCAGGCAATTGATTTTTGCCGACTATAATTAGTTCTGCTTTGGAAGGGTCAAAATTGCAGGCTATCCATGCTTTGTATAAAAGGTGAATACCTTTCCGCAAGCACTGATTCCCTGAGAATAAAAAAGTAGTTTTCATCCCTCCTCGTTCTGTTTTAGGAGATTTAACTTCGGGAAATCCATACGGAATGACCAATATCTTTTTTCTGAAAATTCCTGCCTGCTCCAGCGTAATGGATGTAAATTGAGAATTACAAAGGATGTAATTGCATTCTTTTAATTCCCTGTCCTTTCTGATTTCTGATTTAACTGCCTGATTATCCAGCATTAACTTGGTGGAAATACAATTAAGTTCGGGATATAAGGCTAATTGTTCTTTAATAATTTTTAATAAAAACTGATGATGCTGGCTGCTTTGTTCATGAAAGCTGGTAATTCCCATTTTTTTAGCTTTAAGCAGAGTCCATAAAGCCGCATGTTCATAGGTATGAACCCACTGTATATCTGATCGCAAAGTGCTTGCTACCCATCTGTCGAAATTGTATTCGCTTTTTTCCCAAATTCTATTTTCAATCCAGGGATGAAGAGTCCGGGCTGAGAAAACCCTTAGCATTTCGAAGAATGGATGTCCTTTTAAATGTTGATATGCAATTTCCTCAATATTTCTCCTTTTGAATTCTTTTTCAAACTGCGGAAAAAAGCGTATCAGACTTCGGGTAAAAGGATATTCAGGATGTTGAAAATAAGTAGTTCTAAATTTTTTTAATAAACCGTGTTCCTGGTAAGCCAGGACACTCTCTTTAATATATGGAGCGATATTCGGATGTGAAACAATACACTTCATTTACAGAGCTTCAGTTATTTTCTATACTAAATATAGCTAAGTAATTCATAATCAAATCCATTTTTTATTTTTTCTTAATATTGAATCTTTCTTAACAAATAGAAAATCGCTTTGATATAAGGCACCGTCAAGAGGGCGGTGCATAAGCGAACAAATGTCGAAAAGCACAAAATCACGCTCCGCCATGAAAGCTAATACATCTGCTACGAGCGGACAATCTCTATAAATATCTATTAATGATACTTCCAGCAGCACCATACTTGCATATTTTAATGTATTCTCGCTACCTTTTAATACTTCAAGTTCATAACCCTGTGTATCAATTTTGATCATATCTGGTTTATGATATAAAGAATTTAGAAGTAAATTATCCAGACAGATTAGTTCCCTCTCTTCTTTGATAGCTTCAGTCTGATTATTTTCTTCCAGTACAGAACTTGCCGTATCGTAAATATTAAAATTTACCAACTTCGAGCTTGCTCCTAATAAGGCGATATGATAATCGATTCCTGTGTTATTCTTGCAAACAGTCTTCAGAATTTCTGATTTAGAAGTTTGACCTTCTATCATTAGTATCTGAGCATCCGGAAAAATGTTTTTTAAATCTCTGGCCCAATTACCTTCATAAGCCCCAATATCGAGTACGATTTTAGGACTAATGCCTGATTTTTTAAGATTATTAAAACTTTTTTGTTGTGAAGGTATACCCAACCGACTTCTAATACTTGCTTTTAAAGTAGATGGAATTAGTTGTTTGATATATGATAAAAGAGCCATTAGCTGTTTCTTTGCTTGATTATTTGTTGATAGAGTTCTAAATAATTTTTAGCAATAACTTTTGCACTGAATCTGGCCATAGCGCTATCCCTCACACTTTTTCTGCTGAGCGTATGAACCAGGGAAACTTTCTCGATGCATTCCCTCATATTCCTGCAGATAAAACCAGTAATTCCATGGGTAATAATTTCGGGCACAGCACCTCTTTCCAGTGCGATCACTGGAGTTCCGCATGCCATCGCTTCTGCCATAACAATCCCAAAGGGTTCGTCCCACTCAATAGGCATTAGAAAAGCGAGAGCATTGCTTAAAAGCTCAGTTTTTTCCTCATCATTTACCGGTCCGATATACCTGATCTGATCATCGTCAATAACAGAGGCGATGGTGTTATCGAACCAGTTTTGATATTCGGAAGGTATATTTCCGGCGATTATTAATTTTTTGCCGGATTTTACAGCAATCTCAATTGCATGATGAGGTCCTTTGATTGGTTCAATCCTGCCCAGGAAAACCAGTGGGGCGTTTGAGGCAACTGTTTCTTTATAAATATATTTGTCTTGTGGAAATCCGTTGTAAATAGTACTTACATTTCCATAGGGTCGGATTTGGGAACTAATATAATCACTGCATCCTGTAAAAGTTAACGAACCGGAATTCGCTAACTTTTGGGCTTTTTTAATTTGTGCAACAGTAGGTTTCCTCTGATAGCTCATTACCTTAGGTATGCGAAATGGTAAGATAAATGTTAAATAGGCTAGCCTGGAAAAGCTCTGTAACACATCAAAATTTCCTTTATAAATTTCAGTAGAAAGCAAATGCATGTTCCTAATGGTATCTATTTTCGATTTGCTGCTTTTCCCTGGATAGGGCTGTAGCAAAGCAGGAGTGACTGAGGATTCGTGCGCAAATAGTGTCACCTGATGCCCCGCCAGTATAAATTCATCAATCAGCATGGATACGATCCGCTCAATCCCTCCGTAATACAGCGGTGGCACCGAAATCTCAGGATCAACGGTTATGGCTATATTCATATTTAGGTGATTCTCAAAAATTGATGATTAATCGAGCGAGGTAGCTCTATGCGATGTAATGTCATTTACTAAATTTATATAAGCCTGCGCCCGATCTTCTAACTTAAAGTTTTCAATTATGTATTTTCTTGGAGAATATTCAAAATTACATACCCTTTCCCAATAGAGTATGAATATGGATTCAAATTCATTGAAGTCTTTAAATTTTTCACCACAATCCTGATTCCAATAAGGCACAGAACTAACATTCTGAAATATTACTTTATGTGGATACATTGCTGGGTCTTTCCAGGCCCCACCTCTATCCCAAGCCAATATGGGGATATCACAAGATAAAGTTTGTAGATATGCAAAGCCTTGAGTTTCATGCTCGCACAAAAAAATCATGCCGTCTACCAGCGAAAGCAAATTTCTAAATTGTTCTTCTTTATAGTTACCATATTTTATGTAATAGATTGTTATACCTTCTTTTTCCAGTTTTTTATTAATGGGTTTAAGTAATTCTTCATTATATAAATCCCAATCCCAGCGTATTTTGTCATAAATTAAAATTGCACCTTTTAATAATTTTGGTTGATCAGGCTTCCAAAGATTTGTATCAATACCACTTGCCCAAATTGACGTGGGTACAGGAGTAGGAAGATCGCGATCATACATTTCTTTAAACCATTTACTGGAGATTAAGATATGCTTGATATTATTATTTTTTTCAAAAAGATTATCCTCCAACGGATGAGAACCTATCCCTGGCCCATAAATAATATTTATGTGATTTGGAATCTTTTCAATTACATGAGGTTTTCCAATCACCAGCGCCCATACGCAGGGATTTTTTGAAAGCTTTTTATAATTATTTATGATATATGGGTAACCTAATTTATCCAATCCATGTATTAGATTAACAAACCACCGCTTCACGCCCCCGATAGGTTCCGGACCTCTAAATAATCTTCTAATTAATTTTCTGGGATAACGGTCAAATTTTATCCAACGATCTGGATTGGGTTCTTCATAAAAAATATGTAATGGCTTCATCGTGTTTTTTTTGCTATAATCCCATAACTCATTCCTTTTGAAGAAGGATCAAAAAATTCAATAGTCTTTTTAAATACCCTGTATATTATTTGTGGAAACAAGCCAGATATTCTTAAATTTTTATCAAATAGGTACGTTTGTCCATCAAGAGTAACATATTCAATTACTTCAAAACCGTTATCTGTTAATAATCTTTCTAAAATATGTGGCCAGGGGGTAAAAACGTGATGATTCAAGTCCAAGTCTGATTGTGTAAAAGTTGCTAATTTCCCCTTTAAAAATAAATGGAGCCTGGAATTACTCCATGAAGGATTTGGGGTTGTTAGTAGTAAAAGGCCTCCAATTTTCATTATATCTGAAAGATTTTTTAAACATTGCCATGGATTATTTAAATGTTCAACTACTTCTAATAATGTAATTATATCGGCTTTCTCCTTTTTATATGGGAAGGGTATTTCCAAATCCCAGGATCGAGTATTTCTGCCAACTGGTGAAATGTCAAAACTATTGTATTGAATAATAGATGTATTACAGAATTTTAGTAAAATTTCGTCATTGGCCCCTATATCGAATAATATTGGCTTTTTTGATCTTCTAATTAACTCTGACTCGTTTAATATATTCTCAACCCACTCGTATCGGTTAATATTTAGGTTTTTATTGAGCTTCATGAAACGATTATTTAAAATTTTATATTTCGCGTGACAAAATTTTTCTTAATAATCCTATTGTAAATCTAGTAGTTCTTTTATCGGGTCTCTTTAGAATCTCATACAAAACATATAAAAATAATACGAAACGGTTTTTAGTTCTATTTCTCTGGGTAAATTGGGTGATTGAATGATTCCAAAACAAAGAGTATGCTTTATTATGGGCTTTAAGGCTCATTTTTGGATTTTCTACCGTAAATAGGGCGAGACTATTAAAGACTTCTACAGAATCTTTAAAAAACTCTTCTCGCTTTGAAACAGTTTTTGAATCCTTATGATATCTGAAAAATACAAGTGTTTTGTTCAGGTAGTTAACTCGTGGAAATAAATAAAGATATCTTAATGTAAACTCCCAATCAAACTGATAATGTAAGGCCTCATTTAAAGGATTTATTAGATCTAAATTCTTTTTATTAAACCAAACGCCAGGCTGGTGAAATACATGATTTGATTGATTTATTCTAAGAATACTCGATAAGTTCAGATTTTTATTTTCTACATGGTGTAGTATCTCAAAGTTATTTTTGAAATCAATAACATTGCCTGCAATAATATCTGTTTCATCATCAAAGTTCTCTGCAATATTAAATAAGGAACTTGGTGCAAGAATATCATCACTATTTAGCCAATTTACTATTTTACCACTAGCTATTTTAAACCCTTTATTAATAGCATGCGCCTGTCCGGTATCTTTTTCACTTATCCAATAGGTAATTTGATTTTCATAATTTTTTATAATGTCCAAAGTTTGATCAGAACTTCCTCCATCAATAATAATATACTCCAGGTTGGGATAATTCTGCTTGATTATAGAAAGTATAGTTTCTTCAATATAATTTCCCTGATTAAAGCTGGGTGTAATAATCGAAATCTTAGGCCAGTTAATTTTGGCTGAATATATTTTAGGATCAACTGCCACTTCCCATGGCCACCCATTTAATTTTTCCATAGTATACTAATGCTCAAATTCAGACTAGCTTGAAATATGAGCCTTCCAAAAATCTTTTTCGTATTTCTCCCAGGCATGACAGCCCAAAGGGAGTTCTTTATTGTTTTTATTAAATAGTATCGAAGGATTTACTTCAAAGCTAAACTTGATGGCATGCTCCAATGGGGCAATGTTGAATTTTAGAACTTGCGGAACTGCTACTGACCAAAAGGTATCTTCATTGATTTGGTTATTGGAAATCAGGCCAAAAAAGTAAACATTTTTTCCTTTAATCCTCCACGAGGAATTAAATAACCTTAAGATCAAAGTAAATCTGATTATTCGGTGTAAACCAAGCTTTCTAAAAGCTTTCCAATACCCGGAAACCGAAGCAAGGCAGTGTAAAACATAAAGGCATTTATGAATGTTTCTTATAGAAAAACCGGAATTTCCACCCGGAATTATATTGCTTTTTTGTGTGGCATTAGCATGATCTTTGAACCAGGGCGCTCCGATATAATCATGGTTAAATGCATTGGCTTTCTCAAATTCACTGGAAAAAATATAGGAATCAAGTTCATAAGTAAGCATGTAATTATACTGCTGAAATTTCTTGTAAAATTTCACTGAACATTTCATCCGGTTGTAAGAAGCTATTGAATCAAGCCAAAGTGGGGTAACTTTTTGAAGCTTCAATTCGGGGAATGCAACTACATATTCAGAAATGTTAACTGTTTCTGGGTATATTAAGAAAACATCAAAGGAAATAAGGATATTTCTACACTGTATCAAAGACAGACGTTCATTTTGGGTAAGGTTAGATTTATGAACCGGTATAATTACGCAAAGATTCTGGCTACTTATCATTATTTACTTAAATGCTAAGAAGTAAGCTTAAATTTAGAAAGCGAATATTTAAAGAGAACTCGACTTAGAATTAAAAATGGCCTCGATTGTTTATTGAATTGCAATGATTGAATACTTTTTGTCCAAAAGATTAATAGCGAACCGAAATCTTTAAAAGATAATTGCACTTTTTTAAAATCAATATTAGTTAAAACGTCAATCCCCTCAGTAATCCATAGATTCTCTTTTTGAGCAGCATTCGAGGTGTTATTATGATACCATCTAAAATAATTCAATTTTTCCTGGTGAAAAATTAAATTGGAATGTTGTAAAATTCTGGTGTAAAAGATCCAATCACCACATGATCTATAAGTGCCTAAGCCATGAATTGATTTCAAAGCCAAATCCCTTCTTATAACACATGCACTAACATTTTGAATAGAACAGTATTTACTAAGAGAGTTTTGAATTTCAAAAGGACCTTCCCTGATAAATGACTGCTTATAGATCGATAGATCATCCTGGCATTGACCATCTTGATCCACCCAGTGTGAATTACAAAAGGCAATCCCTGCTTCTGTATTTTCTGTTTGAATTTTTACCATAACCTCCAGAAATGAAGGATCGGAAAAATCATCACTTTCAGCTATCCATACTAATCTGCCTTGAGCTAATAATAATCCTCGTTCCCATTGGCTGAATGGACTTCCACTATTTTGGCTGTTATAAATTATGTGTGAAACCTTTACGTGGTTTCGATATTCTTCAATAATTTCTCTGCTTTGATCACATGATGCATCATCTAAAATGATTAATTCGAAATCCTGAAAAGTTTGATTTAATATAGAACCAATTCTTTGCTTTAAATATCGGGCGTGATTAAAGCTTGGTATGATAACGGAAACTTCCGCTACCATAATATTGAAGGTATATTTAAAACAATTTCAATAAAATCTCTACCTCTTCTTTCTAAAATTGCACCTCGTAACTCTAGTTTTAAAACTCTCAATTTGTCTAATAAAAGTAATTCCTTTTTACTGTAATTTAAGTATTTCAAATTTTTATGGCATAAAAATCTGGAGTCTGTATTTAATGAGCTGAATCCACCTGCGGCGAAAAAAGCAACTGTTTTGTCTACATGAATTTTTCTAATTTTCGTGGAAGTAAACCATTTAAAATTATGATCCCAATCGGCAAGTGCTTTATATTTCAAATTAAAGGGCCCGGTTTCTTTAAAAACACTTTTTCTGAAAAAAATTGCCTGGTGACAAATGTTTCTAATAAAAAGCTTATCGAGAGAAAAATAACCATCGTATACCCTGTTTACATTTTTGTTATAGACATTTCCGTAAATAATGTCAAAATCTGAAAGTTGGGTATCAAAGATGTCGTTTATTGTGTCACAGTTATTTAATTGATCATCACTTCCGATAAAATAGAGCCAGTCACCTTTTGCCAATTTTATGCCTTTATTCATAGCATCATATATTCCCTTGTCTTTTTCTGTAATAAAGTTAATAGTAGGATGCTTTTGAGAATATTCTTCAATAATGGCTAAAGTGTCATCTGTTGATTTTCCATCAATTACCCATACTTCTATATTTTTATACGATTGGATAATTATACTTTGAAGGCAGTTTCTTAAAACACTCCCTGCATTGTAAGTCGGAATAATAATTGAAATTAAGGGATTTGACATTAATTACTATATTGGAAAAACCTTAATGACCTGTATCCGTAAGATTTTCAATCTTACATTATGGAACTGTACAATTTGAAATAATTTTCAAATTGTCTTAATGGGCCAAATTCTCTATGAGCAAAAGAGCTAATTTTTTTTTGATCAAAATATTGACTTCCAGTTAAGAATATTTCAAGTGCGCTTTGTATGCCGTTGAATCCTTCCGAAGCTAAAAGCCCATTGAAATCTGGGATTATCCAATCTTTCATTCCTCCAGTTTTAAAGCTTAATACAGGCGTACCGCAGGCCAGAGATTCGAGCATAACGTTTGGTAGATTATCTTCGCGTGAGGGGATGATTAGTAAATCGGCCGCCGAATACGCAGTCGCTAACTCATCATCATCGCTGATTGTTCCAAGGTGAAATACTGTGATATTATCATTAAATTTCAATATGGAATTGCCAATGGATATCAGTTGAAAGTTTTTATTTTTTAATTGGTTTAATGCTTCAAGTAATAGGTCAAATCCTTTTCTGTGATTACTAAGATTTTGAGCAACTATCAAGATGCAAGGCAAATTGGGGTTAATTAAATATTTTCTTTTTGACACCAGCTTATCTTTTGGTTTAAAAATGTTTGTGTTTAAACTGTAAGGAATTGTCTCAAATGTGGTACTGGAATTAAATAAGCCACTTTTAGTAGCTTCGTTAGTTAACCACGTCGATGGTGCTACTATATTCAAATTCTTAAGCTGATTGATCGCTTTTCTTTTTGTTTCAAAAAGGGCAGCATCTAGCTTATGAATTTTAGAATTATTCAAGAAGTCATTCCTGTAATGAAAACCTCCCATAAACGGGTTCATATCATGTAGTGTCCAAACTATAGGCTTGTTTTTAAAGGCCTTAAAAAACGTGGGGTAATTTACAAAATTAGATACCCAATGCAGGTTTATTATATCAGCTCCATTAATTAAGTCTAACTTTTCTAACTCGTAATCTGAGGTAGGGAATGAGAATATCTCATAATTGCCTCTATATCTCTCCAGCAATTTTATATTCTTTTCTGACCTACGTATCGGGAAACCACATCTTTTTACAACTCGTTGAAAGTAGTTTGGATGTTTAGTTTTGACTGATAATTGGTTAAGAGCAGAATTTGATATTTCACTTTCGGCAGAAATTATCCATGAATTGACTTCAGTCTTATCGAGCATGCATTCGTGTAACCTTAACGCAGCCTTCCCCGCTCCACCATGAATATTTGTTGTTATATGTACAACCTTGAGCATATTAGTATTTATAACCTAACGAACTCAGCTAAAATTGTCACATTTTTTAAGGATGGATATTTGATATTTAGATACATCAGAATCGCCTTTTTAAAAAATTTATTTGCAAACTTACCTACTAGGCCATAGGGCCTGACGTACTGTTTATTAATATATTGATTTATAGTGCTAGCGAAAAAATTAGAATGGTAATCTTGAGGAGGCTCAAAGGTAATTGCTTTCAATTTTATTGGGAAGTGATTTTCTAAGTTCTTTAAAGATTTCTCAGTCCAAAGGCCCATATGATGCGGCGGCATATTTAAGAGAGTCCATTCATCTAATCTTAGGAACGATTTATTGTTTGGAACCCCAATAATTAGTTTTCCACCTTTTTTTAAGCATTTAATATTATTTTCTAAAAAGGATTTAACATTAGCAATATGCTCTAGTACTTGGAATGAGCAGACTGCATCGAAATTTCCTTCTTGGCGAACAGCAAAGTCTTCTAAAGATTCGTTATAAACTGGTAAACCGTTTAATTTTGCTTGTTCAACAACATCCTCATTAAACTCTAACCCTATAGCATTGACATTGAGTTTCTCAATTAATTTTTTTAAAAAACTACCTTCGGCACAACCTATTTCTAGGACCTTCATATGGGGTTCGATCATTTCAAACGCTTTTTGATGTTCCCATTTCCATGGCATATAATACCAGTCCCATTTCTGGAGTGATGAATAGAACTTTCCATCTCCAGCCAAACCAAAAGGATAATAAAACTTGTAACCGGTACTAATACATTCACGCAATTCAATAGTAGGGAGCTTTTCGAAAAATCGCTTAACATCAATATCAAATGTCTTCTTGTAATTGGTAATTATCTTTTGCGTGGAATATTTCTTTATTAAAACGGTTGGATGGTCTTTCAGAAGTGGATTAATAGAGACGTTAATCATTAAATATTTTTCTTAAGCTGCAATAAAGTCTTTGCTGTTTGTTTTACTCTTCTTAAAAAGCACACTAGTTCATCCTTTCTCGTGTTCAATTTAAAAACATTGACTGAGCTATAATAATCTGCAGTGTAGTTCAATTCAATTTTTTCCGGATGTTTTTTAATAATTAGAGGAATTGATGGGAGCTTAGAAAGCCAACTTTCTTTTTCTATAGTGTGAGTGGCTCTCTCTCCAAAGCCAATGTTTGAAACTAAGTTTCGTTGTGGTGTTATTGAAAATCCCCCTCTATTCCAGATTGTGTAAGTCCATTGATAGTCCCAGATATCAGAAGGTTTATCTTTATGGCATCTTTCGAAAATATTTAACCAATATTCCTGGTGTTGTTTAGCTTTGAAATATGATTTCAGTAGTTTAGACAAATGATCTTTATTAAAATCACTCATATTCATATCGTAAAGCCTCCAAGCTCGTTTCCAAGTTGCCCATCCCCAAATATGATTGTAAATGGAAAAGTAGTAATCGCCACTTCCTCGCTGAATTCCTCGTTGGAAATTATTTCCTCCAATATGCATTATTTGATGCTCATTTCTATACTTCTTCAACAGTAATTCACAATACCTAAAAAAGCTTCTGTTAGGTAAACAATCATCTTCTAAAATAATTCCTTCTTCTACATGTTCGAAAAACCACGAAATGGCTTTAGCTGGTCCCGTTCCGCATCCGAGATTATTTTCCCTAAACAGAGTTTTTAAGTCACAATCCCAATCTATATTAGTTATAATATCACGACACTCATTGCATAAATTTATATCGTCATGGTCTAATCGAGGGCCGTCCGCTGCGACAAACAAATGTTTAGGCCTGATTGATTTAATTTGCTCGAAAACCTGGCGTGTTGTTTCAGGTCGATTAAATATTAATAGTAATACTGGAGTATTAAACTCTGACATGATTAGCTAACAGATTGGTAAAATGGATAATACTTAAACAGATTCTTCTCTTTTTAAAAAACCTTTTGAACTGTTTCGAATGTTGTCATGCTCATTGAAAGTTTGTAACAATTGAATAACTGGTGCTAAGCTGGTAAGCGTTTTACAATTGATTGGTTGTTCTGGAAATCTGTTGCATCTTTCAATAAAGATTTTATACAGGCGTGATGCAGGCTGATCTTTTTCTGATTCCTGAAAATGGAATATAAAATGCCCAGGTTTTTCTGAAGATTTATTTTCTCATCCACAAAGGGATTCTTGCCAGGTTTTAATTTAGAAATGATTAGGAGTTTAAGTTGCTGAAGAGTTGTTTTAGCTAAGCTCTTGGACCATTTGCTGTAAATATCTTTGATCGATCGCTGGTCATTGTTAATAAGGACTACATAGCAATGTAAAAACACGTATGAGTAATTTATCCAGAATGAGAGATTCAGAATATAGGTTAAAGTTTGGCGATTAAGAGGGACAAAATGCTGGAATTGTAAGCGGTCGTCTGCAATAATGCGATAACCCAGTAAATAAAACATAAAGCAAATTTCTACATCTCCCCCGGAAATAAGTTTTTTAGCTATCCGGTCTGAAGTTATTTGCTTCCAACCATTTCTCTTTAATTCTAAATACACTTTTTTCCGGTATACTGCTCCTGCTCCGTAAACCCAATGGTCGTATTCTGCCCACGTTTGCGGCCCATTAACGAAATAAGAAGCATATTGGGCAATATCGGAATTGACAGGTAATTCAGGTTCAAAGATCCCGCATCCTCCTAAAACACCAATCGTGGCATCTCCGTGTATGATATTAAATGCATTAGATACGTAATTTTCTGATAGCCAGTTATCATCATCGCAAAAGAGTACGTAGTCATAACGGGCTTCGAAGAATCCCTTTTCCCGTGCTGCGCTTAATCCGGGTTTGGATTCATCGATTACTTTAATTTCGATTGCTAGGTTGTATTTGGCCCATTCGGAATATGAAACCGAGTTTGTGTGATCAGTTGAATTATTGTTGATCACAATCACCTCCCAGTTTAGTTGTTCAGGAATTAGTTGAAAAGCTAGATGTTTAAGAGTTTCAGGCAGACGCTTCTCGCTATTATGGCAGCATACAATTACAGAAACTCCTATCATGGTTGTAAGCTGCTTAAATGTGCTGCTACCTCTTTGTACACTTGCTTTGCGCTAATAAGATCCATGCACTGTTTATTATAATCACATTGGTTCCATTGCCAGCATGGGGAACATGGCATTTCTGTAAATAAATTGATATTATTTGCATATCCGGATTGAGAAGGATGCTCTCTGCCGCCGTAAATAATCAGGGAATGGCAATTTACCGCTTTGGCGGCGTGCATGTAAAAGCCCACCAGGCCGATAAATAAATCACTTCCGGCAAGCCAGCCAAAAGCATTACGCAGACTGGTTTTTCCTCTTAAATCCACCGCCCCTTCGAGTTTATAATCATTTACGCTCCCCAATTGTATCACATCTGCCGTGGGTAACAAAAGGTTTATCAGCTCCTGAAAACGTTCCGGATGCCATTGTTTGTTAAGCATGAAATAATTTGCACCAGTACTGCCTGACTGGATAATGATACGCGGCTTTTTTCCTGTTTTCTTTACTATTTCGTTACTTTTCAGATAAATTAACGGCTGGATAGGGATAATATTGAAATTAATAATATTCATTTTTCGGGCAATCTCCCGGATGATATGATTATCAGGAGATTTTTGTTTATCGTCAGTTATGAATTCAGTGTATTCCGGTTGGATCATTCGGAAATTCATCATCTTTAAAATCTCTATCTTCCAATCCTTATTATTGGGAATGATTAATACAGCTGGATTATTCTCAAAAACTTCAGGATAATGGGTTAGTACCCAAATTTTCCTGCGGGTAATTTTAAAAAGATATGCAATTGCCGGGGTAAATAACAAATAATCTCCCAAGGCGGGACCCCAAAATAGAATGTAAGGAGGATTGCCGTAAAGGGTTTTAAAATAACTTGTCCATAGAATAAAACTTATCCTCCTCAGCCGCTCAAATTTCCCAAAACTTATTCCTAAAGTATAGTTAATTAAGCCTAAAGTTTTTCGCAAACCAAATCCCATGAGTAGATATCTACGTTGTCAGCCTGGTAAATAACTTTTGTTTCCCCAATTTTTTCCAATAATGTAATCACATACTTTAATGAGAAGAATTCATGAACATGTGCAGTATTATAGGGCTGCCCCGTTTCTTTGCAATGGATTCTAAATCTTTGTTCATCAGGGCAAAATATAATCAACTTTCCACCCGGTTTAATTACACGTAACCACTCTCTTAAAATTTTTTCAGTGTCCTGGAAGTCCTCTAATAAATGAGATGAATAAACATAATCAAGAACATTATCATTAAACCAGTAAAGGTTTTCAGCCTGACCACCCAGTTGAACCGGATAATCACCAACATGTGTGTAGGGGAGAGGGAAATCCATTCTAATAGCAGAACTGGTTATTGGATCTCCTCCAAATCCTAAATCAAGACCATAACCTATGCAATAAGGAGCGAGACGATTTCGGCATTTTGATGTTTCGCTTTGGCCAAAAGTATTTAGCTTATTAGGCTCAGGTTCATAAGGAGTATTTGCTAATCTGCCAGAAAGCTTTTTAAGAATTTTTTTTAAGAATTTAGTCATGAATTTTGGATGGTTCTATTGTAATTTGGTTTTTGGGTACCAAAACTCCTTTTCTTGTATTAGTGTGGTCTACAGCGCTATATTCGGAAACAATAATTTCAAACTGACATACCTGTGGAAGATAATCCTCAAAACCTCTTTCAGAGCGAATTCCTAATCCAATTTTATATGTTCCCGGTAGCAGAACAAGTTCTGGAAAGGAATAAGTGATTACATGATTCCCGGATATTAAATTTTCAATTTTTTCTGCATCTGAGGATAGTGAGGATGCAATTTCAAAATCATTATTATTATATATTGCTAAACCTATTTCGAGCGATTGAATATTATCTCTTAATAAAACTCCCAGTTCAAAAGAAATGGGGTTGCCATATTTTATTGTCCATGCCTCACTGTCTATATTTCCCAGACTTATTGTTTGAAAATAAGCCCTTTTTTGAAGTATTATTTCTGATGTTCTGTTAATTAAGGAAAGATTGATAGTTAGATCCTGTTTCTTACTTGTTTTTAAATAATTTTCTATGGTTATTGAAGGACTTCCAATACATTTAATTGCTCCATTATGAAGATACAGGCACTTTTGACAAAGTCTTAATATTGCTTCCATATTATGACTCACAAACAATACCGTCTTACCCTGTCCCTTACTCACTTCCCCCATTTTCCCCAAACACTTTTTCTGAAATTCTGCATCTCCAACAGCCAAAACTTCGTCCACTATCAGGATATCAGATTCCAGGTGGGCGGCTACGGCAAAAGCCAGGCGCACATACATTCCGGATGAGTAGCGTTTTACGGGGGTATCGATATACCGTTCAACTCCTGCAAAATCTACGATTTCGTCAAAGCGACTTTTGATATCCCGTTTGCTCATTCCCAGGATGGCGCCGTTTAAAAAGATATTGTCGCGGCCGCTCAGATCGGGGTGAAAACCTGTACCTACTTCAAGCAAGCTTGCTACGCGGCCTTTGATTTTTACCGAGCCGGTTGTAGGAGAGGTGGTGCGGGAAAGGATTTTTAAAAGGGTGGATTTTCCGGCGCCGTTGCGACCGATTATACCTACACGGTCGCCTTGCTCAATATCGAAATTGATATCCTTCAATGCCCATACATAATCAGAGCTTCCTTTGGTATCCCGTTTGTTTTCTTCTCCGATTTTTAAATATGGATCTTCTTTTCCCCGTGCACGATGCCAGAGGCGGTTTATGTCATGCGATAAACTCCCTGTGCCTACCTGCCCGAGGCGGTATTGTTTAGAAAGATTTTCGACTTTTATGACGGGGGAGGACATTGGTAAAAGGTTATAAGGTTATGGTTAGATAGGGTTATAAGGTTAGGAGGTTATAGGGTTATGTTTGATTCGTTATACCGTATCCATAAATGACTTTTCCACTTTACTGAATACCATGATGGATGCCAGCAACAGGATGATCGTTATTCCGGCCGCGTATCCCAGCATGGGCAGATTAAGAACTCCTTCTCCCAGTATTCCCTTTCTGAAAGCTTCGGTTAACCAGGTAAGGGGATTCAGTCCGATGATGGTTTTATATTTTTCGGGTATGTAGGATAATGGATAAATTACCGGGGTGGCATACATTAATAATTGTACGCCAAAACCCATCAATACCGACATATCCCTGTATTTGGTGGTTAAGGCCGAGATCAGGATTCCCAAAGCCAGGCCCAGCAATGCGACAATGAGTATCAGTACCGGAACCCACAATAGTGTTAAACCAATATTGAACTGATAACCGGAGGCGGCATAATAAGCCATCATGGCTATCAGCAGCAGGAGTTGAATACCTAATTTGATGGCATTGGAAATTACTACCGATAGCGGTATAATCAGTCGTGGAAAATACACTTTGCCAAATATTCCTGCATTGGCGATAAAGGTATTGGACGTCCCGTTGAGGCAGGCCGAAAAGTAATTCCATAATGTTAAACCGCAGAGATAAAATAGTGGTGCCGGCACATTATCTGTAGGAATTCGGGCAATGCGCCCGAAAACGATCACAAAAACAATGGTTGTAAAAAGCGGCTGTAAGAAATGCCATATCGGTCCGAGGATAGTTTGTTTGTAGGCGGCAATAAAATCCCTCTTCACCATGATGAACAGCAAATCTCTGTACTGCCACAGTTCATTCAGTCGCAGATCGAACCAGGAAGTCTTCGGCTCGATCACCATATCCCATGTCTCGGCAGGGTTTTGAAGGGTGTTCATTTATTGTTTAATGGTTTTCATTGCGAGTTTATCCGTCATTGCGAGGTACGATGCAATTCGTCATTGCGAGGTACGAAGCAATCTGTCATTGCGAGGCACGAATTACGAGGCACGAAGCAATCTGTTGTCCAGCAACAAGCACTGCACTCTTTTTAAATACTGCCCGTAACTAAAATGTTCAAGGCAAAGAGATTGAATTGCTTTTGATGATAAAGCTGTATTCGGGCGTTCGAGGTTTTGCTTTACGGCATCCAAAAGCATTTCTTTTTTTTCCGGATGGATCAGTGTGCCAAGTTCGCCTCCCAGCAATGCCTGGGTACTTCCATCCTGATTTCCCCCGATTACCATACAACCGCATGCGGCGGCTTCAATAAATACAATTCCAAAACCCTCTTTGCGGCTTGGCATGATGAAAATATCAGCGAGCCTGAAATGGTTGCTGAGTTCTTCATCGGTAATAAAGCCCGTAAAAATGACATGCTCTGTAACGCCCAGATCTGTAACCAGTTTATTAAGCCTCTTTCGCTCATTTGCATCAGCGTTTCCTGCCAGCAGGTATCGGATATCTGGGTAATTTTTAATTAATTCGGGTATAATGGCTATTACCAAATCATAACCCTTATAAAGTTCAAATGATGACAGCCTTGTAAGTGTGAATAATACAGGCTGGTTTTCTGTAAACTGATAGCGGTCTAACAATTCAGCGGGTTTATTGAACTCATCCGGAACTTCCAGAAAAGGGTCCAGGCAGTTTGGTATGATATATATCTTCTGCGGATCGGCATATCCGGATTCACGCATTTTTTCTGCAGTAAATTCACTCACTGCCCATATTTCACAATGTTTACGCAGGAAACTGCTTTTCCAGGAGCGTAGATTTCTCCAAACTTCCACTCCATGAGCATAAACAATAATTCTTTTCCCTGGAGCGAATAATTTGATCAGTACAGCAACGAACAAAAGATTGACATGGCTGAGAATCACAATATCCGCTTCTAATCCCCTGACCAGTGAAGAGAGTACAAAACTGATTCTTCCTTTGTTAAAAGCCCGGAATGATGATTTATTTATATATTTTGAATTGCGGTCGCCGGTTTTATCATACAGCGAATACACCCTGACTTCTTTGAGATCAAATCCAAGATCAAACAGAACCCTGCTTAATACCCGGCATACTTTTTCAATTCCGCCGGTAAGACTGAACATGTTTAATGTTAGGAACAGGACTTTTGGGTTCAAAGAGGTTAGACTACAGTAAAAGATTAATCAATATGATACAGCGCAAAGGCGGATGACCAGTGCAGCTTATCATTACCAAAATCTTCCATTAATTTTCTTGAAACTTTATTTTTATATAACGAAGGCTCTGACATGCTTTTGTATTTTTTCATCCATTCCTGAAACGGGAAGGAGAAGCCCATTTTAGGCCGATCCCAAACCTGGCGGGGCAGAAGATTTTCAAAAGCTTTAATTAACAAAGGCTTGATTTGGGTTCTGCTGTATTTCAGGTCGGGATGAATGGATAAAGCGAGTTCCACCAGGTCGCGGTCAAGGAAAGGAACCCTTACCTCAACGCCATGGCTCATGCTCATATAATCTGTATCTTTTAAAAGCTGGTTTTGCATATACAGATTAGTCTCCAGCCAGCTTGCCCTGTTTCCTCCGGATAAAGTATTGAAATGTGCATCGCCCGGGAAATTCCCAAGTAGCTGATCTATTTCTTTATGCTCGGCATCCAGAACCCTTGCAATGGTATTCGGAGTAAAAAAACCTCTTGAAAATAAATATTCTCCCAGTGGATTCTCATAACTCAGATAATAAAAGCGGCGGTATTTTGGATCGGGATGATTTTCTGCCAGCCTGAGAAATCTTTTAGGCAATTTTTTTAAAGCATGGATGGTTTTGGTTCTCTGGAAAGAAGGATATCCGCCAAATAATTCATCGGCACCAATACCCGAAATTACAGCTTTCATTCCATTTTCTTTTGCGCATTTGCTGATAAACCAGGAATTAATCCCGTCTGTACTGGGCTGGTCCATAGCCCGGATGACAGAACTGAAATTACTTTCAAAACTTTTATAGTTAATCTGAACCTGGCGGTGTTCTCCGGAAGTTAAGTTGCTTACCAGTTTCTGGTATTTTAACTCCGAATAATCCGTTTCTTCCAGGTCGATTGATAAAGTATTTAATCTTTCCTTCAGATAACTGTCGGCAACCAGGGCAAGGATGCTTGAATCTATCCCTCCGCTTAAAAAAACGGCGATTGAAGCGTCTGAAATTAAATGCCTTTTAACCGAATGGTCTATTGCATGCTGTACTTTTAGTATGGCTTCTTCCTTATCGGTAATCTGTTCAGAATACCGAAAGCTGTAAAAAGACTGAATATTTGCTGAAGATGTTTGATGGTTCCAGCAAAGGTAATGCCCTTTGGGCAAACTGTGAATATTTTTAAAGGTCGTATAGGGCTCTGGAATATGGCCAAGGGCAAGCAGGTAAACCTTCCAGTCTGCGTTTTCAGGGAAATTGTATTGACAGACCGCAAAAGCCTTTACTTCTGAGGCGAAGATCAGGTCTTTCCCCTGCTGCGAATAATAGAGTGGTTTTATTCCTCCGGGATCTCTTACCAGATAAGTTTTTTGTTGCCTAAGGTCTGTAATTGCGAAGGCAAACATGCCTTTTAAGCGTTTAAATGATTCAGATCCCCATTGCTGGTAGGCCTTAAGCACTACCTCTGTATCGGTATCTGAATGAAACTGAATATTTAAAGCTGCTAGTTCTACTCTCAGTTGTCTGAAATTATAAACCTCGCCGTTAAACGTGATATGAATTTTATTATCTGCGGTAGGCATGGGCTGATGCCCTGAAGCACTTAAATCCTGTATGGCTAATCTGCGGTTACCCAGGCAAATTTTACCTTCTTCATCTAAAAATACTCCCTCATCGTCTGGTCCCCCATGTCTCAGACTGTCGCACATGGCTTTCACCTGGCGGTACAGATTTTCGGGTTGAGAATGATCAGAAAGAATTCCGGCTATGCGGCACATGTGTTATGGTAGTTTGTAAAAGGGTTATGGGGTATAGTGTGATAGGGTGATAAGGTTATGGGTTATAAGGTTATGATTCTATTCCTTTTATTTGATGCTTTATAACCCTATAAACCAATAAACATATATTCTTTCTCCGCACAGCTTCGCCGCGTCAGTCACATTTCACATGTTGCCGGCGGGTATTGTGTTTGTAATTTCTGCCCTGCAGGCAGATCAACTCAGATCAACGGTTCTAAAAACACCGCCGGTATTTGCACCAGCACGGCCTGTCCCGTATGATCAAGGCGCAATATCATTCTTTTTTGCGAATGAAAATTAACTAATTCACCTTTCAGGCCCATTAAAGGGCCGGCAATAATCTTTACCTGCTCTCCTTTTTCAAACTTTCTGTCTACCAGTTCCAGGTCGACTTCTGAAGCCAGAAGTAATTTCAATTGTTCTATCTGTCGCTGCGGCATGCTGGCAATTTTGCCGGAAAAGTAAATAAACCGGCTTATTCCTCTGGTTGTCAGAACTTCCATTTGCTGCTGTACGCTAATGTATACAAATAGGTAGGATTTGATCAGCGGTTCTTCGACCCATTTTTTACGGTCGCTCCATTGCTTTAACTGGCGATGCAGGGGAAGGTAAACTTCAATTCCCTTTTGCAGCAGCAATTCTGCAGCTTTTTTTTCTGCACGTGGATTGGTATAAACCGGATACCAGTTATATTCTGAATTAGTACTCAAAAGCAGATTAATTTTTGAAACGTTGCCAGAATTTCCACCAGGTTTTCTTTTCATCATCGGTATAATAACCGGAGGATGAATATCCCACATAATCAGAATAATAATAATATGTAGACTGAGAACTTGTGGCGTAATTGGTGGAGTAATAGCGACTGTAAAGAGCGTCATCGGTAAATGCATTCAGAACAATCACCACATTTTTTAATCCGTACTCCCGCGATATGCGGTCGGGTACAGTACCCGAAGAATGCTTGGAAACTCCCGAGCGGATTACATACAAATTAATATCGGCCTGCCGGATGAGAGGAATGGCATCAGAAACAAGTCCCACAGGCGCCGTATCTATTAAAACGAAATCGTATTTTTCTTTCAGGATGCGGATAAAATCCTTCATTTTTTCGTTGTGAAGCAATTCTGAAGGATTCGGAGGTACCGGTCCGGAAGGGATAAAATCCAGGTTTTCCACATCTGTTTTGATGGTTATATCCTCCAGACTTAACTGGTTTGAGAGGTAATTGCTGAGCCCTTTCTGATTATTTACATTAAAGGTTTTATGGAGTTTTGAACGCCTTAAATCGGCGGCAACCAGCACTACTTTTTTATCAATCAACGAAAGCGTACTGGCAAGATTTACTGTAACAAATGATTTCCCTTCTCCGGCAACTTCAGAAGTAATGCAGATGACCTTGCTTTTTTCTTCACTTGCAAGGTAACTCAGGTTGGTTCTTACAGATCGCACCGATTCGGCAAAGATGGATTTTGGCTTTTCGAGGGATAAAATCTGTCGGTTATCTTTATCTATATAATTGGGAAACCGTCTGATAATGCCGATGATGGGAATATTTGTGAGGCTCTCTACGGTCTCTTTATCGTAAATGTAAGGATTGATAATTCTGATCAGCAGGATGATACCAATGCCTGCCACTAATCCGAACATGAGTCCGTTGGTGTAAATTTTACTTGCAACCGGCGCAATAATATAACCCGGAGGCGCTTCATTTACGCTTGTAGCACCCGGAACAACAGCGGCTTTACTGATCTGAGCTTCCAGTTTCTTTTCAGAAAGGTAGGAGAAAACTTTTTGGTTGATATCAAAAACGGATTGCAGGTTCACAAAATCCCGCTCGGCGCTTGGAAGAGAGTTTAAACCCTGCTGCGCCAGTCCGATCTGGTTGTCTATATATCGTTGCGTACGTTGATTACGCTCACGGGCAAGCTTAATGTTATTAATTATGGCAGATTTTACAACCGCTATTTGCTTATCGATTTCGAGTATAGGCTGCGAGTTGGAATTATATTGAACCAGTTTCTGATCCCGATCAACAATAAGCTCGTTTAACTGAGCAATTAATCCGGAAAGTAATCCTCCCCCGGATTCTTCAAGATTGAAATTCAGGTTTACTTTATCGCTGTTATTGGCAATTTGTTGTTCCAGCTGTTGAATAGCCAGGGCCTCTAGTTTTAACGTACTTTTCTGGCTTTCCTGCTCTGTTAATTTTCCCAGACTTAACTGGGTATTGGTATTTATATCAATAAGCCGGTTGCTCTTTTTAAATTGTTCTAATGCTGTTCCCGATTCTTTTACCTGATCAGATAAAAACTTGAGCTGTCCTTCAATAAATTCAATAGTTTGAGATGCGGCCTGACTGCGTTGCGAGCCGTCGAATATGATGTATTCTTTGATGATTGCATTTAAAATATCAGCCGCAAAATGTGGGTTGGCATCTGTTTGAGCCAGGATCAGTACATTAGAACCTTTGCCGGCCTCACGCATGCTTAAACCTCCGGTCGCCCGGCCTATGAAATCGTATTTCGTATTAAATCTGAAACTATACAGGGAACCGGTAACAGCAGAACTGTTTTTAACTTTGAATTTCAGGCCCGGCATGGATATGGTTTCGCCGTAGCTGTATTTCTTTTTGTTTCCTTTGGCTCCGCCGCTGTGCGAAAGATTAAAGGTATTGCGGTCGGCATTGCTGATCTCAAATAATTCTCTGTTGAAATTTACCGAATCCTGCGAAATAATCTCTATGGGATAAGGAATATCCGGGTAGGTTTCTGTGCTGCGTACCCGGCCTTTAATGTAATAGGAAATTTTATAATCGATACGGGAAATGGCATTCAGCAATACAGGCCCCGATTGAATTACAAAGGTTTCAGACTGCATTTTGTTGGTGCGGTCGTAGAAATTACTAACCTTTAATAGTTCAGAGATCTCTGATTTTTTTTCATCGAATTTAATAGAGGCCGATGTAGAATAAATAGGGGGGGTGTACCAGAGATAAATGTAGGATATAACCAATGAGACCAATATGCAGGCAGCTATCCAGTACCAGCGGCTCCAGAGTATTTTCAGGACTTTCTTATAGTCTATATCCTGATTAGCTAATTTATTTTCCTGCAGTAACTCGCTTTTCATTATTTGGTGAAATTATAAATCAGGAAAGCAAAGTTGATGATCAGCAATACAGGCTGTAAAATGGTAGATGCAGAATTAATTTTCTCAGAAGCATTATACACACCCAATGGCTCTATGTACAGGATATCGTTATTTTGAAGCATAAGCTTAGGGCTTGCCAGGCTTTTTATATTTTTTAAATTCACATAGATGATCTCGGGATTGGAACGGTCGCCGCGAATGATCTTTAATGTTTTAGGATCTGCCCTGGGGCTGAAACCTCCGGCTTTGCCGAGTATATCGATGAGGGAAGTATTTTCATTCTCCAGAAGAAATTCTCCCTGGGTGCCAAATTCTCCGAGTAAAGTAACTTTTAAATTGATGATTGAGAGTTCGATGATCGGATCTTTTAATAACGTTTCTTTATAAAGCTGCTGAATTTTATCTGCCGCCTGTTTGCGGGATAATCCGGCAACAGTTACTTTTCCAACAGCAGGCAAAACCAGACTTCCGTCTTCTGCAACAGTAAAACTTGTAATTGTTGCCGCGGTCCCGCTGTTTGCTCCCGTAGAAATAAAACTTATATCCTGAAGGTTACGTATAGCGAGAACATCGTGCGGTTTAATACGATAAACGTTGGCAGATTGTTCAGGAGAATTTACAATATGAATAGTTTTTATGCTGTCGGTAATCTGATCATTATCACTTGTGAACAGCGCATTGCGATACCTTGTGGTACAGGAACTGGAAAGAAAAATTAAACAAATACATAGTACCAGGAAATTGCCTTCTTTTATTTTGTCTGTCATGAATGGTATCTGCTTGACTTAAAGTAGAGATATTATTTAATAATACGATCAAAAATAAAGGATTTTTAAACATTTTATCCATTCTTTTGTAGAGCAAATGAAAATATCATTAATAACTGTTACTTACAATTCTGAAGAATTTCTTGAAGGTTGTATTCAATCTGTTATTAATCAATCTTATAGCAATATCGAATACATTATTGTTGACGGTAATTCTACAGATTCTACCCCGGCAATTATTGAAAAATACCGGTCATTTATCAGCAAGTATATTTCAGAACCCGATCTGGGAATCTATGATGCCATGAATAAAGGCATTAATATGGCCAGCGGCGAGATTATAGGTGTATTAAACGGGGATGATTATTTTGCGGATAATGGGGTTTTAAGCGATATATCTGAAGAGTTTAATAAAAGCGGTGCCGACATTGTGTACGGTAATTTATGGTATGTTTCAAGAAATGATCCTGCAAAAATAATTCGTAAATGGATTTCGAAATCCTTTAACAGAAATTCCATGAAATATGGCTGGATGCCCGCTCATCCAACTTTTTACGCCAGAAAAAAATTATTTGCCCGGTATGGAAATTATGATCTGCTTTACCAAAGTGCTGCAGATTACGAGCTGATGCTTCGCTTTCTATTTAAACACAATCAAAAATCATCTTTTCTGAACAGGGTATTTGTGAAAATGAGAACAGGAGGGTTGAGCAATAAATCACTAAAAAACAGAATAAATGCGAGCTTAAATGATCGCAGGGCGATGAAAAAAAATGGAATTAGTTTCTCCTGGCTGTTTTTTATATTAAAACCTATTCGTAAAATTGAGCAATTTATTAACCATAACTAACAAATATTGCACAACTCTATGAAATGTAATTTTTCTGTTAAATTTTCAACTAACTTATATCTATGAATTGGTTGAACCCGGAATATTCTCCCTTATATTATTCTCTCATCATTGCCTTTTCATTTTTTTTAGTATTCCTGGTTATTCCATCCATTATTCACGTAGCAAAGCAGCACCTTTTATTTGATAATCCGGAGGTAGCCCGTAAATCGCATGATTACGGAATAGCCCGTTTGGGCGGTATTGCTGTTTTCGCAAGTCTTATCATCTGTACATTGCTCTTTTCTAATTTTAGCAATACACAAATAAATAATTATATCATTACTTCGTATATCCTGCTCTTTTCTGTGGGTTTGAAAGATGATCTCTGGGGCGTTAATCCAAGTACCAAATTCTTTATCCAGCTGCTTGTTTCTTTAATCATCGTTTTTCTGGCTGATATACGCCTTACAAGTTTTCATGGAGTATTTGGGATCTATGAACTGCCTTATTTCTCCAGCGTTTTTCTTTCCATTTTAGTGATTATTTTTATTACCAATGCCTTCAATTTAATTGATGGGATTGACGGACTTGTAGGAATAACTTCAGTTATCGTGAGTCTTTCTTTTGCGATATTATTCGTTTACATGAATCATATCCAATATGCATGCATGGCTTTTACCATGTTCGGGGCTAGTCTGGGATTTCTCTGGTTTAATGTTACACCCGCTAAGATTTTTATGGGCGATGCCGGTTCCATGCTTCTGGGATTAATGGCGGCAATTATGAGCATTGAATTTATAGAGCTGAATACGTTAAGCACTATGAAAAATGTGGGCTTTGTCTCTGCTCCTGCAATTGCAATGGGTATCTTAATCGGTCCGCTGTTTGATGCTATACGGGTTTTTGTCCTGCGCATCCTGAAAAAAGGCTCTCCTTTTATTGCAGACAATAACCACATCCATCACCGATTTCTGCGATTGGGCTTTTCTCATATGCAAACCACTTTTGCATTAATGTGCTTTAATATATCAATTATATTGCTTGTGCTTTATTATAAGGATATGGGCAATGATCTTTTAATTGCACTCCTATTTTGCATCTGTATTCTTTTTAATGTGATGCTAACCGTCTTCATAAGCATATTTGAACGCCGGGCAGTTTCTATCCAAAATTCATAATCCTGTAATTTCTTTGTGGTGTTGCCTTTCGGGCTAAACATTTTAAGGCATATTTTGCTTATTGGAGGATGACCGAAACAGAACAGTTACTGGAAGATGCAGGCCTGATATATTTAACCGACTCAAGCCCCGGAATAAGCCGTAAAAAGCTGAATGGTAAATTTGTTTATCTGGATAAAAAGGGAGAAAAAATTACAGATGACAAATTACTTGTAAGAATAAGTAAACTGGTTCTTCCGCCTGCATGGGAAAACGTATGGATTGCTCCAAAAGCCAATGCACATCTGCAGGCAACTGGTATTGATCAGGCTGGTCGCAAACAATATCGTTACCACCATGATTGGAGCAGGCATCGCAATGAAACCAAATATTTCAGATTACTTGAGTTTGGAAGTAAGTTGCCTGATTTTCGCAAAAACATTTTAAAAGATCTTCGTCGAAAAGATTTGGATGAGCGAAAGGTTCTGGCTATTTCTGTCAATTTAATGCAAAAAACACTTATCCGGGTAGGTAATGAAGAGTATAAGAATCTGTATGGCTCTTACGGTTTAACCACCCTTCGCGACCGGCATGTAAAAATCAGCGGCAATACATTAAAGCTGTCCTTTAAAGGAAAGAAGGGAGTGGAGCACGAAATTGATCTTCATGATAAGAAACTGGTAAATCTGGTAAAAAAATGCCGGGATATTCCGGGACAGGAATTATTTCAATATTATACTGCAGATGGCGAGAGGCGTTCAATTGATTCGGGAAAGATCAACAGATATATCCGCGAAGTAAGTTGCTGTGATTTTACAGCAAAAGATTTCCGCACCTGGTCCGGTACACTCGAAATGCTCCGGCAGCTTTCTTTTGTGGAGTATCCGGAAAACGAAACTTTAAAAAAGAAGATTATTGTAAGTGCTTTGGATGAAGTGGCGTCCAAACTGGGCAACACCCGAACAATCTGTAAAAAATCATATGTATTTCCTCCGCTTTTAGATTCTTATTTAAATGCAGATTTGCGCCCGTATTTAAAAAAGGTAAAGAAATTAGCTTCTTTACCTTCAGACAAGGGTTTAAATTCGGATGAGAAGGTGCTGCTTAATTTTTTAAAGTCTGAACGGAAAAAGAGAGTTCTTCAAAAAAAATAAAAGCTGCTCTATGAATATTGGTCTATAAAACACGAAACCGGAAATTTCAATTGATGAATGTAAAAGATTTTCTGGTTTCGTGCAGTTCGGATTCTTCCGGGTATAAATACAATTATCTCTTTTCTCCGGGGTTCACCGGCTGTTCTCCTTCTTCGCGTTTTTTTGCGGGGTTTTCAAACTCTGCTTCATCTTTGGTATATACCTTATCTTCCGGTTTTACTACCGCTTTGTGATCATTTGCTGGAGTAATATTTTTTTGTTCTGAATCCTGTGGTTCCAGTTTCTCTGCTTTTTTGCTTTGATTGTTCATGTTCCTGTTTTTTTAAATAACCAACATAGTGTTGTATTGTTCGTAAATAAGTTTAGTGCAGCCTGTTGATAAAATCGGCTACCTCATCCTTGTTAAGAATTAAATCGGGTTTTAATTTGTCGAGCGCATGCTGAGGCATATAAGATATTTTAGCATCCTCCGGATTCTGAACGGCTGTAAGACCTCCGGTTAGCTGAATTAATTCCAATCCTTCAACTCCGTCTGCATTGGCTCCTGATAATAATAAGGCGGCCAGAGATTCCCTGTAAACTTCGGCAGCAGTTTGAAAAGTGAGGTCAATACAGGGCCTTGAAAAATTAATTTTTTCAGAATAATCCAGGGAAAATGTCCGGTCTTTTTCTATCAGCAGATGGTAGTCGGCCGGTGCGAGATAGATGGTCCCTGATTTAATAAATTCTTTTTCATCAGCTTCCTTTACCGGAATACTGGTTTTTATGCAAAGCAACTCTGTTAAAATACTTTCTGAACTGCTTTTTCTGTGAAGCACAATAATGATGGCAATTTTAAGCGGGTTAGATAAAAGTGGAAGCGCATGAAGAATAACTTCCAGGCTTCCTGCAGAACCACCAATAATCAGGACTTCAGTAGCTTTTTTATTTAGGATATCTTGCGCCATATTTTCTCTGATCCAGATTTTTTGAACTTTGATGCGATTGGCGAGAATTGAAGGGTTTCCTTACTTCCTAAAGCTAAAAATCCTAAATTGTCCAGACTTTCGTCGAAGAGTTTAAAAACTTTTGCCTGAAGATCTTTATCAAAATAGATGAGCACATTGCGGCATAATATCAGCTGAAACTCGTTAAAAGAATGATCTGAGACCAGGTTATGAGTGGAGAAGATCATTTTAGTTTTTAACACCTCATCAAATTTTGCCAGATCGTAGTTTGCCGAGTAATAGCTTGAAAAATCTTTTTTGCCTCCGGAAAGAATGTAATTTTCAGAATATTGTTTCATCTGGCTCAAAGGGAAAATTCCTTTGCCCGCTTTTTCTAATACAGACGGATTTATGTCTGTTGCGTACAGCAGTGATTTATGAAACAGGTTTGCTTCCTGTAATAATATAGCCATTGAATAGGCTTCTTCGCCCGTAGAGCAGCCGGCAAGCCAGATCCGTATAAAAGGATAGGTGCCCAGATTTGGAAGAACCTCTTCTCGTAATGCTTTATAAAAACCGGGATCACGAAACATTTCGGTCACGTTTACTGTGATCTGTTCAACAAATCTTTTCAGATAGGTGGCATCAGAACGTAAATGGTATCTGAATTCGGCAAAGCTTGGAAACTTATCCAGGGAGTACAGGCGGTTAATCCGCCTTTTAAGTGAAGCACGCGAATAATCTGTGAAATCATAGCCGTAAACTTCCAGCAGGTCGGCCAGTAACAGCTCTACATTCTCATCTGTAATCAAACTCTCCTGCACAATATTATCCTAAATGAAATTTAATTATTTGCATTAATGCATCCACATCAATGGGTTTTGACACATAATCCCTCGCACCTGCCTGAAGGCATTTTTCCTTATCGCCAACCATGGCCTGAGCAGTAACCGCAATAACCGGTATGTGCGCTATAGCCTCCGTTTTTCTGATGTTATCAATAGCTTCATAGCCGTCCATTTCGGGCATCATCATATCCATCAGAACAATTCCGATTTCCTGATCTGCAAGGAGCATGTCAATTCCCTGCTGAGCACCAAATGCGGATACTGTTTTAAATCCTTTGGCTTTCAATACTGCTTTCAGCGCAAAAATATTCCGGCTGTCGTCATCAATTATTAGAATACTTTTTCTTTCGGCCATTCTGTGTCAGGCTTTATAAAATATTAAGCTGTAAATTATTTATCAATATTTATAGGCCTCGTAAAGCCACACTCTGAGCAAAGAGCTTAACTGATCGATATCTACCGGTTTAGAAATATAATCTGAGGCGCCAGCCTGTATGCATTTCTCACGATCTCCCATCATGGCTTTTGCGGTTACGGCAAGTACAGGCAAATTTTTAAATTTCGGATCTTTTCTGATCAGCCTGGTTGATTCATAACCATCCATTTCGGGCATCATCATATCCATCAGTACAATGTCTATTTCCGGATTCTCCTGTAATTTTAATAAAGCCTCTTTACCATCTGTGGCCGAGATTACATTCATTCCATGTTTTTCCAGGGCTTTGGTGAGTGAGAAAATATTGCGTACATCATCATCAGCCACCAACACTGTTTTGTTATTTAATACTTCCTGCAGTGCGCCCAGGTTCTGTTGTTTTAAGGAAATCTGATCCTGATTATTATCCTGAACTACGTGCAGAAACAAGCCAACTTCATCCAGAATCCGCTGGTAAGAATGTGCAGTTTTTACAACTATAGAGTCGGCGTATTGTTTAATGCGGCTTTCCTCTGCTTTGGAAAGATTTTTACCTGTAAACACAATGATGGGTAAATGTTCCATTCCCGGGCTTTTCTTCACCCTGTCCAAAACTTCGTAGCCGTTTTTATCCGGCAAGCCCATATCGAGAATCACACAATCCACTTCTTTTTTATTAAGCAGGCCGATTCCTCCGCTCACACTTTCGCTGATCTCTGAGTTTATATTAAAATTTGAAAGGAAGAATCCCAGTGCTTTGGCATGTTTAGGATTTTCCTCTACGATCAGTACTTTTTTAGGATTCCGGCTGATAACCTCCTGAATTCTGTTAAAAATCTGATTCATCTGTTCTAAAGCCACTGGTTTATTAATGAAATCGATAGCGCCCTTAAGCAGACTCTCTTTTTTCATTTCCATTGATGACATAATATGAACAGGAATATGTCTGGTTTTGGGATTTGCTTTTAACTCTTCCATAACCATCCAGCCATCTTTTATTGGCAGTTGAATATCCAGCAAAATAGCCAGAGGCTGATATTGAATGGCAGAAGGTAAGCCTTCATCTCCGCGTACCCGTACAATTCCTTTAAAGCCTTGTTTGCGGGTATAGTCGAGCAAAGCTTTCGCAAACAGCGTATCATCTTCGATGATCAGAATTATTTTATCTCCTTCTTCCAGAGAATTACGGTCATCCTGAATTTCTTCGGGTATAACGGGCACCGTAAAGTTTTCAGCTTTTTTTATTTCAAGGGATGATATAGTAACTGGCGTAACATCCGGCTCGGGCATTTTGGTTATTGCTATAATCTCTTCTGCTACGGGTTTTGAAACCGGAACGCTGACCGTAAATTCACTCCCAGCCCCTGGTTTGCTAACCAGTTTAATTTCTCCTCCCAGTAGTTTGGCAAGTTCGCGACTAATGGATAATCCTAAACCTGTTCCGCCAAATCTTCTTCGGGTTGAACCATCTGCCTGCTGAAAGGCTTCAAATACCAATTGCTGTTTATCTTCTGATATACCTATTCCGGTATCTATTACACTAAAATGAACCAGCTTTTTATTTTCATTCTGCCAAATTTTAAGCGTTATTGATCCTTTGGAAGTAAATTTTAACGCATTAGAAAGCAGATTTTTCAGGATTTGCTCCAACCTCATCTTATCTGTAAGCAGAGAGACAGGCACAGAGGATTCAACATCAATTTTAAGCTCCAGATCTTTTTGCTTCATCATGGGTTCAAACAATGAACGCATATTTTTTATAACCTCTTCAATAGTTAAGGTAACATATTCAAGCTCCATTTTTCCGGATTCGATTTTGGAAAGATCCAGTATCTCATCAATCAGACTTAATAGTCCTTGTCCGGCACTTTGAATAACTTCGGCATATTCTACATGTTCGGTATCCAGCTCTTTATTTTCTGACATCATCCTCGAAAGCAATAAAATTGAATTGAGAGGTGTGCGTAATTCATGCGACATATTTGCCAGAAACTCCGATTTGTATTTGGTGCTGAGTTCCAGCTGTTCGGCTTTTTGCTGAATTTCCAGATTTCGCTCTACAATAACCTGGTTTTTTTCTTCCAGAAGCCTGCTTCTTTCACCGAGTTCGTGATTGTTTTGAAGGAGTTCTTCCTGCTGTACTTTTAATTCTTCTTCAGAAGCCTGGATTTTTTGTGTTTGCGTTTCTAATTCCGTATTCAGGTTTTCAAGTTCACTATGCTGTGCCTGCAATTCCTCCGACTGAGCCTGTGTTTCTTCTAAAAGTTCCTGCTGCTTTTTACGTATTAATGCAGTGGCAATAGCAATACCTATATTTTGCGATCCCAGGTTAAGAAAGTGAAGCATGTTTTCTGTAAACTCATTAACTGAAGCAAGTTCAATAACGCCTTTAAGTTTAATGCCGTTAAATATTGGGATGGCTAAAATATTCTTTGGTTTTAAAACTCCGGAAGAGAAGTGAATAGACAAATCATCTGCAGAAATATCTTTAATAAGCATCGGCTTGTGGCTGAGTGCACTCTGTCCGATCAAACCTTCACCTAATTGAATAAATTCTTTTTGGGAACCCGGAGAATAAGCGTACCCGCTTTGAAACTTCAGCAACTGGTCGTTCTCTCTCAGGTATATTACAGCGGCCTGACTTTGGGTATATTCTGCAACAAATTCAACTAACTGCGAGGTTAGAGTTTGCAGATCTTTTTCGCCAACCATTTTTTCATTCAAATTGGCAATGCCGGTCTGAAGCCATTCATTTTCTTTTAATTTTTCAAACGAAGTCTGAAGAGATGTAGCCATTTTATCTAAGGATAATGCAAGACTTCCCAGGCCATCTTTTTGGGCATCATTTATTCGTATGTTGTAATTTCCTTCTGAAATATCTCCCGCAACAGATTTAATAATATCAATGCGGCTGCTTATTTCTTCATCTTTCTTTAAAAGGTCTTCCTGCAATTTATTTTTCTCTGCAAAATCTTTATTAACCTTCAGGTATGAAAAAATGGAAATAACAATGGATAAAAGGGCAGCAAAAAGGATAAGCAGGGGAGTAAATCCTGCAAAGCGGTTCATTTCTTTAGTCTCGGTATCAAGCTTTGAATTCTGGTTGGACCATATTTTTGTAACCAGATTCCGGATTTGGTCCATGTGACTTTTACCCAGTTTAAGGGCCGAAACACTGATACCATTGCCGGCTTTTTTCTCTACAATTATCTTTTCTAAATAGTCTAGCCGGATGAGAATTAATTTTTCTAACAGGAGGCTGTTTTGAAGCTGATCGGCATCATTGGAAGTAAGCTCCTGGATTCTTTTAACAGCCTGAAGCGATTTAACTTTTGCTCCCGTATAGGGTTCCAGAAAATCTTCATCATTGGTTAAAAGGTATCCCCTCTGCCCGGTTTCGGCATCTTTCATAATAGAAATAACATTCTCAAGCTCAAGTAAAATGGTATTGGTTTGGTTAACCATTCTGGAACTTGAAAGCAGATTCTGGATACTGATGAAAGAAGCTGCCGAACTGATGATCAGCAGGAGCAGTGAAAATCCGAAGCCGATCTGAAGATTGCGATTTACTGATAGTTTCATTAAGGTTATTTTGAGGATAAGCTAGGTTATAGGTCGAAGAATTAAATGCTGTTATTGATGGCCATTGATGGGAAGACTGAAGAAAAATTCAGAACCTTTTCCTGGTTCACTCCGCAATCCGCAAAAGCCTTTATGACGTCTGATGATTTCATCACTGATATACAGGCCGATACCTAAACCCTGGAATTTTGTAGAGGATTCTTCAACTCTGTAGAATTTATTGAAAACATTTGCCTGCATTTCTTCAGGTATCCCGATCCCGTAATCTTTAACAGTTAATAATATGGTTTGATCTGATCCGCCGGTAATGCTGACTTCCACATCTTTCGAATCCGGAGAATATTTCACAGCATTGGTGAGGAAATTAATAATGACCTGCTCAATTCGCTGTTCATCAGCAAAAACAATTGCATCCATGGTTTTGGAAAAAGAAATTTTGCAATCATGAGTTTGCTGAATGGTTTCGATGGCATTTTTAACCATTGCCGAAAATTCAAAAGGCATGATATTAAATTCGATCTGACCGCTGTCTATCTTAGAAATATCCAGAAGATCATTAACGAGGCTTTGTAATTTATGGATCTGTAAATTAGTGCGGGTGATATAATTAGATAGAACCGGATCTTTATATTTAGTTAATGAGCGGTCAAGCAATTGCACGTATCCTTTAATACTGGTTAAAGGCGTTTTTAATTCATGGCTTGCAATACTGATAAATTCATCCTTTTTATTCTCCGCTGCTTTTCTAACCTCAATCTCTTCCCTTAAAGATTCCTGAGTAAATTTTAATTCTATTTTTTGTTTGTAAAGTCTGTAAAACGTTTTTACTTTCAGGAGCAGGATATCTGCATCGAAGGGTTTGGTTACATAATCCAGTCCGCCGTACTCATAACCTTTGGTAATAAATTTTTTATCCGTATTAACTGCTGATAAAAAAATGATGGGGATATCTTTTGTTTTGCTGTATCCCGAAATGGTTTCGGCTACTTCAAATCCATCCATCCCGGGCATCTGAACATCCAGAATAATGAGAAAGTAAGAATTTTTTAAAATCTTTTTTAATGCCTCTTCTCCTGATGAGGCCGTATCAACCGAAAAATTGTTTAATTCCAGTACTTTTTTTAGAGAAAAAATGTTTTCAGGAATATCATCTACAATTAAAATCATGCTTTGTTATAAGGGGAATTGTCAAAGGGTTTTAACCGGGGCTAAACTTAAAAAAATATACCTGTAAACCCGCAATTAAAATGCCATACACTTGTATCTGTTTGATTAAACTGTAATTATATACATATTGTGCTAAAGCATGATCAATTCTTATTGCTCTTGTAAATCATTTAATAACTTTGAGCTTATACAGATTAAAATATGAAGGTTGCAATTAATGGCTTTGGGAGAATCGGCCGGATATGCTTAAGGACTTTATTGCAAAAGCGGGGCATTCAGGTTGTAGCTATTAATGACCTTACCGATACAGCTACGTTGGCTCATCTTTTTAAATATGATTCAGTTCACAGGCGTTTTGATGGCGAGGTTAGCTGCGATAAACAGAACCTGATTGTTAATGGCGTAAAGATCCGGGTTTTTTCTGAACCCGATCCGTCTGCGTTACCCTGGGCCGATCTGGGTATTGATATTGTGATTGAATCCACAGGTAAATTTTTATCTGCAAAAAAAGCCTCACTTCATTTACAAGCAGGGGCCCGCCAGGTAATTATATCTGCTCCCTCGGTTGATAAGAATGTACCTTCATGGGTACTTGGTGTTAATGATGATGATATTGATCTGGATGCTCCGGTTTTATCGAATGCATCCTGCACTACAAATAATGTTGCGCCTCTGGTAAAAGTTCTGGATGATAACTGGGGAATTATAAACGGGTATATTACCACGGTGCACTCCATGACCGGCGACCAGAACTTGCATGATGCCCCTCATAAAGATTTACGCAGAGCCCGTGCGGCTTCGGCTTCAATAATTCCCACAACAACCGGAGCAGCCAAAGCTATAACTCATATTTTCCCTCATCTGGAAGGCAAACTGGGAGGAGCCGGCATTAGGGTACCCGTTCTGAACGGTTCTCTAACTGATTTTACGTGCATCCTTGAAAAGAAACCAAGCGTTGCAGAAATTAATGAAGCTTTTAAATCAGCTTCTCTGGGTTATTTAAAAGGAATACTGGAATATACATCAGATCCAATTGTATCTGTGGATATTTTAGAGAACAGCCATTCCTGTATTTTTGATTCTGAATTAACATCGGTAATTGGAGGATTAGTGAAAGTAGTGGGCTGGTACGATAATGAATATGGCTATTCCAGCCGTTTAGCCGATGTGGTTGAGCGTATTTATTTTCATAAAATGATTAGTTTACCTCATATTCAAAAGGTATGATAAAATTTGTCCGCTCAACTGATGTATTGCCTTTACGGAGCCTGGTTCTGCGAAACGGTAAACCATTACAAGAATGTGTTTTTCCTTTTGATGATGCCGAAGGTTCATTTCATCTGGCTAATACCCGTGATCATGATATTATTTCGGTGGTCACTTTCCACGCTGCAAATCATCGTAAATTTGAAGGTAAGGGCTATCAACTTCGTGGAATGGCCACGCTTCCTGAATACCAGGGAAAAGGCGCCGGCAATGAACTGGTTAATTTCGCAATTACTTATCTGCGAGGACAGAATGCAAATTATATCTGGTGCAATGCACGTAAAGCGGCACTGTCATTTTATAAGGGCCTGGGTTTTGAAATTGTTTCTGAAGAATTTGAAATAGAGGGAATTGGCGCTCATTATGAAATGTATCTTAAAATAAAATAATGATCCCAATAAAATCAGGAACTGTTTTTACAGAACATTCCGAATGTTACAGGGTTCTTAGCAAACATCTTATTTATTAATCCTGATTTTAATTTACAATCATCAGGCAGCGATTTGCCGGGTGTAAAGCATAGATTAGGTATGGATGGTGTATGACAATAGCACGAAATACCTTAACCTTGCATGAGAAAAAATCGCATTAAAGAATAGCTATAATTATGAAAACGATAGACTTTTTAAATTTTTCAGGAAAGAAAGCGCTTATTCGTGTTGACTTTAACGTTCCTTTAGACGACAAATACTCCATTACGGATGATAACCGGATTCAGGGAGCAATGCCTACCATTGAGAAAATATTGAAAGATGGCGGGGCAGTTATTCTGATTTCGCATCTTGGGCGTCCAAAGGGCGGTTCCGAAGAAAAATTCTCGCTTAAACATCTGGTAGATTATTTATCACTTCAACTCAATCGTCCCATTCAGTTTGCAGATGATTGTATTGGTAAAGATGCCATAAGTAAGGCTAAGAATTTAAAAAATGGCGAAGTTTTGCTGTTAGAAAATCTTCGTTTTTATAAAGAAGAGGAAAAGGGTGATCAGGCTTTCGCTGAGAAGTTAGCCGGTTTGGGAGATGTATATGTAAATGACGCATTTGGAACCGCACACCGTGCCCATGCCTCTACGTCGGTAATCGCACAGTTCTTTCCCGAAGCTAAATATTTCGGTTACCTGATGGCGGGAGAATTGAAAAATGCTGAGAAGATTCTAAATCATGCTCAAAAACCATTCACCGCAATTATGGGAGGCGCAAAAGTGTCTGATAAAATCGAGCTCATCGAAAAATTGTTGAATAAAGTTGATAACCTCATCATTGGCGGAGGTATGGCCTATACTTTTGCGAAGGCACAGGGTGGTAAAATTGGTAAATCATTAGTAGAGGAAGATAAACTGGATCTGGCAAAAAGCCTGATAGAAAAAGCGGCTAAGAAAAATGTAAAACTGATTTTGCCCGTTGATTCAATCATTGCAGATGCGTTTTCTAATGATGCCAAAACAGAAGTTTCACCTAATAAATCTATAAAAGACAGCTGGATGGGTCTGGATATCGGTCCGGAATCAATCAAAGCTTTTACTGATGTAATTGCGGATTCTAAGACTATTTTATGGAATGGGCCCATGGGTGTTTTTGAAATGGAAACCTTTGAAAAAGGAACAAAAGCAGTAGCGGAAGCTGTTGTAAAAGCCACAAAAAATGGAGCTTTTTCGCTTATCGGCGGAGGAGACTCTGCAGCAGCTGTAGCCAAGTTTGGTTTTAATGATGATGTGAGTTATGTTTCAACAGGCGGTGGTGCCCTGCTTGAATATATGGAAGGAAAGGAATTGCCGGGAGTGAAGGCAATTAACGATTAAATCTTTAAACCTTACTTGAAGCTTTCCAATAATTATCATTCCCATTTTTCTGATTTTTAAGTTTAAAATATTCCGTAAAGCCCTGGTCTGAAATTCTTTAGATCAGGGCTTTGATTTTAAGTCCCGGAATTCCTCCTGAATAGATATTTGACATTTCGTTTTACAAATCCCATCACTGAAAACCCATAATAAGAACATTCAATGAGGGGTTAAATTTGAATAATTGCTTATTTCCGGATTGCAAAAGACAGCTTTAAAACTGTTTTCAAAATTATTGACAAGCCGGAAATTTAAGTCGTTAAGTTTCTATTTAACCCGGAATGAGGATTATAAAACTTGTGGAAAACTTTTGTGGGGCACAGTGGGAAAAAGTGGTATAAATTTCTACTTTTACTTTAGATAAAAAGGTAAAACGTAAATATGTCCCACTTTTTAGGAGAATTTGATTGTAAACTTGATGCTAAAGGAAGGATGGTAATCCCATCTAACCTGAAGAAACAGCTTCCCGAAGCTGAGCGTGAAGGACTTGTAGTCAATCGTGGCTTCGAAAAAAACCTGGTGGTTTACACTAAGCAGGAGTGGGACGTGATTGCCGGAGAGCTGGCAAAACTGAATCCTTACGAGCCTAAAAACAGAGAATTTATACGATATTTTAATCGTGGTGCAACAGAATTGAATCTTGATTCGGCCAATCGTGTGCTGCTTCCTAAATCCTTAATGGATTATGCGGGCATAAAATCTGAAGTAACATTGCTTTGTTTGTTCAATAAAATAGAGATCTGGGCCAAGGAGTCCTATGATTCTCATCTGGATAACGAACCTGAAAACTTTGCAAGCCTTGCCGCAGAGGTAATGGGAAATGCAGGAAGGAGGACGGATGTCTGAATATCACCAGCCCGTTATGCTTAATGAATGTATCGAAGGTTTAAATATCAAACCGGATGGTGTATATGTAGACGTAACATTTGGTGGCGGCGGCCACTCACTCGAAATATTAAAACATTTAAATAAAAACGGGCGCCTGCTTGCATTCGATCAGGATGCAGATGCGCAGAAGAATTTGCCAAAAGATGATCGGTTAACCTTTATTGATCAGAACTTCCGCTATTTGAAAAACAATTGCCGCTTACAGGGTGCCATGTCTGTAGACGGTATTCTGGCTGATCTTGGTGTCTCATCACACCAGTTTGATCAGCCGGAACGGGGGTTCTCTATTCGCTTTGATGCCGATCTGGATATGCGGATGGATCAGGGCACAAACCTGACAGCTAAAGAAGTTATCAATTCTTACAGCGAAGATAAACTGCATAAAATCTTCGGGATTTATGGTGAAATTAAAAATGCCCGATCGCTGGCTAAGGAAATTGTAACTGTAAGGCTGAATGCGCCAATAGAAACAGTTTCTGAATTAAAGCTTGCCATATTAAAATTAACTCCGAAAGGAAAAGAGAATAAGTACCTGGCTCAGGTTTTCCAGGCTCTTCGAATTGAGGTGAATCAGGAACTTGAGGCTCTGCAGGAATTTCTGGAGCAATCTGTAGAGGTGTTAAAACCGGGTGGCAGATTGGTAGTAATGTCATACCATTCGCTGGAAGACAGACTGGTAAAAAACTTTATAGCCAAAGGGAAATTTAAAGGTGAAGTAGAGAAAGATTTTTTTGGAAATCAGTTAAAGCCGCTTGAAGCTGTTACCCGCAAGGCAGTAACAGCAACCGATGAAGAGATAAAATTAAATAACAGGGCCAGAAGTGCAAAACTTAGAATAGCAGAGAAAAAATGAGCAATCATTTTAGACATATAGTAGAAGAGGGGGAAGTTGAACCGGAAGTTCAGGAGGAGCAGCAGGCTGAAAAATCTGAGCTTCCGCGAAACTTCTTAACGCAGTTTTTTACAGAAGGTATGTTGTCTAAGCAGGCAGCAACAGACATGCTCCCTTTTATTATTTATATGGCTTTTCTGGGAATGATTTACATTGGTAACCGTCATTTTGCAGAGAATAATATCCGCGATATTGATAAGTTAAATAAAGAAGTTAAAGAGTTGAGCTGGGATTTTAAGTCTATCAAATCTGATCTCATGCTTAAAAGTACCCAAACCGAAGTAGGCCGAATGGTTGATACTTTAGGTTTAAAAGAGCCGGTTGCTCCCCCTATAAAAATTGTTATAACGAGTAATGAATATTAGAACCGACATATTGATGCGTGTGTACATAGCTTTCGGGCTAATTGTACTGCTTGCTGGTGCGGTTCTGTTTAAGCTTTTTCATGTGCAGCTGGTGCAGGGAGATAAGTGGCGTGCAATGGCCGACAGTTTATCAATTCAGTATGTAAATGTGGAGGCAGCCAGAGGAAATATTTATTCTATTGACGGAAGCTTGCTGGCCACATCGATACCCGAGTATGAGTTGCGGATGGACATGCTTGCCGGAGGTGTGGAGAAAGAAGAAATATTTAATGAAAAGGTAGACTCACTTGCTGCTAAACTTTCAGCTTTTTTTGCGGATAAATCTCCGCGTCAATATTCAAGGATGCTGCGTGATGCCCGTCAGGACAGAGCCCGTTATGTTCTCCTGAAGCGAAATGTTTCCTACCAGGATCTTAAAAAAATCCGCAAATTCCCAATTTTTAACCTGGGAAAATATAAGGGTGGTTTAATCGCGGTTCAGCAAAACAAGCGGATTCTTCCTTTTAAAACTCTTGCAGCCAGAACTATCGGATACAAAAATGAAAATGTCCAGCCCGTAGGTTTGGAAGGTGCTTATGGAGATTATATTGATGGAGAAAGCGGTAAGCGTTTAATGCAGCGTATAGCCGGCGGAGTTTGGATGCCTGTTAATCAGGATATAGAAATTGCCCCCAAAGATGGAGCTGATATCATTGCTACCATTGATATCAATATGCAGGATCTGGCACAAAGAGCCCTGAAAAAACAGTTAATAGCCAGCAATGCCGATCATGGTTGTGTGATTTTGATGGAAGTAGCAACAGGCGAAATAAGAGCTATTGCCAATTTCTCCAAAGTTGGCGATGGAGAGTATAAGGAGAAGTTTAACTACGCCATCGCTGGTAATCAGGATCCGGGTTCTACTTTTAAAGTTGCTTCATACATGGCTTTGCTTGAAGACAAACTAATTGATACCAATACACTGGTAAATACCGGAAATTATAAAATTCCGGGTCATCTCATTAAAGATTCACATGGTAGCATAGGTGTTGTAACCGTTAAAAAAGCTTTTGAAGAATCATCTAATGCAGCCATTGCAGAGCTCGTAAATACCAAATACCGTGAAAACCAGTCGCAGTTTACAGATCATTTGTATGACTGGCATTTGAATGAAAAAATGGGACTTCAGATACCGGGTGAAGCGCAGCCGGTAGTAAAAAATCCGGGGAATAAAAGCTGGAATAAAAATATGACTTTGCCACAAATGGCTTACGGTTATGAGATGCAGTTAACCCCGCTTAAAATGCTTTCCTTTTATAATGCGATTGCTAATAACGGGAAATATGTAGCGCCTATTTTTGTAAATGAGATCAGAAAATTAGGGAATACCATTGAACGGTTTGAGTCAAGGGTAATCAATGATAAAATCTGTTCTGATGAAACTCTCAACAAAATGCAGGCAATGCTTGAGGGCGTTATCACCGAAGGAACAGGTAAAAATATTATTTATAATCCGCTGTATAAAATTGCCGGTAAAACAGGTACGGCACAAGTTGCAGATGCCAACAAAGGCTATCGGGCTAAAAAACAATATCAGGCTTCTTTCTGCGGATATTTTCCTGCAGATAAACCCAAGTATTCTCTAATTGTGGTTATTAATGATCCTAAGAACGGATATTATGGTGCTCAGGTTGCCGGCCCGCCGTTCAGGGAAATTGCCGACAGGGTTTATGCCAATGATATGGAAATGTATGATGCGCTTCAGGATCAGAAGCGTACGCTGGTTTCCAATTCCAAGCCTGCTACAAAAGCCGGAAAGAAAAAATCTACCCAGCAGGTATTTAAAGCCTTCGGAATTCCATCCATGCGGATTTCCAACAGCGAATATGTAAGTTCTTCAGATAGCAATACCGGAGTTCAGGACAGTCCACTCAAAGTTGATGAAGGCACAGTGCCTGATGTTAAAGGGATGGGTTTAAAAGACGCATTGTATGTAGTGGGGAATTCCGGTTTGAAGGTTCATGTTAAGGGTAGCGGAAAAGTAGTAAAGCAATCTTTGGATGCAGGTGAACGTGTAGCCAGAGGCGCCTTTATTTTATTGGAATTGAATTAATGAAATTATTAAAAGATATATTATATAAAGTAGCCCTTAAAAAGGTAATTGGTTCTACCGACGTGGAAGTATCAGATCTGTGTTTTGATTCCCGCCTGGTAAAACCGGGAGTAGCATTTGTCGCCGTTACGGGAACTTCCTCTGACGGACATATTTTCATTTCACAGTCTGTAAAAGCGGGTGCAATCGCCGTTATCTGTGAAACTTTTCCAAACGATATTCAGGAAAACGTTACCTATATAGAAGTTGAAGACTCGGCAGCGGCCCTGGGTTTGATGGCGGCAAATTATTACGATCATCCTTCATCCAAATTAAAATTGGTAGGCATCACCGGTACAAACGGTAAAACTACGGTTGCTACGTTGCTTTACCAGCTTTTTCTGGAATTAGGTTATAAAGTAGGATTGTTATCCACCGTTCAAAATTATGTAAACAGAGAAGTAGTCCCGGCCACGCATACAACACCAGATCCGCTTGCATTAAACAGTTTACTGAATGATATGGTATCAACAGGATGTGATTTCTGCTTTATGGAAGTTAGTTCTCATGCCGTTGCCCAGCACCGGATAGAAGGCCTTCAGTTTTCAGGCGCTGTTTTTACAAATCTTACACATGATCATCTGGATTTCCATTTGACATTTGATTCTTACCTGAAAGCAAAAAAGGCATTTTTCGACGGATTAGATAAATCATCTTTTGCGTTAATCAATGTGGATGATAAACACGGGCGTGTGATGGTCCAAAATTCTCGGGCTCACCAAAAAACCTATGGATTAAAAAATATTGCAGATTTTAAGGCCCGTTTAATTGAAAATCATTTCAGCGGATTATTGCTGAACATAGATAACCAGGAAGTCTGGTTTAAAATGGTGGGCGCTTTTAATGCTTACAACCTTTTGGCAGCTTACGGAACCGCATTGCTTTTGGATCAGGATAAAAATAAAGTCTTAACTGTTCTGAGCCGGTTAAATGGCGCAGAAGGCAGGTTTGATTATATCACATCTCCTAACGGGATAATCGGGATTGTGGATTATGCCCATACCCCTGATGCTGTGCAGAATGTATTAAGTACAATTCAGGACATTCGTAAAGGTACAGAGCAGGTAATTACTGTTATCGGCTGCGGTGGCGATCGCGATAAAAGCAAAAGGCCGGTTATGGCTCAGGTGGCCTGCGACTGGAGTGATAAAGTAATCCTGACTTCAGATAATCCAAGAAGTGAAAATCCCGATCAGATAATTAAAGACATGGAAGAAGGAATAATGCCTTCAAATAAAAGAAAAGCATTATCCATAGTTGATCGTAAAGAGGCCATCCGTACTGCGTGCCATTTAGCCAGACCCGGAGATATTATTCTGATAGCCGGAAAAGGGCATGAAAAATACCAGGAAATTAAGGGTGTAAAAAATCCTTTTGATGACAAGCAAATTTTGAAAGAACTTTTAAACCTGATGAGCTAATGCTGTATTACCTATTTACCTGGCTGGATCAGCAGTACAATTTCCCGGGTGCCGGTGTGTTTCAGTATATCTCTTTCCGTACCGGGATGTCTGTTATACTATCGCTTATACTTACAACTGTATATGGTAACAGACTGATCAGAATTTTAAGAGCCAAGCAGGTTGGTGAGACTGTTCGTAACCTTGGACTTGAAGGTCAGATGCAAAAGCAGGGAACTCCAACAATGGGAGGTTTAATTATTTTGCTTGGTATTTTGGTTCCAACTCTATTGTTTGCCAAACTGGAGAATATCTACATTATTTTAATGCTGGTTACCACCGTTTGGACAGGAGCCATTGGCTTTGTAGATGATTATATTAAAGTATTTAAAAAAGATAAAGAAGGTTTGGCAGGCCGGTTTAAAATAATGGGCCAGGTTGGTTTGGCGCTGATTATTGGCTGGACAATGTATTTTCATCCGGATATTGTAGTTCGTGAGCAGGTTACTTTGCCAACGTTCAATACAGCTCCACTGGAAGTTCATAAGCAGGGAGATAAATATTATTACACCCAGGATGTGAAGTCAACCATGACTAATATTCCTTTTTATAAGAATAATGAGTTTGATTACGCCAAAGTTCTAACGGTTTTCGGAGATCAATATGAAAAATATTCCCTGCTGGTATTTTTGCTGGTAGTGATCATAATTATTACTGCCGTTTCTAACGGAGCTAATATGACCGATGGAATTGACGGTCTTGCTACGGGCACATCTGCTATTGTGGGTATTACACTGGCAATTTTGGCTTATGTATCTGGTAATACCATTTTTGCAGAATATCTCAATATTATATATATCCCCGAATCTGGTGAGCTGGTGGTATTTGCCGGTGCATTTGTTGGAGCCTGTATTGGATTCCTATGGTATAATTCCTATCCGGCACAGGTTTTTATGGGCGATACCGGAAGTTTAGCCATTGGCGGAATTATCGCAGCATTTGCTATAATGATTCGTAAAGAACTGCTTATTCCGGTTTTATGCGGCGTTTTCCTGATTGAGAATTTGTCTGTGATCATACAGGTTTCCTATTTTAAGTTCAGCAAAAAGAAATTTGGCGAAGGCAGACGTGTTTTTTTAATGGCTCCTTTGCATCATCATTACCAAAAAAAGGGCTACCATGAATCTAAGATCGTAACCCGGTTTTGGATCGTAGGTATTCTGCTGGCAATTTTAACTATTGTAACCCTTAAACTAAGATAATGGGAAACAGTAATTATATCGTTATTCTGGGAGCCGGTGAAAGCGGAGTGGGAGCAGCAATGCTTGCCCAAAAGCAGGGTTATGATGTTTTTGTTTCTGATGCAGGAAAAATTGCAGAGAAATACAAGCAGGAATTAATGCGCCTGGAGATTCATTTTGAAGAAGAGCAGCATAGCGAGGAAAAAATTCTTGCCGCTTCAGAAATAGTTAAAAGCCCCGGTATTCCTGATAAGGCAGATATAATTAAAAAGCTATTGGCAAAAGGAACTCCCGTGATATCTGAAATTGAGTTCGCGGCCCGGTATACTAACGCAAAAATGATCTGCATTACCGGTTCAAATGGTAAGTCGACAACTTCTTTGCTTACGTATCACATCTTAAAAAATCAGGGCCTGAATGTAGGCTTAGCCGGGAACATTGGTAAAAGCTTTGCTGCCCAGGTGGCAAGTGAAAATTTCGACTACTATGTTTTGGAGCTCAGCAGCTTTATGCTGGATAATATGTACAGTTTCAAAGCAGACATCGCAGTGTTGTTAAATATCACTCCTGATCATCTGGACAGATATGAGTACAACATGGAAAATTACCGCAATTCCAAATTTAGAATTATTCAGAATCAGACAGAGGATAGCATATTTATCTATTGTGCTGATGATACTGAAACCATGACAGGTTTGCAGCAACATTCTATAAAAGCAAAAGCCTACCCGTTTTCAATTGAGAAAAAGATTGAGAATGGCGCCTGTTTAGAAAATAATAACATTTACATCCATCTACAGAATACTCAACCATTTATTATGTCAATAAAAGATTTAGCACTTCAGGGCAAACACAATATCTACAATTCTATGGCTTCGGGCATTGTTGCCAAAGTTTTGGAATTGCGAAATGAGAGTATCCGCGAAAGCATGGGTGATTTCCGCAATATTGAACATCGCCTTGAGCATGTTGCAAAAATATCAGGAATCGATTTTATAAATGATTCAAAAGCCACCAATGTAAATTCTACATGGTATGCTTTAGAGAGTATGCCTTCTAAAGTGGTTTTGATTTTAGGCGGAGTGGATAAAGGTAACGATTATAGCATGCTGAAGGATCTGGTTAAGAACAAGGTGAAAAGCATTGTTTGTCTGGGAAAGGATAATAAGCGCATTCATGATGCATTTGAGGATGATGTGGAAGTAATTGTTAATACAACCACAGCACAGGAGGCGGTTCAGATAGCGTATCACCTGGCTCAAAAAGGCGATACGGTATTACTTTCACCGGCTTGTGCCAGTTTTGATTTGTTTAAGAATTACGAGGATCGTGGTGATCAGTTTAAACAGGCTGTTAAAGAATTATAAATCATAATCCTTCCTGTTCAGAAGGTTAGTATAAAAAAATGGAAAGAATCATTAGTAAAACTAAAGGCGACCGTTGGATCTGGCTCATTGTGATCCTGCTTTCCGTATGGTCATTGCTTGCTGTATACAGTGCAACAGGAACTTTAGCTTACAAAAAAGGAGTTGGAAGTGAGCAGTTTCTCATCAAGCACCTGGTGATGATTGTTGGCGGACTGGCTCTAATGTATTTTTCGCATTTGCTGGATTACCGGTATTATGCCGGAATCTCGAAAATTTTAATGGTGATTACTGTTCCATTATTACTTTACACTTTAATTTTCGGTACTAATGTAAATGATGCAAGTCGTTGGGTTACAATTCCGGTAATAAATCAAACTTTTCAAACCTCAGATTTAGCTAAACTGGCCCTGATTACATTTTTGGCCAGAACATTAACCAAAAAGCAGGAAAATATAAAGGATGTTCGTAAAGCGTTTATCCCGATAATGGGTTCTGTTTGCGGCATCTTTGTGCTGATTGCTCTGGCCAATCTTTCTACAGCCATTATGCTTTTTGGAGTAAGTATTTTATTGCTGATTATGGGGCGGATCAGTATTAAGCAAATATCCCTGGTTTGCCTTGGCGGATTGATATTATTAAGCGGCGTAATGTTGCTTGGTCCACGACGTGCCACATATATTTCAAGGATCGAAACCTATATGCATCCCGAAAGAGTGGATCCTGACAAATCATTCCAGTCTAATCATTCAAAAATAGCAATAGCAACAGGCGGAATTATTGGTAAAGGTCCGGGTAACAGCACAGAGCGTAATTTTCTGCCGCATCCATATTCCGACTTTGTATTTTCATTGATCATAGAAGAGTACGGATTGGTGGGAGGAGTGTTTCTGGTTTTCCTGTATCTTCTTTTTCTGTATCGGTGTGTACTTATTGTCACCCAGAGCCCCAAAGCTTTTGGTGCTTTGCTTGCGGCAGGTTTAAGCTTCAGTTTAACTATTCAGGCATTTGCAAACATGGCAGTTTCTGTGGGATTGGGGCCGGTAACAGGGGTTCCTTTGCCTTTAGTAAGTATGGGAGGTACGTCCATTTTATTTACAAGTATTGCATTCGGAATTATTTTGAGTGTTAGCCGGGATAATGATGAAAAGAAAGCAAAAGATTTAAAAGATAAAGAAAAAGTAATTGTTGGAGAGATTTCTGTAGCATCATAACCATGAAGAAGGCAATAAGAGTGATCATTAGTGGAGGCGGTACCGGCGGGCATATTTTCCCAGCGGTAGCAATTGCTAATGCACTTAAAAGAGCAGATCCTGACACAGAAATTTTATTTGTGGGAGCTACGGGCCGGATGGAAATGGAAAAAATTCCTGCTGCCGGGTACAAAATTATCGGCTTGGATATCCAGGGTTTTCAGCGCAATTCTTTATTGAAAAATGTGTTCTTGCCTTTTAAACTTTTTAAAAGCGTTTTAAAAGCTCGTTCGATTATTAAAGATTTTAAGCCGGATGTAGTTGTTGGAGTTGGAGGTTATGCTTCGGGTCCTTTGCTGTATGCAGCAGGACAGATGAATATTCCATACCTGATACAGGAGCAGAATTCATACGCAGGCATTACCAATAAATGGCTGGGCAAAAAAGCCGAGCGTATTTGTGTTGCATTTGACGGGATGCAGAAATTTTTTCCGGCAGATAAGATCATTAAAACCGGAAACCCTATTCGCAGGGAGGCTGTGGAGATAGCAAACCTTCGTTTTTCTGCCGCCGAATTATTAAGCCTCTCTCCAAGAAAAAAAACAATATTAGTAACCGGCGGAAGTTTGGGAGCAGGCACGCTGAATAAAAGCATGCTGGCCGGAATTGATAAAATTATTAAGGCCGATGTTCAGCTGATCTGGCAAACCGGGAAATTCTATTATTCATTTGTAAAAGAGCAAATGGAGGGTAGAAATACCGAAAATATTAAGGTTCTTGAATTTTTATACCGCATGGAACTGGCTTACGCCGCTTCGGATGTTATTATATCAAGGGCAGGTGCAGGCACAATTGCAGAGTTATGTTTCATTAAAAAACCTGTGATCCTGGTGCCTTCACCAAATGTTGCAGAAGATCATCAGACTAAAAATGCCATGGCTCTGGTTCAGAATGGAGCAGCAATTTTAGTTGCAGATACGATAGCAGAAAAAGAACTGGTTGACATCGCATTGAGTCTTGTTAACAATCCGGAAAAATGTAATGAATTAAGTGAAAATATCGGAAAGCTTGCATTAGCGAATGCCGACGAAATAATTGCCTCAGAAGTTTTTAAACTGGCAAATAAGAATTAGAATAAAATGGAATTACAAAATATCAAACGTGTTTATTTAATTGGTATCGGAGGCATCGGAATGAGCGGCCTTGCACGTTACTTTAAAAAACGCGGCTGCGATGTTTTTGGTTATGATAAAACCCAAACGGTTTTAACTTCTGCGCTTATTGAAGAAGGCATTCAGATTTCTTTTAACGATTCTGCTGAAGAAGTTCCGGCCATGTTTAACCTGCCCGATCAACAGACGCTTGTTATTTATACTCCGGCTATTCCAAAGGATTCTAAAATTCTCAACTTTTTTCTACGGACTCATTTTACCTTAAAAAAGCGTTCAGAAGTTTTAGGGATCATCAGCAAAGGCATGTTTACCATCGCGGTAGCCGGAACTCATGGTAAGACAACTACTTCAAGTATTATTGCACATATTTTAAAAGATAGCGGATATGATTGTTCTGCTTTTCTGGGTGGAATTGCAAGTAATTACAATTCTAATTTTCTGTTAGGAAATAACAATACCCTGGTTGTTGAAGCCGATGAATATGACCGTTCATTTTTAACGCTTCATCCCGATATCGCTATCGTAACTTCGATGGATGCTGATCACCTCGATATTTATGGAGATAAAGACAGCCTTACCCGTTCTTTCCAATTGTTTGCTTCGCAGTTAAAGCAGGGCGGAACATTAATTTCTCGCAAAGGGATGGATTTAAAGGGCGGAATATCCTACGCAGCGAATGAAAATGCCGATGTTCAGGCTTTGAACATTCAAATTAAGGATGGAAATTTCTGGTTTGATTTTAAAAATAGCTCCATAACGATAGAAAATATTCAATTCGGTTTGCCCGGACTCCACAACATAGAAAATTCGGTTGCAGCTATAGAGGTAGCTTTGATACTGGGAATTCCAGTTGATAAAATAAAAACTGCATTGGCCAATTTCAAAGGCGTGAAACGCCGTTTTGAATATGTTCTAAGAAATGAAAAGCATGTGTATATAGACGATTATGCGCATCATCCGGAAGAACTCAGAGCTTGTATCGGGGCTGTGAAAAGTCTTTATCCGCATAAAAAGCTAACTGTAATTTTTCAGCCTCATCTGTTTACACGTACGCAAGATTTTGCTGATGGGTTTGCGGAAGTACTTTCTGTTGCGGATCATTTGATCTTGCTGGATATTTATCCCGCAAGAGAACTTCCTATAGAAGGAGTTAATTCAGAGATGATACTGAATAGAATTCCGGCCGGGAAAAAACAGATATGCAGCAAACAGGAAACTCTTGATCTGATACAGTCTGAAATGCCCGAACTAGTATTAACCGTGGGTGCGGGTGATATTGATACATTGGTTAAACCATTGAAAAATATTTTGGAAAATGCTTAAGCGGATAAACTGGAAAGCGGTTTTTTATGTTTTTGCCTGGGTAATTTCCCTCAGTGGTTTGCTGGTGCTTATGAGTTTCATTGAAACCCAAAAAGTTAGTACGGTTTGTAAAGATATACGCATCATTATTCCCGGAAATCAAAATTTTATTGAACGTGCCGAAGTGAACGGTATTTTGAAGGTAAACGGAGGGCCGCTGATTGGCCGGCAGCTTAAAAATATTAATATTCAAAAGCTGGAAGCCGCATTAAAAGCAAATCCTTTTATAGAATTTGCAAAAGTTTATGCCGATATGGATGGCGTGATTCAGGTTCAGATCCGTCAGCGTGAGCCATTATTGCGTGTTTTTAATATGCAGAATCAGGATTTTTATATCGATTACAATGGATTTAAAATTCCTACATCTGATAATTTTACTGCAGATGTGTTAGTAGCCAATGGATTTATTCCTGAAAATTTTACCGGAAATGTAGATACATTAAAAAGTAAGCTGGTTAAAGATTTATTTCGCACAGCTAATTATATTGCCCGGGATACACTTTGGAGCCATCAGATCGAGCAGCTGTATGTTAATCAGCAAAGTGAAATTGAATTGGTGCCAAGGGTTGGAGATCATAAAATTATATTAGGAAATGCAGATTCACTGGAAGTTAAATTCAGGAATTTGTATGTTTTCTATAAAAATGCGTTGCCAAAATTGGGATGGGAAACCTATAAAACCATTAATGTAAAGTACGCCAATCAAATAGTTTGCGAAAAAAATATAATTGACAGCAATCAGCTTAAAAGTACCCTTGCAAGCCCGGTTATTGTTAGTTCAGTAATAAAAGACAGCACCAAAATACCTCAGGATACAACAAAAATTAACGCATTTTAATATGGAAAAAAGCATCACTTCAACTAAAAATTCACCAATTGTAGTAGGATTAGATATCGGCACTACCAAAATTTGCGTAACAGTAGGCCGTAGGAGCGATCATGGTAAAATAGAGATTCTGGGAATTGGTAAAGCCATATCGGCGGGAGTAACCCGCGGAGTAGTTTCTAATATTCAAAAAACGGTTCAGGGAATTTTACAGGCTGTAGAGGAAGCAGGTTCGCAATCTAATGTCGATGTTAAAATTGTGAACGTTGGTATTGCCGGCCAGCATATAAAAAGTCTGCAGCATCGCGGAATTTTAACCCGTAAAGAGTTAAATACTGAGATACAGCGCAAAGATATTGATAAGCTTATTGAGGACATGTACAAATTGGTGATGCCTCCCGGAGAGGAAATTATCCATGTTCTTCCGCAGGAATTTACCGTTGATAATGAGCCCGGAATCAAAGATCCTATCGGGATGGCCGGTGTTCGCCTGGAAGCAAATTTCCATATTATTTCAGGCCATGTCAGCGCCGTAAAAAATATATTAAAATGCGTTGGAAATGCCGGTTTAGAAACTCAGGAATTAATTCTGGAACCATTGGCTTCATCGGAATCGGTTTTGAGCGACGAAGAAAAAGAAGCGGGCGTGGTATTGGTTGATATAGGTGGTGGTACTACAGATCTGGCAATCTTCCATGAAGGAATTATTCGCCATACAGCAGTAATTCCTTTCGGCGGAAACAGTGTTACAGAAGATATTCGCGAAGGTTGTTCGGTGATGCGCAATCAGGCAGAATCTTTAAAAACCCGTTTCGGATCTGCTTTGGCAGAAGAAAATAAGGATAACGAAATCATTTGTGTACCGGGTTTGCGTGGCCGGGATCATAAAGAGATTTCTGTTAAAAATCTTGCTTTTGTGATCCAGGCACGGATGGAAGAAATAATTGAACACGTATATTACGAGATCAAATCTTCCGGGTACGAAAAGAAACTTATTGCCGGAATTGTAATTACCGGCGGTGGTGCGCAGTTGAAACATTTACCTCAGCTGGTTGAATATGTAACCGGACTCGACGCACGTATCGGTTACCCTAATGAACATCTTGCAAAAAATGAGTTGCTCGCTAAAAACATTTATGATGAATTGAAAAGTCCTTTATTCGCTACCGGCATCGGATTACTGATTAAAGGAATTCAAAAGGCAGAGCAGCAGGAAGAAGCAAGTAAATACAGCAGTGTAGCTGCCGTAAAAATAGTGCCGGCCGAAAAGGCGAAAAAAGCTTTTGGTCTGTTTGATAAGCTGTTACAGTCGGGCGCTAAATTTATTAAGGACGATATTAAGGACGAAGATTATATCCGCTAATTTTCAACAAGAAAGAACTTTTCCACATACTTAACAATTGTGGAAAACTCCTGTTGAAAATTAGCTATAATTACAAAAAGAACTGCCTTAGGGTTGTTCTGATTTACCTAACTGATTATTAAGCCTATGCAGTTTGAAATGCTCAAAGAAAAATCATCAATCATCAAAGTGATTGGTGTTGGAGGTGGAGGTGGCAATGCCGTAAACCATATGTACCGCCAGGGAATTACAGGTGTTGATTTCATAATATGTAATACCGATGCCCAGGCTTTGGAATTAAGTCCGATTCCAAACAAGGTTCAATTGGGCGCCAGTTTAACCGAAGGAATGGGGGCTGGTTCAATTCCCGAAGTAGGAAAAAACTCCGCTATAGAAAATATTGAAGATATTAAACAGATGCTTGGCAGCAACACCAAAATGTTGTTCATTACGGCAGGAATGGGTGGAGGTACCGGAACTGGTGCCAGTCCGATTATTGCTAAAGCTGCTAAGGAACTTGATATTCTTACCGTTGGAATTATAACTACTCCGTTTTCTTTCGAAGGAAAACGTCGTAAAATTCAGGCTGAAGAAGGTTTGGATGAATTCAAAAAATATGTAGATTCTTACCTGGTTATTTCAAATGATCGCTTACGTGAGATCTTTGGAAACCTGACCCTAGGCTCTGCTTTTGCACAGGCGGATAATATTTTAACAACTGCAGCCAAAGGAATTGCCGAGATAATCACCATTCCGGGTTATATAAACGTGGATTTTAAGGATGTGCGTACCGTAATGAAAGAGAGCGGTGTAGCCATCATGGGAAGTTACTCTGCAGAAGGTGAACACCGTGCTTTACGTGCTGTAGAAGGAGCTTTAGCTTCGCCATTATTAAAAGATAATGAAATTGAAGGTGCCCGCTATATTCTGTTAAATATCAGTTCTGGAACTAAGGAAGTGACAATGGATGAAGTAAGCATAATTACTGATTTCATTCAGCAGGAAGCAGGTTTGGCGGCAGACCTTATCTGGGGTAACTGTACAGATGAACTTCTGGGTGAGAAACTATCGGTTACAATTATTGCAACCGGATTTCAGACAATGGAAGAAAGACAGGTAGAGAAAAGTCAGCAGCGTAAAGTTTCTGTATTAACTCCTGATCATGCTCCATTAATTAAGCCTGTTAATACTAACTCTTTCATCGAGGTTAAAAAGGAAGAAGAAATTTCTGAGCCGGTTTTAAAAGTGAAAGAAGACAGTCAGGCAGATCTTTTTGCCGGGTATTTTCAGTCAGCAAAACAGGTAGAAGAAAAACAAAAAGCTCAGCCTGTAAACAATGATACAGTTATACGCCATACACTTGGTGAGGAAATAGAACAGCCGGAACGTAATGTTACTACGTTCGAACTGGATATGAGTATCCGGGAAACAGAATCTCAGTATTCTGAGCCTGTCCGTCCGGAACCTGTTGCCGTAAACGAAGCGCCAAAGCCAGAACAAACAGCTCCGGCTGTACCGCAGCCGCAGGCATACAATCCTGATGAACATAAAACAGACGAATCTATCGAAGAGCAATTACGCAAATCGAAAGAGAGGATTCTACGTTTAAAAGATCTGAGTATGAAATTAAGAACCAGTAATGGTCTTCAGGAACTCGAAAATGAACCTGCATACAAGCGTAAGCAGATGGCTCTACATCAGGTACCTCATTCATCCGAATCACAGATATCAAGATTTACCTTGTCTTCTGATGAAAATGGGACAGAGATCAGGCCGAACAATTCTTTTTTGCATGACAATGTAGATTAAGGATAATTGAAAACACTGAAAAGCCTTTATTCCCGACCAGGAATAAAGGCTTTTTGGTTAAGTACAAAGTCTTTTTGAACCAATCTCAAAAATGGTATAATCCATATTGATAATCAGCCGTCTAAAGGCTAACTTTGCCAATTGAAAATAAAACATTAAAAAAATATAGCATTGGATTTATTTGATAAGATTTCGAAGAATATGGGCCCTCTGGGTCAGCATCAAAAGATGGCTCACGGTTATTTTGCCTTCCCGAAACTGGAAGGTGAGATTGGTCCTCATATGAAGTTCAGGGGTAAGGATCACCTGGTATGGAGTTTAAATAATTATTTAGGGCTGGCAAATCATCCCGAAGTGCGTGAAGCTGATGCGAATGCAGCAGCTGAATTTGGAATGGCATATCCAATGGGAGCCCGCATGATGTCAGGAAATTCGAATCACCATGAAGCTTTAGAAAAGGATTTAGCAGAATTTGTTGGCAAACAGGACGCCTTTTTGCTTAATTATGGCTACCAGGGAATTATGTCGGCCATTGATGCACTGGTAGACCGCCATGACGTAATTGTGTATGATGCTGAATCGCATGCATGTATCATTGATGGGGTTCGTTTGCACCAAGGTAAACGTTTTGTTTACACGCATAATAACATCGATAACCTGGAAAAACAACTGGAACGGGCCACCCGCTGGGTTGAAAATACAGGAGGAGCTATTCTGGTAATAACCGAAGGTGTATTTGGTATGTCAGGAGCTCAGGGAAAACTGAAAGAAATTACTGATCTGCGGGAAAAATTCAAATTTCGTTTGCTTATTGATGATGCACACGGTTTTGGAACAATGGGAGATACAGGTGCCGGAACTCACGAAGCGCAGAATTGCATTGACGGTGTAGATATTTACTTTGGCACATTTGCTAAATCAATGGCCGGAATTGGTGCGTTTATTGCCTCAACAGAAGAAATTACAAACTTTCTACGCTACAATATGCGTTCACAAACCTTTGCTAAATCTTTGCCTATGCCAATGGTTTTAGGTTTACGCAAGCGCTTAGAATTACTGAAAAACAAACCTGAACTCAGAGCTAAGCTTTGGGAAGTTGCTACAACTCTGCAAACAGGATTAAAAGAACGCGGATTTAATATTGGTATTACTAATACCATGGTTACTCCTGTATTTTTTGAGGGTGATTTAAATGAAGCAACTGCCATAACTATGGACCTTCGGGAGAACTATGCTATTTTCTGTTCTATAGTAATGTATCCCGTTATTCCTAAAGGATTAATCATGCTTCGTTTAATTCCAACAGCATTGCATAGCATGGATGATGTTAAAAGGACTCTGGATGCTTACAGCGAAGTAGGTGCAAAACTTAAAAAAGGAGTTTATAAAGAAGTTAAGCTTGCAACAGCTTAAAATTTTTTCTTATGCGTAAAAAATGCCCTTCACTGCTTGTGAAGGGCATTTTTTATATTCTAAGAACTTGTAACTCGGTTATTATCAGAAAGTTGGTTGGGATTTGTTGAGATTTAATGGTTCGAAACCCTGTAAATGTTGAAAAAAACATATGTAAACGCATAATTTTTATTTTTTCAAAAGTTTCTTTTTTAAAAAAAAGATTATACATTAGTACTATTATAATCAATACAAACCCTCACAAAACTAAAAGAAAATGAAAAAATTTACCGAAGCAAAAAATTTAATCGAGTCTTTAGAGGCTGATGCTGATAAGTTTTATAACAAAGCTAACAGCGCTGCTGGAACTCGTGTAAGAAAAGGAATGCAGGACTTAAAAAACTTAGCACAGGCTATCCGTCTTGAAGTTCAGGACATGAAAAATAAAGAAGCTGAAAAAGCTGCAAAGAAATAATTTTCTTTAATAAAACTTAAAAGCCCGGTATGATAATCATAGCGGGCTTTTTTATTTTAATTAAGCCAGGATTCTTGACTTGAACCTGCCGGGATAAGCAGGCATCTGTTTATTATTGCTCAAAATCTGCTTTTAATAAATTTTCAGCTGCATTTCTATCTAAATATCAACTGAAAATAAGTGTTGATCAATTTGAATATGACATTTTACCCCCGGTTAATCAATCAAATGTAGTGCTATTAACTCCTGTTCAATTTTAGAAAAGGTAGTTTTGCTGATGCTCACAAGAGGTAACCGAACTTCATCGCCGCAAATATCCAATAGTTTTAGTGCCGCTTTTACACCTCCCGGATTTCCTTCGGTAAAAAACAAATTAGTAATATCGATCATGCTGTAATGCAATGGTTGGGCTTCGATGAATTTGCCATCCAGGCACATTCTTACCATAGTGGAGAACATCCCCGGAAGCGCATTGCCAACAACCGAAATAACTCCTGCGGCACCCATCGAAATCAATGGCAGGGTTATCGGATCATCTCCGGATATAAACAAAAATCCTTCGGGTTTATCTTTAATTATTTGGTTAAACTGATCAAAATTCCCTGAAGCTTCTTTAACTGCAATAATATTCTCAAAATCGTGAGCTAATCGCAAAATGGTTTCGGCATTCATGTTACTGCCTGTACGACCGGGTACATTATAAAGTATAATCGGAAGAGCCGACGCTTCGGATACCAATTTGTAATGCTGGTATATTCCTTCCTGCGTTGGTTTATTGTAATACGGACTTACAGAAAGAATGGCATCAAATCCAGTTGTGTTAAAATTCTTAATGGTTTCAACAACTTCCATGGTATTGTTTCCACCAATACCGGCAACAAGCGGAACTCTGCCATTTACATACTCAACAGTATATTCCCAAACTTTTTTCTTTTCGTCATTACTTAAAGTAGCTGTTTCACCTGTTGTTCCCAAAGAAACCAGGTATTCTACACCTCCGCTGATAATGTGGTCGATAAGATTTTTAAGTCCTGTGTAATCTACAGAACGGTCAGAGTTGAATGGTGTTACAAGCGCAACACCTGTACCGTGAAATTTATTCATATATACTTTTAATGCTTTAAATTCTGAACAAAATACAAAACTAAGATTAATTGAAGCATTACAAGATCATAGCCAGAAGTTCCTCATCAGAAATTATCGGAACTCCGAGTTTATTGGCTTTTTCTAGTTTTGCCGGACCCATATTATCTCCTGCTACAAGGTAATTTAGCTTGGATGAAATGCTGCTCAGAATTTTTCCTCCATTTATTTCAATGATTTCTTTTAATTCTTCCCGGCTGTATTTTTCAAATACGCCTGAAATAATAAAAGTTTTATCTGACAGTTTATTGCTTTTGAGCTCGATCTCTATATCCTCTGATTCAAATTGCAAACCGTGACTGCGCAATTTTTCAATTTGCTCCAGGTGCCTGGGTTCTTTAAAATAAACTAATAGGCTTTGGGCAATACGATCACCAATTTCATCAACCGAAGTTAATTCTTCAAAACTAGCGTTGATAATACTGTCGATATTCTTAAAGTGAGCTGCAATTTTTTTAGCTACTGTTTCTCCAACATACCTGATTCCAAGCCCAAAAAGCACTTTCTCAAATGGAGTTTGTTTAGACCTTTCAATTCCTTCGAGCATGTTGTTGATAGAACGTTCTCCAAAACGATCCAGTTGTTTTAACTGATCACTTTTTTCATGCAGGATATACAGATCACTAATGTGTTCTAAAAAGCCATGTCTGTAAAAAGATTCAATAGTTTCGGAACCAAGGCCTTCAATATTCATAGCCTTACGGCTGATGAAATGCTGGATTTTGCCCACAATTTGTGGAGGGCAACCTTCATCATTCGGGCAATAAAAGACTGCCTCGCCTTCCTGTCGGATAAGATTACTTCCGCACTCAGGACAAATCTCCGGGTAGATTATTTTTAAAGCACCGGGTTTACGTTTTTCTGCATTAACGGCGATGATTTTTGGAATGATCTCTCCACCTTTTTCTACCAGCACGGTGTCTTTTTCATGCAGATCTAAGCGTATGATCTCATTTGCATTATGCAAGGTGGCTCTTTTAACCGTTGTGCCCGCAAGTTGCACGGGCTTTAAATTTGCTACCGGCGTAACGGCTCCTGTGCGGCCAACCTGATAGGTAACTTTTTCAAGAACTGTTTCAACTTCCTGGGCTTTATATTTGTAAGCAATGGCCCATCTTGGAGATTTGGCGGTAAAACCCAGTTCATTCTGCTGCGCATAACTGTTTACCTTTATAACTATTCCGTCAATATCATAGGATAGTTCGAAACGTTTGTTCTGCCACAGTCGAATAAATTCAAAAACTTCCTCTATGTTTTTGCATAATACATTGTGTTCACAAACATGGAATCCCCAGTTTTTTACGGCAGTTAAACTTTCCCAATGAGAATTAAACAATTTTTTATCGGTATACAGGAAATACATAAAGCAATCCAGCGGGCGCTTTGCCACCTCGGCTGAATCCTGCATTTTTAAAGTTCCGGAAGCAAAATTTCGTGGATTTGCAAAGGGTATTTCATCGTTTTCAATACGTTCTCGGTTTAATTTTTCAAAGGCTGGTCGATGCATAAAAACTTCTCCCCGAATTTCAAATTCCGGAACAAATCCGCTGCCTTTTAAACTGCGTGGAATCGTGCGGATGGTTTTCACGTTTTTAGTTACATCATCACCTTTGGTTCCGTCTCCGCGGGTAACGGCTCTAAGCAGTTTCCCATCCTGATAAGTTAGGCTGATAGAAAGGCCATCGAATTTCAGCTCACACACATATTCAAAATCATCGCCAATTGCCTTGCGGATGCGTTCATCAAAATCTTTGAGATCCTGCTCATTATATGTATTTCCCAGCGAAAGCATGGGATATTTATGTTTTACGGTTTTAAATACTTTGGTAATGTCTCCGCCCACTTTCTGAGTTGGCGAATCAGCATCCAGAAACTCGGGATGCTGCTTTTCAAGTTCAGAAAGTTCTTCTAGTTTTTTATCAAACTCCAAATCTGAAATAACCGGTTGAGCCAGTACATAATAGCTATAATTGTGCTGATTAAGTTCTTTTATCAGCTTATCCATGCGTTCTTTTATCTCCGGAATTGACATGGAAACGAAGATATGAATTCTGCCCTGAATGGAAATAAGATCTTTAATTTGAAATGATCAGAGTGTTTGGAGAAACTGGCTGATTTAAACGCTGTTCGATATCATCAAAAATATTCATAAAGCTGATTTCAAGATGTTTGAGATAATCTATTAAAACCGCGGTAAGCTGAATTTTCTGAGTTTCATTGAGCGGGTTTTCCCAAATGCGCATGCATATTCTATGAAGAGCATACATTACATTATGTGATTCGCGATAGCTGTTTAAGTAATTTACTTGTATAAAGTGATCAAAGAATTTTAGAAAACGGGTAGTGTCCTGTAACTGATTTATTTCTAAAAAATGCGAAATTGAAGGCCTGTCTGACTGGCTTAGATGGTTGTAAAAATGCTGGGGATCAACAATTTCACGGGTCAGTAATAAACTGTCTAACATAATTTCTAGCGCAATATGAGCCATAAAGGAAGGCCGCACCGGAGAATGCTCTAAAATTGGTGCGATTGCCGTTCGGATATTTTTGGTATGTTCTGTGAAAAACGGTGAATTGTGAAAGTAATTATCAACAAAAATATGTCGTCTCCAGCCGCAAAGAATGGAAGTTAAATGATCTGACTGTGTAAATTCTTCTTTTCTTTTTTCGGGATGAAGATTCCATGATTTATTTGCATTTTTTACCAGATCGGGCAATACGGATCCTAAAACCTGGTGCGGATCTGATGTATTGCGGTCAAAGTAATAATGAGACAAAAAATTCATATAGTTTATTCTTCATTGGTTTTAATTTAGAAAGTTACAGAAAATTTGCTGAAATGCTTTAAATGAGGTTATAAAGCAGAATATGCTGTATTAATATGATTGTTTTTGCGTCTTTAAAATCGCCTGCCACTAATTTTGCTTTAAGCTCTTCCGCGGTAAATTCAATAATTTGAATGTACTCACCTTCCTCTTCTTTGCCGCCACCGCGGCTCTTTTTCATTGCAGGAGAATATTCTGCAATGAATAAATGTCCTTTCTCCGTTAATGCAGCGGGAGAATAATAAGCTTCTGCAATTTTTGTAACTTCTGTAACCTGGTAACCCATTTCTTCTTCTATTTCTCTGAGCATACATTCCCGGGGTGTTTCACCTTTTTCAATCATTCCGGCGCAGCATTCAAATAATTCTTCCCCATCTCCATTCAGAAATACAGGTAATCTGAATTGCTGAGTTAGCAGCGCAGTTTTTCGATTTTTATCTATCAGCAGGGCAGCGCAACTTTCTTTCCGGTGATAAACCTCACGGCTTATAAGTGCGCCTTTTATCTCGTAAGAAATGAGCTCCAAAAGGTATTTCTTATCAGAAAGAATATCTTTTCTAAAGATCTTAACGTTAGCCATATCTCCTCATTTAAATTGTAAAAGTTAATGTTCAGGGCCAATCATAACAGTTTCCCGAGGTAAGTTAATCAATTTCCTGTAGCATTGACTTGTTGCAGGGCTCAGCAAAATGCTGTTTTGAATTTACTAATTCTATTATCTTTGCAATCCTTATTAAAAATCTTTCGATATGAATTTTGTAGAAGAATTACGCTGGCGTGGCATGTTACACGATATAATGCCTGGTACCGAAGAAGAATTAAATAAAAATGTGACCTCGGGTTATATTGGCTTCGATCCAACAGCAGATTCTTTACATGTTGGTCACCTGACTCAAATCATGACACTGATCCATTTTCAGCGGGCCGGACATAAACCTTTTGCGCTGGTAGGCGGAGCAACCGGCATGGTGGGTGATCCTTCGGGCAAGTCGGCAGAACGCAATTTGTTGTCAGAAGATATTTTGAATCATAATGTAAAATGCCTCGAAAATCAGCTGAGTAAATTCCTCGATTTCGATTGCGGAGAAAATAGCGCAGAGATGGTGAACAATTACGATTGGTTCAAGAACTTTAGTTTCCTGGATTTTATCCGTGATGTGGGAAAGCACATAACGGTTAATTATATGATGGCTAAAGATTCTGTCCGGAAGCGTTTGGAAGGTGAAACCGGTATGTCTTTTACAGAATTCAGCTATCAGCTGGTTCAGGGATATGATTTTTATTATCTCTGGAAAGAAAAGAACTGCCAGGTTCAAATGGGCGGATCAGATCAATGGGGGAATATTGTTACGGGCACTGAACTTATCCGCCGTAAAGGCAGCGGAAGTGCGTTTGCAATCACTACCAAGTTGATTAAAAAGGCAGATGGTACAAAATTTGGCAAAACAGAAAGTGGTGCCATTTGGCTGGATGCGGCAAAAACATCTCCTTACCGTTTTTACCAGTTCTGGTTAAATACAAGTGATGATGATGCAAAAAGCTGGATCAGGATATTTACCCTTAAATCTAAGCAGGATATTGAGCAACTGGAGCAGGAACATTCTGCAGCTCCGCATCTGCGAATTCTTCAAAAAGCGTTGGCCGAGGAAATTACTGTTCGTACACACAATCAGGAAGCATTGCAAACTGCTCTAAAAACATCCGATTTTCTCTTTGGAAACGGATCATTGGAGTTTTTGAATAATTTAAGTAATGATGAAATTCTGGATGTTTTTGAAGGCATTCCCCGGTTCTCTGTTTCTAAAGAAGAACTTACTTCAGGCATCAGTGCACTGGATTTATTTGCTGGACATTCTTCCATCTTTCCATCTAAAGGCGAAGCAAGAAAAATGATTCAGGGTGGGGGAGTTTCGGTGAACAAAGAAAAAATGACTGATTCATTAAAAGTTCTTAATTCTGAAAATTTACTGAATCATAAATATATTGTGGTTCAAAAAGGAAAGAAAAACTATTTTCTTATTATGGCAGAATAATTTTAAAATCCGTTCGAATTAGTAAGTTGTCTTTCGTGTTTTATTGCTATTTTTCAATTTGAAAATAAATAGGAAGAAGTGAAATTCATGCTCCGGTTTGTTTTTATTATGTTTTAAATATTTTATGAATCTTAAAAATCAATAAGAATGACAACCAGACGGACTTTTATTCAGCAGGCAGGAGTATTATCTGCGGCAGCTTTACTTTTCAATTCCTGCTCTGTTTTATCCTCGCAACGGGAAAAACTTTTGGGGATACAGCTTTACACTTTGCGAAATCAACTTTTTAAAGATGCAAAGGACACTATAATAAAGATTGCTGCCGCCGGGTATAATGATGTAGAGACGTTTGGATACGACAGAAAAAATCACTTTTTCGGATTAACTCCTAAAGAGTTTAAAATGCTGCTAAGCGATAATAATTTGATTTCTTCCTGTGGTCATTATAATTCAAATGATTTTATAAGAAGTAATAGCGATGATGAGATAAAAATGGCTATTGAAGCAGCCAACGCAATTAATCAGAAGTGTGTAATTGTTCCTTATTTGGTGGCCGACCTTAGAGACAGCGAAGATGATTACAAACGTATTGCAGAAAAATTAAACAGGGCAGCCTTGCTTTGCAAAGACGCTAATCTGGAGCTGGCATATCATAATCATGATTTTGAATTCACTCAATTTGGCTCTAAAACCGGTTATGATATTTTGCTGGATGAAACAGAGGCTGCTAACGTAAAAATGGAATTAGATCTGTACTGGATTACACGTGCCGGCAAAGATCCTTTAGCCTATTTTGAGAAATATCCCGGACGATTTATTTCTTTCCACATTAAAGACATGGGTAAGGATAAAGTTCAAAATACGAATATCGGTGAAGGAATCATTGATTTTAAAACCATTCTGAGTCGCTCAAAACAAGCAGGAGCAAAGTATTATTTCGTAGAATATGATGAGCTGCCTAAAGAGGCTGATCCGTTTGAAAGTATTGCTAAAAGCAATAAATATGTAAGAGCTAATTTATTATAATATTATATACCCGTCATCCTTTTGCAGGATGACGGGTATTCATTAAAGGCGTTTAATCATTATATTTTTGAACCACACATTATCGCCGTGATCCTGTAAAGCTATATGTCCTGACTTATAAGTTCCGAAACCGGGCATAGTGGCAAATTTACTTCCTGCAACCAGGCTCTTCCACTGATCATCCCATAAAGTTGTTGAAACCACATTGGTTCCGTTAAGGTAAAAATCAAGTTTACCTTTATTGGATATAATTTCTACCTGATTCCATTCACCTGCAGGCTTAACGGTTTCTTTGCTGCTCGGAATTAAATCATATAAATCACCCGCCCTGTGTTTATGGATTTTAGCATCCGGATGACCGTTATTATCCAAAACCTGCATTTCGGGACCTGTATTCCAGGGATATTTATATTGAGTTGTGTCTTCGTGGATATAAAATATAATTCCGCTGTTTCCATTGGCGGCAATTTTCCATTCCATCTTTAAATGAAAGTTATCATATTCTTCGTCTGTTAGAATATCCCCTCCATCCTGTACCTGCCAGTTTGATTTATTGCTGGCATCGAGATGGATGGCTCCATCGTCTACTTTCCATGCAGCACCTGCAGAACTTTTGCCGTAAGTATGCCAGTTATCTAAACTTTTTCCATCAAATAAAGAAATCCAGCCTTCTTCCTGAGAAGTTTGGTTTGTGTTTCCTGTAGAACCTGAGGTCATAGTTCCTGTGTTTTTAGTTATTCCGCAGCTGCTAAGAACTGATGAAACTGCAATTAGAATTAAGATATTCCGCATATTAATTAGTTTTTAAAGACATTATGTAATTAACCATTTCTCTTGCATCCTCTTTAGAAATAGTAGGATGTGCCGCCATCGGAATTTCTCCCCAAACCCCGGAACCCCCGTTGATGATTTTACTAACCAAAAGTTCCTTATTTGCTTCGGTGGCTGGATATTTGGCCGCTACTTCCATATAGGAAGGTCCGACCAGCTTTTCATTAACCTTGTGGCAGCCTAAACAATCTGAATTTGAGATTAGAACTTCTCCTTTAGATTTGCCTCCGGTTTCGGGCCCGGTGCCTATTTTATTGATATTAGTATCAACACTGGATTGCTGTGCAGTTGCACTTTGGTTTTCGCCTGCAGAAACTGTGTCATTTGCAGCACTAGTAGTTCCAGATTTATTTTCCTGACTGCAGGAAATAATTGACAGGCTTAGGGTAAGAATGATCAGCGATTTTTTCATCAGGATAATTGGTTTTTTAAAATGGTTATTTTAATACGGATTTTATCAGAACAGTATAATTCAAATTAAAGTTTGAAATTAAATTCCCAAAATTTTACGATTCAGTTTCTCATCACTATCTACTTTAGCAAAATCATCAAAAGCTTTTTCGGTAACCCGTATTATGTGATTTTTAATAAATTCAGCGCCTTCACGGGCTCCATCTTCAGGATGTTTTAAAGAGCATTCCCATTCCATTACTGCCCAGCCTTTGAAATCATATTCGGTAAGTTTGCTGAATATCCGTTTAAAATCAACCTGTCCATCGCCTGGTGAGCGATATCTCCCCGCACGCTTGAGCCAGCTTTGGTAGCCCCCGAATGTTCCCTGCTTGCCGGTAGAATGGAATTCTGAATCCTTCACATGGAATGCCTTAATGCGCTCATAATAATGATCAATATATTGAACGTAATCCAGGCATTGAAGTACAAAGTGTGAGGGATCATATAATAAACATGCTCTGGGGTGGTTGTTTACCTTTTCCAGGAACATCTCATAAGTAATACCATCAAAGAGATCTTCACCCGGATGAATTTCATAACAAACATCTACACCATGCTCGTCAAAATGATTTAATATTGGAGTCCATCTTCTGGCAAGTTCTGTAAATCCGGCTTCAACTAATCCTTCGGGGCGTTGCGGCCAGGGATGAAATGTATGCCACATCAGCGAACCGCTAAAAGTGGCGTGCGCCGTTAATCCTAAATTACGGGAAGCCTGCGCACCGTATTTTAATTGCTGGATTGCCCATTCTGTTCGGGCTTTAGGATTTCCTCTTAACTCCGCAGGGGCAAATGCATCAAACAAATCATCAAATGCCGGATTGACAGCAACTAATTGTCCCTGTAAATGTGTAGAAAGTTCGGTAATCTCTAAACCGCATTCATTAACTGTTCCTTTAATTTCATCTGCATAGGTTTTACTTTCGGCTGCTTTTTGCAGATCGATAAATCGGGGATCTAATGTTGGAATCTGTACCCCTTCAAACCCTAAACCTTTGGCCCATTCGCAAATAGATTTCAAGTTATTAAAAGGCGCTTGATCGCTTATAAACTGGGCAAGAAAAATGGCTGGTCCTTTTATCGTTGTCATGGTGTTTAAGATTTGTTTGGTGATCACATTTCGAAATCAGTCCATTTTTCTGTACTGAGACTACTTTTAACTACGCTGTCAATAAAAGCCATACCACGTATTCCATCATCAACAGACGGAAAGTCGAGTGCTTCTTTGGATGGTTCTGTATTATCTAATCTTGCAGAAAGAGTGAGGGCAAAATTGCGGTACAGATTTCCAAACGCTTCCAGATAACCCTCGGGATGACCTCCGGGAGTACGGCAATTATGAGTTGCGTAAGTTGACAGTACTCCGGTGTAATTTGATCCGGCTCTCAAAATCTGAGCAGGTTGGTCAAGCCATTTTACCATTAAAGTATTGGGTTCGTGCTGTGCCCATTCCAGTCCTCCTTTTTCTCCGTATAAACGGATTCGAAGAGCATTTTCTTCGCCTGCAGCTACCTGCGAAGCCATTAATACCCCATTGGCCCCATTGTCAAATTTCAGCAACACATTTCCATCATCATCCAGATTTCTGCCTTCTACCACAATATTGAGGTCAGCGCACAATTTGGTTATTTTTAATCCGGATATATATTCGGCAAGATGGGCGGCATGCGTTCCAATGTCTCCCATGCTTCCGCTTTTACCGGATTTTTTGGGATCTGTTCTCCAGGCCGCCTGGGCATTTCCTTCCCGTTCAGAAAGTTTGCTCAGCCATCCCTGAGGATATTCTACATAAATTTTGCGGATTTTTCCAAATACCTGATCTTTAACCATGGCTTTTGCCTGCTTAACCATCGGGTATCCTGAGTAGGTATGAGTCAGCAATAAAATTTTCCCTGTTTCTTCTACTTTTTGCTTCAGCTGTTTCGCTTCTTCCAGATTAAAGGCAATTGGTTTTTCAATCACCACATGAAATCCTTTTTCAAGAGCGAGCATTGCCGGTGCAAAATGAGCAAAGTTGGGTGTAACAATGGTTACGAAATCCATTTTTTCTCCTTCGGGAAGTTTGCTTTCTTTCTCTATCATTTCTTCAAAATTGAGATAGGTTCTTTCCGGTGATAGAAATAACATTTCGCCGCTTTCTTTAGCAACATCGGGATTAATGCTCAGCGCTCCGCAAACCAATTCTACAAGGCCGTCCATATTGGCAGCTATACGATGAATGGCACCAATAAAGGCGTCTTTACCTCCGCCAACCATGCCCATCCGTAATTTTCTTTTCATATAATTTCTATTGAATGATTATTGAATATGATTTTTAAAAATAAAAATTTACATTTAGTTAATAGTACTAATCTAAATAATACTAATGAAATCAGCTATTTACTTGAAGTTTTTCGAAAATATCAATGCCTGTTGGTGTATAAACAACACTTTATTTTTGAATATAACTAATTCACCTTCAGGTAAGTTTTCAAAATAGCTTAATCTTCCTTTAACCAATAGAATCTGTAATCTTAAATATTCTTATAATCTCTAACCAAATCCTTAAAATCTATGATCTTTTCTATTCGCTTAAAGCTTTCATTAATGATGTTCCTTGAATTTTTTATCTGGGGAGCGTGGTTTGTAACCCTGGGAACTTTTTTAGGAAAAAATTTAGCAGCTTCCGGAACACAGATCGGCGCTGCTTTTTCTACACAATCATTAGGAGCCATTATTGCACCTTTTATTATAGGTTTAATTGCCGACAGGTATTTTAACGCAGAGAAAATACTTGGTATTTTGCATCTTATTGGAGCATTCTTAATGTTTCAAATGTATAATTCAACTGATTTTGGATCGTTTTATCCATATGTATTGGGATATATGATTATGTACATGCCAACTCTTGCTTTAGTGAATTCGGTATCTTTTAACCAGATGAAAGATCCTGAAAAGGAATTTTCTACTATCAGAGTTTGGGGAACTATCGGATGGATTGTAGCAGGATTATTAATTAGCTTTTTATTTCATTGGGATTCTGCCGAAGGGATTTCTGAAGGGTTTTTAAGAAATACGTTCATGATGGCATCAATAGCTTCGCTGGTATTGGGCCTGTTCAGCTTTTTCCTTCCTAAAACTCCGCCAAAAGTTAGCAAAGATGAAAAAGTAAAACTTTCTGATATTGTAGGTTTGGATGCCTTAAAATTATTAAAGGATAAAAACTTTCTGGTATTCTTTATCTCCTCAATTCTTATTTGTATTCCCCTTGCGTTTTATTACCAGAATGCAAACCCCTTCCTTTCAGATAGTGGAATGGCCAATCCAACAGGTAAAATGACCATCGGCCAGGTTTCAGAAGTATTATTTATGCTTCTTCTGCCAGTTTTCTTTAAGCGGTTTGGATTTAAAAGAACTATCCTGGTAGGTATGCTTGCCTGGGTAATCAGATATGTATTCTTTGCTTTCGGAAATGCAGATGAACTTAGCTTCATGCTGTTACTGGGAATTGCCCTTCACGGAATATGTTACGATTTCTTCTTTGTATCTGGTCAGATTTATACCAATTCTAAAGCAGGCGAAAAATTTAAAAGTGCTGCCCAGGGATTAATAACATTAGCCACTTACGGCGTGGGGATGCTGATAGGTTTTTATGTAGCCGGTTTAATTACAGACGCTTATAAACTATCTGATACAACTCACGACTGGCAAACAATCTGGTTAATTCCAGCAGCAATTGCCGGTGTGGTTACTATTTTGTTTCTGGTCTTTTTTAAAAATGAAAAGGAAAATAAGCCGATCGAAGTATTTAAAGAACCAACCATATTAGGTTCATAATAAATGATCAATTGATGATAATAAATAAAGATTTGAATCTTTATTGCTGATTAAAGTATTTAATGAAGATGGCATTAAACCACGATCGCCGCAAGGCCATAAAAAACCTGATTGCCGGTACACTTACTGCGTCTGCAGCAGGCAGTCTAATGTCTTTTATGCCCGAAAAATCAGGTGTTCCGTTTAAAGAAAAGCTAAAAGGAAATATCAATCATTCGGTTTGCCGCTGGTGTTATAATTTTTTATCGATTGATGAGCTTTGTAATCTGGCAAATGAGATTGGCCTGAAAGGAATTGATCTGGTTGGTCCGGCCGACTGGCCCGTTTTAAAAAAATACGGTCTTGAATCTACCATGTGTAATGGCGCCGAAATTAACCTAGTTGACGGCTGGAATAATAAAAAGAATCATGCTCAATTAATAAAAAATTATTCAGCAATGATTCCGCTGGTGGCTAAAGCAGGATATAAAAACCTGATCTGTTTTAGCGGAAACAGAAACGGCATGGATGATGAAACCGGAATGGAGAACTGCAGGGTTGGATTACAGCAAATACTTCCGCTGGCCCTGAAGAATAATGTGGTGATTGTTATGGAACTCTTGAACAGTAAAATTGACCATCCGGATTATCAGGCTGACCATACAAAATGGGGCGTCGATCTGGCTAAAAAACTTGATTCAGAGAATTTTAAACTTCTTTACGATATTTATCATATGCAGATTGATGAGGGTGATGTGATCCGAACAATCAGAGAAAACAGTAAATATATCGCTCATTACCATACGGCGGGTGTTCCCGGAAGGCATGAAATTGACGAAACTCAGGAGCTGAATTATCCCGCCATAATGAAAGCGATTCTGGCGACCGGTTTTAAAGGAACAGTAGCTCAGGAATTTATTCCCGTAAACGAAAATAAAATTGAATCTCTTGAAAAAGCGGTTGCAATTTGTGATGTCTGAAATCATTAATTAGTATAAAATAACTATATTCAAAATTTAATTTAACCGATTATAAACGTCTAAACAGGATAACAAAAATGGCTGATAACACTTATGATGCAATTGTAATAGGATCTGGAATTAGCGGCGGATGGGCAGCTAAAGAACTTACCGAAAGAGGATTGAAAACAATCATGCTTGAGCGTGGACGGGATGTTGAGCATATTAAAGATTATGTAAATGCGAATAAGCATCCATGGGATTTTCCCCATCGTGGCGGCCGTACGCAGGAAATGATCAAAAATTACCCGGTTTTAAAAAGAGATTATCCGCTGAACGAAACCAACCTTGAATTTTGGGCCAACGAAAAAGATAGCCCATATTCTGAAGTAAAACGGTTCGACTGGTTCAGAGGTTATCAGGTTGGCGGCAGATCATTAATGTGGGGCCGTCAAAGCTATCGCCTGGGTGATATCGATTTTGAAGCGAACGCAAAAGATGGGATTGCGGTTGACTGGCCAATTCGTTACAAAGATCTTGAAAAGTGGTACAGCCATGTTGAAAAATTTGCCGGCATCAGCGGTTCCCGTGATGGAATTAAACATCTTCCGGATGGCGACTATTTGCCACCAATGGATATGAATGTGGTTGAGAAAGATGTGGCGGCCAGAATTAAAGCTCACTATAAAGGTGATCGCCATATGATTATGGGACGTGTAGCTAATATTACAAAGCCTTTGCAAAACAGAACAAACTGTCAGTATCGTAATAAATGCTGGCTGGGTTGTCCGTTCGGAGCATATTTTAGCACTCAGTCTTCTACCTTACCGGCTGCAGTTGCAACAGGCAATCTTACTTTAAGGCCTTTTTCTATTGTGACCCGAATCCTGTATGATAAGGACACCAAAAAGGCAACAGGAGTTGAAGTTATGGATGCCGAGACAAATAAAACGTATGAATATTATGCAAAAGTAGTTTTTGTGTGTGCTTCTACTTTAAACTCTACCTGGATTCTGATGAACTCGGCTACCGATGTATGGGATGGCGGATTAGGAAGCAGCAGCGGCGAATTGGGACATAACCTGATGGATCACCATTTCAGGGCAGGAGCCTCAGGCGAAGCTGAAGGTTATGATGATAAATATTATTATGGCCGTCGCCCTAACGGGATTTATATTCCAAGATTTAGAAATCTGGATGGAGAGAAGCGGGATTATATTCGTGGTTTTGGTTACCAGGGATCTGCCAGCCGGGATGGATGGGGTCGTGAAATAGCCGAAATGAATATTGGAGGTGATTTTAAAGATGCTTTATGTGAACCTGGTAATTGGAAAGTAGGAATTACCGGTTTTGGAGAAACGTTACCGTATCATGAGAATAAAATAACCCTTGACAAAACTAAAAAAGATAAGTGGGGACTAAATATTTTATCTATCGATTGCGAAATAAAAGATAACGAATTGAAAATGCGCAAAGATATGATGAACGACGGGAAAGAAATGCTGGAAATTGCGGGATTAAAAAACGTAACCACTTACGATGCCGGATATACCATGGGCATGGGAATTCATGAAATGGGTACTGCACGTATGGGAAGAGATCCTAAAACTTCGGTATTGAATGGCAATAACCAGGTTTGGGATGCTACCAATGTGTATGTTACAGACGGCTCTGCAATGACTTCGGCTGCCTGTCAAAATCCTTCATTAACCTATATGGCCATGACTGCCAGGGCAGTAGATCATGCAGTTAATGAATTGAAAAAAGGAAATATTTAATACGAACCTAACAAGATTTGATATATTATCATGGATAGAAGAGAAGCCATCACAAAAGTAGGCTGGTTACTTGGAGGTACCATAATTGGTGCCAACCTTTTTCTGGAAATTGGATGTACGCCAACTCCGGAAAAAGTAAAAGTAAATGCCTTGTTTAACCAGGATCAGGTTACTTTATTAAATGAAATGGGCGAAACCATACTGCCCGCTACCAGTACTCCTGGTGCAAAAGAAGCAAATGTTGGAGCATTTATGGCCGTAATGGTTCAGGATTGCTATACCAAAAGAGATCAGAAGATTTTTCTGGAAGGTTTAGAAAGACTGGATGAGCAATGCCGTAAAGAAAACGGTAAAGCATTTATGGACTGCACGCCTGAGCAACGCACCTCATTTTTCACTAAAGTGGATATAAAACAAAAAGCATACATGAAGAATAAAACTCCGGAACAACCTTCACATTATTTCCGGATGATTAAAGAATTAACGCTGTTAGGATTTTTTACATCTGAAGTAGGCGCCACCAAGGCACTACGTTACATTGCTATTCCAGGAAAATATGATGGAGATATGCCTTATAAAAAAGGCGATCATGCCTGGGCAACCTAAAATTTTTGAAACTCATTTAAATAATTAATCACGACTAAACATTAGTATATGTCTGAAAATAAAACTTCAAGAAGAGATTTTGTTAAAACCGCAGCAATAGCCGCAGCAGGATTTATGATTGTTCCACGCCATGTTTTAGGCGGTAAAGGTTTTCTGGCTCCCAGCGATAAGCTGTATATAGCGGGAATTGGAGTAGGTGGTAAAGGACAATCCGATCTGACAAGTTTTATGAAGGGAGGCAAGGCAAATATTTCAATGTTATGTGATGTGGATGACCGCCGTGCCGCTGCTTCCAGAAAGAATTTCCCTAAGGCTAAATATTACCAGGATTGGCGGGAACTTTTTGAAAAAGAATCGAAAAACTTCGATGCAGTTTCCATTGCTACCCCGGATCATAATCATGCTGTGATTACTATGGCTGCCATGCAAATGGGAAAACACGTATATGTTCAGAAGCCTTTAACCCATGATATTTACGAAGCCCGTATGCTGACTGAAGGGGCAAAAAAATACAGGGTTGTAACACAAATGGGAAACCAGGGCGCTTCCGGCGATGGAGTAAGACAACTGAGAGAATGGTATAACAACGGGGTAATAGGAGATGTTCATACGGTTTATTGCTGGACAGATCGGCCGGTTTGGCCACAGGGGATTCCGTGGCCAGCTAAAAAGGCCGAAATCCCGGCAGGATTGAACTGGGATTTATGGCTGGGAACAGCTCCTGAAAAAGATTACATTGATAAATTAGTACCCTTTAACTGGCGTGGCTGGTGGGATTACGGCACAGGTGCCCTGGGCGATATGGCATGTCATTTAGTAGAAGCACCATTCAGAGTTTTAGGCTTGAATTATCCTACACAAGTTGAAGCAAGTGTTGGAAGCGTGTATGTGGATGAATTTAAAAGAGGATATTTTCCAGAAAGTTGTCCTCCTTCTTCTCACGCAATTATGACCTTTGAAAGTAAAACTGCAGGTGGAAAGCCCATTAAGCTTCATTGGATGGATGGCGGAATACAGCCTGAAAGGCCCGAAGAACTAGGTCCGAATGAAAGAATGGGAGACGGCGGAAACGGCGTTATTTTCATCGGTACCAAAGGTAAAATGATGTGCAGTACGTATGGCCGCGATCCTAAATTGCTTCCATTATCCCGTACAAATGAGGTGAAATTTAAAGGCAGCATTCCCCTTGTTCCGGGTGGCGAAGATGGCCATTATACCGAATGGGTAGAGGCTGCAATTGCCGGATATGGAAAAAAGGAATTAAGTTCTGATTTCTCTATTGCAGGCCCGCTCACCGAAACAGTTTTAATGGGTAATCTTGCTATTCGCGGATTTGATATACGCAAAGCAAATAGCGGAAACGGATTCTCTTATCCCGGCCGATATATTCAATTATTGTGGGATGGACCGAATATGAAAGTGACGAATTTTGATGACGCTAACCAATTTGTAAAACGGGAATACAGAAAAGGCTGGAGCCTGGGAGTTTAAACTATGATAGCAATGATGCTGACTTTGTCTGATTTAATAAAAATCTGATTTAGTCAGCGTTTTTTTTGAACTGAACTATAAAACTTATTGAACCAGTAAGTTACAGCCCCTTATGTCGCTGTTATCAAAGCGTCCTAAAATTTCAAAAGTTCCGTCGGGTAAAAGCTTGCCCAGATCCTGCGTGGCAATAAATGAACAGGAATTAAGATTGGCCAGATCAATTATATTGATTCCTCCCGTTTGTTCGTATTTTAATAACTCAAGCGGATCATTTGTATCACGAACTAAAACCTGCATCCATGGCGGACAATGGAAAATTCCACCTCCTTTTGAATAAGCCTGTGAAAGTAGCTCCGTCATGCCGTATTCCGAATGAATTGAAGGAACGCCAAATCCGTTGCACAAAATTTCGTGAAGTTCTTCCCTGATCATCTCCTTGCGTTTTCCTTTCATTCCTCCGGTTTCCATTACAATTAACTCAGGGAATTCCAGATAGTGACTTTCAGCAAAATCAAGCAATGCGTACGTAACCCCGATTAATAATGTCCGGGTTCTGGTTGATTTAAATTCAAATAAAGTTTCTGCAAGTTTTTGGTGATCGTAAAGAAAATACCCGCTTTTTGGATGACCGCTTTGTTGGATCAGATCATCAACCATAAAAATTAAAGATGATCCTTCACGCTCCTGATATGAGGGTAGCAATGCCAGTATAACATACTCCTCTATATTCCCATAAAAAGATTCGAAAGCTTTTAAATAGCTGTTTCTATAGATGGAAAGGTTTGTTACATGATGATTGCTTTGAACAGAACCCGTAGTTCCTGAACTGCTGAAAGTACATTCAATTTGTTCGAGATTTGAAAGAATAGTATGCGTTTTGAAGAATTCTATTGGCAAAAAAGGGATTTCAGAAACTGAATGAATCTCTTCAGGATTGATGCCCAGATTTTTTACAAAATCTGAATAAATCTGACAATGAACAGCCTGAAATTTAAAAACTTCAAGAGCCAATTGCCCAAATTGCTCGTTATTTGAAATTGAAAAAAGTCGATCTGAAGAAATTCCGTTCACGCTCTAAAGATACAATTCCGGTTTTAGCAATATTTAAATTGTTGACGGTTTTATAAAAGCAAGTCGTAAATAATATCCCGAAAGAGCAGAGAACCCCGCTGCTAAACCGCCAATGATTCCTGTAATCAGTAAAACAATAATCCAGTTAAAAGATGATTGCGGAAGCATTAGTAACTGGCCCACACGGTTAGCCAGCAGATTTTCATTAGGGATGCTTTCTAATAATCCCATTAAAATCCATAAAAGAAAAATGGCGCCGAATGCGGATGTAAACGCATTGCGTCCGCTGGTTGCTTTCCAGTAAGACATACCTATTGCAATTGGTGCAATAATCCACCATGGAAGAAAGAATTGCAAAACAAGTGAAATGATGAAAATGAGTATAAAAAGCATGGAATGTAATATTAAAGGATTCGTTTAATGATTGCTTGCTGTTAAGGTATTTTATTTATTATAAATCAATGCTATTCTTTCTCCATTTTCCAGGTTGAAATAATTCTGTTTGAATTTTCATTTTTTGATTTTAAGTAGAGCAGTTCATTTAATTTGCCATTTCCCCAGGTGCTGATCATATCATCATAATAAAAACTTCCCGGATTTCCTGATTCGCCTCCCGGATATACTCCGTAAGCTTTTACGTTTTTACCCAGTGCAACAATCATTCTCCAGGATGGTCCGTTGGTTTCATTCATGGCATTTACAGAAGTTTTAGAACCGCCGTTGTTTATGAAAGCTGAATTAAAACCTGCAATTTTTGCCAGATGAGGTACATAACTATGTTTTACATTTCCCCACTGCCAGTCTTTATCCATCGGCCCAAATTTTCTCTCCAGGCTGTCAACCGCAAATTTAAATGAAGCTAAAATCACATCTTCACGAGTTTCTTTAGAGGGTGTATTGATATTGTCAAACCATTTGGAATTGGGTTCATTTAATAATATTTCTACCGTACGGTCGCGGGATGGATAACGCATCGGTACATTTTCTACAGTAAAATCATCACTCCATATCTGATTGATCAGTTCTTTCTGCCAGATTTCGAAAATACTTGCTCCTATTTGATCTGCATCGAAAAATTTATTCCATTTACTAACGATGTCGAAGCTTTGCTGCTGGCTTGCATTTAACTTTTGGGTATTAACCGAGCTCGACAATAGAGGTAAAATATTCTCTGCCAGAATGCTGTAGTTATCATTTTGTAAACTTCTTAAACTATCTACTGTAGCGTTTGTCATAACCGTGAGCCTGCTGTTAATACGTTTAGAGCGCTCATATCCGCTGAATTCCCAATTGATGTAATACGGATAAGATGGATCTGTAGAAAACTGGTTGGCGGAACTAACAAAATTTCTCGGCGGATTTTTTACAGTAGGATTTTGCTCGGCAGGAATGCGACCGTTCCAGTCATTTACCGGATCGCTTCCATCCATCAAAAATTTGCCGTGATTTTTCCATTTTAAAGGGAAGTAACCATTTGCGGTAATGCCAATATCACCTTCCATACTTGCAAAAACAAAGTTTTGTGCAGGTGCGGTATAATACTTTAACGCCTGGCGGTAGTCGTCGTAATTTTTAGCCCTGTTAAGCATGTAAAATGTTCGCGTGTCATTTGAAGCATCATGAGCAATCCATCTTAAAGCATGTCCTGCCGGGATGTTTGAAGCCTTTCCAAATTTTTCAGGTTTCTGGTTATCCAGGTAAACTACCGGCCCGTGATGTGTGTAATATACCGTATCAATAATATTTTTTGAACCACTTACCGCGATATTTTCAATTCTGATTTTTACCGGATTCCACTTGTTATTATACCAGTATTCTTTTTTAGAATCGTCCTTAAACTTAATTTGATACCAATCCAGAACATCAGCTCCTACATTCGTTACTCCCCATGCTACCTGCTGATTAAATCCGATAATTACTCCGGGTGCTCCCGGAATAGAAACTCCGCAAACATTCATGTCATTTGAAATAAGCTGAATCTGATACCAGATAGCCGGTAAAGTTAAATCAAGATGCGGATCATTGGCCAGCATAGGAGAACCTGTAGAAGTTTTTGATCCGGCTAAGGCCCAGTTATTACTTCCGATACCTTCTTTAATCTGACGGGTTTTAATATTATATGAGATTTTAGGATTAACAGTTACAGCCGGTTGCTGTTGAACGGCTACAGGCTTAAAATTCCATTTTGTTCCCTGAGGGATTATGGGGCTTTCGCGAAATGGATAATCAGGAAATAAGTCATTAACAACCTCCGGACCGAATTTATTAAGGATGTTGCTCATGTAAAATTCATTAGATCCGCCTGCAAGTGTTGCCGACATTAATTTTAAAAGCAATGCAGAATTAACCGGATTCCAGTTCTCCGGCTTATAATTCAGAAGTTTAAATTCTATGGGATAATCTTCAGGATTTAATGAGGCGATATATGCATTTACACCTGCAGTATAGGCATCCATCGTTTCCTGGATCTGCTTATCTTTCTTCATTTCCCTGACCATATTTTCTGCACCAAACATCATTCCCATACGTCTTTGATACCGGTCCAGTTCAATAGCTTTCGGACCCACTACTTCAGAAAGTCTCCCAGAGGCAAAACGGGTTTGAAAATCCATTTGCCACAAACGGTCTTTGGCGGTCATATATCCCTGCGCATAATACAGATCGTAATTATTATCAGCAAAAATATGCGGGATCATCTGATCATCGAACCTGATTTCTACATTTCCTTTTAAACCCGATAGAGTGATGTCTTTTTGCTTGTCAACTTTTTTCTCTTCCGCGTTTTTCCAGAATCCATGGAAAGGATCAAGAAATTTTCCGAGAGGAGGGATGTCGCCCAGTTTAATATTTAAGGTAATAACTAAAGCCAGGGCAAACAGCAGAGAAAAAATTGCTTTAAAAAATTTCATCGGTGTAATTATATCAGGGTCTAAATATGTAAAAATTCATGGCCTTCCCCAAATGTTGTTTGTGAGAATTGAAGATATGGAACAGTTAATTTGCTCAAATGAAGTTTATTTTACTTCAAATTTTATTATGCATGCATTAAATTAAAAATCACTTTGCTTAAAATAAAATTAATACTAAGTTTATGACATAAAAATCACAGTAACCACCTTAACCAACTAAAATCGAATTTATGTGTAAAATTTTTACCCGTTTAGCCAGTATTCTGCTCGTTATCCTCTTATCAGGATCAATGGTGTTTGCGCAAACAACCATTTCGGGTACAGTCACAGATCAGGCTACAAAAGAGAGTCTGGCGGGCGTTGCCATCACAGTGAAAGGTAAATCTATAGGAACTTCTACTAATGAAAACGGCAGGTTTTCATTTACGACCTCAGAAAAAACTCCTTTTACAATTGTTGTAAGTTATTTAGGATATAAATCTGTTGAGCAATTGGTAACAGGTTCAGCCTCAAACCTGGCAATCTCTTTAGAAAGCCAGTCTATTTTAGGGCAGGAAGTGGTAGTTGCAGCGTCACGTACTCCGGAGAGAATATTAGAATCGCCGGTTTCTATTGAGCGTGTTGGAGCACAGGCTGTTCGCGAATCTGCGGCCCCGTCATTTTATGATGGTTTAACAAACTTAAAAGGTGTTGAAACCAGTGCCCAGAGTTTAACATTCAGATCTATTAACACCCGTGGTTTTAACGCAAACGGAAACGTTCGTTTCAATCAGTATGTTGACGGTATGGACAATCAGGCTCCTGGTTTGAACTTTGCCGTTGGTAACATTGTAGGTATTTCAGACCTTGATGTTGAAAGTGCCGAATTATTACCGGGTGCTTCCTCTGCCTTATACGGTGCGGGTGGTACAAACGGTACTTTGATATTAACCTCAAAAAGTCCATTCACTTATCCTGGTTTAAGCATGAGCTTCAAACAGGGTTTAAATCATGTGGATGACTACCAACGGAATCAGACCGGATTTGAAGATATGTCATTCCGTTATGCCAAATCATGGAACAATAAATTTGCATTCAAAGTAAACGTTTCTTACCTGCAAGCAAAAGATTGGGAAGGACAGGATTATTCTAATTTTAACCGTGCCGCAAATACTGCAAAAGCAGGTGACCGTGCATCAGATCCAAGATATGATGGCGTAAACGTTTATGGTGATGAACCGAACGCAGCTTATCCTACTTTAAGTAATGTTGCTCAGCAAGTTCAGGCTCAAACCCGTGCTGGAATTTTAGCCGCAACATCAAATACAGTGGATATTGTTGCCGCTTTAAATGCTTTTTTACCTGCAAATGCAAGTGCAGCGCAAATTGGGGCATTCGTCGGTAGTTTACCAGCGCAACTGAGACCCACAGTAACTAATTTGATTCCGTTCTATTTTGGATTAAGAAATAATGTTTTGCCAAACCAGTCTGTAACCCGTACTGGATATGCAGAAAAAGATCTGGTTGATTACAATACTCAATCGTTTAAAACATTAAGTTCTGTTCATTATAAATTTAACGATAAAGTTGAAGCCGTTTTGCAGGCAAACTGGGGTGCAGGAACTTCTGTTTATACAGGTTCTGACCGCTACTCACTGCGTAATTTCAACTTAGGGCAATATAAAGCTGAGATTAAAGGAAGTGATTTCTTTTTAAGGGCTTACACAACTCAGGAGCGTTCCGGAGAAGCATACAATGCTACTTTACTGGGTACTTATATTAATGAGTATACTAATCCATCAACCCCATCTGCAGCCGGGCCAGGCTGGTTTGCAGAATATACCGCGGTATATTCACAAGCACGTTTATCAGGAGCTACAGAAGATCAGGCTAATGTTGCAGCCCGTCAGTATGCTGACAGAAACCGTGCTTTGCCGGGAACGCAGAGATTCGAAGCTGTTAAAAAAGATGTTGCTTCAAGAACTATCGGTCCTGCCGGCGGAGCCAAATTCAATGATAAAACCAATATGAATCATTTTGAAGGAATGTATAATTTATCCAATGCATTCAATAATGTGGTTGAGTTTCAGGTAGGAAGTTCTTACCGTCGTTATGATCTTCGTTCTGACGGAACCATATTTGACGATCTTGGTAAAAAATTAACTATTGATGAATACGGTGGTTTTGCTCAGTTAGGCAAGAAATTGCTTAATGACAAATTAAAATTAACTACAGCGGTACGTTATGATAAGAATGAAAACTTCGAAGGTCGTTTTACTCCAAGAATTTCGGGAGTATTTACTGTAGCACCAAACAATAACATTCGTGCATCTTACCAAAGCGGATTCAGAAATCCAACTACACAAAACCAATACATTGATCTTTTAGTTGGAGGTAGCAGTGGTACCCGTTTAATTGGAGGCCTGCCATCATTACTGGATAAATACAACCTGAAATCAAATCCGGGTTACACATTGGCAAGCGTGCGTGCCGGAGCTCCTGAGAAATATGCATTTGAGCGTGATTTCAGACCGGAAAGTGTAAACGCTTATGAAGTAGGTTATAAAGGTTTATTGGGAAGTAATTTACTTCTTGATGCTTATTATTACTTTAATACGTACAAGGATTTTATTTCTTCTATTATTATTCTTCAAACAGAGAACGGACAGTTGCCAAGTGCAAGCAATCCGGCAAAAACATTCTCTACTACTGTGAATAATCCTGAGGAAGTTAAATCTCAGGGAGCTGCTTTAGGTTTAGATTATGTTTATGGTAAATTTAACCTGAGCGGTAACGTTTCTTATAATAAATTACAGGAAAATAACAGCGCTTTAGAAAGCGAATTCAACACTCCTGAATACCGTTTCAATATCGGCTTATCTAATCGTGAAGTAATTAAAAATGTAGGTTTTAATGCGGTTTACAGATGGCAGGATAAATTTATGTGGTCTTCAACTTTTGCAGCCGGCGAAGTGCCTGCTTTCGGAACTGTTGATGCACAGGTTAGTGTTAAAATCCCGACGTATAAATCAACCTTAAAAGTTGGTGGTTCTAACCTTTTAAATAAGTATTACAGAACTTCTTTCGGTAACCCACAGATAGGCGGGATGTATTACGTTTCAATTCTGTTTGATCAGTTTATGAGATAGAATATCTTAAATAATTTGTTTAGATGTCCCGTTCTTCAAAAAAGAGCGGGACATTTTTTTTAATTTCTTCTCCTGTTTATTTATAGTAATATTCTTTACCTCTTTAAAAATTCAAATTATAATTTCGCATTCTTTAATATAAGGCTAACTTAGTGTTTATTTAACACCTTATTGATGAGATTAAAGACCATTTTATTTGCCATTTTTTGTGTTTTTTTTATTAATACAATTTCTGCTCAAATTCCTGAATTAGAGCGCATAGAGCCTGCCAACTGGTGGGTCGGAATGAAAAATCCAAAGCTTCAGCTGATTGTTCACGGAAACCGGATTTCTGACAGATCCGTTACCTTGAATTATCCCGGTGTTCGTTTGCTTGAAGTTCATAAAGTCGAAAACCCTAATTATTTATTCCTGGATCTGGAAATTAGTTCTGAAACAGTTCCGGGAACGTTCTCGATACTCTTTGAAAAGAAAAAATCAAAGACCTTGAAATATAAATATGAACTAAAAGCAAGAGAGCAATCAGATTGTAAATTTCAGGGCGTAACCAATAAAGATTTTATCTATTTGATTATGCCGGATCGTTTTTCTAACGGCGACAAATCCAATGATGTGGTTGCAGGGATGAAAGAAACTTCATTGAACCGAGACTCCATGTATCTTCGTCATGGCGGAGATTTAAAAGGAATTATTAACAACCTGGATTATCTGCAGGAACTTGGAGTTACAACCCTATGGTTAAATCCCGTTTTGGAAAATGATCAGCCAAAAACTTCCTATCATGGCTATGCCAACACAGAAAATTATAAGATCGACCGTCGATATGGTACAAACGCCTTATATAAAGAATTGGTAGATAAACTCCATCAACGTGGAATGAAAATGATAAAGGATCTGGTTCACAATCATGTTGGAAGTGAGCACTGGACCATAAAGGATCTGCCTTCAAAAAACTGGATACACCAATGGCCTGAGTTTACCCGTACCACTTATAAAGATCAGGTACTTTTTGATCCATACGCTTCAAAAAAAGATCGGTTAAGAATGACCGACGGATGGTTTGATCTCCATATGCCCGATGTAGATCAGTCTAATTTGTTCGTTCAGAACTATTTTACCCAAAGTCATATCTGGTGGATCGAATATGCCGGATTAGATGGATTCCGTTTAGATACCTATGCTTATAATGATCCTGCTTACATGGCAGATTGGGCAAAAGCCATTACATTAGAATATCCGAAATTTACATTCTTTGGTGAGACCTGGGTTCAGGGTTTGCCAAATCAAGCTTTCTTTACAGAAGGAAAAACGATCAATCAGGGATTTGATTCCGGCTTACAATCTGTAACTGATTTTCAGGCATTGTGGGGAATTAATGAAGCTCTTAACGGAAAGTTTGGATGGAATGATGGAGTAAATAAGCTCTATACAACAATTGCGAGTGATTTCATTTATAAAGATCCGACTAAATTAGTAGTGTTTTTAGATAACCATGATCTAGCCCGTTTCTATTCGGTTGTAGGTGAAGATTTCAATAAGTATAAATCCGGCATTGCCTGGCTATTAACTACACGCGGTATTCCCCAATTTTATTATGGTGATGAAATTCTGATGAAAGGATTTACAAATCCGGATGGTTTGGTGCGTTTAGATTTTAAAGGTGGCTGGTCTGGAGATAAAGAAAATAAATTCACAGCTGCCGGAAGAACAGAGCAGGAGAATGAAGCGTTTAATTATGTTAAGAAATTAGCAAATTACCGCAAAAACTCTACGGCCCTGCAAACCGGAAAATTAATGCAGTTTGTTCCCGAAGATGGAACTTATGTTTATTTCAGATATGATTCTTCTAAAACGGTTATGGTTGTGATGAACAGCAATGATAAAGAAATCAATTTGGCTGCAGACCGTTTTACTGAGCGACTTCAGGGTTTCTCAAAAGCAATAAATGTAATTACCGGTGAATCATTAAATACAATCAATAACTTTAAAGTTCCGGCAAAAACAACATCGGTTTTCGAATTAAAATAGAGAAGTATTTAATTTTATAGATCTCATTCTGTGGAAATGCTTAATCATATCAAATGATTAAGCAAAATCTGCACCTTATCCGGAGGATACGCCGGATTTTGTAAATACATAATCGTTAACAATAATTTTATGTCTCATATTAAAGCCTGCATTTTTGACCTTGACGGGGTTATCGTAGATACAGCAGTATACCATTTTAAAGCCTGGAAAAGACTGGCCAACGAGTTAGGTTTTGACTTTACAGAAGAGGATAACGAAAAGTTGAAAGGAATCAGCCGCACGCAGTCTTTAGAATTAATTTTAGGTTGGGGCGGAGTCTCCAAAACTGACGAACATAAATTGGAATTGGCCACGCTCAAAAATAAATGGTATGTAGAGATGATTGATGAGATGCATCCGGAAGAAATTTTGCCGGGCACCCGCGAATTTCTTGAATCAGTAAGGGATGCAGGTTATAAAACCGCTCTTGGTTCAGCCAGTAAAAATTCTGTTAAAATTCTGGAGAAAGTAAATCTCATTAATTTGTTCGATGTAATTGTAGACGGCAATGAGGTTACCGCGTCTAAACCTGATCCGCAGGTGTTTTTAGAAGGAGCCAGGGGATTAAATGTAAATCCGGATGAATGTGTAGTTTTTGAAGATGCCATTGCAGGCGTGGAAGCTGCTTTAGCAGCCGGAATGAAAGTGGTTGGCATTGGTTCGGCAGAAACATTAACAGGAGCTGATCTGGTAGTTAGCGGATTGGACAAGGTGAACTTAGAAACATTAAAAGGATTATAAAAAGTGCTAATCAATCTTGAGAATCTGAATTTCAATTTATCAGATTTGCTCAAAAGCTGGAAGGCCAATATTTAAATACTATTTTTTTAAATGAAAGATTATATAAAAATTGACGAGTGGAATATTATAGAAGAAGGATTTGATCCGCATCTGAATAAGATTTCTGAAAGTATATTCAGCCTTGGTAATGGCCGCATGGGCCAACGGGCAAATTTTGAAGAAACATATACTGGAGAAACTCTGCCCGGAAATTACGTAGCCGGGGTTTATTACCCCGACAAAACCCGTGTGGGATGGTGGAAAAATGGATATCCGGAATATTTTGCCAAAGTTTTAAATGCAGCAAACTGGGTTGGCATCGATGTTAAAATCGATTATGAAACTCTGGATCTGAATCATTGTAAAGTGATCGGGTTTAAGCGGATTCTGAATATGAAAGAAGGATATCTGGAGCGTTCTTTTACTGCTGAATTAAAAAGTGGAAAACAGGTATTAATTAATGCACGTCGTTTTTGCAGCATTGTGGATGATGAAGCCGGAGCGATTCGATACAGCATAACGCCTTTAAATTTTTCGGGGACTTTAAGCATAACTTCCTCTATTGACGGCGATGTAAAAAATCAGGACGCAAATTATGACGAGAAGTTTTGGGATGAAGTAAATAAAGAAACTCATCATGGGAATGCATTTTTAACTATGCGTACCAAGAAAACCGGCTTTCATGTATGTACAGGCATGAAAATGAGTATTCAGCAGGATGGCGAGCCTGTTGAATTTTCATCAACGCCGGTTGAAAAAGAAAAATACGTTGCTAATAAGATATCTCTGGAAGTTAAAGAGAGCCAGGAAACCGTGATTTTTAAGTTTGCAGCAAACCTTTCTTCAGAAAATCACGATAAAGAAAATCTGGTCCAAAATTGTAAAGAGCTTATCGAGAGGATTTCGGCTAAAGGTTTCGCTTTAATGATGCAGGAGCAGGCTCAGGCATGGGCTGATAAATGGGTTGAAAGCGATATTGTTATTGAAGGAGATGTCTCTGCTCAGCAGGCTATCCGCTTTAATATTTTCCAGTTAAATCAAACGTACACAGGTGAAGATGCCCGTTTAAACATTGGTCCGAAAGGATTTACCGGTGAAAAATACGGGGGTTCTACCTATTGGGATACAGAGGCGTATTGTGTGCCGTTTTATCTGGCTACGGCCGATGAACAGGTAACAAAAAACCTATTGATTTACCGGTACAAGCAATTGGATAAAGCTATTGAAAATGCTGAAAAGCTAGGATTTTCCAATGGTGCGGCATTATACCCGATGGTTACCATGAATGGGGAAGAATGCCATAATGAATGGGAAATTACTTTCGAAGAAATTCATAGAAATGGTGCAATAGCTTTTGCAATCTTTAATTACATCCGGTACACCGGTGATGAAAGCTATTTAAATGATTACGGACTCGAGGTTTTAATTGCCATTGCTCGTTTTTGGGCACAACGCGTTAACTGGAGCGAAGAGCGTAAGCAGTATGTAATGCTTGGTGTTACAGGCCCTAATGAATACGAAAATAATGTAAATAATAACTGGTACACCAATACTATTGCCAGCTGGAGCATCCAGTACGCTGTAAAAGCTATGGAAATAGTTCAGAAAAATGCACCTGAAAAATATAGCTCCATTCTTAAAAAAGTGAATTTTAATGTGGAATCTGAATCATCCAAATGGAAGCATATAATTTCAAATATGTATTACCCTCAGGATAGAGACCTCGGTATTTTCCTGCAGCAGGATGGATATTTAGACAAGGAGCAAATCCTGGTTAAAGATCTTCCTGCTTCTGCCCGTCCATTAAATCAGAAATGGAGCTGGGACCGTATTCTTCGGTCATGCTATATAAAACAGGCAGATGTTTTACAGGGATTGTATTTCTTTGAAGAGAACTACGACATTGAAACTCTACGTCGGAATTTTGACTTTTACGAGCCGCGTACAGTTCATGAAAGTTCCTTGTCGCCATGTGTTCATTCTATTTTAGCTGCCAAATTGGGCGACCACGAGCGGGCATACGAATTTTATGTTCGAACCGCCCGTTTAGATTTGGATGATTATAATAATGATACAGAAGATGGTTGTCACATAACCTCCATGGCCGGAACATGGATGAGTGTTGTGGAAGGCTTCGGCGGAATGAGGGTTCAAAATAATCAGCTGGTATTTAATCCCTTTCTGCCTAAACAATGGAAATCGTTTTCATTTAAAGTCGGCTTCCGCGGAGCATTATTAACCATCAAAGTGGATAAAGAAGGAGTTCAAATCAGCAATCAGTCAAAGCAGGATATACAAGTCCTGGTTTACAACAAGCATTTTGAAATAAGCGCACATACACAAATCCTGGCATTTAATGAGTCTCAAAAATAAAATTGCAATCATTACCGGAGCTTCCAGAGGTATTGGCAAAGCCATTGCTCAAAATCTGGCAAAGGATGGCGTGCATGTTATTCTAACAGCCCGCAATCAGCAGGATTTAAATGAAGCTGTTGAATCAATTGGCCGCGAAGGTGGTAAAGCCACGGCATTTTCTTTGGATATAAGTGATGAAAAAGCTGTAGGAAATTTCATTGATCAAATAAAAAAGATTACTGATTCCGTGGATATACTGATCAATAATGCCGGAATTGGAAGTTTTGCCCCGGTTACAGAAACGGAAACTCAGTTTTGGGATCAGGTAATGGATGTGAATGTAAAAGGTACTTTTTTAATGTGCAAGCATTTAGTGCCTGTTATGCAAAAACAAAAGCATGGCCACATTGTAAACATTGCTTCGGATGTTGCTAAAAGAACATTTGCAGAAGGAGCAATGTATTGTGCTAGTAAATATGCACAGGATGCATTCTCATCTGCTTTAAGAAAAGAAGTTCGCCAGAATAATATAAAAGTGAGTGTAGTTTATCCCGGGAAGGTAGAAACCTATTTTAATAATAGTATTCCGGGTGTTAATGAAGATCATCACCGTCTGCATCCGGATGACATAGCTGGTTCAGTAAATTATATTTTATCAGCTCCCTTGCATGTTGTAATTGATGAATTAATGATTCATCCAATCTCACAGGATTATTAATTCAGCTTTTATGAAGAAAAAATTTTACCCATACATATTATCAACTATGCTGGTAGCGGGATCATGTTCTCCTATCGTGCAGAAGAATACAACAATGGACACAACTACTACTAAAGAAGAAATCACGGATCATAAACTGGTAATTTACCAGATGATGGTTCGTCTTTTTGGCAATAAAAATACAAACAATAAATTTTACGGTTCCCGTGATGAAAACGGTGTTGGTAAATTTAATGATGTAACTGATAAAGCCTTAGATGAATTAAAGAAACTGGGAATCTCGCATGTGTGGTACACGGGTATTTTAGAACATGCTACCATGACCGATTATACTTCATTCGGAATAAAAATGGACGATCCGGATATTGTCAAAGGCATTGCCGGTTCACCGTATGCAATTAAGGATTACTATGATGTAGATCCGGATCTGGCTGTGAGCGTTCCAAACCGGATGACCGAATTTGAGTCTCTGGTTTCCAGAACGCATAATCACGGAATGAAATTATTGATCGATTTTATTCCAAATCATGTGGCACGTACCTACAATTCAGATTCAAAGCCCGCTGGTGTTGCTGATTTTGGTGAAAACGATGATAAGAGTAAAGCGTTCGATCCTATGAACGATTTTTACTATCTGCCCGGAAAGGCATTTGTAGTTCCTCAGGGAACCAATGCTGGTGGTGATGGCTTTAATCACCCGATGAAAGATGGACGTTTCGATGAAAATCCTGCACGTGTTACAGGTAATAATGTTTTTTCGGAATCTCCATCATTAAATGACTGGTCAGAAACCATCAAATTAAATTACGGGGTAGATAATCAGGGAAACCAGAATCATTTTGATCCAATTCCTCCGGTTTGGAATAAAATGCGTGATATTTTAATTTTCTGGGCCAATAAAAATGTAGATGGGTTTCGCTGTGATGTTGCCGAAATGGTTCCGGTAGAATTTTGGAACTGGGTAATTCCCGAAGTAAAAAAAGTAAAACCGGAGATTATTTTTATTGCAGAAGCGTATAATCCGCAGGAATATCAAAAGTTTCTGACAGTTGGAAAATTTGATTATCTGTATGATAAAGTTGGATTATATGATGGTTTAAAACGCTTAATCAAGAATGAAGATCATGCAGATGTTAAAGACATTACGCATGTATGGAGCGTAGAAAGTAAGGGATTCTCTTCAAGAATGGTTCGGTTTCTTGAAAATCACGACGAGGAAAGAATTGCTTCCACCGGATTTGCTCAAAATCCATGGCTGGCTAAACCTGCAATGGTAATAAGCGCCACTTTATCAAGCAGTCCGGTCATGATTTATTTCGGCCAGGAAGTTGGTGAACCTGCACATCAGGCAGAAGGTTTTGGCGGAGAAGATAACCGCACTACAATTTTTGATTACTGGGGAGTTCCCAATCATCAAAAATGGATGAACAATGGCGCTTTTGACGGAGCTGGTTTAAATTCAGATCAAAATGAACTCAGGAATTTTTATAAAACCCTGTTGAATATTATCCGGATAGATAATCCTCTAAGAACGGGTGAGTTTTTAGAATTAACTGACCAGCAGAATTTTTCCAATCGCAATTATGCATACCTCCGCTTTACAAATAATCAACAAACCCTAGTAATTGCAAACTTTGACCGGGAAAAGATACTGGATACCACGATCAGTTTTCCGGATGAGTTTCTAATACGTATGAAAGGGATTAAGACTAATAATTTTCAATTCCGTAATTTGTTAACCGGAGAAACATTTACAATCAGAGATCTTTCAAGAGGAATTCCGGTGATGGTAAAACCATCTGATGCATGGATTTTAAGTTTTTAATAATACATTAAACTAATTTTAACCAACTAACCTTAACCCGAAACCAATTTATGAGTAATTTTTTTAAGCCAAAGCTTTCCTTTTGGCAACTATGGAATATGAGCTTTGGATTTTTCGGAATCCAGTTTGGTTTTGCTCTTCAAAATGCAAATACCAGCCGTATATTTTCAACTCTGGGTGCATCCCCGGATGATTTGCCGCTTTTCTGGCTGGCTGCTCCGGTTACCGGCTTATTGGTTCAACCTATTGTTGGTTATTTAAGTGATAATACATGGCATCCTTTCTGGGGTCGCCGCCGTCCTTTCTTCTTTATTGGAGCTGTATTAGCCGCTATTGCATTATTTTTGATGCCTAATTCCACTGTTTTATGGATGGCTGTTGCCGTGCTTTGGTTAATGGACGCATCGATAAATATTTCTATGGAACCCTTCAGAGCTTTTGTTGGTGATAAATTAAATCCCGGACAGCAAACCGCAGGTTTTGCTATGCAAACTTTTTTTATAGGATGCGGCGCTGTAATCGCATCATTACTTCCCACCATATTTTCAGAAGGATTTGGAGTAAGTAATTCAGCAGCAGATGGAACAATTCCGGACTCTGTGAGGTATTCATTTTATATTGGTGGTCTGATTTTTCTGCTTTCTGTTATGTGGACAGTATTTACAACTGATGAATTTCCGCCTGAGAATTTAGAAAAATTTAAAGAAGAGCGTAAAAATTCCGGTGGAATTGGTAAAGCCTTTTCTGAAATTATAGGCGGTTTTGGCAAAATGCCAAAAACTATGATTCAGCTGGCTTTTGTTCAGTTTTTTACCTGGGTTGCCTTGTTTTCTATGTGGATCTACACAACTTCGGCTGTAGCCGATAATGTTTTCAATACAACCGATGCGCAATCTCCGGCCTATCAGGAAGCGGGTAACTGGGTGGGAACCATGTTTGCAGTTTATAATGGGGTTTCAGCTTTGGCAGCATTTCTGCTTCCGGTAATTGCCAGATCAACCAGCAGGAAATTTGTGCACCTTATTTGTTTGATTATTGGCGGTTTAAGTTTAGCCAGTATTTTCATGATTACTCAAAAAGAGTTATTGATCATTCCGATGATTGGGGTAGGAATTGCCTGGGCAAGTGTATTAACAATGCCTTATTCCATTTTAGCAGGAGCCTTGCCTTCTAATAAGATGGGCTATTACATGGGTGTTTTCAATTTCTTTATTGTAATTCCTCAAATTGTAAGCGGATTATTACTGGGATTTTTAACCCAGCATTTTTTTGCCGGGCACACCGTTAAAACAATAATGCTGGGCGGTTTTTGTATGGTATTGGCAGGTATATTAACCCTGTTTGTTAAAGATGAGCATGGTGTTGCAGAAAAAGTGGTGCCGGCTCCCACAGTAATTTAAAATGTATGGAAGGGAATAAACCTCTGGTGACAGATGATGTGAATATTGAAAAATTGGAAGAGGCAGTTCAGCACCTGAATAACCCTGTTCTCAATCTGCAGCCAATTGTAAAGAAATATTTAACCCGTGTTACAGAAGTAAAACAGGATCAGAATAATTTTTATTTTTCGGATGGAGATGCTAAGGTAGAAGTACGTGTAGTAAGTGATGAGATCATCCGTATTAAACTTGCTCCGCATGGAGTGTTTTTAGAGGAATTTTCTTACGCAGTTGTTCAACCCGAACTTAGAGTCACTGTTTTTAAGCTGACCGAAACAGAGGATACTTATCAGGTCTCAACCAATATGGTTACCTGTATTATTCAGAAAAAGGATTTTTTAATCTCCTTTGCGGATAATGAAGATCGCTTAATTAACGAAGATTTAACTCCCATGCATTGGGAAGAGAATACAGAATTTGGTGGTTATTATGTTTATTCTACCAAATCCTGTCATGCTTCAGAAAACTTTTTCGGACTTGGAGATAAGGCAACTGAATTCAACATCCGCGGAAAGCGGTTTACCAACTGGAATACAGATGCCTATTCCTTTTCTAAAGGTCAGGATCCATTATATCGCACAATCCCTTTTTATATTGGGATTCGGGAAGGAGTAAGCTACGGGATTTTCTTTGATAATACCTTCCGTTCTCATTTTGATTTTGCCCACCAGGAGAATAATAAAACAAGTTTTTGGGCCGATGGTGGAGAAATGCAATATTATTATATCCACGGTCCTCATATGATGGATGTGGTTAAACGCTATCATACATTAACCGGAACCCATCCAATGCCTGCAAAGTGGGCTTTGGGTTATCATCAGTGCCGTTGGAGTTATTACCCCGAAGTTAAAGTAAAGGACGTTGCCCGTAATTTCCGCGAACGCAAAATTCCTTGTGATGCTTTATATCTGGATATTGATTACATGGACGGATACCGCTGTTTTACCTGGAACAAAAAGCATTTTCCTGATCCAAAGCGGATGATCAAAGAGTTAGCCGATGATGGGTTTAAAACTGTTGTAATTATTGACCCGGGAATTCGGGTGGATGATAACTACTGGGTTTTTAAAGAAGGTAAGGCTAATAATTATTTTTGCCGCCGTTGCGATGATTACTTTATGGAAGGTCATGTATGGCCCGGACGCTGTCAGTTTCCGGATTTTACGAACCCAAAAGTACGCGAATGGTGGGGAGGATTATTTAAGGAACTGGTAGAAGTTGGCGTGGCTGGAGTTTGGAACGACATGAATGAGCCTGCTGTTTTTGGTTCAGGAACTTTCCCGGATGATGTCCGCCATAACTATGATGGTTTTCGCGGTTCACACCGCAAAGCGCATAATATATACGGAATGCAAATGGTGCGTTCAACGTACGACGGCTTAAAAAAGCATCAGAAAAATAAACGTCCTTTTACAATTACCCGTGCAGGATATTCAGGAATGCAGCGGTACACCTCTGTTTGGACCGGTGATAACGTGGCCTCATGGGAGCATTTAAAGCTGGGAAATATTCAGTGCCAGCGTCTTTCTATTTCAGGGGTTTCTTTTTGCGGAACAGATATAGGTGGTTTCAGCGGCGAGCCGGATGCAGAATTGTTTACCCGCTGGATTCAATTGGGTGTATTTTCTCCATTTATGCGGGCGCATTCTGCGGGAGATACAAAAGAACGTGAACCATGGAGTTTCGGACCTGAATTTGAAATTATAAACCGCAAGTTTATTGAGCTCAGGTACCGGCTGATGCCATATATTTACTCTGCTTTCTGGGAGCATCACCGTTACGGATTCCCTATTTTAAGACCCGTAGTGATGCATGAGCAGGAAAATATTTCCAATCATTACAGAGAAGACGAATTTAGTTTCGGAGATAAGATTTTGGTTGCGCCGGTTATGGAACCCGGATCAGAATCTAAGAACGTGTATCTTCCTCCGGGTAAATGGTATCATTTCTGGACTCACCAGTTACTCGATGGCGGTAAAGAACATCACATTCATGCGCCTATTGATAGCATGCCCGTTTTTGTGAAAGCCGGGTCAGTTCTGCCAGAGTATCCTGTTATGCAGTATGTAAATGAGATTGAGATAACCGAAGTTTGGTTAAATATTTACTATTCTGATTATGAAGTTAACTCATTCTTGTATGAAGATCATGGAGATACATTTGCTTACGAACAGGACATTTACCTTGAAAAGAAGTTTATCGTTCGCGGTGATTCGAAATCGCTGGTGTTAAAGCAGAGTATTGAAGGCATGTTTACTCCTCAATATGAATCTTATGATTATAATGTAATAGGTCTGCCGTTTCAGGTGAGCCGCATTACTGTTGATGGTCATGAAATCAACGATTTTCATATAGATGAAAAAGGTTGCCTACGATTTAAGTCGAATAAAAATTTTAAGAGAATCCAGATTTTTGCCTCATAGTCTGATCTTTTGCATAAAACTTTAAACCTTCAAATAATTAGGTTAACTTAATCACAGTTATCGTCATCCTGAGTTATTTCCTTAATTTAACTCAGGATGATTATAAGTGAAAATGGTTAAGACCCAATTATATGGCTAAAAAAGTTAATCCTGCAAAGTCCAATCCAGCAACAGCTACTCCAGAAGAAAGGGAGTTAAGCTATTACACCCGCTTTACCGATTTCGATATAAACCTGTTTAAGGCTGGAAAGCATTACAAACTGTATGAAAAATTAGGATCTCATGTTGTTGAACATGAAGGTGCAAAGGGAACTTATTTTGCTGTTTGGGCACCTAATGCCCGGTCAGTAAATTTAATGGCAGGTTTCAATGGCTGGGATCGCAACTCCCTGCCTATGAAAGTCCGCTGGGATGGCTCCGGTATCTGGGAGATATTTGTTCCGCATACTGGAAATGGCGATCTCTATAAATATTTCATTATTCCTCATGATGGAGATGAGCTGGAAAAAGGAGATCCTTTTGCCCTGAGATGGGAAGAGCCGCCTCTCACTGCATCAATGGTTTGGGATACCTGGTATGAGTGGAATGATCAGAAATGGATGAAAAACCGGTTCGAGAAAAACGGACTGAACAAACCGTTTTCGGTGTACGAAATTCATTTTGGTTCCTGGGCCCGCGGACTTGAATCTCCGGATGAGTTTTTAAGTTACAGGGATATGGCAGCAAAGCTGATTCCGTATATGGAAGAAATGAATTTTACTCATGTAGAATTTATGCCCATTATGGAACACCCGTTTTCCCCCTCCTGGGGATACCAGGTAACCGGTTATTTTTCACCATCCTCACGCTTCGGGACACCTCAGGATTTTATGTTTCTGATAGAATCTCTCCACAATCATGGCATAGGAGTTATTCTTGACTGGGTTCCATCGCATTTTCCGGGCGATGCACATGGCTTGTATCGCTTTGATGGAAGCCATTTATTCGAACATGCAGATATGCGCAAAGGCTTTCATCCGGATTGGAAATCGTATATTTTTAATTACGGAAGAAATGAAATACGGGCTTTTTTAATTAGCAATGCCATTTTTTGGTTAGACCGGTATCATGCCGACGGAATTCGGGTGGATGCGGTTGCCTCCATGCTCTATCTGGATTATTCACGTAAAGCAGGAGAGTGGGTTCCCAATGAAGAGGGCGGCAGGGAAAACCTCGAGGCAATAAGCTTTTTAAAAGAATTTAATGAAGTGGTCTACGCTAATTTTCCGGATGTTCAAACTATTGCCGAAGAATCAACTGCTTTTCCCGGTGTAAGCAAGCCAACCTTTTTGGGCGGACTGGGTTTTGGCATGAAATGGATGATGGGATGGATGAATGATACTATTAGCTATTTCGAGCAGGATCCATATTTCAGAAGATATTATCATTCAAAAATAACTTTTAGTACTGAGTATGCTTTTACGGAAAACTTTATGCTTCCGCTTTCTCATGATGAGGTAGTTCATGGAAAAGGTTCCCTTTTAAATAAAATGCCGGGTGATGAATGGCAGAAATTTGCAAATCTTCGCTTGCTTTACTTATATATGTTCACTCATCCGGGAACGAAATTATTATTCATGGGGAATGAAATCGGGCAAAGCAAAGAGTGGACCCATGACCATTCCATAGACTGGCATTTGCTAGAGCATGCTCCTCACCAGGGTTTAAAAGAATTTGTTAAAAACTTAAATAAAGTTTACCGGGATCAGCCTGGTTTATATCAAAAAAGTTTTACTTCAGATGGATTTGAGTGGATTGAAAATACTGATGCAGAAGCCTCTGTACTTGTTTATCTGAGAAAGGGAAACCTGGTTGAAGATGAATTGCTCATTGTCCTGAATATGACACCTGTTCCGAGGGATGGCTATCGCGTAGGCGCACCGTTAAAAGGAAAATGGCAAGTTATTTTAAATTCGGATATGTTATCGTTCTACGGTAGCGGAATTTATCAGGATGAAATTTATACCACAGAGGCAATTGCCTGGCAGGGTAAACCGCAGTCTATCGTTCTAAATTTGCCTCCTTTATCCGGACTTATTTTAAAACAAGTTTAATTATAACCATAAAACGAATAACCTATTTAAGTTTTAGAACCTGCTTTATTATTCACAGCTTAAATTTTATTACGATGAAATATTTGTTAGTGCTATTATGCTCGATTTTAATGATTACATCCTGTAAACAGAAAACAGAAATGTCTTTGCAGGAATATTTTTTATCTGCTGATAGTGGAGTACAGAGTGGTGGGGTAAAAATGGTTGAAGTAAAAACGCCAAAAGGAAATTTTAAAGTATGGACAAAACGGATCGGCAATAATCCACGGATAAAGGTTTTGCTGTTGCATGGTGGTCCGGCCATGACGCATGAATATATGGAATGTTTTGAAAGCTTCTTTCCCCAACAGGGTTTCGAACTGATAGAGTATGATCAGTTAGGATCTTATTACAGTGATCAGCCCCAGGACAGTACTTTGTGGACTACAGAAAGATTTGTTGAAGAAGTGGAGCAGGTTCGCCAGGCCTTAAACATGAACAAAGAGAATTTTTATCTTTTAGGAAATTCGTGGGGCGGGATTCTGGCAATGGAGTATGCATTAAAATACCAGGAAAACTTAAAAGGCATGATCATTTGCAATATGATGGCAAGTATCCCAGATTATGAAAAATATAATGGTGTTTTGCGAAAGCAGATGAGGGCTTCCCTGGTCGATTCCCTTCAGTCATATGAAGACCGTAACATGTATAAAGATTCCACCTACCAGTCGCTTATTTTCAGTGAATATTACAGTAAGCATATTTGTCGTTTGCCTGTTTGGCCCGATCCGGTAATGCGGAGTTTTAAACATTTAAATGAAGAAATATACGTCATGATGCAGGGGCCAAGTGAATTTAAAACCGGAGGCCGGTTAATTAAGTGGGATCGAAAATCTGATTTGAATAAGATTAAAATTCCCACCTTAACGGTAGGAGCAAAATATGATTCTATGGATCCGGAACATATGAAATGGATGAGTACTCAAGTTGAAAACGGTCGTTATTTATATTGTCCCAACGGTAGCCATTTAGCCATGTGGGATGATCAGCAAACGTTTATGAATGGTGTAATTAAATTTATTAAAGATGTTGATGATGGGAGTTTTAAAAAGGAAAATTAGAATCTGATTTACACTGTTATTAATTTAGTTGTTGAAATATCCTGATCTAAATTAAATTGCATAAAAAGCCGTTCATCTGTTAAGATAAACGGCTTTGTGTTTTAACAAAAATTATTTTACTGAAGATACATGCTGAACCAGATCAATAAGCTTGCTAGAATATCCCCATTCGTTATCATACCATGATACGATTTTAACGAAATTATCATTTAATGCGATACCTGCATTTGCATCGAAAATGGATGTACGTGCATCACCCAGAAAATCAGTAGAAACCACATCATCCTCTGTATATCCTAAAATTCCTTTAAGCTCGCCTTCTGAAGCATCTTTCATTGCTTTTTTAATATCCTCATAAGAAGCTCCTTTTTCCAGACGAACAGTCAGATCAACAACCGAAACATCAGCAACAGGAACACGAAAAGCCATTCCTGTTAATTTCCCTTTTAATTCAGGGATTACCAAGACAACTGCTTTTGCGGCACCGGTTGATGAAGGAATGATATTTTGAAAAGCCCCGCGGCCACCACGCCAGTCTTTAGCAGAAGGACCGTCAACAGTTTTTTGAGTAGCTGTTACGGCATGAATAGTGGTCATTAAACCTTCCACAATTCCGAATTTGTCATTCAAAACTTTTGCAATAGGAGCAAGGCAATTAGTAGTGCATGATGCATTAGAAACGATATTCTGATCGGCTTTTAAGTTTTTATGGTTTACACCCATTACAAATGTTGGGGTATCATCCTTTGCAGGAGCAGATAGAACTACTTTTTTTGCGCCGGCCTGAATATGCTTTTGTGCATCAGCCTGCGTTAAAAACAATCCGGTACATTCAATGATTACTTCAGCATCTACTTCATTCCACTTTAAGTTTGCCGGATCTTTCTCAGCGGTTACGCGGATTGATTTTCCGTTAACTACTAAATTTCCGTCTTTAACTTCAACAGTACCCTTAAACGATCCATGAGTTGAATCGTATTTAAGCATATAGGCCATATAATCCGGCTCTACCAAATCATTTATACCAACAATTTCTACACCTTCACGCTCAATTGCAGCTCTGAAAGCTAAACGGCCTATCCGGCCAAATCCATTTATTCCAATCTTCATATTATATTTTGTTAAAATAATAAGTTAATACATTATATATAGGTTCTTTAATTACAGTTGATATGCTTAAGTGATTGCTACTGGCAACTTCATGCAACCAATTTTCGAAATTTGCAGCAACTGTTCCTACTATATGAATAGGAACGAGCGGATATTGTTTTTTTAATGGGAGAATATACGTTTGAAAATAATTGTTAAAGCCATTGCAAACCAGTTTTTTTACAAAAGGATCGAGGCGGTTTTCGATCAGAAAATCTACAAACGAACTCAGAAATAGTGCCGGCTGTTTTTGCCTGTAAATTTTGTCCAGAATTTGTTTTCTGTCCAGGTCGTATTTTTTTCTAAACTTTTGTTCAAGCTCTTCAGGCAATGTTTCATTAAGAAAAGATTTAAGCAACATTTTGCCCATATCATTTGAAGAGCCTTCATCTGCAAGAATATAACCGAGTCCAAAATTATTTGCTTTTACTTTTTTACCATCAAAATAAGCAGCGTTCGAACCGCTTCCTAAAACTCCCACTATTCCCGGCTGATCATTACAGCTTGCAAGAGCAGCGGCGTACAGATCATTTTCTACAACAATTTTTCCAAATCTAAAAAACTTAGTAAAAGCAGTTGCTACAATATCTTTGCGCTCTTTAGAAGATGCTCCAGCACCAAAGAAATAAATCTGTTTGATTTTTTCTGCATAGTTTATAAGCTCTGAGTTTTTATGTAAGATGTTTTGAATAAACTTCTCATCATTTAAGAAGGGATTAATTCCAGGAGTTTTAAATTCTGAACTTATACCACCTTTTTCAGCCAGCTGCCAATGTGCATACCTGGATCCGCTATAAACTATTGCAATCATATTAAATGGATAAAATAGTTGAAAGTTCCATTAAATCTTCCTCAAGTTTAAATTCGTGTAAATTTAGAGCCTCGTGTAAATCAGTTAACGCTATAGAATTGCCTCTAATTCCCACAATTTTTCTAGTATCTCCATTTATCAAAGCTTTAACTGCGGCATATCCAAAACGACATGCCAATACCCGGTCAAAGCTGCTGGGACTTCCACCACGCTGCAGATGTCCTAGGATAGTAACCTTGGCATCATAAAAATCAAACTTTTCTTTTACCCGTTTGGCAACGTCATATGCACCGCCGTTTTTATCACCTTCGGCAACAATTACAATACTGGATGATTTTTTATTTTTTGCACCGGTTTCCAGTTTTTTAATCAGTTCATCAATCGCAGTGTCTCGTTCTGGAAGTAAAATGGCCTCTGCCCCGCCTGCAATTCCAGATCTGAGTGCAATACATCCTGAATCTCTACCCATTACCTCAATAAAAAACAAGCGATCGTGTGATGCTGCTGTATCTCTTATTTTATCAATCGCTTCAATAACAGTGTTATTAGCGGTATCAAAACCCAGAGTAAAATCAGTTCCGTATAAATCATTATCAATTGTGCCCGGAATACAGATTACAGGGATGTCATATTTTTCGGAAAAAATTTCTGCCCCGGTGGCTGTTCCATCACCGCCGATAGCAATGAGCGAATCAATACCATGAGAACGAAGATTTTTATACGCTTTTTCTCTGCCTTCGGGAGTTAAAAATTCCATGCACCGGGCAGTTTTAAGAATGGTTCCTCCAAGGTGGATTATGTTACTAACCGACCGGGCGTCCATATCCCAAAAATTTTTATTTATCATTCCCTGATATCCCTGGCGGATACCAACCACTTCTTTTCCTAAGTATATACCAGAGCGAACCACGGCTCTAATACAGGCGTTCATTCCAGGAGCGTCGCCACCCGAAGTAAATACACCGATTTTATTTATAGCTGCCAATAATTTTTTTTTAAGTACGAATATAAGGTGTAATTATTACACTAAGTAGTTTTTGTAAAAAATTTCTCCCATATTAGTAATCCGTTATATATTTAACGATTAAAACCCTAATGAATTTTGGAAACTATATTACCTAAATTTGATTCTGTATTTTCTATTGACTGTGTAATTTTCGGCTTTGATGAAGGAGAGTTAAAAATACTATTAATTGAGCGTAATGTAGAACCTTTTATAGATTGGTGGGCATTGCCGGGTTATTTGGTCGAAGAAAATGAAAGTTTAGATCATGCTGCCGAACGGATATTATATGAATTAACTGGCTTACGGGATATTTATATGGATCAGTTTTATACTTTCGGTGATGTTGACAGACATCCTCAGGGTCGTGTAGTAACTGTTGCATATTATGCAATGTTAAGGCTTAATGGTCCGAAAGAATTAAAACCTGTTACTTCTTACGCACGCCGGGCAGTTTGGATTCCAATAAAAGACCTTCCTAAATTAGCTTTTGATCATGCAAAGATTTTTGAACGTGGATTTTTAAAGATCAGAAATAAAATCACCTACCAGCCAATCGCTTTTGAATTACTTCCAGAAAAATTTACTCTAACCCAGCTCCAGCATTTGTATGAAGTTATTTTGAATAAAAGTTTAGATAAAAGAAACTTTCGAAAGAAAATGCTCAATTACGGCATTTTAAAAGAACTTGATGAGAAACAAAAAGGCGTGTCGTACAGGGCTGCTAAATTATACAAGTTTGATAAAAGAAAGTATGCACGGCTTTTTCAGAAGGAACTTACTTTTGGTAAATAACCATCTTTTCATAACCATTTAATTTTCTGAGAAAAGGCCTGAGTAATATCAGGCCTTTTATATTATAACTAATTCTGCCATTATTATCAATTAATAGTTTTTGACATCTAAAGTCATTGGTTAAAATTATTTTTTCTTGATTTTTTGACAAAAGTTATGTGATTAATAAATTAGTTTTTATGTAACTTGAATTTATTAATTTTCTAACTCAGTTAAGTATAATCAAATCGAGATATACAGTGGTGTAATTAAATGGCTGATAAATAAAAATACTTGCGTTAAACTATTTAATAACGGTGAAAAAAAAGGCTTAAGACAGCGATAAAAAATTATTGTTTATTCTTTGTGTAATAAGTACAATTACTTAACTTTATATTAATGAGCATTTTGAAATAGTCCAACCTATAATTATTTTACCCTAAACACTAACCTATTATGAACTTAAAATTTTTACTATCGAGGTCTCTCTTTGGTATAGTTCTAATTCTGCTGGTAAATTCTGTATTTGCACAGAATGTTACTATCTCCGGATTAGTAACTGACAGCAAGGATAAGGAACCCTTAATTGGAGTATCTGTTAAAGTTAAAGGAACTCCCAGCGGCACCAGTACAGGTGCTGATGGAACTTTCCGGCTTTCTGTGCCCGATAATTCTGCTACACTGGTTTTTTCCTATTTGGGATATAATAATCTGGAAGTGGCAATTAGCGGTAGAACAACTATTAATGTATCGCTTGACCCCAGCAGCACTTCGTTAAGCGAGGTGGTTGTAATAGGTTACGGCACTCAAAAAGTAAAAGATGCAACAGGATCCGTATCCTCAATTGGAACAAAAGAATTCAATAAAGGAGTTATTGCTTCACCTGAGCAATTGTTACAAGGTAGAGTGGCGGGTGTTCAGGTAACGCCGGCAAGTGGTGAACCCGGATCCGGAGCGACTATTAATATACGTGGAACCAGCTCTATTCGTGCGGGAAATGGTCCATTGTATGTTGTGGATGGGGTTCCTTTAGATGGTGGTGGTACATCCGGCGGACTAGATGCTGGTGCGGGTACTTCTTCAGCAAGAAATCCTTTGTCATTTATTAATCCTAGTGATATTGAGAATATCAGTATTTTGAAAGATGCGTCAGCATCTGCTATTTACGGATCAAGGGGAGCTAACGGGGTAGTGTTAATTACTACCCGAAAAGGCTCGTCTTCTCAGGGAATTCAATTTGGGGCAAATACCAGTATTTCAACAGTAGCCAAAAGATACGACTTATTAAATGCGGGTCAGTTCTTACCTGCAGTAGCTGCTACTGGCGCAGATGCAACTGCTGTTAATTTTGGTGGTGAAACAAACTGGCAGGATGAAATTTTCAGAACAGGAGTTTCCCAGAATTATAATTTAGGATTCGGAGGTGCAAAAGGTGCCTCATCATATCGTGCCTCTTTTAGCTATGATAATCAAAACGGAACAATTAAAAATTCCGGGTTACAGCGTTTGACAGGACGTTTAAATGCCTCTCAGATGTTATTAAGCGATAAAATTAAGTTAGATCTCCAGTTTACTGCATCTAATATCAAAAATGATTTTGCTCCTATATCAGACAATGCAGGTTTTGAAGGTAGTTTAATTGGTGCAGTTCTTCAGGCTAATCCAACAGTACCTGTCAGAAATCCGAACGGAACCTTCTTCGATACAAAAGCCGGAGGTTTCAGAAATCCGGTTGCTATGCTTGAATTGATTGACGATACGGATAATATAAACAGATACCTTGGTAATTTTAGTGCCTCTTATACTTTTGTGAAAAATCTTACTTATAAAGGTACAATTGGTATTGATGAATCAAAAGCCGTAAGAACAACCTACCTTGATCCAAACCTCACCGGATATACTGGTGGTCAGAATATTAGAGGAATAAATATTAATCAGGTTACAGGTAACGGACGCGGAATTGTTCAAAATTTGCAACTTTCCTCTTACATTACAGAGCACACACTAAACTATGATAAGCAATTAAGTAATAGCAGTTCTTTAAATATTTTAGGAGGATTTTCTTATCAGCAATTCAAAACTAATCCATTAAATGAAGTAGCGTATACGACTTCAACTCCCAATGTATTAGTTAAGGATATGAATTCTTTTACGAACAGATTGCCACTTTTCGGAGATAGCACCAAATCAGAGTTGCAATCTTTCTTCGGACGTGCTAACTACAATCTGAACGATAAGTATTTATTTACAGCAACTGTACGTACGGATGGTTCCTCTAAATTTGGAGAAAATAATAAATACGCCACTTTTCCAGCATTCGCTGTTAAATGGAAAATTATGAATGAAAGTTTTGCACCAAAAGAATCTTTTGATGATCTGAGCCTTCGATTAAATTTTGGTATAACCGGTAACCAGGAATTTCCTGCATATGCTTCATTAGCTATTAAACAAGCTAATTTTAACGGTAGTTCTAATACTATAACCGCTGCCAGTCCTGATTTGAAATGGGAAACTACTACTCAGTATGGTGCGGGTATAGATTTCGCCATTTTGAAAAACAAATTGTCTGGAACTCTGGATTATTTTAATAAATCAACAGAAGATCTATTATTCCTACAGGATTATGCACAGCCTGCAGCAATCCCCAGAAGATGGGTAAACTTACCTGGTAAAGTAATTAACTCAGGTCTGGAACTTGGTTTGAATCTTGATGCTGTAAGAAATTCCGGTTTCTCATGGGAAGTAATGTATAACATGACGATTCTTAAAAACGAAGTAAAAGACTTTGGTAATAGAAACGTGATCACGGGTAATATCGACGGACAGGGATTATCTGGTGCATATGCGCAGATAATCACAAACGGTCAGCCTCTTGCTTCCTTTAATGTTCCAATTTTTGGTGGATATGATGCAAATGGATTAGGAATCTATCCAAATGCTGATGCTGGTACAATTCTTGGAAGTGCAATTCCTACGTTTACCGCTGGTTTAACCAATAATTTTAGTTTTGGCAAGTTTACTGCAAGCATTTTCCTGAATGCTGCCACAGGATTTTACATTTACAACAACACAGCCAATGCTTATTTTCTTAAGGGAAATTTAGTAACCGGTAGAAATGTCACTACTGAAGTTGCAAATAGTAATGAGAATCCACTTAACTCGGGTGAAGTTTCATCACGATTTCTGGAAAAAGGCGACTTTTTAAGACTGTCTAATGCAAACCTTGGATATACTTTTGACGTAACTAATATGAAGACAATTAAAAGTTTACGTCTTTCTTTGTCAGGTCAGAATTTATTCCTGATTACCAATTATTCAGGTATAGATCCGGAAATTAACACGAATAAGCAAAGAAACGGAGTGCCTTCACGAGGAATTGACTATACCGCATATCCAAGCGCTCGTACATTTACTCTTGGTTTAAATGCAGGCTTTTAATATTAAAGGATAAAGAAAATGAAAAAGATAATCACAAAAATTTCTGCTTTGGCCGGTATAGCTTTAGTCCTGTCTGCCGCTAGTTGCACGAAGCTGGATGAAGAAACCTTTGGGTCAAGATCTATTGATGAAGGTGGTGCTGCTACAGCAGCAAGTTTACAGGGCGTTTATGACCAATTGAATGGTCAAACAGATCAGGCGAACACATATGCTTTACAGGAACATTCCACTGATGAAATGATGGGACCAACCCGTGGAACTGACTGGGGTGATTTTGGTACCTGGCGCAAGTTACATCAGCATACCTGGGATCCTTCGCATAATCAAATTAATGATACCTGGGATCAGTTAAATACAGGAGTTTACCGGGCAACACAAGTTGTTGATGGGGCTACAGATGTTTCTATAAAAGCTCAGGCAAGTTTTTTAAGAGCCTGGTTTATGTTTCAGGTAACTGATCTTTTTGGTCAGCAACCATACAGAGATCCTAAAAGCGCTCCAGATGAAAATCCTGAGGTTAAGACCCGTACAGAAGCTACCGACTTTATAATTAAAGATTTAGAGTTTGCTGAAGCCAACTTAGGAACAGCTACTCTCGGAAAGGCGAGTAAAGCAGCAGCTCAGGCGCTTTTAGCAAAAGTTTATCTGAATAGAGCAGTGTATAATGCTGCTACAGTAGGCGGACCTTTTACATTTGCTAAAGCAGATATGGATAAGGTGATTGAGTATGCTAATAAAATTACTGCCGCAGGAAGCTTTCAATTAGCCAGTTCAGGAAAATATTTTGATAATTTTTCATGGGATAACGCAACCTTATCAAAAGAAATAATTTTTGGTATTGAGAATACAGATGTTCAAGCACCAGGTACTACAAGAAATCGTTGGAGAATGGGACTGCACTATAATCAAACGCCTGACGGATGGAATGGATTTACCACTTTAGCTGATTTTTATAAATCATTCGAAGCAGGTGATGAGCGTAGAGGGGGAGATTATCCTGGATTAACTGATAAAATTGGATTAAAGACTGGTTTTTTAATTGGTCAGCAATTTGGTCCGGGTAATGTAGCTTTGAAACAAAGAGGCGGACAACCATTAGTATTTACTGAAAATGTGAATATTAATTTCTCTACAGAAGCCCAGGGTATCAGGGTTATCAAATACTTTCCAAAGCCAACCGCAGATAATAAAGTTAATGATGACCAAGCAGGTAATGATTATATTTTCCTGAGATATGCAGATGTTATGCTTATGAAAGCAGAGGCAATTTTAAGAGGCGGAACAGATCCAAACGGTCAGACAGCGCTTGCAATTGTAAATGCTATTCGTACGCCGCGTGGAGCTACTGCATTAACTTCAGTTGACGAAGCCACTTTACTTGCTGAAAGAGGTCGTGAGTTATATTATGAAGGCTGGAGAAGAAATGATCAGATACGTTTCGGAACATTTAATAATCCGGTTGATCAGCGTCCAAATGCCTCTGATAAAACACGGACTTTGTATCCAATTCCACAGCGTGCAGTTGATACAAATCCTAACTTGAAACAAAATCCTGGATATTAATTTCTGATTTATTTAAGTTTATAATATTTATATTTAAAATGTAGCGGGATTTATCTCGCTACATTTGTTTTAGGCCATTTTTAATAGCAGATGTACAGAAACTTTTATTTTTTAAGCTTAATCCTACTAATATTATCAGGCTCCTGCACCCGTACTAATAAGGATCAATTATTTACTCTTCAGGATAATAAATCTATAGGAATTGAATTTAGCAATCAGCTGAGCGATCGAACAGGTACCAATATATTTTCTTTCCGAAATTATTACAATGGGGGCGGAGTTGCCATAGGAGATGTTAATAATGATGGTTTAAATGATATATTTCTAACATCCAATCAGGAAGGGAACCAGCTTTTATTAAATAAAGGGAATTGGCAGTTTGACAATGTTAGCGCAAAGGCAGGTGTAAAAGGCAGCAAATATTGGAGTACAGGAGTTACCATGGTAGATATAAATGCGGATGGATGGCTTGATATCTATGTTTGTAATAGTGGGAATGCTCAGGGAAACGAGACTGAGAATGAACTTTTTATAAATCAGCAAGACGGGAAATTTAAAGAAGAAGGAAAAAAGTATGGATTAGCTGATAGGGGGCTATCTACCCACGCTGTATTTTTTGATTATGATTTGGATGGCGATCTGGATTGTTATGTTCTAAATAATTCCTTCAGGCCTATCGGGAGTTTTGATTTTTCAAAAGATATCCGGAATGTAGTGGACGAACTTGGTGGTGACCGATTATATCAAAATAACAATGGATATTACAAAGAGGTAAATAAACTGGCTAATATTTACTCAAGTGATATTGGGTTTGGCCTTGGTGTTTCGGTTGTTGATATAAACCAGGATGGTTATCCGGATATTTACGTTTCCAATGATTTTTTTGAACGTGATTATCTATATATCAATCAGAAAAACGGAACTTTTAAAGAGAATATTCAGTCTATGACAGGACATTTAAGCCTTGCTTCTATGGGGTCTGATATTGCAGATATTAACAATGACGGCTTATTTGATATTTTTACAACAGAAATGCTTCCCGAAGGAGATCAGCGACTTAAATCAATGACTTCGTTTGAATCCTATGATGTTGGCCGGCTCAAACAACGCGACGGTTTTTATAATCAATACATGCAAAATTGTCTCCAGCTCAATAATGGCGACAGCACTTTTTCAGAAATCGGTTTTTATTCGGGGGTAGCGGCTACTGACTGGAGCTGGGGCGCTTTGTTTTTTGATATGAATAATGATGGATGGAAAGATATATTCGTTTCCAACGGAATTTATAAAGATTTAACCAATCAGGACTACATAGAGTTCCTTGCTAATAAGGAAAATATGGAGAAAATAGCTGCAGGTAAAAAATTCGATCACAAGGATTTTACTGATAAAATGACCTCGACTCCTATTCCTAATTATGCATTTATCAATAATAAAAATTTAACATTTGGCAGTAAATCTTCTGAGCTTGGTTTAGACCAGCCTTCATTTAGCAACGGTGCCGCTTACGGGGATCTGGATAATGATGGAGATGATGATTTGGTGATCAATAATGTGAATATGCCGTTATTTGTTTACAAGAATAACGCTGAAAAATTAAACAACCATTCTATTCAGTTTAAGCTGCAGGGCGATAGATTAAATACCTATGCTGTGGGAAGTACTGTTAAAGTATTTACAGCAGGAAATTCTCTAATTTATTACCATCAGCCAGCCAGAGGTTTTCAGAGCAGTATTTCTCCAAATTTGATCACTGTTGGGCTTGGAAAAGAAAAAACGATTGATTCTGTACAGATAATCTGGCCGGATGGAAAGTATAAAACAATTAAAAATCTCAAAGCTGATTCGGTGTATAAATACAGTTATGAAATTGATAACCAGCAATATGCCTTTAAAAGCAATAATCGAAAACCGTTCTTAAGCCAGAATACTTCCGAATTATTTGATAGCATACCAAGGCACATTGAAAATGATTTTATAGATTTTGACAATGAGCGGTTAATGCTGCAAATGTTATCAACGGAAAATCCATATATGGCTAAAGGAGATTTAAATGCCGATGGTTTGGAAGATTTCTATTTTAGTAATTCCCAGGATTCTGAGGCAGCCATCTATGTTCAACAATCCGGCGGACGATTTTTGAAATACATTCCGGATGATTTCAAAAAGCATATTTACCTGGAAAATGCCGGTGCTGTTTTCGGAGATTTTGATAAAGATGGCGATGAAGATCTTATGTGCACATACGGTGGGAATCAGGAAGAAGCAGACTCCAAAGTTTTATATCCCAGGTTCTATGAGAATGACGGGAGAGGAAAATTAAAGTGGAATTCTGAAAAATCCATTAAATTTTCAATCAATGCATCAGTAATCATAAAATCTGATTTTGATGATGATGGAGATGATGATCTTCTTATTGGAGGCCGCAGCACCCCCGGGGTTTATGGAAGCGCTCCTAAATCTTATGTGCTCGAAAACGATGGCAGCGGAAATTTTAAAGATGTTTCATCCCTGGTTTTTGGTAAAAATCAGAATAATTTAGGAATGGTAACAGATGCTAAATGGGCAGATCTGGATGGAAATGGTTCAGAGGATCTGGTTATAGCAGGTAACTGGATGGGAATACGGATTTTTATGAATACCAAAGGAAAGTTTAGTCCTGATAATTCTTTGTTAAAATTTAAAGGATGGTGGAGCAGTCTACAAATTTCTGATATCAACAAGGATGGAAAATTAGACATCCTTGCAGGCAATCTGGGGACTAACTCTAAGTTTAAAGCAACAGAAAAAGAGCCCTTACGCATATTTGTTAAAGATTTTGACAATAATGGAACGAAGGAATGCATCACTTCAATATATAAATCAGATCATAAATCATACGTATTTCATCTCAAACCTGATCTGGTTGGCCAACTTCCTTCCCTTAAAAAGAGATTTTTACGATATGAAGATTATGCCGGTAAAACGTTTGACGAGGTGTTTACTCCAGAATTGCTTAAAGGAGCGGAGTCTCATGAAATTAATTTTTTACAATCTGCAGTTTTTTTCAATAAAGGAAAAGGGAATTATGCGGTTAGTCCTTTTCCGGCAAGAGCTCAGTTTACATCTGTAAACAGTATTTTGGTGGATGACTTAAACCGAGATGGCAATACCGAAATTATCCTTACCGGAAACTTTTATGGGTTTAAGCCAGAGGTTGGCAGATTAGATGCCGGATACGGAGATGTTTTTACATTTAAAAATAACAAGTTCATTTTTGTTCAATCGGCCGAAAGCGGATTAAAGATCAATGGCCAGGTAAGGTCTTCAATAGTGATAAAAAATAAATCCGGAGAAAAATATTATTTGTTCGGAAGGAATAACGATAGTCTGCTAAGTTACCGCTTAAACTGAATTTCTGATATAACATGAACCACTTATACATTCAAACTTCGCAGCTCAAATCTATTTGTAGATGAATTTCAGATCCTTTACACTCCTTATTTCCGCTTTGTTTCTCTTTTCCTGCAAAGAAAAAAACGTAGATAAACAGACATTTTCATTGCTTGATCCTTCAAAAAGCAACGTAAATTTCATTAATACGATTACGGAAAGTGATTCTTTAAATATTCTGGATTATCTGTATTTCTACAATGGTGCGGGCCTGGCCTCAGCAGATTTTAATAATGACGGGCTGGAAGACCTTTATTTTATATCAAACCAGGAGAGCAACAAATTATATCTGAATAAAGGAAATCTGCAGTTTGAAGATATTACGGAGAAGTCGGGGGTTAGGGGTACGGGCGACTGGAAAACCGGTGTGACTATAGTCGATATTAACGGAGATGGTTTTAAAGATATTTATCTGTCTGTAGTTTCCGGATACAGAAATTTTAAAGGCAAAAATCAGCTTTATATAAATAATGGCAACCTTACTTTTACAGAAAGTGCTGCAAAATACGGTATAGATTTCGCCGGACTTTCAACCCAGGCTTCTTTTTTTGATTATGATAAAGATGACGACCTGGATTTGTTTATTCTGACACATTCGGTGCATAGTAACGATACATATGGTGATTCTACTCAGCGATTTAAATACAGTCATGATGCCGGCGATCATCTCTTCAGAAATGACAATAACTCTTTTAAGGATGTTACTCAGGGCTCTGGAATTTATGCCGCACCCATTGGCTATGGCTTAGGTATTAGCATTGCAGATCTGAATAATGATGGCTGGGATGATATTTATATCAGCAATGATTTTTTTGAACAGGATTACTATTACATCAATCAGCAAAACGGGACTTTTAAGGAAAAATTAAAAGATGCATTCGGCCATACCAGCTTATTTTCGATGGGAAATACCATTAGCGATATGAATAAGGACGGGCATTTGGACGTAATTTCTACTGATATGCTGCCTGAAGATATGAAGGTGCTTAAATCAACTATTAATGACGAGCCTCTGGATGTGTATAATCTGGAAGTGAAAAGTGGGTTTTATTATCAGTACTCCAAAAATTCGCTACAACTTAATGTGGGAAAAGGCGAGAAATTTGTTGATTTGGCTCTGTATTCGGGTATTTCCGCAACAGACTGGACATGGTCTCCTCTGGCCCATGATTTTGATATGGATGGCAAAAAAGATCTGTTTTTCTCCAATGGAATTAAAAAAAGGCTAAATGATCTGGATTATCTTAAATATTTGGGAGATCCTAATGTGGTAAAGGAATATAAAACCAACCGAGTTTTTGATCGTGATAATATTAACAGGATGCCGGACGGGAAAGTCCATAATTTCCTGTATAAGGGAGACAGTCTTCTCAAATTCAGAGATATATCTGTAAATAATGATATGATTAAGCCTTCTTCGTCTTCGGGAGCAATAATGGTTGATCTGGATAATGATGGCGATCTGGAAATTATCACAAATAATATAGATGAACCTGCTTTTATTTATCAAAATCTTACTATCCTAAAAGATCAGGGAACAAAGCCTGAATTTTTAAAGTTGAAAGTTAAATACTCTAAAAATAACCCTGATGGAATTGGGACTAAGTTATTTTTGAAAACTAACCGCGGGGTTGATCATCAGGAAGTACAAACCAGCAATGCCTTTCAGAGCAGCCATGACCTTAATCTTAATTTTACTTTTTCTACAGGAGAAAAGCCCCAAGAGCTGTTAGTAATCTGGCCTGATAATTCATGGCAAAGAATCAACAAATTTAATTCAGGCAAAGCTGAGGTTATAACTTATGACAGCCAGAAAATTAATCGTTCAGCAGACGTGTCTAATCTAATCGATTCTTTTATCAAAGAGCATAAGCAATTTGATAGTAAAAGGGTGGAGGCAAGTCTTTTAACAACGGTTTCTACAAATGAAACCCCCGATTTTAACTACAATTCCTTAATTCCGCATGCTTATCTTCCAAAGACGCCGCCTTTGGCAATAAGTGATTTAAACGCTGATGGTCAGGATGATGTGTATGTTGGAGGAATTTCAGGACAGGAAAAGTATCTGATGATCAGTTCGCCTGACGGAAAATTTAAGAAAGTACAAATTCCGGCATTTGCCCGCTTTTTAGACTATTCCGATTCAGAGGCTCAGTGGGCCGATCTGGATAATGATGGGGATATGGATCTGGTGGTCCAAAGCGCCAATCATCCTTTTTCAGACCGGGATAAAATTCAGCCTGCCAGAGTATATATCAATCAGGGAAATTTAAAATTTGAATATAAATCTTTGCCGAAATTAGAAACTCAGACCTCAAAAATATGCCTGTTGGATTTTAATGGTGATGGTTTAAGAGATATATTTTTAAGCGGTGCAATATCTTACAGAAATTATACAGAAGATTTGCCTTCTGCATTGTTTTTAAACTCCGGTAAAGGAAACTTCAGACCTGCATCTCAGAAACAATACGCTGATCTTTTAACTGTTCCGTATATCCGGAATATTATTGTTGCAGATGTAAATGGCGATGGGAGAGAAGACCTGATCATGGCCGCAGAATGGAAACCGTTGCAAGTTTTTCTGAATAAAGCCGGAAAATTTGAAAAATGGTCTTCGCCACTATTGGATAAAATGCAGGGCTGGTGGCAGAATGTAATGGTTACCGATCTAAACTCAGATGGTAAGCCTGATCTTATTGCCGGTAACTGGGGCTTAAACAATAAATATAATGTCACTGAAGCCACACCTTTAATAGCTTACAATAGTGATTTGGATCAATCGGGTAAGAATGATTTGATTCTTTCGTACAGTTACAAGGAGAAATATTATCCTTTCAGACCTAAAAATGACCTCGAGCAGGAGCTTCCGTATCTTAAAAAAGAATGGCTTAGTTACCAGAAAATGGCTGATAAAACCACGGAAGAAATTTTTAAAGGCAGGCTTGATAATATAGTAAAACTAAGGGCTGATAACTTTAACAGTATATTTATTAGTGATTTGATGCACGCAGAAAAGGCGGTTAATCTCCCATATTTATATCAGCAGGCACCTATACGCCATATTTTACCGGACGGAAATAAATCTCAAAATAAGGTTGTAATTAGTGGTAATTTTTCTGGGGTAATTCCTTACGAGGGAAAATATGATGCTTTAGGCATAGCCACATTAGAGTTAAATAAAGCCAAAAATCAGTTTTTAAGTCCACAATACTGGGTTAATCCTTCAATAAATTTTGAAGAAATTGAATTTATTAAGCCGTTTAAAAACAACAGTAAATTTAACTGGTTAATGATGACCTATGACGGAAAAGTATTTATGGTATCAGATAGAAGCGTGAAACCCAAAGTAATTGCTTCCCTCAAATAGATTTTATAAAACCGGATAATAAATCTGAGTAATCCATTTGCTGGTATCTTTTATGGCCTTTCTATCCGTAATCATCATTTCGTAAGGCATAGCGGGTGAAATTAGTCTGTTATCTTTTACGTATTGCTGAAAAGAATTAAATGCATTCTTAATGGTTTGCGGTCCGCCTTTTACCTCTGTTACAAGTAATTTTCCTTCCACCATTTTTGTTATAGATGCATTATTTGTAGAAGGGATTTCTTTGCTTGTAGGAATCGCCACCGTGATTTCAAAGTCTTTTTTATAGGGTTTGTGAACACTGAGCATGGGTGAAGCAGTTGCCGGTACATTGCCGGATTCAAGAATTTTCCGGAGATCAGTAACCATTTGATAAACAAAGTTAACATCCGGATATACAGGGCTTATTTTTACCATCGTCAGCAAAATCATATGCTTAACCCTTTCTTGCTTTATAGTAATACCATACACCCGATTTTCATGATCAAAAAAAGTTTTTATTTGCTCTAATATGACCTTGAAATTTTTGCTGATCAGGGTTCCTTTTTGATAATTGCTAATTCGTTCCAGAGGAAACCGGCCGGCCGGAAAATCAGTTACCAAACTTATATTCATGCTGTCTGTACTCGTGCCTATATAATTCAGATTAGCCTTACTATGTATATTTTTAGTTTTCAGCAGGATCTGAGCTCCGCTATTTGTTGTTTTAATAAGGTTGTAGCATACAGAATCAAAACAATATTCCGCCATATTATTTCTGCCAGATTTTGCAGAGCCTTTTTCCGGCCACCATTTTTGCCAGCCCTTTGCAGAACTTAAATACTTTAAAGAATTGAAATCACTCGCTTTGACAATGATATTCTGTTGAACATAAATTGTATCAGGAATAAATAGATAAACGCCGGATAAAAAAAGCGCTGTTAGTATTCCGAAAGCTAAAAGTAATTTTCTCATCATTTAATAATACCGATAAACATAAACATTCTTATAATCATTAAATGTCCATGCAATTAGAATCTCAAATTAATTATCAGATTTAGATTTTAAAAATAACTATTGGGTAAATATTATTTTCGGTTGAATATCAGGCAGATTTTTATATTTTTAAATTAAATACCATTTTATGTGTTTATTTAAAAAGCTGCTCGCATCTATATTTATTCTAATTTCTGCTAATCTTTTTGGCCAGTCCAAACCGGATGCCTGGAAAATAAAGGCTGATAAAATAAATCCATCAGATTATTATGGAATAACTGTAGCAAATGGTATGATCGGGATTATTTCTTCTCCTGAACCTTTTAAAGTTAAAAATGTAGTTCTTGCCGGAGCTTATGATCTGTATGGAAGAGGTCGGGTGAGCAATTTTCTGAATAGCTTTAACCTTCTGAACATGAATTTTGATATTGATGGCAAAAGGCTGGATGCTAAATCGGTAACTAATTTTAGACAGGAACTGGATATGAAGCACGCTTCATTTACCACCACTTTTGATTATGCCGATAAGGCAAGCATTAAATATACGTATTACTCTTTGCGTCAACTGCCTTATACAGTTTTAATGGATATTACAGTAACTGCAAAAAAGGATATCAATATTTCACCTTCCAGCGTGATGGAAGCTCCGGATGCATTAAAAGAAGTTCAAAATTATTATAACGAAATCGATCGTCCGCATGTAACCCTTGCACTATTAACTTCAACAGCAAAAAGCCCCACCGGCAAATTGCAGCTTTGCGCATCCAATACATTTCTGTTTAATGAGGGCCATGGAAAGGAACCCCGTGTTATTCACGAAATGTGGGATAATAACCTGCATTTAATGAAATTTACAAAAGCTGTTAAAGCGGGGCAAGCCTATCAATTTGCAATTGCCGGTTCCTCTATTACTTCTGCTCATCACGATGATCCCTTAAATGAAGCGGAGCGTTTAACCATTTTTGCCAAACTGGAAGGCCGTGACCGATTATTGAAATTCCACAATCAGGCTTGGGACGAACTCTGGAAAAGTGATATTCAAATAGAAGGCGATGCGCAGGCACAGCAGGATGTTCATAGCATGCTGTACCATTTATATTCTTTCTCACGTGCGGGTACTGATTTATCACCTTCTCCGATGGGACTTTCAGGATTGGGTTATAACGGTCATGTTTTCTGGGATACCGAAGTATGGATGTTTCCGGCATTGCTGGTGCTGCAGCCTGAAATAGCTCATTCACTGATTGAATACCGTTACCGCCGACTGGATGCGGCTAAGCGAAATGCATTTGCACATGGATTTAAAGGTGCAATGTTTCCCTGGGAAAGTGCTGATTCTGGAGTTGAGGAAACGCCCGTATGGGCATTAAGTGGTCCTTTTGAACACCACATAACGGCCTGTGTGGGTTTGGCAGCCTGGAATTATTATAGCGTAACACAGGATAAAGAATGGCTTCGGGAAAAAGGCTGGCCAATTTTATCAGCTACCGCCGATTTTTGGGCCAGTAGAGTAGAGCGTAATGGTCCCGGGCATTACGACATAAAAAATGTGGTGGCTGCCGATGAGTGGGCAGAGAATGTGGATAATAATGCTTTCACAAATGCCTCTGCTAAAGTAAATCTGCAGAATGCAGCAGCTGCTGCAAAGATTTTAGGATTACCCGCTGACAGCGACTGGGTGCATGTAGCACAAAATATTCCCATTTTAAAAATGGCTAACGGAGTAACCCAGGAACATGCAACTTACAAAGGAGAAGGAATTAAACAGGCCGATGTTAATTTACTGCCCTATCCTTTGGGAGTAATTACAGATCCGGATCAGATCAGAAAAGATTTGGAATATTATGAAACACGGGTTCCGGATGAAGGAACTCCAGCCATGACACAGGCAATTTTTACGCTTCTTTATGCTCGGTTGGGTGATGGAGAAAAGGCGCATCATTTTTTTAAGGATTCCTATGAACCCAATCTAAATCCGCCTTTCAGAGTAATTGCAGAAACCAAAGGCGGAACCAACCCTTACTTTGCCACCGGTGCCGGCGGAATAATACAGAGTTTACTAATGGGATTTGGTGGTCTGGATATTACTCCCCAGGGAATTGTTCAGAAAAAAGGCACATTGCCGAAAGCCTGGAAATCACTAAAAATTACCGGAGCAGGACTTGAGAAAAAAACGTATATTGTTAAATAAAAATATCATCCAAAAAACTTGAAAAAAGGAGTTTCTATATTGTTATTAGGATTTTTCCTGTTTAATATAATAGGCTATAAGCTTTTTTTCTACTATCAGATTGCCGTAGCTGATTCCCGGATGCAAAGTAAAATTGAAACGATGCATGAAACGGATAGGAGCCTATTTACAATCAAAATTCCTATCAGATTACCCTACCATACGGACTGGAAAGATTTTGAGTCTATAGAAGGGGAGATGACGTATAAAAATACAACCTATAAATACGTTAAACGGAAGGTACTTCGAGATACATTGATATTGTTATGTGTAAACCATCAGGAGAAATCCCTCATTCAAAAAAATAGTGACGATTATTTTAAAAAGGTAAATGATCTGAATACTGATAAATCCAAACAGGTTTTAAAGCAAAGTAAAGATGATTTTTTTGAGAAATCTGTAAAACTGTCTTTTCCAGATTATCCTATCATCCTTTTTGATCATTCTCTTTTCAGCAGAGTTCTGAAAACCTCCACATACAAATCTTCGATAGAAATGCCGCCCGATCACTTAAGCTGATCCTTATCTGGCTGTTTCAGCCCCTTATTTCTTATCTATAACTTAATTTATTTGTATGCATCGCTTTCTATTATGGATTGCAGGCTTGTGTATTTTATTTACGGCCTGTTCTAAATCCGATTATAAATCATTTACCTCAGATCCTGCCCTGTATCGTGTAACTGTTAAAAAACTGAACGATATCGTTTTAGAGAATAATTTTCCACCTGTAATTGCTTCACGAAATTATGCTTACGCAAATATTGCAGCGTATGAAGTGATTGCAGCCGGAAATCCTCAAAAATTTCATTCTCTGGCCGGACAGATTAAACATTTAACGCCCGTTCCTAAACCGGTTTTACCTGAAATTGATTTTCATTTCGCTTCGCTTCTGGCTTTTTGTACGGTTGGCAACGCCGTTACTTTTCCAGAAGGAAGTATGGATTTATATGTTGAGGATTTAAAAGAAAGGGTAAAAAATGCCGGAATGCCTTCTGATGTTTTTAAGCAGTCGGTTGAATATGCCGATACGGTTTCCAAACATATAATGAATTGGAGTAAGGGAGATAATTATTTACAAACCCGTTCTGCCAGCAAATTTACCGTAAAAACAGAAGATGGTCGCTGGATTCCAACTCCGCCAATGTATTCACAGGCACTTGAACCTCATTGGAAAGAAATTCGTCCGATGGTATTAGATTCTGCTGCTCAAATTATCCCGCCGGCGCCACCGGTTTACAATATGAAGGATACAACAAGTCAGTTTTATAAAAACGCGTTGGAAGTAAAAATAATTGGAGATAGTTTGGATGAGGAGCAAAAGCATATTGCCGATTTCTGGGATGATAACCCTTTCCGTTTAAACGTGATTGGCCATGTAATGTATGCCACCAAAAAATTCTCTCCCGGCGGGCATTGGATGAATATTGTTGGAATTGCTACAGAAAGTCAAAAATCAGATTTTAACACAACGGTAAGCATTTATACAGAAGCGTCCATTGCATTGTTTGATGGTTTTATCAGTTGCTGGCACACAAAATTTACAACCAATTACGTGCGACCTGAAACGGTGATTAATAAGCATTTGGATTCAGACTGGCGCACATATCTTCAAACTCCGCCTTTTCCGGAATACAGCAGTGGCCACGCCGTAATTTCATCGGCCACAGCCGAAATATTAACCGCAAGATTGGGGGATAATATTGCTTTCCGCGATACGTCAGAGGCTGAATTTGGTATCGCAGACAGAGAATTTAAATCATTCAGGGCGGCTGCAGCGGAAGCGGGAATGTCAAGAGTTTATGGCGGAATTCATTATACTAATTCGTGCTTAATGGGCACAGAACAAGGTAAACAGGTTGCCGGAATTATTTTGAGCCGGCTTAAACTAAAAAAAATATAGAATTCTGCATCTGGTAATATTAAATAGATTGATATGTATTACACTAAAAATATAAGGATTTTGATCCTACTGATCTTAGTAAATATCCCTTTGCTGAGTAAATCACAAACAGAACAGGATGCCTTGATGATGCCCCAACGGAATTTATGCGTTGCAGGTATTGTGGGATATTCCAGCTGGACCAATTATTACGAAGGAACTTTTAAAAGAGACAATGCCAATATTGGGCGCCTGTCAACTACATCTGCTATGCTGGGATTAAATTATGGACTCAATAAAAATGTAAATTTAATTGCCTCGCTGCCCTATGTATCTACCAAAGCATCACAGGGAACTTTGAGTGGTTTAGAGGGATTTCAAGATCTGGCACTATATGTAAAATGGCGGCCCATTCAAAAGCAGTTGGGTAAACAAAATATTTCCTTATTTGGAGTGGGTGGCTTTTCTACCCCTTCAAATGATTATAATATTGATTTTTTGCCTATGTCGGTAGGTCTGGGAAGTACAATGTTAAGTGCAAGAATGATAGTTGATATTCAGAGGAATAAGTTTTATTCGACGATATCTGCCGGATACTTATTAAGGGGCAATGTTAAAATAGACCGCCCGGCGTATTATACAAACCGTCAGATTAATTCTAATGAAGTTGAGATGCCCAATGTGGGTAGCTTTCAGTTCAGAACCGGCTACCGGTCCTCAAAATTAATTGCAGAGGCCTCTTTAGTAAATATGACCACCCTTGGCGGTTTTGATATACGGAAAAATGATATGCCCTTTGTAAGTAATAAAATGAATGCTACCAGCGCTGGGGTAGAAGCTAAATATTATCCTGTAAATAATACTCTTGGATTGAATGCATCCGTATGGCATACGTTAGAAGGTCGGAATGTAGGTCAGTCTACAGGATATTCTGCGGGCATACTTTATACAATCAATTTTAAATCAAAAACTATCGCTAAATAAATACCATGAAAAGAATTATAATTAACCTCATTTATGGTATATGCTTATTAAGTATATTATCATGCAATAAAGATATAATTGAAATCAATTCTAATTATGAAGCACTGCAGCCATCTAAATTAGATTTGGACGCAGGCAACTGGAAACCTTTTATTGTAGCCTCGTCAGCAGAATTTCCTGTACCCTCACCAGAAGCTGTTAATTCTGAGGCCTATCAGAATGAATTAAAAGATTTAAAGACACTATCTTCAAATTTAAGCGAGGAACAGAAAAGTATCATTAATTACTGGAAGGTGGGTAGTGTTTTAAGATGGAATGAAATTATGCGGGAGCTGGTAGCAAAGCATAATTTACCGCCTTATCAAAATCAGGATGGAACGTATCCGGTTCCCAGTGCTGCTAATCCATTCGCTTATCCGGAGTTTCCTTTTTCAACTCCGCCCTATGCGGCACGGGCGTATGCGTATGTAAGCATTGCTCAATATGATGCTTTAATTATGGCCTGGAAATTTAAAACTCAATTTAACCGGCCCGCGCCTTATAAAACAGATGCAAGTATAATGGTGAGTATTCCTAAAAGTGAACTCTCATCTTATCCTTCTGAGGATGCAGTGATTGCAGGAGCGTCTTTTGAACTAATGAAATTATTATTCCCGGCGGATATAGAGCTTATCTCCAAAATGGCACAGGATGAAAAAAATTACCGTTTATGGAGTGGAGCTAATGTGAAAAGTGATATCTCTGCCGGAGATTCACTGGGAAGATGGGTTGCACGGAAAGTTATACAGCGGGCAAAAACAGACGGGATGGGTGTTGCCGGCGGAAGTCCGGCTATCTGGAAACAACTGGAGGATGATTGTGTAGCGAGAGGAGAAACACCATGGCTATCTCTTGAATCGCCAAAAAGACCACCAATGCTTCCGGTTTTTGGAAATGTTAAACCTGTACTGTTCGAGGCTTCATTGGTTCCTTCCTTAAGAGCTGTTCCGCCTCCTCCAACCAACAGCGACCAAATGCGAAAAGAGCTGGATGAAGTTTTAAATTTTACTCAAAATCCTACAAAGGAACGCATGAGAATAATTAATTTTTGGGCTGATGGGGCCGGTACGTATACCCCGCCCGGGCATTGGAATGCTATAGCAACTGAAGAATTTATAAAAAATCAATATAGTGAAGTGCGCTGGGCCCGTAATTATGCTTTATTAAATGCCGCTATGATGGACGGAGCAATTGTTTGCTGGAATACCAAGAATTATTATTTTAATCCTCGTCCCTGCCAGTTAAATCCGGCTATTAAAACACTTACAGGTTTGCCCAATTTTCCGGCATATATTTCCGGTCATTCCACTTTTAGCGGTGCAGCAGCAACAATTCTGGGCTATTTATTCCCGCAGCGCAGGACTGATTTTGAGGCAATGGCTCTTGAAGCTTCTAACTCGAGAATGTATGGGGGCATTCATTATCGTGCAGATTGTGAACAGGGCTTAGTTACCGGTAAAAAAGTTGGTGACTTTGCGGTAGCCAGGGCACAGATCGATGGTGCGAATTAAATAACTGAGTATAGAACTTAATTTGAAACTTTTAAATAACTCCGTTCATGGAATCATATCTGTGATTGGAGTTATTTTTTAGTGGCTTATTGAATCTATAGTGGTATTTCTTTTGGATTTTGATCGTTATCAGTACTCAAGCTTATGAAATAATTCTGTTATCTTAACCATACTATTTAAAACTACCGTAATGCGTAAACTAACTTTATTTCTACTCTTTATATTTATTGGGTCGGAGCTCTTTTCTCAAACTGTTAAAACTCCTGATGAGATCTACGGAGAATTGTTTAGAGACGTACAGATGCAGCAGGTTTTTAGTGATGGTAAATCATTTGTAGATTGTGTTCCGCGGCGTGATCCGTCGGCAATTATGGCTGATTATCGGAAAATTAAAGCTAATCCGGCCGTAAAGTTTTCGCTGAAATTGTTTATCGACAGCAATTTTACGCTTCCGGCCAATCCGGTTAATGCTTATAAATCAGATACCTCCAAAAGTGTAAAATATCATATTGAACATTTGTGGGAATTACTGCAAAGAAAGCCTGATATTGCTATTGAGGGTAGTTCATTACTTGCTCTGCCAAACCCGTATCTGGTGCCGGGTGGCCGTTTTCGCGAAATATATTATTGGGATTCTTATTTTACAATGCTTGGATTACAGGAGAGTAAAGAAATCATGCTTATGGAAAACATGGTTAAAAACTTTGCTTACCTGATTGATACCTACGGCCATATTCCTAACGGCAACCGTTCTTATTATGTGAGCCGGTCTCAACCTCCGTTTTTTTCGTTGATGGTGGGTTTGCTTGCTGAATCAAAAGGCGACAGCATCTATCAAACTTATCTGCCTGCTTTGGAAAAGGAATACGAATATTGGATGAATGCTGATGAAGGGAAATTAAAATCAAATTCGGCCGATCGTTCTGTTGTTGAGCTGAACGGATTTACTATGAACCGCTATTGGGATGAGTTGGAGATTCCGCGTCAGGAGAGCTATCGCGAAGACAGTTTAACTGCCAGAGAATCCGGCAGAAATGTTCAGGAAATGTATCGTCATCTGCGCTCCGGTGCGGCCAGCGGTTGGGATTTTAGCAGTCGCTGGTTTGCTGATTCTAAAGAAATCAAAACTATTCAAACTGCTGACATTATTCCGGTTGATCTGGTAAGTCTGTTATATGGACTTGAACAAACGCTTTACACCACCTACTTGAAAAATGCCGACACAAAAAAAGCTGCTATTTTCAAAAGCCGTTTAAATAAGCGCATTGAATTTTTAAATACTTACTGCTGGAACAATGAAGATGGATTATATTATGATTACAATTTCAGAACTAAAAAGCAGGTAAAAATTCCAAGTTTAGCAACCACTTATCCCTTATTTTTTAAAATGGCTTCCGCCGAACAAGCGAAAAAAGTGGCCGGAAATATCAGGTCGAAATTCCTTAAATCTGGTGGACTCACTACCACGCTGAACAATACCGGTCAGCAGTGGGATGCGCCTAACGGATGGGCTCCCCTACAATGGATGACCATTCAGGGATTAGAAAATTACCGTCAGCATGATTTAGCGAAAGATATCGCAGAGCGATGGACAAGCTTGAATATTAAGGTTTTTCATCGTACCGGAAAATTAATGGAAAAATATAATGTGATGGATACTAATCTGGAAGCTGGTGGCGGAGAATATCCGTCTCAGGATGGATTTGGCTGGACGAATGGGGTTTTATTAAAGCTGATGAATAAATATAAACTGCCGGATTAATTATTTGGTTAAGCTTTCTGCCTAGAAAGATTTAATAAATAATTCATACAACTATCGGATTATTTGCAGTTGTTGTGATTACTGGTATTTATCGTAATTTTTACGATATGCCAGGTTTTGCAATCTTTTATACCTTTTATTAAACCAGTCCAGGCTTTTAAGCGTTAAAATTCTATGATAAGCCAGATTAATGAATTTGTAAATAATTTACCCGACCTTTTTTTTAACATTTTAATAGCATTCCTTGCGGTTCTTACCGGGCTGGTTCTGAAATTTTTTCTTCGCCAGATATTTAATTATTACGCCCGTATTTCAGATAATTTCCTCATTAAAATTATTATAAAAAGATTGCGCAGGCCGATGAGTTTTTTTCTGCCTTTGCTCATGCTCAATTTAGCCTTACCTCTTATGAGGATGGAGGAAAGATATTATGCTCCGGTCAGTAAATCAGTTGAAATTCTTTTTACAATTTTCTTTGCCATAGTAGTTATCCAGGTTATTGGAATTCTGGAAGATTACTTTTATCACCGTTATGATTTTCATAAGGATGATAATTTAAAAGAGCGAAAAATCAGGACTCAGCTACAGTTTGTTCGGAAAGTACTCATCTCACTGGTTGTATTAATTACTGCGGGAATTATCCTGTTAAGTTTCGAAAGCCTGCGCAAAATAGGAGCGGGTATGCTTACAGGTGTGGGTATCGGTGGAATTATAATTGGTTTGGCCGCTCAAAAATCATTGGGAAATCTTCTGGCAGGATTTCAGATTGCTTTTACACAACCCATCCGGATTGATGACGTTTTGGTAGTGGAGGGAGAATGGGGTAAAGTGGAGGATATTACTTTGACCTATGTGGTATTAAATATTTGGGATCAGCGTCGCCTGATCTTACCTATTAATTATTTTATAGAAAAACCTTTTCAAAACTGGACACGCATATCATCAGAGCTTATCGGCACTGTATTTTTATATTTGGATTATACAGCGCCTGTAGAAAAGATCAGGACAGAATTAAGTCGTTTGCTCGATTTAATCCGCTGTGGGATAAGCGGGTAATGGCCCTTCAGGTCACTGAAACAAGGGAGAATAGCATCGAAATAAGGGCTTTGGTGAGCGGAAGAAATTCATCCGAAGTATTTGATTTGCGTTGTGAGATTAGGGAAGGTCTGATTGATTTTATTCAGAAAAATCATCCGGAATGCCTGCCTAAAACCCGGGCAGAAATCGGGCCTGAACCTTCAAAAAATCTATCGTAAGATTTTGTTGGATTAATTGTTGCTGAATTGAAGGATTCAATTTAATTTTTTATCTAATCATTTAATCTGTTTAAGTACAGGTTGGATATGATTTTAAATACAATAGTAAACATGGAAAGACACATTTATCAAACAGGAATTATAGGTAACTGCGCATTTCTGGCGCATGTTCATAAAAATACAAATATAGAATGGCTATGCTGGCCGCGTTTCGATAGCTCATTTGTTTTCGGCGGACTGCTTGATCAGGATAAAGGTGGTTCGTTTACTGTTTTGCCCGAGGGAGAATATACTTCAAGTCAATTTTATCTGGAAAATACGAATGTGTTGTGTACAGATATTATTAGCTCTGAGGGTAGTTACCGGATTACCGATTTTGCTCCTCGTTTTAATCAGTATGATCGTTTTTATAAACCTTTAATGCTGATCAGGAAGATTGAAGTGCTCGAGGGTAATCCAAGAGTGCGGATTAAATGCAATCCGGTTTATAATTACGGTAAACAAAAACTAAGCCCACATCGCGGTAGCAGTCACATAGAATACCGGGGAGCAGATGAAAATATCCGGCTGACCACAAATATTCCTATAAATTATGTATTGGATGAGCAGCTAACAGTACTTAATGAACCAAAATACCTGGTTCTTACTTATGGCGTTCCTCTGGAAGCGCCTTTGGTGAGTACAGCTGAGCAGTTTTTGCGAGAAACTATATCGTACTGGCGCATCTGGATTAAGCATTCATCCATTGCTGCTTTTTTTCAACCGAATGTGATCCGGTCTGCGCTGGCACTTAAAATTCACCAGTATGAAGATACCGGTGCTATCATAGCGGCAAGTACCACCAGCCTTTCTGAATTTCCGGGAAGCGGAAGAAATTGGGATTACCGATATTGTTGGTTGCGTGATACTTTTTACGTACTTACCTCATTAAATCATATCGGCCATTTTGAAGAAATGGAACGTTATTTTAATTATGTTACTGACATTTCTGTTTCTGAAGATTTCAGGTATCAGCCATTGTACGGAATTACGGGTGAAAAAAAATTATATGAAACCACCCTCGATCATTTGGATGGGTATATGGGAAATAAGCCGGTTCGTATTGGGAATCAGGCATATGAACACATACAAAACGACATTTATGGGCAGGTTTTAATTTCGCTGCTTCCTTTATATACCGATCATCGTTTTGTTTTTTCGGAGCGTAAAGATTCTGCCAGATGGATTGGTTATTTATTGTCAAAAGTAGAACGTACCATTGATGAAAAAGACGCAGGGATTTGGGAATTCAGAAATATTGCCAATACACACTGCTACAGTAATTTATTTCAGTGGGCAGGTTGCTCTGCCGCCGAAAAAATGGCTGAAGCAATAGGCGACGAAGCCCTGATGCAAAAAGCTGCCGATCTGAAAACAAGAGCCGCCAAACATATCGAAGATTGTTATGATCCGGTTAGAAAAGTTTATACTCATGCTGTAGGAAGTCCTCATCTGGATGCCAGTACGCTGCAATTAATTATGATGAATTATCTCGATCCGCAGTCCGATCGTGCTAAAGATCATTTAATCGCTTTAGAAAAGGAACTTAAAACTCCTGCCGGATTATTTTACCGTTATCTCCATTCAGATGATTTCGGGAAACCAAAAACAACTTTTCTAATCTGTTCTTTCTGGTATGTTGAAGCACTGGCCTGCATTGGTCGTCTTGATGACGCCATTCGTGAATTTGAAAGCCTCATGCAATATTCCAATCATTTATTGCTTTTCAGCGAGGATGTGGATGAAGAAACAGGTAGTCAGTGGGGTAATTTTCCGCAGGCATACAGTCATGTCGGCTTAATGAATGCCGCTTACAGAATTGCAATTAAACTGGACCGACCTAATTTTTTGTAATTACCATAAAGCCCGGATTTAGATTTCCGGGCTTTGTTTTGATACTTATTTTGTGCTTCCTGAAAGTTTGGTAAGGAAACTTCTTACTTCTTCGGGATTACGCACATAAAACCGGGCAGTAGAAACCGTGCTTCCAACCTTTACGGTATAAGCCGCTTCCGGCAGGGATTTAAAAATATCTTCATCTGTATGATCATCGCCAACGGCAAATACAAAATCATAATCCTCAAGATATAAACGGGACAAGGCCGCTTTGCCCTTATTTACTTCTATATTTTTGATTTCAATAACCTTGTTTCCGGGTAATAATTGCAGTCCACGGTCTTTAGTAAGATAAACGAGGTTGTTAATCAGTTCGTTTGCTCTTAATTCGCCCAGTCCTTTCTGCGCCTTGCGGTAATGCCATACCAGCGAAAAGCTTTTTTCTTCAATAAATGAACCGGGTGTACGATCTACATAGGTATGGAGAATGGGCAGAATATCAGCCTTCCAAAGATCATTCAATCCGCGTATGCTTTTCCATTGCTGATTTTTTGATTTTTGCCATGCTCCGTGTTCAGATATCATATGAACATTGGTATGTCCAAACCATTCGTCTAATTTTTGGTGATCCCGGCCGCTTATTAAAACTACTTCATTCTTTTCGTCGGCTGTTAAACTTTCTATTAACTGATACAATTTCTCGTCAGGACTTGCCTGGTTGATATTGGTTTGAAAACCCACCAAAGTGCCGTCATAATCTAAAAACAGAATACGTTTCTTAGCTTCATCATATCTTATCTTAATCTTGTCAGCAACTTGCTGATCCACGTGCCTCGACTTCATAGTCATTTGCATCTGCTTCACTTCTTTCAGTTTTTCCATATAGATTTTAACCCAATGGTACACGTTAAATTTAGAAACAAGTTCACGCATTTGCGCCATTCGGTGTTTTTGCTCTGATTCGGGCATGCTTAACGCTTTAACAATCGCTCTTGTTATATCGCCGATATTGTTGGGATTTACAATAATCGCGTCAAGCAATTCTTTGGAAGCGCCCGCCATTTCACTTAAAATCAGTACGCCGTTATTTTGTACACGGCTGGCTACATATTCTTTACTTACCAGATTCATGCCGTCACGCATGGGCGTTACCAAACCGATATGGGCCATGGAGTAAAGAGCCGAAATTGTTTCTACAGCAAATGAGCGATAGAAATACAGGATAGGAGTCCAGTCCATTGTACGGTACAATGAATTTATATTTCCAACGCGTTTATCAATTTCATCCCGAAGCTTTTTGTACTGGGGAACTGTATCCCGCGAAGGAACAACAATCATATAGATTACAATTTTCCCGATATATTCCGGGTGCAGTTCCAGCAGGAGCTCAATTGCCTGAAGGCGCTGCAAAATCCCCTTGCTGTAATCCAGGCGATCGACAGAAAGTATCACCTTATAATCTTTAAAATTTTCCTTTAAAAGATCAATCTGTTCTTGTACTTCAGGAGTTTTAGTTAAACCAGCAAATTTCTGATTATCAATGCCCAATGGAAAAGCCTCTGCAACAATTTGGCGGTCATTTATGCTGATGATATTTGAATGCGAATTAACCGGAAGTATTCGGGTAGCCGCATTTAAAAAATGTTGTACATCATCATAGGTATGAAATCCCACCAAATCGGCCCCGGCCATTCCTTCTAAAAGTTCTGTACGCCAGGGAATGAGCCTGAACATTTCATAAGAAGGAAAAGGAATATGCAGGAAAAACCCGATGGTCAGGTCGGCTTGCTCTGCCCGGATCATTCCCGGCAGCAGCAGAAGCTGATAATCATGTATCCAAATGGTATCTCCGGGTTCAGCAACGCTGAGCACCGCCTCTTTAAATTTATTGTTTACCTGCTGATAAAAATCCCAGTTTGATTGCTGGTAAGTAGTGAAGATGGAGGCATAATAATGAAAAATAGGCCATAGAATTTCATTGGAAAATCCTTCATAATATTCTTTAATTTCTTCCTGGTCTAAAAAAACCGGTAATAATCTTAGGGGCTTAAGCTCATCAATAACCTCTTTTTGTTGCGCAGGATCTGTTACCTCAAGACCGGGCCAACCAATCCATAAGTTATCTCCTTCCTGATAAATTGATCCGAGACCGGTAGCTAATCCTCCTTCGCTGGGAGTGTAAGAATATTTGTCATTTTCCTGAATAATTTTAACAGGAAGCCTGTTTGAAACGATAATTGTTTTACCCATAATTTTTAATTTTTGATTGCTTGGGATAGCAGTTCAGTTCATAATAACAAAAAAATAGCAAAATTGATAGATTTAAGAGTGTTTTTTTAATTATTGGATTCTTTACAATCCATTTTTTATGGATTAAATAGCTGTAAAACACTACCGTTTCCTTCATTAATTTTTCCTAAATTTCTTTTCAGAAATGTTCTTAAGTTCTATCAATCAGTGCCTATGATTTATAAAAAGCCTACTCTAAAATTCTGGCAAATTTTAAATATGAATTTTGGATTCTTTGGGATCCAGTACAGTTTTGGACTTCAGCAAACCAATATGAGTCCCATATACTCCTATCTGGGAGCCGATGAAGCAACACTTCCTTTTTTGTGGCTGGCAGGACCCATGACAGGTTTAATTGTCCAGCCTATTATTGGCGCAATGAGTGATAGTACATTGAGTCCTTATGGCAGACGAAGACCCTATTTTCTGGTTGGAGCTATAATTTGCAGTTTATGTTTGTTTGCAATGCCTTTCAGCAGTTCCATTTGGATGGCAGCTAGCTTATTATGGATACTGGATGCAGCTAATAATATTACGATGGAGCCTTACAGAGCATTTGTAAGTGATAAGCTTCCTCCCAAACAACACTCGCTGGGATTTTTAACCCAAAGTTTCTTTACCGGACTCGGCATTACGCTGGCAAATTTTACTCCTGCAATTGTAGTCTCTTTAGGATTGATAAGTATCAATGCCCGCAGCAGTAATAACATTACTTATACTACCTACGCAGCATTTATTATTGGATCAGTGGCGTCTATTGTTGCTATTGTTTATTCTCTCATCACTACCAAAGAAAATCCTTTAACACCCCAGGAAATCGCAGAAATTAAACGTAAGCCTAAAGGTATGTTAAACGTTTTCAAAGAAATTGTCGAGGCTATTAAAGATATGCCCCCAACCATGAAACAGCTGGCAATAGTATATCTTTTTAACTGGTATGCCATGTTCTGCTATTGGCAATACATTACTCTTTGCCTGGCAAAAACTATTTTTAATACCGCCGACCATAATTCAATAGAATTTAGCAATGCTCAAATATTAACCGGAAAAGTGAACGGAACTTACAATATTGTAACATTTTGTGTTGCTTTTATCCTGGCATATTTTGCACGGAAAGTGGGTGCTAAAAGTGTTCACTTCGGAAGTTTATTATTAGCAGGTATCGGCCTGATCAGTATTCCCTTTATCAAAAACGAGTATTTTCTGCTTTTGCCGATGATTGGTTTTGGTATAGGATGGGCAAGCATGATGGGAACACCTTATGTCATGCTTGCCGGCAGTATTCCTCCACACAGAACCGGGGTTTACATGGGAATTTTAAATATGTTTATTGTACTTCCCATGCTTCTGCAAACTTTAACTTTTAGTTTTATCTACAAACACCTGTTAAACTCAAATGCAGAAAATGCCATATACTTTGCCGGTGTTTTAATTATTATCGCTGCAATTGCGGTATTATTTATTAGGCTTAAAAAGACACAGTTTGACGGGATTGATGAAGCTGTTGAAGAATATGACAGATTAAAAGATTAAACGATGACCAGTCCAGAACAAACGGAAGCTTATTTAAAGAGCATTGAGCTCCTCAAATCATCGTCAACACCTTTTGGTTTTGTTGCCAGTATTAATGAAATAAGCAATTACACCCGGGTATGGACCAGGGATGCAACAATAACCGGCTTGGCATCTTTATTATCCGGCGATAAGCAGTTGACAGAGACTTTTAAAAATGTCATTAAAACCATTTTTGATCATCAGCATCAGGTTGGATTTATGCCTTCGAATGTTGATCCGGCAAACGGAAAAGTTAGCTATGGCGGAACTGTGGGCCGTACAGACAATGTTTGCTGGGCACCCGTAGGGCTATTATCCTATACACTATTTACAGGTGATTATTCGCTAAGTACCCAGTACAGAGTTGAGGTAGACAAATGTTTTGCGTTATTAAATGCCTGGGAATATAATGGAAAAGGCTTGGTTTATGTGCCTCAAAGCGGCGATTGGGCTGACGAATACATGCAGCATGGCTACATTTTATATAACCAGTTGTTAAGAATTTGGGCGCTGGAACTGGCCGGTAAGGTTTATCACGATTCAAGATACCTGGAAAAGGCAGATGAGATCAGGTTAATTGTAGAACTTAATTATTGGAAGAATACGGAGAACACCATGAACTATGCACCCAATATGATTCATCAGTCGAAAGATATATCCGATGAGTTTTGGGTTATGGGATTTAATCCATCACGCATTTATCCGCAGTTTGATCTTCAGGCAAACAGCCTGGCTCTATTACTGAACATAGGCAATACGGAGCAAAAAGATAAGTTGCTTAATTACATCATTACATTTATTGATCGACAGCAAAATCTTCTTCCTTCGTTTTATCCTTCACTCAAAGAAGGCGATATTTTATATGAAGATTTAAGACATAATTATGCTTACGAATTCCGGAATTTTCCGGATGAATTTCATAATGGAGGATTATGGCAGGTTTGGAATGGATTTTTATCCGCAGCCTTGGTATCATCCGGTAAGGTTGATCAGGCAGAAAAAGTTCTGGAATATATAAAACAGGCTAATTTAAAGAACACAGATGCAAAGTCTTGGGGTTTTTACGAAAACTGCAATGGCTCAACATTTGAACCTATTGGCGTTCAATATTGTACCTGGAGCGCAAGCGGACAAATTATTGCCAGTGAATATATAAATGGTAAAAAGCTTATAATTTAATATGATGATTGCCGAAACCAATTTTTCATCTTCTGACTCAAGCTACGTTCTGGCTATTGGCGAATCTTTGATCGATGCTGTAAGTGGTGAATTTATCAATGATCTTTCTGAGGCGAAAAGCTTAAACCTGATTGCAGGGGGAAGCCCCGCAAATTTCTGTCGTTTTTTAGCTTCAAATAATATTCGGTCCAAACTGGTTGCAGCGGTTGGAAAAGATGGGTTGGGCAAAATTCTGTTGGAGGCAATGGAAAAGGCGGGGGTTTCTACAACGCATATTCAGCAGCTTGAAGGGCATTTCACATCAGTTATTATTGTGGCACGAACTAAAGAAACGCCTGATTTTTTGCCCTACCGGGACGCAGATAAATATCTTCAGCCTATTGAAGACAAGCTTTTGGAAGATTCTATTTTAGTTCATACAACTGCATTTGCTCTGAGTCATGAACCTGCCAGGACTGTAATTCTGGATGCTTTTCATAAGGCATATGCTCTGGGCAAACCTGTTTCTGTCGACTGGAATTATGCAGAAAAAATTTGGGGCGCTACCAATTCTTCTTCAGAGGTATTTAAAATTCTGGAGACATTTAATCCCATCCTTAAATTCAGTTTGGATGATGCCGAACGCTTTTATAATAAATCACTTGGTATTGAGGACGCAAAAAATCTATTGTCATCGGTTAATGCTTCCGTAATTTGCTTAACTTGTGGTGCCGAAGGTGTTTGGTACAAATCAGCCGGAAAAGGATGGGAACATCAGCCGGCAAAGCCCGTTGAAGTAAAAGATGCAACCGGGGCAGGTGATGCATTTTGGTCCGGATTTATATCCGCCTATCTCAATAAATTGCCTGTTTTAAATTGCGTTAATAAAGGTATTGAAACAGCAGCAAAAAGGTTAACCGGATTAATTTAAACGTTGGTACACTTAATTACTGCTTAATCCTCATTTTCAGTTTGATTGAAGTTGGGAAGTGTTATATTTACACTCACCTTCATTCTATCTATGAGAACACGCTTACTATTAATTATCCTGTTTTTAATTACATCTTTCCATCTAAAAGCTCAATTAATAACTCTCTCCCCAGATTTCCCTACCGAAACAAGTACCCTGACATTGACATTTGATGCCTCCAAAGGAAGCGGAGGATTAAATAATTTTACGGGCGATGTGTACATTCATACCGGTGTAATTACGGATAAGAGCACAAGTCCTGCAGATTGGAAATACGTTAAGCATCCCTGGGCAACTGTTTTTTCGGATATTAAAATGACACCCAAAGGAAATAATTTGTTTGAGATCATCATTACTAATCCCCGTTCTTATTATGCGGTTCCTTCAGGCGAAAAGATTTTAAAACTGGCGATGGTTTTCAGAAATGCTGATGGAACCAGAGAAGCAAAAAATTCGGATAACAGTGATATTTATGCTTCAGTTTATCCGGAAGGAGTTTTGGCCGTTAAGTTTAAGTCACCTCAACCCGAGCCAAAATTTAACCCGATTCCTGCTACAATCAGCAAAAAACTTGGTGAAAGTTTAGATGTTACTGCAGTTTCATCATCTGCTTCCAATTTAAGTTTAACCTTAAATGATATTCAGTTTGCGTCTGCAAGTTCTTCAACCACTATTAATGGCAATGTCATGATCAGCACTACAGGTAAACAGGTTATCAAAATAACCGGGAATAACGGCACTTCTGCAGTTACTGATTCGTTTTCTTTTGTTGTTAATTCTGCAGTTCAAAATGCAGAACTTCCTGCAGGGGCAAAAGATGGAGTAACTTATCTTAATAACGGTACTTCGGTTCTGTTTAATTTGCTTGCACCATTAAAAAGCAATGTTTATGTAATAGGAGATTTTAATAACTGGCAGCCAAGTCCTGAAGGTTTTATGAAAAATACACCCGATGGAAAAAGATGGTGGGTACAAATTGATAACCTCACTGCCGGAACAGAATACGCCTATCAATTTCTGGTTGATGGAAATTTACGCATTGCAGATCCTTATTGCGAAAAAATACTGGATCCCAATAATGATCAGTACATCAGTAATTATCCTGCTTTGAAAGCCTATCCAAGCGGAAAAACAACCGGAATCGTAAGTGTTTTGCAGAGCAATTCCACTCCTTATTCCTGGAATATCAACAATTTTTCAAGACCTAAAAAAACAGATCTGGTAATTTATGAATTGCACCTTCGTGATTTTTTAGCCGCTCATAATTATCAAACTCTAATCGATACATTGGGATATCTTCAGAATTTGGGAATTAATGCCATCGAGATGATGCCCGTAAATGAGTTTGAAGGAAATGAAAGCTGGGGTTATAATCCTTCTTTTTATTTTGCTCCTGATAAATATTATGGTCCCAAAAATGAATTGAAGGCTTTTATTGATGAGGCTCACAAACGCGGAATGTCTGTAATTCTGGATATGGTTTTAAATCACTCTTTCGGACAATCGCCCATGGTGGAGTTGTATTTTGATAATGCAACAGGCAAACCCTCATTAAATAGTCCCTGGTTTAATCGTGATGCCACGCATCCGTTTAATGTAGGCTATGATTTTAATCACGAAAGCGCAGAAACCAAATACTTCTCTAAAAAAGTGATGGAATTCTGGCTTAAAGAGTATAAAATTGACGGTTACCGTTTCGATCTTTCCAAGGGTTTTACACAAAAGAATAATCCAAATAATGTAGGCGCCTGGGGTAATTTTGACCAGAGCCGTATTGATATATGGAAAGATTATTATGATTTTATCACTTCTGTGGATGCCGGAGCACTGGTTATCCTGGAGCATTTTGCCGATAATTCTGAAGAAAAAGTTTTATCAGATTATGGTATGATGCTGTGGGGAAACATGAACCATAGCTATAATGAAGCTTCCATGGGATATCTCCCGGAATCTAATTTCTCGGGAGGTATTTACAGCGAAAGGGGATGGACTAAACCAAACCTGATCACCTATATGGAAAGTCATGATGAGGAGCGGTTGATGTTCAAGAATATTCAGTTTGGAAATAGCTCTGCAAATTATTCAGTGAAAGATCCGGCTACGGCTTTAAAACGCCAGGAATTGGTAGCTGCATTCTTTTTAACTCTGCCCGGCCCTAAAATGATCTGGCAATTTGGCGAAAGGGGATATGATCTGTCTATTAATTATCCTTCGGGAACGAGTAATGACCGGTTATCCAACAAGCCTCCACGCTGGGAATATATGAATGAGCCAAACAGAAAGCAGTTGTACAATGTATATTCCAAACTTATTAAACTTCGTACAGCGCATGATGCGTTTGAGAATACCAATTTTACGTATTCACTTGCCGGTGGAATAAAAACAATTCATTTAAACGATGCGGCAGTAAATATTACCATTGTAGGAAATTTTGATGTAACGCCGCAGACTTCTGTAGTTAACTTTTCTAATACCGGAAAATGGTATGATTATTTAACACAAGACAGTATAAATGTAACCAATACCGCTTTTAGTATGAGTATGCAGCCCGGCGAATACCATGTATATACATCTAAAAATTTAAATGCATCTAACGGTTTACCGGTTGTTGATTCTGAACCTGATGTTAATAAGGAGGGAGATTATTTCTTTAATTTCCCAAATCCGGTAAATGATGAAACAACAATTGCTTATAAATTACTGAAATCTTCGCAGGTAACTATCAAGCTGTATAATTTCATGGGGAAAGAAGTTCAAACATTGCTTGATTCTAAACAGCAGTCAGAAGGAGAACATCAACTTAAATGGAATTTAAATAATGGCTCAAAAATTACAACAGGAGTGTATTTTCTGAAGCTGCAGTCTGATAATCAAACCAGGATACAGAAAATAATAGTGAACAACTAAAAACACCAGACATAAAAAAACCTGCAAGCTGCAGGTTTTTTATGTTTTGAAGTTATTTCTTTTTAGTTTCTATATGGTATTTAACCAGGTCATCTATAGGTGAGCGTATAATTCGTCCCACTTTCATTCCGTAATGATGCGCCAGTTCTTCGAGCACATTTCTGAAATTGTAACCTACAGAACCTATACAGTTAAAAGTATATTCCTTGTAGTTGGGATAATGAATCACCAGATTTTCGAAAAAATCAATGAACGAATTTCTTACAATGTTTCTTGAATATTCAATATTAACAGGATTGTCGTAAACAAATTTACTAAAGCTTGCTAAAAACCGGTTTGGAAGAGGTTTGGTATACACGTTATCCAGAATTTCATCATGAGATAGTTTGTAAGTTTCAAAGAAAACATCTCTAACTTCCGGTGGCATGTATCCACGCAGGTAATCGGCAATCAATTTCTTGCCAATATAGCAGCCGCTTCCTTCATCTCCTAAAATGTAAGCTAAAGAATCAATATTCAGCGCCACATCCCTGCCATCATAAATACAGGTGTTAGTGCCTGTTCCCAGGATAGCTGCGAAACCCTTTTTATGACCCAATAAGGCTCTGGCTGCGGCTAACAGATCATGTCCTACAAATACGTCAGCTTTAGGAAAGTGCATTTCTAAAGCTTTTTTAACAATATTTGCCTTTTCCTCATTGTGTACACCGGCTCCATAATAGTCAACTTCAGTTACCTTTTCATAGGCAATATCCTGAGGCATCGTTTTTCGTAATGAATCTATTATATAATCCGTATCAGAAAAATATGGATTATAGCCTTCTGTATTGAAATAGATCTTTTGGCCTTTCTCATTGATTAAGCACCAATTTGTTTTTGTTGACCCTCCGTCTGCGATAATTATCATAGGTTTTTTTGATAAGAAATCTAAATGTAAGAAAATTACTTATTGTGCAATTAACACTTAGAGTTTTTTTATAAAAAAAATCCCGCTTCCTGGGAAGCGGGATTTAAATACAGAGTTAAATTTAGATTAAATTTTAGTCTTTTTGTATGTATTGTTCACCAGATTCAGCTCGAAAGTATACGTTCCAGCCGAAGTGATTTTGATGTTGTCTCCACCGCCTTCAAGAGAACCGTTATCTCCGTTATCTCCGAAATTATTACTCCAGTCGTTGTTAAGTCTGAATTTAAATTCACCAACCATCATTTCTGCAGTAACTGTCCAAAGCATTTTGCTATTGTCATACTTCATCACAATATCTTTACCGCCACCCCAGTCGCTTCCCACCGGAGCATTTCCAATTAATCCCCATGAAAAAGGTATGAATTCTAAAGTATTGTCATTTAAGTTAGCAACCAGTTTGTAATTTCCTGTTCCGGGAGCAGCCAGGTTTCCGCCACCTACTGAAATGGTTCCCGCTGATGCGCCCGTTCCATATTCTGGTGTTCCCCAGTCTCTTTTGGTCAGGATCTTAAATTCTGTATTTCCGGGAGTGAAATTGATAACGCCTTCATAAATTCCATTACTGGTTGCAGATATTAAACTTTCTGCAGAGGAAGGAGTCCAGCCCTGGTAAGCTCCTGGTACATAAAGAAAAGAAATTAAAGCATAAGGAGTAACTTTAATAGCAGCTGCATTTGAGAATACAGGTGCAATGTTTGCAGAAATTGAAGATTTAATACGGGCTTCGATATCAGCTGTAGCTTCGGGTGCTAAGTTCATACTTAACAACAAAGCGTTGAAATCAATTACAGTGAAGCTTTTCGTAAGAGCATTCGCATCCATATCAAATTCCTTTGCGTTAGCAAAGTTAGTTCCTTTAACCCCAAGCTGCAGGGTAGAGGTAACCGCAGCATCATATCCGTAATCGGGAGCTGTGATTGTAAAAGTAATAGCTGTATTTGCAGCATTAGCTTTGGTCAAAACTAAATTAGAGGAGGAGGCTGTAAGCACGGCTGCTTTACCGTCAGCTGCAATTACTCTTACCTCGTCTTTTTTACAAGACCAGATCAGCATGGACATAATACTGAGTAAGAAAAATTTGTTAAACAACGCTTTCATATAAAAAGGGTTAGGGTTAATTATTTAATTTAATAAAGGCGGAATGTCGAGTTCCGCCAATTGTATGTTAATAACCTGAATTTTGAATTAAGTTTGGATTGGCAGTCACATCTGCAGATGGTAATGGGAAAATGTTTTTAAACGATTCCACCGATTTACCTGCTTTAACACCACCTTTCCATGGCCATAAATATCCGGCTGTTGTAAACCTGTCGTATCTGATTAAATCAGTTCTTCTGTGTCCTTCCCAGTATAACTCACGTGCTCTCTCATCTAAAATCACATCAAGGTTAATAGAACTTACGTTTCCTGAAGTATTTCCATATGCTCTGGCTCTTAATGTATTTACATACGTTAAAGCAGTTGCCGCATTTCCTGAGCCACCTCTTAAAGTTGCTTCGGCATAGATCAGGTACATTTCAGCAAGTCTGAATAATGGAATGTCTGCATCTACGAAAGTTGCGTTAGCACCAGCAGCACCTGCTCTGTTTTTATTTTGGTATTTGGTAATAGCGTAGCCATCAGTAAAAGTAGTCAGGCTGGAAATTTCCAATGTCTGTCCGTTTGTATAAAACTGAGCTCTTTTATCTGTAGAACCATCTGCATTAGGGAAAAGATTAACCAGTGATTTTGTGGTGCGTAATCCACCCCATCCACCATCAAGGCCATAATCTGATGCGTTCATACTTCCACCTACCGAAGCATGTGCAAGGAATGTTGTTCCTCCGTATAATTGTGTTTTAGCTCCATCATAATTAATCGTCATGATAGACTCTGTATTATTAACATTGTTATCGTTCAGCATCAAGTGACGATAGTTTGGAATTAAAGAGTAACCTCCGTCAATTACTTTCTTAGAATAAGTAACGGCATCGTTATTTCTTGCTGTTCCGGTATAAACCTGAGCATTTAGATAAATTCTGGCCAATAAAGCCTGAGCTGCAAACTTGTTAACGCGACCGTAATAATCTGCGGTTTTGGTGGTCGGTAATACCGTTTCGATATCCTTTAACTCAGATTCAACGTATGCGAATAAATCTGCACGGGATATTTGTTTTGGAAGCGGACCGCCAACCAGATCATTTTCTGTTATGAAAGGAGGATTTCCGAACATATCCATCAATACCCAATATTGAAAAGCTCTTAAGAACCGTACTTCAGCACGGTATTTCCGAATTTCATCTGCTTCAGTTCCGCTGATGGATCTCTGACTTAATTTCTCATCGGTAGATTGTCTTAAAAACTCATTTACCAACGTGATCTGGTACATGCTTTTGAAATATAAACCTTTTAAAAACGGATTGTCAGAAGTCCAGTTCATGTTATGAAAATCCTGAACACCAGCATCACCCCAGGCAATTACTGCCTCGTCTGTGCTAAGTTCCTGAGCCTGCCAGTAAGTTCTGAAGAAATCACCGTTGCTTCCTTCATCTAAACCAACGATATCTGCTGACCCTGCAGGACCGCTGTTTCCGGTTAAAGCAAAGCTTCCGTAAACTTTAGCTAATGATTGTTTGTATCCTGCGGCATTACTGTAAACCACTTCTGATGTTACATCATTTAGAGGCTGCAGGTCTAAAACCTTTTCGCAGGATGTTAAGGTTATAGCAGCAATGGATAATCCTAAGGCTGCCTGATATATGTATTTTTTCATATCTGTTTATCTATGTATTAGAATTAAAAATCAAGATTTAAACCTAAAACAAATGTTCTTGGACGTGGATAGAAATTGTTGTCTATTCCGCCATTAATTTCCGGATCGATTCCTTTGTATTTGGTGATGGTAAACACATTCTGAGCATTAGCATTTAACCGAAGATTAGCGCTGTTGTTAAACACTTTTCCAACAGTATAGCCAACATTCAAATTATCCATCTTTAAGAACGAAGCATTTTGAATGTAGTAATCAGATTTGAAATATCTTGTTCCAGATCCGGAGAAGTTAGTTTCAAGAATATCGCTTGAACCGTTATTCAAAAAGTTTAACGGATTGAAAATGTTTCTGAAGGTACCTGTGCTTGAAGCTACGTTATTGTACACGTAGTTGCCAAGGCTGGCACGCATTACAAAACCTGCATTCCATTTTTTGTAGCTTACATTACTGTTAAAGCCTAAGTATACTTGTGCATCAGGTCCTTTAAAACGGTACAAATCTTTATCTGTGATTTGACCATCCAGGTTTCTATCTACATACGTATCTTCAATTGGTTTTCCTTCTGCATTATAAACCTGCTGATAAACATAGAATGCCGATCTGTTAAAACCAGTACTGTGAATTTGAATATTATTTCCGGTTCCTCCGCTAATTCCACCGTGTGTAACACCGATGTAGTTAGGATCTGCAACAGAAGTTAAATTAGTAATGGTGTTTTTGTTGTAAGTAGCGTTAAAACCAACATTCCAGCTAACATCTTTCTTTTGAATAACTTCTGTGTTGATTAAAAATTCTAAACCTTTATTCTCCATGTTTCCAACATTCGCAATAAACTCATTAATAAAGTTTGTTCCGGCAGGTTGAGTGATAACATTTAAAAGATCTTTGGTTTTTTTGAAGTAATAATCTAAGCTACCTGTAACGCGATTCTTTGCAAAACCAAAGTCAATACCTGCATTGGCAGTAGCAGTTTCTTCCCATTTTAAGTTAGGATTGTATGCTGATGGACGGTACATATTGAAAAATGTTCCTCCTAATTGATACTGAGCAGTTGCACCGCTTAATCCATAGTTACCAAGGTAAGAATAGTTGTTTATTCCATCCTGCTGACCGGTAATACCGTAACCAACTCTTAATTTTAAGTTTGATATAGTTTTAGAATCTTTAATAAAAGCCTCTTCGCTGATGTTCCAGGCTAAAGCAGCTGAAGGAAATACACCCCAGCGATTCTCAGGTGACAAACGTGATGAACCATCCGCACGTACAGTAGTGGTTAAGATATATTTACTGTTCAAAGAATAAACCATTCTTCCGTAATATGATAATAAACGATTTTGTGGTTTATCAAATGCGAAATTCGGATCTGATCCTGGTCTTTTAACACCATCAGTACTGAAATCAGCAAATGCATATTCAGTAGCATAGAAATCCTGAAAAGAAGTACCTGCCATTAAATCAATACGACTTTTAGCTGATGTTAGATCTTTTGTATAATTTAAATAGAAATCAACCAGCTTGTTGGTTTTTTCCTGAAGATATTCGTTGTTGGTTCCGCTTCTGAAAGTTCCGTCAGCATCTTTAAATCTCATGTTGTTTGAAGCAGCAGCTTCAGGAACAAAGATAGTTCCAGAGCCTTTGGATACATCATATCCAAGGTTAAGATTTGCTCTTAAATCTCTTAAGAAAGGAAGAGTATAATCAAACTGGATATTACCAATGCTTCTTTTAACATTACTATTGTCATCTCTTTGCTCTAACAACCCAAGTGGATTTTTTGGAGATAAACTTCTTAATCCATTAGTTGAAGCAGCATCAAGCCATTCATAGTACCCGCCGTAATTGGCATTTCCTGATTCAACAGGCTGAGTAGGATCAAAGCTTGCAGCGGCACCGATAGCGCCCTGATCAGCAAAACGGCTGTTGCTTAAACTTCCTTTCAGATTAACATTAACTTTTAGCAAATCATTAAAGAAACGCGGATTTACGTTTAATGACAATGAAGTTCTTTCAAGGTTTCCGGTTCTTAATACACCATCCTGGTTTAAATAACCAAGTGAAACTCTATAAGGCAGATTTTTCACCGAACCAATTAAACTTAAGTTATTATCTGTTGAAACTGCCGACTGATAGATTTCATTTTGCCAGTCTGTAGAAGACGTTCCTGCTAAGGTTTTTAATGCGGGTGTTGCCAGTGGGCTGTTGGTATTGTTAATTAAGGTTGTAAATTCCTCAGCCGATAAAATATCAACTTTATTTCCGGTATTAGCTACTGATAAGTTGGTATTGAAACTTAATTGTGGTTTACCTGTCTGACCTTTTTTAGTGGTGATAATAATTACACCATTAGATGCTCTTGAACCGTAGATTGCAGCTGCTGATGCATCCTTTAAAATATTCATTGATTCAATATCATTTGGATTGATCAGAGAAAGTGCATTTGGAGATCCGGAAATACCATTGTTGTCAATTGGAACTCCATCAATTACGATTAAAGGATCATTGCTTGCATTTAAAGAGGCTCCGCCACGAATACGGATAGTACTTCCCGCACCGGGCGCACCACCATTCGAAGTGATCTGAACACCGGCTACTTTACCCATGATTAATTGCTCAGGGGTTGTAATCTGACCTTTTACGAAATCTTTAGTGGTTAAAGTGGCTATTGAACCTGTAACATCAGCTTTTCGCTGAGTTCCGTAACCAACAATCACTACTTCATTTAAATTTTCTGAAGAAGGACTTAAAGTGAAATTTACAACCTGGTTAGTATTGCTGATAGTTACCAGTTTTTCAAAAGGTAAGTATCCGATAAATTTTACTACCAGCGTAGCCGATCCGGTTGGAACATTGTTGAAATTAAAATTTCCGCTTACATCTGTAGATGTACTGCGGTCAGTTCCTTTCAACGATACGGTAGCACCTGGTAAGGGCTGATTTGTTTCGTCCATCACACGTCCGCTTACACTTCCGGTTTGAGCTGATGCAATAATTGCTGACATCAGAAAAATACAGGAAAGCATAAGCTTCATCAAGTAATTTTTTTTCATGTAAAGTCTTGTTTAGTTAGTTTAAAATGTTTGTGGCTAATTGTGTTGAATACACTATGGTTAAAATTACGTTACTGCATCACAATTCCAAATTTTGTGAATTAATAATTTGTCGCTTCCAAACAATCATTTTTTTTAAGCGAAATTCACCTTTATTATATTCTGTTTTATTATAATTATTTAACTGTTGTAAAATTTAAATGACTGAAAAAGAGCTAATTGAAAAAGCGTATTTCGATTTGTAAGTGTAAAAATTACACTAAGTTTAATTTGAACGCTTTTTCGGGAACGGTACCGGTAACGTTCCCGAAAAAGGAACAGAAATCGAAATCTCATCATATAAATTCAACCGGAATTCTGCTTATTTTCGGAAATTCGGCTATGAATTTTATCAAAATCAAACGAAAAATGATGAAGAAAAAAATGGAAAATCAGGGAGTTGTTTGGCCCGTTTTAAGTCGAAATCGGGACAGGATTTTAAAGCAATCCGGAGAGTACTTTCTTTTGATAATCAGCATATTTTGTCAAAAAAATTCTACTCTTACCAACAAGAGATTTTTATGTAGACCGCATGGAGAATAAAAATTCCAGAATATACTATCCTGCTATTTAGAAGCGGAGGATTTTCGCCCAATGATCTGTGATTTGCAAACTACCTGATCAGTTACCATTTGCTCATCACCGGAGTTAATGGCTTTAAAAAGTAATTTCGCAGCCTCAATACCCATTTCCAATGCCGGCTGGGTAATGGTAGATAAGGAAGGATTTAACAAAGCGGCAATTTCTAAACTGGAAAAGCTTATGATTTTTATATCCTCAGGAATTCGGATGTTCTGATCCTGGCAAACCTGGTAAGTGGCAATGGCCAATCTCTCAACCGAAGCAAAAATGCCGTCTGGTTTTAAATCATTAAATACCTGCTTAAGAATTTCCTGGGTTTGTTCCAAATCATTGCTGCAATCAATAATAAGATCGTCGCGGTAACTTATTTGATGTGCGGCAAGAGCATCTGTATAGCCACGCATCCTCATTTTCCCGATGGAGTGGCTTTTGTTTACCACCAGGTAGGCAATATTTTTGCAGCCGTTGTTTATTAAATGTTCTGTTGCAGAAAAACTGCTTTCATAATCATTACTGGTTACTTTAGCGGTATCAATATCCTCATATACCCGATCGAAAAATACCAGCGGAATTTTCTTTTTCTTTAATTTATTGAGGTAATCATGGTTATTTGCTTCACCGGAAACCGACATGATTATTCCATCCACACGTCCGCTGTGCAAATTATTTATAAAAGAGATTTCTTTCTCAAAGTCATCGTAAGTCAGGTAAATTAAAATATGGTATCCTTTTTCGCGGGCAACCCTTTCAATTCCGTTAATTGCCTGAGAAAAGAAGTTATTTGCAATTTCGGGTACTATAACGGCAATAGTATTGCTTTTTTGCTCACGTAAATTACTGGCGTAATGATTTGGCTCATAATTTAACTCGTAAGCAGCAGATAAAACCCGTTCTTTGGTTGCTTTATTAATGTCGCTGCTTCCTCTAAAAGCCCGCGATATGGTTGAAGTAGATAAATTAAGCTCTTTTGCTAATTTTTTGATGTTAATACTGTCCATATAATAGTTAAAGCAGGGCGATGTTAGGATTTTTTTTTCTAAGTTAATCAAGAAATAAAAAATCTGATATATCTACTTTAGCCGATCTTAATAATTTAACCATTCGATATTTGTATGCCTTCTGTGAAATTATTCTTTACGTTTTTAATGCCCGGAATTTTATTTTCCCTGCTTAGCACTGCCCAAACAAACAAAGTGAGCTTTATAATAATGAATTCGGACGCAATAATTAACGTTGATTCGGATATTTTTGCAGCCGGAAATATGAATAACTGGAATCCATCTGACAGCAATTACCGGTTTAAAAAAAAATCAGACCGGTATGAATTGGTTTTGGATCTCCTACCGGGATTAAAGGAATTTAAAATAACAAGGGGATCCTGGGGAACAGTTGAAACAAAATTGGACGGACAACCGATATCTAACAGGAGTTTTTTCCTGAAAAAGGATACAGTTATTAATTTAACTATTAAACAATGGCAGGATAGTTTTAAATCACCGGAAAAGGTCCATACGGCAAGCAAGAATGTTCAAGTATTGGATACCGCATTTAATATTCCTCAGCTGAATAGAAAAAGGAGAATCTGGGTTTATCTACTTCCGGATTACCAAACTTCCGGAAAGAAATATCCGGTGGTTTATATGCATGACGGACAGAATTTATTTGATGCATTCACTTCGGGCTATGGAGAATGGAACATTGACGAAACAATGGACAGTCTGGCCAGTGAGAACAAAGTAATGGCTATTATTGTGGGTATAGATCATGGCGACCAGCACCGTTTAACGGAATATAATCCTTACAGTAATAGTAGGTTTGGAAAGGGCAGAGGCCAGGAATATGTTGAATTTCTGGCTAAGACATTAAAACCATATATCGATCAGAAATTCAGAACTAAAAAATCCGGAAAACATACCGCTATTGCGGGAAGTTCAATGGGAGGTTTAATTTCAATGTATGCGGTTGCCAAATATCCGCGGGTATTTGGTAAAGCGGGAATTTTCTCGCCTTCGTTCTGGCTTGCACCCGAAATCTACACGTATATTTCCCAAAGCAATATTCATAAGTCTAAGATATATTTCCTTGCAGGAGAACAGGAGAGTAGAGAAATGGTGCCTGATATGAAAAAAATGTATGATCAGCTGGTGTCTCAGGGATTGAACAAAAAATACATGCATTTTAAAACTGCTGCTGATGGAAAGCACAGCGAATGGTTCTGGCATCGTGAATTTCCGGAATTTTATAACTGGATCAGTAAATAATAAAGTTTAATCGCTTTATCTTAGCCTGTTGAAATTACTAAGCTCACATTTAAAAAGGGTTAAATCTTTTAATTAGGGTTTGGGAAAAGGAATTTAATTTCAATGCTAATCAAATCCGAAACATCCCTCGGACAATACGAAAATAAATGAAAAATATGATTGTTGATCTGCGCAGTGACACCGTAACCCGGCCCGGAAAAGGAATGCTTGACGCAATGATGAATGCCAAAGTGGGCGATGATGTGTTTGGTGAAGACGAAACTGTTAATGAACTGGAGCAAAAAACCGCTCATTTGTTTGGGATGGAATCAGGTTTGTTTTGTCCTTCGGGAACAATGACCAATCAGATCGCTATCAAATGTTTTACCAACCCGATGGACGAGGTGATTTGCGATGAAACAGCTCACGTTTACCGTTATGAGGGTGGCGGAATTGCTTATAATTCAATGGCATCGGTTCGACTGCTGTACGGAGATCGGGGCAGAATTAACCCGGATCTGATCGAACCTAATATTAATCCGGATAATATTCATTATCCCAAAAGCACCCTGGTTGTTCTGGAAAATACAGTAAACAGGGGCGGCGGAAGTTGTTATACATTGGAAGATATTCAGCCAATTTACCATTTGTGTAAACTAAAAAATCTTAAACTCCATTTAGACGGCGCACGGATATTTAATGCACTTACACAAACCGGTGATCATGCGAAAGATTACGGACAACTGTTCGATGGAATTTCTGTTTGCCTATCAAAAGGTTTGGGAGCGCCTGTTGGCTCAGTACTTTTAGGGAGCATAGAAACTATTGAAAAGGCAAAACGTATTCGTAAAGTATTAGGAGGCGGAATGAGACAGGCCGGTTTTTTAGCTGCCGCCGGTATTTATGCGCTTGATAATAATATAAGCCGATTAAGCGAAGATCATAAAAATGCTAAGGCGCTGGCAGCTGCTTTAAAAGAGCTTCCGTTTGTAATAAAAGTTATGCCTGCTGATACCAATATTGTAATTTTTGAACTCGATAAAAAGCATGATGCAGAAGATTTTGTTGATAAACTTCTTAATCACGGCATTAAATGCAATACGTTTGGTAAACAAATGATCCGTTTTGTAACACATCTGGATATCAATACAGACATGATTAATCATACCATTGAAGTCTTAAAGAAAATCCATTAATAAAGTCTTTCATTTTGATTTCCGGGAAATACACTGATTTATTTGGCATATAATCCGGAGGATTGTGAAGTGCACAAATATTTTAAAAAAACTACATTTGTGCCAATGAAGAAAATCCTGATAGCAAATCGCGGCGAAATTGCATTGCGAATTATGCGCTCTGCCCGGGAAATGGGCATTAAAACAGTTGCAGTATATTCCGAAGCTGACCGTAATGCCTTGCATGTTCGGTATGCTGACGAAGCAATTTGCATTGGTCCGGCGGCTTCCAGTCAATCGTACTTAGTAATTGATAAAATTATTGATGCCTGCAAACAATCAGGTGCAGATGCTATTCATCCAGGTTACGGTTTTTTGTCAGAGAATGCATCTTTCGCCCGGCAGGTTTCAGAAGCAGGAATTACGTTGATTGGCCCATCGCCGGAGGCAATGGAAATAATGGGTAACAAATTATCTGCAAAAGCTGCCGCATTAAAATATAATATACCCATGGTTCCCGGAACGGAACAAGCCATCACAGATATGGGGGAAGCGAAAGACAGGGCAGAGGAAGTTGGATTTCCTATCCTGATTAAAGCTGCTGCGGGTGGTGGTGGTAAGGGAATGCGAATTGTAGAAAAGGCCTCTGATTTTGAAGAACAGATGCATGCAGCTATATCTGAAGCTACCTCGGCATTTGGGGATGGTTCTGTTTTTATTGAACGCTATGTTTCATCGCCCCGTCATATAGAAATTCAGGTTTTGGGGGATACGCACGGAAATATAGTTCATCTTTTTGAACGGGATTGCTCCGTTCAGCGTCGCCATCAGAAGGTGATAGAAGAAGCTCCTTCGTCAGTTCTAAGTCCTGAATTAAGAGCAAAAATGGGAAAATGTGCTGTTGATGCAGCACGTTCTTGTAATTATACAGGTGCCGGTACCGTTGAATTTATTCTGGATGAGAATCTCGATTTCTTTTTTCTGGAGATGAATACCCGCTTACAGGTAGAACATCCGGTTACGGAAATGATAACCGGGGTGGATCTTGTAAAAGAGCAGATAAGGGTTGCAAGAGGTGAGGTTTTATCTTTTAAGCAGGAAGATCTTTCAATAACCGGTCATGCCATAGAAGTTCGGGTATATGCCGAAGATCCTAAAAATAATTTCCTGCCGGATATTGGCACGCTGCAAACCTATGTAACACCTAAAGGCCCGGGAGTACGGGTGGATGACGGCTTTGAGCAGGGGATGGAAATTCCAATTTATTATGATCCGATGATTGCTAAGCTGATTACGTATGGTAAGGATCGAACGGAAGCCATTGAGCGGATGTTGCGGGCAATTGATGAATATCAGATCACGGGAATTCAAACTACACTGGCTTTCGGAAAGTTTGTTTTGCAGCACCAGGCTTTTGTTTCCGGAAATTTTGATACTCATTTTGTAGAGAAATATTTTAGTCTGGAGAATTTGGAAAACGCTGATGAGCAGGAAGCCTTTATTGCCGCTTTAATTGCTGCAAAATATATAGGACAGCAGAATCCAGAAAAAATGGAACAATTAACCCAAACAACTGCATCCGGCTGGAAAAAAAACAGACGGGGATAGTCAAAAGTTTAATCTGTTTAACTCCATTTTAATACATAGAATAATATCATATAGTAAAAATGTTTACCGGAATTATAGAAACTTTGGGCCGGGTGATTAGCCTGCAAAAAGAGGAGAGCAATCTTCACATTACAATCGGGTCATCTATATCAGAAGAATTAAAAATAGATCAGAGTGTATCGCATAACGGTGTCTGTTTAACGGTTGTTGAATTAAAACCAGGCGAGCATACTGTTACAGCTATTTCTGAAACTTTAGAAAAAAGCAATCTGGGAAATTTAAGCGTTGGTGATTTGGTAAATCTTGAACGCTGCATGCAAATGAACGGGCGCCTGGATGGACATATTGTACAGGGACACGTAGATCAAACAGCTGTTTGCATCGCTTTAGTAGATATGCACGGAAGCTGGTTATATACTTTTCAGTATGATGTTTCTATGGGAAATGTTACGGTTGAGAAGGGATCTGTGTGTGTTAACGGAATTAGTTTGACGGTAGTTAATTCTGCTGATGATCATTTTTCGGTAGCTATAATTCCCTATACTTTTGAGCATACAAACCTGCAGAAAGTAGGTCCCGGATCAGTGGTCAACCTCGAATTTGATATCATCGGGAAATATGTAAGTCGTCTACTCAGAAAATCTGAATAAGCACCAAATTCCTCATTTATAATTTTTCTTAAAACTGTGTTGGCTCTATAATTGTTATTCATCAATTAAATAAACTCAAAAACCAACTATGGATAAGTTAAAAAAATTCGACCTGATGGAAAAAATTACCCGTGAGCTCGAGGATTTAAAGAATAGTCAAACGGCTATTGTTCAAAAAATTGGTAAAATCGAGGTAGATAATATTGAATTAGGTAACAAAGCTCTGGATCGTCTGTTACCAGCAATGCATCAAAATGTGGCTGACAATCTGGATAAAATTGCAGAGATTCTTCAGGATTTTGAAGATACCAAAAACAATTACGGTAAGGATATAAATGTAGATGCTTTACGTGAGCAGGAAGCTATCCGCGAAGCAACAGAAGGCGGAGAAAAACAATCTTAATTTAAATAATTATCAATTGGAGTGACGAATAAAGAGTAACAATACACTTTATTCGTCACTTTTTTTAATCAATTGTTTTACCTTTCATTGCAGTTGAAATAGCCTGATCCATTAAACGTTCTGCAAAAGGCCTTGTAAATTCATTGATTTCATCAATTTTTTTCAGGATATGATCCTTATCTCCGGAACTTAAAGCGGATTTCAATTCGTTAAGGAAAATATTTGTTTCTGCAATTTCCTCATCAGAAACATAACTCTTATTCTTTTCAAGAAATCGCTCAACGGTGTAAACCATTTGTTCTCCTTCTGTCCGGGCTTCAATCAGCATCCGTTGGCTTACATCCTCTTTTGCATGTTGTATACTATCAATCAGCATTTGCTCTACTTCAGCATCTGTTAAGCCATAGGTCGGTTTTACTTCCACTTCCTGTTTTACTCCAGAACGAACTTCGGTTGCGTGTACCTTTAAAATTCCATCGGCATTTAAAAGAAAATTGATATCTACTTTCGGAAAACCTGCCGGCATCGACGGAATTCCTTTCAAATCGAATTCAGCTAATTTTCGATTTTCCTTAACCAGATCACGTTCTCCCTGATAAACAGAAATTTTCATATTTACCTGGCCGTCAATAGAAGTTGTATACTGTCGACCGGCCTTAGTCGGAATTTTTGCGTTTCTGGGAATAATTACATCCATTAATCCGCCCATTGTTTCAATTCCCAGAGATAATGGAGTAACATCCAGCAAAAGAATATCTTTTCTGTTGCCCGCCAAGATATCAGATTGTATAGCTGCTCCCAAAGCCACCACTTCATCCGGATTTATTTTGTCGTGCACCGGTTTTTTAAAAAACTCAGATACCGTTGATTTTACCAAAGGAGTTCTGGTTGAGCCACCTACCATAATCACTTCCTGAATATCCTCAGATGTTAAAGAAGCATCTTTAAGAGCATTCTGGCAACATTTTATAGTTTCTTGTATTTTATCGCTAATCAGTTCTTCAAATTTGATACGGGTAATTTCACAGGGGATTGTATCAACAAACCCATTAAAAATATTTTGGGTGGTCAGCGCTATTTTGGCTTCTTCTGCTTTAAGCCTCAAAGCCTGCATAAATTCCGGATTTTCGGATATTGAATTTCGATCCAGCTCATTTGCTTCGATCCAGTAATTAACAATAGCCCGGTCAAAATCATCGCCACCCAAAAATGTATTTCCATTAGTTGATAAAACTTCAAAAATTCCGTTCTGGATTTTTAGAACCGATACGTCAAAAGTTCCTCCTCCAAGGTCATAAACCGCAATAGTTTTTTCCTCTTCCGGATTTAATCCGATTCCGTAAGCCAGACTTGCGGCAGTTGGTTCATTAACAATTCGCAGTACATCAAGCCCGGCAAGTTTGCCCGCATCACGTGTTGCCTGACGCTGGCTGTCGTTAAAATAAGCAGGAACGGTAATCACCGCACGGTTAACCGAAGTTTTTAATGCGTGTTCGGTTCGATCTTTAAGCTCTTTCAGAATCATTCCCGAAAGCTCAATTGGCGTATAAAATTTATCGCCAACCATAATCTTAACCAGGCTTTCTGTATCATCATCAATAATTTTGTATGAAAACAGGTCTTTATGATTTTCAATATCATGATACGACCGACCCAATAATCGCTTGACAGAAAAAATAGTGTTTTGGGGATCTGATATCAGAAAAGCTTTGGCATCATTGCCAATTACAACATTGCCATCCGCCTGAAAGTGAACTATTGAAGGAACCAGAACTCCTTTACCGGTGTCATTAATAACCTGTGGATTTCCCTCAGGGTTAATAAAAGCAACCAGACTGTTAGTGGTTCCCAGATCGATACCTACAATAATATCTTCTTTTTGAACAGAACCTGTAGTCAGATTTATAGAAATTTTGGCCATATCACAATATTCAACAAGCCGCAAATGTAATCAGTTTAGAATGATTCTGAAAAGGTAGGAACGGTATTGACTTGCCTGTGATAAAATAGTTGGCTAGTTTTTGACTAGAGAGCTATGCTACAGATTATTAAATAACATAATCCAATCGATGTTAATTCTATTCGGATGATAGTCAGAAATTTCCTCAGGCAGCCTGATTTAAATACCATACTATTAGATGATCGGAATTTTGGTCTTTTCTTAAAACAGAATACTCCAATATATTCTTACATTTAAGGAACTTAAATTTTAACCGATGAAATCTATCCTTGTTAATTACCTGCGTTATAATCACTGGGCCAACCAAAAGATGTGTAATTATTTAAGTACCATTGATTATGTGGAAGAAAACAGCTCTAAACAGGATGAATATTTTGCTATTAAAAACATCATGTTACACATTGCAGATGGAGAACAAACATGGCTTTCGAGGTTAAATGGCGAAAATATTCCTCATATGCATAACCTTGATTTAAATGGATCTTTTAAAAGTATTTGCCACTTAATTCTGAATAATTCTAAATTATTTATAGAATTTGCTGATCAAAAGAAGGATTCTTTTTTTAAGGATAATACTGAATATATCAATTTAAAGGGTGTAAATTTTAAACAGAATAATGCCGAAATAATTTTGCATTGCATGAATCACTCTACTTTTCATCGCGGACAGGTAATTAATATGCTGCGCCATGTAGGCTATACAGATCAGTCGGCAAGTGATTTTATAATGTTTTTAAGAGAGCAGGAAGCCGAATCATCTATTGAAAATTAATCTTTTGCCACAGTGTTGTTCATGAAAAATCCCATTTTCATAAACCAGATTGCCTGAAACGATTGTGTGACTGACAGAGGATTTGAAAGTATGATCTATAAACGGACTCCAGCGGCATTTTGATAAAAGAGTGTCGTAAGTTACCTGCTTTGGTTTATTCAGATCCGTTAATACCAGATCTGCCCAATAACCTTCGCGAATAAAGCCCCGTTTTTCTATTTGGAAACAAATAGCCGGGTTATGGCTCATTTTCTGGGCAATCATTTCCAGTGAAATTTTACCCTGATGATACAGATCAATCATTGCCTGAAGCGCATGTTGTACCAATGGCCCGCCCGATGGAGCCATCAAATACGGCTGCGACTTTTCTGCAAGTGTGTGCGGAGCATGATCGGTTGCAATTACATCTATACGCCCGTCGAGTACAGCTTTTAAAATAGCCTCTCTATCTTCCTTGGATTTTATAGCCGGATTCCATTTTATCATGTTACCTTTTTCAGCATAGTCCTCGTCAGAAAACCACAGATGATGTATGCAGGCTTCAGCGGTAATCTTTTTATCGGCAAGTGAGCTTGAATTTTCAAATAACTCTGTTTCTATGGCTGTAGAAATATGCAGTATATGTAATCGGGTTTGATGTTTTTTGGCCAGCTCAACAGCAAAAGCAGATGATTTATAACATGCTTCGGCACTGCGGATCATGGGATGCATCTCCGGAGTCATCTCTGTACCGTAAAGTGTTGTAAATCGGCTAAAATTTTCCCGTATAATTCCTTCATCTTCGCAATGAACAGCTATAAGCATCGGCACTTTAGAGAAAAGTCCTTCGAGGGTTTTTTTATTATCGACCAGCATATTTCCGGTAGACGAACCCATGAAAACTTTCACACCGCATACTTTTTTTGGATCTGTTTTTAAAACTTCCTCCAGATTGTTATTGCCGGCACCCATGTAGAAGGAGTAATTGGCTAAAGAATTAATAGAGGCGATGTCATATTTATCCTGCAATAAAATCTGCGTCAACGTATTTGGTACCGTATTGGGCATCTCCATATAAGAGGTAATTCCTCCGGCCACGGCAGCCCGGCTTTCCGAATAAATATCTCCCTTGTAAGTTAATCCCGGTTCACGGAAATGTACCTGATCATCAATACAACCCGGGAAAAGATGTAATCCTTCTGCATTAATTTCACGGTCGGCTTTTACATCAAGCTGTGGAGCAATTTTTTCAATAATGCCGTTTTTAACATATACGTCGGCGATAAATTGTTTTCCTTCATTAACCAGATTAGCAGATTTTATAAGGATACTTGACATAGTTACTGGAGATTAATTAAATTAAAAATAAAGAGCAATCGAATTTCTTCAACCTGTTTATATTTCAAATATAGTTACAATGTGGAATAGATAATTGATTCCACAAGGCTGAAAAATTTTTGTCAGCATAATATTATTTCTGTTTTGGGCTATTTTAAATCTTTATAAAGATAACATGAACGGTTTTGAATGTTAAACCAAACAAATTCTGTATTAGATTATTAATTATACATAGTTTTAAATAAAAAATGATGCTAAAATATATCATAACCATTACCATAATTGCTGCCTTCACATTTATTTTAGTAAGCTTTAATAGATGGGAAAAAGCACCTGAATTAATTCACAGAAATTCTCCTGTTCAGGATAGTGCATTTGGAAATGCAGCGGCTCATTACCAAACTTATTGCGGAGGTTGCCATGGTGAAAAAATGAACGCTTTTGTCGACCGGAAATGGAAACACGGCAACAGCCGAAATGATCTCTTTAAAGCTATTAAAATGGGTTATGAAAATGAAGGTATGCCTTCATTTGATTCTGCTTTTAATGAAAAGGAGATATACCAGCTATCAGATTATATTTTGAGCGGTATAAAAAACGTGGATCGTTATTCATCATCTGACAAGCCCCAGTCAAATATTTTTAAGACAGAAGAATTAACTATTCGATTAGATACAGTGCTGAAAGGCTTAGACGTTCCCTGGGGAATGGCTTTTTTGCCCGCCGGTGAAATGCTTGTAACAGACAGGAACGGGAAATTTTATTATGTAAAAAAAGATCGTTCTTTTACCCTTGTTAAGGGAACTCCTGAAGTTGTCGCAGCCGGTCAGGGGGGATTACTGGATGTAGTTTTGGATCCGGATTATGCTTCTAATAAAAATATTTACCTTTCTTATTCAAGAGGCAAAAAAGACGACAATGGTAAAGAATTAGCAACAACAGCTATATTAAAAGCCAGGTTTGAAAACGGCGTTCTGACTAACCAAAAAGATATTTTTATAGCCCAGCCTTATTCTCCAACCAAACATCACTATGGATCAAGAATGCAGTTTGGAAAAGACGGTTATTTATATTTTTCTGTAGGAGAGAGAGGGAACGAAAAACAAAATCCTCAGCAAATAAAAGGGAATGATTTAGGTAAAATCCATCGGATCAAGTCTGATGGGTCAATTCCTGCAGATAATCCGTTCGTGAAAACAGCAGGTGCACAGGCTTCGATTTATTCCTACGGTCACCGCAATCCTCAGGGAATGAGTATTCATCCGCAAACGGGAAAAATATGGACTAATGAGCATGGGCCAAGAGGCGGGGATGAAATCAACATCATTAATCCGGGATTAAATTATGGCTGGCCCGACATTACTTATGGAATTAATTATAGCGGCAAACCAATGAGTCCGAACACAAAAACTGAAAAACCAGGTATGGAGCAGCCGCTCTATCAATGGACTCCATCAATTGGCCCGAGTGGTTTAGCTTTTGTAACCGGTAACAAATATAAAGGCTGGGAAGGAAATCTGATGTCGGGATCTTTGCGTTTTCAATATATTAACAGGAGTGTATTAAAAGATACTAAAGTTGTAAGAGAAGAAATCCTGTTTAAGAATATTGGCCGGGTTAGGGATGTTAGAATGGCACCGGATGGTTATCTCTACATTGCCGTAGAGAGCCCCGGAATAATTTATAAACTGACTCCTGTAGATTAATAACCTAATTGGAATAAGCATTTATAAACATAGTAATTTTTGAAATGCAGGTTTTATGTTGTTTATAGGATACGATCTTCAACAACGATTAACGATTTAAAACCTGCATTCATTAATTGGAATGAAATTCTTTTGTCTATTTCCAGAGTCCCAAAAAGACGCAATTTCTGTTAAGCCTCAGCTTTGAGGGCTGACTCAAGACAAAAAGCCTATCTTTGCGCTTATGCCTCAATCTTTTGAAGACTTTAAGCTGAACCGACAGATATTAAATGCTGTTGCCGATGCTGGTTATACTATACCAACACCCATTCAGGAAAAAGCTATTATGCCTATTTTATCCGGACAGGATATTATGGGAGTAGCACAAACCGGAACAGGTAAAACTGCCGCGTTTGTTTTGCCTATTTTAATGAAGCTGAAATATGCCCAAGGAATCGATCCCCGTGCGCTGATTATTGCTCCAACACGGGAGCTAGCTATGCAGATAGAAGAAAACATCCGCACATTTGCCAAATTTACTGATCTGAGAACAGTTGTGATTTATGGTGGCCTTGGTCCCAAAACTCAAATCGCAGAATTGAAAAAAGGAGTGGATATACTGGTAGCTACTCCCGGGAGGTTTTTAGATCTCTATCTGGCGGGTCACATAAATACCCAGTACATCAGCTTTATGGTAATGGACGAAGCTGATAAAATGATGGATATGGGATTTATTGGTTCCATTCACCGCATTTTGGAAGTTGTTCCCAGAAAGCGTCAGAACTTATTGTTCTCGGCCACTATGAGTGAACTTGTTCATAAAATATCCGGTGATTTTTTAAAGCATCCGACAGTAATTGAAGTAAGTGCACAGGCCACTCCGGCTCAAACGATAAGCCAGTCTTTATATCACGTTCCTAATTTAAAAACCAAGCTAAACCTTCTTCAGCATTTGCTGAAACAGGATGAAGAGGTAAAAAGGCTCATTATTTTTTGCAAAACCAAAACAGTTGCCGATAATATTTTCCATTTTCTGGAGAAGAGATATGGTGCAAAAGAAGTGCGGGTTATTCACGCAAATAAAGGCCAAAATACCCGTATTAATTCCATTAATGCATTTAAGGAAGGAGAGGTTCGGATTCTGGTTGCCACCGATGTTGCTTCACGCGGATTAGATGTAAGTAATGTAAGTCATGTGATTAATTTTGATGTTCCCATCATTATCGAAGATTACGTTCACCGTATTGGTCGTACAGGTCGTGCTTTTCAAAGCGGAGATGCCATAACTTTTTGCAGTCCGGCCGAAGAGTATTATGTGAGCAGAATTGAGAAACTCATTCGCCAGCAAATTCCTGTTTTTAATATCCCGGAAGGCGTATTTATTGAGGAAACCCCGTATGAAGAACGCCAGAATATTGCAAAGGACGTTGATATGCAAAAGCGTAAAGATGACCCCGATTTTAAAGGAGCATTTCATGAAAAGAAGGCGAAAAATATTGGCAATGCTAAACCTGTAAAAGCAACTTCTCTGCATAATAATAAGCCCGGCGCAGCAAGACGAAAAAAGAGCCCGAAATTTGATGCAGTTCATAAAAAAGATCGGAAACGGAAATGAACATCAGGTTTACTCCTCTCAATGTAATATCTGCGTTATTACTGGTTGGTGGCATATATTTCATGTTCTTTGATGCTTCTGCAGGATTTGAATTATACGGAATCATTTCTCTTCTGTTTATGGTGCTAATCTGTTTTGTGGCTGATCTAGTTTTTAGAAGATTACTTTCGGATACCAAACGGATTTGGTTATTTGAATTACTATTTATCATCTTTGTGGCTGCATTAATAACAATAATTAGGGTAGTTATCAATTAGCACTCACGGTCTCAATAAAATAAAAAAATTACAAGCAGAAATGACGCTTCCAGCTTGCTTAAGCAAATTAGTTAAATGAAAAAAGCAGAAATAAAACTTACAATAGAATTAGATGATCAGAATGTTCCTGAAAATATTTTGTGGGAATCAACAGATAGCACCAATAAAGAGGCATTGCCTGTTAAATCCATGATGCTCGCTTTATGGGATCACAATTATAAAAATTCATTACGTATTGATCTCTGGACAAAAGATATGCCTGCCGATGAAATGAAGCGTTTCTTTTATGAAACCCTTCAGACAATGGGCGACAGCTTTTTAAGAGCCACAGGGGAAAAAAATATTGTAGAAGATTTGCGTGATTACTGTGCTCATTTTGCAGAAAAAATGGAACTGACGGAAGGTAACGCTCCTCAATCGGCTTTAGGTAAAAAATAAAATTCTGATGAATTCCCGTAATTACGCCGGTATATTCGGCTCTCTTTTAATCATTGCAGGTGGCTTAAGCCCCATGCTGCATATTCCAATTATTGGTAACTGGAATTATTTTGATATAGATGTTGTTCTGGCAAGCATAGTTTTTGTGCTTGCTGCACTGGGTTTAATTGGCGGGGCATTTGGTAAAAATTCTTTGCTTAAACTTTCAGGATGGCTTTCGCTTACGGTTATCATTTTTACACTGGCAGCAGTTTATTTTAAGGTGAACAACTATTTTAGCTTCATTCCATTAAAAAAACTGGCCGCCGCAGCCAGCTCAATTATACATTACCGCTGGCTGGGCTGGGGGTTAATGGTTCTTGGTTCATTAACCTTAATTATTTTTTCAAGAAAAAAGGAAATAGGAATAAGGAAGAAATAATTTATTTAAATTAGGTATAGTCAATTCACAGGATTACTATACTTAAATAAATAAATATGAATCAATTATTACCTCCCGGCGTTTTAAGAGTTCTTTTTGCCATTCCTTTTGCGGTATTCGGCGTAATGCATTTTATGTATGCTGAGAATATGCAGGGCATGGTTCCGGCTTATATACCTGGCGGAGTAATTTGGGTTTACATTACCGGAGCTTGTTTAATATTGGCGGCCCTTGCATTAGTAATCAATAAATTTGCAAAGATTGCCGGCTACCTCCTGGCATTAATGCTATTGGTTTTTATACTCACTATTCATTTGCCGGCATTATTGGGTGGCGATCAAAACGCGATGGGAAGCCTTCTTAAAGACTTTTCATTAATGGCTGCAGCAATGTTTGTAGCTAACTTTTCATCCAAGTAATAATTCAATTATTTTGAATAATTTGTTGCGCTCAATTAAATGAGTTAAGGCAATTCAATTAAAATGAACAAAACCGGATCTTTCAGAAACTGGAAATATTTCTTTATCCTATTTCCGGTAGTATTGCTGGTATTTGGAAACCTGATGGGTGGATGGTATACACTCATCAATTTTATTTTTTCTTTTGTTGGCTTAGGGATTGCAGAATTAATATTGCCTGAAGACAAATCGAATGATGATATTTCAGAAGATAATCTACCCGATGTTTTATTAATCCTTTGCGTTGTTGCGCAAATTGTATCCATCTCCAGTCTTGTATTTGGAATTGCATCTGGTCGCATAACCGGTTTTTATCTATTTTCTGCTGCACTCTCCACCGGAAGCTCTTCCGGTACATTAGCCATTGTTGTTGCGCATGAACTGATTCATCACAAGGAAAAATGGTGGAATTTTTTGGGGAGATTTTTATTGTTCAGTGTATTTAATCCGTACTTCTATGTACATCATTTAAAAATTCATCATAAACATGTTGGAACAGATGCAGATCCTGTTACGGCCAGATATGGTGAAACGTATTATCATTATCTCGTCCGCTCAATTGCGGGGCAGGTTAAGCAATCTTTACAATCCGAAAAACAACGATGTAATAAAAAGGGATATCTGCCTTACGGCTTTCATAATTATTTTATTGCTTGTCTTGCAGGATATAGTGCCTTTCTTTTATTCATTGGCATTTTTTTTGGATTTGAGGTTTCCACAGCATTGATTCTTCAGGCTGTATTTGCCAATTTATTGCTGGAGTACACCAATTACATTGAGCACTACGGCCTGAGCAGATTAAGTAAAGAACGGGTAAATGAGCAGCACTCCTGGCAAAGTGATAAGGTAATAAGCCGTTTTTTTCTGATCGATCTGAGCCGGCATGCCGATCATCATTATCATGCTTCCAAGCCATTTAACCAGCTGCTGTCGCATGCTAATAGTCCGGTATTACCCGGCGGATATGCCAGCATGTTTCTGCCTGCTTTAATTCCACCGCTTTGGTTTAAACTGGTTAATAATCGAATTCCTACAAGAAAATTAGAAATCTGATTTTTAAAGTATCAGAAAAGACTGGCCGCTTTGTGTGGTCATGGCTTCATGGTTCAGCAGCCACTTTTTTCTCCACAAACCTCCGGCATAACCTACCAGATCGCCATTACTGCCAATTACCCGGTGGCAAGGAATAAGGATCATTAAATTGTTTTTTCCGTTTGCCGCCGCAATCGCTCTGATTGCTAAAGGATGATGCATTTTTTTAGAAAGTGCAGCATAGCTAATGGGTTTCCCGGCAGGAATACTCAATAAAGCTTTCCATACATTCTGCTGAAAGTCTGTTCCGGGCTGTTCGAATGGAAAATCAAATTCGGTTCTTTTGGATGCAAAGTATTCGGATAATTGACTTATAGCCATTTCAGTCAGCTCGTTTGAATTCTCCTCAGAAATTTCTTCGGCAAATCCGATATAACAAACGGCACTTTCATTGGCTTTAACAAAAATCTTCCCGATAGGAGAGTCTAATGATGAACAAAACATACAGCCAAATATACAAGCTGAAATTACTTAAATGGCATTGAGGTTCCAATCCGTAAAGGATATCGGCAAACTCAGATTCAAACTATATATTTGTGGCCAATGAATTTACTAAACCAGGTTAAATTTTTGATCCGCAAAGAAATTGTGCTCGAATGGCGTTCAAAATATGCTTTTAACGGCATATTGCTCTATGTGGTTTCTACAGTATTTGTTTGCTTTCTGGCATTTAAATCCATTCAGCCAATTACCTGGAATGCTTTGTTTTGGATTATCATGTTATTTGCTTCTGTTAATGCCATAACCAAAAGTTTTGTGCAGGAGAACCGAGGAAGGCAATTGTACTATTATACTATTGCAAGTCCGCAGGCTATTATCATTTCTAAAATAATTTACAATATCCTGCTGATGCTTTTATTGTCAGTAATTGCTCTTGCATTTTATTCGCTCGTTTTTAAAAACCCGGTGGGCGACCCTTTATTTTATTTCATATCGGTCTTACTAGGAAGTATAAGTTTTGCTACTGTTTTTACGATGATTTCGGGGATTGCTTCCAAAGCTCATAACAGCGGTGCGCTGATGGCAATTCTTAGTTTCCCGGTCATTATTCCGTTATTAATAGTATTGATCAAATTATCTAAGAATGCAATGGATGGATTAGATCGTTCAGTTTCAATGGATGAGATCGGAGTTCTGGGTGGAATTAACGTAATTGTGATTGCCGTATCACTAATTCTTTTTCCTTATTTATGGCGAGAATAAATTTGTTCGATTTAGAATGTTGAGAATTAGGGGTTTATTTAAGAGATTTCAGGCCATTTAAATTTAATCCGCTTGCTGCGTACTTATTGATATTTCATTACCTTTGGCCCATAAATCATGCTATCTATGACTAAAAACTGGTGGAAAATTATAGCCTCAGTTCTTGTTCTCTACTCCATTATTGGAGGGTTATTAATTGAAGTTCCAAGCTTGCCTATTCTTCATGAGAGCATCCGTAATTTATATTTTCATGTTCCGATGTGGTTTACCATGATCATATTGTATTTGGTATCTGTAATTTACAGTATCAAGTATTTGAGTTCGGGGAATGAAAATGATGATCTTTTAGCCGTAGAAAGCGTTAATGCAGGTATTATTTTTGGATTTTTAGGTTTACTAACAGGGATGATCTGGGCTAATTATACCTGGGGAGATCCATGGCCTAATGACCCGAAATTAAACAGTGCAGCCATTAGCACCTTGATGTATATGGCTTATCTCGTATTAAGAAATTCTCTGGAGGAAGAACAAAAAAGGGCTCGTATATCTGCCATATATAATATTTTCGCCTTTCCGGTGATGATTGTTCTCTTGTTCATATTACCAAGAATGACAGATTCCCTGCATCCCGGTAACGGAGGTAATCCCGGTTTTGGTGGATATGATCTGGATGACAATATGCGTTGGGTTTTTTATCCGGCCTGCCTGGGCTGGATTATGTTGGGAGTGTGGATTGCAACTTTACGTTACCGTATTCGTAAATTAGAAAACAGTCAGCTTGATAGTTGATTTTTGCTAACCTTTATCGCCGCCAATTTAAATCATCAAAAGCTTTGTAAAGCATATCAATATTTATAAAATTAGTTGAATGAAGAAATCAGTATTCCTTTTCTTAACAATAATTGTGCTTGCACAAACTGTATTAGCACAAAATTCTGGAGCAGTTGAAATGGCTGATACTATGCGTGACTCCGGTAAAATTTACGTGGTAGTTGCTGTAATCAGCATTATTTTTATTGGAATTGTAGCCTATTTATTCAGTATCGATAAAAGAGTAAAAAAAGTTGAAAAGGGAAATGGATAGAATAATCAAGGTTTAAAGGTATTTAAATCTGGATTTTAATGAAAAAACCGGGAGTGTAACACATACACTAAGATTTTTTCATTTGCAGGAATCCTTTTTTTTAACTCAAATTTGCGTCAGAAAAACAATTAAATCTATAAACTCTAAGAAATAGTTATGGCTAAGTCTACAGAAACTGCCCATTTAGAAACCAATTTTTTTGGTGATGTGTGCGAGTTCTTTGATCATGCAGCCCAGTTCACTTCGCATCCCGAAGGATTGCTGGACCAGATCAGATCATGTAACAGCGTTTACCGCTTTCGTTTCCCGATAAGAAGGGGCAACGGATTTGAGGTAATTGATGCATGGCGTGTTGAACATTCTCATCATAAATCGCCTACAAAAGGTGGTATCCGTTACAGTGATATGGTGAATGAGGATGAAGTAATGGCTTTGGCCGCCCTTATGAGCTATAAGTGTGCTATTGTAAATGTTCCTTTTGGTGGTGCAAAAGGCGGTATTAAAATTAATCCTAAAAATTATACTGTAGCCGAATTAGAAAATATTACCCGCCGTTATACGGTAGAACTGATTAAGAAAAACTTTATTGGTCCCGGTATTGACGTACCTGCGCCGGATTATGGATCAGGCGAACGTGAAATGAGCTGGATTGCGGATACTTATCAAACCATGAACCCTGGTCAGTTAGATGCTTTGGGTTGTGTTACCGGAAAGCCATTGGCATTACACGGTATTGCCGGAAGAAGAGAAGCTACCGGACGTGGTGTTGCAATATCTATCAGGGAATGTGTAGACGTAGCTGAGGATATGATTAAATTGGGATTAACTCCCGGTTTAGATGGAAAAAAGGTAATTGTGCAGGGATTAGGTAACGTAGGATATCATTCTGCAAAATATCTGATTGAATTTGGAGCTACGGTTGTTGGATTTTGCGAGTACGAAGGTGCAATTTATAATGAAAACGGTTTAGATCTTGATGATGTATTTAATCACCGTAAATCAACCGGATCTATCTTAGGATTTAGCGGAGCGCAGGTAGAATTTACAAATTCATCCGAAGGTTTAGAGCAGCTATGCGATATATTGGTGCCGGCAGCATTAGAAAACCAAATCACAGAACATAATATTGGCAACATCAAGGCAAAGATTATTGCCGAAGGTGCTAACGGTCCAACAACTCCGGCAGCAGCTGCAGCCTTTATCGAACGCGGATGTATCATCATTCCGGATATGTACTGTAACGCCGGCGGTGTAACTGTATCTTATTTTGAGTGGTTGAAAAATCTTTCTCACGTGGCATTTGGCCGTATGGATAAGCGTTACGAAGAAACCGCTAACCGGAATCTGGTTAATATGGTAGAAAAAACTACCGGTGTTACCTTAGATAGCGTTCAGCGTAATCTGATTATTAAAGGTGCTACAGAATTAGAATTGGTTAATTCTGGTTTGGAAGATACCATGATTCGCTCTTACCATGAAATTCGCGAAATCAAAATGAACAATCCTAAAATAGATAGTTTAAGAACTGCTGCTTTTGTTAGTTCTATTGATAAAATCGCTGTTTCTTATATGAATATGGGAATCTGGCCCTGATCAAATATAATTCAGAACATATTAAAAAGGGCAGCGGTTTATTCAGCTGCCCTTTTTGTTTTCTTATTTAGAATGGTTCTTAATAAATAACAATGTTGTTATAGTTAGGGCTAAAGTGTAGTATTTTGTACTTTTGTAACCGCATAGACTAATCGTTTAAGCAAATTAAATATGAAGAAGAGCTCGATAGTAGGAATTGTAATTATTGCAATTGCTATCTGCGTTATCATAAGCACTTATGCAGATTCCAGTACTTATGGTAACTTTACTGATGCCCGCGATACGCAATCAGAATTGCATGTGGTTGGACAGTTAAATAAAGAGAAAGAATTATTCTATAAGCCTCAGCAAGACGCTAATTATTTTGCTTTTTATATGAAAGATAATAAAGGCGGAGAATGCAAAGTTGTTTTTAATGGAACAAAACCTCAGGATTTTGAACGCTCCGAGCAAATCGTGCTAACCGGTAAAATGGTAGGAAATGAGTTTCACGCTTCTAAAATACTGATGAAGTGCCCCTCAAAATATACAAAAGACCAGATAGAGGTCACGGAAGCCAATGCTGTTACCGTAAAAAGTTAAATTATAAATGGATATACAATTTGTTGGAGAAAACCTTCTTCCTGGTAAGTTAGGTCAGTTCTTCGTTATACTTTCGTTTTGTTCTGCTCTTCTTGCAACAATCAGCTATTACTTTGCAACTGTAAATAAAAATAAAAGCCCTCTTGGAGGTGAGTTTAATTTGCTTGCCGCATCCTGGCAGCGAATTGGGCGTATTGCCTTTCTGCTAAATTTGCTGGCTATAATCGGTATAGGTTCCTGCTTATTTTATATCATTTACAACCACCTGTTTGAGTATCACTATGCATGGGCACATTCATCTAAAACACTTCCGGTTTATTATATAATATCCAGTTTTTGGGAAGGACAGGAAGGAAGTTTTTGGCTTTGGATGTTCTGGCAGGGTGTTTTAGGAAGTGTTATTTTCTGGAAAGGTAAATCGTGGGAAGGTTCTGTGATGACTACAGTTATGTTTTCACAAACATTTCTGGCATCGATGCTTATTGGAATTGAAATTTTCGATATCCGCATCGGAAGTTCTCCATTTATTCTTTTACGCGATGCAATTGAAGGTCCGATATTTTCACGTCCCGATTATTTAAGTCTCATTCAGGATGGAAACGGCTTAAATCCATTGCTTCAAAATTACTGGATGGTAATTCATCCTCCTACTTTATTCCTTGGTTTTGCTTCCATGATTATTCCGTTTGCATACGCAATAGCGGGTCTTTGGGAAAAACGATACAGCGAATGGGTTAAAGTTGCTTTACCCTGGGCTTTGTTCGCTGTAATGATCTTGGGAACAGGAATTATTATGGGTTCATTCTGGGCCTACGAAGCTCTTAACTTTGGTGGCTTCTGGGCATGGGATCCTGTAGAAAATGCATCGATCATTCCGTGGCTTACTTTAATTGCCGCAATACATGTTTTAATCGCTTATAAAAATTCCGGACACTCATATTTTACAGCAACTTTCCTGGTTCTGATCAGTTTTTTCATGGTGCTGTATGCTTCTTTTTTAACCCGAAGCGGAATTTTAGGTGAAACTTCTGTTCATGCTTTTACGGATCTTGGAATGTTCTGGCATTTGGTTATATACATGCTAACCTTCTTATTTCTATCTGTTGGCTTAATTATTTACCGCTGGAAAGAACTTCCGATTACTAAAAAAGATGAGGAAACTTATTCCCGTGAATTCTGGCTTTTTATTGGTGCGTTAATTCTGACTATCGCTTGTGTGCAAATCATCGCTACAACATCAATCCCTGTATTTAATGCAGTTTTCGGGACTAAAGTTGCGCCTCCGGCAGATGTTATAAAGCATTATAATAAATGGCAGGTTCCTTTTGCCATCGTTATAGCCATGATATCTGCTTTTTCGCAGTTTTTAAAATACAAGAATACCGATATCCGAAAGTTCTTTATCAGTATTGCTGTATCATTGATTGCAGCACTAATTGTTACAGCAATTGCGGTATACATAACTAAAGTATACAATAATGCAATGTATATTTTGCTGACCTATGCATCAGTATTTTCTATTATTGCAAACGCTAAAATACTTGGCGAAGCTCTAAAAGGGAAATGGAAACTGGCTGGTTCTTCAGTTGCTCATATTGGTTTTGCCATGCTGCTTATCGGTGCGCTTGTTGCCGCTGCCACAAGTAAAACTGTTTCTATCAATAATACAGGTGGGGGCTTTGGAGATGAATTTGCTAAAAGCAATGATCCTAAAGAAAATATTCTTCTTTACAAGGATGAGCCGATTAAAATGGATCGCTACACTGTAACTTATCGTGGCGATTCTACAGAAGGCGTGAATACATATTATCGGGTAAATTATCAGGTAATAGATGAAAAAACAGGTAAGATAAAAGAGAATTTTGATCTCTATCCAAATGCGCAGCAAAATGCGAAGATGAAACAGATCATTGCCTCACCGGATACAAGACATTATCTGTTTCATGATATTTATACACACGTAAGCAGTGTTCCATTGAAAGAAGAAACACATGCCGATCATGAAGGACACACGGACGAAGAGAATTATGAAAAACCGGTTATTCATGAAGTTAACGTAGGAGATACGGTTCGCTATCGCGATGGATTTATGGTTGTAAAAGCCATTAACCGAAACGCCAGCATTCAAAATATTCCGGTTGCCAGTGGCGATGTAGCTATCGGCATGCAGGTTGAAGTGAACACTGAGGGTAAAAAATATACTGCAGAGCCTGTGTATTTATTAAAAGGGGGCTCTCTGTATGATTTCGGTAAAACTGTTGAAGAAGTTGGTTTGAAAGTAAGATTTACTAATGTATATCCAGACAGAGATAAATTGGAATTACAGGTTTATCAGAAACCCAAAGTTGAAAAAACATGGATCGTGATGAAAGCCATCGAGTTTCCCTACATTAACCTGTTTTGGGGCGGTACTATAATCATGGTTGTTGGATTTTTACTTTCGATATTTAGAAGGAACAAGGAAAATAAAACTACCTGATTTTCTTAGCTGATAATTCTTAGATCCAAAAAGGATAAAGATCGGCTGGATTACTACAATATTATTAAGATGAAAATTGTGCTTTTGGGAAGTGGAAATGTGGCCACACATCTGGGTCGCTCATTTAAAATGGCCGGTCAGGATATAGTGCAGGTTTACAGCCGCGAATTAGAAAATGCTTATCATCTTGCAGATTCATTAGCTGCCGAGGCGGTAGAAAAACTGGAAGACATTACCTCCACTGCTGACTTATATATTATTGCGGTAAAAGATGATGCTATCCGTGAAGTTGCCGCCGGTCTTTCATTAACAGATCAGCTGGTAATTCATACGTCCGGAACTACAGATATGAATATTCTGGATGGAATATCTGACAGAATTGGAGTTTTTTATCCATTGCAAACTTTTTCTAAATCAAAGGCTGTTGATTTCAGACAAATTCCAATAGCTATAGAAGGAAATACGGAAGAAGTAACTTCAACTCTAAAGGGAATAGCAGACCGCTTGTCAGAAAAAGTGATCGAGTTAAATTCATTGGAAAGAAGAACATTGCACATCGCTGCTGTATTTGCCTCAAATTTCAGCAACCACATGTATGCACTTGCCTCCAGGTTGTTGAAAACTCAAAATCTCAGTTTCGATGTGCTAAGACCATTAATTTTAGAAACTGCATTAAAGGTGCAAACCAACGATCCGGCAGATATGCAAACCGGTCCGGCTGTTCGTAAAGACTACAATACACTTGAAAAGCAAAAAGAATTATTGCTTCAGGATGAATCAACTCTTGAATTGTATGAGAAAATAAGTCAGAGTATCATCAATTATGATAAGCAGGGCTAACGACCCCGTTAAATTTGTTAATTTTGCGGCATAATGAGTATTTATAAGATAAAAATCAATTTCGAGGAAGCGGGAAAAGAATCTGTGGAATTGCCTATTAGCCAGAACGAATCTGTTTTAGATGTTTGCCTTGATAATGGTATAGAATTACAGCATAATTGTGGCGGTGTTTGCGGATGCAGTACCTGCCATGTTTATGTGAATCAGGGCATGGATAATCTTCAGGAAATTTCAGATAAGGAAGAAGATTTTATTGACCGGGCAGTTAATCCACGTATCACTTCCAGGCTGGGTTGCCAATGCGTAGTGGTCGATGGAGATATTGAAGTAACCTTACCGGATCAAAACCAATTTTTAGGTCACTAACCATCGTTTTACCAATATATTATAACCTAATTTACTAGCCATATGACTCAAAATAAATTTGAATTGCCTATTTATTGGAAAGATCATGAAGATATTGCCATGGGACTTTATGAGAAGTTTGGTGATGAATTCGGAGAATCAAAAATATATCGTATTCGTTTTACCGAATTAGTAGAATGGGTACTTACTTTGCCACATTTTGCAGGAACTCGTGAAGAATGTAATGAAGGCCATTTAGAGCAGATTCAATCTGCATGGGTTTATGAATGGCGTGATAATCAGAATTAATCAGCAGTAATGAATGTAAATCATTCCACTAAACTTCCTGTTTAAATGGTGCTCGAAAAATTTAAATTCATCAAAGCATTCGTATTTGATGTGGATGGTGTTCTTACCGATGGGATAGTTCATGTAACCGAAAGTGGTGAGCAGTTGCGCCAGTTTAATATTAAAGATGGTTATGCGTTACAACTCGCCATAAAACGGGGTTTCAAAATTGCTGTTATTTCTGGTGGGCATTCACAGGGTGTAAAGATTCGTCTTAATGGTTTAGGCATCGATGAGGTTTTTTTAGGAGCCGATTCAAAAACTGAAATATATTCAGAATTCCTTTCCAAAAATTCGCTGTCAGCTGAACAGGTAATGTATATGGGAGATGATATTCCTGATTTGCCCCCCATGCAAATGGCTGGTATACCGGTTTGTCCTGCAGATGCTGTATCAGAAATTAAAGAAATCTCACTTTACATTTCTCACAGAGACGGTGGTAAAGGCTGTGTAAGAGATGTAATTGAAAAGGTTTTAAAGCTCCAGAATAAATGGATGAATGAAACTCCATCTGCTAAAGATGGCTTACCTTCTTCCTGAAAATTTTAAAATTTCTTTATGATCAAAAACATACCTCCGGTTATTCTGGCTTCAAAATCTCCACGCCGTCAGGAACTTCTAAAATTAATGGGAATTGATTTTCGGGTAGTTTTGAAAGAGGTAGATGAATCTTTTCCAGAAGAACTTTCTCCTGAAGAAATTGCGATATTTATTTCTGAGCAAAAAGCGAAAGCATTTGATGAAACAATCAGCAATGAAATTGTAATTACGGCTGATACATTGGTTTGTATTGACGGGCGGATTTTGGGCAAACCGGAAAATGCTGAGCATGCATTTGAAATATTATCTGCATTATCAGGTAATATGCACCAGGTAATCACCGCTGTAAGTTTGCTGAAAAATCACAAAATTCACAGCTTTTATGAAGTTTCTGAAGTTTATTTCAAAGCACTTACTCCAGAACAGATCAGATATTATATCTCAACAGGTCAGCCAATGGATAAAGCCGGGGCGTACGGTATACAGGAATGGATTGGCTTAATAGGTATTGAAAAAATTGTTGGATCATATACCAATGTAGTTGGGTTGCCCACAGAACGGCTGTTTGCAGAATTGAACATTCTGGCGGACTAATTGAAAATCAGATTTCATTATATGGATGATATAATACAAAAAACAGGAAAGCTGAAAAAAGCAACCTTGCTTTTCCCTTTATTAATTTTTTCCTTCCTTATCATATTATTTATTAATAAGTCAGTATACCTTTCTGTTCTGCAGGAAGACGGAATAGCTGAATGGCTGACTTTTGTTTGTTTACTTATTTCCGGAATTATTTCGCTTTTAATTGCCATCCGGATTAAAAAAAAGTATCACTATTTTCATTGGTTTTTCATCTTATTTTTTGCATTTAATGTATTTGCCGGTCTCGAAGAAATCAGCTATGGACAACGGGTTTTCGGTATGGAAACCACAGGTGTATTTGCTAAATACAGTGATCAGAATGAAATAAATCTGCATAATACTTTGCAGGGAATGTTTAAGATGAAAACAAAACACGTGGCTTTATATGCTTTATTTATTTACGGAGTCATTCTTCCCTGGATGATTAGTAAGGGAAAATTTGCCTGGATAAAGAAAAGTCAAATAATAGTTCCACCGGCCTATCTAAGTATGGGATTTATTTTGGGCACCATCATGATGCTTGATTTTATTACCGGCCGGGAAGAAGAAATCGGAGAATTTATTTATAGTATCTGTTTTGTTTTTTTTATGCTTCATTATAATAATGTAAGCAAATATACCTCTGATTTTACTACTCAAAATCAATTAAGTAAATGAAATAAGGCTCCTTCCTTTAAGGCATAAGCAGAAAGTTTTAATTGGGTAAGTTGTAGTTTATCTAAAATATAAAGCGTTAATACAGTTGAAACAATAATCATGTCTACTCTCACAGGAATTATTGCGGGATTTGAAGCCCGCTGATTATGGGTACTCCTGAGTAATTCTGAAGCCATTTCCTTAAACTGCCCTACATTCATTTCAAATTCCTTTTGATAATGAGGGTTCTCTTCTTTCGCAAATTTTCGGGCAAGTAATTCTGCGAATGTCTCGAAAGCTCCCGATGAGCCTATCAACAATTGAGGAGAATGTAAAGCGCATTCTTTCTGAAGTTCAACCAGAATTTCGTCAAGATGGTTTTGAATGGTCTTAATTTCATCCGGGCTTATAGGATCACTGCGATGATATAAGGCCATCAATTTGGCGGCACCTATCGGATAACTTTTTTTCCAGATTAAGCCGGTAGAATTGCAGATGATAAACTCAACACTTCCGCCTCCTATATCCATAATAAGGCACTTTTCAGATTTTAGATTCAGACCCCATTTAACTCCTGTGTAAATGAGTTCTGCTTCTTCATTTCCGTTAACTATGTTAATCTTTAAACCTGTTTCGGTATAAACTCGGTCGATAAACTTTTGACCGTTAGAGGCGGATCTGACAGCTGCCGTAGCAATTATTTTAATGCTTGAAATCTGATGATCTTCGATAATACCTTTAAATTTTTTGATTGCAGCAATCCCTCTTTCTATTGCCGCATCCGTCAAAATTCCTTTTGTAATTCCGCCTTCTCCTAACTTAACCGGGATTGTTTCCTGATGTAAAAAGTTATAGATGCCGGAACTTCTACCTTCAGCAATTAAAAGATGAAAAGTATTGGTCCCGATATCTATAACTGCTGCTTTCATTGATTAATATTTTAATTACTCTTTATACATAAACCATTTCGCTATTTCTTTATAGCTGGTTTTCTTACCATACATTAAAATTCCTACCCGGTAAATACGTGAAGCAACCCATGTGGTAAATATGAAGCCAGCAACCAGCAACGCCATTGATAAAGCCAATTCCCAAACCGGAACTCCAAAAGGAATTCGGATCATCATTGCTATTGGAGATGTAAATGGAATCATCGAAAGCCAGAAGGAGAGAGGACTATCCGGATTATTGACGATAAAATTCATCCCTATAATAAAAGTAAAAATGAGAGGAAGCGTAATGGGCAGCATGAATTGCTGCGTTTCTGTTTCATTGTCAACAGCCGAACCCACTGCGGCAAATAGTGCACTGTAAATTAAATAACCACCTAAAAAATAAAACAGGAAAGTAGTAAGGATGTAGGGAAAATCTACCGTATCTGCTGCTTTGGAAAAGTTTAAAAATGCATCTGCCCGCCCGTCGCTTTGCTGTAAAGCCTGGTCCGGATTGTTTTTCATCTGTTCAATCTTTTCTTTACTTGAATCCGATTTTAAAATGAGCGTTCCCGCTACTGTTGCCAGTCCGACAGAAAGTATGATCCACAATAAAAACTGTGTTAAACCAACCATTCCAATTCCTAAAATTTTTCCCAGCATGAGCTGAAAAGGTTTAACGGAGGATACAATAACCTCAATAATACGGGTAGTTTTTTCTTCTATAACTCCCCGCATAACCTGCGTTCCATAAATAAATAATGAAATATAGATTAAAAATGCGGCGACAAATCCTACTACAAAAGTAGCACCTACGCTGGCATCTTTCTCGCCTTCAGCAGTTAATTGCTTTGCGCTGATGGATACCTTTGCTTTGGTTTTATTAATAATGGCGGTGTCAATACCAGCTTCTATTAATCTTTTATTCTGAAGAACAGTTGCCATCTGACCTTCAATATCTCCCAGAATGGTTAAACCTGGTTTTTTTTCAGAAATAATTTCTATGCTATTTTTTGCCTCGTAGCTTTTAGGAATGTATAATAAAAAATCAGCATCTGATTTTAAAAGATCCTCCTTTGCCTGATTATAAGAGCCACTTATATATTTAAAATCTAAGTTTTTCTTATTCTGAAGATTGTTGGCAAACACTCCGGATTCATCCAGTACGCGAATGTTTTTTATATCATCGTCACCTTTTATGAAGATAAAAATAACCACCGCATACATAGCTATAAACAGTGTAGGCACCAGGAAAGTCATCAGTAAAAATGATTTCTTTTTAACCCTGCTAAAATATTCTCTCTGTATAATGAGTAAGATTTTATTCATAATTTGCTAATTAAGAGTTGTTACATTTTGAATGAAAATATCATTGATACTTGGTATCACTTCGTTCATCTGAGTAATCTGAACTTTTGGAATAAGATAGGCTAAAACATCATTTGAGTTCCTGCTATCGTTGATCTTTATCGTTATTTGTGTTCCTTCTTCAACCTCTTTTTGTTCAAGAATTTCAAAGATTTCTGTTTCAAGATTAAGGTCGCTGTTATGAGCAGAAAACTCTATCCGGTACGTATTATTGCGGTACGAATTCTTGATATCTTTTACCCGCCCGTCTAGTATTTTATGAGATTTATGAATGAGGGCAATATTGTCACACAGTTTCTCTACAGATTCCATACGGTGGGTAGAGAAAATAATGGTAGCGCCATTTTTATTCAGATCCAATATTTCTTTGGTAATGATTTCGACATTTACCGGATCAAACCCTGAAAATGGCTCATCCAGAATAATTAATTGGGGATCATGAACAATAGTGGCCACAAACTGAACTTTTTGCTGCATCCCTTTACTCAAATCCTCAACCTTCTTTTTCCACCAGGTTTCCATTGACATTTTCTCAAACCAGTATTTTATCTTTTTGGTGGCCTCACTTTTTGACATACCTTTTAATTGGGCGAGGTATAACATTTGTTCGCCGATCTCCATTTTTTTATAAAGTCCGCGTTCTTCGGGCAAATAACCAATTTGAGAGATATGCGAAGAGTTTAATTTTTCACCATTGATGAGAATTTCACCTGAGTCCGGAGCAGTTATTTGATTAATAATCCGGATAAGAGAAGTTTTGCCTGCTCCATTAGGACCTAAAAGCCCAAAAATAGAGCCTTTTTCAATTTCAATACTCACATCATCTAAGGCACGATGATTAGCATATTGCTTTACAATATTTCGTATACTGAGCATAAAGTTTTGAGTTGTTTAAGTAGTTTTTGATTTTAGATTAATTTTATTTTGATAAGTTACAGCATTGGAAATAATATTAGCTATACAATTCTTAAAATTCTGATGATTTCAGATGGCTGTCTCCATTCAAATATTCGTATTATTTTGAGTGTTAAATGGAGCCATTTTCCTGGAAATGAAATGCAATTTCCTAAATAAGAAATTTTCTTATCCCTTTCAGCTATACATTGCACATATGCTTTACCTGTTTTGCCGGCCAGCTCAGTCGCAAATATCCATGCACCTTCCCGTGCTGTTTTAATACTAAATTGAACAAGCATTTCGTCATAATTCTTTTTGTGAAGATTAAGCAGGCGTATAGCAGGTGAAACTTTTCCTAAATTTTCCTCAACTTTACTGATCATGTCATTAAGGATATTATTTATACTGTTGAAATCCTGCCGTATATTTTGAAATGAATCATTTTGCATGGTTTCAACAGTGGCTATGCCTAAATCTAAATTGATGTGTGCATTTATTCCAAGCAGCAGATGCTGAATAACAATGGGCTGAGGTAAAGTAGCAGTTCTAAAAACTATTTCCCAGGAAGCAGTTACTTGCTCAGATTTTTTCCAGGAATAATAAGCTTCAATAAACCTCTGTGCAAAAACGATATCCAGTTTTTCCATTCGTATGCAATCCTGGAAACTTTTTTTTGAAATTTCTTCTTTAACCCGGCAGGTAACTTTCAAATAGAGAATAGCAAAGTAACCAATGCGGCTATTAGATTGAACGCAATTTTCTATGATAGTTTCTAACTCAAAAATTATCTCATCTATGTTAGTGTAGGTCATAAATCATAGATATTAAATTGCACAATAAGGTAACAAAAAATCAACTTGCTAAGAGCCTCATGAGGTGGATATTCTCAATTTATAAAGTTTAATTCAGTTTTATTTCGCCAGTACTTAAAAAATTATTTTGTAAAAATCAGTTTTTCCGGATAGGTCATTTAAAGCCAGTTTCTAGTTTATCCAGAATTTCACATGTATGTACATTATATTGTTTTACAGGCTTTTACACAAATAAATTTCTTATTTATTTGTAAATTAATGATTATAAATTATTGCTTAAACAAAGGCTATGGAATACTCAATGGGATGGATGAAGGATTACCCTGACTTCCGTGATTATGCTATTTCAACAGATCAGGTATCTGAAAAATTAAAAGTAAAAGGGCAAAAAGATTCTATAAAGGATATGTTAAATTCCGTAGGGATTAAGAGTTCACGAAAAAAAGAAACAACGCCCTCAAAAATAGATTTAAGGCAATGGTGTTCTCCAATTGAAAATCAGGGGCCTTTAGGCTCATGTACCGCCCATGCCGGAATTGGAGTTGTAGAATATTATGAAAACAGGGCGTTTGGTAAACATCTGGATGGCTCTCATCTCTTTTTATACAAGACAACACGCAATCTTTTAAACTGGAAAGGTGATACAGGAGCGTATTTGAGATCTACAATGGCGGCTATGGCAATGTTTGGTATTGCATTGGAAAAGTATTGGCCGTATGATATCAAGCGATTCGAAGAAGAGCCGGGCGCATTTTTATATGCCATTGCTCAAAATTATCAGGCTTTATCCTATTACCGGCTTGACCCCATAGGAACAGATCCGCAGACTATATTAAATTCTGTAAAAATACATTTACAGGCTGGTTTACCTTCAATGTTTGGTTTTACCTGTTATTCATCTTTATATACCGGGCAGAATGGACAAATACCTTTCCCAGCTAAAACCGAGAAAGTAGTTGGAGGCCATGCAATTGTGGCTATTGGATATGATGATTCTATAGTTATTAAAAATGGAGATGTTAAAACAACCGGCGCTTTAATGATCAGAAATTCATGGGGTGAGCAATGGGGAATGGAAGGCTATGGTTATTTGCCTTATGAGTATATTTTAAAAGGCCTGGCTGTTGATTTCTGGGTTCTGTTAAAATGTGAATGGGTTGATTCTGGAAAATTTGGATTGTAGATAAAATTATATTATGGCATTTTTAGAAATTGGCGAAAAGGATGATGGAGCAAATCTGGATCTTCAGGCGGGCGACAGAATCAAAATTGAACTTAATGAAAATCCCACCACCGGGTATTTGTGGGAAATAGGGAACATTAACGTTAAAGACCTTAAAATCATTGGAAATGAATTTAAGACACCGGATGGAAATGCCGCCGGAGCCGGAGGTTTACGAAAAATGGTTTTCGAGGTTATAAAAAAATCTAAAGGTGATTTAGTACTCGAAAGCAGACAAAAATGGAGCAGGGAGATTTATAAAACTCTTAAACTTTCATATACCTGAGTATATAGGTCAAAAAAAATCCTGTCATTTTGTAACAGGATTTTTGATTTTAATTTTATTCGAAATATTCCCTCATTTTGTCGAAGAAGCTTTTTTCGTTTTTACCGGGTTGTGGTTTAAAGTTCGGAGAGTTCTGCAACTTTTCAAGCAGATCTCTTTCATCTTTTGATAAAACCTTTGGTGTCCAGATGTTCACGTAAATCAGCTGATCTCCGCGGTGATATGAATTAACTTCGGGCACACCTTTAGCTTTCAGACGTAAGATTTTACCGCCCTGAGTTCCAGGCTCTATTTTAATTTTTGCTTTTCCATCAATAGTGGGAACTTCAACACTAGATCCAATTGCAGCATCAATAAAGCTGATATGCAAATCGTAAATTATATTATTTCCTTCCCGTTTAAGCTTTTCATGAGGTAATTCTTCAATCAGAATGATCAGATCTCCGGGAACGCCACCACGGGGGGCAGCATTACCTTTACCGCTCATAGAAAGCTGCATTCCCTCACTTACCCCCGCAGGAATATTTATCGTGATGGTTTCTTCTCCTCTGGTAAGACCTTCGCCATGGCAAACGGTACATTTTCCGGTTATCTCCGTTCCTTCACCATTACACGTAGGGCAGGTGCTGGTAGTTTGCATTTGCCCCAAAATGGTATTGGTTACACGTCTTACCGCTCCGCTTCCGCCACAGGTATGGCACGTATGAAAAGAAGATTTGTCTTTAGCTCCTGAGCCATCGCAATTATTACAAACTACCTGCTTATTAACTTTAACCTTTTTCTCTGTTCCTTTGGCTATTTCTTCAAGAGTTAATTTAACCTTAATGCGCAGATTGCTTCCGCGGGAAACACGTCGGCCACCACCGCGAGATTGCTGACCACCTCCAAAGAAACTATCAAAAGGACTTCCTCCTCCGCCGCCAAAAATATCTCCAAACTGACTGAAAATATCATCCATGTTCATATTTCCGCCGCCGTATCCACCACCTGCTGCACTTCCTGCATTGGCAGCGTGACCATACTGGTCAAAGCGCTGTTTCTTCTCGGCATTGCTTAAAACTTCGTAAGCTTCTGCAGCCTCTTTAAAGTTTTCTTCGGCCTGTTTATCTCCGGGGTTTTTATCCGGATGGTATTTTATGGCCATTTTGCGATAAGCCTTTTTTATCTCATCAGCATTTGCACTTCTTGAAACACCCAGAACGTCGTAATAATCTCTCTTCGCCATTTTTTTGTTAGATTGATGATCTCTTTTTTGCTGTTTTAAGGCTCTGGATCATCAGATCAATATATATGAATTGTACTCATCAAGGCAGATTTAAACAGTTATTTTATTCTCCTGACCCTGATATTTATTTTTTATGCTCCAATAACCACTTTCGCAAAACGGATAACTTTATCATTTAAAAAGTATCCTTTTTCAAGTTCATCAATAATTTTACCCTTCATGTCATCAGAAGGAGCAGGAATACTCGTAATCCCTTCGTGGATGTCTGCATCAAAAGTTTTTCCTTTTGATTCCATTTCTTTCAATCCTTTTTGAGTAAGGATGTTTTTTAATTTATTCTGAACAAGTGTCATGCCTTCTTTCACTGCTTCAATATCTTTGGCAGTTTCCATCGCTTTTCCTGCTCTTTCAAAATCATCCAATACTGAAAGTAATTCTACAATTACATCTTTACCCGCAGTTTGTAATAATTCCATTCTTTCTTTAACAGTACGACGTTTGTAATTGTCGAATTCTGCATATAGGCGAAGGTATTTATTGTTCCATTCTTCCACTTCCGCCTTTAATTTCTCTTCCTGAGAAGGAGAAATTTCCTTTTCGTCTTCTAGGCCTTCTTCCATATCATTTTTATGATTTTGAAGAGCATCATTTACAAACTGTATTTCTTCCAGAATCTCCTGTTGTTCCTGAATGTCAGGATTTTGAGTTTCTTCGGCACTATTCTTTTTTTTCTTCAACATATCAGAAAATTTCATGAGTTAATGTATTTGTTGCTATATGTAACTCATACAGCAATTTATAAACAGAGATCATCTCTTATAAATCAGTTTCCAAAATCTGGCTTATTCTTTCACTCGATTGACAATTTTTTTGCCAAGTATGAATTTCAGTCAAGCTGTCAGCCAATTTGCATTCAAACAGCTTAATGTGGCTGATAAATTAATAAACTGACAGTATGATCGCTTTTGTTAAAAGGTGCTCCTATAATTAAACAATTTGGGCACCTTCATGTACTAAGCCCCCTTCGCATTTGATAATCCTGGAAGGAAACGTACGGATGATATGATAATCATGTGAGGCCATTAACACAGCCGTACCGGATTGACTGATCTGTTTCAGAAGCATTACAATTTCTTCGGAAGTTTCCGGATCTAAGTTTCCTGTAGGCTCATCGGCAAGTAAAATTTCCGGGTCATTTAATAATGCACGGGCAATAACAATTCGCTGCTGTTCACCTCCTGAAAGTTCATGAGGCATTTTTTTTATTTTGGAACGAAGTCCGACTTTATCAAGAACATCTCTAATTCGTTCGGCAATTAATGTTTTGTCATTCCAGCCGGTAGCCTTCATCACAAAATCAAGATTCTGCTCAATAGTTCTGTCTGTTAACAACTGGAAATCCTGAAAAACAATTCCAAGCTTACGGCGTAAGTAGGGGATGTCTTTTTCATTTAATTTTTTTAGTTCAAATCCTGCTACGTTCCCTTCTCCGTTGGCAATTAATAAGTCGCCGTAAATAATTTTCAATAAGCTACTTTTACCCGATCCGGTTTGCCCGATTAAGAAAACAAATTCGCCTTTATCAATTTGAAGATTAACATTGGTTAAAACCAGGTGTTTTTGCTGATATACATCAACTCCGTCAAGTTTAATTATAGAATTACCACTCATTCTTAAATATCTAATTTTAAAATCTTACCAAATGGTAAATCTTTAATTTGGTTCATTATGTAGTCAGTATGGCTGCCCAGCCCAACTTTATCTAATGCTTTTTCAGGTCTGTCAACTCTGAAATAAGCTAAAAGTGTAAATTTTTCATCCCGAAGCTGAACGTAATCAGGTATTTTGGCTACCCCTTTTACTTTGATGATATACATAAGCCGGTAAAGTTATAGTTTTCTGTATAAGAACAGCATCTTAGGTTTAAATTCTGGAATATGAATTTAGGGAAATCAATTTGGTAAATCTTTCAAAAATTCCAAAGTATTAATGCTGTCTGCATAGTCCCAAAGTTTAGGTTGCTGGCTTTGGCCGAAATTAACCTGGTTAGAACCTAAGTCCAGATTTTCTGAACATACTAAACATTGAATTTGCCCCGCAATAATATTCAGATTGCTTTTAAGATCATTTAGATTGTCATATTCTTCATAATACAAAACTGCAAGGGGCGAAGCTAAACGCGTATCTTCTTTCAATAATAAGAAGCCATTGTCCAGGTGCTTGTCCTGATTAACCAGATAAATCGACTTATTGTAATCATAGTTATTGATGTACTTGTGATGATCTGCAATACCTTTAAACTTTTCAATTGATTCGAAAAAATAATTGAAATTGTAATTTTTTGGTACGTATAATTTTGAAACATTTCTGCAGCCCAACCCAAAGTAATCAAAGATGTCATTTCCAAGTTCTGCCAGTTGATCTGCATTTTCTGTTCCTTGAATAACCGCTGCACTATTTCGATTTTTACGGATAATATGCGGAACATGCTTAAAATAATATTCAAAATATCTTGCGGTATTGTTGCTTCCTGTAGCTATTACAGCATCGAAGTTTTTTAGGCGGTCTATATATTCAACTTGATCTGCAATAGCGGGTTCAATACTAATTAGCTGGTTTAATATATAGGGTATAAGCTTTTGATCCTGAGAAGACAGTTTTATTAATGCCTTTTTACCCGTGGCAAGAACGCAAAGGATATCATGAAAACCTACCAGGGGAATGTTTCCGGCCAGCACCAATCCAACTGACTGAATTCGATTGGCTTTTTCGGGTTCAATATCTATAGAATCACTCAACCATTTTTGAAGATCTTTTTCATTAAGCATTGCTGCGATTGATTCAATGGCCTTCCCTGTGCTTTCAGGTGTAAACCAGGCATTGAAGTGTTTTGCAGAATCTATCAGATTGGTTAATTCTGCATCCGGGTTTCTTAATTTTAAGCCGAGTTGAACCAGCGCATTAATCTTATTTTTGCTTGTCAAAATTGTATTCATCAAACTTTAATCCCTCAAATAATGTTATATTTGTGCCGTTTTAACAGTAACGTGGCAATGATTGTTACGCTACAAAAATAACTTTAGAATTAGACTTTTAGACACACATGGCAATTAAAATCACCGACGAGTGTATTAACTGTGGAGCTTGCGAACCTGAATGCCCCAATAATGCTATTTACGATGCGGGAGCCGCATGGCGTTTCTCCGATGGTACCAATTTAAAAGGGATGATTAATTTCCCGACTGGTGAAGTTATGGATGCAGGGGAAGTGCAGCCGGCAATCTCAGATGAAGTATATTATATCGTTTCTGATAAATGTACAGAATGCGTTGGATTTCATGATGAACCTCAATGTGCTGCTGTTTGTCCGGTAGACTGTTGCGTTGATAATGAGGATGTTCGCGAAACTGAAGAGGAATTACTTGCCAAAAAAGCATGGCTTCATGTGGAATAAATAAATAATTAACCCCTTAACAAAAAAAGCTTTGAGTCATCAAAGCTTTTTTTGTACAATGATTATTCATCATCGGTATGGTCTTTATCTTTACTTGGAATGATTAATACCGGGCATTTACTTTTGCGAAGTACACTTTCAGAAACGCTTCCGGAAATAAAATGATCAAAGCCGGTTCTGCCGTGCGTACCTAATATAATCAGATCAGCATTGCATTCATCTGCGGTAGCTAAAATTTCAACTTTTGGCGTTCCTATTTTACTGTAAGTATGCAATACAATTCCTTCTCCGGCCTGAGCCTGAATTCTTTCAAACAGTTTTTTGCTGGCTTCCTCCTGAATATTCATCATTTCGGGCATCATAAATGAAGTTTCATTTAACATGGGGTCGGCAATATATGGGGTAGCCGTTGGGATTTCATTTACATGAACCAGAACTACTTCTGCCCCAAATTTGCGAGCCAGCGCCAGGCCATAATTCACAGCACTGTCAGAGTAAATACTGTCTTCAACAGCAATTAAAATTTTTTTAAGGTTATCCGGACTAATCATAAATTCCTAACAGATGTTTTAAGGTAAAGTTTATATTAATTCCCAGGAGATTATTACTCCTATGTTTAATCTAAATTTAGTTTATTTGCGACTATGAATCAAATTTTTGGTGTTTGTAATCTTTCTTTAATACCCTTAAGAGCCGCTGCTTCAGATAAAAGTGAAATGATCTCACAGCTTTTGTTCGGAGATAATTTTGAAGTATTAGAAATGACTGAAAAATGGACCCGCATTATTACCTCCTATGATCAGTATGAAGGTTGGATTGATTCAAAACAGTTTGTTGAAACAGATTTGGCAAGCTTTAATGCGTTGAATTACCTGCAAAATATTTTAAGGCCTTTTGTATATCATCCTGTTAAAAATATTAAGGCAAATGAAGTTTTAAATTTAGTGGCCGGAAGTAATTTGCCGGCATATAATGACGGTGTTTTTGTGATTAATGCCACTAAATATTCTATCGGGAAGGAAGCAGTCATCCATCCGGTTTTAGATACATTTAAAGATGAGATTGAGAATGTTGCTAAGCTTTATCTCCATACACCTTATTTGTGGGGCGGGCGCTCAGTTTTCGGAATTGATTGTTCCGGATTTACTCAAATGGTTTTTAAGCAATTTGGCATCCGTATTCAGCGGGATGCCTGGCAACAAGCTTTGCAGGGATTTCCGGTAGATTTTTTACAGGAAACGAAACCCGGCGACCTTGCTTTTTTTGATAATGAAGAAGGAAGAATAATTCACGTAGGAATTATGCTGGATAATGAACATATCATTCATGCTTCGGGCCGGGTTAAAATTGATAAGATTGATACTACCGGAATTTATAGTGAAGAATTAAAGCGCTACACTCACCAGTTACGGATCATAAAGCGCTTTAAAAACTGATTACCTGATTTCTTCAATAATTGCAGAAGATGCATTGGAGCAAGGCGAAGCATAGTCTGAAGCTGTACGATAGCTAACAGTAACCCGTCGGCCTTCCGATAAATAGCTTTCTACTTTATCAGCATTTACTGGATAAATATTTTGGCCGCCATCTAACTGGATATACACATTGCATGCTGAATTACTAAATAAGCGAATAGTTCCCTGCTGATTTTCAATTACTGATTCCTTTTTATCACACGCACTGAATAATAAAGAAGCACCCAAAAGGATAGTTGTTAAAATTTTCATAAGATATTATTGAGATTAAACATCGATCTGAACATCCCAGATCATGACTAGTTTATCATCACTAACGGATATCAGCTGTTCATTATTGGCATCCCATATTACTTTATTTATAGAATGCCGATGGCTTTGATAACCTTTTTCAATACTTATAATCTTTTTGAGAGAAAAATCTTCTGTGCTCCATATCTTTATATTCTTATCACGGCTGGCACTTGCAAAGAATGGTTTGCTGGGATGAAGAGCTAAAGAATAGATTGCAAATAAATGTGCAGGAATTGAATTTTCAAGAGAGAAATCGCTGGTGTTCCATATATTTATCTGAGCATCTCTGCTACCGGAGAATAAATATTTCCCATCCGGAGAAAACTGAATAGAGGTAACAGGAAGACTGTGGGCCTGGAAATTATATACTAAACTGTAATCTTCGAGAGCGTAAATCCTGATACTGTTATCCTTACATGCAAAAGCCGCCAGTTTTTCATCAGGACTGATACTGATGGCCCGCACCATTTCGTTCGAAACTTTGAAACTGTATAAAAGGGGATAATCAGTTTGATTTGAATCAAGATTATACACCGAAACAGTTCCATCTTCTGATGAAGCCAGTAATTCTTTTTTAGAACTGACAGATTTTATGTCAAATATGGGTTTATGGTGATGCAAGGGAATACGCTGTAAACTTTGCAGATCGAAATTCCATATACTTATTTGCCCGCTGCGTTCTCCCGAAATTAATAATGGCGCAAAATTTGGACAGTGTAATGCATAAACAGACGTTTGAACGGGGAAAATTACCTTAATAAACTCTTTTCTATCCAGACTCCATTCCACAACACCTTTATCATTTCCTCCGGTAAAAATAATGCCTGATTTTTGAGAAGCTTCTACTGTATAAACCGGATTTTGATGTCCCGCCAATATTCCGGATTGTTCAACTTTCATTCGGGAATAATTATTTTATAGTATGTCTTCTTTCCAGATTTTCGGCGATTGTTTTCAGCTTCAAATCCTTGGCTCTGAGCAATACTAAAAGATGGAAAAGTAAATCTGAGGCCTCATTAATCAGGTCTTCTTCGGTTTCATTTAAGGCGGCAATTACAGTTTCAACACCTTCTTCGCCAACTTTCTGAGCAATTTTATTCAGACCTTTTTTTTGTAATTTATTAACATAAGATCCTTCGGCAGGATTTGTAAAACGATCATCAATGATCTCTTCCAGTTTAAAAAGAAAGTTTTGGTTAAAATCTGTAGAAAAGCAACTTCTGGATCCGGTATGGCAGGTTGGTCCGTGTGGGTTGGCTTTTATCAGTAAAGTATCGTTGTCACAATCCAGCTTTATGGAAGTTACTTTTAAAATATTTCCGCTTTCTTCTCCCTTGGTCCACAACCGGTTTTTAGTACGTGAAAAAAAGGTGACTACATTTTCAGAAAGAGTTTGTTCATAGGCTTCTTCATTCATATAGCCAAGCATCAGCACTTCCAGAGTTTGGTCATCCTGAATAATAACAGGTATAAGCCCTCCGCTTTTATTAAAATCGATGTTCATGATATAATATTTAGGATCTGATTTCGATCTGTTTGTCTTTTAAAATCATTTTTAATTCGGGTATTAGAATCTCTCCGTAATGAAAAACAGAAGCCGCTAATGCAGCATCCACATCGCATTGCTGAAACACATCTACAAAATGCTGACTGTTTCCGGCTCCGCCGGATGCTATAACTGGTATTGAAACCATGCTATTCACTTTTTTTAATAAGTCGCAATCAAACCCGGCTTTCGTTCCATCGTGATCCATAGATGTGAGGAGAATCTCGCCTGCACCTCTTTCTTGTGCCTGCATGATCCAATCTTCGGTTTCCATTTCGGTAGCAATACGCCCGCCATTTAAATGGACATAGTTTTTCCCGTTAATATTTTTAGTGTCAACTGCAACCACAATAAATTGCTTTCCGAAAGCAGCAGCAAATTCATCAATTAGGTTGGCATTGCGAACGGCAGCAGAATTAATTGAAATCTTATCAGCTCCTGAATTCAAAAGGATGTCTGCATCGGCTATTTCATTAATACCGCCACCAATAGTAAAAGGAATATTAATTTGCCGGGCCACTGATTTAACAAGCTCTACAAGGGTTTTGCGGCGTTCGTGCGTGGCAGTTATATCCAGAAACACCAACTCATCAGCACCTTGTTGAGAATATTGCCAGGCCAGTTCCACCGGATCGCCGGCATCTTTCAGATCTACAAAATTAACGCCCTTAACGGTTCTGCCATCTTTTACATCCAGGCAGGGGATTATTCTTTTTGCTAACATTATTCTTTCATTTGTCATCCAGTTTAGAACAGAATCTTTAAAATTCAGATTAAATTCTAAAGAACAGGGATGACTCAATTTTCTGACTAAAAACTGATTAAAGCTTTCAGGTTCCAGGCTTTAATTTCATCTATAGAAATACGGTTTTCATAAATGGCTTTACCAACCACACATGATTCTACTTTGATTTTTTGTAAATCTTCGATATCAGCCATCGAGCTGATTCCGCCGGATGCAATCAGCTTAATAAATGGTGAATGATCCAACAGTTTCTGGTAAAGTTCTACCGAAGCGCCACCAAGCTTTCCGTCTTTATTTATATCAGTACATAGAAAGCGAAAAAATCCTAAATCAAGACAACGGTCAACATATTCCATCAGTTTGATAGGAGAGCTTTCCATCCATCCCGAATATTTAATCACTTCATCCAATACATCAATAGCTACAACTATTTGATCCGAGCATTTCTCGGTTCCGCAAATTTGAGAACTGAGATCCTTAAGAAATTCGGGATTCGTAATGGCCTGTGTTCCCACTATAACCCGGTGGATGCCTAAATCAATGAGTTCTTTTACTTTCTCAATACTCCGGACACCGCCGCCATACTGAACTTTGATCTCAGATTTATTGATGATATCAAAAAGGAATTTTTGATTGCTAAAATCGCCTTTTGCTCCGTTTAAATCTATAATATGAATAAACTCAGTGCCTTTGCTCTGATATTTCTCTATCATTTCTTCAAGAGTTACACCATAAAAAGTGGCTTGTTCATAATCTCCTTCACGTAAACGAACTACTTTGCCGTTAAGGATATCAATTGCTGGTATGATGTACATGTATTTAAACTAAGAGTGAGAAATTTTTTAAAAGTTGTTCCCCTGCTAAACCTGATTTTTCGGGATGAAACTGGACACCATAATAGTTGTCTTTTTGAATTACTGCCGAAAATTTTATCCCGTATTCAGTTGAGGCGATAGTAAATTTAGGATTAAATTCAATAAAAAAGGAGTGTACAAAATAAAAGTATGCAACAGCAGGAATATCATCAAATAAATGATTGTTTGAGGAATATTCTACTGTATTCCAGCCGGTGTGAGGCACTTTCAACTTTATACTGTTTTCAAAATGAATAGTTTTTAACGGAATTATTCCGGTGAGAACGGAATTACCCTCTTCAGAAAAATTAGTCAAAAGCTGCATACCAACGCATATCCCCAAAACCGGCTTTTTTATCTCACGGATAAATGGAACCATGCCGCTGTCATTTAGTTTTTGCATGGCAGCACCGGCATGCCCAACTCCCGGAATGATATACCGGTCGTATTTTTCCAGTTCCCCGGGCTCATTAATCATCCCGTAAGGAATGCCGAGTCGGTTTAAAGCGGCAGTTAATGAGAATATATTTCCGGCTCCGTAGTTTATAATTCCTGTCATTTTTTTGCGGATGATTTGTGACTATAATACTCCTTTGGTGCTTGGTAACTCGGTTCCGGTTATTTGAATTGCCTGTTTAATGCATTTGGCAAGGGCTTTAAAACTGGCCTCTATCTGGTGATGTGTGTTGGTTCCATCAATGATCTTTAAATTTAAATTCATGCCGGCATGTTCTGAAAACGACTTCATCCAGTGTTCGAACATTTCTGTAGGGAAATCCCCAACATATTCACGGTTAAATTCGCCTTCGTAAATAAAATAAGCCCGGTCAGAAAAGTCGATTGCGCATTGAACCAATGATTCATCCATAGGTAATAAAAAACCATACCGTTCAATTCCTTTTTTATCTCCTAAAGCTTGCTTAAAAGCTTTTCCCAATGCGATGGCGCTGTCTTCTATTGTATGATGTTCGTCAATTTCAAGATCTCCCTTTACCTTCAGGCTCAGATCAATTCCTGAGTGCTTCGCCAGCTGATCAAGCATGTGGTCATAAAACTTGAGGCCGGTATCCATATCGTGTTTTCCGCTTCCATCGAGGTTCAATTCGAGCTTTATACTGGTTTCTTTGGTATTTCTTTCAACTTTAACTAGCCGATCTTTTTTTGCTGTGAGGTAGTTGGTTATGAGTAGCCAATCTGAACTAGACAAAACTGCTCTCGGATCATTTTCTGACGCAAACCGAATGGCTTTACAACCTAAATTGAATGCTAGCTGCGTATCGGTTTCGCGGTCGCCGATGGTATATGAATTCCAAAGATCTATAGAATTTCCAATCAGATATTGGGTAAGCATGCCTGTATTGGGTTTTCTGTTAGGACTGTTTTCTGCCGGCATTGAAGGATCAATAAAAATCTCGGCAAAAGTTATTCCTTCATTTTCCAGAATATCCATCATCTTTTGATGAGGCTTGATAAAAGTTTCTTCGGGAAAACTCGAGGTGCCGCGTCCATCCTGATTACTTACCATAACCAGCTCGTATCCAAAATCCTGAAGGCGTTTTAGTGAAGAAATAGCATAGGGGAAAAACTCCAGTTTCTCCAGACTGTCAATCTGCTCATCAGCAGGTTCTTTAATAATAGTACCATCACGGTCTATAAAAAGTACTTTCTTCATTTTAAAAGGTTTGTAGTTTTGGGTGTATAAGTTTGAAGATTTTGAATCAATAAATTATTTTCTTCAGGAGTTCCAACGGTTATGCGGAGACATCCCTCACATAATTCTATTTTCGATCGGTCTCTGACGATGATTCCTTTATCAACAAGAAACTGGTAGATTTCCCGGGGGCTAGAACATTTAACCAACAGAAAATTTGCATCCGAAGGGAATATCTTGTTTACAAATTCAAGTTTTAAAAGATTACTGACCAGCTTTTCACGTTCAGAAATAGTTTGTCTGATCCACTCATTAACCTGATCTATATTTTGTAATGCATCCAGAGCCAGTTGCTGAGAGGCTTGATTAATATTGTATGGAGCTTTGACCTTGTTCAACACCTCAATGATCTCTTCGCTGGCGAAAGCCATTCCAACCCGTAATCCGGCAAGGCCCCAGGCTTTAGAAAGAGTTTGCAGAACAACCAGATTTGAAAACTCGGTCAGTTCCTGAATAAAAGTCTTTTGTCTGGAAAAGTTAATGTATGCTTCATCCACAATGACTAAACCTGAGAAATTAGTGAGGATGGTTTGAATGGCATCCCGGTCTATGGAATTTCCGGTTGGATTATTTGGAGAACATATAAAAATCAGCTTTGTATGTTCATCAATAGCTTCAGCAATCCCTTCCAGATTTAACTGGAAATCGGGTAATAAATTGACTTTCCTGATTTCTATATCATTAATATTTGCCGAAACTTCATACATTCCGTAAGTAGGAGGAACGGTAATTACGTTGTCAATACCCGGACGGCAAAATGCCCGGAACAAGAGGTCAATCGCCTCATCGCTTCCATTTCCAAGAAATATATTTTTGGCAGGAACGCCTTTAATTTCCGTAATTCTTTGTTTTACTTTCAGTTGTAAAGGATCGGGGTACCGGTTGTAATTTGTCTCAAGCGGAGATCCAAAACTGTTTTCATTAGCATCTAAAAATACAGAAGCTTCACCCTTATACTCATCTCTGGCAGAAGAGTAGGGGATTAGTTTTTTAATATTTTCCCGAAGGATATCATTTAGATTAAACATTTTATTTATTTTTTTGAGGAACCGGATCTTATTTTAGACGCACACTTACCGCATTTTTATGTGCCTGTAACTGTTCCATATTTGCTAAAATTTCAACTGTGGGTCCCAAATTTTTAATTCCGCTTTGGGTAATATGCTGGAAGGTAATCTTCTTAACAAAAGAATCAACTGAAACTCCTGAATACGCTTTAGCATAAGAACTTGTCGGAAGCGTATGATTAGTTCCTGAGGCATAATCTCCAACACTTTCAGGAGTTAAATGTCCCAGAAAAACTGAACCGGCATTGATGATACTTTCTGTAATAGTTTCCCATTGATCTGTTGCCAGGATCAGGTGCTCCGGGGCATATTCATTACTAAAATTCATCGCTTCGCTAAGATCATCTACCAAAAGGGCATATGAATTGGAAATAGCTTTTGCAGCAATCTCAGCACGGGGCAAAGCCTGAATTTGCAATTGCAGCTCCCTGATAGTTTTAGTTATCAGATCAGTTGAAGTGCTTACTAAAACCGCCTGACTATCAATCCCGTGTTCGCACTGTGCCAGCATATCTGCAGCTACAAATACCGGATTGGCACTCTCATCTGCAATTACCAAAACTTCTGAGGGCCCGGCTGGCATATCAATTGCAGTTTGTGAATTGGCCTGGATAAAGGTTTTTGCCCTTGTTACAAACTGGTTTCCCGGCCCATAAATCTTATCTACTTTTGGGATGCTTTCAGTTCCATAGGCCATAGCAGCAACAGCTTGTGCACCACCTGCTAAAAAGATTTTATCTATCCCGAGTAACTGCGCACTAAAGGCGAGGTAACCGTTTATTTTTCCGTCTTTTTGAGGAGGAGAACAAACTACTATTTGCTTGCAGCCGGCTAACTTAGCTGGTATACCAAGCATTAAGAAAGTGCTTGGCAGAACGGCGGTTCCTCCCGGAATATAAAGCCCAACCCGTTCAATCGCCCGGTTTTCACGCCAGCAGGTAACACCGGGAGTTGTTTCTACTTTTGGCTCCGCAAATATCTGACTCTCATGAAACTTTTTAATGTTGTTATAGGCTGTGATGATGGCCTTTTTTTCATCGTCAGCAACAGATTCAGCAAGAGATGCTAGCTCTGATTCTTCCAGATATAATTTCTCCAAATCTACTCTGTCAAATTGTTTGGCGAAGTTCCTTAATGCCTCATCTCCCTTCTCTCTCACAGTTGAAATAATGTTCTCAACAGCTGACGAAATCGAATGATCAGAATCAATGTTCCGCTGACATAAGTCCTGAACTTTTGATTTAGTTAATTCATTTAAGTTGTAGATTTTAAGCATTTTAAATGTATGTATTAACTATTGGTTAATATGCAATTAAAGGATAATTTTCTCTATCGGCATCACGACAATACCCTGTGCTCCGGCAGCCTTTAATAAGGTTATTTTCTCCCAAAAGTCTCTTTCTGGAATAACAGTATGGATGGCAACCCAGCCCTCTTCGGCTAATGGAACTATAGTTGGACTCTTAACTCCGGGTAACAATTTAATGATTTGTTCAACATTTTCAGCGGCGGCATTCAGTACTACATATTTAGTTTCTTTAGCCCTCAACACCGACTGTATTCTCTGAATTAATTCCTGAATCAGCGGATTGTCTTCTTCGCCTTTTCGGCCTATTAAAATCGCCTGGGAGGACATCACATCTGCAAATGGTTTTAAGCCGTTGCTTTTTAAGGTACCACCTGTAGAAACAATATCAAAAATGGCATCACTTAATCCCAGTCCGGGAGAGATTTCAACTGAACCGGATATCGTTCTGATTTCAGCATCGATCTGATTTTTATCAAGAAATTTTTTAAGGATTACCGGATAGGAGGTAGCAATTGCCTTGCCTTCCAGATCCTGTAAAGTTTCTATTTCAGTATTGTTCTGAACAGCTAATTTTAAGGTGCATTTGCCAAAACCCAGCAGCTGTAAAAAGCTTACTTCAACTTCAGTTTCGCTGATGACATTTTCACCAACTATTCCAAGATCGGCAATGCCATCCTGTACGTATTCAGGAATATCATCATCACGTAAGAAAAGTATTTCTAAAGGGAAATTTGATACTGTTGAGATTAGGGAGCTTTTATAGTTTTCGAAACTTAAGCCACAATTTTTAAGAAGTTCAACAGATTTTTCGTTCAACCTACCCGATTTTTGGATAGCAATTTTGAGTGTTTTCAATTTTTATATGAATTAGACCAGAAAATATATTAAGAAAGAGTTTCACTTAGAAACGTACAAATTTATCATTAACGCCACTCGTGGCGATGATGCAGATGTAGTTGATGAGTAAAAACTGTATTCATAATTTCTGGTCCCATATAAACAGGAAGTGTGCAAATATACTAATTGAAACTAAAAACATGCATAATAATTGATATTCAAGCAATTTTGACTTTTCTATGTTCTTTGTAGTTAATTTGTATTGCTATTAAAAATTTGGGTACAAGCGAAATATCATTAGTTTTGATCAATGAGATTCCTCTTCCCCGGATTTTTATTTGCCTTACTGACGGTAGCCATTCCAATTATTATCCATCTTTTTAATTTCCGGAAATTTAAAAAAGTGTATTTCAGCAATGTTCAGTTTCTTAAAGAGATAGAACAGCAAACATCATCCAGTAAAAATTTACGCAACCTCCTGGTTTTAGCTTCGCGAATTCTGGCTATTATATTTCTGGTTTTTGCCTTTGCCCAGCCCTATTTTCCAGCGAAAAACAACGCAAGCGCATATAATTCACAAATTGTTAGTGTATTTATCGACAATTCTTACAGTATGGAAACTGTAAGCAAGCAGGGTTCATTACTAGATGAAGCGAAAAGAAGAGCCAAAGAAATTGCTGCGGCTTACAATCTGAATGATAAATTTCAGGTAATAAATAATGATTTTGAAGGCAGACATCAGCGGCTGTTAAATTTGGATGAGTTTAATAATGCGGTTGATGAAATTAAGATCAGTCCAAATAATCGCACTATTTCAGATATTATAGAACGGCAGAAAGATATTTTTGATGGCAATCCTAATTCATTAAAAACAAGCTATGTTATTTCTGATTTTCAGAAAAACATGTTAAGCCAAACTGATTTACCTGGAGATAGTTCTGTGAAATTTCGTTTATTGAGATTAAAATCGAATACATTACCCAATATTTCAATTGATTCTGTTTGGTTTACATCTCCCATACACCGAACCGGTCAGGCTGAAAAGCTGGTTGTTAAACTTCGGAATAACTCGGATGTTAAATCTGAAAATATTCCGATTAAGCTTTTAATAAATAAACAGCAAAAGGCAATTGGCAGCATTCGCTTAGAACCCAGGGCGAGCAGCTCAGATACACTTTCGTTCAGTTCTTCAACTGCCGGATGGCAGGGAGCAGAAATTAATATAACTGATTATCCGGTGATATTTGATGACCGCTTTTATTTTTCTTACCATGTTCAGGAAAGTTTAAAGATATTGGCCATAAACGGTGTTAAATTCAATCCTTTTTTACAGGCGGTTTATCAGTCAGATCCTTTTTTCAGGCTCGAGAACGTCTCCTCAGGAAATATCAATTATTCTAATTTGGGCAATTATCCGCTGATTATCTTAAATGAAATCAGCGAATTTTCATCCGGTTTAATTCAACAGTTAAAAATTTATGCCGAACGTGGTGGAAGCATTATAGTTTTTCCGGCTTTAAATTCTGATTTCGTACAGCTCTCTAATTTTTTAAACACTTTAGGAACTGATATTCCTGAACAGATAATTGATTCAGAAACCAGGGTTGCTTCTATAAACTTAAGTCATCTGGTTTTCAAAGATGTTTTTGAACGGCTGCCTCAAAAGATGGATCTTCCGGCAGTCAAAAAATATATTCGCTTTTCATCCAGGAGCCGGTCTGGCAGACAAACTATTTTAGAGCTTCCGGGAAAACGGGTTTTTATGGGAGAGTATGCTCTTGGAAAAGGGAAAATTTATATTTCTGCAGTTCCTTTACAGGATGAGGCGGGAAATTTCGCCCGGCATTCGGTATTTGTACCATTAATGTATCGTGTGGCCTTATTAGGTTTGCAGGATAGCCGTTTGTTTTACACTATCGGAAAGGATCAAAGTATAGAAATTCCCAGATTAAATTTAAATGCCAACCAAACACTCCGTATTAAAAATAAAGAATTTGAGGCAATACCTGATGTTCGCCAAACCGAAAATGCCACACGCTTATTCATCGCCGACCAGATAAAAGATGCAGGAAATTATGAAATAACAAAAGGCGACAGTGTGATGGTGAACATTTCATTTAATAATTCGGGGTCAGAATCTGATCTGACTTATGCTTCAGACGGTGATTTACGTAAACAATTTGATGGAAATAAGCCTGATATACTGAATTCTGCAGAAGGCTCTATTCAAAATCAGGTTAAAACGGCAAACCTCGGAACTCAGTTGTGGAAACTTTGTCTAATTTTGTCATTGATATGTCTTGCCGCAGAAATTTTATTAATTCGTTTTTACACAACAACTTCGACTCATCCTGTTATTAATTATGAAAAGAATTCTCCTTCAACACGTAACTATCCTGGATAAACAAAGCCCGCATCATGGTAAACAAGTTGATGTTTTAATTGAGAATGGCAGCATTTCTGAAATTTCGAAAAAGCTTATTGCCAAAGACAACGATGCTACCCTTATCGATGGAAAAGGACAATACCTTTCAGCAGGCTTTTTTGATCTGAATGTTAATTTCGGAGAACCTGGTCTGGAAACAAAAGAAGATATTCAATCAGGATGCGCTGCTGCAGCGGCAGGAGGAATTACAGGTTTGACTTTAATGCCGAATACCGAGCCTCCAATTCATTCTAAAGCTGAAATTTCTTACATAGTTAATAAAACCCGAAACAGCCTTGTTGACGTGCTGCCCGTTGGAACTATTAGTGCAAACAGGGAAGGCAAAAATCTTGCTGAATTGTACGATATGCAGCAGAACGGTGCTATTGCTTTTAGTGACGGCAACAGGCCGGTTTGTGATGCAGGTTTAATGAGCCGGGCGTTATTGTATGTCAAAGGTTTTGGAGGATTAATTTTTTCAAACGCAGAAGATCCTGGGCTCTCCGCTAAAGGAAAAATGAATGAAGGGGTAATGAGCACATTACTTGGCATGAAAGGAAATCCCGCTTTAGCGGAAGAATTAATGGTTGCCCGTGATCTTTATTTAGCGGAATACAACGAGGCTCGGATTCATTTCTCTGCAATAAGTACAGAACGCAGTGTTGAACTAATTCGCCAGGCACGCAAAAATGGTGTTAAAGTTACCTGTGATGTAGCGGCACATCATTTACTGTTTTCAGATGAAGATTTGGAAGGTTTCGACAGCAATTATAAAGTGAAGCCGCCACTCAGAACCAAAGTTAATATCAAAGCTCTTCTTAAAGGACTTCGTGACGGAACCATTGATGCCATCGTGTCTCAGCATACTCCTCATGAAATTGAATTTAAAAATGTGGAGTTTGAGATTGCTGAAGATGGGATTACCGGCTTACAAACCTTGTTGAGTACCGTTTTAAAAGCAGGATTGTCTGTGGAAGAGATCGTCGAAAAATTGGCAGTCAATCCCCGGAAAATTTTGAATCTTGCTATTCCAACGATTAAAGAAGGCGAGAAAGCAAATCTGGTTTTATTTGATCCGGAAGCCGAATGGGAATTTAATAACCTAACAAACCAATCCAAATCTAAAAACTCGCCTTTATTTGGGCAATCATTAAAAGGGAAAGTCAATATGGTTTTCAATAATGATGAATATATATTATTTTAACTATTAATATTATGAATACAAAAGTAGAAAGTGCCTTGAAAGCTGCTTTAAAGCAGTTTGCAGAAATAGGTGGTCAGGATAGTGCTGACTTATATACCAGATTGCAAATGGTTTTTGACAAGGATGCTTCTTATCTTGATAAAGTTGCCGAAATGGACGACGCATTTGATGACCAACCTGCATTTGAGGCTTTACGCGAAGTTGTATTTGACCTTTTACTCATTAATTTTTTTACAGAAGACGTCCAGAAATTGGAAGAAGATTATCTAGATTCTGAGGAATGGGAAGACATCGAAGAGGAAACGCTTGATCGTGGTACAGAACTTTTAAATGTTCTTTTATACATTAAAGAATGTGAAGATGAAGATCTGGAGCCGGAACTGGGAGATTTTCTGAAAGAATTTTTGTTGGTGGATGAGGATGAATTTCAGGACGAGCACCGCATATATGAAGATGTAATTGCCAATCAGGTATTGGTAGACAGTTCTTTGGAAGAAGTTGCCCGTGTTGCCAATGATCTTCCTGAATTTTCAGAGCTTAAAGAATTATTTTATCCTTTAATCAGTTTCTTCCGGGATCAAAAACCTGCTGACGCAGAGTTTGAAAGCTTTAAAAAATACAGTCAGAACGCCGCTTTCGATGCTGCTGTTTATTCCTTGCTGATCTCTTATAATAAATAAATTTTAATCAACTTAACCAATCATAAACCTTAACCAAACCCTAAACAAATGGAATTAACCGAACAAACTATTAATCCAAAGAAACTTGCCATTAATAATGCACTTATTTGGGCCGCTATTAACATTGCTATTTTTTTACTGATCTATTATGTAAAGCCGGAATTGATGGGCTCATTTGTCTTCACCGGAATTCAAATTTTGATAGGTATTGGTCTGGCAGTTTATTTTTGCTTAGATATGCGCAAGCAGGTGGGAGGATACTGGTCTTTTAAAGAAGCTTTAGGGAGTATATTTTTGATGTTTTTTGTACAGGCAATCATCGTTTTCTTTTTCACAATTATTTTTGCAAAATTTTTAGAGCCTGATTATGCTGTTAAAATGAAAGAAATTGTTTCTGTAAGCACCCAGGAAATGCTTGAAAAGATGGGTATGGATCAGGATAAGATTGATGAAGCTATGGCAGAAAGTGATAAGCGCCTGGAGGAACAATTTAACCCGGGTATCAAGCAAATATTAATTGGTCTGGCTACGGTAGCAATTATGTATTTTGTGGGAGCCCTGATTTTTGCAGCGATTTTTAAAAAGGATCGGCCTGTATTTTTAAATAGTCCCGAAGAATAATATATTTTCAATATTTTCCCGTGCAGATTTTATCAATTTTATTGATGAAATTTGCACGTTTTTGTTTGTAAAGGAGAATGGTCTCCTTTCTGATAAACTGCCTGCCGCAGGGCGGGTCTTAAATTTTCACAGCCCTTAAATGGATATTTCTGTAATAGTGCCTTTATATAATGAGGTTGAATCTTTGCCCGAACTTACTGAGTGGATCAGAAGGGTAATGAATAAAGCCGGTTTTAGTTATGAAATAATCCTGGTTGATGATGGCAGTGATGACGGTTCCTGGGAAAAGATCGAGGAATTAAAATATAATCACCCCAATATTCTGGGAATTAAATTCAGGCGCAACTACGGTAAATCTGCAGCTCTGAATGTAGGGTTTGAGGCTTCACAGGGTGATGTTATAATTACCATGGATGCCGATCTTCAGGACAGCCCGGATGAAATACCGGAACTTTACCGACGCATTCGCGAAGAAAAATTTGATCTTATATCCGGATGGAAGCAAAAAAGATATGATCCTTTAACCAAAACTATCCCAACCAAATTTTTCAATTCGGTAACACGCCAGATGTCCGGCATTCATAATCTGCATGATTTCAATTGCGGATTAAAAGCTTATCGCAGTGAGGTTGTTAAAAGCATAGAGGTTTACGGAGAAATGCACCGCTACATTCCGGTAATTGCGAAATGGGCAGGTTTTAAAAATATTGGAGAGCAGGTGGTAGAGCACCGTGCACGGAAATACGGAAAAACAAAGTTCGGTTTCAGTCGCTTTGTAAACGGATTTCTGGATCTTCTTTCCATATTCTTTGTCGGTAAATTCGCCAAAAGGCCAATGCACTTTTTTGGAACTCTGGGTGTTTTAAGTTTCTTCACCGGAACGGTTATCGCCTTATGGATTATCGGCGAAAAGTTGTTTCATATTGCAAATCATATAAAATACAGCCGGGAAGTAACTTCACAACCTTTATTTTTTATAGCTCTTGTTGCTATAATTGTTGGTTTTCAACTTTTCCTGACGGGCTTTATTGCTGAATTAGTTTCCAGAAATGCACCCGAGCGTAATTCATATCAAATTGCAAAAACAGTATAAAAATATTAGCAGTTTAATTCAGTTTCTTCCTTAATCAATTTCTATAATACCCGAATCAAGAATGTTTTTTTCCATCATTATCCCTTTATATAATCGTCCGCAGGAAATTGATGAATTACTCCATACATTAACCCAGCAGGAATACACTCAGTTTGAGGTGCTGATTATTGAAGACGGATCTACAACAGACGCCAGGGGAATTGTAGAAAGCTACAGCGATAAACTGGATATCAGTTATTATTTTAAAGAAAATGCCGGACAGGGATTTGCCCGCAATTATGGTTTTGAGCGAGCCAAGGGAGATTATTTTATTGTATTTGATTCTGATTGCCTGATTCCGAAAAACTATCTGGAAACTGTTAAAAATTCGCTCCTGAACAATCACCTCGATGCATTTGGTGGTCCGGATGCAGCGCATGAATCTTTTACTCCCACACAAAAAGCAATCAGTTATTCCATGACTTCTCCTTTTACAACAGGAGGAATTCGCGGAAATAAAAAACATATCGGAACTTTTCATCCCAGAAGCTTTAATATGGGTATATCACGGGAAGTATGGGAAAAAAGTCATGGCTTTATTTTAACCCGTCTGGGTGAGGATATTGAATTTAGTATTCGCATCCATTCTCTGGGATTTAAAATTGGTTTAATTGCCGATGCGATAGTTTACCATAAGCGACGTACAGATTTCCCGCAATTTTTTAAGCAATTACATTTTTTCGGCAGAGCACGCATAAATATTTATAAACATTTTCCTTCCGAATTAAAGATGGTGCATTTTTTTCCTGCATTATTTACTCTCTTCCTTGCAGCAAGCATAGTTCTCAATCTGGTTAAAAGCCCTTTGGCCGAATTATGCAATGTTTTTCTGGCAATTTATATTTTGTTGATATTTTTTCACTCCTGGAGTACAAACAAATCAGCAAAAGTTGCATTTTTGAGCATTATAGCTGCATTTGTTCAGCTAACTGCTTACGGCTTGGGTTTTTTGCAGGATTTTTGGAAGCGCATTATATTAAAACAAGGATAAATTACTATGAATAAGCCCTTCTCGGTGAACGAGATTTTAGCAGATGCCTGGAGCTTTGCAAAAAAGAATATTTGGATTTTAATTGGGTTTACAGCCGTACAGTTCGTAGTAATTATTATGATAACCACCCTGCTGAGAGGCATTTTTGGTGGCGAAACGGGGGCGGGCGTAATAGCTCAGAACTTAATACTGGCCTTATTCGATGCATTTTTTACAGTTGCATTTTATCAGGTTATTTTTAAATTAATTGACGAGGAAGGCGAACCCGAACTCCCGGATTTCATTCCCAACCTGATGAAAGCGTTAAACTTTCTCCTTGTAAAATTAATTATAGGACTGATACTGGTTTTTATTATTGCCATCATCAGCTCTGTTTATTTTTTCAATACGCCTCATATTGATACGACAAATACGTTTAGCTGGGAATTACTTCCGGTATTCATCCTGATTGCAATTCCTATCGCTTATTTTACAGTTCGTTTGTGCTTTGTGGTTTGCTTTATTGTTGATCAGGATTCCGGTTCATCAGAATCCATCAGTCAGAGCTGGACGCTTACAAGCGGAAATTTTTGGATGATTCTGGTTTTATTCCTGGTGATTCTTGGATTAAATATTTTAGGAGCTATGGCACTTTTTGTCGGATTGTTATTTACTGTTCCTTTCTCTAGCCTTATCATTATCATCGCTTATCGACATATGGTAAATAATTATACAGATGAAGAAGAGGTTTTACTGGAAAATCCAGAAAACAAATAGTGTGTTTAACATATAATGATGAACATCAAATCGGCTTTAAGTAAACCGTTTGCTGCCTTTGTAGTATGGCAAATTAACAAATGGAAGAAAAATGCGCTTACTGCTCAGCAGAATGTTTTCAAAATGCTGCTCATTACAGCCAAATCAACAGAATTTGGTAAGGATCATGGTTTTGAAAATATAAAAACGTACGACGATTTTAAAAAGGCAGTCCCGATTCGTGAATATGAAGATCTGCGGCCATATATTGATCGGGTCGTAAAAGGCGAAAAAAATATTTTATGGCCGGGTAAACCGCTGTATTTCGCAAAAACTTCGGGTACTACTTCCGGAATGAAATATATTCCCATATCCAAAGAATCTATGCCCGAGCATATTAAAGCTGCACGCAATGCGCTTTTATGTTACATCAATGAGACGGGTAAAGCTGATTTTGTGAACCGCAAAATGATCTTTCTGCAGGGAAGCCCGATTATGGATGAAACTGCCGGTATTCAAACAGGTCGTTTATCTGGTATTGTAGCTCATCATGTTCCGGATTATCTCCAAAAAAACAGGATGCCATCCTATAAAACCAATTGTATCGAAGATTGGGAACAAAAGGTTGAAGCAATTGTGGATGAAACTCTTCATTCAGACATGAGTCTGATCGGAGGAATTCCGCCATGGGTTCAAATGTATTTCGATAAGCTCATCTCCAAATCAGGTTCTAAAAAGATCAAGGATATTTTCCCGAATTTAAAACTCTTTGTATACGGAGGAGTAAATTTTGAACCTTACCGGGCAAAACTTGAGGAAAGTATTGGTCGAAAGGTAGATTCTATAGAAACTTATCCTGCTTCAGAAGGCTTTATTGCTTTCCAGGATTCGCAAAAAGAGCCGGGATTATTACTGTTGGCAGATGCAGGGATTTTTTACGAATTTATTCCAACAGATGAATATTTTAATGAAAACCCAGCTCGTTTATCTTTGCAGGATGTAGAACTGGATAAAAATTATGCGCTTATTTTAAATACCAGTGCAGGTTTATGGGGATATAGTATTGGCGATACAATAAAGTTTATTTCAAAGGATCCCTATAGAATTTTGGTAACCGGCCGTATTAAACATTATATTTCCGCATTCGGCGAACATGTTATTGCCGAAGAAGTGGAACATGCCCTTTTAACTGAAGCAAAAAAAGAAGGAATTGAAATAACAGAATTTACAGTGGCTCCACAGGTGAATCCGGAAGATGGATCCTTGCCATATCACGAATGGTTTGTTGAGTTTGCAAAAGCTCCGGAAAATGCAGAAGCATTTCGCTTAAAAGTAGATGCTGCATTGCAAAAGAAAAATAGTTATTACTTTGATCTGATAGAAGGAAAAATTCTACAGCCATTAATTATTCGTAATCTTGAAAAAGATGCGTTTATTAATTACATGAGATCGCAGGGAAAGCTTGGTGGCCAGAATAAAGTCCCCAGACTCAGCAATGACCGAAAAATTGCAAACGAGCTGAAACCGTATATAATAAAATAATCATTTGCCGTTCATTAACGCCGGGAATGAAATAGAAAATACAATTTTGATAAAAAGGAATATAGCGATCCTGGGTTCTACCGGGAGTATAGGAACACAAGCTTTAGAAGTGATCAGGCAAAATCCGGATCGGTTTTCGGTTTTTGTGCTTACCGCCCAGTCTAATGCAGCATTACTTATTCAGCAGGCTCTGGAATTTCATCCGGCGTATGTAGTTATCGGTGATGAGTCTAAATGCCGCGAAATTGAAACTGCACTTGCTGGCACAAATTCAAAAGTTCTGTGTGGTTTGAATGAACTGGCCGCTGTAGTAACCAGTCCCGAAATAGATATTGTTCTTACCGCCCTGGTAGGTTTTGCAGGCTTACAACCCACATTATCCGCCATCCGGGCCGGCAAAGATATCGCGTTAGCAAATAAGGAAACATTAGTGGTAGCCGGCGAACTGGTTACATCCATGGCTTCAAAATATAATGTCAGGATTCTTCCGGTTGATTCTGAGCATTCGGCAATTTTTCAGTGCCTTGCCGGCGAAGAAAATAATCCGATCGAAAAGATTTATCTCACCGCTTCCGGCGGACCTTTCCGTGGCAAAACCTCTGAATTTTTGTCAACAGTAACTAAAACTGAAGCTTTAAAGCATCCCAACTGGGTAATGGGAGCTAAAATTACCATTGACTCGGCTACGCTGATGAATAAAGGGCTGGAAGTTATCGAAGCCAAATGGCTGTTCGATCTGGATGTTTCGCAGATTGATGTCATCGTTCATCCGCAATCTATCGTTCATTCTATCGTTCAGTTTAAAGATGGTTCCATGAAAGCACAGATGGGACTTCCCGATATGAAACTGCCCATTCAATATGCTTTAGCTTACCCCGAAAGGATAGAAAATACATTTCCACGCTTTAATTTTCTGAATTATCCCAATCTTACTTTTGAGCAGGCCGACAGCAAAACATTCAGGAATTTAAGTCTTGCCTTCGAGGCGCTGCACTCGGGCGGAAACATGCCTTGTGTCATAAATGCTGCCAATGAGGTGGTTGTGGCAGAGTTTTTGAACAATCGGGTTGGGTTTTTACAAATGAGCGATGTGATAGAGAGCTGCATGGCAAAGGCCTCATTGGTTAAAAATCCTTCATTAGAAGATTACCTTGAAACCGACCGCGAGACCCGGATCTACGCACAAGAATTAGTAACAAATCGTTGGTAAAAATATCCAATATAAAATTTAAATAAACGCATGGACGGATTAGTAATGGCAGGACAACTGCTGCTTGGATTATCTATTTTAATTATTTTACATGAAGCAGGGCACTTTTTTGCAGCCCGTGCTTTCGGAATCAAAGTAGAGAAGTTCTATTTGTTTTTTGATGCCTGGGGTTTTAAACTTTTCAGTTTCAATTATAAAGGTTGTGAATACGGCATCGGATGGTTGCCTCTGGGCGGCTATGTGAAAATTGCCGGAATGATAGATGAATCTATGGATACCGATCAGCTGGCAGGCCCGGCGCAACCATGGGAGTTCAGATCTAAACCAGCCTGGCAACGACTTATTGTCATGCTTGGAGGTGTAACTGTAAATATTGTATTAGGTATTTTCATTTTCTGGATGCTTACCTTGAAATTTGGTGAAACCTTTACACCGAATGATAAACTTGAATATGGAATTGCTCCCGGCATAATCGGCAGAAACATTGGTTTACAGGCCGGAGATAATATAACGGCAGTTAATGGAAAAAAAATTGTACGATTTGAAGAATTGATCAGCTCCAAAGTGTTGTTCGGTAATACCGAGTTAACAGTGAACAGGGGCGGAAAGACTAAAATGATTACTGTTCCAGGTGATATTATTGAAGAACTTTCTGATTATGGAATCAACCAGTTTATCAGTCCGCGTGCTATTATAGGTAAAGTATCTGCAATTGCTCCTGCAAGTAATGCCGAGAAAGCTGGTATTCAGGTTGGCGACAGTATTTTAGCTGTAAACGCCAAGCCTGTAAAATTCTTTGATGAATTTCAAACCGAGGTGCAGGCACAAAGTGGTAAATCAGTTGCGCTGTCAGTTTTACGTAATAACCAGCCGATTGCTCTAAACTCCCGCGTTACCGATGAGGGAACTTTAGGAGTGGTAATTCCGCAATTAGGTGTTCCGCATGAAAATCAGCAATATGGTTTTCTGGCCGCATTGCCGGTAGGAGCGTCCAAAGCATGGGGTTCATTTATGGATAATGCCAAAGGTTTGGGCAAGGTCGTGAGCGGCGAAGTGAAAGCGAATAAAGCATTTACCGGTCCGATTGGTATTGCCACTATGTTTGGTAAAACGGTTGACTGGGTTAAATTCTGGAGTTTGGTAGGATTGCTTTCTATGGCGCTAGCTTTAATGAACTTATTGCCTATTCCTGCTCTGGATGGCGGACATGCTGTATTTTTATTAATTGAAATGGTTAAAGGAAAGCCTTTAAGTGATAAATTTATGGAGCGGGCACAAATGGTAGGTTTTGTAATCCTGATTACCCTCATGGTATTTGTGTTCGGTAATGATATTATTAAACACGTAATCAACTAATAGTATCCGATCGGTTCGATTGGTATTTTAAGCTGGTTCATCCACTTATAATAAGAAGCAGATTTGATTTCCTGAATCTGCTTCTCAAATTTCTATTTTAAAGAATGAATTATTTTGAGTTTTACGAGTTGCCGGTTTTGTTCCATGTAAATGAAACAGAGGTGAAAAAGAAGTTTTACGAATTGAGCAAAAAATATCATCCCGACTTTTTTGCCAATGAAAGTGAAGCCAGGCAACAGGAAATACTCGAGCTCTCTACATTAAATAATAAAGCTTACCAGGTTCTATCGCATCCCTTAAAAAGAATAGAATATATATTGGGATTAAATAACCTGATGGCCGAAGGTGATAAGTACCAGCTTCCGCAGGATTTTCTGATGGATATGATGGATGTGAATGAAGCCTTGATGGAACAGGAATTCGAGCCTGATGCTGCAGCTCTTGATTCAATAAGCCGTCAGGTGGATGAAATTGAAAAGAAATTGTTTGATGAATTAAAGGTCAATACAGAGAGTTTTGACCGCGAACCTTTGGAGCAGCATGAAAACACTTTGCTGAAAATCAAAGACATCTGGTATCGGCAAAAGTATTTGTTGCGAATTAGAGAGAGTTTACATAAGTTTGCAACCCGCATATAAGGAAAATGCCCAGCTGGCGGAACTGGTAGACGCGTCGGTCTCAAACACCGATAGGAAACTGTGCCGGTTCGATTCCGGCGCTGGGTACATTAACCGCCTTTAGAATTATCTGAAGGCGGTTTTTATTTTCTACGGAAGACATACTATTTAATGGATTCTCTATGTAGTCGGCAATACCTACAAGAAAGACTTCCATTTATAAAGGGCTTATCTAAAAAGCCCTGCATGATGGCAAGGCTTTGAAAGTATAATAACACTCGAATTTTCAAAAATTTCCGCTGTTGCCAAATAGAGCCGCCAAACTGGGGTAATTAGGATCTGACACATGCATCGCCTAAAGGGATATGCGGTAGTGGCATTAAGATTTTATGTTCAGGGATTTGGGATGCAGATGTCTTATTGCGCCAGTCGGCCCGTTGCTAAGTCATCCCACCATTAATTTTTCAGGTAATTAGTGAAATTAGTTTTCGTAGCTGGTTTCGCCTTCTCAAATCTAACTGGATAATTAGGACTTATCCAGAATTTTAAACAGCATATCATCCATAAATAATGCTGTGAATTCCTTATTTTCTACTGTTCCCACATCTGTAAGTCTCGGGAGGAAATTACTGAAAAACTGCTGATGATGTGCAGTTTCAATCAGTGTGCTGCTCAACGATTTGGGATATTGGTAATCCGGGTTGTAAGCAGTTATTACATCAGCAATATTAGCGCATAAATCTTTATAGGGTTTAAATACTTCATTTTTATTAATCTCCCTTACTTCTTTAACCAAATAAACTTTGCTGCTCTCGGCAATTACAATTTTGTTAAGATAATTTTTGTTATAGTCGAGCCTGCCACCGCTATCCGGGAGTTCATGGGTGAGTAAATGAACAATAGTTTTCAGTTTAGCTTTTGTATCGCTTACGTTCTGAAGCTGAAACATAACTAAATAGGCCAGATAAGACCAGTACCAGTTAAGAATGTACAAAAGCAGGCGATGCTTATTTTCAAAATACCTGTAAATAGTTGCTTCGGTAGTTTTTATTTCGAGCGCCAGTTTTTTAAAAGTAAAGTGTTCAAACCCCAATTCATAAATCAGGTCAATGGCACTTTTTATTATATGCTTACCTAATTCGCTGCTTTCCGGATCCCGTAAATAGATCTTTTCATTTACTTTAAAAATTACCTGAAAATCCATATAAACATTTTTTACCCAAAGATACTATAATATATAATTTAAAAAGTAATTGTTTTATAAAAGATATAAAAACAATTATTTACAATAGTATTACTACTATTAAAAATAGTAATCATATATTTACAGAAATAAATTAAAAGAATGTTACTGAATAAATGAATCCTTTTCTATTGCATTTTCAATAAGGTAAAAGTTGTTTGGGAGGCTTCAGCAACAGAAATTTATGAACAAAAGAAATGAACCTAATCTTTACGCTGCTAAACATTTAAAGTAAATATTTATGAAATCCGATTGCTCTATGCGAATACAATTCCCGAAAACATTAATTCTAATTTCATTTCTACTGTTGTCTAATTTTGCCCATGCCCAAAAATCAGATGTTGGAAATTGGTTTATCTACTTTGGCAATCAAAAAATAAATAGCAAATGGAATTGGTGGAATGAAGCCCAATACCGCAATTACAATTTTGCCGGCGATTTGCAGCAATTGCTTTTAAGAACTGGAATTGGTTATAACCTTACCGAAGACAACAATAATGTTTTACTGGGTTATGCTTTTATTAATTCTCAAAATTATCTGCCGGATTCAGATGAAAAAATCGGTATAAAAGAACATAGAATTTACCAGCAGTTTATCACGCGGCAAAACTTCGGGAGAGCCTTTGTACAACATCGGTACAGGGTTGAAGAACGATTTTTACCAGATGATTTTCAAACGCGCTTCCGGTATTTTTTATCGATAAATATCCCGGTCAATAAAAAAACGATGACTGAAAAAACAATTTATGCTTCGGCTTATAATGAGATTTTTCTGAATGCTCAGAATGCCATTTTCGACAGAAACCGCTTGTATGGAGGATTGGGATATATAATTAACAAAAATTTTAGAGTAGAAGGTGGGTTTATGGCACAAACTCTGGAAAACACAAACCGTAATCAATTTCAGATAATACTTTTTAACAATTTACCATTTAATAAGAAATAATGCAGAAAGGCCGGAAACCCGATTAGGTAATAGGTAGATTAAATTTTAAGAAAAGTGAAAAATGCAGCAGTTACATTCGGAATGATGCTAACAATAGCATCAACTTTAAGTGCTTGTAATTCGGGCACGAACAAACAGAACGTTTCCTCAGCCGAAACCATAGTATCTAATGAAGATAGGGTGGTGAACAGCGTAATGACAAAAGAAGAACAAGAAAAACTCACACCTGATGTAGTATTGCAGGACTTTAAGGCCGGCAATACCCGCTTTCACAATAAAGATATCACTAAAAGAGACCACTCGGAGCAAGTTCGAAAATCTGCTGTAGGCCAGTTTCCAAAAGCAGTAGTATTAAGTTGCCTGGACAGTCGAGTCACGGTTGAAGATGTATTCGATCAGGGAATTGGGGATGTTTTTGTAGGCAGAGTGGCAGGAAATTTTATTAATGAGGACCTCTTGGGAAGTTTGGAATTTGCTTCTAAAGTGGCTGGCGCTAAACTCATTTTGGTAATGGGTCATCAACATTGCGGTGCTGTAAAAGCTGCTATAGATGATGTTAAGTTAGGAAATATTACAGTGATGCTTTCTAAAATCAAGCCAGCTGTAGCAATGAGTCAGGATTTTAAAGGGGAAAAAACATCAAAAAATGAGGAATTTGTGAAATATGTTTCTGAGAATAATGTACGCTATGCGATGAATCAAATTCGCGAAAAGAGTCCCATCATCAAAGAATTGGAAGAAAAAGGCCAGGTAAAAATTGTGGGGGTATTTTACAGACTAACAGATGGAACTATAGAATTTTTAAATTAAACCTTCCACGTACGATATGAGTTCGAAAAGGCACAGATGTGACTCAAATTATTTAACTCAGATTGACATAGAATGCGTAGATTGAATCAGTTAAATGAATAACTAGTAAGACCTGTTTTTGTGAATTAAAGAGTTAGCAATTTAGTAATCATGAATAGTGTGCAGCAAAGCGAAGACTGGCATCGGCTTCCATACAGTCAGGTGTTAGAAATTCTCAACACCTCTTCGAATGGTCTTTCTTCAAATGAAGCTGCTATACGGTTAAAGAAGACCGGACCAAACATTCTGATGAGGCAAGGTGGGGAAAGCGCCATTAAGATCTTTCTAAGGCAATTTTTTAATCCTTTAATCTATATTCTACTTGCTTCAACAGTTCTGGCCTTTTCGCTGGGTAAGGTTACCGATGGCATCGTGGTGTTTACAGTAATCATGGTTAATGCCATCATCGGGTTTATTCAGGAGTACCAGGCCGGGAAGACCATTGAGGGTTTGCTAAAGCTGGTGCCAGAAAATGCAACCGTTATGCGGGATGGCAAGAAGAAAAACAGTGCAGCTGCGGAAATAGTACCGGGGGATTATATTTTGCTTCAGGCGGGCGACAAGGTGTCTGCAGACATGAGGCTCACATTTGTAAAAAACATGCAGTGTAATGAGTCTATTCTTACCGGAGAATCTTTGCCGGTGGAGAAATACACGGAGGCGACGAATGCGGATGCTGGAATCGCAGATCGAAAGTGCATGGTTTTTAGCGGGACATTAGTGACTTCAGGAACAGCGGAAGGCGTGGTAGTAGCAACAGGCTCTGAAACAGAGATCGGTAAAATCTCCAAACTCCTGCAAAACACGACTTCAGTAAAATCTCCACTTACCAAATCTTTGGAAAAGATTGCTAAAGGAATTACCTATTCAATATTACTGGTTGGTATTTTAGTCACCCTCATCGGTATCTTTCGTGGACATACCATTATCGATGCGGTATTTTCTGCAATAACACTTGCTGTAGCCGCTATTCCTGAAGGACTACCGGCAATAATTACCATTGCATCAGCAATTGGTGTGATGAGAATGGCCAAAAGGCAGGCGATCATCCGGCACTTATCTGCCGTTGAAACCCTGGGAAGCACCACGGTTATCTGTTCTGACAAAACCGGAACGCTCACTCTCAATGAAATGACCGTCCGCGAACTCTGGAATGGAAAGCAGAAATTCAAAGTCAGTGGAGCAGGCATTAATCCCGATGGAAAAATTATAAATTTAGATACGGACCAGGTTGCTACTGGGGAAGAAATAGAAGAACTTATACGGGCGGCTGCTTTGTGCAATGACTCTACACTACAATATAAAGAAGGCCATTGGACAGCAGTTGGAGATCCGACGGAAGTGGCTCTGATAGCCGCCGCCGGAAAGTTTGGACTAAAAGAAGAACATCTGAAGAATGAGTGGCAGCGGCTGGATGAATTACCTTTTGACTCCGCAAGAAAAATAATGGCTACACTCCACAAGTCTCCTTCAGGAGAAAAAATAATTTACCTCAAAGGCGCACCCGAGTCTGTTATTCCGCTGTTAAAGCATTCTGAAAAATTATCCGGAAGAGCTATAAAAGATGAGGTGAGGGCAGAGTCCCTCAGACTGGCAGAAACCGGGATGAGAGTATTAGCCTTTGCTTCAAAAAAACTACAGAATGCCAATTCATCAGTCATTACGGAAGATGAGCTTAATGAATTTGATTTTTTGGGAATTCAGGCTATGAGCGACCCGACCAGGCTGGAAGTAAAAGAGGCGATTAATGCCTGTCATCATGCCGGAATTACAGTAAAAATGATCACCGGCGATCACCCGGCAACGGCCGTAGCCATAGGAAAAGAGCTTCGTTTGATAAATCCAGAGCGTGTAGTTACAGGGAAAGAGCTTCAGAATATGAGCGAAGAAGAACTTGCTTATGAGGTAAAAAATACCAATATCTTTGCACGTGTATCTCCGGAAGATAAGCTGAACCTGGTTAAAGCACTCCAGTCTGATGGTCAAGTTGTTGCGATGACTGGCGACGGGGTGAATGATGCACCTGCACTTAAGCGGGCTGATATTGGCGTGGCAATGGGCATTACAGGAACAGCTGTTTCCAAAGAAGCGTCAGATATGATTCTGGCCAATGATAATTTTGAAAGTATTAAAGCAGCCGTGGAGGAAGGTCGCCGGGTATTTGATAATCTTTTAAAATCTATCATTTTTGTGCTGCCCACCAGCATCGGACTGGGTCTCGTCATTTTTATCGCCGTGTTATTTTTCCCTTCTGAAAATGGCCTCTTATTGTTGCCAATGCAGCCCGTGCAGGTATTATGGATTAACCTGATTACTGCTGTGTCACTGGCATTACCACTGGCAATGGAGGTAATGGAACCTGATGTGATGAACCGTCCGCCACGTAAACCTGACAAACCGCTTTTGAGTCCGTTTATAATTTTCAGAATGATTCTCGTCTCTATGATTATGGCAGGGGGAACCATTGGGCTATTTCTTTGGGAATATCATATCGAACTTTCAAGAGGGACGGAACAATCTCTGGCCGTTTCAGAAGCTCAAACGATGGCTGTAACCTCAATGGTTCTATTCCAGGTATTCTATCTGATTGATTGCCGTTCGCTTAAGTTTTCGGTCAGGAAAATCGGAATTTTCTCTAATCCAACAATTTACCTTGGAATTAGCCTGGTATTGCTGGCGCAGATAGCCTTTGTATACGCACCATTCATGAATCGCTGGTTTCACTCATCACCATTAAAGGCCGACGCCTGGGGATTATCAACTGTTGTAGCTTTTTCCATTATGATCATTATTGGTATTGAGAAATGGCTAAGGCAAAAATATTATCAAAAACATTAATATTATGGGCAAAATACTTGTAACAACCGATTTTTCGTCAAACTCAAAGGCCGGTATCCGCTTTGCGATACAATTAGCATCTCAGGCCGGGCACGAACTGGTTTTTTACTATGCCGCTGAAATCCTCAAACCAACATCGTGGAGCCCCGAAAGATATAAAAACTACGCTGCAAGCGAAATTGCCCGGCATCAGAAAAAACTTGAACAATTTATAGCGGTAATCTGCAAAAAAAGCAATCTATCTCCGGTTAAATATACTTGCGTAGTCCAAATCGCGGTAGAATTTGGAAGTTATGTAGTTTCTTATGCAGAAAAAATCAAAGCTGATTTTATTTGTATAAGTACCAGAGGTGCCGGAAAAATAGAAAAGCTTTTTGGCACCAACGCTTCAACACTTATTGCCACATCAAGTGTACCCGTAATTGTGGTTCCATACACTTACCGCGTAAAATCAATTAATAATATCTGGTACGCTTCAGATTTGCAAAATTTTGAGTTGGAGATTAAAAGCGTTGGTAAATTTGCAAGTGCTTTAAAAGCAAAAATTAAAGTGCTTCATTACGAAATTTTGCTGCACTTAAAAGAAAATAAAGACAAATTTGCGGAATTAGAGTCAAAATATTCATCAGAAGTTATCCATTTTCAGTTCAAAAAATTGGATATCGAATATCCTTTAACTTACCATATACAAAGAGATATTAAGAAAGCTAAACCGTCATTATTAATATTGTTTACAAAACAAGATCGTAGTTGGTTTGATCGTTTTTTTCTATCAAGCGACGCTGCCGAGATAGCTTTTGACAGCAAAACGCCCATGCTGGTTTACAGAAAAAATAAACTTAAGTGATCGTGCTTATCCATCCTCTTCCTAGGTTATTGCTTTTCGAAAATTGAATTGGATTTTGAAGAGGATTATTTAAAGTGATCGGGGTTTTAATAAAAAAGCCTGTAAATATTCTTTACAGGCTCTTATTTAATAGTAGATTTTCTAATTGATTATCCGGCCTTTTCGTTCAGAAAATTAATTAAATGCTGCTCAAGCAATTCGGTATTGTATTCAGATTCTTCAGCATTATTTAATAAAGTAATTTCATTATCAGAAACGGTAACCGTAAATGCATTTCCTTCTAAAACTTCCGGAAAGAGTATGTTAATCACATCGTATACGTGACCATACTCAATAGTCAGGTTGGAATCTAACTTCGCATTGATGTAGTCTGCAAATTCCTTTTTTAAAAGGTCGAATAATGTTTCTGCACTTAATGGTTGAATATTTTCTATAGTTGTCACATGGAATTTTTTTAAATATATGACAAAAGAGACTGAACCCACTTTATAATCTTAAAGCTTGCATTGCAAAGACATTCAGTTCAATAATCAAAGCAAAGCCGGGTTTATTAGTGCCACTTGCCCGCATTTTAATTCTTTTAGTATATTTAAGCCTCAGCAATTTCGATGAAAGACTTTAAAAATTATTATACGATTCCAGCAAGCCCGGCAGAAGTATATCTGGCTTTAACAAACCCTTTAACGCTGCATTTGTGGACCGGTTCTGAAGCGGTGATGAGTACCGAGCCCGGTTCTGAATTTTCCTTATGGGATGACAGTATAACCGGTCAAAACATCTCTTTTGAAGAGAACCGAAAGATTGTCCAGAAATGGCATTTCGGAGATCAGCCAGAAGATTCTATTGTAACCATTATTCTGCACCCGGACATGAAAGGAACTTCGGTGGAACTGAAACACACCAATATTCCGGATGAGGATTATGAGGATATTGTGGAAGGCTGGAACGATAGCTACTTCGGCGCACTGCAGGAATTTTACGAAGACTAGATTGTCATTTTCAACATGTTCCTTCTTAATTTCATTTTTTAATGTTCCGCTGCTTTATAGTGTTTATAATGCTTTGCGGAATTTCCTCCGCGGCGCAAACAATTGATCCGCAGAATGTTCAGATAGCCAGAGATTCATGGGGTGTTCCACATATTTTTGGGAAAACTGATGCCGATGTAGCTTATGGTCTGGCATGGGCGCATTCTGAAGATGATTTTGCTACTATTCAGACATCTTACCTGGCAGGTAAAGGTATTTTAGGTCTTCTTAAAGGTAAAGAAGGATTAAGTATCGATTATGTAGTTCAGCTTTTAAGAGCCCGCGAATTGGTAGAAGCCCGCTATGAAACGGATATTTCATCTGATTATAAAAAAGTGCTCGAAGGATATGTGCAGGGTTTTAACAGTTATGCAGCCAAACATCCCAATGAAGTATTGGTTAAAAGACTTTTTCCGGTAAGTCCGAAAGATATTTTGACTTTCTCTGTATTGCAGTTGTGTGTTCTTTCCGGAGCTGATCAGGCCCTGAAAAGCATTTTTGACAATTCTGTGCTCAACACTGATTTCCTGAAACCGGGCGGCTCAAACGCCTATGCTTTTAACTCTAATAAAACCGCTGATGGCAGTGTGTATCTCAACATTAATTCACATCAGCCATTAGAAGGACCGGTCTCCTGGTACGAGGCACATTTAAACAGTGAAGAAGGGTGGAATATTCTGGGTGCATTATTTCCCGGAGCACCCAGCATTTTACACGGCGTAAATGAAAACCTTGGCTGGGCTCATACGGTAAATTATCCCGATAAAGTGGATACTTATCAACTGGAGATGAATCCCAAAAATCGTCTTCAATATAAGTTTGACGGAAACTGGATCAACCTGGAAGTGCAAAAAGCGAAGTTAAAGTTTAAGCTGGCAGGCATTCCTCTGGGAATCACAAAGAAAACGTATTGGAGTAAATATGGACCTACTGTAATTACCAAAAAAGGAACCTATAGCATTCGTCTGGGTGCGCAGGAAGATATCCGCGGACTGGAAGAATGGTATCGGATGAATAAAGCGAGGAACTTTACTGAATTTAAAGCCGCCCTGGATATGGGCGCTATACCCGGATATAATGTAGTTTATGCCGATAAATTTGATACAATCTATTATTTAAGCAACGGAAAACTGCCTGTACGTGATTCGGCTTATAACTGGATCGGAACGTTACCGGGCAACACCTCAAAAACTTTATGGACAACGTATCATCCGGTAGCAGATCTGCCGCAGGTTTTAAATCCACCTTCCGGTTATCTTTTTAATTCCAATCATTCGCCTTTTAATGCCACGGCCAAAAACGACAATATCAAAGCATCTGATTATGATCAGAGCATGAATTATGAGACATATAATAACAACCGCAGCAATCGCTTTATGGAACTGATTTCTTCCAGAGATAAGATTTCGTACAGTGATTTTAAACAGATTAAGTATGATCTGCAGCTTCCTCAAAAACTGGCTTATGCGGTGAAACTCGACAGCTTGTTTATGCTGGATGAGAAAAAATATCCCGCTGCGGCGGATTTAATCAACTTATTAAATTCCTGGGATAAAAAAGCCGATACACTGAGTGCAGGTGCAACTGTGTTTGTGATGGCTTATACCAGGCTGAAAGGAGAAAAATCAATTCCCACCATAGCCGATTGCTACCGCGTATTATTGGAAATCAAATCAGAATTGCAGCAAAATTTTAAAGCAATACATGTTCCCCTGGGGCAATATCAGCGATTGGTTAGAGGAAACAAAAGTCTGGCTGTTCCCGGTTTGCCCGATGTAATTGCTTCTATGGAATCTGAACCTTTTACCGGCGGCCGCGTAAAAGCCCGACAAGGAGAATCATATATTGAATTGGTTCGCTTTACTAAAGATGGTCCGGAAATAGAAACTATAAATTGTTACGGAGCTTCTAATAATCCGGGTACTAAGCATTATGACGATCAGATGGAACTTTTTGTACAGCAGAAAACGAAGAAAATGACCCTAAATAAAGAACAGGTTTTACGCGAAGCCGTTAAAGTGTATCATCCCCGCTAATCTTTTATAATCTTAACGCCGCTCTATAAATAAAAATTTATTAACGCTTTTATGTCTAAATTTAATTTCCAGCAACGAGTTCTGGCTGGTTTTGCTTTCACCCTGGCCTTCGTTTTTTTCATGGCCATTGTTTCTTACCTCAGCATAAAAGAGCTTCAGAGCTCTGCTTCAGAAGTTTACGATACAGAACAAATTGTGACCCGATCATACGATGTTTTTGAAGCCCTGGTAAATTCCGAAACTTCTGTAAGAGGATTTGTTATAACGGGAAATCCTGCATTTTTAGATCCTTATAATAATTCGGTTGGTAAAGTGCCCTTTATAATGCAGGAGTTACGGCAGATGCTTAAAAGCAAACCCGCACAATTAAAGCGTCTGGATTCTCTGGATGTATATTCCGGACAAAAGATGGTGGATATGCGGGGTTTAATTGAACTGCGTAAACAGAATTATGAACTAGCCAGAGTAAAGGTTTCATCAGGAGTAGGCAGGTTATTAATGAACCAAACCAGAAACGTTATAAAGCAAATCAAACAGGAAGAATCACTTCAGTCTGCTCAGCTTAAGTTGAAAAGTGATGCAAATACCCGTAAAACTATAGCAATCATTATTGCGGGTTCTGTAATAATTTTAACGCTGGTGCTGATCCTATTGTACTTTATCAACAAAACATTTAAAAAACAAAAAATGGTTGAGGAGCGGGTTAGGCATACTAATTCTCAGCTACTTAAAATATCCAAAGAAAATGAAGATCAGAACTGGTTGTTAAAAGGAACTGCCGCCTTGGATGACAGTATGCGTGGAGAGCAGAGTGTTCAGTCGCTGGCTACAACCATCATTGAAAAAATCTCTGATTATGTGGATGCTCACGTTGCGGCAATCTATGTATATAATGAGAATGACAGCAGTTTGCATCTATCGGGAAGTTATGCCTTCAGATTTCAAAAAGGAAATAATGCGGTAATTAAGATTGGCGACGGGTTTGTCGGGCAGGCAGCTTTAGATAAAAAACCATTCGTTTTTACCGATGTGCCGGCAAATTATGTAAAAGTTTGTTCAGGTTTGGGAGAAGTGACTCCGCATACCATATTAGTTCAGCCGTTTTTGTTTAACGGCCATGTAAAAGGCGTTATTGAATTTGGATTTGTATCTGAACTTAGTCAGCTTAAAATGGATTTTATCACCATGGTTCTTGATGGATTGGGTGTGGCAATTAATACTGCACAATCCAGGCTGCAATTAAATATTCTGCTTGAAGAAACTCAGCAGCAGGCTGAAGAACTGGAAAGTCAGCAGGAAGAGCTCAGAACTACAAACGATGATTTGATTGTTAAAACTGCCGCACTGCAGGCTTCCGAAGAAGAATTGCGTGTTCAGCAGGAAGAGTTAAGACAAATTAACTCTGAGCTGGAAGAAAAAGCCGAACAGCTTGAAGAGAAAAATAATTCTATTGAGCAGGCCCGTGAAGCAATCAGCTTAAAAGCTTTGGAGCTGGAGCAAACGAGTAAATATAAGTCTGAATTTTTGGCCAATATGAGTCACGAATTAAGAACTCCGCTGAATAGTATTTTAATTCTGGCCCGTATTCTTAGCGATAATAAAACAGATAATTTAAATGAAGAACAGCTGAAATATTCAAGCGTGATTTACAATGCAGGAAATGACTTGCTTACGCTGATTAATGATATTCTGGATCTGTCTAAAATTGAATCCGGAAAAATTGATCTGGACATTGAACAGGTTCAGGTAGATTCAATTAAAACTGATCTGGAGCTTTTGTTCAGCGAAGTAGCCAACAATAAAAAAATAGAATATCAGATTACTATTGGGGATGATGTTCCCTCATTTTTAACCACTGACAGAATGAGATTGCAGCAGATTCTTAAGAACCTGCTTTCAAACGCATTTAAATTTACACCGCATCAGGGTTCAGTCTCTGTAAATATCACTGCATCAAATTCTGCTGCAAACTACCTCAGCGATAATTTGAATTTATTAAAAGATAAAAAAGTTTTAAAGTTTGAGGTTAAAGATTCAGGTATCGGCATTCCTGCAGATAAGCAAAAAGTAATTTTCGAGGCATTTCAGCAAGCCGATGGCTCTACCAGCAGAAAATACGGAGGTACCGGTTTAGGCTTGTCTATAAGTCGTGAACTAACCAATATTTTGGGCGGTGAAATTCAGATAGAGAGTAAAGCGGGCGAAGGCAGCTCCTTCTCTTTGTTCGTACCGGTTGATTTTAGTAAAGATTATGATTTGCAGCCTTCTGCAGATTCAGAAGTGAAGAGCCTGGAATCATTGGATATTCATTTTGCAGAACCTGCTCAGTTTTCAGAACCCGAAAAGGAACACGTGATGCTGATTATTGAAGATGATGAAAATTTTGCAGAAGTATTAAAGGATTATGCCATTAACCGTGGCTTTAAACCTATGGTAGCATTCCAGGGAGATACAGGTCTGGAAATGGCCCTGCAACATTTGCCGGATGCTATTGTATTGGATATCATGCTTCCGGTAATGGATGGCTGGGCGGTTTTGAAGAAATTGAAAGAGAATCCGGCAACCAAAAATATCCCGGTGCATATGATGTCGGCAAGTGATGAAATGCCGGCAAGTGTGAAACAAAATGGAGCTATTGGCTTTCTTAAAAAACCTGTAGAAAAGGAGAAACTGGATGAAGCGTTTGATAAGCTTATCAGAAATTCTGATTTCAAGCTCACCAAAGTTTTGATTATCGAGGATCATGAGATACAGAGTGAAAATCTGAGGCGGCAATTAAGTGAGCATTCGGTAGAAGTCGTTCAGGCATTTGATGGCCGGCAGGCTCTGCAGGCTTTGGGAATAGATAATCAGTTTGACTGCATCATTCTGGACATGAATCTTCCGGATATTTCAGGCCTGGAATTGCTGGATAAAATTAAGAAGGACCCGGATCTTGAAAAAATTCCGGTCATAATTAATACAGCAATGGAACTGGATAAGGATACGATGGCACAGGTTTTAAAGCATACGCACGCCATGGTTCTTAAAAATAATAAATCAAATGAGCGCCTGCTTGATGAAGTAAACCTGTTTATGAATAAGCTGAATTCATCAAAAAATACTACTCCCAAAAGTTCGGCGGTTGTTGTTAAAAGCGCTCTCACTTTAGAGAAATCATTGATGAATAAAACTGTTCTGATAGTTGATGACGATATGCGGAACATTTTTGCATTATCCAGCGCATTGCAGGATTACAATATGCAGATAGAGATTGCCAATAACGGATTGGAAGCGCTTCAAAAGCTGGATGAAAATCCGGATATCAATTTGGTGCTGATGGATATTATGATGCCCGAAATGGATGGATATGAAGCCATGCAGGAAATCAGGAAGCAAAGTCGCTTTGCAAAACTGCCGCTTATGGCTTTAACGGCCAAGGCAATGAAAAACGACCGTGAAAAATGCATCGAAGCAGGTGCAAATGATTATATATCAAAACCGGTGGATATTAATAAATTGGTTTCTATGATGCGGGTATGGCTAAGCTAAATTCTATAAAAGTATGCCATTAAATAACCTGTTAACTCTCGAGCTGGTCGAAGAAATAATTGACCTGGTACGCAAAGTTTATGGTTTCGATTTTGGAGGATATTCCCGTGCATCCTTAAAGCGCCGCATGGTCAGAATTATGATTTTGAAAAACCTTTCGGTGTTTGATCTTAAATCTCAGATCATAAATGACAGCGATTTTTTCGAAGAATTTTTACTCGAAATTACTGTGAATGTAACGGAGATGTTTCGCGATGCAGGATTTTACAAAGCAGTTAGAGAAAAGGTATTGCCATATCTATCATCTTATCCAAGAATAAAAGTGTGGAATGCAGGCTGCTCATCCGGCGAAGAGTTGTATTCTTTTGCTATTTTGCTTGATGAAGAGAAACTTTACGGCAGATCATTTTTGTATGGAACAGATATCAATTCTGAAGTTCTGGAAACTGCCCGAAAGGGAATTTATGACCTCCGCAAAATGAAACAGAATTCTGAGAATTACATTGCTTCCGGATCAATTAATACACTGGCTGATTACTATGTGGCAAAATACGATGCAGCAATTATCAACAGTTCTTTAAAAAAGAATACTTTATTTTCTATTCATAATTTAGTTAGCGACAGCGTTTTTAATGAGTTTCAAATCATATCATGCAGAAATGTATTAATCTATTTTAATGTAGAACTTCAGGAAAAAGTTTTAAACCTTTTTTACGAAAGTTTATGTCCGCTGGGCTTTCTTTGTCTGGGTTCCAAAGAATTTCTGAGGGATGAAAACCTGGCCCGTAAATTTAGAATAATCGACAAAACCGAAAATATTTATCAAAAAATTGAATAATTTAAATCCAGCCATAAGCGCCAAAATAAAGAATGCGAAGATCCTGTTAATAGGCGGTTCAGCAGGCGGTTTTGCTATTATTTATGATTTGCTGCTTCGGCTTCCGCAAAGTTTTCCCTTACCGGTTTTGGTGGTTATTCACCGAAGTAAAAAATACAAGTCTGTAATTGAAGAGCAGTTAGATATAAAAGGCAAGCTGAGAGTGAAAATGGCGGAAGATAAGGAACGGATACAAAAAGGAACTGTGTATTTTGCTCCTCCGGATTACCACTTGCTGGTTGAGCAGGATGGTTCATTATCTTTAGATAATTCGGAGCCGGTTCATTATTCCCGGCCCGCTATTGATGCTACATTTCAGGCTGCTGCCGATGTTTATAAAAAAAATGTCATTGCTGTATTACTTTCAGGGGCAAATGAAGATGGTGCCGAAGGAATTGCGTATGTTTCAGAACTTAATGGATTAACCATAGTGCAGGATCCGCAGGTTGCCGAAGTAAAGGTGATGCCCCAAGCCGCAATAAATAAAGCCAATGTCGATTTGATATTGAATAATGAACAGATTGCCGGAATAATGAATACAATAAATAAGATTAATACAACTATACTATAATTATGAGCCGAGACGAAACCGATATTGTGAATATTTTGCTGGTTGATGACCGACCAGAAAATATCATTTCATTAGAAGCTTTGTTAAAAAGTGATCAGGTGAACCTGATTAGTACAACGTCACCAAATCATGCTTTGAAATTATGCTGGGAAAATGATATCTCTATTGCGTTAATAGATGTTCAGATGCCCGAAATGGATGGTTTTGAACTAGTTGAAATCTTAAAAAGTAATCCCAAAACCAAAGATATTATCGTTGTTTTTGTAACCGCCATATCTAAAGAAACTAAATACGTGGTTAAAGGTCTTGGCTCAGGAGCAATAGATTATTTATACAAACCACTGGATCCGTATGTAACGATCGCAAAAATTGATTCCTTAATTACCATCGTTAAAACTCAGCGTGAAATAAAAAAGAAGAATAGCGAATTAGAGATTTTTCAGAAGCAGCTGATTGCCGCTAAAGAACTGGCCGAGCGTGAAAAAAGAATTAAGGAAAATTTTCTTGCCAATATGAGCCACGAAATAAGAACGCCTATAGGCGGGATTATCGGATTAACACATTTGCTTAAGAAGACAGACTTAAATTCAGAACAGTCTGATATGGTAGATCTGCTCGATGTATCTTCAAAATCACTTTTAGGAGTTATTAATGATATTTTGGATATTTCTAAAATAGAAGCCGGAAAATTTAAAATTGTAAGGTCTCAAATAGATCTGAATGAATTATGTAAATCGGTTACCGGATTAATGAAATATCGTGCAATTGAGAAAGGTATCGAATTAACTCTTCATGTAGATCCGGCAATCCCCAAACTTATTCTGGCAGATTCATTGCGCTTAAACCAGATATTAATGAACCTGCTTAGTAATGCCATTAAATTTACTGAAGCAGGAAATGTTGATCTCAGCGTCATGCTTCTTGATAAAAAGCAGGATACTGTAGACCTCAAATTTTTAGTTAGCGATACCGGAATTGGTATAGCACCCAATCATGTTAATAATGTTTTTAATTCCTTTGAACAGGCTGATGAGGATACCGCAAGAAAGTTTGGAGGAACAGGTTTGGGACTTTCTATTGTTAAAAAAATGGTTGAACTCAAAGGAGGCACACTGTCTTTAACTACCGAATTAAATAAGGGAAGCACTTTTTCTTTCAGTAATACCTACCAATTTGTAAATCAAGAATTATCTGAATCAACTCCATCTGAAAATTATATACCAATGCTTGAAAATCTATTTGTTTTAGTTGCTGAGGATAATAAAATCAATCAGTTCATGATCACCAAAATGCTTAAAAACTGGGGTGTAAATGTCGAAGTAGTGGATAACGGGAGCAAGGCAGTAGAGAGTTTAAGGAATAATAATTACGATGTGATTTTAATGGATATGCACATGCCAGTAATGAATGGTTTGGAAGCTACCGTAAAAATCAGGAGCGAATTTGAGGAGCCGAAAAGAAATACCCCGATTATATCACTTTCTGCTGCTGTTATGGAAGATGAACAGCAGGCCGCTATGGATGCGGGAGTAAATGATGTGCTGACCAAGCCTTTTGATCCCGATGTACTTCGTCAAAAGATTATTCAGCTTGTTCAAAAAAACCTTTCGGTACTTTCCTGAGAGGAATATTAAATTTAAAAAAAGGCTGATATGAAACCTGTTTTTTTTAGTTTTTTAGTTGTGCTTTTCATTTTTCAGGGCTGTAAACAAGCTGCTGAATCATCTGCAGATGAATCTGTGAGTTTCAAAAGCATTGAACAAAATTTTAATAATCAGTGGGCAGATAGCTCGTATTGGGATGACGGCAAGGCCGAGGTAGCCCATTACGATGCCAGCAGGGAAATTTATAAAAAGAAGCGGCTTTTTGATTATACTTTTATTACCGTCTCAGAAGATTTTAATAAAGAGTTTATGGTTAAAACAGATGATTATAGCCGTAAAGATCTCATTAGGGTGATGAAAATTAATGCTTTCGCGGAGATTCAAACCGATAATTATCCTTATCACTTTTTAAGCAGCATTTTCGTATTGAGAAATGATCCCTTGTTTTTACAAAAAATGACCATGGGTTCTCAGGAATGGTGCGGTAATTCGTTTAAGGAATTTCTAAATCAAGCCAATGGGTTTAAATTACTTTACCATAGTTACTGGGATGGGGAAGGAGATGGAGAAAAGAAAATTCCGGCCAATGTCCTTTTTGAAGATCAGCTTATTTATACTTTACGGAGTCTGAATTTTAAAAACGACCTTAAGTTTTCTGCCCGGGTTTTGGCTTCACAGGTTAGCAGTAAAGTAGGAAAACTAGAATTGTATGACGCAGATTTCAGGGTGTCTGAAAGCGACAGTTCATGGAAAGTAACGGTTCAGCTGGATCGGGAAAAAAGGAATGTATACGAGTTTAAGAAAGAATACCCTAATATTCTGTTGAAAAAAACTTCATGGGATAAGCAGGATCTGGTTTTGAAAAAAACATCCAGATATGCTTACTGGCAGAATTAATTTAGTGTTTTCGCAGAGGGTTCAATTGTACAGATTTTTACTCCCCTTAATGAACTTTTTTCCTTGTTCATTATTTGCCATTCGTACACAAGGAAAATAAGCACCATGCTATATTCAAAGGCAATAATCCAATAATTTTGCTGGTAGTTACGGGTTTGATAAGTTATATACGTCAGGGGTATTAATGCTGTCCACAGCAAGGCAAATCTAAAACGTACAAAGGGACTTAAAGCAATTAATGCAGCGAGATACCAGGGATGGACTATTGCTGAGAACAACAGATATACGATTAAGAGCCAGAACATCCCGGAAAGGAAATGCCTATTTTTATAGTAGACCAGGGCAAAACCTCCCAGGCTTAAACCAATCATGATTTTGCTGACCGTTTCAATTGGATTATGCCCGATTTTATACCAGCCAATTCCTCGCAAAATGCTGTATATACTTCCGTTAAATTCAAATTTGCCATAATATAATTTCAGGCTTGTCAGGAAGTTGAGATAACTTTCAGGTCCGCCCCACAAATACGGGCTTATAACCAAAAATAAAATCAAACAAGCCAATCCGTAAAGCAAAGTTTTCCAAAACCCGATCTCACGAATTAAAAGAGGTATTCCAATAGCAGGAATCAGTTTGGCCTGAATAGCCATCACCATCGCTGCAATAGAGGTTTTATATTTTTTCTGGCTGATGAAAATAGCTGCAAGCAGTATGAAGAAGATCATGATTGCTTCGAAATGAATGTTGCCCGTTAATTCAATAATTACAAGCGGATTCAAAAGGTATATATAAACCCCATTGGGATTTAAATTATTGAGCTTAAGCAGCTTAATTATTAGAAATATGGATCCCGCTTCAAAAAATAAGATAATTAACTTTAGAATAAAGGAAGTTGCCGCCATACTATCACCTGCAATTTCTACTGCGATTCTGAAAAATGCCTGCAGAATTTGAGGGTAAACACTATGATAATCCGGAGAATTTAAATGGGGGAAAATGCTTTGCAAATACGTATCCTGCTGAATACTGATTAGTTGCCGCGGCGTATACGTAAAAGGATTAATGCCCAGTTGCTGTATTCGTCCATCCCAGATAAATCTGTAAATGTCATCAGAAAGGTTAGGGATACAGAACAAAAAAACAACTCTGAAAATCATCCCGGCAAAAACTGCTGTTTTTAAATTTAAGCATTCCGGAAAACGTATGAGGTAAAAGTAGATGATAAATAAGCTGCCGTATATACTAAACAGATAGAGAAAATTGCTTCTTTCTAAATCATATCCCATCAGAATATAAGCCGGCAGAGATAATAATAAAAGGGAATAGCTAAGCCTTTGAGGCATTCGTAAATTTTGCTTTAGATTTGTAAAAGTATGCAAAACAGAACATTTACCGATCAAATGAATCGGCAGGTTTCAATTTCCTATCCTCCGGTCCGGATAATATCTTTAGTTCCATCACAATCAGAATTGTTGTTTTACCTTGGTTTGGATAAAGAAATAGTGGGCATTACCAAGTTTTGCATCCATCCCGCAGAAAAATTTAAAACCGTTTCAAAGGTTGGAGGAACAAAAAAACTCAATCTTGAGATGATCAGTAAATTGAAGCCTGATCTGGTCATCGGGAATAAAGAGGAAAATGATCAGGCTCAGATTGAAGAATTAATTAAGGAATTTCCGGTGTGGATGAGCGATATTTATACGTTGGATGATGCACTGGATATGATTGTTAGAACAGGTAAGCTGGTTAATAAATCTGCTGAATCAGAAAATCTTGCTTCCGGAATCCGGTCCCAATTTGATGAATTTAATTTCAATCAGCTTTCCGTTTCTACAAAGTCAGTGCGGGTTGCTTATTTTATCTGGAAAGATCCATATATGGTTGCGGCTTCCGGAACATTTATAAATGATATTTTACATAGACTGGGATTTGAAAATGCATTTGATCTGAAAAGATATCCTGAGATTAAAATATCTGATCTGGCGTATTCAAATCCGGATGTTATATTTTTATCGTCAGAACCTTATCCCTTTAAGGATAAACATATTAAAGAGTTCAGGGAAATTTGCCCTCAGGCCGAAATCAGGATTGTTGACGGAGAAATGTTTTCATGGTATGGAAGCCGCTTGCTACAAGCGACATCATATTATAAAAACCTTATTAATGAATTTAAGTTATAGCTTACTTATAATTACACATCATGAATATTGAAAAGGAACCGATCGAAGTTTTTTCCGGAACAATCTGGGAATCAGAAATGGTAAAGTCTTTACTGGAAAGTGAGGGGATTAACGGATTTCTGATAAATAATGCCGGAACGGTTTTTCCGTTTGATGTTACAGAGTCTGGAACTGCGGCCGTTAAAATAATGGTTGACGCCGAGGATTATGCTGCATCAAGCATCATAGTAGAAAAATATCTGGCCAATAAAGCTGATTCTGAAAACTAGAAATAGCTGGATGATTGTGTCTTATCTTTTTAGAATCCACTCTTCCGGCAAATTGCCAAATTAATACAACATAACATTTGGCATTAATAGAGAATTATGTTAGTTTTGCCGACCTGAAATAATCCTAATAATGCGGATGTGGCGTAATTGGTAGCCGCACCAGACTTAGGATCTGGCGCTGAGAGGCGTGTGGGTTCGAGTCCCTCCATCCGCACCATGAAATAATTCCCCGGCTTCAAAACCGGGGAATTTTTGTATAAACGCAAACGATATATAAACCTCAAAAGATGAACATCACACAGGACAAAATTGACAACCTGAATTCGGTGGTAACTGTAAAAATAAACCCTGAAGACTACAAAGCTCGAGTTGAAAAAGCGATTAAAGATCAGGCTAAGAAAGCAAAACTTCCAGGCTTTCGCCCGGGAATGGTTCCTCCTGCTCATATCAAGAGAATGTATGGTAAAAGCATTTTAGTGGATGAGATTAATAATATGCTGAATGATTCTTTAACTAATTATATTAAAGAAAATAAACTTGAGGTTTTAGGTCAGCCATTACCCAGACTTGATGATAGTAAAGAATTCAACTGGGATTATAATGACGAGTTTGAGTTTATTTATGAATTAGGTCTGGCTCCGGAGTTTACTTTGGATTTCTCTGATAAAGATAAGATTGATCAATATACCATTAAAGTGGATGAAGAAACACTGGCATCCCGTATTACAAACCTGCGAAAAAGTTATGGCAAAATGTCTAACCCGGACGTATCGGCAGAAAATGATGTTATTTATTCTGAATTAAAACAGCTTTCTGCAGATGGTTCTGTTTTTGAAGATGGCATTAGCAATAAAGGATCGGTAAGACTGGATCTGATTAATGACGAAACTATTAACAAATCGTTAATTGGTTTGAAAAAAGGAGACGTGGTAACTTTTGATATTCAGAAAGCATTTAACAATGATGCCGTTCAGGTAGCCAAAGTATTAGGTATTTCTGAGGAAGATGCCGCAGAACTTAAATCACAATTCCAGTTAACGGTAGAAAATATAAATCGTTTAGAAGAAGGAGATTTAAATCAGGAGTTCTACGATAAATTATTTGGGGCAGATATCGTTAAATCTGAAGAGGAATTCAGAGCGAAGATTACTGAAGAATTAGAATCAATGATGGTTCAGAATTCAGAACAAAAACTTCAGAATGATTTGTTCAAATTCAGCTTAGATAAAGTGAATATGGATTTACCTGACGAGTTTTTGAAACGTTGGTTAAAGGCTACCAATGAAAAAATATCTGCAGAAGAATTAGAAAACGGATATGAGGATTTTGCCCGTAACCTGAGATGGACGCTGATAGAAAACAAGATTATAAAAGACAACAGCATTGAAATAAAATATGAAGAAGTTTTCCAGACTGCTAAAAAACGGCTGGAAGCCCAATTCAAAATGTATAGTCCTCAGCCGGTATCAGAAGAACAATTAGGGCAATACACTGTTCAGTTTCTTCAGGACAAGGAAAATGCTAATCGTATTTTCGAAGAAGTGAAGGCACAAAAAGTATTTGATCATCTGAAAACTGTAGTAACATTAGATAACAAAGAAATAGCTTACAATAGATTTAACGAATTGGCTTAAGCATAGCGGGAGAGGAGTATAGCCTGAGCAAAAAGATTTTAATAATTTGACATTTAAGTTCAGAAATCTTTTCAGGAATTAGTTAAATTGGCTTGCAAGATTTAAGTTTTAAAACATTTTAAATTTTATATTAATTAAACAGGCGCTTGCGCCATGCTCCACGCAGAAATATGAATATTGATAAAAACGAATTCCGTAAATATGCTGTCAAACATCACCGTATTGGCAGCCAGCATGTAGATAGTTTTATTGGCAGAGTAGAAAGTGCAATGCCAACCTCTATGACACCATATATAATTGAGGAACGTCAGTTAAACGTTGCTCAAATGGATGTTTTTTCCAGATTAATGATGGATCGCATTATCTTTTTAGGCGATGCTGTTCATGAGGGAATTGCAAACATTATACAGGCTCAGTTATTATTTCTGCAGTCAACAGATAATAAACGCGATATCCAGATTTACATTAATTCTCCCGGAGGTTCGGTTTATGCCGGATTAGGTATTTATGATACCATGCAATACATCACTCCGGATGTAGCGACTATCTGTACTGGTATGGCGGCTTCTATGGCTGCAGTTTTACTATGTGCAGGTACTAAAGGAAAAAGAGCAGCTTTACCGCACTCTCGTGTGATGATTCACCAGCCTTCCGGAGGTGCTCAGGGAGTAGCATCAGATATGGAGATTAATCTTCGTGAAATGCTTAAGATTAAAAAGGAATTATACGATATTATTTCCAAGCATTCGGGACAGTCGTATGAGTGGGTGGAAAAAGCTTCGGACCGCGATTACTGGATGATCTCTACAGAAGCAAAGGAATTTGGTATGATTGATGAGGTGCTTGGGAGTACTGCAGATAAAAAATAATGAGTAAAAGTAATAAAGAGATTAAATGTTCATTTTGCGGTTCGGGCAAGCAGGATACACTTATGCTGATTGCCGGTCTGGACGCTCACATTTGCGACAAATGTGTAACCCAGGCTAATCAGATTCTGGCCGAAGAGCTGAATGTTCGTAAAACTAAGTCGACTACTGCAGTAACTTTACTGAAACCGATGGAGATTAAATCTCACCTGGATCAGTACGTTATTGGTCAGGATCAGGCGAAGAAAATATTATCTGTATCTGTTTACAATCACTACAAAAGACTTAACCAGAAAGTTGAGAAGGATGAAGTGGAAATTGAAAAGTCCAATATCATCATGGTTGGAGAAACAGGTACAGGTAAAACATTATTAGCCAAAACCATCTCCAAAATATTAAATGTTCCTTTCTGTATTTGTGATGCAACGGTTCTTACCGAAGCCGGATATGTGGGAGAAGATGTGGAAAGTATTTTAACCCGTTTATTACAGGCTGCGGATTATGATGTTGCTGCTGCAGAAAGAGGTATTGTGTACATTGATGAGGTTGACAAAATTGCCCGCAAAAGTGACAATCCTTCCATAACGCGTGACGTATCCGGAGAAGGTGTTCAGCAGGCTTTGCTGAAAATTCTGGAAGGTACAATGGTAAATGTTCCGCCTCAGGGTGGGCGTAAGCATCCTGATCAGAAAATGATTGCGGTTAATACCAGCAATATTTTATTTATTGCCGGAGGAGCTTTTGATGGGATTGAGAAAAAAATTGCCAATCGTTTGCGCACCCAGACCGTTGGATATAAAGTTGATAAGGAAGATGAGGATATAGATATGGATAATCTCTATAAATACATTACTCCTCAGGATTTAAAATCCTTCGGATTGATTCCTGAACTTATCGGACGTTTGCCGGTAATTACGCACTTAAATCCATTGGATCGCGAAACGTTACTGAGCATTTTAAAAGAGCCTAAAAACTCGTTAATCAAGCAATATAAAAAGCTTTTTGAATACGAAAATGTAAAGCTTGAATTTGATGAAGAAGTATTAAACTTTATTGTAGATAAGGCAATGGAATTTATGCTTGGAGCCAGAGGATTAAGATCCATCTGTGAAGCCATCATGATTGACGCGATGTATGAATCTCCTTCAGAAAAAAATGGCAAGGAGCTTTTCATAACGCTCGATTATGCAATGAATAAATTTGAAAAATCCGATCTCAAAAAATTAAAAGTAGCATAAAAAGAGCCCCGGAAATACCGGGGTTTTTTGTATAATTAAATATTTTGCAGGCAAGTTCATACAGGATTTGCTTATTAACCTAAATGAATAAATATGAATGAAGAAAAAGAGGTAAAACAAGATCCTGAAATTGAGAAAATCTCTAAAAAGATTAAAGAGGTAAATTCTCCCGTTAAAAAAGGGTTAAAGAAAAAAGAAGATATTGTAGAAAACTGGCTTCCGCGATATACCGGGCGTCCTTTGAAAGACTTTACCGGCTTTATTCTGCTGACCAATTTTTCAGGATACTTAAAACTCTTTTCTGAATGGCATGATAATGCGCCTATCATTGGCTTAGATAAACCTATGCAAAGTGTCTCTGCGGATGGAATTACCTTAATTAATTTTGGAATGGGAAGCCCAATGGCGGCTACCATGATGGATTTATTAACCGCTATTCATCCTAAAGCCGTTTTGTTTTTAGGTAAATGCGGAGGTTTAAAAAAGAAAAATAATATTGGCGATTTAATTTTGCCTATTGCGGCGATCAGGGGGGAGGGAACTTCCAATGATTATTTTCCGCCTGAGGTTCCGGCGCTTCCTGCATTTGCTTTGCAAAAGGCGATTTCAACCACCATTCGCGATCTTTCAAGAGATTATTGGACTGGAACGGTTTATACCACCAACAGAAGGGTATGGGAGCATGATAAAAGCTTTAAAAAATATTTAAAAAGTTTGCGAGCCATGGCGGTAGACATGGAAACAGCAACTATTTTCACTACGGGATTTGCTAATAAAATTCCTACAGGTGCATTATTGCTTGTTTCAGATCAGCCGATGATTCCGGAAGGCGTAAAAACTGCTGAGAGTGATTCTAAAGTAACTGAAGTGTATGTAGAAACGCATTTAAAAGTTGGAATAGATTCATTAAAGCAACTTATTAATCACGGTTTAACCGTTAAACATTTGAAATTCTAAAATAGATAGGAGATTTGTAATATGAGATTGGAGCCCTTGGATTTCAATTTCTATATCTCACATCTCACATCTTAAATCTTAAAAAAATGTGGTATAATAATATTTTAGAAACCATTGGCAATACGCCCCTGGTTAAGCTAAACAAAATTACAAAGGATGTAAAAGCTACTGTTCTGGCTAAAATTGAAACAACAAATCCCGGTAATTCTATTAAAGATCGTATGGCGATCAAAATGATTGACGATGCGGAAAAAGCCGGTTTACTTAAACCGGGTGGAACAATTATCGAAGGAACTTCAGGAAATACTGGTATGGGACTGGCCATTGCAGCTGTGGTTAGAGGATATAAATGTATTTTCACTACTACTGATAAGCAGTCAAAAGAGAAAGTAGATGCTTTGCGTGCTTTCGGCGCCGAAGTTATTGTTTGTCCCACCAATGTAGAACCTGAAGATCCACGTTCTTATTATTCAGTTTCCAGCCGATTGGAGAAAGAAGTGAAAAATTCATGGAAACCCAATCAGTATGATAATTTATCTAATTCACAGGCGCACTACGAACAAACCGGTCCGGAAATATGGGAGCAGACAGAAGGTAAAATAACGCATTTGGTGGTAGGTGTGGGTACCGGAGGAACAATTTCCGGAGCAGGAAAATATCTGAAAGAGAAAAATCCGAACATTAAAGTTTGGGGAATTGATACTTACGGTTCGGTTTTTAAAAAATATAAAGAAACCGGTGTAATGGATAAAAATGAGATCTATCCATACATAACCGAAGGTATAGGAGAGGATTTCTTACCTCAGAACGTAAACTTTGATGTTATTGACCGTTTTGAAAAGGTTACTGATAAAGATGCAGCACTGATGACCAGAGAAATTGCTAGAAAAGAAGGCATATTCGCCGGAAATTCAGCAGGTTCAGCTGTCGCCGGATTACTGCAGCTTAAAAATGAATTGAAAGAAGATGACGTTGTGGTAATTATTTTTCATGATCACGGATCGCGTTACATGGGGAAAATGTATAATGATGATTGGTTGCGTGAGCGTGGTTTTTTAAAGGATGAAAAACTTACGGCAGGTTCTATCTTATCTAAAAGAGAGAGCCATGAAATTGTAACCATTGACTGTGAGAAATCTGTTTTGGAAGCAGTAAACACCATCAGAAGCCTTAATATTTCTCAAATGCCGGTTACTCAGCAGGGAATGTTTGTGGGCAAGATCACAGAAAATGATATTCTTCATGCTTTGATTGAGAATCCTTCATTAAAATCGAGCAGCGTTAAAGATATAATGACCGCTTCTTTTCCTTTTGTTGATATCAATACGTCCATTGAAAAAATCTCAGGATTGATTAACCGTGAAAATTCAGCGGTTTTGGTTGAAGATGAAAATGGCCAGATTCAGATCATCACGCAATGTGATGTTATCAGTGCTATTTCAGAATAAAAAATTTATAAATTTATTAAGCCTGGTTTCGTGAAAACGATTCCGGGCTTTTTTATTCCGTTTTTAATTTGGATTGACTGAAAGCATAATATAAAATCAGCCCGAATCCGGATAACATGATCAAATGATAAGGCAGGAAACCAAAATCCATAAAATAGATTCCGGCAAAAACAGCAAAGAGAAAATAGATAAATAAAATGATCTCCGGGAGTTCTTTAAATATGCTTTTTTTACTGAGATATTGATTGCTGATCAACGCATTTTTCCCCGTATCAATACTGAATTTAGGCGTGCGGATAAATGATGTTTTCTTCCCGATAACGCCCTGAAATATGGCCGTGGTATTATGATATGATAATCCCAGAGAAACTAAAATAGCAATAGGGAACACCTGAACTATTTCTCTCAAAGCTTCCCTCAACGTATTTTTTTCTGTCCAGATGGTTGTTAAACAATAACTGAAATTTATAATAAATACAGAAAAGAAGATTGCATTCAGTTTAAAAAATAAGTCGAAATCGGGATCGAGGTTTTTCACAAACATAGCCGGAACACTCAAAACACTGCTCATTAATATAAACAGATATACATAGTTACTAAGCAGGTGAAAGGAGCCGAAAATCTTTACGCTTAAAGATACCTCTGATTTCCAGAGGTCGGTAATAATTTTTTTAGAGGTTTCAATACCACCTTTAATCCACCGGAATTGCTGAGTTTTTACTCCATTTAATAAAAATGGGAGCTCAGCCGGTGTAACTATATGAGGACAATAGCAAAGTTTCCATCCTTTCATTTGAGCACGGTAACTTAAGTCCAGATCTTCTGTAAGTGTGTCATATTGCCAGCCTCCCGCATCAACAATGCAGGATTTACGCCATATGCCCGCTGTTCCGTTAAAATTAATGAAGAGGTTAGATTTATTACGCCCTTCCTGGTCAATGATAAAATGCCCGTTTAAGCCCAGTTCCTGAGCACGTGTTAGCCAGGACTGATTTCCGTTAATATGTCCCCAACGTGTTTGAACAAGCCCGATATTCGGCGTGCTGAAATAGGGTAGTGCTTTGAGTAAGAAATCAGGTTCAGGAATAAAATCAGCGTCAAAAATCGCAAGGAAGTCGCCTTTGGCAATCAGCAATCCTTCCTGTAAAGCTCCGGCTTTAAAGCCTATTCGATTTGCTCTTTTAATATGCCGGATGTTGAAACCTGATTTTTGTAACTGCTTAATTTTATTGCTGCAAATTAAAACAGATTCATCTGTAGAATCATCCAAAACCTGAATTTCTAATTTTTCTTTAGGATAATTAAGTTTTGAAACTGCATCCAATAAGCGTTCGATAACAAATTTTTCATTGTATAAAGGTAGCTGCACAGTTAAAAGCGGGAGAAACTGCCTTTTTAACTTCGGCTGTTTTTTATGCCGATTTTTAAAAAATTTATATAGCAATGCCAGTTGTCCAACACTAAACAGAATGACAAAAAAAACTGAAATTGAATATAAAATAACAATGCTAATCTCCCACATACTTAAAACACTATCAATGCATTATAAATTTTTAAAAATGGTAAACAGAATTTTATAACCTGCAAGTATTGTTCCTTTAATTGTGCCCGAAACTTTGCTTACACCAATTCTTTTACGATAACTGACTTTAACTTCTGTACATTTCAACTTATGCTTTGCTGCCTTAACCTGCATTTCAACTGTCCAGCCAAAAGTTTTGTCCTGCATATCAATCTGTTGTAGTGCTCTCCAGGTAATTGCCCGAAATGGTCCGAGATCTGAGAAATGTATTCCGTAAAAAAGTTTGATCAGCCGGGTTGCAAGCCAGTTCCCGAAAATTTGCTGCGGCATCATAGAACCGGCCTCGCGATTTGCACGTGATCCTATAACCAGTTGATAATTTTGCTCTTTTACGGGCTTAAGAAGCAATTCCATTTCTTTCGGAAAATCAGAATAATCACCATCCAGAAAAATAATAACATCATTATCCGCTGCTGTTGAATTTAAATAATTAATACCTTTTAAACAGGCGTAGCCATATCCTTTCCGGGGTTCAGTTAAAACGGTTGCGCCGGCATCCTCAGCAACCTGTGCGGTATCGTCTGTTGAGCCATTATTCACCACAATAATCTCGGTAATAAGGTGTTGGGGAATATCGTAGATTACTTTTCCAATGGATTTACTTTCATTAAAAGCAGGGATTATTGCGAAAACTTTAAAATTATGCATGAAAGTTATTTGCGAAAAATTTCATCTCCTGAATGAAATTATTTATTTGTCTTCGGGGCGAATATACGGATCAAAACGTCCCTCTTCGGCAAGATTCTCTAGTTTTAATACGCCCCTCGGGCAAACTGAAGCGCAAATTCCACAGCCTACACAGGAGGCCCGGATTACGTTTTCGCCTTTTTGGGCATAAGCCCGGACATCAATTCCCATTTCGCAATAAGTAGAACAATTTCCGCAGGAAATACATTGTCCGCCATTGGTAGTAATTCTGAATTTGGATTTGAAACGCTGAAAGATTCCCAATATGGCAGCCATCGGGCAACCGAAACGGCACCAAACTCTTCCGCCCATAAGGGGATAAAATCCTGTTCCAATAACACCCGAAAATACGGAGCCGATGAGGAAACCATACCATTTGGCAAAACTGCCTGATAAGTCACCGAGGATAGCGCCCCCTTTCCAGGAATTTAACCAGAGGAGCAGGGTGGTTACAGTTACAAAAACTAAAACCGAGTATACCATCCAGCGTTCTATTTTCCATGCTTTTAATGATTTATCAGACAGATGACGATACGGATCTCCTAAAGTTTCTGCTAAACCTCCGCAACCGCAAACCCAGGAGCAATACCATCTTTTGCCATAATTATAGGTTAATATGGGTGTTGCTATGAAAGTCATCACCGCTCCCCAGAAAACCATAAAGAATCCCACGTTGCCTGAAGAAATGAGGCTTTGTACATCATTAGGAAATAAATAAGAATACTTTAAGGGCCAGAAATAAGAGAAGTAAAATTCAGGCTGATTTAATTTAATTAGAAATGCCGGAATCAGGAAAGCAAAACCCAGCTGAAAAAACATGACTGAAAATGTACGGATAACATGATATCGGCTGTGCCTGTATTTACCGATAAATTTTATTCCCATTATCAATATGGCAAGACTGTAAAAGGTTCCGTATAAAAACCAGTGATCAGCCTTAATCCCCCGTAAAACGTAACTAAGCGGATCCATTATCCGAATCAGACCTTCTAACAAAGACGGGAACCAGTAAAGTATAATATAAAAGCCGGTAAAAAGTATAGCAATTCCCCATGCGATAGCCCCGCGACTGGTAGATTTGGCAAACATAACTCCATTGTTTTTGATCCCCGCTAAGGATTTATAAACAGGAATTGAATACAAAATTCCTCCGGAAACGGAGAGAGATATAATAAGCCAGAAGAACAAAACCGGATATTGTATCCCGGCGCCGAATGCAGCTATAAATGCCGATAATATAGCTAAAGCTACCAGCGTAGTTCCTGCTTTTTGTAAAGGATGGCTTTCTGATGGTGCGGCTATAGATAAAGAGTCTTCTGCTTTCATTCTAATCAGTTCAACTTTAATTTACTTTTTTAAAATCGGTACAAGCCGAAAAAGCATCCAGAATTTCAATGTAATGAGGTTTGGAAAATTCTGCATCAAACCAGCCTTCTTTCAAATTCCTGATAGCCTGGTCAACAGATATTTTACTATTAATCCATCTCTCCGCAACATTTTGCCTGAATCTGAGCCCTAAAAAATTAAAGCCGATTAACTCACGGCTTGCTTTTTTATAAGTCGCACGAAATGCTATTTGACCGTTTGGATGTTCCCAGTAAAAGCTAGCCTCATCCTGATTGAGTTTTGAAAATATCAATCCGTATGTCTGGTATTCGATATCCAAAAACTTGGCAGAGTTAAACCAGATTCCTCGTTCATAAACGGTTCTTTTTCCTGATATTGTTTTTGAGAGGGCTTCTGCCTGTAATTTACCGGTATACCATAATTGTTCTACAGCCGGATGATTTGGTTTTGGATTTCTAAATTCAGCGCAATCTCCTGCCGCAAACACATTCTGGATATTGGTTTCTAAAAATTCATTCACCAGAATTCCTTTATTTGTTTGTATACCGCTATCCTTTAAAAAATCAATATTGGGATTAACACCGGCAGTAAGTCCTACAAACTGACAATTGATTTCTTCGCCCCGGCTTGTAATAATGCTTTTTACTCTGCCATTTTCATCAGAAATTATTTCCTTAAGCTCCGTTTCTACTAATAAATTAATATGGTGTTTTTGTATATGGCGACTAATCAGGCTGGCTTCTTCCGCAGGTAGAACATTATCCCAGTACGCTTTTTCACGAACCAGAAAAGTAACTTGAATATTTCTGCTCAGTAACATTTCGGCCATTTCAATGCCAATTAATCCACCTCCCACAACTACTGCGTGTTCAATTCCGGAAGTATGAACGTTCATGGATTCCAGATCCTGTAAAGAATATAATCCCTGAACTCCTTTAAGATCCTGACCTGGCCAGCCAAATTTATTGGGTTTTGAGCCCGTGGCTATAATCAGTTTGCTGTAGTGAATCATGCTGCCATCTACCAGCGAAAGAGTTTTAAATTCTGTACCAATGTAACGCACATGTCCTCTGATGAGTTTGATTCTGTTTTTCTTCCAAAACCAATCTTCATAGGGCTTTGTATGTTCATACTTCATATGACCCATATAAATATACATCAGCGCAGTGCGGGAAAAAAAATGCTCGCTCTCTGAAGAGATTACAGAAATTTCGGCTTCCGGATCAGCTTTGCGAATGTTCCTGGCGCAGGTGATTCCCGTAATCCCGTTTCCTATAATTACAATGTGCATTTTTTGATTTAAGCTTTAGATCCTGAGGAAATACCAGTTTGCAATAATTGGTTTTTATTCATTCAGATTCCAGTTATAAGGTATGTAATTGATTTCAGCATCCCTACTTATTTTCGTTTTTGAAAATTTATTGATGAAATCAATTAATGACCCTGTACGTGTGAAATCATTTTTATACCATTTAAATATTTCAGAAAGCTGAACATTTTTAGCACTCAGCTTATTTTTGCGTGGATCATTTATAAAGTCAACTGCCATATTATCCATCGCCTGCTGCACATTCGCTGCCGTAAAAGCCTGATTCCATAATCGGGGACAAGAATAAGAAGCGCAATTGATTGCAAAATGAATTCGCGGATCAAAAAGATCTTTTAATAATTTTTTGCTTTCAATAGAATGTAATGATAATTCTTCTCCATTAAATGGATAACGAAGTTTTTCTACCCAAACCTGACTGTCTCCAGTAGCTTTTGCTACAAGAGATTTGGCGTTGCGGATGTCTTTAATAGACTTAACAGGATAATTAGAAATTATCAGATCAATTGTAAATGCATTGTATGCATTGATCCAGTATGCCAACCGCTCATTTTTAGATTGACCGGAAACATTGGCACTGCTTAATAATTTTAAATACGAATCGAGTTTATTTCGGTCCTTTTTAAATCCCTTGTAGTTTACATTTCCATTAGAAGAAACATGCATTTTTAATAATTCGTTCCAGATTTTATGATCCACCGGCTTGGAGGAAGTGGTAGATTCCTTAGAATTAGAAATGCAGCTTTGACTACTTATTAAAATCAGCAGGAAGATGTATAAATATGTTTTTATCATTCTTAGATCATTTATAATAGAATAGTTTAACAGTTTGAGGTTTAGTTGACCCGGCTTGCAGCAGGTTTGGTTGATGCTAAATTACGTAAAATACGGTTTAAGAGATTTTCAAGGTGCCCATTAATCAAACATCAACTTTCGCTGAGCCTGATATATCGGCATTATATCTTTAACCGGATACGATAATAGATAAATTGCAGTTCCTTTTTCACGGGCAAACTGATTTTCTACTTCTCCAATTTTAACTACAGATTTGTAAAAGGTGCCTAATGTGTCGGGATATTCATCATCAACATACACAATATGTTTAACCGGAAAACTTGCAGGAGACCATAAAGCGTAACTGCTGCTTAAACAGACAGCCGCCGGCAACTGATATTTTTTCCGGTAATGATCAATGGCTCCGGCCTGACCGTAATTATTAGCAAAGATTGTGGATGAATCTTTATCATCAGCAGGAATTGTTTTGTAAGCTTTAGTTACATTTTCGGCAATTTCATTCCATCCCAGCATATCGGCGTAATCCTGCGTTGTTGCATGTTCTTTCTGATCTTCCCATTTTAAGGCGAATTTCAGGTTTAATTTTTCGGCGCTGAATTTAAAAAATTTTAAAGTATTTGCTAAAGGGAGTATGGGAATCACTATAGGTAAAAATAGGAATGATGGAATAAATATAAACGCCAGGATTGTATAATTTAAAACGGGCTTTAGGTTTTTCATCAATTTATAAAAAGCAATTCCCCCAGCTGCAAACAACATGGGATAAGCGCCGAAACTGTAATATACTTTACCTTTTAACACAATCAGCATAATGAGCGTCAGAAAGAAGGCTATTCCTAAAAACCGATATTGCCTGTTAGTTCTGGATAGGAAAAGGTAAACCAGGCCGGGCAGCCAGATAAATAATACACTGGCATGAATCAGCAGCTGTTGAAGACCGAAGTCAACTGGACTAATATAATTCAGCTGAGTTCCTCTCAATTCTTTCATGTGTCTGAAAACGGGCAGGCCGTTATTTATTTGCCATAAAAGGTTGGGAAGAAAAATCAGGAAAGCAATTAATGCGCCTATCAACCAGGCCCTGTTAACTAATAATTTTCTTTGCGCTGAGATCATCAAGGCAACAATTAGCGCAAGTGCGAAAAATGCCATTGAGTATTTATTAAGCATTCCAAACCCAATTGAAATACCTGAATAATAAATATTAACAGCTTCGCGGGTACGTATATATCGTATAAAAAAATAGGCTGTCAAAGTCCAGAAAAACTGGTCAAAAACTACCGGTTGAAATAAATATTGAGATGCTAAAAAAGAGGGAGACACAATTACTGCTGTGCAGGCAATGATTATTGCCAAACGTTTTCCACCCAGATTTAAAACAATTAAACCTGTTAAAAATACAATTGCTGCACCAAACAAGGTAGAAAATAATCGCGTTGCAAATAAGCTGTCGCCAAAAAGGTGTGTTGTTATCCAGGATAAGCCTGCAACAAAAGGAGGAACTTCCTTAAAGCCCCAGTCCACATGTTCCCCGAGAGCTTTATATAGTAATTCATCCCGGTGAAAACCGTAGTTATTATTCGCAATAAAATGAAGGGTGACTTTTACAAGGGTGAAAAAGATAATAAGCCTGATATTTTTCTTGTTTCGTCTGTAAAACGACATATAGATTTTTTTTAATTAAATCTACATAAAAAAAGCCCTGCGAATTGCAGGGCTGAAATAACTTTTAGTTTTAAAGAATTAATGAGAAGGAGAAACCGCTGTAATCCGGCGAATATCTGCTCCCAAAGCACGCAGGCGAATATCGATATCCTGATAACCGCGTTCAATTTGCTCAATATTGTGAATCACTGATTCTCCCTGTGCAGAAAGAGCAGCAATTAGCAGTGATACTCCCGCTCTGATGTCCGGGGAAGTCATTTGTATACCTCTTAATTTAACTTTTTTATCCAGGCCGATAACGGTTGCACGATGCGGATCGCATAAAATAATTTGTGCACCCATGTCTATCAGTTTATCCACAAAAAATAGTCTGCTTTCGAACATTTTCTGATGAATTAATACATTTCCTTTTGCCTGTGTTGCTACCACCAGCATAATACTAAGTAAGTCTGGAGTAAAGCCGGGCCATGGCGCATCAGAAAGCGTCATTATAGATCCATCAATAAAAGTATCTACTTCATAATGTTTTTGAGAAGGAATGTAAATATCATCTCCGCGAAGTTCAAACTGAATTCCTAATTTTCTGAACACATCAGGAATCATTCCCAGCTCCTGAAAATGCACGTCTTTAATGGTGATTTCAGATTCGGTCATGGCAGCTAAACCAATAAAAGAACCAATTTCGATCATATCAGGCAGCATACGATGTTCAGTTCCGCCAAGCTCTGTTACACCTTCAATATGTAACAGGTTGGAACCGATGCCTGTAATTTTTGCGCCCATGCGGTTAAGCATTTTGCACAATTGCTGTAAATATGGCTCGCAGGCTGCATTGTAAAGCGTGGTTTTTCCTTTAGCTAAAACCGCCGCCATAACGACATTTGCCGTTCCGGTAACTGATGCCTCATCTAAAAGAATGTATGCACCCTTTAAATCGCTTGCGTCAACATTGAAAAAATTAGTTTTTTGATCGTAATCAAAGCGGGCTCCCAGTTTTTCGAAACCTAAAAAATGGGTGTCTAATCTGCGTCGGCCAATTTTATCGCCTCCCGGCTTTGGAATTGCGGCTTTACCAAACCGTGCCAGTAAAGGACCAACTATCATGATAGAACCTCTTAAACTTCCACCTTTGGATTTAAATGTATCAGAACGGAAAAAATCCAGATTGATATCACGGGCTTCAAAAGTATATGTGTCTTTAGAAATTCTTTCAACAATAACACCCAGGTCTCCAACCAGTTCAATCAATTTATTTACATCGGCAATGTCTGGTACATTGCTTATGGTCATTTTTTCTTTTGTCAAAAGAACAGCAGCAATAATCTGCAATGCTTCGTTTTTTGCTCCTTGCGGGATTATTTCTCCTTTTAAAGGTTTTCCGCCAATGATTTCAAATGCGTTCATCTATTTAATAAAATTTAAATATTTAATTTTTATGCGGGTTTACATTTTTTCTCATCAGAAGGTCTGTTTGCAAATCTCCTCCTAAATTAAAAATATGGCTTCCGAATATTTCGAAACCCCACTTTTTATAAATTGTAATTGCTTTTATATTATTCTCCCAAACACCTAACCAAACTAATTCAAATTGATGATCAGCAGCGATTTTAAATGTTTTATCTATTATTTCACTGCTTATTTTTAAACCCTGAAATTTATTCAGGATATAAATCCGTTCAAGTTCCAGACATTTTTTGTCTTTTAATAACGGCTGATCTTCATGTTCGTCGAATACGATCTTGAAAAAACCAGCGGGTTCATTGTCATATTCAGCAATGAAAAAATAATTTTTTTCATTGTTGAATTCAGCTTCAATAACTTTCTGCACGTGATTCTCATCCAAATACTTTTGAAAATGTATGGGATTATTAAGGTGAGAAAATGATTCCATGAAGGTTGTTCGGCCAAGGTTGGTTAGCAATTCAATGTCATCTTTTACAGCAGGTCTGAGCTTGATCAATACCTTTCCTCTTTAATAACGTTTACCGCCCGGATTTGTATTCCGCTGCCGGTTACTGCCCGGAGTATTGCGGTTTGTATTCTGCCGGTTTTTATTACCCGGATTATTTCGCTGGCGGTTAACCGGGTTTGGTGCCCTGTATTCCACACGATTTAAATTTACATTTTCTTCAAGCTGAAGTTCTCCGTTAGACATTTCCCGCAGATCTTTGATAATCGTATCATCAGAAACCGTGTCTTTATTCCAGGTTACATAAGCCATTTTCATGAAATTGGCAATAGACTGCACCATAAGTTGTTTTCGCTCGGGCTCTTCAATTGCTTTGGCTTTACTGATCATAAGCTCTACGGTTTTGCCATAATGCTTATACCTGATTCGCTGCTGCGGATAAGGAAGAGGCGCAGGTTTATATTTAATTGCGTCTTCGGATGGTTTGGGATAGGGCGAATCAACATCAATTTTAAAATCAGAGATGATATGCAGATGATCCCAGAGCTTATGCTTAAAATCAGCTACATCCCGAAGGTGTGGATTTAAGAAGCCCATCAGGTCTATCACAACCTGCGCATACCGGTTGCGTTCCTCTTTAGTAGGAAGCTCCACAATATATTTAACCATATTCTGAACGTTCCTGCCGTATTCGGCAAGAATTAGTTTTCTTCGCGTGGTATTATAATCAAATGTCATTTGTGTAAATTATATCGGCCTGCAGTCTAATTTTTAATGCTAACAGCCGAATGGGGAAAATATCTATTAATAAAGGAACCGGGTTCCTAATGTGTTTTGTAATGATAAGGAAACTTGATTATCAATTCCAGGCTTATTTTCAGAGAGAAAACTGCTTGAACAGCAGTGCAGAATTAATTAAGTAATGTTGTTTTTACTCCTTTATTTTGTAAATATAAAGGAAATTGCGAGACAGCAAAAATTCTGTTGAAAATAAGGCTAAAACTATCTTCATTCAGTTTCTAAAGTTTTGAGTAACCATAATCCCATAGCTTCCGCCATCCAGAATTCCTATACCCACACGTCCAAAACCAGGATGGAGAATATTTGCTTTGTGGCCGGGCGATTCCATTAATCCATTATGAGCAGTTTTAAGATTTGGAGAAAGAGCAAGATTTTCTCCTGCAGTCAGAAAAATAATTTCTGCTTTTTTTATCCTGTCAAACGGATCTTTTCCTTCAATACTGTAATGGGAGAAATATCCCCGGCTAAACATATCACGGGAATGACTTCTGGCAACTTCTCTTAATTCAGGGTCAGCCTTTAGAGGTCCTAAATTTCTTTCTGATCTTTCCCGATTAATTAATTCAAGCATTTGTTTTTCGAGGTCAGGCCTGATTGAAGTTTTACTGGCTTTAAAGGGCAGTTTAATCAGTTTATTGGTTTCAGGATGTATGGTGATCATACTTCCGGGATTGTTCATTATTTCGCTAAAAACTGGACGTACCTTGTTTTCAATCCATTTGGTTTGAGATGTAAATTTATAAGCTATAGAACTCTCCTGTGCTTGTTCAGAAAAACTGTTACCCAATGGAATGCCTGATAATATGATCGCCAGCAAGGCCGCAAATAGTATCCCGTTTATAAATCCGGGTATAACACCTAATAGTTTATTTGAAAAACGATGGTGAATATCTTCAGGAAACTGTTTTAAGAGGCTGTTTAAAATAAGTGATAATAAGCCTCTGGCTAAAATGATGGATATTAAAAATGCCAGGGGAATTGTCCAGAAATTAGTATCAGAGATAATTTTAGACAAAAACGAGGTGATATTCGGATAGATTAAAAATCCGATCATAATACTTCCTATCCAGCTTACCAATTCTGTAAAAGAGAAAATAAAACCTCTTCTCCAACCCGAAAAGGCTGAAAGCAAAATAATTACAATTAACAGAACATCAATAAAATTCATGAGACTTCAATAGCTTAACGAAATACAGCGTTCTGAATTATAAAATTGATCAGCTAAAATCATCTAACTGATCAATTAAAATTTTTATGAATGAATAACTCTGAGCTTTGCAAACTTTAAGAGAAGCTGCTTCTGTCCCAGATCTTTAAAAAAGATAGTTGCTTTTAAATCTGGTTTGCTGCCTTCCAGATTAAGTACTTTTCCGTAGCCGAAGCGCTCATGTTCTACTTCCATTCCTACCTGTAATCCAGAGGTGTCAGAAGGAGCAAAGCCTTCACTCGGAACATGTGCCTTAGGCAATATGGAAGTTGTTTTAGGAATTGCGGCAGCTGGTTTAGGTTTTGAAAATGTTTCTTTCTGTTGCCATGCAGATCGTTCATCATCAAAAAATGGATTCCCGGTAGGTTTTTGCTGCGGTTTGTAATCAAGTTCGAGATATTTAGCATCAATTTCCTCCAGAAATCTGCTTGGTTCGCAGCTTGTTAAAGTTCCCCAGCGATATCTTGAAGTAGCGTAGGAAAGGTGTAATTTTTTTCCGGCCCGTGTGGTGGCTACATAAAATAAACGCCGTTCCTCCTCCAGATCCGTGCGGGAATTTAATGACATCTGAGAAGGGAACAAGTTTTCTTCTAATCCCACCACAAAAACATTGTCGAATTCTAATCCCTTTGCGGCGTGAATGGTCATTAATGAAACCGTATCTGCATTTGGATTTTTGTCATTATCATCATTTGTGAGCAAAGCAACGTCCTGCATAAATATATCCAGTCCGCGATCTTCAATGTCCTCACGTTCACTAAATTCTTTGATACCGTTTAACAATTCCTGGATATTTTCATACCGGCTTAGTCCCTCTACAGATTTATCTGCATATAAATCTTTTAATAAGGTTGAATGCTGTGCAATGTGCAATGCCGTGTCGTAGGCAGAATGTTGTTTGGCCATCACCTGGAAACTCTGGATTAGCGTTGCAAAATTTCCTACCGAGGTCGCACTTCTGGCATCGAGATATTTGTCAGCTTCGCAGATAATATCCCAGATAGTTAAATTATGCTGATCTGCGGCAATCATAATTCTATCCATGGTGGTATCTCCAATTCCACGTCGCGGGTAATTAATTACCCTTTTTATTGCTTCTTCGTCATTGGGATTAAAGGTTAGCCTGAAATAGGCTATCAGATCTTTTATTTCTTTGCGCTGATAAAATGAGAGACCTCCGTAGATTTTGTAAGGTACATTAAGTTTACGCAAAGCTTCTTCCATAGATCTGGATTGTGCATTTGTGCGGTATAATATGGCAAAGTCATGGTAAGCGCAACCACTGGTTGCTCTTTGTTGAACAATGGCTTCGGCAACAATTTTGCCTTCTTCATTATCGCTAAATGCTCTGGCAACTTTAATTTTATCCCCTGTTTCATTCTCGGAGAATACATTTTTCTTAAGCTGATTTTTATTATTTGCGATAATACTATTGGCAACATTAACGATGTTTTGCGTCGAACGGTAGTTTTGCTCAAGTTTGAAAACCTTTAAATCAGGATAATCTTTTTCAAAATTTAAAATATTTTGAATGTTTGCTCCCCTGAAAGCATAGATACTCTGAGCATCATCGCCCACAACGCAAATATTTTCATTAATTGCAGCCAGCCTTTTAACAATTAAGTATTGGGAAAAGTTAGTATCCTGATACTCATCTACCATTAAAAATTTAAACTTGTTCTGGTATTTATATAATACATCAGCATGCTCTCTTAAAAGAACGTTGGTTTTGAAAAGGAGATCATCAAAATCCATGGCTCCAGCTTTAAAACAGCGCTGCGCATAAATCTGATAAAGTTCTCCTAATTTTCCTCTGCCGGTCGAATTGTCTTCTGCCTGAATGTGTTCATTCTTTAAATATTCTGCAGGAGAGATGAGATTATTCTTGGCGTTGGATATTCGGTTATAAACAAAATTTGCATTATAAAGCTTATCGTCCAACTGCTGTTCTTTAAGTATAGCCCTGATCAGGCTTTTGCTGTCATCCGTATCATAAATAGTAAAATTGCTGGGATATCCGATTTTGGTTGCTTCTATTCTTAAGATTTTAGCAAAAACGGAGTGGAAAGTCCCCATCCACAGGTTTTTGGCCTCGGGTCCCACGGCTTTCATAATACGTTCCCGCATTTCTTTAGCCGCTTTATTGGTAAAGGTTAATACTAATATATTAAAAGGGTCGACTCCTTTTTCAATTAAATATGCTACCCTGCACGTAATGACCCGTGTTTTACCTGAACCCGCACCTGCTACAATCATCACTGGTCCTGCAGTTTGTTTAACGGCCGCCTGTTGTGAAGGATTTAATCCTTGTAAGTAATTCAAAATTCTGCTCCTGTTTTTTAATTCTGCTAAATTAAAAAACAGGAATAGAATAAAGGCAAGGTTGTGGAAAAGCTTGTATCTTTTTGCGTTTGTGTGTCTTTTGCGGGATTTTAATCGGCTTTTACTAAACTTGGGATGCTGTCATCATTCAATGTTTTGTTGATATGTATGATTTTATCATCAATATTGTGAATGCATTTATTAAGCTGTTCAACAAATTCTTCCTGTTCTATTAACATGTCTTTTTCAAGGATCATTAAGCCTTTTAAAGTTGCAATCGGTCCTCTGATCTGGTGGGAGAGGTGAGAGGAATATTCAGATAGCTTTTTATTTTTTATCTTAAGATCTTTCGTCCTGACATCAATTATCTCTTCGAGATTATGATTAATTCGATCCAGATCCTCTTTTTGCCTGGAAACCTCTTCGTTTAAGGTGGTTAGTTTTTTATTATCTCTGGTGGATCTCTTTACGTTTCGGATCAGCAAGAAAATAACGCCAAACGCTAGTAAGGCTACAATGGTGCTCGCCCAAAATAGTATTTGTGTATACCTTTGCCTTGCGATGGTTAACTCGCTTTCCCTTTGCTTTTGCTCTTGTCGGTATTGCTTTTCACGAAGGCCAACTTTGGTAGACACGTTATTTGCATATACAATACTGTCTTGCGTATAAACCTGCTGCAAATAATCTAACGCTTTTTGATAATTTTTCTGTTTATGTTCTAATTTGTATGAGATGTATAAGTAATCATATTCTAATCTGGGATCTTTCACAATTTTAGAATAAGTTATACCCTCAAGAATTGAATTTTTAGCTTCTGCAAATTTGTTTTTTGCTATATATAAAGAAGCCAGAGTGATATTACTTCTTGCAATTGTATTATTTAAATCATTCTCTTTTGCTTTTTTAACAGCCTGTAATAAATAGCTTTCTGCTTTTTCAAATTTATTAAGACTGAAATAGGCCACACCAATATTTTGTAAAATTTGCGTTAAACCTGTGGGGTTATTGAGTTTGGTAAAAAGTTCAACGCTTTTTTCGTAATTAGCTAAAGCGAGGTTGTAATTTTTTTTTCGCTGATGAATATTACCCAAGTTTCCATAAATACCAGCTAATAAATCTCTGATTTGCAGTTTTTCAGCTATTTGCTGTGATTGACGCAGGTATTCTAAAGATTTATCAAAATCAACGTCTAAATATAAGTTGCCTATGTTATTGTAGACTTTAGCAATTCCCTCCTGATTATTACTTTGCTTAAAATATCTTAGTGCATCCAGATAATTCTCGATAGCACTTTCACTTTGATCGTGATAATACTTTCCAATACCCTTTACTCGGTAAGCCTCTGCTATACCATTTATATAATTAATTTTTTTTGCCATTTCCATGGCTCTTTCAGAATATACTATAGCTTGTTCGGCGTCAGTTAATCTAATATCATAACCCAATTTATTTAGCTTATTTACTTCAACGGAATCATTCGGTGATTCTAAAGAGGATTGTGAAAAAGCAGAAAGATTTATTAAAAGGAGTAGAGCTAATAATGGAAAAAATTTCATCGGGTTATTTTGTAAACATTCAGAGGTAAGTTTACATATAAAATAAAATATAAAGCAAAAAAATATTCGGTTATTTCAGTCGAATGACTGGTTTAGAACTTTTCATACTTGCTTATATATTTAATATTAATCAAGAAGGTATTCTTATTGATATGCTTTTATTGAAATTGGTTCGTATGCCAGTCTATCAATCCAAATCGTCCATTTAATTTTCTGAATAATTTTCCGGTTCTTCTGCTTAATAATGATGCAACTGATGAACGTGTACTGCTTTCCTCTGCTAAACCCGGTATGCGGTTAACAATTTCTGCAACAATTTCATTTGCCGACATCGATTTATTATTGTCTTCTAAAACTTTTATAATTTTTTTGGACCAGGTGAGAAGCTCGAATGATTGAGATGAGCTAATTAACTTGGAGGAGGTTAACTTTTTTTTGTTGTATTCTGTAAGAAAATTCTCATGCTCTTTCAACTCCCTTAATATGGGGTTTAGGAGGTCAGTAAGCTCACTAATGCGATTTTTTATTGCATCTGAGAGAAGTTCGTATTGCTTATCTGTTAACTTTATAGACATATTATAACTAACCAAATATATATATTTACATATTGGTTAGTTAAAATTTTAAATTTTTTCTTTGAAGTATTTTAAATTTATATATTTGGTTAACTTATTATTTAAAATATGTTATAGTAAAACAAAATAGTAGCCAAATAAACATTGAAGATTTAAACTCTAAACCCTTATATAATCAAACACTCACACATGAAAAAGTTAATCCTATCCTTAGTAGCCTTATCCGTAATCAGTATCAGTTCTTGTAAAAAAGAAGAAGGAGCAAAGCCAGAAATTAAAAACGACACTTCTAAAGTAGCAGCAAAAACACTTGGCAGTTTTGATTGATTTTGATCAGAAATTTAAACTCACTAATTAAATCTAAAAAGAATTATAAAGCACATGAAAAAGTTAATCTTATCCTTAGTAGCCTTATCCGTAATCAGTATTAGTTCTTGTAAAAAAGAAGAAGGAGCAAAGCCAGAAATTAAAAACGACACTTCTAAAGTAGCAGCAAAAACACTTGGCAGTTTTGATTGATTTTGATCAGAAATTTAAACTCACTAATTAAATCTAAAAAGAATTATAAAGCACATGAAAAAGTTAATCTTATCCTTAGTAGCCTTATCCGTAATCAGTATCAGTTCTTGTAAAAAAGAAGAAGTTATTAAACCGGAGAGTAAAAGTGATTCTAATAAGATATCTGCTAAAACCTTAGGAAGTTTCGATTGATTTAAAACGCAATCCAATAATCATTTAAAATTTAATTTATAACGTATATAATACACATGAAAAATTTAACATTAGCCATAATTGCATTAGTTGTTTTAGGATTTGCTTCATTAGGATTTACCATGATCGAAGGCCAGTCGCCAAAATCAGAAGTGAAAGGATCTGCGGTATCTACAGAAAAAATGGTTTCAGAAATGTCTCAGTCAGATCAGGTTCAGGGACGTAAAGAAGGTAAAGAATTAGCAAGCTTCGACTAATTATCATAGCCATTGGCTTTTTAAAAGAATTGTAAATTTCTCATAGTTTAAGATTTATATATTTGCTTATTAAATCTTTTACGATGCAAGAAATTAAAAAATATGTAAGTGATAACCAGCAACGTTTCTTAGATGAATTATTTGAGTTGTTGCGTTACCCTTCAGTAAGCGCTGATCCTAAATATAAAGAGGACGTATTAAAAACAGCGGATTATGTTGCTGATAAATTAAAAGAAGCCGGAGCTGATCAGGTAGAAGTTTGCCAGACAGCCGGATATCCGATTATTTACGGAGAAAAAATTATAGATCCTGACAAGCCAACAGTTTTGGTTTACGGACATTACGATGTTCAGCCGCCGGATCCATTGGAATTATGGAAAACACCGCCTTTCGAACCAACCGTTCGCGACGGAAAAATTTATGCCCGCGGTGCATGCGATGATAAAGGTCAGTTCTATATGCATGTTAAGGCATTTGAACTGATGATGAGAACGAATACTCTGCCCTGCAATATCAAATTTATGATTGAAGGGGAAGAAGAAGTGGGATCTAATAATCTTGGGATCTTTGTAAAAGATAACAAAGAAAGATTAAAATCAGATGTGGTTTTAATTTCAGATACTTCTATGATCAGTCTGGATCACCCTTCCCTTGAAACAGGTCTGAGAGGTTTGTCTTACATTGAAGTTGAAGTAACCGGTCCGAACCGGGACCTGCACTCAGGTGTATATGGGGGTGCGGTTGCTAACCCTGCAACCATTCTGGCTAAACTGATCGCCTCCTTGCATGACGAAAATAATCACATTCAAATTCCAGGATTTTATGATGATGTACTTGCTTTGAGCGAACAGGAACGTGAAGACCTGAATAAAGCTCCATACGATGAAGAGGAATATAAAAAAGATCTCGGCGTTGATGAATTGTGGGGAGAAAAAGGATATACAACATTAGAGCGTACCGGAACCCGCCCAACTTTGGAAGTAAATGGAATTTGGGGAGGGTATATTGGAGAAGGTGCCAAAACTGTACTTCCATCAAAGGCCAATGCAAAAATTTCTATGCGTTTGGTTCCTAATCAGCAGTCTGAGAAAATCACAAAACTATTTACCGATCATTTTCAGAAAATTGCTCCCAAAAATGTAAAAGTTACAGTTACGCCCCATCATGGTGGGGAGCCTGTTGTAACACCTACAGACAGTATTGCTTACAAAGCTGCTCAAAAGGCTATTTTCGATTCATTTGGAAAAGAGCCAATTCCAACCCGAGGCGGTGGAAGTATTCCAATTGTAGCTTTATTTGAAAAGGAACTGGGAATTAAAACTGTATTAATGGGTTTTGGGCTTGATAGTGATAATCTTCACTCTCCAAACGAAAAATATGATATTGCCAATTACTATAAGGGTATTGAGACAATCCCTTTATTTCATAAATATTTTGCCGAATTAAGTAAATAATTAAAATTATCCCTGCCGGTAATTCCGGCAGGTTTTATATGCTGTTTCTGAAAAAGAAATCCGTAGAATCCCGAAAAAAAAGCAGAAGTAAAAAGAAACGGAATATCCGGTTTCCCCGTTGGCTGCTTATACTGCCTTTATTATTGTTAATTCCTTTCTATTACGGAACTATTTATTCAAAAGCAGTTGCTGCATATCAGTGGTTTTTTAAGCCATTCTCAAGCAAAGATTATCCCCATTACGATTCTTACACTATCCGAATTCCACAGGGTTATCAGATCCATGGTATTGATGTAAGCTGGTATCAGGGTAAAATAAACTGGGAAAATGTTTCCCGTATGGAAGATGATGGGATAAAAATTCATTTTTCATTTATAAAAGCATCAGAAGGAGTATTTATAGCAGATAGGCATTTCCAGCGAAACTGGAAAGAATCGGCCAAAGCAGGAATTATACGCGGAGCTTATCACTATTTCAAACCATCAAAATCTGGTTACTGGCAAGCAAGATTTTTTTTGCAAACCGTTAATTTTAAAAAAGGAGATTTGTTGCCTGTTGTGGATGTTGAAGAACGTGGTGCAAAATCAAGGCAGGAATTCCAGGCAAATCTAAAAGCTTACTTGGATGAAATTGAAAGGGAGTTAGGTGTAAAACCTATTATTTATTCAGGTTATAAGTTTTATGAGGATTATCTTTCTGGGGATTTTGATGAATATCCATTGTGGGTAGCTCATTATTACCGGCCTAAATTAAAGAAGCTTTCGGGCGATGTGAATTTAAGATTCTGGCAGCATTCAGACAGGGGCCGCGTTGATGGAATTCAACATCGGGTAGATATGAATGTTTTTAACGGTTCTGTTGAAGAATTAAGCCAAATGCTGATAAAGTAAAATGTTAAAATTGTCCTGATTAATATCAGGAGCAATTTTAATTTATATGATCCATTTTTCGCAATCCTTCAGAAAATTTTCATCAGCATCTGCACCAATACCCGGCTTATCCGGCAAATCCAGAAAATAACCCTTGTATTCTACCCCGCCAATAACCGGATCAATAAGGTGACCGATCATGCAGGTATCCAAATCATAAAACTGAATGTTTGGACAGGCATACACCAAATGCAATTTAGCACTTAAAGCAATCCGGCTTTCGAGCATTCCGCCCATCATACAGGGGATTCCGGCCTCAGTAGCAACCTGATGAATCTTTAATGCTTCTGCAATTCCTCCCGATTTGGAGAATTTGATATTGATATAATCGCATGAGCCGGAATTGATTTGTTTTCTGGCGTCGTGGTGATTAAAACAACTTTCATCGGCCATAATTTTAACAGGAGATTTGCGGCGAAGCTCGGGTAATAAATCATCATGCCATGTGCGCATGGGTTGTTCGCAAAACTGGATATTCACGTCTTCCATTGCTTGTAAAGCTTGTAGCGCTTCCTCAAAAGTCCAGCCCTGATTGGCATCAATCCGAATTATTATTTCTGTACCAACCGCATTGCGGATGGCTTTAATTCTGCTCACATCATCATGAACATTTTTACCAAGTTTAACCTTTAGCAAGCTGGCGCCATTTGCTTTAAATTTCAAAGCAGCTGCAACCATTTCGTTTACACTTCCAATTCCAATGGTAATATCAGTTTCAACCGGTTTTTTTTCTCCGCCAAGATATTTGTAAAGCGGTTTATTCTCCGCTTTAGATGCAATATCATACAAGGCCAGATCAAAGGCACTTTTAATAGTATGATTGTGAGAAGTAAAATTATCCAGATCTTTCATACGTGCTTTCATATCCAATGCGTCTTTTCCCTTCCAGATTGCGGCAAAATCACGTGCCATCGCCAGACAGGTTTCCTGGGTTTCGCCAACAATCATCGGAAACGCGGAACATTCTCCAACTCCGTAAATTCCTTCATCTGTATAAACCCTGATAAAAACATTTTGGGCAAAGTGCATGGTTCCGGTTGCAATTACAAATGGAATCATCGGAATACTAAATCTGTAAATCTCGGTGTGCGTTATCTTCATAAAACGGTCAATTCGTTGAAATTTTAAATCTAAAAAAACTTTTAGACCTCACAACCTTTAACTTTACATAAACCTTTGATTATGGCAAACAGACTGATACATGAAACTTCTCCCTATTTATTGCAGCATTCAAATAATCCGGTAGAATGGTTTCCCTGGGGCGATGAGGCTTTGGAGAAAGCTAAAGCTGAAAATAAGTTGATCCTCGTCAGCATTGGCTATTCTGCCTGTCATTGGTGCCATGTGATGGAACATGAAAGTTTTGAAGATGGCCAGGTTGCTGAAATTATGAACCGTCATTTTGTATGCATTAAGATTGATAGGGAAGAGCGTCCGGATATTGACCAGATTTACATGAATGCGGTTCAATTGATGACCGAAAGAGGAGGCTGGCCCTTAAACTGTTTTTGTTTGCCGGATCAAAGACCAATATACGGCGGTACTTATTTTAAAAAGCCGGACTGGAGCAGCTTGCTGTTAAACCTAGCTAACTTCTGGAATGAAAAACCGGAAGAGGCAATTACTTATGCAGAAAGATTAACTGAAGGGGTTAGGCAAAGTGAGAAGCTGATTTTAGTAAAAGATCTAACGGAGTTTTCTAAAAAAGATCTTGAAGAAATTATGGAACCTCTAAAAAGATCTTTTGATATATCTGAAGGTGGTTATAACCGTGCTCCCAAATTCCCGCTTCCCAATAACTGGCAGTTTTTAATCAGGTATGCTCATTTGATGAATGATGATGCAGCTCATGTAATCAGCCGGTTAACGCTTCAGAAAATGGCTTTCGGTGGAATTTATGATCAGTTAGGCGGTGGCTTTGCCAGATATTCGGTTGATGAAAAATGGCATGTTCCGCATTTTGAAAAAATGCTGTATGATAATGCTCAGCTAATTTCTTTGTATTCCGAAGCATTTCAATATTCTCCGCATGAACTTTTTAAAAATGTAGTTGATGAAACGATTGAGTTTGTAAAGAGAGAGTTAACTTCCACCGAAGGCGGATTTTATTCCGCTTTAGATGCCGATAGTGAAGGGGTTGAAGGTAAGTTTTACACGTTTACAAAAGATGAACTTGATCTTATTCTGGAGGACGAATCTGAATTATTTTGTATTTACTATCATGTTACTGAAGATGGAAACTGGGAAGAGGAAAATACAAATATCTTACTTCGCAAATCGGAGGACACGGAGCTTGCAGAGAAATTAGGCATACCGGTGGAGGAATTGAAGGAAAAAATTGCTGTTTCCCGGGAAAAAGTTTTTAAGGCACGCTCCAAAAGAATTCGGCCGGGTTTAGATAATAAGATCCTGGCTGCATGGAACGGGATGATGCTGAAGGCTTTAACAGATGCTTTCAGAGTTTTTAATACTGCAGATTTTTTAGATCTCGCTCTGCGGAATGCAGATTTTATTATTCAGAATTTATCTGACAATCAGCAGCTGAAACGGGTTTTTGACCCCCGAAAAAACAAAGTTAATCCCACTAGAGAAAATGCTTTTTTGGATGATTATGCATTTGTAATTGAAGCTTTAATCGGATTATATGAAGTCACCTTTGATGAAAAATGGCTCGAACATGCCAAATCATATCTGGATTACAGCATTCAGAATTATTTTGATGAAGAAAGCGGGATGTTCTTTTATACTTCTGCTCGTGGAGAACAGTTAATAGCCCGCAAGCAAGAAATAATGGATAATGTAATTCCTGCTTCTAATTCGGTAATGGCACATAATCTTATAAAATTAGCTCGCTTTTACGATAACGAAACATATTACAGCAAGGCCATTCAAATGCTCAGAAATGTTAAACCCCATATAAAAACGTATCCATCGGGATATTCAAACTGGGCATCCTTATTATTAAATGAAGTTTTTGGTGTATTTGAAATTGCAATAACCGGCAGCCATGCAGAATTAAGAAGAGCAGAATTAGAAAAACATTATATTCCCAATAAAATTGTTTTGGGCGGTAAATCAGGAAGTTTACCTTTGCTCCAGGATAAATGGGTAAAAGAAACCAAGATTTTTGTTTGTGAAAACAGAACATGCAAATTACCCGTTAATACTACTGAAGAAGCAATTAAACAAATTTTTAACCACAGTTAAGCGTTACCGGATTTTAATATAAATCCTGCTTTAAACAACAAATTATCAATATGAATATTCAACCCAATAGCGTTGTTGCGCTAACTTATGATCTTTACACTAAAACGAATGGTGAAGAAGAATTTGTAGAACAGGCAAATGAAGAAAATCCATTGGTGTTTTTATATGGTGTAAGTATGATGCTACCCAAATTTGAAGAGAATTTAACAGGTCTGGCTGCAGGTGACAGTTATGATTTTCATCTGATTGCCGCTGATGCCTATGGCGATAAGGATGAAAATGCGGTTACTGATTTACCAATAGATATGTTTGGTGATATGGAAAAACCTCAGGTTGATTCTATTTTACCTTTACAGGATAATAATGGCAATCAGTTTAGTGCCCGCGTTACCGAAGTTTCTGAAACTGTTGTAACCGTAGATTTAAATCACCCTATGGCTGGACAAGATCTTCATTTTAAAGGTCTTATTCTTAGTGTTAGAGAAGCTACCGAAGATGAATTAGCTCATGGTCATGCTCACGGAGCTGATGGCCATGCTGCTCACTAAGTTTCATTACATTTTTTAAAAAAGCGCCGGTCAATATTTTGTCCGGCGCTTTTTGTTTATAGCAATAGATACAAACCCAACTGAAGGCAATACAAATAGCTTGCGTGTGAAAACGAACGTCTGATTATAAAAAAATATTTAATGGCAACCATTACATTAAATGTTCGTAATTATTATAACAATTATCCACATACGTAAATCTGCAAGTATTAATTGCGGGTTATTTTTTGAAAATCCGTCGTAGTCTGAGAGCCCCTCGTTGTATCCTTTACCCTGTTTCAATTTTTGTTGAAGATTATTTAATAGTTAGCTGATTAGATTAACATCTGTAGTTCAACATATTAATTATTTAAATAATATCCTATGAAAACGAAAGCCAAAACACCAGAACTCCTGATCAATGACGTGGTCTCTGACAGGAAATCCAAAAGCATAAGGTATGCTTTTGCATTTTTAATCGCTGTAATGTTCATCACAGGATGTGAAAAGTTTTCTGGCATTCCCTCAGACGGGCCATTGACTAATACGGCATCCATCGGTCTGGAGTTGATAGCAGATAATTTAGTTTCACCATTATCTGCGGTACAAGCGCCCGACTCAAGTAATCGATTATTTATACTTGATCAGGTTGGTAAGGTATGGATTATAGGTGCAGATGGACAAAAGCTGGCCGAGCCTTTTGCGGATGTGAGTTCTAAGCTAATTTCTCTTTCTCCCCAATATGATGAAAGGGGATTGTTAAGCATTGCTTTCCATCCTGAATATAAGAATAATGGGAAATTCTATTTGTTTTATACAACTTCTCCCCGAGCTGGTGGACCTGCACCGGGGGTAAACTGGAATCATTTAAACAGAATTTCCGAATTTAAAGTTCTATCTGGAAATCCCAATAAAGCAGATATGGCATCTGAACGGGTGGTAATGGAAATTGATCATCCGCAAGGAAATCATAATGGAGGTACGATTGCTTTTTGTGCTGATGGATATCTGTACATATCTGTTGGAGACGGCGGCAATGCGGATGATGTGGGAGCCGGACATGTACCTGATTGGTATGAAGTGAATGCCGGAGGAAACGGACAGGATATTCTGGCTAATCTCCAGGGCAATATTCTGCGGATAGACGTCAACTGTGCTACAGGATATCTAATCCCAAAAAGTAATCCTTTTGTGGGTAAACCTGGATTGGATGAGATTTGGGCCTTTGGTTTTAGAAATCCCTACCGGTTTTCTTTCGATTTAGGAGGCAAGCATCAGCTTTATGCAGGTGATGCCGGACAAGGCTTATATGAAGAAATTGACATAGTTAGCAAGGGAGGAAATTATGGCTGGAACGTTAAAGAAGGTACGCATTGTTTTAATACCGATAATAATTCAGTAGTAAGACCTACGTGTCCGGATACAGATCCCGACGGTCGGAAATTAATAGATCCCATAATAGAAGTAAATAATGTGGCAAATCCTAATGGGGGAATAGCGACAACAATTGTAGGAGGGAACGTATATCGGGGAAAAACCATTCCGCAATTTCAGGGAAAGTATATTTTCGGGATATTTTCTTCAGGATTTACTACCCCAAACGGAAAGATTTTTGTTTCAGAATCTGCATCTTCAGGCCTTTGGTCATATGAAGAAATAGTCCTTAAAGATTTCAGTAATAATTTAGGATTGTTTCTAAAAGGATTTGGTCAGGATTTGAAGGGAGAGATATATATAGTTGGATCTACCCAGCTGGGTCCTTCGGGTAACAGCGGTAAGGTTTATAAACTGGCCATGGTTGAATGAGTAAGGTTAACGTTTTAAAGAGTTAAAGGATTTTTTTGTTAACAAGGGTAAATATTCTGAAACCTTAAAATCTAGTCCGGATGAGGTTGTCAAAAAAAAATGAGATTTTGGAAAAGTTAGCTTCTGGGATTGTAATCTCAGCTTTTATCCGAGTCGTCCTAAAAAAAAAGCCATCTTCAATAAGATGGCTTTTATAAAATTATTTGCGTCTCTTATGCAAGAGCATATAGTTCTTCTCTTTGCTGCTTTACTACATCACTGTTTATATACTCATCATAAGTCATCAGCTTATCAATAATTCCGCCGGGTGTTAGTTCAATAATACGGTTGGCAACTGTTTCAGTAAGCTCATGGTCACGGGAGGTAAACAAGATTACGCCTTTAAAATCTTTCATTCCGTTGTTCAGAGCGGTAATTGATTCCAGATCAAGGTGATTGGTAGGCTCATCAAACAAAAGCATATTGGCCTGCTGAAGCATCATTCGCGAAAACATACAACGCATTTTTTCACCTCCCGACAAAACAGATGATTGCTTTAGTACTTCTTCACCTGAAAATAACATACGACCTAAAAAGCTGCGAACAAACTGCTCATCCTTATCGCCTTCAGAATAGTCACGTAACCAATCAATCAGGTTCATGTCTTTTCCGTTAAAATATCCCGAATTATCATTTGGAATATCTGCAATATTAATAGTTACACCAAATTTGAAAGACCCGGAATAATCAGTATCTCTACCGGTAAGGATATCATAAAAGGCTGTGGTTGCTAAGCTGTTTTCAGAAAGAATAGCAATTTTATCTCCTTTATTAACCATCAGGTTAATGCCCGAAAACAAAACCTCTCCGTTCAATTCCTTTTTCAGATTTTCAATCTGCAAAATCTGATCGCCGGCTTCGCGTCCCTGGTGATTAAAAATAATAGCGGGATATTTCCGGTTAGAAGGTTTAATGTCTTCAATATTGATTTTATCCAATGCTTTTTTACGACTGGTAGCCTGCTTGGATTTAGAAGCATTGGCTGAGAACCGGCGAATAAATTCCTGAAGTTCTTTAACCCGGTCTTCTAATTTTTTATTTTGATCTGATTTTTGTCTGGATGCTAGCTGGCTGGATTCATACCAGAAAGAATAGTTACCAGAGTATATGGTCATTCTACTAAAATCAATATCTACCACATGGGTACAAACAGTATCCAGAAAGTGTCTGTCGTGAGATACAACCAGAATTATTCCTTCATAACTTGCCAGGAAATCTTCCAGCCAGGCAATAGTCTGAATATCCAGGTCGTTGGTTGGCTCATCCAACAGCAGAATGTCAGGTTTTCCAAATAAAGCCTGGGCTAATAAAACCCTTACCTTTTGGTTACCATCCAGCTCTTTTAATAATTTATAGTGGGATTCTTCTTTTATTCCAAGGTTACTAAGCATGGTGGCAGCGTTATTTTCTGCATTCCAGCCGTCCATTTCAGCAAACAAATTTTCCAGTTCACCGGCACGCTCACCATCTTTCTCTGTAAAATCTTCCTTGGCGTATAAAGCATCTTTTTCTTTCATGATGCTGAATAATTCTTTATGCCCGATTAATACAGTTTCGATTACAGGGAATTCATCGAAAGCGTAGTGATTCTGTGTTAATACAGCCATACGTTCGCCCGGTGTAAAAGCTACCGAACCAGTAGATGGATCTATTTCTTTGGATAATATTTTTAAAAATGTAGACTTACCAGCGCCGTTAGCACCAATAACTCCATAACAATTGCCCTGCGTAAATTTTAAGTTAACGTCTTCAAAAAGAGTGCGTTTTCCGTAACGCAGAGATAAATTGGATACTGTAATCATGCTTTGTAAAATGAGGTGCAAAAGTACGGATTCTCAAGTACATATGAAAGCAATTTGAGGTTTTGACAATAAGGTAACTTATCAGAATTTGATAGTATGGCATGGCGGCCGGTTTATAAAATCTGAATATAGCCAGTTAGGGCTTTAAAAAGGCCATCGCTGCAGCATCCAGAAAGTGGCCTGAGCCAATACAGGAATTGAGATTAGATAATTGATTGTTTGCTTATTTACTTTTAGAAACGTTCTCAGTATCATTAAAAAGCTCATAATAAATAAGATAATTATAAATTGTCCGGCTTCTAATCCCAGATTAAATGGCAGCAGGGTATTCAGTACATTAAATTCCATTCCCATAAAAAGGTCTTTAAGCAATCTGGAAAAACCCATGCCGTGGATCAGACCAAAAACAAACGAAAATCCCATGCGGTAGGGATGCAGCTTCCTGAAAAATAAATTTTCCAGGCAAGTAAAAAAAATGGTAAATGCTATCAGAAATTCAACTAATTCAGGGCTGACGAATATAAAATTTAAAACACTGAGCGCAAGCGTTAAAGAATGAGCAATTGTAAAAGATGTAATAATCCAAAGTATTGTCTTCCAGTCATTTAATGAATATATGGCGCATATAGCCAATAGAAATAAAATATGATCATATCCCTGAAGATCCAGAATATGAAAAAAGCCCTGTTCCAGAAAAATATAAAATTCGCTTAGCATCCGCGGCGAAAATATAAAATCCCTTTGTTTATAAGCATAAATATCATTTTAGTAATCCTCTTTTTTAATTTGCTTCTTTGTACTATGAATCTGATAAAACTACAGCTTTACGAACTTTGCAATACATATATCAACGAACGGATTAAAACCGCAGAGAATGCGATTGAAGCTGCAAGAGAATCTGCTAATGATGATACCAAAAGCAGTGCGGGAGATAAGTATGAAACGGGCAGAGAAATGATGCAGCAGGAGATTAACAGAAATACGCTGCAATTGCATGAAGCACGTAAGCTTCAGCAGATTCTACAATCTATAAATCCTGAACATTCTGCAGGTTTTATTCGTAACGGAAGCCTGGTCATTACAAACCATGGTAATTTTTATATCTCTATAAGTGCAGGCCACCTGGTGATAGACGGTACAGATTACTTTGCAGTATCGACGTCATCTCCGATAGGAGCGATTCTAATCAAATCTGGTTTGGGCGACACATTTGATTTCAATGGTAAAAAATTTACTGTTCTTGATATTCTGTAAATAAAAAAACCGGCTGTTAGCCGGCTTGATTTTTTTATTTCAAATTTATCTTTACATTTTCTCCCGGATGATATTCTGTACCGGTTATTGTTGCTTTAACAAAGCCAATCAGTTGAGAAATTTTAGTGTCGGGCGTATCCCAGATTTCTGCCTGGTCTAAATCAACCTTTAACAAAGCTACAGAGGGATCATCTTTTCCTTCGGGAAACCAGGCTTTTAAAAATGGATTCCATAATTCGTCTATTTTAGCCTTATCCTGATTTACAGAAGCAACGCCACTGGCCGAAATAAATAAATCTTTTCCGGGATCACTGTAATTTAAATTCACAATAGGGTTTTTACGAATCTCATCTACTTTATGTGATTTGATATCTATAAAAAACCAAATTAATCCATCTTCTTTAATTGGCTGGGTGTACATCGGACGGCTATGAATTTTGCCTTCTTCATTAATTGTTGCCAGCATACACAACTTTACATCTTTGATTTTATCGGCAAGCATTTGAATATTGCCCTCATGTTTTAAATTCGAATCCTGTTGATTTTCCATAGTCTGTTTTGTTATAACTACAGCATTTTTAATGGAATTGTTTAAATCATTTGTGGAAAATTATTCGGATTGGTTTAAAACGGATGCTTCTTCAGTTTTTACAGATGTTGAAATCATCTGATTGATATTTGTAATTTCCTCTGTACTTAAATATCTCCATTTACCGGCACTCAAACCGGCTACATTTACATTCATAATGCGGATACGTTTCAACTTAAGAACATGATAGCCCAATACTTCGCACATTCGGCGAATCTGTCTGTTAAGTCCCTGAGTTAAAATGATACGAAACCTTTGTTTATTTTCCTGATAAACCTTGCATTTCTGAGTTACCGTGTTTAAAATAGCAACCCCATTGGCCATCTTTTTTATAAAATCACGGGTAATAATCCGGTCTACAGTAACAATATATTCCTTTTCGTGATTATTTCCGGCTCTTAAAATCTTGTTTACAATATCTCCGTCGCTGGTTAAAAAAATCAATCCTTCTGACTGCTTATCTAACCGGCCGATAGGAAAAATCCGTTCTTTATGGCTTATATAATCAATGATATTTCCTTTTATGTCCCTTTCGGTGGTGCAGGTTATACCAATGGGTTTATTAAATGCGATGTAAATGGGCTCTTTTTTAGCTTTTAAAGGTTTGCCATCAATATGCACCACATCTCCATCATTCACTTTAGTGCCCATTTCGGGGATTATTCCATTTAAAAGAACACGGCCCTGCTCAATTAATTTGTCAGCTTCTCTGCGGGAGCAGAAGCCGGTTTCACTTATGAATTTATTTAAACGGGTTTGTTTTTGTTCGGGGATAATCATTTGTTGTAAGAGGGAGATCGTAAAATTTAGCGGGATAGATTTTTAAGAAGCCAGTTATTTAATTCTACACTTAAAGCAATTCGTTTATTAGTAAATGCATGATCGGTACTCCAGATTTGATATTTTAAAGTTTCTTTATCCTTGTACTTGTTCAGATACATATTGTTTTTATGCTCATCAATAATTAGAATCGGCTTTTTTGTTTTTTTAACAAGCTCCTCAATATTATAACTGATTACATTAGATAAAAGTTCTTTTAAATATGTGTTAGGATCACAGTTTAATACGCCTAATGAAGAAATATATTCTTTAAGGCTTGTTAAATTTCCTTTCGTCTCATTGCCTTTAAAAATTGTGTATGGATTAAAAACCGAAATGCCGGCAATGGCTTTGACGCGGGGATCGTTGATTCCTTCAATCAAAGCTAAACCAGCACCCTGACTATGGCCAATAAGGGCAATCCGGTTGACATCTATTCTTAAAAGCTCTTGATTCTTCGGATCTGTAAGATGGTCTATAACAGAACCAATATCGGCCAGACTGTTTGAAAAGCTATAAATCCCCTCACTCCCCCAGGAACCTCTGTAATTAAAGAAAACAACATTATAACCTGCCCTTCTTAAATTCTGGGCCAGATCTAAATTTCGTTCATTGCCGGGCAACCCGTGCAATAAAATTACAGTAGGATGGGGCCCTGCACCATTGGCCTTATATTCAAAGCCGTAAATAGTGGAGCCGGAAGAGTTGAATTTTAGTTCTTCAATTCCTGCCGGATTAATTGAATCTGGTTTTTCGTCAACAACTATAAAATTTATGGAGGATTTGCCCGGGTCTTTAGCTTTATGAGTGCATGAATAAGTGCAGAAAGCAATCAATGCAAACAGAGAAATTAACTGAGGGTAAATTTTCACCATATTCCTTTTTTTAGGAAAAATAGCAATATATCTATCAATTAAACAAAATATAATAAAAAAAGCTCAAGCTGCTAATGCAGCCTAAGCTTTAAATTATAAATTATTTAATTATTACTTTACATTCAAATCGGCTTGAACATCAGCCCACATTAATGAAATTTTTCCTTCTTTAGCAATTTTAAAGGTCATTTTTTCCATGTTCGCCGCAGATTTTAAGGGCTTCACATCAACGCGTAAAGCATCCTGGTTTTCTTCATATAAAGTTCCCCACTGATCCCAGATTTTATTAAAGATAAAAGTCCATTTGTCAGTGCCGGGGATTGAGTACAAACTGTATTTACCTGCAGGCAACGTTTTCCCCTCAATCTTCAAATCTTTAGAAGTTTCAAATACAGTAGCTTCATTTGCACCTGTACGCCATACTACTCCGTAAGGGGCAATATCGGTCCCTATTTTTCTCCCTTTTAAAGAAGGCTGACTGTAATTAATCGTAATTGTTGCGCCAGAGGCAATGGTCTCTGAAACTTTAGCAGGAGGACTTGGTCTTTTACTTTTATCTTGCTGTGATGATGCGCTCATGCCTGTAAACAAGCCTGCAATCAAAGTTAATACTACTATCTTTTTCATAAAATATGGTTTTAATTAATTTAACGCATAAAATTGAGAAATATTGATACCATTACTCATTTAAATCTAAGTTTTAAAAGCTCCGGATAATACTTGTATGTAAAGTTTTCGGACTCCAGTAACCACTTGCAATTATTCTACGGATTGTAAATAACGGATCGTTTTCATCCCGTTTCTCTGCAAGTATAAAGGCGCCGATAAAACCTCTCTTTTTTAATTCAGGAATAGCTTGCGGGTTCCATAAACCGAATGGATAGGCGAAATATTTTATATCTTTTCCGGTAATTTCTTTTAAAGTTTTAGTAGGTTTTTCAATTTGTGTTACCCAATCTTCGCCCTGATATTTTTTTACGTTGTGATGATCCCAGGTATGGGAGCCTATAACATGCCCATCATCTGATAGTTCTTTTACCTGAGCTTTTGACATATAATTTGGTCGGCCTAATGAAACTGTCATGATAAAAAATACTCCCTTAAACCCGTATTTTTTCATCTCCGGAGCTGCAACAGTAAATTGATCCAGGTCTGTATCATCAAACGTAAGCATGATGGGTTTGCTGGGTAACTTTGCACCGTTGTTTAAATAATTGTAAAGCTGATCTGGTAAGATTGTATGATAGCCGCTGTCGGCGAGCATTTTTAAATGTGCTTTAAATTGATCAATAGGCACAATATAATCTTTTGCGGCTTTTGAATCTTTAGCCTTCCAATCTCTAATCTGATGATAACATAAAATGGGTACCTGCGGGCGTGCTAAAATAGTAGCTGCAGAAGCAATTTTATCAGTAGGAGACTGGATCAGTTCTGTTTCTGTTTTTAAATTACTGGAAGTGTCTTTCGCGTTAGTAGTTGCACTTGTTTTCGCATCTGTTGTTGACTGGCATGATGAATTACATAGCGCAGCAACCAGTAGTAAACCGGGAATAGAAATTTTAAACATTTATGGAGGGGATTTTAAAGTTTGACTGTTGTTTTTCTATCGGCTAAATTACGTAAAAGGTATCAGATGAATAAAGTCCGATTTGATTAAATAAAAATAAATTTACCCCAATTTGGGGTTTCGCAGTACTTTATTATTCCGGTTAATATTCCATTACCTTTGCACTCTAAATTAAGCAGCCTGATGACTAAAAAAGTATTAGAAAATTTGAACATCGAATCTTTAAATGAAATGCAAATCGCATCCCAGAACGTAGAATCAAACCGGGATGTTATTTTGCTCTCACCAACAGGTTCTGGTAAAACAATAGGCTTTCTCCTTCCAGTTTTAAAAATGCTTAATGCAGATAGTTCTATGGTGCAGGTTCTGGTATTGGTTCCTTCGCGGGAGCTGGCTTTGCAAATAGAGCAGGTTTTTAAATCTATGCAAACAGGTTTTAAAGTGAATTGCTGCTATGGAGGTCATTCTACAAAAATCGAAAAGAATAATTTTAATCATCCTCCGGCAGTCCTTATAGGTACGCCGGGTCGTCTGGCTTATCATCTCAGAAATGAAAATTTTGATCCTTCTTCCATACATACTCTTATTTTAGATGAATTTGATAAATCACTTGAGTTTGGGTTTGAAAATGATATGTCATACATTATCCGTCAATTAAGCGGATTAAAAAAGCGGGTGCTCACCTCGGCAACCAGAATGGATGAAATTCCTACTTTTACCGGTGTTAAAAATCCGGTAGAAATAGATTTTTTAAAGGATGCCAGAAGTTCTCCTGATCTGAAAATCAAAGCGGTAATCTCTCCGGCGGCAGATAAACTGGACACATTATTTTCCTTAATCTGTCAGATTGGAAATAAACCAACATTGATTTTTTGCAATCATCGGGATGCTGTAGAACGCATCAGCGATCTTTTATTTGAAAAAGGATTAAGACACGATATTTTTCATGGCGGCATGGAGCAGGAGGATCGTGAAAGAGCGCTGTTGAAATTTCGAAACGGCAGTTTTCACTTGCTGATCACAACCGATTTGGCTTCCCGTGGCCTGGATATTCCTGAAATTGAAAATATAATTCATTACCAGATGCCTCATAATGAAATGGCATTTTTGCATCGTAATGGACGTACCGCCCGGATGCATTCTTCAGGAACTTCTTATTTAATTTTAAGTCCTGATGAGCAGCCTGCATATCTTAAAATTAATCCCGAAATTATTGAAGTAAATGAGCAGGATACCTTACCCCAGAAGTCTGATTGGGTTACCTTATATATTGCTGCAGGGAAAAAAGATAAAATCAATAAAGTTGATATAGTTGGGCTTTTATTGAAAAAAGGAGGTTTGAATAAGGATGAATTAGGAATTATTGAAGTATTGGATAATTCATCTTACGCGGCAGTTAAAAGGAATAAAATAGAGAAATTAGTATCTCTGTTAAAGGATGAAAAAATTAAAAATAAAAAAATCAAAATAGAAATATCCCGTTAAATTCAAATCCATGAGTAATAATGATATAATGAAAAAGCTCCGCGTGGCGCTTAAATTAAATGATGAGGAGATTGTTGAAATTCTGAAGCTCGCCAATTTTGCAATTACAAAAAGTGAACTCGGAGCGATTTTTCGTAAGGAAGATCACCCCAATTTTAAGCCTTGCGGCGATCAGTTATTAAGGAATTTTCTAAATGGTTTAATTATTTATAAAAGGGGACCCATGCCTTCTAATTAAGTATTAATGCATTATTTTATTAATTTTTTTTGATTGTTTATCATTCTGTTTTTGTAAGTTTAGGTAAACCTTTTTATTATGAAAACATATATGCACATGGGGGTGGCGGGATTCTTTTCGGGCTTAGCATTATGGTATTATATTAATGAAGACGAGCTTGAAGATACAGATGATTTTTTGTTGTTCCGCTCATTTAATTAGCCTCCCTTTTAAATTTATTTTTTCCCGGTTTATTTCTACTTATTCTAATTCTACTCTTTCCGATTCCTGTATAAATACCTTTATCAGAACAAAGGGGATACAGACTTGTTAAGTAATTATCGGTTAATTAAAAAAGATAATTATGATACCAGAGGAAAATAAAGAGGAAAATGTGAATAATCAGGATTCTCATGAATCACAATCTCAGAATAATAATGGAAACATTGGCCGCCAATCTGGCAAAGAAGAAGATTCTGAACCTGCTTTTAGTAGTGATGGTAAATCAACTGATGATTCTGAAAAACCGGTTAATGAAGAAGGTGTTGGAGAAAATCAGAAAAATCACTGGACAGGTAATTATGGACAGAAAAGTTCTAATATGCATGGTTCCGGAAGTGCTGATGGATTCAGAGATCAAAATCTCAGCAACGGATCTCAGCAAAATCAAGCAGCAAACCATGTAACTAATGCCGGCGGAACTTCTCAGGAAGATTTGGAAAATGGAAAGACTGGTCTTAAAGAAGAGTAGATACTTCTTAACTATTTGCCAGATGAATTTTAATCATAAAATATTAAAAAAAAATTATGAATATGAGTTTTTTGGCAGGGTATTTATTCAGTAACACAGTATAAACCAAAATTTAACACCATGAGCAACAAAAGAGATAATTCAGCATTAGCACCAATATTATTAATCGGATTAGCAGCAGGTGCAGCAGCCTGGTATTTGCTAAAAACTGAAAAAGGGAGAGAAACGAAAGATACGTTGTTAGATACTTTCAATGAGTTAAGTAATACTTTTAAAGAAAAAGCTTCTGATAGCATTAACCAGGTTACCGAGCAGGCAAAAACTGTAATTGATAATCTGAAAGCCAGAACAAGCAACGTTTAAGCTTTTAAAAAGATAAAAAAACCATCAGGAATATTTTTCTGATGGTTTTTTTTATGCCTGATTTTTCAGTTTTGATTATTTCTGAAACAGTTGTTTCTTGATTGCAATTCTCCCTTAATACTAGAGCATCTATCAAAATCTTTTTAGATTACATTTCATTGTAGCTTCGCTTAGATTTTTTAATTATAAAAACTGTTTATGATTCTTCCTTAATCATCCCTTGTGAAATGCTATTTTTCAGTACACTGATTATAACTATTTTTACCTTCGGATATGAAATTTCAAATTTTAACAAAACTTTTGCTGCCTGTATTTTTGCTTGCAAGCGCATGCGGAACCAGAAAATTGCCTTTGATTAAGGACGACGGAAAAATTAACGTGGTTTTTATTCAGATTAATGATGTGTATGAAATTGCTCCGCTAGCTAATGGTTCCATAGGAGGAATGGCACGTGTAGGACAATTGAAAAAGGAATTGAAGCAAACTAATCCCAACACTTATATGCTCATGGCAGGAGATTTTCTCAGTCCATCGGTTTACAATAGTTTAAAATACGAAGGCAAATCAATCCGCGGACGGCAAATGGTTGAAGCTATGAATATTGCTGGTGTAGATCTGGCTGTTTTCGGCAACCATGAATTTGATATTAAAGAAGATGAATTGCAGGATCGTATAAATGAATCCACTTTTAAATGGGTTTCTTCAAATACTTTTCAAGTTAAAAATAGTACAGTTCAGCCTTTTGAGAAACGTACCAGTATCACTTCTGAAAAATTTCCAGAATCCTATATTTTATCTGTAAGAGATACCGATGGTACCACAGCCAAAATCGGATTTATAGGAATTACTTTGCCTTTTAATAAAGCCTCTTTTGTAAGTTATACTGATCCGTTAATAACTGCTAAAAAAGTTTATAATCAAATTAAAGATTCGGTTGATGCAGTTGTTGCCTTAACTCACCAGCTGATGGAAGATGATGTTGAACTTGCCCGTCAGATTCCCGGCTTACAGGTTATTGCAGGCGGTCATGAACATGATATGCGTTTTCAGAAAGAGGGGAATGTATACATCACAAAAGCTCATGCAAATGCAAAATCAGCATATGTAATTAATATGAGTATTGATAAAAATACAAAGTTGGTTACCGTAAATCCGGTTTTAAAAAATCTGGATCAAAGTGTTTTAATAGATAGTACGGTTAATAAAGTTGTTGACAAGTGGATAGAAATTGCAGATGGCAGCTTCGGAGCTCAGGGTTTTGATTCTAAGGCAATCGTGCTCGCAAATTCGGAACCTCTGGACGGCCGTGAAACTGAAATTAGAACACAATCAACTAATCTTACGCGACTGGTTACCAGCTCCATGCTGTATGCTTACCCCGAGGCGGATGGTTCTATTTTTAATTCAGGATCTATTCGGGTAGATGATGTATTGCAGGCACCGGTTACCCAATATGATATAATCAGAACTTTGCCTTTCGGCGGAGGAGTACATCTCACAGAGATGAAAGGAAATTTACTTCAGCAAATTTTGGATACTGGTTTAAAAAACCGGGGAATTGGCGGATTTCTTCAATATGGCAATATAAATTATGAAACCAATAATACCTGGACGGTTAAAGGTTTGCCAATTGATCCCCAAAATAATTACAAAATTGTAATAACAGACTTCTTATTGACCGGAAATGAAGCCAATCTGGAATTTCTTACAGAAAATAATCCCGGTATGATAAAAGTTTATCCGGAAGAAAATAATCCGAAAAATTTAAAAAGTGATATCCGTCTTTTGATAATTGATTATCTGAAGAATAAATGATATAAAATAAAAGTCAGGCAGGGTTGTTTCCCTAGCCTGACTCTATCTTTTTAAGATACATCCAAATCTGCTTTCTCTTCTTTTTTGGTATTCATAAATACAAACTGATTGTCAAAAACATCCAGTTTAATTTTGCTTTCCTTATCCACTTTTCCAGCCAGGATATCCTTAGATAATTCATTTAAAATTCTTTTCTGAATAACCCTTTTCAATGGACGGGCACCAAACTGAGGATCATAACCTAATTGAGCAAGCCAGTCCAAGGCATCATCAGAAGCTTCAATCTGAATTCCCATTTCTGCTAATACGTGCTGTACACCTTTAAACTGAAGTGAAACAATATCCCGCAGTTCTTCGCGATTAAGCGGTGTAAACATAATCAGCTCATCAATCCGGTTCAAAAATTCAGGTCGGATGGTCTGCTTCAGCAGTTCAAATAATTCAGTTTTTGTTTTTGCAACAACTTCATCACGGTTCACATCATCCAAATCTTTGAAATTTTCCTGGATCAGGTGAGAGCCGATATTTGAGGTCATGATGATGATGGTGTTTTTAAAATTTACTACCCGACCTTTGTTATCAGTTAAGCGACCGTCATCTAAAACCTGCAGCAAAATATTAAATACATCCGGATGAGCCTTTTCAATTTCATCTAAAAGAATCACCGAGTAAGGCTTGCGCCTAACGGCTTCAGTAAGTTGTCCGCCTTCATCATAACCCACATACCCCGGAGGAGCGCCAATTAGCCTTGAAACAGAGTGGCGTTCCTGATATTCGCTCATATCAATACGTACCATGGAGTGCTCATCGTTAAACAGGAATTCAGCCAGGGCTTTTGCCAGTTCAGTTTTACCCACACCGGTAGTCCCCAGGAAAATAAAAGAACCGATTGGTTTCCGTTTGTCCTGTAAGCCCGCTCTTGAACGTCGTATAGCATCAGAAATGGCTTCGATCGCCTCATGCTGACCGGCTACACGTTTATGTAATTCCTGCTCCAGATGAAGCAGTTTTTCCCGCTCACTCTGTATCATTTTAGTAACCGGAATTCCGGTCCAGCGGGAAACAACTCCGGCTATATCTTCTGCAGTAACTTCCTCTTTCAGCATCCGGCTTTCAGACTGAGTTTCTTCCAGTTCTTTTTTTAGATTTTCAACTTCGGCCTGAGCCTCTTTAATTTTTCCATAGCGTAACTCTGCAACTTTGCCGTAATCTCCGGCACGTTCAGCCTGTTCGGCTTCCAGTTTAAAGTTTTCTATTTGCTCCAGTTTATTGTTAATTCCATCTACATGGTCTTTTTCGCCCTGCCATTTGGCCCGCAAAGAATCGCGTTCATTAGATAAATTAGCAATTGCTTCGCTCAGGTCCTTAACTTTCTTTTCGTCATTTTCCCGTTTAATAGCTTCACGTTCAATTTCAAGCTGCATAATGCGGCGCTCCAGTTCATCCACCACTTCGGGAACAGAATCCATTTCCAGTCGTAATTTTGAAGCAGCCTCATCCATCAGGTCAATAGCCTTATCCGGCAAAAAACGATCTGAAATATACCGTTGTGATAGTTCTACGGCAGCTATGATGGCTTCATCCTTAATCCTGACTTTATGATGCGTTTCATATTTTTCTTTCAGCCCACGCAATATGGATATGGCATCCTGAGTATCGGGTTCATCGACCATTACTTTCTGGAAACGGCGTTCCAGGGCTTTGTCTTTCTCCAGATACTTTTGATATTCATTTAATGTAGTTGCACCAATTGCTTTCAATTCTCCACGGGCAAGTGCCGGTTTCAAAATATTAGCGGCATCCATTGCACCTTCACCGCCGCCTGCACCTACAAGTGTGTGTATTTCATCTATAAACAGAACAATTTCTCCGTCACTCTGGGTAACTTCTTTAATAACTGCTTTTAGTCTTTCTTCAAATTCGCCTTTATATTTAGCTCCCGCGATTAAGGCGCCCATATCCAGTGAATAAACTGTCTTTGTCTTCAGATTTTCAGGAACATCTCCTTTGATGATTCGAAAAGCAATTCCTTCGGCAATTGCGGTTTTTCCAACACCGGGTTCACCAATTAAAATGGGATTATTTTTGGTACGTCTTGAAAGTATCTGAATCACTCTTCTGATCTCTTCATCACGTCCGATAACAGGATCGAGCTTTCCGGTGCCAGCATACTCATTGAGGTTGCGGGCATATTTATTTAATGCATTATAGGTGGCTTCGGCATTTTGATCGGTAACATGACTGTTTCCACGAAGTTCAAGAATTGCCTTTTTAAGATCTTTCTCATTAACCCCCGAATCTTTGAGGATATTACTTACTTTATCTCCCGAATTTAGGATGCCTAACAGGATATGCTCGACAGATACAAATTCATCCTTAAATTCTTTAAGATATGACTGCGCTTTCTGTAAAGCACTATTGGAAGAAGAAGACAAATACATGTCGCCTCCGGTAACTTTTGGAAAACTTTGAATCTGGGCATCTAAAACAGATGTGATTCTGTTAATATTTACATTCAGTTTTTTTAGTAAATAGTTGATTACGTTTTCATCAACCATTAACAAACCTTTTAATATGTGGGCAGTTTCAATAGCCTGCTGCTGATTGCCAACTGCGATTTCAGAAGCCTTTTGAATAGCTTCCTGAGCTTTGATTGTAAAGTTGTTCAGATTCATGCTACAATTTACTCAAAACCAAAACCATTCATTGAAAATGATTTTAATAATGATTTTTTGTCGCTGAAATTTATCTTCTTATGACGAAAGGGCCGATGAGAATAAAATAATCGGAAAAAGTTGCAGTAAGAATAGAGAAAAATTAAGAGGCTCTGAAATTTCAGAGCCTCTTAAAAATTATATCGATTGCAATTTGCTGGTTTGCTGATCAGCCAGTTTTTGTAGCGGGCCACTCGCAAGCATTTTCATCATCATATTCAAGTCTGCGGAGATGGTTAAAAAAGCTTCGGTTGTGTTATTGCCGTTATCTTGTAAATTCCATTTCAGCTCTACATCAAAAGGTGCTTTTTCAGAAGGTATAATTACAATTTCCTGATTTTCACTTCTGGCCGATACTTTCAATGCCAGTTTCGCCATATTCTGGATGGTAAAGCGTGCTTCATCAGTAGTTGATGACCAGTTGTAAATATTTTCGGGCATTAACTGCTCGTGATTATTCAGATCGGAAAGAAAAGCATAAACCTCATTTACAGGTTTATTTATGGTTATTTTACTTTGAAATTTAGTCATATCAATATTTAGATCAGGCTATATTTTGAATTGTGTTGGTCCACTCTGATGGATTTTCTCTCCATTTACGAAGCAGCAAAAGATCATCTTCTGATACGAAACTATGTTTTGCAGCATAATCTATCAAGGCGTTGTAATTTGAAAGAGTAGAATATCTGCATTTTGCATTTTTAAAATTTTGTTCAGCTGCATCAAATCCGTAATTGAAAATAGCAGCCAATCCGGCAACTTCGAGCCCGGCATTTCTCAACGCATCTACAGCCTGCAAGCTGCTTTTACCTGTTGAAATCAAATCTTCTACAACTGCCACACGCTGACCTTCGGAGAATTCGCCTTCAATAAGACTTCCCGTACCGTGATCTTTTGGTTTAGACCGTACATAAATAAATGGTAATCCCAGTTCCTGAGCTACCAAAACTCCCTGTGGTATTCCGGCGGTTGCAACACCTGCAATCACACTCACAGATCCATATTCTTCCTGAATAAGGGAGGCTAATTTCTGACGGATATAAGTTCTGATGGATGGATGAGACAAAGTAATGCGGTTATCACAATAAATTGGAGACCTCCATCCAGAGGCCCATGTAAAAGGGTTATTAGGTTGTAATTTAATTGCTTTAATTTGCAACAAAAATTCAGCAACTTTCTCTTCAATCTCACTCTTGTTACTCATAGGCTACAAATGTATAGAATATATATTAACCAAACTGCTTTAATCATAACCGAAACAGCACCTTTTTCTGATGAAAACTATCAACAAATTGAACCAGAAGGATTTGTGTTCACGCAATTTTACCAGCGCTTTAAGCAAGAAAATTCAGGCGGTATATTCGTTCTGCTAACATCAAATGCCAGACGATTGTTTAAGCAAATTAAACAATCTTTAAAAATAATTAAGGCTGCGGGTGGAGTTGTCAGAAGTGATGAGAATAAATTCCTGTTCATTTACCGAAAAGGGGTTTGGGACTTGCCTAAGGGAAAGATTGAAAAAGGAGAAAAAACTAAAATCGCTGCCATTAGGGAAGTGGAGGAAGAATGCGGAATAATTATTTCTTCTGCCGGAGATAAAATTTGTAAAACGTACCACGTATATGAAATGAGTGGTCAGATTGTATTCAAAAAAACCAGCTGGTACTGGATGAAAGCAGATAATTTACAGCCCCTGATTCCACAGCTGGAAGAAGATATTACCGATGTTCAATGGATGGCCCCGGGAGATTTCAGTTTGGTAAAGCAAAATACATACCCGCTGATACGGGATGTAATGAGTTTAATTGAAGGATAAGACGCCGGCTATTTGTGTAAAAACGCTTGGGCTTCTTTAGGTATAAACTGGCTTACATCCCCGTGATTTCTTAAAATATCTCTAACAATTGTTGAACTAATAGAGGAATAGCCGGGTTTACTCACAATAAAAATGCTTTCGATGTCCGGTACTAAGGCGTGATTCATTTGCGCTATGGCTTTTTCATATTCAAAATCAGAAACGGTGCGAATGCCCCTGATCATGTATTTTGCATGAATGGTTTTGCAGAAATCAACCGTTAATCCTTCGTAGGTCATTACTTCAACCTTTGGCTCATAAGCAAAAACTGCCTCAAGCATTTTTTTCCGGGTTTCTGGTTCTAAGAATGATGCCTTGTTGCTGTTTAACCCAATTCCTACTATTACTTTATCAAATAAAGAGATTGACCGTTTTAAAATGTCTACATGGGCTTTAGTTACCGGATCAAAAGAGCCTGGGAAAAGAGCTATTTTCATCCTTTAGAATTATTAAGTAGTGTGATTGCCATATAGAATTTAAGTATCATAGCTTATATTAACTGCTCTGAATTGATTTATAATACGGTAAAGTTAAAGTATAAATCTTTAATTCAAAGTTCTGCTTTTTTTAGAGCTAAGAGAGGCTGAAAAAGCTGAACGAAGATGAGCCATATATGCGCTGCTCCTTAAAATTGGGATGATTGCTCAATGTTTTCATGCTCGGATGTTCAACAATAAGGTAGCCTTTTTTGCTGACAAGGTTTCTTTCAAATACAATTTTAACGATCTCGGGTATGCGGCTTAAATCGTATGGAGGATCAGCAAAAATGATATCAAAAGGCTCGGTTTCTGCTTCCATAAATTTAAAAACATCATCCTTGTAAACCTGTATATTTTCCAGCTTATGTTGTTTAGCTGTATTTTTTAAAAAGTTTACGCAGCCTGAATCACGGTCTACAGAAATGATTTGAGGAACTCCGCGAGAAGCAAATTCTAGAGAAATATTTCCCGTTCCGCTAAAGAGATCCAAAACTTTAATTTCTTCGAAATCAAACTGATTATATAAAATATTAAATAAAGCTTCTTTGGCCAGGTCTGTGGTCGGCCTTACTGGCAAATTAGCCGGAGGATTTATTTTTAGTCCTTTTAATTTGCCCCCAATTATTCGCATAAACTTAAGCTGAGTAAAGAAAAATAGGTATGCAACCCTTCATTTGTTGCTAAGGACCAGGATTCTTTCAGAATATGTGGTACTTCGCCTAAACTAATTTCATGGAAGTACTTTGAAATGCGCTCTGTAAGTTGGTTATTAAAATCAATATCCCCTGTTAATTGAATATTCGTGTGCTGCACATCCAAATTAAGTTGCTCAATAATATTCAGCAGAAAATAATTGAATTCATCTTCTGTTGTAAATTCAAACCGATTATAGAATATAAAATTTCCTTCTTTATAATGTGCTGCTTCGAAAGCTGATTTTTGAAAATTTAAAAATAGAATGGATGAATTTGATTCTTTAGCTATTTGCGAAGTGCTTTCAATATATGGATCAATACTGCTTACAATTAGCGGATTGTGAAACCTCTGTTTTAATTCTTTTGTAAGTTCAGAATCTATGGCGGTCAAATTAATTAATCCGGCTTTTTCAATAGCAGATGCTTTTGCTTCTGATCCGCTTGCCGGTTTAATAAATTGCAGGTAGTCATTTAATAAATCTTCAGAATAAAGTTCCTGAGGTATAAAAGTAAATTCAGGAGTTTCTAAACTGATCTTAATCTTTCTGAAATTCAGCTGTAGATAATCTGAAGATTCGCGGATATTATCAAGATTATTAATGGCAGAAATATGCTCATCATTCTTACGTGGATGATTTCTTAGAATTACTAACTGATTGTTTTGATCAATTATTGAATAGGCTATACTATTACTGCCCAAATGAAGTAATAAATCGCATTTATCGGAATGTTGCACTTGGAATTGTTCGTCTGTGAAATGGAGCGTATTATTCATCGGGAAACAAAAGTAAAATTTTTTAGCTAATAAACCTTTTGTCTGCTATAGTTCAGGCAGAATATGCAAATTTGCCCTTGTGAGCATACATCAGCTAATTGAACAGCATTTTGGTAAAATACCTACCAGCCAGCAGCGTGAAGCTTTTCTCATTATAGAAAGTTTTTTAAAATCTGAATCAGGCGATGCGTGTTTTGTACTGAAAGGGTATGCAGGTACAGGTAAAACAACGCTGATTGCTGCGCTGGTTAAAGTTATTCCTAAACTGAACCTGCGTTCGGTATTACTTGCGCCCACCGGGCGTGCCGCCAAGGTTATCAGTAATTATTCAGGTAAAAAGGCCTTTACCATTCATAAAAAAATATACCGTAAAAAGGATGCGGCTAGTCCGGATATGAATTTTGCTTTAGGCGATAATCTTGCCGAAAATACTGTTTTTATTGTCGATGAAGCATCTATGATTTCTGACCAGGGCAGCGACTTTAGCAAAAGCAGCTTATTGCATGACTTGTTAAGCTTTGTTTACAACGGCAAAAATTGCAAACTCATGCTGGTTGGAGATACCGCTCAGCTGCCGCCGGTGGGTTCGCCCAATAGTCCGGCGCTGGATTTAAAAATAATGCAAAGTTCTTTTTCACTCCGCATTTTCAGTTATGAACTTACCGATGTGGTGCGCCAGGAAAAAGCTTCGGGTATTTTATATAATGCTACAGAAATCCGTGAACTTATTCGTCAGGATGAAAATGCTTTCCCCCAAATCAGGGCTAAAGGATTTCAGGATATTTTCCGCATGACGGGCGAAAAGCTTGTGGAAGGATTGAACTATGCTTACAATAAGTTTGGAATGGAAAATACGCTTGTAATCTGCCGTTCCAATAAAAACGCAAATGCGTATAATCAGAATATCCGTAACCGGATTTTGTACCGTGAGGAAGAACTTACAGGAGGAGATTATATCATGGTGGTCCGAAATAATTATTTCTGGCTGCAGCCTGAAGAGAACAGCGGAGCATTTATTGCCAACGGCGATATTTGCCGGATCCGGAAAGTGAGGAATATGCATGAACAATACGGGTTTCGCTTCGCTGAAATTGTGCTCGAGCTGGTTGATTATCCGGATGAAGAACCCTTAACCTGCAAAGTATTACTGGATACTTTATATGCCGAAACTCCAAGCCTTTCTTCTGCAGATAGTAAACGCTTGTTTGAGGCGATAATGGAAGATTATCAGCATATTCAGAATAAACGCCTGCGGATGCAGGAATTAAAAAAAGATCCGTATTACAATGCCTTACAAATAAAATTTGCTTTTGCTGTAACCTGTCATAAAGCGCAGGGCGGACAATGGGAAGCAGTATTTATAGATCAGGGATACCTGACGGATGAAATGATGAATACCGAATTTCTGCGCTGGCTTTACACCGGTATCACCCGAAGTACCAAAGAACTATTTATGGTCAATTTCTCCGACCAGTTTTTTGAATAAAGATTCAAAATGTTGTAAAAAATTATAATAATGATGTAAGCCTCCTGCAATGGCTTGTGTTAATTTTGATGTAATTCAAATTATATGAAAAATTCGAACCAAACTTTGATTTTACCGGTAACTGGAATGAGTTGTGCTTCCTGCGCAAGCAGTGTTGAAAGCATGACCGCCGCCATTAAAGGGGTAGAAAGCTCTGCGGTAAACTATGCTAACCAGTCTTTAAAAATAACTTTCAATGAAACGGAAATAAAACTTTCCGAGATTCAGAAAGCAGTGCAAAGCATTGGATATGATTTGATTATTGATACAGAAAATGCCGAAGAAAAGCAGGAGGAACTGATCCTTAACTATTATTTGGAGCTAAAGCAGAAAACCATTTTTGCCGCTGTTTTAAGTCTCCCCATAGTTATTATCGGTATGTTTTTGATGCATATGCCATATGCCAATTGGATTATGCTGGCTCTGGCAACTCCGGTTGTGTTCTACTTTGGGAGTAGTTTTTTTATAAATGCGATTAAACAAGCCCGGCATGGAAAGGCTAATATGGATACGCTGGTTGCATTAAGTACCGGTATCGCTTATATTTTTAGTCTTTTTAATACCATTTATCCTGACTTCTGGCTGAGTCGGGGAGTAGAACCCCATGTTTATTTTGAAGCGGCAGCAGTAGTAATTGTATTTATCATGCTGGGTAAACTCCTCGAAGAAAGGGCTAAAACGAATGCTTCTTCAGCTATAAAAAAACTGATCGGTCTTCAACCTAAAACGGTTAGGGTTATACAGGGACAAACAGAAAAAGAAATACTCATATCCGATGTAAAAGTCGGTGATCAGATCTTGGTTCGCTCTGGTGAAAAAATACCTGTCGACGGACTGGTTTATGAAGGAAGTTCCTTTGTTGATGAAAGTATGATTAGCGGGGAACCGGTTGCGGTTGAGAAATTAAACGGAAGCAAAGTTTTTGCCGGAACTATTAATCAAAAAGGAAGTTTCAAATTTAAAGCAGAAAAAGTTGGATCAGAAACTATGCTGGCTCAGATTATCCAGATGGTGAAAGATGCACAGGGCTCCAAGGCTCCGGTTCAACGCCTGGTTGATAAAATTGCCGGGGTTTTTGTACCTGTGGTTATTCTTATTTCAATTCTCAGTTTAGTTGCCTGGATTATTTTGGGCGGAGAAAACGGCTTTACTCACGGTCTGCTGGCAATGGTAACCGTGCTGGTTATTGCCTGTCCCTGCGCACTTGGATTAGCTACACCTACAGCGATAATGGTTGGAGTGGGAAAAGGAGCCGAGAACGGAATTTTAATAAAGGACGCCGAAAGTCTGGAATCAGGTCATAAAGTAAACGCGGTAATTCTGGATAAAACGGGAACAATTACCAATGGCAAACCCTTGCTTACAGATATAATATGGAACATTCCGCAGGAAGAACAGCAGGAGTTTAGCCGCATTTTACTGGCCATAGAAAGCAGTTCTGAGCATCCGCTGGCTGCTGCAATTGTTATGAAGCTGGCAGAACAGGATATATCTGCAGTAAGCATAACTGATTTTGAAAGTTTAACAGGCAGGGGAGCAAAAGCTAAATTCAGCGGGGAAACCTATTTTGCCGGAAGCCATCATCTGCTATCTGAAAATAATATTGAGGTTCCTCAAGAGATAAATAAGGAGATTAAATATTTTCAGGAGAAGGCTAAAACGGTTATTTATTTCAGTTCGGCACACAAACTTTTGGCGGTAATTGCTCTTGCCGACCAAATTAAAACCGGGTCTGTACAGGCTATTGCTGAGTTGCAAAACAAAGGAATAGACGTGTATATGCTCACAGGCGACAACAGCCATACAGCTTCCGCGGTAGCAAAAGAAGTTGGAATATCTAATTTTAAGGCCGAAGTTTTACCTGCCGGGAAATATGATTTTGTGAAGCAATTGCAAAAGGAAGGTAAAATTGTAGCGATGGTAGGAGATGGTATAAATGACAGTCAGGCTTTAGCTCAGGCTAACGTTTCTATTGCAATGGGCAAAGGTTCTGATATTGCTATTGACGTTGCCAAAATGACGATCATTTCTTCCGATCTCAATAAAATTTCGCAGGCGCTTAACTTGTCTAAACAGACTGTTAAGACTATTAAGCAGAATTTATTCTGGGCTTTTATTTATAATTTGATTGGTATTCCGATTGCGGCCGGACTTTTATACCCGTTTAACGGATTCTTACTGAATCCAATGATCGCCGGAGCAGCAATGGCTTTAAGCTCAGTTTCTGTAGTATCAAATAGCCTGCGCTTAAAATGGCAGAAACTTTGATGCAGTTAAATAAATCACATACACTAATTTTTACACTATAAATTTTACGGATGAAAACTTTAAAATTCAAAACAAACATAAAATGCGGCGGATGCATTGCTGCTGTAACTCCGGTGCTTAATAAAAAACAAGCTATAGAAAACTGGCAGGTAGATACTTCAGATCCTGATAAAATACTAACCGTAAATGCAGAAGATGTTTCTGCTGAAGAAATCATTTCTGATTTAAAGTTGGCCGGATACGAAGCGCAGCAGATTTAATTATATTTAAATATGATCCTGAGAATAAAAAATATGGTTTGCGACCGATGTATAATGGTGGTTGAGCAACAGTTAGAACATTTAGGTTTCAGGCCTTTGAAAATTGTGCTGGGCAAAGCAGAGTTTTCCGAAAATTTGCAGGATCAGGAATTATCTAAAATCAGATCAGCTTTAAAATTAGTTGGATTTGAATTAATTGATGAGTTTCGAAATCAATTGGTGGACGAAGTAAAAACGATTATTATTCAGCAGGTTCATCATGCGGATTCAGCCGAAATGAACATCAATTATTCGGAACTCATTTCATCAAAACTTCATAAAGATTATGCCTATCTGAGTAATCTGTTCTCAGAATCTGAGGATATCACCATTGAAAAATATATCATTCAGCAAAAAATTGAAAAGGTTAAAGAGCTGATAGAATACGGGCAGCAAAACCTGAATGAGATAGCTTATACCTTGGGATATAGCAGCAGCGCTCATTTATCAACGCAGTTTAAAAAGGTAACCGGATTAACGCCAAGTCAGTATCGTGAAAATCATAATTATAAAAGAGACCCGATTGATAAAATTTAAGTCATCGGCAATCTTCAACGATTAATTATTGGTATGCTTTAGCGGCAGGGTGATGCAAAAAGTAGATCCTTCATTTATGCGACTTTTAACCCCCATTTTTCCCTGATGTCTTTTTACAATTTCATTTGAAATATAGAGGCCCATTCCTAAACCTGATATAACCGGCGACAATTCTTCGGCCCTGAAAAAACGGTCAAATACTTTTTCCTGATTTTCTTTTGAAATTCCCAGTCCCTGATCTATAACTTCAATGCGGACTTCATCACTCAACACAACCGCATTTACATAAATGGATGAAGCGCCGGGTGAGTATTTAATAGCGTTTACCAGTAAATTAGTCATAGCCTGCTCCAGCCTCAAAATATCCCCGTAAAGTTCAACATCAGGTATAGAATCTTTCTTAATGATCTGATGCGTACTGTACATATGCTGCACATTTTCAATACTTTCATCAATCATGCTGATGACTGAAAATGTGGCATTGTTTAACTGCAATCTTCCGGCCTGTACTTTAGACACATCCAGCAAATCACCAATCAGATTGCTCAGTTTATTGACATTTGAATTAGCTTTCTGAATGAAGTTCTTTTCCCGTTCATTCAAATCTGCCCGTTCCAGCAGTTGCATATACGCTTTAATGCTGGTTAAGGGTGTTTTAAGCTCATGACTGGCAATACCAATAAATTCGTCTTTTTTACTTTCCAGGGATTTACTCAGCAGTAATTCTTCGGCAATTTCAGACTGGCGCTTAATAATATTGAAGATGAGAAGAGATAGCAAAACACTGATTGAGATTCCAAAAATAAATATCAATGCAGGTTGCTGTCTCTCCAGAACTGAACCGAACTGATTGTTTGGAGTGACGAAAATGCCCCAGGGATTTCCTGCAATGCTAATATTTAATTTAGCTTTAAAATCCGATTTTTTATTAAATGCAAAGAAATCGTTTGTCTTTAATGAATCTGAATTATATAAAAGTTGCTCCTTTAAATCCTGTTTCCCATCATAAATTTCAATGTTAAAATCAGAATAGCGCTCAAATAAAACGCTCATCAGGTCATGCGCACGAAACACATTTGAAACCAGTCCGGTTACATTTTGCAGTCTGTCCTCCGGTGTTCGTATGCTTCTACCGTTTTTGTAGATCGGCAGAAATATTAAAAAACCCGGTTGAACATTTTTTGAAGTTTCCTGAACAAGCTTAATTTTTTTGGTGATGGAAGCTTCGCCGGTGACAATAGCCCGGCGAATAGCTGCCCTCCGGATAGAATCGCTGTAAAGATCATATCCTACTGCTCGTTTATTACGTTCGTTTAAAGGTTCTATAAAAACTATCGGTGTCAGAATTTTATTGGTAAACGTAGATTGTATTTTAAAATCTTTTTTTATTCTTTGGATCTTGCTTTCTAAAGCAGCGTGTTTTTTATTTGAAATATAAGGTGCATAAGCCATAGCCTGAATGCCCGGATAATTTTCAGAAACTTTTAAATTATTGGTATAAATTTTAAAATCATTTTCAGAAACGGTATCCGAAGCATAAAAAAACGCCTGACAACCCTTTAAAATCTGGATATAATTACTCATGCCTGATTTTACATCTTCAGATAAACGCTGAACACGGGCATCAAATAATTTAGAGCGTCTGTCGTAACTGGCAATTCTGGCACCCTCATAAGCCTGATAGGAAAACGCGACCAGAATTACAAATACCAATAAGGCAGGATAATATTTTTTAATAAATAATTTAAACTTCATTTAACATGCTCTCTCAATTCGGATCTGTGATTTTATTGCATTAAATCATCTGTATCTGCTTAAATTTAAGTGGTAAAGATACTAAGGTTCATCTATACCCTGCAATTATGAATCATTATTATAGGATTCAATTTATCGCCTCCTGATTATATTAATTCTGCAAACTATTATAAACCCTTCCACCAGGTACTTGCCGGGTATGCTTCACCTAGAATCACCGATTCGCCAATTCTGGGTGTACTTAATTTTAAGCCAAGTTCTTTTGATTTTGCGGATACCCGCTCAATGGGATCTGTCCACGAATGAAATGCAAGGGTAAATGCTGCCCAGTGAATGGGCATAAAAATTTTTGCCTGTACATCTATAGAAGCCTGTGCAGTTTGCTCGGGCATCATGTGAATGGCACTCCATTGTTCATTGTACTGACCGCATTCCAGCATTGCGAAGTCAAAAGGACCATATTTTTTTCCAATTTCTTTGAAATGCGGACCATATCCGCTGTCGCCGCTAAAATATATTTTTTCAGTTTCTGATAAAATGACCCAGGAGCTCCACAACGTGGTAGAATTATCGGTAAATCCTCTGCCCGAAAAATGTCTGGCAGGCGTACATACCAATTTCAGATTATCCAGTTTAATTTCATCCCACCAGTCCAGCTCATGAATTTTACGTTCATCTACTCCCCATTTTTTAAAATGCCTTCCTACGCCCAGAGGCATATAAAATTCATCTGCTTTATCTTTCAGCTTTAAAATGCTTTCGTAATCCAGATGATCGTAATGATCATGCGAAATGATAATTGCATCTAAATGAGGCAGTTTTTCAATTTCAATGGGAAGTTCAGCATTGTATCGTTTTTTTCCGAGATAGGGATGCGGCGCAGCAACTTCTCCAAACATCGGATCAATCAAAATATTTTTTCCTTTTATTTCCAGCAGAAATGCCGAATGACCAAACCATGTAATGCGTGTCATGCCGGAGGGTTTATTGACAATGGCTAATGAATCTATTTTTAAAACGCTGAGATCATTTTTTGGCTGCCGACCTTTCGAGTTCCCGAAATATTTAGCAATCATTCCGGGATAATCTTTTAGTTTGATATCCAGCGAAGTGGGTATTTGGTTTACAAATTTATTCGCTTTCCAGTTTTTAGACTTTGCATAGCTAGTTTTTAATTCACTGTTTAGGCTTCCGCCAAATTGCGGACTCAAAAATATAAACAGCAAGGTGAAAATGCTGAGCAATATCAATATAGTTCCGATAGCTAATCCTGTCATTTTTAATAATTTAATCATTCTTGTCAACAATTGTCAGTTCGTTATTTTATAGATGATATTTGCTTAATAACACCTTTAATATGGCTTTTGTATTCTCCGGCTTATGCAATAACAAAGAGGTGACGGCTCCATCAAGAAAAATCATGATCAATTCACTTTCTGCTTCCGGATCAGCATAGTTCAAATTTCTGAACGCATTTTTCAAAGCCAGTTTTAATGTTTCTGCTTTATTACTATTGTATAAATTTACCTGCCATTTTAAAGAATAAACCAGTCGCCAGTATCCGTATTCAGATTCCTTAAACGTGTAAGGGAGTTCTAAAGCTTTTTTTATAAGACTTTTAGGATCATCCGTTAGCAATACTTCTGCAAAAATTTCGGTGGCTTTCTCATTTCCGGCGTTTAAAACCGCTGCCAGTAAACCCTCTTTGTTTTCAAAATGCCTGAAGATCAGAGCTTCTGAAACTCCGGCCATTTTTGCTACTTTACTGGTAGATGTATTGTGATAACCTTCCTGTGCAAACAGCTCTAATGCAGCTTTTAAAATATGTTGCTGTTTATCGGTCATAAATTTTATGAGTGAGTAATCACTTACTAACGTAAGTAATTTTAATTACTATACAGAAATTTAAATTATACTGTTTATTGATCTTGTATAATTAAATTTTTATGCCGTACTTGATAATACAATTCCTGCCTGTAAATCCGCTCCACATAATTTATTAGCTACTACATTTCTTACCATCCAGATTAGCTGATCAATTAGAATATGATGCTGTAACCCTTCTGCAGAACTAAATTTTTAGTAAATCATATAATCAGATAACCTATGAAAAATTTTAAAATCTACATCCTGGCAGCATGTTCTATGCTATTTATCACCTGTAAAGAAAATTCTGTTACGGAGGATCAGCTTTCGGCAGAAAATCAAAAATTAGAATTGCGCTCAAAAGACGCCCGTCTGATGAGTCTGGGAGCTGAACCACGTGCGCTTGCAAATTTAAATGGTAGACATGTCGTATTGTATAAAGCTGAATATCTCTCATCAGGAGAAGGAGAGGAGATAGGACGTGAAGTCTATTTCAACAATCGTGGAAATAAGCAATTGAGCGATGATTTTGTTCCCGGTTTGAGTTTAGACGGATCAAATAATATTTCGTATTACGTAGATAATAAGCGTGCTTGCGCAGATCTCCCGGCATCCACTACTGAAAATGCGATTGACAGAGCAATGGCTACCTGGAACGGAGTTGACTGCTCTTCTCTGGGAATGACAAAAATTCCGTTTAACAGCACTGTTTCCACAGGTTTTGTGGCTGCTCTCTTAGGCTATCCCGGAAGTTTAAACTACACGGCCGATTTGGTTCATGCCGGCTGGTTGCCCGGGGCGTTCTTTGATCAGCTTGCTCCGGGAGGAAGCAATTTTATTCTCGGCGTAACTTTCACAATTATATTCACTGATGAGCTGGGCAACCCTGTTGATACAGATAATAATAACAAAGCAGATGTTGCCTTTCGTGAAATTTATTATAATGATGCTTTTACCTGGAGAGATGGCGGCACTTATGATGTGGAAACCGTAGCCCTTCATGAATCCGGACATGGCTTAAGTCAGGCACATTTCGGTTCAGCCTTCAGATCAGCTAATAATAAATTGCATTTTTCTCCGCGGGCGGTAATGAATGCCGCCTATTCCGGTACTCAAACAAAAATTGAAAAAACAGATCTCGGCGGACATTGCAGTAACTGGGCAAGCTGGCCAAACAGATAAACCTGTGAAAAAATACCTGAATAATCCTCTGTAATTTTATTGCAGGGGATTTTATGTTTTAGAATTAAACGGGAACTGATTGTTATTAAATCACTTGCTGAAGATTTACTATATTCAGCAAAATATTGGTTTATTATGAAATGGGCTTTCGCAATACAGCGCAAAATACGGGTGGCTATATTACTGGCAATTATGATGCTGGTTATCATCATGTTCAGTTTAATGGAGTCTTACAACATCAACCGCATATCCAAATCGTTTAATTCAATTTACGAAGACAGGTTAATTCCGGCGGTAGATCTTTTTTCTATTGCCGACCAGATCAATGATAAGAGAGATCATCTGTTTACTTTTCTTTTTACCGATGAGATTAGTATGGACGAAATGAAAACTTACTTAAAGGCTGCAAATATCCGGCTCGACAGCGTTTTAGAAAAATATGAAAGCACTTATCTGGTAAAGGAAGAATCAGGTCATCTGCAAAATCTAAAGCGAAATTTACAAATCTATCAGCGTGATGAGCTGCTGCTGATCAATGCCGCTTCGGGCAATAAAGAAGTGGCCCGTTCGCTCTATTTAAAAAATACCGTTCAGCTTTACAAAGAGCTGAACAAAGACCTGCGGCAATTAACGCAGGTGCAAACACAGGTAGGAAAAAACCTGGTCATAGAATCGGTTAAAACCCAGGCTAGTTCAACATTCATCACCCAGCTATTACTCATTATTACTGTTATTCTCGGCGTGGTGATTGTCATATTGGTCATAACCGGCAAGCAGTTTATGCTCAAACAGGAAAAATATCAGATGAACTAAATTTTCATTGTAATTTCAATCGGGTAAGACAGGATTCTTAATATCTCATAAAATCACCACAAAAATGTCTGCTATCATTGGCCTGATATCATGATGCGGTCATTTAGCGAAATCTCAGAAACACTGCACACTTGCTGCTGTTTATCTTCCAACAGTATTTTTTATTAATCCGAATCAAAAATCAGGGACATGAATACAAATCTCAGCAATAAAGTAGCTTATATCACAGGCGGAACTAAAGGAATTGGTTTTGGTGTAGCCAAAGCATTACTTGAAAAGGGAATGCGGGTAGCCATTAGCGGTAGAAATTTATCATCGGCGCAGGAGGCAGCTAAGTCATTAAGCAGTGATCATTCAAAAGTGCTGGCTCTGGAGTCAGATGTAAGTTCTCTGGCATCAGAACAAAAGGCCTTGAAAGCAGTGACAGATCATTTTGGGCAGTTGGATGTGCTGGTTGCTAATGCAGGAGTCGGTCATTTTGCCCCGATAGAGCAATTGTCTGAAGAAGACTGGAAGAATACAATAGATACTAATCTGACTGGTGTTTTTCACAGTGTGAAATCCGGTATCGATGCCCTGAAAAAATCTCAAGGGTATATTATCACGATTGCCAGCCTTGCCGGTACTAATTTTTTTGAAAATGGTGCCGCCTACAATGCCAGCAAATTCGGACTTGTTGGTTTTTCTCAGGCCATCATGCTCGATCTGCGCAAGCACGGTATAAAAGTAACGACCATTATGCCCGGATCTGTGGCTACCGAATTTAATGACCATGTTCCTTCTGATGCAGATGCCTGGAAAATTCAGCCCGAAGATATCGGGAAACTGGTAGTTGATCTTCTTGAAATGCATCCCAGAACCTTGCCGAGTAAAATTGAGGTAAGGCCAACTGTGCCGGGTAAAGGCTGATTTTAAAAGATTTTATGGGATAATGGAGGTAATTGTAATTTATCTCTTAGCGAAGAGGAATTGAAAAATTCCTCTTTTTTGTTGCTGTATTAAACTAGGTTCTTACTTGAAAATTCATCCGAACTGAGTCGCCGGCTTAACAAATGATGAAAGAGAAATAATTCTATGCAGAGAAAAGAAAATTGTAACAGTCAACCGCTTTGGAATTCTAAATGATTTTAAATAGTTGTATGAACATCACTTTGAGTGAATATTGTGTGATTCAAAAAAATAAGACAATTATAAATTTATAATGAACGCTGAATATCTTTTGAAAACCACATGGTATCGGGCAGTAAAATGTCGGAAAACTATTTTTAAAAAATCAGGAACCGCGGCGAAGAGCCTGTTAACTTTTTTATTTATTATTCTGACCACCCACGCCTTCAGCCAAAATAACCTAACTCAAAAACTGGAGGCATATATGAAAGGTCAGAATGCTGTTAATCAGTTTTCGGGAACTGTAATGGTGACCAGGAACGATACGCTATTATTTCAAAAGGCCTATGGATTTGCTGATTACGAATGGCAGGTCCCCAACACTATAGATACAAAATTCGGTATGGCCTCCATTACCAAACAGTTTACGGCCATATCAATTCTTCAGCTGGTGGAGAGAGGGCAACTTAAATTTGAAGACAGGTTAAGTAATTTCTTCCCGGATTTTCCCAATGGCGACAGCATTACTGTACACATGCTGTTAACACATACATCAGGCCTGGCTTTGGATTTCGAAGAGCTTTATCTGTATCAAACATCATTAACAAAAGATAGCGCATTAACTTATATAAAGACATTGCCACTGCAATTTAAACCGGGTAAAAATTTGGCCTACAGCAATGTGGCTTATTTTCTGCTTTCGCAAATAATTGAAAAAACTTCAGGACTTAGTTTTGGTGACTATCTTCAAAAGAACATCTTTGATATCCTGGGAATGAAGAATTCGGGATTGAATAGCAATGAAAAAATAGTGCCGAAACTGGCAAGGTCATATTACAGGGAAGGGGAGGGTTTTTTTAAAAATCCCTACATCAACTGGGAAGTAAATATTGGCCTGGATGGAATGTATTCAACTGCCGCTGACCTGTACCTGCTTGACCGTGCACTGTATGGTAATTCGCTGCTTTCTGCAAGTTCTAAAGCCAAAATGTTTACTCAGTATAATAAAGCTTTTTCTGATAACGGCTTTTTAGACAGCTACGGCTATGGGATATTTATAAACCCATATTTTAATCACGGTCATGAAATGCTTACCCACAGCGGAGGTTATTTTGGGGTAATGACTACTATGGACCGCTATCCTGAAGATAATATTTTCATCACCGTGCTATCCAATAATCAGTCGGAATCTCACTGGATAGCTTACGGACTTGCAGGAATTATGTTTGGTAAAGATGTAGAGCTACCTTACATACATGTTCAGAAAAGTATAGATCCTGCGTTGCTGAGCAGATATGCCGGTAAATACGGAAGTTTCGAGATTATTGCAAAAAACGATAAGCTTTACCTGAACACGATGAATGTGGAATTGATACCTGAATCGGACAGAAAATTCTTTCGGAAAGATAACCCCGACCGGACATTTGAATTTTTATATAATAAAAAGACCGGCAAACGCAGCATGATCCTCACCAAAGGAGGAGTCAGAGAAACAATACAGGGCGCAAAAGTTCAAAAGAAGAGTTATAGGTTATAAATTTCACTGACTCTTTCAAAAAATTAAGGAACATCCATCATTATCAAACAATGGCTAAAGATATAATTGATAGTAACACTTACGATGTAACTAAAAACCCCTTGTAAATATCTGATTTACAAGGGGTTTTTTGATTGTTTGTGGAGCCGGAGGGATTCGAACCCTCGTCCAAACATGGGACAAATTATGCTTTCTACATGCTTAACTGCTATTTAATTGTCGGGAAGGGGAAGGTTAGAAGTTCACCTGTACCGTCTTCCGTAGATGTGTTGTCTCGTCGGGTTTTACATCATTATACCCTGACCAGTTCTGTTATTCGATGCTCCTGATGCTAAGTAACAGAACAGAACCTAGCGGAACAAAAGCTTACTTAATTCTAAATTAAGCAGCTAAGGCGTAGTTATTTTCGCCAACTGTGGTTTGAGAGTTCAGATTTAAGCGCTATATACTCACAATGCGCTGCATGCTTACATACGTATCTCCACCCTGTCAATTCCGGTCGGCCCCGTTGTAATAGAAAAAAGATCAAAGAACAATGATCAAAAGCCGAAGCTTAAGACCCTGCCGTTTGCAAACTTACAAATAAAACTAATTCTTACCTGTTAATTCTCAACTCTTAATTGATAACCCTGCCCGGATAAACTTCCAGAGCCTTTTGAAGGCAGATCATTGCGTTCTTCAAATCTTCTTTATTCAAAACATATGCCAAGCGAACTTCCTGTGTTCCGGCTGCCGCAGAGCTGTAAAATCCGGTAGCAGGAGCCATCATAACTGTCTGATTGTCATATTCAAAGTCCTCCAGCATCCACTGGCAGAATTTGTCGGAGTTATCTATTGGAAATTTAGCAACCACATAAAAGGCGCCACCCGGATTCGGACAATAAACACCTTCAATCTGGTTAAGGGATTTTACAAGAATATCCCGGCGTTCACTGTATTCTTTATTTACTTCCTGGAAATAGGAATCTGGAGTATCAACAGCGGCCGTTCCGGCTATTTGCGCCACCATACCCGGACTAAGTCTGGCTTGTGCAAACTTTAAGGAAGCCGCCATCACAGCTTTGTTCTTTGTGATCAGGCATCCCAGGCGGGCGCCACAAGCACTATAGCGTTTAGAAACGGTATCCATCACCACCACATTTTCATCCAGCCCGCTCAAAAACATCGGCGAAATAAATTCTTTTCCGTCATAACAGAATTCGCGGTAAGCTTCGTCAGAGAATAAGAAAAGATCATATTTCAAGCATAGCTTTTTCAGCTCTTCCAGCTCCTCTCGGGAATAAAGATATCCTGTTGGATTATTGGGATTGCAAATCAGTATTGCTTTTGTTTTATCCGTGATCAGCTTTTCAAATTCGTTGATCGGCGGAAGCGCAAATCCGTTTTCTATATGAGATAAAATTGGTTTTACAACCAGGTCGCTCATGCATGCAAAACCGTTATAATTTGCATAAAACGGCTCCGGAATAATCACCTCATCACCAGGATCAAGGCATGCGCCCATAGCAATGGTGATGGCTTCAGATCCGCCATTGGTAACCAGTACATTTTCAGGGCTGATATTGTAATTTAGTTTATTGTAATATTCGGCAAGCTTGCTCCGGTAAGTTAAGGTTCCCTCAGAAGCGGTATAAGCCCACACCTTAAAATCAATATTTTTAATCGCGTTCAGCATTCCTTCGGGCGTTTCTATATCCGGCTGACCGATATTCAGATGATATACTTTTTTACCTTCACGTTTGGCCTGATCTGCATAAGGCGTTAATTTACGGATGGGAGAGGCAGGCATGTGCTCGCCCTTGCTTGATATTTTTGGCATAGGCTGCAAAAATAAAAAACCTCTCCGTATGATGGAGAGGTTTTAAATAATTATTTAAAAAAGATTAATTGGCTACAACTTCACCTTTAATGTACAAAAGTTTAACAGGCGTACGGGCGTTTGATTTAATAGTAACAGCTTTTGAAAAAGCCTGGGCACTTGCCGCATTAAACGTAACAGTGATAATACCGCTCTGTCCTTTTAAAATAGGAGTTTTAGTATATACCGGAACTGTACAACCACAGGTAGATTCTACGTTAGATATAATTAAAGGCTCTTCACCGGAATTGGTAAATTTAAATTCAAAGCTTACAGGTTTCCCCTGAGGAATTTTACCGAAATCATGGGTCTCTTTTTCAAACTTAAAAACGGCCTTATTATCTGTCTGCATGGCAGTAAAGGCGATAAAGCCAATAACTACTGCACATAATGTAAAAAATTTTTTCATTCTAAGTTTATAATTATACAAATGTAATTAATTAGTTAATTCAAAAAGTATTCCAAATATTCAAATTTTAACGAAAGATTGCAAGTTAGAGTTACGATATGTAATTAATCAGATTCATTATGAATAATTACAGTAGCAAAACTTCATTTCATGCTGGCTTTTGTTATTTTTGACCAAACTAACCATTCTCTATGTCACTATCAGAAGTAAAAGAAAGCAACCCGGTAACCGGTACTGAACTTAGTTTTGACGATTTTAAGTCCATTATTATCGCGGATTATAAAATAGCATACGAAAGTCGCCAGGCAAGTTTACTGGGGAGGAAGGAAGTTTTAACAGGTAAAGCTAAATTCGGAATCTTCGGCGACGGCAAAGAAGTAGCCCAGCTGGCTATGGCAAAAGCCTTCAAAAATGGTGACTGGAGGTCGGGGTATTACCGCGATCAGACATTTATGTTTGCTACCGGGATGTCTAACATCAGCGAATTTTTTGCTCAGTTATACGCTCATCCTGACGAAAAAGCAGAACCCTCTTCGGCCGGAAGGCAGATGAACGGGCATTATGCCACCCGTACGCTAAATGAGGATGGAAGCTGGAAAGATTTAACGGCCATCAAAAATTGTTCTGCAGATATTTCGCCTACCGGCGGACAAATGGCCCGTTTGCTGGGTCTTGCCTATGCATCAAAATTATTCCGCAACAATCCGGAACTTGACTATTTAAAGAATTTTTCTTCAAACGGAAACGAGGTTGCTTTCGGAACTATAGGCAATGCCTCTACTTCTGAAGGTGTATTTTTTGAAGCTATTAATGCCGCCGGAGTTTTGCAGATACCAATGGCAATTTCTATTTGGGATGACGCATTCGGAATTTCTGTTCCATCAGAATACCAGACCACTAAGCAGGATATTTCCGAAATATTAAAAGGTTTCCAGCGGGATGAAAAAGGTCAGGGATATGAAATTTTTAAAGTTAAAGGCTGGGATTATCCCGGACTTTGCGAGACTTATGAAAAAGCCATTCAGATTTGCCGTGAGCAGCATGTTCCGGTAATGATCCATGTGATCGAAATGACGCAGCCACAGGGTCATTCTACTTCGGGTTCGCATGAGCGGTATAAATCAAAAGACCGCTTAAGCTGGGAGCTTGAATACGATTGCATTTTGCAAATGCGCCAGTGGATGCTTGATTCGGCCATTGCTACCGAAGATGTATTAACAGAACTGGAAACAGAGGCAAAAGTATATGTGCGTAACTGCCAGAAAAAAGCATGGGCAGATTTTAATGCCGGAATAAAAAATGAAGCGGAATCTGCTATCAGTTTATTAAATGCGGTAGAGCATGATGAAGTTAAACTTCTTTCTCAAATACTAAAGTCCATTACAGATCCAACCCGTAAAGATGTTAACAGCACAGTAAGAAAAGCCATACGGTTACTGCGTTCTGATGAATCTCCCGCAAAGGAGAAACTGATGCAATGGTATAAAGAAGAAAGTGAGCAGAATTTCGACCGCTTTAACTCTAAACTTTTTACAGGTTCTTCTGAAAGTCCTTTAAATATTTCTGCGGTGCCTGCCGAATTTGATTCGGATTCGAAAATGATGGACGGCAGAGAGATTTTAAATGCGTGTTTTGATGCTCATTTTAGTCGCGATCCAAGAATTATTGCCTTCGGTGAAGATTTGGGTCATATTGGTGATGTTAACCAGGGTTTTGCAGGTTTGCAGGATAAATACGGCACATTAAGAATTACAGATACCGGAATCCGGGAAATGACCATTGCTGGTCAGGGGATAGGTTTGGCTATGCGAGGCTTAAAACCAATTGCCGAAATTCAATATCTTGATTATCTGCTTTTTGCCATTAATATTTTGAGTGATGATCTGGCTACATTAAGTTACAGAACCAAAGCAGGACAAAAAGCACCTGTAATTATCCGCACCCGCGGTCACCGGTTGGAAGGAATCTGGCACTCTGGCTCACCGCTGGGTATGATCATCAATTCTTTACGCGGCATGCACGTTTGTGTTCCCAGGAATATGACCCAGGCTGCCGGCATGTACAATACTCTGCTTCGGGGGGATGAACCTGCATTGGTTATTGAATGTCTGAACGGGTATCGCCTCAAAGAACGTTTGCCTTCTAATATTAGCGATTTTACTGTTCCCTTGGGAAAAGCAGAGTTGCTCCGGGAAGGTACCGATATTACGATCGTTTCTTACGGATCTACTTTACGGATAGTTCAGGAAGCGGCTGATGAACTGGAGAAACTGGGGATTTCAATAGAGATTGTTGATTCGCAAACCTTACTTCCGTTTGATACTGATCATCTTTGCGGCGACTCATTAAAGAGAACCAATAAGTTACTGGTTGTTGATGAAGATGTTCCGGGAGGTGGTTCTGCGTACATATTGCAGCAGATTTTAGAAAATCAGAAAGGTTATTTCCACCTGGATGCGCAACCGGTAACATTAACCGCAAAAGCTCACCGCCCGCCTTACGGTTCGGATGGTGATTATTTTACAAAACCTTCGGTTGATGATGTAATTGAAACAGTTTATAAGATGATGACTGATTCAGATCCGGATAAATTCCCTGAATTGTATTCATGAATTTAAAGCCTGTCATACCGGGGCCATCCCGGTATTTGCATTCTAATGTCATACCGGGCCCGACCCGGTAACTCCAACATAGTGCAATAGCCATTCATTCATGAGATTGCGGGTCAGGCCCGCAATGACAAAAACGCAGACCCAACCACACGTGTCATACCGGGCCCGACCCGGTAACCCTGACATAGTGCAATAGCTTTCATTCATGAGATTGCGGGTCAAGCCCGCAATGACAAAAACGCAGACCCAACCACAAGTCTTACCGGGCCGACGCGGTATCTCCAACATAGTAGCAATAGCTTTTCATTCATGAGATTGCGGGTTCCCTTCATTTTTTTGTTCCCGCAAACTTCTTTTCTCCGGCCTTAACAGCAATTTTTATGTCATTTTCCTCGGGGGGAATAGGGCAGCTGTAGCCGCTGCTGTACGCACAGTATGGATTATAAGCTTTGTTAAAATCGAGTTGAAAATTCCCTGAGGAAATATCTTTTATCTTAAGATCGATATAACGTCCGCCGCCATAGGTGGAAGAAGCGTTAGTCAGATCGGTAAAAGGAAGGAACAGATAATCTTTATACTGTTCGTTATCTTTCAATGCGATGCTCTGGTAGAGTGTTAATATTTGATCTGCACCCTGCAGTTTAAATTTCAATAGCGCATAACGAACATACTGTTTGGCGGAACCGTCGAAGGTTAGCATTTTAAAAACCTGCTGATCCTGCAGGATTTCAACTGCTGCATTTACAGAATAATTTTCATCCGGTTTGTAAAAGCGAAGTTTTGAAAGATCATTTTTTAGCAGCGGCGACCTGGTTTCCTTCAAAAAATCATCTTTATATTCCTGACGATGCTTTTTAATTTGCTGAGAATAGCTGCCCTGATTTATTTCCTGCGCATAAGAAGAAAAATTGCATAGCAAAATGAACAGGAATGTAAGTATAGTTCTCATTTCAGATACGGCTGGTTTTGTTTCTTAAAAAGTGATCGGCAATAACCAAAGCTGCCATAGCTTCAACAATAGCCACGGCCCGGGGCACAACGCAGGGGTCGTGTCTGCCTTTTCCTTTAATTTCTGCAGCTTCGCCGGATGAATTAACTGTAGCCTGGCTCTGCATAATTGTGGCTACAGGTTTAAAAGCAACTTTAAAAGTAATATCCATCCCATTAGAAATTCCGCCCTGTACACCTCCTGAAAAATTTGTTAAAGTTTTATAATTACCGGTCTCATCGGCAGAGGAATTTGGAATCAGGAGATCATTATGTTCTGAACCAAACATCTCTGAGCCGGAAAAGCCTGATCCGTATTCAAAGCCATGAACTGCATTAATACTCAGCATTGCTTTTCCTAAATCGGCGTGAAGCTTATCAAAAACAGGTTCGCCAAGTCCGACCGGACAGTTGCGAATCACACCAGAAATTTTACCGCCAATGGTATCTCCGGATTTCCTTGTTTTTTCAATCAGTTCAATCATTTGATTCGCTGAAGCCGGATCGGTACATCGTACGATGTTATTTTCCCTGGCTTCCAGTAAATCAGTTAACGGCAGATTTTCCAGGTTAGGCGCATTTAAACTTCCTACAGATGAAACGTGCGCAAATATCTCAATTCCATGCTGTGCTAAAAGCAGTTTAGCAATGGCCCCGGCAGCCACACGTGCGGCTGTTTCCCTGGCAGAAGATCTGCCGCCTCCGCGATAATCACGGTTGCCATATTTGGCATCGTAAGTAAAATCAGCGTGAGAGGGGCGGTAGGTATCTTTAATATGTGAATAATCTTTGGATCGCTGATCTTCATTCGGGATGATCATGGCAATGGGCGTTCCGGTAGATCTCCCTTCAAAAACTCCCGAAAGAATCTGTACAGTGTCGCTTTCTTTTCTTTGGGTAGTAATTTTTGATTGTCCGGGCTTACGTTTGTCCATTTCAGACTGGATAAAGTCAAGGTCAATCTCAAGGTTTGAAGGACATCCGTCAAGAATTACCCCGATGGCTTCACCATGAGATTCTCCGAATGTTGTGATACGAAATAATTGCCCGAAGGAATTGCCTGCCATGTTATTTAGATGAGAGATGTGAGATATGAGATATTGTACTCCGGACCCCAAATCCTAATTAGTTTAATAATAGTTAAAAAATATAGATTCCCGAATCTCAGATTTAATATATTAAATCTTATTTTATTCTAAAACCCGCTTTTTCCAGATCATTCCAGAAACCGGGGTAAGATTTTTCTACCACCTGAGGATCTTCAATTTCTAATTCCGGAATCAGCAATGCCAGGGGCGCAAATGCCATGGCCATGCGATGATCCTCATAAGTGCTGACTTTAAGTTTTTCAGGAAATTTAAGACCTGAACAATCCAGTTTGCAGGTAAGATTTTTTTCAATCAGCTTAACGCCGATTTTTTGAAGTTCTGTTTGCAAGGCCTTTACCCGGTCTGTTTCTTTAATTTTTAAGGTTTCCAGTCCGGTAAAGCTGGCATCATGGCCCAATGCCGCACAACAAACAATAACCGTTTGGGCCAAATCAGGACAATCTTTAAAGTCAAATATTCTGCGCTCCAGTTTTTTGTTCTCTTTGGTGAGTAACACCCCGTCGTTAATAAATTGAGAAGTAATTCCGAAATTGGCCATTATCTCCGTAATGCGGCTGTCGCCCTGCAAACTATATTGCGTTAATCCCGGAAGAAAGATTTCAGCCGAATCTGATAAGGCGGCGATGGCATACCAGTAAGAAGCTGCGCTCCAGTCGGGTTCAATACTCAAGGTAGAAGGCTTGAAGTCCTGCCGGTCTATCTGTATCCGGTTTTCCTGCCAGTCAGATTTAATTCCCGCCTGCTCAAGCATGGCTAAAGTCATTTCTACATACGGCATCGAAGTTAGTTCGCCGCTTATCCGGAGCTCCAATCCCTGATCCAGAGTAGGAGCTATAAGCAGCAAGGCAGAAATATACTGACTGCTGATATCTCCTTTAACAGAAATGCTGCTTTTTTGCTTAACTAAAGGACCTTTTATTTTTAAGGGCGGAAATCCGTCCACTCCCAGGTAATCTATGTTTGCACCAATTTCTCTCAATGCATCCACTAAAATTTTAACAGGTCTTTGCAGCATTCGCTCAGAACCTGTAAGAACAACTTCCGAATTTTGAGCCGAAGCATAAGCGGTTAAAAAACGCATGGCTGTACCTGCAGGACCTACATCAAGTGTAGTATTATCAGTTGAAATCTCAGTTTTAAGGATCTGATCCAGTGTAACTGTATCCGCAGCAGTGGATAAATTTTTAACCTGAACTACATTCTTACTTAAAGCGTTCAGGATCAGTGCCCGGTTACTCTCACTTTTCGATCCCGTAAGTTCAATAGTGCATTTAATATCTTTGCTCGCCGCCGAAATTTGAATCGTATTCATCTATTTTACTTCCACCTGAGTTTTAGCATTCATAATTTCAGTTTGTTTTCTGATGGACTCAGAATGAATCAGCTCAAGTAATTTGCCGGTAAAATTCAGGTCGAGCTTTAGCGCTTTTGCAAAATCATTTCTCTTATTCATGATCTCATCCCAGCGGTTAACCTGTAAAATGGTAACGCCGTTGTCTCGTTTATATTCGCCTATTTGCTGCACTATCTGCATTCTCTCGGCCATTTTCTGGATGATCTGATCATCAATCTTATCAATATTTTTTCTTAATTCAGCCAGCTTGTCAGAAAATTCTTTGTCCTTTGATTCAGGTTTACGAAGCGTTAAGATTTCCATCAGATCTGAAAGTGCAGATGGTGTTAACTGCTGTTTGGCATCGGTCCAGGCTACGGATGGATCAAAGTGTGATTCGATCATTAATCCCTGCATATCCAGATCCAATGCTTTTTGAGAAATATAAGGAATCAGTTCGCGGTTTCCGCAGATATGACTCGGATCATTGATAATCGGCAGTTCGGGACATAATGTTTTCAGCTGGATGGCAAGTTCCCACATTGGTTCGTTGCGGAAAGCCGTTTTCTCATAAGATGAAAAACCGCGATGAATGGCTGCCAGTTTCTTAATACCGGCGTTGTTTATCCGCTCTAAAGCGCCAATCCAAAGCGATACATCCGGGTTAATCGGGTTTTTTATCATCACCGGGATATCTACGCCCTGCAAGGCATCAGCAATTTCCTGAACGGTAAATGGATTTACAGTAGAACGGGCTCCAATCCAAAGAATATCTATGCCGGCCGCAAGAGCTTCTTCAACATGTTTGGCCGTGGCAACTTCAACGGCTATGGGTAAACCTGTTTCTTCTTTTGCTCTTTTCAGCCATTGTAAGCCTATGTTTCCGATCCCTTCAAATTCGCCGGGACGAGTGCGTGGCTTCCAGATTCCGGCTCGCAGTACAGAAACTTTTCCGGTTTTTGCCAGTAAATGTGCGGTAGCCAGAAGCTGGTCTTCAGTCTCAGCGCTGCATGGACCCGCAATTAACAAAGGCTCATTTTTTAAATTTAACCAGCTGCTGATGGGTTGTATGTCTAGATTCAATTTCATAGGAGTGTTTTTTAAGTTTAGATAAGTGACAAATATTTTATTCAGACCGTATCGTTTTTAAGATACTCGCCCATGATGGTAAAATTTACGGTATGCCTGAGCACTTTGCGGATAGAGCTATCATAATCGGGCTGATCTGCCCACTCAATATCCACATAGAAATTGTATTCGTTCCGTTTACCTAAAACAGGCATCGATTGTATTTTGCTCAGATTGATTCTATGATCAGCAAAAACATTCAGCACTTTGGCCAGTGAGCCGGCATCGTTACCCACCTGAAAGCATAGTGAGGCTTTATTAATAGACACATCTCCGTTAGATTTTGGTGCAAGAATCAAAAACCGTGTATAATTTTTCTTGTTTGATTCTATCCTCCGCTCCATAATCTCCAGGTTATAGAGTTTTGCGGCCAGCTTGTTGGCAATGGCTACGGTATCAGTCAGTTGTTCTTCCCGGATTAGTTTGGCGCATGCGGCTGTATCATTGCTTTCGATAACCTGTAAATGCGGAAATTCGTCAAAAAAATCATTGCACTGGCGGATGGCTATCGGGTGCGATTGAACATATTTGATATCCTCAAACTTAACTCCCGGCAGAGCCAGTAAATGCAGCTGGATAGGGAGATACACTTCGCCTACAATGGGGAAATTATACTCCCGCAGTAAGGAATAATTCGGGAGCAAACTTCCGGCAATAGAATTTTCAATTGCCATTACCACAAAATCCGCATCCTTATTTTTCAGCGTTTCACAGGTTTGTTTAAATGAGTTGCATTCTACCGTTTCGATATTCTCACCGAAAAATTTAAATGCAGCTTCTTCATGAAAAGAGGCTCTGATACCCTGAATAGCAATTCTTTTTTTCTCCATATGGCTGTAAATGAAAAAAGTCCCGGCTGTTGGGCCGGGACTTTTTGCTATAATTTTTTATTTAAATTATTGCATACGGGCCCGACTATTACTTTGATAGTAATAAAATCCAAACCAATATGCATTGTAAAATCTCATGTTTGTGTTGCGTTGTTATTGTTAAAAGTACACACTTAAAAATAAATATTTACCAAAATTTAAATTTTATTTTTTTTGTATTGAAATAAACGAAAGCTGGAATGCAGTTGAATGTACTCTGATTAGCTGTTAAGGTAATAATTTAAGCTTTCAAAAATTTCATCATCTGTACAAAATTTATCAATTTCGCAATGGCCAATGCTGCTTAACAATGAAAAATTGATCCGGTTTAAACTATTTTTCTTATCGTTTTTCATGATAGAAAGTAAATCGGGAAAGCACTTTTCATTAAATGAATACTTTGGATACATCAAATTAAGCAGGGAACTGATTTCTAAAAGTTCATTCTGAGGCAGGGAGTTTTGTTTGAAAGAAAGATAGGCCTCGCAAATAAAACCTATGGCAATTGCTTCGCCGTGTAAAAGCGGATTCTTGTCATTTTCTAATGAATAACTTTCCAGTGCATGCCCGATGGTATGGCCAAAGTTTAGAATTTTACGGATTCCTTTTTCAAAGGGATCTGCCATCACCACCTCATTCTTGATTTGTATTGATTGATAAATAATTTCAGAAGTGATTTCATAAGGCTTCAAATCTTTTAACTGATTGAACAGGCCGCGGTCATAAATAAGACCATGTTTGATCATCTCTGCAAAGCCGGAATAAAGCTGCCGCTCATCCAGCGTTTTCAAAAAAACCGGATCAATGAAAACTGCTTTAGGCTGGCTGAAAGTGCCAATAATGTTTTTTACATGATCCATGTCAATGCCGGTTTTACCTCCAACCGAAGCATCAACCTGTGACAGTAAAGTAGTGGGAATTTGCACGAAATCAATGCCTCGTTTAAAAGTAGATGCCGCAAAACTTCCCATATCAGTAACCACGCCTCCGCCCAGATTTATAAGAAGAGTGTTTCTGTCGGCTCCGAAATCAATCATCATTTTCCAGATACCTATGCAAAAATCTATGTTTTTGTTTTCTTCTCCCGCATCTACTTCAATTACGTCAAATTGAAATGCAGCGCCTAAATGCTCCTGTAAAATGGGCAGGCAATATTTTTCGGTATTGCTGTCGACCAGCACCAGTACTTTAGAATACGCATTTTCAGACAGAAAATGAACCAGTTCATTCAGACAGTTTTCGAAAAAGATGGTGTAGGAGAGGCTTTTGAGTGCTTTCATTTCACCGTAATTTTTTGGCCATTAAATTCAATGACATCACCTCTTCTAACTTTTAACCGTTTGCGGTAGTCAACTTCGCCATTACATTTAACCAGTCCTTCGGTTACCACGGTTTGAGCTTGTCCGCCGGTTTCAACCAGGCCGCTGGCCTTTAACAATTGTATGAGTGGAATAAATTCTCCTTCCAGTATAAATTCAAGCATGAAACAAACTTACAAAATAAACTCTTGAGGGCTATTAATTAGCAATTATTTCTAAATTTGGCCATGGCAAATTCTTCCTCCCAGGTTCAGCCGCCAAAAGCTAAAAACCTGTCATTCGAAAATACCGAAATTGCATTTAAAGGAATGTCTCAAACTGATCTTAACCGGGCTTACTGGTTATTTAAAATGATCAGCAGTAATTTTCTTACTAAAATTGGTCCGCCAATTACCAATTTCGCTTTAAGGATAGGTCTTCCGATACAACCCATCATTAAAGCTACTATTTTTCGCCATTTTTGCGGAGGTGAAACCATCGAAGAATGTGAGCAGACTATTGAAAATCTTTCAAAAGGTTCGGTAGGATCTATTCTGGATTATTCTGTTGAAGGTGCCGAAGAGGAGGATGTGTTTGATGAAACCTGCCGGGAAATATTAAATACCATACAACGTGCAACCGGCGACAGCCGAATTCCACTTACTGTTTTTAAAGTTACGGGCATTGGCCGTTTCGGATTGCTTGAAAAGATAAGCGCTAAATATGCATTGTCTGCCGATGAAGAAACAGAATTTAACAGGCTGAAAAATCGGGCGGCACAAATTTGCCAATCGGCATTCAAAGCAAATGTACCGGTGATGATCGATGCGGAGGAATCATGGATTCAGCAGCCTATTGATGACCTGGCTATGGAAATGATGCGGAAATATAACCGTGAAAGCCCGATTGTTTTAAATACATATCAGCTATATCGTCATGATAAATTGCAGGATTTAAAAGCTGATGCCGCTAAAGCGAAAGCAGAAAATTTTATTTTGGGTGCCAAACTGGTTCGGGGCGCATACATGGAGAAGGAACGCAAGCGAGCGGCCGATATGGGATATATATCGCCCATTAACAGCAGTAAAGAGGCCACTGATAAAGATTACAACGAAGCTGTTTTATTTTGTATAAATAATATAGATCAGATCGGATTTGTTGCCGGAACTCATAATGAAAACAGTTGCAGACTGCTAACCGATCTTTTGAATGAAAAGGAAATCTCTTCAAATCATCCTCATGTTTATTTTTCCCAGCTATTGGGAATGAGCGACAATTTAAGTTTCAACCTTTCCAATGCCGGATATAATGTAGCCAAGTATGTTCCCTATGGTCCGGTGAAAGCTGTTTTGCCTTACCTGTTTCGCCGAGCTCAGGAAAATACTTCTATTGCAGGCCAGATGGGACGGGAATTAAACCTGATCATCAAGGAACAAAAGCGGAGAAGGAAAAATTAAGATGGGGTAGGAGTATTTAATTTTTTTAATAACTCTTCAGAAATATCATCAGAATATACACCGTATGCATTTATAAACGTGCCTTTAATATTGTGCTTCGGGCAAGATATGGCGTACAAAATAGAATTATCTCCCGGATCGCTCATGCCTTCAAAACGGTAAACCTTCACAATTTCAAAGTCTTTAGGACTTAATACAATATCGTTCTGGCTGCTATTTAAAGAATTGTTGTGGATGTTGAAGTCGTGTGTAAATCCTTTTTGTTTCAAGTCATTTAAAGCATCCACCAGGCTTTCGTATTCGAATTCGTTTTCAATTTCTTCCATGTTCTTTTAACACGAAAGGAACTAAAATGTTCAGCAAAAAGGGTCTGACTACAGAAATTTAAAATTTCTGCTTACCTCTCAGCAAATCCCAGAATAAAATAAAATCGCTGGCCAGACTGTAACCCGGATACTGAAAGGTTGCCGGTTTGTTTTTCTCAAAAAAATAATGACCCATCCAGGCAAAGCCATATCCTACAAAAGGAATTAAAAGTAAGAGCCAGAGTTTGTTCAGCAGGAGAGATGCAGGGATAAGCAAAATAACCAGTCCCGTGCCAATAAAATGCAATATGCGGCTCCGGCTATTTCGGTGCTGATCCAAATAAAATGGATAAAATTGTTTTAACGAGGTATATCGTTTTTGTTCCATGCAACAAGATAACAAATCGCTTATTTTTCTGAAGCCTATTTTAGAAGTCCCGAACTGCTCATAAAACTTTCAAGCGTTTGTGAAGTGCTCAGCAAATGAGTCTGAAACCCCAGCTCTGAGGCGGTTTTTAAATGTTGCGGACTGTCATCAATAAAAAGTGTTTCAGCCGGATCAAGCTGATTTTCCTGAAGAACAAATTCAAAAATATCTGCATTTGGTTTCCTCATGTTCATGAGGTGCGAATAATAATCCTTTTCAAAAAAAACTTCATTGGATTCCAGCTTATATTCTGCTTTCAGATAATTCATGATCCATTCATAATGGATCGCATTATTATTGCTGAGCAGGAATGTACGGTATTTAGCTTTGGCCTTTAATAAAAGAGTATGATTGACCGGCGGTACGCCAATTAATAAGGTGTTCCAGGCATGATCAATCTGTACATCAGTCAGGTTCGGACTTTTAGTAATGCGACGTATACCATCTCTGAATTCTGCAGAACTGATCATTCCTTTTTCAAATTCATCAAACAGCGGGTCGTGACCGGTATGAGCAAAAAAGCGCTCCACATTTTCAATTCCCAGCTCTGTAAAACTATGCTGAGTGCGTTTAAAGTCTATCAGGAAAATCACGTTCCCGTAGTCAAATATGATATTTTTAATAGCCGGCATGCTGTTTTTTTATTGAGCCGCAATATCGCAAATTATCATCTATTCATGATTAAGCCTATATTTTATAATCTTAATATTCGTATTCGGATGGAAAAAAAGCAGGCAAATCAGGAAATTGAAAGTTTAATAAATTGAAAATGAATGCATTAAAATTCAAACTTTGAAATTTTAATTTTTCAGAATTAGATTTTTGTATTCCGATGCAAATACGTAAAATTGCATTCGCAAAAACGCAAGTTTAAGCAGCGCCCATAGCTCAGTTGGTTAGAGTAGAAGACTCATAATCTTTTGGTCGATGGTTCGAGCCCATCTGGGCGCACTTTGAAAGCTTTCCGAAAGGAAGGCTTTTTTTGTTTCTAAATAGATTTGAGATTTGTCTAGAGGTGTCTGGTTTCTACAGGAACTCGGACATTGGTGAAATCAGGCTCGTACGTTTAATTTAAGATTTTTTACGAATCGATATAAGATATAAAGAAAAGCCCCGAGGGGCGGGGCGATTATTATAAATATCAGCCAGGGAATGTGTATGGGTTTAGTTTCGAACAGCAATCTAATAGCTGTAACGACCATTACCAAAATAATAATTAAAATAATGATTTCAGTTAATGAAATACCAAAAAATGATGTCGATCTCATAATCTAAATTTTACGAACAGTCCCGCTTAACGTCAATACCCTGGCTTTTAACTTTATAAATAAACTGTTTTCTCAATTTCGATTGACGTATAAATAGTACGACAATATGCTTTAACAATAATCCTCCCTGGGGTATAGCTAAGAAGATTTAGAGTTCACGATATTTTTCTGCAAATATTTTATTTTTTACATATTAGAAGCCTTTAATTAAAGGCTTCTAATAAAATAAATCTAACCGCTTATCTATACCTGAATCCTGAAGCAGTTTTTCCTGATGAATATATCATACCATCTACAGAAGTTCCGGTGCCCGAGACTTTCTTAGCCATTTTTTCCAGATCATCTTCTATAGAATTATTGATTAAGCCGCCTGTTATGGCTGACTTCCACTTAATTCCTCCGCTTTTGTTTGTAAGTACTTCATAATCCTGTAAAGGCTCAGCTAAAACGTAAGCATCTAATCCGCCAATTTTTTTTACCCGGCCAATACCTTTGGTTGTGGGAGTTGCTGTGTCTTTAAACCGTATTCCAACTATTCTTTTTCCGGATGAGTAGACAACGGCATCAATCCGGGAATTTTCTTTCATCGCTTTTCTAACAAAAGATGAAATTTTATCGGCGATGCTTTCATTTACAAGTCCTCCGGTCACAGCTGACGTAGTACTAATTCCGGTACCTACATCACTGATCACTTCATAATCTCTCAAGGGTTCTGAAAGGACGTATACTTCAATTCCCTGTACCTTATTTACTCTGGATAATCCTTTTTCCTCATTTTCATTGAATCCTGAGCTAATTAAAAATGTGGCAATTGTTAAAAGTGTGAATAGTTTTTTCATATCATGTTTATTTAGTAGTTATTAAAAATAAAGTAAATTATTATCTAAACATAAAATTTAAATTATTTTTATGATATAAAATATTTGTAAACGTTTTTCATTCCAAGTAATTCAGAAAATTATTTATGTATTTGAAATGAATGCGTATAGAAATTGAAACAATTGTCAACCTTCATTCTTAGAATTATTTATTTTCTAACTAATTAAATTATTCTGGTATTTTGCGCTCTCAAAATCCATCAATGAAATTTTTCTATCTTATTGTATTAACTTTTTTCGGTATTCTGCAAGTTAATCTCGCTTCTGCCCAGCTTATCAAAAATGACAATCTTCGCGTTTTTCTGGACTGCCAGTCGTACTGCGACAATGACTATGTAAAGCGGGAGATTACCTTTGTGGATTATGTAAACGATCGTTTTCAGGCCAATGTTTATATCTTAATAACTTCTCAATCTACCGGCAGCGGGGGCAGAGAATATAAACTGCAGTTTGCCGGTCAGGATAAATTTAAAGGGGTAAACGATACACTGTCCTACATCCGGCAGGCAACTGCAACAGACGACGAAGACCGTAAACTGGCGGTACAACATTTAAAACTGGGTCTGGTTAAGTATTTCGCAAGAACCGAAAAAGCAAAGGATTTACAGATCACTTTTAAAAGCGATACAGCTGCAGGCACTAAAGCAAAAACTCCCGAAAAAGATCCCTGGAATCTCTGGGTAATCAATCTCCGTGTAAACGGGTATGTAAATGGCGACAAAAATTATTCTTCCAACAGCTTTAGTACAGGATTCTCTGCTTCGCGTATCAGCGAAAAGCATAAAACAACAAGTAATATCAGTTACAACCTGGAGAAGAACCGCTTTGGCGAAGGCCTTGATGCCTACAGATTTACCAATAAAAATTATTATGCCAGCAATACTACAGTGTGGTCTTTGGGCGAACATTTATCTGCCGGAGCATTTGTATCTGCCCAGCGCTCTGATTACAGCAACTACGATGCATTCTTATCAGTAACACCCGCTCTTGAATATAATTTTTTTCCTTACAAGGAATCCACCAACCACTATGTGGGCCTAATGTATAAAGCGGGACCGCGATATTTGAATTATAAAGAAGAAACCATCTTCCTCCAAATGGATGAACTGCGTTTCCAGCAAAGTATTTCTCTGGACATCAGCTATAACCAGAAATGGGGACAGATCAGCGGTTCAACTTCATTCGGCCATTATTTTCACGATCTCAGCAAAAATAACCTGTCCTTTTCGGCTTATACCGATCTGCGCTTATATAAAGGATTGTCGCTCAATTTCAACGGCTATTATGCTTTCCAGAGAGATCAGCTGAATATTGTAAAAGGCGATATTACTAACGAAGATTTACTCACCCGGCGCAGGCAACTGGACTCTAATTATTATTTCTATTCCAGCTTCGGGGTTCGTTACCGATTTGGCTCCTTATTTAATAATGTGGTGAACCCCAGATTTGAAGGCGGCGGCGGAGGAGGGATATTCTTTAATTAGGATTGAGGTGAAACCCGTAATGCCAGATGAAAGCACTTTTTCTTATGGTGGTTGCGTGCCCGGATATTCTGTTTTATCAGCTGATAATTAATATAAAATTTCTCTTTGCAGCGTTTATAAACTCATGGATGTTCATTCTAAAGAAATCCGCTCTTACAACATGTCCCGTATCCGCAGCAAGGACACCAAGCCTGAGCTGCTGGTCCGGAAATTCCTGCATAGCCATGGTTTTCGTTACCGCCTCCATGTAAAAGACCTTCCCGGTAAACCGGATATTGTTTTACCTAAATACAAAACCGTCATTTTTGTACATGGCTGCTTCTGGCACGGACATGAGGGGTGTAAGTATTTTGTTGTGCCCAAGACAAGGACGGAGTGGTGGGTGAATAAGATTCAGACTAATAATTCAAATGATGTGAAAGCTGAAATGAATCTTATTTCTCAGGGATGGAGGATTATTAAGATCTGGGAGTGTGAACTCAAGAAAGGCGCTTTGAATCCTAAATTGTTAGAGATATTGCTTTCCTTAAGGCTCTAATACAAATTCTATGAAAAACTCATTGATTTAAATTAAATTTTAGATAGCTTTCCAGATTAATGATAGAGGGTAAGGCAATGATCTTTAAATGATGATTCGTCTCCAATAAGGTGAATTTTTTTATGCGTTCGTAAATGCTTTGTTGCCATTAACTTTTTATTACAATCTGCACTTTTTTGTATGCCAATTCCTATTATAGATATATTCGCTGGCCCGGGGGGGCTTGGTGAGGGTTTTTCCGCATTGGTTAACGAAGAAAATGAAAAGCACTTTAACATCGCGTTATCAATAGAAAAAGATCCAGTAGCTCATCAGACACTAACTTTAAGAAGCTTCTTTCGTCAGTTTGCCCCAGACGAGGTTCCAGAAGATTATTATGATTTTGTTAAAGGAAATCTAACCATTCATGAATTATTTGAAAAGTGGCCTGACCAGTCGGAAAATGCAAAGGAAGAAGCTTGGTGTGGTACTCTAGGCGATCCGGATGAAAAGGATATGAATGCAGTGTCAGATGCAGACGTGGATGCCAAAATTTCAAAAGTTTTAAATGGAGAACCTAACTGGCTTCTAATTGGCGGACCTCCTTGTCAGGCATATTCTATTGTTGGCCGATCCAGAAGACAGGAGAAAATTTTAAATGAGAAAAGTGACAAAAGGGTAGGATTATACAAGCAATACCTTAGGATTCTTGCTGTTCACAGCCCTGCTGTTTTTGTAATGGAGAATGTTAAAGGGATTTTATCTGCAAAAACGGCTGATAATGAGGTTTTTTCAAAGATATTAAGTGATCTGTCAGATCCCGCGGGTTCTTATTTGACCAAAAGAGAAGGTGATGATCAGGAATTCAACTGTCCTGGCTATAAAATATATTCTATCGTAAGCAAACCCGAGAGGTTTGACTCGCATGGAAATCCTGTTTATAAGCAAAAGGATTTTGTTATTAAGGCAGAAAACTACGGTATCCCTCAAACACGTCATAGGGTAATTTTACTTGGAATAAGGAGAGATATCGATATAAAACCAGACATTATTCATGCATCCGAAGAAATATCTGTTTCAAATGTGATCAATGGTCTCCCAAGAGTAAGAAGTGGTCTTTCAAAATCTAAAGATGATTTTGAAAGCTGGAAAGCACTTATTCACCAAATAATAAAAGGAGACCTGCTTGTTGATGTCGATTCAGATGTAGTAGGTGATATTAATGCTAAAATAAATGATATTAAGGAGCCCATTGATGGCGTGGGAAACAATTACATAAAATGTGAAGAAATCAATGTTGGTTATCAGACCGAATGGTATCTGGACAATCGTTTAGAAGGCGTTTGCAATCACATGTCAAGATCACATATGGAAAGTGATATCCATCGGTATCTTTTTGTGTCTTGCTTCGGGAACATAAAAAAATGTTCACCCACGTTGATGAATTTCCCAGCCGCCTTATTGCCAGCGCACTTAAATGTACAGGAGGGTATAGATGATAAAAAATTTGCTGACAGGTTCCGGGTTCAGTTATTAGACAAACCCTCCAAAACAATCACCAGTCACATTTCTAAAGACGGTCATTACTATATTCATCCGGATCCCACACAGTGCAGAAGCCTGACGGTAAGAGAAGCAGCACGGATCCAAACTTTTCCGGATAATTATTTTTTCTGTGGGCCGCGAACGTCTCAGTTTCATCAGGTTGGTAATGCTGTTCCACCGTATCTGGCTTATCAGATTGCTCAGGTTGTAAATAGAATTTTTGAGGAACTGACTCTATTAAATGCAGCGAATGTTTAATTTTTGATCGATGATGGAAAAATCTATACCTGAAATTAATTTTGAAAATGCAATCCCTTCCCCCGAATATCTTATCAAATCAATCGCTGAACAAGGCTATTCGCTTGAGACATCTCTTGGCGATCTGATAGATAATTCGGTGTCAGCTTGCGCTAATAAAATTGAAATACTTATTGATACCGAAAATCTTCCCTTCACTCTTTTTCTTGCAGACAATGGAAACGGAATGGATGAACAGCTTCTCAAAAGATGTATGCAGTTTCCCAGCTCATCTTTGGAAAATTTAAGAGATGAGGATGATCTGGGCAGATTTGGATTAGGAATGAAAACTGCTTCGTTTGCACAGACACGAAAATTCACTGTTATCTCAAAAATAAAAGGAAGCGTCAGGTATTTTGCCAGAACATGGGATGTAGATTATCTAAAGCAGATAAAAGAATGGCGAATTATTATCAATACAGATGATGAAGTAGCCGAACTGCTTAGTCAGTATCAAAATTTAAGCAAAGGTTTCTTCAACGAATTCACTGATTTCGAACCAAATACAATTGTTGTATTGCAGAGCCTATACAAATTTGAAGATTACCTTGAAGGAAAAGATAAAAGTGAATCATTGAAAAACCAGATTACTGAGGTTACTACTGAATATCTGGCGCTTGTTTTTCACAGGTTTATGGAAAGAGAAAAGAATCCACTGGCTATCCGGGTCAATAACATTATCGTTAAACCATTTAACCCTTTCCCAACTTCTGAAACTGACCTCCGGCTGATTGAATCCAAACAAAAGAATTTCAAATCTGATGTTATCAATCTTGAAGGCTACATTTTGCCTGTGAGAAGTATAGAAGAAAGCAAAGAGAATAATAATATCTGGACTACCAGAAGCCGCGGATTAATGGATATGGAGGGTCTTTATATTTACCGGGCAGACAGAATAATTTTATTTGGCGGGTGGAATGGTATTATCCGTAAATCCCCCCGTCTTCAACTTGCCCGCTTAAAAGTTGAAGTTGGCAATAAAGTCGATAATTTATTGCATCTGAATGTTGCCAAATCTCAGATTGTAATACCATACGACCTTAAAATGGGGTTTCTTAAATATATGGCTGAGTTAAAAGAACAGGCTGAAAAAGAATACTATAACAGGGGGATACGCACCATATCATCAAGAAAATCTGATCAGGTTCTTCAATTATTCGAACGTAAAGCTTCAAATAAAGGAATGCTTTTAGAATTAAATACGGAATTTCCGCTAATTCGAATGATTAAGGGGCAAATGGATAGTGAACAGCAAAAATCATTTCTGATTTTACTCAAAATGATTAATACCGGAATTAACCGGATTCGCCAAGTACATGAAGATAAATCATACCTCAACGCAGAATCACAAGCCGATGGAACAAGCGAAGCGGATTTAACTGAAACTATTCAAAATCTACTCAATGCAGGAACAAGTAAGGAAAGTATTAAAGAAGCTATTCTTCCAGCTTTAGGTTACCGTATAGATACAATTCCTTATCAAATCACAAAATTGCTTAAATAGCCTGTAATGACAAACTCAGAGTGTATAGAGATAATTAAATCTTTTATTAAAGAAAAAGCTAAAGAGAGAGAACACATCTTACATTCTTTCTTTGAAGATATTAAAATAGAGATTACAAACATCAGAAGTTTTTTTCCTGGTCTTTCAGCTCTGGATGAGGTTACTTTTCTCCATTTGTACAATGTTGCTGCAAAAGAATTCCAATCGGTTAATCCTATAGAAATTGATCCATCGACATCCTTAACGAAAAAAGATTTCAAAACATGGCTTACTGAAGATCGCAAAAAACAGCTTCAATATGATTATATCAACAGATACTTGACCTATTTATCAAAAAGGGGAAGATCAGAAAAGGTAGTTGACGAAATTAAAATCTCCAGTGAGAAGATACTTTCAAAGCTTGGCGATCCAAAATCCGAAAGACCGTTTTATGTAAAGGGGCTGGTAGTTGGCAGTGTCCAGTCTGGGAAAACAGGCAATTTCAATGCAGTGATCAACCGGGCAATTGACAGCGGGTATAGTCTTATTATTGTACTATCCGGTATAATGGAAGATTTGAGAAGTCAAACTCAGATGAGGATTGAAGAGGATGTCATAGGGGAAGGTTCATTAGATATATCAAAAGATAATAAAGGCGATAAAGGTGTAGGCTCGGTCAGGAAATTTGGTGAACAGGGAGACCAGAGTGTTAGGCAAGTGTTTTCAATAACTTCCTATAAATCAGATTTCAAAAAATCAGTTAAGGATACAGATTTCTCACTCAACAACAAAAATATTCTTGTATGTAAAAAGAATACCGGGGTTTTAAAGAATCTGCTGATCTGGTTAAGTGATTATTTGAATGAAAATAAAGAAAAACATGATATTCCTTTCCTGATAGTGGATGACGAAGCTGACAACGCTTCACTGAATAATTTGGGAAAAAAAGGTGTTGATTATGCCAGCAAGATCAATGGTCATATCAGGGCACTTCTAAACTTATTTACCAGAAAAACTTATCTTGGTTATACCGCAACCCCTTTTGCGAATGTTTTACAGGATCGAAATGGTTTAAGTGCGTTAAGATGGCCTGTTTCCTACAGATTAAATGGTCAAACTGTTGATAAGGATTTCGGACAAGTAAACAACATCTTTCCCGATGATTTTATTGAACTTCTCAATCCTCCAAGCAACTATATTGGCGCAAAACAAATTTTTGAAACTGTTTTAAACGATGCTCTCAAAATCCCTCTTGTTGAAATAGTCAATGATGCGATCGCCGAATTCCCCTCCCATACTCTAAAAGACGATGGAACAGAAAGGGCAACTGTCAGGAACGATAATTTTCCGGTAAAATTACCAAGGTCATTAGAAGAAGCAACACAATGCTTTGTTCTTAGTATAGCACTGCGATTAAGCCGGATCGCCGATATGACAGATTCGGGTTTTCTGAACCCGCACCACACCATGCTTGTTCACATTTCTCGTTTTATACCCTGGCAGAATAAAACAAAAGACCTGCTTGGAATTTATATACAAAAACTTGAAGAGGATATAAATAACGATTTGCCCAACAATAAGAAACTTATTTATGGCACTCTGGAAAAAACATGGAATAGATACTATGCTACTATCGTTCAAAATATAAGAGCTTATCTCCCGGAGGGTTATTCCGATGAATTTCTGGTATCTAAAACATTTTCTGAGGTTAAAGGGCATCTTATAGATGCGGTCAAAGGAATTGAAATTAAAGCGGTAAACAGCGAAACAGGTGATAAACTTCAATATGTAAAGGATAGTTCTGGGAATGGTAAGAAAATAATAGCTGTCGGTGGTAACCGCTTATCACGAGGATTCACATTAGAAGGTCTAACGATCAATTATTTTATCAGAAATACGAATTATTCAGATACCCTTTTACAAATGGGCAGATGGTTTGGTTACCGGCCTGGATACCTTGATTGCTGTAAAGTTTTCACAACATTTGATGCTGTGCAGAAGTTTGATTCAACTACAAGGGCAATAGAAGAGCTGGAGGCCGAATTTATTAAATTGAAGCGCCTTAATAAAACCCCGCAAGATTTTGTATTGAGGGTAAGAAAGCATCCGGGTACTTTAAAAATAACACGCCCATCAATTTTGAAAAACACCAAAGTTGTCAACTGGTCTTATCAGGATCAGTTAGTTCAATCAACAAGGTTTAAAGTCAATGATGCTGATCGGATTAATCAGTCATGGGAAGCTTTTAGAGCTTTTATAAACACACATCATTCACAAATTACCTATGATGACCGATTCTTCAGGCTTGATCTTAGTTTCATTCAGCTTATTGAATTTTTAAATCTCCCGAATACTTTTACAGAGTTTGAAATACCTTCGATAATCAGGTTCATCGAACTCTGTGCGGAGAAAAATAAATTAAAGAACTGGACTATAGCTATAAAGGCTAATGGGGAAGGTGGTACCTTAAATGCAAATCAGACGGGTCTGACGGTTAATTTAGGTTTATCAGTGAGGTCTGGACCTAAACCTGAATCTGCAACATATTTCAGAGAACAATTTATTACAAGAGGAATTTTTTCAGCATCAGGGAAATCTGCCAATATTGTTTCATCTGGTTCTGATTTCGATCTCTTACTGAGTGATGAAGTTAAAAGGAAGGCAATAGCCGATTTCCGTCTCGAAAGATCCGAATACTTCAGAGGAAAGGATATTCCTGATTTTGCCCAAAAGGCTTTAAATGTAACGATTCCTGAAAAAGTGTATCGGGAAATTATGCCGGATGATCATGGGCTGCTTGTAGTTTACCTTATGGATTTAAAGGCAATTTTTAGGGAAGAGATGCAGGATTCAGAAATGGATAACATGGTTATTAAAAACGGTATCAAAACTGATATTCCTTTAATCGGCTATGCTATAGGATTTCCTCCGATCTCTCCTGATCCCGGAGGTGAATATGTTCATGGTGATTATGATCTGGATGATGAAGAGGGTGAAGATGAATGGGATGAAATATTAGAGACTAACGAAGATTAATTCCGATATATGAAAATAGAGGAGCTTGAATTAAAGTGGCAATTAATCAGTACTGGCCAGTGGACTGGTATTAAATCGTTGAGAATTGACAGTGAATCAATCCCGGATCTTTTTATTGGATTAAGTGCTGAGTTAAAAAGGGGGCTTATCCTGAAATTACCGGGCAACTATCTTCCTGACTTTCAGTCTTCCGTTAAACAAAATCTATCCCTGGAACTCTTCCCGGATACCAGATGGGTCGTTTTAACACTACTTGATGAGCAGTATATCGACCTTTTTGATGACCTCATTTTTTCAATATATAATAAAATCAGTAACATATCCGAAGCTTCAGTTTATGTTTCTGAACTTCTTAAAACTTACCACAAATGGAGCGAGTTTTTTCAGGAGAATCAGGGAAATGGATTAACGGATGATGCTGTGAAAGGGATTTTTGGAGAACTCGTCGTATTGAATGATATATTAAAGTCAACAGGTTCTGGGGAAATCAATGATGTACTTAATTCATGGAAGGGACCTTATGACACAGGTCAGGATTTTATAGGAGAACATAAAAATATTGAAGTAAAAACCAAGCTTAATTCGGCTGCTCATGTAAGAATATCCAGTGAATTTCAATTACAACCAGAACCAGGTAAAGAACTGGATTTGCTTATCGTGAATATAAATCCTGATCCTTTGGATGGTAATTCCTTAAAAGATTTAGTTTTGATCATCCGTGACTATGTGGTTTCAAAACTCGGAGATTATACCATCTTATTAAAGTCACTTTCTCAAAAGGGGTTGACTATCAGAAATCTTGAAAATTATGATCATTTAAAATTCATTGCTTTAAATATGGTAACATATTCCTGTACTGATGACGATTTCCCCAGACTTATCAGAACAAATTTACCTGATGCGATTAATACCGTATCATACAAATTGAACTTGACAGCAATTCAGCCATATTTAATCTACGATAAAACTTTATAAATGGAAATAAGCGAATACCTGAAATATCGTATTGATTTACTCGATGAGGCAAAAGACGAGGATGGTTTTATTACCGAATCGAAATTTCTTGATGTTACACTACCATCTTTAAGTGATGCCAAGCTCCTGGATTCAGAGGATTATGAGGAATGTTACTTTTATCTGAAGCCAGATAATATCAAAATAAACGGGTATAAAATTAATGAGTCGGAAGAGAGATTGCAGGTTTTTATTGTAAATGAGGATTCCATAAACCTGGAAACAAAAGATGAGGATCTGCTGATTTCTCAAAAAAGCTATTATGATACTATTTTTGCTAAGGTTTCAAAGCTTATTAATAAATCTATTCGAAAACATCTGGACGAAGAAATTCAGGATTCTAGCCCTGTCAAAAAGTTAATCAATTTTATCTCATCCTCTTCACTCGGACTAGCACAGATTGATGTCATTGAATTGTTTCTGATTTCAGCGACAGCCACAGTTGAAAAGAGAGGAAGCGAACCGATGCCTAAGATGATTGAATTTGAGGAAGAGGTAATTACAGTAAATGTTGTTGATAAAGACCATAAAATACAGAAAAAAGAAATTACAGTTTTTAAAAGACTTATTGATTTAAACTTCCTGTATAATATACTTATTTCTCAGGGAAACAGAGAGGTTCTCGAAGTTAACTTTGAAAAGTTATTCAACAAGGGGATTGATGCAATCAAAGCTGCAGATGAGGATAATTTTGAATCTTTTCTGTGTGTTTTGCCGGGTAATATTCTGGCGGAACTTTACAAACGATACAGTACGCGTATGCTCGAAAAGAACGTGAGGTCATTTCTTCAGTTCAAGGGTGTAAATCAGGGAATAAGAGATACCATCCGAAAAAATCCTGAACATTTTATAGCCTACAATAATGGTTTAACCATTACTGCGGTTGGTGCTGAAATTGAAAAGTCTCAGGACAGAACTACGATTACCTCTTTGAAGGATTTTCAGATTGTAAATGGTGGACAGACTACTGCTACAATCTATTTTTCTAAGAAAGATGGTCTTGATATAAGTAAAGTCAAAGTGATGGCTAAAATCAATGTGGCTAAAAATGCTGATGAAGAAGATTTGAATGAGCTGATCAGTAACATAAGCAGATTTTCAAATGCACAGTCTAAAGTAAGCAATGCTGATTTGCGTTCAAGAAATGAACAACTGATTAAGCTCAAATCTATTTCTGAAAGTACAATGACACCTTCAGGCAGGAAATGGTTTTTTGAGCGTTTTAAAGGAGAGTTTAATACGTTAATCAGAAAAAATCCGCGGGCCAAAACTAAAATCAATAATGAATACCCAAAGGAACGCCGTTTTACAAAAGAAGAACTTGCAAAGTATTATATGTCCTGGGGATCAAGTCCTTATCTCGTAAAAAAAGGTGGGGATAAAATTTTCAGATCTTTTATTGAGGAGATTTCTCCGGAAAAAATCAAGGGCCCTTTAATTAACCGTGATTTTTATGAAGAAGTGATTGCAAAAATTATATTATTTAAAGAGCTTGAAAATATCTATGGTGCAGGAAAAAACTCAATGGGCCAATTACGTTCAGCGGTAGTACCATATACCATATCGATTTTATTTGCCCACACAACCGGACATAAGGGATCTGACGATTTTGACCTAATTAAATTATGGCAGCGGGAGGGACTTGAAAATGATTTAAGGGAAGTGCTTGCATCACTTATGGTCCTCATGAATGATCTGATTAAAGGCTACTCTATCAGTGACGATTATGGTGAATATTCAAAAAGAAAGGAACTTTGGGACAATATTCTGGCAGCTAAAGAAATTAAAGAATTTACTTCCTTACCAAAATTTTTAAAAGCAATAAAAAGCTATGCTCTTTCAAAAGAAGAAATAAAAAGAAGAGTTTTAAAAATGAAGAAGGTTAAGGAAATCGACTTCAGTAATTTATATGATAATGCTAAGATTTTTTCACGGGGCCAGGCATATTATAAAAAGCTGGGGTTGATATTAATGGATAACCTTTCCTCCTCCCAACAAAATAAGATTGACCATTTAATTTATTGTATTAACAGCAAAACTAATATTGATAAGGTGTATTGTGAATTTGAAAAGGACCTGATTCAAAAGATAAGAGTAGATAGCCCGGATATATTTGACACTATTCAGATAGAAGAAGAAAATGAGTGGGTTATATCAACAGATTACGTAGTTGATATTTATAACAAATGTTTGGAAAACGGAATTGATCTGCTATCCACGTTTCAAAAACACAAAGAACTTGCGAAATTAAAAGGTGCTAAATATTATGCTGTATTCGATGAGATTGGAAAGGGTTTGTTAAATGGATCTCCTCCTACAATAAAGCAAATTCAAAGTGTTGGAAATATCTCATTTGATTACGGTAATATTGGTAATATTACTGAAAAACTGATCATCTGATTCTGATAGTAACGAGCAGGTTTTAAGAGACAGGAATTTAAAAAGCAAGTAGTTTTGGTAAATAAGGCCATAATAAAGGGTATTATTTAATTTAATATTTTAGAATGGATAATGATTTAGGATTCAAACCCAAGGCACGTTTAATACTTCAACTTGGTGATCAATTAATAAGAAGCGAAGGCATTGCTCTTCTAGAAGTAATAAAAAATTCTTACGACGCATGTGCCAGCAGAGTTAATATTTCTCTGAGTAATCTTGACAATAAGCAGTTTGGGCAAATTGTAATTGAAGATGATGGGTTTGGAATGGACTATAATCTGATACGAGGTGTCTGGTTGCAACCAGGTACAACATTTAAAAAAAATCAAATAGAAGACAAGAAGTTTGTTAGCCCATGTAACAGAATGCCCTTAGGTGAGAAAGGTATAGGAAGGTTCGGAGTCCATAAGCTTGGAGAAGAAATCGAATTAATTAGTAAAACTAAAGAGAGTAAAGAGGCCTATTTAAAAATTGACTGGAATGATTTTGACAATGATCTGTCGCTCGATAAAATTCCAATTAATCTAATTGAAAGAGAACCTATAGTATTTAGTCATAATGGACATGGTACTAAAATAATTATAAAAAATTTAAGAACAACATGGACAAGGGGCAGTGTCAGGGAACTTTATAGAGCAGTAAACTCTTTAAATTCACCATTCGAATCCATAAATTCCTTTAAAGTTTTATTTAAAATAGACCGTCAGGAATGGCTATCTGGTCTATTAAAGTTCAAAGAAATTGAAGACAGCGCACTTTTTTCAGCGGATATCACGATTAGGGCAAATCAGATCACACAACTTGACTATAAGTTTACTCCGTATGGCTCAATGACTGATCTGAGGGAAAGGGTTCATTCTGAAGTGAATATTGAAATGGTTCAAAAGGTTTATGATGAGAGGAAAAAAAAGAAAGTCATAAAAGATATTGATATTTCCCATTTTAAAATTGGCGAAATAAAAATCAAGATGTTAATATTTGATTTTGACACTAATATTCTTTCCTTGGGTGTCGCGGATAGAAAAGGCCTTAAAGATTATCTAAAGTTAAATGGAGGAATGCGTGTTTACCGGGACGGTATCCGGGTTTATGACTATGGAGAGCCGGGTAATGATTGGTTAAGTCTCGATATTGACCGGGTAAATCTTCCAACTGCAAGAATCAGTAATAACATTGTCATTGGTGCCATACAATTAAGCAGAATTGAAAGTAAAGACCTGATTGAAAAGACGAACCGAGAGGGCTTTTTGCAGAATGATGCCTATGACGAATTTTTTAAAGCTATTCATTTTACAATAAGCCGAGTAATAACCCAACGAAATATTGACAAAGATAAATTAAGAAGCCATTATTCCGGAAAATCTAAAAAGGTTCCGGTTGTCGATAACCTTGATTTTTTACGGGAAAAGGTTCAGAGCTTAATACCCGACACCCTAAACAGATCTGAAATCCTCGGTATCATTGATGAGATTGCTGCTGACTATAAGACGATAAGTGATGTTTACATTCGCAGCGCTAGTGCCGGTTTAAGTTTAAGTATCGTAATACATGAGATAGAAAAGATAATTCAGGAATTATTGTATGTCGTAGAAGATGCCAGTAAGCCCAACAGCGGAGAACGGGTTAAGGCTCTAACGTGGCACTTGGGTAAACTTGTTGATGGGTACAGTGGGCTTATCCGTAGAAGATCAAGAAAAGAATCTGACCTGAAAAAAATAATTGCGAATGCTTTATGGAATGTCGAGTATCGGTTAAAAGCTCATGAAGTGGAAATTATTTCCGCATTTGAAAATGAAAAAACTTTTAAAACAAAAGTAAAATGTTCAGAAAGCTTAATTACTGGAACTATAATAAATATTATAGACAATTCTATTTATTGGATGAACTTTTCCAAAGTTCAGAATAAAAAAATATTTGTAGATCTTACCGAAGATATTGACGGCTATATAACTATATTAATAGCCGACAATGGACCAGGATTTACAATACCCTATGAGGATGCAATTAAACCGTTTATATCTAATAAGGAAGATGGTATTGGCATAGGGCTGCATATTGCAGACGAAATAATGAAAAGTAATGGCGGAGAACTACTCTTTCTTTCAGTTGATAAAGCTAATATTAAGGAAAATTTTAACGCAGGTGCAATCTTGGGGCTTGGCTTCCGTCTTTCTCAAAAATAAACCTAAGCATATCATGAAACCATCCAATATACAGGATTTTAAGGATGTTAAATTGATACCTGAGAATGGCTCAGTTGTTATTATTGATGACCAACCTGGTGAAGCTTTACCTATTGTTAAAGCATTATCTAAAAAAGGGATTGCAACCACATATTATCAAGGAAATATAAAAGAAGACTTGCCAATATACCCTATTCAGTGTATAAGGTTGTTATTTCTTGATCTTCAAATAATTGAAACGAATGATGAACATCAGATTGCCAAATCTATAGTAAATGTACTTTTAAAAATTATTTCAAAACAAAACGGGCCGTACTTACTGGTTATATGGAGCAAAAAGTTCAACACCTATGCGGCCGCGGTTAAACAAGAAATATATCAACACGATCACCTTATCCCAGCCTGTATAGTTAATTTCGATAAAGCAGCCTGTCTTGAAAGTAAAAGAATATTGGCAATTGAATCAGATCTTTTTTTAGAGAAGTTAAATGAACAATTGGAAGGTCAGCTTCACGCTGATGATATCGAAATTGTTCAATCAGCTGTAACAATTGCCCTGAACGAAGAATTTAAGACTGAATACGAAGCCAAAACTGATGCCGTTGATATAATTGAAAAGCAATTAAAGAGTGAGCTTGAAAAAGCGGGAGCCTTTCATCTGTTTGTAATCTGGGAGAATATTGTTAAAAGAGCATCTTCAACAATGGTGTATGAGGTGTCTTCCCTGATAAAAAATGATGAGCATTGGGAAGTCAATACAAAAAATGTTCTTAAAAGGATGGGAATCGCAAGAGTAGGTCAAACTAAAGTTTCCATGGATATTCTGATTAAAGAATCAATAAACACCTTAAATACTTCTCTGGTGGATACTGTTGAAAACGAAATGAAATCAGAGAATGTACCGGGACATATTACATTGGACGACAATATAATTTCTATCAATAAAATCGATGAAATAAATTATATCTTAAAAGAACATCCTGCCGAATATGAGATTTTTAAAGGTAATGAGCTTGTTTGTAAAGCGGCAGATAAAGAAAAACTAAGAAAAGCAATTTTAAATAAAGATAATAAAATCGCATCTCAAGATAAGGAAAACAGCGTTAATTTATTAGTTAGCTACGAGATTCTACCAGCTTCTTTGAACACTAAACTTCATATTGAATTAAATCCGAGCCAGGAATTAATACCTGGGAATATTTATTTCAATGAGGAAGAAAAAAAGAAAGAACAATACTTAGGTACTTTCATGAAAAAAATTGATGGAAACCTCTCCGAATATTATCTAATTGATCTTGAAGTGTCACCAATTTGTGATTACGCCCAACAAAAATGGAAGCGTTCACGTACATTACCGGGGGTTATGTGTCCGACCATGTATTTTGGTCACAAGAAATCCGGCAAGAATTTTTATGAGGTAGAGCCGACATTTAATATTGATGGCATTGAATATAATTTTATGTTTGATTATCATATATTTCATGTCAAAGATAAATCTGATGCTAAAGCAAAAAAAGTTATTTATCGCTTAAAAAGAGAATTATTACTCGACATTATTGCTCAGCTTTCATCACACGTTAATAGACCCGGAATTTCATTTATACAATAGTTTTTATGATAGATATAACTGCATTAAAAGGTTTTTCACTCTCTAAAATTTCTGAACTGATAGATTCAGAATTTAGCGAATTCTGGCCTTTGTTGGTGTTGTCATCAACAACCTATAACACCAATCTATTCTCTAATCGCTCCAATTCATTTTAACAGGGGCGATATAATTAGACTGCGGAAAACTTTAATGCCCATCTATACCAGTTTTATTTTAAAATGATTCGTTTGTAATGCTTTATTAAATTCTAATTATAAAAAAAGCTTTCTTTTCAGAAGGCTTATCTTGATATGTGAAGACTACGATTCTAATCTAATGTTATTAAGTTTTATAAAATTTTTTTAGAAATTTCTTTCAACATTTCCACCTTATCTTGCTCACTCTGAAGCAATCGCTCATAAAGTTTCCGGTTCTCCTCGTAAGCCTCAATTAACTTATCTATTGGATTGAAATTGAAATTGCTATAATTACTATATGCACCAGCACCACTATTATCATGAAAGGTGCTAAAGTAATTAATTACAGCTTCATCGCTATAATTCTTTATAGCATCTGAAGTAACACCTAAAATCTTAGCAACTTGTTCCAGAATATCTTCATCTACAACATTTCCTTGCTCCATTTTCGAGATGGCCTGCTGGCTGATACCCAATTCTGCGGCTAATACTTCCTGCTTCATGCCACGTAATTCGCGGATGCGGCTGATTTTTCTTCCGATATGAGTTGCAGTTTCTGTCATAGCTATAAGGTTTAAGCTTCAAATATATATTATAAATATACAAGTTCAGTTTGGTTGTTTAAAACGTTTAGGTGCTTGTAAATTACAAATTACTGAGTTACTATACTTTACATCATAGCCTTAACTTTCCTTTATCCGGAATTACAAATTATCTCCCGCTGATTGCTTATTCCCTCGCAATGACGCTGATGTTTTCGTTTATGTTTCGTTTATGGAATTGTAAAGCTATTTCAGGGTAGACAAGGGTAGGACCGCTAGCTACATTGTTCGGTTCTTGTTCGGTCTTTCTTCGGCTCTTTCTGGGCTGGTGGTACTTTAAACCCATATTTACCCGACCAAGAACCGAAGGAGAACCGACCAAAGGGGCTTTTTTGTAAATACTTATAGCAGGTTGTAATGCTTATCGCCGGAGGATTGCTTCGTAACCTTGCAATGGCGATTGTACACGATTCTTAAACCGGCAGATCAGGATTAGAGTACAATTATATTATTCCTTCATCGGCAAAGTAAACCAGAACCTGCTTCCTTTTCCCTCTTCACTGTCGGCTCCAATTTGTCCGCCGTGCTCTTTAATAATCTGGGATGAAATATACAGGCCGAGGCCGAGCCCGGAATAACGGCTGCCATTGCTTTCTACACGGTAGAAGCGGTCGAACAGAAGGGGGATTTTTTCTGCAGCAATACCGGGTCCCTGGTCTGTAACGGAGATTTTTGCCATTTGCTCCTGCTTTTCAATATCAATGCGAATTTCTTTGGATTGCGGGGCGTATTTTATGGCGTTGTTGATCAGGTTACTCACTACCTGTTCCACCCGCTCGGGGTCTGCTTCAATCTTAAGCCCAAGATCTCCGCCGGTAATTATCGAGTAATTACCCGAAACGCGGATGCGGTCGCAACAGTCTTCAATTAACTGCGAAAGAATAAATGTCGATTTATGCAGTTTTAACTGACCTTCATTCATGCTGCTCGCACTCAGTAAATCTTCAACCAGGGCACTTACTTTGTTCATGCTTTTATTGGCCATGGTAATCAGGTGCTTTAAATTCTGAGCACCGTCACTAATGTTTTTATTAATCAGCTGCAGCGAGGCATTTAAACTGGTAATGGGAGTTTTTAACTCATGACTGGCAATACTGATGAAATCTTCTTTCTGGCGTTCCAGAAGTTTTTCTTTGCTGATATCTTTGATGGTGCCGATAATTTTACATGGATTGCCATGCTCGTCAAGCTCCTTTTCGCCCTGAAAATGGATGTATTTGAACGACATATTATCGGTATGAATTCTTCCTTTAAAATCAAAGTTGGTATGATCGGTTAAGGAATTAATAGCTTCTTTAAAAAGCAGGGCATCCTCCGGAATCAAATGATGGAGATAGGTATCCAGATTCCATTCTTCGAGCGGAGCTTTGTAACCAAAAATTTTATCGTGAGTGTTTTCAGACCGAATAACTGAAAAGTCATTCAGGTCCAGTTCCCAGGCGGCCATTTTAGAATACTGCAATGCCATTTCAAGCCGCTTCTCACTTTCTTCGAAATGCTTTTGCCCGGTTATATCATCCAGTACGGAATAACCATAGGTAATCCCTTCTTCCTGGAACAGGATAGTAGTAACATTCACCCAAACGAGAGATTGATCTTTCCGGATGAGACAGGCATTTAATTTAAAAAAGGGTGTGTTTTTATCCCAGAGTTCATCCTGCAGATGATTCCAGTGCGCTTTATATTCTTCGCAGGCGTAATCAACTATTTTGGTTCCCTGGATTTCTTGCTCAGAATATCCCAGCAAATCGATTAAGGCCTGATTTACCTTTATAACGGTTAGATCAGAGCTGATAATCTTACAGGCGACAGAAGTTAATTTAAAAATGGTTTGAAACTTAGTATCGCTTTCTGCGAACTTCTGTTTATAATCTATTTCTGAATTGCTTGCCATAAACCCTGGTAAATTTAAACAACGTTTAAAATGATGCCGAAGTTTCCGGTTCTATGAAATATGATAAAAAAATAATGGATGCAGCGGCAGGCTGATTGAGATTTTTAAGGTGGTATTTTTATAATCTTACTGGAGATAAGCAGCCTGCCTGATGAGCAGCGACCTGTATTTTGTAAATATGGTCGATTTGGATACAAAACCGATATAATTCCCAGTGGCCGAAACAACAGGCAAAATCCAGATGTCATCTTTATCCATTTTTTTCATAACCTCTTTCATGCGGATATCAAGGGTTAAAACATACGGAGGTTGTTCCATTATATCTTCCACTTTTACCGCTTCATCAGGTTTAAAAAGCATATTAAACAGTTTATCACTGTACACTATTCCAAGGAGTTTTCCTGTATCATCCACAACGGGGAAGATATTTCTTTTGGACCCGATGATTTCATTCCTTTTTTCGTAAGGAATATCTCCGGGCTTTAATTGAATAAAGTTGCGGTCAATGAGATACTTAAGCTTCATCATTTGCAGTACCGTACTATCCTTATCTTCATGGGAAAGCAGTTCCCCTTTTTCGGCTAAAGCTTTTGTATAAATAGAATATTTCTGGCTCCGGCGGCTAATGAAATAGGCAATAGCAGAAACAATCATCAAGGGTGTCATAAGTTCATAACCGCCGGTAATTTCGGCAATTAAAAAAATTCCGGTGAGAGGCGCATGCATAATTCCGCTGAGGGCAGCAGCCATGCCGGCTACAATAAAATTGGCGGTATTCAGATGCATTAAGCCGGTTTGATTAACCGTTTCGGCAAATACAAAACCTGTAATACCTCCCATAATCAGGCTGGGGCCGAATACACCGCCGTTTCCTCCGGCAGCCAGGGTAATCAGCGTAGCAAATGATTTGGCAAAAATGGTGAGAATGCCAAACAGAATCATCAAAACAGGAATATGGCTGTACTCAGAAAAAATGCTGTTTTTTAGAAGCGTGTCGTGATTCCCGGCCAGCAATTCTTTAATACTGATATATCCTTCGCCGTATAACGCCGGGAAAATAAAAATCAGGGCTCCCAGGATAAGACCTCCGGCTATGGCCCGGTAATAGTCGTTTTTTATTTTCTTAAAACTGCCCTTGATGTAAAAGGTAAGCCTGGTAAAATAGATTGAAAATAATCCGATGAGCAGGGCCATAATTACATAAAAAGGAATGGCACTAAATTGCCATCCTTCTGTGATCAGAAAAAACAGCTGTTCTTTATAAAATAAACGGGCAACTACAGAGGCGGTGGCTGCGGATATCAGCAGAGGAATAAATGCAGGAATGGTGAACTCCGGAAGGAGTACTTCTATAGCAAATATTATCCCCGCTACCGGACTGTTAAATGCGCCGGCAATACCGGCGGCGGCTCCGCAGGCCAGCAGTAATGTTACTTCGCGATAATTTAAACCGAATAATTTTCCGGAATTGGAACCAATGGCAGCGCCGCTGGAAACAATCGGAGCTTCCAGTCCGCTTGATCCTCCAAACCCAACGGTTAAAGCACTGGTTATTATTTGCGAGTAAATATTATGAAAATCCATTTTGCTGGATTTTCTGGATATGGTGAAAAGGATAGGGGTTAAGCCAATTTCAAAGGGCTTTTTGCGGATAAATCTTTTAACATACGTGATGGAAAGAAGAATTCCGACTAAGGGAAACAACAGATATAAAAAGTATTTATAATTGGATTGTACATCATGCTGAAGAAAAAAGCTGATCCGGTGACTTAATGATTTTAAAAGGGAAGCTGCCAGTCCGCCCATTATTCCCACAAATACAGCGGCTACTATTAAAAAATTACGGTTAGAAATTTGTTTTTGCCTGTAATTGTTAACCCGGATGTATAGCCTTTTTAAACTTGGGAATATCATTGGGGCCAAGTTCCTGAATTTTATCAGCAAATGAAATTAAAACTCATTTTTAAACCATTTGATTCAGAATTGCTGCCCGGTAATCAGAAATCAAGATTAAAAATATCATAACAGGAGTCTGATTAAATATTTTCTACACTTGTTAGGGGGAGAGTGAATGTAAATATTGAACCCTCGCCTTCTTCGCTTTGTACATCTAACCTTCCCTGGTGCCGTTTAACAATCTCGCAGGAGATATATAAACCCAGGCCCATTCCGGCATACTGACTGACTACCTCACCGCTTACCCTGAAAAACTGATCAAAAACCTGCTTTTGATTTTCTGCAGAGATGCCTATTCCAAAATCCTGAACTGAAAAACTGATCTCATCGTGGTTTAATTTAGTGCTTAGCACAATTCTGTTTGCCTTTGGAGAATACTTCAGGGCATTAGAAATTAAATTAATCATAACCTGACCGATGCGAATGCGGTCTCCAAGGATATTTTGAGTGGAATCCAGGTTGCAGATAATGCTGTGACTTAGTGAGGTTTGTTTCATTTCATCTGCAACTTCCATTACAAGATTATTGAAATCAAAAATTTCTAAATCATACTGCAGTCTGCCGCCTGTTACCTTGGTGGCGTCCAGCAGATCGCTGATCAGAGACGTGAGCTTATTTACCTGGTTATTTATTCTGGATAGAAAACTCACTGCTTCGGTATTTCCTTCTCTGGCAAGTTTATTTTGCAGAAACTGGGTATATCCTTTAATGCTGGTTACAGGTGTTTTTAATTCATGGGAAGCCATGCTGATGAAATCGTTTTTCTGTTTCTCAAGTTTAATCCGCTCAGAGATCTGTTTTTTCAGCTCCTCCGCAAACAGCTTCTGATCATGAATGTCTGTATTGGTTCCAATCCATCCTTTTAAATTACCATCACTGTCGGTCCGGGCATGTCCGCGGCTTAAGTGCCATCGGTAAGTTCCATCATACCTCAGTATACGATGTTCAATCTCGCAGTCTTTTGAGTTTTCAAAAGATTCTTTCAGGGCCTGTAAACTTGCTGCCAGGTCATCCGGATGGATGATGTTATCCCAGCCCTGATCACGGAGTTCATCAAAACTCAGCTGCGTATAATCCAGCCATCGTTTATTAAAATAATTAACCTGGCTTGCAGCATCAGCTGTCCATACTTTCTGAGGCATAGAATCAGCCATCAGCCTGAATCGTTTTTCACTCTCAAGAAGAGATTTTTCAAAATTTTTACGTTCGGTAATATCCCTGAAATACCAGGCCCAGCCGTAAGACTCTTCTCCTTCGGCCTTGATGGAGAATCCATATCGGTCAATTACACGGCCGTCTTTAAAAAGCACTTCCTCATGCGCAGATTCTTCCTGATGCTGATAGCAATACTGCACCCGCTCAATAAAACTTTGCGGATCTTCCAGCTGTGTCATGGCAAATTGTAGAGCTGCGCTGTCGTCATTCCTTTTGATAATATCTTCAGGAATTTTCCATAGATCTATAAAATGATTATTGAATGAAATTATTTTGCCTTTGCCGTCTACTATAAGCAAAGCATCGGGAATAGCATCACTCTGAGCTTCTAAAAGTGCGGTTCGGTATTTTAATATTTCTTCCGCTTTTTTTCGTTCAGAAATATCTCTGGCCATGGCAAACATATGGGGCGTACCATTTAGTGTTAAACCGGCCATATGTACTTCTACAGGATATATACTTCCGTCTTTTCTTTTATGCAGCGTTTCTACTTTATGAATTGTGCCATTTTGTGCGGCGTCGAAGGAGGCCCTGAACACCTCATCATTAAAAATCGGATCTACATCGGGTACACGAATATTTTTTATTTCCTCCTTACTGTATCCCCAGCGCTCAACGGCTACAGCGTTTAAATAAGCAAAAGTTCCGTCCCGGCGCATCAGTATAAAGGGATCAATTGCGTTTTCTGCCATGTGCTTAAAACGTTTCAAATCTTCCTCTGCCATTTTTTCGCGGGTGGCATCCTGCATTACTCCACTTATTCGAACCGGTTCTCCTTTATCATTGACTGTAACTTTTCCTTTGGAGCGCACCCACCTGATTTTATTATCGCTGATGCCAATGCTACGGTAAACAGTTTCGAAATGCCTATCCTGATCAAAAAACTGATCTGAAAGAAATAGCAGATCATTGGATGCTCTGTCATCAGGATGGAGAGCATTCAAATAAAGTTCATAATTCACCGCGGCTTCGGGGGCTAATCCGAACAGCTCTTTGGCTTTTGCCGACCAAATCAGTTCTCCGCTTTGGGGATAGTAATCGAAAGTGCCCATTTCGCCGGCTTCTAGCGCAAAGCGAATCTGTTCTTCTTTTTCTTCAATTAATTGCCTGGCTGTAACCTGCTCTGTTACCACATAACCGGAAACAAGAATTCCGGCTATTTCATTCTGATCATTTTTAAAAACCTGGTACGTAAAATTTATGTATTCTGTAAAAGGTATATTTTGTCCGCGGATTAAAGAAATTGGAATTTCGTGGCCATTATAGGTTTCTCCGGTTGTATATACATCATCAAGCAACTTTATAAAACCCTGCTCGCTTACTTCTGGAAGAACCTCCGCAACAGTTTTTCCAATGGGATTACGGTTGCCGATTAATTCAATGTATGCGGCATTGGCAAATTCAAAAATATGGTTTGAGTTTTTAAGTACGGCAAAAATACCCGGAGCCTGTTCAAAGAAATCAAATAGCATCCGGGATTCCAGAATATTCTCACTTGCATTTGTATTGATGTTTTGATCGGAGCCTGAAATCATTTTTTAATATAATCAGCTGTTAATTTGTATTTACTGAATTTTTTTTTCGTTTTATCAATTGAATGCTGATGTATATCCGAAGCAATTTTTCAGCCCGATAAATATACCAAGTAATTTATATTGATGCGGATTTTCTAAAATTCTTCGAAAGCTTTAATCAAACAGGATTTATAATAAGGCACAGCTTAATACCGGTCAGGAGTTCTTAACTGTGCCTTTGTTGATCTCTGCAATTGATCCCTGAATTTCTTCATCTCTGCAATTGATCCCTGAATAAACGTTGATCAGATTATAAGCGGATAATGATGTTTACATCAGAATCAAGGGTTTGCCTGCTGGAATTTAATTGGTTTTGGAGTGAATTTACATTGTTCTGTAAATCCATAATCAGCATTTCTCTTCTTTCGATATCAGCAGACGATAGTGTGCTTCGGTCTCTGTCAAAATTAGTTCTGATTCCCAAAAGCTTTTGCATGGCTAATGATAAAATTGCTTCGCTGTAAGACATTGTTTCCCAAGCGGATTCGTACGTATTGTACACATTCTCCCGCGATTTTACATAATTTGAAGACCATCGATCTGAATAATTGATATTGCAATCTCCCATTTTATCTCCGTGATTTAAATGCGCCTGTAAAGCGTTTTCAGAAATGGAAATGTTTACTCCGTTTTCACCATTACCTGAAGGATTATGACATACTTTTACTTTTTTCTGATTTCGGGGATGTTTTCTGTCAGCGAAATTATCCAGGTTCCAGTTAATGATCATATCCCGTTTTCCATTCATCATATTGCTGTTGACATTTGATTTATTCCCCTGGCCGGCACTCGAATGATTGTTATTGTTAGTATGATTATTGCCATTTGACTTATTGCCTGAATTGTTTTTTCCCTGCTCCGCACTTTTTCCCGGGGCCTGGTTTTTTTGCTTCTGATTGCTGTTGCCCTGGCGGTCATTACCTTTTGAAGTGTTGACTTTTTTCTCCTGCGGATTCGCATTATTACCCCTGGAAACTGGCTGATTTTTAGCGTTATTTCCTTTACTATTCTGATCTTTTTTTTCTGGTTGTACATTGGTAAATGCAATAACAGTAAATAGTATCAAGGGCAGGACACTTATCTTTAAAATATGATTCTGTTTCATCGTTTTGATTTTTAGCTTAAAATTCTTTTTCTATTTTTTCAAGGGAGGCTTCCACCTTTTTGGTTTCTGCTTCAAGGTCTTTGGTTGATTGTTCAAGATCTGTTGAAACAGAATCCATGGTTGCAATCTCAGGTTCATCCGCTTTGGCGCTCTTATTTGAACAGGAGCTTACGAAAAGCAGCAAGGGTAATATTAAGGTGAGGTAAAATAATCTGATTTTCATGTTTCTTTAAATTTAATTATGCAATGGAGTTTAGGCTGGATTTATAAATATTTTTAACTATAAGACAAATATGAAGCCATGAAGATTTTGGTAAAAATGTTCTGCTCCAAATCAAACAATTGTGTAAGGAGCGATCTTTAATCATTTCTATCTTTTTCCAGGTAATTTAAAAATTGATACCTTCCGGTTTAAAATGGTTTTTGTGAAGTATTTTGTTTCTCTCTTTAAGCTCTTCCTGCTGATTTCTATAACAGCCTGCACTATGAAAAATCCGGAACCCGTATTTATAGATTATAAAATTCAGGATAATTATCCATCCGGATCAACGGTTACATATTTGAACGGGTATTTATATATCATGGGGGATGATGCTTCAGAAATTCTGGTATTGAATGATTCACTGGAAGAAACAGACAGGATTAAGCTTTTTGATGATAATCCGAATCAGCGGATTCCCAAAAATCTGAAAGCCGATATTGAAGCCTCGGCCTTAATCAATTTTAATGAACGTAAATCAATATTGTTTTTTGGTTCCGGTTCTTTAATTCCGCATCGCGACAGCGCATTTCTGTTTAATCCAGATGATAACAAGATTGAAAAGATAAATTATTCCAAATTTTACGATCAGCTGAGAAGGCATTTCAGTCAGTTGAATATTGAATCGGCTGCCTCGATCGGGGAGGAGCTGATTCTCGGAATCAGGGCCAATGCATCTTCTCCCGATAACTTTTTAGTTGTGGCGACTTCTGATGATTTATTGCCCGTTTATAAGCGTCGAATTTATATACATATCCCTGTTAAGAACACCGGAATATCGGGTATGGATTATGATTCGCAGCAGGATATACTATATATGACTTTTTCATCAGAGAATACTTCGAATGCATTTGATGACGGTGAAATTGGAGAAAGTTATCTGGCAATTATAGACGATGCCAAAGCGCAGTTGCAGAGTGATAAAATTCACATATCTGCATTAACCAAATTATCTGATCTGAGTTCGGAATTTAAAAACCAGAAAATTGAAGGGGTGTGCTTGCTTAAAGAACACAGTCAGCTGCTGCTTGTTGCCGATGATGATAAGGGAAATACCGGACTCTTCAGGCTGGGATTTTAAAAAGATCATCAATTTTTTTATTGATTTTCGCGAGTGAAGTTTGCTTTTTTATAGCATTGACAAATTTTATACTGCCATTAAATGAAGCGGATTTTACCGGTTATAGTGATCTCTCAATTTTTATGTACTACGCTTTGGTTTGCAGGAAATGCAATTATCAACGAAATTGGAACCGCAGTTCATTCAGGTGCCGATTTTTTAGCTCAGCTCACCAGCATCATACAATTTGGATTTATTACCGGGACTTTGGTTTTTGCAGTACTCAGCATTTCCGACCGTTTTTCTCCTTCCGTTGTATTTTTTACCTGCTCTATTCTGGCCGGTATTTTTAATCTGGGAATAGCGATTCCTGATAGTCAATCATCAGCAATACTTTTGTTCAGATTTTTAACCGGTTTTTTTCTGGCAGGAATTTATCCTGTCGGGATGAAAATAGCTTCAGATTATTACCGGGAAGGGCTTGGAAAATCTCTGGGATTTTTAGTAGGAGCTTTAGTGATCGGAACGGCATTCCCGCATCTGTTAAAAAACCTGATCAGCGGCCTTCCCTGGAAATATGTTCTGTTTGTTACAAGTGGCTTATCAGTTACAGGTGGTCTCTGTATTTTACTTTTTATACCCGACGGGCCTTACCGGAAGTTGAGTCAGAAATTTAGTTTTACAGTTTTTATGAAGGTGTTTAAAAACCCGGATTTCAGAGCTGCTTCTTTCGGATATTTTGGTCATATGTGGGAGCTGTATACTTTCTGGGCATTTGTACCAGTCATGCTAAGTGCAGCTAAACTGGAATTCCCTGCAATTAATATCAATGTTTCTTTGTGGTCATTCGTCATTATTGGCTCAGGCGGACTGGCCTGTGTTTTCAGCGGGCTACTTTCTCAATATTTCGGAGCTAAAAGAATTGCGGCATATGCTTTATTTTTATCCTGTTTATGCTGCCTGACTTCACCAATTTTTCTGTTTTCGGGGTCAGTTTATATACTGATAGGTTTTCTGATTTTCTGGGGATTAACAGTGGTTGCCGATTCGCCTTTATTCTCTGCCTTAGTCGCAAAAAGTGCCCCTGCAGAATACAGAGGAACTTCTCTGACCATTGTAAATTGTATAGGATTTTCTATAACCATACTCAGTATTCAGTTTGTTAATGCCCTTTCGGGCGAATTAAATTCTCAATTCATGTATATGACGCTGGCTATAGGTCCCGTTCTCGGTCTTATATTTTTATTGAAGAAGAGGCATTCTTCACAGCGAATAGATGCGGCAGGTTTGGCGGGAAATGTACATTCTTAACTCAGCAAACATACTCCGAAATTAAATGGAGCTTTAATATTTCATGGTCTGCTTTTATCAGCAAATTTATGTTAATTTCAATTTTCAGTTTAAAGGATCTTTATTCTCCTCAATACTGTAATAATGTGAAGCTGTCTTAATATAAAATGAATAACTTATCGTTTAGTACCGACCAGTCCATCCTCTTGGAGCCTTTTTTTGAATTATCACCTGATTTATTATGCATCGCTGATTACAGCGGTTATTTTAGAAGGATCAATCCGGCAGTATCTAAAACACTGGGATATACCATGGAGGAATTATACTCCAGGCCAATTAATGAATTTGTTTATCCGGATGATCAGGGCCTAACTTCCCGCTTTAGGGATCAATTAATCAAAAGCAAGCCTTTATATAATTTTGAAAACCGATATGTATGTAAAAACGGGGAAATCGTATGGCTTTCTTGGACCTCACTTCCGGTAGACAGCGACCAGCTAATTTTTGCTATCGCTAAAGATATTACTCATAAAAAAAAGCTGGAATCAGAGCGGAACTCGCTTCTTGCAAATCTTACCCGCATTAATCAGGATCTCAAGCAGTTAACTTATACCACCTCCCATGATTTAAGAACTCCGGTTAATGATCTGCTTTCGGTTTTCAGCCTGATGAATGTCTCGAAAATTGACGATCCGGAAACACTGGAACTAATTCATGTATTAAAATTAGCGAGCGGCAATTTAAAGCAAACACTTGATAAATATGTAGATGCCTTAAGTCACAAGGAAAGCTTAAATGAGCAGCTTGAAGAGATTGATTTGCAGACTACCCTCGATCGGGTATTTCATTCTATTGGGAATTTAATCCAAACATCGAAAGTTAGTTTCCATATCGATTTTTCGACACTCCCTATTATTAATTTCAATAAAGTTTGTCTGGAAAGTATTTTTTTAAACCTGATCAGCAATTCAATAAAATATGCCCGTCCGGACCGCCAGCCAGTTATATCTATTAGTTCCAGGATACTTAATGGCAGAAGTCAGCTTATAATTTCTGATAACGGGCTGGGCTTTGATATGGAAAAAGTAAAAGACAAAATATTTGGTCTTCGTCAGAAATTTCATGATCACCTCGATAGCAAAGGCATTGGTCTCTATCTTGTGTATAATCATGTTACTAACCTGGGAGGTCAGATTACTGTAGATAGCCAGGTGAATGAAGGGGCTTGTTTTACAATTACCTTTAACGACTAGAAGTTTGTTTTTTATAGTTGATTAGATTGTAATTGTATATTTTAATCAACGCTATTCCGCCTAATAGTTCTTTTCTCTTGATAGAAAAGAACCAAAAGATCAAGGCTTCACAGGCTTAGCTAAAAGTTTTAAAAACCGCTGATTGCAATTCGAGCCGTGGGATAGGGCATTAATAATTCAAAGATTCTTCCACACTTCTCCGAATTGCTTTTTCAACTGCAATATTTAAGAATCTGCATGCAGTTTTCAAATCTTTCTTAACGCTAATCCTGTGAGGCCGGTCAAAAGTGCTCCGTAGCAATTTCAGTTTTTATTGGAAAGCAAAATCCAGCCATCTCAGTGATTGCAAATACGCTTTATCCGGCCTGTTTTCATTTGCGATACAACAGGTTTAGCCTTTTCAGAGACTTGAATGCAAATGAAAGAAGCCGCGGGGTTTTTTGGTTAATTTTTTCCTAAAGAA
>NZ_KE383964.1:411649-643911 GCF_000422945.1 Daejeonella oryzae DSM 19973
AATTCAAAGATTCTTCAACACTTCTCCGAATTGCTTTTTCAACTGCAATATTTAAGAATCTGCAGGCAGTTTTCAAATCTTTTTTAACGCTAATCCTGTGAGGCCGGTCAAAAGTGCTCCGTAGGAATTTCAGGGTTCATTTGATAACAATGGCGATACTTTACAATCCTCTTCAGGAAAGAAACCTGATAGAAATGTTCCATGTCTTGAAAATCAATTTTTATCCATATTCTGCTAAACAAAATATAAAAATGAACCTTAGATTTAAATAAATATTAATCATGAAAATAGCTACATACAACGTTAACGGAGTTAACGGACGGCTTCCGGTATTGCTTCGCTGGCTGGAAGAAAGCGCTCCTGACGTAGTTTGCCTTCAGGAACTGAAAGCACCGCAGGAAAAATTTCCTGAACAGGCTATTCTTGATGCAGGATATAAAGCTATCTGGCATGGACAAAAAAGCTGGAACGGTGTAGCAATTCTTTCAAAAGACGGTGATATTGAAGAAGTTCATCGAGCCCTTCCAGGTGATGATGAAGATACGCAAAGTCGTTTTATTGAAGCCAATGTCAATGGTATCAGGCTTGTCTGCCTGTATTTGCCTAATGGAAATCCAGCACCCGGACCGAAGTTTGATTATAAGCTTGACTGGTTTAAACGTCTTCAGCTTCATTCCAAAGAACTTCTTTCACTGGATATTCCTGTGGTTCTGGCCGGAGATTTTAATGTGATGCCTGCGGAAATAGATGTGTATAAACCGGAACGCTGGGTTAATGATGCACTCTTCCGCCCCGAAACTCGTGCTGCTTTTAAAGAATTGGCCGAACAGGGATGGACGGATGCAATCCGGAAGCTTTATCCGGAGGAGATTATTTATACTTTTTGGGATTATTTCCGTAACGCATACGGACGAAATGCCGGTTTGCGCATAGATCATTTTTTGTTAAGTCGGCATTTTGATGAGCGGTTACGGGCTGCCGGTGTTGATCGACATGTTCGGGGATGGGAAAAAACCAGCGATCATGCGCCGGTTTGGATTGAATTAGGAGAAGGCTAGGAGCTGTCAGTCAGGTTAAGAACAGTGCTGAACTTAGACGCCAGCATTGATATTTATAATACTCAAGAGTTTAAATTGATTTCAGTCAGTTACGGGTTTTACATGAAAAGAAATTGCAATCCGTAAGCACAATATTCTTGCTGGCAGATGAATCAGGAAAGTAAATATTGCATATTCAGAGCAAATTGATATTTATTTGCTTTTGAGGTCTTCAAAAGGATTTGATGTACTGTTATTATTTAGTGGTATGTTTGATAAGACATTTTTACACATCTTTTTGCGAATTCTCAAAGTGGACTGAAGAAGTTTTTAAAATACTATGTTAGTGACCGAACCACACCACATCATTGCTATTGGCGCCTCTGCCGGTGGAATGGAAGAGATAAACACCTTTTTTGATCATACACCCTTAGATGGCGTTTCTTACGTAATTGTACAGCATTTATCTCCGGATTTTAAAAGCAGGATGGTCGAATTACTCGCCAGGCATAGCAAACTTTTAGTTAAGGAAGCGAAAGATGGAATGACCGTAATATCTAACCAGGTTTATTTAATTCCCAATGATAAATTTATGACCATCCGTAACTGGAGGCTATATTTAACAGATAAGAATGAAGAACCAGCCCCTCATTTAACCATTAATAAATTTTTCACTTCTCTTGCGGAATGCAGCGGAAGCAAGGCTATAGGGATCATTCTTTCAGGCTTAGGTTCTGATGGAACTAAAGGCATAATAGATATTAAAAAAGCGGGGGGGATGGTTATGGCCCGGAATCCCGAAACCTCAGAATTTGGCAGCATGCCTTCCAATGCCATTGCTACAGGGATGGTTGATTTTGTTATGGAACCCCAATTAATGCCCGATGCGATTGAAGATTATGTAATGAACGAAGGTAAGATAGATGCAAATACCAAGGATGATGACAAAAATCTGGAAGATATTATTAATTTAATAAAAGAGCGCCTGCCCCTTGATTTTTCAGATTATAAAAAATCAACTATTCTACGACGAATTAAAAGAAGAGCATCTTACAATAACTTTACTAATCTGTCCAGCTATTTCCATTTTCTGAATGAAACACCAGATGAAGTGGCTACCCTGGCGCAGGATTTTCTGATCAGCGTAACTTCATTTTTTAGAGATAAAGAAGCATATGAAATGCTTCAAAATAAAGTATTACCTGATTTACTTGATAAGTTAAGTAAGGATGAAGAATTAAAATTATGGGTAGCGGGTTGCGCTACCGGGGAAGAGGCTTATTCACTTGCCATACTTTTACGCGAGCAGTTAACCGGTAAATTTAAAGATGTTGTAGTAAAAATATTTGCAACGGATATTGATAACCCGGCGTTGGTTCATGCCGGAAAAGGTATTTATACTTCAGGAATCACCAAAGATGTTTCTCAGAAAAGGCTTGACAGATTTTTTATAAAAGAAGGTGAAAGCTACCGGGTTAAACCAGAGATCCGTAAGATGGTGATCTTTGCTCAGCATGACCTGGTAAAAAATCCTCCGTATTGCAATATGCATTTTGTAAGCTGCCGGAATCTGCTTATTTACATGACCCCGATTCTGCAAAAAAAAATATATTTAATGCTGCTCTTCGGACTTAAAAAGGATGGTTATTTATTTTTAGGCTCCAGCGAAAACCCGATGCCTATTATTCAAAACCTGGAAGTAATAGATAAAAAATGGAAGATTTATAAAAATCTGGAATCTAACCGGGTGGTACGTTTTGATGCATTTTCTTTGCCTCTGCTGATTGATAAAAAGCAAACTCTTTCATCACCCTCAAGGGAAGATTCTTCACAAAATGTAAATACGGTGGAGGAAGCAGTGAATGGAGTTTTGGTCGAACAGCTTGATTCCCTGGTAATATGTATTGATGAAAATAATCAGGTTGTTAAATCTTATGGCGACACTACCAAATATCTTCTTCAGAAGAATTTTAATTCTAACTTAACTGAGCTTTTACCACGACCACTTGCTATAGCGTTTAATACGCTTAGTAAAACTGCTGTAGAATCAGGCAAAAAAGCTTCCGTTTGCGGGATAAAAATTAAACATGATAAACTGGTTATTAAAGTCTGTTTGTCGATAAATCCTCTCATCATTAAAAAAGGAATGCAAAAATTCCGGATGGTTACTCTTAGTGAAGATAAGTCTCTGGTCGCAACGCAACATGAAGAGGCTGTATTTGATGAAAAAATTTATTTAGATCAATATGTAATAAATTTGGAGGAGGAATTGGTTGATTTAAAAGACAAACTTAATTCTACTTACCTGCAGCTGGATGCTTCCAATGAGAATATGCAATCCTTTAATGAGGAACTGCTTTCTGCAAATGAAGAGATGCAAAGTACCAATGAAGAAATGCAATCTGTAAATGAGGAGCTGCATACCATTAATGCTGACTACCAGCTAAAGAACAAAGAGTTACTCGAATTAAATGACGATCTGAATAATTACTTCAGAAGTAATGTAAACGGGCAGCTATTTGTGAACAATGATCTGGAACTGATGAGATTTTCTCCGGGAACGGTAAAGCAGATTAATCTCCTGCCATCGGATGTAGGCAGACCTTTAAGTAATATTTCTACCAATATTAAATTTGAAACTATTTTGGAAGATATTAAAAAGGTTCTTAAAGAAGGAAGCATCATTGATAAGGAAATTGAAACTGATGATGGGAAATGGTACCAGATAATGACTATGCCTTATCTTCAACAAGCAGATAATAAGGTCACAGGTGCTATCATAACTTTTAATGACATCACTAAATTGAAAAAAACCCAACTTGAGCTGGACAAGAAAAATGAAAGTTTGCTTCGTATAAATGCCGATCTGGATAATTTTGTATATGCGGCTTCTCATGATCTTCTGGCACCACTTAGCAATATAGAAGGAAGTATTGCCGTGATGAATAAGATAAAAGTAACCGATCCGAAGCTTAATGAATTTTTACAGGTTATCAATTCATCTGTTAAAAAATTCCGAAATCTGGTAAAAGATCTCTCTTCCATTGCCAAATTAGAAAGTGGAATGATGATTACAGAAATGGTTGACTTAAATGAATTAATTAATGACGTTGAATGGAGCTTGGAGAATAAAATTAAAACATCGGATGTTGAGATTAGCAGAGACCTGCAGGTTAAACAACTTCCATTTTCCAAAAAGAATTTAAGAAGCATTATATATAATCTGATTTCAAATAGCGTTAAATTTAAAAGAGAACAGCCTTGTACTATTCACATTAGAACTTTCAAAGAGGGAGATACTGTAATCTTATCAGTAGAGGATAATGGAATCGGAATTCCTAAAGAAAAATTAGGTGAAATTTTTAATATGTACGGCAGGCTCCAGCTCGATATAGAAGGACAGGGAATTGGCTTATATCTTGCAAAAAAATTAATAGATTCTACCGGAGGAAAAATTGTTGTAGAGAGTGAACAAGGTATAGGGAGTAATTTTAAAATTTATTTTAATGCATAACTACAAGCCCGGGAAGTAAATACTTCCGATAATCTCAGTACTTCCTAACCTAATTAGCAATTTGCTACAGCCGGAATTTCATAAATTATTAAAGGGTGATAAACTTATTAAGCGATCGATCATTCATATTGATTTAATTTTATGAACGCCATAGATCAGTACATCAGCAAATTTCCGGAAGAAACTCAGGTACTTCTGGAAAAAATCCGGGTTGCAATTCAGACAGCAGCACCGGCAGCGGAAGAAACTATTAAATATCAAATGCCCACCTATGTATTGATGGGAAACCTGGTTCATTTTGCGGCATATAAAAAACACATCGGGTTTTACCCCTCACCTTCAGCAATAGTGAAATTTAAAACTGAAATCTCAGGCTTCCGGAATTCAAAAGGGGCCGTTCAGTTTCCGCTTGATAAGGAAATCCCGCTTGAGCTGATCTCTAAAATTGTAAATTTCAGAGTTCAGGAAAATCTGGAAAAACATGGCTCGAAAAAAATCTTAAAAACTTAAAATTATCTTCATCAGATTAATGATTGTTAAAAAGCAGAGTAAACTAATCAGGATAAATTATTAAGTTGAATATGGCCGACATTACAAAACAAACCGAAAAACAACTTGTAGCAGATTACTTCCGCAGGCTGAATCATCCTTTAAAAACCATTGTGCAGGCTTTAAGAGAAATTGTTCTTTTAACAGATACAGAGATTGCGGAGCAAATAAAGTGGAACTCAGCCTGCTTTTATTACAATGGAGAAATGACAGCCTTTAATCCTAAAGAGTACAAAAGAGATATTGTGGTTTTTAACCTTTATAAACAAGATTCAGTCTTACTCGTATTTCCAACCGGAGGAATTGTAAATGATTCAACCGGTCTTTTAGAAGGAAAATTTAAGGATAGCAGAAAAATTGCCAAATTCGGAACCTTAGAGGATGTGAAAATGAAAGAAAAAGATCTGCAGTTTGTAATCAGAGAATGGCTGAAATTGGTGGAGAAATAATTAAAAAAATCCCGGGGTTTATGTTCGCACTGCGTGTAAAATCAAATCAAAATTAAGTTCTGATTAAATGATTAATTGAAGTTTTCGTACCTGGCCCTGATAAAATTGAAAGTCCCGTAACAGATTAAACCCAGTCCAACCGCCGCCAGCAAATATGTTCCATAAGCAGCATTTTCAAGAAAACTGAAAGCTTCGGAGGTATCTCCTGCTTCCGATGAATTTGAATGGATGGCAGCATTGAAGAAAAGCCATGCAATAACCAGCCAAACAACTCCTCTTGCTACATATCCAATCTTTCCGGCCATTAACAGGATTTCCTTATTGCTGCTGTAAGAAGCTTTTTGAGCATGTTTTTTGTATTTTTCTGAAAGTCCGTACCAAATCTGGTAAACACCAACAGCAAGCAATATTGCCGCACCTATTCCCACCATCCATTGTCCGAAAGGTTTTGATAAAAGTTCCTGGGCCAGATTCTGCTGATCATCTCCGGAACCAGAAGGTTTGGATAATAAAACCTTTATTGCAGCTACCGCAACTGATCCGTAAACCAGGCCGCTAAATAAATATCTGGCTCTGGAAGACAGGCCTTTTGCGTCGCTGCCTTTCTTTTCAGTATCGCCCAAAGCTTGCATAATGCGCCATAAAGTATAGCTGATTAATCCTAAGGCAATAATAGCCAGCATGATTTTTCCTCCCGTTTGCTGGTATACAAAATCAAAAACTCCGGATTTATCGGTATTCTCTGCTGAGCGGCCGTTGATATTGAATGCAGCCATAAAAGCAAGTGTGCCCAACAGGCAGTAAACAATTCCTTTAGCTGTTAACCCAGCCTGTGCAATAGGTTTTTCCCGGGATTTAAGTGTTTTAGTTATTGACATATTGCAAATAAAGAATTGAGTAATGAAAATGAATAACGTGTTGATTCAATTTAGCTAATTAAACTACGGCACATACTATAACAACCACAATAGAGATTGTTTGAAAATAGAATAAATTGAAAGTTCTAATCAGTTATTATTCTACAATAAGTAAAAGCTGTTGAAGAGATTTTTAAAATGTTAAATAGAATAATCATTACGGTCTGTATTTAAGATTTCAATGATTTTTGTGATCCTGATATTCTATTCAGAAAATTTTACCGGAGCGGTAAAATTTTAGGATAAAAAAATCCGCTTTAAAAATTTTAAAGCGGATTTTTAAAAGGATTTAGTGATTAAACTCTTCCTCCACGTATTACTCTCAGCAAGATTGCGATGATAGCAATTACTAAAAGAATATGAATCAGGTTTCCGCCGAATGGAGAAACAAATGATCCGAAAATCCATACGATGATTAAAATTACTGCGATTATGTAAAGTAAGTTGCCCATGATTTTTTTGTTTTAGTTTATAAATTCTTGTTCAAAACTACTTATGCCAAAATCATTCCATGATTTTTGACCTGCTTAAAGAATTTTAAATAAAGCTTCAGGTATTATCTTTCATTACACACTTAATCTATTGACATATAATTAGATAATATTTGTAAAAAAGAATTAATTTTAATTTCAATGCAAAATTAATTACGATATTCTTTAGCATTTAAATATGAACAGACTTAGCACCGCCGATTATGTTGTTTTCCTGATCTACTTCATTATTGTAGCTTCATACGGATGGTGGGTTTATAAGCAAAAGCAATCTAAAAAAGAAAGTTCAAAGGACTTTTTCCTTGCTAAAGACAGTCTTACCTGGTGGGCTATCGGCGCTTCTCTTATAGCATCAAATATTTCAGCCGAACAATTTATCGGCATGAGCGGCTCAGGTTTTAAAATGGGTTTGGCCATTGCCACTTATGAGTGGATGGCAGCATTTTCCCTGCTGGTAGTTGCCGTGTTTTTTATTCCGGTTTACCTCAAAAACAAAATTTATACCATGCCTCAGTTTCTGAATCAGCGGTATAATTCAACAGTATCCATGATCATGGCAGTTTTCTGGCTGTTATTATATGTAGTTGTTAACCTAACCTCCATTTTATATCTGGGCGCATTGGCCATCAACAGCATTTCGGGTATTAATTTAACTGCCTGTATGTATTTGCTGGCAATTTTTGCAATTGTTATTACCCTTGGCGGGATGAAAGTAATCGGATATACCGACGTGATTCAGGTGTTTTTTCTGATATTGGGAGGTTTGGCCACTACTTACCTCGCTTTGGATCTGGTAGCTTCACATTTTGGTTCATCAGGAGTTTTAAACGGGTTCAATTTATTAACAGAAAAGGCCAATGATCATTTTCATATGATCTTTAAAAAGGAAAATGTCAATTATTCTGATCTGCCCGGATTAAGCGTGCTGATAGGAGGTATGCTCATTGTAAATCTTAACTACTGGGGCTGTAATCAATATATTACTCAAAGAGCCCTGGGCGCTGATCTGCAAACTGCAAGAAAAGGACTGTTATTTGCAGCCTGTTTAAAATTGCTAATGCCCTTAATTGTGGTAATCCCGGGTATTGCTGCGTATGTACTATATCAGGAAGGAAATTTCCAGAATGAGATGCTTCAGGGTGCTGAAGTAAATCCGGACAGAGCTTATCCTGTATTGCTCAACCTTCTTCCCGCAGGTTTAAAAGGACTCTCTTTCGCAGCTTTAACCGCCGCAATTGTCGCATCTTTAGCCGGTAAAGCCAATAGTATTGCCACTATTTTCACGCTTGACATTTACAAAAAGATTATTAATAAAGAGGCCAGTGAAAACCGTCAGGTAAATATTGGCCGGATCACCATTATTGTCTCCCTGTTGATGGCAATCCTGATTGCGCCTTATCTTGGAATTGATAAAAAAGGAGGTTTTCAGTACATTCAGGAATATACCGGATTTGTATCTCCGGGAGTCTTCGCCATGTTTATTCTGGGATTTTTCTGGAAGAAAACTACCTCCAATGCGGCGCTGTTCGCCACGATAGGAGGTTTTATTTTATCGGTCGTATTTAAGGTTCTCCCTAATTATACAGATTTATCATTTCTGGAACCAATGGGTTTTGCTGTTGCAAATGCAGAAGGGATTTATGAAATCCCATTCATAGATCGTATGGGTTTCGTTTTTCTTATTTGCGTGATTGTAATGTATTTCATCAGTGTATACGAAACGCGTAACGGAGCAAATCCCAAAGGACTTGAAATTGATAAAAGCATGTTCAAAACAGCACCCGGATTTACGGTGGGAGCTTTGATTGTACTTGGATTGATCGTTGCCCTGTATTCGATTTATTGGTAGAATTATAAAGGATGCCAGCGGGTTTAATACATTTAATAAGATTTCAGAATCTGATTATATAAAACAGAATTTGTTAATTCCGCTTCCTGTAATTTTTTTTGAAATAGAATACTTCATGTAATAAGCTTCAATCTAACTCAGGCATTTGCTTTATCTACGATGGTTTTTATTGCGACATCCAGCTCTTCGGCACTTTGCAGCATGAGTGAAATAACATTCCTTAGATTGGGGTCCATTTCCATGTGTTGTAAAATAAGTCCTAAGCCTAAAATATTGGCAACCGGTTTTCTGATTATGTGAGATTGATTGAATGCGATATCTCTTAAAATAACTTCTTTCTCATCCAGCGTTTTCAAAGATTCGGATAATACCATAGAGTTATTTCTGAATTCTGTGATGTCATAACCCAAACAAAATATTCCTTCCGGCTCTCCCTGCTCATTAATCATCGCTTTGTATTCCCATTGCGTAAACACAAACCCGCCTTTACCATCATGTTTGCGGATGGTGGCGGGAAAAACCTTTTCCGGAAATTCAAAGCACTGGGCTGAAACCCGGTGACAAATTTCGGTATCATCAGGGTGTATGGTTGTGTAATAGGGTTGTCCAATAATTTCGCCATGAATATTACCGAAAGCCCTTTTGTATTTGTTGTTAATGTATGAATACTTGCCCTCCATATTTGAACATATAATATAATAGAGCGTTGAGTTTTCCAGTAATTGCCTGGTTTCTGTAAGGTGGTTCATGAACTGTATTATTCTCCTGATAAATTATTAGGAGCAATGTATGATAAATTGATTTAATTGATGGAAACGATTTCCTTTAAGAAAAGTTTCTTAATTGTATTAAAAATAATTGATATGATGAATTTAAGCTTCCGGGATCTTTACCAGCTTTATAAATTTGAATTAGTTAAAGATATCGAGGATTTTTTAGCAGGTGCGAAAATATCTTTTTAGCTTGCCTGTTAATTTGATTGACATGTACAACAAACTTTATCCGATTTATATCTTTCTTGCTTTGGTTATAGGGGGCTGTAAAAATATTACTGAGCCCGGTCAGGATAAAGACTCAGTTCAGGTAAATAAACCGGTGGACAACCATCTCAATTCCGGGAGAAATTCCATCAGCGATAGACCAGATTCTATCTTAGTGAGTTCAAAAAACAGGCAATTGCTGGTTTTAACATCGGGTGCTTTACAGCTCGTAGATCAGCAGTCCGGATCTTCAAAAGAGTTATCATTCGGGATTCCATCGAAACAAATGATCGAAACTATTAGTAAAGTTCTTGGTATGAAACCTGCAAATTTAGGTATCAACCAGGAATGCGGTGCAGGCCCACTGCAAATGGCTTCATGGAGCAATGGCCTAACCCTGGTTTCGCAGAAAAAAAGAGGCAGTAGCGATTGGGAATTTTCTGGCTGGTACATGGGGGTGTCACCCGGAAGCTCATCAAAATTAACAACCATGGCTGGCATTGGCATTGGTTCTTCAAGAAGTGAAACGGAAAGTGCATATGTTATTGATGTATCTAAGACTACCCTCGGTTATGAATTCTCTACCACTTCAGGATTATACGGAATTTTTGACGGAAGCGGAAAAGATGCAAAGATTAGCAGTTTGTGGAGCGGGCTCAGCTGTAATTTCAGATAGATAAGGATAATTACTTATCATAGAATTTGAAACAATAATTAGATTAATGGATATGAAATTTATCCTTTATAATTAAAACTTATCAATCTTTAAACTTTAAACATGAATCTTCAGCTTAACCGTACTTCCTTTGGCGATCCTGCAAATTCCGGAAATGTTTTATCGCCCGAAGAGGCAAATGAATTATTAAACGAATGGGTTATTAATTCACGTTTGCAGCTTCACATGAAACAGGTGGGATCTCTGATGAGATTATGGGCCAAAGAAAAGGAGGGATTAAATGATGCCGATCAGTGGCGCTGGGAATTATCAGGACTATTACATGATGCAGACTGGGATCAATGGCCCGAACTGCACTGTAAAAAGATTATTGAAGAGCTGGAATCAAGGCAGGTTGATCCGGAGATTATTCATGCAATTGCATCACATGGTCCGGCTTATTTTGGCGTTGAACCTGTTACAAAAATGGATAAGATGTTGTATGCTTTTGATGAACTGAGCGGATTTATTCATGCATATTCTCTGATGCGGCCTGATGGATACGATAATATGGAGCTGAAAGGTGTGAAAAAAAGGCTGAAAGATAAAACCTTTGCCGCAAGTGTTTCCCGCGAAGATATAAGCGATGCTTGCCAAAAAGCCGGAATTCTTTTAGATGAGCTCATTCTCTTTGTGATTGAACGGCAAAAGGGTTAAATTTTCAGGTTAATATATTACAAATGGATTTTTTTGAGAATGAAGGTACTGAACCTTCAAATTTGTTGCCGGAAGGAGGCACCGTTTATTACTACGGAAGAATTTTAAATCCTCAGTTAGCCGACGTATATTATACTGCATTGCTTAACACCATTCAATGGAAGAATGATGAAGCAATTATTTTCGGGAAACATATAATTACTAAACGGAAAGCCGCCTTGTATGGTGACAGCCATTATGCTTATACATATTCTAATACCACAAAAATTGCTTTACCCTGGACTAAAGAATTGATTGAGCTCAAACAAATTGCTGAAGAGAAAACCGGCAGTACCTATAATTCCTGCCTGCTTAATTTGTATCACAGCGGAGAGGAGGGAATGGCCTGGCACAGCGATGATGAGAAATCATTGGGGAAAAATACAAGCATCGCTTCGTTTAGCTTCGGTGCTTCACGCAAATTTGCATTTAAAAATAAGCTGAGTAAAGAAGTAATCTCTCTTATGCTGGAGCATGGGAGTTTACTGTTAATGAAAGATTCTACCCAAAGTAACTGGCTGCATCGTTTGCCACCCAGCAAAAAAATAATCAGGCCAAGAATTAACCTGACTTTTAGAACATTCATGGGTCTGTAGGCAAATTTAAAATTGTAAAATTTCCACGCAAAAGCTAAAAGCGTTGTGGGTGGCAGTATGTTTTCCGAACAACAGATGCAGTACTTAAATAATTATAAAATTGCTTGGAAGTCAATAAATTATTTTTAGCTTTGTTATACAAAGTACTTTTAAAATGAGTCAGGAGCAAGACCAGTTAGCAACATTGCATGAGATCCGGAATATCATGGATCGTTCTTCACGCTTTATTTCATTGAGTGGCCTTTCTGGTATTGCAGCCGGATTTTCTGCGTTTATCGGTGCTGCTATTATCAAATGGTATCTGGTTACACATGAAATTGATTATTCCCAAACGCTTGGTCAGAACTTTACACGCGAAACTATTTTGTTTCTCATTTCGGTGCTGGTTCTCGTTTTTATTCTTGCACTTTCTTCGGCAACGTATTTTACCGCACGAAATGCCAAAAGAAACAATCATCGTATTTGGGACAGCAAGACCGAAAGAATGCTTGTCAATCTGTTTATTCCGCTTGCAGCGGGGGGGATTTTTTCTGCAGTTCTTATTTACCACAATCTGTTATTTCTTGTGGCTCCTGTCATGCTTATTTTTTATGGCTGCGCTTTATTAAATGCAAGTAAGTATACGCTCGGCGATATCAGATATCTGGGTATTTTAGAAATTATTCTGGGATTACTTGCAAGCTTTTTTGTTAGTTACGGATTAATAGCCTGGACAGTAGGATTTGGCCTGTTGCATGTAGTGTATGGTGCGCTGGTTTACTTTAAATACGAACGCTAAAATCGCTGTGAAAGATTATTTTGAAAATATAAATAAAGCCTTTGAGAGCAGGGCACGTTTGGGCATTATGTCGGTGTTAATGGTGGATGATAAAATAGACTTTAGTTCTTTAAAAGATGTCTTGAAATTAACAGATGGAAATCTGGCAAGCCACCTGCGTGCCCTGGAAGAAGCAAATTATTTACAGGTAGAAAAACAGTTTGTAGGCCGAAAACCAAATACAACTTACCATGCAACTGATAGGGGTCGGGAAGCTTTCAAAAGTCATTTGGATGCACTGGAACAACTTATTTTAAATAACAGGAAAGAAAGCTGATATTTTTTTACCTTTTAACTTTGCATTTCAAAGTACTTTTTATTGCTAATTGAGTTATTAAAAAAATAAATAAATTAAATGTCATGATACCTACAAAGAATTTTAAGACAAAGCCTGTTCATCCGGCTTCAGTGGGTAAACGAATGCTGCAGGGAGCAGGGGTCGCTTTACTTCTAATCTCAGTTTTCCTGATCTCGGTACGGGATATTGATGAGGATTGGTCAGAGCTATGGGTTGTTAAACCTCTTATTATAGTTTCCTTATCAGGTGCTTTAGGTGGTTTATTTTTTTATAACATGGATCACCTGCGTAATGAAGGTGCCCTGAGAAAAACAGTGGCTAATATACTGAGCCTGATTGTGTACCTCATTGTGCTGTGGCTCGGTATTGTGTTGGGGCTAAACGGTACTCTGTGGGATTAAGCGGAACTAATTAAATGATATTAAGAACTTAAAAACCAATTAAAATATAAAAATCATGAAAGACGAAATCTTAAATAATCTGAACGACCCAGGTCAACTTGAAAAACTTTACCGCAGCAGCAAAGCCTCTTTTAAGAGAGAGTTTGGAATACTATATCCGGAACTTAAAGGCAATCTAGTCGCCAGTTTCTGGAACGAGAGACTGAATTACGAAAATGATGAAATCAGCTGGGGTTCTGGCAGAGATTTAATATTTGTGATTGTTGCTGTGCTTTTCGCCGGCACTATTGCAAAACTTCCTGTGTATTTAAATATAAATGAAGATTATTTTTATCCCAGAAATATAGGTTTTATTATTTTTCCGGTGCTAGCTGCCTTTTTTGCCTGGAAGAATAATTTATCGAAAATGAAAATTGGACTTATTGCAGGTTTAATGGTTCTTGCTTTAATTTTCATCAATTCCCTTCCAGATGTTAAAAAAAGCGATACCTTAATTTTATCATGCATTCATTTACTCTTATTTCTATGGTCGATACTTGGATTTGCTTTTGTGGGTTCGATCAAAAATAGTGATGACAGGCGTCTCGGCTATTTAAAATATAATGGTGATCTTTTAGTCATAACCACACTTATTGTTATAGCTGGAGCAATTCTTACCGGGATTACTATTGGTCTTTTCTCATTAATCGGGTTTAATATTGAAGAATTTTATTTTAAAAATATTGTTGTTTTCGGCCTGCCTGCTGCCCCAATAATAGGCACATATCTTACTCAAAGTAATCCTCAGCTGGTAGGTAAAGTTTCGCCCGTAATTGCAAAAATTTTCAGTCCTCTTGTATTAGTAATGCTGGTAATTTATCTGGTGGCAATGGTTTATTCAGGAAAAGATCCGTACAATGACCGGGAGTTTTTATTGATTTTTAATGCTTTGTTGATTGGGGTAATGGCCATTATATTCTTTTCTGTTGCCGAAACATCCAAATCAGTTAAAAGTAAACCGGAAGTCTGGATTCTTTTTCTACTTTCAATCGTAACCATTTTGGTGAACGGCATTGCCTTGTCAGCCATTTTGTTCCGAATTGCAGAATGGGGAATTACCCCAAACAGGGCTGCTGTTTTGGGTAGCAATGTTTTAATTCTGGTAAATCTCTTCCTGGTAGCAGCACAACTTTATAGAGTACTTTCAAAAAAAGCCGGTATTAGCGAAGTCGGAAAATCCATTGCATCCTATCTGCCCATCTATTTCCTGTGGACCATAATCGTCACTTTTATTTTCCCATTAATATTTGGATTTAAATAACTTAAGCCGTTCCTAATCCGTATGCGATTCTGAAGAAAAACCAGAATAAACTAATTTTTAAAATTAAGTATCGGACTGAAGATTTAGGAGTTAATGAAAGGTGGATGGATTAAGTAATTACTGATTTTATTGGAATTTCTTTCAACAGATTTTCGATATTTCAGTGAATTATACAGAATACTTTCCTCACTATCAATATCTTCTCCGATAATTAAGAATTAGTTAATTTTAAATTAATAACTATTCTAGTTTTTTCATAGTATTACTGACAATTCTTTACTTGAACTTCGTATTCATAATAGCGTATAAGATTAAGAATTACTAAAAAATATCAGGGGATTAAATGGGATTTCTTAAAAAAGCAGTTTTACTGTTTACGCTTTTAGCTGGGATAAATAATGTTTTTTCCCAGCAGAAAAGTAAATATACATTCTCTTACCTCAGTACAGATGAGGGCCTTTCACAAAGTAATGTAACCTGCGTGCTGCAGGATTTTCAGGGTTTTATCTGGTTGGGTACACAGGATGGACTGAATAAATACGATGGTTCAAAATTTAAAATTTACAGAAATAATCCAGATAAGCCTTCCAGTCTAAGTGCAAATTATATAACAGCACTCCTGGAAGATAAGCACCAAAATTTATGGGTCGCAACTCAGGGCGGAGGATTAAATAAATTTGATCGTAAAAAGAATGAATTCAGGCATTACGAGTTTGATTCAAAAAAAGTAAATGGGTTAAGCAGCAATAACATTAAAACAATTTTTGAGGATCAAAACGGAAATATCTGGATTGGCACCAATGATGCCGGCATCAGCGTTTTAAATCCCGAAAAAAATACTTTCACAAATTTTAAAAATCAACAGGGTGTTGTTAATAGTTTAAGTGATAACCGGGTTAATGCCATTTATCAGGAGAAAAGCGGAGCTGTTTATATCGGTACAAGTAATGGCTTAAATCGCTTTGATCCGCGAAAGAAAAATTTTAACCATTATGCTTTTGGTGCTGAAAAGAGTTCGGCCAGCCTAAAAATAAATGCAATTTTAGAAGACAGCCGGGGCAATCTGTGGGTTGGGTTGGATCAGGGCGGCGGGCTTAATCGTCTTAACCGGGGAGACAATTCATTTACCCGGTTTCTTCATCAGGATAAAAATCCAAATAGCCTGATTCTGAATGATGTTACGGAATTGATAGAAGACAGTAAAGGCAATATTTGGATCGGAACCAGGAACGGCGGCTTAGACATTCTCGATCAGAATTTGAATTTTACAAATCTTCAGAAAGATGATTCGAATCCAACCTCACTAAACAGCAATTCTATACATTCGCTCTATCGCGATCATTCTGATAATATTTGGGTAGGTACCTATTCCGGCGGAGTAAATATTCATTTTGATTTTAAAGAAAATTTCGACTTGATAAAAACGCTGCCCACCAGAGTAAATAGTTTAAGTCACAATGAAATTCTGTCAGTTCTGGAAGATAAACAAGGTTATTTGTGGATCGGTACGGATGGGGGAGGTTTAAATCGATTCGACCGTAAAAACAATACTTTCAAACATTTTAAAAGAAATGATCAGGATTCTCATTCGATAAAAGATAATGTAATTCTTTCTTTAGCGGAGGATAAGAACGGAACTATTTACATTGGAACTTTGGACAACGGTGTAATGCTGAAACCGGCAAATTCAAATTCATTTAACAAATTAAATATCGACTGGCCAGAATTCGGGCCGGGAAAGCTATCGTCTCCAATGACTTTGTATGCTGATAGCAAGGGTAAATTATGGATAGGAACCTGGGGCGGTGGGTTAATTTACTATGACCCCCTTAATAAAAGTAGTAAAACTTATAGTTTAGCTGAAAATGGAAAGCGTTCAAAATATTCCATCAAATCAAATATAATTTTCTCAATTTACGAAGACAGATCACAAAATATCTGGATTGGTACCGAAGCAAATGGTCTGAGCGTGCTCAATCAAAAAACCGGGGCAATAACAAACTATTCTCCTAATCGTCAAAATCATAACAGTTTAAGCGGAGGTCAGATTAATGCTTTTGTTGAAGATCAGCAAGGTAATATCTGGATTGCCACAAATAAAGGATTAAATCTTTTCGACAAAGTTTCCAGGACTTTTTCGGCTTTCCGGGTTAAAGACGGTTTGCCAAATGATGTGGTGCAGGGAATTTTGGATGATGGAAAAGGAAATCTTTGGCTCAGCACCAATAAGGGGATTTCTAAATTCAATATCAAATCTAAAATCTTCAGAAATTATAATAAAAGCGATGGATTGCAGGGAAATGAATTTAAGCGCCGCTCGTTTTTCAAAAGTTCTTCAGGGGAAATGTTTTTTGGAGGAAGTAATGGTTTAAACGCTTTTTTCACTGATAAAATTAAAGATAATCAGTTCCTGCCTCCGGTTTTCATCACCAATTTTCAAATATTTAACAAAGATATTACGGTAGGAGATAAAAATTCCCCTTTATCACAGGCCATTACAGAAACCAGAGAAATTGTTCTTCCTTATTTTCAATCATCCATAGCTTTTGAATTTGCGGCTTTAAATTTTTACAAATCAGACAACAACCAATATGCATACAAGCTCGAAGGATTTGACAAAGACTGGATTTATGCCGGCACCAAAAAAACTGTTGCGTACACCAATGTCGATCCGGGAGAATATACTTTTATGGTTAAAGCTTCTAATAACGACGGCATATGGAATGAAGAAGGTAGCTCTGTAAAGCTGGTAATTAATCCGCCTTTTTGGGGAACCTGGTATTTCAAAGTTTTGACAGTATTATTAATTTTTGGAGGAGCTTATTATTACAATTTATATAGGATAAGAGCCATTCAAAAGCATAATGACGAACTTGAGAAAAAGGTTAAAGAAAGAACTGAAAAAATATGGGAGCAGTCTGAATATTTGCAATCTTTAAACGAAGAATTACTTTGCCAGTCAGAAGAATTGCAAACACAGTCAGAGGAGCTTCATTCTCAATCCACGCATTTGCAGGTGCTTAATGAGGAATTAATTTCTCAAAAAGAACAGGAATATAAAGCTCGGCAGGATGCAGAAAAGGCTACCCTGGCAAAAAGTGTATTTCTGGCTACCATGAGTCATGAAATAAGAACACCGATGAACGGTGTGATTGGTATGGCTTCACTTCTTGCAGGGACTGATTTAAGCGAAGAACAGGATGAATATGTAAAAATTATCAATACCAGCGGTGAAGCTCTGATCGGAGTAATCGACCATATTCTTGATTTCTCTAAAATCGAGTCCGGGAGCATGGAAATTGAATACAAGGATTTTAATCTACGTCACTGTATTGAAAATGTGATGGACGTATTTTCAGATAAAGCAGCAAAGCAGCAAATCGATTTAATTTACGATCTGGATCGTCAGTTGCCTGTTATAATTCAAGGAGATAGTTTCAGGCTGAGACAAATTCTCATTAATTTTATTGGCAACGCATTAAAGTTTACGCATAAAGGTGAGGTGTGTTTGCAGGTAAAACTTCAGGATAATTCAACAGGCGATCTCAGTATTTTATTTGTTCTTAAAGATACAGGTATCGGTATTCCTGAAAATAAACTTTCACGTCTTTTTAAAGCTTTTTCTCAGGTTGACTCTTCTACCACCCGAAAATATGGCGGAACAGGCCTGGGATTAGTTATCAGCGAAAAACTTATAGATTTAATGGGTGGTAAGGTAGAAGTGAGCAGTAAGGAAGGTGTGGGAACTACTTTTAGCTTTACAATCAAAAGTAAGCTGGCAGAAAATTCTGTTCTTCCAGATGATCAGCTTGACTTAACATGCACAAAAGGAAAGCGTGTGTTGCTTGTGGATGATAATGTAAATAGCCTTTCTATTCTAAAATCGCAGCTTCAGAGTATTCATTTGCAGGTAATTACTGCATCATCAGCTAAAATGGCCTTGGGTATTTTAAAGCGGGATGTAAAGTTTGATCTTATCGTAACCGACATGCAAATGCCCGAAATGGACGGCTTGGGTTTAGCAGGCAGGTTGAAAATAAAAGTACCGCATATTCCTGTTATTCTTTTAAGTGCGGTGGGTGACGAGTCTAAAACAAAACATCCCGATCTTTTTAATGCTGTACTTACCAAGCCGGTTAAAGAAAGTCAGTTGTTTGCTGTGCTTCAATCAGAGTTACAATCCGAAAATAAAAAACCTGTCGAAATAAAGGCCAACAGCAGCATTCTCAATGAAGATTTTGCACAATTATATCCATTAAATATTCTGATCGCAGAAGATAATCTGATAAATCAAAAACTGGCAACCAGAATTTTGTACAAACTCGGCTACAAAACTGTTGTTGCAAATAATGGGCTGGAAGCTGTGGAAATGCTGAAAAAAACTCCTTTTGATGTTATTCTAATGGATATGCAAATGCCTGAGATGGATGGGTTAGAGGCTACCGCAATGATTAGAAAAACATCGGATCATCAGCCACAGATCATAGCTATGACCGCTAACGCCTTACCCGAAGATCGTGAAGCGTGCATTCAGAGCGGGATGAACAATTATATTTCTAAGCCCATTAATCTGGAAATATTAGTTGATATTTTGCGGGACACAGCTTTGCTGATCAATACCGAGAATTGCGTAGTAGAAATTTGAGTTGATAGTTTTACTATTCAGATTTAAAATATCTTTTAATCAATATTCCTGGCCAGTAAATGGCTAATGTCAATGAGGTTCGATTGATGAGCAATGCTGTTGGTAGTAATTATTTCTCCGGCTCCGTTTTTTCTCAACTCATCAAAAGAATTCCCGGCAAAAATTGCATGTACAGCAATGCAAGCCGGTGCAGTCATTCCTGTTTTTCTTAAAAGCCTCACCGTTTGGATCATGGTGCCAGCAGTTGAAATAATATCATCCACAATAACAGGCGTATGGTTTTTATATTTTTTGATTTCAGGTAAGGTAATTTGTACGTCCCGGTCACCAAGCCTGATTTTTTTAAGAATGAGATAAGGAGCCGCGGCATTTTTTGCTATTTCTGAAACCCATTGTTCGCTTTCTTCATCGGGCCCGATGAGTAGCGGATTTAAAATATGGCTTTTAATATATTCTGAAATTAGGGGAGAAGCGTGAATTACTTTACAGGGAATTGAATAAATTTCAGAAAGTGAATTTCTGCGATGCAGGTGCGGGTCAATGGTAATTAGCTCATCGGCGAAGCCGGAAATAAGTTTTGCAAAATAATCAGAAGTAATTCCTTCGCCCGTTTTAAAAGATTTATCCTGTCGCATGTAAGCCAGGTATGGAGCAACCAGGCAAATTGAATTTGCGCCCAATGATTTTAACGTTTTTGCAAGAAAATATAAGGGTATTATTTTCTTATCCGGATAATCCATTGTGCAAACAATAATTGCTTTCTTATTTTCCACACTGCTTTCAACCCGCAAATAGGTTTCCCCGTCGGGGAAATGACTGATAACTAATTTGCCCAAATTCGTTTGTAAAAACCCGGCTATTTCTTCTGCAAAGAATTGATTCCCGGGTAAGGCAAGTACAATATAATCCATTTTTCAATCAGCTTATTTTAAAAATATATAAATTGATTCAGGTTTATTATTACTGTTTATTGAATGGTAATAATATTATTATTGTCTTTCATATATTCCAAAGCATAATTCAGTTCTCCGGTTGCTTCTGCGTAAACGGTAAATAAAACATCACCTTTATTGACTTTTTTCCCTAGCGGAGAATGAAATAAAATACCAGCCGAAGCTGATCTGGGAGCACCCGCCAATTTTGCTATCCGGGCAAGTTTTCGATTATCAACAGCTTTAACAATTCCTCCTTTTTCTGAAAGTACATCTTGTTTAAACCGGGCATACGCAGGTTCTTTAAATCCTCCCTGCTTGTGGCAAATGGATATAAATTTGGATAATGCTTTCCCACTTTTCAGGATAGTTTCTGCCTGCTTTTTTCCCGTTCCAACCGCAAACTGACCGGATAATTCCAGTAATTCTCCGGCAAGCCAGATAGCAGTTTCCTTTAAATCCATAGGAGCAAATTCCTGATTTCTAAGTACAGAAAGTACGTCTAAAGCTTCCAGCGAAGGGCCAATTCCTCTGCCCACCGGCTGGGAGCCATCGGTTAATACAACTTTCACTTTTAAGCCGATCGCATTTCCAACAGCTTCGAAGTAAGATTGAAGCAATAGCGCTTCTTCAGCAGACCTGACTTTGGCAGTATCTCCCACAGGAATATCAATTAATACGTGAGTTGCACCTGCAGCTACTTTCTTGGATAAAACAGATGCAATCATTTGTCCGCCACTATCTACTTCCAAAGCTTTTTCCACAGAAATCAGTATATCATCAGCCGGACTTAGTTGTACGGCTCCGCCCCAAACTATACAGCCATTTTCCTGGCCAACCACCTGTTTAATTTCTGCCAGACTAAGATTTACGGGAGACATTGTTTCCATTGTATCTGCGGTTCCGGCAGGTGAGGTAATGGCTCTTGACGATGTTTTTGGTATGGTTAATCCGGCTGCGGCCACAATACTCACAATAATAGGTGTTGTCCGGTTACCCGGAAGACCGCCTACGCAATGTTTATCTAAGATAATTTTATTATTCCATTGAATTCTCTGACCTGTATTAATCATCGCCTTTGTTAAGCCGATTATCTCGTTTTTGGAAAGATTGTCTCCGGCGCATGCCGATATAAATGCCGCCAGTTCAATGTTGGAATACATTCCTGCCGCTATATCAGAAATGATTTCAGCAAACTCCTGCTCGCTTAATTCTTTATCGTATAGTTTGGCCCTTACCAGACTCAGCGAACTAATATGCTTTAAATGCGAAACGCTGATTAACTCCCCGTCATTAACACCCAGCCTTTTCATAGCTTCCATAGATAAGCCTGCCTCTCCGGATGAAAGCAAATCAGAATGAACTACGTTCAGCGTTGCGATAATGCTTTTTGAATTAAAGTGAACAACTATTCTTTTTAATGCGGTAAATCCCTCAGAAAGACATACCTGGCAATCTGCCCGCATAAAAATGATATTTTCCCGATAGGTATCAATCCCAATATTTTTTGCTTTTAATTGCTGCGGTTTATTCATTAGACGTCAATTTTTTGATTTAACGAAGGAATGATAGAGTTCCAGCCATATACATCTTTTATTTTTACTCTTAATGAATCTGCAGATTGCGGCTCACCATGAACGATGAAAATATATTCGGGCTTTTGCTTTAAAAGACTCAGCCAGTCTATTAACTCTTTTTGATCTGCATGGGCTGATAAACCCTGCAGGTTTTCGATGCTGGCATTTACTGTATAATATTTGCCGTATAATTTCACTTCATTTGCTCCTTCAAGCAACTGCCTTCCCCGCGTACCTTCGGCCTGGAATCCTACCAGTAATATGGTGGCTGAAGGATCTTCCAGATATTTTTGAAAATAATTAAGAACGCGGCCGCCAGATCCCATTCCTCCGCCTGCAATAACAATCTTCGAACTATTATCCGCCACTAATTTTACAGAATCCTTAACTGTTTTTACGCATCGTATTTCCCGGCACATTTCTTTGCACTGATCGGCGCTGAGGCGGTGCCAGTTGGTATTGTTGAGAAAAATATCCAGGACCTTATTTCCCATCGGGCTATCCATGTACACCGGTATGTTTGCTATTTTACCCGTTTTTCTTAATTGCCAGATCAGGTACATGAGCATTTGGGTTCGCTCAACTGCAAAACTCGGGATAATAACAATTCCTTTCTTTTCAAAGGAATTATTAATTATCGAGGCTAAATTATCTTCAGAATTTCTGGGGTGAAGGCGTCCGCCGTAGGTTGATTCTATGAATAAAACAGTTGCTTCTTCAGGTTTTTTGGGAGCATACATCAGCGGGTCAACCTCCCGGCCAATATCTCCCGAAAAAACAAGTAATTTTTTGCCGATTTTCAATTCAATAAAAGTGGATCCAATAATATGTCCGTTGTATCTGAACCGGCAATGAATGTCATCATCTATTTTTAGCCATTCATCCGGAGGCTGAGGAGAAAAATGCGGTACTGTATTTTTTACATCTTCTGATGTGTATAATGGTTTTGCGGGATTATGCTTTGAATATCCATTTTCATTTGCTCTTTTGGCATCCTCTTCCTGGATTCTGGCACTATCCTGCAATATAATTTCTGCGACTTCAAGGGTTGGAGAAGTCCCCCATATCTTACCTTTATAACCCGCATTAACAAGTTTTGGTAAATAACCAACATGATCCAGATGGCCATGAGTCAGGAGAATGACATCAATGAGTGAAGGATTTATCTCAAGTTCTTCCCAATTTAATAAGCGGAGTTTTTTGATTCCCTGAAATAAACCGCAGTCCACTAGGATATTTTTCTGATGCGTTTTAATAAGGTATTTTGAGCCTGTCACCGTTCCCGCGGCACCTAAAAAACTAATCTCAATGTTATTATTCATAGATATTATTTTAGTTATTCCCAGAACAGATGACAAACTGAGGATATCAGTTCCCTAATTTTTATTTCCGCTTTTAAGTTAATTATGACAAAGCTGATGACCTTCTTCAAGAATCAGGGGAATGCGGGAAGGTTTTATTCCGATGTCACTCAGGTAATATTCTCGATCACAGATTTCTTTGCACAAAACAATGTTTTTATCCAGCAATTGCTGCTTTTCGAATTTGGAAAGCGTAGTAAGGCAGGTAATCGGATATAGTTCAAGCATGTCAATCTGATCTTTTAAACTATTTTTTTTGGGATAATCCCATCCAAGCATCTGTAGCCCGGCACAGATTCCATATTGGATTGCATCGTGGGTGAACCGGGTATTAGTAACCACCCAGCCCTGATGAATTTTATGGGCATGACCCGGAATCTGAATCCATTTTTGTTCCACATCCTTAAACCTTGACTGAATGTAAAGCGGGATTTTTACGTCACAAACAATTCCGGGCTGATTATGATATTTGCATTCGATCATAAAATAATGATCTTCTTTTTCAGCTATTACATCTATCTCATGATACACACATTTGCCTTTTACAATTTCCCCTAGTTTTATGGAGTACCCCTGGTGTTTTAATATTTCCCCAATAAATTTTTCAAAAGGATAGCCCGAAGGCCCCAGTTCCATAATGGCTCCTTTTAAATGATATTTTGCAGCCAGGTGACCCGAGCGTTCCCGGAGAAGATTATGAGCAATACGATAAATTTTTTTTGTAGAAATTCCTTCGTACAATTTTGGCTTTAATTCATTTAGAATTAATTGGGCCTGTTCTTCATCAGCCCCTGCATTTATCAGTGATCGCTTAAATTTTTCGGTAGAAAATGTGACTTTCAGTCCGCTGGCTTTGGTTATGATCAGGTCGCTTGATTTCATAGGCAGACTTCTTTAGTAAAGGAGCGGAATCCGGTATACAAATATTTACATATCAAACTGTGCCTAAGATGACCATCGTCATAACATGCGATGATTTAAAAACGTGATTATAAATAAATATGCCTTACCTGCGAAATGAAAGGGATGACGAAGGTCGCTGTGAAATATTAATCACTGCGAATGCAGAAATAATAGTTATAAAGAGTAGAGTTTTACTAATAATGAAGATTAAAACAAAAAGGATTTTTACAGATTCAGTATTGCCCATCCCTGGGAGTGTCTGATAATTATTTCTCCGTTAGCACTGGGAACGTAGGAGATGAATGAGAATAAACTACTCTTTTCAATTTTTCTTTGAATTAATGTGTTTTCACATTGGGCAAGGATAACTCCTTTAGTAAGCAAATCTGTAAGTCTCTCTTCAAATGGGCCACTCTTTTCAAACAATTTTACTCCATCGCCAAAGGCAACTAATTCAATTTCCAGTTTACCTTTCAACCGGGGATCGGCCATTGCATTTTTAATATTCCTAAGTATTCCGGAAATTTTCTTTTCATCACCGTTATTGAGGACATATAAAGCTTTATAATTAGAAAGGGTTGCTTCTGCTCCTGTAAAAACATGATTTTGTGTCTGTGCAGATGCAGGTGCAGTAAACATGAAAAAACAAGCGGTTACTATCAGGATGGATAATTTCTTCATAAGAATAGTATTTGGTAAGAATTAATAAAACGGGAATGATTTTAATGATGCGTTATAATAAATAAATCAGGTGGTTTATTTATTCACAAGATGCTAAATAAATTTATAATCGTAACCTTCTAACTGAGATAATAAGTCAGCCGGCTGATCTGTTGCCGTAACTCTTCCTTCAATTTTTGGAGATACCGGCGAATGTACCGCAAGATACTCGGTTAAGATTTGGTGCAGCGAAGAATTTAGCTTTCTGGCACTCTTTACATTTTCCACACGGCATAAAGTATCATCAGGATCGCCCTCTCTTTCGCAGGCCACAATGCTGTACATTTTTTCCTTATCTATTTTTTTGCCTTTGACTTTTACCCAATTCAGCCGTTTGCCTTTTTCATTATATGCCGTAAAATTTATTTCCATGCCGCAGAATCGTACCACCCATCCTCCGAAACGTTCCGCAGGATTATCGGCAAACACATTGTGCAGTTCTTTTTCAAGCCATTCCCATAATTGCTGACCCGAAATTTCACCTTCTTTTGCAATGCTTTCTACAGGAAGCATGCTCCATAAAAATTCATAAGTGATCTCTGCTAAACCCGTTTTCGCATCCGGAATTAAAGGCGGACAAAAACGAAACCCGTTGCTTAATGCTATATCCGGTTTGAATTTCCACATAATCGCATCGGTAATCATATTATCCATTGGATTTTCTAAAACGTAATACCTCACCAATGGAACCCTGCTTTTCCCAATTACTTTATCCAGTTCTTTTTTATAAGGATCTCTTGCTTTTAAAACCAAATCCATCATTTCCTGATCGGGCTTATATATTTCCGGGTCAACATCTAAAAGCTGGTAATTATGATCTTTTATTTTCCCGTCTTCCAGAACTATATCCAGTTTGGAAATGAATGAGCCAAAAGCACCCGGTTCGGTAACCCTTGTGTACCTGGCATCGATAGGTTTTCGAACACGTTCATGCGTATCAGCACCCAAAATATAATCCACACCCTCAATCTCCTGATTATTTCCCAGATCTACCTGCTGAGCCAAACCCATATGCGTTACAAGAAAAACCATTTCGCATTTTTCATATTTTCTCAGAATACGAACATATTTTGCAACGTTTAATTCCGGTTTGGTAAATTTAATTCCCTCGCTGTACGCAGGAGACTGACGTTTTGGTGTTAAAGGATCGTTATAGCCTATAAATCCAATTTTTAAGCTGCCCATATTGCTTGTCCAATATGGAGGATACATTAAGTCGCCATTCTCATTATCTTTTGTATCGTGGAACATATTGGCGCAAATTTTTTGGGCCTGGTAAAATCCCATATCCTCACGCATTATTTCTTTCCCATATACAACTTCCCAGTTTCCGGGCAAAACCAGATCATACCCAATATTATTTATCAGGGGCACAATAGCTTTGCCTTCGCTCAATGCTGCAACGGCGCCACCCTGAAAGCAATCGCCACCGTCAATAATTAACGTGTTATCCGGATTTTGTGATTTAAGCGTATGCAGCATAGTTTTGAGAACTGCAAATCCGCCTCTTTTTTTATAAACTTCTTTCTCATTCTCCCAAAAGAATTCATCATGGGTATAAAGCTGGGCATGTATATCCGCCGTATGAAGCAAAGTAATGCGTTTAGCTTTACCTTGCTGCAAAGTTTTACTTTTCAGGATTTCCTGTTCATGATTTATATCTCCGGTTATTGCTGATGCAACCTGCGGTAACCCGCTTAAGGCTAAGCCGGCCATGCCTACGGTTTTGATAAAATTGCGACGCTCAGTATGGCAATTGCAGGTTTCGGAATTAGGCATAGTCATAATTAATCTTTTTAAAATTTGATTACCAGCATTTGCATGAAGAATTAGAATTATTTACCGCCGGTTTTCGAGGCTTTAACAATCGGGTCATACGGGCCGTATTTGTGTTGTTTTGCCGAAAATTTATCAGCGTATGGACCGAACGGGAAATCGAACGGTTTTTTTGAAGTGTCTTTCCAGTCGCCGCTTTGATCTTTATGAGGCCGCGGCATAGAATTTACATAGGCAGCCACATCCCAAGCTTCTTCATCACTTAGCTGCTGATTTTCGTGAGTAGCGCCTAATGGCATATTATTTTTCACGTAGCCAGAGAATCCGGACAAACGAAATAAACCTGCGCCATCATTATAACTATTTTTTCCCCAGAGGGGAGGATAGAGATATCCGGTTTGCTCGGGATTGGCTAAGCCTTCACCATTTTTACCATGGCAAGACTGACATTTACCGGAATAAACTACCGCACCTTTTTTAGGGTCTGCAGCCCGGTCAAGAAAGGCAAGCTTTTCTAAGCCGGCACCTGCCGGAATTTTACCTTTTTCTATACCGGTTCCAAGCCATTTCATATAAGCAAGCATAGCTTTCATCTCTTTGCTTGTACTATCCAGCGCCTTCCCATTTAAACTGCGTTCAAAACAGTCGTTAATTCTTTTTACAGTAGATTCTTTAGTGCCGGAGCGGGCCCTGAATTTGGGATACGTAGAATAAACGGCCGAGTAATTATTCCCCCAGGGTTTTGTTCCTGCATCGAGATGACAGTTTTGACAATTCATTCCGTTGCTGATACTGGCAACTTTGCCTTTGGGACCCAAATATGTAGATGTATGGGCAATTAATTCCTTACCATAAAGGATTATTTCCCCTTCTGTTCCCGAGGGCAGCGTACTTTCATCCGGGGCGGTCCATAACGCACTTGCTACATTAGTTTTAGTATTCTCTATTGCAGGAGAACTGGCTTCAGTAACTGGAACTTGAGGAGTGGATTGCAATTGATCTGCTGATCTTTCATCCGTTCCTGACTCAAATAGGATACTTATAAAAATACCTGCAACAACTAAGAAAAGTACAGAAATGATTATTACCGAGCGGGATACGCTGATTATAGCTTTTTCAACTTCATTTTGCTTATTGTGAGGCATTTTGAATTATTCTTAAGATGTAAAGCACTTATAAATTTCTATTTACTCATGCAGAATTATATAAATAAAGTTATAATACACGTGAACAATCATTTGTAACAAAAGTCACATAGCAAAGGTTACCGAAGAATAGGTATTTGAACAAACCCGGAAGATGTTCATTTTTAAATTAAAAGATAGGTTTATCTGTTTAACTAATTCTGCTAAAATTGACTGAAGCCTTTAATCAACAGAAATAAATTTCTTAGCTTAAATTTAAGCAATGGATTTTTGAAAAAGAATAGAAAATACGCTTAGGAATTCTGCATATCCAGGTCTCTACAGAAAAAATAGTTAATTAAAATTCTTTAAGGAGTTTTATTTCGTTCCGGTAAAGTAAAATTTTGCCATCATTTTCTAATTGTTTTAGCAGACGGGAAACAACTACTCTTGATGTGGCCAATTCATCGGCAATTAAATAATGAGAAACTTTAATAACACTCGAGCCGGAAAGACGCTGTTTTTCTCTGAGATAGGAGATAAGCCGTTCATCAAGTTTATGAAAAGCAATGCTCTCAATTGATTTAAGTAATTCTAAGAAACGTTCATTAAAACTGCGCATAATGTAGTTTTTCCAGCTGGGATATTTACAAAGCCATTCATCCAGTTTAGTATGCGGAATGGCGATCAGTTCCACATCATCTTCGGCAATTGCCTTTACTTCACTTTTTTTGGCTTCTACGCAGCAACTATAGGCCATTGAACAGCTTTCGTTGCTCGACAAATAATAAAGTAATATTTCTTTTCCGTTTTCATCCATGCGCAGCACTTTGATATTGCCATTGACAATGATGGGCATCATACGGATGTATTTACCATAATCCATGATAATATCACCTTCTTTATAATGCTTTAACTCACCAAACTCCTGCATTTCTTTAACAAGCGCAGGTTCAAAAGTCGAATCGAAAGTTGCTGTATTATTCATAGGATCTTAGAAATGATAATTTAACACAAAATTATATTGAAGTATATTTACTTTATTAATTTCAAAACGGGTGTTGTCGTACGTTTTACCATTATTAATTTTTCCTGCAATCAGGAATTGAGCTTCAAGGCCTTTAAACGTTCCTGTAAAAGAATATCGGGCATCGGCATTAATCTGTGTATACGAAGGTAAGCCATACTTATTTAACTTGTAGTTTTTTACGTCGGGCATTTGATAATAACCTGCTGACAAAGATGTGTTCATCCCTGAGCGGGGAATATTATAATTCACTTTTGCCATAAAAGCATGAACATCACCAAATCCCTCATTTCGTTCCCTTGGAAGAAAGGTAAAAAAAGGCTCTCGTCCCCATTCACGGGGCATTAAATAGCGTCCATGAGCTGTGATCCGATTGTAGTTTAAGCTGGCTTCAAATATCTTATTTCTCCAACCGGCTCTTGTACCTAAAGAAACGGCTTTACCTCCTTTTTCAAAATAGGTTCTGGCAGCATCCGGATTTCCTCCATCATTCACCGCATCCTGTCTGATCAGCTGTGCGGAAGCAAATACTGAACTTTTGTTTTTAATAGGGAACATCAAATCTGCCTGCAGCATAGCGGTGTTAAAAACATTTTCGGAGAATAGGTCCCAGGCCTGAAGTTTTAAGTTATTGATGTTTGTGCTAATTCCTAAAATAGCAGCAGATTTACTTTCAATAGAATTTAGGTATGCTGATTTTGTTCCGTCTGTATTTAAACCAGCCGGATAAATTCCCATTGATTCACCTGTGTTATACCATTTTGTAGTTCCTCTCGGAGAAATAGCGTAGAGCCAGCCACCCTCAATTTTTGTATTTTTAATCTCGTTGAATTCTATATACAGACCTTCTACTCCTGTAGAGCGCATTCGCCCATCCTGTAAATTAATGAAAGGAGTATTAATTAACTGCCGGCCTGCAGTTGCTGAAGATTTTTTATAATTGTATTTGAGATGTACTTCTTCTAAACGGGTGATGAATTTTTTATTAGCCGGATCCTGAATATCAAAAAGAGAAGATTCATAGCGGTTTAATTGCCCTGTTACAGAGTCGGCTAAGGTAAAGTCGGAAGAGCCCATATTGTAAATGTATGATCCGCTTAGAGCAAGCTGAAAGCCATGTAAGGGTGCGGTTTCATAACGAATGCTGCCACCAACCGCATTTGCATAATAATCCGTCAGGCCCTTTTTATTATCAGTTGCCATAAAAAAGTATCTGAAGTGGCCATCGATCTGAGCCTTTTTTAAAGCCGAAAGTAAAGAAGTCGAGTCTACATTTTTAAGCCCTTCGCTTTTCTCAATTTCAGATTGCTCAGCAATTTCCTGATTTTGTGCAAAGAGCATAGTTCCGCCGGTAAATAATATTAGCATTACTGCTAACATGATTTTTTTCATTTTTATCGAGTTTAGAAAAAGGGAAGAATGTTTACAGAACATGGTCCGAAAACAAACATCCCGGAACAATACTCCGTGTTTCAGAATTAATTCCGGGAGGTTAATAAAATGGAATATGGGGCTTTTGAGATCCCCATATATAAACAATATTTGATGCTGATTTCCTGACTGAAAAGATTAGTTTGAAAATTAATGAGGCAATTTATCTCTCAATAATCCATACAAATATGTTCCAACCAGCGCAAAGAAAAATACAATAATCATGGACAGGAAACCGTAGCCGATGTTTACGACCATGGGTCCGGGGCAGGCACCGCTTAATGCCCAGCCAAGTCCAAAGATTGATCCTCCTAAAAGATAGCGTGTAACTGATTTTTCCTTTGGAGCAAATACGATCGGGTTACCGTGGAAATCCCTGATTTTATATTTTTTAATTAACGCAACGCCAATTACGCCCAGAATTACGGCAGTACCAATAATTCCATACATGTGAAAGGATTGAAAACGGAACATTTCCTGTATCCGGAACCATGAAATGGCTTCTGATTTAGCCATTGCAATGCCGAAGACTATACCGAGTAAGCCAAATTTTAAAAATTTCATAGTATTAAAATATTAATGGGAATATTAAAAATGTCATTATTAAACCGCCTGCAAAAAATCCGATTACAGCAATAAGAGAGGGAACCTGCAGGTCAGATAGACCGCTGATTGCATGCCCTGATGTACAGCCGCCCGCATAACGTGATCCGAAGCCCACCATTAATCCTCCTAAAGCCAAAACAAGAAATCCCTTCAGTGAAAAAACAGCCTCCATGCTGAATAATTCTGCCGGTTGTAATGAAGCAGGAGCAGCAAAGCCTAACTGATTTAAATCTGTTATTGTTGCTTGCGAAATTTGTACCGGCGCATCGGTAGAGAGATAATGTTTGGCTAAAAAGCCACCGATAATAGCACCAACCAGAAATACCAGGTTCCAGATTTGTGATTTCCAGTTAAAGTCAAAAAATTTAACCTTTTTACCCAGGCCGCTTGCAGCACAGATGGTTCTTAAGTTTGATGAAAAGCCAAATGATTGTCCGAAATATAAAAGGAAAAACATGATTCCGGCTATCAGAGCCCCTGAGAACCACCATGACCAGGTTTGTGTTATGATATCTATCATGATTATTTAGTGTTATTTAAATGAAATGAAATAATGGGCTTGAACAAGTGATTGATCAATTTTTCGGTTGCACTTTGATGGAACATTCCACCTTTTCCGTGTGTACCGATACAAATCAGATCCATATTATTCATTTGGTTAAAATGAATTACGCCGTTCTCTACATCCTTATCATTGATCAAATGACATTCGTAATTTGTAATATTATTAAGCTCCGCAAATTTTTTCATATTTGATTCAACCGTAGCCAAATCTCCCTGTGTACTACCGCTTGTTATTTGTAGCAAATGTAGCTTGATGCCAAATGCATTGATCAGTTTATGCAAAAGAGATATGTCTTCTTTTACCGGATTGCTGAAATTATATACTAATAAAATATTGCTGATTATAAGATCCGAGCGATCGCACATCAGGGAAAGCAATGGAGTTTTAGACTTGCGGGCTATCACCTGTGTTTCTGATCCTGATAATTTTTCTTTTAAACCCCATGCGCCTTTTGTACCCATTACTATTAAATCAAAATGATTTATTTCTGAGAATTTTAAAATAGCATCTGTTGTTTTTCCAAGTACCAAATGGGTTTGAATCTGATCTCCGTACAGGCTCTTCAGATTTGCTAATTTTCTTTCAGCTATTTCTTTTTGCTTTAAAACGTAGTTGATGTCAATTTCTCCGCAAGTTCTGATTTCGCCATTAGCATCAATTGTTACGGTGTCAGGCACTTCTAAAACATGTAGAAAGTTAATTTCAATGTCTGATTTTTCTTCAAGCTTTTTTACCATCAGGTAAGCAAATTCTGCCTGAACTGAGAAATCGGTAGGGATAAGTATTTTTAAACTTTCCATATAATTTGTTGATTTAGATTATTTGATGGCAAATTAGCATCAATTCTTAAGCAGACTTTTTTCAAATCCGGATGATGTCAATATATTCCGGTAATGTTTTTAAAGCGGGGAGTATTATTTAACAAATTGCTTTATATCTTCCCAGGTACCGCCATTCACTACATTTTTAAACCCATTCTGTTCTAAAATTGCTTTTGCCTGGCCGCTTCTGTTGCCACTGCGACAGAAAACAACAATGTTTTTCTTGTCTTTAAATTGCTCTAATTGTGCGGGTACAATATCCAGAGGGATATTTACTGAACCTGGTACATGGCCTTCGGCAAATTCACCCCGACTTCTTACATCCACTAAAAATGCTCCTTCTTCAATAATGTTTTTTAGATCTACTGGTTCTGAACCACCGAATATCTGTTTAAATATGTTCATTTTTTTAAAATTTAAATTGTTGAATTGTAAATTATATCATATATGCTGTTTATCCAATCAGGCCCTTTATCCATCCGGCTTTGCCGTTTATTAAGTGAAATTATTTATGATCTTACCTGGATTTGAATTATCAGTTTCCTGATTTTATTCCTGTACTTTTTCTTCTGCAAACTGCTTTTTGTTTTCTTTTTTAAACATGCCCAGCAATAAAGCTCCCATGGCCGCACCATAAATTGTGCTGTTTAGCGGTTGAGATGTTATGGCGCAAGTGCCGGAGGTACAACCTATCTGCTGCCAGTAAAAATATCCTGTGAAGGCGCCGATTATTGCTCCTGTTAGATATAAAATATTATTATTAAACCACTTCTTCATAGGTGGTATCTTTAATAGTTCCCGAAGACTTTCTAATTTTTGGAGCACATACGGCTGTTCCGCAACAACCCGCATTAAACACGGCCATGCTGCTAAACAATAAACCCGCAACACCCAGAAGTACATCACTGATAATGAAAGCCTGTACAATTATAGCCAGACCAATCATCAGTCTTAGGAATCGGATAATTGACCAGTTTGTTAAAATAGTTTGTCTCATGGTATTCCTGATTTAAATATATCCCAATTTGTTTTGGTACAACAAAAGTACAGGCTTAAAGAAAGAATATTGGTAACAAAGGTTACAAATGGGATTTTTAAAATCAGGGAAAGATTATGCGATAGTATTAATATTAAACCACTTAAATCTGATAGCTATACAGAAGGGTACTATTTATAATTAACATCGGGGAGCTTGAATTCTAGTGAAGGCGGTAATTCCCAATGTGTTTTTCGCTTTCTTTTAAGCTTTTTTTCTGTTTAAAATATTTAAAAAATCCGGTTATCAGAATGAGTACTGCCATAATCCAGAATGCAATTTCAAACCATAATCCATAATCAATCTCGATTAAATTGTTTACAGACATTCCGGCAATAGAGAAATATAGTGATGTGCGGATGAATGCTAGAAGAGTTCGGTCGTTACCCATTGAAGTTCTCTCAATTGCCAGGCGTTCCCGCAAAATGAGGTCTTTATTAATCTGTTTGTTTAAGTCATTCATTATGATTTTCAACTAAGTTTATTCCTTATTATTCATATCGCTGCAAACTCCGGGATGAAATATAAATATAAAAGCTGCCCGGGGGTGTGGGCAGCTTTTAATACAATGGTCTGATTACTTAGGAAACTACCGGTTCTCCGGCATTTACCCATTCATTAATGCTTCCTGAGAAATTAAGAACATTTGTATATCCATTTTTTGCTAAGATGGAATAACCGATTGTTGCTCTGTCTCCACTCTGGCAATGAATAATTACTTTTTTGTCTTTGCTGATTTTATCTAAATTCTCCGGCAAAGTTCCAACAAATATGTTTTCGGCTTTAGCTATATGGCCTGCCTTAAATTCAGAAGCGCCTCTTAAATCTACCACCTGTACTCCGTTATTTTGAATCAGTCGTTTAGTTTCTTCGAGAGATATTACATTAGCTTTCTGCAATGTACCGCCAGCTTCGGTCCATGTAGAAGTAGAAGGTACATAACCTTCAATCTTATCCAGTCCGATTCGCATTAACTTCCTGGTAAGATCATCTAGTTGACCTTCATCAGCTAAAAGCATAAACGGCTCTTCGTATTTTAAGAACCATCCGGCCCAGGTTGCGAAAGAATTATTTCCCTGAATGTTGATACTTCCCGGAATAAAGCCTGCTGCAAAATCGGTTTTAACGCGTGCATCCAGTAATTTCATTCCCTTAGCCATATTGGCTTTTAATTCTTCAGCGCTAAGTTTTTTAAGTTTTGGGACTTCAGTTAAAAGCGGACGATCTACTTTATTCAGCTTTTTCATCATCGCAAAATACTTCGGCGGTTCCGGTTGATCTTCGAGTAAATATTTGACAAAGCCTTTTTCGTCCTGCCCGTATTGAAATGCCCAGTTCCTTAATTTTTCATATCCTACGGTTGTGCTAGGTACAGAACCTAAGGCTTTACCACATGCCGAACCGGCACCATGACCAGGCCAAACCTGAATGAAATCAGGCAGGGCATCAAATTTTTTGATGGATTGATACATTTGCTGAGCGCCAATATCCTGGGTTCCTTTCATCCCCGCTGCCTTTTCAAGCAAATCAGGTCTGCCAATATCTCCAACAAAAACAAAGTCGCCGGTGAACAGCATAACCGGTTTGTTAATTGCCGGATTATCAGTTAATAGAAAGCTGATGCTTTCCGGAGTATGACCCGGAGTATGCAATACGTCAATAGTAAGATTTCCTACTTTTATTTTATCGCCATCTTTTAATCCTACATGAGGAAATTCATATTCCCAGCCAGAACCGCCTTCATCAGAAAGATACATATCCGCTCCGGTGAGTTCTGCAAGCTCTCTTGAACCTGCAAGAAAATCGGCATGAATATGGGTTTCTAAAATATGAGTGATTTTCATGTTATTGGCTTTCGCTATTTCAAGATAGGTATCCACATCCCGCTTAGCATCAATAACTGCGGCCACGCCGGCTTTCTGACAACCAATGAAATAACTTGCCTGAGCAAGGCTTTTGTCGTAAATGTGTTGAAAAAACATAATTATTTTTTTTTATTTTTTAATTTATTGATAGTACAAATATGCGATGATTTTTTGCTGAATATGGTAACATTAGTTGCATTGAAATGGCGGTTTGTATCAAATTTTTCAGGCTTAAATCAAGTTCGCTTTTAAAATTTTATGTGTAATTATTTTTAATGTCCTCCGATTGAAGGAAAAAATATTTCTTTCACAATAATGTAGATTCCCATTATTAAAACAAACCATCCAAATGATTTTTTAAGTTTATCACCCGATATTTTCTTTGACAATACAATTCCTATAAATATGCCGATTACGGCAAAAGCAGTAAAACCGCCTAATAATTTCCAGTCTATTACCTGAGCTCCCTGTAAATCTCCGGTAAAACCGATTAATGATTTTACGGCGATAATAAAAAGGGAAGTTCCCACAGCCAGTTTCATAGGCATTCTTGCCAGTATTACCAAAGCCGGAATAATCAGGAATCCGCCGCCGGCGCCTACTAATCCTGTAAGCATACCAACCAACGTTCCTTCCAATAAGATCATCGGGTAATTATAAGTGATTGGTGTATTTTCATCTGCTTCTTTGGTAGTTCCCGGCCTGATCATACTTACCGAAGCAAGGATCATTACGACAGCGAAAAGCAGCATTAATGCAATAGACTTGGTAATAACGAGTGAGCCAATAGAGAAAAGTTCCTGAGGAATCATCGGCACCAGCCACATTCGCGTAGCATAAACTGCGGCAATTGAAGGAATTCCAAAGATTAAAACGGTTTTAAAATCAACCCGCTTTTGTATTGCACTTTGTACCCCGCCAACTAACGCGGTAGAGCCTACAATAAATAAGGAATAAGCAGTAGCCAGAACCGGATCAATTCCCATAATATAAACCAGGATAGGTACTGTTAAAATAGAACCTCCGCTTCCTATTAATCCTAATGATACACCTACAATTGCAGCCAGAATAAAACCTAAAATTTCCATTTAATTTCTTAATTAGTATGGATGCAAATGTCACCTAAGTTAAAGTTCTTATTGGTTACAAAAGTTACATTGCCGGAAATCATTATCATGGTAATTTTAGCGGGTTTAGAAAATTTTTGGATGTAAAAAAATTGCAGAAGATTTGAGGTCACAGCATCATAAATAATTAATCATTATCATCGTTATAATCCTGATTATTTGTTTCATTTAGTACACCACTTCTTATTTCAGAATGTCTTATCTGCCCGCCAAGGTAACCCGTTCTGGCCACCAGACCAAAACTTATCAATGTTATTATTAATGTGATTATCGCTGCCGTTCTGTTAATAAGCTATTGATTGCAGTAAGATACATTGATATTAATGAAAAGAAACCGGTTATACCCAGCCCGATTAAAGCATATAATGCAAAATCCTCATGCTGTTTAATTATACTTTCTGAAACCCCCTGAAGTCTCTCGACAGTTTCTTCAGCTTCTTCACCGGTTAGGTAGGAGATACCCGCTCCCATAGCTGAAATGATGAGCAAAATATAGGAAGCAATTTTTGTATGGTTGCTTTTAACCCAAAGTCCATAGGCCAGAACTAATCCGCCTAAGATCGAACCGAAAATAGGAAGATGAGTTATTAATAAGTGAATATGCGTTTGATCCATGATTTTTTTTATCAAAGTTATAGCCAGCACATTTACTAAACTCTGATAGAAATCACGAAGATAAATGATTGAATTACAGATTTCTTAGCTGAGTGAAACACCAATTAGTTTACCAATTCCAAAAGTAATTGCTGCTGCTGCCAGACCGAATATAACTTGTCGGAAACCTGAAAACCACACATTCTTTCCGGTGAATAAAGTAATAGCAGCGCCGATTATAAAAAGCCCCGCCGCACTTATGGCAACACTTATAAGAACGGCTTTTATTCCTGTGGTAAACATGAAAGGTATTACAGGTATAACAGCGCCAATGGCAAATAAAATAAAAGAATAAACTGCGGCTTCAAGGGCTGAACCCTTAAGTTCCTCGGGATTAATTCCCAATTCCTCTCTTACTAAGATTTCGTGTGCGGTAGTTGTATCTTTCATGATTTCGGCAGCCATTTGATGTGCCTGATCAGTGGGAATACCTTTGGCAATATAAATTAAGGCAAGTTCTTTCATTTCTCCTTCGGGATTGGTTTCCAGCTCTTCCATTTCTATCTGCATCTGGTTTTCATAAAGCTCCTGCGAACTTTTTACCGAAATCCATTCTCCCAATGACATAGACAATGCACCGGCTAATAAACCTGCTACTCCGGCCAGCAAAACTCCTTCCTGGCCCGAAGTTGCTCCGGCAATTCCCATCACCAAACTGAAATTGGAAACCAGTCCATCATTCCCTCCCAAAACTGCCGCTCTGATAGCATTACCTCCAACAGAGCGATGCCGGGATTCAAATTTCGAAAGCTGTATTCCCGTTACTTTTTCTTCTTTTTCAAGAATGGAGCGGAGAATTTTTACGTGTGTGGTTTCAGTGCCCGTTATAGCGAGTTTGTTTTTTTGCTTTGTACTGATTATGGCATTAGAAATGCTTTTTTCGGTATCCATTAACACACCAAGAACATAATCATATCCAAACGTTTTACCAATAAAATTCAGGGTTTTTGCTCTCCATGAGGGCTGCATTAAATTTTCTAAACTGATGTTTTCTTTCCTGGCAAAGGCTTCGGCATGACCTTTTTCAATATCGCTCATCTGACTAAACACATGGGCGATAGTTGGATCTTCTTCATGCCCGGCAAGCTTATCGTACAAATAACTTGCATCTATTTCGGTCTGAATATTTTTATTCCTCATTAATATAACTTGTTTAAAAAGTTTAATTACAGAATTAATTACAACTACCTAAGTGCTGAATATAAATAGGTAAAAGTTTCAGATACTGAGTTCTTTTAGCCCGTATTTTACAATGAGCGCCAGTTGCCCGGCATGATAAGCCGTGTGAGTAGTAATGCGGCCCAAGGTTTCTATTTTGGTTTTTGTACCAAACTCTTTGGTTGTTATAATTTCCTCCCATGAGTTTTGGGGTTGCATCAGAATGCTGTTTTTCAGAACATCATATGATTTTTGCACATAATTCAGTAAATCCTGCAGATTGGTCCATTGGCCGGTGTCTTTTTGAGAAATCACTGTTTGAGCATGAACCTGTACCTCCAAAGCGTTAAATACATTTTTAGCAAAGAGTAGTTCTACATCTCCGATATGGCGAATGAGAAAGCCCGCTGAATTTGGAGCCGGAGCAAGAGTTTTAGGTAAATCGGCCTCAGAAATAGTATTTAGCTGATTGGAAAACCGGGTTCTGCCTTCTATCCATAAAGCAATCAGTTGATGTGTCGTATCCATTTAATTTTAATTATTACAGAAATCAGGTACTCTTAAAATTAAGTATAATTTTTCCCGGGAAGGGTCTGAAGTTAGTTTAAAAATTCTTAAGTTTATTGAGCAGCAACCATTGGTTTTAGTTTTGAAGCACAATTAAAACTAATAATTCCGCAGCGCATGCGAATTTGGATTACTATAGCTGAAAATACGGTCAAAAACCCAATACTCCCAATTGCAAAGTTAATGCCCAGAGAATCTGCCAGAATGCCTGAAATGATTGCTCCGAAAGCATAACCTGAATCACGCCACAATCTGAATATTCCGATGCTTTCTGCTCTTTGATCAGGATGAGTATCATCCGCGATAGCGGCCAAAAAAGCCGGGTAAACAACCGCGGTTCCCAGGCCTAAAATCACCGAAATTAACGCATAGTGTATTTGTGAGGAGGCATAAACCAATAAAATGATTGCGATTCCCTGCAACAGCATACCCCAGAATAATAATTTTTTCTTGCAAATCAAGTCGGCAAGTTTGCCCGTAAATAATTGCCCTATTCCCCAAACGGCGGGGTAAATGGCAACAGTAATGCCTATTTCTGCTAAACTGTATCCTTTGCTTGCTAATAAAACCGGGAACAGACCCCAGATCATTCCATCATTAAGGTTATTAATTAATCCGGCCTGACTAATGGAAGATAGATTTGGATGCCTGAATGAAGTGTCCAGAAATATATTTTTAAGTGGATTTATGTGAGAGATATTGCTTTCGCTGCTAACAAATTTACGGGTGTCATTCACAAGAAATATCGTGGCCAGTAATCCTAAAACCGATAATCCTATTCCAATCATAAAAGGGTAAGGTCTTAGACCGCAGGTACCGGCAATATATCCGCTCAGTAATGCAACTAAAGCAACCGCTAAATAACCCGCAAACTCGTTTAATCCCATGGCAAAGCCGCGGTCTTTTTCTCCAACCAGATCTATTTTCATTACAACTGTTGAAGACCATGTTAAGCCCTGGTTTATTCCCAATAAAATATTAGCCAGAATAATCCAGTTCCAGGTAGGTCCAAACATGAGCAGAAATGGAACCGGAAGAGCGATAATCCAGCCGTAAATAAGCAGATTTTTCCTTCCGACTTTGTTGGCAAGTGTTCCGGCAAAATAATTGGTGATGGCTTTAGTAAATCCAAAAACAACAATAAAGGAGAGGATTGCAGATTTTGCCAGCATTGCAAATTCCTGCTCAGCAAGCTGGGGCAAAATGGTCCTTTCTAAACCAATCATTCCTCCAACAAATCCATTTATTATTACCAGAATGGTAAACTGTTTCCAGTTTTCCTTCAGTCCCAGTTTTATTTCCATAGTTTGAGTACTATTCTGATAAGTTCAAATCTTGGAAAATTTTAGGATCAGATTGGTAACAATTGTTACGCAAGCATATGGTTTGTGAATACAATCTTAAGTGAACCCTTCTAATAAAATTAATGAAAATAAAATACCCGATCTGGCTCATAAGTCAAAATCGGGTATTCCTGAATATAAAGGATAAAAGCCTTTTAGAATTTTTTAAAAGATCTGTTTGCTACTTTACAGTTTTGTTTTTCTGATTCTCTAATTCTGATGTAAAATGAAAATCGAGTTCCGGGAAAGTAGTTCTTGTTGATTGCAGATCCCAGTCGTTTGAAGCTAAAAATACCAGCCTGTTTTCTTTATCGCGGGCCACATAAGAGGAGCGGCGCTGAGCGAAATTTTCCAGTTCTTTTTTGGATTGTGCGGTTACCCATGTAGCTTTATGGATATTCAATGGTCTGAAATCACATTTTGCGCCGTACTCGTGTTCCAGTCTGAAACTGATAACTTCAAACTGAAGTTCTCCGACAGTTCCGATGATTTTTCGATTTCCCGGCTGCTGAATGAAAAGCTGCGCCAGACCTTCTTCTGTTAACTGACGAATACCTTTTTCGAGCTGTTTGGCTTTAAATGGATCTTTGTTTTCCATTTCTTTAAATATCTCGGGAGAAAAGCTTGGAATTCCTTTAAAATGTAAAGGTTCACCTTCAGTAATTGTATCTCCGATTTTAAAGTTGCCACTGTCATACAAACCAATTACATCACCCGGCCATGCGGTCTCAATGATATTTTTTTCATTGGCCATAAAATCAAGAGGGTTACTGAAACGCAGTTTTTTATCCAGTCTGCTGTGATAGTAGAATTTATGACGTTCGAAGTTTCCGGAGCAGATTCTTAGAAAAGCGATCCGGTCACGGTGCTTGGGATCAAGATTTGCGTGAATTTTAAATACAAATCCGGTAAAAGTATCTTCATCAGCAAAAACGGTTCGCTCTACGGCCTCATGACTCGAAGGGCTGGGAGCAATATTGATAAATGTTTCCAGTAATTCGCTTACTCCAAAGTTATTGATAGCACTTCCGAAAAATACGGGGGCAAGCAGTCCTTCATTATAAAGTTCTGTATTGTACGGATCAAAAACACCTTTCACTAATTCTATGTCATCACGCAAGTGATTAATTAAAGGTATTGGAAGAAATTCTGATAAGGAGCTTACTTCCAGATTTTTTACCTTTATTTTAGGTTCAGAAATTTTTGTTTTGTTTGGTTCAAAAAGATTTAATTCCTCATTGTAAATATCATAAACACCTTTAAATGAATGACCCTGACCGATAGGCCAGGTTAGGGGAGTAACCGATATTTTAAGAATATTCTCGATTTCTTCCATAATGTCGTAAACATCTTTACCCTCCCGGTCCATTTTATTAATAAAAATAATAACCGGAGTGTTTCTCATCCGGCAAACCTCCATTAATTTTTGAGTTTGCTCTTCTACACCTTTAACCGAGTCAATCACCAGGATTACACTATCCACCGCAGTAAGCGTTCTGTAAGTATCTTCAGCAAAATCCTTGTGACCAGGAGTATCTAAAATATTAATGCGTTTATCGCCATAATTAAATGCCATTACTGAAGTTGCAACGGATATACCTCTCTGCTTTTCGATTTCCATGAAATCGGATTTAGAGGTTTGGTTTATCTTATTTCGTTTTACCGCACCGGCAGTATTGATGGCACCACCAAACAAAAGTAATTTCTCTGTCAGGGTGGTTTTACCGGCATCCGGGTGACTAATAATCGCGAATGTTTTTCGTCTGTCAATTTCAGAACGATTGATCATAAAAGTAATTTGAGACCGGAGGATAATCCGGTTAATAAATAAATGTTAAAAAATTGCTCTAAAATCAGGCTCTTCATTGTGTGTAAGCCTTCCGCAGGAAGAAAAACAGGATCTAAGGCGGTGTAGGTAAAGAGTGAACAGATGCAGTTTTTATTGCGGCAAATATATCATTTTAGAAAAGAGCTGCCAAATGGTGCAAATTACAATAAGATTGCATTGAAATCAGTATTTAGAAACAGGTTTTTTAAATACTAATTAACGCAGAATGGTAATACTTCCTGAAAATTTCATTCCCTCCAGTTGGGTTTGAATGATGTAATAATACGTTCCAACCGGAAGGTTTTCTCCATTTCTGGTACCATTCCAGGGAATGGCGTAGCCGTCAGAATAATAAACTTTTTCGCCGTAACGGTTAAATATGCTGACTTTTACATCCGGATAATCTACCAGTTCCTTAATAACCCAGAAATCGTTAAAGCCATCGCCGTTAGGTGTAAATGTATTCGAGATTTTTAAGGCCTCCAGCACTTCAATCTTTATCTGATCTTCAGTGACACAACCTCTTTTATCTGTAACGGTTAATGTGTAGGTAATTTCTTCGTTGGCAGTTATTACCGGATTTTTAATATTAGCATTACTAATGTTGATATTCGGCGACCATCTATACTGTACATCAGTTTCATTAACTGTCGGATTTAAAGTATAAGAAGTGTTTCTCAGTAATATTTTATCTTCACCTGCATCCACTGTTGGTGGCGGAATAAACCTGATTGTAAGTTCATCCTGAACTACATCGCAGCTACTGTTTATATTGGAGCTTAGTGTGAGGATAACCGAACCATTTTCCACATCAGAAGGAGAAGGAATGTAAACTGCCTTTAAATCATTTTCTGAAGGGCTAAAAGTTCCGTAACCTGAACTGCTCCATACTCCGGCACCTGATAAATTTACCTGTCCATTCAGTTTAACGTTTTCATCCTGAGCGCAAACTTCCAGATCTTGTCCGGCACTTACAAGCGGCACATCCTGAAAGTTGATTCTCATGGTAGAAACTGATGGAATACAATCATCGTTACTTGTTGAGGTTAAAGTCATGATCACCGATCCGGCTGCCTTGTCTTCTGCAGATGGAATATACTTTGCATTTAAGAAGTTATTTATAGGATAAAATAATCCGGTTCCGCTGCTGGTCCAAACGCCGGTTGTGGTGCCACCGCTTATTCTACCCGCCAAACTTACCGAGTCTGTACTGATACAAACGCTCTGATTTCTTCCGGCATTGGCTACAGGAAATTCATTTACTTCTACAGGTATAGATGCAGTGCTTTTACAGCCGTCAACTTCCATGGTTAACGTGTAAGTTCCGGCATTACGCTGACTCACACTACTGATTAATGGATTTTGCTCGGTGGATATAAAATTGTCGGGCCCATTCCATGTGTAAGTAGCTCCGGTAACGGAAAGACTCATCAATTGGATGGAATTTCCAATGCAAACCGGCGAATTACTGTTTATCGGAGGAATAACCGGACTTGGTTTTACATGCACCACATATGTAAACGGAATTCCTGCGCAGCCATTTACAAACGGAGTAATAATATATGAAACATAGACACCTGCCGCTCCGGTATTTAATAAATTTTCATTAATAGTTGATGAATTTTGGTCTGATACTGCCGGATTACTTATATCGGCAATAGCCGGTCTGCTCCATGTAAAACTAGCTGAAGGGATATTTGAAGTAATACTGTAATTCAGATCTTCGCTGCTGCAAATGGTACTAAAAGGAGCACTCGTTACCAAAGCCGAAGGATTAACGGTTACTGTGTAATTAAATACGGAAGCTTCACAATCGCTGGTGCGTGAATAAAAATTATAAATGACATCAACCGGCCGATCAGTTATGTTATATAAATTCTCTTTAATTGTGCTTGATATTTGATTTGAAATTGACGGATTTCCGATTCCTTCAACGGCATTTCTGCTCCAGAAAAAAATCGTTTCGGGTATGTTAAACTCCACCGCAAAATTGGATGCCTCTCCATTACAAATAGTATCCCTCGAAAGATTAAGAGGTTGCGGAACTGGATTTACCGTAAGTGTGTAAGTAAACGGTGTACCTGTACAGCCATTACTTTCCGGGATAATGATATAGTTAACTTCAAGGGGATCAGCACTTGTGTTTGTTAATGTTTCATTGATATTGTTTGATGTTTGATTTGAAACTCCCGGCTGACTGATGCCATCGACTGTTGCACGACTCCAGTTAAAAGAACTGCCTGGAATGTTAGATGTAATTTCATAATTCTGTGGAGAATTGCTGCACAAATCAGCTATTGAAGCACTTGTTATTATAGGTGATGGGTTAACCGTTACCTGTACTTCGGTCCGGTCGCTTACACACTCATTTACGATAGTTTGAACATAATAAGAAATATTACTGCTTAATACCGGTGTAGTAAAATTAGCTGTATTGGCCAGCAGATTTCCTCCGCTTGCGGCATCAAACCATTGATATGTACCTGTTGAACCACTGGCAGCTAAATTTGCTGCAGATCCGGTACAGATATTCGTACTAACGCTTATTGGTGGCGGAGGAATAGAATTTACAATAACTTTAACTTCTTTTCGTGCACTTGTTAAACCGTTTAATGTACTTTGAACATAATATGAGGTGTTACTTATTAAAGGAGGAGTGTTAAAAATTGCTCCTCTGCCAAGTAAATTACCATCTTCCGGTGAATCGAACCATGCATATGAACCTCCGGCTGGAACTGCTGTAAGTGTGGCCGAATTGCCGGAGCAAATAGTTTGGTCTGAGGATGTGGGTGCGGGAGGGATAGCATTGAAATTAATTATGACATTATCAGTTTGGGGTCCGCAACTTCCCGCCGGATCATTGCTTGTTAATGTTAATACAACAGATGTCTCACCGGCTGCAGGGGTGTAAGTAGTATTTAGTAATGCAGGATTTGAAAAAGTTCCCAATCCTCCCGTCCATAAAAAACTTTCGGTATTACTTGTAGTACCTGCTAAGGTGGCACTGTTTCCTGCCGGAACTATTTGATCAGGACCGGCATTTACAGCGGGTAAAATATCGATTGTGACTAGTGCAGTTTTCTGATCTCCCCCACAAGTACCGCTAGCTTCAATGGTGTTAGTAATTGTATAATTTCCGGACTGACTCGCTTTTAAATCAATTTCGCCGGTACTGGTATTCACGAAAACTAAGCCTGCGGGGCTGGCACTAAAGGAACCCGCACTACCTGAACCAGGAAAAAAGGGACGCGGATTTGGTTCGGCAGGACAATAGGAATTGTTAAAAGAAAAACTGGCATCCAGTAAGGTAGTTATTGTTAGAGTTGCGCTGCTTTCCTCTCCGCAAGGGCCATTATTTTTAAAGGTGATAACATACGTTTGGGGGATGCTGGCACTAATATTAATCTCACCTGTAGACGTATTGACAAATTGCAATCCCGCCGGAGAGGCAGAAAAAGTTCCTCCCGCAGGATTATTTATCAGAGGGATTGCATTAGGTGCTGTACTGCAAAAGGTCCCTGAAGAATATTTAAATTCCGGATTAAACTTAGGATAAATTGAAGCTGTAACCGGAACTCTGGCACTTGTGCAATTCGCCGAAATTGATTGTACATAGTACGTTCTGTTTGCGTTTAAAGCTGGAGTTATAAATGAGTTGCCGGTCGAAACTAAAGTACCTCCGGTCGCAGCATCATACCACTCAATAATACCACTTGCTGATGTTGCGGTTAAGCTGGCTGTTAATCCGGAACAAACGGTAGCGCCGGTTACGTCTGGTACCGCAGGCAATGGGTCTACCACAACAATAACCGCTGTCCTGCTGCTGGCACAATTGTTTAAAACAGTTTGAACATAATAAGTTGTACTTGAATTCAGAACAGGAGTAATAAAAAGCGAATTTGAGATCAAGCGATTTCCGCCCACTGCTGCATCATACCATTCTATTTTTCCTCCTGATGAAGTAGCTGAAAGAGATGCCTGATTGCCGGCGCAGATATTAACTCCGCTGGCAGCTGGAGCTTCCGGAACAGGAAGTATAGAAACCGTAACCGGAGTTCGTGAACTAGTACATCCGTTTATGGTGTTTTGTACATAATAAGTGGTTACACTGCTCAGCGCCGGCGTTACGAAGACGGCCTCACTGCTAAGTAAATTCCCGCCTGATGATTCGTCAAACCATTCAAATGTTCCGCCTGGAGATGTTGCAGTTAAAGTTGCATTAGAACCTGAGCAGATCAGAACACCGGCTGCATACGGGTTGGCTGTTGCAGGATTAACAGTAACTATTACCTCTATTCTAGGACTTACACATCCATTAACAGTCGATTGAACGTAATAAGTCGCGGAGCTTAGTAAAGGGGGAGTAGTAAAAGATGCCCCGGTACCTATTGCTGTTCCTCCGCTGGCTTTACTAAACCACTCAAAACTGCCCGCAGAACCGCTTGCCATAAGTGTTGCGGTAGAGTTAGCACAAATCGTTAATCCTTCAGAAATCGGGGCTTCCGGAATTGGGTTTACACTTACAATGACCGCTGTTCTTTTACTTATGCAGCCGTTTAAGCTGGTTTCAACATAATAGGTTTTAGTAGCTGTTAATACCGGGGTTGAAAAATCAGGACTTATGATCAGGGGATTTCCGCCCTCGGGCACATCAAACCATCTGTAAATTCCTCCGGGACCGGTAGCGGTTAAATTGGTTGACTCTCCGGAACAGATAGTTTGTCCTGAAGCCGTTGGAGCATCCGGAACCGGAATGACATCAACCTGAACAGGAAGACGGTTGCTCAGGCAGCCATTTACAATTGCTTGAACGTAATATTGCCTGCTTTCAAAAATGGGTGGTGTCGTATACGTTGATCCTGTTGCGATTGGGCTTCCGCCCGAAGCGGTATCAAACCATTCATATGAGGTACCACCTGCGGCACTGATGTTGGCAATAGATCCCGCACAAACGGTAGCTCCCGAAACAGTTGGTCCCGGTACTATGAATATAGTTACAGGAGTTCTGCTGCTGGGACATCCGGATACAGAAGTTTCAACAAAATAAGTAGCAGGCCCTGTAAGCAGAGGAGGAGTATAGCTGCTGCCTGTGTACAAAAGATTTCCACCACTTGGCGCATCATACCATTGGTAGGTTCCTCCCGGTGCAGTTGCTGTTAAAGTTGTTGTGGTATTGATACAAATTGTGGCGCCCGAAACTGTGGGTGGATCAGGAATTGCAGCACTGGTAATTTCAATTTGCGTAATTCCCGGAGAACAACCTGATGCGTTATCAATAACAGTTACTGCGTATGTTCCTGCTTTGTTTACACTTATTGTTGGAGTGGTTTCACCGGTATTCCATGAATATGTGTAAGAACTTCCTCCGCTGGCCACTGCTGCCAGGCTTACCGGTATGCCGGAACAAATTGTATTATTTGAAGAATTTATACTAACATTAAGCGTACAGTTTTGTGAATATGCCTGAAAACAGAGCATCAGCAAAATAAACAAAAACTGTATTCTTTTCATAGTCAAAAACTCATCAATTCCACAGAAACATTTTTTTTGGAAAGATAGGAAAAGGGTATTACGGATAATGCTGCTCTTTGTTTTAACAGATTATTTTAATTTTAAATAGGAAAGAATTTTCTCTGCCTCCGCCGGATATATAGCAATACGATGGCTTCGTAATAAGTATGGCGTTTTAACGTTTTTTCCGGCAAGTTGAAAAGTGATCAGTTTGGATGAGGCTACCGGCATATGGCAATCGATGCAATCTGTACTTAAAGCGCTTGCACCAAGTCCTTTAATCTCAGGATGAGCACCTGTCTTATGGCAGTTCATGCATTTTTGAGAATAAAGAACAGGGTTATTTTTTTCCGTTACATGCGTGTTATGACAGGATGAACAATCCATATCACTTTTAATAAAACAAGCGCTTGATGAAAGCATTCCATATTGATTGCCGTGTACATCGGGTTCTGATTTGTTCCTGCTGTATTGGGGATAATAATAATTTGAAAGAGTATCTCCGGGACTAAATGTAAAAGTGGCTTTCTGCGTTAACTGATCATTTCCGGAATGGCAAACAGCGCACATATCAATTTTTTGCTGCCGCGATAATTTATTGATCTCAGTAATGTATTTCGGAACTTTTGTTGTTGGATTATCGGTATGAAAATTCACATGTTCTGCTGCCGCACCATGGCAGCGCTGACAATCAATTCCATATATGGCCGATCCTTTAACAATTTCTTCTGATACCGATAAACTGCCGGTTTTGACGATTTTTGTTTCCGCAAATGAGCCATGACATTCAAAACAGCGGCTTAAAATAGCTCGTTTATCGTATATACGGTCGACAGGAAATCCGGGACTGTTGATCCATTTGTTAATTGGTTTGTAATAACTGAGTGGTAATTGAAAGAGGCTGTTATCTTCCCAATAAGCATAAGTTCTGGCTTTTTCACCTGATCCGAAAGCAATATCAAACCTGTGAGCGTTAATTTCTTTATTATTGAAATACGCAACCTGGTACATGCGCTTATCCCGCTCTTCGATCACAACTTTTAAACTATCGCTAAAAGCGAATGTGGTATTTGCCTTTGGAAATTCTTTCAGATCGCTGCCCAGTTCGGCGGAGGTATGAAAATGTGCTGTTTCAGAAAAGGATTTTTTAGTACTGTGGCATTTTACACAGCTTTTTGGATCAGCATATGCAGGGCCTCTATTATCAGCAATACTATCTTCTTTAAATCCGGAACATTGGGACAGGGCTACTACTAAAATCCCGATCATAAGGATGATTATAAGCGGTCGTTTGGCAGTACTGTTTAACATGTTGATTATTTTGAAAAGAGAAATGATTTCAAGTTGAATCCGCCCTTCTCCATGTAAATACGAATTGTGTTGTTTCCTTTATTCAGGATTATATTATTTAAACTCACCGTCTGCCATTTTTGTGATCCTCCGGTATCGGGAATTTCAACAAATTTTGCCGGAGTTTCATTTGCCTTAAGTGTTAGTTTTCCTCCGCTTTTATCCGATGCAACGTTAAATTTAATTGAATAAGAGCCATTTTCGGTTGAGAAAACAGTATAATTCAGCCATTCTCCATCTTCAATTTTACCTATATAAAAGCTATTGTTTTCAATAGAATCGGGATAAATATCAACACCTTCGTTTCGATATGCTTTGCCCATGTTCCAGCCGGTGCGGTCGGTGCCTGTTGAAATATAATATTCTGTAGAATCGGTATCGTAATAAGCTTCATTGCTTCGGCCCAGATCGAAATCTGCAGCCTGAATAAGTCTGCCTGTGATATGTTTTTTAAATGGAATTGCCGCAGAACTATTTACCTGTCTGAACATGGCATCCAGTACATCATAATGAATTATGTTATTTTCGATTTTGGTGTTTTCAGACATTTGCATCAGGGTTTTAGACGCAGCTTCGGCAGATGGTTTGGGACCTTTTCCTGCCCAGAAATTTAATAATTGCTGATAATCTTCAGTAACTTTTATTTCCAGAGGATTGTTAATGCCCATTTTTTTAAGCGGCCACCAGCACCATCCAATCTCATTACGTTCCATTAAGCTGATTGCTTGGTTAAACCATACGTTTGAATTTTCACCTGTTTCTCCTAACCAAACGGGGACATTATATTTATCGCGGATGTCTAAGAAATGCTGTATTGAGGCCTGGTTGTTATAATTCCAGTATTTATGGAAACTAACCACCATTTTATCATCCCATGGCGGCAAAATTCCATTGTAATTATTTCCCCAGCCATTTCCTTCTATGATGATAATATGTTTTTTATCAACTTCCCGGATGGCATTAGTTACATCGACCATTAATTTTTTCAAGGGTATATTCTGCGATTCTTTGAGCCCGTTTTTATCCTCCGGATCCATAAAGCCCCAGTTGGGCTCGTTGATAATATCATAAGCGCCAATCCATGGTTCATTGGCATATCGCTCTGCAAGTTTGCGCCACAAAGCAATCATTTTATTTTTATTCTCTTCGCTATCCCATAACGAAACTTTGTTCGGATCGCGGTCTGAGATATTGTTGTCATTTCCCTGTCCACCCGGCGCAGCATGCAAATCGAGAATAAGATACATTTGATTTGCTTTACACCATTCCAGCAAACTGTCGGTCATGGCAAAACCTTCTTCCTTCCAGGTATTTTGACCCTTGACCGGTTCTTCTTCTATGGCTAAGGTGTACAGGTTAAAATGCATCGGCAATCTAACCGAATTGAAACCCCAAGCCTTCATTGAATCTATATCTGCTTTGCGGGTATGATTATTTAGCCATGCAGCATAAAACTCGTTGGTTTTATATTTTCCTATGAGCTCTTCTATGCTGGCTTTAATGCGATGCTGTTGTCCTTCTTTAGGAAAGCGAAGCATATAACCCTCCTGAAGCATCCATCCGCCCAATCCCATTCCTCTCAGAAGTACTTTTTCGCCTTTATCATTTACAATATATTTTCCTTTAACATCTAAAAAGCCCTGCGCATGTGCATTGATTATATTAAAGAAAATAAGTAAACATGCTATAACGCCAATAGATAGTTTTGCTGAATGTCTCATTATGAAGAAAGAAGGTTTTTAATTCAAATTAATTACCAAACGTATGTTCCAACCGCACCGCTTAATAGGGTTGTGCTCACCATTTTGCCACCTGATTTTATATTAAACGTTTGTGAGCTATTACCGGAATTAAGCACAATAAGCACTTTTTTACCTTCCGGATTTCTGAAAGCTACGTTTTGTAAAGAGGCTATATTGTTTGATTCAATTCTCACAGAACCGGGCCGGGCAAATTTTGAAGCATGTGCAATAATATAATAGGCAACATTGCGGGTTATAGAATTATTATCAATGCTGATGGCGCCAAGACAGTTGGTACAACCTCCATTTGTATGCGGACGGTAATTAGCATCGGCTGCCAGGTTCCATTCCAAAACATTACGGCTCCAGTTTCGGGTTGCGCCAATAATCAGATTACTTATATGCCATTGAAGGTCTCCGCCAAAATTGCCTGGTCCGCCAACCCATTGTTCAGTAAAATAAATGCCCTTATCGGGATGAGCGTTATGCACCGTACTTAAGGCGCTGATATCACCGCCGTATAAATGAAATGCAGAACCGCTTATATATTTTTTAGCCTGCGGATCATTCAAAACAGAGATCGGGTAATCCGGCTTATCGGCATTATGGTCGTAGATTATTATTTTCGTTTTAATAGTTGCTGCTTCGAATGCCGGCCCTAAATGATCTTTAATAAAGGCAGCCTGTTCATTAGCCAGCATGAGCATACTAGGATTATTCCCACCATGCAATGGTTCGTTTTGAGGGGTTATTGCATCAATTATAATCCCTTCCTTTTTCATTTCCAGGATATACTTTACAAGATAATTTGCATACACTGTGTAATATTCGGGTTTCAGCTTGCCGCCGATAAAACTGCCGTTTGTTTTCATCCAGGCAGGAGCGGTCCATGGCGATCCCATAATTTTAATATCCGGATTTAGTGCAATTATTTGCTTCAGAACAGGTATCAGTTCGGTTCTTTCACGGTCAAGTGAAAAGGTTTTAAGCGTTTCGTCGGTTTGGCCAGCCGACATGTCATTGTATGTAAATGGAACAGAACTCAGATCAGAAGCTCCAATACTAATACGCAGGTAACTAACACCGATATGAGTACTATCAGTTAAGAACAGTTCTTTTAATAATGCATCTTTGGCGCTGCTATTTAATGAGTTTATGAGCGATGCACTTCCTCCAGTTAAGGTATAGCCGAAACCTTCAATAGTTTGAAAAGATTTTGATTCATCAATTTCAATAGTAGGAAGCGGGTTCGCAGTACTTGAAAAGAGCAGGCTTGTGTTTTGCTTACTGAATAAAACAGATCGATCGGGGGTTGTGAGATAAAATAATACATCCGTTTTAAGAGGCTCCGGTTTCGGAGGATTTACCGGGGGAGTATCACCACCCGTTGTTTTCTTTGTGCAGCCTGCAATTAGCAGTACCAGAACTATCAGATTTAAAAATCTCCAACTCAATATATTCATATATAATCCTTATTTCTCGATCATTTTATAAACACGAACGTAATCAACTTCCATTTTTTGCGGTAAAACTGCAGGATCTACACCCTGAGCACCGCCCCAGTTTCCACCGAAAGCAACATTAAGCAGAAGATGAAATTTTTTGTCAAATGGCCAAACGGCAGAGCCTTTTCCTTCATTTACGAACTGATATATTTGTTCGCCGTCTATAAACCCTTTAACCGAATAAGGTGTCCAGTCAACCCTGTAGGTATGAAAATCTGTACTTGCACCGGGAATTATTTTTGTAGCGGATTTTTGCGTGCCAATGGAATGATTATAAGCTTCGGTATGCACGGTGATATGAACTTTATTCTGATCATAACCAACGTGTTCCATAATGTCAATCTCTCCAGACTTTGGCCAGCCGCCATAAGCCCATTCTGTTGGAAGCATCCATATAGCAGGCCAGGTGCCCTTGCCTGAAGGTAATTTTGCCTTTACTTCAAAGCGGCCGTAAAGGAAATCTCCTTTTCCTTTTGAAACAAGCCTTGCCGAAGTATATTCGCGGCCATTCATGTTTTCTTTACGTGCAGTGATGGTCATAATGCCATTTTCTACAGCGATATTATTCAAGCTGTTTGTGTAATACTGGAGCTCGTTATTTCCCCATCCATCACCACCAATATCATATCCCCATTTGCTTGAATTGGGCAAACCGGCGTAGTCAAATTCATCAGCCCAAACCGGAGTGGCTTCGAAAACCCATCCTTTATCAACCGGAATTGTGGTAACCGGGGGTGGGATAGATGCTTTTGGAGTATCGCTTTTGGAACAGGAATTAAACAGAAGTATGCAACAACTCGCAATTAAAGTAGGAATCATAGTGGTTTGAGTTTTCATGGTACATGAAAGAAATTAAACTTATCAGGAAGTAAGAGTAAGGGGTAAATATTGTATTTTAATAAATCAATTAAGCTTGCCGGAAATTTTCCGGCAAGCTTAAGAAAGAAATCTTATTACTGTAATTTAATATCATCAATATAGAAGAGACCGGCAATGTGATTGCCTTCACCTCCAATTTGAATCACAAGTCTGTCCAGATCTTTTCTGCTGACAGCTCCGCTAAAGTCGAAGGTAAGTTCTACCCAGCGATCTGTTTGAGTAACCTGCTGAACAACTTCCACCTGGTTAGACCATGGCTGCGCAGATGTTCCGTCCTGCAACTTTACAGAAACCTGCTTTAATAATCTTGGATTAGCCCATGATTCACCGGCGGCAGTTGTAAAGTCGTTCGAACCCGGGATGTACACTTTTAGGGTGATTTTATTGCGTGTAGTCAGATCAAACTTGTAATTAAAATCTGCAAACATATTTGCGAACATAAAGCCTGGTCCTTCCTGCTTTATATACATAGCTGCTTTAGCAGAGGCATTGATGGGAAGCGGAAGCGGATTATCATAACTTTCATTTAAAGTCAGGGTCTCTTTTTTCCATGTTACATTTCCATCCACATCAAAATTATCAAATATGTCTTCTGATTTTATCGGCTTGGCTTCAATAGGTCTGGTATAACCTTCACGTACCAAACGCTGCCACCAGGCATCAGAAGGTTTTTTAGAATTGCCCTTTATGTACAATTCATCTTGTGTTAATGATAAGATTTCATAACGGGTTGATCCGGAATAATATCCTATGAAACCACCTCCGGAAATGACAAGAAATTTTTTGCCATTTTCTTCAATAATACTCCAGGCCGAATTGGCTGATGGAGTATATGGAACTGTTAAATCATTGCTTCCGGATGCAGTACCGCCAAGATCTCCAACAAATTCCCAGTTAGAAAATGTATTACCATTATTGTTATTGGTAAACTTAAAGCCATTCAGGTTAAAAGTTACCCGGTCATCATAGTAACCTTCGCCGGCTTTATCATTAGCACCGGCCTGATACCATTCAGGAGTGGAAGCACCAGCCGGACCTACACCCAGATGTCCTTTGGTTTCCCCTTCAATACGCCATGTTTTACCATTTGCAGCAGCTGCTCCGCCGGTAAGCATGTTATAATCATCGCGATTAAGCATTGCAACATTTGTTTGTGCGATGGTGATAGTTTGTGTATTGGAGGTATAACCACCTTTGGTAAATACGGTTAATTTAACGGTGTACGTTCCTTTTAAAGGATACGATCCGTTTATTTGTCCGCCGTCGCCGGTATTGCCATTACCCAGATCCCAAACTGCTGTTATAGTTCCGGGAGTTTCATTCACAAATGAAACTACGTTTGGATTGCTTGCATCCGGCTTCACGCTAAACTTCACAAGATCTGAAGTAGGGACCGGCCCTAAAGAGCCATTAAATTCCTCCGGACTGCATGAAGCGAGTAATAATCCTGCGAAAGCAGCGACCAGATAATATAATCTTGAAATTTTGATTATAGATTTCATAATACTTTATAGATTTAATATCCAGGGTTTTGAACCAGTTTAGTGTTTGTTAATTCTGAAAGCGGAACAGGAAGAATTTCGTGTTTACCTGCTTTAAATCCTCTTGAGGCTAAAACAGAGGCTGCTCTTCCGGTTCTTACCAGGTCATACCAGCGATGTCCTTCTGAGGCCAGTTCCAAACGTCTTTCTAAATAAATATTATCCAGAGTTGCTGTGGTAGGATTCAAACCCACACGTGAGCGAACTGCATTTAATAAAGCGGCAGCTCTAACTAAATCACCACCTCCCTGAACCAATGCTTCTGCTTCCATCAGATAGGTATCCGCAAGACGAATCTCGATATAATCGTTCGGCCAGTTTAATTCAGGAATTCCACCTCCTTTTGATTGATACTCAAGCTTTGGTGCAAATTTTTCAATGAAATAACCGCTGTTTAAGTATCCTTTTTCGTAAGATGCTTTCCCGATTTTTTCAAGACTATCTACATCAGCAACTGTATACGGATAACGAGGATCCTTTTTCATGATGTTTACAAAATCAGTAAGAAACGGATTAAAACTCCATCCGGAAACATAAATAGGACCTGAATAACCCCGTGGGCCAAACATGGTTACAGCTACGTTTCCTTCAAATCTACCCCAGCTTCCCCAATCTGAATTGGCCTGTGTAGTTTTCACAATTTCGAGAATTGATTCGCTGTTAAATTTATTATTTGGTTTGAAGATATCGGCAAAATTAGTTAACAACTTATAACCATACTTGCTTGTTCCGCCCGGAGTTCCATTTACTTCAGCAAATTGCTGAGCAGCGGCAGTCCATTTTTTCTGGTAAAGCAACACTTTACCTAATAAGGCTTTAGCAGTTCCCTGCGTAACACGTCCGCCTTCCATTGCAGCCGGTACTGTAAGCGGAAGATTTGGAATAGCATCTGCCAAATCCTTTTCAACCTGCGCATAAATCAGTTCCGGGGCTACCTGTGTTGCATTGTATATTTCATCAGTAGAAACCGGTGCGGTAAAAAGCGGCACATTTTTAAATAATCTTACCAGATCAAAATAGTAATAAGCCCGGAGGAATTTTGCTTCAGCAGTATATCTGCTTGTAGTGGCTGCATCAAGACCGGGAATTCCGGTTTCGATTTTAGACAACAGCACATTGGTGCGTGAAACCCCTGTAAAGTTTCTGTTCCAGTAATCGCCCTGCGGACCCTTTGACGGATCTAAAGTATAATTACTCCAAACCTGCCAGGTTTCCATATCGGCTGATCCGCCACCACCGGCAACGTGATCATCAGACGCACTGTTTAATGCACCGAAATTATGGTAGGTATTTACGGTTTCAAATCCCATTGGATCATAAGCAGCAACCAATCCGGCAAAAGCCTGATCCGGATTTTGGTAATAGGTGGATTCCAGAAGTGTGCCTTTGGGATCTACTTCCAGGAAATCTTTTTGACAGGCCGTTATAATTAGCAAACCGGCTGTTACAGCTGTGATTGCTTGAATGTTAAATCTTTTCATTTGTTTATTCATTAAATTATAATCCAACATTTAAACCGAACAGGAAGGAGCGGGACTGAGGATAAATACCTCTGTCGATTCCGTAACTTCCTCCGGTTCCAATTTCAGGATCAAAACCGGTGTATTTTGTAAATGTAACCAGGTTATTGCTGCTTACATAGATACGAGCCTTGCTTAATCCTGCTTTGCTGGTAAGTGAAGATGGTAAGGTGTAACCCAGTTGCAATGTTTTAATCCGGAAATATGCTCCATCCTCTAAGAAGAAATCTGAAGGATTTGAGAAATTTCTGTTTTCATCATTGGTAGTTAACCTCGGATAAGTATTGGATGATCCTTCTCCGGACCAACGGTTTAAAGCTTTAGACTGCCAGTTTGCATTCGGAATATCTAATCTTCTAAGTCCCTGAAAAATTTGATTTCCTGAAACTCCCTGACCGAAAACTAACAGATCAAGATTTTTCCAGTTTGCATTCATTGTAAATCCGTAAGTAATGTTTGGAGTAGGATCTCCAATGAAAGTACGATCTGCCTGATCTATTTTTCCATCTGAATTAATATCCGACCAACGGAAATCACCAGGCTTTGCATTTGGTTGAATTAAACCATTAGCTCCTGTATAGGCATTAATTTCTGCCTGATTCTGGAATATTCCATTAGATTGAAAGCCATAGAACGAACCAATAGCTTCGCCAACAGCGATCCGTGTGATTGGATATGCGCTGTTTTGGATGTTGGCACCGCCATCTAAAAAGGATTTTCCTTCTCCTAAATAAGTTACTTCATTTTGAAGGAAAGATAAATTGCTTCGTACGTTCAGGTTTAATTTACCTAGTTGTTTCTGATACCCAAGTTCGAATTCAAGACCTCTGTTTTCCATATCGGCAACATTACCCCATGGAGAACCGGTTGAGCCTACATAACCCGGAAGTGCAATAGTTTGCAGAATTCCGCTTGTTTTTTTATTGTACCAGTCGAACGTGAAGTTGAAATTCTGAAACAGAATCGCATCTAAACCAATATTTAACTGGCTGGTTTCTTCCCATTTCAAATCCGGATTTGCCGGAGCATCCGGACTATAACCAATGTAGTAATTATCATAGCCGAAAACATAATTACGGTTTGCACCTACGGTAGAAATATAACGGAAATCACCTAAGTTATCATTTCCTACAATACCATAAGAACCTCTGATTTTCAACGTATTTACAACGTTATTTTCTACCCAGAAATCTTCACGTGAAGGTACCCATCCAACAGAAGCAGAAGGAAAATAACCGTATTTATTATTACTACCGAATCGGGATGAACCATCTCTACGGATGATACCTGTGAAAAGGTATTTTTCCCCGTAATCATAAATAACCCTTCCAAATAATGAACTTACAGTATGATTAATTCCTTCGTAAGCATCAGAAGTTCTGTTTGCAGTTGGAACTTTCAGGTTAAAAGATGCTTCATCAAATGAATTTGCAGCAATATTAGAAAAGGAAAGATATACTCCGCTTGAATTGTTATCTCGATAAGCTCCTTGTCCGGCTAATACAGTAAAATTATGTTTATCTATAGTTTGAGTATAGGATGCTGTATTTTCAAGATTCCAGTTAAATGCCTGGTTTCTGTCGCGGTTAAAAGCAGTTTGGCTACTTTGCTGCGCAGGATTTAAATAATACAATGGTCTGAAACTTTCACCTCCCCAATAGGCAAGTTTAGCTCCTACAGTTGAACGGAACTTTAAACCTTTAATTGGCTCTACTTCTGCGTATACGTTTCCTACTATATTATCAGACCATCCGTAATTGCCCAGTTGTGTTTGGATATAAGCAAAAGGATTGGTCATTTCCTGTCCCACCGCCTGTGAAATTCCATAAGGATTTCCGTTGGCATCGCGAACTACCCGCTGTGTACTGTATGGAGAAGCTCCTGCCACAGCCGGATCAGTAATAACAATTGGAGTGATAGGATCAAGGTTGATCACAGAACTTAACGGACCGCCAAATTCAGTGTTTGTTCCCAATCCTCCCTGAGATTTAATGTGAGAATAACCTACGTTCTGACCCACATTTAACCAGTCTTTAATTTTATGAGCTGAGTTTAAACGGATATTATAACGGTTATAATTTGATATGTCGCTGGCAATAATACCTTGCTGATCAAAATATCCAAAAGAAGTATAATAGGTAGATTTTTCATTTCCGCCACTTAAGCTTATTTCGTGATTCTGGATTTTTGCATTATCATTAAAAAGCGCATCCTGCCAGTTTGTACCTTCACCATATGATTGCGGATCTGCGTAAACAATACCACCACCACCGGCAACAGAAGCTTCATTTCTTAAAGTTGCATACTCTGTAGCATTTAACATGTCCAGTCTTCTAACCGGCGACTGAGTTCCGTAATAGGCAGCATAATTAATATTCATGCTTCCTGATTTACCTTTTTTGGTAGTTACCAGGATTACACCGCTTGCTGCCCTTGCACCATAAATTGCAGCAGATGCCGCATCTTTAAGTACCTGGATAGATTCAATGTCATTTTGGTTCAGGTAATCAATACCACCAACATCCACAACAACTCCGTCTACAACATATAACGGATCACTGTTTCCTAAAGTGGTAGTACCTCTAACACGTACAGTTGCAGAAGCGCCCGGTGCACCGGAGCTAGATGCAACAGTTAAGCCAGATGCCCGACCCTGAAGAGCTTGTTCAACCCTGCTAATCTGCTGATTCTCGATGTCTTTAGAATCAACGCCAGATATAGCGCCGGTTACAACACTTTTCTTTTGAGTTCCGTAACCTACAACCACAACTTCTTGTAAAGCACTGGAACTTTCTAATAAAGAAATGTTAATTGAATTTGAATTGTTAACTGTAAAAGTTTGGGTTTCCATACCCAGTTGTTTAAATTCTAATACAGATCCGGCTTTTGGAACCCGTATAGAAAATTTTCCGGCTTCATCAGTGCTGGTGCCGGTAGTAGTACCCATAACTGTAACAGTAACTCCGGGCAATGGTAATCCATCAGATTTTGAAGTCACTTTTCCACTTACCTGAAATTCTTGTACCTGAGAGAAAACAGGACTAAAGAGCGCACAGTAAATGAAGAGAACTAGCGTAATCATTCTTTTCATAAAAGATAATTTTTAGTTATTTAGTTAAAATTGGTTAGTTAGGTTACTTTTAATTAGGTAACGCTTTTTCAAAAGTAATTGCAAAACACTACACTCGTCTTTTTATCACTACTACATAACCTATACAAACGCTTATAAATCTTCTAATAAAGGCTATTTAAGCCGCAACATAAATACTACATCATCATAACTTCATTCTATTATTAATTTCTATATTTATCCCATAAGTTAATGATATAAATAGCCCAAAATGCTGCATCTGTATATTAAATTCTTTGTGTTATGAACGTGTTCCGGATACTTTTTATACTCTTTTTTTGCTCATTTAATGTAGTTGCACAAAATCAGATCGGCACACCTCAAATTCTCAATTACAGTAATCTTACCTATAAAGCAGGTACTCAAAACTGGGATTCGGGACAGGACAAGCAAGGGGTTATGTATTTTGGGAATAATGAGGGGCTGCTTACTTTTAATGGTAAGTTCTGGAATCTTTATCCCCTCCCTAATAAAACAGTGGTAAGGTCATTAGAAATTGACGAGAGCGGAAGAATATATGTGGGCGGGCAGGATGAGGTAGGGTATTTTTTCCCGGATGGAAACGGAAAACTGGTATATCATTCCCTCAAAGAACTTTTGCCTAAAAATGAACATCAGTTTGCTGATATATGGAATATCTGTATAGTTAACCGGCAGGTTTTTTTCAGATCTGTAAGTAAAATACTCCATCTAAAAGACGGACTCCTTAAAATTGTTAAACCTGATACCGAATGGGTATTTCTGGAGAAAGCAAAAAACCGCTTATATGCTCAGGAGCGTAAAAGAGGTTTGATAACTTACAGCAATGGTATTTGGAAACCTATTTGTCAGGATCCAGTGCTTAACAAAATTACAATCACCTCGATACTGGAATATGGCAATGATGCCTTGTTAATTACCACGTTAAAAAACGGACTGTTCCTGCTTATAGATTCAAAGTTAATTCCCAAAAAAACGGATATAGATCAGATTCTTTACAGCGATCGAATCTATTGTGCTGTTGGTGTTAATAATGACTGGTATGCTCTAGGAACAACTTCCGCCGGAGTCTTAATTATTGATAAAAATGGAAAACTGATTCAGAAATATTCTTTTCCGGAAGGACTTCAAAAAAATAATATCAGAAACGTATTTATTGATCATAACAAAAATTTATGGCTGGGCCTTGATGATGGAATTGATTTTATGGCCATTAACAGTGCTATAAAGCAAATATATCCCGATAATAATAAGCAGGTAACCAGTTATGCCATGCGCATTTTTAATCAGAAATTATATATAGGCACCTCCAATGGATTATTCCGTTCTACACCTCTCTCAGCTACCGAAAAGGATATCAGTTTATCAAACGGTACTTTCTCAGAAGTAAAAAATACAAAGGGCCAGGTTTGGGGTTTAGACGAAATCAATAATAATTTGTTGCTTGCCCATGAAGACGGCATGTTTGTGGTCAATGAAAATTCAGTTGAACAGGTATACTCTTCGCAGGGCACCTGGCTATTTAATCCGGTATCTGATTTTTTTCCTACTGATCATGTTATTGCCGGTACATATACCGGGCTGCACAGCCTGGCTTTTAGAAATGGAAAATTTATTGATCAGGGCCGGATTTCCGGTATTAAAGATCCCTTACGGTTTACATTGTATGATGCAGCCAGTAATTCTATCTGGGCTTCTCATCCGTATCACGGTATTTACCGCATCGAACTAACTTCAGATTACAGGCAAATTAAAAAAACTACACTTTATACAAAGAATAACGGATTACCGTCAACACTGTATAATTATGTATTCAGAATTAAAAACCGAACGGTTGTAGCTACCGAAAAGGGCATTTACGAGTATAACAGCGCAAATAATAAATTCGTAAAATCTCCACAGCTTTACGAACCGCTAAAAAATATTCCAATACAATATCTTAAAGAAGATCAAGCCGGAAATATTTGGTTTGTAAGCAATAAGGAAGTCGGGATTATAGATTTTAACAAACCAAAACCTGGAAAAACATATTCTCTGGTTTATTTTCCGGAGCTTTCATCAAAAGTGGTGGGAGGCTTTGAGTCCATTTATCCGGTAGATGAAAATAATATTTTTATAGGAGCCAATAAAGGGGTGTTTCATCTCAATTATCAGAAATATATTCAGAATATTAATAAACTTAGTTTATTGATTGGAGAGGTTCGCACATCCGGAAAAAAAGACTCTGTTATTTTTGGGGGATATTTTCTTAAAGATACCCAGCTTGCTTCTGTTCAGGATCCTAAATCTGATGTGGCTTTTAGCAAAAGCAATTTCAATTCCATTCATTTTGAGTACGCATCCACGCTTTATGAGCAGCAGAATAATATACAATTCAGTTATCAGCTTGCCGGTTTTGATAAAGAATGGTCTGCCTGGTCAGAGAAAAGTGAAAAGGATTACACCAATCTGCCTGCCGGGAAATATATTTTTAAAGTGAAAGCCCGCAACAACCTTGGAAATTCATCTGATCCGGTATCATATACTTTTGAAATTTTACCGGCCTGGTATCAAAGCACGCTGAGCTATTTGGTCTATTTTCTATTGCTGGTCTCGCTGATTAACCTGATTGTTAAATGGCAGCATAAAAGACATCTTAAAGAACAGGAAAAGTTAAAATATCTGTACCGGCTGGAGGTTGAAAGGAATGAGAACGAAATTGTTAAGCTTCAAAATGAAAAGCTGGAAGCAGACGTAAATTTTAAGAATAAAGAACTGGCCAGCACCACCATGCATTTGGTTCAGCGGGGGAAAGTTTTGGCAAAAATTAAAGAAGTTGTTTCAAATCTGGCTAAAATGCCCAATGCCGATGACAATTCGTCTGATTTGAAACAGATTTCCCGCTTACTAAATGAAGTTGAAAAAAGAGATGCCGATTGGGATCAGTTTTCTATCCATTTTGATCATGTTCATTCTAATTTCTTATCAGAAATTAAAGAAAGGCACCCCAACCTTACTCCTAATGAATTAAAATTATGTGCTTACCTTAAAATGAACCTTTCTTCAAAAGAGATTGCCCAGCTAATGAGTATTACCATCAGAGCTGTGGAAGTAAGCCGTTACCGTTTGAGAAAGAAACTTGGCATACCCTCAGAAGTTAACCTGTTTGATTATCTGATGCAAACTATTCAGAAAGATGTTTCCTGATTTCCCTATATAGATTTTAAGATTTATTCCCAGATTTTCAAAGTTTAATTAAATCAGCATCTTAAAGAAATAGCAGATATGTAAACCATTTTACTAAAAATATTAGTAATTTTACAGGCCAATAGGATTCCAACATGGCCACTCATTTAAATCGTCGTTTTATTTCTCACTTTGATCTGGATACCTTTTTTGTAAGCGTAGAGCGGTTGAAAAACAGCAAGTTAAATGGTGTTCCTTTAATTGTTGGAGGCACCAGTGACAGGGGAGTTGTAGCTGCCTGCAGCTATGAAACACGTGCTTTTGGTGTACATAGTGCCATGCCCATGAAACTGGCTTTAAGGCTTTGCCCTCAGGCGCAAGTTGTTAAAGGCGATCATGATAGTTACAGCCATTATTCCCGGGCAGTAACTGATATAATTAAAGAGAATGTTCCGGTTTATGAAAAGGCCAGTATTGATGAATTCTATATGGATCTCACCGGCATGGACAAATTTTTTGGCTGCAGCAAATTCACCGCCGAGCTGAAGCAAAAAGTAATGAAGGAAACCGGACTTCCAATCTCCTATGCACTTGCCTCCAATAAACTGATTTCTAAAATTGCAACCAATGAAGCCAAACCAAACGGACAGCTGGAAATTTATCTGGGTGAAGAAAAACCTTTTCTGGCACCTCTTGCCATTGAAAAAATGCCGGGTATTGGCCAAAAGACATCGGGCCTGTTAAGGCAAATGGGGGTAGAAACCATTAAGGTTCTGAGTGAAATTCCGCCGAGGATGCTTGAAAGCCGCTTTGGGAAAACCGGCATAGATCTTTCAAGGCGGGCCAACGGGATTGATATTACACCGGTTATTCCTTATTCAGAGCAGAAAAGTATTGGCAAGGAAGATACATTTGAGAATGATACCATTGATGTACATTTTCTTTACAGCCAGTTGGTTCGCATGACCGAAAATGTTGCTTTTCAGTTACGCCAGCAAAAAAAACTATGCGGATGCGTGACGGTAAAACTGCGCTATGCAAACTTTGATACCTACACCAAACAAGCAGTGATCAGCTATACTGCATCAGATAATACCATCCTGGCAACAGCAAAAGAATTATTTAAGAAATTATATGATAAGCGACTGTTGGTACGGCTTATTGGAGTGCGGCTAAGTCATTTAGTGCAGGGTCAGCACCAGATTGATTTATTTACCGAAACCGAAGAAAGTATCCGCTTGTACCAGGCAATGGATCATATCCGGAGAAGGTTTGGGGAGGACGCTGTATTCAGAGCAGCAGCAAAAAACTTAAGCAGGGTATAAAATGTATATCAACTGCAAAACCTATTTTAGTTATCGCTATGGCACTTATGGTACCGAGGAATTAGTGAATCAGGCCGCTGAATTGGGCTTACGCTCTTTGGCACTCACCAATATTAACGGTACCCCGGATGCCTGGGATTTTGTGGATTTTTGCCGCAAAAAAGAAATCAGACCAATCCTTGGTTCTGAAATCCGGAACGGAAATAATTTGTGCTATATACTTCTGGCTAAGAATAATACAGGGCTGATGCAGATTAATCGCTTTATTTCAGAGCAAAAAAGAAGTAAAACTGATTTTCCGGAAAGGCCCGAACCGGGAGAGAGCGTATATATTATTTACCCGCTTGGTAAACTGCCGCCCGAGAGCCTGACTGAAAACGAATTGATTGCTGTAAAACCTTCCGAGATTAACAAACTGCTGAGATTACCTGTAAATAAATATCCTGATAAGTATGTAATAGGACAGCCGGTAACATTTCAAAATAAACGGTATTTTAATGTTCACCGACTATTGAGGGCCGTAGATCAGAACACGCTGATCAGCAAACTAACTCCGCAGGATATTGCTTCGCCGGATGAAGTTTTTAGACCTGAAGCCGAATTGATGGCCATTTTTACGACCTTTCCGGCGATGATCTCACGAACTATTCTGCTAACCCAGGAATGCGTTATAGAAACACCGCTGCGGACAGATAAAAATAAAAAAACATATACTGGCTCGCTGGATGGCGATTTGAGCCTTTTGAAAAAGCTGGCATTTGAAGGAGTGAAACAACGCTATGGCAAGGCAACTCCGGAAATTACAGACCGGATTACCAAAGAACTTAAAGTAATTAAGCAGCTGGGTTTTAATGCCTACTACCTTATCGTTTGGGATATTATTAATTACGCCCGCAACCAGAATTTTTTTTACGTAGGACGTGGCAGCGGAGCCAATTCCATTGTGGCGTATCTTCTGCATATAACCGACGTGGAACCAATCAGTCTGGATTTATATTTTGAGCGTTTCCTCAATGAATTCCGTACTTCGCCCCCCGATTTTGATATTGATTTTAGCCATATAGACCGTGACGCAGTAATTGATTATGTTTTTAAACGCTTTGGCTCCGAACATGTATCGTTATTAGGTATGTACAGCACCTTTCAGAGAAGGGCTATTATCAGGGAACTGGGAAAAGTGCTTGGAGTTCCAAAAGCAGAACTGGATCATCTGGTAGCCAATAATCAATCTACTTTCTCAGAAGACAGCATTCAGCGGAAGATTCAAAAATATGGTTCGCTGCTCGAAAGCTTTCCTAATCATCACTCCATTCATGCCGGGGGAATCCTGATTTCTGAAAGTCCCATATTTGCTTATTGCGCCCTGGAGATGCCGCCCAAAGGCTTTGCTACCTCGCAAATGGATATGTTTCTGGCCGAAAAAATCGGATTGTACAAACTCGATATTTTGAGTCAGCGGGGTTTGGGGCACATTAAGGAAACTATGCGTCTGGTTCAGGCAAATAAAGGAATTAGTATTGATATTGATAAAGTGCAGGATTTCATGAAAGATGAAAAGGTGGCCGACAAAATCAGAAGAGCAGATACCATTGGCTGTTTTTATATCGAAAGTCCAGCTATGCGGCAGTTGCTGCTAAAACTCAGATGCGATGATTACCTCACTCTGGTGGCTGCCAGTTCGATTATCCGGCCCGGGGTTTCCCAGTCGGGGATGATGAAACAGTATATTTATAATTACCATCATCCCAAAGAAGTAAAATATCTGCATCCCAAAATGGAGGAATTACTAAAGGAAACTTACGGGGTAATGGTTTATCAGGAAGATGTAATTAAGATAGCGCATCACTTTGCCGGATTGGATATGGCCGAAGCTGATATTCTTCGCCGGGCCATGTCGGGAAAATACCGGGGTAAGGATGAAATGGAGCGTATCGAAAGAAAATTCTTTGTAAATTGTACAGAACGCGGTTACCCGGATGATATCAGCCGGGAAGTATGGCGGCAGATTGCTAGTTTTGCCGGTTACTCATTTAGTAAAGCACATTCCGCCAGTTTTGCCGTTGAAAGTTATCAGAGCTTGTACCTGAAAACCTATTTCCCCATGGAGTTTATGGTAGGAGTGATCAATAATTTCGGAGGCTTTTACCGTACCCAATTTTATTTTCATGAACTAAAAAAATCAGGGGCACGGGTCCATCAGCCTTGCGTCAATCGCAGTGAATTTTATACTTCTATCAGTGGGGAGGATGTATTTACCGGATTTGTACATATCGAGAAACTCAATGCTTCATTGATCGAGAAAGTTCTGCGGGAGCGAACTGAAAACGGTATTTTTATTAGTTTACAGGATTTTATCGAACGGGTGCAGCCCGGCCTGGAACAGTTAAATATTCTCATTCGTATTTCTGCATTACGCTTTACCGGTATCAATAAAAAAGAATTATTGTGGAAAGCCAACTTCCTGCAAAAGCGAACAAAAAATCATCCGGTTACTGCATCGATGTTTGCCGAACCGGAAGTTGAATTTAATCTTCCCGAATTTAGTCAGTATCCTCTGGAGGATGCTTTTGATGAAATTGAAATTTTGGGCTTTGCTTTAGGCGATTCATTTGCCCTGGCTGATGATAATTTAGAAGGAATAACCTATGCAAAAGATCTGGCAGTTAATGCCGGCAAAGAGGTTACTGTAATTGGTCAGCTGGTAACCACCAAAGATTCGCGGACTAAAAAGAATGATTACGTGGCTTTTGGTACTTTTTTAGATCCTAAAGGCGACTGGCTGGACACAGTTCACTGGCCCAACGTGATCCGGCAATTTCCTTTTATGGGGAACGGATTTTATAAAATGCAGGGTAAGGTAATGCAGGAGTTTGGTGTATATGCTGTGGAAGTAAGGGAAATGAAAAAGATCGGGTTTAAAAAATAAAGCCTGCCTGAAATATTGACTGATTTAAACCTGAATATTTTTCTGATAATCTGATAAAGATTCCCGCACAAATCCTGACCAGACAGAGGGATTTTTCATTATTTCCTGTTCGAAAAAAACAAGCAGGGTTTGCATATCGCCAGGTAAATCGGTATTTAATATGTTGGGATATAATGTTGGACCGCTATGAATACAAATATTTCCGTGTTGAAATACAGGTAAAATGGCCTGTAAAGGCACATTCGCAATTCTGGCAAGTCTTGCCGGGAGTAAAGAGATATTGCAATTAGTATTCAGAAACTGTAACGGGCATGTATCTAAATTATTAAAAACGTCGATCATTAAAATAAGTTTACCGCCTCCCTGTAAATGATTCACCAGATGCCGTAATTCAATAATGCCTTTGCCTTTTTTTTGAATTTGATAGGCCTGCTTATTTGATTTATTACCACTGATAATAAGCGAATAATAATTCTCCAGGCAGTATTGAACAAGTAATCTGGCCCAGGGAGTATGACAGGTGACTATAACACAGCCCCCATCCGGCAAGGATAATTGGAAATCTACCAACCTGAGAATATCCTTTTTAAGAGCCGTTCTGATTAATACAGAAATTAAAGGTCTGAAAAGCCTGATGATCCAAATGCTTTGAAGGTTTTTATACATTACTGCGGGAGAGGAACCAATGCATTTAGGAATAATTAAAAAACCTGCCTTGCCGCTATAATAATGTAGTGCTGCAATTATTTTTGAAAAATAACTGCAGGATGCTATGCCGGCCCTTAAAAACAATGGTTTTCTACTTAACATTCAAGCTCATCAAGTATTCATTGAAAGTTATCAAATGGTATGTTTAAAGTAATTTGTAGACTAAAGAAATTTATCCTTCTATTTTAATTTTTAAAATTGCTAATCAGCGGATCATGTCTTCTGAGGTTTTGACGATTTAGAATATAGTAAACTATAACGCTGAGTATTGTTGCGAAAAAGCACCAGACGGAGGTGATATAAGCATTGTAAATAAGATACGTGAAAATATAAGATACAAGGATAAAAACGCCCATCCACCACATTCTTTTCACACTCGAAATAAAAAAAGGAAGTATGGTTGAAAGGCCATATAAAATATTTGCAGGTAAACGTAAATATCCCTGATCTGCAATAATATACTGAACATGATGGCCGTCAATCCGGGTAATTATAGGATAAAGTAACATGCAGAAAATATGATAGATACCCAGTATGATTCCTGCTGCTAACAAAATATAAAGTATGCTTCTTTGCCTGCTTCTTTCTTCGAGCAATAACATACAGAGAGGAATCCAGATTGGCCAGATTATGTGCGAGAAGCTCAGAAAGAAATTTATCGGGATAGATTGCCAGCCGGCAAATGAAAGGCTAACGAATGAAAGCCATACAAAACCCTCAGCAATTTGCTGAAGAGCAAAAAAGAATGGAAAAACAGCGAGCATAAACTGCGGAGATGTTTCAGCCTTTCTCACTGTAGCAATTCCGATTATGGAAAGTACTGCACCTGCACCAAAACTTACACTTGCAGAAAAACACATACAACCTGTTTAAGAAAATGATAAACTAATTAGGTGTAATACAGTTAATTGGCTGATAGCTGGTCAGGGTCAAACTCTCTTAAAGTTAATCTTATCTTTTCTTAAAATTAGAATGATGAGTACATTATTTTGCGACTGAAACAGAAATTTACATAAACTCCCAGGCGCTTTTATATCCATTTATCTGCTCTGCATATTCTATAAAATCGGCATAGAAAGCAAGGCGGGAGAGGGTTGCGCTGTCGCCGATCACAACCAGTTTTTTGCGGGCACGGGTCATGGCAACGTTCATACGCCTTATGTCAGACAAAAATCCGATGGTTCCTTCTGAATTACTTCTTGTCATACTGATATACACAATATCCCGCTCCTGTCCCTGGAAACTGTCAATGGTATTTACAGAAATTTTGTGCGTGTAAGGTTGCAGATCGGGCGACTGAAGCAAGAGCTCTTTAAGCACATGAATTTGCTCTTTATATGGAGAAATAATGGCTACAGAAGGTAATTTTTCCTTCGGGCATTTTATTATCAGTTCGGCCATCAATAAGCTCAAATGCTTTATAAGCAATGCCGCTTCCTCAGAATTGCTCGTGCTGGTACTTTCAGATTTTTCTTCGAACCCGCATCCTGCTGTATCGATAAAATTAAGAGGCAAATCTCCCGGGAACAACAAGTGATTGGCGACAGAAGAATGTGCCTTCAATCTATTTTCGTAAAATACTTTGGAAGAATATTCCATAATGAGGCTATTCATCCGGTATTGTTCTTCCAGTAAAACAACAGCTTCGGGATGCAATTGAATACATTTCTCCAGCAAAGTTTTGTTTAAACCCTTTCTGCCGGCTTCATCAGATTTGATGGTTGGCGAAAGCTGAAAAGGATCGCCGGCAAGGATCACTTTTTGCGCTTTCAAAATCGGAATCCAACAGGCAGGTTCTATCGCCTGACCGGCCTCATCAATTACCAGCGTATGATAGTTGATTTTTGAAACTGTATAATGATTCGATCCGACGAGGGTAGCAGTTATAACCTGGGCTTTGCTGAGCAAATCTTCCTGAATATATTGTTCAATATTTCCCGCTTCTTTTATGATCTTATAAGCTTCATCAAAAAGCGCTTTGCGTTGTTCGCGTTCTGAACGCCCAAAGTTGCGTTTATATTTATGAGCCATATTGCGGAATTCGGCAGCTTGCTTTTTCAGACCACGAATTTCTTTCATACTGCTGTGTGCAGCAGTTTTGTTATCAAGCGTAAGCGACATTAATTTTTCAGAAACCCTTGCCGGATTACCAACCCTGATTACGTCAAGTCCTTCATCTGCCAATTTTTCGGTTAGCAGATCTACCGCAGTATTGCTGGGAGCAACCACCAGTATTTGTTTTCCGTTCTGCTTAATCAGCGCTTTTATAGCCTGAACCAATGTAGTGGTTTTACCTGTCCCGGGCGGGCCGTGAACAATTGCCAGATGATTTGAGGAAAGAATTTTATTTAAGCTGTTCTGTTGCGAAGTATTTAATTTCGAAACCTGAACCGGGTTATTTGAGTTTTGAAAAACAGGTTTACTTAATCCGCTGAGGACTTTGACAAGGTCGTTGTCTGAATTATTTTCAAGTATTTTGGATGCCGCTTTAAGAGCGGCCTGCATTTCGTCGTAACTTTTATCATCAAACAATAATTCTATTCCGAGTTTTCCATTATTAGCCCAATCAGGCAGTTCATCTTCCCGCAAAGAAATTTTAAGGCGGTTGCCGTTTTGAAAAGTGATCGTTCCTTCCAGCCGGTCATTCTTCGCATCGTGATTTGAAAACAGGACTGCAGATGCGCCAAATCTCAGCTGATGATTGATATCCTGATGAGTGGTCCGTTCTGTTTCTACCGTTAAATAATCGCCGCGGCTTATTTCTGTATTTCTGATAGCGATAGGATACCAGACTATTCCGGCAGCCCGGCGTTCTGCTACAGAGGTGGATTGATTTAATTGCTGGTAAGATCGGAGATCTTCTTCACGTTCGATCTTTAATAAATTCAGAAGATTTTGAAAATAGGATACAGACAATATATGTTATTTGGAGAAGCAGCAAAATTAGGATTCTTAATCTATTTTATTTAAGAAAAGCGGTATTAAGATGAATATATCTATAACCTTTTTTGCTCCTTCACAACCCAGTAAACACCCTTCACATTTTGCTTTGGCTCCTTTAGAAGATAAACAAGAATCATATCTTCCAGAAGTGAAATAATAAGAAGTGAAGCTGCAATAAGATAAAGCCCTGGAAATTTCTTTCCGTAGAAAAAAAGAATATAAAAAATCCCCATGGTGCTAAAAGCAATTTTTGCCGAATATGTATGAAAACTGGATGGCCTTTTATACTTGTAAACTGCCATCAAAACTTGTACTGCATATAATATTATGATGACATTTAATGATATTTTATGATCCTTCAAAAATGCTTTTTTGAATCGGAACAAGCCCGCGGTCATCATTTGCATGGTAGCCAGATCTCCAAGCGAATCTAATTTTGCACCCCTTGAAGTTTCCTGTTTAAGCAAGCGAGCCAGAAAGCCGTCGATGGAATCGGAGGCTAAGCTTATAATTGCCAGCATAATAAAAAGCTGTTGCTTCTTTTTGAAAATACTGTAAGCCAGAACAGGCGCAGCAAAAAGCCGGTACAAAGAAAAAAAATCAGGTACGGTAAGCTTCACCATGCGTTTTATGATTTTAACTATGAAACTATTGTGTTCCATTCAGATTGTCTCTGTGCTTTAGGATTCAAGAAGTTACGTTTTTCTATCAACCTTCTTACATCAATTTAATTCAATATTTCCAATATGTAACATAAGTCATTTCGCATGAATTTTGACCGCTGTATTTTTGTATATAAAAAATAAAAAGATGAAAAAAAACATGGGTTCAGCTGATAAAATAATCAGATTGATTTTTGCAGTAATCATTGCCGTTTTGTACTTCACTCAAATTGTGTCAGGAACTTTAGGCATCATATTATTAATTTTTGCAGCAGTACTGGTCATAACAAGTTTTATAAGTTTTTGCCCGCTTTATTTACCTTTTAGAATCAGTACCCGCAATAACAAATTGAATTAATTATGGCTCAACATGAAATTGATTCCCAGTGGATGGGTAAAATGCAATTTAATTCTTTCATTAACGGCCATACAATTGTTATGGATGCACCAGAAAAGGTTGGAGGTGAAGACAGCGGACCTATTCCCAAACCTTTCCTGCTTACTGCTCTTTCTGGTTGTACCGGGATGGATATTGTATCTATTCTCAGAAAAGCACAAAAAGAAGTTAAAGATCTAAGCATTAAAGTAACCGGTGAACTAAGCAAACAACAGCCTATAGAATATCTCTCAATACATGTGACCTACGATTTTTTAGGTGAAGAGATGAATAAAGAAGCTGCCATGGATGCAGTTAGCCTGTCTCAGGAAAAATATTGCGGAGTCAGTCATTTATTAAAGAAAGCTTTGCCTGTAACCTGGGAAGTAAATTATAATGAAATAGCTGTGTTTGATAATAGGATTTCTGAAGTTGAAGTCTGAGAGGTAACCTTAACAACAGATTTTTCAAAAAGGCTCATGGAATTTTTTCAGGCATAATTGAAGAATATTCAAAAATTCCTTTTGTACAATTGAATGTGCAGAACTGATTCTTGACTCATTTTCATATATTTAGAGAAGCTTTTAAACCTGGTTTTTGCAATAAGCAAATTCTAATTGTATAAATGCATCTATGCCCTCTAAATAATGTCTTTAATTAAAAGTACTGTCAGATTTTTGCTGTTGATGGTTTTTGTAAGCTTTGCATTTACAACAAAAGCGCAAAATACTTCTAATAAAGGAAAAGATTTTTGGCTGGGCTATGGAAACCATGTACGAGGTTACACCAATAATACGCAGCAAATGGCTGTGTATATTACTTCTGATGTAAGTACTACCGGGAGAGTAGAAATTCCAGGCATAAATTTTTCCCGGTCATTTAAAGTAACGGCCAATTCTATTACTGTAGTAGATATTCCGCAACAGGCATTTCTTGCCGGAGAAGGTCTGTATAATCTGGGAATTCATGTTACGGCCGAAAAGCCGGTAGTAATGTATGCTCATATTTATGATCAGAATGTATCGGGTGCAACTCTTGTGCTTCCAACTACCACGCTGGGCAAAGAATATTATTCGATCAATTATAAACAGGTTTCCAATCAGGCCGACTCTTATTCCTATTTTTTTATAGTAGCAGTTGAAGACAGTACACAGGTGGAAATTGTTCCGGCTGCAGCTACACAAAGAAATGCGGCAGGCGTTCCTTTTATCGTAAATCTAAAAAAAGGACAGGTTTATCAGGTTTTGGGAAGATCCACAACCTCATCTTTCGGTGATTTTAAAGGAGTAGACCTAACAGGATCAACAATCCGATCCGTAACCAGTACGGCGGAGCCATGCAAACCCATAGCCGTTTTTTCCGGAAGCGGCAAAATAGCCATAGGCTGCGGACCTACCGAATCCGGCTCTTCTGATAATTTATATCAGCAAGTTTATCCAACCGCGGCCTGGGGGCGAAAATTTATAACTGCACCACTTAAATCCCGGAATTACGATATTTTGCGGATTTTAAAAAGTAGTCCTTCTGCCGTTGTCAGGTTAAACGGCGCTATCATTAATAATTCTCAATTTATAAATAATCTTTACTATGATTTCCCTTCACAAAAAGTCAATGTGATAGAGTCAGATAAATCGATACAGGTAGTACAATATGCAGTAACACAAGGGAAAGAAATTAATTGCGGCTCATATGAAGAGTTTGCCGGTGATCCGGAAATGATCTTCTTAAATTCGGTTGAACAAAATATCGAGAATATTACGGTTTACTCCTCATCTGCATTTAATATTAGTTCCCATTTTATTAATGTTATTATAGAAACAAGTACTGCTCCCAGTTTCAGAATTGATGGTTTGCCTGCTAATTTTATTCCTGTTAGTGGAGATCCCCAATACTCTTATGCTCAGATTAGTGTTGGAGCCGGCGTTCATAACTTAAAAGCGGAAAAAGGATTTAATGCAATTGCTTATGGATTTGGGTTTGCAGAATCATATGGTTATTCTGCCGGAGCGAATGTAAATAATCTCGGCATCCAGATAGAAAGTTTAGTCACTGATACCCTAACAAGTACAGGCTGTGTATCAGAACCGCTCCGTTTCAAAGTAAACCTGAGTTATCAGCCAACCAAATTAACCTGGAATTTAAAAGATGGATCGGAGCCAAGGATTATAAATAGTCCGCAAAGCGACAGTACTTTTATAAAAAACGGCAATACATTCTATGTATACGAACTGAAAGATACGATCAGGTATTCTGTTGCAGGAGAGTACAGTGTGGATGCAATTTCTGAAAAGCCGTCGCCCGATGGCTGCGGAAGTTCTGAGCAGCTAACTTTTGATTTTTCAATATATAACCCGCCGGTATCTGAATTTACTTCAGCAACAACAGTTTGTGTGAGTTCAGTTTTGCAATTTACTGATCAGAGTGATGGAAAAGGAAGAGAACTTAACAGCTGGTTATGGGATTTTGGAGATCCGGAATCCGGAACATTGAATTCTTCTTCAGAACAAAATCCAGTGAATGTATATACTAAACCGGGAACATATCCTGTGAAGCTAACCGTGACAAATAATTCTAACTGCGACCCGGTTGTTTCCGAGATCCGGTTTGTAAATGTTTTCTTTAAGCCAGAATCTTTATTTTCCATAAGTCAGCCAGCCTGCGTCAATCAGTCCATTCAATTCACTAATAAATCAACTTCTGAAGGAACGGACATAACAAAATGGAACTGGGATTTTGGTGATGGTCAGACATCTACGGAACAGAACCCTCAGCATACCTTTACTTCAGCAGGAAATTACATCGTTAAACTCTTTACAGAAAATAATGTAAGCTGCGTATCCGATACTTTTAGTTTGGCCCTAACAATAAATCCTTCTCCAATTGTTGAGTTTGAAACTCCTGAAATCTGTCTGGCAGATGCAGTAGCCAGTTTTGTTAATAAATCAACAATTCCTTCCGGTAATTCTTCCAACTCAACTTATTTATGGGATTTTGGAGATCCAAATGCCAATGCACAAAATCCGGTCACATCGACTAGTGAAAATCCCACCCATATTTATTCATCGGCCGGTGTTTATACAGTGACACTTACTGTGACTACAGATAAAGGCTGCCCAATAACCATTTCTAAAGAGTTTACAGTAAATGGAAGTATTCCGGCAGCAGATTTTACTATTCTGAATGATGGCCGATTATGCAGTTCTGAGCCTGTTGTTTTTGTAGATTTAGCTCGTGTAGACTTTGGCGAATTAACCCGGATAGAATGGTATTTTGATGCTGTAAATCAACCAGCAATAATGCTTACAGATGAATTTCCTAATTTGCGGTCTGACACCCCAAAACAATATTCTTTTCAATATCCTGTTTTTCATGCACCTTTAACAAAAACAATTACTGTCAGAATGAGGGCATTTTCGGGAAATGTATGTGTTGATGAAAAAATTAAAACATTTGTGCTGAATGCGATGCCTGAAGTTCTGTTCGATTCCATTCCTGATATATGTCTGGAAGCCCAGCCTGTTACTTTAACGCAGGCTCGTGAAATTCATAATTTCGCCGGATCTTCTCAATATTCAGGTAATGGGATTAATTCGCAGGGAGTCTTTAATCCGTCAATTGCCGGTGCCGGAACACATACTATTACCTATACTTTTACTGCTTCTAATGGTTGTGTTGATTTTAAAACGCAAACCGTAAAGGTTTTTGAAACTCCGCAAATAGATGCCGGCCCGGATCAGATCATTCTGGAAGGAGGGGAGACACGGTTACCTGCCAGCGCAAACGGCGGGAATTTAATTTATAAATGGAGTCCTTCCACAGGATTAAGTAGGGATGATATATTAAATCCTGTTGCAAGTCCTTCAGAAGATATCACCTATACTCTTCAGGTCCGGTCCTCCGAAGGTTGCGAAGCTGTTGACCAGGTTTTTGTTCAGGTTTTAAAAACACCGGTAATTCCAAATACTTTTACTCCAAACAATGATGGATTTAATGATTTTTGGAATATCAAATATTTAAGCAGCTATCCTGAGGCAATTGTTGAAATATTTAACCGTTACGGAGAAAAGGTTTTCAGTTCTAAAGGTTATCCCATTTCATGGGATGGCAAATTTCGTGAAAATGATCTCCCAACCGGAACTTATTATTATATTATCAGCCCAGGGAATGGAAGAAAAACAATGTCCGGATCGGTTACTATATTAAGATGATCTTTTATTTTATGAAAAGAATTTGTTCAATTATTTTAGTCATTTTATGCAGTCAGATGCTATATGCACAGCAACGACCTCAATATACCCAATACATTTTCAATAATTATATATTGAATCCAGCCATTTCCGGAATCGAAAATTATATTGATGTTAAGGCCGGTTACCGTAATCAGTGGGAAGGTTTAACAGACGCTCCTGTAACGTCATATGTGTCTTTGCATGCACCGTTGGGTAAAAAATTTACCTATGGTTCTGCAACTTCTGTAGCCGAAGGTGGAGGGGATAACCCGATGAATCGTAGCTATTTACAAACTTACCGGGCTTCAGAACCCCACCATGGTGTAGGTTTTCATATTGTATCAGACAAAACCGGACCTATTTCCAGAACAGACGTTAATTTGACGTATGCATATCATCTGGGAATTACTGAGAGTTTAAACTTAGCGGTAGGTGTGGCTGCGGGTGTGTCACGAATAAATTTAGATGTTTCCAAAATAACTTTAGAAGAAGAATTTGACCCGGCAATTATTTCGGGTGCTAACAGTAAAACACAACCTGACCTTGGCGCAGGCGTTTGGTTGTATGGCCCAAGATACTTTGCAGGAGTATCTGCACAGCAATTATTGGGAAGACCCTTAAGCTTTTCGGATGATGCTTCTTATGACCAGGGAAAACTTGTTCCGCACATGTTTTTTACTGCCGGTTATAAGTTTTATCTGGGTGATGATATTGCTGCTATTCCATCAACAATGATAAAGTATGTTTCTCCTGCGCCGGCATCTATTGATGTAAATATGAAGGTTGCTTTCAGAGACAAGTTCTGGCTTGGAGGAAGCTATCGTAAAGATGATTCTTTCGCGGCATTAGCCGGATTTAACCTTGGGTCGTTTCTGAATCTAAGTTATTCGTATGATTTTACCACATCAAACCTACGCTCGGTAAGTAACGGAACACATGAAATAGTTCTTGGCATATTCTTAAATAACCGTTATAAAGTTAGTTGTCCGCAAAGAAACTGGTAGATATAATTTTACCTGACTGATTAAAGTCAATTAGTGTAGAACACTTGACTTTAAAGTTCTTTTCTTAATCTGGCTACAGGTATATTCATTGCTTCGCGGTATTTGGCAACCGTTCTCCGGGCTATGTTATAGCCTTTTTCTTTCAGGATTTCTGTTAGTTTTTCATCCGCTAATGGTCTGCGTTTATCTTCTTTGCCAATACATTCTTCCAGAATCTTTTTTACTTCTTTATTAGAAACTTCTTCACCGCTGTCCATTTGTATAGCTTCAGAAAAGAATGATTTTAAAAGAAAAGTTCCGAATTCTGTTTGAACGTATTTTGAATTTGCTACCCTAGATACTGTGGAAATATCCATCCCGATTCTATCGGCAATGTCTTTTAATATCATGGGTCTCAGATTTTTATCATCTCCCGTAAGGAAATAATCATACTGGTAATTCATGATGGCATTCATGGTTTTAAGCAATGTTTGCTGACGTTGTTTTATAGCGTCAATAAACCATTTTGCAGAATCAAGCTTTTGCTTTACAAACTGTACTGCTTCTTTCAGTTTTTTATCTTTCTGGGCAGTTTTATCGTAATGCTCAAACATTTCCTGGTAAGACCGGCTTACGCGAAGTTCAGGTGCATTTTTAGAATTCAGTGTCAGGAATAAAATCCCATCACTTTTACTAATATGAAAATCAGGAATAACCTGCAGCTGCTTGGTAGTAACTGCATTAGAGCCGCCCGGTTTCGGATTTAATTTTAAAATCTCATTGATAACCTCTTTCAGTTCTTCTGAATTCATATTCAGAGACCGTTCGAGTTTATCGTAATGTTTTTTCGTGAATTCTTCTAGATGATGCTCTACCACATTAATTGCTTTTTGAACCGTGGGCAGATGATCCCGTTTGCGTAATTGGATCAGCAAGCATTCCTGCAAATCGCGTGCACCAACGCCTGAAGGATCAAACGACTGAATCACTTTAAGCATTTCTTCGACATCTTCCTCTTCGGCCATAACGTTTTGAGAAAAAGCCAGATCATCAATCAAAGAGGTGATTGGACGGCGCAGATATCCATCGTCGTCCAAACTTCCAATAATTTGCTGACCGATTATAAAGTCCTTGTCAGAAAGGGGAATAAGATCCAGCTGCGCTTGCAGACTTTCAAAAAATGAACTTTGAATCGCTATTGGAATTTCTTTGCGTTCATCTTCATCGTCTCCGTTTTGTTCGTATTTAGATCCGTAATCGTTTATGTTATCATCCTGCAAATAATCATCAACGTTAAATTCATCTAAACTGTCTTTAGAATCCTCGGTATTAAAAGAATCATCATCAGGGTCTTTATCAGGATATTCTTCAGTCGGTTCATTCATATTAGCCAGACTCAAATCTTCCAATGCAGGGTTTTCTTCAAGTTCTTCTTTAATTCGGGTATCCAGGGCTACGGTAGGAACTTGTAATAGCTTAATGAACTGAATTTGTTGAGGAGATAACTTTTGTAGAAGTTTTTGCTGGAGATTCTGTCTTAACATAGGGCCAAATTTACATATTTATGCGAAAGAAAGCAGGCCCAACAGCAAATATCCTGCCTCTTTATTTCAATTGGCTGGATAATACACTGTTTCATTATAGATAAATAATTGTTAGTTTTAAGAAGCATTTATTTAACAGTTAAAATTTTAAATTATGAGCATTGTAAAAGAATTCCGGGAATTTATTTCCAAGGGTAACGTTATTGATCTGGCAGTGGGTGTAATAATAGGAGCTGCTTTCGGTAAAATAGTTTCATCACTTGTAGATGATATTATTATGCCTCCAATTGGATATGCTTTAGGCGGAGTAGATTTTGCAGAATTGAAATATGTACTTGTAGATGCTGATTTAGCGAATAAAGTAGAGGCAGTATCCATTAATTATGGAAATTTTATCAATACGGTAATTCAGTTTTTAATCATTGCCTTATGTATTTTCGCTATCATAAAATCCATAAATTCATTAAAACGTAAGGAAGAAGCAGCCCCTGAAGCCCCGCATGTACCAACCAGAGAAGAGAGTTTATTGGCTGATATCAGAGATATATTAAAAAATCAGCCGAGGTAGTGTTTATTTAGTAGGCTGAAAATGAGGGTTTAGTTTTTCCGGTAATTAAATGTGGAAAACAAATCCTTAAAATCTCAGATAGAGTTTGATTTCTAATAAATCAACCTTATATTTGCGCTCTTGTTTTTTAAGAGCAACATATAATAAAACGTCATGAAAAGAACATTCCAGCCTTCTCAAAGAAAAAGAAGAAATAAGCACGGCTTCAGAGAACGCATGAGCTCTGCCAACGGAAGAAGAGTATTAGCATCAAGAAGAGCCAAAGGCAGAAAAAGAATTTCTGTTTCTGATGAGCGTCGTCATAAAGCATAATTTTTGATCGCTTTTTTATTGCCCGTATTCAGCTTACAGAAATTTTCTGCGTTGACCAAGGCTTAAGCAGTCAAAATGTATACTTTTAACAAAGAAGAACGGTTATGCAGTAAAAAGCTTTTAGAAAAGCTTTTTCATAGCGGTTCTTCTTTTCTTTTATATCCTTACCGAATAGTTTGGCTTGCCGAAAAATTTGCAGCTGATGTACCTGCGCAGGTAGTAATCAGTGTTTCTAAGCGCAAGTTTAAAAAAGCGGTTGAACGCAATTTGATTAAAAGGAGAATACGTGAAATTTATCGTTTGAATAAATCTGAATTTCTGTACCCTTATTTATCCAAATCTGAATTGCAGATATTGCTGGCCATCAACTATATAGGTAAAGATATTTCAGATTATGCGTTGATGGAAAAGAAGCTCAAATTAGCCCTTGAGCAGCTTCGTAATTTATCTTCAAAATCTAATGAAGAATAATATAGTTCAGAATCTGATCAGCAAATTTTTTCTGCTCATTATTCGGGCCTATCAAATTCTGCTCTCTCCAATATTGGGTGCTTCCTGTCGTTATACGCCTACCTGTTCTCAATACGGGATAGAAGCGATTCAAAAATACGGACCTTTTAAAGGCGGCTGGTTAACGTTAAAACGGATAGCAAGCTGCAATCCCTGGGGTGGACATGGTCATGATCCGGTTCCTTAATTCTATCTTTTTATATCTTTAGGCTGAATTTATATACCAATGCAAAGTAATTTAATTCTTCTTCTGGAAACAGCCACTTCATCATGTTCGGTTGCCCTTGCTGAAAATGGAAATGTTTTGGCTTGCAAAGAACTGAATGAACAAAATGTTCATGCGAGTCACATCACCTTGTTTATTGAAGAAGTAATGAATTCGGCAGGCAAAAGATATTCAGATCTTAATGCCATTGCAGTCAGTAAAGGTCCCGGATCTTATACAGGATTGCGGATTGGTGTTTCTACAGCTAAAGGACTTTGTTTTGCATTGGACATTCCATTAATTTCTGTAAATACATTAGAAGCAATGGCCGATGGAGCCAGGGCAATAATTAATAGCGGTAACTCCGAATTGTTATTCTCTCCTATGATAGATGCCCGGAGAATGGAAGTTTATACGGCTTTATACTCGTCAGATCTGAAAGAAATAAATCCAGTTAAGGCCTTAATATTGGAAGAAAATTCTTTTTCTGAATTTCTGGATAACAAACAGATTGTTTTTTTTGGTAACGGAGCCGAAAAATGTAAGCCATTATATTCATCGTATGAGCATGCAATTTTTCTGGATTATGAAAATTCAGCATCCGATTTAAATCAACTGGCGCTTCAAAAATACAAATCGCAAATATTTGAAGATGTTGCATATTTCGAGCCTTTCTATCTCAAAGATTTTGTTGCAACACGTCCTGCTGAAAAAAGGAATTTGTAATTCCTGATTTTATTTTCTTCGGAATTTGTTAAAAATCCTTTTAAAAATGCCATCTCCGGCAGTTCGCTTTTCTTCTAAACCGGGAATTCTGTTTGCGTTTAAAGGATGCTCCATTGCCGGTCCGAATTTGACAGCAAACCCAAGGTAAGCAGATGCGCCGCTATATCCTTTTCCAATTTCAGGATCTTCTTTCCTGAGGGCTTTCGCGGCCTGTAAAGTTTTAAAAAGCTGGTCGCTGCCGATAAAAAGCTCAACATTTGGAGATTTGATCATAAACTGACCGCCTATCTGCATATAATCAGCCTGGTTATAAGCTCCTGATGCCGTTAACACAAAGTTTTTAACATGGTAATTATTAATGAGCGCTATATTTCCGCCCGGATAAAACAGGTTTTTGGAGATAATTAAATTAGGATGATAGGCTCCGAAATTTTTATTTAAAAGTATTTCTGCTTTGCCGTTAATTACAGATGTGTAACCGGTTTCTTCAGCAATATCATTAATCATCTTCCCAATTGCATCATTTAACCGTTCGTCGGCAGTTCCATTAGATGCATTTGCAATCGTAATGGTTTGATCAAAATTATAATCATAAGAATCTTTACTCCATCTTATGAAACCTAAATCTTTTACATTCCCCAATAAAAACCAGCCTCCCCGAAACTTATAACTCGCTCCTGCACTAAAAGCCAAACCGGGATCATTGAATTTCGGATACAGGATATCTTCGTTAACTTCATTAGTTAGAAAACTTGATTTAAAATTTCCTTTTAGATCCACATCAAAGCGATCTGCGTTGCCGTTGGTACTGAGATTAGATTGCTCTACTTTTAATTTATTGTAAGATATGCCGCTTAATAAGCTTAATTTTACACCTAATGACAACCTCCGGTTATAATCCTCGCGGTAGCTAAGGCTAAACTGATGATATGACTGGTTATATCCTTTGTCGTTAAAAATATCGTTGAACTGATTTTGCCCTGCAGAAAATAGTTTATAATTATCGAAAATAGCAAGCGATTCGTTAGATACTTTTAAGTTTCCATCATTTCTGATCTGCCAGGCTAGTCCAAATTCGCTATTAAAAGTTACGCTTCTGAAGATGCGGAACATGGCCAGATAAGTATTTGTATGGGCTTCAATTGTATTGGTTTTACGGTAACCCAATGAAATTCCCTGGCCATTAATAACGCTGTTGTAAGCCAGATATTTAAATGCACTTTGTGCGGGTCCTGTAAATGCACCATTTACGGACACAGTTGGGATGAAAAAGTTAAACGCAAATTTTCTGCTGGTATCTGCCTTAAATGCTTTTTGCGAGGGGTTTTCAAAAGCATCATATAGCGTCTGACTGTTATATAAAGATAGCTGCTGCGCATTCAAATTAAAAAACAGGCAGCCTAAAAGTAAAGTCAAGCTAATTTTTTTCATGCAAAATAGTACTTACCCATTTCAATTATACGTATTCAATTTGTTTGCAGGCTATCGGTTTCTATATCTTTTAACTTAGGTTCTACCAATTGTTTGGTTGCGGCATAAAAATTTGTAAAAAAACGATTGCCATCACTGCTCCATTGATAAGACACGCCGTAAAAATTTTTAAATCCGTGATCCTTGTCGTTAAGGGTTTTTGTATACGATCTTTTTAGCAGCGAGTTGAAATTATCTTTTGAATTTTGAGAATGAATAAATAAGAGCATGTTACTTTTATCAGATACCAAACGGTTAAACTCTTGAAATTTAGATGTTTTGTACAATAGATTTTCTGAATTATAATTATTCAGAAAACGCTGAATGCTTCCGGGAGAGTTAGATACAATTAAATAGTTATCAATAATGCTGTAAAAAGGGGATTCAAACGATTTGAATGGCTCTCCGAAATAATTGTATAAAATCCCGGAATAGTTTAAACGCCATATATTTTCAGAATATTCTGAACTTAAGGACTGAAGAAAAAAATTCATCTGCCGGCCGTTGCTCAGTTTTACGGCTCCCAGTTTTTCGCGGTTGGAAAGCTGAAAAAAGATAAATTCATTTCCCCAATATTTCTGAATATCGCGGTTTGGCTGAATTCCGGTTTCTTTTGTAATTAAACTAATTTGTTCATTCAGTTTAGAAAGCTGATTTTCTTTGCGGTGAAATTCCTTTAAATCTTTGGCAAACACACGATAATCAGATATTCCGAAAGCCAAAAAATAAGCTGTATTTTCCGGTACAATCCGTGTAATCGGATTGGATACCGGCTGCTGATGTAAAAAAAGATTCAGGTAAGATGATTTTAAAGTATCCGTTACCGTGATGCCGTCAAACATCAGAGCATCACTTTTATAATTCATATTAAGAGTTGAAAAGCCACTTAAATTATTTAGCAGATTAAAATTTCCGTTCGTTTTTTTTTGTCTCAAAAAGGCCAGAAGAAACTCTTTTGAGCCTCCCAGATTCAAAAAAACGTTAGCCGGGGAATTTGAACTTTTTAAACTTCCGGAGTTTATCTCTTCAATAAAATCTGCTTCTATTTTAGGAACTTTATTATTTATAGTTTCTAAAAGTAGTTTTTGTGAAAAACTTCCGGTAGCCACTCCTTTATTCATAAATAAATAGAAAGGCTTGTTGATGCTTAAGATATTAATTTCAGTAAATTGGATTCCGTTTAAATCAAACCATTTTGAACTTATTTTTTTGTTCTGATTCAAGGCCTGTATAAAATCTTCTCTGCTTACTTCCTTAAGCAGGGGCATTGTCCATAATGTGGCTATTGAATCTGACTTTTGAGGATGAAAAGAGAGGAAAAGGGTTTGACCGGAAGTTATTAAGCGAAGCGTGCGGGAATCCAATAATCCCTCTTTTAAAGCCGCAAACTCAACTTTGTTTTTTGTACCTGTAATTGCATCAAATAATTCATATTCTTTAAAGATCTCATAAAACGATTTATCATTTGTAAAGCTGAATATAAGGGCTGCACTCTGAGGGATTAGGGATAATGCTTTATCGTTGTTTTTACTTCCGATATTTAAATTTGAAAAATATAGGTAGGCGACAGAAAATACGGCAATGACTAATATGGATATGTAAATTATTATTTTATTCATTCAAAGATCTTTCAGCAAAATTATATTTTTATTACTAGCAGAAGAAATTGTAGACAGGTTTATTAATTTAGCAGCTAAACCCATAAAATGAACCAGCGAACTATTAGAACTGCAGCCATTTTCGGAATGTTAGCCGTGGTTTTCGGAGCATTTGCCGCACACGGATTGAAAGCTAAAATTTCGGCTTCCGAACTAAATACCTGGAACACAGCAGTTGAATACCAATTCTATCATGTCTTTGCTTTACTTTCTTTGTCGCTGATTTCAAAAACCCCAAATAAATTTATTAATTGGGCTTATTGGAGTTTTACGGCGGGGATTATATTTTTCTGTGGCTCATTGTATTTACTAGCTACAAAAGAATTACTTCAAATTGATCAGATTTCCATTTTGGGGCCCGTAACTCCGGTTGGAGGTGTGTTTTTTATTATGGGATGGGTGAGTTTGTTAATTTCTACTTTTAAAAATAAATAATGCTCGAATTTAATGAGATCCAGGATGAAGAGCGTAAAACCCTTTTTGTAGAAGTAATTCTGCCTTTAGCTATTTCTAAAACGTACACTTATCGGGTACCTTTTGAAATGAACCAACAGGTTGGTATCGGCAAAAGAGTTGTAGTTCAATTTGGGAAGAGCAAAATTTATACAGCAATTATTTATACCATCAATACCGAACCTCCGGCATTGTATGAAGCAAAATATCTGATCGATATTTTGGATGACGAGCCCGTTGTAAATTTAACCCAGTTGCGTTTATGGGAATGGATTTCTGAATATTATCTATGTTATATAGGTGAAGTAATGCAGGCAGCTTTACCGGCCGCCCTAAAATTAGCCAGCGAAACCCGCATCACGCTTTTAGCGGATAAAAATCTGGATAAATCTATACTTACAGATAAGGAGTTTCTGATTGTGGATGCCCTTGAATTACATTCAGAACTTCGGATTAGCGATATCAGTAAACTTCTGGGTCAGAAAACAGTCTTTCCATTATTAAAATCACTGTTTGCAAAGGGCCTAATAAATATATCTGAAGAAATAACAGAGAAATTCAAGCCTCGCAAGAAAGCTTTTATAAAATTAAATCCTCTCTACGATGAACCGGAAAGCCGCAAAGCATTATTTGAAGTTTTGGAACGGGCGCCTAATCAGCTAAATGCTTTATTAATCTATTTAAAACTTGAAAAGTTACAAGCGGAGATTAGTAAATCCGAGCTTCTTGAAGGAAGTGGCTGCGGCCCGGGCGCTTTAAAAGCTTTGCTGGATAAAGAGATATTTATTCAGGAAGATAAAGTCATCAGTCGCTTAGGGATGGACGAAGAAGAACTGTTGCCCGATTTTAAATTGAATGATGCGCAGCAGCTTGCTTTACAGCAGATGGAAGATCAGTATATAGAGAAAGATGTACTGCTTTTACATGGAGAAACATCATCAGGTAAAACACAGTTGTATGTCCGTCAAATCGAAAAAATGATTTCTCTGGGCAGGCAAACCTTATACTTATTACCAGAAATTGCTCTCACAGCGCAGGTTATTGAGCGATTGAGGAAATACTTTGGCAACCAAATCGGAATTTATCATTCCCGTTTTAGTGATAATGAACGGGCAGAGGTGTGGCAAAAAGTTTTAAAAAGTGAATATCAGATTGTTCTCGGAGCCCGTTCTGCGGTTTTTTTACCATTTCAGAATTTGGGATTAATTGTAATAGATGAGGAACATGAGTCATCGTACAAACAATATGATCCGGCTCCACGGTATCATGCCCGGGATACCGCTATTTATTTATCTTATTTACACAGCGCAAAAGTTTTATTGGGTTCGGCTACGCCGAGTTTAGAAAGCTTTTATAATTCCAAGATTAAAAAATATGGTTTTGTCGAGCTCAAAGGAAGATACGGCGGAGTTCAGTCGCCGGAAATAGTGGTAGTAAGTATTGCCGATGAAACCAAGCGCAAAACAATGCAATCGCATTTTACCAGTGTGCTTATTAAAGAAATAGAGCATGCTTTAAGCAACAAAGAGCAGGTTATTTTATTTCAGAACCGACGCGGATATACTCCGTTTTTATTATGTGCCACTTGTGGCTATACTCCCAAATGTATTAATTGTGATGTGAGTTTGACTCTGCATAAAAGCAGCGGGAAATTGCACTGTCATTATTGCGGATTTAAACAGGAGCTATTGAATGCTTGTCCGGCATGCGGTTCTACTAAAATTGAACAAAAGGGTTTTGGTACTGAAAAGATTGAAGATGAGCTTCAGCTTATTTTCGAAAAAGCCCGTATTGCCCGTATGGATCTGGATTCGACCCGTACAAAAAATAGTTTCCAGATTTTGCTTAATGATTTTGAAGACGGCCGGATAGATATTCTGGTTGGAACGCAAATGGTGGCAAAAGGTCTGGATTTTGGAAATGTAACAACCATTGGAATTATCAGCGCCGACAGCATGCTTAACTATCCTGATTTCAGGGCTTATGAGCGTAGTTTCCAAATGCTTTCCCAGGTATCAGGAAGAGCGGGAAGAAGAAACAAACGTGGTAAGGTAATTATTCAGGCCTATGATATCAATCACAGAATTGTGAGTCAGGTGATCAGAAATGAATATACGGAGATGTTCAATACAGAAATACTCGAGCGCAGAAATTTCAATTACCCGCCTTTATTCCGCCTGATAAATCTCGATATAAAGCATAAGGATAATTTTAAACTCTCGCAGATTGCAGTCCGGCTTTCGAAGATATTAAAGCAGCAATTGGGTGATCGTATTTTAGGGCCCGAAGTGCCATTGATTGGCAGAATCAGGAATTATTATATTCAGGCTATTCTTATCAAAATAGAAAAAGATGGCGTTTCTGTTCAGAAGATAAAGCAGTTATTAAAAAATACACTTCAGGCATTTGAGGCAGATCCTGCCAATAAAGGTGTATATATTCAAATTGATGTTGATCCCAACTAATTGTCTTAGTTGTTTAAACCGAAATTATACTGTAAAGATAAAAATGCAAGCGGACGGGTTAAAAATTCAAATTTATTGAATTTCTGAAAAGTCTGAGTTCTCGAAGCATCCTGTAAAGCTTTTGTCTGCCGCTCATAGCTATACATAAAATCAATTCCGCTTTCTCCACTCAATGTTAAATGATTTACCAGGTTTATTTTCAATCCTGCAACAGGGCTTGCCACTACGCTGTTTTTTTCTGTATTTACATCATATGATGGCCTGTTGTTCACCAAGCCTGTATTTAAAGATTCCCCTTTAAACTTATTGTTTCTAAATCCAAAGTCGAATCCAAAATAAGGCTGTACTCTGGAACTGGTTATATTTTTCTCAAATCCAACTTTTATCTGCAGGTCATTAACGGTGCCTGTAGTTTGCTCACAATCTTTACACTCATTTTCAAAAGAAATATCTTTTTCGAAAAGGCTTCCGCTGATGCGATAGCTTATTTGATTATCATTAAATTTTATCATCAATCCATTTAGTTTGGATGAATAATATTCTCCCGGGTCGGTAGCGTTTAAAATTTTTGGTAACTGTTCAATACTCAAAAATTTTAAGCCGACAGAATAATTATATTCTGCCTGAAAATTGGCAAAAGAAGAAGTTGATTTTTTATAGATAGATCTGGACTTTACGGTGTCTATTTTAACTATTTGAGCATTTGAATAAAAAGCAGAAAAAAGCAGGCTGCAAAGTATCAGTGATATTTTTTTCATTGATTGATTTTTTAATGCGATAAACCCAAATGACGGAAATGTTTGATATTTATCTTGATTATTAATCTCCGTATAAAGATTTGTGACGCAAAATACAAAAATATTTTGCCTCAGTTGCAAGTACTGCGAGATTAAGAAATGACTTTGCCTTATTCTGTAAATATTAAAAGTAATTAGGGTTTATTGAAGAGCTTAGTTCGCAGCAAGATTTACAAACGGTCTTTTTACAAGACAAATATTTTATTGTAATGATAAATAAGAGTTTAGAAATTAAAAGCATTTTTAAACCTTAATAATCCTGAAAAAATGTTTTTTCTAAGCTATTTTTGAACTTCAATGGCACATAAGTTTGTAGATAATTATCGGGAAAAGGGAGCCCGGAAGAAACTAGTTGAGAAACTAAAAGAACGGGGAATTCAGGATGAACGGGTTTTAGCTGCAATTGGTAAAGTTCCCCGTCATTATTTTTTTGATGAAACGTTCTGGCTGCAGGCATATAAAGATATTGCATTCCCGATAGGTGAGGGGCAAACAATTTCTCAGCCATATACGGTAGCTTATCAAACTGAATTACTTCATATTAAACCGGGCGATAAAGTGCTGGAAATCGGAACCGGTTCCGGATATCAAACCTGCGTTTTAGTTGAACTTGGCGCAAAGGTTTTTACCATCGAACGGCAGGAAAAATTGTTCGAAAGAACCAAGAAAGTAGTGCCCCACATGGGCTATCAGGCTGAATTCTTCTGCGGTGATGGTTCTAAAGGCATACCCGAATATGCTCCCTACGCTCAGATTATTGTGACCGCCGGTGCGCCCTTTGTGCCTGAAATATTGCTTAAGCAATTGAAAATCGGTGGAATTCTGGTAATTCCGGTAGGAGATGAAAAATCCCAGAAAATGGTTACTGTTTTAAGAGTAAATGAAACTGAATATGAAAGGTTTGAATTGGATACTTTTCGTTTTGTTCCGCTTGTTGGCGACCAGGCCTGGTAATTTTAGAGACTAACAATTTCAGTTCATGGTTTTTCTTTGATATTAATCATCTCTTCATCGCTCTGTCCATTTCCATTTTAGCATCGCGATCCTTAAGTGTTTCCCGTTTATCAAAAACCTTTTTACCCTGCGCTAATCCTATTTCGAGCTTTGCAAAACCACGTTCGGTAGTGAATATCTTAAGCGGGATGATTGTAAATCCTTTTTCTTCAATTTTAGTTTTCAGCTTACTCAATTCTTTTTTATTAAGCAGTAAAATACGGTCGCGTTTGGCTGCATGATTATAAAATGATCCGTGAGAATACTCGGCAATCTGCATATTGCGTACATATAAACCATCATTCAGAAAGGTGCAGAATGCATCATTTATATCCGCCTTGCCTTCTCGGATAGATTTAATCTCAGTGCCTAAAAGTTTAATTCCCGCGGTGTAGGTTTCAAGAATGTGGTATTCAAAATATGCTTTTTTGTTTTTAATATTTATTGCGCTCATACTGTTATTCAAAATGCTAATATCCGAAAGAAAATGCTAATAACAGATTAATCCCGTATTTCAACTTATATCCTAAGCTGAATTTTCAACTAGTTTGGCTTTTTTAACCTAAAAATTTTTCAGTTTTTGATTTTCCTCAAAATCCAGATTTTTGAAATAATATGCTTCGTATAATACACAAATAGAATCACGGAGGAATAATTGATAGAAATTCTAAAGGAGTTAAAAATAATATTTAGATTTGTCTAAAATTATATTTTTGCAAATCTAATAATATATGAAGCAAACTTCCTTTATTTTAATATTCCTGTTTATAAGTTTAGTAGCTTTTTCTCAAGACTCTCAGATTTCCGGACAGGTTACCGCTTCGGGTAAAGGACTTGCGTTTGCAAGTGTAAGTGTTCTAAAAACTACTGAAGGAGCTACCACAGATAGTTTGGGAATCTTTAACCTAAATGGATTGATGAAGGGAAATTATATTTTGAAGGCTTCGGCAATAGGTTATATTTCTGTTAGCAAACCGATTAGTTTAACTGACAGCCAAACTGTTGTACTTGACTTTAATCTGATGCCGGATAAGAGTTCTTTGGATGAGGTTGTCATCACCGGGACTATGAAGGAAGTTAACCGGTTGGAAAGTCCTGTTCCGGTAGAAGTTTACAGTCCCGCATTTTTTAGAAAAAATCCCACGCCGTCAGTATTTGATGCTTTGCAAAATGTCAACGGAGTACGGCCGCAGTTAAACTGTAATGTTTGCAATACGGGAGATATTCATATCAACGGATTAGAAGGACCTTACACTATGATCTTAATTGATGGCATGCCTATCGTTGGAGGTTTATCATCTGTTTACGGGTTGTCCGGAATACCAAATGCATTAATTGAACGCGTTGAAATTGTCAAAGGTCCGGCATCATCACTCTACGGATCTGAAGCGGTAGGCGGGCTCATAAATATCATCACCAGGAAACCTCAAAATGCTCCAATATTATCAGCTGATATATTTACTACATCCTGGCAGGAAGTGAATACCGATATAGGTTTTAAATTGAATGCAGGTAAAAAAGCCCTAGTGCTAACCGGAATAAATTATTTTAAATATGGCAACCGCATCGATAACAATGATGATAATTTTACCGATGTAACACTTCAGGATCGGATATCGATCTTCCAGAAATGGAATTTTGAAAGGAAGGAGAACCGGCTGTTTAGTGTTGCGGCACGTTATAATTACGAGGACAGGTGGGGTGGAGACGTAACCTGGAATAAGTCATTTAGGGGAGGTGATGAACGTTACGGAGAAAGTATTTACACCAAAAGGTGGGAGTTGTTTGGTAATTACCAGCTTCCTGTAAAAGAAAAAATGATGCTGGCTTTTTCATTTAATGACCATGACCAGAATTCTGTTTACGGCACCACTTCATTTCTTGCCCGTCAGAAAATTGCATTTTCACAGTTAAGCTGGGATAAAAAAATAAAGAAACACGATCTGCTGGCAGGTGCTGCTTTGCGTTACACATATTATGATGATAATACAACTGCTACAGCTGTTGGAAACGGAATAATTAATTCAGCTCAGAAAGTATGGCTGCCGGGTATTTTTATACAAGACGAAATAGCTCTGGCCACAAAGCATAAAATCCTGATGGGACTTCGTTATGATTATAACTCAGTTCATGGTAGTATTTTAACTCCAAGATTTGCCTATAAATGGATAATAAACGAAAAAGGCATTATCCGATTAAATGCCGGAACCGGATTTAGAGTGGTTAGTTTGTTTACTGAGGAGCATGCTGCTTTAACGGGAGCCCGGGATGTGATGGTTACTGAAGAATTAAAGCCCGAAAAAAGTTATAATGCCAATCTTAATTTCCTGAAAAAAATATATTTCGGTAACGGCAATTTTATAGGGTTTGATGCTTCGGCATGGTACACTCGTTTTAATAACCAAATTATCCCGGATTATGAGTCGGATGTAACTAAAATAATTTACAGCAACCTGGATGGCTTTGCCGTTTCACGTGGGATTAGTGCCAATGTAGATTTTAATCTGATTAATGGACTTAAGATTCTTGCAGGCGGTACTCTGATGGATGTTTTTTCAAAAAATGAAATTAAAAGCCGACCAGTTTTAACAGAGAAATGGAGTGGAACATGGGCAATTTCTTATAAAATTCCTAAAATAAATATAGGGTTGGATTATACGGGAAATATTTATGGCCCCATGCGTTTGCCAAAACTAAGTTCAAGCGATCCGAGAAGTGAATCTTCGCCAGTTTGGAGTATTCAAAATATTCAATTGACTTTTTCGGGCGATAAACGCTATGAAATTTATGGCGGAATTAAAAACCTGTTGAACTGGACACCTGGTAAAAAAGATCCGTTTCTAATTGCCAGAAGCAGAGACCCTTTTGATAAAAATGTACAGTACGATACAGACGGAAAAGTGATTGCAACAGCCGATAATCCGTATGCATTAACATTTGATCCGAGTTTTGTATATGCACCAAATCAGGGGATGCGGGGATTTTTAGGAGTTAGGGTAAATTTCAGATAAAAGAATTATGATTGTTTCTCGGCTGATAATCTTATTAGTTTCTATTTTCACATTCAGTTTTTCTGCCAAATGCCAAATTGTAGAATTTCATGAAATTGAACAATTGCAAAAGCTGGAGAAAAAACCGGTTATGGTTTTAATTGGTACCAGCTGGTGCAACTATTGTCAGAGTATGAAACATCATCTGCTAAGAGATGATATTTCTTCTGATCTACTTAATAAATTTTATGTGATTTTTCTTGATGCCGAGCAAAAACAACCAATACGCTATGGCGGAAAAGTTTTTAAGTTTAAGCCTAACGGACAAAATACTGGAGTTCATGAACTGGCTCAGGAATTAGGCACCGTTAATAATCAATTATCGTATCCCACAATTTGCTTCCTAAACCAGCAAAATGAAATTATTTTCCAGCACGCCGGTTATCTAAGTCCAAAAGCTTTAAGCAAACTTTTTGAAACGATTTCTAAGCTGAATTAACAATACTTTCCTCTGCTGAACTAAAACAGTTTGGTTATTAAGAAATTCTTCATTTCTTAATAACAGAATTTCTATGGCTATTTTATAATCAGTATTGGGATGTTTACATGGTGTCGAACAGTGTTTACGGTTGTTCCAAAAATCAGGTCACTTAATCCTTTGTGGCCGTGAGCTCCCATCACTAATAATTGCACATCCTGATCTTTTACCAGATTATATATTGCTTTTGAAGCGGTGCCGTAGCCAATAGAAACCTCGGCTTTATAACCCATGTTTTCCAGGTTTAATTTGTATTTCTGAAGATTGGCCATATCACTTTGTGTTTCCAGATCCAGGACCTCTTCTCCATGAAAACGTGCTCCTGCAGTTTCTACTACATGAATTAAATAATAGGTCGCATTTTTACCTCCCTGAATCAGCGCATGACGTATTGTATTACGATCTTTCGATGAAAAATCAACGGGAATGCCGATACGCTGATAGTGTATATTTTCTACGTTTCCAATTTCCAAAGCTCCGCCATGCGGAACAATTGAAATAATGCGTTCCGTTTTTTTGAGAAAGGGAACAATAAAAACATATAATAAGAGAAAAGTAACCAAGAGAAGCAATGGAAAAATAATTAAATAAATCCACCAGGTATTTCCCTCAGCTTCATTAATCCAGCCTGAAATTTCCTGCCAAACCAATTTAACATTCAGACCAACGATTATAAAAGCACTAATCCACGCTAAAATTTTTACCCATGTTTTGATGGTGTAATCTTTCATTTTTTTTCTGTCAGAATTAAAATGAATTAAGGGAATTATAGCAAATCCCAGCTGTAAGCTTAAAACCACCTGGCTTAAAACCAAAAGTTGTCCTAAAGCTCCTTCACCAAAATATAGAATTGTAAAAAATGCAGGCGTTATCGCTAATAATCTGGTAATTAACCTTCTGATCCAGGGTTGTATTCTCAAATTTAAGTGTCCTTCCATCACAATCTGACCTGCCAATGTTCCGGTAATAGTGGAGCTTTGCCCCGCTGCTATTAATGCAATTGCAAAAAGAGTAGGAGCAACAGAACCAAATATGTTTTCCAGGAGTTTATAAGCATCCTGAATCTCTGCGACTTCAAACATGCCATTTTTAAAAAAGGCGGTTGCAGCAAGTATTAAAATGGCAGCATTTACAAAGAATGCAAGGTTTAAGGCAATAGAAGTATCTATTAAATTATATTTCAGGGCATCTTTTATCCCTTTGGGGCTGCGTTCAATTTTCCTGGTTTGAACCAGAGATGAATGCAAATATAAATTGTGGGGCATTACCGTAGCTCCTATAATACCAATTGCGATATACAGCGCATTACCAGATAAAATAGAAGGCTTAAATCCGGAAAGCACCTCGCCGATCATAGGCTGAACTATAAACATTTCGGTCAGGAAGGAGATACCCACAATAAAAACCATGGATACTATAAATACCTCCATCATCCGCATACCCTTATTCATCAGGAATAAGAGTAAAAAAGTGTCTAACACAGTAATTGAAATTCCCCAGATTAATGGAAGTCCGAATAAAAGGTTAAGACCAATGGCCATTCCAATGATCTCTGCAAGATCGCAGGCTATAATGGCTATTTGAGCCAGGAGATATAACGGATAATTGACAAATTTTGGATATGCTTTTCTTGATGCCTGTGCCAAATCCAGTCCCTGTACAATTCCCAAACGGGCACTTAAAGACTGCAATAAAAGGGCAATCAGGTTAGACATTAATAAAACCCAAATCAAGCTGTAGCCAAACTGGCTTCCGCCGGCAATATCTGTTGCCCAATTTCCGGGGTCCATATAGCCAACGCTTACCAGATAGGCAGGCCCTATAAAAGCAAAAACTTTTCTCCATCCGGTTTTACCAGCAGTATTCACTGTGCCGTGCACTTCGCTTAGCGACTCGCTTTGACTGATTTCAGGTTTATTATTCATATAACCGCTAATAGATTTTTTGCCACTTCACGGCTGATGCTAATAGTTTTATCATTATTAATTTCCAGAGTGATGCTTCCGTCAAACTCCATGACATCAATAATTTTAATTAAGGTTCCTAAAGTTAAACCGCTTTTTTCAAGGTATTGAAGGAAAATAGCTGAGTGCTCACTTACACCCGAAATTTTTCCCTGTTCGCCGGGTTTCATTTTATTAAGGTTGACAAAGGGTTTTTGAAGAATCTTTCCGTTGCTGTCGGGAATAGGATCTCCATGAGGATCAGATTTAGGGTAGCCCAGGAACTTGTCTAATCGTTCAATAAGTTCCGGAGAATTAATATGTTCAAGTTCTTCTGCAATATCATGCACTTCATCCCATTTAAAATCCAGCTTTTCTACCAGGAAAACCTCCCAAAGACGATGCTTGCGAATAATTTCTGTAGCGGTTTGCTTTCCAGATTCAGTTAGTGTAGCTCCCTGATATTTTATATAATTAATTAACTTCTTTTCTGCCAGCTTTTTAAGCATATCGGTTACCGAAGCGGCCCGGGTGTTCACTACCTCGGCAATTCCATTGGTAGTTACTACAGATCCATCTTCCTTACTTAGATGAAAAATAGTTTTAAGATAATTTTCTTCAGTAAAAGAATGCATGCATGAATATATTATTCAGCAAACCTAATAATATATTTAGATATGTCTAAAAAATTGTGTCAAAAAATTATTAAAAATATATCGAACATTTTTAAGAAGAATATTTGGTATTTGTTTTTTAAACTTACTTTTGTGATAGTATGGCATTTGAATTAGACAAAATAGATTTTCGCATCCTGAAAATTCTTCAGGAAAATGGTCGAATTACCAATCTGCAGCTTTCTTCTGAAGTTGGTTTATCACCTGCTCCAACATTAGAACGAGTGAGGAAATTAGAGAATGCAGGCTTCATTAAAAGTTACCATGCTCTTGTAGATGAAGATCTGCTGGGATTAGGAATTAAAACTTTTATTCAGGTACAGCTGGACTTTCATAAAAATAATACCATACAGGTTTTTCTTGAGGAAGTTAAAGCAATCAAAGAAATTACCGAATGTCATCATGTTACCGGTCAGTGTGATTTTCTGCTTAAAGTGTATGTGAAAGACATTAAGGCTTATGAGCGATTGATTATGGACAAAATCAGTAAAATCGGGGTGGTAAAAACCTTTCAAACTATGATGATTATGTCTACCAACAAAAAGGAGCCGGCTATTCCTCTGGAATACTAATCAGGAAGCTGCCAGTTAATTTTTTCAATATTTTGTTTTTGAAGAAACTCGTTTGCCTTGATAAAATGATTGCACCCGAAGAAACCATTATAGGCTGAAAATGGCGACGGATGCGCCGCCGTGAGTATATAATGTTTACTTTGATCAATCAGAACTGCTTTATCTTTAGCGTAATTTCCCCAAAGCATAAATACAATTCCGTTTTTTTTTTCGCTTAATAACGAAATAACGGAGTCCGTAAATAGTTCCCAGCCTCTTTTTTGATGCGAACCGGCTTTTGAAGCTTCAACCGTAAGCACAGAATTTAAAAGTAAAACACCCTGATCTGCCCATGGAGTTAAATCGCCATTTTTTGGATCACGGTAATCCTGATATTCATTTTTTAGTTCCTTGAAAATATTTTTTAGAGATGGCGGAGGTGCAGTGCCATCCATTACAGAAAACGATAAGCCATGAGCCTGATTTTTTCCATGATAAGGATCCTGACCCAGGATCACAACTTTTACTTTTGAAAACGGAGTATGATTAAAAGCATTAAATATTTTTGCATTTGGCGGGTACGTTATAACACCATTTACTTGTTCATTTTTAAGAAATTTTCGCAATTGCTGCATGTTATCAGAATTCAATTGATCTTCTAAAACATCTTTCCAGCTTTTATCAAGTTCGCCTGACATAATTCTTTGTTAAAATATTGGTTAAACCGTCAAATAAACGGATATTTGCAATCACAAATCTAACAGATTAAGAATAAAGCAATGCCTAATTTTATAAGATTGATCATCGCATTTGCGATTTTAGGAGCGGCCATCGCATTAATGATTTTTGGCTTTTGGGGATGGGGTATTCCATTGGTATTAGTGGCCATTTTGGTTGCGGTTACCTATATGTTTAATGAAAATATGCTAATCGCCCAATATTTTCTGCGCAAAGAAAATATGGAAAAATCCAAACAATGGCTGGATAAAATCACCGATTATGAAAAACAATTGATCAGCACGCAGCAGGGATATTATCATTTACTTCTGGGCATGATTGAATCGCGAAAAGCGCCTTTACAATCTGAAAAATATTTTAAGAAGGCACTTACGCTGGGAATGACCATGGATCACAATATCGCCCTGGCGAAATTGAGCCTTGCAGGAATTGCGATGGCTAAACGCAACAAACGCGAAGCCAGCATGTATTTACAGGAAGCGAAAAAAGCAGATAAAAATAAATTGCTGGCTGATCAGATTAAAATGATGAAAGATCAGATGGGCCAGCTTGATCGTACAGTACAGCAGACACGCTCATACAGGTAAAAAATTAAGCCTCTAAAAATTTCTATTTATCACGCAGATTATCAAATCTGGAAGCTGATTGTGAATTAGAAATTCGGCTGATAATATCCTCCTCGGCATCTTCTGTAGTTTTGCTGAAAAATAATTGTTCTGCCTGAATCCGTTTTAAAAGCTGGTTAATAAATGGAAGTTCAAAATCATCCTTGGAAAGTTTAATCAAATATTCTTTCTCCGTAATTTCTAAGCTTGAGTATCTCATTTCTTATATTTTTATAATCAAAAATACAAAAGGCCGGTAAAGTAATCTTTACCTGCCTTTTAAGCTTATATTATTCTTATGTTAATTAAACCATGCCATTATAGTTTCCTTTACTGGCATATTAATATCCAATTTCATCTTTTTACGCATTCCGCCTAAATCATTAAACAATTTATTCGGGTTGGCAGCTTTAAGATCATCTGTAGTATGAAATCCCATTTTATTTAAAACAGGAACCCATTCTGCAGGTACTCCCATATTAACAAAATCTTCAACGGTAGAAATCCGGGCCTTCTTTTCAGGGCGCATTTGCGGAAAGAACAATACTTCCTGGATAGTGCTCTGATTTGTCATCAGCATAACTAGTCGGTCGATGCCTACACCAAGTCCTGAAGTTGGTGGCATTCCGTATTCTAAAGCCCTGAGAAAATCATCATCCATGGCCATTGCTTCTTCATCACCTCTTCCTGCAAGTAATAGCTGATCTTCCAGCCTTTCACGCTGATCAATCGGATCGTTTAATTCGGTATATGCATTGGCAATTTCTTTACCCATAATAAAAAGCTCAAAACGTTCTACCAGGCCTTCTTTACTTCTGTGCTTTTTGGCAAGAGGAGTCATTTCTATCGGATAGTCAGTTATATAAGTTGGCTGAATAAGAAATTCTTCAACTTTCTCACTAAAAATCTCATCAATAAGTTTTCCACGACCCATAGTTTCATCTATTTCAATATTCAGGTCTGCACAGGTTTTTCGCAAAGCGGATTCATCCATTTCAGAAACATCTATACCTGTATGTTTTTGTATAGATTCATACATGGTAAGTTTTTCATACGGGCCGGCAAATTCAATTTCATGATCTCCAACCTTTACCGAGGTTTTTCCATGGATAGCCACAGCAACTTTCTCCAGACATTCCTCCACCATTTTCATCATCCAGATATAATCTTTGTACGCAACATAGATTTCCATCGATGTAAATTCAGGGTTATGCGTGCGATCCATGCCTTCATTTCTGAACATTTTACCGAACTCATATACGCCGTCAAATCCGGCAACGATCAATCTTTTTAAATACAACTCATTGGCGATACGCAGAAATAAAGGCATATCTAAGGTATTGTGATGAGTTTTAAATGGTCGGGCAGCAGCTCCGCCATGCACCGGCTGCAAAATCGGAGTTTCAACTTCCATCCATCCCTGATTGTCAAAATAGCTTCTCATGGTATTAATCACTTTAGAGCGATTCATGAAAATTGTTTTGTACTCCGGGTTAACCGTTAAATCTACATAACGCTGGCGGTAACGCATTTCCGGATCTGTAAATCCATCATGAATGTTCCCGTCTTCGTCGCGTTTTACAATTGGTAATGGTTTTAATGATTTAGAAAGAAGTGTCATCTCACTTACGTGAATAGAAATTTCTCCGGTTTTTGTGGTGAAAACATATCCTTTAACGCCTATGAAATCTCCAATATCCAATAGTTTTTTAAAAACCGTATTATATAAAGTTTTATCCTCTGTGCTGCAAATTTCGTCCCGGTTGATATAAGCCTGAATGCGACCCGTAGAATCCTGAAGTTCAACAAATGAAGCACTTCCCATAATTCGGCGGCTCATGATTCTTCCGGCCAGACTGATGCTTTTATATGAGGTTTTATCCCGCTCGTAATTTTCTTTTATGTCATGCGCATTCACATTTATTTCGAATGCTTCTGCAGGGTAGGGATTGATCCCCAGTTTACGAAGTTCTGTCAATGCCTCACGGCGTAATATTTCCTGTTCAGATAATCCCGTACTCATTTGTGATTTTTAATTTTTGCAAAAATAGTTTTTTGAGTTGAGAAATGAGCCTAAAAAACGCATTAACGTAGCGAGGAATCTTTTCAGCTGTTAAGCTAATTGCATTACTATAATCTGGTTATTTAAGGCTGCTTTTATGCCTGATTAATAATGGTATGAAACAAAAAAGGCATTCAAAGGATGAATGCCTGTTGTTTAATGTTTAACTGCTTAATTAGATTCTACAGTTTGCAGGTAAAGATCATTTATCTGCGATGCATATTTCTTTTCGATTACTTTTCGTTTGGCTTTTAGAGTCGGAGTGATTTCACCTTCCTCAATTGTAAACGGATTGCGTTTTACGAGGAAGCTTTTTATCCGTTCAAATTTTGCCAGTTCAGTTGATAATCTTTTTAAATCCTGAGCTATCCAGTTCACTATTTCCGCATCGTCAATAAATTGCTCAGGCCTCTGAAAAAACTCTTCTTTCATTCCAAAAGTTTCCTGTAAAGATTCTTTTGAGGGAGTAATTATCGCCGTAATGTATTCGCGTTTATCGCCAATTAAAAATAATTGTTCAATTTTCGGACTTTTCAAATATGTGTTTTCAACCGGCGTGGGATATATATTTTTTCCGTAGGCGTTAACAAGCATGTTTTTAATTCGGTCGGTGATCTGAAGATTTCCCTTATAGAATCTGCCCACATCTCCGGTATGAAACCAGCCTTCTGAATCTATTACCTGTGCTGTTTCTTCAGGCTTGTTCCAGTAACCTTTCATCACACAATGTCCACGAACAATAACTTCTCCTTCACTGCATTCAAAGTTTTCATCAAATGTGTTATGGGTTTGTACGGAAATTATTTCCTTAGTTTCTACATCCTGAATACCCACTTCAATGCCGGGAATGATGCGGCCAACTGTACCATAAACCTGGCGGTGATATTCTGTAACAGACATAACTGGTGAAGTTTCTGTTAAGCCAAATCCTTCTAATATTTTAATGCCCAGATTTCCGAAAAATTCACCTACATTCTTTGGTAATGCGGCTCCGCCGGAAAGCATAAATTTTAATCTTCCGCCTGTTTTCTCTTTAATTTTACTGAAAACCAACTTTTCAGCAAGGCTGTGCTGCATGGATAATATAAAATTTGGTTTCTTGCCTGATTCTAAAACCTGGCGATTTTTCTTACCAATTTCTATCGCCCATAAAAAAATCTTTGCTTTGGTACCTCCGGCAGAAGTTCCGTTTTTCATGGCTTTATCATGAATTCTTTCCAGTAACCGCGGAACGCAACTCATAACTGTCGGCCTAACTTCGCCCATGTTTTTGGCAAGTAATTCAAGACTTTGAGAAAAAGCAATTTTACATCCTTTGGTAATACATACATGGTAAGTTGCCGTACGTTCAAAAACATGCGAAAGAGGTAAAAATGATAAAAAGGTTTCATTTTCATCTATAACAGGAATTTGTTCCAGACAACAAAGTACATTCTGAACAAAATTAGAATGCGTTAGCATTACTCCTTTGGGAATGCCCGTTGTTCCCGATGTATATATCAGAGACGAAAGATCTGAAGGAAGTATTTCTTCTCTGATGACATTCAGCTTAGCTTTAAAATTGGAAATATCTGAGTTACCTTCCTCAATTAGTTTTTTAAAGCTTAATACTCCGGCATTTAAATTTGTGTTGACCAGAGATTTCTCATAATCATCAAATACCGGAATAACACGTTGAAGATTGGGGCAGTTATTAGCAATCTTTAAAATTTTGCGAAACAGATAAGGGTTACCGACTAAAATTGTGCGTGCTCCCGAATCAATTAGTATATATTCTACTTCATTTTCTGACAGGGTAGGATAGATAGAAACATTTACGGCTCCTATCTGCTGTAATCCCTGATCGTAATAAATATAATCCGGCGAGTTTTCAATAATTAAGGCACAACGATCGCCTTTCTGAATGCCCATTTCAAGCAAATAGCAGGAAACTGCATCCGATTTATCAAGAACTTCCTTATAACTTATTTCTTCCCAGGAATCTTTGACTTTATGTATCAGAAAAGTGTTATCCTCAGAATGAACATGATTCACCACATTTCGTAATAACCTTGGGATGGTTGTAGATTCGGTTATTAAATTCATTTGGAAAGTTTGATTTGGTTTTTTTGAACTACAAGTATACAGATTTTACTAAACAACAAAAGGGCTCATATTGAGCCCTTTTATTTTAAGCCCTTATCTTGCTGATAAGGCTACATATATCTATACAGAAAAACTTTCTCCGCAACCACAAGTTCTGGTGGCATTTGGGTTATGGAAATTAAATCCCTTCCCATTTAATCCATCAGAAAAATCAAGTTCAGTTCCGGCCAGGTATAAAAATGATTTCATATCCAAAGCCATGCGTACGCCCTGATCTTCGAAAAATTGATCACCGGGTTTTTCTTCATTGTCAAAATCAAGTTTATAAGATAAACCAGAACAACCGCCTCCCTGAACAGATACACGCAAAAAATGCGAACTATCTAATCCATTTTCTAATTTAAGCTGTTCTACTTTACTTTTAGCTTTATCTGTAACTGTAACCATTTTAGAAATATTTGATATCAAATTTGAGAGCAGAGATTAATCTCTCTATTCTTAAATCTAAAAATCTTATTAGTGATGTGACTTAGCAATTTCTAATGCTTCCAAGCCATTTTTAACGCGATAATCATTAATTGCAGCCTTAATCGCATCTTCCGCTAATACCGAACAGTGGATTTTAACAGGTGGCAAAGCAAGTTCTTCAACAATATCCATATTGTCTATTTTCATTGCCTCATCAATTGATTTTCCTTTTAACCATTCTGTTGCCAAAGATGATGATGCAATTGCAGATCCGCATCCAAAAGTTTTGAATTTAGCATCAGTAATCATATGATTTTCGTCAACCTGGATTTGTAAACGCATTACGTCACCGCATTCTGGAGCGCCAACTAAACCTGTTCCAACACTTGCATTACTTTTATCAAGTGTTCCTACGTTGCGTGGGTTAGTGTAATGATCAATTACTTTATCTGAATAAGCCATGGCTATTTATTTTTTATGAATTTTTAATACTTATTAATGTTCTGCCCATTCAACAGAATCTAAATCTACACCTTCTTTAAACATTTCCCAAAGAGGAGAAAGTTCGCGAAGGTGGTTAACTGCTTTAAGAGATTGTGCAATTGCGAAATCTACTTCTTCTTCTGTTGTAAAACGACCAAGGCCGTAACGAATGGAAGAATGAGCCAGATCATCTGATAAACCAAGACTCTTTAAAACATATGATGGTTCTAAAGATGCAGAAGTACAGGCAGAGCCTGATGAAACGGCAAGATCTTTCATTGCCATCATTAATCCTTCTCCTTCAACATATTTAAAAGAAATATTGGCCACATGCGGCAAACGATGCTCTAAATTTCCATTTCTGTAACTTTCTTCAAGAACCAGCAGCGAATTTTCTAATTTATCGCGTAAAGCGGATAAGCGTAAACTCTCTTCAGCCATTTCTAAGCGGCAAATTTCAGCAGCCTTTCCAAGTCCAACAATACCGGGAACGTTTAATGTACCTGAACGCATTCCACGCTCATGTCCGCCACCATCCATTTGAGCAGTAACTTTAACTCTTGGATTTTTACGGCGAACATATAATGCACCAATCCCTTTTGGTCCATACATTTTGTGTCCAGTAAAAGCCATCAGGTCAATTCCATCAGCAATTACATCAACCGGTATTTTTCCTACTGCCTGGGTTGCATCAGTCATGAATAAAGCGCCATGTTTATGAGCTATGGCAGCAATTTCCTTTACTGGCTGAATAACTCCGATCTCATTATTTCCATACATGATAGAAACCAGAATGGTTCTCTCGGTCATGGCATCTTCAAGTTGCTGAAGATCAACTAAGCCATCGGCTTTAACGGGCAAATAGGTTACTTCTGCTCCAAGTTTTTCCGCATGTTTACATGCATCAAGAATTGCTTTATGTTCTGTAACGCAGGTAATAATATGATTTCCTTTGTCTTTGTACATTTCAAAAACACCCTTGATAGCCAGGTTGTCTGATTCTGTAGCACCTGATGTAAAGATGATTTCTTTTTCTGAAGCACCAATTAATTGGGCAACCTGCTCCCTTGCATAATCTACTGCTTCTTCTGCAGCCCATCCAAAGGCGTGGTTACGACTTGCTGCATTACCAAATTTTGCACCAAAATATGGCAACATTGCTTCCAGAACGCGTGGATCCATTGGAGTGGTAGCATTATTATCTAAGTATATTGGAAGGTTCATTAAATTTAGATTGAGTTTAAATAAGTGCACAAATATACGAAATTTATTCTTCAGATAATATGCTTATGTATTATGGAAGTATGATAAAAATGGTCATTTTTATGCCATAAATGAATAATATGATTAAGATAGAGCATATAGGAATAGCTGTAAAAAACCTGGATGAAGCCAATAAAATTTATAAAAAATTGTTGGGAACCGGGAGCTATAAAACCGAAGCTGTTGAAAGCGAAAATGTAATGACCAGCTTTTTTAAAGTGGGAGAAAACAAAATAGAATTGCTCGAAGCTACATCAGATCAAAGCGCCATTCATAAATTTATTGAAAAGCGGGGAGAAGGTATCCATCATATCGCATTTGATGTAAGTGATATTTATCTTGAAATGGAGAGGCTCAAAAATGAAGGATTTATATTGTTGAATGAGATTCCAAAAATAGGTGCCGATAATAAACTGGTATGCTTTGTTCATCCGAAAAATACAACCGGTGTATTAATAGAGCTTTGTCAAAGTAAAAATCAATGATCTAATACAGCTTTTTATTGTTGTAACCTGCTTTTATCAAAGTGTTGAAATTCTATAGGCTCCATAATTCAAATATTAATATGGTATTAGAATACTTTATGATTTCAAAATTGATGAGGTTAAATGTAATTTCCATTAAATTTCAATGAGGGAAATTCCGGCTTTTATTAAAATTTAAGTTTTTGTTTTCATCTCCTTATAATTTATTCTATATTTGCACCTCTTAAAAAGTATTGAATACGATGAAAGCTGAATTACATCCCAAAAATTATAGATTAGTTGTTTTTAAAGATATGTCTAACGAATATTCTTTTATAACTAAATCTTGCATCGACACTAAAGAATCCATTAAGTGGGAAGATGGTAATGAATATCCTTTAGTTAAATTGGAGATTTCTCATACATCCCATCCTTTTTACACTGGAAAAATGAAATTGGTTGATACGGCAGGTCGTATTGATAAATTCCGTAGCCGTTACGAGAAGAAATAATTTCCCTTAAAATATTTGCATAAAGTCCCGTCTTTTATAAGTCGGGACTTTTTTTATTTTTGTTACATGAGGATAATCTTATTTGATGATCAATGCCGCAATAGTTTATTGCCATTAACCTTTACCAGACCTGTTTCGGCACTTCGCATAGGAATATTAACCATCTTCCAAAAATGGGAAAAATGGCTTAAGGCAGAGTCCTCGTTTCTGACGGCAGAATATCTTCAGGAGAAATTTCCCATAGTGGTGTCAGAAAACAATTATCTGATTAACGGATCCATTTGTCCTGATGAAGGATTATTAGAAGCAATTGATAAATTATCTGAGGGTGATGCATTATTTTCCAATGAAATTTTACTGGCGCTAAAGCTTAACAAAGCAGGAGTTGCTGAATTTAAATTTGAAAATACATCGCCATATAATAAGATTAATTACTCTGGTTCTTTTGTCAGAATTGTTTATCCGGAGGATATTTTTAAAAACAACGATGTAGAAATCCGTAAAGATTTTAAGCTTATAACTCATAACAGGTCTTCTGCCGCTATAAGTTCTACAAATACAATTCTTGGAGACCACATTTTTGCTGAAGAAGGAGCAGAAGCTGAATGTTCCTCGTTTAATACAAAATCCGGACCTGTTTATTTGGGTAAAAATTCTCAGGTATGGGAGGGAAGCCACATTCGCGGATCGTTTGCTTTATGTGAAAATTCACAAGTGAAAATGGGGGCAAAAATTTATGGTATGACTACAATTGGACCGCATTGCCGCGTTGCGGGTGAAATTACCAATTCTGTAATTATGGCATATTCCTCCAAAGGTCATGAGGGTTATCTGGGAAATTCTGTTTTAGGTGAATGGTGCAATATCGGCGCTGACAGTAATAATTCTAACCTGAAAAATAACTATGCAGAGGTAAGGCTATGGGATTATAACAAAGAAAACTTTCGTAAAACCGGCTTACAGTTTTGCGGATTAATTATGGCAGATCATTCTAAATGTGCTATCAACACCATGTTTAATACCGGAACCGTTGTAGGTGTGAGCGCTAATATTTTTGGATCAGGATTTCCCCGAAATTTCATTCCCGATTTTTCTTGGGGAGGATCTCAGGGTTTAGAGGTATATACATTAAATAAAATGTTCGAAACTGCCGAAAAGGTTTATGAACGAAGAAATCTTAAATTTGAAGAAACTGATAAAAAAATACTGGCATATGTATTTGATCAAACTATAAAACATCGTCGATTTTAAAAACTGCCAGATATAGATAAAAAGTTATGAGAAAAAATATTATTGCCGGAAACTGGAAAATGAATATGGATTATACCACCGGTATAGGTCTGTTTTCAGAAATTGTTAATATGGTAAATGATGAAGTAATGGGAGATCAGCAAGTTATTGTTTGTCCTCCGTACATTCATTTAAACGGAATGGCTCAATTAGCTAAATCGCAGAACAATATATCTGTGGGTGCACAAAACTGTCATCAGGCAGATAAAGGTGCTTATACCGGAGAAATTTCAGCCGAAATGATTCAATCAGTTGGAGTAAAATATGTTATTCTTGGTCACTCTGAACGCAGGCAATATTTTAATGAAAGTAATACCTTGTTAGCAGAAAAGGTAAATTCTGCTCTTAAGAATAATTTAAAACCAATATTTTGTATTGGCGAAACGCTTGACCAACGTAATAGTAATTCTCATTTCGAAATCATTAAAAATCAGCTCCAGGAAGCATTATATCATCTTTTAGAAACAGAATTTCAAAATATTATACTGGCATATGAACCTGTATGGGCAATTGGAACTGGTTTAACAGCCACGCCCGATCAGGCTCAGGAAGTTCATGCTTTCATTCGTAAAGAAATAGAAGAAAAATTCGGGCAATCTGCTGCTGAAAATGTTTCAATCCTGTACGGGGGAAGCTGCAATCCCACAAATGCTTCTGAACTTTTTGCTAAAGCGGATATTGATGGAGGGTTAATTGGCGGCGCATCATTAAAATCTCGTGATTTTCTGGATATTATTAAAGCCTTCAATAGAGGATGAACTATAAGGAATTAGATTTTACCCTGAATTCTTCTGAAGATTATCAACGGGATCTGCTAATAGATAGCCTGTCGGGAATAGGATTTGAAACTTTTGAAGAAACGGACAGAGGCTTTAAAGCATATATCCAGGATTCTGAATTTAATCAGGAAAGTTTGGATGAAGTGATTGCTGAGTATCAAGAGATGTTTAGTTTGTCTTATGAAGCAAAGTTGATCCCGCACGAAAACTGGAATGAGGTGTGGGAAAGCAATTTTCAACCTTTAATTATTGCAGATCAATGCTACGTTAGGGCAACTTTCCATAAGCCACAACCTGAGTTTCCGATTGAAATAATCATTGACCCGAAAATGGCATTCGGTACGGGTCATCATCAAACTACAAGTATGATGATGCAGCTGATGCTGGAAGAAGATTTTAAGGACAAAAAGGTACTTGATATGGGCTGTGGAACCGGAATTTTAGCTATTCTGGCTCAAAAGCGTGGTGCAAAAGAAATCTTGGCTATTGATTATGATGTACTTTGTTTTGATAGTACACTTGAAAACAGGAAGCTGAACGATACTTCAGAAATTAAAGTGCTTTGCGGTTCTAAAGAGGTAATTCCTGACGAAAAATTTGATATTGTTCTGGCTAATATTAATCGCAATATTTTGCTGGATCAGTTAGAAAGATACGCAGAAGTTTTATCCGAAAATGGATATTTATTTCTGAGCGGATTTTATGATGGAATAGATCTGGAAATGATTCGTAAGAAAGCCGAAAGTTTGAATCTTAAGTATATCACCCATAAAAAGGATAAAGAATGGGTAGCAGCTAAATTTCAGTTTATATAAGCTCCAATTCTTTATTACCATCAACAAATTCATACTATACATTTTAATATATGCGTGTACATTTTATAGCAATAGGCGGAAGCGCTATGCATAATCTCGCTATTGCCCTTTCAAAAAAAGGATATTTTATTACCGGTTCTGACGATGTAATATTTGAACCTTCAAAAACTCGGTTGGCGAATTATGGTTTACTTCCCCAATTTCAGGGATGGGATATAAATAACATTACACCTGATCTGGATGCTGTTATTTTAGGTATGCATGCCCGTCCTGATAATCCTGAATTATTAAAAGCTCAGGATCTTGGATTAAAAATTTATTCATATCCCGAGTATATTTATGAACAATCAAAAAATAAAAAACGTGTTGTAATTGGTGGAAGTCATGGGAAAACCACCATTACCTCCATGATTCTGCATGTATTGAATTTTTACAAAAAGGATTTTGATTATTTGGTTGGAGCCCAGTTAGAGGGATTTGAAACCATGGTTAAAATTACTGATGATGCACCGGTTATTGTTATAGAAGGAGATGAATACCTTGCTTCACCAATAGACAGAAGACCGAAATTTCATTTATATAAAGCGCATATCGCCGTTTTAAGCGGTATTGCATGGGATCATATTAACGTTTTTCCAACCTTTGATTCTTATCTGGAGCAATTCAGAATATTTTTGCAAACCATACAGCCCGGCGGATCACTGATTTATTCTCAAAGCGATGCTGTCCTTAATAATCTGGTGAATGATTTCAACGGAAGTATTTCAAAAATTCCGTACGGACTATTAGAACACCGTTTAGAAAATGGAATTACAACTCTGCTAACGGAATCAGGAGAGATTCCGCTGGAAGTATTTGGAGATCATAATTTATTAAATCTCAATGCCGCCAGATTAGTGGCCAATGAATTAGATATTAATGATTCTCAATTTTATGAGGCGATTAGAAGCTTTAAAGGAGCAGCCCGCAGGCTGGAGCTTTTGGGCAAAAACAAGGAAACATATATTTTTAAGGACTTTGCTCATTCTCCTTCCAAGCTGAAAGCAACTATCCAGGCAGTTAAAAAACAATTTCCGGAAAGGGAATTAATTGCGGTGATTGAGTTGCATACGTTCAGCAGTTTAAATAAAAATTTTCTTGATGAATATGCCGGAACAATGGATAATGCTAATGAAGCAATAGTTTTTATAGATGAAACAATTTTTTTACAAAAAAGGTTAGAACTTTATGATGAAAAAGTTGTTAAGCTAGCGTTTGCTAACAACAAAGTAAAATTTTTCAACAATATCGAAATATTAGAGCGATTTTTGAGTTCTATTAATTATAAGAGTAAAAACTTGCTGTTAATGAGTTCTGGAAATTTTGCAAGTATGGATTTAATAAAACTTGCAAATAATGCTCTTAACAGTAAAAAATAATACCATAATATTTACCTTCAATTAAACCACACATAAAATGAAAACATTAGGTAAAAAAATCAGGCTTTTAAGACATCAAAAAGGATGGAGTCAGGAAGATGTAGCCAAAAGGCTTGACATTTCAATACCCGCATTTTCTAAAATAGAAACTGGTATTACAGATGTAAATCTTTCAAGATTAGAGCAAATTTCTACTTTATTTGAAATGAGCGTAGTTCAGCTGCTTACTTTTAATGATACCGAGGAGCAGGAAAAGTACACATCTGAACTCGAAGTACTAACTAAAAAAGTTCAAGAACGAGAAATTGAAGTCATTGATCTTCAAAAGAAAGTAATTGAATTATATGAGGAACTGCGACGTAGTAAGAATTAATTCCTTTCTGGTTTAGAAAGGAATTTTATTAAAAAATTTTCCGCATTGTTAAATGTTTTTTACCAAAAGTGGCTCCGGTTGCCTGGTGAATAGAGAGCATTTTGTCATTAAAATCTCCAACCCATGACAATTCTAGCTCTTTATATTGATTTAAAGGAAGAACATATTCTTTCAATTTAATAAATAAAGCCGATTCCAATCCGTGTTTTTGATATGCTTGCTTAGTGCCCATTACAATAGCTCTCATTCGGGTAACTCCTTTCCAGCGATAATAAGCGAATTTTAATTTTTCTACAATTCCGAGTTTTCCTGAAAATGATTTAATCATTTGATTTGCATCGGGGAGTATGACGATGAACGAAGCCGGTTCGCCATTTATGTACGCAAACCAGATAAGTTTTTCGTCCATAATCACTTTCATTTTATTAAAGCTCTCAAGGATTGTATGCTTGTTAATGGGAACAAATTTTTCAAAATCTTTCCAGGCGTCATTATAAATCTCTGCAAAATCTGATGCATACTTTTCAAAATTCTTAATCTGCAAGTATTCGAAAGTATAACCGGGTTTATTGGCAACCCATTCTGCAATTTTTGTAAAACGTTCTGGAAAGGGCTTGTTTACTTCAAGATGATTTGTAATTTGTTCATATAGTTTTACGAAGCCGTAATTTTCAAATAAATCTTTATAATACGGGAGGTGATAATTCATTCCAAATGATGGTTGTGTGAATCCTTCAACCAATAATCCCCAGAAAATGTCATTCTCTCCAAAATTAATTGGCCCGTCCATCGCTGCCATTCCAGAATCCTGCAGCCATTTTTTTGCTGTATCAAATAATAATTCAGATGCCTTGGTATCATTAATGCATTCAAAAAATCCTATTCCGCCGGTAGGCTGATCATATTGATATGCCTTTTTCTCATTGATAAATGCAGCAATCCTGCCAATAAGTTCTCCTTTATCTGATTTTAAAATCCAGCGTGTACATTTTCCATGCTGATGGAAATTATTTTTTTCGGGATCAAAAATGGCTTCAACATCAGTATCTAATGGGCAAACCCAATTCTTATCATTTTTATAAATTACTCTTGCCACTTCTAAAAACTGCTTTTTTAGCAAGGGACTTTTAACTTCTTCTATAACCATTATTATCATCTAAAATAGAGTTGGTGAATATAAAAAAAGCATCCAGAAAACTGAATGCTTAATTTTTTTTGAATTTGACGCGGTTAGAAGTCTTCCTCATCTATATCAATATCTTGAAAAGAACTTAATTCATCATCTGTAATTACGAATTCATCTTCGTCATCAAATGGATCCATCACTCTGTTGGTTGGAGAAACTATAGAATTTGAATTAATTACGCCCTCAAAGCGGCCGTTTGCTGAAACTTTATCTGCTGTATTTGTTAACGATTTCATTGCCTGGAATTTCAATACTTAATTTTTGTAAAAATAATTAAATTTTATTTTTTGAAAAGCTTATTTGAAAATTACGCCGGGGCATAAATTATATTTCCGGACTGCCAATTTCATTATTTTCGTTTAAAATATCCTTTAATAAAGGAAGTTGGGAGGATGAATTAATGCCAAAATAATCCATAAAAAGAGAACTCATTCCATATAAAATTGGCCGCCCCACAGCGGTTGACTTACCCTGAATCATTATCAATTCCTTATCTAATAGCTTTTGGATTGTATAATCGCAATTAACGCCGCGTATTTGCTCAATTTCTAATTTTGTTATCGGTTGTTTGTAAGCAATAATGGCTAAAGTTTCAAGTGCTGCCTGACTTAATTTTTTCTTTGAACGCTGAATATGCAGCTGGTTAATTACCGTAAAATATTCTTTACGGGTTAAGAATTGATAACCGGAATTAAAGAAAACCAGTTCTATAGCCAGGTTCATTTCATTATATAGCAAGCGTATGTTTTCGATAGCCTGCTCAATGCTTTCAATGGAAAAGCCTTTTTCTTCAGTTGCCGATAAAACACGAAATATTTCTTCTCCACTGATTCCTTTATCAGAAGAAAATATTAATGCTTCAATAAGTTTTTCGAATTTATTTAAGCTCATTGATTACCTGTTTAAATAAAAATTAAGATCATGTTGCTGGTAAATATTGAAATTTTAATCCCGGTAGAAGAAAAAATTTATAATGATGAATAAATCAAAAACCGGATAAAGTTTATATCCGTAGTTAAAGCAATCAACAAATCTATTCTTTAACTTATAATATTTTTTATTATGGCAAATTTAACAAAAACGGATGAGCAGGGTCTTCTGAAAGATCAGAAAGACTTCTTATCAGCCACATTACATCGTCGGTCTTTTCTGCAATATGCAGGAGCAGGGGCAGCGGGAATTGCACTGGTAGCAGCTGGATGTAAAAAAGACAGAATGATTGAAGGAGTTTACCTGGGAAGTGGTGATATTGGCATTTTAAATTATGCTTATGCATTAGAGCAACTTGAAGCTGCTTTCTATCTTCAGGTGGCTACTTCATTTTATTCAGGCGCTACTGATGCAGAAAAACTACTACTTTCTGACATACGTGATCATGAAGTTGCTCACCGCGAATTTTTTAAAAATGCATTGGGAACAATGGCGATTCCAGCATTAGAAGTTGATTTTTCAACCATCAATTTTGGAAGCCGGGATAGCGTTCTTGCAACTGCAAAAGCATTCGAAGATTTAGGTGTTTCTGCCTATAATGGCGCCGGAGCCTTAATTAAAGATGCAGGTTACTTAACTCTTGCAGGTAAAATTGTATCTGTTGAAGCCAGACATGCGGCATTAATACGCGACCTGATTAGCAATGGATCATTTGCCAATAGTGAAGTGATAGATAGTAACGGATTGGATAAATCACGTTTGCCTATGGAAGTTCTGGGTATTGCAGGAACTTACATAAAAACCAAAATTAACGCAAGTGATTTACCTACTTCTTAAACAAAAACGACATGAACATTTTAAATATATTACAAGAAATTGAAAAAGTAGATGGTGAAGTTTACGAAAGGTTAAGTCCGCGTAGAAAGGCAATGAACGAGTTTTTTGGCTTTGGTAAAAAAGTTGCAATTGCATCTTTACCATTCGCTTTGGGATCGATGTTTAAAAAGGCCTATTCACAAAGTTCTGCTGATATAGAAGGTGTATTGCAATTTGCTTTAACATTAGAATATCTGGAAGCAGAATTTTATACTAGAGCAGTTGGTACCTCAGGTTTAATTCCTGCCGGCGCAGCAACTGGTGCCATCACTACAATCCGTGATCACGAAAATCAGCACGTTGCATTTCTGAAAACTACAATCCAGTCACTTGGAAAAACGCCGGTAAGCAAGCCAACTTTTGATTTTTCTGCAGGAAATGGTTCAATGGCCGGACCTTTTGCAGATGTTTTTCGTAATTATGATACATTTTTAGCTGTAGCTCAAACTTTTGAAGATACTGGAGTAAGAGCTTACAAAGGTCAGGCTCCTGCCTTATTAGGTACGGGCGGAGTATTAACTGCGGCATTAAATATTCACTCGGTTGAGGCCCGCCATGCTTCTCATATTCGCCAGATGCGTAAAGCACGTGGTGCAAATGTAAAGCCCTGGATTACCGGAAAAGAAACCGGTATTGGAGCAGCAGTGCAAGCTTCTTATGATGGAGAAGAACTGGAAACACAAGCCGGAATTAAAATAACCAACATTAATGGTCAGAATATTTCTGTAGCTGCCGCTACCGAATCATTTGATGAGCCTTTAACAAAAGCGCAGATCCTGGCTATTGTAGATCCATTTATTGTTTAATACCTATTTATTTTTTAATTTTTAATGGAAGCAGAAATGCTTCCATTTTTTTTGCTTAAAAAATCAATCTATTCCTGTAGTCACCTGCTACTAATTAGTAATCTATCAGACTTGAATAAAGATGAAGATTGGTTTATTGAAAATATTTTTTGTACAAATATTTAGTTTTCCATTAAGCTAAGAAGTTAAGATGCCAGCTGTTGAATTTATATTAAAACAAAAAAAAGCGGAGAAACAGGGGAGTGCTTCAACCGCTTTTACACATAAAAAATCAAAACTTAATCTTAGGTAGATTTTTAGGTTTTAATGCATTTAACAAACAAAAAAGCTATAAAGCCAGTTGCCAGTTTAATGTAATTTTTAAGTGAGATCATTAATTTTAAATGCTTTGCTTGGAACAATTCTACGAGTTTCAAACTTTAAAATTTAAAAAAAAGGGTGAACGGTAGGTATTTTTGAGGGAACGGTAATTAAGCAGGTATTTTTACTAGAACTTCTGTTCCGAAACTGCCGGTTTGCCTGGTTTGAATTGAAATCTGACCTTTATTTTGTTGATTCAATAAATTAACCCGATCCTGAGTAATTTGCATACCTCGACTCACATGATTTGAGTTTTTGATCTTTTTAGAATTTTCGATTCCCATGCCATTGTCTTTAATATATATGTTTAGCATGGAGTCTAAACACTGAATCTCGATATTAATAATGCCGCCTTCGTTTTTTGGCATCACACCATGCCAGATCGCATTCTCAACAAAAGGCTGTAAAAGCATTGTCGGAATCATGGTTTCTTCTGTATCAATATCTTCTTTAATACGAATCTCATAACTCATCTTATCACCAAACCGAAGTTTTTCAAGTGATAGATAAAGTTTCAGATAATCAATTTCTTCTTCCAGGGAGATAGAACTTTTGGTACAGATTTCCAGATTTTTACGTATTAATCTGGCAAATTCTGTTAGAACCTGGTTGGCGGCATGAGAATCATTTGAATTAATAAAGTATTGAATTGAATTCATGATATTGAATACAAAATGAGGATTCATCATGGCTTGTAATGCTCTTTGCTCTAATGCTATGATTTTGGTTTGGACAGATAATTTTTCCTGTTCTTTTGAACGTTGCTTTTTAAAATACTGATAAATTAAAGTGATTACAATGATGGAGATAATGGAATAGATTGCCGCCTGAAACCACCATCTTTGCCAGTATGCCGGTTTTATTTTGAATTTTATATTTGCTGGTTTACTCCAGGGACTATCTTGAATTTTAGCCCGGATAGAAAGATTATAATTGCCCGGTTCAAGAGATCCGAATTCAATTGCCTCGCTGGTGGTTGCAATCCAGGGCGAGTTTTCCTTAAGCCGGTACTGATAATATTCGTTTGATTGTGTAAAATTAATGGCAGTATATTTTACCGAAATACTATTCTGATCAAATTTTAATATCGGAACCGAGTTTATATCATATAACTTCCCGTTAATAGACAACTGGGTAATATAAAAGGGGGGTGAATTGAATTTAGTGGAAGGTGCGTTTCTGGGTAATATGGTTAGGCCTCCATTTGTACCTAAATAGACTTTGTCGTGATTTATATAAATATCTAAAACTTCGTTAGAAGTTAATCCATTTTTAATTTTATAAGTACTGATTGTTTTGTTTGATGAATTGTATTCAAATTTATCTACACCGCTAAAAGTTGTGAGCCAGATGTATTTGCCATCAAATGCCAGTTTACGGCAAATGTTACTGGTTAATCCATCTTTGGTTCCCATCCGTGTAACCTTATTGGTAGAATCAAGAATTATTATTCCTTCTCCATATGTTCCAATCATTGTTTTGCCGTCCGGTAATTCAACGATATCTGTAACCCGGTTCAGTAAAACCTTTGAATATTTTGATAATGTATCTACTTTATTATCATAATATCTGAATAAGCCATTTACATTTGAAAACCATAAGCGCTCTTTTGAGTCATAAAAAATCTTAAAAGACCGATCCGGAAAGAAAACTTGGTTGGGTAAATTAACTTCAGTTTCGAAAACAAGCGGCTTGTTTTTATCCTCCAAAATATAGACACCCGAAGCCAATGAAAAGGCAAATTTTCCTTTTTTACTAATGCTGAAGGATTTTACAGCAAATTTGAGATTATTTTTTTCTTTTAAATAGCGCTTTTTACCCTCAGGATTTTTTAAGTCGATTTCACCTATGGCGTTGCTGGATGCAAACCAGACACTATTTCGCTCTTTATCATACTCTAATTTTTTGATTGGATCAAAAGGATTTCCGGTAGTGTTTAAGTTGAGATTGCGAATTTTTCCCTTATCAATGAAAGTTAAAATGCCTGATTTAGAACCTAACCAGGTTTTGCCATTATCTTCTTTAAAAATACTGTAAATTGAGTTTTCTGGTAAGCCTGACGATTTTGTATACTGAACAATATTACCGGTATGTTCCGGCAAAATGATGAGGCCATCACCCAGCGTTGACACCCAGATATTTTTATTCCTGTCAAGCATGATGGCTGAAATCAACGTTTCGGGCAAATAATGGTTCAGATTTTCTTTGCCGGCTTTTAAAATGTACAAACCACTATTTATAGATGAGATCCACAAATCATTTTTATTGATAAAAAATGATCCCATTTTACTTTTAATAATTTGTTCGGGAATTGATCTGACAATTTTAAATTCATCATTTTTAAATTCAATCAATCCCTTTTCTGATAAGAAAAGAAGATTGCGTGACTTATTATCGAACCGTTGAGATTTATATGAAACAGGTAAATATGGAGCCGCATAAGGGCTTATGATATTTTCTTTTAAGCTATAAAATCCTTTTGTGTTGGCAGCTACAATCCGATTTTTAGTATCCTCAAAAATAAAGTTGTTAGAAATATCCAATTCTTTTTTACGCTGAAAATGAACTCTGACTTCCTTATTATCAATTTCGATAATTTGCTGTTGATTTGTAGAAAACCAAAGGCGATGTTTTGAATCTTCAAAACACCCGATAATACTTGCTTTAATTACTGCTCTTTTTAGTAATTTGCTGTTATTCTGATTGTAAAACTTGCCATTTGAATAGTATCCCAGCTTGCCGTTAAAGTTTAAAAACCATATCCGACCTTTAGAATCCTCGTAAATACTTAAAACCTCGTTGTCCGCCAGTCCATTATCTGTAGTAAAATTCTCGAAATTTTTACCATCAAAACGGTTAACACCACTGGAGGTTCCAATCCATAAAAAGCCTTTAGAATCTTGAAGAGTATGATATACTGTTGAATTGGCCAATCCATCCAATACAGTATAATTCTTGAAATTTATTGTTTGAGAAAAAACCTGGTTTATGAATAAGAATAAAAGGATCAGCAAAAAAAATGGCCGCTTTATTCTAAAAGCCTGAAATTGAAAATGGATCACAAAGCTAAAATAGTATTATTTGTGTAAGAAAGCTTTAACGCGTTCAATAAATTCGGTTGATCTTCTGCGAGAAACAGTCAACTCTATATCGTTGTGCATTTTTACTACAAATCCGTTTTTGTTGGAGTAGTTTTTTAAATATTGCAGGTTAATAATATTGGATTTATGAATCCGGACAAAATGTGCCGGATTTAAAACCTCTTCAAATTCTTTCATCGCTTTTGCAACAAGCATTTTTTCAGAGTTTATGAAATGAAATTGAGTGTAATTATTATCAGCTTCTATGTACAGAATATCGCCGATATCTTTCACTTTAAATCCCTCAGAATGAGGCAAGGATATTTTACGTATTTCCTCAGAACTGTTGATGTTTTCAGATAAGCTTTTTAATGAAGCGGTATATGTTTGATTTCCTAAATTCTGATTCAGTTTTAAAGCTTTCCAGGCTAAAACTTTCTCTACAGATTCCTGCAGTTCATGTATGTTAACAGGTTTCAGCAAATAATCAATCGCACTTGCTTTAATAGCTTTGATTGCATATTGGTCAAATGCAGTTGTAAAAATTACCGAAGTTTCATTTCTCTCCAAATCGGGCAGAAGCTCAAAACCATTCTCGCCGGGCATGGCAATATCTAAATATATAATATCTACTTGCCGGGTTTTTAATAGTAATCGGGCTTCGCTAACGGAGGAGGCCATGTCTATTATTTTTACTTTCGGACAGTTGACCTCAATCAGATAGGATAGAGATTTCCTGCTGTATTCCTCGTCATCAACTATAATAGCATTTAGTACCATAAATTGTACTAAAAGTAATATTAGTTAACAATAAATAAAAAAAAGTTGAAAACTAAATTTTCATAAGTTGTAAGTTAATAATTAATAACCTGTTGTTCAATATGCTCTGGCAGATCTCTGAATTCATATTGCTGGGTTCTAAGTTGTGGTTCAAATCCTACTTCTTTAATAGCATCCTGAATTCCTTTTGAAGTAAAACGGTGGGGTGCACCGGCTACTGAAACAACATTTTCTTCGATCATGATTGATCCGAAATCATTGGCTCCGGCCTGTAAGCAAATTTGTGCAACCTGCTTGCCTACAGTAAGCCATGATGCCTGAATGTTTTTTATGTTAGGCAACATAATGCGGCTTAATGCAATCATTCGAATATACTCATCGCCTGTTACCTGATTGGTAATTCCTCTTACTTTTTTAAGTAAAGTTCCGTCATCCTGAAAAGGCCAAGGGATAAAGGCAAGAAACCCTTTTGCATCTTCAGGCTTTTCTGACTGAACCTGTCGGAGCCAAACTAAATGCTCGAAACGTTCCTCAATAGTTTCTATATGACCAAACATCATGGTGGCCGAAGTAGTTAAATGTAGCTGATGGGCTGCACGCATAACATCGAGCCATTCCTGCCCGCCACATTTGCCTTTTGAAATTAATCTTCTAACGCGATCATTTAATATCTCTGCTCCAGCTCCGGGAAGCGAATCCAAACCCGAAGCTATCAGCGATTTTAATACTTCGGTATGGCTTATTCCTTCAAGTTTTGCAATGTGAGCAATTTCCGGCGGACCTAATGAATGAAGTTTTAGATTGGGATATAGTTCTTTCAACTGCTTAAACAGATCTGAATAAAATTGTAGTCCCAGGTCAGGATGATGTCCGCCCTGTAATAATAACTGTTCTCCGCCCAGCCGAAAAGTTTCTTCAATTTTAACTTTATATGTTTCTATATCAGTAATATAACTTTCGTCATGACCGGGCCGGCGGAAAAAATTGCAAAATTTACAATTGGCAATGCAAACATTGGTAGTATTTACATTACGATCTATAATCCAGGTAACTTTGCCATGCGGAACCTGTTTCTTTCGTAATTCGTTCGCAACAAACATCAACTCGGCTGTTGACGCCTCTTTGTATAAAAAAACGCCTTCTTCCTGTGTCAGAAATTCAAAATTCAAGGCTTTTTGTAAAAGTTCCGGAGTATTCATCAGGGCAAATATAAACACTGCAAATGGTAAAATGCGCTCATGGAGAATTCTGACGCAGGACTGATACTATCCGCATATTAATCCTCAATACATTATTAATAGCTTTATAAAATTCCTAAATTCGGCTTTATTTTTTTTAACTAATAACCTCAGTATATGGTTTCGTTCGAGCGTTTTGTTTTACCCAATGGTCTTAAAGTGTTGGTTCATGAAGATCCAACTACTCCAATGGCTGTTGTGAATGTTTTATACGATGTTGGTGCACGTGATGAGGATCCTGATAAAACTGGCTTTGCACATTTATTTGAGCATTTAATGTTTGGAGGATCGGTAAACATTCCTTCATATGACGAACCCTTGCAAAGAGTGGGAGGAGAGAATAACGCATTTACAAGCAATGATATAACTAATTATTATATTACTTTACCTTCTGTGAATCTGGAAACGGCATTCTGGCTGGAAAGTGACCGTATGCTAAGCCTCGCTTTTTCTGAAAAAAGTCTCGAAGTGCAGCGTAGCGTGGTTTGCGAAGAATTTAAACAGCGTTACTTAAATCAGCCTTACGGCGATGTGTGGTTAAAACTTCGTCCCATGGCTTACAAAACACATCCATACCAATGGGCAACCATTGGTAAAGTTTTGCAGCATATAGAAGAGGCCACAATTGAGGATGTAAAAGATTTTTTTAAAAAGCATTATAATCCGGCTAACGCGATTCTGGTAGTGGGCGGATCTGTAAAGACAGAACAGGTAAAATTACTTGCTGAGAAATGGTTCGGTAGTATTCCGGGTTACAGCAAGGTTAAAAGAAATCTTCCGGCCGAGCCTCAGCAAACTGAAGAACGCAGGGAAACAGTGCATGCAAATGTGCCATTAAATGCATTATATACTGTTTTTCATATGCCATCCAGAAATGATGAAGGATATTATTCATCTGATCTTATTTCTGATATTTTATCCAGAGGAAATTCTTCCCGCTTATTCAGAAATCTTTTAAAAGATCAAAAATTATTCAGCGAAATAAACGCTTATTTAACCGGAAGTCTTGATGCAGGTTTGTTTGTTCTCGAAGGCAAACCTTTGCCTGGAATTTCTATGGAAGTTGCAGAAGCTGCAATTTGGACTGAACTCGAGAAACTGAAGACAGAATATGTAAATCCGGAGGAATTAACCAAAGTGAAGAATAAAATTGAATCGACCATGGTTTTTTCGGAAATGAATTTGCTCGATAAAGCTATGAACCTGGCGTTTTTTGAATTATTGGGAGATGCAAATCTCTTAAATACAGAAACTACTAACTATCTTGAAGTTACTGCAGAGCAGATCCGCAATCAGGCCCAAAATATCTTCCGTAAAGAGAATTCATCCACTTTATATTACCTAGCTAATTAATATGTTAAACAGAGCGCTTGCACCGGAATTTGGACAGATTGAAAATATAAAATTAATCGAAGCCAATCCATTCGTTTTAGATAATGGACTTAAAACATTCATTATTAATGGCGGGGAACAGGATCTGATCAGGATTGAATTTGTTTTTTCAAATATTAACTGGGATGCAGGATCTCCATTGCAGTCATTTGCAACAAACACGCTTCTAAATGACGGAACTTCTGAATTTTCGGCAGCTCAGATTGCCGACCGGATTGATTTTTACGGAGCTTTTCTGCAAACAGAATACAATTACGATCAGGCTTCAGTTACGTTATATACGCTGAACAAACATTTGTCAGTTACGCTACCTATTGTTAAGGCAATTATTACTGACTCCATTTTTCCACAGGTTGAAATAGACACATTTATTCTGAATCAAAAACAGAAACTTAGCGTAAATCTCGAAAAGAATGATTTCATTGGGCGTAAGGTTTTTAATGAAACTTTATTTGGAAATACCCTTTACGGATATGATATTTCAGCCAAAGATTATGATCAGCTAAACCGGGAGCAATTGACGCAATATTATAAAAGTGCGTATCAACCCGCAAATTGTACAATTATCTTATCCGGCAAAGTAAGTGATAAGGCTTTGAATGAAATCAATTCGCATTTTGGAAAGGATTGGAAAAGCGCTGATTCTTTTAAGGAAAATAATTTTGATTTTACTGGCAAGCCGGGGGCAGAAATTTATATTGAAAAGCCCGATGCGCTGCAATCAGCAATTCGGATTGGGCAGCTTGCAATCAACCGTAACCATACTGATTTTCCGGGTTTTCAGGTTCTGAATACAATTTTAGGGGGATATTTTGGATCCAGATTAATGGCCAATATTCGCGAAGATAAAGGTTATACGTACGGAATCGGATCCGCGGTAGTATCTCTTAAAAATGCCGGATACTTTTTTATTGCATCAGAGGTGGGTGCTGATGTTACAGCATCGGCCATGGAAGAAATCCGAAAGGAAATTAACATCCTTCAAAATAATCTGGTTTCTGATGAAGAATTAAGTCTGGTAAGAAATTATATGCTGGGATCTATGCTCGGCAGTTTAGAAAATGCATTGTCGCATGCAGATAAATTTAAAAACATCTACTTTTCTAATCTGGGTTATGATTATTACGATCGTTATATTCAAGTAGTAAGAAATATTACCGCTAAAGATGTGCTGGAATTAGCCAATAAATATTTAAACTGGGATGATTTTCAAAAGGTAGTTGTAGGGAAAAAATAGCTGTTCAGTTTCTGAACAGCTATTTTTTGCTCTTTTTCCCCTTCCATTTCCAGAGCAGAAATCCTGTTATTGATAATAGTGGAACACTTAATCCTGCAAGGCAGAAAATCAGTTTAATAAAAATATTCTCAAACTCTACAAAATGTATGGCTTTGCTGATGCTGGCTATCTGATCTTTGGAAGTTGCATTTCGTATGATTTTTATTTCCCTGATCTCGCTGGTATTTGGGTCAACACTTATAGAATTACTTGTTTTGCTGTAGTAAAAGGGTTGATTTTTTAGCGATCCCAATATTGATAACGCTGCACCTTCTGCTTTCGGGAACCTTATATAATTAGCATTAAAATCAGGATAATCTTTTTGCAGGATTTCCAGCGTTTTTTGAAGTGATATGTTGATTTTCGGACTTTTCGGATTTGAAACTGTTTGGTTTGAATATCCATAAATCATTACATCATAACTAATTAAAAGTCCTGTTATAACAATTATGAGATTTAACAATACGGCCCAAACTCCAACATACCTGTGAAGAGAGGATGAAAATGCTTTCTTATTTTTTTGCTTAAACTTTATTCTGAACAGCAGTATATCTGTAAGCGCTTTGCGGTAAACAATTAGGCCTGTAATCAGCGAAAGCAGAAAAAGTAATCCAACAATAAATACAATGGTTTTTCCGGCTGTTCCTGCATGCAAAGAGTAATGAAGCTTCAGAATCCATTTAACCACTGCTTTTTCAGTGTCCGCCTGCTTTAATATGTTACCGTTTGCCGGATGAATAAAAACTGTTAATCGCTCTGCGGGTCTTCTTAAACCAAAAACCAGGGTTTCTTTCGGATCATTTGAAAAATGCTCAAGCCGTATTTCCCAATTTTTATAAGAGGTATGAATTGTTTCATAGGCTTTGTCGATATCAACCGGCAAATTATTGTCCGTTACTAAATAATCCGTATCAACAGATTTTTCGATTTCTTTGTGGAAAACAAGTACAGATCCGGAAATTCCCAAAATGAAAATAAACAGACCGGCTATCAGACCGGTCCATTTATGTAATTTATAAATACTTTTTCCGAAAGTTTTGCTCATAACCCAAGCCTGTACTTTTCAGTACAGGCTATATAAATTACAGTGAATAAGTTAAACCAATATTATATCTGATACCGTTTCCCCGGGTGTAATCTGCATCGCGACCATAAAACTGGGCAACCGGAGTGTAATATTTCTTGTTAAAAATATTTTCGATTCCCAAATTCAGTTTAGCAGCAGAATTTACTTTGTACGATGAACTGAAGTTAAACAGGTGGAAGTTATTAACCGGACCTTCGCCAAACAGATACGCTCCGGTAGTTGCATTGGCCTGGAAACGTTTACGCTCGCCAGAAAAAATATAATCCATCCGGATTTCCCATGAAGAACTTGGATTTACATTTAAAAATGCCGTTGCCTTTGGTGCTGAGATACGTGTGCTGTTCAAATACTTGTCTGCATCATCGGCAAAATCCTTATCGTTATTGCCATCAATTTTACCTTCTACATATGCATAACTGGCACCCACGCTTAGCTTATTTACCGGAGTAAAAGTAGCAAGCACTTCATATCCCCAAACACGTTCAGGAGCACGCTGTGGTACAAAAATATCTCCCTGCTGTACCAGATTTGATCCTAATTTTGAATTACTGATATAGTATACACCCTCAAAACTGAATTTATTGAAATCAGAATCAAATCCGGCTTCGTAATTATTAACAATTACAGGTTTGGTGTTAAGAGCTGCAATGGTATTTTCACTTGCTGTACGAAGAACTCGTCCAAGGTCAAATATGGAGAATCCCTGAGAATAACTTACATAAGGTTTGAAGAAATTGTAGTTTGTGTACCGTAATCCGGCATTGAAAGTTAATGCGTTATAATCCAGTTTTCCGCCGGTAACCGCTACAGATCCCTGATTAGCCGGGCCGGTAGCCAGAGTTTGGTAATCATCAATATTTATTGCTATATTTTCGTAACGCAGTCCGGTTTTAAATATAAAGTGGTCGAAAATTTCTGAGTTAAGCTGGGCGTAAGGCGCCATATTCCGCATATCTACTTCGGGTACCCACACACGGCCATCAACTAAACTTTGTGCTGTTACATCATTCAACACATCCAATCCATAAGTAAGATCTCCTTTTACATCAGAAGATATATGAAATGGTGTAATCAGGTTTGCCCGAATTCCTTTTTTGGAAGAGGTAATCTGGGATTGCCCACCACCATAGAAAAATCCATCGAAACCATAAACGGTTTTATAATCCTGGAAATAGACACTGGTCTCCAGATCAGTTTCACCAATTAAATCTTTTGAACTATAATTTAAATTCGCATTATGGTTAAAGCGTGTCCCTTCATTAATTCCCCCCCGATCACCTTTCACGCCAATTGTTGGACTGATACCGTATTTGCCCGCCTCTACTATATAGTCAGAGTTTTGAGCCGAACTAAAATAATTATACATCAGTTCAATTCGGTTGTCCGGATTAATTGAATACCCAAATTTACCGAAGGCATTATAGGCTTTAGTTTCTCCGAGACCATAATTTGGAGAAATAACCTCACCTGCGGCATCTTTAAAAACACCTGTAAAGTCATATAAGCCCGATACGATATAATCAAATTTATTTACAGATCCGGAGAATTGCTGAGAGAACCTTCCGCCTGCAGAATTTTTGAAAGCAACCAGGTTACCTGAATTACCAATACTGGTTATTGATCCAAATTTCTTTTCCGGATTGCTTTTTTTAGTAATATAGTTTATCAGTCCGCCGTCGGCACCGTTTCCGTATATGGATGTAGCGCCTTTAATAACTTCTATTCTTTCAAGTGCTGCAGGATCGATACTGCGTATATCCCGGCTTCCGGCTCTCAGGGGCGTACTCTGAGGAATTCCATCTATCAAAATCAGTACATTTCTTCCTCTTAATGTTTGTCCCACATTAGATGTAGTATTATTGGTATAACCTAAACCCGGTACAGACCAGCTTAAAATATTGCTGATGTTGGGATTTATGGATGCCTGTGTTTCTATATCCTTTGCATTGAGAATAGTAACCGAAACCGGCGTTTCTCCTAAGGTTTCCTTACTTCTGGTGGTCGAAATAGTCACTTCTTTGAGTTGATTAACAGAAGGTTTTAATATCAGCGTAAGCGGGGAGTATTCTGCAGATGATTGTGCTTTTAAAGTCAGGTTTTCAAAACCAACTCCTTTAACAGACAGTGTGTAATTTCCGGTATTCAGATTACTAAACAAGAAGCTTCCATTTCTATCTGTAACAGTTGATTTGGAAATTTCTTTTAGTGAGACAGTTACACCCTGTAATAGATTTCCCTGAGAATCAGAAACGTTTCCGCTTATCTGATGGTTTTGTGCTATGACTGCACTCAGGCTCAACGACAATATAAAAGTAAAAAATAATCGCATGCTTATTTAGACTAATTATGAATAAGCTGCAAATGTAAGCGATCAGATTAAAATCACAAGTGATTTTTAATTTTTTTTATGAAAACTCATTTTAAAGAAATACATTAAATTGTTAGCTTTGCCCGGCAAGTAATAAACCCTTATTTGCCATGCAACTCGATCCCGAAAAATTCGTCTCAGAAGGTCTTACCTATGATGATGTTTTATTAATCCCCGCTTATTCTGAAGTTTTACCACGCGATGTAAATACAAGCTCGTATTTTACTAAGAAGATTCGTTTGAATGTTCCCATAGTTTCGGCTGCAATGGATACAGTAACCGAATCGGGATTGGCTATTGCCATTGCACAGGCAGGCGGAATCGGAATGCTTCATAAAAATATGAGCATTACCCAGCAGGCTGATGAAGTTAGAAAAGTAAAGCGTTCTGAAAGCGGAATGATACAGGATCCGATCACCTTGCCGGAAACAGCATTTGTTTCTGATGCTTTTTTGATTATGAAAGATTTTAAGATCGGGGGAATTCCTATTGTTGATACAGAAGGGAAGCTGGTTGGAATTATTACAAACAGGGATCTTCGTTTTCAAAAAGATATGAATCGCCCGATTAGGGATGTAATGACCAAAGAAAATCTCATTACAGCACCACAGGGAACCACCTTATTGCAGGCAGAAGAAATCCTTCAGGATTATAAAATAGAAAAACTTCCGGTTGTAAATAATGATGGGAAATTAAGCGGCTTAATTACGTTTAAGGATATTCAGAAATTTAAAAATTTCCCAAAAGCATGTAAAGATGAGCATGGCCGCTTACGTGTGGGTGCTGCTGTTGGCGTAACTGCCGATACATTGGATAGAGTGGATGCCCTTGTAAAAGCGGGAGTTGATGTAATTACTATTGATACCGCTCATGGTCATTCAAAAGGAGTAATTGATAAATTAAAAGAAGTTAAAGCGAAGCATCCCGATTTGCAGGTTGTAGTGGGCAATATTGCCACAGCCGAAGCTGCCAGAGCCCTGGCTGATGCCGGAGCGGATGCGGTAAAAGTGGGAATTGGTCCCGGCTCAATTTGTACAACCCGAATCATTGCCGGTGTGGGAGTTCCTCAGCTTTACGCAGTATATGAATGTGCTAAAGCTTTGAATGGGAGGGGCGTTCCGGTAATTGCCGACGGAGGAATTAAACAAACCGGAGATATAGCGAAAGCTATTGCTGCCGGGGCAAGTTCCATTATGGCAGGTTCTTTATTTGCCGGAGTGGAAGAATCGCCGGGCGAAACCATTATTTACGAAGGACGGAAGTTTAAGTCGTACCGCGGAATGGGTTCTATAGAGGCTATGGAACAGGGATCTAAAGACCGTTACTTTCAGGATGTTGAAGATGATATCAAAAAACTGGTTCCCGAAGGTATTGTGGGTCGTGTTCCTTTTAAGGGTTCTTTAGCCGAAGTGATGTATCAGTTGATCGGGGGTTTGAAGGCCAGCATGGGTTATTGCGGTGCTGCCACTATAGAGGATTTGCAGAATGCGAGATTTGTAAAAATAACCGCAGCAGGTATGCGTGAAAGTCATCCGCATGATATTACTATTACTAAAGAAGCTCCAAATTACAGCAGGTAGGTTCTGAATTTATATCTTAAAAATGACTTTTATCATCACCACGTTCCAGAAATAAGATGAAATCAATTTGTGTTTTTTGCGGAGCTAATTTTAATGGAGATCCGGTTTTATTAAGTGCTGTGAACAAACTGGCGGATGTCCTGGTTGCGAACGATATCAAGCTAGTATTTGGCGGTGGCAAGGTAGGAGTGATGGGTCTTATGGCTGATGCAGTTTTACAGCGGGGCGGATATGCAATTGGTGTAATTCCACAGTTTTTGATGGATAAGGAAGTTGCCCATACAGGTTTAACCGAGCTGATTGTCACCGAAAATATGCATCAGCGCAAGCAAACTATGGCCGATCTTTCTGACGGAGTTATCACTCTGCCGGGAGGCTTTGGTACGCTGGAAGAATTTTTCGAAGTGCTCACCTGGCTACAGTTAGGCTTGCACCAAAATCCAATCGGACTTTTAAATGTAGATGGTTTCTATGATCATCTGCTTTTACAAATGGATCTGATGGTTTCCCGAAAATTTTTAAAACCTGTTAACCGAAGCCTGGTTTTGGCTGATCATGATCCTGAAACACTTGTTAATCTGATGTCTTCCTTTAAAGCTGATCCGGATGAGGTTTGGTTCAGAGACCGCAATTTAACCTGATTTAAAATTAGCTCCGGAAATCAGCCTCATTAATATTTACAATTATATTTTATTTAACTGATACTGAGGTCCTCAAATGGAATGATTTTTGTAGATATTTTTATAGTAATTTTTTTTCAAATCTTTTCAATTTTTCTTCAACTTTTTTCTTAATTAATCGTTGTGCAGTTAATATTCTGTTAACTTTGCAGACTTTTAGAAAGGGTTTTAAATTCATAAATGAGACAACTCAAAATAACTCAATCCATTACTAACCGTGAATCTCAGTCATTAGACAAGTATTTGCACGAGATTGGTAAAGTAGATTTAATTACAGCCGAGGAAGAAGTAATTCTTGCTCAAAAGATTCGCGAAGGTGACCAGGCAGCCTTAGAACGTTTAACCAAAACAAACCTGCGTTTCGTAGTTTCTGTTGCTAAACAATATCAGAACCAGGGTTTAACTCTCGGAGATTTGATTAATGAAGGAAATCTTGGATTAATTAAAGCTGCCAAACGCTTTGATGAAACCAAAGGTTTTAAATTCATTTCATACGCTGTATGGTGGATCCGTCAGTCTATTTTACAGGCTATTGCAGAACAATCCCGTATTGTGCGTTTGCCTTTAAACCAGGTTGGATCCTTAAGTAAGATCAGTAAAGCATTCTCCAGATTGGAGCAGGAATACGAACGTGAGCCATCTCCGGAAGAACTGGCAGATACTTTAGAAACAACTGTTGATAAAATTACAGATACCTTAAGTAATTCAGGTCGCCACGTTTCTATGGATGCACCATTTGTTCAGGGTGAAGAAAATACATTGCTGGATGTACTTGAAAATCACGATCCGAATACAGACAGTAACCTGATTGATGAATCATTATCTGAAGAAATCAGACGTTCATTAGCTACGCTTACAGAACGCGAACGTGAAATTATCGTTTTATTTTTCGGTTTAAGTACCAATCATCCTCTTTCTCTGGAAGAAATTGGTGAGAAATTTAATCTGACCCGCGAACGTGTTCGTCAGATAAAAGACAAAGCCCTTCAGCGCCTCCGTCATACGTCAAGGAGCAAAATTTTAAAATCTTATTTGGGATAACATCCTTCAAACAAAATATATGAAAAAGATTGGGCTATCACCCGATCTTTTTTATTTTTGGGCTAAATCAAAATCACTAGCATGTTAAATAAATACGAAAGCGAATTTAGCAATTGGATCGATAAGGAAAAAAAGGCAATAGAACTCATTGGTATAGTAGGCAAACTTTGGTTTGACAGATCCATTGAGCTCGTTCTGTTTCGTAAACCTCTGTTTGATATTGGCAGCAGCGAAGTTCTGGCGCATCATCAATATGCCCGAAAAATCATTAATAAAGACATTTCCATTTATGAAACCCTGGATCTGGCCAGAGCGATTTCTAAATCCGGACTGGCTCCCTCACGAATAGATATTGGCAGACTTGCTTCAGAATGGATCGATGAGGAAGGAAAATACTCTTCAACTGAAGATTTTGTTATCAAAAAGCTGGGGCATCATATCGGTAAAGATAAAATTACCATGAAACCTACCGATGTGGTTTTATACGGTTTTGGCCGTATTGGACGCATCGCAGCCCGCGAATTAGTGACGCAGGCCGGTAAAGGTGAGCAGCTACGCTTAAGGGCTATTGTTACCCGCAGTTACAGTGATGAGGATCTGATAAAAAGAGCCGATCTTCTGCGTAACGATTCCGTTCATGGTCCGTTTTCGGGAACTATTACCGAAGATTTTGAACATAAAGCATTAATCATAAATGGCCAGGTTATCTACATGATCGCGGCCAAAAATCCTGATGAAGTTGATTATAGCGAATATGGAATTAACGATGCCTTAATCATTGATAATACAGGTGTTTTCCGTGACCGGGAAGGACTGGCTAAACACCTGCTTTCCAAAGGAATCGGGAAAGTTTTGCTGACTGCTCCGGGAAAGGGAGATGTACCGAATATTGTTTTTGGGATCAATCAAAGCGAGTTTAACGAAAATGAAACTGTTTTCTCGGCTGCTTCATGTACTACCAACGCAATCGTTCCGGTATTGAAAATAGTTCAGGATACTTTCGGGATTGAAAAAGGTCATATTGAAACAGTACATTCCTACACAAATGATCAGAACTTACTGGATAACTATCATCAGAAATATCGCCGTGGCAGGTCTGCAGCTTTAAATATGGTAATTACAGAAACCGGTGCAGATAAAGCTGTTTCAAAAGTTTTGCCTCCTTTGGAAGGAAAACTGACCGGTAATGCCGTTCGGGTTCCAACTCCGGATGTTTCTCTTGCTATTTTAAACCTTACATTAAACAAAAAAACCAGCAAAGGAGAAATCGAAGCTGTATTGAAAAAAGCTTCTCTCTTTGGCGGATTAGTTGAACAAATAGAATATTCTATTTCCAATGAACTTGTTTCCAGCGATGTAATTGGTAATAGTCATGCAAGTATTATTGACGGGCCGGCAACTATCCTTTCTAAAGATGGAAAAACTGCGGTATTATATGTTTGGTATGATAACGAATACGGGTACACAAGACAAGTTGTTCGCCTGGCCAAATCATTGGCAGGAGTTATCCGCCTGACGTATTATTAATAATTATTATTCATATTTGAAAAAGAGCAGGGTTTGAAATATATCTCTGCTCTTTTCAGTTTCTGCTTATTTCTTTTTACTGCGTGATATTTTTGTATTTTTCGATAATCAATTTAATCCTATGAAAAGACTCATTTGTGTCAGCCTGATTTTCTTATCAGGATCAGCTTCAATAAAAGCTCAATCTCCATCCTTTATTAAAGATAGTCTGGATTCTTATATACAAAAGGGAATTGCTCAATGGGATATCCCTGGTCTGGCTATTGCGATAGTAAAAGACGGCAAGACCATTGTATCTAAAGGTTACGGGGTTCGTGATCTGAAGACAAAAGATCCGGTAGATGAAAATACCTTGTTTATGATTGCCAGCAACAGTAAACTATTTACGGGTACCGCACTGGCTCAGCTGGATTATAATAAGAAATTGTCACTGGATGATAAAGTGACCAGGTATCTGCCGGGATTTCAATTATACGATAAAACATCTACAGAACTGGCGACTATAAAAGATGTATTAAGTCACCGCATCGGTACCAAAACTTTCCAGGGAGATTTTACTTTCTGGAACGGTACCTTAAGCCGCCAGCAGATTGTAGAAAAAATGAAGCTGTTAAAACCCAGCGGACAGTTCAGACAGGATTTTGGTTATTGCAACAGCTGCTTTTTAACTGCCGGCGAAGTGATTCCGGTTGTAACCGGAAAACGTTGGGAAGAATACGTACAGGACAGTATTCTAAAACCTCTTGGAATGTCGAATACCTATATGCTTACCGAAGGAATGGCTTCCCGCAACAATGTATCCAGACCTTATACTAATCAGTTTACCGGAAAGATCACCGAATTGCCCTACGATCAGGTAGATAATTTAGGTCCGGCCGGAAGTATGGTGAGCAACGTAAAAGATGTTTCAAAATGGCTGCTCACCCAGCTCGACAGCGGACGTTTTGAAGGAAAACGTGTTTTGCCCTGGCCCGTGATCCGTAAAACCCGCGACATCAACCTGGCTATGTCAAGCCGTAAAAGCCCGGTAAATCCAAGCCATTTTACTGGTTACGGTCTGGGTGTTTTTATGACGGATTTTGCAGGAAAACAGGTTTTCTGGCACACCGGAGGCGCATTTGGATTTGTTACCAATACCTGTTTTGTGCCCGAACTTAATCTGGGTATTACCATTCTGACGAATAATGACAATCAGAATTTTTTCGAACTTTTACGCTATCAGATCCTGGATGCTTATTTAGATCAGCCGTATGTAAACCGGAGCGAGAAAGCTTTGCCGGCACAGTTGAAAGGAATTGCTGAAGCAAAAAAGGAAGTAGCTGATTTAGAAAATAGAATTGGAAAAGGAAAACCCGAGCTTCCGCTTGCAGCTTATGCAGGGAACTATAAAAATGAAATTTATGGTCCAATAACTATTAAAGAAGTAAAAAATAAATCTTTGGAAATTACATTTCTGAATCATAAAAGTTTAAAAGCCACGCTTCAGTACATGGACAAAAACGAATGGTTAATGCGCTATAATAATATTGCATATGGCGTATTCGCAACTAAATTTCAAATCGAAGGCAAATCTGTAAAATCAATAACTATAAAAGCGAATGATTTTATTGAATACGATCCGTATATTTTTGTGAAGGATTAGTCAGTTAATGGAAGTTTATAAAAAATTTGTTCGAATGCACATTGCAGGCTTTATTTTATGCAATCTTGTATTTGTTATTTTTTTATTTAGAAGTCCATATATTTTGCTGGTGTTGACAATTAAGCCAATAGGTTATGCCGCTCTTTATTTAATCACCCGCCCAAAATATTCTATTTATGATTATTATTTTAAGAATTTGGGAATTTCGCCACTTCGATTGTTCCTGATCGTTTGCTTAATGGATTTCATCCTTTTTTCTGTACTGGTCGCCCCCTTAAAGTTTTTGTTTTAATGCTTGAAATTGATAGCGTTTTTTTAAGTTTTCGAGGTCGCCAAATTTTGTCTGGTTGTTATCTTCAAGTTAGACCCGGAGAAATTTTAGGTATGCTCGGGCGGAACGGCTCCGGCAAATCAAGCTTGTTGAAAATAATATTTGGTTCTCTTAAAGCAAATTTCAAACATTTGTGTATTGATAATAGCATTGTTCAAAAAGGTTATTTAACCAGAAGAATAGCTTATCTGCCACAGCAATCTTTTATAATTCCATTCTTAAAAATAAGAGAAGTTGTAAATGCTTTATCTCCAATTATTCAAAAAAGAATTTTGGATGAAGGATTAATAATTGATGATTTAAATAAGAGAATAGGTGACGCCTCTAAAGGGCAAAAGCGCCTTTTAGAGTGTTTATGGATACTTAGTCAGCCAGCCGATTATATTTTACTTGATGAGCCTTTTTCAGCCATATCTCCAATTCATGTTGAATTTCTTCAATGTGTAATTGCAGAAATTGGTAAAGACAAAGCGATAATACTTACTGATCATATTTATAGACCCCTATTAACAGTTAGTAATAAAATAATTTTGCTGCATAATAATGCTGTTTATGACATACATAATGAAGATGATTTAATTACTTATAATTATATTCCAGGGTAAAATATCCCTTAAATATTTACAAATTTCAAATAGCAATTACCTATGCAAACCTTTCCCATTTACCAGGTTGACGCTTTTACAGATCAGCTCTTCGGCGGAAATCCGGCTGCAATTTGTCCTTTAAAGAACTGGCTGCCTGCGCCCGAAATGCAAAAAATTGCAGCAGAGAATAATCTGGCTGAAACCGCTTTCTTTATTCAGCAGGGAAAGGGTTTCGAGTTGCGCTGGTTTACCCCCGAACTTGAAATTGATCTTTGCGGTCACGCAACACTTGCAAGCGCACATATCATTTTTACAGAATTGGGGTATACCGATGATGTTATTCACTTTCACACTTTAAAAGCAGGTTCTCTGACAGTTAGCCGTGCAGATAATTTGTATACATTGAATTTCCCTTCGAGAGTTGCTGAGGTTTCCCAATCACCGGACGGATTGCTCGATGCGCTGGGAGGGAATAAACCTCTCGAAGTTTTACGCTCGCGGGATTACATGCTGGTTTACGCAAATGAAAAAGAAATCAGAGCCCTTAAACCTGATTTTAATGCTCTGGCAAAAATTGATGCTTTGGGAATTATAGTGACGGCACCGGGAGATCATTGCGATTTTGTATCCCGCTTTTTTGCTCCTGCAGCAGGAATCAATGAAGATCCGGTAACCGGCTCTGCACATTGCAACCTGATTCCTTACTGGGCCGGCAAGCTGGGAAAAAATAAACTTCATGCTTTCCAGGTTTCCGGGAGGCTGGGGGAATTGTGGTGCGAGCTATCGGGAAACCGGGTACTAATGAGCGGCAAAGCGGTAACTTATTTAAAAGGCGAAATCTATATTTAGATTTAAAAAATTTATTTTTCTACCAGTTTTGTTTGTAGTTCCTCAATAATGGAGTTCTTATCTTTTACTTCCATTTGATAATATTTAAGACTTGTGACCAGATAAATAAGAACAAGAATATTTCTGATATCCATAGTATTGAATTCAGTGGAATCAACAAACTTGCTTAAAACCCATAAAATTCCAAACAAAATAATTGAAGCGATAGAAATGATTTTTAGTGATTTTTTCATTGTTTATAAATTCTTATTGAGAGATTTCAAACTATAAATGTCAATGTTAAACTGCTTTTACCTGCAGTTTATTTTTAAAGCATTGAATTTACCTTTTCAAACCATTTTTCCCTTGTATTTGCAGATAATACAAATTTATATTCATCATCATTTTCAATAGTTACTCTTAATGAGGTGTCAAAGAAATCAAGAGTTCTTACTTTTTTTACTCCTTTAATTTTTTCAATTTCTATTACTTCATCATTTTTTTCAAAATTTATTTTATGTGGTTGAAAAATTAACCTGCTATTTGTTAGAGTTAATCTTCCGCCTACTGAAATTGGACCACGAAAGAGATTTGCGGCATCTTGAAGAATGATATTTTCATCATTTTCGAGTTTTTTTTCAATGTCATCGATAAAGAGATTTAATAATTTTAACATAATATTTTATATTCTATTTTTTGCATGTTCTGAAATTCCAGGTAACGTTTGGGTATTTCTGTTGTCGGGACTTTTTATTACAAGTCTTAGTAGATATAACAAAAAAGAATAATTAGAGAAAATCTTTATGTTGTAAACTTCAAACCCGCTAACAGAAATAAGGTATTGTGCGACGTTTTTTTTATTTTTCCTTAAGGAACTTTTCTACTTCAGAATAATAATCAGATCCATAGTATTTCAAAAATTCTCCATTTGGTTTTAATATAAAGAATGCTCTACAATTTTCTTGCAATGTGAAAATATTTTCAGCGAAAAAACCTGAATCTAAAATGAAGTTTTTTCTATTTTCAACTCTTTCTTTATTCAACACATTTTCAGAATAAACAAAAAAGTCAATTGCATTATTTTCCTTTGACATCCTTGAAGAAATACGAATGCTATTGTCAATCACAGTCATTGCATCCTTTTTAGTAATACCATACTCGAAACAATTTGAACCAAATTGATAAAAGTTTACTAGAATAGACTTGTTACTTGGAATTTCTGTTTTTAATTCGTCGATAATCAATTCACGAATTTTTTTGTATTCGTCAAGATTCAGTTTTCCTACAGATTTTTTTCTACTTGCAATATATTCCTTATTAATTTTAGTATTAATTTTTCCCATTTTATTCTTTTGAGCAGAACAAGAAAAAAAAAGTAGAGAAAAAATGAGAAGATGAAATTTATTGATATTCATTTGTTGATGCGTTTTTTTATATAATGTCGTACAACGGTTCGGGCTTGCCGAAGATGGCGGATAGAAAACACTTCATTGTCGCCCGGCACAAAACTTAGTTAAATGTAGAAATTTCAAGAATAACGTCACCCGCCATTTTTGAAATAGGCTTTGTTATACACCGTTAATAATCAAATACACTTGCTTACTAATTATCATGTTACAAGCGGTCCAAGTTTCCTCATTGATTTTCATGTGAGTTTCAAAACCTGGTCTGATTTCAAAGCCTACACTTTTGTAACTAGCGATTGCGTTGTAATTCCAGTCGAAAACAGTTAGGTTAACATTTTCAAACTCAGTGGTTGTAAATACACGCGTTAATAAATTTCTTATTATTGCTTTTCCTAACCCTCTATTTCGGAAAGAACGATCGCCTATTAATATTCTTGAAAGTCGTGGAATCTCATTTTGAAAGTTAAGTTCGCAATGCCCGATGATTTCTCCGGTTGATATTAGTCGAACTTTAAATATTTTTCTTGTAGTGTCACTAGTATACTTTGATAACTGCTCCAGGTTCAATGGGTAAGTGAATATAGGTCCAGCAAATTGAATCATTTCCTCTTCATTTTTGACCCAAGTAATAAGTCGGTTAAAGTCCTTTTCTTCAAAGTCTTGTAGTTCGATCATGAAGGTTCTTATAATAGTGTATAGCGGTTCTCGCATTTGCTCAGGAGCGGAAAATAGGAGCAGAGTTCTCTCCGCTAACTTACAACTTTCTTGGTTTGGAAAAACGTTCAATTAACTAAAAACCAGCTCTTGCGTAAATGCGATGTAAGTGACGTTTTTACGTTTGGCCGGTAAACAAAATTTTTATTCTTTGTAGCAAATTAAATTTTGACCATTGCATTGACTTAGGGCTTCTGCTCAAAGTCCCCAGTGATTCATAGACATCTAATTCATCGTCAAATAAACGTAAACCATTTAATATTTGAACAACGTTTGCTTTTTCGGTTGCTGGATCTAACGGCTGTTGTGTGCTAAAGGAAGTATGGGCAATTTCTCCACGAGCACCACCGAAATTATGTAAGGTAGCTTTTAATAGCGAATCCATTTCAAAACCTATTGGCCTAAAGAAGTTTGACAAATTATTTTCTTTAATTCCATGATTGCCTTCAATGGATTTTTTATATTCCAGATAGGATTTGACAACTAGTGAATACGGGACATCTTTAATCTTTGAAGCAAAATTATATGCTAACTGGAATATTATAGGTGATATTACAGATTTATCTGTCAACCACTTATTATATGCTCGAGTCACTACTTGTAAAGTAATTCCTTCCAGATAAGCTTCAAATTCAGCGTGGCATAATAGACAATATGCTCGCAGGAGATCTTGATCTTTATCTGTGTAAGTTCCCATAGGATTTATAGGAGGAAGTAAATGCGCTTCGAGCTGATGGATTCTTGCAAACGTAGTTGTATAAGTGTGAGATACTGCCATTATAATAATTTTATGCCATCATCTGTTTTTGTTGGGATTTTGAATTCCTTTTGCAAAACATCTTTTAATTTAGTTCCCCATGTATTATAACGTTTCATGGTAGGTTCAATATTTTTTGTTGATGTTTCTAGGCTCCTTAAAAAATCAATATCGTGTGTGCATAAAGACTCAAAAAGTTTTTTTACATCCTGTCTTTTTCTAACGGCTTCATCTCTAATTTCCGGAATAGAAAAGTAATAAGACATAATATCATATACTGGTCTATTGAAGATTCCAGTATACGTACCATCAGAGAATTTGCTAAACGCATTTTCTTCAAATATCAAATAAGTAGCCTTAATTGACTCCGTTAATTCATTAGCTTGATCATGTATTCTTTTTTCACTCTTAATATATTCCCTATTTAGCTTTTCACAAGTGCCATCTAGAAATTCTTTCAAATTTCCAGTATATGTGTCAATATAATTTTTAAATGCAAAAAATCTGACAACCACCTCGACATCACGCATTCTATAATCTGGTTTTTTGATTTTTAAAGCTCTTTTTATTTCCTCATTTTGAGCTGAAAAAGCATCTGCAAATGAGGTAAATAGTCCAGGATTCAGCGCTTGCCGCAATTCTTGCGGTGAAAGAGGTAGACTTCCTGTATTTAGTCTCAAGAAAACGGTATAAAGAAAATTATGGTTTGGCCAGTTGCGAATGATAATTGTCCTAATAGTCTGATTTTCAAAAGCAGTGATATAGTTATTATAATCTATTTCAGCGATAAGTTGAGAGTAGACTTTACCATTTAAATCATCTAGTACTTTAAGTCCAACTAATTTTAGAGGTTCAAATTCATCATTAACATCATTTGAGGCGAATTGACGTATACTCAATAAACGTTGTTTTCCATCTATTACTATGTAAGACCCCCGTTTATCTTTGCGTTCTGCAAGTATGATTTGAGGAATTGGTAAACCGAGAATGATTGATTCAATGAATTTACTTTTTCTATCGCTACCCCAAGCATCTCGACGCTGAAAATTTGGGGATAACTCAATATTACCTTTTTTTAGCTGGGATACGATAGTTTCCGTTGTCCAGTCAGTAGACCATAAAACTGCTTCGGAAAAACTCTCTTTGCTTAAATTCTGAATATCATTTTCGGTTTCTTCGCCAATACGCTCTTCTTCTATATCGTAATTTTTCATTGTTATCTATTTGTTAATTCTAAAATAGTGAATTAAGTGGTGGATGGCTCAAAAATGTCACCTAACTAGTAGATATAGGCTGTCAATTGCATATATATATACTATATATATTCAATTTTCTCTAAAAGTAGAGGTTAAGTACTGTGTCCAACTTCATTGATCAAGGGCATTATCTGTTCAATAATTTTCTTAAAGATAGATTTGTAATTAAATAATTAAGAGAAATTCATTTGAGCTCCGGGATTCTCTTTTAAGTCTTTTAAACCTCCGTTTGAACTCCCGACTGCTCCCTAAAAGTTCGGCTTCAACACATATTTATCATAGAACCTGAAAATATGTTCGGCAGCTTCTTCAGCGGTATCTACCAGGCGGAAGAGGTTCATGTCTTCTTCGCTGATATTTTTTTCGGTAGCCAGCATCGTGTTTTTAATCCAGTCTAATAATCCGCCCCAATAAGCCTTTCCAACCAAAACGATGGGGAAACGGGCTACTTTACCGGTTTGAATCAGGGTTAATGCCTCAAACATTTCATCCAGTGTTCCAAATCCTCCAGGAAGGATAATAAATCCCTGGGAATATTTCATAAACATTACTTTACGGACAAAGAAATAGTCAAATTCCATTACTTTATCCCGATCGATATATTTGTTATGGAATTGCTCAAAAGGCAATTCAATGTTTAATCCAACAGATTTACCGCCGGCTTCGTAAGCTCCTTTATTGGCCGCTTCCATAATGCCCGGGCCACCGCCGGAAATTACTCCATAGCCGCGTTCTGTAAGTAGTCGGGCGCAATCTTCTGCAAGCTTGTAATACTGGTTTTCATTATGCGTACGGGCAGAACCGAAAATAGAAACGCATGGACCGATACGGGCCATTTTCTCAAATCCATCTACAAATTCGGCCATTATTTTAAATATCTGCCAGGAGTCGGTTACCTTGATTTCCTGCCAGTTTTTATTTTCGAAGGCGCTTCTTATTTTGTCTTCACTCGTCATAATCTCCACAATATATTAGGTATTTATTTTAAAATTGAGTTTTAGAAGTAGTCGGGCGACTGATCAGTAATAATCCCACAAAAGTGATCAGGCCGTTAACAACAATTAATTCATTGTCAAAAACATAGCCACCCATCAAAGTTTTTGAATTTGCATTTAAAAATAAACAGATGGCCGGCGACAAAACGCAGATAAATGGAACAAGTTTATCTTTAACTCCGCGATTTTTCATAAATAATCCGAAGCCGTATAAGCCCAGTAATGGTCCGTAAGTGTATGATGCAACGGTGAAAATGGCGCTTACTACACTGGCGTTATTAACGGCGTTAAATAAAATAACCACTAAAAACATCAGCAGGGAAATTCCTACGTGAACAACATGGCGGGTCATAACAACCGATGGCTCGTTGATATTTTCTTTTTTATCAAAGCCCAGAAAATCTACACAAAAAGAGGTAGTTAAGGCGGTTAAAGCAGAATCCGTTGTTGCGAAAGTTGCCGCGGTTAAGCCAAGCATGAAAACTACTGCAGGCACTACTGATAAATGATTTAGGGCTATTTCAGGAAACAGAAAATCTGTTCGTAAATTTCCGGCAGCATCTGTTGGAATAGCGATGCCATTTTTGCTTGCAAACACATATAACAAGGCTCCGACACTTAAAAAGAAGATATTGATCACCACGAAAATGGCGGTGAATGTGAACATGTTTTTTTGTGCTTCGCCGATATTTTTACAGCTTAAATTTTTCTGCATCAGATCCTGATCCAGGCCAACCATTGCCAGAGTAACAAAAATACCGCCCAGCAACTGCTTTGAAATATGAAATTTGCTGGTTACAAAATCTTCGAAGAAGAACACTTTAGAATACCCGCTTTCCTTAATAGTTTCAAAGGCTTGCGGAATACTAAGCCCCAAATTGCTGCAGATAAAATAAATGGTTAAAAAAACGGAAGAAACCAGAAAAATGGTTTGAAGCGTATCGGTAATAATAATGGTTTTTAATCCGCCTCGGAACGTATACGACCAGATCAATCCCAAAGAAATTAATACTGTTGCCCAGAAAGGCACGCCGTACGAATCAAAAATAAAACGCTGCAATACAATTACAACAAGATATAACCTGAATGAAGAACCAATGGTCCGGCTTAAAAGAAAAATACTGGCAGCGGTTTTATAGCTGTAGGTTCCAAGGCGCTGTTCAATGTACGTATAAATGGAAGTCAGGCGCATCCGGTAATACAAAGGAAGCAAAACCGTGGCCACCAGGATGAACCCGATTGCGTTTCCTAAAACGAACTGAAAATATTTAAATTCATTACCTGCGGGTGAACCAACTTCTCCGGGTACCGAAATAAATGTAACTCCTGAAAGCGCAGTACCTATCATTCCAAAGGCAACCAGGTACCATTTAGAATTTCTGTTCGCTGTAAAAAAGGTTGAATTGTCTGAAGATTCTCTGGATGTGAAGTAGGAAATACTGATTAAAACGATAAAGTATCCGACGAGAAAAGATAATAGAACTGCTGGGGCCATATTCTGTTTTAGTTAAGCCGCTAAAAGTAATATTTAAGTTTTTAAAAAATCAATTCCCTTTGAGATAAAACTTTAAAAATATTATTTCATCCCGGATAGGGTTAAGTGTCATTTATCGGGAAACCATTTGGAGATTAGGATTCCCTGTTGAATTAAATTAGCGGGTTCGATAAACATTGAGTATAAAAATTAAATTTGCAGAATGAATTTCTCTTCTAAACTTTTAGAAAACGCCGTCAGCGAATTTGCCAAATTACCGGGAGTGGGCCAGAAAACTGCTTTAAGATTGGTACTTCATTTACTTAATCAGCCTGCCGCAGATGTAGAAAAGTTCAGTTCGTCAATTACCCGGTTAAAAATGGAAATCCGGTTTTGCGAAATATGCAGCAATATATCCGATTTGAAAATATGCGAAATTTGTGCTGCCGCTAAGCGGGATAAATCTATAATATGTATTGTTGAAGATACCCGCGACGTGATGGCTATCGAAAATACAAATCAGTATAATGGGGTGTATCATGTTTTGGGCGGATTAATTTCTCCTATGGATGGAGTAGGGCCATCTGATCTGAATATTGAAAGTCTGCTGCAACGTGTTAATTCCGGCGGCATTACAGAAGTTATTTTAGCGCTTAGCGCTACCATGGAAGGGGATACCACCATTTTTTACATTTATAAAAAGCTTAAAGATGCGGGTGTTCAAATCAGTGCAATTGCCCGCGGAATTGCTTTCGGCGGTGAACTGGAATATGTAGATGAAGTAACTCTGGGCCGTTCTATTGCAACCCGGGTTCCCTATGAAAACTCACTCATTAAATAAATTCCTGATTTTTTAATTATATATAATTAAAGTTCTGCCGGATGAACATTTATTCCGGTTGAATAAATATCACCAAATCGAGTTCGCATATCATGGATCTGAAAAATAAAACAATAATTATTACGGGAGCATCTTCAGGCATTGGAAAAGCATGTGCCGAAGAATTTGCAAAAAGAGGAGCCAACCTCGTTTTAGGGGCCCGTCAGTATGTAACTCTTTGCCAGATAACAGAGGATCTGGAAAAGAGATACAATATTAAAGCGGTTGCAGTGCAATGTGATGTTTCCAAAGAAATTGAATGTGAGCACCTGATCAAACAAGCTTTGTTAACCTTCAACCGGATAGATGTGCTGGTTAATAATGCCGGAATTTCTATGCGTGCCCTGTTTAAAGATCTGGATCTGCTGGTATTACGTAATTTAATGGATGTAAATTTTTGGGGTGCCGTGTACTGCACTAAATATGCGCTTCCTGAATTATTGAAACGACAGGGATCTGTGGTTGGAATATCATCAATAGCAGGCTACCGCGGATTACCGGGCCGCACCGGTTACTCTGCATCGAAGTTTGCTTTAAATGGATTTTTGGAAGCTTTACGTGTGGAAAATCTAAAAACCGGCTTACATGTATTGATTGCCTCTCCGGGATTTACAGCATCAAATATCCGGAATGCCGCCCTTGTTAAAGATGGATCTGCACAGGGCGAAAGCAGCATGGATGAAGGGAAAATGATGTCTTCGGAAAAGGTGGCCGAAATTATTGCAGATGGAATTGTAAACCGCAGGCGCAGTCTCATCATGACAGGGCAGGGCAAGCTTACTATTTTCCTGAACAAGTTTTTACCATCATGGCTGGATACTTTAGTTTATAATCATTTTACCAAAGAAAAAGATCCGCTGATTAAATAAATTTATCTACCTATGAAATTAAAAGTCTGGTTGCTTATGTTAATATTTCTTACAAATATTACTTCTGTATTTTCAAGTGTAAAGAACGATCTCAATATAAGCTATACCAACCAGTCTTATGGAAATCGCAATTTATTGGATGTTTATTTCCCGGAAGATGTAAGCGGGCAGAAAGATGTTCTTGTATTTATACATGGTGGTTCATGGAACAGCGGTAAAAAAGATACATACTGGTGGCTGGGCAGAAATTTTGCCAAAAAAAATGTAGTTACGGTTACTATCAATTACAGTCTTTCTCCGGCATATCAGTATGAGCAAATGGCTGGCGATTGTGCTGCGGCTTTAAAATGGGTTAAAAATAATATATCAAAATACGGCGGAGACGCTTCCCGGATATTTGTGATGGGTCACTCGGCAGGCGGCCATCTGGCTTCTTTAATTGATTCAGATCCCCGGTTTTTTAATGAACAGGAAATCGAAAATCCAATCCGTGGGGTCATATTAAATGATGGTTTTGGACTTGATATGAATGAATATTTACTACAGGCTGCTAAAAATGAGCAAACCAACAGTTTTCTATTCACTTTTACAGATCAGTCACAAAACTGGATAAAAGGGTCGCCTTTTACATATCTCGATAACATGAAGAATCCATACCTGATACTGGTCGGAGCGAAAACCTATCCAGCTATTAAGCTGCAATCTAAAAGATTATATGAAAGCCTTTCTACTTTAAATGTACCGGTCAAATATGAACTTATTGAAAAGAAAAGGCATATAGGTATGATTACTCAAATGCTGTTCAAAGGGAATGATGTTTATAAAACAATACTAAACTTCATGAATTCTATCTGATGAACTTTACTGCATAAAAAAACCGGTATTTATTAGTACCGGTTTTTTTTTATTAATTAGAAATATTAATGAGTTTGCTGATCACGCATCATTTTTATTTTATCATGAGATAATCTTAAACTCTGCTTTTGTCTGCTTACCAGTTCACGACAAGTGCCGGAAAGATCTTCGTCTTCTAAAGCTAATTTATAAGCCTTTTGAGCAGCATCTTCACCGAATTCGCAATTTTCTAAAACTGCTTGTCGGCTGTGACCGGTAAATGTTGCTTTAACATCCATCCACGCTCTGTAGATTTTACCGCTATTGGTTGTACCGCTTTCAATTTCTCCTCCCAGAGTTCTGATCTCATTACTCAACTCCTGTTTGTATTGATTGCTTTCCTGAATCATAGCATTAAAAACAGCCTTCAGATCTGCGTCCTCAGCTTTAGTCTCTTCGATGGCACGTTCGTACCCTACAACTCTGTCATTATTAATTAAAACCAGGTCATTTAAAACTTCTACTGCTTCTTTGTTATTTTCCATAATTAATAGCTTTTGTTTCTAAATTAACCCCCTGACTTACTTTTTGTTTAATTGAATTTTAAAAACTGAATTTAACCGTTCACTATTTCACCTCCATTTATATGAATAACCTGGCCCGTTACGTAAGAAGAATCAGGGCAGGCGAGGTAAACATAAGCCGGTGCAATTTCAGAAGGCTGCCCAGCACGCCCCATGGGAGTATCTTTCCCAAAGTTTTTAATATGCTCACTATCAAAACTTGAAACAATGAGCGGTGTCCAAACCGGACCGGGTGCTACCGCATTGACACGTATTTTTTTAGCAGCCAGATTTTTTGCCAGCGACCGTGTAAAAGTTATAATGGCGCCTTTGGTAGCTGAGTAATCTATCAGGTGTTCGCTGCCGCGATATGCAGTTACAGAACTTGTGTTGATAATTACATCACCTTCTTTAAAATAGTTTAATGCTTCTTGCGAAAGATAAAAATAGGGGTAGATATTGGTTTTAAAAGTCAGATCCAGCTGCTTTTCATCAATATCTTGAATGTCATTTTGTGGATATTGCTTTGCTGCGTTATTAATAAGGATATTTAAACCTCCAAGATCATTTACAGTTTGCTTTATTGCTTTTTTACAAAAGTCAGAATTGCTGATATCTCCTTTTAGGAGCAGGCATTTCCTGCCTTCTTTTTCTACCAGTTTTTGGGTTTCCTTCGCATCTTTATCTTCATCCAGATAAAGAATAGCTATATCCGCACCTTCCTTTGCAAAATGAACACAAACTGCCCTTCCAATACCGCTGTCACCTCCGCTGATCAGGGCAATTTTGCCTTGCAACTTACCTGCAGCTTTGTAATGTTTACTGATATATTCAGGTTTGGGATTCATTTCTGATTCTTTACCCGGCTGATGATTCTGCTTCTGTTTCGGGAAATTTTTAGGTTTTGCTTCCATAGTTTCTGAGAATTAATATCCTATAGAAACCTGCTGAAAAACCTATTGTTTGGAAGTTTTACGATACTTTAGTTATCAGCGTTCAACTTAATGTAAAGGTCTTTGCTTAATCATACCGCCTTTGGTTTCATTAATGGGGTTCATAATCATAAACGCCTTGTGATCTATCCGGTTCACTTCATCCTTTAATTTAGAAACTTCCAGACGGGTAACTACTGTAAAAATGATGTCTATCTCTTTATTTTTGAAATCCTCACTTCCTCTGCCTCCTTCGCCTTTATAAATGGTGACACCGCGGCCCAGGGTCTGAATTATAGATTCACGAATGGCTTTGCTTTTTGATGAAATAATGGTCACGCCGGTATATTCCTCAATACCCTGAATAATAAAATCGATTGTTTTGGAAGCAGATAAATAAGTTAGAATTGAATAAAGAGCAGTTTCAATATTTAAGATAAAGGCAGCTGCTATAAAAATCACCAGGTTGATAAGAAGTATAATATCGCCAATGCTTAAAAAGCTCTTTCGGGTAATATAAACCGCTAAAATTTCTGTACCATCAATAACGCATCCGCCCCGAATTGAAAGCCCGATACCTGCACCCAGAAAAAAACCTCCGAAAATTGAGATCAGCAATTTATCATTGGTGATAACCGGGAATGTAACAAAGTAAATTACCAGAGAAAGTATGACGATAGCAATGCTGGTATTGATAGCAAATTCTTTTCCCATTTGCTTTACAGCGATTAGAATGAATGGAATATTAAATACAACAAGCCAGACAGATACAGGAATTCCGGTAATTTGAAATGTTAATAATGAAATGCCGGTAACTCCGCCGTCAATAAAATGGTTAGGTACAAGGAAACCTTTTAAGCCAAACGCAGCCAGCATAATCCCCAATAACATCAGTGATATTTTCCCAAGTCTGATTTTAAGTCTTAAAATGTTTCTGGATCTTCTGGTCGCCTTCATTTTTTAAAAATACTTAAATGGTTTGCAGCAGAAGAAAAGATTCTTCATCTTTGCAGCAGACACATGAAAATCAACAACCTGCATATCAATTGGCGCTGGCACCAAAATCAAAATTTGGCGATCAGGATAGGTATGTAATGTTATTAATAAAAATACAGATACCAGGGTTGCCGCAAGCAACCCTTTTTTTGTACCCCCGGTTTTTGAAAATTATGCCGGAAAAGATTATAAAATGAAGAAGATATTAAATCATTTATTCGAACAAAAAACATTTACCAAGCAACAGGCCAAAGAGATTTTAATGGATCTGACCAGAGGTAAATTTAATACTTCGCAAATGGCTGCGTTTATGGCGGTGTATTGCATGCGCAACATAACGGTACAAGAGTTGGAAGGTTTTAGAGATGCCATGCTTGAATTGTGCTTGCCCATAAATTTAGCAGATTATCAGCTTATAGATCTTTGCGGAACAGGTGGCGATGGAAAAGATACATTTAATATTTCTACCCTTGCTTCTTTTATAGTTGCCGGAGCAGGATACAAAGTTGCCAAACATGGCAACTACGGCGTTTCTTCCGGATGCGGTTCTTCTAATGTAATGGAATACCTTGGCTACCGGTTTACAAATGATATTGGAGCACTTAAACATAATTTGGATACTGCAGGGATTTGTTTTTTGCACGCTCCCTTATTTCATCCGGCCATGAAAACCGTTGCCCCAATTCGTAAAGAGCTGGGAGTAAAGACATTTTTCAATATGTTGGGCCCGATGGTAAATCCTGCTAAACCGCAGTTCCAAATGGTTGGGGTTTACAGTCTGGAATTAGCTCGCCTATATGCATATTTATACCAGAAATCAGATCAGAAATACACTATTCTGCATTCTTTAGAAGGATATGATGAGGTTTCATTAACCTGCGATTTTAAAACATATTCTAATGCGGGAGAGCGTACCTATTCCCTTAAAAATTTGGGGTTTGAGAAAATTCAACCAAATAAAATTGCCGGTGGTAGTTCGGTTAAGGAATCGGCAGAAATTTTCAAAGCTGTTTTAATTGGAGAGGGAAGTACAGAGCAAAATAATGTGGTGTTAAGCAATGCTGCTATCGCAATTAACACTATTAAACCATCCGCCAGTTTTGCCGATTGTTTTTATGAAGCAGAAGAATCATTACTCAGCAAGGCTGCATTGACAAGTTTTAAAAAACTACTTGCATGAAAATAAAAGTATGCGGAATGAGGGACAGTTCAAATATCAGGGATCTGATTGAACTTAAACCTGACTATCTCGGACTGATATTTTATCCCGGTTCTAAAAGATATCTAGAAACACTTCAGTTAGAATTAGTAGCCGAAGTTTCACAGTTAAGTAAGATTACAGGGGTTTTTGTAAATGAGCAACCCGAAATTGTAAATCAAAAGATTCAATTATTTAAATTGAAAGCCGTTCAGCTTCATGGAAATGAATCACCTGCTTACTGCCACTCAATAAAAATGCAAAATCCTTCGGTAGAATTAATTAAAGCATTCGGGATAGATGAGGACTTTAATTTTTCTGACTTGGAACCATTTTTAACAGTAACTGATTTTTTTCTTTTCGATACCAAATCAGCACAGCATGGGGGTTCCGGAAAAACTTTCGACTGGAATGTTTTGAAACAATATTCCTATCAGAAGCCTTACTTTCTGAGCGGCGGTATCGGTTTGGAAAATTTGGATGAAGTTTTAACTGTAAGCGATAACCGTCTATATGCTGTGGACTTGAACAGCCGGTTTGAAACAGAACCGGGTTTTAAAAATATAGGCAAATTAAAATTGGCATTTAATAAATTAAATCCCGTTAGGGAACAGGAGGATATATGAAATATCAGGTAAATGAAAAGGGATATTATGGTGATTTTGGAGGGGCTTATATTCCCGAGATGCTTTATCCTAATATAGAACATCTGCGTCAGCAGTATTTGGAAATTATGCAGGAACGTCAGTTTCAGAAGGAATTCCAGCAGCTTTTAAAAGATTATGTAGGACGTCCATCACCTTTATTTTTTGCTGAGCGATTATCAGAAAAATACGGAACCACAATTTATCTGAAACGCGAAGATTTGAATCATACTGGTGCACATAAAATTAATAATACCGTTGGGCAAATTTTACTTGCCGAACGATTAGGCAAAAAGAGAATCATTGCCGAAACAGGAGCAGGCCAACATGGTGTTGCTACAGCAACTGTTTGTGCTTTAAAGGGTTTGGAATGTGTAGTGTACATGGGCGAAGTAGATATTGAACGCCAGGCACCCAATGTTGCCCGTATGAAAATGATGGGAGCAAAGGTAATTCCGGCAACATCCGGAAGCAAGACCTTAAAAGATGCAACCAATGAAGCTATGCGTGACTGGATTAACAACCCTGTGGATACCCATTATATTATTGGTTCGGTGGTAGGTCCCCATCCGTATCCGGATATGGTTGCCCGATTTCAATCTGTAATATCAGAAGAAACCAGAAAGCAACTGAAAGAAAAAACAGGTTCTGAAACTCCGGATCATGTTTTGGCCTGTGTTGGAGGCGGCAGCAATGCCATGGGTATGTTTTACCATTTTCTGGATGATGTGGATGTAAATCTCATTGCTATAGAAGCGGCCGGCAAAGGCGTGGAAAGCGGTGAATCTGCAGCCACTACTTTACTTGGGAAAGAAGGAGTTTTACATGGAAGCCGCTCTATATTAATGCAAACCGCTGATGGGCAGGTTGTAGAACCTTATTCTATTTCTGCAGGTTTGGATTATCCCGGCATTGGCCCGCAGCACGCTCATTTATTTAAAGTAAAGCGGGCAAAGTACGTGAGTATTACAGACGATGAAGCTATGCAAGCCGGATTACTGTGCGCCCGGCTGGAAGGAATTATTCCTGCCATAGAATCTGCACATGCATTTGCTTATTTGGAAAAAATGAAATTTTCAGGTAATGAAACTGTTGTCATATGTCTTTCAGGAAGAGGGGATAAAGATCTGGATACGTATATGAGGTACTTCGATTTATAAATTTCATTATCTAAAGCTTTTTTCAGTATTCTAAAACCTTAATATCAATCTCATAATATATAATGAACAGATTAAACCAACTTTTCAAAAATACAAGCAAGCCAATTCTTTCAATTTATTATACAGCAGGTTATCCTGCGCTCGAAAGTACACTTGATATTGCTGAAAAGCTAGAGCAAGCAGGCGCAGATTTTATTGAGATAGGATTCCCTTATTCTGATCCGCTGGCCGATGGACCGGTTATTCAAAACAGTTCTCAAAAAGCTCTTGAAAATGGAATGACTCTCCATGTTCTTTTTGAGCAGTTAAAAGACCTGCGGAAAAGGGTAACCATCCCTGTTTTATTAATGGGATATGTGAACCCGGTTCTTCAGTTCGGAGTGGAAAATTTCTGTAAAGCTTGCGCTGAGGCTGGTGTTGATGGGGTTATAGTTCCTGATTTGCCGATGTATGAATACGAAGAAATGTATAAAGATTACTTTATAGATAATAATCTCACAAACATATTTCTGGTAACTCCTCAAACTTCAGAAGAGCGCATCCGCAAAATTGACGGATTGAGTAATGGATTTATCTACCTGCTTTCTTCAAATTCAACAACCGGTAAATCCACAGGCATTTCCGGTGATTCAGAAACTTATTTTTCCCGGATTCAGTCAATGAACTTAGAGAATCCAACAATGATAGGATTTGGAATTTCAGATAGTACAAGCTTTAATAAAGCAGCCCAATATACCCGCGGCGCTATTGTCGGAAGCGCTTTTGTAAAATTTCTTGATACTGAAAATGCGTTAAATCAAATACCCCAGTTTATTTCAGAAATTCGAGGCTAACCGTTGTTTTTCAATCCTTTTTTTCCGTTTTGAATTTAGCATGCTGAGGTATAAATAACCTACAACACCGGCCAATACGGAAGCAACCAGGATGGAGAATTTTGCTTCAACCTGGTACTCGGGATCACTGAAGGAAAGTAAGCCGATAAATATCGACATGGTAAAACCGATTCCGGCTAAAAAACCAAGCCCGATCACATGATTCCAGCTTGATTTTGAAGGAAGAGTGCTAAAGCCAAATTTTACCGATAACCATGAAAATAAGGTAATTCCTATCGGTTTTCCTACCAGAAGTCCCAGAATAATTCCAATTCCTAAAGGACTGTACAATCCATCTATCATCTGTTTTTCGAAACGTATATTGGTATTGGCGATAGCAAAAATAGGCATGATTACAAAGTTAACCGGCCTGACCAGCATGTGCTCCAGTTTTTCAAGCGGAGATTCAACAGCAGTTTCATTGGTAGGAATTGTTAATGCGAGCAATACACCGGCTATTGTAGCGTGTATGCCCGAATGGTGAATGAAATACCAGAGGAATATTCCGGGTATAATATAAAAAATCAATTTTTTTACTCCCATGAAATTCATTCCAACTAATAAGGCCAAAATACCGGCTGAATACAATAACTGCATCCAGTGCAGTTCATTGGTATAAAAAATGGCAATCACCAGAATTGCTCCCAGATCATCAACAATGGCTAAAGCTGCCAGGAAAATTTTTAATGATGCTGGAACCCGCTTCCCCAATAAAGAGATAACACCTAATGCAAAAGCAATATCTGTTGCCATCGGAATTCCCCAGCCATGACTTGTTGGGGCGTTTAAATTGAAAATCGCGTATACAGCTGCAGGAACAAGCATTCCGCCTAAGGCCGCAAAAATGGGCATGGCCGCTTTTTTGGGTGATGACAATTCTCCTTCTACAATTTCACGCTTGATTTCCAATCCCACCAGTAAGAAAAATATGGCCATTAAACCATCATTGATCCAGAGAGATACAGAATATTTAAGTTGAATATCAGAACTTTCATAACCTAATTGCTGAGCTAATATGGAACTGAATTCATCATTTAATGAAGAATTGGCAATTAATAAAGAAATAATGACACAGCAAATAAGTATAATTCCACCAATTTGCTCCGACCTGAAAAATGCCTTAAATGTGTTTAGGTTAATCAATTTTCCCATAATCCCGAAAGTAACAATTTAAAATTATATAGCTTATCAAAAACAAAAAAGAGCATTACCTGGCAGGCAATGCTCTTTCTTGGATCTTATTTCAGCTTATTAAGCGAAATTAATCTCTAATCACAATCCGGAGTAGTAAAAGTATAGGTTTCAACATTTCCGTTTGGGATGCTGAAACTATCTGACCTGCCCATTTGCCACCAGAATTTGTTTCTTGGTTTTGGATGATTTCCTATTTCATTCATGGTTTCTGCATCATATAAACGACCGTTAAGCATTACATATGTAATTTTTTCGCTGTTGCGAATATCATCCAGCGGGTTAGCATCCATAATAATCAGGTCGGCAAGTTTGCCGATTTCTAATGAGCCGATTTCCTTGCTCATTCCCAAGTAGTCCGCACCGTTGAGGGTAGCGCTTCTGATAGCCTGTAATGGCGACATGCCTCCCTGAGCAAGCATCCATAATTCCCAATGTGCACCTAAACCCTGTAATTGTCCGTGAGCTCCCAGATTTACTTTAGTTCCGCCATCGGCAAGTTGTTTTACGGCTTTAGAAACGTTTATATGGCCATAATCTCCAAATTCGGAAGTGGTTCTTCGTCTGGAACGTTGATCCACTATTTGCCTTGGCGTAAAGTTCAATAAACGTTCGTTTTCCCACACGTTGGTTCGGTCATACCAGTAATTTTCTCCGCTTTGCGAACCATAGCTTACAATTAATGTTGGGGTATATCCGGTTTTACTCTGGTTCCAGAGCGTTTTTACATCTTTATAAAGAGGTAAAACCGGTATGTTGTGTTCTACACCGGTATGTCCGTCAACTATATGGGTCATATTATGGAAATAGGTAGAGCCGCCCTCCGGAACTACTTCCATTTTAAGTTCACGTGCAGCCTGTATTATTTGCTGTCTTTGCTCACGACGGGGCTGATTGTATGATTTTACCGAAAAAGCACCCATTGCTTTCATTCTGCGAAGTGCTGAGCGTGCATCATCCAAACTATTAATAACGGCTTTAAAATCGCCATCGGCTCCGTATAATATGGTACCTGTTGAATAAACCCGTGGCCCAACCATGCGCCCGGCTTTTAACATTTCGGCCTGGCTAAATACCATTTCGCTGTTTGCCGAAGGATCATGAGATGAAGTTACGCCATAAGCCAGATTGGTATAATAACTCCAATCCTGTTGAGGAGAAACTCCATCCGGACTGGTATGTAAATGACCGTGTACATCAACAATGCCGGGCATTATGGTTTTTCCATTAGCATTTACAACCCTGGCGTCAGCAGGGATTTGCACATTTGCTCCAATGGCTGCTATTTTATTTTTGTCGATCAGGATAGTTCCATTTTCTATTACCTCATCACCTTTCATGGTAATTATGCGGGCGCCTGTGATGGCTATTTTTCCTGAAGGAAGATCTGATTTTAGTTTCAGATCGATAGTTAAACCGACACTATCAATAGCCGGTAATTTATCAGGTGCTCCGTCTACAAAAGTGAAGGCGTTTTTTACCTCACGGGAAAAATACTGAGGCCCTAAAGACCAGTTTATTCTTTGTCCGTCGCGGCTCCAGTGCAGGTAATTACCGGCATCTCTGCTAAGTTTGGTTAATGGCAAAGATTTATTTGTAGAAGACAGATCCAAAGTATTCCCGGACGTGGTCATCGGGGTGATATACACATTAAAAAGCTCTGTGAAGGCCATCCACTTTCCATCCGGGCTAGGAATAAATAAATTTGCATAGGTAGAAGTATAGTGCGTCCGCTTATTTCCTCCATTAAGATCTACACTTTTAAAAGCTTTTTTACCGGCTTCTGAAGACTGGAAATAAATTCGGCTGTCATTTGCATTAAACAGCGGACGAATTCCTTCTTCTGAAATCAAGGCAGCATTTCCACCATTTACAGGGATTACATAGATACCAGTATTTTTACCGTAAGCAAATCCCAATACATCATTTCCAACACCTTTGCGATAGACAATCTTATCTCCGCGGTTTGAATATTTGGGCGAATAATAATAACCCTTTTCAGAAGTTAATTTGCTGATTTTACCATTCTTAAGTTCAACTTTATTGATCGAACCTTTATATTCATCATTCCATGAAACATAGATGAGGGATTTTCCATCCGGACTAAACTCGGGTTCAAATTCAAAATCAACACTTTTAGTAACCCTTTCAGGAACTCCGTTTGGAAGGTCTTTGATATAAAGATAACCTGCTGCATTGAAAGCCACTTTTTTGCCATCCGGCGAAGTGGTTAACTGCCTGATCATTTTAACCGAAAACTCCTCTTTAAAAACCTGCTGGTCGAAATGCAGGGCTTCGGTAATCTGTTGATTTGAATTAACTTCGAAAGGAATTTCGTTCACTCTTTGAGTAGCAATTTCCAGCTTTCTGATTTTTCCTTTCGCATAAAAAATCAGGTTTTTAGCATCAGGTGTCCATGAGAAATTCGGGTAAACGCCAAAGATCGCCCAGGCTTCCTGCTGATCGTGAGAAAGATCATCGTAAAGCGGCCATTCTTCACCAGTCTCCTGATCCTGCAAAAACAGAACTGATTTTAAGCGAACACGTTTAACAAAAGCCAGGTATTTTCCATCCGGAGAAATTTGCGGGCGGAAAGCTCCTCCTTGTCCACCGGCAGCAGTTTTTATCTCGCCGCTTTCACGGTTCAGCTGACGGATCGCATATATTTCGCCATTGGGATCTTTATTGTATTGAAATGTCGGCCCCTGAGAAACATCTTCAGAGTAATATAAATATTTGCCATCTGCAGAAACATTAGGTTCGCCTGCATCCTGCTGATCGTTTTTGCGTTTGGTTAATTGAATTCCATCGCCGCCTCCGGCAATATGGTACATCCACATTTCACCGGCGCCAAGTGAACGGTAACCTGTAAAATGCTTTCGTGCAATTAAATACTGATTGTCTGGTGTCCATACAGCATTATTCAGCAGCCGGAAGTTTTCCTTTGTAACTGAACGCTTGGCGGATCCGTCGGCATTCATTACCCAAATATTATCAGCCCCTTCCTTGTCGCTGGTAAATGAAATGTATTTTCCGTTCGGACTGAAACGCGGCTGTACTTCCCAGGCCATTCCGCCGGCAAGCAGGCTGGCCTTTCCGCCGCTAATTGGCATTTTATAAATGTCGCCGAGCAGATCGAAAACGATCTCTTTCCCGTCCGGACTTACATCCAGGTCCATCCAGGTTCCTTCATCGGTGGTAAAAGAAATGTTTTTGCTGGGACCCGCCGGTTTTTCAATATTCCATTTTGGACTTTCTTTGGGAATTTGCTGGGCGAAGTTTTGTTGACTGAACAATACAATACCGAATGCGACAATAATGGTTTTATTCATGTTTTACAATGCTTGAACCCGCAATGTAAGAATATTCATAGTTTTGGATAGTATCAAATTTATGACTGTTCCGGCAGACGCTACTTTCAAGATTTTTAATGCATGCAAGTATTTGTGGGTATGCTATGCTATGTATTTACTTTCCAAATCTAAAAAGCACAATTACAATATTGTCTCATTTAATCGAAACAATGGTTGCCTGTCTGGCAGTTAATTTCCAGATATTCTGTTCTTTGATCCAGATGTTGGTAAATCTTCTTGTAATTGTTTTCCCGGGATTATTAGTTAAGCCCTGAGGTATTAACACCTCTTTTCCCATCACTATAGAAACATTGTTGAAAAATGTTATCCTTTCAATATGTCTTTCAAAAGAAGCATAATTGATTTTCCCGGTTCTGATTCTTTCCATGATTTGGCTAAGTCCGACAAGAGCATTTTCAGGATTTTGAACTACAATTTCGGGAGACATTAATTGATAAAGCTTGCTTGTATCTCCTTTTAATATGGCCTCACGTTCTTCATTTTCCAGTCCTTTTATTATTGTTTCTTCAGGGTGCTGAGCCAAACAAATAGTACTAATGGAAATATGGAAAGTTAATAAAAGTATAATTCTGAGTTTTTTCATTAGGATGAATTTATTTTAAGTGGAAACGAATATTCTGCGTTTTAAAAGAAAGGGCTGATTGAAAATCCGCCCCTTCCTGTTAAATGGTCTTTAAACAAATATGGCTTTCCAAACATAATTTATTGGAAATGACTTCTTCTGATTTTGAGAATATGTATTTAACGTTTCTGTTATGATTGAAAGATTCAACAAAGCAATATATATGATACGTTAATGATATTTAAAACCTTCTACTGCTACCACATACTCATTTTTGTCAGCATCAAAAGAAATACGATAAGTAGTTGGATAGTAGCCAGATTTCTGGAAGCTTTGAGGCTGCTTAATCGCTGCTGTAAAATCAGGCTTTGTTAAAAGGAAATTAAGGGTGAACATGGGTTCCCAGAATATCATTTTGCCTTGGTAGAATCCATAAATATAAGTTTTGTCGAACGTAGAGCCATTAAACTCCGGACCAGTAACATCCACATAATGAACTCCCATATTTGGTACGGCTACCACTCCTGAAATGTAATTTTCAGGGATAAATTGAGGCAATACGATAATAGGATCAGGACCAGGAATTACTGCGGCCTGATCTTTTCGGCTAATCATATAAAAATGAAGATCGAAATGGGGCAGAGTATAGATCGGATCAGGTTCGTGACCTTGAGGGTTCCAGCCAAAATCAATATGATCGATACCTATATCTTTAGCTTCTTTCGGTACTTTTAAAAGAGCTTGCTTTAGATTGTTATTTATATCAGTAGGTAAACCTTTTAAAGTATTTTCACTAATGCGTACACCCAAACTTAGTGGCTTATTTTCATTATCTAAAGTCACGAATGATTGAATAGTACCATGACAATAACTTACTTTGTCGCAGTAGTACGTTTTCCCTGATAGCGGGCTTAAAACAATGGGTTCATTATAAACCATTTCTTTTTCACAACCGGGTAAAATGTTAAGAACCAAAAATCCCATGGCCATTAATAATAGTTTGAAATTTTTCATAATTAAAAGTTTAAAATAGTTGAATTGAGTTTTACATTATATTAATAATGTGCTGAAGTCAGAAAATTATACAAGCATAAATATGTGTTACTTAAGTACACTAATCAGTAGGAATTCAGCAATTTTGAGATTATGTGGATGCTTATGAAACGAAGTTTCTGGCAAATAAATAGCTATTGGGAGATCCGGCTAATTATGTATTAAAGTTATAATTATAATAGGATAATTTCAATGAAAAATAAAAATGAGTAAGTGTGAGGTAGTATAATGACTGAAATAAAAATTGTAAATTATAAATTAAGATATCAGAATAAGAAGATACCCTGTATTATTCTTTATTTATGAATTTGATTTGAGGGAAGTCAAATTTCGAAGAACTAAAATCCCAAATCATTGCTTTAGTTTTGTCAGGCTATGACCATTCATCAAATATTAAAACAGTATTGGGGATTTTCTGAATTTCGTCCTTTACAGGAAGAGATTATTCATTCTGTTTTGGATGGGAAAGATACGCTTGCCCTAATGCCTACAGGCGGAGGCAAGTCTCTGTGCTTTCAGGTTCCTGCAATGCTTAACCCTGGAATTTGCATTGTAGTTTCCCCCTTAATTGCCCTGATGAAAGATCAGGTTGAAAACCTGAAAGATAAGGGAATTAAAGCGATCGCAATTATCTCAGGCATGGGAAACCGGGAAGTTGATATTTTACTGGATAATTGCATTTACGGAGATATCAAATTTCTGTATATATCGCCGGAACGACTATTATCTGACCTTGTGCAGGAACGTATACGGCACATGAAGGTAAACCTGATCGCGATAGACGAAGCACATTGTATATCTCAGTGGGGATATGATTTTCGTCCGCCTTATCTGCATCTTTCCGAACTCCGTAATTTACAGCCGGGCATTCCTGTTTTAGCCCTCACGGCTACAGCCACCGAACGTGTAATCAATGATATTAAGGAAAAACTGCATTTTAAAAATGATCAGTTCTTCAGAAAATCATTTGAAAGAAAAAATCTGAGTTATGTAGTTTTTAACCAGGATGATAAAATGCGAAAACTACAAGCAGTAGCGGCAAGCGTACAGGGAACCGGAATTGTGTATGTGAGAAACCGGCGTGAAACCCAGGAAGTAGCCAGACTATTAAACCTGCAGGGGATTTCTGCCGAATTTTATCATGCCGGATTAGAAACCCCTTTACGGATGAAAAAACAAACCGACTGGAAAAATGGTGCAACCCGCATTATGGTTGCCACCAATGCATTCGGTATGGGAATAGATAAAGCGGATGTTCGGTTTGTTGTTCATTTAGATCTGCCCGAAAGTCTGGAAGCATATTATCAGGAAGCAGGAAGAGCCGGTCGCGATGAGAAGAAAGCATTCGCGGTTTTGCTGTACAATGCGGCAGACAAATTTCAATTGCATAAAAAGCTGGAACAAAGTTTTCCGTCAGTTGAAGAGATTAAGCAGGTTTATCACCATTTAGGGAATTATTTTCAGCTTGCTTACGGTGCAGGAGAGGGTTTAAGCCTTGAATTTGATGTGGGTGATTTTTGCAGCCGATTTAAATTAGACGCAATACGGACTTTAAACGCCTTAAAATTTTTAGAACGAAATGAATATATCGTATTGAGCGAAAATGTATTTCTACCTTCCCGGGTTCAGATTATAACCGGTCAGGAAGAATTATACCGATTCCAGATTGAGCAGCCAGTTTACGACAGCTTTATTAAAACTCTGCTCAGATCTTACGGAGGAATCTTTGACCATTTTGTTCCTGTTAAAGAAAGTGATCTTTCGAAACGCTGCGGAATGCAAAAAACTGAAATTGTTAAAATGCTTCAGGATCTGCAAAAATTTTCTTTGCTCAATTATCTTCCTCAAACCGATAAGCCACAGCTCACCTACATTAAACCAAGGGTTGATTCTCCTCATTTATTCATCAACGGCAAACATATAGCAGAACGACAGCATTTATTTAAGCAGCAAATAGAAGCTGTGATTAAGTATGCAGAAGAACCAATTTGCCGAAGCAAACAACTTCTGAATTATTTTGACGAAAGCGATGCGGCTGTTTGCGGTGTGTGCGATGTTTGTCTGGATTTAAAGCGCTCTGACAAAAAGGAATTTATTGAGGATACTATTACTGAGAATATTCTTCAGCTTCTGGATCAGAAACATCTCAAATTGAATGAGCTGGTATCGGGAATTAAATCAGGCAACGAAAAGGAAAAACTCAGCGTGATCCGTAATTTACTGGATGCCGGAAAGATTAAAACCACCGGTGACACATATTATATTTAATATTGCTTTAACGATTCCTACTCAACTACAAACCATTCTTTCCGGATATTTTATCCGAAGAATCTGAATTCTTCAAATTCAATTTCTGCAATCCGAATTTCTGAAAATCTCCTCCTGAAATTCAATTGATTGTATGTGCTTCAATTTATTTTTAACAAAATTTTAACGTTTATTTCTAATTGGATATGTAACGTTTAATTTTTAACTGCGTCATATATACAGGTTAACAATAAATTATTGCACATTTTAAAATTGCACATAGTATTATGTTTAACATAGTAGCAGTTTGTAAATATTTACCAAAAATTAATCGCTCAAAAATTAACGCTCTCAATTTTAAACCTCATGAAAACAACAATTTTAAACAGGTTAGCTTTAATAGTTTTAGCTTTCGTTGTTATTATCATTAGTAGTTCTCGTCCTGCAAAAGCTACCGACGCAAACGCTAAAGTCACCGAACTGGCCTCTGTTAAAAATATTCAAAAGATCATTCTTAACGGAAACGTTGAAGTTTTTTTAACCCAGGGAATTACCGAAAATTTAAGAATTTATGATGATTATTATTCAAAAAATGCCCTGGTTCAGTGGGAAAACGGCGAGCTTAGAATTTCATCGTTTGAAGATCATAAGCTGAGTGTTTGGATCACTGTAAAAAATCTTTCTGACATAGAAGCGAACGGCAATTCAGTTATACGCACAACCAATAAGCTCAGTTCAGTAGATTTAAATGTTAACTTATTGGATGGAGCAAAAGCAAAACTGGATGCCCGTGTTTACAATTTAAATACCCATGTTTCGGGCTCGTCAAAACTGGAAATGAGGGGGGAAGCTGAAAACCAGCAAATTACTTTAAGTGATGCATCTGTATATGAATCTGTTGGGTTGAATGTCCAAAACCGGTCAATTTCAATATCAGACAGAGCAGAAGCTTCTTACTATCAGGATGGAAAAGTTACCAGTATTAAATCTGCAAAAGCGCTTTCTCCTATAGATGGATTCGTTTTTGAGCCTTCTATATAATATCCATAACTTCATTATATATCTCTAAAAAAAGGATTTGTATACTATTCAAATCCTTTTTCTATTTTAGCAGTTACCTGTACCAACAAAACAACGTCTCAAAAAAAGAATTATGAAAAGATCAGCCTCGTTTTATTTTATTGCTCTTGTTATATTAATTGCGCAAAGCGGGTGTAATCAAATTGATTGTATTTCGGGTTCGGGCAATGAGGTAACTCAAAGCCGTAAATTAGATTCGTTTACATTTATTGAAACAGGTGGATCTATTAAACTTGTTTTAAAACAGGGCCCGGTTCAGGATGTACGCATTGTGGCTGATGATAATATACAGGAAGAAATCACAACACGGGTTAATGGAAAAACTCTTAAGATTGAATTGGAAGGGAATTTATGTGATTCAGGTCCAATAACTGCCTACATAACCGCACCAGCATTTGAAGGTGTTGATGCATCTGGGGCTGTAGAATTAAACAGCGACGGGAATTTGAAGGTAAATAATTTTGAAATTCATTTAAGCGGTTCAAGCAAAGTTAATCTTGATCTGAATGCAGCGAATGTACTTACCACTTCCAGCGGTTCATCAGAGATTTATTTGAAGGGGCAGGCGGGAACACATGAAGTAGATCTGAGCGGGGCGGGATCAATAGAAGCACTTGACTTTATTGTCGGTAAATATAAAATCGAGTCCTCCGGCGCAAGCAAATCCCGGATAAATGTTTTAAATGAATTACGTGTAAAATCAAGCGGTGCCAGTGATGTTCAATATCGTGGTAATCCTACATCGGTTTCCAATAACGACTCGGGTGCTTCCAGTCTAAAAAAGATTAATTAATAGGAGCAGGAATTGAATCGGAATTTTATAGTCTTATAATTCTGGAAGACAACTGATTATGGTTTCGGTTCTATCGCCGGATAAATTAGTTTATAAATTGATAACCATTTGTGCCTTTCTAAACAGTTCCCAGAGCAATAATTTTAATTTATCCGTTTATTAATTTGAATAATTTTTTACTTTAGCGATATGCTGATTATAAAAAGTTATACAGAGTTTGAATCAAAACTAGGCCAGGAACTTGGAGTTTCATCATGGCATAAAATTACTCAGGAACAGATTAATAGTTTTGCCGATGCCACTTTGGATCATCAATGGATACATACAGATCCCGAAAGAGCAAAAACTGAAAGTCCTTTTAAGGCTACCATAGCCCATGGATATCTTACTCTTTCCCTCATTCCATTTTTGTGGAAACAAATTGTGGATGTTCAAAATCTGAAGATGGAGGTGAATTACGGAATTGAACGATTGAAATTTGGTCAGGCCGTAATAGTGGACAGTGAAGTTCGCTGCAGAGTAAAACTGGCATCAATTGCTAATTTAAGAGGAGTTACTAAAGCTACATTGGCCATCCAGTTGGAAATTAAAGATCAGCAAAAACCTGCTTTTACCGGAGATGTATTATTTCTATACCACTTTATTTAGTGCTGATTAAATCATCCCTAATTTATATTTTTAAAAGGCTGAATTTATGTTCGGCCTTTTTGCATATGATCTTATAGAAGGCGATAAGTCATCCTCTTTACCTCCAGGTTTTTTCTTTGCTAAATTTTTTTACTTTAGCTTAAGTATGAATAGCAAAAATAATAAAAAAACCATCCGGGGTTGGGCTATGTTCGATTGGGCAAATTCAGCCTATAATCTGGTAATCACTTCTACTATTTTTCCGGCTTATTATGCCATTATAACTACTACCCAGCAACACGGAGATCAGGTTTTTTTCTTCGGAAGACAGTTTACCAATACTGCTCTTTCAAGTTATGCTTTATCGCTGGCTTACCTGCTCATGGCCCTTTTATTACCTGTTTTATCATCAATAGCTGATTACCGGGGCAATAAAAAGATATTCATGCAGATTTTCACCTACATCGGTGGAGTAGCCTGCGCAGGATTATTTTTCTTCAGACTGGAAACTTTGGAGCTTGGAATAATCTGCTTTACACTTGCCGCAATGGGCTATATCGGTGGCGTAATGTTTAATAACTCCTACCTTCCCGAAATTGCCACTCCTGATCAGCAAGATAGAGTAAGTGCCCAGGGCTTTGCATACGGTTATGTTGGAAGTGTACTATTACAAATTATCTGCTTCGCATTTGTTTTGAAACCTGAATTATTCGGTATTTCAGATGCGTCTTTACCCGCCAGATTATCCTTTTTATTGGTAGGAATCTGGTGGATCTCTTTTGCCCAAATTCCATTTAAAGTTTTGCCTGCCGGAAGTCCCAATTACAAAGCGGTAAACAAAAATATGGTTAAGAGCGGATTTCAGGAACTGCAAAAAGTATGGCAACAGTTAAATGAAATGAAGCTATTAAAACGCTACCTGTTGGCATTTTTCTTCTACTCAATGGGAGTTCAAACAATCATGCTGGCCTCTACAGGTTTTGGAGAAAAAATTTTAAAACTGGGTACTTCCAAGCTGATTGCAACCCTTCTTGTTATCCAGCTGGTAGCCATTCTGGGCGCACTGATAATGGGTTATTTTGCCCGTAAATTCGGAAATCTGAAAGTTCTGATTTTTGTAGTTATTATCTGGATTGGGGTTTGCATAAGCGCATTTTATATCAGCAATGAGTACCAGTTTTATGTACTTGCTGCACTTGTAGGTTTAGTGATGGGTGGAATTCAGTCTATATCTCGCTCTACGTACTCCAAACTAATACCCGAAAAAACTCCCGACACCGCTTCTTTTTTTAGCTTTTATGATGTAACCGAAAAAATGGCCATTGTTATTGGCTTGGCAAGCTTTGGTTTTATTGAAGAATTTACAGGTAATATGCGGATTTCGGCTTTAAGTTTGACAGCCTTTTTTATCATTGGCTTACTGGTTCTGATTTCGATTTTATTTATGAAGCCAGCAGAACTGAAACGTTTACAGCCAGAGTAGATTATTTTTCTGAATTTAGCATTTTTAAAAAGCTCAATTATGGGGCCTTATAAACATTTATGAACGTAGAGCTTTTTATACCTTGTTTTATGGATCAGATATATCCTAAAACAGCATTCAATACTATTAAAGTCCTTGAAAAAGCAGGATGCAACGTCACTTATAATGCAGAACAAACCTGTTGCGGACAACCAGCATTTAATGCAGGCTTTTGGGACGAAGCAAAAGCTGTTGGGTCTAAATTCTTAAATGATTTTTCTGAATCAAGTTATATTGTTTCACCTTCTGCATCCTGTACAGGAATGGTTAAAAATTATTATAACGATCTGTTTACCAATACAGCTGTTCACAATAAATGCAGGGCCGTACAAAATAATATTTTCGAGCTTTCTGATTTTCTGGTGAATGTTTTAAAGAAAGATTATTTTGGTGCCGAATTGGAAGGAAGAGCTGTTTATCACGATTCGTGTGCCGGATTACGCGAATGCAATATCAAAGATGAACCTCGTTTGCTCCTCAGTAAAGTACATGGATTGGATCTGGTGGAAATGGCAGATACAGATGTTTGCTGTGGTTTTGGAGGAACTTTTTCTGTTAAATTTGAAGGAATTTCCAGTGCAATGGCTCAGCAAAAGGTAAACAATGCTTTGGATATGGAAGCAGATTATATTATTTCAACTGATGCTTCGTGCCTGTTGCATTTGCAAAGCTATATTGAAAAACAACAGTTACCTATTAAAACGATTCATCTTGCAGATGTGCTTGCAGGCGGCTGGGGAAATGTATAATCAACGCAACAGTTCATCAATGCGTTTAAAACTATAGCCTCTTCTTTTTAAATCGGGAATCAGCTCATTTAATTGCTCATAAAATTTATCAGTACGTCTCGGATCTGTTCCCAGATGGATCAGTAATATAAATCCATTCAATCCATTTGCCGATGAATTTTCATAGTTCATGATTGATTTATAAATTTCATTGCTGCTCAGGTATTTATTGCCCATTTCCGGCCAGGTATAATCGGCCGCTGATCGGGTTCCCGCACTAAAATTTATAAGTGTCAAACCCGCTTGTTCAGTCCAGCTGCTTATAGATTTATTATACCACTCATACGGAGGTAGAAAATAGGGTGCATCTTTCTTCCGGATACCCAAACGGACCAGTTCTAAATAGTTATTTTCTAGATCCTCAAAAAACTGATTTTTATTTACCAGCAAGCTATCGCGATAAGTCCAGTCGCAATACAGTAAATGTTTGTCTGAATGGGCTCCGATGTAATTCCCATTCCGTTTTACTGTTTTTATTAAGTTGCTGAATTGAGGATCTCTTAAGAAATCTCCTGTGAAGAAAAAAGAAGCTTTAACATTTTCTTTTTTAAGTGTTTTGCTTACACTTTCACCGCCATCAGCAAATTCATGGGCGGTAAAAACTATGGCTATTTCTTTTTTAGTGATATCGCCACGATTAATTGCTCCATATGTATCAATTACTTTTTTGCGGCATCTTCCTCCCGGGATGCGTTTTCTTTAGAAGCGAGAAGATAAATTAAAGAAGCCGTACCATCCATTGTAGGTTCATTCGTACTATAATCTCCATAATCATCGTGGTAAACAACCAACGGCGACTGGAATTGGGCGTATTCATCAGCATCATTTAATTTTATCCCAATGAGATTATTGAAAATTGATCCATAAACTGGTCCATCTACCAAACCTCCATCAATCGGGTAGTTTTTTAAATGTGTAAAGGCAGAATGCGGGTCAATTGGAGTATCTCCATTTGCCGGAAGTCCGTAAACCATGCTGGTTCCCCAGGGATTACAACCAAAAAGCCAGTCTATATTTGCCTGTTCCAGTTCCTCATAACTTCGGTCATTGGTAGAGCTTCGGTACAGGTAGCACTGAATTGCAAAAGATGTTGTTAAGTTATTGGAACACCAGATATAAGGTATTCCGCGATAAAATGCATTGTTTTTTGCTTTTGCCCAAACCTTCTCTATTCCGGTTTTATAACTAGCCATCAACTCATTTTTTATTTCTGAACGTCCGGATTTTGCCAATTCATAATGCCCGAAATTATGGAATGGGTACCATTGATAATGTTTAGCTGTATCAGCACCCATCCATGGCGTAACAGGTTCTGATCTGGCATAATTAAGAGCTGTATCAATTAAATTACCATATATATCTGAAATTAATTTATGCTTCGCAGGGGAGTTTTCTATGGATGCCAATGCGAGTTCCATATCATCAACCCAGTTATCTTCCGCATATATGTATGGAGATTTAACCGAAGCCGTTTGTGTAACACCCTTTTTCTTTAATGCATATTTATAGGCCGTTAAAGATTTAATGCTTAATGTTTCCTCAAAAGTTTTATCAATGGATGAATAAATTTTAGATCCCAAAGCAAAGGCACTTGCGAATTTAGCGGCGGTAGAACTGGTTCCGGTAGTATTATTCATGAACTTTCCGCGTTGCTGAGGTTCGCCTGTAATAAAATACAATGGTCTTTCAAAACCTTTCCCATACTGATTATCTTCTTTGGGAATTCGCATAGAAATATGGTCACGGTCATCGGCAATCTGGTTAAACATCCAGTTTTCTTTGGGATGCATTTTAAGCAGCCAGTCCAATCCCCATTTAGCCTCATCCAGAACATCGGCCAATCCATTTTTACCATCCAAACCGTTTGCTTGCTTTTCATCGCTGAATATTTTTGGGAAATCGCGGTAAGCTGCAAGTAAATGATAGGTTGCATTGGCAGAGGTGCTGGAATATTGCAAATAATCACTTGCATCATGCCAGCCTCCTGATGCATCAATAAAAGTGCTGTCTTTAAGTCCAGCTTTTGATCCGTAAATTACAAAGCCATCATTGGTATGACAACTATCTTTTAAATACGGATTGAACCCGCTACGTTGCTGCCGCATATACCGGAGAGCAAAATCCGCAGAACCTTTATACACATCAGAACCTATTTTAAACCTGGGTGATTTTATTTTTCCTGCCTGAATGTAGTATTCTCCTGCCAACTTTAATTTGGAAAAGGATAATCTGAAGGATGATTTAAAAGGGCCGTACTCGCCAAAATTTGTTCCCGCCTTTCCTTTAAAAATAATTTTATTGGTTGTTGCATCAATAACCTCAAAACGTTTTATACTTGTTATTTCTTTTGAAACCCAAATTGCAGTTTTTACTCCTGATGGTAAATAACCAAGCTGGTTAATTCTAATCCATGAATTTTGTCCTGAAGGTTTAAAAGAAAATAAAACAGGAAGTAGTAAAAGTGAATAAAGTAACTTTTTCATTGCTCTAACCATAATATGCTAAAGTAAACTTTCTTTGATTACATTTATAAAAAAGCCATGTCGAAGCAGTTTTCAATTATAATATTGTTTTGTTGTTTTTTAACAACCTACGTTGTTGCCCAGCAGAAAACTTCCGGAGTTATATATTATACTCAGGTTATAAATTTGAGGAATGTGGGTGCCAATTCAGCTACTCAGGGGAATCGTCCTCAAAGAGCAAATATGCCCGAAAGCATTACCAATAAAATGGAAATTATATACAACGCAAATGGCGCCCGACTTCAAAAATCTATACTAGATGAAGATCTGAATCCGGATGCTGGAAATACTGCTGGCGGCGGACAGATGATGATGCGTTTTGCCGGAGGTACTGACCGTGAGGTGTTTTTTAATTTGGCCGATAAAAAAGCTACTGAATCATTTGAAATGAATGGTGTTCCCTATCTGCTTGAAAGCCTGTTGGGATCTAAATCTGAAGGATTTGTAAAAACTGATGAAACAAAAATAATTGCAGGCATTAAATGTAAGAAAGCCGTGATGAATGATAAAGATGGAAATCAAACATCTATTTGGTACACTAATTCTCTGCCTTTTGTTGCTTCGCCTGTGCCATCCTTATGGACCGAAGGAGTTGTAATGGGAGTGGAGAACCAAAGAATGAAGTATATGGCAAGCAGCATAGAATATACAAAAATTAAAGATTCAGAAATTACGCTTCCAAAAAAATCAACAAAGATCAGTCAGGAAGAATACCAGGTAAAGCAGGAAGAGATGCGAAAAAAAATGCGTGAACAATTTCGTTCCGGTGGAAATGGTAATGTAATTATCCGTGAAGGCGGAAACTAATTTTATTGAGTTTCCAATCGCCCTGAATAATTGTTTATCGAATTGATAACTATTTAAAAATCGAAAATAAAGCAACTGAGCTATTAGTTCAGTTACTTTTCAACCTAAATTTTTTAGAAAATTTTAATACTCAAACGGGGAATTTCTTCTCTTAATTAATTAGGTTACAATAGCTATTATTAAAATCCCGGCTTCATTTTCTCCTGCCAATTTAATTTGCTGAATAATTTAATGGAATAAATAAAATGCGCAGGGTTTGCTCGGCAAATAATATTATTTTTGCTCCTCAATTTAAAAATCACGTAGTAGGTGATTCGTTTTTTTATTAACACACAACTTATAAATCATTTTGTAGATGATCAATATTACACTCCCCGATGGAACTGTCCGTCAATATGAACAAGGAATATCTGCACATCAGATTGCTTTATCAATTTCTGAAGGACTCGCCCGCAATGTTTTAGGAGCACAAGTAAACGGAGAAGTTTGGGATTCAAGCCGCCCAATTCAAACGGATGCAAATGTGAAATTGTTAACCTGGAATGATCAGGAGGCAAAATCTATATTCTGGCATTCATCAGCGCATTTAATGGCCGAGGCTCTGGAAGCATTATATCCGGGTACGAAATTCGGTATCGGTCCGGCTATCGAAACAGGTTTTTATTATGATGTTGATTTCGGTGACCGTGTTTTCTCTTCCGACGATTTTAAACAGATTGAAGATAAGATTTTGCAGCTTGCTAAAACTAAATCAGAGTACAAACGCACCGAGGTTTCTAAAGCCGATGCAATAAATTATTTCACCGAAAAAGGCGATGAGTATAAGCTTGACCTTCTTAAGGATCTGGAAGACGGAACGATAACCTTTTATAATCAGGGTAACTTTACAGACCTTTGCCGCGGGCCACATATTCCAAATACCGGTTTTATAAAAGCGGTTAAGCTTATGAATGTTGCCGGTGCTTACTGGAGAGGTGACGAAAGCCGTAAACAGCTAACGCGAATTTACGGAGTGACTTTTCCGAAGCAAAGTGAGCTGACGGAATATCTTCAAATGATTGAAGAAGCTAAAAAGCGTGATCACCGAAAGCTGGGCAAGGAACTGGAACTATTTACTTTTTCAGAAAAAGTAGGTATGGGATTGCCTTTATGGTTGCCTAAGGGAACCGCTTTACGCGAAAAATTGGTTAATTTCTTACAAAGAGCTCAGGTTAAATCCGGATACGAGCAAGTGATTACTCCGCATATCGGGCATAAAAATTTGTACGTTACTTCCGGACATTATGACAAGTATGGAGCAGATTCTTTTCAGCCAATAAAGACACCGCAGGAAGGAGAGGAGTTTTTCCTGAAACCGATGAACTGTCCTCATCATTGCGAGTTATATAAATTCAAACCCCGTTCATATAAAGATCTTCCGGTAAGGTATGCCGAATTTGGTACTGTATATCGATATGAACAAAGTGGTGAGCTGCATGGCTTAACCAGAGTTCGCGGATTTACTCAGGACGACGCACACTTATTTTGTCGCCCAGATCAGGTGAAAGAAGAATTTAAAAAGGTAATTGACCTTGTTTTATATGTTTTTAAAGCACTGGGTTTTGATAATTATACGGCTCAGGTTTCTTTACGCGATCCTGAAAATAAAACTAAGTACATTGGTTCTGATGAGAATTGGGCCCTTGCCGAAAGTGCTATAATTGAGGCTGCCGCCGAAAAAGGATTATCTACAATTGTTGAATTAGGTGAAGCTGCTTTCTATGGTCCTAAACTTGATTTTATGGTTAAGGATGCGCTGGGAAGAAAATGGCAACTGGGAACTATTCAGGTTGATTACAATTTGCCGGAGCGTTTCGAATTGGAATATACCGGAAGTGATAATCTAAAACATCGTCCTGTAATGATTCACAGGGCTCCTTTTGGATCATTGGAAAGATTTGTTGCTGTATTGATAGAACATTGTGCCGGTGAATTTCCTTTATGGTTAACACCCGAGCAATTTATTGTTCTGCCTATATCCGAAAAATATGAGGATTATGCTAAAAAAGTTTTAGAATCACTTAATAATTCCGATATTCGCGGCTTGATAGACTCAAGGGATGAGAAAATCGGACGCAAAATACGTGATGCGGAAATGAAAAAAATCCCTTATATGTTGATTGTAGGAGAGAAGGAAATGAACGAAGGACTGGTTTCAGTTCGTAAACACGGTCAGGGAGATTTGGGAAGCATAACAACAGAGGAGTTTAGTAATCAGTTGATTAAAGAAATTACAATTTAAAAAAGAAAATATAATTTGGCATTAGGAAGACCAGGCTTTAACAGAGGACCACGCCCTCCGTTTAAAAAGAAAGAAGCAGAGCATAAGATCAATGAGTTGATCAGGGCTCCGGAAGTTCGCCTTACTGGTGATAACGTGGAAACAGGTATTTATCCTATCCGGGAAGCTTTAGCCATTGCGGTTGAACAAGATCTTGATTTGGTAGAAATTTCTCCAAATGCAGTTCCGCCCGTTTGTAAAATTGTTGATTACAACAAGTTTATTTACGAGCAGAAAAAGAAAATGAAAGAGATTAAGGCCAATGCAAAGCAAACCGTGATCAAAGAGATCCGTTTTGGCCCTAATACAAATGAACATGATTTTCAGTTTAAGTTGAAACATGCTATCGGTTTTCTTGAAGCAGGTGAGAAAGTGAGAGCTTACGTTCATTTTAAAGGCCGTGCTATTGTTTATAAAGAACAGGGTGAAATCCTTTTGCTGAAATTTGCTCAGGCATTGGAAGAGGTTGGTAAAGTAGAACAATTGCCAAAACTTGAAGGAAAACGGATGTTCCTGACTGTTGCACCAAAAAGCGCAAGCAAGAAATAAATCCATCGGCACTATTTCAGTTTGCATTTGCTTATTGATTTAACCGATGAATACATTGAATAATTGACAAATAAATAATAATAGTTATGCCAAAAATGAAGACGTGTTCCAGTGCAAAAAAGCGCTTTAAGCTTACTGGAACAGGTAAAATTGCCAGAAAAAACGCATACAAAAGTCACATCTTAACCAAGATGAGTAACAAACGTAAGCGTGGCTTAGGTCAGACCAGTTTAGTTTCTGATGCTGATATGGGCAACGTAAAGCGTATGCTTTGTATCGGAAAGTAATTAATTAATTTAACCAGGTAACCGGTTTAAAAGTTCCCATAAAGGGCACCGTTTATCAAAATGAAAACAACATGCCACGTTCGGTTAACGCAGTAGCGTCAAGAAGAAGAAGAAAAAAGATCTTAAATTTAGCCAAAGGCTATTGGGGATCAAGAAGCAAGGTGTACACCGTTGCTAAAAACACAGTCGAAAAAGGTTTGCAATATGCTTACCGTGACCGTAAAGCAAAGAAAAGAGAATTCAGAGGATTATGGATTCAGCGTATTAATGCAGGTGCTCGTCAGTATGGAATGTCTTATTCTGTATTCATGGGAAAATTAACTGCCAGCGGAAATTTATTAAACCGTAAGGTTTTAGCAGATTTAGCAATGAATCATCCGGAAGCATTTAAAGCTATCGTTGAATCAGTTAAATAATCTCTTCGAAATAGTTTAAAAAAGGGGAATCAATTGATTCCCCTTTTTTTTGATTAAAATTTTAAGCTTACACTTCCTGATCATCGATTTTCTGGACCTTATTTAATAGCAGAATGGAATAACCGTTTTCGGCATTCGAGGTAAATTCTGCAGGCCGGGGCTGATCAGCATCGCTGATACAAAGCAAAATCTTATCCGGATTTTGTATTTGATAAATTCCCCTGACAATTTGGAATTTAGACTTTTCATCAGCCCATAACAGGTTTATACAATAGGGTTGAATATGCGGCAGGTAATAAACCAGACCGGCTGAATGAGTATTCATAAGTCCTAATTCAAAACTGGAGCTCTGCAGCGTTAAGGTTATTGTTGTGCCTGTTAGATCGATTCCTACGCCCGAATGCTGATAAGTCTCCCCCTCCCATACCCCGTCAATATTGGGGTTGGAATTTAATCCCTGCGTTAATATATCTTTCATCAATTCCTTCTCACGGTCTGTGGCAATGGAATAGTTTTCATAAAGAGCTTGTAAAACATTTTCATAAATAGGCGCTAATTCATGGGCATAATCTTCATTTATTGCCTTGATGTATTTTTGGAGATAAGGTACAGATCCATCGGTGATTAAGCGTTCCAGGAAATAACCTTTTAAAAGTGGCGATTCTATACTGTTGATCAGAAATAAAAAATCCTGAATTTCTTTTCTAACTGCTGATTTGTGCTGATCATCCCGCATCCTGAAAAGGTCGATCATGAAAATTTCCAGTTTTAAAGCATAAGGTTCTCCATAACTTGGTTCCTTTTTAATGGCTTTATCACAATTAGACAGCGAGGTTTCTTTCAGTTCCGGAGTACCATATTTCTCAAATATGTTGGTATGCGCAATGGCTGCATTTACATACGTTTGGGGCAAAAGATCATATTTATTTTCATAGTTCTGAATCAGTTGCACCATTTTTTCATATTTCTCTTTTTCATTATTTGAGCTGTAATAGCACCTCATTAAAGTATCAATGATCTGGATTTTTAATCCTTTACTTACGTTTAATTCGGTTTGTAACAGCTTTTCAAAGCTGTTAATCAGATCGTCGCCTTCATATTTTTTTGCAGCCGCCCGGTCAATCATAGCACTTATCACATCAGCCCATAAAAAATCAAGGGTTTCGGAAAACTTTGTATCCAGTCTGCTGGTAATGGTTTTCTCGAAACTGTTGCGGGAATTTTCCTGGCTTTGAATTGCTGTAAAAAGGTCTGATGTATTTTTATTAAGAATTTCTTCAAATTGTTTGATGCGGGTAAGAGTTGTTCCTTCGAAATCAACAATGCGTTTGGTTATGGTTGAATTAAACTGCTGGATCTGGTTATCCAGTATAGACCTGAAATTATCAAGCCTAAGGCCAATATCTTTTATTCGTTCATCGAATAATTTTGTGCTGCTGTTTATAAAATCCTTTTGTTCTGAGAGAAGAACGTCAAGTTTTTCTTTTGATTCCAGATTATCTTCTCTAACTTTTCTGCTTAAGTCTGAGACACTGTTATCAATTTGTTTACGGGTACTTTCTGAAAAAAAATATTTAGCCAGAAATCCCAGTAAAAATGAAATCAGACCGATTACAGTACTGGTTAATGCAATTTTCCCCGAAATGTAATTACCCACCTGCTTATCAACCATATCCTGTAATGTTCTGTCGAAATCTGTATTAGGTACACGGGTGTAAAACTTTTCATCCATTCTTTTTTCAAGAGAATCGATTCGGTTTTTTAAGCGGGTGTTTTCTTCCTGTAAGCTGCTGCTTTGCTGAGCAACCAGCATTAAAGGCAGTAAAAGCAAAACTAAAAGTAATCTCTTCATCGTATTTAATAACAGATGAGTATTCGTGAGAAATGATTATTGGCAGAAAGCTTGTATAAATATAATTTTAATAAAGTAATTATCAATAAGCAATTTAAGAGCTATTTAGAGTAATTAGTTGCTATTAATTATTAAAAAAATGGATTTTGGATACGTTAAACCTGAATTAATAAAAGAGATTGATTTCACTTTACCTCCGGATACGGACCTGACATCCCGTGTTTTAAAATCAACGAATACGCAAGTTTCATTTGATGCGTATGTGGGATGTGCAAAATGGGGCCGTAAAGAATGGATTGGGTTGATATATCCGGAGAAAACCAAAGAAGCACATTTCCTTGATGAATATGTAAAGCAATTTAACAGTATTGAGTTAAATGCAGTATTTTATAATATGCCTAAAAAAGAACAGATTAAAATTTGGCGTGAAAAGGCTGAGAACGTGCGAAATGATTTCAGGTTTTTTCCAAAAATTACACGTGGTATTAGTCATTTAAAGCGGCTGAAAAATGCAGATGAGCTTACTTCGCAATATCTTGAGAATATAACTGAATTTGGAATTACCCTTGGCCCTTGTTTTCTTCAGCTGAGCGATAATTTCGGACCTAAAAATTTTGACGTTCTAAAATCATATTTGGAAGCGCTGCCCGATGATTTTAAGCTTTTTGTTGAAGTAAGGCATCCGGAATGGTTTTCGGATAAATCTGTGCGATCCGATTTGTTTAATATGCTGCATGAATTAAATAAGGGTGCAGTAATAACCGATGCAGCGGGTCGGAGGGATTGTGTTCATATGGAAGTGCCAATGCCGCAAGCCTTTATCCGTTATGTTGGAAACGGTTTGCATCCTACCGATTATAGCCGGATCGATGAATGGGCTGAGAGGATTTTAAGCTGGAAAGAACGTGGACTTCAATCTTTATATTTCTTTTTGCATCAGCATGATGAGAAAGATACACCTGTATTGGCAAGTTATGCAATAGAAAAATTTAATAGGCTACTGGGTACGAGTATTGAATTACCCAAGATCATAACAAAAACCGAAAGTTAAGTAGAGAAAAAAATAAAACATGAAAGGCGCTTAATGCGCCTTTCATGTTTTATTTCAATTAAACCCGCTAATTAATTACCGGGCTTTTGTCAAATTAATTTTCTAAAACCTGCGTTACCAGATCTGCTGCTTCTTTTAACTGAATAGCAGAAAAAACCTTTAATCCAGATTCATCTATCAGTTTTTTAGCTTCTACCGCATTTGTTCCCTGTAACCGAACAATAATAGGAACTGGGATATTTCCAATTTCCTGGTAAGCATCAATAACACCTTGTGCAACACGATCGCAACGAACAATACCACCAAAGATATTAATCAGAATTGCTTTAACATTTGGATCCTGAAGAATGATATTGAAACCGGCTTTTACAGTTTCTGCGTTTGCAGTTCCACCAACGTCAAGGAAGTTAGCCGGCTCACCGCCTGCCAGTTTAATAATATCCATAGTCGCCATGGCTAATCCTGCTCCGTTCACCATACAGCCCACGTTTCCGTCAAGCTTTACATAGTTGAGGTTAGAATTGCTTGCTTCAACTTCAGTTGGATCTTCTTCGCTTGTATCCCGCATGTCGGCATAATCAGGATGACGGAATAATCCGTTATCATCTAGATTTACCTTTGCATCTACAGCTAAAATTTTATTGTCTGAAGTTTTTAATACCGGATTGATCTCAAACATGGATGAATCGGTAGCTTCATAAGCTTTGTAAAGAGCAGCTATGAATTTGGTCATGTCCTTAAACGCATCGCCGCTAAGGCCAAGATTAAAAGCTATTTTGCGAGTCTGAAAACCTTGTAAACCTACTTTAGGATCTATTTCTTCTTTGAATATAAGATGAGGAGTGTGCTCCGCAACTTCTTCGATATCCATTCCGCCTTGTGTAGAGTACATGATAATATTACGGCCGCGTGCACGGTCAAGTAATACACTTACATAAAACTCTTTCGTTTCACTTTCGCCGGGATAATAAACATCCTGGGCAACCAGAATTTTACTTACTTTTTTACCTTCTTTACTTGTTTGTGGAGTAATGAGCTGCATTCCAATAATTTGTTCTGCTCTTTCTCTTACTTCATCAAGATTTTTAGCCAGCTTCACGCCGCCACCTTTACCACGGCCACCTGCATGAATTTGTGCTTTTATAACTACCCAGTCAGAATTATAATCTTGTTTAAGCTGTTTTGCAGCTTCAACTGCCTGGTCTGGAGTATCGGCAACCATGCCTTCCTGAACGCGTACGCCGAAGCTTTTTAATATAGCTTTGCCTTGATATTCGTGAATATTCATTTTGCTTGTAATTTGCGGTAAAACTACCATTTTGCTTTTGTTTCCAAAACTTATATTATGGAAATTATAAGGACAGGAATTAAAACATGTAAAACTTTCGTTTCCATCCAATTTATGTAAATGCTTCTCTTTAACATTGTGGCTCAAAATAATTTATGAAGCAACTTTACGTATTGTTTATCTTCTTACTTTTCAATTTCCAATCTCAGGCTCAACCGATTTCTAAAAAAGTAAATGCGGTACGTTTAGTAATTCAGCCACGCATTGATGGAATATTGGAAAATGAGGTGTGGGAAAATATAGAACCTGCCAAAGATTTCAGGCAATATTCGCCACGTAATGATGCAGAACCATCTCAAAATTCAGAAATCAAAATAGGCTATGACCATTCGGCGATATATATTGCTGCATTTCTTTATGATACACATCCCGACAGTATTTTAAAACAATTAACTCAAAGAGACGATTCGGGAAATGCCGATCAATTTTTGGTTTCATTTGATACTTTTTCGGATCAGCAGAATGCCTTTATTTTTGGCGTTACAGCCGCAGGTGTACAAATTGACGACCGGATAGGATCCAATATTGCAGCTAATTCAGCTTCAAATTTTGATGTAGTTTGGGAAAGTGCCGTTAAAATAACCGACAAAGGCTGGTTCGTAGAAATGAAAATTCCATTTTCAGCATTAAGATTTCCTAAAAAGGATATACAGCTATGGGGAGTAAATTTTAGGCGGGATATCAGGCGCTTACGCGAAGAAGATTTGTGGTCACAAACTCCGGCAACGGCTCAAAATATTGTACCCTATTTCGGCTCTTTGCAGGGCATATCTCATGTAAATCCTCCATTGCGTTTGTTTTTAACTCCATATCTGGGAACCACCGTAAGTCATTATCCCATAAATAAATCCGGCCTGAACAATTACTCTTCATCTTATAGTGCGGGTGCTGATTTAAAATATGGCATTAATGAAAGCTTTACCTTAGATATGACTCTGGTTCCTGATTTCGGCCAGATCGCTTCTGATCCAAAAGTTTTAAATCTGAGTCCTTATGAAGTACAGTTTGATGAAAATCGTGAGTTTTTTAAAGAAGGTATCGATCTATTTAATCAGGGCGCACTTTTTTATCCGCGAAGAATTGGAAAAACACCAGCCGGTTTTAATCGCATTCAATCATTGGCAGCATCAGGAGTTGATGTTACTGATAACCCGGCACAGGTTCGGTTACTGAATGCTGCAAAAATTTCAGGACGCACTCCATCCGGCTTAGGATTAGGGATATTAAACGCAATTACTGCCCGAACGGAGGCTCATATTAAAACCAGCTCAGGTGCTGATTCTGTTATTGTTACAGAGCCTTTTGCCAATTACAATATCCTGGCTTTAAATCAAACTTTTGATAACAATTCATCAGTTAGTTTTATCAATACAAATGTAACCCGCGATGATATTAGCAGGAATAATGCAAATGTTACCGGTTTAGGTTTTGTATTAGGAAACCGTGCGAATACCTATGCACTTCGAGGATTTGCTGCCCTAAGTCAAAAAATATTTGAAACAAATGTGCAGGATGGATTTAAATACACGCTGCAGTACGGAAAAATTAACGGTAATTTTCAATTCAATCTGCTTCAAACTGTAGAAAGTGATCAATTTAATCCAAATGATCTGGGTATTTTAAAGGCTCCTGATGAGTTTAGCAACTCTGCAAAGTTTATTTATCGCACCGTAAAACCAAGGGGTGTATTTCTGAGGACTAACTCTGATATTAACTTTCTTTACTCCAGCACCTACAAAACAAGACAGTATCAGGATGCCGGCGTAAGTATTTCTTCAAATGCTGTTTTTAAAAACTTTCTGTTTGCTCAATTAAAAGTGAATGCTCACGCCAACGGAAATGATTTTTTTGAAGCGAGAATTCCGGGCAGGGTTTTTAAACGGCTGGGTTATATGGGGTTTAATGGACTTATTTCAACGGATTACCGCAAGCGTTTTGCTATCGATATCAGCACAGGTATTTATGATAATTTTGCCATCCGCAGGCCTTATAAATTTATTAAGATAGAACCTCGTTACCGCTTTTCTGATAAATTCAGCATGATATTTACCCATCATTATGAACAAGACAGGCAACAGGGATTTGCAGATATTGAGGGATCAGACATCGTTTTCGCAGAGCGTTTTGTGAAAACCGATATCACCGAACTGGAAAGTGCCTATAGTTTTAGTCCAAATATGTCGCTTTCTGTTCAGGGAAGATATTATTGGAGTCGTGTAAAAAATTACGAATATAAATTGCTTACTGATGAGGGATATTTGGCTCCCAATACCATTGGTTATAACAGGCAAAATGATCAGAATGCAAATTTCTTCAACGCAGATTTGGTTTACCGATGGAGATTTGCTCCCGGAAGCGACTTCTTTGTAGTTTATAAAAACAACATTCAGGAGTTTCAAAACCAGGTTCAGAAAGATTATTTCAGAAATGTGCGCTCTGTTTTTAACAGTGATCAGCAAAACACCTTAAATTTAAAAGTGCTTTACTTTCTGGATTATCTCTATTTAAAAAATCGGGTTAAAAGTTAAGCAGACAGAAAGCTTTTCAATTATGCGATACTTTGTATCTTCGCAACCATGCTTCAGGCCAAAGGAATAAAAAAATCATTCGGAAAATTAGAGATATTAAAAGGGGTAGACCTGGATATTCATAAGGCAGAAATTGTAACAATTGTTGGCCCGTCAGGCGCCGGTAAAAGTACCTTACTTCATATAATCGGAACTTTAGATTCTCCGGATGCAGGGAATGTTCATATAAACGGAATTTCTATAAGTTCTTTATCTCCAAAAAAATTGAGTGCATTTAGAAATGAGCATATTGGATTTATTTTTCAGTTTCATCACCTGCTGCCAGAATTTACGGCTTTAGAAAATATTTGTATACCTGCATTTATTGCAAAAAAAGGTAAAAAAGAAACAATGCTGAGAGCGCATGAACTATTAGAGCTTTTGGGGCTTTCTCACCGGGCAGAACATAAACCAAATGAATTATCGGGTGGAGAGCAGCAGCGTGTGGCTGTAGCCCGGGCACTTATCAATAATCCTTCTATAATTCTTGCGGATGAACCTTCAGGAAATTTAGATTCAAATAATGCAGAAAGCCTGCACAATCTTTTTGTTGATCTTCGCGACAGATTGAACCAGACGTTGGTGATTGTAACGCACAATGAAAACCTGGCTAATATGGCCAATCGGATTGTTCATATGAAAGATGGCTTAATTATTCCTTAAAATGCCTGTTCTAATTACCGCAGCTTCGCATGCCGAAGCTTATAAACTCGAAAGGTTGCTTAATGCTTCAGATGTAATTTTTGCTGATCACATTGACAATTCACATCTAAAGTATTCGGGACGAAAACACATCCAGATTCCTGCGGGAAATTCTGCAAGTTATGCCCATGAACTTTTGAAAGCCTGCCTTGATCTGGATATTGAGAAAATTTATCCTTTATATTTTGATGAGATTGTTGCGCTATCAGAAGCAAAACTTCTATTTGATGAATATGGCATTAAAGTTATAGTCCCCGGAATTGATTTTCTCAGAAATATAAAAGCTCAGCAAATTGCACTGGGAGCTGATTTGGTAATTATTGAAGACGGGAAATTAATAGCAGGAAATTTGCCTCAGAATTTAAGTTTATCTCATACATTAGAAACAGGTATCTATTGTTTTAATATGGATGAAAATCCGCAGGATATTAAATTATTCTTCATTTATCATGCTTAAATACACCGATCTGGAGCCCAATAAGAAAGCTTATGTTTTTGAGCTGGATAATGTACTTATTCCCGAAAGGGATTATCTTCTGCAGGTTTATTATTTATTCTCCAATTTTATTGAGTTTACAGAAACTGTGCCTACAGGTAAAGAACTGACTGACTTTTTTAAAACTGCTTACGAACATCATGGCTCAGAAAATATATTCGACCGGGCTAAAGAAGCCTTTAATCTGGATGAAAAATATCGTGAAAATTTCAGAAAATTGCATTATACAGCCCGACTGCCTTTAAAATTGCTTTTATATAATCAAATGCTTACGCTTTTGCAGGAATTGGTTATTGATAGAAAGCAAATCTTCTTAATTACTAATGGTGATACTGAAGTACAGTTAAATAAGATTCGACAGACAGAATGGAACGGGCTTGAGAAATATTTGAAAGTTTATTTTGCCCAGGAAACAAACTTAAAGCCAGAAACAAACGTATTTGATATTGTACTTAATCAGCATCAATTAATCAGGAAGGAAATTACGATTATAGGAAATTCTGCAGTTGACGAAGAATTTGCTTTATCATGTGGTGTTGATTATATTCCTTCTTCTACTTTTATGTAAAAAATAAAACAATCAATTAAACGTTTTGGTTAACATTATCATATAATTTATACATGATTAACATCTCTCAGATTTCGGGCTACAAACTATTGAAAGTCTTCTTTTTATTATCATCTGCTTTTCTGACATCCTGTCAAAAAGATCCAGTTATAAATGGCGTTGACGATACAGTTTATGTACCTCAGGTAGATATTCGCGACTCAGCATACCTATATACAAAAGATATATATCTGTGGTCAGAAGTATTGCCATCTATTGAAGACTTCAGACCGAGAAACTCAGCTGATATTTTTGCTGTAATGACAAAAGTGCGCAGTTACCAGCCACTGGATCGTTTTAGTTTTGTAGAGAAAAAAACGGATACAGATAATTCAAACCAGGGTCTGGATACAGATTTTGGATTTCTGGTTAAATTTTTCAGTAGCTCAACAGATCTTCGAGTAAACTATGTTTATCAAAGCTCGCCTGCAGGAAATAAGGGTGTAAAGAGGGGTTGGAAAATACTGGCTTTAAATGGAAGAGCACTTGACGCCTCCAAGCAAACAGATGTGGATTACTTGAATGATGTATTTTTTGGAACAGCTCAGTCTGCATCTTTTACTTTTCAAAAACCAGACGGAACCACAACAATGATAACTATTGATAAAGGAATGTATCCTTTAAATACGGTGTTATTTAAAAACGTATATACCTTTGGTTCTAAAAAAATAGGCTACCTGGTATTTAATCAGTTTTCAGGAATTTCATCGGTATATGAACTAACTACAGCAATCGATTATTTTCAGTCAAACGGAGTAAATGAAATGATCGTCGACCTGCGTTATAACCGAGGTGGTTTTGTATCTACTCAGGATACGTTGGCTAATATGCTGGCACCGCAAAGTGTGGGCAGGGGCCAGAATGTGATGTATAAATATATTTTCAATCAAAAATATTCAAGCTGGAACGAAACAACATATTTTAATAAAGCCAGTACATTAAATCTGAGTAAAATTGTATTTATAGTTACTTCGGCTTCAGCCTCGGCAAGTGAATTATTAATTAATAATCTGAGGCCGGTAATGGATGTAAAACTGATTGGTGAAAAAACATTTGGTAAGCCTGTAGGGTTTTTCCCAATACCTGTATTTGATTATAATATTTATCCGGTTTCATTTAAAACAGTAAATAGCGTTGGGTCTGCAGATTATTACACCGGATTCCCAGTTGATAAAGTTACGGTTGATGATGTATCAAAAGATTTTGGAGATATCAATGAAGCGAGTTTAAAAGAGGCATTAAATTATATCAATTCAGGAGCATTTACAGCAATTACCGCTAAACGAATTATGTCTGGCAGTTCTATGAATGAGTTTCAGTTGGATGGCATCAATAAAGAAATTCATTCGAATATTCGTAAGATCGAAATTGAGAACCGCCCATCTAAAATGCCACGGCCCATTCGTGATCTTCAAGAAAAATTCAAATAAAAGTATACAACTCATGCTGAAAGCCTGCTCCTAAAAAGCAGGCTTTTTCTTTGATATTTATTTGTCGGGTGAATTCAAATTATTTAAATTGGAATAATCAATTTTTTAATTAATATCTATTATTATGAGTTTAAGATTAGGTGATACCGCTCCAAATTTTACCGCTAAAACATCCGAAGGTGAAATTAATTTCTACGACTACGTTGGTGATAGCTGGGTAGTTTTATTTTCACACCCCGCTGATTATACCCCGGTATGTACTACCGAATTAGGAAAGACTGCTTCTCTGAAACAGGAATTTGAAAAACGTAATGTAAAAGTCATTGCACTAAGTGTTGATTCTGTAGAATCACATAAAGGCTGGATAAAAGATATAAATGAAACTCAGGATGTAGAGGTTAATTTTCCAATTATAGCCGATGAAAGTCGTGAGGTTTCTATGGCTTATGATATGATCCATCCCAACGCTTCGGAGACTTTTACCGTTCGGTCTTTATTCATTATTGATCCGGATAAAAAAGTTAAATTAATGATTACTTATCCGGCTTCAACAGGAAGAAATTTCCAGGAAATTCTTCGGGTTATAGACTCATTGCAGCTTACAGCAAACTATAGTGTGGCTACTCCTGCCGATTGGAAAGCGGGGGAAGAAGTTGTTGTGGCCCCGGCCATAAAAACAGAAGATATTGCTGCAAAATTTCCCAAGGGCTTTAGGGAGATAAAACCTTACCTTAGAATGACTCCGCAGCCTAACTTATAAGTAAATTATATAAGTTTATAACTTAATTATACTATGATATTTGTTTATTAAGATAATCTTATATCTTTGGTAACATAGTGGTGATTAATACTTGGGAATTTCACCTTAATGAATATTTTTAATATCTAACTTATGAAAACTGGAAAAGTAAAGTGGTTTAACACACAAAAAGGTTATGGTTTTATTGTACAAGATGACGGTAAAGACATATTTGTACATTTTAAGGACGTTGACGGAGGAGTAAATTCCCTGCGTGATAATGACGATGTAGAGTTTGAAGTTGCAGAAGGCCGCAAAGGAATGCAGGCTGTGAATGTGAAGAAAGTTTAGTTATCCTTAATATAAAGACCTTTAAAAGCTCCGCAACAGCGGAGCTTTTTTGTGCATTTTAAATTATAGGCGATCACAATTCAATACCAGCAATTGGTTTTCTGATCCCGTTGTAAAGATCAAATAATCACTTCCGCCATCCTTAATTTTATGCTTCCTCTTTAAATCAGCAGGCTGATGAGGGAAATTTCTGGTGATAATATTTGCTGTTTTAACCGTATTCTTTTTCATAAATTCAGAATACGGCCAGGATTTTTTCAGTTGGAATTTGCGTCCTATAAATGTATTGTTTAATTCTTCTGAAGTGTATAAATGTGTATGCTGATGAAGTTTTAAAATATTGAAATCCCGGGTAATAAGTTTGAAGCATCCTGCTTTTAATAAACATACATCCGGCTCATAAATGAATTTTAAAGGAGCTGAAAAATGCCCGATGCTGAAAGATTTTTCTTCAGATATTTTAAAACTATAAAGCTGAACATTATCAGTTTCTAAGGCGGCGCAAAGTATAACAGGCTCTTCTTCAGAAAAGCCTTTTTCAATTACCCAAAGTAATTCTTTACAATCATTTTTTACACTAACAATGTGTATCTCTTTAACATTTTTTAGTTCCTTTAATCCCGATTGAAGATCTAAAAGGGGGGAGGTTTTTATGATAATTCGTAAAGATTTTGCAAGTAAACTTTCCAGGTTTGAGGGGACATCAGGTTCGCAATCCTGCAGCTTAAATACTTTTTGTGAATTTAACCTGCGAGAAGGATCAATGTAAAGAGTGTCAAATTCTATATCAGTTTTATGTATAAATTGGATTCCGTCACCCTGAATAAAAGTGATATTATCAACACCCAGAATTTCAGCATTATGTTTGACAATTGCAGAAAGTTCTGTATTGATTTCACAATGAAATACTTGCTGTGCTTTTCTGGAAAAATAGTAACTATCTATTCCAAATCCGCCGGTAAGATCTGCAACTTTGCTGCCCCGTATTAAATCAGCCTTGTATTTTGCAGTTATTTCTGAAGATGCCTGTTCAATGGATAATTTCTGCGGAAAATAAATTCCCCGAGTGTTGAACCATAAGGGAAGCTTTTTCTCAGTTCGTTTTTTACTTTCTATTTGTTCTGCCAGCTCTTTTGTACTTACATCTTCAAAAGCTGATTTGCCAAAAAGTATCCTGCTAATTTCTGTACCCAGATTTTCTGAGATGAATTTTTGAGGACCGGTTTTTAGAATTGACTTGTTCAATGATTATTTGAGTACGAACTGAGCAGTATTTCTGCTTAATTGTTCCATTAAAATTATCCGCCCTTTACTTAATAAATCAATTGTTTCGTGTCTAAAATACCTTATTGTATAAAGCTCCAGATCTGCATTATATTTAATTCTGAAAGTAGTATTCAGCAGTTTTAATAACTGTTCAAATTTCTTTTGATCGTAGTCAAAACACACAGAGAAACTTAGTGCAGAAATCTGCATCATATTTATTTTAATGTGCTTTGAAGCAAAAACAGCAAAAATAGCAGATAAATGCTCTTCTGAAATAAATGAAAAATCACGTGTGAAAAATGAAGTCAGCACCTGATTTTTTTTAACAATTATGGCCTGCTGATCAGCCGAAATGAAAGGATCATTGTTGATAATCGTTCCGGATTCTTCGGGGTTTAAAAACGGCTTTACAAATAAAGGGATATTAGCCTGAAATAAAGGCCTGATTGTTTTAGGATGTATTACCGTAGCTCCATAATAACTCATTTCCATGGCTTCAGTATACGGCAGCTGGCTGAATTTTATAGTTTCATTAAATAATTTCGGATCTGCATTTAATACTCCGGGTACGTCTTTCCAAATAGTTACTGATTCCGCTTTAAGTGCAGAAGCAAATATGGCCGCACTGTAATCAGATCCTTCTCTGCCTAAAGTGGTTGTAAAATTCTCTGATGTTCCTCCAATAAAACCCTGGGTAACAATTGTTTTTTTGGCTAATATCTGAGGGAGATTCTGTTGAATAATACTGGTTGTTTTGTTCCAGTCCACCACACCCTCGCGGTAGGTATTATCTGTTTGTATATACCCGCGGGCATCAATCCATTGATTGTCTAAACCTGCGTAATTTAAATAAGCACTTACAATTTTAGTGGAGACCAATTCTCCTACTGATACAATCTGATCATAATTAAAATCATAATCGGGATGAGGCTCCTCCTCCAAAATCCAGTCAAGTTCAATAAAAGAATTTGAGATTTCATCAAAAACCGGATGTGAGGGATCATTAAACAGATCTGTTAAAATTTGATCGTGATATGATTTAATTTCATCAAGCAGGTTTTGTGCTTCGTGAGATTGATTTACGTAAGCATATGTCAGTTTTTCAAGTGCATTCGTGGTTTTTCCCATCGCAGAGATCACAATCAGGAGGGAACTCTGTGTATTCAGCGAAACAACTTTTGCAAGATTTTTAACACCTTCAGCATCTTTTACAGACGCACCGCCGAATTTATAAACCTGGATCACTCTTTAATAAATTAATCTGTTCTTTGGAAAGGGAGGCATTCAACCAGCCCGTTTCAATATTTGAATTGTACTTTTTGTAAAAATTAATAGCCGGTTCATTCCAGTCAAGCACCTGCCAGGTCATTCCATTATATCCTTTATCTACGGCCTCATTAATCAATGTGTCGAATATAAGTTTTCCTATTCCCTTGCCTCGTGATTTCTCGGTAATCAGAAGATCTTCTAAATATAATCTGCAGCCTTTCCAGGTTGAATACCGAATGTAATACAGCCCGAAGCCATGTATAAAACTATCTTCTTCTGCAACGAAAGCCTTCCAAACCGGCTTGGTTCCGAAACCAGCTTCTTCAAATTCGGTTAATGTAACGGTAACTTCCTCGGGCGCTTTTTCAAAAAGGGCCAGTTCATGAATCAGCTCCATAAGTCTGGCGCAATCTTCTTTTCGGGCAACTCTAATATTCATAATTTAATTCTTTATCTGCCGCCAAATATGGTGCTTCCTACGCGGATCATGGTACTGCCTTGCTCTATCGCAATTTTGTAATCCGACGACATTCCCATCGAAATTTCTTTGAAAGAATCTTCTTTTCTGAAAAAGGTCTCTTTTAATCCTTTAAACAATGTTTTTAATTCGTAAAATTCTTCCTGTAATAGTTTGGGATTTTCTGTATTGGTAGCAATTCCCATTACCCCAGTAATTCGGATATTGTTAAGTTCAGCAAACTCCTCAGATCTCAACAACTCTATAGCTTCATCAAAACCAAGTCCAAATTTAGTGTCTTCATCGGCAATGTAAATTTGAAGAAGGCAATCTATTACCCTTTTGTTTTTTAGAGCTTGTTTATTAATCTCCTGTAAAAGTTTAAGACTATCTACAGAGTGGATCAATTTTATAAATGGTGCAATAAGTTTTACTTTATTTGTTTGAAGATGCCCAACTAAGTGCCATTCAATATCCTGAGGGAGTTTTTCATGCTTTTCAACCAGTTCCTGTACCTGATTTTCGCCAAAACAACGCTGACCGGCTTCGTAAGCTTCCAGCACTTCCTCCGCTGATTTTGTTTTTGAAACAGCTATTAATTTCACGTTTGCACGTTCTGCCTCTTGCTTTATCGCTGAAATGTTAGCTGCAATGCTCATTTATCTGTATTTTTGATTTTTATATAGGAGGGTAAACCTACATGATACCTGTATAAAAAACAATAAGAAAATGATTGGTCTGTAATATGATCAGACAGGTATTTGTAAAATTTTATTTTGATATTTCGTTATATACCTATGAGGCATTTCATACTACTTTTTTTCGGACTGGTTTTGCTGTCTGCCTGTGATCAGCAAAAAGCGCCAAAAGGAATAATGGAAAACAAAAAGATGGTTACTGTTTTAACAGATGTTCATTTAATGGATGCCTATATTTCAATGATTCCTTATAATGATTCTGTATTAAAGCAGCAGTCTTTAAGGTATTATGATGCGATTTACAAAAAGCATAAAATTTCCCGTCGCGATTTTGATAAAAGTCTGGAATATTACAGCAAACAGCCCAAAGTTTTAGATAGCATGTACAGCCAGGTTATAACTAATCTGAATAAAAAAGAAAAGGAACAGGCAAAGTTTCTAAAGAAAAAAAATGATATACCCCAGTAATGCTTCAGAAAAATTAGGATTTCTTGAAATAAAGCAGCTTATAAAAAATTATTGTCTTAGCCCCATGGGGGAGCAAATGGTTGATAAGATCCAGATGCTTACAAACTTTGATCATATTAACAAATTTTTAAGGCAAACTCAGGAATTTAAAAATATCATAGAGAATGATTCTCCGCTTCCTATAAGTACTTTTTTTGATATTAAGAAACTCGCTGATAAAGCACGAATTGAAGGAACTTATTTAAGTGAAGACGAGTTTTTTCAGGTGCTGCTATCTTTAAATACAGTTTTTTCAGTCATTCATTATTTTAATGAGCGCCAGGGTCAATATCCAAATCTGGAAGCTCTTTTTGAACATTTGCCGGTTGAGAAATCTATAATCAGCAAAATTGAATTCATAATAGATCCCAAAGGAAAGATTAAGCCGAATGCTTCTAAAGAACTTGCAGAAATTACCCACAGCCTGGCAAAAGCAGAGAAAGAAGCACGAAATAAAATTGATCAGATTTTTCGGTCTGCTCAAAACAGCGGATTTACCGCAGATGGAAATTTAACGGTTCGCGACGGCAGATTATGTATTCCGCTGTTAGCAGAAAATAAACGTAAAATTAAAGGATTTGTACACGATGAATCTGCCTCAGGTCAAACGGTTTATCTTGAGCCTGAAGAAGTATTTCAGCTTAATAATTCTATCCGCGATCTTGAATTTGACAGGCGCCGGGAGATCATAAAAATATTGCAAAGATTGACGGATGACTTGCGGCCTTTTGTTCCCCTGCTGCTTTCTTATCATGGCTTACTTACCAAACTTGATTTTGTAAGGGCCAAAGCGTTGTTTGCAATTGAAATTGACGGGAATATGCCTCAATTAAGCACTCATTCCGAACTCAGCCTGATCAACGCCAGTCATCCTTTACTTCTGCTGAATTTTAAAAAGGAAAAGCATACAGTTGTTCCATTAAATATTCAGATTGACGAGCATCAGCGGGTTATTGTTGTTTCGGGTCCGAATGCCGGCGGCAAATCTGTCTGTATGAAAACCGTTGGACTGCTTCAGATTATGGTTCAGGCAGGTTTGCTGATTCCTGCAGATGAACATTCTAAATGCGGAATTTTCAAACAGATCTTTGCTGATATTGGAGATGATCAGTCAATAGAAAGCGATCTGAGTACCTATAGTGCGCATCTTTCTAAAATGAAATATTTCATTGAAAATTCCAATGCAAAGACTTTAATTGTTATAGACGAGTTTGGAACAGGTACGGATCCTCAATTTGGCGGACCCATCGCGGAAGCTGTTCTGGAAAGTTTGAATGCAAAAAAAGTGCGTGGAGTAGTCACTACGCATTATTCAAATTTAAAGAATTTTGCCAATGCCACATCCGGTTTAGAAAATGCATCCATGCTTTTCAACAATCAGCTGATGCAGCCTTTATATATTCTGGAGATGGGGAAACCCGGAAGCTCATATGCTTTTGAAATTGCTCAGAAGATTGGACTTCCGCCACAGGTTTTAGAATCTGCACGATCGAAAATTGGCGATCAGCAGAAAAAAGTGGATACTCTTCTGGTTGATCTTGAACGCGAAAAAAGAAAGCTTTTAGAAAATAAAATTGCTATTGATATAAGAGAATCAAAGGTGAATAATCTGCTTGAAGAAAATCAGAAGTTGCAATCGTATCTGGATGAAAACAAGAAACTGATTCTAAAAGATGCAAAAATAGAAGCTCAAAATATCATTAAAGGAGCCAATAAATTGATAGAGAATACCATTGCAGAAATTAGAGGAAGCAATGCGGATAAAGAAAAAACCCAGGGGCTGCGGCATAATCTTCAGCAAGAGCTGAAAAAGAATGAGGTTAAAGAAAAGGTAATTAAACCTGCCGCAATATCAGTAGAAATCAAAGCGGGAGATTGGGTAAAACTCATCGATTCTGAAACTATGGGGCAGGTAATTGATGTGGCTAAAGATAATGTGATTTTGGCTATGGGAGATTTGCGATCGGTAGTTAAGCTGAAGCGGGTTGAAAAAATTTCTAACAAATCTGTTCCAAAAGAAATCCGAAAAACATCGTATTCAAATCTTACCGAGAGCATTTCTCAGTTTAGCCCCGAGCTTGATCTGCGTGGAAAAAGGGGTGAAGAAGCACTTTATGAAATTGAAAGGTACCTGGATAAAGCAATTATGATGGGGCTTCCGAGTTTGAAAATTATTCATGGTAAAGGGGATGGAATCCTGAGAAAACTGATCAGACAATACCTTAGTAAATATTCTCAAGTCAACCGGATGGAAGACGAGCATGCCGATCGGGGCGGAGACGGAATTACGTATGTTTACCTGAACTGATTTAACATATGGGTTATTGAAAAATCTGAATAGCATTTCAAATGTATAAACGTGTGTGAAATGAACTTTTATTCTGTTGATGAGTTATTATTCAGATACTAATCCAACAGCCATGAGATCATTTTTTATCATATTTACTGTATTTGCATCCTTTCTTATATTAGCTAGTTGTAAAAATACAAAGAATCAAGACCGTCCGCCAGTTTCTGATGCTGAAATAGACATCAATGTATTAACCGAAAACCTTTCTCATCCATGGGAGCTTGTCTATGGATCTGACAACAAAATTTGGATGACCGAAAGAGGCGGAAAGGTTAGCTGGATTGACCCTGTAACCGGAAGTGTAAATCTTGTTGCTAATTTAACGGAGGTAGTTTCAAGGGGCGAAGGCGGATTATTGGGAATGGCCCTTCATCCTGACTTTGTCAACACTCCCGAAGTGTTTTTAGCCTATAATTATCTCAAAGGAGGTGTTTATACAGAAAAAGTAGTAAAGTATAGATATAACGGAACTTCCTTAATTAATCCTTCTATACTGATAGATAATATTGAAGCGAATACTTTTCATAACGGTTGCCGTTTGCTGATTTCCAATGACAATAAGCTATTTATATCTACAGGCGATGCCGGCGATAAGCCTTTGGCTCAGAATATGAATTCTGTGAATGGCAAAATTCTTCGCCTGAATCTGGACGGATCAATACCCGCTGATAACCCATTTCCGGGAAGTCCGGTCTGGAGCCTTGGTCATCGGAATGCTCAGGGTTTGGTTTTTGGAAACAATGTATTGTATAGCTCTGAACATGGCCCTAATGCTGATGATGAGATAAATATTATCAGCAAAGGGAAGAATTATGGCTGGCCCAATGTAGAGGGTTTTTGCAATGAGAATGCAGAGAAAGATTTTTGTCAGGCAAATCAAGTGGTTGAGCCTCTGAAATCATGGACTCCAACTATTGCTGTCAGCGGAATAGATTTTTATACCCAGGACTATATTCCTCAATTTAAAAATTCTGTATTGATGACTACCCTGAAGGATAATACCCTTTACCAATTAAAAATGAACGCTGCGGGTAGCAGTGTGGAAAGTATGACGGAAATTTTTCGGGGTACTTATGGCCGCTTAAGAGATGTTTGTATAGCGCCTGACGGTAAGGTATATGTTTCCACAAGTAACGGTTCAAATGATAAAATACTGGTCATCAGCAAAAAAAACTAATTAAATTAAGGATGTTTCTCGATTATGAACAAATTTAATTCTTCCTTAAAAGATTGATTTAAATTTTATTCATATCCGTTTCTAATGCTAAGGTATTTGTTAAATTCGCTTCAAATCTTTGTATATGATTAATAAAGTAGTATCCAATGCCGATGAGGCAATTAAAGATATTGAAAACGGCATGACCCTCATGTTGGGAGGTTTTGGCCTTTGCGGGATTCCCGAAAACAGTATTAATGCACTTGTGAAAAAGGGCGTAAATAATTTAACCTGCATATCAAATAATGCAGGTGTCGATGATTTTGGTATCGGCCTGATGCTTCAGAAAAGGCAGGTGAAGAAAATGATTTCATCTTATGTTGGTGAAAATGCAGAATTTGAACGCCAGTTATTAAGCGGCGAGCTCGAGGTGGAGCTTATTCCACAGGGAACCTTAGCTACGCGTTGCATGGCTGCTGGCTACGGCATGCCTGCAATTTTTACTCCGGCCGGAGTAGGTACAGAGGTTGCCGAGGGAAAAGAAATAAGGAATTTTAATGGAAAAGATTATCTCATGGAAATGGCTTTTGATGCTGATTTTGCAATTGTAAAAGCATGGAAGGGAGACACATCGGGGAATTTAATTTTTCGTTCAACTGCCCGCAATTTTAATCCGGTTATGGCTATGGCAGGCAAAATTACCATTGCAGAGGTAGAAGAATTAGTGGAACCCGGTCAGCTGGATCCAGATCAGATTCATACTCCCGGAATTTATGTTCACCGTATTTTTCAGGGTGAAAACTATGAAAAGAGAATTGAGCAAAGAACGGTGAGGACCAGGTAAACTTAGAGGTTGATGATTTGACAATTCACAAGTCAGAAGCAGCTAATTTGTCCATTAAATTAATTAGAAATCATAACAAATGTTAGATAAAAACGGTATCGCGAAACGTATCGCTAAAGAAATAAAAGACGGGTATTATGTCAATCTCGGAATTGGAATTCCAACGTTAGTGGCTAATTATATCCCCGAGGGTATTAATGTAGTATTGCAATCTGAGAACGGTTTACTGGGAATGGGACCTTTTCCTTTTGAAGGAGAGGAGGATCCGGATTTGATTAATGCCGGAAAACAGACCATTACAACTTTACCCGGTTCCGCAATTTTCGATTCTGCAATGAGTTTCGGAATGATCCGGTCACAAAAGGTGGATCTTACCATTTTGGGTGCAATGGAAGTATCTGAGAACGGAGATATTGCAAACTGGAAAATACCCGGAAAAATGGTTAAAGGAATGGGCGGAGCTATGGACCTGGTAGCTTCGGCCAAAAACATTATTGTTGCCATGCAGCATGTAAATAAAGCCGGAGAAAGCAAGCTTTTACCTGAATGTACCTTGCCTTTAACCGGAATTAAGTGTATTAAAAAAGTGGTGACCGAACTTGCCGTGCTGGATATTTTGCCAGAAGGTGGTTTCCGCCTTTTGGAAAGGGCACCGGGTGTATCTGTTGATTATATTAAATCGGTGACCGCCGGAAAGCTAATTATTGAAGGAGAGATACCGGAAATGGATGTGTAGCAAATAAAAAAAAATCCCCATAAGGGGATTTTTTGAAAGAAAACTCAATTTTTAGTGAGCTAAAACGGTGTGTTTTAGTTCTTCCGAAAGTTCTTGGGTAATATTAATTATATCATCGGCAACATGAGTATTGTTCATGATGATTTTATCTGCCGTGCATTTGTAAGGAAGTAAATACGCGTTATATGCAGGGATTACATGGTTTAACCATTGATACATCACCATATCCCGATCATAGCCACGCTCTTCGCCATCACGCTTAATGCGGCGGTTCAAAGTGATTTCCTCATCGGCATCCATAAATATCCGCATGTCAAAAAGATTAGCCACGCGGGTATAGTGAAATATAAATAATCCTTCCACAATAATGATAGGAGCCGCCTTGATAGTAAGCATTCTGGCCTTATCCTCAGAAACATTAAAAGTATATTCCTTTTTCTGAATGGTTCCTCCCGATATAAGCTGACTCAGATCAGAATAAAGTTTTTCATCATCTATTCCTTCGGGAAGATCAAAATTGATCCATCCGTTCTCGTCTATTTCCTGGAGATGCTTTGCTCTGTAATAATCATCCTGTGAAACCAGACAAATGTCATCTGAGCTAAAATGATTTAGAAAACAGTTTAAAAAGAAAGTTTTTCCGGAACCGCTGCCTCCGGCAATGCCTATTACAAATGGCTTTTTATTCATTAGGAACACCGTAAACAATATTAACCTGAAACCGCTTGTCTAATGCTCCAACCATATCGGCAGCAGCTTTTGTAATTACAATGATCACATCTTTAGTAGATTCGTTTTCAGTGAATTTGCCAACAACTTTTGCAAACGTACTTTTAGTTGTCATTGGATTAGTCACTTTCACAACCGTTCCGATTGGAGCAGTACGGTGAAGAGCCAGCATTTTACTACCATCTATATTTTCATCGTTTATCCAGGTGGCAACTCCATGTTCATCAACCTCGCGTAAGCCATACCTGGCCGGTGGCAATTTTAAGCGGTCACCTGCATTCACGCTACTATCTATTTGAGTAGGAGTATTTCTTCGTCCGTTAGACATGTTAGCCGGAACATTTAAAATAATTGGAGATGCCGGAGTTACCTGATTGCTGATGTTACCATAACGGATCTTTAAAATTTGACCCGCTGCAAGCGTGTTGCCGGTCAATTTGTTAAGAGCCTTTATTTCATCAACTGTGGTATTGAATTTTCTTGAGATGGCATATAAAGTTTCCTTTGTTCCAACTTTATAATCAACCAGCGCTACTTTTGAATCATCCTGGACCTTCGAATTAGAATTTAGATTTCCGGGTTTTTCAGTTCTATAAATTCTATCTGTTGGAACTTTGATTTCTAATCCAATCTGCAATGATTTATTGTTATTGTATTGGATAACTGATTGAGGACTAACGCTGTATTTGCGTGATATTGAATAATAACTTTCTTTGCTTTCTACTTTATGAACGATTAATTTTTTACCGTTTAAATTTTCAGTTCCGATAGAATCTAAGGTTGATGCAGTGGAATAAACAGAAAATAATAGAAAGCAAATAGAGAATGATAGTCGTATCTGCATGATTTTTTTTTTGTGTGCAATTATACAAAAAATGAAACAATTTTTGAATTTGTTTCTTTAGCTGAACAAGTACTGGTTATGCTGTATGCTAAACGAAAAACTTCAGGTTTGTTATATATGAGCAACTAAATTTAATAGATAGAGTCAGGGTGGTAATTGCACTGGCTTGTAAATTGCTTATAATGCCAATTAGAATTGAGGATAATTAAATACATACTTAATAAAAAATAAAATTATGAATGCCAAGGAAATAAGTCTGGAAGAGAAACAAGTAAAGCCTATTGTAGATCAGTTAAATGATTTATTGGCAAATTATCATGTACATTATCAGAAATTAAGGGGTTGCCACTGGAACGTTAAAGGATCGCATTTTTTTACTTTACACGTTAAGTTTGAAGAATTATACGTGAATGCTCAAATAACTATTGACGAACTGGCTGAAAGGATATTGACCCTAGGAAAACCACCGCACAGTACATTTTCTGAATATTTAAAAGTTTCTCAGATTAAAGAAATTAATACAGTAGGGATGAAAGATACTGATATGGTATTATCGATAATGGATGATTTTTCAACGCTCATAGAAATGGAACGTGAAATTATGTCTACAACTGCTGATGCAGGAGATGATGGAACAAATGATCTGATTAATAAATTCATGCAGTTTAAAGAGAAAAACAACTGGATGCTCAGGTCCTTTATTGGGAAAAATTAAAAAAAAAATCCGGCTTGATTGAAAGCCGGATTTTTTTTGACTAGTTTATTTTAAAACCTGCTGCCGATAGTTAGAAATATATTATTTCGGGTATTCTTAATGGTAGCTGTTGGTTCAGTACCACCGGCAAGCGTGTAAGGTTTAAAGGAAGAATTATAGGTTACATTCTGATAAGCCAGATCTATATAGTAATTGTTTATGCGATATCCCAATCCTCCGCTAAACGTATCTGATTTCAATGCATCTGAGCTAACAGTTTCTTTATACGGACTACCGGTACGACCATAACCGGCTCTCAGCATTATATTCTCTATTTTATATTCTCCACCCAAACGGTAATTAACAGCGCTTCTGTAGTTATTTCTTATTTCACGGTTATTGTCAGCAATAATATCCGAATTCATGTTGTCAACAGCTGAAAAATTTATTTGTGAATAATCCACGTAATCCACATCTGCTGATATAAAACCCTGGTTATTTAAAAATATCCCGATTCCTCCGGTTAACTTTAAAGGGGTACGAAGTTTATATGAAAAATTGTAGGTTTCGGAGTTATTTACAAACTGAGAATCCAAACCGGTGCTCCCGTATTGGGTATTAAGTACTTCGTTATAACTGTCATCAAATGTATACCAGGTTGGAGTTTCAACGGTTGCACCCAATCTTACACATGAATTAGGTCTGAATAAAACACCAACTTTACCGTTTATGCCGGTTCCTTCAGTAAACTGGTTCTGACGATAGGATAATTCATATTCATTATTCTCTGTTACATTAAATCCTTTTTCGATGTATTCAGCATCAGAAGTATAGTTTATAGATGCAAGTCCTAAACTTACACCTATATAAAACTTATTGCTGTAATTGGCTCCGGCTGCAAAAGTAACTTCAGATTGCGTTCCTTTTCTTGAGTCTAAGCGTGTTTGTTCATTGTTTACATCTGTTTCAGGGAAATATCCCTGACTGTCATATCCGATCAGGTAATTATCATAGGCCATTCGTTCTAATGTCCCGGAAGGTAATGAGCTTGGAGAACCGTAATTATTGCTTGCCAGTTCTGCAAAATAATCGGCAATCGAATTGTCTCCGTTAATTCCAGAATAAGAGATGTTATTATTGAAGTCGTTGTCTTTACTGAAAGAGATTCCATAATTAGAACTAATCCACCCGGTTTCCAGATCTGAACCTTTTTGCTTTTTAAATGGCATATGCCATACAATCGCAGCGTGGTTCAAGTTGATCTTATCCTTATTCCCGATGGTTTGACCGCCAAGGTAAAGTGCATCAGCTTTATAGTTATTAAATTCGGGTGTTAAACTAAACTCAGATTTGGTAAATAAACCAATCCCGGCAGGGTTTCCATTTACAGAACTAAGATCGCCACCAACACCGGTTTGAGCTCCGGCTAAACTATTAAACCGTGCAGTGCTTCCGGCTTGATTAATTGAAAAGCGTAATGCATCTGCTGAATATTGGGCATGTAAAGAACCTGCAGCGGCCACTATGATCGCTGCGGTTAAAAGTATTCGGAATCTCATATTGAATTTTGTAGCTATAATTAATTTCCTCCGCTTCTTGATGGACGTGGTTTGTTTTCGCTGCTACCACCTCCATTATTGGATGGGGGATTGGATGAACTTCTTTCAGTTGCCGGAGGTGGAGTATATCTTTCTGTACGTTCAGGTCTGGTTTCCTGTGTACGCTGAGAACGTCCGCTGTTATTTTCAGATTTTTGAGGCTGAGAAACTCTTTCCTGACGTGGCTGATTTTCAGAAGTACGTGAAGGACGAGCTACTGGTTGAGTAGATCTTCCGGATTGAGATACATTTCCGCTATTAGATGGATTATCACCATAACGCTCTGCACGGCTGCGGGTATCTAAAATTCTACCCTGACCGTCAGTTTTAATTGCTCCCGGATTAGTAGTTCCAATTCGACCATCGTTTCCGGTTATGCCGCTGTTTTCTGATCCACGAACCGGCCTTGGACGATAATTGGGAGATGTATAAACTGGTCGGTTATATATTCCTCCGTAATTGCCTGAATAATACGGACGATTTCCATAATATGGATTGTAAATATTGTAATAAGAATAAGGACCCCAATAATTTCCATAATACTGAGAACCGTAATAATTCCATGGGTTGTAATAATTTCCGAATGGTCTTCCTACTCCAATGTATAATCCTACTACCGGCTGGTTGAAATAGCCATTGTAGAAATTATTTGAATAAAAATTATTGTTGTAATATGAATCAAAGCGATAATCATAATAGCTGTCGTAATAACTTCTCCAGGGAGAATAATTATTAAAGCGATAAAGACGGGCAGAATAACTGCCATCATAAAATCCATCCTCATAAGCAGAAGAATTATTTTGATCACCGTATAATTCCTCATTGGTTACATAATCAGATTTAGATTCGCTTTTTACAATTTCTTCTTCTTCCTGTGCTTTAGCCTGAGAATAATAGACATCGTCATTCAAATCTTTTTGCTGGGTAAGCTGCTGAGTTGAGCAGGAGGCCAATAGAATTACTGAAGCGGCTCCCATAAAAGTGAAAAATTTATTTATCATGGCGTGATGCTAATTAATGAATTAAATCCTTTTACTATCCTGACGAAAAAAATCAATAAATGGTTGCAAGTATATTTTTTATAATACGTGCCTTAGTTTTATAACTTTGTCGCTTAGATTTATTAGGCTTAAAAATACAAAAAACATTCCAATATTTATGAGTAAGGGCATTACAAGCAGGAGCGAGGATTATTCTCAATGGTATAATGAATTGGTGGCAAAAGCCGATCTCGCAGAGCATTCTGCAGTTAGAGGCTGCATGGTAATAAAACCCTATGGTTATTCAATTTGGGAGAATATGCAGGCCGCCCTGGATAAGAAATTTAAAGATACCGGCCATAGCAACGCTTATTTTCCCTTATTCATTCCAAAGTCATTTTTTTCTAAAGAAGCATCTCACGTAGAAGGATTTGCCAAAGAGTGTGCGGTAGTGACACATTATCGTCTAAAAAATGATGCGGACGGAAATGTAGTAGTTGATGAAGATGCAAAACTGGAAGAGGAATTAATAGTTCGCCCAACTTCAGAAACCATTATCTGGCATACCTATCGGGGATGGATTCAGTCATACCGCGATTTGCCTATTCTAGTAAATCAATGGGCCAACGTGGTTCGCTGGGAAATGCGTACCAGATTATTTTTAAGAACTGCAGAATTTTTGTGGCAGGAGGGTCATACTGCTCATGCTACATCTCAGGAGGCGATTGAGGAAACTAAACGCATGCTGGAAGTGTATGCTAATTTTGCAGAAAACTTTATGGCTGTCCCGGTTATCAGAGGTCGTAAAACAGATACCGAGCGATTTGCAGGAGCATTAGATACGTATTGTATTGAAGCTCTTATGCAGGATGGAAAAGCTTTGCAGGCCGGAACGTCGCATTTTTTAGGGCAAAATTTTGCCAAAGCATTTGATGTTAAATTTACCAATAAGGAAGGAAAGCAGGATCATGTTTGGGCTACTTCATGGGGTGTGTCTACCCGACTGATTGGCGCATTAATCATGGCGCATTCTGATGATTCCGGCTTAATTCTGCCACCCAAACTAGCACCGATCCAGGTGGTTATTGTTCCCATCTATCGTTCTGATGAAGAGTTTGATAATATTTCTGAAGTTGCCACTGAACTGGTTTCAAAACTGAAGGCTAAAAACATTTCAGTAAAATACGATAATCGCGATACGCAACGTCCCGGTTTTAAATTTGCTGAATATGAATTAAAAGGTGTTCCTGTGCGTTTAGCCATTGGAGGCCGTGACCTTGAAAACGGCACAATTGAAATTGCCAGAAGAGATACCAAGGAAAAACAAACGATCAGTCGTGATAATTTAGATAATCATATCGAGCAGCTTTTGGAAGAAATACAATCTGCTATTTACAATAAAGCACTCAAGTTCAGAGATGAGAATATCAGGGAAGTAAATTCTTACGAGGAATTCAAACAGGTTCTGGACGAGAAATCAGGATTTATTTCTGCTCACTGGGACGGCACTGCAGAAACGGAAAAAAGAATTAAAGACGAAACCAAAGCTACAATCCGCTGTATTCCTCTAAATAATAAACTGGAAGACGGTATTTGTATGGTTACCGGAAAACCTTCCACTCAACGGGTGTTATTTGCCCGGGCATATTAATAAAAAATTTCCACGCCGACAGAAATTAAAGCCCGTCGGCGTTTTTTACTCCCTCACCCAAACCGCATCCACAAACCAGTTCTTCGAATCATAAAAATACTCCAGGGGTTTAAAACCGGTTTTATGAGCCAGAACTTCTATTTCTTCCAGATCATATTTTTGTGAAATTTCCATGTGAATGCATTCATTCTGTTTAAATTCAATAGATGAATCTCCAGCAGAGATATTTACAACCTGCTGGCGTGTACTTACAAGGTAGCTTTTGCAGGAACCTGTACCCGGATCATATGTTGGGTAATGTTTAAAATGTTCAGGGTTAAAATTTCCGCCTAATTCCCTGTTAATCCGATTTAGTAAATTAAGATTAAAATCCCTGGTAAATCCCTGCTTATCATTATAAGCATCGAGAATTGTTTGGGGATCTTTCTTTAAATCGAACCCGATCAGCAGCAAATCTCCGGAAGATAAATTCTCTCTCAAACTTTCACAAAATTTCTCTGCCTCTGCCGGAAACATATTGCCGATGTTTGATCCCAGGAAAAGGACAACTTTTTTTCTATTAGAAAGGGTATTAGATTTTTGAAGCATCTCAAAATATTCTCCGTTTAAACCATGTATGGGAAGTCCGGGAATATGCAGAGGTAATTTTTTTTCGAGATTAGATATCACATTTGCTGAGATGTCTATCGGATAATAAGTAAAGTCAATATTTTTTGCTACCATGCTTTGCAGCAGGTATGATGATTTTAAAGCATCTCCCGCACCCAGTTCAATTAAGTCAAATCCCTCATTGCTATTCATGAAAAGGTCGATTATAACATCTGTTTGTTTTGAAAGAATTTCAAGCTCGCACGGAGTAGGATAGTATTCAGGGCAATGCATAATTTGCTGAAAAAGCCCGTCACCGATACTATCGTAAAAGTATTTCGATTCCAGATATTTAGGGGAAGAGGTTAGGCCTGTGATTACATCATTAAGAAATTGGCCTGGTAAGCCAGTTTCAGTTTCAGTTGATTGCGTTGTAGATTGTAAATTGTTCATATAAATTATTTTGCGAGCCTGATTCCGGTAAATTGCCAGCGAAGATCGGGTTGAAAAAAATTACGGTAAGTAATGCGGCTATGCTCTGGCGAAGTGGCTTCAGAAGCACCCCTTAATACCATTTGATTAATCATAAATTTGCCATTATATTCTCCGATGGCACCTTCGGCTTTTTTAAATCCCGGGTAAGGCAGATAAGCGCTTTCTGTCCATTCCCAGCGCTTCCCCCAATTTAAATTCCGGGCTGCAATTTCCCATTCTGCTTCAGTCGGCAGGCGCATTTTTTTCCATGAAGCATAAGCTGCTGCTTCATAATAGGATATGTGACAAACCGGATTTTCTGCTTGAATTAACTGCAATCCCGACAAAGTATAATTATACCATTCGGAATCTATCTTATGCCAGTACATGGGAGCTTCAATCTGATTAGTTTTAACCCATTCCAGGCCATCTGCATGCCAGAACCTGAAATCCTGGTAAGCGCCACTATCTATAAACTCCAGATATTCTTTATTGCTTACCAGCAAATTGCAGATTGAAAAATCGTAGACGTATACTTTGTGTCTGTTGAGCTCATTGTCAAAGCAAAATCCCTCTCCACTAAATCCGATTTCGTAAACGCCTTCTTTAAATGAAATAAATTCAGGATGTTGTATTTCCTGATTTTCATCTTCTAAATCCTGAGTTTCAAAACTCAGCACCGGAATCAACTTTGATTGGGAATATGCCGGAAAAAGCGGGTTATGACCAAGAATGTATTTGATGTCGGTAATTAAAAGTTCCTGATGCTGTTGTTCGTGATTAAAGCCAAGAATCATTACTTCTTTTTGCGCTTCAGTTAGATTAACTTCTTCAAGAAATTTAACCATTGCTTCATCTACATATTTTCGGTAGCGGTAAACTTCATCCACTCCAGGCCTGCTCAGATTACCCCGGTTGGTACGAATGACGCGGGCTCCAACAGTTTCGTAATAGCTGTTAAAAACATAATTGAAATCCGGATCAAATTCCTGATATTCAAATGCGAAAGGTTTGAGTATGAATGTTTCAAAAAACCAGGTGGTATGTCCTAAATGCCATTTCGGTGGACTTACATCCACAATCGGCTGAACTACGTAATCTTCGGTTTTTAAAGGTTTGCATATTTCCACCGACCTTTTTCTAATATCCTGATAAGATTTGAGCAAACTCATTAGTCTTTATTTAAATAGTTTGTAAGATCTGAAATGGATTTAACCCGAAGGTCATCGGATTGTTTCCTTCTCATCATTAAAGCATACGCATTATTAAAGCCTATCGGTTTTAACCATTTCAATTTATAGTCTGTATCAAACTGATTTTTTACATATTTATAAACGCCTTCTTTGCTTTTAAGAGTATCAAGAACAGCGGCAGGAACCTTAAGCAGCACCAATAATCCGGTTCCGGTATATTCGGGATAAAAGTCAATCTGATCATTTATTAAAGCATCGAAACATATTTTTGTTCCGCCAAGTCCGGTTTTAGTTTCTGCTTTAAGATCAGAATTTCCTTCTATTAAAATCCTATACATGTTAGCAAGGATATACTGTTCGCCAAAAATTTTTGATCCTATCCGTATTGGTCCCCGCTTTCCATTAAGGGAATTCTTATATAAACCCGCCTTTACGAGAAACTCCCTGGCTACTTTTTCGGGATTCTGCTTTAAGTAATCCACCCTGAAATTTAAATCGGTCATGATGGAATCATTAATTTTTCCGGAAAGCTGATCCAGGATTTCCTCAAGTTCCGGATACTTTTTTAAAGTTTTTTTTTGAACAAGCGGCGCTGCATAATAAGGAGGAAAAATTCCCTTATCATCTCTTAAGGTAACGAGGTCGAACGCTTTTAATCTTCCATCCGTGGAATATCCGCTGATAAGATCCAGATCCTTTTCATAAACAGCTTTATACATCACAGCATCGCTGATTACGACCGTTCGGATGTTTAAATTGTATTTATCTTTTAATCCAAGATAGCCATCCTGCCTGCCCATAAATTCAGGAGTAAAGCCACCTAAAAGAGTATCGCCCTTAACAGATGGAATAAAATAAGTTGCTGAGAGAATAAATAATAATAGTCCTGATACTAACAGCACAGGCTTCAGCAATCTTAAATTAAACCTCTGAATCTTAGATAACAAAAAGTCGAAAAGGATAGCGAGAAGAGCAGCCGGTATAGCACCGGCAAGAATCATGTTCGAGTTATTTAAAGCAATTCCGCCAAAGATGAATTCACCTAATCCCCCGGCGGCTATGTACGCTGCCAGCGTTGCCACACCAACGTTTATTACGGTGGCCGTTCTGATACCGGCAAGCAAAACCGGCATAGCTAACGGTAGTTGTACTTTAAATAAAATTTGTAAGTTACTCATGCCCATTCCTTTTGCCGCATCGATAACAGAAGAGTTTACCTGAGTAATTCCGGTAAACGTATTTCTGATAATGGGCAGCAAGGCATACAGGAATAAAGCTACTATTGCAGGTTTAGGACCAATGCCGAGGACTGGAATCATAATCCCCAAGAGGGCAATGCTCGGGATAGTTTGTAAAATTCCGGCAAATCCAAGTACGGGGCCGGCAAGTTTTACCTTTCGGGAAATCAATATTCCTAAAGGAATACCTATTAAAATGGCTAAGATTAAAGAGGTAAAAGTGAGACCAATATGCGTAATTACCTGATCTAAAAGTTTAGATTTTTGTTCCAGTACAAAACTCCATAAACTTTGCTGATCATTCATTTTTTGTATTCTTAAATTCACTGTAAGCGGTCATAATTTCTTTGTACCCGCAAGCTTTGGAGCTTCCCAGAAGAGGGTTATTTATCAGAATCAGATTATTTTCTGATTCAACTAACAGGGATAGTGCCTCCCATATATCTGTATCTGAATTGTTATATAGTGTTGCTGCTGTTTCATCCTGTTCTGGAATAAAATTCCAGATATCAGCAATGGTTAAAGTTTTTAATTCCAGCTGAAAACGCTGCTCCTTAAAAAAGTCTTTCACGAAATTATTTTCAGGATGAAATAATAATTCGTAGGGTGTTCCGATCTGTATAATCTTCCCCTGGTCCATCAGACAAATGCGGTCGCCAAGTTCAAATGCTTCCGCAATATCATGCGTAACCATCACAATAGTTTTACCTTTTAGTTCATCAAGAGCGTTAAATTCTTTTCGGATGGCGGCCCGTGTTACCGGATCTAATGATCCGAGAGGTTCATCCATTAATAATACCGGTGGATTGGCCATCAATGCTCTTGCAAGTCCCACCCGCTGTTGTTGACCGCCGCTTAACTGTTCGGGATATACATTTAGGAATTGTGACGCCGGCAGAGAAAGTTTCTCCAAAAGTTCTCCCGAGCGTTTATTTATTTTTTGTTTATCCCATTTAAGAAGCTTGGGGACAATCGCAATATTTTCAGCCACAGTATAATGCGGAAAAAGCCCGTTATCCTGTAATACATATCCAATTCCGCGGCGTAATTTTTCGGATTGTTCTGTTGTTATATCCCGGCCATTCAGTTCTATACTTCCTTTCGAAGGTTCTATCAACCGGTTAAGCATTCTCAAGGTAGTTGTTTTGCCGCACCCGCTGGTGCCAAGAAGAATAAGGGTTTCTCCATGCCTCACATTAAAAGATATAGAATCTACTGCTTTTAGTAGACCATAACTTTTACTCAAATTTTGCACCTTAATCATTTGGAATCAAGTGTCATAAACAGATTATTTAAAGATTCTGAATAGGTTGGATGTGCAAAAACTCCGTCCCGGATCTCTTCATAAGTAACCTTTCCCATCATTGCCATCTGCAAAACGGTCATAATTTCTCCGCCCTCGGTTCCAATAACCGAAGCACCTAATATCTGCTTTGTTTTTGTATCTACCAGGGCTTTTATAAGGCCCCGGGTATCGCCGGTTTCAATAGCCCGTGCAACACGATCCATTTTGATCAGAGCAACTTTGTATTTTAACTTTTTTGATATGGCCTGCTTTTCATTTAAACCGATTCTTCCAAGCTGCGGATCAGTAAACATACAATAGGGTACCATCCGGTTCTTAATATTGATATCCTTTTCCTCCAATAAGTTTTTGATAATAACCAGATGATCATTATAAGATGTATGGGTAAATGCCGGCCCACCTTTAATATCGCCTAAAGCGAAAATTCCCTTGATATTGGTTTGAAGTTTATTACTTACTTTAAAAAATCTCCCTTCATCTGTCTGTAGACCTGCTGCTTCCGGGTTCAAAGACTCGCTGTTTGGTGTTCGGCCAACAGCCATAAGCAGGTGTGACCCACGAATAGTTTTAGCCTTACCTTTTACATTAAGTGTGACGATAATGCTTCCGTTTTCATTCTTTTTTAAACTTTTTGTTTCTGAAGAAATTAGAATATTCAAGCCTTCTTCCTCCAAAATAATTTTTAGCTCAGCGGCTACATCATTATCTTCGCCTGAGAGAAACTGATCAGATCGTTCAACAATTGTTATTTTACTTCCAAAACGGCGAAACATCTGGCCAAACTCAAGAGCGATATAACTTCCGCCGATAATTATCAGATGTTCCGGGATTTCTTTTAAATCCAGTATACTCGTTGAATCAAGGTAGTTTATCGTTTCAATTCCCTTAATTGCAGGAATTGTTGGCCTGCTGCCTGCGTTAATGAAAATCTTATCAGCGGTCAGCAAGAGATCTTTTTTATTTGCTGAGCTTAACTTTAGAGTTTTATCAGTAATGAAACTTGCTTCACCATACAGAATATCCAATCCCTTCACTTTTATTAAGTTAGTTTCCAGATTCTCTCTGAAAGACCGAACTATTTTATCCTTTCTGCTGACGATCTTTTTAAAATCTACAGATATAGAACCTGTATTGATTCCCAGATATTTGCTGTTTTTTGAAAGATATGCTGATCGGGCTGAAGCGATCATAGTCTTGGTAGGAGTGCAGCCGTAATTTATACAAGTTCCTCCGATGAATTCTCTTTCAAGTAACGCTGTTTTATAACCTGCCTCAGCTAGTTTTTTAGCTAAAGGCGTTCCTGCCTGTCCGGATCCTATGATAATTGCATCATATTTTCTCATCGATTCAGATTATTTACTAATTTTTACGCCTTTCCAAAATGCTACATAATTTTTTATTTCAGATGCTGCATCCTTCGGATTTGGATAAAACCAGGCAGCATCGATATTTTCTTTACCATGTGCAATCAGAGAATAATAAGAAGCAACTCCTTTCCAGGGGCAGGTAGTATGGGTTAAAGACTCTGTAAAAAATTCTTTCTTTACTGAATCAGCAGGGAAATATTCATTATTTTCAATGTTGATCGTATGATCACTTTCTGCTATTAGCTGATTGTTCCAAATTGCTTTCATAATTTTCGAATTGATGTTCTAACAATTTTACGAAAAAAATATGAGGGTAGGATTCAGGAATGTCAGTACCGGGGCATAAAAAAAGTCCCGATGAAGGGACTTTCTATTTGTCAGATCAGAAATATAGAGTTCTGAATAGCAGATCATCTGCTTGATTATTTGCGAAGCGTAATCTCTTTACTTAACCCTGCACCTGTAACCATCGCTTTATCATCGCAATCACCAGAACCATAATCCAGAGTTTTAGTAGCACCGGAACCAGAGGTAATCTCAGCACTGCCGGAAACGATAAATTTACAAGCTATCTTCTTGATCAAGGGCTTAACAATCATTACCGAAAAGCTTCTGCCTTTAGTATCAACGCCATTTGCAGAACCTGTGATGGAAAATACATCATCTAAAGGACTCGCTGTTAAAGATCCATTAATTAATTCAATGGTATTAAGAGAGTTAAAGCTGAAGATTTTATTATTGTAAGTAATTTTGGCATCTTTTACCTCCACGCTGTAATTAAAATTGCCGGCTGTATTTTTTCCATTATTTGTAATAACCTGAGTCCCTTCAATTTTATGGCCATTAATCTCAAAGTTTTCGAATGTAACAGTTACTTTGGCACCGGGGTTTTTAAAGCGATCTGTAAATACAGCAATAACTTTTCCCTTACGATTTATATTGTCTGTTGTACATCCATCCCCAAAATCTATGGTAACTGTTTTTGGCCAGCTTGTATTTTTGGGAAGTATGGTAATCTCTCCGCAGGTATTATTAAACTTCGGCGTATTGGAAGATTCCTGAATCTGAATTCCTCTTTCTGAGTAACTGAACAATACATCGAATTCTGATGATAAACTGCTCAGGCTTGCAAAGGCATCGAAAAAAGTTTCGGCTGCGGTTGCACTTTCCTCAATTGAAGTTAAATCATCATCTTCTGTATTAGATTCTTTCTTACAGGATGTAGTAATAGTCAAGAGCATTCCCAGCATAATAACTGAGGAGTAAATTAATCTTTTCATATTCAAGAATTTTAAATAAATATAATACGTTTTATTCTCCTTTCGGTTTAAACTTAATGAAAATTCGGTTAAATTTCTTTTGCCAAAATCTTAACCTGTATTTTTGCTCCCAAATTTTAATATATGAAATTCGGAACAAAAGCAATTCACGCCGGACAAGAACCAGATCCGGCAACAGGAGCTATCATGACTCCAATATATCAAACATCTACTTACTGGCAGAAATCCCCGGGTGATAACAAAGGATTCGAATATTCAAGAGGAACAAATCCAACCCGTAAAGCCCTCGAAGGATGTTTGGCAGCACTGGAAAATGCAAAATACGGTTTAGCTTTTTCAAGCGGCATGGGAGCTACCGATGCGGTAATGAAATTACTCATGCCCGGTGATGAGGTTATTACAGGCAATGATTTGTATGGAGGTTCGTATCGGATGTTCACCAAAATATTCGCCAATTACGGCATCAAGTTTCATTTCATCGATCTTACAGATGCATCAAACATCAATAAGTTTATTACGGATAAAACCAAACTGATCTGGATAGAAACGCCAACAAATCCCACCATGCAAATTGTGGATATTGCGGCAGTTTCTAAAATCGCCAAAGCAAACAAAATTACTCTGGCGGTAGATAACACTTTTGCTTCGCCTTACCTTCAAAACCCGATTGATCTGGGAGCTGATATAGTAATGCATTCGGTAACCAAATATCTGGGTGGTCATTCGGATGTGGTGATGGGTGCGCTGATGCTTAATGACGAAGATTTATACAAACGTCTTTGGTTTATTTACAACGCCTGCGGTGCTACACCAGGTCCTCAGGATAGTTTTCTGGTTTTAAGAGGATTAAAAACCCTTCATTTAAGAATGAAAGCACATTGTGAAAATGGGCGACAGATCGCAGAGTTCTTAAAAACCCATCCAAAAGTGGATAAAATTTACTGGCCGGGATTTACAGATCATCCCAATCATGAGATCGCTAAAAAGCAGATGCGTGATTTCGGCGGAATGATCTCTTTTACTATTAAAGGAGCCGATCTTCAGGAAACATTCCGTGTGGCCTCTTCATTTAAAGTATTCGCACTGGCAGAATCTTTAGGAGGGGTGGAGTCTCTGGTGAATCACCCAACTACCATGACACATGGTTCTATTCCAAAAGAGGAACGTGAGAAAGTGGGCGTAGTTGACAGTCTTTTACGCTTAAGCGTGGGCGTGGAAGATATTGAAGATTTGCTGGAAGACATTGAACAGGCACTGGCTTAAGGAGAAAAGGAGCTAAGAACAAAGATTAAAGTGTAAGCCAAAAAATCGTGTACTCACAATTCTTTGTTCTTTATCCCCCCATTCACTAAAGTGATGCGAACAAAAAGCATAGATAAAAGAGTAAAGGAAATAAATGTGCAACAACAAATCCTTGTTCTTTGCTCTTTATTCTTTAATCTATTAAAGAAATGAAAAAAATACTCATAGCAGGAATCGGGGGTACAGGAGGTTTCTTTGGCGGAAAACTGGCGGCACATTATTTTAATTCAAATGATATAGAAGTCTATTTTCTATGTCGCGGCGAAAATCTGAAAACCATTCAGAAGAACGGACTTGAAGTAAAATCCGAAGGAAAATCATTTATCGTTCATCCGAAATTAGCAACCAATGATCCGCAGGAAATTGGAATTGCAGATTTATTAATTTGCTGCACCAAAGCCTATGATCTGGAATCAACGCTGAAGCAGATTGATTCATGCATTGATCGTAATACCGTTATTTTGCCTTTGCAAAACGGTGTCGACAGCTTTGATCATGTTCAGCAATTATATACTCAAAATGAAGTATGGCGGGGTTGCGTTTATATCGTGGCGCATCTGGAAAAGCCGGGACTTGTAATTGATTCCGGACCTATACGTAAGTTGTTTTTTGGTACAGTTAATCAATCGGCTAAAAGCAATGAAAAGCTTTTATGGGCAGAAGATTTAATGAAGTCGGCCGGCATTGATGCTTCAAATCAGCAAAACATTCTGCAAACCATTTGGGAGAAATTTATTTTCATTTCTACGATGGCTTCAATTACGTCTTATAAAGATCAAACCATTGGACAATTGGTAGAGAATCCTGAGAGCATGAAACTCCTTAATTCGCTTTTAAGCGAGATTAGAAAGGTAGCCAATGCAAATGGAATTGTTTTCGATGAAACAAATATTGAAAATGCGATTGCCCGGATGAAATCTTTATCCTACGAAACAAGTTCGTCCATGCACCGTGATTATCAGAACAAGAAGAAAACGGAAGTAGAAACCCTTACGGGATATGTAGTCAGGCTGGGCAAAAAATCCAATATAGAAACACCAGCTTACGAAATGGTTTACCAGAAACTGAAACAGGAATAAAATTCATAATCAGAAACTTGTCCTCCTTTTATGAAATGAACTACTCGCTATTTTTGTTGTCTTTAATCCTTGCTCCTTAATCCAATCCCATGTCAGATAATCTGAAATCTTTTCTCGATTCAAAAGTAGAGCAGTACAACCGTCCGGAATTTATTAAGAACGACCCGATTGTTATTCCACACCTTTTTTCTGTTCAGCAGGATATTGAAATCATGGGTTTTTTTGCAGCCATGCTGGCCTGGGGAACCCGTAAAACCATTATCAGCAAATGTGCTGAACTGATTCAGAGAATGGACAGTGCACCTTATGATTTTATTTTAAATCACCAGGACAGCGATCTTCAGAATTTATTAGATTTTAAGCACCGCACGTTTAACGATACAGATCTGCTGTATTTTGTGAGTTTTTTGGAACATCATTACAATCAATTTGATTCACTGGAAGATGCTTTTCTCCCGCCGGCTTTACGGGTTGAAAAACCTCCTGCTCTTCGTGAAGAATTCAGGGAGGAAAATATGCAAAATCCGGTTTCGAACATTTACAGTTCATCACCCTGTTATGCTGCAGAATTATCCGGATTACCAATCACCGAACCTTCGGCAGAGATTTTTCTCAATTATTTCAGAGAGTATTTTTTCTCTCTGCCTGATGTGCCTGAACGTACAAAAAAGCATATTTCGGCGCCTTTGCAAAAGTCGGCTTGTAAAAGACTGAACATGTTTTTGCGCTGGATGGTACGTCATGACGATTGCGGTGTAGATTTCGGAATCTGGAAAACTATTAAGCCATCACAACTGATTTGCCCGACAGATGTACATGTGGAGCGGGTTGCACGCAAGCTGAAGCTTATCGAACGCAAACAAGTCGATTGGAAGATGGCTGTAGAACTTACCGGGCATTTGCGTGAATTTGATCCTTTGGATCCTGTTAAGTATGATTTTGCTTTGTTTGGCCTGGGAATTGAAGAGAAGTTTTAATTGGAAAAGTAGATTATCAAATACACTGTTAACCCTTTGCTATCCCTGCTTACAATTTCCAGGTACATATTTTTATCTGCTTAATATTTTTATATGAAATTTAATTTACCCCTGTTACTATCCTTTGTTCTTTTATCCTTGCCGGGATTCGCACAGAAAAAAGATTCTCCTTACAAAACCACTTTAAAAATTGACGGTCCGGCCATTGCGGCAGGTATAGGTATGAGTTATTTGGGATTGACGTTGATTCAAAATATCGAACCTCTAACCGATGCAGAATTAGCTGCTAAATCTTCTTCCGATGTGTTTTTTATAGACCGTCACACGGCCGGTGATTTTTCAAGGCGTGCAGACAAAGACAGTTATATACCTTTTTACGGTTCTTTTGCGGCGGTTCCAATTGCGGCTTTACTAAATAAGAATCAGCGTTCGCATATGGGGCAGGTGATGGTTCTTTTTGTAGAAACTATGGGCTTAACGGGTTCTCTTTATACCATGACTGCCGGCACCATCCGCAGAAGCCGACCGCTGGTTTATAGCACAAATGTATCTGACGGAAGCCGCAAAAGTAAAGATGCGCAACGTTCGTTTTTTGCAGGGCATACTGCCGCAACTGCTTCTGCAACTTTTTTTGCAGCAAAAGTATTCAATGATTTTAATCCCGACTCAAAAGCCCGGCCGTATGTATGGGCCGCAGGCGCAGCAGTTCCGGCAGTTGTTGGTTATCTCCGCTATAAAGCCGGAAAGCATTTTTTAACTGATAACTTACTGGGTTATGCCATCGGGGCAGGTGCAGGTATTTTGGTTCCACAGCTCCATAAAAAATCTAATAAAAGAGAAATTGCTGTTCAGCCCATCGGCGGAGTGGATTTTCAGGGATTAAGTCTGACATATAAGCCCGGCAAATAAAAAATTTAGAATTTACCTGAATCACTTATTCATATCTAATTCCCATATGTAGTTGGAATAATCAAGCATGTATCTAAGTCCAAATGCTATATAAATTTTATCATTAAAAACATTACAGAACATTCCGCTACCACCTCTATCGGCATTATGAGATAAATGAATTCTTGTCCAGCTATCATTTTCCGGAGCAAATTCATACATATCTGTTGAAACGTTGGCGTTGTATCCCACACTTTTCATTCCTCCGTAAATAAATAAGTGATTATTATGGGTAAACAACGATGGGTTAATTGAGCCCTGGGGTAGATTATACCAAAGGATATCTGGTTTTTTGATTAAGGTTTTGGAATTGAGATCTAATTGATATAAAGTGCTTTTAAAATAAGTAGAAGCATTTTCCTGATCTATAACTGTTGCAGCCAGGAGATAAATCTGGCCGTTTAATACAACTCCCTTGTAATCCCAGGCACTATTATTCAGGTTCATAATAACTTTCCAGCTTTTATCTCCGGGGTTAAAAACTTTTAAAAGATTTTCTGTTAATATATTTCCTTTGATGTGCCTGATTTGCTGAACCATACAGTAAATTTTCTCCTGATAAACAAAACTTCCGTAGGTTTTTAACATATCATTACTGTTTGGTGGAGTGAACAGCAAAGTTTTCTCCCACCGGTTTGATGAGGGAGTGTAAGAGTGAAATGCTTCTTCAGCCGAACCCGCCGGTGGAAACCAAATTTTACCATTTAGCTCATTGCCGGAGCTGCCTTCAGCAAAAGTAATTGACGAAGGTGCTGTTCCAACGAATGACCATTCGTTAGTTACAGAGTTCCAGCTATCAATCTTGTTGCTGCCTGTTTGGATTGTATAAAGCTTATTATCATGTTGAAAGTAGCTGAAGCTGCTAACCGGAAATGATGGCTGCGTTTTTTTTGATACATAATAATAATTTCCTTTCAGCACTTCCAGATCATCACTAAATATAACCTTATCGAGATAGGATAGGGTTAATTTATATTTACCTGCCGGGGTGGGCGCCGGAACCTGAATGTAGAACATATAATCTGCCGGGGTAGCATCGGCTTTTGCAATTTTCCATAGCATGCAAACTGTTGAACCCAATGTGACTTTATAATTCTTGATATCCGTATTAAGCGGCTGACCAATTAAAATTACATCCTTATGTAATATGTCGATTAGTTTAATGGTTTTTGAAAAATCAACTTGCCATTTAATTCCATACCCTTTCGTGGTCAGTTTTGATAGTTTAGTGTAAACATATTTTCCTTTTGCATCTTTGATGTAAATAATAAAGAAATATGTTGTTTGCGGAGATAGGTCTTTGAGATTTGCAGCAAAATTAGAAGCATCCAATTTAACTGAGATAACTTTCGGGGTATTTTCACTAATTACTGCAATGCTTGCTGAATCGGTTGAATAATAGACGCCAGATTCAGTAAATGAAGTGCCCAAACCTATGTAATCAATTTTAGCTGAAGTTTGTTCCGTACTAACTGAAATTGCACCTTGCCCAACGCTAATAGGCTGCTCCTCTTTTTCTTTCTTGCAGGATAAAACACATATGAGAATTAAAATACAAAAAATGAGTAAACTTGAGTTGCCTGCTTTTTTCATAATCAAGGAATTCATTTTCATTCTCTTATAGAAATTTATATTTCACTGGTGAAGATAATTTTTTTTGGATAAATTAATTTATAAATAATTAATTTATCCATCACGGAGAGTTATTTTATCTTTTAACGGAAATTACTATTATGTGGCTAATGCAGCAGATAGAATTGCCGCCACTTTCATCATAATCAGCCGGTTTTAAGTCAGCAAGCCTTATAAATTATTTCACAAGGATATTTATAGTCACGACTAATTTCATGCGGAATTTGTAAAGTAAACAATGAAGTTATTTTGGGCAAAAATGTACCTTTGAGGCTATGAAAACTGAATCCGCAACTGATTATACTGTTGATACCATTATTGCTCTAGCCACACCTTCGGGCACTGGTGCTATTGGGGTGATCCGTTTATCAGGCCCGGATGCTTTGAAACTGGTTAACGAAGTTTTTCGCGGTAAAGACCTGGAGAAACAAGCCTCGCATACCATACATTTTGGAACCATACGCGATGGCGAAGCTATTCTGGACGAAGTTCTGGTGTCTTTATTTGTGGCTCCTCATTCGTATACAAAAGAAAATGTGGTGGAGATTTCTACCCACGGCTCAGCATATATCATCGAAAGTATTATCAAATTACTGGTTCGCAAAGGAGCAAGGCCTGCTAATCCCGGGGAATTTACGTTGCGGGCTTTCCTTAACGGACAAATGGATCTCAGTCAGGCGGAAGCGGTAGCCGACCTCATTGCCTCAGACTCCAAAGCATCACATCAAATGGCCATGCAGCAAATGCGTGGTGGTTTTTCAAATGAATTACAGCACCTTCGTGACCAGCTCATCCATTTTGCCTCAATGATTGAACTGGAACTTGATTTCGGAGAAGAAGATGTGGAATTCGCTAACCGCGATGATTTAAAAGGACTGATATATCAAATCAACCGGATTATTCAAAAACTGATTTCCTCTTTTGAACAGGGAAACGTTTTAAAAAACGGGGTTCCGGTAGTGATTGCCGGCAAACCAAACGTGGGCAAATCTACCTTGCTGAATGCGCTATTAAATGAAGAGCGGGCTATTGTTTCGGAGATTGCCGGAACAACCCGGGATACCATTGAAGATGAAATGAACATCCGCGGAATCAATTTCCGCTTTATTGACACAGCCGGAATTCGCGATACACTGGATATTATTGAAGCCAAAGGGGTGGAGCGCACCCACGAAAAAATTAAACTGGCCAAACTGATTATTTACCTTGTTGATCCCGAACAGGAAATTGAAGATATTTATCAGCAGATAGCCTATTTGAATGATCTTCAAACCCCGTATTTGGCTTTGGTCAACAAGATGGATCTCTTAAACCCTGATCAGCAAAGCAGCCTGTCAGATCTGGATCTGGTGTATATCTCTGCCCGTAATAAAGAAGGAATAGAAGAGCTGAAGGATCAGATTTTACAAAAGGTAAATCTTCTGCAAATTAATTCAGATGATGTTTTGATCAGCAATATCCGACACCTAGAAGCACTGGAAAAAACTCAGGAGTCTTTAAACCGCGTTCTCGAAAATATAGGCAGTCCGGTTACTTCAGATTTTTTAGCCATGGATATTAAGCAGGCTCTATACTACCTCGGCGAAATCACCGGACAAGTTACCACCGATGATCTTTTAGAAACTATTTTTTCCAAGTTCTGTATCGGAAAGTAACAATACATAGTAAGGGTCATTTATGTGTCCATGTTAGTATTGGTCTTAACCCCCTCAGATGGATTTAAAGGAATTTTCGACAAGCACTCTTTCAAATTGAAGTTAAACATTTTTAACAATCATGACTTTTTAAGGAACTATAAAACTGTTTAACCCAATAATTAAAGTTATTCTATTTTCAAATCAAACTTCTTTGACAGGAGAGTGGCGGCGGCGGTTTTTACTGCATTATTGATTGCTTCGGGCTTTGCCCTTCTTGTTTTCCAATTAAACTTTTTTCTTTTGGTGTTTGCGGGAGTTTTTTTCTCTGTTCTGCTCAACGCTTTTGCCAATTGGATTAACCGGAAAACAAAGCTCCGTTATTCCTTCTCGTTAATTGTAGTGGTTTTGCTAATCGCAGTCTTTTTCACTGCTTTATTTATGCTCCTGGGACCCTCTATCAGCAAGCAGCTGAATGAAATGGTAGAAACGCTACCTAAATCGTTACAAAGTTTGCAGGAAAAAATAAAGCAGACTGAAATAGGCCGAACTATTTTTGATGAAGTACCCGAGAAACCGCAGGATCTGATTCAGGATAAAAGCAGATGTGTTTTCTAAAGTTACCGGTATCTTTTCGTCTACTATTGGGGTTTTCGCAGATATTTTTATCATCCTGATCACAGGACTTTTTTTAGCTGCCGATCCCAGGATGTATACCAAAGGTTTCACCAGTCTGTTTCCGGTTACTTTCCGCAACAGGCTTTCCGAGGTGTTAGATAAAGTTCATGTCACTTTAACCTTATGGATGGCCGCAAAATTAATCTCCATGGCTGTGGTAGGTATATTAACCGCCATTGGCTTAGTAGTTTTAGGGATTCCGCTCTCATATGCTTTGGCTTTAATTGCCGCCCTGTTATCTTTTATTACCAATATTGGCCCTTATTTAGCGCTTGCCCCGGCTTTGCTGATCGCTTTTATGTCGGGACCCCAGGATGCATTATATGTTCTGATCTTATATTTTTGGAGTTCAAATTGTTGAAAGCTATTTGGTTACCCCTTTGATCGAAAAGAAAATGGTGGCTCTACCACCGGCACTCATGCTGTCGTGGATGGTCCTTATTGGCATATTTGCCGGTATACTAGGCTTGATTTTGGCAACGCCAATCCTGGCGGCCATTATCGTTATTGTTCAGGAATTGTATGTGAAAGATTATCTGGAACGAAGCGTGCAGATACATACGCTTGAAGATTCATTTGCCAAATCGGAGTAATATCGAGTTATACTTTTACAGGATGGAAGTTCTTACTATCATGTTTTAATATTACTGAAAGGAATATTTTTTATGAGTATGATTTGTTAAAATGCAAATTTCATTTCCGGATCAAATCATAATATCTGCTTATCATTATTTTAATATGTGGCTAATAGTTTTGCTGGCAGTATACAAGAAGTGAATCTTGTGAGCATTTGCATTTAAAATTATGATTGAGTACATAAAAATAATTCTGGTGAAGGTCAGCTTCGTTAACATGCTATTCGAAAAAGAATTGATCAAAGGCTTAAGAATTATTAAAAGTGAGGAGTTATTTGTTTTGAAATACTGGTGTTATGAAAAATTTCCGGAAATGCATCATACCGTACTAGACAGGATTTTCTTAAACGTTCAGGAATGGACAGCATCAAGTTGCCCGGTAATTTCATAGGGTGACCACCCTTTCTTTTTAATGGGATCTTAATGCGTTAAAGGTGCTCATCTTAAAATCGGCTTTGCCGGATTTAGAGAAGGAGGGAATTAAGCTCCAGGTAAAGTATTGAGGGTATCGAGCCTTAAAATTATATAACTATTTTCCTTAATTCTATAAAATAGGCGAACATGCAGAACATTACCTTTGCTTTTAATAGGCAGGTAATTTCAATAAATAGTTTAATTTTGCCTTCACTTAATGAAAAGAATTACTCCCATAAAGCTTAAAGCCGGATTTCTATTATTCGTGTTCTCTCTGAACATCGTTTTAGTATTTGCCTGCTTTATTGGGATAAACATGGGCTATAACGATTCTCATCATGAGGATGAAAAGGTAATTGTGGCTCATAGTCACGATAAAACTCATAATAAAGAAGAAAAAGTTGAAACAAGTATTAATCATAATAAGGCTCATTCCCATGATGAAATAGCTGGCAATCAACAGTCTGAAAAATCTAAAGATGATTGCTGTACAGATGAAGCGATAAAATTTGCACAAATTGATAAACGTGCACCTCTAACTCCTGAGTTCAGTTTCCATCCCGTATTTTTAGTTACATTCTTTTCAAACCCTTATAATTTTGATGTATTAGCATCTGATACATTATTTTCGGCAAGCAAGTATTTCGTTCGGGGTCATCATCCCCCTATACCAAAAATCCGTATAGCCATCCAAAGTTTCCAGATTTGATTTAATGTATTTGCCCTGATTACATGGCGGTAATTCTCCATGTCTATAATTATTGGATAAACATTTAAATCAATTAAAATGAAAAAGATATTTCTATTGGTTGCCATTGTAGCAACTGCATTTGTACAAAATAGCTTTGCACAGGATAAGGGAACTAAAGCCCAAACTGATCAATTACTTACGCTGTACTTCAATATTAAGGATGCCTTAGTTAGTGGCAATGCCAGTGTAGCGGCAACAAAATCTGCTGAGTTTGTTAAAACTGCAAATGAGTTGGATGCTAACACACCTTCGGAAGAAAGCCGTGACGCTCTAATAAATACTGCCGGCGATATTTCGAAGACTACAGACATCAAGAAGCAAAGGGAATATTTTTCAGGGTTTTCTGATCAGATGTTTGCTTTTGCTAAAACAACCAAACTCAGTACCGAACCTATTTACAAGGCTTACTGTCCCATGAAAAAGGCAAGCTGGCTCAGCAAGGAAGCTGCAATTAAAAACCCCTATTACGGAAGTGCCATGCTTACCTGCGGGAAAGTCGTTGAAACTTTAAAATAAGCTGTTATAGTTAAATACCCATGTTTGTCTGGCAAATATGGGTATTTACCTGTCTCAACTCTATTATGAAAACCACATTCACAATTCTGAAAATGATCTTCCGCTTCCTTTTTATTAAAAAATGCTGTCGGTAATTTTAAAACAATTTTCAATTCAGTTTTAAATATTCAAAAATGAAAACATTAATTTCTAGCATAGCCTTATCAACATTTTTTTTTGTAGCCTGCAACAACGGTAACCAAACAACAAAAATGGATAAAAATACGTCTTCTACCTCCACTGTAGATCAGGGTACTAAAGAAGATTTAAAAACAGCTGCAGGTTCAATAAGCGGCTTATTGACCAATTACCTGCAAATCAAAAACGCCCTAAGCAAAGACAACGATCAAGAAGCCGCTACTGCAGCCAAAGATATGGTGAACGCATTTGGCAGTTTTGATAAAGCAGCATTAACCACAGAGCAAGCTAAAGTGTACAATGATATAGAAGAGGATGCCCTTCAACATGCGACTCATATAGCTGACAACTCAGGTAAAATTGATCATCAACGCGAGCACTTTGAAATATTAAGTAAGGATATTTACGATTTGGTAAAAGAAATGGGTGCCGGCCAGAAATTGTATTATACTAATTGCCCAATGTATAACAATAATAAAGGTGCCAACTGGCTTAGCGAAACCAAAGAAGTGCAGAATCCTTATCTGGGACAATCAATGCCTACATGTGGGACTGTAAAGGAAGAATTAAATTAAACCCGGATGAGTTGGATAAAACCGGGACTATTGATTTTATTGATTGTAATGCTGATCATCCAGTTCATTCAACCTACCCGTAATCTGGACAATGGGCAGGTTTTATCCGTTGCATTAACCGAAGTAGTGGATGTGCCCCAAAATGTGCAGGCTATTTTGCAAACTTCCTGTTACAACTGCCATAGTAATAATACCCTTTATCCCTGGTACTCCAGAATTCAACCCGTAAGCTGGTGGATGGCATCTCATATTAAAAAAGGGAAAGAGGAATTGAATTTCAGTGAGTTTGGTAATTATTCAAACCGAATGCGGGAAAGTAAGCTAAAATCAATAGTTGGAAGTGTTGAAGATGGAACGATGCCCTTACCTTCTTTTACATGGATGCATGTTAAAGCGAAGCTTTCCAATGAAGAAAAAGTTCTCATTATCAATTGGGCAACCAAAACAAGAGACAGTCTTTCACTAAATAAGTAAAATGATGAAAAGAATATTAATAGTAGTGCTGATGCTTTTTTTCGGACAATTCGCATTCGCACAGCATGAAGGTCATAATATGCTTGAAGCAAAAAAGCAGGTTAGTTATACTTGCCCAATGCATCCGGAAGTACAGACGAACAATCCCGGCAACTGTCCTAAATGCGGGATGAAACTGGTCGTTCAGAAGAGTAAAACAACTCAGACTAAAACACCTCTCCCGGCTAAAAAAAGCGTACCAGCCAAAACGACAAGTAAGGCTAAAAGTCAAACTTCGCGTAAGAAGCCAAGTACAAAGAATGCGGTTAAAGATAAGCCAAAAGCGACTATCCAAAAGCCTGTTGAAATGCAAATGCACATGAAAGACACGACGAAAAAGACGGAAAATATGGATGGTCATGAAATGCACGAGACGGAGATGGGCGATGATAACGCAACCCTAGCCAATATAAAAATAGCAAAGGCCAACCTGGGACCTATAAAAACAATTGCAAGTAAGAGGCCGCCTCGTACAGTCCGCTACGATCTATACATTGCAGATACCACGGTTACGTTTGGTAAAAAATCCAAAAGGGCCATTGCGGTAAACGGTCAAATTCCAATGCCTACTTTGACTTTTACTCAGGGCGATACCGCCGAAATCTATGTCCACAATAATCTAAAGGAAAAGACTTCCCTGCACTGGCATGGCCTGTTTTTACCAAATAAGGAAGACGGGGTGCCATATCTTACCCAGATGCCAATTGAGCCCGGAACTACCTACGTATATAAGTTCCCGATCATACAACATGGCACCCATTGGTACCACAGTCATTCAGGACTACAGGAACAAATAGGAATGTACGGTGCATTTATCATGAATAAAAGGCAAGAATGGGACATTCCTACATTGCCCGTAGTAATAAGTGAGTGGACAGACATGAACCCGCACGAAGTTGACCGCAGTCTGCACACGGCCACCGACTGGTTTGCCATACAAAAGGGTGCTACCCAAAGTTATTTGGAAGCCATTAAAACAGGAAATTTTAAAACCAAAGTAAATAATGAATGGAAGCGGATGACCGCGATGGACGTTAGCGATGTTTATTATGGTACGTTTCTGATAAACGGAAAGAACCAGAATGAACAACCTCAATTTAAAGCTGGAGACAAGGTAAGGTTGAGGATAGCGAATGCCGGTGCATCAGATTATTTCTGGCTGAAGTATGCGGGCGGTAAGATTACCGTGGTTGCAACTGATGGAAATGATGTGGAGCCTGTGGAAGTTGACCGGTTGATAATAGCCGTATCTGAAACATATGATGTAGTGCTAACTATTCCAGAAAACAAGAGCTATGAATTTCTGATCACCCCCGAAGATCGAACCAAATCGGCCTCATTATGGCTGGGAAAAGGGGAAAAAGTGGCCGCCGGCGCAATGCCTAAGCTGAAATATTTTGCCGGAATGAAAATGATGAACGAGATGATGGATATGAAAGGCAACATGATTGAAATGGAAGGCATGAAAATGCAAAACCAGATTATGGATATGAACACCGTCATGTATCCCGAAATAACCGGTGAGGAAAATCCAAAGGAGCATCCTCTTACTTCGGACACAGCTGTTAAAAAGGCTGATGATATGAAGTCCATGCAAACGCCTGATACTAACAGCATGGCGGGAATGAATATGGAACCAGTTTCCGCGGATATCGTTACGCTCAATTACAATATGTTAAGAGATCCCAAAAAAACCACCCTGCCTGATGGATCCTGGAAAGAATTAAAGTTTGACCTTACAGGGAACATGAGCCGGTATGTTTGGACTCTTGACAATAAAACGGTATCCGAAAGTGATAAAATCTTGATCAAAAAAGGCGAGAATGTTCGGATCATCCTTTTTAACAATTCCATGATGCGCCACCCGATGCACCTGCACGGGCATGATTTCAGGGTTTTGAACGATCAGGACGAAAATGCACCAATGAAAAATGTTCTTGACATTATGCCGATGGAGCGGGACACTATTGAATTTGCAGCTACAGAACCCGGGGGCGACTGGTTTTTCCATTGCCATATCCTGTACCACATGATGAGCGGTATGGGTAGGGTAATCAGCTATGAAAACTCTCCCCCAAATCCGGAAATCCCGAACCCGAAACTGGCACAACGGAAATTGTTCAGGGATGACCGGATGTTCCATTCAATGGCCCAGGTTGGTCTGGAAAGCAATGGCAGCGACGGAGAATTTATGGTAGCAAATACCCGTTATCGATTTTCTACAGAATGGAGGCTTGGACTAAAATCGGATCATGGCAATGAAAGCGAAACTTATTTTGGGCGGTATATTGGCAGAATGCAATGGTTATTTCCATTCATTGGGTTTGATTATCATTATAACAGCATGAGGAATGAACGTGAAAAAAACCTGTTTGGACAATTGAGCAATCAAACAAACAGAAAGGCTTTTGTTGCAGGTGTCCAGTATACTCTTCCCATGCTGGTAATGGCAGAAGCCAGGGTGGATAGTAAAGGAAAATTCCGCTTTCAGCTGATGCGTGAAGATATACCAGTTGCGCCCAGGTTGAGGATGAGTTTAATGGGAAACACAGACAAAGAGTACATGGCCGGTTTGAGATATATTGTAACGAAATACTTTGGGTTCTCTACTCATTATGATAGCGATATGGGTTATGGCGGAGGAATTACTTTTACCTATTAATTAATGGCCACCGATGTGTGAATCCGGGAATGATTATATTTAGATGATAATAGCTGACTAAAGAGAGGGATATAGGCCAGGAATTGTGTGAGATACATGATCCCAATAGTCATTCCCCTGGCAGGTTCATTAAATTATAAGTTTCATGCCTGTGTTGCGTGCTGATGACTTTCATGAAAAAGAAGTGATCAAAATTAGCTTTTTGAATTTCATATTAAAAAAAGAGAGCTTCCGGATAAGCCTCCTTCTGGTAAAAGAAGGTGGAAAAAAGCAAGGTTTCCACAAAAAGCACACAATTAAAGAATATTGTATTCCAACTTTATGTATCCTTTGGGCATCTTTTATTTAAAACAATAAAGGCATTTTAGTTCAATAAACACAAATTTAAGATAGGCAATGAAGCATCAACCGCTACCAAAAGCCAGTTCACAAAAGCCCGCTACAGGTCCTTCAAAAATGAATCACAGCAGCATGCAGCATGGAGACAATCCCTCTATGGGTATGGAGGGCCATGACCATCATGCCATGATGATTGCTGATTTTAAAAAGCGTTTCTATGTGACTTTGGTTTTAACTATTCCCATCATGCTTTTATCAGAAATGATACAGCATTTCATTGGGGTGGAATGGCAGTTTCCTGGTTCACATTATATTTTGTTTGCCTTATCAAGCATCGTGTTTTTTTACGGAGGCTGGCCCTTTTTAAAGGGTTTGGTTGATGAAGTCAAAGCGAAAAATCCGGGTATGATGTTTTTGATCGGCTTTGCCATAACAGTAGCATACTTTTACAGCGTAGCTATTGTATTTGGTTTGCAGGGGATGGATTTTTTCTGGGAATTGGCAACACTTATTCTTATTATGCTTTTGGGGCATTGGATAGAAATGAAATCCGTTGCAGGGGCATCAAAAGAATTGGAGTTATTGGTTCAGTTGATGCCATCGGATGCCCACATGGTAATGCCTGATATGGTTCATGATGTAAAGACTGATACGCTGAAGGAAAATGATGTCATTCTTGTTAAACCGGGTGAAAAGGTTGCAGCCGATGGTGTAATATTGGAAGGGGAGAGCTACCTGAATGAAAGTATGCTTACTGGAGAATCAAAGCCTGTGCATAAAATAATAGGAGATAAAGTAATTGCCGGTTCCATTAATGGAACCGGGGCCATTAAGGTGACCGTATCCCACGGTGCAAAGGATTCCTATTTATCACAGGTAATTAAACTGGTAAAAGATGCGCAAAATTCTAAATCGAACACACAATTATTAGCAGACAAAGCAGCAAGGTGGCTAACCATAATTGCATTGCTTTCGGGGATCAGCACATTTTTATATTGGTATTTAACCGGGCAATCGTTGGCATTTGCCATGGAAAGAATGGTTACCGTAATTGTTATTTGTTGCCCTCATGCCTTGGGTTTAGCAGTTCCTTTGGTGGTTGCAAAATCAACTGCGCTATCTGCGCAAAGTGGATTGCTGATCAAGAACAGAACCGCTTTTGAAAATTCCAGGAGAATCACCACCATCGTATTTGACAAAACAGGTACGCTTACCGTTGGAAAGTTTGAAGTGTCAAAAATTGTTTCCCTGCAAAAAGAGATAAAGGAAAATGAAATCATACGTTTAGCTTCTGCACTGGAGCAAAAATCAGAACATCCTATTGCTACAGGCATCCTGCAAAAAGTAAAAGACTTATCGATCACTGTTCCGGCAACAGAAAATTTTAATGCCATCACTGGTAAAGGTGTCGAAGCCACAGTAGAGGGGAAAAAGATATTGGTGGTTAGTCCGGGCTATTTAAAGGAAAATAAGATTGATGTTGCGGATGGTTTCAGTGCCAATGATACAGAAACGGTTGTATTTGTAATTATAAACAATGAATTGGCTGGATATATTGCCTTGTCTGATGAGATTCGTCCTGAATCCGCGGAAGCGATAAAAACCTTAAAACAAAACCATATCAAATCAATCCTGCTTACAGGTGATAACAGTAAAGTAGCAAAAAGTGTAAGTGAAACCTTAGGAATGGATAGTTTTATTGCCGAAGTATTGCCTCATCAAAAATTAGAAAAAATTAAGGAGCTGCAAGGAAAGGGCGAATTTGTAGCTATGACCGGCGATGGTGTAAATGATGCACCGGCTTTAGCTATTGCTGATGTGGGAATAGCTGTTGGAAGCGGCAGTGATATTGCCGCAGAAACGGCAGGTATAGTTTTGGTAAACAGCAATCCAAAAGATGTGGTGAACCTGATCTTATTTGGTAAAGCTACTTACCGTAAAATGATTCAAAACCTGATCTGGGCTACGGGATATAACGTAGTAGCTTTGCCCCTGGCGGCAGGTGTATTGCATAACTGGGGTATATTATTAAGCCCCGCGGCCGGAGCAGTTTTGATGACGGTTAGCACCATTGTTGTTGCCATCAATGCTAGTTTGTTGAGGGTGAAAAATTAAGAGGTTATGGTATAAGGGATAGGTTATTTGCACTGAAGAGGTAAAATGGTGCAATATTTAAAAGATGCAATTGTTTTTAAAGTATAACTCTCTAAATCACCTTTAATATATCGTCCCACCTGGTGGTATCTGAGGGGGCTTAAATGTTCTCTTCTCATGCCCATGCTTTTTTATAGCCTTCCGTTGCCAGGCGCTGGGTGTTGTGGGCGATTAAATCGGATGGCTCAAGTATTCTCGTTGCAAACGAGGACAATAAGAGTATTAGCTCAATTGAAATTGAATAAAAATCCCACAAGCGGGACGCTTGCGGGATCGAGGATTGTTCATAAGTAAAGCCCAATTAAAACCATCAGGATTAATACTGATATGCTTTATTAGAGGTCGAAAAAATCATTTAAAAAAGATTTCTTTTTAGTATGAGGATGTCGTTTATCATAATCTTTGTCGTAGTCTTTGTAGCCGTACTGTTTATAGTCTTTATCGTAATTCTCTTTTTTGGAATAGTGATTTGCAGAATGCTCCATAATTTTCTCAAGTTCTCCGCGATCCAGCCATATTCCTCTGCAACTCGGACAATAATCAATTTCAACACCGCTTTTTTCACTCATTAACAATGTTTCATTACAGGAAGGACATTTCATATGTATTTAGTTTAGTTACTGATGTGGTTTTATTATCAAATATGATGCTAAATTTTTTTAAACGTTGTCTGTAAAATAGATTATTTATTAGTCACATAGTGTTTACAAGGGGATATTTTAAATAAAGAAAAGAATACATTAATCAGGGCAAGCCTTGAAGATTGGGAATTTCAAGTATTATTATTCACAGAACAGAAAGTAGAGAGACTCGATCTCTTTTCCTATCAGCTGCAAGTCTTCTGCATCCCATGGAAGGATTTCAGTGGTGGTCCATTGATAATTTCTGCCTAAAAATATGGATCCAAGGCTCTCCTTATTCCGGACAAGTAAATACCCAATTGTTGCTGATGCTGAACGAATTTCAAAGGGCACGACAAAAAGCTTTACCTCATCTGTTCTTAGATTAACCCTTATATCAAAAACATCCATGTTCTTTTTGTCTTTTATTAAAATTATATCCTGAATATGAAGATCAGATGAAGTGAACATGATGTTTTCAGTCATTTAGCAATTAAATGACCTTTAATATATCGTTCCACCTGGTGGTGTATGATGGGCTTAAATGTTCTCTTCTCATGGCCCAGGCTTTTTTATAGCCTTCCGTGGCTAGGCGCAGGGTGCCACTGCCATAGTGCTTATTTAGTTTGTCCATTAGTTCGCTAACCTGATTCTGGCGAGTCCCGTCAAAAGTGCTGAAGAGATTCAACTGTACCTCGTTTTCGGGAATGATCCCTGTAACCAGAATCTCTACTTTTAAGAATTTGTAACCGGGCTTGTAAATCAGCTTTAAGGCTTTGATTGCCGCCTTTACAATTTCGGGGGTGTTGCTGGATGGATGGTTTAAGGGAATGGTTATTCCTTCAAAATATTGGGGAAGATCTGTTCGGTACTGATTGGTAATCAAACGGACAGAAATCAGGGTGGCGCAACTTTTATCATTCCGAAGTTTTTCTGCCACCCGGCTGGCATAGCTGCATGCAGCTTCAGAAATTTCAGAAAGATCTCCGCTTAGTTTTCCAAAAGATCTGCTGCAGCAAATTCCTTTTTTTCGCTCGGGGTAGGCTCCGAAAGGAATTCGGGCCCGGCCCCAAAGTTCGTCCCACATGCGCACGCCCTGGATCGTCATATTTGTGCGGACCCATTCCATGGGCATCTGCCGCAGCTGCTCTGCAAATTCAATTCCCTGGTTGAGTAATTTTTTATGGTACTGAGCGCCTATGCCCCAAACATCTTTTAGGGGAAATGTTTGCAACGCTTCTGTGATTCTTTCCGGAGTGTCTAATATGAAGATCCCGCTTCCCTTTTTTGCGAGCTTATTGGCAATTTTTGCAAGCGTTTTACTGGGTGCTATTCCAATACTAATTGGAATACCGGTATTGCGAATGACTGTTTCCCTGATCTTCCCTGCATAGGTTTCAAGATCATTCATGCCATTCAGTTTGATGAAACATTCGTCGATGCTATAAACTTCCACGTCGGGGGTAAAGCGGGCTATGTTATTCATTACCCGTGCGCTCATGTCGGCATAAAGGGTGTAATTGCTGCTGAAAACGCTTACCTCGTGTTCTTTGATTAAGGTTTCCATCTGATAAAATGGCGTCCCCATTTTAATACCCAGGTCTTTTGCTTCCTGGCTGCGGGCGATGGCGCAGCCATCATTATTGCTTAATATGATGACAGGTTTTGTACGGAGTGCGGGACGGAATACGCGTTCGCAGGATGCATAGAAATTGTTGCAATCAATCAGTGCGTACATATTTCTTGACCTCCATTTGCGGGCAACAGCTCCAGGTAACTACTCCCCAGATTAAAATTCCAGTTTCTGTATTTACTTCCACAAATTCGTCTTCTTCTTTGCCGGTAGTGAGGTACTTCTTTTTAACATGCGTGATTAATTGACGGACCAGCCATTCGCCATGATGCCATGCAATGACGATCATTCCGCCGGAAGGTTTTTTAGAACGATCTACCACCAGCAGGGTTCCGGTTTTTATGCCGAACTGCTCCATTTCATTCGAAGCGGCTTCAAAGTAAAATGTATTTAGGGGATCAGAAACCAGCCTTTCCAGGATATGAAGCCTGTCTTCCTGATAATCGGCAGCAGGGGACTGAAAGCCGCTGACCTGGCCGGGATCTGCAATGGGTTCTAATTCGAGGTTTTTGTGGGATTCTATTTGGCGAAGCATAGGTGAGTGATTGTGCTGTAAAAATACTAATAAAATTAGCAAAGTTATAGCTTAGGTACTTCTTGATTTTTATAGGTGATTGTGTTAGAGGGAAATAATTTGTTGTTTTGAATTTTTAGTGGGATGGATTAAAACATTGTTGTTAAGGTGGATTGATCTAACCGGATGCTATGGCGGAGAAGCTCTGATGTGTTTATTTGCTTCTGATGCTTGGATTGTATTTTGTCTGGAAACTGTCTTGAAGAAGCTTACAAGAAGGATGAGATGGAATGCTTTTTTTGATAGAATGAAGATATGGAATATCCTAAGAAATGAAAGTCATTTTTTAAAGAGTCTTGAGGTTGATGGTCAGATCTTTCAATTAGAGTTTATTGTGGGCGATTAAATTACATGGCTTAAGTATCCTCGTTGCAAACGAGGACAATAAGAGAAGAAGTCGGGATAATAATCAAAATGTCATCCCGACTATTTATTTTTTAATCCATAGCGGTTACAAAAACATGCCTCCGGACGCTTCAATCCGCTGTCCGTTAATCCATCGTGCATCTTCTGAACAAAGAAAAGCAACCAAGCCACCTATGTCTTCAGCCTCGCCAACTCTGCCTAAGGCGGTTTGTGATGCCAGAAAACTTTTCATTTGGGGATTATTGCGTATTGCTGCATTATAGAAATCGGTTTCAATTGCACCAGGAGCAACAACATTGGCGGTAATTCCCCTCGGACCAAGCTCTTTTGCCAGATATTTTGTGAAAGTTTCTATGGCACCTTTCATTGATGCGTAAATTGAGTATCCCGGTACGCAGAAACGTGTAGTTCCGCTTGAAACATTAATTATTTTCCCGCCATCATTTAAAAGAGGCAGGATCTTTTGAGTAAGAAAATACACTCCTTTAAAATGAATGTTCATGAGCAAGTCGAAATCCTCCTCTAATGATTCGGCAAATGGAATGCTTGCCCCAATACATCGATTTTGTCAGTGTTCCATTGCTCTCTTAATGAATCTTTTACCCTTAAGACCAACTTATTCAGTGAAGCTATATCCGATATATCCAGCTGCAGTGACGCTGATTTTCTGCCTGCAGCGATAACTTCGGCCATGACCTGCCTCGCTTCATCTTCTTTTGACTGGTAAGTTAGAATCACATCATACCCTTTTTCGGCCAGGCGCTATGCTGCATTTTTACCAAGGCCGCGACTGCCGCCTGTTAATAGCACAATTTTACTCATAGTTTCCTATTTTTATCTCATCGAACAATTTTGAAAGCGAAGTATCCGTTTCCGGTTGCAAACCAGGTTCTCAACCAAATCGGGAGAAGCATTTCGGTTCCTCTGGCGGTGGTGATATCTCCCAAGTCAATGATATCGGACCAGCTAAACTGCTGAAGAATAGTTTTCACTTCTTCCTTAGCATCCGCTTTATTTCCACAAAGAAACATGGTTGGATCCCCACCGCTTCTTTTGGCATCAACCATCACCTCGCAATTCACAATGTTTAAGGTTTTTACAACGTTTCCATCCGGAATTAATTTTTGAATCTCTTCGCCCAGCGAATTGGTGTTTGATAATTCCGGAATTAATGATGGAGGCATACCCTTTGAAAAGTCAAGTGGGTTTGCGATGTCTATAACCGTTTTTCCTGTAAAGTTCTCAATTCCCGCCATTCTTATAGCTTCCAGTGATGCTTCACCCTTTGTGCAATTGAAAATAATCTCGCCAAATTTGGCTGCATCTTCAAATGTTCCGGCTGATGCCTTTTCGCCGACGGCAGCTACCCATGCCTGTGCTTTTTCGTTATTTGCACTTCGGCTACCCATCATGACGGTATATCCAAGTTCAATAAGTTTTGTACCGATGGTATTTCCGACCATTCCGGTTCCTAATACTGCTATTTTCTTCATCTTAATAATTAATTATAATAGGTTCATCTTTACAATATAAATTCACCTCCCCAGAAATTTTGATTAGTTACTGTACTTTGTATAGTTGCAAAACTAAATACTGCACTTTATCTTTGCAATAACTGTTAATTATAACAGTATGGAATTAGTTGCATTGATGACTTTATGATTATAAAAGATAAAGAATACGTATTTAAACTTCATGAAAAAACATTTCATTGTGCTTTAGATATTACTATGAATTTTATTGGGGGTAAATGGAAAACTGTCGTTCTTTGGTATCTCAGGAATCAAACACTACGTTTTGGGGAATTGAAAAAGCAGATTCCGGATATTACCGAAAAAATGCTTTCAATCCAACTTAAGGCTCTGGAAGAGGATGGTTTAATAAAACGTGAAGTTTTTCCAGAAATTCCCCTCAGAGTAGAATATTCCCTAACCGATTTTGGAAAAACCCTGATTCCGGTGATTGAATCTATTGCTAAATGGGGTCGCAGTCTAGGCGAAACAGATGGTGAAATGCTTGAAGTAATCTAAAAGTCTAAAATAGACCTGCCTATTCAAACTTAAGATATTTAATGAGGTCACTTTCATGATTGTTTATTAATCAACATAAATCATACAATCGATAAAATAATTGAAAATAACTGAGCAATTATTTCAGATATTAAACAAACATAAAAATTAAAATTCCTGGTTAGAATCGGGTGTAGCTGAATCCAGTTCTTTCAGAATTTTATTTACGTCTTCTTCGGTGGTTGAAAGTTTGGTTTTGCAGATTTTGATGAGCAGAGCGGCTCTTTTTACTTTTTCAGAAAGTTCGTCGACGGAGATTTCGCCCTGCTCGATTTCCAGAACAATGGTTTGTAATTCTTCGAATGCTTCGGTATAGTTGGGAGTGTCGCTCATTGTTCCTTTGATTTTTGTGAGGATTTCACAATACTATGAATATTTCCATCAAATAAGATGGTTTCTAATTCATCGTTCAGTTTTACGTTCTGAAAACTTTTTAGGGCTTTGCCATTATGGAGGGTTATGCTGTAACCACGTTTGAGGACATTCTGTGGGCTCATATTGCTGATGTTTTTCTCCAGGTTATCGAGTATCAATTTGCCGGTTAGCAGCTGAGTAAAAGTATCTTTTTTCAAATCCATAGTTAATTGCCGGATTTCCTGTTTTACAGATCCTAACAAACTGAAAGTGCCTTTTTTGATATTTTCTTTCAGATTTCCCAGGTATTCTTTTTCATTTTTAAAGAGAAATATTGACTGCCGGGACAGGGAATAAACCTGTTCCCTGATTTGATTTCGCTGATGGATTAAAATATTTTCTGTTACCGACCGAAAGAGTTTCAGTTCTGACTGGAATTTGGTTTTTTCATCAGAAAGAAGTCGCCGGGACTTATCCGTAATTATTTCCCTGGCCTTTTGTAGGGGTACCGAAAAATTATGAAATTTTTGCAGCAGGTATTCGGCAATTTTGGTAGGGGTGATGGCGTTTGAGAATGAAATCATCTCTACAACGGTTTCATTTGTAGCATGCCCGATTCCGGTAATCACCGGTATAGGGAATAAGGCGATCGCTTTAGCCAGGTCATAATTATTATAGCAGGATAATCCGACATCACCGCCGCCACCCCGGATAATGGCTACTACATCAAAATGTGATCTTACTTTTTCAATTCGTTTTAATTGCCTGATAATCGAATCAACTGCTTTTTCTCCCTGCAGCAGCGATGGAAAGAGCAGGTGGAAAAAATGATAATTCCATGAATTGTTATTGAGCACTCCCATGAAATCTGCATATCCTTTACTGGTTTCGACCGATATAATGGCGATGCGTTGCGGGAGCAGCGGAATTTGCAACGTTTTGTTGCGGTTGAAAATTCCTTCCTCTTTCATCCTTTTTATCGTGTCGTGCTTTTCCTTTTCCAGATCACCCAAAGTGTACGAGGGGTCGATATCAAGGATCTGCAGTGAGAGGCCATGAACGGGGTCAAATGAAATCCGGGCCAGAAATAATATTTTGATTCCGTCTTTTAAAGGCTCTTTTAATACGTTCAGAAAGTTATTGTTGATGTTTCTGTAGTCGTCTTTCCAGAGATTGCATCTTACCTGTGCGATCACTTTACCATTTACTTTTTCCACCAGATCCGGGTAACAATGACCAGAATGGCTGTAAAAGTTCAGTTTGTTCATCTCCGCCTTAATCCAGTATGTACTTCTATACCTTTCGGCAATGGTTTTCTGAATGCTTTTGGTTACCTCCAGCAGGGTAAATATTTTTTTGTCGGCTAGGAATTCGGGCATTTGAGGATGATTTGTTTTTTGTAAAGTAAGGTTTTCAGCAATATAATAGAAAAAGGAGGATTAAGGACCGGGAAAGCAGATTTTCTTTCCGTAGTTATTATAAGTATTTACGGGCTATACAATTGTGATTTTCAAGTATCCTCGTTGCAAACGAGGACAATAGGGATCTTGTAGAAAGCCCCCAAATCATGAATAGTTTTCGGGAAATCCATAGCCTTAATTTTTCTGACTTTGGTAAACCACTGAGCATCCATTTCATCGGTGAGCGTTGATCTATAAAGAGCACAGGCATCAATTGCGCCTGCACTTGCAACTATTGGTAAAATTTCTGAATCCGGATGATGTGGTAATTCTTATTGCTCCTGTTGAAATTTTTAATATTTTTTTAACCGTTAAAGTTTTAGGAGCACTTGCAATTGCTTCAAAAAAAGCAACTAATTGTATCACGATATAGAAAAAGATCTATTTTCAATTGTCAGGGCCCAATTTCCAAATGTATAACCTGCATAATAAAATTGTACTTTAATAAGCTTTATTCGTTTGGAGAAATCTTCAAATCAGAAAAGTAACCTTCCGTACCAGTCTCGACCCAAAGCCCAATGGCTCCTGATAAATCCGGACCATGTTTTAAATCATTTACAATTAATGATGGCTGCTTATTGTTATCCAGGAAAAGCTTTGCTTGTGTACCGTTTACTTCAATCCTTAAGGAAATCCATTTATTCATTTCCATATCAGCATAGAATTCATAAAGTTCCGGTGATTCTTTACGAATTAATCCGGATAAGAATAATATTGAATGGTATGATTCCGCCTGACCTGGTCATTCACCCGTGCATTGACGGGGCGGATATAAATACTTTCATATTTAGTATTACTGTTGTTAATGCGGAAAGCAATACCGATAAAACCCCTTGCAAAATCAGGCGCATCTTTTAGCAGCCTGCTTAATACCTTTACTTGAATCGTACCATTTTTAAAATTGACTCCTCTTATTTTTACAAAAGTTGGCTCGTCAAATTCTTTGATAGTTGAATCTTTTGATATCATTTTGTGACTATTTAAAAAGTAGTTAGAAAAGTAGTCAGAAATCAAATGAATGGAATGGGGTTTTTTGTATAGACTAAAAACAAAAAACCCCTTTTCTGAATCAGAAAAGGGGTTTTTGCTACCGGATGTATTCCGTATCGTCGGGATGGCAGGATTCGAATATTTTCTGCATTCCATTAACGAAATAGCGGTTTCTCTTTCTAGAACTGTGTTTTTAGGTATAAAACCGATACTATTCTAAACATTCATAATTTTTTGCCATAGATTTTGCCATAAATTTAAATGGCCATAATGATTGATTCTGTAGGTGCTTTTATTTATTATAAAATATACGAAAAGGCATTCATCAGTACCTGATTATTAAGCCACATTTGAATACAAATTATTCAAAAGATCAATAAAAAAAATCTTCCTTACGGATCCCGAAATACTGGCAAACTTCTGAGGCAGTTAGAAGTTGATGGGGTTCTTTTCCATAATGTTCCTTGATTTTCTTGTGGGTGGTACGTGAGTAGCGTTCGCCTTTTGCCGGTGAGCCTCATGATGTCTTTGGGATAGATGATTTGCAGCGGGGGGATCTTTTTCATGCTGTATCTATGCTTATTTAATGCTCTATCTTTACTTCAATAGTCTGTAAATGTAATTATTACAAATTATTTGCAAATCAGTTATTTATGGTATTTAATAGCTCTATACTTTCTGAACGGAACCTATGTTTTGACAGGCGTTGAATTAACATGGTCATTTGCTTAAAAAAAAGCTATGGCCAGACAGAAAGGTATTATCAAGCTAAAGGGAACTATCGGGGATATTTCCTTTTACAAAAGTAAGGACGGGTATTTAGCCCGGGAAAAAGGTGGGGTAGATGCAACACGGATCGCTAGTGATCCGGCGTTTGTTCGAACACGTGAGAACGGCGCTGAATTCGGGCGTGCCGGAAGTGCAGGGAAGTTACTTCGAAATGCACTGAGGAATGTGATAAAGAATGCTTCAGATCCGAGGGTTACTTCGCGACTGACTCAGGCTTTGGTCAAAGTTGTGCAAGCTGACCTGGTGAGTGTCCGCGGGTTGAGAAACGTTCTGGATGGCGAGCTGGAACTACTCACCGGATTTGAATTTAATGTGAACGGGAAATTGGGAAGCACTTTATTTGTTCCTTATACAGCAACCATTGACCGGGTGACCGGTGAAGCTGTGCTCAGCATCCCTGCGTATGTACCTCTTAATTCCATTGGATCACCGGTAGGAACCACTCATTTTAAGTTAAATATGGCGGTTACGGAGATTGATTTTGAAAGCGGTGAATTTAAGACCGAGAGTGGCAGCAGCAACGAAATTGTGAATGATGCCAATGCGGTGGCAGCCTCATCCATCACGCTGAATATTGGACCAAATAGCACCAAGCCCTTATTTGTTGCTTTTGGAATCGAATTTTTTCAGGAAGTAAACGGTTTGATGTATTCTCTAAAAAACGGAGCATACAACGGACTGGCCCTGGTGAAAATTTCAGGTATTTAATCATTTAAGCCTTCCCCGTAAGGGGAATGGCATCCTTATGGAACTCACGCTAATCCGGAACTATCATTCCCAGGGAGTGAACGGTGTTATTTTTTTCAATGGAACCCGGATCTGCGAAAGCATAGAACTTCCCTGGCAGAACAATGTGTGGAGCAAAAGCTGTATCCCAGAAGGAAAATACTTTTTAAGCAAACGAAGCAGTCCGAAGTATGGATCCCATTTATGGATCAGGGACGTCCCCGGAAGGGAATTGATTCTGATTCATCCGGCAAACGACGCATTAAAAGAGCTTCGGGGTTGCATAGCACCGGTTAGCAAAATTACCGGCCCTGGAACCGGAATCTTAAGCCGTCAGGCGATGCGGGGCCTTCTGGAATTGGTCCGGAAAGAAACAATTATTTATTTAAACATCAGGTCATGAAAATAACAAAGAGATTGAAGTCACCGACCCCCCTATTTTTTAAAAGTCTGCAGAAGATCAGTTTGGTTTTAGCGGGCATTTCAGGCGTCATCCTGACGACGCCGGTTGCGTTGCCGGCATGTCTGATCAGCATTGCAGGATATGTTGCAACAGCAGGAGCTGTAGCTGCTGTGGTTGGACAGGCAGCTGTGAAAGAGGAAGAGATGAAGAGAGATTAAGGATTAAAGATCAAGGATTAAGGACTACAATTCAAGTGAATTAAAAGGTTAATTAAATATATTTAAAAACTGATTAATAAATAGTTATAAGATGAACAATCAGACCGAACATAGTCGCTGGGGAATAATTGGAGGCACGCTGGTCAGTATATTAATTAACCTTAGCCTGTCGGATTTACTAAGTACGGTATTTCTGGCTGCTGTGGGCGCTTCTGTAAGTTATGCAGTTTCTTTATTATTGAAGCGATATTTTCCGGAAGATAAATTCAAATAAAAAAGGGAACCAGCAATGCCGGCCCCCCTTTTATCTACCTACGAAAACAGCGAATGGGAATCGCTTCATAAAAATAAAATAGCTCCTCCCGGAATAAGAATCAATTCCTGTACAATTAACTGAGAAGTAGCCCGCTGAAGCTATTAAATCAACAAATTTCGATTTTCAAAAAGTACCTGCATCAAATAAATCAAATGAATGAAACTTCAGGTTAATTCGAGATCTTTCAGAAGCCTGGAATACAGAACTCTTCTGAGTTTTTGCGCAGAGCGGAGCTGAATCCGGAAGATGTTTTCAATTTCAAGGACCTGTTTGAGGGTGCAGGAAGCTTCCTCCAGATCATCAAAATTTACCTGGCTAATGGCCCTTTTAAGAAGTTGTTCCATGGTATGGATCCTTATGAAAAAAATGACCGAGCCTATGAGATAAAATTTACAGGCACCCGAATGCCATAGAGCAGTTTGTAAGGTGTACAGCCGCTGCAGATCCTGCTCAGAATTCATGGAGATTATCCAGCAATTGGGGCAGGGTTCCAGAAGCGGTTTTCCGGCGTTTAATCCCTTGTTAAGGATAAAGAAGTAACAGCCATGAAAGGCTTTTCCAATACGATGTGTTTTGAGTTTGAAATCCATAGGTCAATCGTTAAAGCGCTTTTCGTAATATTTTCAAAAGAAAAAAAGAAAAAAAAGAAAGCTTTTTTGGAAGAGGGTAAGGGGAGGATTGTCAAGGTTTTGGAAAAAAATACGACCCGCAGGGTGGAGATTTTTTTTCAAACCCGAAGAGCCTGACCTTGACTATCCCAGCGGGAGGGTGGTGCGTACCCGAGTAAATTGCTTTTCTTTTTTTTATTTTTTTAGGGAGTGAATTTGTTTAATGGATCATCCTTAATTTTCCCTGGCAGAATGAAATTTCCTGGGTGTAAGTAATGCGTAAGGCAGGGCGAGCCGTTTAGAGCCGCTGAAGTTTTGTGAAATGGAATTATGAGGGTCGGGAGAAAACGGAAGCGGCTGCGAGTTAAGAGAGGGTGCTTTGCAGGGATAGGCGGGAGACGGCTGCAAAGCTATGTTGCGGGATCGCGGGTTGGGATTGTGCAGACAACACAAGCGAAAGAATAGTTATTCCGGTATCAAAAACGTTATTGAGCGCAGCCCGAACTATGGAGCAGGCGAGCAAGACACGAAGCTGCGCCTGGCGAAACTGGCTCAATCGGCAGGCTCAGTGTGACGGCCGAGCGAGTTGAGGCAGGAGATAGCAGCGAATGACGAATGAGGAGCAAAGTCAGAAGGCATGACGAAATAGTTGCCCTTCGGCAGGCTCAGGGAGGCTTTGTGATGTGGATGACTTGGCGGAGGGAAACTACCCGCAAGGCGAAATAGCTATTTTTTCTACCGAAAATGGCTATGAGTTTTGGCGGGACTTATGCGGCGACGAAATGAGGAATGCCTTATTACCTGGTGCGGTGGGCAAAGCGGTGGGATAAAGCAAGGGAAAGGCAATGTGGGAGGGGTTGAGCGTTGGGAGATTGGCTTTCTATTGCTTGTGCATTGACGGAAGCTGGTGCCTTTGGGGGTTTGTGGAGGGGTAGCACCGGCTGGAGGCAAAGGAGATTATTCATAGTCTTAATTAAATATATGTAATTAAGGTTTATTGAGGGCGATACATCACCTGATAGATGCGAGAGCGAAAGACAAAAGGGCTACCGTTAACAGGACCTACGCATATGTGGCGGTTCCATGGCTATTACTTAGGAAAAGCTTGCTTATATTAGAAGTAAGGTACAATGATGAAGAAAAAGAACCAACAATAAATAAAAACAAACATGGATAAAAAAGAACTTTGGTTAAATATTGCCAACTACCACTTTGACAACCTGGTTCCAACTCAGCTGTGGGATGAAATTGCTGTAAAATTTGGAGGGCAAAACCCATTTACAAAAGCCTTTGCTACTAAACTTTCCAGAAAGCTTAACTGGGGAAAACATTTCGCTTTGAAAGCCATATACGAGTACAAAAAATTTGTATACCTGGGAGTAATAAGTGATTTTAGCGTAACTCCGTCCAAAGTCGTTGACCAAGTATGGCATGAACATTTATTATTCAGCTCAGGTTACAGAAAATTTTGCAAGGAAATAATTCAATATGATTTTGACCATAATCCTGAATTAGTATCTGTTGGTAGTCAGACCGAAGCATTTCAATCACAATATTTCCAAACAATAGAACTTTATAAAAAAGAATTTGGGTTTGAACCACCGCCAGAGATATGGGATGTCACAAAATTCAAAGGGAAAATAGAAAATGTAAAAAAGCCCATGAAAAAACATAATGATTCTGTTTATTCTGATAATTATGTTGGAACAGACTCTCTTATTACCATGTTTTCATCTGCCGAAATTAGCGATGTTAAATTTGGAGGGGGTGAATTCGGCGGTGGTGGAGGTAGTGGAAGCTGGGATGTTTCTGGTAGCGATAGTTCTGATGGGAATTCTGGGGATAGTTCGGAAAGTGGTAGTTCCTGTAGTTCAAGTTGTGGAGGCGGAGGTGATTAAATATCCAGAATAATAGATTGTAGTATATGGACATCAAATGTAATAGCTAATACTTAGCCTGACAATTGGCCGCTTTTAAAATGTCATATTTGCTTTTGGAATTTAAAAATCTATCAGACCCAGAAGAATAACAATTTATTTTACTAATGAGCGATACAATCGCAGGGATCAAATATCCTCGTTGCAAACGAGGACAATAGGGGATTTTAAAGTATCCACTTTGCAAACGAGGACAATAGGATTAGCCAGTTGATACATTCAGTATATTTCTAAATTATTCATGAATAATTTGTTGATTTGCGGCTTATTATATTTCGTTATTTTTTTCTAATATCAGTCTGTTTGAGACTTGTATTTTAATTAAAATACAGCATATTATGATTACAAATCATTCAAAGGTCTCAATAGCGGGTCTGTTAATTGCATTAGGAATTATTTTTGGAGATATCGGTACTTCCCCTTTATATGTACTTAACGCAATAACCAAGGGGAAAACTATTAATCCAGACCTAATTATCGGTTCTCTGTCATTGATAATTTGGACACTAACTCTTCAAACAACTGTAAAGTACGTTATCCTTACGCTTCAGGCAGATAATAAGGGAGAGGGAGGAATATTCTCTCTGTTTGCCCTAATCAGACGATTTAGGGGAAAGTGGCTGGTTTTGCCGGCAATGATTGGCGGGGCTGCATTGTTGGC
>NZ_AUHA01000006.1 GCF_000422945.1 Daejeonella oryzae DSM 19973
TTACCCGAAGCTTTCTTCATGCACCCAAACCCTTGCGGCTTGGCATGCATAAGGCAGATAGAATATATTGTTGTTTTCTTATTCAAGTACTTTTTCCAGTGTGTTAAGATATTAGTAGTGAAATTCAGAAGTGAGTAGTTCCAAGGAACTTCAAACGGATGAACGGAAGCTCAAAAGCTTTAGGTGCCTATATCGTCGGTGTCCACCTCTTCCCATTCCGAACAGAGAAGTTAAGCCCGCCAGAGCCAATGGTACTGCCGTAACAGGTGGGAGAGTAGGTCGGTGCCCAATTTTATAATCAAAGCCTTGTCCCTTAAAGACAAGGCTTTTTTTGTTAAAAAAAATTGGTTTAGGAGACGGACATAAACCTTCTATTTTATTTCCTGACTTTAATTTGTATTTTTAAGTACACAGCATATAATTAATATTACTTTTATATTGTCCTCTTTTCAGCGAGGACTTTTTTATTTTTACTTTATGGAAGAACCAAACACCGACAACCAATTAAACATCGAGTTATCTGAAGAAGTTGCTGAGGGTATTTACTCAAACCTAGCCATCATAACTCATTCGAATACAGAATTTGTAGTTGATTTTATTCGCGTTATGCCCGGTGTGCCTAAAGCGAGGGTGAAGTCAAGGATAGTATTAACTCCTGAGCATGCCAAGCGGTTCTTAAGAGCCTTGGAAGATAACATCGAAAAATTTGAATCACTCAATGGCCGAATTAAAATTAATGAAGAGCCGCCCGCTTTTCCACTAAATTTTGGCGGCCCAACAGCCCAAGCATAAAGTGAAGCAACATCTTAAAAAGTTAGTTTATGGAAATACTGATCCCCGTAAGGGGACCAAAGTACACGTCATATCTCATTTTAAGAAGATTGAGAATGTATGGAATAGCTCCCAATATTATGATTTTGGAATTGAGCGAATTACCAGACTTTTTTTAGTTGTATCTAAAGTGTTTTTTCCCGGAATTTACATTGATTATTTATCAAGGAATTCTACATATCAGCACCGGAAAATAACAGGGGAATTCTACATAATATTTAAAACTGTAATGCCATTTCTAATGCTCTACTATAGCTTATGGCATGAGCACTGGCTTTTTGTAATTAATATTTATTTATTGATTGAGACTTTTCTATATATTTTTCACAAAATATTTCTCCCGGAGCATAATCATTACAAAACTCATAACCGCTCACTCATTTTGTTGTTCTTTAATTTTATAGAGGTTATTGCTTCTTTTGGAGTTGTTTACGCTGCTGGTAATTATCTAAACCGTCCTGTAGATAATTGGGCAGATGCCTTGTATTTTAGCTTTATAACGGGTGCAACTATCGGCTACGGCGATTATCACCCGGTAAACGAAGCGGGTAAATTACTGGTTATGCTTCAAATTATAAGTACACTTTCTTTCCTGATCCTATTTTTTAACTTTTTTGCTCCCCGGGTTCAGGATACTGGATTTGTTGATCTAGATAAATAATAATTTTAGAAATATCGTTAGGATCAAACCACTTAATATCTTTGGATTTATTGAACCAGGTTAATTGCCTTTTGGCAAACCTTCGGGTGTTTTGTTTAATCTTATCTATGGCTTCCCCAAATGTAAAATTCCCATCAAAATAATTTAGAATCTCAGAATATCCTACCGTATTTAATGCATTAGCTGTACGGAATGATTTTAGTTTTTCAACTTCCTCCACTAAACCATCCGAAATCATTTGATTCACACGGTTATTTATCCGATCATACAATTTTTTTCGATCTGTATTCAGTCCGATTTTAGCAATATTGAAAGGCCTTTTCTTAGCTATGCGTGTACGATATTCTGAAAAACGTTTACCTGTACTTTCAAAAACTTCCAATGCCCGGATGATTCGCTGTGGATTATTAATGTCAACCTCATGATAATAATCCGGATCAACTTCCTTCAGCCTTTGCTGTAAATATTCAATCCCTTTTTGGGAAAATACATTATTGATATGACTTCTTATTTCTTCTGAAACCTGCGGCAAGTCATCAAAACCATTACAAACAGCATTAATAAAAAGTCCCGATCCTCCAACTAAAATAACCTGGTTATGGGTTAAAAATAACTTTTGAAGTAATTTAATAGCTTCTTTTTCATAATCACCAACAGTGTAGTTTTCGTGAATGGAAAGTGAGTCTATAAAATGATGAGGTGCAGCAGCAAGCTCTTCTTTCGAAGGCTTTGCAGTTCCAATATCCATCTCCTTATAAAATTGCCTCGAATCGGCTGAAATAATTTCTGTATGGTAATACTCTGCCAGCTGAATTGCCAAAGCCGTTTTGCCTATGGCTGTTGGGCCGGCAATAACAATCAGGGTTTTAATACTCATTATGTGATAAAAGGCAGAAGCCTTAATTTTTAGAACTTAATAATCTTCTTTTTCCAAATCATCCGGATCAAAACTTTCATTGTCTGAAAATTCATCCATTTCTTCGTCAGAATCCTCTTCTTCAGTTTCGTTATCAGAAGTAATGCCCATATCGTTCATTTTTTCCAACTCTTCGTGATCTTCCGGATTAAAATCCATTTCATTTAAAAAGTCAAATTCTTCAGAAACTGCTGGTGCAGTTGGTGGCATCAAACCTGTTCCGGCAAGGCGTGGAGCTTCGCCAGCACTCCGGAAAACATATGGATAGGTTTTACCTGCCTCATCATTAAGCAGAATTTTAATCAGCTCCACATGGAAATCAAGCGGCCTGTCAAAATTATAGGTATAATAAAATTTTTGATGAGGATCATCAATAAAGGAACTTAATTTGGAGTTCTCCATGGTTGCCACACCATTTTTGACTTTGCGCTCATTAGGCAAATAAGCAATTTCCTCACTTTTTATCCACTGATCGTTGCTTACATAAAACGATGAGGATGTCTCGGGATTATATTTTGTAGATGCATGAATTGCATGATGTAAATCCTGAAAAGTCTGATTTGATTTAATGTCGATTTCCCTTACAACATCATCATAATCTTCAAAAGAAACCTTAAATCTGTAAATCGCCATTATAATTGTTTTTCAATTAGAATTCAAAATTAATATTTTACCAAAACGATTAACTATAATCGCTCAATAATGTTTTCAAGATATTTAATTAGTAGGGATTACCGGGATGAGTCCCATTTCTTTCCCTTTTTCTATCATAAAATGCAATGCCTCATGTCGGGAATTTTTAATATCCCCCTCTAAAATTGCTTCGCGTATCTGGTTTTTGATCATTCCCACTTCTTTACCTTCTTTTAAACCGAATGCTTCCATAATATCAGATCCGCTAATTGGTGGCTGCCAGTTTCTGAGCTGATCCTGCTCTTCTACATCTTTTAATTTTTGCTGTACAAGCTCAAAATTTTTACGGTATTTTTTAACTTTGTATTCATTTTTAGTTGTCACATCTGCGAAACATAGCATCATTAAACTATCAATGTCATCGCCAGCTTCAAATAATAAACGTCTGACCGCTGAATCGGTTACAATATCCTGAGCTAAGACAATTGGCCTTAAATGAAGTTGTACAAGCTTTTGAACAAATTTCATCTTTTCATTCAGTGGTAGTTTGAGCGAAGCAAAGATTTTTGGAACCATTCGGGCACCTTTATCTTCGTGTCCGTGAAATGTCCATCCATGTCCTTTCTCAAATCGTTTGGTTGCTGGCTTTGCTATATCATGTAAAATAGCGGCCCAACGTAACCACAAATCAGTTGTATGTTCTGAAATATTATCAAGTACCTGCAGCGTGTGATAAAAATTATCTTTATGACCTTTGCCCTCTATAATCTCCACTCCATGCAATTCATGCATCAGCGGAAAAATATGTTTTAATAAACCTGTATCAAATAAATATTTAAAACCTATGGAAGGGATTTCAGACAAAATTATCTTGTTGAGCTCATCTGTAATTCTTTCTGCCGATACAATTTTAATCCGCTGATTATTTTGTTTTATGGCTTCAATAGCTTGCTGATCAATTGTGAATTTTAGCTGGCTTGCAAAACGGATTGCACGTAGCATGCGCAATGGATCATCTGAAAATGTTTCTTCCGGATTTAGAGGTGTACGAATTAATTTCTGCTCCAAATGCTTTATTCCGTTAAACGGATCAATCAAAACTCCGAAATTATTCTTATTCAATCCTAATGCCATTGCATTAATGGTAAAGTCGCGGCGCTTTTGGTCATCTTCCAGAGTTCCGTTTTCTACAATCGGTTTCCGGGAATCGGAGCGGTATGATTCTTTTCGGGCGCCCACAAATTCAATTTCCAGATCATTATACCGAAGCATTGCTGTGCCGAAATTTTTAAAAACGGAAACCTTGCTTTTTATCATTTCCCCTGCAGCTTCAGCAAATTCAATTCCGTTGCCAATTACCAAAATATCGATATCCTTTGAATTGCGGTTCAGAAAAATATCCCTGACAAATCCACCTATCACATACACTTCTGTATGGGTTTGGTCAGCAAGTTTGGAAAGTTTATTGAAAATTGGGTTTTGAAGATATTTTTCCATGTTTATTTACGCATCAGGCTTTTAAATTGCAGCCGGAAAGGCATAATTTCAGAATGTATTCAAAGGAGGGAATATTATTGCGTTTTTTCAAGAAAAAGAACAAAAGCTTTTACTTACGGATGAATTTAAATCTTCCGTCAGCTTCTAATTTCATAATGGTGGATGGCTTTCCAATCGATGAATCATTCTGCTGCCAGTTTACAACATAATCTACGCCATTAATAATGTCATCACTGATATCACTAAACATTTGCGGAGAAGGTTCTCCGCTTTTATTAGCAGAAGTTGAGATGATAGGTTTTCTAAATCGCTGAATTAATTGCTGACAAAAATCGTTTTTCACAATGCGAATAGCTACACTGCCATCTTGTGAAATGGTATTTGGAGCCAGGTTCTTTGCTCCCGAATAAATTATGGTAAGCGGATTTTCAGCATATTCAATCAGATCATAAGCTACTTCAGGAATATCGCTGACATAGGATGCCAATTTATTTTCCGAATCCAGAAGAATAATCATGCTTTTACTTTCATCTCTTCCTTTTAATTTAAATATTTTATCCACTGCTTCTGCATTTGTAGCATCGCAGCCAATTCCCCAGATGGTGTCAGTTGGATAAAGTATTATGCCTCCATTTTTCAGAACTTCTAAAGCTTTATTAATTTCTTCTTTCATTTATTGTTGATGCTAACGTTTCTGGAGCAATTGTTAGTGCACATTTAAAGTGTTTTTCCGGACAGGATTTATAGCCATGAAGTCCGCAAGGTTTACAACTCAGATTTTCAGTTGTTTGAATAATTGTTTGAATATCTGATAAAGGCCCAAATCCAAATTCGGGTACAGTGGAGCAAAAAATAGCAGTTGTAGGGGCATTCATAGCAGATGCAAAATGTAAAGGTGCCGAATCGTTGACATAATTCATGGTTGCATCTTTCATCAAAGCTGCAGATTGCAAAAAGTTTAGTTTTCCGCAAAGATTAATGCAATTCTGGTTTTTCGAATTTCTGATAATCAGTTCACAATTTTCAAAATCAGAAGGTGCTCCGAGTAAAAAAATATGCAGATGCGGAGGTACTAGATTCAAAAAAGTTTCCCAGTGCTGATGAGGATATTGTTTGGTGAACCAAACCGAATTAGGTGCAATGGTAATATATGGTCTTGATTTATATGCAGCTACTTTCGTAAAATCAATTTCAGAAGGATAGAGTCTTGGCTTTTCGGCGAAACTGTCTGTCAGATCTTCAATCAGCAACTGGTTACGATCAATTTCATGCAAGGTTCCATTGGCTTTTATGATATGCGGGATTTTAACGTTGAAAAATGCAGAAAGTGGATTTTTATCAAAGCCGCGTGTTTGTTCAGCCCCCGATAAAACAGTTAACATACCTGATGAAAAATAACGCTGCAAATTTATGAGCAGATAGTATTTTTCGTTTCTGATTTGTAAAGATAATTTAAGAAGGTTTATAGTTTTTTGCCTTTTTTTATCCCAAACAAATACCTTTTTGATAAAGGGATGATCAGTTAAAAGTGATTCATTTCCTTTACGTACCAGAAAATCAATAGTTGCATCCGGATAATGACGATGCAGCTTTTCTGCCAGAGCAGTTGCTAAAACTACATCGCCAATAAATGCCGGCTGTACAATTAAAATTTTAAACATTAAACAGCAACATTATTTTCTCTCAGTGCATCATTTAATGATGTTTTTTTATCTGTAGACTCTTTACGCTGTCCAATAATTAAAGCGCAGGGAACCTGGAAATCTCCGGCTGGAAACTTTTTAGTATAGGAGCCTGGTATAACTACCGAGCGAGCAGGCACATATCCTTTATATTCTATGGGCTCATCGCCGGTAACATCAATGATTTTTGTGGATGCCGTTAATACAACATTGGCTCCTAAAACAGCTTCTCTCTCAACACGAACTCCTTCAACTACAATGGCACGTGATCCAATAAAGCAATTGTCCTCAATTATAACAGGTTCTGCCTGAACGGGTTCTAATACGCCTCCAATTCCAACACCTCCGCTTAAATGAACATGTTTACCAATTTGCGCACATGAACCAACTGTTGCCCAGGTATCCACCATCGTTCCTTCATCCACGTAGGCACCAATATTTACATATGAAGGCATCATGATCACGCCTTTTGCTAAGTATGAACCATAACGAGCTAATCCATGCGGAACAACCCGAACACCTATTTCTTTAAAATTGGTTTTGAGCTTCATTTTATCATAAAAAACAAAAGGACCTGCATTAATTTCTACCATTTCTCTGATGGGAAAATATAGAATTACTGCTTTTTTTACCCACTCATTTACATGCCATCTGGTACCTATTGGTTCGGCCGCCCTCAGTAATCCATTATCCAGATGATGAATTACCCTCTCAATAGCATCTCTATATTCCTTGAAGTTGGTCAGGTTACGGTCTTCCCAGGCTTCTTCAATTAGTTTTTTTAATTCGGTAGTCATAATGTTAATTTTACAGGCAAATTAAAGGATTTTATGCCGGTTTTCGCTGATTGCTTTAATTGTTATGTAATTTAGTCATCTATGGCAATTATTGAAAAACTTCGGATTGATAAATATTTATGGGCTATCCGGGCTTTTAAAACCAGAAGTATAGCTACCGAAGCATGCAAAGCCGGGCGGGTAAAACTATCCGGACAAAATTTGAAAGCTTCTCACATTGTTAAAATTGGGGAAACTTATACTGTTCAAAAAGGGATAGAAAGAAAAGTTATAAAAGTGATTGATTTGCTTGAAAGACGAGTAGATGCTAAAACGGCGGTGAATTTTTACGAAGATCTTACTCCTGTAGAAGAAACTCAGGCTTATAAATCTGTTTTTCATGCACCCACATTAACCCGCGACAGAGGAGCAGGCCGCCCAACCAAACGGGATCGAAGAGATATTGATGATTTACAAGAGGGTTGGTTTGATGAATAATAAAACTATCAGCCCTAAATTTTTTAAATTTTTATCTATCTCTTAATAGTTGGAAGTGCTATTCAGGATTTGGTTAAATTAAAAATCGCTATTTCAGCACGCGAGCCGAACCTGATGGGATAAGCCGTAGTACCTATTCCTTTTGAAACGTACAAATGAGGACGACTTTCTTTATACCAGCCATTAACATATCTTCCGCTTCCTCCGGGAGTAAACGGAGCATATCCCAAGATTTTTATTTGGCCGCCATGAGTATGGCCGGATAATACCAAATCAATTGGAATATTTCCCATCTCATCCTTTATAATATCGCGGTGCTGAGGACAATGAGTTAAAACTACATGATGATCTGCGGATTTATAGTTTTTCACTGCTTTTTTAAAATCCGCAGTTCCTGCCATAAAATCATCTATTCCTGTAATAGAAATGCTTGAATTGCCGAATTGATATTTTCTGGATTCGTTTATTAATAAATAACCATTGTGCTTTTTATAAATATCGCCTAGCTCATTAATAATAATGCCCCTTTCATATTCGCGGTTTCCCAGAATTGCAACTTTTTTAATATGATGATCAAACAAACTTAAAAATTCATCAAAAACAATTTGCTTTTTGTACCGATCAATAGAATCGCCTGTAAATAACAGGAGATCGGGATTTATCTTATTAATTTTTTTGGCGAGGTTTCGGTGATTTCTTCCAATTGACTGAAGGTGCAGATCAGAGATTTGTATAATTTTTAAATTATCTGAATTGCGGTCAGCATCATCTAAATAATATTCATTCGTTTCTATAAAATACTTTTCCAGCCAGAAAGCATCCAGAATAAATACAGAGCTGGTTAGAGTAAACATATCTATCAGAAACTGCCGTCTGGATATTTTAGGGATTTTAAACATCAATATTTAACGTTAACTATTATTAGATTATGTATATGATGAAGATAAACTTGGTTTGTTAGTTCTTAATAGGAAATTTTCATAGGAGATACGTCCCACAATTTAAAGGCTTCCTGTGCTTCATTTCGTAATATCTGCACTACAGGTAGTTTTCGATCTTCCATTGGCATATCTATCTCATCATAAATAAACTGATCATCGAAGCCTATTTCGGCAGCATCACTTTTAGTATTTGCATAATAAATAATATCCAAATGCGACCAATAAATTGCTCCCAGACACATAGGGCATGGTTCGCAGCTGGTGTAAATCACACAACCTGTTAAGTCGAAAGTGTTTAATTTTTTGCAGGCCTGCCGGATGGTTGAGATCTCGGCATGTGCTGTTGGATCGTTAGTTGTGGTTACTTTGTTTGCACTTTTAGCTATTACTCTGCCCTCTTTTACAATTACAGCTCCAAAAGGTCCTCCTTTATAATTTTCAACATTTTTTTTAGAAAGGCTGATTGCCATTCTCATGAACTTTTGATGCTCTCTATCCTCTTTTTTTAGCATTTCCTGTTTGATTATAATAAGTAATGTTGTAAAACAATAAACCCCGGCATTTGCCAGGGTTCAAATGTATCCCAAGGGATAGAATATTATTTATTTTCTTTTTTGTATTCGTCATTTAAGCCCGAAACCACTTCCTTGGTTACATCCAGGCTTTCATCAGCAAAAAGAACTGTTGGATTGGCTTTTGAATAAGTTAAAACCATTTTATATCCTTTTGTTTTTGCATGCTTTTTTAAGAAATCAGAAACCTTATTGTAAAGTTTTTCATTCTCTGCAGCTTCTTCACTTGCTAAAGCATTGCCTGCATTCTGATTAAAAGCAGCAAGTTCCTGTTGCTTACGGGCCAAACGCTCTTCAGTAGCAGCACGCTGCTCGGCGCTTAAATTTGCAGCACTTTGCTGATAGGCAGCAACTTCTCTCTGAAATGCAGTTCCTTTTGAAGTTAGATCTGTTTGGGCTTTTTTAGATTTAGCCTGAAATTTATCTTTAATAGTTTTAAAATACTCGTAATTGTTGAGTAAGGAATCAGAATTCACAAAGACAATCAGTTCCGTTTTTTTATCTGTTGCAGATACTGCAGTTTTAGGTTGTTCTTTATTGCAGGAGATTACTACCGCTGCCAAAACCAATGCGGCAGTAAATTTTGTTAGAGTTGCCAATGCTTTTTTCATTTATCTAATTTGTTTCTAAGGGTGATGAAGACCTCATATGTACAGCTAATTTAATGCTGTTTTAACACATGGAAAATTCATTCTTTTTTTAAAATTTAGGCAAATATAAACTTTCAGGCCAAGTATCCCAATCATTTAACTTTACTTAACAATTTGTAAATAAAACTGACGTTAATTTTCTCCACAATGGGTCAATATCCGGCTAAATTGGTTATTTTTGATACTTGTTGTTATACTAAAATATGAGCGAAGAAATTACAGACAGATCTAATTATTCAGCGGATAATATACAGGTTTTAGAAGGTTTAGAAGCGGTAAGAAAACGCCCTTCAATGTACATAGGTGATACGGGTTTTAAAGGATTACATCACCTGGTTTATGAAGTAGTAGATAATTCAATTGATGAAGCTCTTGCAGGTTACTGTTCGGATATCCAGGTAACTATTCATAAAAATAATTCAATTACAGTAGAAGATAACGGTCGGGGAATTCCTACCGCCATGCATACCAAGGAGAAAAAATCTGCTTTGGAAGTGGTTATGACCGTTTTACATGCCGGTGGTAAATTTGATAAAGATACTTACAAAGTTTCCGGCGGTTTACACGGTGTGGGTGTTAGTTGCGTAAATGCACTTTCAATCCACTTAACAGCAGTGGTGCATCGCGATGGACAAATATTTACCCAGGAATATAAATGCGGTAAGCCATTATTTGATGTTAAAGTTATTGGTGAAACAGATCGCACAGGTACTATTGTTAATTTCCTTCCGGATGATAGTATTTTTACGCTAACCACCGAATACAAATTTGATACAATTGCTGCCAGACTTCGTGAACTTGCTTTTTTAAATAAAGGAATTCGTTTATCCCTGCAGGATGAACGCGAAGTTTTGGAAGATGGCAGTTTGCTCAGAGAAGAGTTTTATTCTGAAGGTGGCTTACGTGAATTTGTTCAGTATTTGGATATAACACGTACTGCAATCATTCCCGAACCAATTTATGTGGAAGGTATTAAGCAGGGAATTCCTGTAGAACTTGCACTTCAGTATAATGATACTTATGCAGAGAATGTTCACTCATATGTTAATAACATTAATACGCATGAGGGAGGAACTCACGTAGCTGGTTTCCGCCGGGGGTTAACCCGTACATTAAAGGCATATGCCGAGAAATCCGGATTGTTAAAAAACATGAAGGTTGAGATTACAGGTGATGATTTTCGTGAAGGATTAACTGCAATTATTTCCGTTAAAGTTCAGGAGCCTCAGTTTGAGGGTCAAACCAAAACTAAATTAGGAAATAATGAAGTAATGGGTGCCGTTGATATTGCCGTAGGTGAAATTCTTGGTAATTTCCTTGAAGAAAACCCAAAGGAAGCAAGGCTTATTGTAAATAAAGTTATTCTTGCTGCTACTGCTCGTGCTGCTGCACGTAAGGCCAGAGAAATGGTTCAGCGTAAAAGCGTAATGGGCGGTTCGGGTTTACCCGGCAAATTAGCTGATTGTGCTAATAATGATCCTGCTGCATGTGAGTTATATCTTGTCGAGGGAGATTCTGCGGGTGGTACGGCTAAACAGGGTCGTGATCGTAATTTCCAGGCTATTCTCCCACTAAAAGGAAAAATCCTGAACGTAGAAAAAGCAATGGAACATAAGATCTACGACAATGACGAGATCAAGAACATGTTTACTGCAATGGGGGTAAGTATTGGCACCGCCGAGGATGATAAAGGATTAAATATGGATAAACTGCGTTATCACCGGATTATAATCATGACGGATGCTGACGTAGATGGCTCACATATTACCACCTTAATTCTTACCTTCTTTTTCAGATATATGAAAGAATTGATAGAATTTGGATACATCTATATTGCTGCTCCGCCATTATATCTTGTTAAAAAAGGTCGTGAATTTGAATATGCATGGAATGATGACCAGCGTGATTCTGCGGTTCAGCGTTTAAAAGGTGCCGGTAAAGAAGAAAGTGTACATATTCAGCGTTACAAAGGTTTGGGAGAGATGAATGCAGAACAATTATGGGAAACAACCCTAAATCCGCAGACCCGTACTTTAAGAAAGGTAACTATCGAAAATGCAGTTGAGTGCGATCGTATATTTTCAATGCTTATGGGAGATGAAGTTGCTCCCCGCAGAGAATTTATTGAACGAAATGCCAAGTATGCACGTATAGATATCTAGTTTATGTTTTATGAATATTTGAAATAATCAAACCCTTCCATTTTCGGAGGGTTTTTTTTATTTGCCAAAAAAATCAGGGACCATCCGGTACATACCTAAGATAAATTACAGCACTTATTTCCTTGCTGGACCTTATGGTGATATTGTGTTTTATTTTACCGTCCCAAACCGTAAGGTTTGACGTATTTGGCGGAACCAAACCTAAATTCTCCGCATAAAGTACTAATTCATTTAATTCTGAATTTTTATCAAGCCTGAAGTTTTGTTTATACGGCTTTTTGAAAATCCCTATTTTCTGCAACAGGGGACGTCGATTAAGGTAAATAGAAACAGTGTCATTATCCTCCCTTAAATAATCCCTGATTTCTAACTTAAGTACATTATTTTTTACGTTAATAATTATCGGCTTTGCCAGTTTGGTTTCAAGAAAATTTACCGAATTAGATTTGTCAGCTAAAATTGCTTGTAAAATTTCTGCGGGGATAGGTTCAAGATCCTTAACCATTTTTGAATTATATCTTCTGAGGTATACATTTCCCGGTGTGCAAGGCGAATTATTGATCAGCGAGCCGGTCCATTTCCCGGTTAAAAAATCAGTGCTGTCTTTTTGAATAAATTCAAGTCCCATGTATTTAATACAAAGCTTTAAAACATCATTTGGCATTTTTTCTTTTAAGATAACCAGCTCAGTAAGCTTGGAGGATTTTTGATTTACAGTTCCAATAAAATCAAGAATGCCATCAAATTGCAGGGGATCTTCATTTCTGTATATATACGCAGTTCCTGTTATTAAGTCTCCGGTTTGATCTTCGATATGAAGAGCATAACCTGAATTATAGGAGCTTTGGGCGGTTATATATCCCTGCCAAATTCCTTTGTAATTAATTTGCGAAAAAGTATTTGATGTGAAGCACAGAAATAAAAGACTGAAAAACGTAAAACACTGACCAGATTTTTTCCAAAAATTTTGCTTCATATTATCTTGGTTTTTTCCCCTTATATTTTAAATAGACTGCTGCTGTTTTTTGTTTATCTGATGAGATCATTATACGATGGATTTGATCGCCGTCAATTACTAAAAGCTGAGATGTATTGGGTGGAATTTCGCCCAGATTTTCTGCGTAAAGCAGCAATTCATTTAATTCGGTATTTGGATCTAATTTAAAATTAATGAGTGTGGCACGCTTAGAAATCCTCACGTTTTTGGCTAATATATTCCGATTTAAATAAACCGAAACGGTATCATTATCTACTTTTAAATAATCTATTAACTGGATTTGCAGATTTAAACTGGTTACAGATATTTCCGTAACTTTTCGCGGTTCAGTAGCTAGAAAAGGCGAATCGAAATTAATTTCCGTTACCGGATTGTCAGAAATCGTTAAGGGGGCAGCCGTTATAACAGAATCCCTGTTCTCATGCAAAAATTGGTCTAAGCCGGCAACTGTTCTGGATAATATAACTCTTCCGGGTATGCACTTATCGTTTGGATCATCTTTATTAAATCCTGTCCAGCTGCCTTCCAGATATTCATTATTATTCTCTTTACGATAAACTACCTTGATATCTTTAATACAAGCTACCCAGTTCCAGGGTACTTTATCAATTTTAACCCAATCTCTGCTCTCAATTAACCGGATAGTATCATTTTCAAAATATCCTGACAAGCCAATTTTTATTTCAACATAATTTTCGAGATAGGCGTAGGAATCTCCCCAGATATTTTTTTTCTGATTTAGTTCCAGCTCAAAATCGTAAAGTTCGCTATAGCCTCCAGGTTGCTGGGTAATTTTTCCAAACCATTTACCGCTTACATTTCGCTGAGAAAATGCAGGGGTAAGGCTGGTAAATAAGATCAGTAAGCAGACAAGCGTTTTCATAAGTAAAGCTATTGGTAATCAATATACTGATTTTCAATGGCTTTACGAATAGGCTATTTACTCAACTTTAACAATAATTTCTTGTAATTGATAATTGCATTATACTCCTGTAATATATCTCCACCTAAAACACCAATAACGGGGGGTAGCTGCAGGTTTTCATACGCAAGGCAAATGGAGGATAGGTCGAGCACGGCGGCTTCAAAGTTTTTAATCTTTATTTTGCCTATTTTAATTTCAGCCAGCTGAATCGTAAAACTTTCCATAGAATCAGTTCCCAAGCCTGTAGAAAGTTTGTCGGAAAATAGCAGATCTGAAGAAGCTGTGTATTTTTCTACGGTATTTTTGTCCAAAACAGTTTTAGACGCTCCCGTATCCAAAACCACATTAAAGGGATTGCCAAAAACAACAACTTCCACTAAAATGTGGAAGCCGTCGTTTTGTAAATTTATGAGTTCTAGAGGAACTGAAATCGTTTTCATATGCTGCTATTTCCCTTTAGGGGGAAATTTAAGAACAACTATATTACATGGGAATCACGTAAGACCTGATTCATATTACGGACAGCTTCTGCACTTTTGTTAAAAGCAGCCTGCTCTTCTTCGTTCAATTTGTAATCAATGATTTTCTCCCACCCGTTTTTCCCAATTACAACAGGTACGCCCATACAGATATCATCCTGACCATATTCTCCGCTTAAAGAAACACAGCAAGGGAATACTTTTTTCTGATCGCGAACGATACTCTCAACTAATGCAGCACCGGCAGCTCCGGGAGCATACCATGCAGAGGTTCCTAATAATCCGGTTAATGTTGCACCACCGACCATAGTATCTGCAGCAACTTTCTTTAAAGCTTCGCCGTCAAGTAAATTTGAAACAGGGAAGCTGTTCATTGTAGCTAAACGCGTTAAAGGAATCATTGTGGTATCCCCATGACCGCCAATAACAACACCCTGAAGATCATTTGGAGAACAGTCCAAGGCAAGACTTAAATAACATTTAAAACGTGCGCTATCAAGAATTCCACCCATTCCAATAATCCGGTTTTTAGGTAATCCACTTGATTTTAACGCAAGGTAAGTCATGGTATCCATCGGGTTGCTGATCACCACGATGATGGCATCAGGAGAATACTTTAAAATATTTTCCACTACACCCTTAACAATATTTGCATTGGTTCCAATTAATTCCTCGCGGGTCATTCCGGGTTTACGTGGAATTCCTGAAGTAATTACTACAACGTTTGAATCAGCAGTTTTGCTGTAATCGTTGGTGCTTCCGGAAACTTTGGTGTTGAAGCCAAGCAAAGTTGCGGTTTGCATCATATCAAGAGCTTTACCTTCTGCAAAACCTTCTTTGATATCTAACAAAACCAATTCTTCTGCTAATTCTCTTCTGGCAATATTATCTGCACAGGTTGCACCAACAGCGCCGGCGCCTACAACGGTAATTTTCATATAGTGATTTTTTGATTAGAAATAAATCTTGCCGAATATAGATATTCTTCTTCTTTTTTGAGAGGATAACAGGATTATTTGAAAGCCAATTATAGAATATTTACGCTTTTTATATGATCGCTAATAACAGTTTTAATTTAACTCCTTTTCTATTCAAAATATCAGAATGGATATCCGATAGCCAAATTAAAAACCAAATTATCTCTTCGCCATTGTTTATCTGCAAATTTAATCTGATCCACTACCCAGCGATCTCCTTTTGGAAGCCAGGGCTTCCGCAGGGGGAAAGCAAGATCTGTACGCAGAACCAGGAAAGAAAGATCAAAGCGCAAACCAAAACCGGTTCCAACAGCAAGTTCACTTAAAAATTCTTTGCTGAATTTGGCCCCCGGCTTGTTGGGGTTTTCATTGAACAGCCAAATGTTACCCGCGTCCAGTAAAAGAGCTCCATGAACAATGCCGGCAAGTTTCTGGCGATATTCGGTATTAAATTCAAGCTTTAAATCTCCGGATTGATCTGGCAGGAAATTGTCGATACTTGAATCATCCGGACGGTAAGTTCCAGGCCCCACAGAACGGGCCCTGAAAGCACGGATACTATTGCTACCGCCAATAAAAAATTGTTTGATAAAAGGAAGCTCTGAAGAGTTTCCGTAAGGGTAACCTAATCCAGCTATTAAACGACTGGCTATTTTTGAGTTTGTTCCTGTTTTAAAATAGTATCTCAGGTCTCCATCGATTTTTGCATACTGGGAATACCGTGCTCCGAATAATGTTGCCGTATCGCCTGTTGTATAATCTGCTTTCTGCAATAGTCCCAGAATGTTTCCCGCCAGATCTACATTTCCGTTGAAAAAAATATTGTTTTTACGGGTAACTTCCAGCTGATCATTATAAGTAAAAGAATATGTTGAACCTACGATGAATTGTTTTTCAATCGTTTTTGCAAGAGTAATATTGTTTCTAACACTATCGCTGTATAAAGGAGTAATATTGGCCGGCTGAACATAATTAAAGCTCAATAAATTCACTTCATGTTCTTTGCGAATATTTTCTTTCCAGTTGTATCCGGCAGATGCACGGAAGGAATTTAAAGAATAGAGTTTTCGTTTATTTAGGATTTCATACCCCAGAGTGAATTTAGAGCGGGGAACAAAAGCATTGGATGTGTTTACATCAAAAAATGGGATCAGAAAACGGGGTACAGAAAGAGTTGCTTCAGTTCCTGCACGGAAAGTGTTATAACCCCTTTGTGTGCCGCTTACCTGCACTTCAAAACTTCCGTATCCTCTAATACTTAACTGTTCGGCGCCCCGGAATGCATTTCGATTTCTCCAGCTAAGCGATAATTCAGATCCTGTTAAATTATTTGATTTTGTAGTGCCTAAAACTTCAGCCCGCAACGATTTTTTGGGCAGGGGAGTGAGATAATAAAATGCGTCAAGCGAAGGATTACTCTGACTATCATTACGCTCAAAACGGTTTTTTACAAATTTGAAAGAACCCAGAGTTGTAAGGCGGCTTAAAGATAAGTTGTGATCTTTTCGATTATAGACTTCTCCGCTTTTAAAAAACATAGAGCGACTGAAAACGGATGGCTTGAATGTGCTGTCTTTATCAATTACATAATACCCGTCAAACAGAACCGCACTGCTTTTAGACGTGTCGGCCTGTGATTGTGCAAGGGTAAAATTAGGATATATATAAATGTCATCTATTGTATAAACTTTCCGGGCTAATGACGGGGTTGAAGGTTTTACGGTTACATATAAATTTACTTTATGTTGCCCGATGGTACTATCTACACGAACAAATAAATAATCAGGACCGAAATAATAAAACCCGTTTTCTTTTAAATTCTGATCAATACGGTCACGTTCACCTTTTATTACATCCAGGTTGTACGGATCATTAACCTTTAAAAGGGTTTTTGAGGCTGTTGCAGAAATTGCCTTTTCTAAAATACTGCTGTCCGAAGGAAAATTAACAGAACTAATAAGGTATCGCGGACCTAACTCTGCAATATATTCCGCCTTAACTTTACTATTTTTTGAAATGGTATCACCGGTTACTACTGCCTGGAAATAACCTTTATTTTGAAGACGGTTTTGTAAAATATTCTGGTTATTCTGAAGATCAACATAGCTAGCAAAAACAGGTGGTTCGCCTATTTTATTTTTTAGCCAGTTACGCAAACCTTTGGGTTTTTTAGGAGTTCCGGCAATATTAAAGGCAAAAAGCTTAGGCCTTAAACCCAAAATGGAGGTATTGGGTTTAGGACGCAATAATCCTTTTAATTCAGTGCGAAGTGCTTTTGTCTCTTTTTTCTTAATACTATCGCCTTCAATTTTTACATCACCGCCTATATATAACTTTTCGCCTTTTGGCAGATACTTTATATTGCTGCATGAGGCTATAATAAGTATTGCGAATAACCAGAAGTATTTAATCAGATTCAACATTAATTATCAATATTAACCACTTGTTTAGCTTCAATTTTTTCTTGCTTTTTACTTTCTTTTTCTAGTCTTCTGCGCCCTTTTTCCTCTTCTGTTTTGCGGGCGAATATTTCTTTGAATTGATTGTAATCTAGGGTGATGATAAAGCCTACCCCGGTTTCGATAAGGTATCCTTCAACAACTCCCTGGTATTCATTTTTTCGGTAAGCCCGTAGCATATAGCGGCCATCTTTCGAAAGCTGGTAATCAAGTGCTACGTTACCTGCTATATTATTTGAACTCTGATTTGAATTTCTTGGGCCTTCTAATTCAAAATTACTTCCGATACTAACTTTTAAGCGGTCGTTAAGAAGCCTTTTGGAAAGACCAACATTCAGATCTGTCCGGTTTTGCAAAGAACCTGTAGTATAATCTTCGGATGAAACCAGATCAAAATTCAGATCTACTCCTTCAATTAAGTTACCCGCCAAATTGTTCAACTGATCGGACAAGATTTTGCTTACACTATTTCGAGCCATCGATTCAATTCCGCCGCCGCCTGCACTGCTGGCAAATGGATTTTCGGCAACAAAACGATTAAGTAATAGCAGAGCGAACACCTGTTTATTTAATTCGGAGGGCTGTGATTCAAGTTGGGTAAGACGATACTGAACATTGTCCAATACATCGCGGGCAACATTATAGTTTTTGTTGGTTGGAAGTTCAATATCAAAAGTGATCTCCGGCTTCATTAATTCTCCTTTCATATTCAGAGATACTTCAAAAGGCAACTTTTGCTTGTAGCGGTTTAAAGAGGCAGCAGGCTCATCCAGCTGACTTTCCACCAGATCAATCGGAGCGGTGTTGGCAACATAGATTGCTGTAACATTTACATCTGCAGTTGTTGGTTCTCCCTGCCAGTTAATGGTACTTCCTTTTTCTATTTCAAAACGTCTTTTTATAAAATTGAAGGAAAGTTCATAGGCACCTTTTACCAATTGAAATGCGCCGGTAAGATTTACTTTTCCGCTTGGGTCAATACCTGCAGTTAACTGTGCATCGCCTTGTACCTGCAGAAAATCGCCGTTGCCTTCATCAATAACAATATTGAAAATTGCTGCAGAATCTACTTCAATATTAACGGCTACATCCATGCCGCTGATGGCCATTGTATTTAATGTATCCAAACCTGAAGTAAGAGCGCTTGCATTTTCAGGATTCGAAAAGTCAACAAATTCAACAATTCCTTCACGGGAAATTACGCCCGGATCGCTTTGCGGAACAACTACCGTAAAATTTGTTCCTTTATTAATCTTCACGCTGCCGTCCACTTCGGGGCTATTCATATCTCCGCGAATGCGTAAATCACTATTCAGGAATACATTTCCGTAAAATAATTTATTATCTTTTTTAGTACTGCTTAAAACTTTAAAGTTTTCTGTTCTGGCTGTTAGTCCAAATCTGTAATCCAGGAAATTATTTGTAAAAACTGTACCGTCAACTACTGCTTCATTACCTATAGAATCTACCAATGTAAATGAGTCAAACTGAATCCCATCTCTGGTAAAGGCGATTTTTTCCTCATCAATCGTATAATAGGAGTTTAACATAGAAATGTTAAATGCGGCCTTGTTAAAGTTAATGTCGCCCCGAACAGAAGGTACATCCGGAGAACCTGTTAATTTTAATTCACCACTAAGATTGCCGCTTGCATTTTTAATATTTCCCATAGATAAACCTTCCATAGTCGCCAGGTTTACGTTTCTGATATTCAGATCAAAATCGAATGTGCTTTTATTTTCAGGTCTCAGATAATATTCTCCATCCAGAAAAATATCATTTCCTTTTCCGGTTATATTTACTGTTGCCGCGTAGGTATTGGCTTCGCGATTATTAACCTTCATGCTGATATCGCCCAGCGTATCGCTCCGGAAAGTGAAATCCTTAATATTCAGATCTCCAACAAATACCGGACTGCTTGCAAGGTTACTCAGGATTATGTTCCCGTTAATAGTCCCATCCGCTAAAAGTGAATCCTGTTCGGCAATTGCTGTAAGGGTTGCAATTTTAAAATTCGAAAAATCAACGCTGAGAGGAGCATTAATCTGAGCCGGGTTACTGGTCACCGAGAGGTTTTGGTTGTTATTTGAAATGATGAAATCATTTGCCAAAATCCCTTTAGTGCCGAATTGAATGAAGTTTTGCGAAGATACAGCCCATTCTTCATAATTCATGAGCAAACCGCCCGGATTAAAACTAAAGCGGTATTGATCTGTGAAGGCTGATAATAATCCCGCAATGCGATATTTATTTTTATCTGCCTGATCTTTAATGTTAAGATTTAAATCTAACTGATCATTTTTAGCACTGCCATCGAGACTGGTTTTATTTATTTGAATGGATGATGTAGAAATGTTGTCGAGATTTAAACTGTAATTTAAAGCTGTTTTATCTGAATTTATATCCAGCAGTAAATTATTAATAGTATTCCCGTTGTAAATTATTTTTGGAGCATTTGCTTCTAACGTTAAATTGCTTTGGGTGCTATTAAAAGATCCTTTGATGCTTACGGGTTCTAATCCTGTAAGTGCAGGCATAAATTCCTGAATTATTGGGCGGTTGGTTATGTTGGCTGTAAAAACGAAATCCTGTGCTGTACTTACCGGCAGCATTTTCCCATCGCCAATTTTAAAATGTCTGTTGATTTCATTAAAAAGAATATTTCCGGTTTCTGTAAGTTTATAATTTCCGATAATAGAGGCAGTTAAAAATTCAGATCGAATTCTTAGATCTTTTTGGTTGCCATTTACCGAAGCATCTACATTAATGCTGTCTAATTTATAGCGGTTTCCTTTTACAACAAGCAATAAATCAGAAGCTTTAATTGTTCCAATGAGCCGGTCGGGATCAGTGGATGGAAGGTCGGCAACAATTCTTCCGCGAAAGCGGAGATCTTCATTATATAAATTAAGTTTTTGAAAGTTGGCGCTATCCAGATCTAAAACCAGGCTGACTGCAGGAAACGTATTTTTAATATTGGCCCTGGCTTTTAAATTAAACCGAAGATTCTGATCATTCATTTTTGCAGAAAGATTCACATTCTGGTTAGCGATGCTTCCGTTTAATCCCAGATTCTGGTAGGTATATCCATTTACGTCGGCCCTGCGGGATGTTCCGCTGAATTGGGCAGTCATATATTTTGGATCCAACCCGGTTCCTGAAACTTTTGCATCAGCGGTAATCCGGCCAAGAGAGGCTTCCTGCTTTATCAGGCGTCCCGCATTAAAATTATTCAATTTTATAGCAGCATTAAAAGTTTCTCTGCCGGCACGGTTTCCGTTCTGTAAATTCCCGGCAATTTGAGCAGCACCATAACTAGAATTCAGGTTAAGGTTAGTTCTAAAACTATTTATGCCGCCATTAAATTTTCCGGTAACATTAAAGGATTCGGGCAGGCGAATGTTTGCCGGTATAATGCCGGCCGATAAAAGTTGATTTAAATCATCTCTGCTAGATTTAAACTCGCGAATATTTACATTAAAATTAGCCCGGTTCATGTCGGGTAACCCTGCTATATTGCCTGAGGCCTGTATTCGGGTATTTCTAAATCCTGTAATCCGGAGATTTGGTATAGTCATATTGCTTAAACTTCCTTTAACAGCTCCGTTAATATTCACAATTGCATTGGGATTATTTTTAAATGGATCTACATCGGCAAGCAGCGGGACAAATGTTAATACATCTTTAAAAGATAACCGACTGTTTTCAAGATTAACATTCAGGCTCATTTTTCCGGGATCTTTAGCCAGCGCATCCAGGGATGGATAACCTATTCGTACATAATCACGCAAAGTTGATCCCGGCGTTTTGATATACAAATCCTCTAAAAGTGCACCTGTATTGCTGTAAATAAAATTAGTTTGAAGTTCGTTCAAGACAAAGCCATCCTTGTTTTTAAAACTTGCGTCAGCAATACTACCAGAAATTGTATCCAGACTATAAGAAAAATTATCTGCCTGCAGGTTTAAATCAGTTATTCCCAAATGCGCATAATCCATACCTTTTTTTAGAACCGGCATGTTAAAATCATCATACTTTAAATTGGTATTGCTGAAATCCGCATTTCCAATGGTCAGCCTCCAATCATTGTTCAACGTCGCTGTTGCTACTTTTTTGACCTCGGTAACTACAATTTTAGCCTGCTCTGACCTGCCCAGAATTACTTCTGATTTTGTATTGGATAATTTAAGATTTTTTAATGCTACCCTTTGTTTCTTAAGATTTATAGAATCTACATCGGCAAGTAGCTGACCCAAATCTAAATTGGTTTTTAAGCGGGAAATATCGTTTTGGTAATTGAGCTTTATTTTCGAAAGATCGATTGTTCCCAGCTTTAAATCCAGATCAAAAGGTTCATTACTATCGGCTTCAACTTTCGCTGTGCTTTCCTGTTTAAGAGCCGGCTTGCTCTGAATGATATTTGCATTTAATCCAGATAATTTAATATTTGGAATCGAAAATTTCATTTTATCCAAATCAAATTCCCGGATACGGGTATTAAAATGATTTAGTTGAAAACGGACATCATTCGCAGTAACCGCATCCTGAAAAGAAACATTTATCCGGTCGAGATTGATCTTGTCTAATGAGAATTTCATGGCGGCCGCAGAATCGGCTGGAGGAGCATTCTTGCTTTGTTCGGTAATAAATGCCTTTAGGATGTAGTCGAAATTAAAGACACTGTCGGGCATTGTTCGCTGCACCTTAGCGGTTATTCCTCTGAGGTCGATTTCATTAATCTCAACCTGATTTTTTAAAAGTTTTAATAAGCTGATATCTACTTTTAAAGTATCGCCAGCCAATAATGTATCTTGATTCTGATCTTCAAAATATACATCTTCCAAAACAATTAACTTAGGGAGATCAAGACTTAATTTTTTGATTTCAACCTTTGTTTTGAGTTTATTCTGCAAGAAAGAAACTGTTTTTTTGCGTGCAAAATCCTGAACGGCCGGAACCTGGATTAATACAAAAATAAGCAGCACCAAAAAAATGATACTGCCTGCAATCCATAAGAAAATCTTTAGTGCTAAAGTTGTTCCTTTATTCAAAATGACATTTTTTATTTGAATGCAATTTTAGTACCATCTTAATACCTAGAAAGATAAAACCTTGAGAATGGAAAATGTTTTTAAAAACAGAGACTGTTTAATAATTAATGCGAAGCTATGAGGAATTAAAAAGAGAATTTACTTTCTGCCCGCTCTAAAAGATTAGTAAATTTGGAGCTCAATAATTAAGAATGCCAGATTTTTCCCACCTCCACGTACACACCCAGTTTTCCCTTCTTGATGGTGCTGCCGATATATCCCGATTGTTCAAAAAAGCCAAGGCTGATGGTATGAAAGCCATGGCTATTACAGATCATGGCAATATGTTCGGTGCTTTTAAATTTGTTGCCGAAGCCGGAAAACAGGGAGTTAAGCCAATTGTAGGCTGCGAGTTTTATGTGGTGGATAACCGTCATATAAAACAGTTTACCAAAGAAAAAAGAGATAAGCGCTACCATCAGTTATTACTGGCCAAGAATGCTCAGGGATATAAAAATCTCGTGAAACTGTGCTCGTTGGGATATATGGAAGGTTTATACAGTAAATGGCCACGTATAGATAAGGAGTTGATTTTGCAATATCACGAAGGATTAATAGCAACCACATGTTGTATTGGTGCTTCTGTTCCTCAAACCATTTTAAAGAGCGGCGAAGAAGATGGAGAAATTGAATTTAAATGGTGGCTGGATCTTTTTGGCGAGGATTTTTACATCGAGTTACAGCGCCATGATATTCCAGAACAGCATATTGTCAACAACGCCTTGCTGAAATATGCTAAAAAGTATAATGTTAGAGTAATCTGTTCAAATGATTCGCACTATGTAGATCAGCAGGATGCCAATGCCCATGATATTTTACTTTGCGTGAATACGGGCGATATGCAAAGTACGCCAATTGCCACTGACGAAGAAGGCGGCAAAGGATTTCGTTTCGGGTTTCCTAATGATCAGTTTTATTTTAAAACTCAGGCAGAAATGGGCCAGTTATTTCATGACTTGCCAGAATCTCTGGACAATACCAATGAGATTGTTGATAAGGTAGAACACCTTCAGCTGAAGCGGGATATTATGCTTCCTAATTTTCCGATACCTGATGAATTTAAAATTCATACAGGAGCAGAAGCGGAGAATATGAATCAGTGGGAATATCTCAAGGATTTAACTTTTAAAGGAGCAAAAGAGAGATATAAAGATATTACACCCGAAGTAGAAGAGCGATTGAATTTTGAGCTTTTCACTATCCGCACCATGGGTTTTGCTGGTTATTTTTTGATTGTTGCCGATTTTATTCAGGCGGGTAGAGATATTGGGGTATTTATTGGTCCGGGGCGTGGATCGGCGGCCGGTTCTGTGGTAGCTTACTGTACCGGAATTACCAACATTGATCCTATGAAATATGGATTGCTGTTCGAGCGTTTCCTCAATCCCGATCGTAAGTCAATGCCCGATATCGATACGGATTTTGATGATGCAGGCCGCCAGAAAGTAATTGATTATGTAGTTGAAAAATATGGCAAGAACCAGGTAGCACAGATTATTACATACGGCTCTATGGCTGCAAAATCCAGTATAAAAGATGTGGCCAGGGTTCTTGATCTTCCCTTGTCAGAATCAAATATGCTTGCAAAATTAGTTCCCGACAGGCCCGGAACCAATCTGGTTCAGGTAATGACCACACCACTGGAAAAAATAAAAAAAGAGCTTAATCCCGAAGATTATGATAATGTTGTAAAACTGCGGGATATTCTTGCTGAAGGTAAAAGCGTTCATGCAAAAGTATTGAAAGAAGCCTTGATTCTGGAAGGCTCGGTAAGGAACGTGGGGATTCATGCCGCAGGAATTATTATTGCCCCTTATGATCTGACAAATATTATCCCGGTAGCAACTTCTAAAGAATCTACTTTACTGGTAACTCAATATGACGGAAGGGTAATTGAAGATGCAGGTGTAATTAAAATGGACTTTTTGGGTCTGAAAACTCTGACCATTATTAAAGACGCATTACGTCTCATCAAACAAAACCATGATGTTCATATCGATATAGATTATATATCTCTGGAGGATCAGAAAACTTTTGAATTATACCAGCGGGGTGATACGAACGGAACATTCCAGTTTGAAAGTGATGGAATGCAAATGTATCTGCGTGAACTAAAGCCCGATAAATTTGAGGATCTGATTGCGATGAACGCATTGTATCGTCCGGGGCCTATTGAATATATCCCAAAATTTATTTCGCGGAAGCATGGCCGGGAACAGGTTACTTATGATCTGGGTGATATGCAGGAATATCTCGAAGAAACTTACGGAATTACAGTTTACCAGGAGCAGGTAATGCTTCTTTCGCAGAAGCTGGCCAATTTTAGTAAGGGAGATGCCGACGTTTTACGTAAGGCGATGGGTAAAAAGCAAATTGAAGTCCTCAATAAAATGAAGGCGCAGTTTATGGATGGCTGTAAAATTAACGGACACGATTTAAAAGTTGCCGAAAAAGTCTGGACAGACTGGGAGGCTTTTGCTCAGTATGCGTTCAATAAATCGCATTCTACCTGTTATGCTTTTGTAGCGTATCAAACCGCATACTTAAAAGCGAATTATCCTGCCGAATACATGGCAGCAGTGTTAAACAATCAAAATAATATTGAAAAGATTTCTTTCTTTATGGAAGAATCACGGCGGATGGGAATACCGGTTTTGGGGCCGGATATTAATGAATCTGAACTAAGTTTTACCGTAAATAAAAAGGGTGAGGTCCGTTTTGGAATGTCGGGTATCAAAGGTGTCGGAGAGAAAGCTGTAGAGAGTATAGTTGAAGAACGGCTGGCTAATGGCCCGTACAGCAGTATTTATGATTTTGCACGCCGCACCAATTCCAGAGCAGTAAGTAAAAAAGTTTATGAAAACCTGGTTTATGCAGGAGGTTTTGATTGTTTTGGCTTTCACCGGGCTCAGTTCTTTTTTTCTCCGGAAGGAGGGAATTATAACGGAATTGAGCGGCTGATTAAATACACCAACGATTATCAGAACAATGCCAATTCCTCTCAGGCTTCGCTATTTGGAGGAACTAACGATGCGGATATCTCTGAACCTGTTTTGTCTGAATGCACTGAGTTCGGTCTGATTGAAAAGCTGAAATACGAGAAGGATGTGATCGGGATTTATCTTACAGGGCATCCGCTGGATAATTATCGTTTCGAAATGGATAATTTTTGCAGTCATCAGGTTAAACATTTAAGCCTGATCAGCCGCATGAAATCAGCCGAAGTTTCTGAAGAAGATAAAGAGGAATTTAATAAAATTAAAAACCGTGAATTGGTTATTGGGGGATTAGTATCCATGTGTACACATCGTACTACAAAAACCGGGAAGCCTTTTGGCTCATTCATGCTCGAAGATTACAGCGATACATTTGAAGTAGTATTATTTGGAGAAGATTATGTAAAAATGAGGCAATATCTGAATGATGGATTTTTTCTTCAGATCAGGGGAATGGTTTCTGAACGCTTTAAACAGAAAGATAACTGGGAATGGAAGGTAAGCAACATGGTATTACTTTCAGAACTTCGTGATAAAATGTCAAAATGCCTTACCATTCAAATGCCTTTAACAGAAGTAAATGAAGAATTTATTTTAAAAATAGACGAAATAGTAAAAATTAATACTGAACACAATCCCAGTAGAAATTGCCAGCTAAAGTTTTTAATTATGGATTATGAGAATGAAACAACTTTAGAGATGCCCTCTAAATCTGTAAAAATAAACCCAAGCAATGAATTTCTGGAACATATTGCCAAGCTGAACGGCGTTCGGTATAAGTTGAACTAATGTCACAATGGCATCAGCATTTTTGTGGCAAGCATATTGAATACTATATTTGATTATAAACTTGAAATCTAATTATTATGGCATTAGAAATAACAGATGCAAACTTTGATGAGTTAGTACTTAAATCAGACAAACCGGTATTGGTAGATTTTTGGGCAGAATGGTGTGGCCCATGTCGCATGGTTGGTCCGGTTGTAGAAGAATTAGCTAAAGAATTTGATGGCAGAGCCGTTATAGGTAAAGTAGATGTAGATAGCAATCCAGAAATTTCAATGAAATTTGGAATACGCAATATCCCGGCTTTATTATTCTTTAAAAATGGTGAAATTGTTGACAAACAAATTGGTGCGGTTCCTAAATCTGTTTTAGCAGATAAATTAAGTAAGCAATTAGCTTAAACTTAATTCAATATTTATTTATTAATTATGCAAAACTCCGGCTTTAGCCGGAGTTTTTGTTTCTAGGCTGTTTTTACTTTTTTCGTCTCCACACTTCTTCCAGCTTCCAGTTTCCGATTAATCCGGTATGATACCATTTATCGCCTACTACTTTGGCTTTAAAGCGATAAGTTTGATTCAACGCATCCGGACGGCTGGAATAATCAATTATTTCTGTGTAATTGTCGCCATCAATAATGGCTCTTCCGCCCGAGGCCATGATAAATGAATTATCGGAAGTTTTATTAATAATGAATATGAAATGGCCCGGAGATACAATTTTCATCTCTTTCTTATAACTTTCACCTTCACGGTATACACTGTCTTCTGTAGTAAATACAGACGATTCTAAAATCCAGGTTCCGTATAATTTCGATTTTTTGGGTTGGCAAAATCCTGCAAAAAATAGAGCGAGCAGTAAACTCGTTAAGAGTAGTTTTTTCATGTCTTTAATAATTAAGTGATATTTATAGTTCATTCTGAAATTTCAGGTTGATCTGGCAAACAATCGGACTTAACTATTCGACAGGTCTTTTAAAAAGATGCAGTGAAGTTTATTTGTATTGGTAAATAGTTGCTCATTAATAATCGTATAAAAATTTATAGTCTGATTTAAAATAAATATCAAATTCTATTTTAAATATAAAAAAAAACTCCGGCTCAAAGCCGGAGTTTTTTTACTTCCTGTGGAGGTTTTATTTCCAATAATTTGAAAATTCTGCAGGGAGAGGTTTATCCAGCATATACTGGTACATAAACCGGGTATTTTCCTGAGCGGAATGCCTGGACTTGGCTCCGCGGAAACCATGGCGTTCGCCCGGGTATAGCATAAATTCAAAATGCTTGTTCAAATCTTGTAATTTATTAACTAACTGAATACTGTTTTGCATGTGCACATTATCATCCATTGTACCGTGAACAATACGCAAGGTGCCTTTTAATTTCTCAGCGTAGGTCAACGGCGCAGTAATTTTATAACCTTCCGCATTATCCTGCGGGGTATCCATAAAGCGTTCTGTATAATGTGTATCGTACAAAGCCCAATCAGTTGGCGAGAAATTTGCAATTCCGTGAGTAAATACATCGGCTGCATAGGTTAATGCCATTGCAGTTATATATCCACCAAAACTACCGCCGGTTATGCCCACTTTGTTTTCATTCACATATCCTTTGGTTTTTAAAAAATTTACAGCATCCACATAATCGTCAATTTCATATTTACCAAGCTGGCGATAGATGTAATTCATTCCTGTTTTACCTAAATGGCCGGCGCTGCGATTATCAATAGCTACCTGAATTACTCCTTCTTTTGCCCACCAGTAGTTTTGTCCTACCGGACTTTTAAAACGATCATAAACCGTTCCTGCATCCGGGCCACCATAAATGGAGATCCAAACCGGATATTTTTTGGAAGCATCAAAATTAAGAGGCAAAGTTACCGTCATTGGTAATTCAAGACCATCACGGGTTTTATAATACACCAGGTTTGTTTCAGGAAGATTGTAATTACTAAACTCAGGGCCTTTAGAATTTGCCAACTGGCGTATAATCTTTCCATTTTTATCTAGCAAAGCTGTTTGTGGCGGAGTTTGCAGGTTTGAAAAGTTACTTATAAAATACGATCCGTTTGGAGACAAACTAATCGTATGATCGTAGTTTCCGAATGTTAAGCGCTTAGGTTCGCCTCCTTTTAAAGAAACCCGATATAAATCAAAACGGGTGGTTGCTTCTTTACGGGCTGTAAAAAATATTTCCTGGGCTTTTTCATCAACCATCAATAAATTAGCAACTCTCCATTTTCCGGAAGTTAATTGCTTTTTAAGCTTTCCGTTCAGATCCATATAATAAAAATGGCCGTATCCGGATTTATCGCTTTTTAAAATGAATCCCTGTCCATTTTTCAAAAAGTACATGTCGTCAAACCAGTCAATCCAGGTTTTTTGCTTCTCTTCATAAATTACTTTCTTCTTGCCATCAGTTGGCGTTACAGAATAAATAATCAGGTCGTTTTGGTCGCGGTTCATCCACTGCATCCACAAAGTTTTACTGTCGGCCATCCAGAAGGGAGTTCCAAAGTATTGATCGTCTTTGGCATTAAAATCTGTCCACACAATTCCTTCGCGGTCTGCATTTACAATTCCCATTTTTACTTCCGGATTTTTATCTCCGGGTTTTGGATATCGTGTGTTTTCTAAAAAGCCATGTTGTCCGCTTGAGTTATAAATGGGAAATACAGGAACTTGCGAATCGTCAAAACGCATAAACGCCAGGCGTTTGCTATCTGGACTCCACCAAAAAGCTTTATATCGGGTTGCACGACCTAAAATTTCTTCGTAGTAAACCCATGATGCCCAGCCGTTATATATAACGTCAGAACCATCGGTGGTATAACGAATTTCATTTTTCCCTGTGATATCCGCTTTATATAAGTCGTTGTTGCGGGTAAATGCAATTAATTTTCCATCCGGAGATAGGGTTGGGTTTTTTTCTTCAATAGTATCGTTAGTGATTCGGGTCTCTGTTCCCTGGGCATCTTTATAATAGATATCTCGATTTTTAATAGTTACCGTAGCCACATTAACCTGGGCAGGTGCAGAAGGTACAGCATTTCCTGTTTTTACATCAACTGTATAGGGCTTAGATTGCTGACCTTCGGGACGGTATTCAATATAATGCGTGTCATCCGCCCAGCCCCGCTGAACAGGAATGGCATTAATAATGTCTTTGGGAGATTTTTCATAAACTTCCGAAAACGAGAGTTCTTTCTTTTGCTGGCTAAAGGCCGAAGCTGATAAGCAAACTGTGCCTGCCAGTAAAATAATTCTGCTTTTATTTATCATCATAATTTAACGGTGAATATTAGAAATTATAAAGGTTGTAAGATAATATCTTATTATAAGATTGAGGTGTAAAATTGTAAATACAAATTTTGTGAATACTCAACGATGGTTCTTCTTTACATAGAATACATTTTTTATTAAAACTGCCTAAATTAAATAGTACTTTTCGGTATGCAGATAAAGCTTAGTGACTATAAAGAGCTTCAGGATTTTGGTAATCTGGAATTACTGGCAAAACAGGTTGTTGAAGGATTTATAACTGGTCTCCATAAAAGTCCGTTTCATGGCTTCTCTGTAGAATTTGCAGAACACCGTCTGTATAATAGTGGAGAATCGGTGAAAAATATTGACTGGAAGTTATACGGACGAACAGATAAACTTTTTGCTAAACGATTTGAAGAAGAAACTAATTTACGCTGCCATGTAATTTTGGATGTTTCATCATCCATGTATTATCCCGAAAAGGATTTTAATAAACTGTTATTTTCTATTTATTCTGCAGCCTCATTAATATATCTGTTTAAAAAGCAGCGTGATGCTTTTGGATTGGGAGTTTTTTCTGATAAACTTGAGTTTTTAACTCCGGCCAAATCTACATCGGTACATCAGAAATATCTTTTTGCAGAGCTGGAAAGTTTGCTTACCCGTGAAGGCCGCGGTCAAAAAACATCGGTTGCATCAGCATTGCACAGCATTGCAGAACAAATCCATAAAAGGTCACTGGTTATTATTTTTAGTGATATGCTTGAAGGGGGAAATTCTCCTGAAAAATTGACTGAAATATTTTCTGGTTTGCAGCACTTAAAACATAATAAGCATGAAGTTGTAATTTTTAATGTGATGGATCACAAAAGAGAAATGGATTTTGAATTTGAGAATCGCCCGTATCATTTCATAGATTTAGAAACCGGAGAAGAATTAAAAGTGCAGGCAAACGAAGTTAAAGAGACCTACTTGAAAGCTATACAAACCTATCATCAGGAGCTAAAGCTAAAATGTGCTCAATTTAAAATTGATCTGGTAGATGCAAATATTCACGAAGGTTTTTATCACGTTTTAAATTCATATATCATTAAACGCGAAAAAATGATTTAGTGCATTTTGGTTGTTGTAAAGATCTTATACAATTGCCGCTATTTATTGCATTTTGTTGCCAGTAAATTAACTTTAAGATTAATAAATTCACACAAAATAGTGTTTGCCGAAATTTAATTTTATTCTTTAAATTCTTTAAACATAGTGGTTGATAAGTGCGTACAATTGCCCCATAATTGATATTTGCCCCGGAAAATAAACCAAAAAAATTAATTGGGGCCAATTAAAAAAATAGTATGAGATTATCTATAGAACGCAAACAAGAGAAAGTTTATCCGGATCCGAAAAGGGTTATAGCCCGCTTTTTTTTTAGTTATGACGGCAGGGCAAAAGAGTTGATTTTAAGAGTCATGAATTTATCGGATGAAGAGGTATTCTCTATCATATCTCCGGTATTGCAGGAATATTCTAAAAGACATCGTAATATCACCCGAATTTTGAATCGCCATTGCGATAAAGTAAAATATTTATTTCAGGAGCTTGAGATTAATTTTGATGAGATTCCTTCTTATCGCAAATTGCTGATCGGCTCTTATTTTACCCACGAGTATTCAATTGAATCTGCAGCTTTTTTTAATCCCTCTATAGTCGAAGATCCGGATCAGTCTGAACTTGAAGAAGGGCAAAAACGAGTAATTATTAGTTTTAGAGCAGTAGGCGAGGGTCATATTTCATCTATTGTTTTCAGACGTGCATTACTCGATAAACACGCAAATATTCATGTGATGCCGGCAGGAAATTATATTGATGAGGCTGAAGTAATTTTAAATGCCACCTATAACAAAAAACTATTTTTCGAGAAAGCGGCCGAAACTAAAATCGACGTTCATATTCTGGAAGAGGTTAAAGATAAACTGGCAGATAAGTTCGAATATTTAAACCTGCGCAAAATTATCATGGATTCTAAAAATTTGCAGGAAGATTATCGGACTAAAATAGAATATGATAAAGTTCTCTGGCTGTCTGATTCTTACCACAACATCAGTTTTTCAAAAGACACGGATATATCTGACCGCGTTATATTCCCCATCTCAGAATTTGAGCGGAAAGGTATAGAAGATGCCCGCTTTGTTAAATTTGTTGATGATGATGGTAAAATTAGCTATTATGCAACCTACACGGCGTATGATGGTGCTTTAATAATGCCTAAACTTTTAAATACTACAGATTTCTATGATTTTAAAATAAGTCCTTTGTTTGGTGTCGGGGCTCAGAATAAAAATCTGGCGCTTTTTCCACGTAAAATAAATGGCAAATACGCCATGATGTCCCGAATTGATGGATGGAATAATTATATCATGTATTCTGATAAAATTACCATCTGGCAAAATCCGATAAAATTACAGGAACCAAAATTTTCCTGGGAATTCTCTCAGATTGGAAATTGCGGTTCTCCAATAGAAACCGAGCATGGATGGTTGGTGATTACTCATGGAGTGGGACCGATGCGCCGCTATTGCCTGGGTGCAAGTCTGCTCGATTTGGAAGATCCTTCTATAGAAATTGGCCGTTTAGAAGAGCCATTACTCATCCCTAACCAGGAAGAACGTGAAGGATATGTGCCTAATGTTCTATATTCCTGCGGATCAATTATTCATAACAATAAACTTATAATTCCGTACGGACTTTCAGATTATTGCTCATCATTTGCAACAGTAGATCTTCAGGAATTATTAATTAAGCTTAGAGAAACAAATCCGGTTCAGGCTTCAGGCTTAATCAGCTAATATTTGATTATAACAATCGATATAATCACTTACCATTTTATTACGGGAAAATTGTGATTGGGACCATTTCCGGCAATTTTCCCGTTTTATTTTATGCAAATTCTGAAGAGCTTCCAGAGCTTCGTCGACCGTGTTTACTAAAAATCCCGTTTCTTGATCTTTGATCAGTTCGGACATACTTCCCTTATTAAAAGCGATAACCGGTGTTCCGCACATCATTGCTTCAGCAATACTTAAGCCGAATGGCTCATTAAAATTGATAGGATGGAGTAATGCAGCAGCCTTACCTAAAATATTGTTTCGTCCTACCGGATCTGAGTTTCCAACGTATTTAATTTGCTCATTTAAAAAAGGCTCAACTTTTTCTTTGAAATAATTCCCATCCTGTATAAGTCCGGATATAATCAGATTACGTTTACTTTTTTGGGCTATTTCAATAGCTTCCGCAGTTCCTTTATCAGGATGAATGCGGCCAAAATATACTAAATAATCTTCCGGATGATTGTTAAATTTAAAGTCAGCTACATTTATCCCGTTATAAACTGTTGCCAGGTAGTTTAATTCCGTGCTACGGTCTGAGTTGCTTATTGAAACGTAATGCGTATTGCTGTTATACTTCTTATAAACCGGAATTATTTTAGGTGACGAAAAACCGTGTATCGTAGTAATTAGAGGAGTTTTAATTAACCTGGAATAGCTAAGGGGCAGAAAATCAAAATGATTATGAATAAGATCAAATTTGGAAGCCTTTTCCATCAAATTACTGATATGAAGACATTCAGCCACTTTTGCGTCAACTTGCCTGTCTTCTTCATAGCCGTCGTCTATCACACCGTCTAACTTACCGCTTGTAATAGAATTTTTAGTAGCAAATAAGGTTACATCGAAACCCTTATTTACTAATCCTTCCGCTAAGTTAGAAGCCATTTGCTCCCAAGGTCCATAATGTTTGGGCGGAGTTCTCCAGGCTATGGGAGAGAGAATGGCGATCCGCATTATCAGGCTACTTCCGTTTTAATCTCAGTTATTTCAACAGGTGCTGCCGGTTCATATTCATACTCTATTTCCAGTGCTTTTAAAACGGTTAAATGAGATATCAAATACGCCAGTGTGCTTTCAGCGCCCTGATTACGGTTAATTCCATGAGGCTGTAAGCCATCGCAACATCCGTGTGTTTCATGATCATATAGCGGAATCCTGAGTGTATTTTCTCCAAGAAACCATTTATAACTTAAATACATTTTGCTAATAAAAACCGTTTTCTTGGTTACATGAAATGCTTCAAAATACATCAGAACCATTGCCATTACTTCAATTGCCTGCTGATCGAAAACAGCCATCTGCTTGTTTTTGAAGAACCAGCCCTCACTTCCAACAGGATGCAAATAACCGTTGCTCATGGTATGCTTATCTAAAAACTCAAGGGATTCCAAAGCGATTTCCATCACTTCTTCATCAGAGGTTATTTCATAAGAATACAATAATGCCAACGGCAAAATGGCGTTGTCATAAGTAAGTTTTTCTTCAAACCAATGCCAGTCTGTTGATTTATGGTTTTGATAGGCTTTTACCAATGGTTTGGTCAATTCCTTAAGCTGATAGTTCATCCCTTCATTATAGGGGTGTACCCGCAGATAATTCACAACCCCGATAATGGTGTTTCCAATCCCTCTTAAATGTTCAAGATTTTTGAAATGAGGTACAGACCTGAAAAAAAGCTCTTCCGCGAACTCTCTGTAGGAGTTATTTGGTGCGCAATTGATTAGGTATCCCAACGACCAAACCGTTCTTCCAAAAGAATCTTCTGAACCAACCTCGTCCAAATATTTTCTGTCAAAGCTTAAAAAGTTTCTGAAATTACCATCATCCTGCTGCATGTACTGAATATAACTCAGATATACAGGCAGCAATTCAAGAGCAATTTTACTTTTGTTTTGCTGATACGACATTAAGGCCATAATGAGCGCCCGGGCATTATCATCCAGACAATAACCTTCCTTTAAATTGGGTATACCGTATTTGGCATGCTGAACAATTCCCGTATCATCTGTAAGACGCTTTACATGAGAGAGGTTAAATGTGGGAATACTTTCGGAGTCTATTATCGGCTTTGCCTTTTCAATACGAATAAGTTTTCGCCTTGCATGATTCAAAACTTTGATATATTCCTGACCAATTACAGGCCATCTTAAATGCAAACCATAATCGTACGCATTCTTTTTCAGTTCAGCTAATTTTTTTGGATGGTCCAGTAAATCTATGATTTGTAAGGATAAAGCTGCTGAATCTTTAAAGTCAAATAATTTTCCCCTATTATCTGCTAAAAGTTCCTGAGCATGCCAGTATGGTGTAGAAATAACTGCTGAGCCCGAACCCACTGCATAGGATAATGTTCCACTGGTAATTTGCGCTTCGTTCAGATACGGAGTTATGTAAATTTCTGAGGCTGTCAGATAATTAAATAACTCATCTTCCGAAACAAATTTGTTGATGAAGACCAGGTTTTTTTCCACTCCTAACTGGGTAGCAAGAGATTTTAAGCTATCGCGATATTCTTCACCAGAATTTTTTCTTACTCCGGGATGAGTATTTCCCAAAACAACGTACATAACATCCGGATGTTTTTCAACAACCTGTGGTAAAGCTTTTATTACCGTTTCTATTCCTTTATTTCGGCTGATCAGTCCAAAAGTGAATAACACTTTTTTATTTCTGAAAGGACTTAAGCTTTTAATAGGGTTAAATGCATTTGGTTCCAGATCGGGCACACCATGTTCTATAAATTGAATCTTATCCCTGGGAATGTTGTAGATTTCTGTTAAAAAATCAACTGCCCGCCTGCTCATTACTACAATTTTAGCTGACTGATTCGCTATTTCCTTGATGATTATTTGCTGCAGGTACGAAGGCTCTTTTAAAACTGTATGGAGAATCGTTATTAATGGTTTTTCCAAGCGATTGATCAGGGGTAAAAGGTAAACGCCATTTTCCCCGCCAAAAATCCCGAATTCATGCTCAACGATACATACATCAGTATCGCTGGTATTGATATAATTGGCAGCTTTTATATAATCCTTCTGATGTTCCTGCCTGATAGTTAATTTCACTTCATCCGGATATTCGTATTCGTGAATGTCGTCTGAGTCGGTCATGGCTACAACAAAACCATTTGGCGATACAGCTTTGCTATCAGCTCCAATTGCTCTGAATAAGTTAAAATTAAATGTTGCAATACCACATTCTCTCGGTGGATATGTAGAAATGTATGCTATTTTCATCTAGTAATTTTTTTTCTCTATAAATAAGTAACGCTTTTTATCTAAAGATTGTTCGCAGGGTTATGTCATCAAAATTCATTTAAAGTTATTGCTGATGATTAATGAAGCTAAATCTTTAAAATTTCAACAGTATATCCTGACTTTTTTATCGAAGATTAAGATGCTTGTTAATTTATCTGAGAAATGATGTGCTGACTTTTAGCAATTTTTTATCCCTGACAAATTAATTGTAAACTTTTAGAAGCTAATGTGTTATATAATATAAGATGGAGAAAAGAGAATTAGTTCAAAAAGCACATATGGTATGTACTTTACTTGAAGATGATGGAGTTTTTCCGAACAATGGATATTTAACTATGCTGGTTTACAAAGGTGCATTGCTCTTGCAACCCGAAGATGAATCTTCTGTTATTGAAAAATTATTTGAAAGTAATCAATGGTCTAATTCATGGAAGAACGGCATTTTTGATTATCACCATTATCATAGCAACACGCATGAAGTATTAGGGGTATTTTCAGGGACAGCTGAATTGCAAATTGGCGGACCTCAGGGATTGCGGGTGGAGGTTGTAAGGGGAGATGTAATTATTTTGCCGGCCGGCGTAGCCCACATGTGTCTTAAAAAAAGCGATGATTTTGTAGTGATCGGGGCGTATCCCGAAGGAAAAATTCAGGATATGAATTATGGGAAAGAGGGGGAAAGGCCGGCTGCTGATACAAACATTGCGAATGTTCAAATGCCTCATACAGATCCAGTGTACGGAAAAAATGGACCTCTTATAGAAAACTGGAAATAAGACTTGGCGGATTTCCGCTAAGTCTTATTTGTAGGATTTTTTAAGGTTATCTGCCGGCAGGTCTTTTTCCGCTAAATCTACGGTTAGCTCCGCTTAATCCCGAGCCGCCGGATGATGGTCTGGATTTTTTTTCGGGAGCCTTTTTCTTTAATGGCTGGGAAAATTTGAAATCAGCGCCTTTCATGTGATAAGGTTGTTCTTCAACAACCGGTATAGTTTTAGAAATTAATTTCTGGATGTCTTTTAAGAATTCCATTTCCTCATCATCACAAAAAGAAAATGCAATACCGCTTGAGCCGGCCCGGCCTGTTCGGCCAATACGATGAACGTAAGTTTCCGGTACGTTTGGCAATTCATAATTCACTACATGAGAAAGCTCATCAATGTCAATCCCGCGGGCTGCAATGTCTGTTGCAACCAAAGCTTTTATTTGTCCGCTTTTAAAATTGGTTAAAGCTTTTTGTCTGGCATTTTGCGATTTATTTCCATGAATTGCCTCCGCTTTTATATTTGCTTTAATAAGGTCTTTTACAATCTTATCAGCGCCATGCTTGGTTCTTGCAAAAACGAGTGCAGATTTAATGGTTCTGTCATTTAATAAATGAATCAGCAATTTTTTCTTATCCCCTTTTTCTACAAAATAAATGGCTTGCTCAATGGTATCAGCCGTAGAAGAAACCGGTGTAACTTCAACTTTTTCCGGATCTACCAGGATTGTGTTTGCGAGTTTTTGAATTTCCTGAGGCATTGTTGCCGAGAAAAACAAAGTCTGTCTTTTTTGAGGGATTTTGGTGATGATCTTTTTTACATCATGTATAAATCCCATATCCAGCATCCGGTCTGCTTCATCAAGTACAAAGATTTTTAAATGATGGAGATGAACAAATTTTTGATTGATCAGATCTAAAAGCCTTCCGGGAGTTGCAATTAAAATATCAACTCCATTTCTTAAAGCCGTAACCTGGGCGCCCTGAGATACTCCGCCAAAAATAACAGAATGCTTAAGTCCGGTGTGCTTTCCGTAAGCTGCAAAACTTTCACCTATTTGTATGGCAAGCTCTCTTGTTGGAGTCAAAATTAGTGTTTTTATAGCTTTTGGACCATTCTCGTATATTTTTCCGTTATTCAGGATTTGAAGAATAGGGATAGCAAATGCAGCAGTTTTTCCCGTACCTGTTTGTGCACAGCCAAGGAGATCTTTTCTGTCTAATATAATTGGGATTGATTGTTCCTGAATAGGAGTGGGAGTAGTATAACCTTCAGTTTTTAAAGCCCTGAGGATAGGCTCAATTAAATTTAAATTTTCGAACGACATTCAATATGATTAAAGTATTCAGGCTAAAATGTCCTGAATTTTATTGCTGGCAAAGATAATGCTTTTAAAATGAAATGTCTGCGTCAAAAAATCAAGCTTCATTTTAAGCCGCAGCCTCATCAAAAACATAGTCGATAGCCTCTGAAATTACTTTGCATGCTTCTATAATTTCAGTATCAGTAATAATTAATGGAGGCGCTAATCTTAAAGCAGTATCACAATGTAAAAACCAGTCGATGATTACTCCGTTTTCCACACATCTTTTACTGATGTTTTCTACATGCTCAAACGTGTCGAGTTGGATAGAGAGCATTAATCCTTTTCCTCTTATCTCTTTAATATGGCGATTTTGTAAATGTTTGCGGAACAGGTTCTCCTTTTCTTCAACCGAATTTATAAGATTTTCCTGAAGAATTACTTTGAGGGTTGCTAATCCGGCCGCACAGCTTACCGGATGTCCGCCGAAAGTAGTGATATGCCCAAGAATTGGATTATCCTTTAATACATCCATAATTCTTTTATCGGAAATGAAAGCACCAATGGGCATTCCACCGCCCATACCTTTCGCAAGCAATAAGATATCTGGAATGATGTTGAAATTTTCAAAGCCGAACAGCTTTCCGGTTCTTCCGAAACCGGTTTGAATTTCATCCAGTATCAAAAGGGTTCCGGTTTCATCGCAACGCTTGCGTAACGCCTGCATATAAGCTATATCCGGCACTCTTATTCCGGCTTCTCCCTGGATAGTTTCCATAATTACCGCCGCAGTTTTTTCAGTAATTAATTCCAGTTCTTTGCTCTGATTAAAATTTATGAAACGAATACCGGGAAGTAAGGGGCGGTATTTTTGTTTATAATATTCATTACCCATTACACTTAAAGCACCTTGCGTACTTCCGTGATATGAATTATTAAAAGCAATGATCTCCCCTCTGTTGGTATAACATTTAGCGAGTTTCATAGCACCTTCTGTTGCTTCTGTTCCAGAGTTTACAAAATAAACCGAATTCAATTTTCCGGGTAATACACTGCAAATTTTCTCTGCAAATTTTATTTGAGGAGCCTGAATATATTCTCCGTAAACAGTTATATGTAAATATCGGTCCACCTGATCTTTGATGGCCTGCACGACTCGAGCATGCCTGTGGCCGATATTGCTTACCGCAAAGCCAGAAACAAGATCCATGTACTTTTTGCCCTTCGTGTCATGTATGTAAATTCCCTGGGCGAAGTCAACTTCCAGAAGCCTGGGAAAGTTGGATGTTTGGGCCGTGTTCAGTAAAAATAACTGGCGATTTGTGATCATTTTCAAAAATAAGAAAGGCTTTCAGGTTTAACCTGAAAGCCTGTATTTAACCTGACTATTTTAGTAATTAATTTTTTCTCCGTTCTTTCAGCTCCTTAATCAGATGTTCCCTGAATTCTCGTTCTGCACGATAAAGTTGTAAAACTTTTTCTGACGGAATTACTTTTGAAAATTCCTGCTTATACTTTTTGCGGATATCCAGCAAACGGCCTTCAAATTCCAGTTCACTATTTAAAACGTCATCTGCATTATTATCCTGATTGCTTTTGGCTTGCTTTTTAAGTTTCAGCAATCCGTACACCTCTTTCTGATAATTGTTATAAACAGGCCAGAATTTTTCAGCTTCCTCGGTATTCAGATCAAGTTTTTGTGTGATAAAAGCAACTTTTACAGCTTCAATTTGCTGCGAGCGATTTTGAGGTGATTGAGCCTGCGCTGATGAAAACATTGCAAAACCAATCAATAAACTCCAAATCCATTTCATAATTTATTATAATTTATAAGGTGGTATTAATATAAAACTCCAGATCCTCGGGAGAAATTTCTTTATTTAATTCTGCCAGATCTACGTTCTGTCCTAAATTTTCAAGAATTGCAGGAGTATCTCCCTCGTCAGTATGGACTTGCAGATAATTGATAATTTCCTGTTCTGGAACTTTCCCCAATTGCTTGTCTAAATTAGGAGACTGATTTAGATTTAAAAATGCGACAAAACCTATTACCGCAGTAATTGAGGCGGCAGCTGCATATTTGGCCCAGGCCGGAAATAATTTTCTGACTTTAACAGGAGATTTCCCCGCTGATTCATCCATCCTGGAAATAATATTATGATTCAGGCTTTCAAAATATCCGTCCGGAACTGCAAACCCGCCATTATTTACATCCTGTTTAAGAGATTCTAAAGTAATTCTTGATTTGATGTTTTCTGAAAGCAAGTCAAAATAATTCTCGGGGATTTGAAATTCTTCCTCAATATCAAAACGGGAATTCTCAATTGTTATCCTCGCTTTAATAAGCTCAGCTGTATTCTTAAAATAATTTTCAGGTACAGAAAATGGATTTGAATTCCTGATTGCCGAAAGGGCAGGAACTTCATTTTTCCATTCATTCTCTGTATTGTCTAAATCCATAGTGTTTAAGATACAATTATTGCAAAAAGGTTTAATCGGTATTTAGGAGATAATGCTCTATTTTCTTAACTGCCAGGTGGAATGATGCTTTGAGGGCGCCTACGCTGGTTCCTAAGATTGAAGATATTTCCTCATATTTCAGATCATCAAAATATTTCATGTTAAATACCAAACGCTGTTTTTGAGGAAGAGTTAAGAGCGCTTTTTGAAGTTTCATCTGCGCTTTATCGCCGTCAAAATAAGACGAATCGGCAAGAGTATCGGCAAGATTTAAACCGTCCTGATCCAGATCAAGTGATATATTATTCTTTAATTTTTTGCGATTCAAAAAGGTGATGCTCTCGTTAGAAGCAATCCTGTAAAGCCATGTATATAACTGAGAATCATTTCTGAAATTAGCCAGGTTTTTCCAAACCTTAATAAAAACATCCTGCACAAGATCATCCGCATCATCGTGATTTATAACTAAACGCCGGATGTGCCAGTAAATTTTTTGCTGGTATTTATTTAATAATAAGTTGAAAGCCTCTTCACGGGTTTTTTCCTGAGCAAACTTTTCAAGAATTTCTGAATCTTCTATATTCATATATTTAGCTGCAGCTTGTCTTTAGCTTCCAGCTAAATTATTTACCTGTTTTACGATTAATTGCTTTCTGTGCAGCCTTTATAATATCACCGCTTTCTAAACCATATTTTTCCATTAACTGGTCTGGAGTTCCGCTTTCACCAAAGCTATCATCAACAGCAACATATTCTTGCGGAGCCGGATTGTTTCTTGCTAAAACCTGTGCAACGCTATCACCTAAACCTCCTAAACGATTGTGTTCTTCGGCTGTAACTACGCAACCAGTTTTTGCAACTGAATCCAGGATCGCTTTTTCATCTAATGGTTTAATGGTGTGTATATTTATAACCTCTGCATTAATTCCCATTTCTGCTAATTTTTCAGCAGCTTCAATAGCTTTCCAAACCAGGTGGCCTGTAGCTATAATACTTACATCGGTCCCTTCGTTTACCATCCAGGCTTTGCCGATTTCAAATTTTTGATCCGGATCGGTAAAAACAGGAACACTTGGCCTTCCGAAGCGTAAATAAACCGGGCCTTCGTATTCTGCGATTGCCATCGTTGCCGCTTTGGTTTGGTTGTAATCGCAAGGATTAATAACTGTCATGCCGGGAAGCATTTTCATTAATCCGATATCTTCTAAAATTTGATGGGTTGCCCCGTCTTCGCCTAATGTTAAACCGGCGTGTGAAGCACAGATTTTCACATTTTTATTGGAGTAAGCAATTGACTGACGAATCTGATCATATACTCTGCCGGTAGAAAAATTTGCAAAAGTTCCTGTAAAAGGAATTTTGCCGCCGATGGTCATACCTGCAGCAATTCCCATCATGTTTGCCTCAGCGATACCTACCTGAAAAAATCGATCAGGAAACTCATTTTTAAAAGCATCCATTTTTAACGAGCCGATAAGATCAGCACAAAGTGCTACCACTTCTTTATTCTTTTTTCCGGCTTCTAATAAACCGGCACCAAAGCCAGAACGAGTATCTTTTTTTTCGGTATATGTATATTTTTTCATCAGTTTCTTTTTTAGCGTTGAAGCAAGTTCCGTAAAGTCCGTTAATTATTTTATTATCGGCTTGGAAAATCCATCGGAGTATTAACAGTTATAATTCGTCAGTTGTAATATATAAATCAGCCTGATACGGAAATCAATATTCATATTGAGGCTGATTAAACTAATCAATAATCTTCTTTAGTATCTTTTAGTTGAAGTAAGGCAGCAGCTAACTGCTCATCATTAGGAGCAATGCCATGCCATTTATGTGAGTGCATCATGAAATCAATTCCATTACCCATTACGGTTTGCATCAAAATTAATATCGGTTTTCCTTTACCTGTTTTTGATTTGGCTAATTCCAGAACGCGTAATACATCCTGCATATCATTCCCGTTCATTTCAAGAACATCCCATCCGAACGCTTCCCACTTGGCACGTAAATTACCTAATGAAAGTACGTTCTCTGTAGAACCGTCAATTTGCTGCCCATTAACATCAATGGTTGAAATCAGGTTATCAACTTTATTATGCGGAGCATACATTGCCGCTTCCCAGATCTGACCTTCCTGTAATTCGCCATCTCCGTGAAGTGTATAAACCAGGTTGGGATCGTTGTTTAATTTTTTAGTAATTGCCGCTCCGATAGCCACAGAAAGACCTTGTCCTAAAGATCCGGAAGCAATACGAATTCCAGGTAAATGCTCATGCGTAGTAGGATGACCCTGCAAGCGTGTATTTAATTTACGGAAAGTAGCAAGTTCTTCCACTTCAAAATATCCTGAACGGGCTAAAACACTATACCATACCGGAGAAATGTGACCGTTTGATAGAAAAAATAAATCCTCATTTTTCCCATTCATCTGGAAGTCCGAATTATGTTTCATCACCTGAAAGTATAAAGCCACAAAGAAATCTGCACATCCTAATGAACCTCCGGGATGCCCCGATTGGCTTCCATGAACCATTCTTACAATATCTCGCCTAACCTGAGTGGCGATGCCCTCTAACTTATTTAAATCTGGAGTCATAATCTAACGCTTTACGCGGCGCTAAATTAGCCAATTTGTTGAATAAGCGGGATTTTCTGTTTAAAAGAAATCAACAGTAAATGTGGATAAGTTGTAACTATAATAGGTTGTCAACGTAAAAAAATAGATTTATTGTGACAAAAAATTTTTAGCATACAATTAATATGGTAATATTGTTTTACCAAAAATAAACTCAATAGCATTTTTATGAAAAAAAAATTACTTAAAGCCTTATGGTTTAAAAAACTTTTAATAAAATCATCACTCTTTCTGGTTCTTATTTCGTTGTGTTTTCAGAAAGATTTATCAGCTCAAACCGGATCAGTGGGAATCGGTACAGAAACACCCAATAGTAAATCCATTCTGGATGTAGTTTCTACAAATAAAGGAGTATTAGTTCCACGACTAACATTAGCTCAAAGAGATGCCTTGCAGGCTGACGGAGTTTCAAATACCGCTATCAATGGTTTATTAATATATAACTCTACTGCCAATCGTTTTAATTTCTGGCTTACAAATAAGTGGTACGATTTGTCTGATGGACCAATGGGACCTCAGGGTTTAAAAGGTGATAAAGGAGATATTGGTGTGACCGGATCTATTGGTTTAACGGGTCTTCAGGGAATTCAGGGAATAAAAGGTGATCAGGGTGATGTTGGTGCAACGGGTCCGATTGGTTTAACCGGCCCACAAGGTGCTCAGGGTATTCAGGGAATTAAAGGCGACAAAGGTGATCAGGGTGATGTTGGTGCAACAGGTCCAATCGGCTTAACAGGTCCACAAGGAATTCAGGGAATTAAAGGTGATCAGGGAGAAGTTGGTGCAACCGGTCCCATTGGTTTAACCGGCCCACAAGGTGCTCAGGGAATACAGGGAGTTAAAGGCGACAAAGGTGATCAGGGTGATGTTGGTGCAACAGGTCCAATCGGCTTAACCGGTCCTCAGGGAATTCAGGGAATTAAAGGTGACCAGGGAGATGTTGGTGCAACAGGTCCGATTGGTTTAACCGGCCCACAAGGTGCTCAGGGTATTCAGGGAATTAAAGGCGACAAAGGTGATCAGGGTGATGTTGGTGCAACAGGTCCAATCGGCTTAACCGGTCCACAAGGAATTCAGGGAATTAAAGGTGATCAGGGAGAAGTTGGTGCAACCGGTCCCATTGGTTTAACCGGCCCGCAAGGTGCTCAGGGTATTCAGGGTTTAAAAGGAGATAAAGGTGATCAGGGTGATGTTGGTGCAACAGGTCCAATCGGTTTAACCGGTCCTCAGGGAATTCAGGGAATAAAAGGTGACCAGGGAGAAGTTGGTGCAACTGGTCCGATTGGTTTAACCGGCCCGCAGGGTGCTCAGGGTATTCAGGGTTTAAAAGGAGATAAAGGTGATCAGGGTGATGTTGGTGCAACTGGCCCGATTGGCTTAACCGGTCCTCAAGGCCTTCAGGGTATTCAGGGATTAAAAGGAGATAAAGGTGATCAGGGTGATGTTGGAGCAACCGGCCCAATTGGTGCAACCGGACTTCAGGGACCCCAGGGTGATAAAGGAGATATAGGCTTAACCGGACCTCAGGGTGTTACGGGCAGCACTGGTCCCATTGGTCCTGCAGGTGCAACCGGCCCGGCTGGTCCTCAGGGAGCTGACGGAAATGTTGGTATACAAGGTCCTGTTGGCCCTGCTGGTCCTCAGGGAATTGCCGGTGCAGCCGGTGCTCAGGGTCCTGCCGGTCCTCAAGGTGCGCAAGGTGATACTAATGGCTGGTTGAAAGTTGGTAATACAGCGACAATTCCGGGTACCGGAGTAGGACAGAATTATGTAGGTACTGCTGATCTACAGGATTTTGTATTGGCTTCTAACAGAAATGAACAACTTCGTTTACTTTCTTCAGGTGGAATCAGAATCGGGACAAATGGTACAGCTATCAATACAGTTATTAAAAATATCGCGGTAGCTGATGTAAATTCAATTGCAGCCGGAACGTCAGGAACACAAACTTTTTCAATTGCAAATGCTCCTTTAACATCTGCTGTTAATGTAAGTCCGGGTACTGCTTTGCCAGATGGATTGATCATTTCGTATGCACGTGTTTCGGCAACCGGAACTGTTGAAGTGAAGTTTATGAATGTAAGCGGTTCTTCTATTGATTTACCATCAATGAGTTTTTACATCACTGTAATTCAATAATTATGTTTAAGAAAACCCTTTTATTCCTCAGCTTGTGCTGGAGTTTTCCCTACATAAGTACTGCTCAGGTTGTAAATACAGGCGCTTTGATTTCTTTAGAAAGTAATTCTCTTTTATTTATAGAGCAGGATTATACGCACACCGGAGGTTCTATAATTAACCACGGTCTAATAAAAATTAAAGGTAACTGGTATAACAATGATGCAGCATCCTCAGTTTTTGATCTCCGTTCTGAAACTCCGGTGGAGTTAAATGGCGCTGTTCAAACTATCGGAGGTGCTTATAAAACTACCTTTCCGGGTCTTAGTTTAACAGGCACAGGAAATAAGATGATGCTTACCAATGCTGAAGTACTTTCGGTACTATCTTTAAATGATAAGGAGTTGGCTGCAGATCAGTTTTCGATAACTGTACTTAATTCAAAACCTGAAGCGGTAACACGTTCAACCGGATTTGTGAGTACAGGTAAAAAAGGAAAATTTATACGGGTTACCAAGGCTGCAGGGAATTATTTATTTCCAATGGGCTCATCTCAGAATTCAGCGGTTTTGTATCGTCCGCTGGTGTTTGAAGCTCAGGCTGCTACCGAAAACAGGTATGCTGTAACTTTTACCAAAGGTGATCCAACATTAAGTGGATATAATGTCAATAATAAGCGTCAGGATATTCAAAACGTTTTTGACAAATACCTTTATGTAATTGATCAGCCTGCCGGATCTTCAAATACATCAATTAAATTTCATCAGAATAGTATTGTTGATGGAGAATTTAAACAGCTTGTTAACTGGAGCCCATTTCAATTATGGGAAAAAGCAGGACCTTCTACTGCAACAGACGGCGGATTTGGTGATAATTTAAACCGGACTATTTCTTTCGTTTCTACAAAAACTATCAAAAATACTCCCTTTACATTTGCGAATACCACATCGGATGTAAATGATCCCTTATCATTTTTCAATGCATTTTCTCCGGATGGGGATGGTAAAAACGACAAGTGGATTGTAAATAATCTGGATCTGTTTCCGAATAACGATTTAACAATTTTTAACCGTTGGGGAGATGAAGTTTTTAGAACCAAAAGTTATTCTTCCTCAAAAGCATGGGATGGCGGTAATATGAATCCTGGAACTTACTTCTATGTTTTAAATGTAAACATAGATGGTACTACTAAATCTTACAAAGGTTTTATTACCATGCTAAAGAAAAATTAATATGAAAAGAATTTTACTAACGCTTTTACTTTTCTGTATTATTCAGCTGGCAGCCAAAGCTCAGCAGGATGCACATTACAGTCAGTATATGTTTAACAGTTTGGTTATTAATCCTGCTTACGCAGGATATAAAGAAGCCTATAACCTGAGCTTATTAAACCGAAATCAATGGGTTGGAATAGAAGGCGCCCCTAAAACACAATCGTTTATTGCAGACGGCGCTTTTTTTAAAGGTCAAAAGGTGGGATTGGGATTAGCCGTTGTTAATGATAAAATCGGCTTGCAGGGTACAACTTCGGCATATGCCAATTATGCTTATCGCTTGCCGGTAGGTAAAGATAATGCCCGGTTAGCTTTTGGACTGGCTTTAGGTGTAACTCAATATACACTTAATGGCAACTCGGCAGTTATTGAAGATCCCAATGATCCCAATTATAATGACGGCAGATTAAATTATACTGCTCCGGATGCAAAATTTGGTTTGTTTTTTAGCAATGATAAGTTCTACGCTGGTGCTTCTGCAACAAATCTACTTTCTGAATCTCAGGATTACCAGGAAACCGGACAGAGTGTAATTGCCCGTCAGGGAAGACATTATTTCTTAACTGCAGGATATTTGCTGGATCTGAATCCAACTTTAAAGTTTAAGCCTTCTTTTATGATTCGGGATGATGCGAAGGGGCCAACCAATATTGACCTGAATACGTTCTTTTTAATCAAGGAAGCGGTTTGGGTTGGAGCATCTTATCGTACGGGAGCTTATTTTAAAAACAATCCGGATGTTGAGGCTAATTCTTTTAAGCAGAATTCTTTGGTGGGAGCTGTAGAATTATTTGTCGCTAAAAAATTCAGATTGGGATATGCTTATGATTACGCACTTTCAGATTTAAGTTCGTATTCAAATGGAACTCACGAAATATCGTTGGGTTTAATATTACAATCCTCAAAAACTACTAATGCCTTACCAACGCCAAGGTATTTTTAACGCCTCCAAACTATGAAATTTTACAAAATTACGTTAACGCTCTCCGCTTGCTTATTGCTCTATTTTACACCTCAGCAGGCATTTTCTGATGATCTCCAAAAAGCGAATAAATACTATGAGCAGTATGATTATAAATATGCTATTGATCTTTATGAAAAAATAATACAAAAAAAACCGGGTCTGGAAGTTGCCGAAAAACTGGCTAATTGTTATCGCTTTGTTAATAATACAGAAAAAGCTCAGTTGGCATATGCACGGGTGCTTTCTTATCCGCAAGCTGATCCGGTAAACTATAAATATTTTGCAGATGCATTAAAGCAAAACGGGAATTTTAATGATGCCAGGGTCAATTATTTAAAATACGCCGCACTGGTTCCAGAAAAATCAGCAGATGCCAATAAAATGGCTGTTGCCTGTGATTTTGCAAAGAACATGTCTGAGAATCCTAATAAGAATGTTTTTCTGAGTAATGAATCCCCGTTAAATTCCGAGTATTCTGATTTTTCTCCGGTAAAATACGGCGAAAGTTATGTGTTTGTTTCTGACAGGGATGCCGGTTCTAAGGATAATGAAATCTCCGGCTGGACAGGAAATCCATATCTTAAATTATTCGAAGCAGATTATCGTCAAAAAAATCCTTCCATCAACCGCTTGTCAGAAGAAATTAATAATCAGTATCACAATGGTCCGGCTGTATTTACTACTGATGGAAATGGTGTTTACTTCTCACGTACAGACGTTAATCGTGATAAAAAAACAAAAGGAATTAAAGTTGGATCAAAACAGATTTACTATTCTGCTAAAATAGATGGAAATTGGGGAACAGCTCAAATTTTACCTTTTAATAAAGATGGTAAATATTCGGTACAGCATCCTGCATTATCTGCAGATGGAAGCACATTATATTTTGCCTCTAATATGCCAGGCGGTTTTGGTGGGATGGATATCTATTCTTCCAGAAAACTGGAAAACGGAGAATGGTCTGAAGCTGTAAATTGCGGATCGGTTATCAATACTTCAGAAGATGAGGTTTTTCCTTCTGTAAATTCTGAGGGTAAATTCTATTTTTCTTCTAAAGGACATCAGGGCATGGGTGGTCTTGATTTATTTTCTGCTAAGGGGTCAAATAATTCATTTACTGAAATCACAAATCTTGCATCTCCAATGAATTCAAGCAAAGATGATTTTGGAGTCTTGTTTTTTAATGCTGATTCCGGATTTGTTTCTTCAAACCGAAATGGTGGAAAAGGCCTTGATGATATTTACAGATTTAGCGGGATGAATTACATGAAGCCTGTTCCTGTTTTTGTGCTGAATGGTTCTGTTACTGAAGAAAGTAACGGGATGCCGGTTAGTGGTGCTGAAATCTTATTACATAATAAATTAACGGGTGCCGATAGTATTCTTAAATCTGATGCTTCTGGTAAATTTCAGTTCTCACTAAAGGAAAAATCAGAATATTTGGTTAAAGTAGATGATACCCGCTTTTTATTAATTCCTGAGAAGCACATCAGCACCGGATCAGAATCTTCTGTTCAGGATGCCAATTTCCTGGTTAATAGAATTGAATTTGTTAAGCTGAACAATATTTATTACAACTTTAATAAATGGAACTTAAGACGTGATGCGTATTCAGAGCTCAACAAACTAAATGAGTTTTTACGCACCAATTCTGCTATTAACATCCAATTGAATTCACATACAGATGCTCGTGGTTCTGCAGCTTATAATCAGTGGCTTTCTCAAAAAAGAGCTCAGTCAGTGGTTAATTACCTTATTAAATTAGGTGTGAGTCCGCAACGATTAAAAGCAGCCGGTTTTGGTGAGACACAGCTGTTAAATAAATGTGCTGATGGTATTAACTGCACAGAAGCAGAACATCAGTTAAATCGGAGAACAGAGTTTAATGTTAAAAAATAGAAGCCAATCCACGTATTGCTGAAAACAAAAAGAGCCTCAATATTATTGAGGCTCTTTTTGTTGAAATCGGGATTTAAAGCAATTCCAGAATTTGTTCTGAAGAGTTTTTAGTATCCACTTTATCAATGATCTTTTTTATTATTCCTTCTTTATCTATTATAAAGGTTTTGCGGGCAGTGCCCATGTACTTTTTGCCGTAAAGATTTTTTTCTACCCAAACGCCGTATGCTTCAACAATTTTCTTATCTGTATCTGCAATAAGCGTAAATGGCAATTCGTATTTGCTGATGAATTTCTGATGTGATTTTTCATCGTCTATGCTTACTCCAATTACCTCAAATCCCTTTTGCAGGAGAGATTGGTAGTTATCCCTGAAATTACAGGATTCAGCGGTACAGCCCGGCGTATTATCTTTAGGATAAAAATACAGGATCACTTCTTTGCCCAAAAAATTACTCAATGAAACCGATTGTCCGTTTTGATCATTTGCAGTAAAGCCGGGAGCCTGATCACCTTCTTTTAATTCTGACATAGTATTACCTATTAAAGTTCGCTCTGTATGTTTTGCTGTTATTTTTCATATCAATAACAGTAAGTTCTAAATTATGAAATCCCGGAAGAATTTTCTCATCAAATGTATGCGATAAAGTTGCAGTTTTTGCATCAAACTCCATCAGCACCCAGTTGCCATCAATAGTTCCCCTGTACGACCGTAATCCGGATAAATTATCAGATATCCGGAATGTAATTTTTGAAGTGCCGGACATGTTTTTGCCATCTGTCATATTTACCGGAACAATTCTCGGCGAAATTGTATCCACCATCACAGAAAAATCTCCGAAACTTCTGCTGCTGGTTTTAATATATCCATCTTCAAAAGTTCCTCCCTGGGATATTCTTTTAGAGTCCACAATTAAAGCTTTGGATTTTAATTCTTCAGACAGGGTAGAGTCTGGCTTGATCCAAAGAGAATAAAATAAATGGAGCGGTGTAAGATTATTGTGCACAGAGTAAATGTTTGAATAACTTCCTGCTTTCTTTGCTTTTGTATCGAATTTAAAATTCAAATCGGTATAAAAAGTTCCTTTCGGCATGCTGATTTTGATACCTTCTGCTTCAAAATTATTTTCCTGATTATGAAGGAAATTGGCTTTAGAAATTACCTCCGGACTTTTAATAACCGCCTGAGGATTATATTTGATTCTGAAATTAAGCCTGCTTGTATTTCCGGCAACATCTTTAATAGTATAGCGCACAGTATGAATTTCACTGTCAGCAATATTTAAAAGTCCGTTATCAATTAGAGTTTTATATAATTTTAATGGATTCCCCGGATCAACAAAACTCTTCTGGATTCTTCTGCGTGAACTAATTAATGCCGGGAAATCTAAATGCGAATTAATTGCCCGGGAATTATCGAATGAAAAACGTTCCCAAACCGAGTTGTAAATAGTTTTCCCATCAAATTCAAGATCGATAGAATAAACTCCCAGAACATTTTCTGAAGCCGAGTTTTTATCGTGCGTCATAATTCCAAAAGCAAACTGACCGCTTACGTTTATTAAAGGTGATTTTGTAAGGTTGTAAGCACCATTGGCACCTGTAACTTCAAAATATTGTTTAGGAGTATTTTCGCTGAATGGTTCATCATTCATTCGGTAAAGATAAACTCCATTGATAACCGGCTTTACGCGATCAGGAATAGTTAAACCAAAAAGCTGCGGATTTATAGTTTCTTCAGTCTCGCTATCACGAAGTTCAAAATGAAGATGCGGACCACCGGAGCTTCCCGTATTTCCCGACCAGGCAATGATTTCGCCCTTTTTTACAGGAATTTCGACAGTTAACAGCGGAAAATCAACTTCAAATGATTCAATTCTGTATTGGTAATTTTTAACAGTCTGTGTAATACGGTTATTAAATCGTTTTAAATGCCCGTAAACACTTGTGAAACCATTTGGATGCGTAATGTAAACGGCGTTCCCAAAACCTGTAGCCTGAACCCGTAAACGTGATATATATCCATCTGCAACTGCATAAATAGGATATCCTTCCCGCTGATTGGTTTTGTAATCCAATCCTGAGTGAAAATGATTTCCGCGAAGTTCACCAAATGAACCAGCTATAACCGGAGCAATGTCCAATGGCGGCCTGAAATAATTCTGCGGATAATTAATGCTTTTATAAATTTCCTGTGCGTTTGTAGAAGTAAAAAGGAACGGAATAAAAAGTAGAAGGTATATCTTTCGCATATTGTGGAATAAGGTTTTTCTAACGGATATAAAAATCCAATAGCTTTTCTTCTTCCAAATAGCCTGCCAAATGATCTCCAATATTCACTTTTCCTACTCCCGCGGGTGTTCCTGTATAAATTAGATCTCCTTTTTTTAGCGTGAAGTATTTTGATACAAACGAAATAATATAATCAAATGAAAAGAGGAGGTTAGCTGTATTTCCTGTCTGTACAGTTGAATCATTTACCTCCAGATGAAAAGTAATATTATTAAGATCTGTGAATTTCGATTTGGGTACAAACCGGCCTATTGCTGCAGAATTATCAAAAGCCTTTGCAAGTTCCCATGGCAATCCTTTTTCTTTATGCTTCTGCTGAATGTCTCTTGCTGTAAAATCAATCCCCAAACCGATCTCTTCAAAATAATTGGAAGCGTGTTTTTCTGCAATGTGTTTCCCTTCTTTAGAGATTTTCAAAACCAGCTCAATCTCATGGTGAATATCATTAGAAAACTCAGGATGATAGAAAGGCTTATTGTCTTTCAGTAAAGCTGTGTCTGGTTTTAGAAATATTACCGGAACAGTAGGGATAGCATTATTTAACTCTTTTGCATGTTCTGCATAATTTCTTCCTATAGCAATTATTTTCATCTGAATAATTTTAGATAACAGTGCGGGTTTAGATTACAATTATCGAAAAATGAATCAGCGAATATAGAAAGGAATTTAAATTTAGGAGGAGAATTCGTCGGCGGGAAACAAATTATCTACAGAACAGATATTCTTTTAATCACAGCCTCGTTCCCGGCAACCACCCGGACAAAATAAAATCCGCTGCTTAGCTTTGATGCAATATTAAATGAGTTGGTTTGTTCGCCGGCAGCTATGTGTTCAGAAAGAAGGGTTAAAATTTCATTGCCGAGCACATCCATAATCTTGATGCTGATATTAGAATCCTTATTTACTTTATAGCTTAAGTTTAGCTGATCAGAAACCGGATTGGGATACACTTTAACATTGGTGATCACTTTATCATCACTTGTATCAACCTTTATAGCAACAGGTAAAGAGGATGTATTTCCAAAAATCTTATCAACCGTAGGTTTAAACGGCACAAAATTTACTTTTACACCATTTTTAAGATATGCAGGTTTGTTGGATCTTGTATCTGTAATTTTTGTTTTTGAGGTTTTGGTAGAATCACCAGTGCTTTGACGAATATCTGCATGAGCAATACCCGTACCAGGCACAAACACGCCGGTAACGAAAAATATTACTAAATAGTACAGGTATTTGTGCTTCATATTTATGATCAATTACAAAAATATAAATAATTAAGCTATACTTTAATACTCAATTATTGCATTCAATGTTTTTAACATAATTTAACATTCCTTCTCAGAGCACATCAAATTTTCGAATTTTTTAAAATTTAATTAAGATATATGAATAAAATATTGTGGTGCTAAGATTGTACTTTTGTGGCATAATTTTTACAAATGTCAAGTCATAAAAATCTGCACAAGCTAAGTGCCGGCGGTCTGCTTATCAGTTTAGGGATTATATATGGTGATATTGGAACTTCTCCATTATATGTATTCAAAGCTATTGTTGGCGATGGAATTATCACTACTGATTTGATTCTAGGAGGATTGTCCTGTATATTCTGGACCTTAACTCTTCAAACTACCATTAAATACGTAATCATTACATTAAGGGCTGATAATAAGGGTGAAGGAGGCATTTTTTCACTTTTTTCATTAGTCCGAAGGAGGGCAAAATGGCTCGTGGTACCGGCAATGATCGGCGGAGCCGCACTGCTTGCTGATGGAATGATTACACCACCGATTACTGTATCCTCAGCTATTGAGGGATTGCGGGTATTTTATCCCAATTTAACAACGGTGCCAATTGTTATTGCGATCATTTCGGGCCTGTTTCTTATCCAGCAATTCGGGACTTCTTTTGTAGGAAAGGCTTTTGGTCCCTTAATGTTTGTATGGTTTAGTATGATGGCCGTTTTAGGATCGGTTTACATATTTCAGTTTCCCGAAATTCTTAAAGCGGTTAATCCGTATTATGCTTATCACATACTTGCAACTAATCCTTCGGCTTTATTTATTTTAGGTGCGGTTTTCCTATGCACCACCGGAGCCGAAGCCTTATATTCTGATCTTGGACATTGCGGTCGCTCAAATATCCGGATTAGCTGGATTTTTGTAAAAAGCTGCTTATTACTAAATTATTTTGGGCAGGGTGTTTGGTTATGGCAGCACCAGGGAAGCCCTCTTGGCTTGGATAATCCATTTTTTAGCCTCATGCCCGAGTGGTTTTTGATTTTTGGAATTTGTATAGCAACTACTGCTGCAATTATTGCTAGTCAGGCAATGATTGCCGGATCATTTACTCTGATCTCTGAAGCTGTACGAATGAACTTATGGCCTAAAGTAAAAATAAACTATCCAAGTAATCAAAAAGGCCAGTTATATGTGCCTTCAATAAATATTTTGTTATGGGTGGGCTGTATCATTGTGGTTCTTATTTTCCGGGAATCACGAAATATGGAAGGCGCATACGGCCTGGCCATAAACCTTACATTTTTAATGACAACCATTCTGGTGGCTGTATTTTTAAAACGTAAAAAAGTTCCTACTTATTTGGTGGTTCTGTTTGTTTCTATTTATGGAGTAATTGAGCTGGTGTTCCTTGTTGGTAATATGGCTAAATTTCTTCATGGAGGCTGGTTTACTTTGGTTCTTGCATCTATATTATTATCAGTTATGTGGGCATGGTCATCCGCCCGCCGTATTAAAAACCGTTATGTGCGGTTTGTGGAAATTGAAGATTATTTCCCCATCATGAGTGAATTAAGTGATGATGAATCTGTACCGAAATATGCATCTCAACTGGTTTATTTAACCAGCGCTAATTTCATCTCAGAAATTGAATCTAAGATTATGTATTCAATTTTACAGAAACAGCCAAAACGTGCAGATGTTTATTGGCTGGTGCACGTAGACGTAATGGATGAACCTTTTACTAAAGAATATAAAGTTGAATTTCTCATTCCGAATAAATTAATAAGAATTGATTTCAAGCTTGGTTTCAGGGTTGAACAGCAAATCAATGTTTTATTCAGAACAGTTGTAGAAGAGTTGGTTCATAAAGGCGAAATAGATATAACCAGTAAATACGACTCTTTAAGAAAACACAAGATCGTTGGTGACTTTAGATTCATTGTATTAGAAAAAGTTTTATCAAGAGCCAATACGCTGAGATTTATTGAGCGGGTAATAATGGATTATTATTTTATCCTGAAAAAGTTCAGTTTATCAGAAGAACGTGGCTTTGGTCTGGACGCAAGTTTTGTAACCATTGAACGGGTTCCATTAATTGTTTCGGTTCCGGAGAATTCAGAACTTACCAGGATATCGTATCCGGAAACAATTGAATCTTAGTAAGAGATTTTTAAACGAAGAAAGCCCTCAAAATTGAGGGCTTTCTTCATTTATTTCAGTTTCAATTATTCTTTTGTATTTAATTTACTCTTATGATAACCGTAAGAAAAATAAATTATTAAGCCTAATGCAAGCCATATAAGAAAACGAAGCCAATTGGTGTAACCCAATTCAGTCATCAGATATAAACAGCTTAGTAAACCTAATACAGGGATCAAAGACAGGTTTTTCCGGAATGATAATACGGCCATAATTCCTGCAGCAATGATAAACAGGAAGTACGGAAGCTTATCCTTGTAATTGTGCCAGTCGCCCTGGTAATCCATAAGAGATAAAATCGGGTTCCAGAAAAATACCAGTCCGGTTATAAATAAAGCCGGAATGATGAATTTTGAATTTACATACGGAATGCGGAATCTCTTTTTGTTAGATTCATCAATATTTTCCTTGGGGAGCAGAAGCACACCGCCGCAAACCAGTACAAATGCAAATAATGTTCCGATACTGGTTAAATCTGTAACTTCAGTCAGGTTCATAAATAAAGCCGGAATAGCTACAACAAAACCGGTAACAATAGTTGCAAAACCCGGAGTTTTGTATTTTGGATGGATGCTGGAAAATCTTTTTGGAAGTAATCCGTCGCGACTCATGCTCATCCAAATACGGGGCTGACCCATTTGAAAAATCAATAAAACACTCGCGGTAGCAATTACTGCACTAATAGAAATTACGTAACTGATGCCGTTTAAACCAATTCTCTTAAAAACAAATGCCAGTGGATCTTCAACCTGAAGTTCGGTGTAATTAACCATGCCGGTTAATACCAATGCAATTAAAATATACAAAACGGTACATATTATCAGCGAATAGATCATTCCTTTAGGTAAATCTCTCCTTGGATTTTCGCACTCTTCTGCAGTTGTAGAAATTGCATCAAAACCAATGTAGGCAAAGAAAACTCCCGAAACACCTTTCATCATTCCCGAAAATCCGTTCGGTAAAAATGGATCCCAGTTTGCCGGATTTACATAGAAAAAGCCGATAGCAATAACCCCGATAACAACGGCAACTTTTAAAATTACCATCGCATTGGTTGCCTTTTTGGTTTCTTTAATTCCGATAAAAACTAACCAGGTAATCAGAAAAACGATTCCCAAAGCAGGGATATCAGCAATTAATTTAAAATTACCCGAACCTGGCGCAGTTGCCCATGCCTGAGCAGCGTAAGATAATTTAGCTGTTGCTGCTGTGCCGCCTGCACCTCCCAATGCGCTTAACTCTTCGTGAGCTCGTAAGGCTGTCAGGTAATCCATGGTTAAATATGCGGGTATATGAATATTAAAACCTTCGAGAAGGTTTGTGAAATATTCACTCCATGAAATAGCTACCGCGATGTTACCAATAGCATATTCCATCAGTAAATCCCAGCCTATAATCCATGCGATAAGTTCTCCGAAAGAAGCATAAGCGTAAGTATACGCACTTCCTGATACGGGAATTCTGGAAGCAAATTCTGCATAACACAAAGCCGAGAATCCGCAGGTAACTGCTGTAATTACAAATAAAATACTAACCCCGGGTCCGCCCTGAAATGACGCATTGCCAATGGTTGAAAAGATACCTGCGCCAATTACGGCTGCAATTCCCATTAATGTTAGATCTTTTACTTTAAGAACCCGGTTAAGACCTGCAGATTCATGTTCTGCATCCGAAAATCCCGCCTTACGATCTCGCATAATCAGATCGATTGACTTTTTGCGGAAGAAGTTATTCGACATAGTTATTTACTTATATAAGGTTTTTTCTTCCAAACATAAAAAATAATTAGTTTTGAAATCACTTTCTTCTGAAATAATGCCCAAAAGCTTCCTTTCTATTTTAAAACGCTATCCGGTTTTTTTGATCAGTTATCTGATATTTCTAGTTATAGCTCTTACCATACAGCTGAGCATTCCCAAAACGGATTTCTTTTTATGGACGAATAGGCACCACACTAGTTTTATGGATGAGTTTTTTAAATTGAATACTTATCTGGGGGATGGCCTGACCATAATAATCATCGGGCTGGGACTGATGTTTGTGAAAATCAGATACGGTGTGTTAACCCTGATGGCTTACGCTTATACATCCGTATTTGTTCAGGTTTTAAAACGGGTGTTTCATTCGCCTCGTCCTGTAAAATTTTTCGAAGGAATACAGGAAATTCGTTCAATAGAAGGATATCCTTTACATCAGTGGAATAGTTTTCCTTCGGGTCATAGTGTTTCTGCTTTTACTCTGGCAGTTATATTAACTTACCTCTTGCCTTATAAAAATAAACACTGGATTTTATTGCCTGTCGCTATTATTACTTCTTTTTCAAGAGTGTATTTAGCCCAGCATTTTTTTGAAGATATTGTGGCAGGATCGGTCCTGGGCGTAATACTTACCTTTCAATTAATCTGGTGGTTAGAAAACAGCAACTGGTACAATTCAGCAAAACTGGATGGGAAACTTGATTACAGATTAAAACGGATCACTTCATCATTTTCTTCTGCGGAGACTGAAAAATAGAATAATTCCCAGTATGACCAGCACAATAGCTCCGATCAGATAATAATTGGGTTGCGAACCCGGGATGTTATCTGCTGTAAACTGGTCGCTTCTATCCAAATCTTCCTTTACAGAAATAGAATTGAAAAACTTATTGCATTCTTCTGCGGCGTAATCCTTATGGATTTCCTGGAAAAGAAATTCAAAGGTATAAGTAGCATTATTTGCATGTAAAATTCTGAATTTTCGAAGTTGCTTTCCACTTCCCGAATCAACAGCAAGTGTAAAATCTTTCACTTTTAAATTGCCCAGTAAAGTATCCTTTTCATCGGTTATTATCGCGTCTGAGCTGGATGACTTAACCCGCTCCAGGTAGCTGGTGTAAAATTGATTAAGGTGTTTATCTTTTTCAATGTCAGGGGTTACTTTTGCATCATCAGGAGCCTTGAAAATTAAGATGGTACCAAAGGGAGTTTGCGCCGAAAAATTGTTTTCATCTGCAGTTTTGGTTTTTATAAATCCTTTAGGAAGTTTGAAGGATACCGCCGAATCAATATTAACCGTTTTCCATTCCTGAGAAAATAGAGGAAAGCTCAAAAAGCTGATCATTAACAAAAAAAGTAGTTTTTTCATACGAGTATTTTTTAAGTAGTGTGGCTTTTCAAAGAACCAGAATGCTTAGTTATGAGAGTAAGTAAATTTCGGCTTGAAAGTTTTAAGCCGGGATTATTTCTTAAAGAAAATAAACCAAACGGACTTCGCAAATTTTTATCCCTAACCAAAAAAAGTCTTTAGAATATACTCTAAAGACTTTTTTATTTTGAATTTGTTTTTTATTCCAGTTTCTCTAATTCAGTTTTTACAAAATCTGCCAGTTCTTTAACATAAGGTGCACTGAAGTTAAATTCAATACCTGCAGTTTCATATATTTCTTTGATTGTTTTAGTATATCCGAGCCTAAGCGCATCCAGATATTGATTTAAAGCCTTCTCCGGATTTTCTTTGTAATTTTTCCAAACGGCAATGGCTCCTAATTGGGCAATTCCATACTCAATGTAATAGAAAGGCACTTCGAAAATATGTAATTGTTTTTGCCACAGATTTCCTAATGCATCATCAAGGCCTTTCCAATCGGCAAAATTATTTCCAAAAGGTTCGAATATTTTTTTCCATGCTTCCGTTCTTTCTGCGGCAGTATGCTCCGGATTGGTATAAATCCAGTGTTGAAACTGATCAACCACTGCTACCCAGGGAAGTGTTTTAAGAACATCTTTTAACTGGTCCCGTTTGGCTCTTTTTAAATCTTCTTCGTTATCAAAAAACACATCCCATTTATCCATGGAGATTAATTCCATACTCATTGAAGCAAGTTCTGCAACTTCAGAAGGGCAGTGTTTAAAGTCATTTAGTTCCAGTTCTGCGGTTACAAAAGTGTGAACAGCATGACCGCCTTCATGAACCATAGTTGTTAAATCACGAAAAGAATTGGCTGAGTTCATGAATATAAATGGGGCGCCTGTTTCTGCTAAAGGATAGTTATATCCGCCCGGAGCCTTGGATTTTCTGCTTTCTACATCAAATAAGCCATTGGACTTCATGATCTCCAATCGTTCACCAAAATAAGGATGGAGGTTTTGAAAGCAGGAAATAGATTTGTCAATTAATTCCTGACCACTATTAAAAGGTTTTAAAGCCGGTTTGCCCGAAATGTCTACATCCATATCCCAAGGCTTTAATGATGGTAAATCAAGTGCAATACGCCTTTTTTCGGCTTGTTTTTCAAGAATCGGCACCATCTCCAGCTCAATGGCCTCGTGGAATTTGTAGCAATCATGGGGACTGTAATCAAAGCGTCCCAAAGCCTGAAACATGTAATCTCTGAAATTTTCAAATCCGGCATTTAATGCAACCTGATGACGAAGTTTTAAAAGAACCTGAAAAAGTTCATCCAGTTTCTCTTTGTCTTCCAATCTGCGTTTTGTAATTGCCTCCCATGCGTGCTGGCGAACGCTTCTATCTGTATCTTTTAAAAAAACAGAGGCTTGTTCCAGAGTATATTCTTTATCATTAATAATTACAGACATGGCGCCGGTAATTGCCTGATATTTCTGTTGCTCAATTTGTATCTGGGTAAATAAAGGAATGTTTTCTTCCCTGAAAAGCTCGAGCGCCTTTTTAATGCTTCGTGTATAAATAAAGAATTTATCCTGGTCTAATTTTTTCAGATATGGACTACTGATAAATTTTTTATTTAAATCATTTGTAATGGGCGCAATTTTAGGTTCAATTTCGGTGGCGAAATATTGAAAATCCTCCAAAAGCTTTTCATCAGCGGTATTGCAGGTCATGCGAATGTATCTCCATCCAAAATCTTCCTCAAGAGCTGCTTCAAGTTCACTTCTGTTTAATAACCACTTTTCCAAATCGTCCGTTGAATTTATTTCCCTGCTTTTTAGTTCAGAAAAAAGAGGCTCCAGATTTTCCCATTTGGTCTCCAGATTTTGCGGTATATAAGTTCTTGGTTTTTTTAAAATGTTTAGATCTTTCATCACAGTATAGTATATTTTAAGATTGATGATATGACCAGTTACTGGTCAATTGTTTGTTCGGTTGCTGCCGAATTTATTGGTCAAATATTTATTTTCAAGAGATAGGTGAGCCCGATTTTTTCAGATTGGAAATTTAAATAAAATCAGTCAGAATTTGCTTTAGAACTGGTTTCTTAAATAAATATCCAGGAAAAAGAAAGCTGTAAAAACAACCGAAGCAATTCCGTTGGTTGTAAAAAATGCCCGGTCAACTTTGCTTAAATCATTTGGCTTAACTAAATGATGCTGGTAAATGAGTAAAGTGATAAAAAATAAAACTCCGGAGATGTAGAACCAGCTAAGCGGAGTATAAAGAAGCGGTAATGCGATAAAAACTACGGCTAGTAAATGTAAAAAGCCCGATACCTGCAATGCTCTTTTTTTACCCAGCCAGGCAGGAATTGAATTTAAACCCTTTTGTCTGTCAAATTCTTCATCCTGTAAAGCATAAATGATATCAAAGCCGCTTACCCAGCATAAAACGGCCAGTGAATAAAATATCGGTAGCAGCGCAAACTCTCCGGTTACTACCAGATATGCGCCAATTGGAGCAAGAGCCAAACCTAATCCCAGAATTAAATGGCATAAGGGAGTAAATCGCTTGGTATAGCTATATCCTAAAACTACCGCTAAAGCGACAGGTGAAAGATAAAAGCATAAAGGATTTATAAATAAGGTGGCAATAATAAAAAGTAAACTATTGATCACAGTAAATGTGAGAGCACCTTTAGCCGAAATTTTTCCGGCAGGGATATCACGTATAACAGTACGAGGATTTTCTGCGTCAATCTCACGGTCTAGATATCGGTTAAATGCCATGGCCGCATTTCTGGCAAACACCATGCAAAGGATCATCAGCAAAAGCTTTACCCAGTTGAACTGATATTCTGTAGTAGTAATTGCCAGGAAAAAACCGATTAAGGCAAAGGGCATTGCAAAAATTGTGTGAGCAAACAGTACCAGCGAAAAATATTTTTTCATGCTTTATTCATACCTATTATAGCAACAGCAGTTTAAATTATGAAACCCCGACTGTCGCAATTATTTTATATCTAACTTTTCGAACCTTTGATTTATATCATGAATAAAGGAAAGCAATTCATCACGTCCTTCCTGGGTTTCTGCAGAAGTTATGAATTGCTGTGGAACTTCTTCGAAAATGGGTGTAAGCGCTTTTTTAAATTTAGCCATGTTCTGATCTGACTTTGTTCGGGACTGTTTGTCCGCTTTTGTAAAAACCAGAACAAAGGGAATTCCATTCTCCCCAAGCCATGTACAAAACTCAATATCAATTTTTTGAGGTTCTAGTCTGCTGTCTATTAAAGTAAAAACGCATTGCAAATTTTCACGGTTACGTAAATAATACCGGATGAATTTCTCCCAGTCGTGACGATTGCTGCGGGATGTTTTGGCATAACCGTAACCTGGTAAATCTACCAGCTGCCAATCTTCATTTATTAAGAAGTGATTAATTAACTGAGTTTTACCTGGCGTTTGAGAGGTTTTAGCTAAACCTTTTTTCTGAACAAGCATGTTGATCAACGAGGATTTACCCACATTTGAACGGCCAATAAAGGCATACTCGGGTAATACCGGCGGAGGCAACTTATCAGTCCGGGTATTACTTACTTGAAATTCGGCGCTTTTAATGATCATTTGGGCAAAGGTAGAAATTTGTATCGAGTTGACCGTTTGATTGCAGATAAAAGCAAAATGAATACAGAGCTAATAAACATGGGCCCGGATAAAAACCATTTTGAAATCATAAAATTACATGAGCGGGTAAACAAACTCAATTGCATGATTATCTTTGCAGGCATATGTCGAAATCAGTAACGCCTTACAATGATTCAAATGCTACCAAGAAGGAGCAGGTAGCAACAATGTTCAATAATATATCGGGTACATATGATTTTCTAAATCATTTTATGTCATTGGGCATTGACGTAATCTGGAGAAAAAAGGCAATTTCAGAATTAATGGATAGTAAACCTCAGTATATATTGGATGTGGCTACCGGTACAGGTGATTTCGCTTTTGAAGCCATAAAAATATTAAAGCCCAAAAAAGTTATTGGAGTGGATATTTCCAGCGGAATGCTGGCAGTAGCCGATGAAAAAATCATTAAGAGAAATTTGCAGGATACCTTTGAAGTTCGGCTTGGAGATTCAGAAAAATTAATATTTGAAGCAGATACTTTTGATGCACTAATTGTAGCTTACGGAGTAAGAAATTTTGAAAACCTTGATCAGGGATTATCTGATATGTTAAGGGTGTTAAAACCCGGGGGCAAAGCCGTAATACTTGAATTTTCGAAACCAAAAGTTTTTCCGGTTAAGCAAGGCTATAATTTTTATTTTAAATATATTACTCCAACCATAGGTAAGCTTTTTTCAAAAGATGCGAGCGCTTACAGTTATTTGCCCGAGTCGGTTGCAGCTTTTCCGGATGGTGATGAATTTACAAGCCGGATGGAGAACGCAGGTTTTAGAAATACCAAATGCAGGCCATTAGCGTTTGGGATTTGTTCAATTTATACCGGCCTTAAATGATAATACGATTCTATCTCACTATTCTGATCAGCATTATTTCGGGTGTAACCGTGTTTGGGCAAAACAGCTGGGGAGGCGGGGTAGATGATGATCCTTTTCATTTTGGTTTCACCTTTCAATATATATCATCTGAATATAAAATCGTCAAAAAACCGGATTGGCGAGCTCCTTTTATCGATCCAGAAGACGGAAGTCAGGTAAAACCCGATTTGTACAGCATCAGTTCTCCAACCTCTCCGGGCTTTGGTTTGGGCTTTGTGAGCAATTACCGTATGGGTAAAAACGCTGATCTTCGATTTACGCCGGCCCTGATTTTCTCTGATCGCTTTATAGATTACAGATATGAGGATCCTGAGGAATTTAAACAGCAACGGATTCAGTCTACTCTGGTAGATTTTCCTCTGGGGATAAAAATAAAATCAGACCGCCGCAAAAATTTCAGAGCATACTGGATTGGAGGAGCAAAGTACTCCATTGATATTGTCTCTAAGAAAAAGACAAACGACGAGGATAATATTCTGAGTGAAAAGTTTGTAAAAAATACCCGGAATATTTTGTGGTATGAAACGGGGATAGGTTTTGATCTGTATTTTGAGTTTTTTAAATTGTCGCCGGAGATTAAGCTTTCCAATTCATTTAAAAGTGTGCTTCGCCCCGAAGAACATCCATACTCAGCCCCGCTGGATAAACTTTTTCTTAGAAACTTTCAATTCAGTTTGTACTTCGAATAATAAATTTCAAAGCGCTGTTAAACCTACACAGGTTTTAGTAATTTCGGCTTCACTTTATTGAATATGTCAAAAATTGCCCTGATTACGGGTGCTACCGCCGGAATTGGCGAAGCCTGCGCCCGCATATTTGCCAAACATCATTATGATTTAATTTTAGTAGGACGTAGAACTAAAAGGCTAAAATCTCTTGCCAAGAATTTAAGTGCTGAATTTGGAATTAAAACGCAGCTGCTTACCATTGATGTAAGGAATAATGAAGAGGTGCAAAATCTAGAGTCATTACCCAAAGAATGGAAAAAAATCAAAGTTCTTGTTAATAACGCAGGTTTGAGTCAGGGTTTGGATCCCATACAAAGTGGAAATATTGATGATTGGGATAATATGATTGATACGAATATAAAAGGTTTGCTGTATGTAACCAAGGTTGTTTCCGGATGGATGGTAAGTCAAAAGTCGGGTCATATTATTAACATTGGCTCTATCGCAGGAAAAGAAACATATGCAAACGGAAACGTTTATTGTGCAACAAAACACGCTGTAGATTCTTTAAATAAAGCCATGCGTATTGATTTACTGCCTCATGGTATAAAAGTAACGGCCATACATCCCGGAGCTGTAGAAACCGAATTTTCTGAAGTTAGGTTTAAGGGAGATAAAGATCGTGCAAAAAAGGTTTACGATGGTTTTGTACCTTTAAATGCGGCAGACATAGCAGAAACTATCTGGTTTGTAGTTTCCAGGCCTGCCCACGTTAATATTAATGAAATGGTGGTAATGCCAACGGCTCAGGCAAATACATCGCACTTGTTAAAAACTACTGAGTAATCTTATCTTTTTAAATTTTAAAAACTATGCTTCAACAACAGATTGATCAGGAGATAAAGGCAGCCATGCTGGCTAAAAATAATGTACGCTTACGGGGATTAAGAGCTATAAAAGCTGCTTTACTGATGGCTAAAACCGAAAAAGGTGCATCGGAAGTTTTAACGGGAGAGGCAGAAATTAAGGTGCTTCAAAAACTGGTAAAGCAACGTAAAGAATCAGTTGAAATTTACATCGCACAGAACCGGCCCGATCTGCAACAGGTTGAAGTGGAAGAACTTGAAGTGATCGAAGCTTTTCTGCCCAGCCAAATGGATAAGGAAGCAGTGAAAGGAATTGTTCAGCAAATTATTCAACAAACAGGGGCAGCCGGAATGAAGGACATGGGAAAAGTGATGGGTCTTGCTAACAAAGAGATGGCAGGAAAAGCAGACGGGAAAACAATTTCTGAAGTAGTGAAGGAATTGCTTGCATAATCATCAAAAAATTTAACAATTTTATTTTGTAAAAACTTATTTTTATAGCATTTGATAAAGTTTTGCACTGTTTTTACAATCAGACTTCTATCTTAGCACCAATACAATTATGTATCAAATATTTCTATGGAGTTCGAAATAAAAGAGGAGAATGGTTTCAGGTATATAGAAGAAGGACAAGGCGAGGTTCTATTACTGCTTCATGGCTTAATGGGTGCTTTAAGCAACTGGGAGCATGTGGTAAATGAGTTTAAAGGCCAGTACCGTGTCATTATTCCGATGTTGCCTTTATATGAAATGCCTCTGCTCACTACGGGCGTTAAAAGCTTGGCTAAATTTGTTCATAAATTTATTAAGTACAAAAATCTGGATAATGTAATCCTTTTAGGAAATTCTCTGGGCGGACACGTGGGTTTAATATATACTCTCAGCCATCCGGAATATATTAAAGCCTTAGTTTTAGCCGGAAGTTCAGGATTATATGAAAATGCATTCGGTGGATCTTTTCCGCGTAGGGAGAGCTATGACTTTATTAAAGAAAAAGTAGAATATACTTTTTATGATCCGGCAACAGCCACCAAAGAATTGGTAGACGATGTATTTGCAACGGTTAACGATCGTGTCCGGGTAATCCGGATTTTAGCAATGGCTAAATCAGCCATCAGGCATAACATGGCAAAAGAATTGCACAAAATCACTATTCCGGTTTGTTTGATATGGGGCGAGGATGATAAAATAACACCTCCGGATGTTGCAAAAGAATTCCATAATATATTGCCTGATTCTGAATTAAACTGGGTACCGAAATGCGGTCACGCACCTATGATGGAGCGCCCTGAAATATTTAATGATTATCTGAAGAAATTTCTGGATCGAATAGCCGTCACAATTTGATAACATGTTTGCACGAGAATTAATATCGGATGTTATACCTCCTTTAAGAACTTCAGACTCTGTTCAGAAAGTTTTGGATCGGATGGCAGAATTCCGTATTAATCATTTACCAATTGTAAATGATCAGCAAATACTGGGTTTAATTTCAGAGGATGATTTAATAGAAGTTCAGGATCTTTCCATTGAAATTGGGGGATTAAGCTTAAGTCTTCATAATTATTATGTTTTTGAACATCAGCATATTTATGATGTAATCAGACTTTTTGCTGAGCAGCATTTATCGGTTGTACCCGTGCTCGATCAGAATAAAAACTATTTGGGTTTGATTTCTATCAATAATATGGTGGAGTATTTTGCTGTAATGACTTCGGTGAAAGAGCCTGGTGGAATCATCATTCTCGAAATTGACAACCGTAACAACTCTCTGGCACATATCGCTCAAATAATTGAATCTGATAATGCTCAGATTTTAAGTTCATACATCAAATCTTTCCCTGATTCAACCCGTTTAGAGCTAACCTTAAAGTTAAACCGTACAGATATATCAGCAATAATCTCTTCTCTTCTACGGTATAATTATAATGTAAAAGCCACTTTTAATGACATAAAAGCTGATGATGGTACTCAGGACCGTTATGATCAGCTGATGAACTATCTGGATATCTAAAACCTTACGAATGAAGATTGCAATTTACGGCAGGCAATTCAATAATTCTGTACTGCCTTATGTTCAACAGGTTTTTGATAGCCTTGCAAAGCATGACATTGAACCTTTTGTTTACGAAAAATACAGTCAGTTTATTTCGGGCAAAATATTCTTTCCTAAAAAGTTCCATAATTTTAAAAATCACGAAGACCTTATTCAAAGCCAGGTCGATGTTTTGATAAGTTTGGGAGGTGACGGAACCATGCTTGACACCGTTTCATTAATACGGGATTCTAAAATTCCAATCATTGGAATAAATTTTGGCCGTCTGGGATTTTTAGCCAGTATCAATAAAGATGATATTCAATCAGCTATTAACAGTCTTTGCAGCCGTTTATATACGTTAGACACCCGTGCTCTGTTAAGTGTTGAATCAAACATAAATCTATTTGGAGAGGAAAATTTTGCATTGAATGATGTAACTATTCATAAAAGAGATACCTCTGCCATGATGATCATTCACGCTTATCTGAACGGAGAATTTTTAAATTCTTATTGGGCCGATGGTTTAATTATGGCAACTCCAACAGGTTCAACCGCTTATTCATTAAGTTGCGGCGGACCCATTATTTTTCCGAGATCGGGCAATATGGTAGTTACACCAATTTCGCCGCATAACCTAAACGTTCGCCCGATTGTACTTTCAGATTCTAATGAATTATCTTTTGAAATTGAAGGCCGCAGTTCCAAGTTTTTATTAACCTGCGATTCCCGTACCGAAGTAATTGATAATTCGGTTCGTGTTACTGTTAAGAAAGCAGGATTTAATATCAATCTGATCAGACTCAATAATGAAAATTATTTATCTACGTTAAGGAACAAGTTATTGTGGGGTATTGACACCCGCAATTATTAGTCTTCGGGCATGTTGTTTAAAGGAGGCGTAAATAAATGATATTTTTTTAAAACTGCATGCGCAAACTCTTCATTTTCATTTTTTTAATCATACAAGCAGTTCATTCTGATGCCCAAACCTGGGAAATTGGTGGCTTCGCCGGCAGCTCGGGCTATATGGGTGATATCAACCCGATTAAAGCATACAAGTTTACTGACTTTGCCTTTGGCGGTCAGGTAAAAAGAAATATAGACGGCTACTGGTCATTTAAATTAGCTGCAATGCATGGAAATATCCGTTCGGATGATGCTAATTCTCCTTATGAACAGCAGCAGCAAAGAAATCTTAATTTTTATTCTCCGGTTACGGAGCTTACTTTTCAAACAGAATTTAATTTTTTTAATTATTTGCCGGGGCTTTTTCCAATTGCCGGATCAAGGAAATTTTCGCCTTATATATTTACTGGTATCGGCGGTATGATGTTCAATCCAAAAACCATGTTAAATGATATTGAATATGAACTTCCCAAATATGTAACAGAAAATGCAAATTTATCAGACGCCTATAGAACATATTCTCTCACCGTTCCATACGGTGCCGGGATAAAATATAATGTAAAGGGAAACTGGAATGTAATAGGAGAATTAGGGTATAGAACCGCCTTTACCGATTATTTGGACGATGTGAGTGGTAATTATCCTGATTTTTCTCCTCTTGACCAATCTGATTCATTCACTCTTGAAAGGGCGGCGCTGTCAGATCGCAGCAATCCTAAAATTGGTTTGCCCAATACCCAAAGAGGAGATTACCGCAAAAGAGACACGTACATGTTTGCAGGATTTAGTCTTACATATACGTTTGTTTCACGTAAGTGTCCTACATTTTAAATTAAGGGCGATTGATTCTCAACAGTATCCAAGGGTAAACAAACAGTGAATTTGGTTCCCATCCCGATATGAGAATGAACACTTATGGTTCCTCCTAATTTCAGAGTAGATTCTTTGGCAATATAAAGTCCAAGACCGGTACCGATATCGTTTTTAGCGCTAACAAAAAACATATCAAAAATCTTATTTATTTCTTCCTTTTCAATTCCAATTCCATTATCAATCACTTCAATGCAAATTGAATTTTCCGTTTGATAGGATAAAATTTTAATTATTGTAACTGGTTTCAACGGATCACCATATTTAACAGCATTGGAAATTAAGTTATTGAGGATTATCTTTAACCTGATGGGATCAGAAATGACCTTATTTACCTCAATTTTTTTCTTGATCTGTATCGCATGATCTCTGTAATAATAAATATGCTGTTCAATGGATTCGTCAATTAATTCTTCCAGCTGAACAATTTGCATCACTTTCTCTGTCTTTTTATTTCTTGAAAAGTCAATTATGTCTGAAATAAATCGATCTTGCTTCTCAACAGTCTGAAGCATAAGAAGATGATAATTTTTAATTTCATTAGGATTTTTCTCCTCATTAGCTAACATTATTAGTCCTTTTAAAGAAGCTAATGGTGCCCGCAGATCATGCGATGCACTGTAAACAAATTTATCTAACTCTTCATTGGTAGTTGTAAGAAGTTCATTTTTTACTTCCAGCTCAGTTTTTGTCTTTGCAAGTGAGTTTATTAGTAAACCTGATTTAAGTATAGAGCTGCCAAAAATTATAAGAATGATAAAAATATTTGCCACATAAACCCAAAAGGTAACATCTTTGATACCTCCGTTTAGAATTTTAGAAAAATTTACTTCCCGAAGCATCAAGCTTTGTGATATTTTATTGATTCTTTTGGCGTAGAAAATCTTTTCATTCTCCGATAACCGACCCTTACTAATAGCTTGATTTATTTGCTTGCCCAAAACGTGTAATTGACCGATGAGCAAATCGGCTTCTTTCCATTCTATGAAAGCACGGGAAAGAAAAGGAAACTGGTAAATCTTTTTCCCCAGCCATAAAAAATCATTTACATTTTCCTGAGTATTTCCCGCACTTAGCAGCACCTTTTTAATACTTGCCAGATTTTCATTGCGGTTCATCATAACTCTGGCCAAACTATCTTTAATTGGGATATTGATATGATGTTCAAACCTTTTGTAATAGATGGGTTCTGCCGAGTAAACATACAGTAAAAGATTTCTGCCTGCATTTTTTTGACTCCGGGCGTAATGTGATTCACCATTTATATATGCTCTGGTAGAGGATAATAAATTAATGGTGAAATAATTCATGGTGATCATACAAATCCAGGATAGGATAAGTATAAGAAGTAATGTAAATACTTTATTCTTTACAAGTGTCCGTAAGTAGTTTATCGAATTTTTCAATTTTTAAATAGATAGAATCCAAAACCTAAAATATAACTAACAGGAAGCAGGCAAGTAAAATTGAAAAGGGAAAACTTAAAGACAGGAGCTGACTATTACTTGTTCACGCGAAATTGATATTGCATTTAAATTACAAAATATATTTTGTAAAAAACTTTCATTAAAGAAATGTTTTTTTGCGTGGCTGATACGATTGCCTAATAACTCATCGAAATGATATACTAAATAAATGCAAAGTAAGTTCTACCTTTGCGAATTGAAATTTAATACTTTCCCAATCAGTATTATTATTATAAAGTATGATTAATATGTTTTAATGGGTTTTCTGGAGCAAATAGATATAGAAAAAATACCTCAGCATGTGGCTGTAATAATGGATGGGAACGGGCGCTGGGCTAAAGAAAAAGGCAAACTCAGAGTATTTGGTCATCAAAATGGTGTGCTGGCAGTTCGTGATACGGTTGAAGGTGCAGTAGAGCTGGGCGTGAAGTATTTAACTTTATATGCTTTTTCTACAGAGAACTGGAATAGGCCAAAGCTGGAAGTTTTAGCTTTGATGGAATTGCTTGTTGCTACAATTAATAAAGAAACTAAAACGTTGATGAATAACGGCGTTCGGTTGAACGCAATCGGGAACTTAAAATCACTGCCGGAAAAATGTTACCGTCAATTGCAGGAAACCATTGTTAAAACGTCTCAGAATACTAATTGTACTTTAACTCTTGCCCTTAGTTACAGCTCCAGATGGGAAATTACAAATGCGGCTAAAAATTTAGCTCTTAAAGTAGAACAAGGTGAATTGAAGGCTTCAGAAATTAATGAAGATATTTTTGCTTCCGAATTGAACACCGCATCTATGCCCGATCCGGAATTAATGATCCGCACCAGTGGTGAGTTTCGGATCAGTAATTATTTGTTATGGCAATTAGCCTATTCAGAATTATATTTTACCCCAAAACTATGGCCTGATTTCAGACGGGATGATTTATTTGAGGCTGTACTTGATTATCAGAAACGTGAGAGACGTTTTGGATTAACGAGTGAGCAACTTCCCTGAAAGAAATAACATCGCAATTAACATTCCCGCAATCAAAAATATATGGAGGCTTGAAAAACCTTCAAAATTATAATCAATTAACCTGATGGAATTTTAAAAGCAAGAGATGAATGTACGTATCACATTAGCCGGTTGTAATCATCCTCACACCAACTAATTTTTACTTTTAACACTTTTTAACAACTGATTAAGTTATTTTAGCACCGTTAAATCCACAAAATGAACCGTTTTATATTTATAATATTCTTTCTTATTTCCGGTACTTCTGCTATGGCTCAATTTGGCCGAACAGGTTCTACTACAAGTATTAAAGCCACCGAAAGTCAGGAATTCAGCTATCTAAATCCGAAAGAATATGTTATTGGTGGCACAACGGTTAACGGGGCGCAATTCCTGGATAAAGATGTTCTAATCACCATATCCAAATTAACTATAGGCGAAAAAATTATGGTGCCTGGTGATGCGACTTCAAACGCTATTAAAAATTTATGGGCTCAGGGTCTTTTTGATGATGTTCAACTGAATATTGCCGAGGTTAAAGGAGATTCTATTTTCTTTGAAATAATTGTGGTAGAGCGTCCGCGTTTAACACGCATTACTTTAAAAGGCTTACGCAAAAGCGAAACAGAAGATATACAGGCTAAACTGGTTGACAAAACCGGCAAAGTGGTAAATGAGAATTTACGGAAGACAACAACAGATATTATTAAAAAGCATTTTAATGAAAAAGGTTTTTTATATACCGATGTAGAAATTACTGAGGTGAAAGATACGGCAGAAGCAAACAATGTAATCCTGAATATAAATGTTGATAAAAATGAACGGGTAAAAGTTAATCAAATCACATTTGAAGGAAACAAGGATTTTAAAGACAAACAGTTAAAAAAATATTTAAAGAAAACCAAAGAGCGTGCTTTCTACAGAATTTTTGGAGCAGGTAAATTCCTGTTGGATAAATATGAAGAAGACAAACTTGCGCTTGTTTCTAAGATGCAGGATAAAGGCTATCGCGATGCAGAAATTGTAAGTGACACCATTATCAGAAATGCAGATAACTCTGTGAATATCAATTTTAAACTTTACGAGGGTCCAAAATATTATTTCGGAAACATAACATTTGCAGGAAATGCAAAATATCCTACCAGTTTGCTGAATAAAATTCTGGCGATTAATAAAGGAGATGTTTTTAGTGAAGATAAATTAAATAAAAGATTAAGCGGTCCTACCGCAAATGGCGAAGACATTAGTTCTTTATATCTGGATGCCGGATATCTTACTTATCAGGGAGATCCGGTTCAAACTAAAATTTACGGCGATAGTATCGACGTAGAAATACGGATGTATGAAGGGCCTCAGTACACTATTAATAAAATCATCTTAAAAGGAAATGAGCTTACCAATGACAAAGTAGTTCTTAGAGAGATTCGTACTAAACCGGGACAGAAATTTTCTAAATCAGATATTGTTCGTAGTACAAGGGAAATTGCCCAGTTAGGTAATTTTGATGATCAGAAAACTGAACCTAAGCCAATTAACATTAATCCGAATGATGGTACAGTTGATATTGAATACAATGTGGTTGAAAAGCCATCTGATCAAATCGAATTATCGGGTGGTTTTGGTGGCGGCCGTGTGGTCGGAACTTTAGGTTTAACCTTTAATAACTTTTCTGCCAGAAATCTTTTCAACTTAAAAGCATGGAAACCACTTCCAAAAGGTGATGGTCAGAAATTGAGTATTCGCGGGCAAACTAACGGCAAGTTTTATCAATCTTATAGTTTTTCTTTCTCCGAGCCTTGGTTAGGTGGCAGAAAGCCTATATATTTTGGAATCAGCGCTTTTACTTCTTTGCAGTCTAATGGACTTTCTCAGAGTAATGCAGATTTGCAAAAGATTCGCCTTAACGGAATTACATTCACGCTGGGACAGAAATTGAAATTCCCTGATGATTATTTCCAGGCAAATACGTCATTAAATTTCCAGCAATATAAATTGAATAACTATTCAGGTTTCTTATTCTCTAACGGAACCGCTTACAACTTTAACTTAACACAGGAAATTAGCCGTAATTCTGTTGATGCACCGATTTATCCAACTTCTGGAACGAATCTGAAATTAACACTTCAGGCTACGCCTCCGTATTCTCTGTTAAATGATGTTAACTATAAAACCGCTACAGATCAGGATAAATATCGTTATACTGAGTATTTTAAGACTAAGTTTGAATCACAATGGTTTCAGCGTATTGCCGGAAAGCTTGTTTTAAAAGCTCAGGCTCAGTTCGGATTCCTTGGGTCTTACAACAGAGCTGTTGGTCAATCAGCTTTCGAACGTTTTAAATTAGGTGGAGACGGAATGCAAGGATTTGATTTCCTTCAGGGATCTGAGGTAATTGCAATGCGTGGATACGCCAATAATACAGTTATCCCGATAGGATCTAATCCAAATATTGCACAGCGTTCCGGTAGTCCCATCTTCAATAAATATCTTTTGGAATTGCGACACCCGATTACATTAAACCAGCAGGCAACTGTTTTCGTACTTGCTTTTGCAGAAGGTGGTAATACATGGAATAGCTTCAGGGAGTTTGCTCCTTTTAATGTACGCAGATCTGTGGGTGTGGGCGCAAGGGTATTCCTTCCTATCTTTGGTTTATTAGGTATTGATTATGGGTATGGATTTGACCGTATTCCTGGTTTACCGGATGCCAATAAAGGACAATTCCATTTTAGCATTGCCCAGTCTTTAAGCGGCGGATTTAATTAATTTGTATGAAGAAAATTCTTTTAACATTATTCTTTGCAGTTATTGGCGTAACCGGTGCTTTTGCCCAGCGTTTTGCATATGTTGACAGTGAATATATACTGAAACATATTCCCGAATATAATTCGGCTCAAAAGCAATTAGATGCAGTTTCAGCACAATGGCAAAAAGAAGCAGATGCTAAATTTGCAGATATTGAAAGGTTATACAAGGCTTATCAGGCTGATCAGGTTTTATTAACGGATGATATGCGCAAGCGTCGCGAAAGCGAAATTATTGAAAAAGAAAAAGAGGCAAAGGAGTTTCAGCGCATAAAGTTTGGCTTTGAAGGCGAATTATTTCAGCAAAGAAGCAGGCTGATTAAACCTATTCAGGAAAAGGTGTCTAAAGCTGTACAAGCTTTGGCAGATGATCAGCAGCTGGATATGATTTTTGATAAAAACAGTGAAGTGACGCTATTATTTGCTAATCCGCGTTTAGATAAAAGCAATGAAGTGATAACCCGGCTGGGGTATAAACCCGGGGTTTTTGTAAAATAGAATAGTCTAAGTTTTTATCACACACCATACAAGAACGAATAAAGGCAGCATTCTGATCAATACTATTAAAATTAAATATTAAAGGAAAATTTTATATAATCGTAAATAAAAACAAAACAAAAATATACAAATGAGAAAATTAGTAAAAGTAGCAGTAGTTGCGGTTGGATTATTATTTGCAGGTAACGCAGTAAATGCTCAACAAAAGTTTGGTCATATTAACTCGAGCGACCTTCTACAGGCCATGCCCGAAATGAAAACAGCTGATGCAAATTTTCAGACTTTCGCAAAAGCAAAACAAACTGCGTTAGAACAAATGGATGCCGAGCGCCAGAAAAAAATAGTTTCATATCAGGAAAAAGCGAAAACAATTAGTGAAGCAAACAAAGTAGATGTGGGCAAGCAATTGGAACTTTTAGCTAAGGATATCCAGGATATGGAAAAAAGAATTGGAGAAACTCAGGAGAAATCTCAGGAAGAATTAACTGCGAAACGTACTGAACTATACCAGCCGGTATTTAAAAAGGCAGAAGATGCAGTTAAGGTTGTAGCCAAAGAAAAAGGTTATGCCTACGTGTTTGATGTTTCACAACCCGGAGTAGTTTATTTTGATGGTGGTGATGATCTGTTGGTTGCCGTAAAAACTAAATTGGGAATCTCTGCATCTGCAGCAGCTCCTAAAAAGTAATTATAGGGCTTAATAGCATGAAGTGCAAAGAGGAAACTCTTTGCACTTTTTTTATGCACCATAATCGTATAGCCCCATTTTTTCAATTAATTTTTAAATATTACTTTTATCAATGAGCTCAAACCAACCTATAGGCATATTCGATTCGGGGATTGGAGGATTAACAGTTGCTAACGCAATTCACAAAATTCTCCCGAATGAACAGCTTATTTATTTTGGTGATACGGCACATTTGCCTTACGGCGATAAATCTCCGGAAGCGATCAGATCTTATAGTTTAAAAATTGGCAGGTTTCTGTTAGATCAAAATTGCAAACTCATTGTAATTGCATGCAATACTGCTTCTTCCCATGCGTATACTAAACTTGTGGAGGCTTTTGCAGATAAAGTTCACATAGTGAATGTTATAGATCCGGTAGTCGATTTTTTGGCAGATAATAAAGCATTTCAAAAAATTGGGGTAATTGGTACCAAGTCCACTATAAATTCTGGAGTTTACACCAATAAATTAAAAATTGCAGCACCGGCAAAGGAAGTATCTGCATTAGCAACGCCTTTACTTGCTCCAATGATTGAGGAAGGATTTTATAATAACAACATTAGCCACACGGTTATCAGGTCTTATCTGTCCTCGCCCGAATTATATTCAATTGATACGCTCGTACTGGCATGTACCCATTATCCATTGATTCAGAAAGAGATTGATGAATATTTTAATGGAAAGGTAACTATAATTAATACTGCAAAAATTGTGGCAGAACATATTAAAAATACCCTTGTAAAGCTTGATCTTTTAAATGGTGGAATTCCGGCAGATCATCAGTTTTTTGTTTCAGATTTCACCTCCTCTTTTGAAAACAGTACCCGGTTGTTTTTTGGTGAACAAATTCATCTGAAATTAAAAAATATCTGGGAGTGATCATTTTTTGAACAGCTGAGTTTAAAGCTTACGGTAAAATGACTGGTAATTTGTATTTAAAAACCGTATTTTTGCCCGCTCATTAGTAGCTATGAGCGAACAAATAAAACACGAGTGCGGGGTAGTTCTTATCCGCCTTTTAAAACCTCTCTCTTTTTATCAGGAAAAATACGGTACCTCCCTTTATGGGTTGAATAAGCTGTATTTGTTAATGGAAAAGCAGCATAACCGTGGACAGGATGGAGCCGGTATTGCAACTATAAAACTGGATGTCAAACCCGGAAACCGATATATTAGTCGTTACCGTTCTACCGGAGCAAATGCCGTGGCAGAGATTTTTGAGTACGTGCAAAATAAATTTGCGGATGTTCAGAAAAATTCTCCCGAGCTTTTGCAGGATGCACAATGGCTTAAAGAAAATATAAGTTTTACCGGCGAAGTGTTAATGGGTCATTTGCGTTACGGCACCCACGGTAAAAACAGTATTGAAAGTTGTCATCCATTCCTTCGTCAGAATAACTGGATGACCCGTAACCTGGTTATCTCTGGTAACTTCAATATGACCAATGTAGATGAACTGCTTGAGCAATTATTCGAACTCGGTCAGCATCCAAAGGAACGTGCCGACACAGTTACCGTGCTTGAAAAAATTGGTCACTTCCTGGACACAGAGAATCAGGAACTGTTTGATAAATTTAATAAGGAAGGTTTTTCAAATGCACAGATCAGTCATGAAATTGCTGATCATCTGGATGTAGCCAAAATACTCCGCCGCTCGGCAAAAAACTGGGATGGAGGATATACAATTAGCGGTATTTTTGGTCATGGTGATGCTTTTGTTATGCGTGATCCTGCAGGTATTCGTCCTGCATTTTATTATCAGGATGATGAAATTGTTGTTGTAACATCCGAAAGACCGGCTATTCAAACCGCTTTTAATGTTCCTTTAGAAAGTATCAAGGAAATAAAACCCGGCCATGCTCTGATCGTACGTAAAAACGGAGCTATTTCCGAAGAACAATTCCGTGAGCCTGATGAACAGAAATCATGCTCTTTTGAACGGATCTACTTTTCACGCGGAAGCGATGCCTCTATATACCGTGAGCGAAAGCAATTAGGTCGGTTATTATGTCCTCAGATTTTAGAATCTGTTAAACATGATCTTCAGAATACAGTTTTTTCATATATACCTAATACTGCAGAAGTAGCTTTTTATGGAGTGGTAGAAGGAATAAATAAGTATGTTAAAAATTTCCAGAAAGAGACTTTATTAAATCGTGCCGATAAAATATCTGATGAAGAGTTATCAAAAGTCCTCAGCATGGCTCCAAGGTTTGAAAAGATTGCCATTAAAGATGTTAAGCTTCGAACGTTTATTACGCAGGACGCAGACAGGCAGGATATGGTTGCTCATGTTTATGATACTACATATGGTGTCGTAAAACGAGGCACAGATAATTTGGTAGTTCTGGATGATTCCATTGTTCGGGGAACTACATTGAAGCAAAGCATTTTAAAAATATTGGATAGACTCGGGCCTAAAAAAATTCTGGTTGTTTCATCAGCACCGCAAATTCGTTATCCGGATTGTTATGGTATAGATATGTCGCGTATGGGTGAATTTGTGGCATTTGAAGCTGCAATTACCTTGCTTAGAGAAACCGCACAAGAGCATATTATTAAATCTACTTACCAGAAATGTGTGGCCACCCAATATTTGGATAAAGAAGAAGTTGAAAACTACGTGAAAGCTATTTATGATCCTTTTACTGATGAAGAAATTTCGGCAAAAATCGCAAAGATTATCACTCCTAAAGAAGTAAATGCAGAGGTTGAAGTAATTTATCAGACTCTTGATAATTTGCATAAAGCCTGTCCGGATCATTTGGGGGATTGGTATTTTTCAGGAAATTATCCCACCAAAGGCGGAAACAAGGTCGTGAATAAAGCTTTTATGAACTGGGTAGAAGGCAAGAATCAGCGGGCTTATTAAACCTGTATTTCAATAAATTGTTAAGGGATTAGACTTATGTTTAATCCCTTTTTTAATGGATTATATTAAGGAATGACCGATAACAAGGTTATAAATCAGCCGGAAGGCAAAAATAATAATAAGAATCCCGGCAACCTGATTGAGTCTGGAAATAGTTTTCTCTTTAATCCGGTAACGCAATTTGTTAGCGTAATACGCTTTGGTAATATCGATGCTGAACTGGGTCAGCAGAATGGCGGAATAAAAAGGTATAATGTTTTTGGCCTGAAATTCTCCGGCTACAGAAATAACGCCGCTGGTAACGCTTATCCAGTATAAAAGGATGGCTGGATTGAAAATACACATGAAAAAACCCTTGAAAAAATAACCGGTGTTATGCCGCTTCGAAGTTGAATTTTCATAATTTATTTTTACCTTTTTGAATAAATAATACACTCCGATAGAAAGCAGAATAATACTGCCCGTTATGCCGATTGGCAGTCGATAGGTGTTTTCCAGGGCAAGAAAGGAAGTGCCGTATAAGGTTAGGGCTACGTATAAAATATCACTTAACAAAACGCCTCCTGCAAGAGAAACACCTGCATAAAAGCCTTTTTCGATACTTGTTTTAATTAAAGCAAAAAAAACGGGACCTGTTAAAAAGGACAAAACAAGTCCAAGCCCTATTCCCGATATTATAGATTCGAGCATTTACCTATTATTTATAACTGCAATTGCGAATATGCGATTTAAAGCTAAAAAATCAATAGCTTTTATCTAGTATCACATAAAAACACTAAAATTTTAGCTTGTTTCAATTATTTGAATTATGTTAGATTTAATTTCCTTTAAACCTAACTAATTTCAAATGGAACCCAACTCACAAAAAAGTAATCCATCAGCAATGTACACGCTTATAAGCGTGTTTTTTTTCTGGGGCTTTGTTGCTGCCAGTAATGGAATATTTATTCCTTTTTGCAAGACGCATTTTAATTTAACCCAGTTTGAATCACAGCTGATAGACTTTACTTTTTATGGAGGTTATTTTATTGGTTCATTAATATTATTCTATGCTTCTAAGATTAGTAAGGTGGACATTTTAAATAAGCTGGGTTACAAAAATGGTATTATACTAGGACTTGTAATTTCTGCTGCAGGAGCTTTATCTATGGTTCCATCTGTCGAGTCTGGTTCATTTGCTTTGATACTAACTTCTTTCTTTTTTATTGCCATTGGTTTTTCATTGCAGCAAACAGCCGCAAATCCTTTTGCAGTAGCTTTGGGTACACCAGAAACAGGAGCACACCGCTTAAATTTGGCAGGTGGTATTAACAACTTCGGAACATTACTGGGCCCTATCGTTGTAAGTATTATTTTGTTTGGAACAGCTAGTAGTGCAGTTGCAAAAGAAGTAGAAATAACTTCTGTAATCACTTTATACTATATTTTAGCAGGTCTTTTTCTATTCGTAGCAGCTTTCTTTGCAATTTCAAAATTGCCAAAGGTAACCAGTGACGAGAAAATTGAAGCAAGCGGAAAAACAAATATTCCTCTGTTTGTAATATTTATTGGTTTTATATTAATTCTCGCTTCCGGTCCTTTAACTGATATGACAGGATTGAGTAAATCAGTTTTTGTTTATGCCGCATTGGTAATAATTGTTGGAACATTATTATTATCACTTTCTGCAGCATCTAAAGACAAGAACGGTTGGGGTGCAATGCAATATCCGCAACTGATTTTAGGAATGCTTGCCATCTTCACATATGTCGGTGTAGAAGTAAGTATTCAAAGTAACATGGGCGCTTTATTAAAATTACCTGAATTTGGAGCTTACGATGAATCTGTAATCGCACCATTCATTTCTCTTTACTGGGGAAGCCTAATGATTGGTAGATGGACCGGAGCAATCAGTGCATTTAATCTTTCAAAAAATACCAAGAGGATATTAACCATCGTAGTTCCATTTATCGCATTCGCTGTTATATTAACTGCAAATTACTTAAACGGAACACCTGTTACTCAATTCTTTCCATATGCCATCTGTGTTGCAATATTGGTAGCAGGATTTTTTTACAGTCAGGAAAAACCAGCCAAAACCCTGGCGACCTTCGGTATTTTAGGGGTTATTGCTATGATTATAGGACTGGCAACAACCGGACAAATATCCATTTTCGCATTTTTAAGCGGTGGTCTTTGCTGTTCGATTATGTGGCCATGTATTTTCTCATTATCTATTACAGGTTTAGGGAAATATACCAGCCAGGGTTCTTCATTTTTAATTATGATGATTTTGGGAGGAGCTATCATTCCACCTGTGCAGGGTATTTTAGCTGATACCAGCGGGATACATTTATCTTATGTAGTACCTGTTGTATGTTTTGCTTACCTGGCTTATTTTGCATGGAAAGTAAGTTCAGTTTTGAAAAAACAAGGAGTTGATGTAAGCCATATTGAAGTAGAAGCTGCTCATTAAATGATCCCTAAACCAAGTTTTGATCATATTTTCATGAATCTTGCCACCGACCTGGCCTTACGCTCTCACTGCGTTAAGGCTCAGGTCGGTGCAGTTTTAACCAAAGACACCAGGATTATTTCAATCGGTTACAACGGACCGCCTGCAGGAACGCATAACTGTGATGAAGAATGGCCAGAAACCGGCTGTGCCCGGGATTCTAAGGGAAGCTGTTCGCTGGCTTTACACGCTGAGCAAAACGCTATTTTGTATGCTGTTAAAAACGGCTCTAGTCTTGAAGGTGCAACGTTATATATTACATTGTCGCCTTGCCTGCCCTGTGCCCGTTTAATTTATTCTTCAGGAATAAAAAAAGTTTTTTTCCTGAATTCCTATGCAGAGTTTAAAGGCTTATCTTTTGATGAGGGAGTAGATTTTTTAAACAGGTTTGGTGTAAATGCTGTAAAATACGCAGGATAAAAATTAACACACTTTATAGAATGCCCCCAAAAGTTAAACACTTGGGGGCATTTTTTTTTAATCTTTGAATGGCAAGACCCATCTGCCCGAAAATTCATCATCAATAATTCCCTCCAAAAATCAGAATTATGCAGAAATTCTAAATGCTTGATTTTGCTCTTCATTTTATCTTAAAAATGAATTAACTTGATATACGGTTTGCAATATCAGATGGAATCTGATAAAGTTATTTCTGCAAATTGTGTTCTGTAAAATCAAGCGTATGAAAGCTTTTGACGAAAAACACATTAAAAACGTGGTGCTCATTGGCTCTGCGAAAAGCGGCAAAACCACACTTGCCGAGACAATGCTATTCGAAGCGGGAATAATTAAACGCAGAGGGACCATAGAAGAAAAAAATACTGTTTCAGATTACCACGAAATTGAGCGGGAGAGGGGTAATTCTGTTTACGCAACTTCGATGCATACCGAATGGCGGGATTTTAAGATTAATATTATTGATACTCCCGGCTTAGATGATTTTATAGCAGAAGTAATTAATTCTATACATGTTTGCGATACAGCAGTAATAGTTTTGAATGCTCAAAATGGCGTGGAGGTTAGTACAGAAATTCTATGGGAATATGTAGACCGGAATCAAAAACCAACAATTTTAGCCGTTAATCAGCTGGATAGTGAAAAAGCTGATTTCGCTCAAACTGTTGCTGAAGCAAAAAACCTCTTCGGCTCTGCGGTAACCGTAATGCAATATCCTCTCAATTCCGGTGCGGGTTTTAACTGCATAATTGACCTGCTTAAAATGCTTATGTATAAATTTCCGGAAGGTGGAGGAAAGCCTGAGAAATTGCCGATACCTGGTGATGAACTCCAGAAAGCAAATGAACTGCATAATGAGCTGGTAGAAAAAGCAGCTGAAAATGATGAAAACCTTATGGAACAATATTTCCAAAAGGGCAATCTTGATGAAGATGAGCTTCGTAAAGGACTAAAAATCGGGATGATGAATCATCAGGTTTTTCCGGTTTTTTGCCTTTCGGGTAAAAAAAATATGGGCTCAGGCAGAATGATGGGTTTCATAGACAATGTAGCTCCTTCGGCAGCTGAAATGTCACCCGAACTGACCGAAGAAGGTCAGGAGGTTGTTTGCGATCCTGATGAACCCACAAGGTTATTTATTTTTAAAACATTGGTAGAACCTCATTTAGGACGACTTTCCTATTTTAAGGTTTTATCCGGACAGGTTATTCCGGGAATGGAACTGCACAACGAAAAAACATCTGCTACAGAACGTATCTCTCAGCTGTTTGTAACCGATGGAAAAAATCGCAACACCGTAGAAAGACTTAAGGCAGGCGATATTGGCTGTACCTTAAAACTTAAAAATACATTCACAAATCATACTCTTAATGGTAAAGGTGCGAAAGGCAGCATTGAACCTATTGATTTCCCCGCACCAAAAGTTAGAGCGGCTATAGTAGCTAAAAACAAACAGGACGAGGAAAAATTGAGTGAAGTATTAAATGAACTCCAAATGGAAGATCCCGGTATCAGCATTGAATATAACCGGGAAGTGAGGCAAGTAATACTTCAGGCTCAGGGAGATCTTCATTTAACCATAACCAAATGGAAGCTGGAGCATATTTATAAAATGCAGGTGGAATTTAGAAAAGCTAAAGTTCCTTATCGCGAAACCATTCAAAAATCTGCACTAACTTCCTATCGTCATAAAAAACAATCCGGTGGAGCCGGGCAATTTGGCGAAGTTTTTTTAAAAATTGAACCGTATTTTGACGGGATTTCGCCTTTGAAAGAGTTTTCTGTACGTGATACTGAAACCGTTGAATTGCCCTGGGGCGGAACTCTGGTATTTAACAATTGCATTGTGGGCGGGGTTATTGATGCCCGGTTTATTCCTTCTATACTCAAGGGGATTATGGAAAAGATGAATGAGGGACCGCTAACCGGGTCCTATGTCCGGGATGTTCGGGTAAGCGTATATGATGGAAAAATGCACCCCGTTGATAGTAATGATATTTCTTTTAAAATAGCCGGTATGATGGCCTTCAAAGCGGCTTTTTACCAGGCCGAGCCACTGCTTTTGGAACCTGTACATCAGGTGGAGGTGAAGATTCCGGATGAAATGATGGGCGATGTTATAACAGAATTGCAATCTCACAGGGGAGCAATTTTAAATATGGAAAACGACCAATCCATGCAGATAATCAAAGCCAGGATGCCCTTGGCGGAGCTGGATGAGTTTTACTCTTCAATACGCAACGTAAGCCAGGGCAGAGCTAAAGTTCACAGTCAGTTTTCTGATTATTATCCGGTACCCTCCGAAATGCAAAAGCGTTTATCTGAAGAATATCAAAAATCGGAGATTGCAGAATTACATTAAAGGGATTGCTTAAACACTCATTTCTGAATTACAATCATACCATTAATTATTAATGTAGTGCCTTTCTCTGTAATAATAGTATAGACTTTTTGCGTGGCTTAAAAAACTTCTTCGGCTAAGTGTTTCCAATTCTCCGGGTAAATTTTAATAGTTCTATTAATTTGAAATTCCTAAATGCCTGATTATTAATTAAAAGCTGAAATATTTTGCAATGTATATTCATAATTTTTTAAAAATGATATAACAATGCGAAATCATTTAACCCGGTATTGACAATTCCTTTCGGCCTGATCCGGATCTATTAAGAAATATTTCCTCAACTTAGTGACTTGTATTTTATACTCAAAAAAGTGGAATTTCAAATTAATGGGATATAATAGTTTAGAAGCATGTATAAATGATCTTGAAAAACACGGTCATTTAATCCGGATAAAAAAAGAAGTTGACCCTTATCTTGAAATGGCATCCATCCATTTAAGAGTTTACCAGAATCAGGGCCCTGCATTGTTATTTGAAAATGTAAAAGGAAGTGATTTTCCGGCGGCATCTAATTTATTTGGTACAATAGAACGGTCTAAATTTATGTTTCGCGATACCTTAGATAAAATAAAACTATTGGTAGATGTTAAAACAGATCCCGTTAAAGCATTAAAAAATCCACTTAAATATCTTCCTGCATCTATGACTGCATTATCGGCTTTACCGATGAAAGGAGAGTGGCTTGCGCCGATTAAGTTCGGAACTACCCAAATCAGCAAATTGCCCCAAATAGTTAACTGGCCCATGGATGGAGGGCCTTTTGTAACTATGCCTCAGGTTTATACCGAAGATATTGATAAGCCCGGAATCATGAACGCCAATCTCGGAATGTATCGGATTCAGCTGGGAGGTAATGAATATATTCAAAATGAGGAGATTGGGCTGCATTACCAGCTTCATCGCGGTATCGGTGTTCATCAAACCAGGGCCAATGCTCTGGGTAAACCTTTAAAGGTTAGTATTTTTGTGGGAGGGCCTCCGTCTCATCCATTATCTGCTGTTATGCCATTGCCCGAAGGTTTGTCTGAAATGACCTTTGCAGGTGCTTTAGGAAACAGAAGGTTCAGGTATTTTTATGATGATGAAGGATTTTGTATTTCTGCCGATGCCGATTTTGTGATTACCGGCACAGTAGAACCTCATCAAAATAAACCAGAAGGACCCTTTGGAGATCATTTAGGATATTATAGCTTAAAGCATCCTTTCCCTTTAATGAAAGTCAGGAAAGTATATCATCGAAAAAATCCAATATGGTCTTTTACTGTAGTTGGGAGGCCTCCGCAGGAAGATACCAGTTTTGGGGCATTGATACATGAAATTACTGGTGCTGCAATTCCATCAGAAATTCCGGGCTTGCATGAAGTAAATGCGGTAGATGCAGCTGGTGTTCATCCGCTGCTGTTTGTTATAGGGAGTGAGCGCTACACGCCTTATCTTAAAGAAAGAAAACCACAGGAAATTTTAACAATTGCTAATCATATACTTGGAAAGAACCAGCTAAGTCTTGCCAAGTATTTGTTTATTTGTGCTAAAGAAGATAATCCGGATTTAAACACTCATGACATTCCTAAATTCTTTCAGCATGTCCTTGAGCGTATAGATTTGACCCGTGATCTCCATTTTTATACCCGAACAACTATTGATACGCTGGATTACAGCGGAACCAATATAAACTCAGGTTCTAAAGTTGCAATTGCTGTTGCCGGAGAAATCAAGAGGGAGCTTTGGGCTGAAATGCCACCTTCCTTTTCTCTGCCCAGGCCATTTCAAAATTACAAAATGGTTATGCCGGGAATTATGGCGGTTGAATCACCTACTTACACAAGCGAAGAAGAAACCTTATCTCAGATTGATTTACTTAATGATGCGTTAAAAATTTATTTGCTGGATGGCCTGCCCTTAATGGTCCTGGTAGATGATGCCGGTTTTACTGCTGAGACAATAAACAATTTTGTATGGATCACTTTTACAAGGAGCAATCCTTCACATGATATTTACGGCATAAACAGTTTTACCGAGCATAAGCACTGGGGATGCAAAGGACCCCTGATTATTGATGCCCGAATTAAACCTCACCATGCACCACCACTAATTTTTGATCCAGTTATTGAGAAAAGGGTAGACCAGCTCGGAGTCAAAGGGGGAGCATTGGAAGGAATTATATAGTAATTATCTTGATCAAATAATCAAACCATATTATTTGGAGAAGAACATTTTTAAAGCCACCAGTATTAGGATGATGCTGAAAATTTTCCGGAGTTGTATTTCAGGAATTCCGGCAGCATATTTAGCGCCAAAATAACTTCCTATTACAAACCCGATACAAATAATGGCTGAAGACTTAATATCTACATATCCTTCTTTATAATAAGCAAATGCTGCTAATAATCCAATTGGAGGAACCATCATTGCAAGGGTGGTTCCCTGTGCGGTTTGCTGGCTGTATCCCAGAATAAAAACAAGTGCTGGTATTACTATTATTCCACCTCCTATTCCTATTAATCCGCTTAAAACTCCCGCCAAAATTCCGATGATGATTAATATGATTAGTGTTGCCATTTTATTCATGAAATTAATTTTATGTTTTGAGAGGCGGCAAATTATTAAATAATCAGGAAAGCCTGTCAACCTATAAAAGATTGTAATTAAATTTATACAGAATTACAAAGATAAAATCCTTAGAAATGAAAAATCTAAAACTTATCCTGGTAAATTTTCTCATCATAAGCCTGATCTTGGAAACACATGCTCAATCTAAAATCGCTCATCCTTTATCAAAAGGAGCTTCAATTCTTTTTAAAACCATAAGCAAGCTAAGTGATGCGGATAAAAACCTCGTATTTTTAAAAACAGGATTTATATTAACTAATAAAACTGATCTGCCCTTTGCTCTTGATAAAGAAAGTATGGAATATGCTTTCTCGGCCCAATCCTTTATTACAGATATGAACAAAGATGGTAATGAGGAAATATTTATAATTTATGGAAATTCATATACTTCGGGCATGACCGGAATATCTGCTATGCTCTTTATAAAGGATGCTTCCGGAAGTTATCAAAACCATCTGGGATTTCCTGCCATGATTTCAGTTCTGCCCGATTCCAATTTGGGATATCCCGATCTTATTATTGGCGGCCCTGGTTTTGAGTTTCCGGTTTGGCGATGGAATGGCAAACACTATGCATTTTATAATACAATAAAGAACGAGGTTCTGGAGAAAACAGAAACAAAGTCAATTGAAGAAATAAGTATAAATTATTTAAAAACTATTAAAAATTAGCTTTGCCTGCACTTGGGCTTAATTATTATTTGAATTGAAAATTCTCAGTGCCTTAACAAATCTTCCCTGGTAATATTTATTTAATGGGGTAGTGGTTACACCGTATGCTTTGCCAGATGTAGAATGAATAAACCTGATTTCTGATCCGTCGTTTGATGCGATAATTCCCATATGGCCCACTTCACGAATGGTACTGTCTGTCCCTGTAAATAAAATCAGATCGCCGGGTTTGGATTCCTTTAAACTAATTTTTCGTTCAACCTCATTAAAATCTTTGGAAGAACGCGGTACCGCAATCCCGAAACGATTAAATACATAAGTAATAAATCCGGAACAATCGAATCCTTCGTTGGGATTTATTGATCCATATTTATAGGGTATTCCTGTAAGTGTATTTGCAAAAGAGACCAATTCATCGGGATTCGTATTACCGGTTTTTATGGATTTAGATTTTATGGTATCAGAATAATCCCACATTTCCTTTACTCCGCTGATTTGGAAAGTATCTGCAGATTTATTTTCGTGATTTATCGTATCAGAACTGCTACCTCCTGTGTAATGAGTATTATCGCCCCAACCGCATGAAACCAGTAAGGCTGATGCTAAAAAAATAACTGAGAATAGTTTCATGAAATTTTATCTTCAATAATCGCTCCTTAACAAAATTCAACTGTTTTGTTTCAGCTTATTGATCATGTAAAATGCTCTTTTAATCCTGGTCTCAACATTTTTTGATGATGATATATAGTATATCAATCCACGCTTTTTTCCGGGATTTAGGTCATTGTATAATTTTTGACCTAGTTCATCTTCAACTAAAACTTCTGCCAGCTCTTCCGGCAATTTGAGTCCATCATTTTCATCCAGCCGGATAGAAACCAGAATGGTTTGTCCCGCAACAACGCAAGCCTCTTTCATTAATTTTTTACTGATGGCAATTGAATAACCATCTCCTCTGGCACTTAAGGCGCAAGGGAATTCTTCTGCATTCCCAAATTTGCAAAATATGCGCAAATGACCTTTAAATGCATTAAATTTAGCAACGGTTTCGTTTGGAACCTCCATGATATGATGAAGCATTGGCCCTTCGACAGGAACAATACACGTTGAAAACCGGATAATTTCCATAATTCTGATTTTCTTATTTTGATTCAAAAATCAATTAGTTAATTTGAATAAATAGGATTAATATTTGTAGACTAAAAAAATAAATAATAAAATTGAATACAAGAAGAAAGCTTATTCTGTTCAGAGTTTTAACCGTTCTGCTGGTTGGATTTATAAGTCTTACAATTTTAATTTCTTTCTTCCCAAATTCAATCATAGATACCACATTCTCAGAAGAAGTTCAGGAACATCAGCATCCCATTCTTGATTCCATCATGAAAGGTATTAGTTTTTTTGGTTATGTGCCGGCTGCTTTGAGTATGGTTGTAGGTATGGCTGTTTGTTTCTATTTATTTAAGTTAAAAAGAGAGGCTGCATTTATTCTCCTTACTTTGAGCTCTGCAGTAGTGAGTTCTATTTTAAAAATTGCAATTGCCCGGCCCCGACCTACAGAAGATCTGGTCAGAATTGTTGAAAAAGCAGGAAACCAAAGTTTCCCCAGCGGCCATATGCTGTTTTACGTTGTGTTTTTTGGATTCATGGTTTTACTGATGAACCATTTAAAATTTCTTTCTTTTTGGATAAGATGGACCATAGCCAATTTCTCTCTGATGATAATTTTTGCAATTCCCTTCTCCAGAATTTATTTGGGGGCACATTGGTTTACCGATGTGCTGGGAGGATTTTTGGTAGGATTAATTTGTCTTGCTATCATAAGTTACGCTTACCTGAATAAGCCTTCCTCCTGATTGGAAATAAAAAAAGCTTTCAGGTTAAGAAAGCTTTTTAGAGGTCGGTAGGGGGATCGAACCACTGTATAAAATCTTGCAGATTTTCGCCTAACCACTCGGCCATCCGACCATTTAAATAATATTTAAAGTTAAAATTAAAATATAATATCTAAAAGTATAACTTAAAGTATAGCTAAAAAGTTACATTATTCTGATGTCATAATCTTGTTAATAATTCGTTGCATGCAAAAGTGTAATTAATTCTTTGAAAATTAAATTATTAGATCATGAAAAAGTTCACCCTATACCCACTGGCTGTTCTTTCATCAATAGTTCTTTTTTCAGGAAATAATCCCCCGGAAAAAATCATTGAGGGTGTATTGCCCGCCTACCCGATTCGTACATCTTCGTGCATGGGACTTAAAAACACAGATCTGATTAATCTTGTTGATACTTCTAAAACCGGTCCTCCGCTATTTACAGGATTAGGTAATTATCATTTTAAGGTGAGTACAAAAAATCAGCTGGCGCAAAAGTATTTTAATCAAGGTTTGGCATTGTATTATGGTTTCAATCATGCCGAAGCTTACCGCTCTTTTTATGAAGCTTCAAAATTAGATCCGGAATGTGCAATGGCTTTTTGGGGTCAGGCTTTAAGCCTTGGTCCAAATATAAATGCTCCAATGGATCAAGCAGATGCGACTATAGTTTTTGCGGCGGTTCAAAAGGCTGGTTTTTTGTCTGCGAAAGTTTCCGAAAGAGAAAGAGATTACATTAATGCTCTGGCTAAAAGATATATTCCAAATCCTCCCCAGGACCGTTTTGAATTGGATCAGGCTTATTCGCTGGCTATGAAAATACTTGCCAATAAATATCCTGATGACCTTGATGCCGCCACTTTATACGCAGAATCAATTATGGATTTGCATCCATGGGATTTTTGGTTAAAAGACGGCACTGCCCGGCCATGGACTGCAGAAATTCTGGATCAGCTGGAAAAGGTAATGAAAGTGAATAAAGATCATGCAGGTGCAAATCATTTTTACATTCATGCCGTTGAAGCCTCTCAAAATGCAAACAGAGCAGAAGCAAGCGCCGACAGGTTAAGAACTTTATTACCAGGGGCAGGCCACCTTGTTCATATGCCGGCTCACATTTATATCCGCACAGGCCAATACCATAAAGGCACAATCAGTAATGAGGCTTCGATAAAAGCAGATCAGTTATATTTAAATGAATGTAATTCAAAAGGCTTATACGGACTGATTTATCATCCCCACAATTACCATTTTTTATGGGCATGTACTACTTTAGAAGGCCGGGGAGATTATGCTATTAAAGCCGCAGATAGTTTAAGCTCTAAGTTTAAAAGTGAAATGATGCTTAGTCCTTTTGGCTTTACAGTACAGCATTTATATGTCACCCCTGTATTTGCAAAAGTTAGGTTTGGGAAATGGGATAAGCTTATTGAAATGGAATCTATGGATAAAAAATATGTCTATGCGAATGCAATGATTCATTATGGACGCGGGGTTGCCTTTGCAAAGAAGGGAATGACCGGGAAAGCGCTGGCGGAAAAAGCTGAGTTAGAGAAATTAATGTCTGATACAACCCTGAGAAATATTTCAGTAGGAGCTCTTAATTCGCCCTACGCTATTATGGCTGTTGCCGACAAAGTTTTAGATGCTGAGATCGCTTCTGCTAAAAAGAATTATACAGCAGCTGTTAATTTATTAAAAGAGGGTGTGAAGCTGGAGGATGAACTGAATTATACAGAGCCAGCAGACTGGCACCATCCCGTTAGGCAGGTTTTGGGCGCTTTACTTTTGAAAACAGGTAAGGCAGCTGAGGCTGAAAAATTTTATAGGGAAGATTTGAAAGTTTATCCGGAAAATGGATGGTCTCTGTATGGTCTGCATCAGGCCTTGGTTGCACAAAATAAAGAGGAAGAATCAAAGGTGGTTAAATCACGTTATGACAAAGTATTTGTTCTGGCAGATGCCAAACTTACAAGTTCAACTTTTTGATTAAATGATTAAACTTTTTGCCGCATCATTCTTTTGCCGGTCATCAGAATTAATAAACTCGAGATGGAGCAAAATGCCATCACCCCTGTCATAGGCAAAGCCGTGTGGTTACTTAAAATGCTAACCATAATAGATGCAAAAGCACCTAAAGCCATCTGAATGCTTCCCATTAATGCAGAGGCGCTTCCGGCATTTTTACTAAACGGAGTAAGAGCAAGTGCAGAAGAATTGGGGAATGAAAAGCCCTGACAGCAGAGGAAAATAAATATTAAGAAAATTGTGCTTCCCAGATTCAGTATGGCGTAATAAGAGCCAAGGAACAGCGATATGCCTGTAATTGCCTGACATATTAAAGCTCCAACAATAATTTGTTCGCTTCTGAATCTTCGCAATAAAATTGTATTCAGCTGGCTGGCTCCAATAATTCCTACAGCAATAAAAGCAAATATCCATCCGTAATGCTTTTCTGAAACATGGAATATCTCAATAAAAACATAGGGCGAACCTGCGATATAAGCATAAAGTCCTGATGCTGCGATTGCTCCCGTAAAAGTATAGGTATAGAATTGAGGGTTTTTTAAAACGATTAAGAAATTTGTTAAAATGGGCTTTGGTTTCAGAGATATGGAGTGGTCCGGTAACCGGCTTTCGGGTAAGGCGTAATGAACTCCTGCAAGTATTAAAGCCGACATTCCGGCTAAAATAATAAATACATAATGCCAGCCAAAAGCTGCCGTAACATACCCGCCAATGGTGGGTGCTAATAGCGGCGATACTCCAATTACCAGCATCAGCAGAGAAAAAACTTTTGCAATTTCTGAAACAGGAAACAGATCACGAATCATAGCCCTGGATGCAACCATGCCAACACAACCTCCTAAAGCCTGTAAAAAACGGTACAGAATTAAAGATTCGGCCGACTGAGCAAATGCACAGCCAATGGACGCAATCAAGTATAAAGTTAGTCCGAAATATAAGGGTTTTTTGCGGCCATATCTATCTAACAAAGGACCGTATAAAAGTTGTCCGATAGAAATTCCGATAAAAAAACTGGAAAGCGAAAGCTGAACTTTTGCCACTGTAGTGTTTAAATCCCGGGCAATAGCTGGAAATCCAGGCAGATACATATCTATTGAAAATGGACTGATAGCCGAAAGTGTACCCAGGATCAGGATTGTTAAAACGTATTTTTTTTTCGTCATAAGTTTTATGAAGGGCAAAAATAAGCTAATAACCTTAAAAGAACTTTGTATTCAATGACATAAAAACGTAAGATAGAGAGGGCCTGCAATCTCAATTTTACTATCTTTGCCCATGCCAGAAAAAATTATAATCTTAGATTTCGGTTCGCAATACACACAATTAATAGCCCGCAGGGTTCGTGAATTAAATGTTTATTGCGAAATACATCCGTTTCATCACCTTCCAGAATTTGATAGTTCAGTTAAAGGAGTCATTCTTTCCGGAAGCCCGTACTCTGTACGTCAGGAAGATGCACCACAGGTAGATTTTGTTGTTTTACAGGAAAGATATCCGATTTTAGGAGTTTGCTACGGAGCTCAATACATTGCTCAGAAATTAGGAGGAGAAGTTAAAGCTTCATCTACCCGTGAATATGGAAGAGCCAATCTATCCTTTGTGGAAGAGCAAAATCCTCTTTTTAAAGGGATCTCGTCAAACTCGCAAGTATGGATGTCGCATGCTGATACCATAGCAGAGGTGCCCGACAATTTCGAAATTATTTCGAGTACAGATTCTGTAAAGGTTGCCGCTTACCATATAAAAAATACAAACACATTTGGTATCCAGTTTCATCCGGAAGTAACTCACAGTACAGATGGAAAGCAGTTACTCGAAAACTTTTTAGTTGATATCTGTAATTGCAGTCAGGACTGGACTCCGGATGCTTTCATTGAAACTACCATTAATTCACTTGTTGCTCAACTCGGTGATGATAAAGTTGTCTTAGGCTTGTCCGGAGGTGTGGATTCATCGGTTGCTGCGGTACTACTTCATCAGGCTATAGGAAAGAACTTGCATTGTATATTTGTAGATAACGGATTACTTCGAAAAGGAGAATATGAGCAGGTTTTAGATTCTTATAAGCACATGGGACTAAATGTTCGAGGTGTGAATGCCAGTGATCGTTTCTTAAGTCAGCTTGCCGGAATTAAAGATCCGGAGTTAAAACGTAAAGCCATTGGACGCGTTTTTATAGAAATCTTTGATGATGCGGCACATGAAGTTAAGGATGTAAAATGGCTTGGTCAGGGAACAATTTATCCGGATGTTATAGAATCGGTTTCTGTTAATGGTCCTTCTGCAACTATCAAATCTCATCATAATGTAGGCGGTTTGCCAGATTTTATGAAATTAGAAGTTGTTGAGCCTCTAAATACCTTGTTTAAAGATGAAGTCAGAAGAGTCGGAAAAGCTTTAGGCATAGATCCTGCTATACTTGGCCGTCATCCTTTCCCGGGCCCGGGTTTAGCAATCAGAATACTGGATGATATTACACCGGAGAAAGTGGCAATTTTGCAGGAAGCAGATGCCATTTATATTGATAATTTAAAATCTTCCGGATGGTATGATAAGGTATGGCAAGCCGGAGCTATCTTTTTACCTGTTCAATCGGTAGGAGTTATGGGCGATGAAAGAACATATGAGCACGTTATTTGCTTACGTGCTGTAGGCTCTGTAGATGGAATGACCGCTGACTGGAGTCATCTACCCTATGATTTGCTTGCAAAAATATCGAATGAAATTATTAATAATGTAAAAGGAATTAACAGAGTAGTGTATGATATTAGTTCCAAGCCACCGGCGACTATTGAATGGGAATAAATTTTTAGCTGTTATAATACTGAGTTCTTTTCTGCTTGCCTGTTCTAAAAAAACAGCACCTGTTGCAACTCTACCCAAAAAACCGGTTGAAACTACAGATAAAAAGGAGGAGTCCAGAATTGAAAAGAGCGATGTAAAAGAGCAGCGCTCTATCGCTCTGTTATTGCCATTTTATTTAAATTCTATTAATCCGCAAACAGCGGATCTGAAAAGTATTAATAAAGCAGGTTTAGCAATAGATTATTATCAGGGCTTCAAATTCGCTTTAGACTCTTTGTCATCGGATGGATATAATTTTAAACTAAATGTTTGGGATTCCCGAGAACAGGAAGTACAGATTGTTAACCTGGCAAGAGCAAAATCTGTTCAGGAAAATGATCTTATTGTCGGTCCTGTTTTTCCAGAATCAATACTGACTTTTAACGAATTTTATAAGCCCGAAAATAAACTTCAGATTTCGCCTCTGGCAGCCAGCACTCCTGATCAGTATAATAATCCGGGTCTGGTTACCGTAAATAATACCATTGATGAGCATGGTTGGAAAGTTGCAGATTTTATAAATAAGAATTACAAGCCATCTAAAGTAAATCTGTTGCTGATCAATACCAAAAAGACAGATGATGAAAAATTTGCTTCACCAATCAAAAAGTATATCAAATCGATTTCTGAAAATGGTTTTGTAATTCATGAACTGCCTAATTCTATTGGACTGGAAACTGCCCTAAGCAAAACGCTCACAAACATCGTGATTGTAACATCAGATGATAAAGCATTTGTGTTGCCAACAATAGATCGGTTATATAAATCGAGCCGTCAGGGATTAAAAATTGAACTTTTCGGGCATCCCAACTGGATAAAAGCTCAATTTTTAAATGTGGAGAAAATGCAGGGATTAAACACAAAAATCACTGCTTCCTATTTTATCGATTATAAATCAGAAGATGTTAAAAATTTCACGTCCCGTTACCGTCAGGAATTTGGTTTAGAACCTTCTGAATTTGCTGTTAAGGGTTTTGATACAGGATATTTTTTCGGCAAGCTTTTAGGTAAATATGGAACAGATTACCTGAATCACATAAGCACTGAGCAATATCAGGGATTACATAATAAATTTCACTTTAAAAAAGATGAAAAATTCGGCTATACTAATACGGAAGTAATGATGTTAAAATACAGCGGATTTGAATTGCAGGTAATTAAATGAGAGCAGAACAGCAATTAAAAACATTTTTGCGGATATTAAATGAATATCCGGCAAACACGCCATTAACAAAATTTCTTCCGGGATTTTTTAAGATGAACAAGCAGATGGGATCTACAGATCGTAGAACTGCATCACGGTTAATATATAGCTACTTTAGAATTGGGAAAGCTTTAGCAGAGCGCCCGGTTGAAGAGCGATTATACATCGCAGAATTTTTATGTAATACGGAGGATAATTCCTTTCTGGCTCATTTTCGTCCGGAATTAAATGAAAAAATCTCACTGCCTGTTGAAGAGAAAATTAATTTTCTGCAAAGCACGGAAGGTTTCGTATTGGAAGATGTTTTCCCGTTTACAAATCATTTGTCTGCAGGAATCGATAAACAAGCTTTTTTACATTCGCTTTTTATACAGCCCGATTTGTATATCCGCACCCATCCTGGTAAGCAGGAAGTTGTGAAATCTAAATTAACAGAAGCCGGAATTACTTTCCGTGAGATCAGTGAAACAGCTTTGACTTTACCTAACGGGACTAATTTAAACCAGCTGTTCCCTGAAAATATTACTCCAATGCCGTTCAGGCCTGTGGTCATTCGTCCGTATGTTGTGCAGGATCTTTCGTCGCAGCAAACAGCCGCTTTTTTTAAACCAAACCGGTACGAAAGCTGGTGGGATGCATGTGCTGCTTCCGGAGGGAAATCTTTGTTATTATTTAGTTTGGAATCAGATATTAAACTGGTTGTTTCTGATATCCGCGAAAGCGTATTGAATAATCTTGATGAGCGGTTTATTGCTGCAGGTTTCCGTACGTATCAGAAAAAAATAATTGATCTCACTCAAAATTCCGATCCTGAATTACATGGTTACGAATTTGATGGAATAATTCTGGACACTCCGTGCTCCGGCTCGGGCACCTGGGGTAGAACTCCCGAAATGATCAGCCAGTTTGAAGAATTTAAAATTCAAACATTTCATAATTTGCAAAAGACAATTGCTTCGAATACAGTCAAGTATCTGAAGTCCGGAAAGCCTTTGATTTATATTACCTGTTCTGTTTTTAAAGAAGAAAACGAAGAAATGGTTAATTATTTGGTTAAGGAATTAGGTTTGACAGTAGAAAGTCAGGAAATTATTAAGGGTTATGAGCACAAGGCCGATACAATGTTTGTTGCCCGGTTAATTTCAAAATAATCCGCATTTTCACACATATAAAAGATATTACCAATATTCGTCAGCTTTGTATTTAAATCGAAGCTGACGAATATATCAGAAGTGATTTGCATAATTAGTTGTAGATCGACAGATTACAAGCCCGTATTGGTACGGAAAAGCTTTATAGCAATTGCTAATAGAATAATTCCAAAAGCCTTTCTCATAATATGCAGTCCGGTAACTCCGAAAAGTTTTTCGAGTCTGGCGGTATTTTTTAAGACGATGTATACAAAAATCATGTTTACAAAAATCCCTACTACAATATTTTGAGTCGCATACTGCGATTTTAAAGAGAGCAGAGTTGTCATGGTTCCCGCTCCGGCAATTAAAGGGAATGCGAGAGGAACGATTGAAACACTTTCAGGAATTTCTTCTTTGAAAAAGGTAACACCCAGAACCATTTCCATAGCAATTACAAAAATTACCAGAGAGCCGGCTATTGCAAATGAAGAAATATCAAGGCCAATGACTTTTAAAAGCTCTTCTCCGGCAAAAAGAAACAATATCATCAATACCAGTGAAACCAGGGATGCCTTTTCTGATTGAATATGGCCGGCCTTATTTCTTAACGCTATTACTACCGGAATAGCCCCTAAAATGTCAATGATCGCAAAAAGGATCATGGTAACGGATAGGATTTCGGTGAAATTAAGGTAGTTATTCATCGATTAAGCTGGTTTTTTTATGCCTTTTAAATAATTGAATTGAAAATGGCAGCGCAATTAAAATAAATACTGCTGCCGCTATAAAGATATAATTTATTGAATAAAAGGAAATATATCCGGCAATTAATGGACCTATGATCTGTCCGATTGAAAGATAACTTTGATTAACTCCCAGAATATGTCCTTGTTCCTCCGGTTGAGTGTTTTCGCTGATTATCGAGTTCAACATCGGATCTCTTAAAGCGTTAAAAAGTCCGTATAATAGTAAACAGACTGCAAATGGAATAAAGGAATTTGTAAAACCTGCCAAAAATAAAGTTACGGAAGTTACGCAAAGAGATATAACCAATATAAGGGGTTTGATTTTAATGTATTTTAAAAATATGGGAAGCCCGATTAACTGCATAATTATTCCCACAACACCGAAACTGGTAAAGAACAATCCAATTTTTAAAGGCGAAAGTTTTAATACATCTACATTAAAAGTTTGAAATCCAATGATCATGCTGAATTGAGCTACTGCCATTAAAAAACCAATCAGGATTGCCGTTCCAATAATAGGCTTACGCAATGATTTGAAGGGCTTTTTATAATCTAAGACTTTCTGTGCGTTTAAATTTATTCCCTTATGAATATTGGTTTCCTCCAGAAAAAAATAAGTGAGTATGGCACCTAAAGCGGCCAGGGCAGCAGAAAATAAAAACGGAGCCGACAGACTGATTTCGCTGAGCACACCTCCCAGTAATGGACCCAGTATAAAGCCAACTCCGAATGAAGCGCCAAGATAACCGAAGGCCTTGGTTCTTTCCTGAGGAGTTGTGGAATCAGAGATAACGGCTTGCGCAACAGAAATATTTCCGCCGGTAAGTCCGTCAAGAATACGTGCCGCAAATAGCATTAATGCAGATCTGGCTTCGGCAAACAGAATAAATGAAATAGTGGTACCGATTAAGCAAATAATTAAAATGGGTTTTCTACCGTATTTATCAGATAAAGATCCAAGAATAGGGGTAGCAATAAATTGGGCGATAGAAAAGGATGAAATGAGTAACCCAAGGGTATGAGCATTGATCCCGAATTGTTTGGTGAAGGGATAGATCAGGGGAACTATAATGCCAAATCCGAGGGCATTGATGATCATGATCAATACCAGGATCCATAAGTTTTTTTTGTTTTGCATACAGAACTAAGGTACAGCAAAAGAGAGGCCTTAAAAAAATATCTCTGAAGGGAATTTTGCCAAAAACGAAAAAGGTTTCAGAAAAATCTGAAACCTTTAAATTCGTTGAATTGTATTCGATTTTAGCTATTCTGACCGTTATTCAGTTTAGCAGCTATACGAATTTTAGAATGACGTTTACTATACGTAAAATAGATAATAATACCGATAGCCATCCAAATAATTAAACGTTCCCAGGTATGCCAAGGTAAACCGTACATCAGATATAAACAAACCAATACACCCAGGATTGGAACTACCGGGAAGAAAGGTGTTTTAAACGGACGGTTGATATGCGGATCAGTATAACGTAATACAAGAATACCACCGCATACAATTGTAAAGGCCAGTAAAGTACCTATTGAAACTAATTCACCAAGCAGGTTGATTGGAGCAAATCCGGAAATAAGGATGGCTACCGCACCTGTGAGCATGGTTGTAATGTGAGGAGTTTGAAATTTAGGATGGATCTTGCTGAAAAAAGCAGGTAATAAACCATCTTTAGACATCGCGTAAAAAATCCGTGGCTGTCCCATCAGCATCACTAAAATTACCGAACTCAGGCCTGCAAGGGCACCTACTTTGATAGGGAAACGTAACCAGTATAAACTATCACCACCTGCATTAACTGCAACAGCTACCGGATCCGGTACGTTCAGTAATTTGTAATTAACCATACCTGTCATTACAAATCCTACCAGGATGTAAATAATGGTACAAATAATTAGTGAACCTAAAATTCCCCTTGGCATGTCTTTCTGCGGATTTTTAGCTTCCTGCGCAGCAGTAGAAACTGCATCAAATCCAATATATGCGAAGAAAATAATTCCGGCTCCCCGTAATATTCCATCATATCCAAATGCTCCCGGACCTTCTGATGGTGGAATAAATGGTCGGAAGTTATCCATATTCACGTAAGCCAAACCGAAACCGATGAACAACAGGATCACAAAAACTTTAACAACCACGATAATGTTGTTAAATTTCGCTGATTCACTGATTCCAATTACCAATAATGTAGTAATGATAGCTACAATGAACATAGCCGGAAAGTTGATCATGGCACCTGTTGGTGTAAAAGCAGCTGTTGTAGAATCGTAATTATATGGAGCTTGTGCGATACTGGCGGGAATACTAACGCCAAAATCTTTTAAGAAACTCACCATATACCCCGACCAGCTAACTGCAACTGTAGAAGCTCCGAATAAATATTCAAGGATTAAATCCCATCCAATAATCCAGGCAATAAATTCTCCCATGGTTGCATAGGCATACGTATATGCACTACCTGCGATAGGAATCATGGATGCAAATTCTGAATAACATAAACCTGCAAAAGCACAGGCAACGCCTGCCAGAATGAAGGATAAAATTACGGCAGGACCGGCATGTTGTGCAGCAGCTACTCCTGTAAGAGTAAAAATACCAGCACCAATAATAGCTCCAATACCCAGAGAGATCAGATTGTTTGCAGTTAATGTCCGCTTCAATCCTCCTTCTACATTCGATTCGGCCATTAATTGTGGTAACGATTTCTTATAAAGCATAAGTTTAATTTAGTTAAAGTATTTCTATATCGATTTTAATTTAGTGAGTCGCCAAACCTAATTAATTTATTTTAATAATGAAAAAGGGATTTCTTTTAAGAAATCCCTTTTTTTATGATCTGATTAGCGGTTTAAAGTATCTGTAGTATTGATCAGCGTATCCGTAACCGTATTTCCTAATGAATCGGTTTTGCTGATTACTTTTATTTCTTTACGCACTTCAGTAGCGTGCTTGTTGCTGCTTACGCCTTCGGCTAAATGAGGAGCAATAATTAATGACACGATGGACATTAATTTAATCAGGATATTCATCGAAGGACCAGAGGTGTCTTTAAAAGGATCGCCCACCGTATCTCCTGTAACAGAAGCTTTATGCGGTTCAGATTTTTTGTAGAACATCTCACCATTAATCATTACACCTTTTTCAAAAGACTTTTTCGCGTTATCCCATGCACCACCTGCATTCGACTGGAAAATTCCCATCAATACACCGGAAACAGTTACACCGGCCAGTAAACCACCTAAAACTTCGGCACCAAAAGAAAAACCGATGATGATTGGAACGATCAAAGCAATAGCTCCGGGTAGCATCATTTCACGAATAGAGGCTTTAGTTGAAATAGCCACACACTTTTCATATTCGGGTTTTGCTTTGTATTCCATAATTCCGGGAATTTCGCGGAACTGACGGCGTACTTCCTGAACCATATCCATAGCCGCACGACCTACTGCCGAGATACATAATGCCGAGAAGATGAAAGGAATCATTCCCCCAACAAAAAGTCCGGCTAAAACGTCTGCTTTGTAAATATCAATTCGATCAATACCAGACACGCCTACGAAAGCTGCAAATAAAGCAAGGGATGTTAATGCTGCAGATGCAATTGCAAAACCTTTACCGGTAGCTGCTGTGGTATTTCCTACGGCATCCAGGTTGTCTGTGCGTTCCCGTACTTCAGCAGGTAATCCGCTCATTTCGGCAATACCACCCGCATTATCTGCAATAGGTCCGAAAGCGTCGATAGATAATTGCATGGCTGTGGTAGCCATCATTCCGGCCGCAGCAATTGCTACTCCGTAAAATCCGGCAAAGTAAAACGAACCGTATATACCTGCAGCAAGCACAAGTATTGGCAATACAGTTGATTGCATCCCTACCGCTAAACCTGCAATAATATTGGTGGCATGCCCGGTAGAAGATTGTTTGATAATGGATTGAACAGGTGATTTACCCATTGCAGTATAATATTCAGTAATTAAGCTCATCACTGTTCCTACCACCAGGCCTACAATGATGGAATAGAAAATCCCCATTTTTGTAAATACACGGGCACCTTCTTTCAGATTTCCATTTATATCCATATCGCGGATCATATGGAAATCACCATCAGGTAATAACCAGATCACGGCAAAGAAAGAAGCAATAGCTGTTAAAACAATTGATGCCCAGTTTCCAATATTTAATGCATTTTGAACGCTGTCTGTTTCTTTTTTAATACGTACAAAATAAGTGGAAACAATAGATAAGAGTAATCCTAAACCAGCTATAAGCATCGGTAACAGGATAGGCGCTATGCCTCCAAAATTATCATTCGAAACAATTTCCCGTCCCAGTATCATGGTAGCCAAAATGGTTGCTACGTAAGAACCAAATAAGTCAGCTCCCATACCTGCAACATCGCCTACGTTATCACCCACATTATCCGCAATGGTTGCCGGATTACGAACATCATCTTCCGGAATACCTGCTTCAACTTTTCCTACAAGATCTGCCCCAACATCTGCTGCTTTGGTATAAATACCGCCACCTACACGTGCAAATAAAGCAATTGACTCAGCGCCTAAAGAAAATCCGGCTAATACTTCCAGAGCTTTCTCCATGTCCTGACCATTAACTGTGGCTCCGGTTACATTCACAACATACATTTGATAGAACACGATAAACAAAGATCCAAGTCCTAAAACTGCAAGACCTGCTACACCAATGCCCATTACACTACCCGCTGTAAATGATACTTTCAACGCTTTTGCCAGGCTGGTTCGGGCGGCTTGTGTGGTTCTAACGTTTGCCTTTGTGGCGATATTCATTCCTATATATCCCGCGAAAGCGGATGTAAATGCGCCAATTAAAAAGGAAATAGAAATTACCCAGCTCGAGGTTTCGACCAGGGTGCCGGAATAAGCCAGTAATATGGCAGCAATAACTGCAAAATAACCAAGGACTTTCCATTCGGCACGCAAGAACGCCATTGACCCATCTGCAATATAACCTGATAATGTGCGCATGTTCTCATCGCCCGCATCTTGCTTTACTACCCATGCTGATTTTGCAAGCATCACCATGATGCCTATCAGCCCGAAGACGGGGATGAGATAAATCAAATTGTTTTGTAAAAAATCCATAAATACTCGTTGGTTTAAAAGTTGATAAAAAATTAATTTTTATAGTTTTAGTTTAAGGTATAGCAATCTGCGAAAAGTATTTTAATTTATCTCTATAAAAACAGAAATCAGATAATTATATACACCAATTCAAACTCAGAGACTTAATTAATTCTGAAAATATAAATGCACGATGATTTTCTTATGTTGAAATTGGTTTTTAAGTTTTAGCTAAAGCTTTGAATTATAGTTTATTTTTTAATGTGAGTTTTTTAGATAAATTCGTACCCAACCTTATAAAATAAAATGAAACAAGCTTTAGAACAAACCGGAATGAAGCGTGAGCTGGGTCTGCTGGATTCAACCATGATTGTTGCCGGTTCCATGATCGGGTCAGGAATCTTTATAGTGACGGCAGATATTGCCCGGTCCGTAGGCTCACCGGGATACATTTTGCTGATCTGGCTTTTAACGGGAGTAATTACTCTGATTGCTGCTTTGAGTTATGGAGAGCTCGCCGGAATGATGCCTAAAGCGGGCGGACAATATATTTATTTAAAAGAAGCATATAATCCCCTTACGGGATTTCTTTTTGGATGGACGGTTTTTATGGTGATTCAAACCGGCGTAATTGCTGCTGTTGCCATTGCATTTGCCAAATTTACTGGGGTAATTATCCCCGAAATAATATCGGATAAACTGGTGTTGGCCGATTTAGGAATTATCCAGTTTAATAGTCAGCAGTTGCTGGCAATAGTTCTGATTGCTTTCTTAACCTACGTCAATTTACAGGGTGTTAAAAATGCGAAGATTATTCAAACAACATTTACACTTGCAAAAATTATTTCTCTAATGGGATTAATTGTTCTGGGAATTTATTTTGGCCTGAACAGCGAGGCGCTGGTTGCAAACATGAGTGACTTCTGGAAGCCTTTTAAGACCATTCCTAATCCCGACGGAACTGTCAGCACCGAGGCTTTAAGCGGAATTGTATTGTGGGGTGCGGTAGGCGCCGCTATGGTAGGTTCATTATTCAGTAGTGATGCCTGGAATAATATTACCTATACAGCCGGGGAGGTTAAAGATCCTCAGCGTAATATTCCTTTAAGCTTATTCTTTGGAACGCTGATCGTTACCATTCTGTATGTAATGGCAAACGTAGCCTACATCATGTTATTACCTGTAATGGGAACTCCCGGAGGCGAAAGTGTGATCAGCCGTGGAATTATGTTTGCAACGGATGACCGAGTAGGAACTGCGGCAATAGCTACCATCTTTGGAAGTGCAGCGGTTATAATTATGGCAATCCTGATTATGATTTCAACATTTGGATGTAATAACGGATTAATATTATCCGGAGCCCGTTTGTATTATGCAATGGCTAAAGACGGTGTGTTTTTTCAAAAAGCAGGAACACTGAATAAAAATAATGTTCCGGGTTTTGCCCTGATCATACAAGGGATATGGGCCTCATTATTATGCCTTTCCGGAACTTATGGCGACTTGCTGGATTACTGCACGTTTTCGTCTCTTCTTTTTTATATGGTCACTATTATCGGCTTATTTATACTGAGAAAAACCAGGCCGGATGCAGATCGCCCTTACAAAGCATTTGGATACCCGGTTTTGCCGGCTTTATACGTGTTAATTGCCGGAGCTATTTGCACTATACTTTTGATCTACAAACCTACAACCTGCGGAAGAGGTTTACTGATTGTATTAATTGGAGTTCCTGTTTATTATTTATGGAAGTACTTCGGAAACAAGAAGTAGTTGATTTAAAACAATCATGCCGGCCAAACTCTTGTTTGGCCGGCATTTTTTTGAATAGTTTTTAATCTTTTCAAGCCCTTAAAAATTGATGAGGTCAGTTTAAGATGCAACAGAGCCCATTATCGGAGCATGGGTAATTTCACTTATATCCTGAAGAATATCCCTTTCTGAGAAATTAAAATTACTTAGGGCAGGATGTGAAAGGACAGATTCAACCAAAGGACTGGTTTTAAATGTTTGCAATGAGTCTTCATCTTTGAACAAGTATACAGCCCCGGCTTCTTTCGTTTCATCATTAATTAACCAAATTTTCCAAATGCATCCTGGTACATCTGCAAATGACTGAGCAAGCTGGGCAGTCGTTTTTTCATACTCTTCGCGGCTTACGCTGAAGTTGAAATTGGTAATAAGAATTTTCTGTGCCATAATCACTAATTTAAAATTAAGTTAATCGTAAATTGTTAACCGACTTTATTTAGTTAACCTGTTGATTTTCATAAAGTTTCACATTTAATGGAATTAGTTTGACAATGGAATTTTGTGCCAAAGCGAACAACTCTTAATCCATTTAAATACTTGGATCTCAATCCTGATAAGGTTCAAAGAAAAGTAATGATTGAATTTAAAATATTATTTAGACTATAATATTTTAATAATCAGAAAGTAATCGGGTTGAAAAATTCAGGTCACCGGTTATTGCAAAACTTCAGCAACCACAAAAGTGCTTCCACCTACAAACACCAGATCGCGGGCACATGCATTTTTTTTTGCCGTCTTCAGCGCTTCATTAACTGATGGGTAAACCTGGCCAAAAAGATTTAGAATTTTAGCTTCTGCAGCAAGTTCTTCTGCAGCTTTGGCTCTCGGAATGTCGGGCTGGCAAAAATAATATGTAGCATTCACAGGCAAAAGTTTAAGAATGTTACTGATGTCTTTATCTTTTACCATTCCAATCACCATGTGGAGCTTTTCATACGGAAGAACATTAATATTTTTTAATACTTCGCGGATTCCATCTTCGTTGTGGCCGGTATCGCAAATCACCAGCGGATTACTGTTTATCGTTTGCCATCGGCCCATCAATCCCGTGAGGGATTTAACCTCTTTTAGCGCAGATTTAATATGCTCTGCAGTAATGATAAAGCCCAGCTTTCTCAACTGCTCTACCGAACTTAAAACTGTAGCCAGATTCTTAAGCTGGTAATGCCCTGTCAGATCGAGTTCATAATTTGTTTTAGAATTTTTCTGGACATCTGAAGAATTACATGGCACGACGCTTAATTCTAGAAAATGCTGACTGATATCAGACAAGTTCGGATGCTTTCTGTCGGATTCTTTAGATTCTACCTTTTCAATTTTCCATTCATCCGATGCAAAGGTTAGTTCAGAATGGCAATCAGCGGCCTTCTTCAAAAATGTTGCTGCTGTTTCACGCTGTCTTTGGCCAATCACTACGGGAACTCCTGGTTTGATTATTCCAGCTTTTTCAAAAGCAATCTGCTCCAGCTGATCTCCCAGTATATTTACATGATCTAATCCAATGTTGGTTATTACAGAAAGTAAAGGATTAATGATATTGGTAGAGTCAAGCCTCCCGCCAAGGCCGACCTCAATTACTGCAATATCAATCTTCTGCAAAGCGAAATGTTGAAAAGCCATCGCCACGGTGACCTCGAAAAAGGATGGTTCAATTTTCTCGATCAGATCTTTTTGCCCGGAAACAAATTCAATAACATCATTCTCACTTATCATTTCACCGTTAATGCGTATCCTTTCTCTGAAATCACGTAAGTGGGGAGAAGTATATAAGCCGGTTTTATATCCTGCTGTATGTAAAATGGCAGCCAGCATATGCGAAGTAGAACCTTTACCATTTGTACCGCCTACATGTATACTTTTAAATTTTTGCTGAGGATTATTAAGATGATTGCAGAAAGTTATGATATTATCCAGGTTGGCCTTGTAAGCAGAACTTCCCACACGGGTAAACATTGGAAGTCTGGAGAATAGGTAGGAGAGAGTCTGCTGGTAGTTCATCTGAAAATTATCATCCGAATAATGAGGGATCAATAACCTTTGCAGATCCTCAGCTGCGGTCTGATCAGTGTTATTATTTAACCTTAAAATTAAACATCACTACTCCAATCTGAACGTCGGGAGCAGATTCTAATTGATTCAGTTTTGCTCCCAAAACCGCCTTTTCACATTTACGCCAAAGGGCAAGATCAGATAGGGTAGTTCCTTTAGCTCCTGCACGGGCATATACAACTTCTCCGGTTTTATCAACTCTGATCTCTACTGCAATTTTCCCAGAACTTTGTCCTTGGTCTTCAATGGAAGGAATACTAACAAAACGGCGGTTGGCTAAAGACAATCTGACCCCGCCAAAGCCGGATCCACCCTCGCCATAATTAGGAGCCAGCGGATCTCCGTCACGGCTTCCCTGATTTCCGGCAACAGTTCCAGTGCCATCGCCTTTTCCACTTCCATTATTTTTTTTGCCGGTATATAAAGCGTTTGTGTTTACAACGGGTTTACTTTCTTTGGTAGCTTCACTGGTTGAAGGATTAGTGCTCGAACTTTTATCTTTTGTAACAATGCTTGGAGCGTCTTCCATATCCTGGGTAACAACTGATTTATCGCTAACTTCGGAGGAAGGGCTTTTTACAGGATCTGTTGATGGAACTACTTTATCAGGCATTGAATTATTTGCATTCGGATCTGTTGACGGTTCTTCAATACTCATGTAGTCATCGCCCATTCCTACATCAGATGTTCCGTAATTCACAATGATACCGCCTACTCCAACTTCTTCGGGTGCCTCAACGCGGCTGGCGATAACGAAAAAACTGAGCAACACGAAGCTTACCATAATACCCGTGGAAATTGCCAAAGCTTTAGGATAATTGTTTTCTTCAGGTTGACGGTAATCTATCATTTTTTAGTTTCTGTTGCTAAAACAAGTTTTATTTTCAATTTGTTGGCTATATCTGTTAGATTAACCACATTCTCTATCGCGATAGTTCGGTCTGCGTATAAAATAACAGTAAGATCTGGAGATTCTTTCTGATAAACTTCTATTTCTGCCTGAAGCTGATCAAAATTTACCTGCTTTTTCTCAACAAAATATTCTAAGTCTTTCGTTATGGAAACATTAATCGTCTTTTTCGGAATGGATTGCCCGGAATTCGATCGCGGCAGAAATAACTTCACTACGTTAGGATTGGCAACTGCTGAAGCCAGTAAAAAGAACAGCAGCAGGAAAAACATAATGTCATTTAAAGCCGATGTATGAACTTCTACAGCCCCTCTTTTTCTCTTTCTTAAATTCATTTGCCGGGTTCTTCTAACAAGTCAATAAACTCAATAACATCCGTTTCCATTTTCAGAATAATACGATCAACCATGATATTTAGTATATGGTACAATACATAAGCAACAATACCAATGATCAGTCCGGTTGCGGAGGTGATCATTTTCGTATATAATCCTCCGGATATGGTTCCAATTTCAATAATTCCTTTAATGGAAACTTCATGAAAAATGGCAATTACCCCGATAATTGTTCCAACGAAACCGAGCATGGGAGCAATACCTGCAATAATCCCCAGGATACTGATGTTTTTCTCAAGCTTAGATACCTCAAGTTTACCCACATTCTCAATGGCGCCTTCAATATCTTTAATCGGGCGGCCAATACGCAATAATCCTTTTTGCAGCATTCGGCCCAGCGGAGTATTGCTGTTTCTGCAGATGGCTACAGCGGTGTCAAGTTTGCCGGCAATAACACTTTGCTTTACCTGTGCCATCAGGTTTGATTCATATTTTGATGCTTTGCGGATTGTTAAATAACGTTCAACAAAAATCACTAATCCCATAAATGCTAATAAGGTCAGCGGGATCATTACCCATCCACCTTTAAATAAAAGGTCTATAAAACGTAATTCCTGTCCGGGTTGAACAACCTGCATGGCTGCTGCTGCTGTATCTGTAATAGGTGTTAGTGTGTCGACTTGAAGTAGGAACATCATCTCTAATTTGTTTTCTTTGGTTTAACCCTGGTCATCCAGGCATCTTTATTTAAATCTTTTCTGATACGTATTAATTCTAGCTCTGCTTGCTGCTCATCAGTAAATGAACCCAAACTTACTTTGATTTTTGCACCCGGCATATGCTCTACTATTTTAGCGTATAATCCTTTAGCTGTAATCGCTTTTACATACGTTTCTGCTTCTTTACGCTTAGCAAATGCCGCACCTATTATTTCAAATGTTGCGATGCTTTGATTGGGATTACTAATTTGAGTAGAATCTTTTGCGACTACCGTTACCGGATTCATTGCCACAGAAGTATCCCGAACAGTGGTTTTGGCAGAATCGGTTACAACTACTGCCGGAACAGATTTTTTAATGGGCTCAATTGGTATTTTACTATTCAGTTCGGCTACATTAGGTTTTAATAAAACCTGAAATAATTGGGGATTAAATTGATATAAAGCCAATACAGAAAGGATAATAATGGAGGCAGCAATAAACAGCTTAGTGCCAAACTTCATACCTGTTTCTGCTTCTTCGACCACCTGAATATCAGCTTCAGGATAAGAAGTGTAAGAGCTGGGAGTGACTATAGCAGCCTCTTCAGAAACTGAATTAACATCTTCAATTTTTTTGGTATATATTTCCTTTACCGGGAATAATCCAAAATAGTTTGTTGCCTGCTCTAACGAAGGAACCGGCTTAAACCGGAAACCATCCTGATTTTTATCTAAAGTTCCCAGACCCTGCAATTCTGCATGCCCTTCGTGATCAAGTAAGCTGACGATCTGTTCAACAAATTTACTGACGAAATATTTTGCTGAATTTATTGATATGTTTTTCTTTCGACTGATATATTCCGCAAGAACTTCGTGGTCGTCTGTATGGCGGCTGAAAGATAGATTCTCCGAAGGAGGAAAGTACAAATCAGACCCCGGGTTATGAAAACCATTTACTTTTATCTTTGAAAATGTCCCAAAATACGGAACACTTACCTCATCAGTCTGATGCAAAAGTTCCGCAATAAAAAAGGAAATATCCATTCGGGTAAAGATAATTTATAATTCTATACAGACAAATAATAACATAGGTTAGAAGGAGAAATTAAAGCCTCCGAACACATTTAAACCCAATTTTTGATAATATAAATACTGCTGATAGGAAGTGCCGAAGATATTGTTGGCACGTACGTGTAAGCCTATTTTGTCATTGATTTGGTATGCAGCGCCGGCGCTCATGTCTACAAAACTGTTGATAGTTACAATTTTATTTTCTGCCAGCGGAGTAAATACGGTAGTATTCGCCTTAGTTTCGCCATTGAAAAATACTTCTGCGTCGAAGGAAATTTTTGGAGTAACCCTGGCTCTCAGATTGGATGTTAATCTAAAACCGGGTTTAAACCAGGCTTCCTGTTCAGTTTTAAGCGTATAATTTACGGCTTCTGCTTTTCCGCTAACATCTATAAAATCTGATGCTTTAATGCTGATCTCTCCCTGGAAACCAAGCAATTTGCTGTTCCCCTCATCATAAACAACATTAAAACGACTTACTTTAAAAGGATCATTTTCAAATAGTGGAAGGTCCTGAATTGTCTTGTAATAGGCCATCGCTTTAAAGCCAAAACCGGCTCCGGCATTTCCTTTTACTCCTCCGTAAATATTCATCTTTTCTACAGCATTCTTTAATGTCACATTTTTATTGAGATAAAAGTTTTCGTTGCTGAGGTCTCTGATGGTGGTTTTTAATACATCTCCGCTAATTCCACCAAATAAGGTAGCATATTCCTGAGCAATTGGAAACTCTGCAGATACCGCTGGTAAAATATTCAAGCGGCTAGTACTGCCAAACTCTTGCACCAGGTTAAGTCCAAGGTTTAAAACAAATCCATTTCCCTGATATTTAATAAAAGGATTGGCTTTTAAAATATTATTCTTGATTGCGTAAAGAGAATCTTTAGAGCTTGTAAAATCGGTAGAAGCGCCCAAACCAATACTAAAACTGTTAAATGCTTTGTTTAAATATCCGCTTAAAGCGAAGGTGCTTTCACGACCGTCAAAAATATTATTGAATACGTATCCGGAAGCTTTAACCGCGTAATTTAAAAGATCTGTATCCTCAGAATAATTATTCATCAATTCTCCTTCGGCTTCAAAAAGATTAAATCGCTGCTTATCCGCAGCAGTTGAAACCGTTGAGAAGGCAGGATCAAAACCATAGAAATAGCTTGATTTTCTATCGTAAGAAAGCTTTCCACTCATGCTGTTTTGATCTCTTATGCTTTTTCCGAAAACAGAAGCCTGCTGATTAGAAAATTGTTGTTTTTCTATATTTCCCCGTTGCGAGTTGTGTTTAAGATATAAGCCTGCTTGCAAAGCTTCATCCTGACCGTTATTAAAGTACATTTCTGCAAGGCCTGTATTGAAATTCCCGGCTCCGATCTTTAAGTAATTATTCTGCAATACAGCTTGTCTTTCATCGGCTAATTTCTGGGCCTGCAACTCTTTTATATTCGAGTTGAGTTCCAGTTTTTTATCCATAATTGTATAGCTTAAAACCGGCCTGAAAGGTTTGGTATCGTTTAAATCCGGACTTCTCCTGATTTTAACAGCCTCAGCCAGGATAGGCTTGTATGGGCGTACAACTTCTATTTCTTCAGTAAGAGTTCCTTTTGCAGGCGCAGGTTTAGTTTCTTCTTTTTTATCCTGTGCAAAAACAGAACCTGAGTAAGCGATTAATGAAAAGGTAATTGCAATTTTTATATGTGGAATAGTCATCAGCTTATTACTTAATATTCAATTTCTCCAGTTTCTCTTTGGCAGTGGGTATGATGTCATCATTTTTACCCTCATAATTATCAAGGATACTTTGTAAAGTGCTTTTAGCCTGGAAAACATCATTCAGCGCCAGATAATTATCCGCCAGCAGAATAAAGCTTTTGGCTACCCAATAATCATGCGATGGCATTTTGTTAATCAAGTCAAACGTAGTTTTTTGAGAGGTTTTATAATCTCCCTTAGCATACTGCAAAAGTGCAACATTGTATTTTGCCTCTGCTGCCGCGATAGTTTGAGTTTTATCAACAACCTGGTTAAATTCTTTGATGGCCATTGCTGTATCTGCCTTAATCAGATAAGCTTTACCGGCATACAAACTTGCCCTGAATTTTTCTTCATCCGAAGATTTTTCTGAGGTTTTAATCAGTTCAACATATTTCAGCGTTTCATCAGGCATTTCCGTGTTTGCATACGCTTCCATTAAATTGTTAATGGCAAAGCCATAATTGGCTTTATATTCTGAGGTCAGTTCAAGTTTTTTTAGATGAACAATAGCTTCATTATATTTTTTCTGAGAGAGATATATTCTTGAAATACTCATCAGGGCTTTTTCAGTGTATTCGCTGGTCCAATCATTCAAAATAAATTCATAATCCGGAATAGCTTCGTCCGGGCGGTTTAGTCTGACTAAACTCTCAGCTCTGACAAACTTCGCCTGCTTTTCGTGAATGGCTTTCGGGAATTTATCAAAGTAAGCATTGATTGCTTCAAACGTTCCCTGGTAATCTCCCTTTAAATAGCGGTTGTTAGCGGCCTGATAAGTAATGTTATCCTGTTCAGAAGTGCTCAGGTTGCCTATGCCTGTACCGTTTGCGTAAGCAAGAAATCCATCAGCATCCGCTTTATCCAAATAAATATTTTTTATAGACTCCAGAGCTTGCTTTGCTTCATCAGTGGTAGAATAATCTTTCACTACTCTTTTAAATGTTTCTAAAGCTGCATCATCCTGATCCTGGTTGTATTGCACCAAACCGATGGTTACAAGTGCACGGGGAACATAGCTGCTTCGCGGATATTTCGAAATCAGCGTACTCAGATCATTCTTGGATTTATCAAAATCACCTTTTACAAAATAAGTATAGGCGATCTCAAAACCGGCATCATCCGCGTAATTTGATTTTGGGAATTGCTTGAGAAGCGATTGGTGAGTTGCTATTTTAGCATCGTTTTGACTTTGCAGTCCCTGGATCATTCCGCGTTGAAATAATGCGTAATCTTCTCCCGAAGCGTTGGATGCAATAATCTTATTGTAACTGGCTAATGCACTTCCGTAATCCTTTAATACAAAATAGGAATCTGCAAGACGTAAAGTTGCATCATTAATGGTATTTCTGTCTTTTTCTGATCCTTGTAAGAAACGTTCAAAATAGGTGGATGCCGTTTTGTAATTTTCATTTTCAAATGCCGCATACGCTAAAGCATAGTTTGCGAAATTGTAAACTTCTGTTTTACGTGCCGCAGGCATGGCAAGGAATTTTTCGAAATTATCTACCGATTCTCCAAACTTGCGAACTTCATACATAGCCTCTGCCAGCCAATACGTTGATAATGCTTCAATATCAGCATCCACCGCATTATTATTAGAACGCATGAAGACAGATATTGCATTTTGAAAAGCTCTTTCGTTATAAAACTCAAGTCCGCGGTAATAGGTTACTTTTTGATAAGCCTCTTTTGCATTCTGATTTTTATTCGGAATACTTTCCAGGATGTCTATAGCATCTTTATAATTTTTTGTGGTTAATAAAATCTCACCCAAAAGGGTTTTGGCTTCATCAATCCGTTTAGAACGGGGATAACTTTTTATAAATTCCTGGGCTGCATCTAAAGCCACCTGGTGAAACTCAAGCTCGTAAGATAATTTTGCATAATTAAATAATCCCTCTTCCTGCAAAGATTTATCAAATGTTAATTTGGATGCCTTAAAGAAAGCGCTTCTGGCCGATTGTTTATTATCTGTCTTTAAAAATGATTCGCCCAAAGCGATCATTCCGCTTTGATAATATTCATCCGGAGTATCCAGTTTTTCAAGTTCGGTTATCGCATTTGAATATTCTTTGAGCTTATAATACGTATAACCTATCTGGTAACTATCCTGGTTGTTTTGGGTCTCACCTTTATCTTTAGCCTGAAAACGTTTGTAATATATTCCGGCATTTATGTAATCAGATTTCGCGAAAAAAGAAGCGGCCACAATGCGGAACATTTCTGTTTCATATTGCTGATTTGTGCTTCGCAAAATCGGAAGCGTGTATTTTAGTACATCATCATAGCGCTTATCAAGGAAATATAAAGCTGAAATATAATAGGGGTAAGTGTTTTCGTAGGTTTTTGAACCTTTTAATTTTTCAAATTCTGTTAAAGCAGTTTTATAATCAGCGCTTAAATAATTCAGGTAAGCGTAGTAATAAATAGAGGCTTCTTTGTAAGGTGTATTTTCATCTTTCAGCCTTCCGAATAAAGGTTCTGCATTGGAGTAATCTTTGGTTTCAAAATAAGAATAACCCAGTTTAAACCGATATTCTGAACTTTCTTTAGCTGATAATGAATTCTGATTAATTTTTTTAAACCATTCTATTGCTTTGGGATAGTTTTTCTGAGAATAATAAGAACGACCCACCTGGTAATAGGCCATTTTTGCATTTGCATTTACCGGATGATCTGCAATAAATTTAAGGAACAATCCTTCAGCGTCCTGGTTGCCTAATTCTAAAGCGCATAAAGCTTTATAATATTCGGCATTTTCTTTTAAAAGACTTATATCCTTACTGTTCTGCGAAACTGCAGAAGGCAGAATTTGCCAGTTTTCTACTTTACTGAATTGCTCGGAGGCCGCAACATATTTCTTCTTCTCTAATAGTTCCAATCCGCTTTTATAATTCTGATTTAAAGTAAACCAGGATGTTAATTGTGCTTGTGCCTTGAAAGAAAATAGAATGAGTACAAGGAGGGGTAAAGTATAATGTCTGAGCATACGTAGTCTAAACTGATAAAAGCAAAAATAATTTATATATAACCAGGAAATTAACAGAAGAAATTAACAACTGTTTAAAACAGCAATTTAACGACAAGATTGCAAAGATGGTATTTTATGCTAAAAGTCTACCCGTTCTGACTGGATTTTTTAATAAACTTCCAGTATTGTCTTTCGTTGGAATTCCAGTGATAAAAGCCGTAAGCAAATCCTGAGATTAAGGATACTACAATCAGGTTAATGCAAAATTCCAATAAATGTTTAAAGCTGATGAAGGCATACGTGAGATCGCCAATAATGAAAAAATTGGTTAAATGAACCAGCACCACGAAAGGAATGGCGAAATTCTTAACAGCAATCATAAATTTTTGGCCCCAGCTCCATTTCTTTCGAGCTACGCTCCAATATCTCACAAAGTTTTGTTCAGCAGTTGTCATCTAACCTCTTTTAGCTGCTAAAAGATATAATACGGCCATACGTACGGCTACGCCATTTTCAACCTGATCTAATATGATGGATTGCTTACTGTCGGCTACATCACTTGTAATTTCTACTCCGCGATTAATAGGACCGGGGTGCATCACCGTGATTTCTTTATCAAGGGAATCAAGGATTTTTTTGTTCAGGCCGTACATCATCGAATATTCCCGCAATGACGGAAAAAACTTAATATCCTGACGCTCTAACTGGATGCGCAGCATGTTGGCTACATCGCACCAATTCAACGCTTTAATTAAATCATGTTCTACTTTTACACCTAATGAAGCAATGTACTTTGGAATCAGTGTAGTCGGACCGCAAACCATTACTTCTGCGCCCAGTTTTTGAAGGCAGAGAATGTTTGAAAGTGCTACCCGGGAATGAAGCACATCACCAATAATGGCAATCTTTTTTCCTGCTACTTCGCCATATTTTTCACGGATAGAAAAAGAATCCAACAAAGCCTGGGTTGGATGCTCGTGTGCCCCGTCGCCGGCATTGATAATCTGAGCATTGATATGCTTACTTAAAAATACACCTGCTCCGGCATAGGGATGGCGCATAACCACCATATCCACTTTCATGGCCAGAATATTATTGACAGTATCAATCAGGGTTTCACCTTTACTTACAGATGAAGAAGATGCCGCGAAATTAATAATATCAGCCGAAAGGCGTTTCTCTGCAAGTTCAAAGGATAATTTGGTTCTGGTAGAATTTTCAAAAAATATATTGGCAATTGTTATATCCCGCAGGGAAGGAACTTTTTTAATGGGACGGTTTAATACATCTTTAAATGTGGAAGCCGTTTCAAAAATCAGTTCGATATCTCTTTTCGTAAGGTCTTTAATACCTAACAGATGCTTGGTACTTAACGTTTGAATAGCCGGGGTCTGCATTTAATATTTCAGAGTTAGTATATTATATTGAATTTTAAATTTTGAACTGCCATAAATATTTTACTCCGTCTTTTCTGAAAGTAAAAGCACTTGATCTTTATCATCAGTTTCTTTCCAGCTTACAATAACCTTTTGAGAGTCTATGGTATCAACTTTAATCCCGATGTAATCTGCTTCAATTGGCAAATGTCTTGAATAACGCCTGTCTACCAGAGCAAGTAATTCAACTTTTTCAGGCCGGCCAAATGCTTGTATCGCATCCATAGCTGCACGAATGGTGCGACCGGTCCATAAAACATCATCTACAAGAATTACATTTTTGCCTTCGATGATAAAGTCAATATCGGTATTGCTTGGTCTTAACAAACCTTCCTTGCGCCTGAAATCATCTCTGAAAAAGGTAATATCTAAATTTCCTTTTTGAATACTGGCCGCAGGAATTATTTTTTTTAGTTCTGCAGAGATGCGCTCGGCGAGGAAAATTCCCCTGGGTTGTATTCCGATAATCACAGAATTGGAGAAATCGTTGTGATTTTCAATTAATTGACGGCAAAGACGCTGAATTGTGATCTGGAATTTCTGACCGGCAAGCAAGGGAAGGTTTTGCATCTGGATTTGGTTTGAGCAAAAATAGAAAACAGGAAGCAATTCCACTACATAAAAAGATTTTTATGCAAATCCTTCAATTCCCCTTAATGAAGTGAGTCAGTATGTCTTTGAGGGTAATAGGAATCATGGGAAAAATAATCCACAAAAAAAGCCTCTCCGAATGAACGGAGAGGCTTTGAAAATGTATTTCAGAAAATTATTCTGCTGATGTTTCTTCTTCAGAATCTTTTGCTTTCTTGGCTTTGTTTTCAGCACCTTCCATTTGTTGCTTCAATTGTGCCAGAACACCTAAGTCACCTAAAGTAGATTTCTCAACTGAATCTTTTACTTTTTTAACTGCACTTACAGTTGCTTTAGCATCTTTCTTCTTCTGATTGATCTCTTCTTTACGTTCTTCAGCTTTCACTTCTTCCCAGATACGGGCGTGAGAAACTACAATACGCTTAGAATCTTTATTGAATTCAATAATTTTGAATTCTGCAGCTTCATCAGCTTTTACAGAAGAACCATCTTCTTTAGCCATGTGCTTAGTTGGAGCGAATCCTTCTACACCGTATGGTAAAGCTACAATTGCACCTTTATCAGTTACTTTCAATACAGTACCTTCATGAACAGAATCCATTGTGAAGATAGTTTCGAAAGTATCCCAAGGGTTTTCTTCCAATTGTTTGTGTCCTAAGCTAAGCTTGCGGTTTGCTTCGTCAAGTTCCAAAACAACTACATCTAACTCTTCACCAACTTTAGTGAATTCGTTTGGATGATTGATTTTTTTAGACCATGATAAATCAGAAATGTGGATTAAACCATCAATTCCTTCTTCGATTTCAACAAATACACCGAAGTTAGTCATGTTCTTAACTACTGCTTTGTGCTTGCTTCCAACAGGATAACGTTCAGCAATGTTTTTCCAAGGATCTGGAGTTAATTGCTTAACACCTAAGCTCATTTTACGCTCGTTGCGATCAAGAGTTAAAACCTGAGCTTCAACTTCGTCACCAACTTTCAGGAATTCCTGTGGGTTACGTAAATTTTGAGACCAAGACATCTCAGAAACGTGAATTAAACCTTCAACACCCGGAGTGATTTCTAAGAAAGCACCATAATCTGCTACGGTAACAATCTTACCTTTTACTTTCGACCCAATTTCTAAGGTTGTATCTAAAGCTTCCCAAGGATGCGGAGTTAACTGTTTTAAACCTAAAGCGATACGTTTTTTCTCGTCATCAAAGTCAAGAACTACTACGTTGATCTTCTGGTCTAAGTTTAACACTTCACGTGGATGCTCTATGCGGCCCCATGAAATATCAGTAATGTGCAATAAACCGTCAACACCACCTAAATCGATGAATACACCAAAATCAGTAATGTTTTTAACCGTTCCTTCTAATACCTGACCTTTTTCAAGTTTAGCAACGATTTCAGTTTTTTGGTTTTCTAAATCGTCTTCAATCAGCACTTTGTGTGATACCACAACGTTTTTAAACTCGTGGTTGATCTTAACAACTTTGAACTCCATAGTCTTACCAACATAAATGTCGTAATCACGGATTGGCTTAATGTCAATCTGAGATCCTGGTAAGAAGGCTTCTACGCCCATAATATCTACAATCAGACCACCTTTAGTACGGCTTTTTACAAAACCTGTAATAATTTTGTCCTGATCTAATGCCTCATTAATAGTTTCCCATGAGCGTTGAGTTTTTGCACGTTTACGAGATAATACCAACTGTCCGTTAGCATCTTCCTGTGATTCTACAAATACGTCAACCGAATCACCAACCTTTAGGTCAGGTGTATCACGGAATTCTGATAAGGATACTAAACCGTCAGACTTAAATCCGATGTTCAATACCACATCTTTGTTGTTGATAGAAACAACAACACCAGAGATGATCTCTCCTTTGTTAATAGAATTGAAAGTTCCGGCATACATTTCTTCGAACTTTTCGCGGTCCGCGTCACTGTAATTTCCAAAACCTTTGTCATCTGCATCCCAGTCAAAATCACCGGAAGGGGTAATCAAAGTTTTAGATTTGATTTCTTCGATAAACGATGAATCAGCTTCTGATTCAATGTTTTCCTTTTGTTTAACCGTAGTGGTTTCTTCGCTTTGAAGTTCTGCTTGTTTAGCGGATAACTCCTTTTCAGCTTCTAGTTTTTTGGCCATTAATTAATTTATCTCCTTTTTCCGATTTAAATCGGACTGCAAAGGTAGAAAAATACCTTTTTAATCAAAAAGAATTTTAACAGTTTATTTGCTGATTATTAAGAAGTTCTAAAAAACCTTAATTATTTCAGGCTGTTGCTTCTATAAATCACTATATCATGTCTGAGCACACAAATAAGAAAACTAATCCTTTACAGAAAGATAAGGAAACCGGCGCTAGCTTAAATACTCCTCAAAGTGATGAGTATCAGGTTGATGCCATAAAAACCGGGAGTAAGAAAAAGAGAAGTACACAAGATCAGCCGGCAGACGAGCAGATGTACAATTCATTTGATGAACTTCGTGAACAGGGGACAGGCGATAAAAAGGAAGATTAATTAGTACGATCTTCAATTTTATTGCGGAATTTTGGATGGCTTATTTTGCTAAATCCAAAAATGGTTTAACTCTTTCCAGTGCAAATTCAAGCTGCTCTTTTTCGTTAAGAGTTGTATTATCTAATACGATAGCATCTTTTGCCCGTGTAAGCGGACTTTCCTTTCTGGTGGTATCTAAATAATCTCTGTGAGCAAGGTTTTCGAATATCTCTTCAAGAGTAATTTCCTGACCCTTGGCTTTTAATTCTTTATAACGCCTTTCTGCCCTGATTTTTGGATCTGCAGTCATAAAAATTTTTACCTGAGCCAGCGGAAAAACAGTTGTGCAGATATCACGTCCGTCCATAATTATATTTTTCGATTTGCCCATGCGCTGTTGCTGTTTTACCATCTCTTTTCGAACAGCTTTTACAGCACTGATTTCGCTAACAATTTCAGAAACATGCATTTGCCTAATCTCTTCAGATACTTCCTCGCCATTGAGTGTGATATGGGTCTGGTAATCACGGGAATGAAATTCAAGATGGATATCTTTCAACGCCTGTTCAACGGCAAGAGCATCATTGCGGTCGATATTATTTCGAAGAAAATATAAAGTAACAGCCCTGTACATAGCTCCGCTGTCAATATATATGAAATGCAGCTTTTTAGCTAAAGCTTTGGCAAGGGTGCTTTTCCCGCAAGAAGAATAGCCGTCAATAGCTACCACAATATTTTTGCTCATCGGGAAACAAAGGTAGTATTTGAATGAAAATTTGCAGAGTGAATCAGATAAATTCTTCTTCTTTTGTAAAAAATCAAGTTGCCGGCCAGTTTATTATTTTAGCGATGGAAATATCTAAAACAGATTTACTAAAAGAAGTAAAATTCAGAACTTCCAGAAGCGGTGGGAAAGGAGGGCAAAATGTGAATAAGGCCTCTAGTAAAGTTGAACTTATATGGGATGTTGCGGCTTCAAATTTATTTGATACGGAGCAAAAGCAACAAATTTTAAGAAAGTTACCGAATCGCATCAATGCATTTGGCTTGTTGCAGGTAATAACAGAAGAAGAGCGAAGTCAGTATTTAAATAAGGAGCGGAGTTTAGAGAAACTGATAATTTTAATTCAGAACGCATTACATAATCCTAAAATAAGAAAGGCCAGTAAACCTAAAAGGTCTTCTATAGAAAAACGATTGAAAAGCAAGCAGCTTCAATCCCTGAAAAAAATCAATCGCCGAAGTTCCGGACAGTTTGATTAATTATTAATCCTCACTGTTGAATTTATAATATAAAGCTATAGAACCGTATTGGTGAGCTTTGGCCTCGCTTTTAATTTCCCGGGATTTAAAAATAAGTGAAAAATCTGCTGTAAAGCGATTTTTAGAAAACATGTAACCCAGCTGCTGACTAAAAACCAGAGGTTTAACATCAAAGGTTATCGGTCCCTTGTCATCAGTAAATAAACCTCCTTCTGTAGTGGCATCGTAAGCAACGTATTGTAAAACAGGTTTTGCATAAAAGAATGATTCCTTTTCCTCAGCCACTTTTGAAGCCGAATTGTTTGAAAGTCGACTATTGCTGATTGCAGAATTGTAAAAAGGATTTATAATTCCGGCTCTGAATAGGATACCGGTTCCAATTCCGGAAAAGGTATTTCCGATATTGGCAAATGTATTAACTGAAAAATCAACAGTATTTGATTTTGAGCGATGTAAAAACTTATCAAACTGTATTTTAGCATTTAAACCAAATTCATCCTTCACCTGCGTCTCCCAACCTTCGATTGTATAAAAACCTGCTATATCATGCAATAAAGTTTGAGCATCCTGACCCAATGCTGAAGGGCCAATAGTGCCGGCTTGCAGGCTTACTTTAAGAGCATTTTCTGAATTGTAATGCCAGTTTAAACTACCGCCAGCGTATAGGTAAGCGGCAAAAGGACGGTCAACAAATTTTACATCCGGAATATAACCTGATTGTGGATTATACATTTTTTGACCAGCTTCTGCTTCCCAGATTAATTTATTGACAGTTTTATTCAATTTCCTCTGATCTGTTGCATGCCGGAAAGTGATGAAAAGTCCGTTAGTATAATAACGGTCCTGACCGTAAGCCAGATATGCATCATTATCACTGCGAAATCCAAATTCACTTTTGTATGTTGAGGATTGCCCTATAGCATACTCGGTGAGAAGGCTAAGAACAAATGTTAAGATGACTAATAAGGAGTTTTTCATAAATACAACAAAATTAAAAAACCTTCAGAATATAATTTTGAAGGTTTTTTAATTGGAAAATAAATTTTTAGAAAGTATATCCTAAACTTAAACCGCCGTAATATGGCAAAAAGAAATCACCGTTAAAAATTGGAGTCAGACCTGCTCTGAAAGAAAATCCGCCATCAACAGGCTGAAGTCTGTAAGAAAAACTCATGGTGCCGATTACATTACTATTATTATCGTCGAAAAGAAAAGAATCTTCATCCCCGCCGGTAGCAAGAACTGTGGCTCCTAATCCAATCTCAAAAAAATGCTTGCCTTTACCAAGTAAATAGTTTAATGAAACTGGAATAGTTGTGGCATTATCTCCATCTGCAGAAATATAACCAATACCAACGCGACCACCTAATCCATCACGGCGATTTCCAAATCGGCTGTCATAGTTGGCTGTAAATAATAAACCCTGACCACCAACTTCCACGAAAACATTTTGAGCTCTGCTACCATCTCCGGATGGAAGTTTCATTCGTAAATCGGAGGTGCTTTGTGAAGCAAATTGTTGTGCTGTGGCTAAGCCTGATATGAAGAGGCAGGCAGCAGTTAAAAAAGAAATGTAAATTTTTTTCATATTCATCATTTGATTAAGGGATGAAGATATAAAATACTTGAGTATTTTAAATGAACCATAAAAATTAAGCCTCCCGAAGGAGGCTTAATTTAATTTAAAACTGATTTAATAGGTTCGGTGACAATTATATTCATCGGATTTTTAACTTTATCTTTAGAAAGAGCAATGTCAATTACTTCTTTCATTTCCTTAACATAGTGAAAGTTCAGATCCTTGATATAGCTTTCCTTAATTTCCAGAATATCTTTCTGATTTGATTTACATAAGATGATATCCTTAATATTTGCACGCTTGGCTGCAAGTATTTTTTCCTTAATTCCTCCAACTGGCAAAACTTTCCCTCTTAAAGTGATCTCACCGGTCATGGCCAGATGCGGTTTTACCTGGCGCTGAGTAAAGGCAGAAGTTAAAGCAGTGAGCATGGTAACTCCGGCAGAAGGACCATCTTTAGGAGTAGCGCCGGCAGGAACATGGACATGCACATCCCACTGGTCAAATAGGCGATAATCAATTCCGAACTCCGAAGCATGAGCTCTTAAATAAGCCATGGCAATAGTTGCAGATTCTTTCATGACATCTCCTAAATTTCCTGTTAAAGAGAGTTTTCCTTTCCCCGGACTTAAACTGGCTTCTATAAAAAGAATATCACCACCCACCTGGGTCCAGGCTAATCCGGTAACTACGCCTGCAACTTCGTTTCCTTCATATAAATCTTTATCATAAATAGGAGCGCCCAGAATTTTTTCAACATCATCTTTGGTTATTGCTGGAGAATATTCTTCCTCCATAGCAATTTTGGTGGCTATTCCCCGAACCAGTGAACCCACTTTTTTCTCCAATCCTCTGACGCCAGATTCACGTGTATAATCTTCTATGACTTTTTCAAGAACCGTAGATTTTATAGAGATGTCCTTGTTTGATAAACCATGCTGCTCCCGTTGTTTGGGTAATAAATGCTGCTTGGCAATTTCAATTTTCTCCTCAATGGTATATCCGTTTACTTCAATAATTTCCATACGATCTAACAAAGCAGGCTGTATGGTACTTAAAGAATTTGCAGTTGCTATAAACATTACGTTCGAAAGGTCGTAATCAACTTCCACGTAGTGATCATAAAAGGCATTGTTTTGCTCAGGATCTAAAACCTCCAGCAAAGCTGATGAAGGATCTCCTCGAAAATCATTTCCTACTTTATCTATTTCATCCAGTACAAAAACCGGATTCGAAGTTCCTGATTTTTTGATCGATTGAATAATCCGGCCGGGCATCGCACCTATATAGGTTTTTCGGTGACCACGAATTTCTGCCTCATCACGAATTCCTCCCAAAGCCATCCGTACATATTTTCTGCCCAAAGCTTTTGCTATTGATTTACCCAATGAAGTTTTTCCAACTCCCGGAGGCCCAACAAGGCATAAAATCGGAGCTTTCATATTGTGCTTTAATTTAAGCACAGCCAAATACTCAATAATACGTTTTTTAACTTTATCCAGGCCGTAGTGATCTTTTTCCAGAATTCGCTGGGCCCTTTTCAGGTCAAAATTATCTTTGGTAAAATCGTTCCACGGCAGTTCAAGAAGTAATTCAAGGTAATTTATCTGAACCGAATAATCTGCTGCCGCAGGATTCATTCTTCCGGCTTTATCTAATTCTTTCGTAAAATGTTCACCAACTTCTTTAGCCCATTTTTTCTTTGCAGCACGCCCTTTTAAATTTTCAATTTCAAGATCGGGTGAATTTCCGCCTAACTCTTCCTGGATAGTTTTCAATTGTTGATTAAGAAAATAATCACGCTGTTGCTTATCCAGATCAACCCGAACTTTAGACTGAATTTGGTTTTTCAGCTCCTGCATTTGCAGTTCAACTGTTAAATGCTCCATTACCATATTGGCACGGTCACGCAGGTTGGCTACTTCCAGCATTTGCTGTTTTGCCGGAACATCTGCGTTCATGTTTGAGGAAATGAAATTGATCAGAAATGAAGGGCTTTCTATGTTTTTTATAGCAATTCCGGCTTCGCTTGGAATATTGGGCGATAGCTGGATAATTTGCATGGCCATTTCTTTTATGGAAGCCATGATCGCTTTAAATTCTTTATCAGTTTTTGGTCTTACTTCTTCAAATTTTTGAATAGTTGCTTTTATGTATGGGTCAGACTGAACTTCTTCGTCTAACCGGAAACGTTGTTTTCCCTGGATGATCACGGTTGTGTTTCCATCAGGCATCTGAAGCATTTTGATGATTAATGCGATAGTTCCTACCTGATTTAACTGATCAAAAGAAGGATCTTCCACAGCAACATCACGCTGCGAAACTACTCCGATCATGCGGTCTCCGCGATAAGCATCTTTAATTAATTTAATTGATTTATCTCTTCCCACAGTAATTGGTATAACTACTCCCGGAAATAAAACAGTATTTCGCAAAGGTAATATGGAAAGTATTTCAGGAGTTTCTTCTTTGTTCATTTCCTCCTCATCCTCCTGAGACATCAGGGGAAAGAATTCTGTATCTTCATTAATTAAAGGTAATGCCCGGTTGAAATCAAAAGTGTCGTAATTACTCATGTATTTTGGAAAAACGTCAATATGACAGTGAATTTTAAAAATTGCTATAATTTACAGCAAGATTGAGAAAGTGCAAGCTGTGTGCCAATAAAAGAATTAGATTTAAACCTGACTGATTAACCAGTTTAACCTTTTGAAATAAGCCAAATCTGCTTTATTTTGCTAAAACGATCTCTTTTGAAGCGGAATCATTGGCCTTGAACATTAGTGATGTTTTTGATTTTCCATCTTTAATATTTACAATATTATTCTGATCATCTGATATTTCCATAAGCGATTGTTGTTTCAATCGCATGTTATTCAATCCTTTAGAAGTTTTAACCTCCAGGTATAAACTAAGCATATCCCGCTTTAATTCTATCCCCACATAGTGGTTTTTTAACACTTGATTTTTACTGTCAGTGATCTGGAATTTCTTATCCAAATACTGGTAGCAATACTTGTTAAAATCAGCATCTGTAGATTTAATTTTACGATTAAACTGCCGTGATAAAGCTGTCTCCATGTCATCCGTAAATAAATTGATTATAACTTCTGCCGATTTGTTTTGAGGATTATACTCTATCTGAGTTAATGAGGTATAAAACTTATGAGCCTGAACAATGACCGTTGAGAAAGTTAAAAAAAGAATGAAGAAGAAGGTTCTTTTTATCATGTGGTAAAGTTAATTGGAATTTTTGGAGATTACTTGCAAAATAAAAAGCTCCCTGAGGAGCTTTTTATTAGGTTATAATTTTCCGTCTCTTTGCTGCTGCATCAAATTGGGTTGTTTGGTTTGCTGTTTTTCTTTAAAAAGCTGGAATTTAGATTCCATGGTTTTAGCTGGGAAAAAGTTATTGCTCAGATCTATATCTGCGGTTTCCTGTAAAGGGTCTAATGAAAACTGTTTAACCGGCTTTTTGCTAACAATTAACTTCGAAACCTTTTTATTATCCCGGCGCCAGATCTCAGCAGGAATGCGAACCATTTCCTTTGTTCCATCTTCGTATTCCATTTCTAAGACAATCGGCATTACCAGTCCGCCTACGTTTTCAAAATCAAGGATGTAATAATTGATTCCTGATTTTATAGCATCCTTTTGCTTTTGATCCAGAGCCTCATAATATTCTTTGTATTGTTTACGGTCGTAATCTGTAATTTCTAAAGCATCGTATTTTGTATAAAAATCCGAGAGTTCAGGAAAAGTCTCGATACGGTATTTTGGAATCGACGTTTTATTTCTTTGCTCAGAAATAGAAAGTGCTTCTTTTTCACGTTTGCTTTTTAAACGGGTTTTCTCAATTTCCGGATTTTTAGAATCAATACTGTACCAGCTTACATTATTTAAAGCGATGTCAACCGGCTTAATTCCATAAAACCAGCCTCTCCAAAACCAGTCAAGGTCTACTGCAGATGCATCTTCCATGCTTCTGAAAAAATCTGCAGGTTCCGGATGCTTAAAAGCCCATCTTTCTGCATACTGTTTAAAGGCGAAATCGAAAAGTTGACGACCCATTACCGTTTCCCTTAAAATATTTAAAGCGGTGGCAGGTTTTGCGTATGCATTAGGTCCTAACTGAATTACTGATTCAGAATTACTCATGATCGGATCAAGCAATGATTTATCAGAAGACATATAATTTACAATGTCTCGTGGCTCGCCACGGCGTGAAGGATATTTTTCTTCCCATTCCTGCTCTGTTAAATATTGGCAAAAGGTATTCAAACCTTCGTCCATCCAGGTCCACTGACGTTCATCAGAATTAATGATCATGGGAAAAAAGTTGTGGCCAACTTCATGAATAACAACTCCTACTAAACCATATTTAGTTTGTGCAGTGTAGGTTCCGTCAGTTTCCGGTCTTGGGCCGTTAAAACAGATCATTGGGTATTCCATTCCACCAACAGGGCCGTTAATTGACCATGCAACAGGGTACGGATAGTTAACCGTGTATCTTGAATAAACTTCTAATGTATGAGCAATAGCTTGAGTAGAAAATTTTTCCCATAATGGATTACCTTCTTTGGGATAAAGAGACATTGCCAGAACATCCTTGTTTCCAACTTTCACATTCATGGCATCCCATATGAATTTACGGGAAGAAGCCCATGCAAAATCACGAACATTTTCTGCTTCGTAAACCCACGTTTTAGTTGATTTGGACTTGCTTTTCTCATTGGCAATAGCTTCATCCTGGGTTATAATTATGGTAGGGCTGGCGCTGTTTTTTACTTTGCTTAATCTATCTAACCAGGTTTTTTTCATAACCTGATTTGGATTTTGCAGGGTTCCGGTTGCCGCCACCACGTGATCTGAAGGAACAGTAATACTTACCTTGTAGTCTCCAAACTCCAGAGCAAACTCTCCGGAACCCAGAAATTGCTTATTCTGCCATCCTGCCGCATCGTTATAAACCGCTAGTCTCGGAAAGAACTGCGCCATTTCATACAGGTAATTTTTATCGGCTTCAAAATATTCGTAGCCGCTTCTGCCACCGTGAGTTTTACAGTTATTAATATTGTAAGACCAGTCTACAGAGAAAACAAATTTTTCTTTAGATTTTAAGGGGCGGGGGAGGTCAACACGCATCATCGTTTTATTGATGCTGTATTTTAAACCATTTCCACTTGCATCTTTAATGCTCTTAATTTTATAGCCACCCTGAAACTGTTCTCGGTTAAAAACTTCCAGAGCTTTAAAATCCATAGCTGCACCAATAGTTCTGTTATTGGCAGTTTCTGTTAAATAGGTGTCAGATCCGGGACTAAATAAATTTTGATCAACCTGCAGCCAGAGGTAGGGTAAGGCATCAGGCGAATTATTGATATAAGTTATTGTTTCAGAACCTGATAAACTTTGGTTCTCATCATCAAGAACAACACTAATATTGTAGTTTACTTTTTGCTGCCAATACTCATGGCCCGGCGCCCCTGACGCGGTACGGTAGTTGTTAGGTGTAGGAAGTACTTCTCCTAATTGCTGAAATTGATTCTGACCGTAATCGGTTTGAGCCAATGCCGCAGTTGAGAAAAATACTGCTGAGGTAATTAATAGTATTCTTTTCATGTATTGAGTTTAGTTGAATGGCTAAAAGTACTACATTCAGAAATAATACTAACTTCACGCCGTTTATAAATACGATATTAATTTTGTTACACCTTTTTTCAAATGAAAATTATTTTTAGTTTTTTCTGCCTGTTAACCTTAACCGGAATCGCCAGTGCCCAAAGTTCTTATCAAAAAGTAGGACAAAAAGCATTAATTGACGGTGATTTCAAAATGGCTGTCGCTAACCTTGAAAAGGCTATTGCAACAGATTCTAATGATGTAAATACACTTTACATGTTGGGATATTCCTATTATCATTCATCAAATTATCCAAAAGCCGTAAGTACGTTTAACAGATTAATTTCATTGCGTCCGAATGAAAATAGTGCATACTATTACAGAGGGAAGGCCAGAAATATAATGGCTAAAGAATCAAAGAATATTTCTAATTCTGATCGTGAGAAATTGTTGCTTGGCTCTATAAGAGATTTTTCAAAGGCAATTCAGTTAGACGAAAATGATATTAAGCTTTACCAGAATCGTGCACTTGCTTATCGCGATTACGGAGTGCTTAAAGCGCAGAAAATTCCCGGCTTTTATGATAAGGGCAAAGCTATGCAGGCATTTAAAAGCTGTATAGTTGATTTCCAAAAAGTTTTAGATATAAACCCCGGCAGAAAAGATATCAGCTCTCAGCTGGAAGATGCCCGGAGTTATCTTGAAAATATCAAATAAAAAAAACCGGATTAATAATCCGGTTTTTTTGTTAATTCTAATGCTATTTTAAATTTCCCTGTATAAAATAGCGGTTATTTCCAATAATCAGCACATTTTGTGTTTTATGTATCTGATACAAAGAATCTGGAAAATAAATTAGTTTTTCGGTTGACTGGTATAATCTGTTGATCGTTTTATTTTGAATTTCGACCTGTTTTATAAATCCATCTTTATCTTTCCTGATCCGTAATTCACGCGTACGTAAGCTGGTGTCAGTTGCTGTATACAAAGTATTCAACCCATCAACTCTTATTTTATAGCTGTCATTCCAGGCAGGCTTATTAATATCTGACTCAATAAAAAGGCTTAATTCATTTTCCCAGTTTATGTCACGTATATCTTTGGTCTGACTGACGTTGTTTCTTGAAACGATTTTTGTTACTACCGGATTTGATTTCTGTAATCGTTTCACTTCTTTTTCAAAAAACTCTTTTACCTCAAAGTAAGAACCGGTTTTTTTGGTAGTCTGTTTATTTTGTGAACAGGAGAAAAGAGATGCGGCGCATAAGAAAACAATAAAATATCTCATTACGAAACTAAAACGTTACCGGTCATGGTTACAGGTACAGGAATATTCATCAGTGTAAGAATAGTAGGAGCAACATCTCCCAGCTTTCCATCTTTTATATGATGATAATCTTTGTCTATTAGGATGCAGGGAACCAGATTCGTGGTATGAGCTGTGTTTGGAGATCCATCGCTGTTAATCATATAATCTGCATTGCCATGATCGGCAAGAATAATGAATGAATACCCATTAGCTATTCCACATTCTACAACTGATCTCAAGCATCCGTCAACGGTTTCAACTGCTTTTACAACTGCTTCGAAAACACCGGTATGTCCAACCATATCAGGATTAGCAAAATTCAGACATACAAAATCAGGCCATCCATTTATCAGTTCGGGGCAGATGGCATCTCTGATTCCTTCGGCGCTCATCTCAGGCTTTAGATCATAAGTGGCTACTTTGGGAGAGGGAATCATGATTCGCCTCTCCTGAATAAATTCTTTCTCCCGTCCTCCGGAAAAGAAAAATGTTACATGCGGGTATTTTTCAGTTTCTGCAATGCGAATTTGGTTTTTATGATTCTGTTCCAGGATTTCGCCAAGAGTATTGTTCAGATCGTCCTTATCAAAAATTACATGAACATTTTTAAATGTATCATCATAATTGCTCATGGTAATGTACTCCAGAGCTAAAGGCTTCATATTATATTCCGGAAATTCTTTCTGAGATAATGCAGTCGTAATTTCGCGGCCCCGATCTGTTCTGAAATTAAATGAGATCACCACATCGCCTTCTTCAATTTTAGCTACAGGCTCGCCGTTTAAATCAGTTTTAACTATCGGCAGGATAAATTCATCTGTTACATCCTCATCATAAGATTTTTGAATGGAGGTAGCAATGTCAAACGTTTTCTCACCCTGACCATTTACTAATAAGTCATACGCTTTTTTGATACGTTCCCATCGGTTATCCCTATCCATGGCATAATATCGGCCAATGGCGGAAGCTAATATTCCGGCAGAATGATTAAGATGGGATTGCAGTTCATTGATAAAAGTTAATCCCGAATTCGGATCCGTATCACGCCCGTCTAAAAAAGCATGGATAAAAACATTTTCTGCGTGGTTTGCCTGTGCGGCATCACAAAGTCCTTTTAAATGATTGATATGGGAATGAACTCCGCCATCAGAAACCAGACCGATAAAATGAATTTTTTTATTATTCTTTTTAGCGTAAGAAAATGCCTGAGTTAATACGGGATGAGTATAAAATTCTTTATCAATAACCGCCTTGTTAATGCGCCCAAGTTCCTGGTAAACAATTCGACCAGCACCCAGGTTCATATGTCCTACTTCAGAATTTCCCATTTGGCCTGCAGGTAATCCAACCGCTTCACCGGATGCCTGGAGAGTGGAATTTGGGTAATTTGCGATTAAATAATCGAAGAATGGTGTATTTGCAACCGAGATTGCATCAGATCGGTCGTGTTTACCGTAACCCCAACCATCTAAAATAAGTAATATTGCTTTTTTGTCCATTAAATGCAAATATACACTGCATGTTTCATATTGTTTATTTTTTCAGATAACATGGCATAATTTTCGCTTTCTTTTATAAGTTATGAAATTAAAATTTTTTTACCTTCTTTTATTTAGTTTCTGCTTAATATCTACAGTTAAAGCACAGGATGCTGATGTAACGGTTAAAGAAGTAACAGGTTATTTAAAGTCATCCAATACCGCTGAACTTGCTAAGAATTTCGCTTCTACCATAGAGCTGATCATCTTATCAGAAGAGGATGTATATTCTAAAATACAGGCAGAAATTATCTTAAAAGATTTTTTTTCCAAACACCAGCCTATATCCGCCAAAGTTATCCATTTGCTGGATTCCAATCCCAATTACCGCTTTGCGGTTGTTTCCCTCAAAACTGAAAATGGAAATTTTCGCATCAGCTATTCTTTAAAAGATACAGGTGGTCAGTATTTAATTACCGATATGCGTATTGAATTAGAGAAAGAATAAATGATGTTTCAGAAGTATTATTACTTTTGAAATCGAAGCATATTATGGATTTAAACACCTTTTCAATTCAATCATTTGTCAGTCAGGCCTTAAAGGAAGATGTGGGAAATGGTGATCATACCTCTCTTTCAACCATTCCTGCCGGAAAGCAGGGAAAAGCGAAACTCCTTATAAAAGAAGACGGAATTATAGCGGGAGTTGACGTAGCTCTGGAAATTTTCAAAATAGTTGATTCTGCTTTAGTAGTCGATGTTTTAATTGCTGATGGTTCTGCAGTTAAAAATACTGATATTGCTTTTTACGTAACCGGCAGTGTACATTCTATTTTAATTGCCGAGCGATTGGTTTTAAATACCATGCAGCGTATGAGCGGTATCGCCACTGTAACCCATCAAATTGTTGATAAATTAAAAGATACCGATACTAAAGTTTTAGATACACGTAAAACCACCCCTAACTTACGTTTCCTCGAAAAATTAGCTGTAAAAATTGGCGGTGGAGTAAATCATCGTTTTGGTTTATATGATATGATCCTGATTAAGGACAATCATGTAGATTATGCCGGAGGAATCAGGAAAGCTATTGAGGCATCACGTAAATATCTTGAACAAAATAATTTAAATATTCCCGTAGAAATTGAGGTGCGAAATCTGACCGAACTGAATGAAGTTTTAGAGACAGGGCAGGTTGATCGGATTATGCTTGATAATTTTTCTTTTTCAAATCTGAAAGAGGCCGTTAAAATAATTAATAATAGATTTAAGACTGAGGCTTCCGGAGGAATTACTGCAGATAATGTACTGGAATATGCATTGTGCGGAGTAGACTTTGTATCCATGGGTGCATTAACTCATTCTGTTAAGAGTCTGGACATGAGCTTAAAAGCCGTGAAAGAATAATTATAAATAATTCTAGTCTGTTCGGCTCGTGGTTTTTAGTAATATTGTACCCCGATGATTTCAATATACTCGATTTCAGCATTAATAGCAGCATACCTTTTCGGCTCCATTCCAACAGCCGTTTGGATTGGCCAGGCTTTTTATGGAATTGATGTAAGAGAATACGGAAGCGGGAATGCCGGCGCAACCAATACTTTTAGGGTTTTGGGTAAAAAGTCGGGAATGGCTGTAATGATTCTGGATATCTTAAAAGGATATACAGCTACTAATCTGGCTTATTTGATTGGACTTTCGGTCACTGGTCCCCACAATTCTATACAGTTTGCAAATTATCAGCTTGCATTAGGCATTACCGCTGTTATGGGGCATCTGTTCCCCATATTTGCTGGTTTTAGGGGTGGTAAAGGGATAGCCACATTATTTGGAATGATATTGGCAGTACACTTTCCGGCAGCGATGCTTTGTGTTCTTGTATTTATTTTAGTGTTTTTGACTTCCAAATATGTATCCTTAAGTTCAATCCTTGCCGGATTCACTTTCCCCTTAAGTATCATATTTGTTTTTCAATCTCCAATTCGTTCTGTGGTATTATATGGTATGTGTATATGCGTTCTAATACTTGTAACTCATCAAAAAAATATTGAGCGATTAATTAAAGGCAAAGAATCCAAAGTAGATCTGTTCAAAAAGAAAGTAGGTTAATCAAAACTTAGTCAAAACAGATTTATGAAAGCATTTAAATTTTTAGCAGTATTTGCAGTTTCGGCAGTACTAGTATCATGTTCCCAGGTTCCTCTAACAGGCAGAAGTCAATTAAGTCTGGTAAATGATGAAGCATTACAACAGGAAGCTGTTTCTGCTTATCGCGATTTTTTAAGAGATCCAAAAACTAAGGTAATAACTAATTCCGCAGATGCCCAGCGGGTTAAGAATGTTGGTTCCAAAATAGCCAGTGCCATTAACCGCTACATGCAGTCTAATGGATATGGCGACAAATACAATTATAAGTACGAATTCAATTTAATTGAAAGCAAAGATATCAACGCATGGTGTATGCCAGGGGGGAAAGTTGCGGTTTATACCGGAATTTTACCTGTAACCCGCGACGATGCCGGACTAGCAACTGTTATGGGCCATGAAATTGCTCATGCAATTGCTCAGCACGCAGCAGAAAGATATTCTCAAATGACTGCAGCACAATTTGGCGGAGGTGTTATAGGTGCCGCAGCAGGCGGTCGTTCTGAAGGAACACAGCAGGTTTTAGGTCAGTTGTACGGAATTGGTGGTCAATTGGCTATTTTAAATTATTCCCGTAAACAGGAAACCGAAGCAGATCGTTTAGGTTTGGTATTTATGGCGATGGCAGGTTACAATCCGGATAATGCGGTATTGTTCTGGCAAAGGATGGCTGCTGCCAAACAAGGTGGTGGTGCTCCTCCGGAGTTTTTAAGTACGCACCCGAGTGATGCAACCCGCATTGCTCAGATTAAAAAAAATCTTCCGGAAGCCCGTCAGTATTATAAGAAATAAGAATAAACTATTATTGAAATTATCCTGAATGAGAATCTTTAACCGGAGAATCGTTCAGGATTTTTTTATGGGTCATTATTTACTATTCAGCTTTTAAAACGCTGAAAATAGCTTCGGCTTTCAACAGACATTCCTGATATTCTTTTCCTGCATCAGAATCAATTGTGATGGCACTCCCGGCCTGAAAAGAGAGATATCCGGATTCCGAATTATATAAAATGGTTCTGATTACAACGTTAAAGTCAAAATCTCCATTCTCGTTAAAGTATCCGGCGGCACCCGAATAAATTCCTCTTTTAGTTTCCTCGTATTTTTCAATCAGCTCCATAGCTCTGATTTTGGGAGCTCCTGTCATTGATCCCATAGGGAATGTATTACGGATGATATGTGCATTTGACAGACCTTCCGCTGCTTCACAAACAACCGTAGAGATCATTTGATGAACCTGCTTAAAACTGTATATCCCAAATAACTCCTCTACTTTAACAGAACCGGATTTTGCACTTTTTGTAAGATCATTTCTAACCAGATCAACAATCATTACATTTTCAGAAAGTTCTTTTTCATTTGACAGCAATTCTTTTATTGCCAGTAAATCATTTTCTGTATTTGAATGACGTTTTGCAGTTCCTTTTATCGGTTGAGATATCAATTTATTTTTCTTTCTGCTAAGAAAGCGTTCAGGAGTAGCAGAAATTATGTACTGTTCACCAATTTTAAAGAAGCTGGAAAATGGAGTAGGAGATATGCTGTTTAATTTAATGAAACTGTTAACAGGATTTAAAGTCTTGCTTTCAGCGTAAAATTCCTGGCAAAAATTGAGCTCATAAATATCTCCTTTTTGAATATGGCCCTTAATCATTTCCACCTTATTCAGATACTTCTCCTTGCTGATCCGGTATTTGACCTGACTGTTAAAGTTTGTTTTAAGGGAAGTTGGAATTTCTGTTCTATGAATGTGATCCCAAACTGCTTTGGGGTCTGAAGAAATAATTGTTACTTTGTTTGCTTTAATTAAAATCCTGCATTTTGGTACAAAGAAGTACATTTCCGGAAAATGTAGGAAATCGGGGTTTTCTGATTTTAAATTTTCAATTTCATTTTTCAGATCGTAAGAAAAGAAACCCGGCACAAAACCTTGATTTTCCTGTAGAAATAATTGAAGTTTATCAAAACCGGCACCTTTAGAAATTTTTAATTCTGTTTGAGCTCCCGCTGCGATACAAACATCAAAAGCTGAGTATGGATCTGTAAAATTATTGGAATCGAAATAACAGCAACTGTCAGAATGGGCTGCCCATAACAGGGCCTGTGTTTTAAACTTATCCAGATCAGTTATTTGAAATACTTGCGTATGCAAAATTTAAGATTTTAATTACATGAGGTTTCCCATAATTTTAAATTATGGGAAACCTATGATTTTAGCAGAGTGTCAGGGTTTGAACTCTGTCTGGTCCGACAGATAAATATTTCACCGGAACTTCTAGGTGCTTTTCAAGATAGTTTATATAATCCTGTAATTTTGCTGGAATTTCTTCTATTGTTCTGATGCCGGTCAGATCTTCGGCCCAACCCGGAATTGCTTCTAAAACCGGCTCGGCCTTCATCGCATTAATGTCATAGGGCATATAATCAATTTTGCTCCCGTTGTATTGGTAATGAGTACATGCATAAATGGTTTCGAATCCACTCAGCACGTCTGCTTTTGTCATAACCAGTTCTGTTACTCCGTTTAGCATGATTGCATATTTTAATGCCGGAAGATCAATCCATCCGCATCTGCGGGGACGACCGGTTGTTGCGCCAAATTCATGTCCTATTTTGCGAAGTTCTTCACCGGTTTCATCCTCTAATTCGGTAGGGAATGGTCCGCTTCCAACTCTGGTGCAATAAGCTTTGAAAATTCCGATTACCTGGCCAATATTTTTTGGAGCCACACCTAAACCTGTGCAGGCCCCTGCAGAAGTAGTATTTGAAGAAGTAACAAAAGGATATGATCCGAAATCAATATCCAGCATGGTTCCCTGAGCTCCTTCTGCAAGAACAGTTTTTCCTTCTTTTAAATATTGATTAACAAAATGCTCGCTGTCTACCTGAGGAATGGTTTTTAATAATTCAATAGCCTCGAAAAATGCAGTTTCTTTTTCAGAAAAATCAGGAATTTCACCGTAATGAGATAGAATTGATTTGTGCTTGTTCACCAAACGGTCGTACCGCTCACGGAAATCAGGTAGCATGCTGTCACCAACACGCAAACCATTACGCCCGGTTTTATCCATATACGTTGGTCCGATACCTTTTAAAGTAGATCCAATTTTATCCACTCCCATTTTGGTTTCTGATGCAGCATCCAGCAACTGGTGTGTAGGAAGAATTAAATGAGCCTTGCGTGCAATAGCTAATTTCTTTTTAGCAACCGGATCAAAACCATTTTTTTTAAGATTATCCAGTTCGCGTTTTAACGTAATAGGATCTATGACTACACCATTGCCGATCAGGTTCATGGCTTTATCATTAAAAATCCCGGAAGGAATGGTATTTAAAACATATTTCTGATTATCAAACTCAAGAGTATGACCCGCATTTGGTCCACCCTGAAAGCGGGCAATCAGATCGTATTCCGGACTTAAAACATCCACTATTTTACCTTTTCCTTCATCGCCCCATTGAAGGCCTAATAAAACGTCAACAGCCATTATTATTTATTTAATTTGAAATTTGTTTTAAAACGCAGAGATCTTGTTTTTCTCAGTTCCTGCAAAAGTATCATCCTGCTTATATCTTTCACGATATTATTTTGATTTTGGCCGGATATTTAAATTACTCTTTATAAGAAATGGTAAATGTAATTCCGGACATACTTAAACTTTTTTTATCTGAAAATATAAATTGACAAATAGTTTTAGATTTTACTCACGTAAGAATCACAATGGCCTGCTTTAAGCCGGGTGCAATTGCCATATAAATTCAGCGAGTGATGTTTAATATCAAACTTTAGCAAATCACCCATCATGCTTTGAATTTGCTGAATCCGCGGATCGCAAAACTCGACAACTTTACCGCAATCGATACAAATTATATGATCATGCTGTTTATACCCGTATGATTTTTCGAATTGTGCCATGTTTTTACCAAACTGATGTTTGGTAACCAAATCACAGGATAATAAAAGTTCCAGGGTATTGTAAACCGTTGCACGGCTTACCCTGTATTTTTTATTTTTCATGTGAATGTAAAGCGATTCGACATCAAAATGATCATTACGCGAATAAATCTCTTCCAGAATGGCAAAGCGCTCGGGTGTTTTGCGGAGGTTTTTATTTTCGAGATAGGCTTCGAAAATTTTTTTAACCATAACAATGGTTTCTTCTACAGGCATATTTTGGGTTACTGACGGTCAAATTTATCCAAAAAAATAAGAAATCCCCGGGATTTTATCATGAAGCTTTATCAATTATGTCGGCTTCTGAATCAAAGCGGTTTACAGAGGTAACTCCTTTAACTTCTTTCAGCCTTTTGATAAGGCTGTCTAAATGTTGGGTATCATTCACATAAACCATAATAGAACCATCAAATATACCTTCGTAACTGTCTACAGTAATGGAACGCATATTAACTTTAAAATCACTTGAAATTACTTTTGTGATATTGTTGATCAAGCCAACATCATCAATTCCTTTGATGCGTAACCCGGTTAAAAAAGCAAGTTCTTTTTGCGAATCCCATTTTGCCTTTACAATGCGATAACCATAATTTGATAGTAATTTAGCTGCATTAGGGCAATTGGTACGATGGATTTTAATCCCTTCGGATACGGTAACAAAGCCAAATACATCGTCTCCGGGAATTGGATTGCAGCATGCAGATAGCTTGTAATCTATTTTTTGTAAATCTTCCCCGATGAGTAATATATCGCTGTCTTTCCCTTTATTCTTTTTTAACAAACCATCAAATGGAACAGTTTCAGGTCTTTCGGGACGAGTTTCAATGATTTTTTCTGAGGCTACAAACTCTTTCAGTTGCTTAAGGTCTATTAAGCCTTTTGCAACATTGTAAAATAAGTCCTGGGTAGAAGGCAATTTAAAATAATAGGTAAGCTTGTATAAATTATCGGTATTGTAAGTAATCTTCAATGATTTTAATTTACGTTCCAAAATTTCTTTACCATCTTCAGCAACTTTTCTTTTTTCTTCTTTTAGAGCTGATTTGATTTTAGATTTCGCCTTGGCAGTTACTACAAAACTTAACCAGTCTTCTTTAGGAACCTGCTTGCTTGACGTTATGATCTCTACCTGATCGCCATTTTGAAGCTTATGAGCCAAAGGCACCAATTTGTGGTTGACCTTAGCGCCAATACAACTCGATCCAATATCAGTATGAATTTCAAAAGCGAAATCTAAAGCGGTTGCATTAATCGGAAGTTGAATTAGGGCACCTTTTGGAGTGAAAATGAATATCTCATCAGAGAATAAATTCATCTTAAAATCGTCCAGAAAATCCAAAGCGTTGGCTTCCGGATTGTTTAAAAGTTCTCTGATTTTATGAATCCACTGATCTAATCCACCGTCGGCAGATGATTCTTTATATTTCCAGTGTGCCGCAAATCCCTTTTCGGCAATTTCATTCATACGTTTGGTGCGAATCTGAACTTCGACCCATTGCCCTTTCGGACCCATAACCGTGGTATGCAATGATTCATATCCATTTGCTTTAGGCGATGAAATCCAGTCGCGTAAGCGATCAGGATTTGGTCGGTACAAATCAGTTACTATAGAATAAGCTTTCCAGCAATCCGATTTTTCATTTTCAGGCTTGCTGTTTAAAATAATACGGATGGCAAAAAGATCGTATACTTCTTCGAATGGAATATTTTTCTTACGGATTTTGTTCCAGATAGAATTTATGGATTTTGGGCGGCCATACATTTCGGCTTCTAATCCTTGTTCTTTCAGAATTTCATCAATTGGTTCAATAAAATCTTTAACAAAATTTTCGCGTTCAGTTTTCTTTTCATTCAGTTGGCTCGCTATCAACTTGTAAGTTTCCGGCTCCATGTATTTCATCGCCAGATCCTCCAACTCAGATTTCATGGTATATAATCCAAGCCGGTGTGCCAGAGGAGCATATAAATAGACCGTTTCTGAAGATATTTTCAGTTGTTTATCCCTTGGCATGAAATCCATGGTTCGCATATTATGCAAACGATCGGCAAGTTTTATAAGGATAACTCTCACATCATCTGCCAGAGTTAAAAGCATTTTTCTGAAATTCTCGGCCTGCAACGAGCTGTTATAATCAAATACACCTGAGATTTTTGTCAGGCCGTCGATTATTTTGGCAGTCTTTTTTCCGAACTCACGTTCAATGTCATCTAATGTAATATCCGTATCCTCTACCACATCGTGCAATAGTGCGCACACGATAGATGTGGTTCCTAAACCAATTTCCTGAGCGGCAATTTGAGCTACCGCGATGGGATGATAAATATACGGCTCTCCGGACTTGCGGCGCATATTCTGATGACTTTCAAGAGCCATATCAAAGGCACGCCTGATCATCCGTTTATCACCTTTTTGCATGGTGGGCTTACATGCTCTTAATAATGCCCGATATCTTTTAAGGATCTCTTTTTTCTCAGCTTCCAGATCAATCACTAATTCATTCATATTCAAAACACAATAGCTGGCTTATAAAAAAGCTTTTGAATTATATTGGGTTACAACTAACATTTTCCCGTATATATAGTATAAGATTTTAGCAGTAACTTTACGAAGCATAAATTTATGAAATTTTTCAGGCTTACGTTTATTTTTTGCATGGTTATCATGTCGGCCGGATCATTTGCCCAGATTAAAAACGACCCATACGTTAAAGGCAAAAATGATACCATCCGGGTTGCTATTACCAATATTGACGATGAGCTGATTCCATGGTTTCCTTTACAGGATGTATATATCCTTTCTACCCGAATCTTTAAATCTCCGGCAGAAAGGGCCAAATTTAACAGGTTAAGATATAATGTTCTTAAAGTGCTGCCATACGCTATGTTTGCACGCAACCGCTATGCCCGTTTGCAACAGAATATGGCTTCTAACTTAACCCGAAGAGAAAAGAAAAAACTGGTTAAGGAATTTGAAAAAGAAGTTAAGGACATGTTTAATCGCGAAATTAAAAACCTGACAATTACGCAGGGCGGCATATTAATCAAACTTATAGATCGTGAAACCGGAAATAGTAGTTATGAGTTGCTTAAAGACATGAAAGGTGGTTTTACGGCTTTCTTTTATCAATCTGTGGCACGGATTTTCGGTAATAACCTGAAAAATAAATACGATCCTCAGGAGGATCGGGATATTGAAGCAATCATTCAATCATCGGGTTATTACATGTACAACTAATATGGAGAAAAAATCGGTGCACCAATTCTCAGTTCAAAAACCGAATGGTGAAGAGGTGAGTCTCAAAAATTTTGATAATAAAGTTCTTCTAATAGTAAACACCGCTTCTGATTGTGGCTTTACTTCGCAGCTTAAAGAGCTGGAACAATTACGCAATCAATTTCCTCGTCAGGATTTTGAAATCTTAGCCTTTCCTTCTAATGATTTTGGTGGGCAGGAACCCCTGGAAGGTGCCGAAATTGGCAAATTTTGCGAAATTAATTACGATACACATTTTCCTATTTTTGATAAAATCCGCGTCCGCGGAACCTATGCCCATCCTTTATTCCAGTTTTTAGCTGATAAGAAGCAAAACGGAAGTGTTGGTGCTCCTCCAAGGTGGAATTTTCATAAATATCTGGTTAACCAGAAAGGAGAAGTTATTGATTTCTTTTACCCTTTCACCAAACCAAATTCTACCAAGATAAAAAAGAGAATTAATAAATTATTACAAGTTAAAGAAGTATGAAATTAGATATCCTCGTAATTGCCGTTCATCCGGATGATGCCGAGTTAAGTTGTTCAGGAACCATATTAAAACATTTGCAGGAAGGAAAAAAAGTTGGAATTGTTGATCTCACCAGAGGAGAGTTAGGTACCCGCGGATCTGCAGAAATACGAGATGAAGAAGCGGCAAATTCAGCCAAAATTTTGGGATTATCCGTACGGGAAAATCTAAGAATGCGTGACGGATTTTTTAAAAATGATGAAGAACATCAGCTTGAGATTATTAGAATAATAAGAAAATATACCCCCGAAATAATTCTTTCAAATGCTTTGGAAGATCGTCATCCTGACCACGGAAAAGCCGGCGATCTGGTAAATGATGCTGCATTTTTATCAGGATTATCGAAGATAAAAACTACAGATGAGGGAGATTTGCAGCAAGCATGGCGTCCACGTTTAATACTGCAGTATATTCAGGATAAATATATTAAACCGGATATTTTAATCGATGTTTCAGATTTCTGGGACCAGAAGATGGAAAGTATTGCAGCGTTTAAAACTCAGTTTTTTAATCCGGATGGGGATAGTGACGAAACGTATATTTCATCACCGGGGTTTTTAAAAGTGATTGAGGCCCGCAGTCGTGATTTTGGGAAATATATCAATGCAACACATGCAGAAGGATTTACAAGCCGTAAATTACTTGGAGTAGATAATTTATTTAATTTGAAATAGGTTATCTGGCAAAGGCGTTATCTTTAAAAATGCCTGCAATAACTTTTCCGCTCTGCAAACGGAGAGAACCTTTGCCATTGCATTTGCCGTTTATCCAGTTACCCTCGTAAACGCTGCCATTTTCATAAATCATTTTACCATAACCATTGCGCAGGTCATTTTTGAATTCACCCTCATAAAATGATCTTGCGCTATACTGATAAGTACCCTTGCCGGAGCGCTTCCCATTAAGCCAGGTTCCTGAATACATACTTTTATCAGGGAAAATATAAACCCCGAAGCCATTAAAATTATCATTCAAATAATCTCCTTTGTAAATTGCTCCCGATTTAAAGCGATAGGTACAATTTCCTTTGCGGAGATTATTTTCAAAATCGCCTTCATAAATATTCCCGTTAGGGAAATTCATAATTCCTTTTCCATCAAACAAATCATTTTTAAAGCTGCCTGAGTATTTCAACCCATTAAACTTAAAGAGAGATCCCTGTCCGTTTGCTTTTCCATTTTCATAGTTGCCTTCATAAATATCTTTGTTTTTGAAAAGCATACGACCTTTTCCGCTAGCCTGAAAATTTTCTATCTGGCCAACGTACTTATCTCCATTTTTAAAATAGTAAGAACCTTTTTTAGGATTTCCCCGAAGCCAATTGCCTTCATAAACATCGCCGTTTTTGAAAACCATTTTTCCGAAACCTTCGAAAATTCCATTTTTAAACTGACCTTCATATAAATCATTGCTATCTGTACGATAGCTTCCTTTCCCGTTTTCACAATCGCCGGATAAGCAGTATTTAATTTGCCCCGAAACGGTGGTAGCACACAGAAATATAAAGAAAAGGAAGGCTGTTGATTTGAATGACATATCACTTATACGACGAATGCCCGGCATTAGTGCCGGGCATTCTGGATTTTAACAGAAATAGATTTTATAGTGATGGTAATATTTTTTCCAGAACCTCCATGCCCTGATCAATATGTTTTTCTTCAATAATCAGTGCAGGACGGAAGCGAATCGTATTATTTCCGCATCCGAGGAACATAATATGATGATCCAATCCTTTTTGAATGAACGTATCACGCATTTCTTTTGAAGGGAAATCAAAAGCTGTAAGTAAACCACGGCCGCGAACATTAGACACTTTGCTGTTGCTCAAAGAGATTTTCTTTAATTTTTCCTGAAGATAATTTCCAACCACGGTAGCATTCTGCAACAGATTGTCTTCTTCAAGAATTTCAAGATATTTGGATGACCGAACCATATCTACCAGATTACCGCCCCAGGTAGAATTAATACGAGAGGGAATGTTAAAAACATTGGTTTCTATTTCATCTACTTTTTTTCCAACCAATATACCGCAAACCTGCATTTTTTTACCAAAGGCAAGAATATCGGGGCGGGCATTTTCTCCGAAATGCTCATGACACCAGAATTTACCTGTTAAACCAACGCCTGTTTGCACTTCATCATAAATCAAAAAGCATTCATTTTCATCACATAACTGCCGAAGCTGCTCCAGATATTCTTTGCGTACATGGTTGTCTCCGCCTTCGGATTGGATAGGTTCAATTATAATTGCGCAAATATCATCCTTGTTATCTGCAAATGCCTGTCTGATTTGCGCCAGTGAAAGTTCTTCCCGGCTTTTTAATTCATCATAACCCTCGTCAGAATATGGGAATTTAATAGATGGAAAAGATACTCTCGGCCAGTCGAATTTTGCAAACCATTTAGTTTTATCAGGCAAAGTATTCGTTAAACTTAAGGTATAACCTGAGCGGCCATGAAAGGCTTTTTCAAAGTGGATTACTTTCATCCCGCGTTCGCGGAGATGTCCTTTCTGGAAATTTTTCTGAACTTTCCAGTCCATAGCTACTTTAAGCGCATTTTCAATGGCTAATGAACCGCCTGCAATAAAAAATGCGTGTGGCAAATATTCGGGTATACCTACTCTTGAAAAAGTTTCAACAAACTGGGCATATTGCGTGGTATATATATCTGAATTTGATGGATTGGTAAGAGCTGCAAGCATTAAATTTTTCTTGAATTCTTCATCATTAATCATTTTGGGGTGATTATAACCCAAAGGAACTGATGCAAAACATGTAAAGAAATCTAATAATGTACGATCATATTTAGAATCATAAATATGCACGCCTTTACTTTTTTCCATGTCGAAAGTTAAGTCAAAGCCATCTGCCAAAATGTGTTTGCTTAAGGTTTTTTGAACCTGATCTGCTGATACTGATAATTTGTACATAAGGGGTAAGGTTAGACTCAAAAATATCAAAAACGCCTCAATTGGGCAAATTTTGAGGTTTTTTGAATATTATTATAAAAAACAGGTTTAAACTGTTTAAACCTGTTTTTATAAGTTTTTTATTTTTATTTTAATTGATTCAGATTTTTATTCTTTGACTTAAGGGATAAAATTCTGCTTAAAAACGCTTAAATAAGCTCATTGAATTTTTTAGCCATTCCTAAAATTCCGAACAATCCGCCGGTATGTATGGCCAGTATTTTGCTCCCCTTTTCGAAATGATCCTTGCTGATCAGATCATATAATGCGAAGAATGATTTACCGGTATAAACAGGGTCCAGAAGTATCCCGGTTGATGCCGAGAAGGTGTGAATGAAGTTGATTAATTCAGGGGTGGATTTAGCATATCCTCTGAAATGGTACTCGGTATGCAACGTAAATTCCGAAAGGTTTTCGTTGTACTTTTGAATTTCATCCCTAATAAATTCCCCATTTTTTAATACCGGAACAGCATGGACCTGCATATTCAGGTGATTTTGAGAAATTCCCTGTAAAATACCTGCTGCTGTAGTTCCTGTACCACAGGCGCAAAATAAATGATTATAGGAATTTTCTAATTCGCTAATTAATTCAGTGCATCCTTCTACTGCAAGCAACCCGGCTCCGCCTTCATCAATGAAATAGGAATTGTGATCATCCCGAAAGTGATCATCAAACAATTTCTGTTTATCCTTATAAATGCCGCGTTCTGTAAATATCAGCTTCATTCCAAATAAACGACAAAGCATTAACAGATCATTTTCTACAGTTTCGCCGCGAACAAAGCCCGTACTACTAAATCCAAATTTTGCCGCTGCAGCCGCTGTTGCCAATAAATGGTTAGAATATGCACCACCGAAGGTAACCAGGTGGTTTTTGTTAGTCTCCCTGGCATTACGCAGAGAATATTTTAATTTTCTCCATTTATTACCTGAAATAAAAGGATGAATAAGGTCATCTCGTTTTACGAAGACCTTTACTTCTTTCTGATTAAAAAGCGGGTTTAAAATTTCCTCTTCGGGACTGTAATAATTGAGGTCGATCATAATAGTATCTCTCTGATAAGATCGATTAAATATCTGCTATTTTAAACTTACTTGCCAAGTCCAACTCCTAATCCAAAGTTAAATGCATTGTAATCTCCAACTGTATAGGAAGAGTAAATTCTTAAAACCGCAATATTAAGCTGAAATCCTATATTCCCTCTGAAACCGCTTACATCATTTTGGTTAATATCAACAGGGTTGGTAAAAGTGGTGTAAGTCCTCTGACCAACAAATCCGGTTGCGCCGGTTACGATGGGATAATTGCCTTTTAGTTTTGCATTAGTCTGAGAAGTGTTATAACCCGCACTTATAAAAGGAGTGAAAAATAAAAGCTTTTTAGATAATATAAGCTCTGCGTTAATTCCTGAAAATTTTGCATCAATCATTTGATTGTTGAAGTCCTGATTTTGCTCTGCATCTTTTGGAACCGAACCTTCAGGTGCCCGCACATCTAAAGGTAACTGGTAATTTAATTGTGAAAATCCAACAGCAACTGCAATGTCTACCGGACTAATTTTATCTAGGGTTTTGCCAATAATCAAGGGGAGAATCTCAAGTTTAATGCCTGCACCCAGCATGCTGAGTGATCCGAAATCATTACCCAAACTAACTTTAGGAACTGCTCTTAAGGTAATATCAATGCCATTAGGTAATCCAACTGTACCCTGTAACTGGGGAGCCGGTATGAGGGGAAGATTTTGACCTTGAGGGAGCGTAAATGATTCAATTTTTTGATTGTTATCATCAAACACATCAAGTTGTGGTGCTGAGGTTTTGTTCCCGGCCATGGTGGGCGCCAGGGGGGATGAATTATTAGCAGGCCTGATATGGTTGGATAATCCGATTTTTGTTACATCGAAAAATTTATCCTCTTGTGGTATCAGGGCTCCGGTTAAGCCAAACCGGAATTCAAAGCGGGCTGTATTTTTGGATTCTGCCGTATTATTCCAGCCCGAATTAAGTCCGATTCCTAAGCCTTTAAATAAAGGGTTAAGGTAAGCCTGAGTTAATTTAGTTGCATCCCCGGGTCCAGCTTTAATAAGACCTGATACTTTGCCTTGTGAGAAAACCGAATTGGAAGAGAATAAAAATAAAATGAATATACTGGATCGGAACAATTGTTTTCCCATAAATTATTAAAGAATCAATGCCGAAAATATATTTTTTTAATTAAAAAGGGGAAGAAATTAAATAAGATAATCGCGTTTTTAGTAAAATTTTTCATGTTTTCTAGATGTTAGGTATTCCCTTTAACAAACAAATGACCAAAGTTGTTTAATCCGCAATTAATTAGATTAAACATTTAAATTTGCAGCATGATTGAGGTAAATGACATCCAGGAGGCAGAGGAACAGGATTTTTATGAACATTTAAATGTTGTAGTAGATAAAGGGCAGTCGTTGGTTAGAATAGACAAATTTCTAACACAGCGTATAGAAAATACGTCACGCAACCGTATTCAAAACGCTATAGATGCCGGAAGCGTCCTTGTGAATGGGAATCCTGTTAAGGGAAGCTACAAGGTAAAACCTTTTGATGTGATTTCTATTGTTCTTCCTCATCCGCCACGAGATACGGAAGTGTATCCTGAAGATTTGCCCATTGATATTATCTACGAAGATGATGATGTGATCATGGTTAACAAAGCGGCCGGCATGGTTGTGCATCCTGGATTTAATAATTATAACGGAACTCTTGTAAATGCGCTGGTATATCATTTTCAGCAATTGCCTCAATTGCCTGGTAATGAGGGCCGGCCTGGACTGGTTCATCGTATTGATAAAGATACCTCGGGATTATTACTGATCAGCAAAAATGAAAAGGCAATAACTTACCTCGCAAAGCAGTTTTATGATCATACCATCACCCGCAAATATATTGCACTGGTATGGGGAGATCTGGCAGAAGATGGAACTGTAACGGGATATATTGGCAGAAGTGCAAAAGACAGGAAAGTAATGGCCATTTATGATGAAGAAGATAAGGGAAAATGGTCTGTTACGCACTACAAAGTTTTGGAGAGACTTGGATATGTGACCTTAATTGAATGTGAACTTGAAACCGGGCGAACTCATCAGATCCGAGCTCATATGAAGCATTTGGGCCATCCTTTATTTAATGATTCTTCTTACGGAGGTAACAGAATTATAAAAGGAACCGTATTCAGTAAGTATAAATCTTTTGTTGAAAATTGTTTTGAATTGATTCCAAGGCAGGCGTTACATGCTAAATCATTAGGATTTTTACATCCTTCAACAAAAAAGTTTGTTCATTTCGATTCTGATGTTCCCCATGATTTTCAACAGGTGCTTGAGAAGTGGAGAAATTACGTTAAAGTTGAACATTAAATCATTTCATGAGCAAGCAGTTTATCAATTTTAACGGGGAACTCTTTCCTTCGGATCATCCGGTGATGACAATTTCTAACCGCAGCTTTAAATATGGCGACGGACTTTTTGAATCAATGCGCTATGTAAAGGGTGAACTTAAATTTGTTGAACTTCATGCCGACCGCTTGCGCAAGGGCATGAAAATATTAAAACTGGATGGCTATTCTCAGGTGGATAGCTATTTTATTAATGAAAAAGTTGAGGAGCTTATCCGCAGGAATAAAATTGGTCCCAATGCACGTGTCAGATTTACCGTTTTCAGAAACGCGGATGGTTTTTATAATCCTACCGCGAATAAAATGGGCTACACTTTGGAAGTTAGCAAACTGCCCGAACCGGCCTATGCCGCAAATTCCAAAGGACTAATTATTGACGTTTTCGACGAGGTTCCAAAACCCGTTAATATATTATCCAATCTTAAAACCAATAATTCTTTGGTTTATGTATTGGCAGGGGTTTTTAAAAATCAGCATCAGCTTGATGAAGTACTTATCTTAAATCAGAATGGTTTTCTTTGCGAATCCATGAGCAGTAATGTATTCGTGGTTTACGAGAAACATTTGTACACTCCCTCTTTAAGCGAAGGTTGTATTGCCGGCGTAATGCGTAAAGTAGTTATGCGTCTGGCTAAAGAAAATAATTTGAAAATTACAGAAGCTCAAATAAACCCTGAAATATTAAACCAGGCCGAAGAGGTATTTTTAACGAACGCCAGCTCCGGAATTCAATGGGTGATGGGCTACAACAAGAAAAGATATTTCAATGAAACTTCCAGGTTTTTGCTTAACAAATTAAATGAACTTTAGTAATTGCTATAATTTAGTTGCGGTACTACTTTGAATTGTAAATGCATAGGAAGCCCCTTTAAAATCTAACACCTCTTAAAAAATCCTCTATTTTCATTCTCTTTTTTCCTTCAAGTTGTAAATCCTGCAAAGAAATTAAACCATCCGGACAGGCAAACTTTAAAAATGTTTTTCCGTCAGTTTGAAATGTTCCCGGATTCAGATCGTGTTCTGCAATTTCTAAATCAGCTTTAAAAATTTTCAAAGTTTTGCCCAAAATGTGCGTGTAAGCAGTTGGATAGGGGCTTAATCCGCGAATGCGGTTGTATACATTTAAAGCAGGCAGATTCCAATCTATCAGACAATCTTCTTTAAATAATTTGGGCGCATGCTTTAAATTTTCTTTCGGGAAGTTGTCCTGTGGGATTTCGGTATAGTTAGCGCTTTCTATTGCTTTAACTGTTTTAACCAGAAGTTCGGCGCCTGTATTCATTAGTTTATCATGCAAATCGCCGGCGGTTTCATCTTCAGCTATTGCAACTTTTTCTGAGAAAAGGATATCACCGGTGTCTATTTCATGTTTTAGAAAAAACGTTGTTACTCCTGTATATTTTTCTCCGTTAATTAGAGCCCAGTTAATTGGTGCAGCTCCCCGATATTGCGGAAGCAGCGAAGCATGCAGGTTAATAGTACCTTTTGCAGGCATATTCCAAACAATTTCCGGAAGCATACGAAATGCTACCACCACCTGTAAATCGGCATTTAAAGATTTTAGTTCTGAAATAAACTCCGGATCTTTTAATTTTTGAGGCTGCAGTACTCTGAGTTGATTTTGTACTGCATACTGTTTTACGGCTGATTCGTTTACTTTTTGGCCTCTTCCCGAAGGTTTGTCGGGTGCCGTTATTACAGCAACAATATTAAAGCCCTCTTTTACTAATGCATCTAAAGATGAAACAGCAAAATCGGGAGTACCCATAAAAATGATTCTCATAGAAATGACAAAGATTAAGGAAAATTAAGATAAAAAACTATGAGACACAGTAGCCGGCTGCTGTGTCTCATGGTTACTTCAATTTGTATTCCTTATTGATATAAAAGATAGTTTTTACGCATGATCTTATACTGAGAAAGTCCGGGTTCCCAGCTTTGACGAATTTCTTCTTCAGATTTACCGGCAATAATCTGCTTACGCAGATCTTCAGTTCCTGCAAGTTTATCAAAATTGCCCATTTGGTTACTTTGTTTGTAATCAAAAAACTTTTCCTTGTGAGGATAAGCTTTGTATAGCTCCATTAACCAGCTTAAATTGATTTTGCCTGTGTTCCGTATCTTATTAATATTATATTTTCTCAGATCAATTCCATAGCAATTTTTATCCTGATGAAGCGGGGTTTCACTCATTCCCTTGATGCCTTTTGGGGTGAAAAAGAATTTGTATTTATCCTTCAGATCCGGATTCCCTAAAACTGTAAAAGGGAAATAAGTTCCTCGTCCCTGACTGATAATTGTACCCTCAAACAAACAAAGCGAAGGGTATAACATAATCGATTGCTGCGTATTTAAGTTTGGAGATGGCTTAACCGGTAGTGTATAAGGCAACGAATGGTTGTAGTTAGCAATTTTTACAATATTGAGCTTGCACTTTGCTTTATTTTCCAGCCAGCCTTCGCCATTTAGCATTTGAGCATATTCTGCAACCGTTAAGCCGTGCACAATGGGAATGGGATTAATGCCAATACCCGATTTTAATTTCGGATCCAGAATGGGTCCGTCAACATAAAAACCATTTGGATTCGGCCGGTCTAGAATCATCAGCTCTTTTCCGTTTTCGGCACAGGCTTCCATTACATGCTGAAGCGTATTGATATAAGTGTAAAAACGAACACCCACATCCTGAATGTCAAAGATCATTATATCAATACCTTCCATATCTTTAGCGCTAGGCTTATGATGTTTCCCATAAAGAGAAATTGCGGGTATGCCTGTTTTCTGATCGATGCTGTCATCCACTTTTGCTCCTGCACTGGCATCTCCTCTAAAGCCATGCTCCGGACCAAATATTTTAACAATATTAATTCCTAAACTTTTTAAACTGTCTACAATGGTAGTGTTCCCAATTATGGAAGTGGGATTTACCACCATTGCTACTTTCTTACCTTCTAAATAGGGCAGGTATTTTTCAGTTTGCTCAGCCCCTGTAATAATTTTTCCGCGAGGCTTGCTATCTGTATTAACAGTTATTTGATTTGGGTTTGGAACCGATGAATTAATGGGTTGCATTTGTTGTCCGCACGATGTGCAGGCTGTTAAGAGTACAATGGGAAGGATGGACGGTAAGAAATATTTCATATGTAATTATAAAATTTAAAGTATCTGGTTTAAAAGGCAATTCATCATATAGATGCATGTTATTAAAAAATTGCATCTTTGCTAAGGTACAAAAAAATACATTTCAGGCTTGAATTTACCCTTTTTCATTGCACAACGCATAACGTTTAACTCCAAACGCACTTTCTCTAAACTGATTGTGCGTATTGCGATTCTGGGTATTATGCTTGGATTGGCAGTTATGATTCTCGCTGTTGCCATTGTAAAAGGCTTTAAATCCGAGATTCGCGAAAAGGTAAGAGGTTTTGCCGGAGATATTCAGGTTGTTAAATATGATCTTAATACATCGTATGAGAATTCTCCTTTCAGTATCAACCCTGCTACTTTAAAATCCATTAAAAGTTATCCCGAAATTTCTTACAGCCAGGCTTTTGCTACTAAACCCGGTATTATAAACACCAATGAGGAAGTGGAAGGCGTAGTTTTAAAAGGCGTTGATAAGACCTACAACTGGGATTATTTTAAAAATATCCTTGTTTCGGGAAAGGTTATTGATTTTGCCGACAGCGTAGAATCACAGCGTCAGATACTAATTTCGCAATATACCGCACAGCGTTTAAATCTTAAAGTTGGGGATGATTTTCTGATGTATTTTGTTCAGCAGCCTCTGCGTAAGCGCAAATTTGAAATTGTAGGGATCTATAATTTGGGTGTTGAAGAAGTCGATAAAACGTATGTGATTGGTGATATTGCTTTAATACGCAGGCTCAATAACTGGACAAACGATCAGGTTGGCGGTTATGAATTACGGTTAAAGGATTTTAATCTGCTCGACACTGCCGCAAACAAAGTTTACGAAAATCTGGATATTGATTTGAAATCTTTCACAGTTAAAGAGAGTTATCCCACCATTTTTGAATGGCTTTCTTTATTGGATATTAATACGCAGGTTATTTTAGTGTTAATGCTTGCCGTAGCTGTTATTAATATGATTTCTGCGCTGCTGATTATGATATTGGAGCGTACCAACATGATCGGAATATTGAAGGCTCTGGGTAGTGATAACTGGAGCATTCGTAAAATATTCCTTTATAATGCGGGATACTTAATAGGTTTAGGTCTTTTGCTAGGAAATATACTGGGCATTGGACTCGGGCTTTTTCAATATAACACTCATTTTTTTGAGCTTGATCAGGCTTCATATTTTATAAGCTTTGTGCCAGTAGAGTTAAGCGTTGCAGATATTCTTATGCTTAATGGCGGAACTCTGTTAATATGTATTCTGGTGATGATTATCCCCTCATTACTGGTTACTAAAATTTCTCCCGTTAAGGCAATCACTTTTAAGTAATCAATTCCTGCTGATTGTAAAAACTATCTTTTTCTCTTTTGAACCTTCTTTCTTTGGATACGGAGTTACATCTTTTAACAGGAGTGTATAGTTGTTGCTATTTATTGTGAAGTTAATTTTATCAGTCGTTTTGAAGCTTAAATCGCACTTGCCGATACATAAATCTATTAATTGATCTGCCTGATTCAGAGATGAAGTTTTAAACTGAACCGAGGCGTTTCCTGCCCAAATGCATTGTACATCAGCAGGACAGCGGCTATCGTTAATTTTAATAACTTCAATTACAAACTCCTTATTGACCAGCGATTTTTCATTTAAATCTAACTGAACCACTGTGTTTAATTCGTCATTTCTTACTCCTTCTAAACTACCTTTTTCACATGATGAGCCGCAAAATAGTAAGAATGCAAATGATAAGAATAGTTTTAGAAGTGGAGATAATCTTTTCATCATGGAATGAATGTGTATAGGAAATAATTCTTGCGAAAACTTTTTATGGTTTAATATTTATAATGAATTAGGTTCGAGCCACCTCAATTGCTTTTTTGATTTCTAAAGCAACCTGTTTAATATATTCCGGCAATTGATCCGTATTGGTGTCAATCCTGAAAATTTTGGGTTTCTGCCCTTTACGAATAATTTCTAAATAATATCCTCCCTGGTCGGCACAATCCGGGCAACCGAAAGTTTCTTCATCTTTTGGGTTGTTAATTAATTCTGAAGGAAGCGAAGACGATATGCTCTTCAATCCTTCAAATTTTTCATTACTTAACTTTTCAGTAAATGAATTTTGATTTCCGGTTTTCAGATAGTCTTTAGACTTGTATAGTCCGTCACTTTTTAATAAATAAGTTATAGAACAATCGCCCACGCACATTCCATACGAAGACCCAAAAATGATGTAATCGGTTTCGCCTTTCAAAGAAAATCCTTCTTTTTGACACGATGAATAGGACATCAGCACAATGCTTGCCAAGATCAGGCTGAATTTTTTAATTAGATTCTTCATTTCATTAAGAATAGGTAAAAATAATTTGGTTTAAGCTTTTCGAAAAGTATGAAAATTACTAATAAGGATTTTAAATATTTATCGCTTTGCAAGTTCCGGTTAAAGTCCTTTTGCTTCGTTCCAAAACAAATCCATTTCTGCAAGTGTCATATCTTTCAGGTTTTTGCCTAAACCTTTGGCTTTACTTTCAAGGTATTGAAAACGTTTTATAAATTTTTTATTTGTTTTTTCCAGTGCGTCTTCCGGATTGATGTCTATGAACCGGGCATAATTAATCAAAGAAAACAGCAGGTCTCCAAACTCAGCTTCTGCCTTTTCTTTATCAATAACCGAATTATCGGCGGCATTAAATTCATCACGGAACTCACGCATTTCTTCTTCAACTTTATCCCAAACCTGCGTTTTTTCTTCCCAGTCAAATCCAACTCCACGGGCTTTTTCCTGTATTCGCGATGCTTTGATCAATGCCGGAAGAGAGCCGGGAACACCTTCCAGGACTGAATTGTTCCCTTCTTTGAGTTTCAATTTTTCCCAGTTCTGTTTTACATCAAGTTCATTGTTTACCACAACATCCCCATAAATATGCGGGTGACGATGAATCAGCTTGTCGCAGATTCCGTTTAGAACTTCTACTATTGTAAAATCATTTGTTTCTGAGGCGATACGTGAATAAAAAACAAGGTGAAGCATAAGGTCACCAATTTCTTTCATGATTTCCTTTTTATCTCCCTCCAGAATAGCGTCAGAAAGCTCATAGGTTTCTTCAATGGTGAGATGTCTGAGCGTTTCCATTGTTTGTTTTTTATCCCAGGGACATTGTTCACGTAAAGTATTCATCACCGTTAACAAACGTTCGAAAGCAGAAGAGGGATTCTGACCGTAAAGAGGAGCTATATTGGCAGCCATATAATTGTTTTCTGCAAAAATAGTATTTTAACCGGGATGTATTTGCGCTACCGTACGATCTTATTTCTAATACCATCCCCCGATTTTTTAAGCTTTTACCCTTTAAATCAGGGGTTTTATCATATTAAAATAAAGTTATCATAAAGTTAATTTGATATTAATAATTCAGATATCTTTGCGGCGGTTTTTTGAGCGACTATTATTAATATGAAATATAGAATTAAACAAGGAAGCACATTACTTTTAAACAGGTGGGAAGATGCCTGGAATGAGCCAATGTTTAAACAGAAATTTCTCCTGGGCATGACTACCTTCATTGCTCTGCTTTCTTTCTTTCCAATATTTTACCAGTATATAGAAACCAGGAATGGTCATGTAAATAATGATGTATTTCTTCAGTTGATACCGGCATACGATGTTTCTATTCCGATTTTCATTGTAACCTGGTTTATGGCTATTCTAATAATTATGAAGGCCATTCAAAATCCTGCGGTTTTTATGACCTTTATGTACGGATTTATCATTTTAAATATTGCCCGCATTATTTCCATTTCATTAATTCCTTTTAATCCGCCTACAGATCTGATTCCTATTACAGATCCCATTGCAAATATTTTTTATGGAAATAAGTTTATTACCAAGGACTTGTTTTTTTCGGGACATACAGCTACCCAGTTTTTGTGTTTTTTATGTCTTCAGAAGCGATTTGATCGCATTTTGGGATTAATAGCGACTGTAGTAATGGGATTTTTGGTTTTAATTCAGCACGTACATTTTACTATAGATGTGCTTAGTGCACCTATTTTTGCATATTTCTGCTATGTTCTTTCAACAAAAATTTATGCGTCTGAAATTAGCAGGGAAACTGAAATAAGCAGTTAATGTAATTCGCCTTTGATTAATTTTTTCGGATGCTGTACTTTTAAGGGATCAGTTTTATAGCCCGCAGCATTTCTCTTTTTCCTGCAGCCCCTGGGGCTTTTTCTATTGAGAATCCCAAAGACTTCATATTCCTTTTCAAATCTCCGGTTATAGCATAGGTAACAAAAACTCCGCCTTCTTTTAAGAAGGCACAGGCATGGGATAAGGAGTTTAAAGTCCACATTTCTGGCTGATAGGCGGCGGCAAAAGCATCAAAATAAATAACGTCAAATTGATTTTTGCTGCTGAAATCCATAAGTTTTGAATGACTTATTTCGAGTTTGCAGTTGTTACTAATTTCAACTGACTTTCCTGCTGCATCTTTATAATTTGCAATGAATTGCTGCCATATAGAGGGAGGAACGTACTGATGATAGGAGGTTTGGGAAATTATTTCGGATTCAAGAGGAAAAGCTTCAATACCGGTATAAGAAAGTTTTATACTATTTGATTCACAGTAATCAGCACTTAATAAAAAATTTAAACCGGTCCCAAAACCTACTTCCAGTATACTGATTGTTTTTTTTTGATCTTTTTGGATTATAAAATCCAGTCCGGATTTTACAAAAACATGCTGACTCTCCTGTAAAGCGCCATTTTGAGAATGATAGTGTTCTCCAACTTCACTGTTAAACAAGGTTTTAGATCCATCGGATGTGAAGGAAAAAGAGAGGTGATTCATCTTTAATAAACCTTAGTACCTTTTGTTACCCAGCGACTCCAATCCTCATTAAACGTATGAATTTCTGAAGTCTGAACCCCGCTTGATTTATATACCGGATTGCCCTCGTTTACCCATTCGAAGATACTTCCGTAAAGATTATAGACTTTTTTGAATCCATAACTTAAAAGTTTTTCTCCAATTTTTTCACTTCGATAGCCAACAGAACAATATAAAACTACCGTAGCATCTTTAGGAATATCAAAAATACGACGCATATCGAACCAAAAGTAGCCCACATGTCTGGCCTGCTTCAGGTGACTTACATTAAATTCCTTACTCTCCCGGGTATCTAAAATGTATAAATTCTCCTGATCTAATTTTTTAAATTCCTCTACCGATATCAATGGAACCGTATGCTGATATAAGCTATCAAGCATGTTTTTAAAATCCGGATTTTGGATCTGAGCATAGGAGCTGAAAGAAATAAGGCTCAGTATAAGAAGACAAAAAATGCGCATTTAATCTTAATTATAAGTATTGTATTGTTTGCTTGGAATGGCGTCAATATGTAGAACATCAATTCTGCAGGTTTGTTGTTGATGATAAATAAACCTGAACCTCACACTCACGAAAAAATAAGTTTCCATTAAGTCCGTAAAGATACAAGCGGATCACATTTCAGGTATTATATTCTTTTGAAATTTTTAGTCTGCATATCTGTAAATTAAAAAGCCGGCAATTCGTTCTCAATTTAGAGTACGAATTGCCGGCTGATATATTCCTTTATGCTTTAAGAAATGCCATATTTTACCAGATCTTAATCCGGTCTTCAGGTTTTTTATACAGTTTATCGCCTGGCTTAACATTAAAAGCCTCATACCATGCGTCCATATTAACCGGAGCGCCAATGGTGCGGTATTGTCCCGGAGAATGCGAATCCGTTACAATTAACTGAGCCGCTGTTTCTGCAAGGGTGTTTCCTTTCCAAACCTGGGCCCATGACAGAAAAAAGCGCTGATCAGGAGTAAAGCCATCAATTTTTTCATTTGATTGACCTTGCTTGGTCATTTTAAACGCTTCATAAGCTGCATTTAAACCTCCCAGATCGCCAATGTTTTCGCCCATAGTTAACTGTCCATTTACATGGATGGTATCTAATACGGTGTAATTATCATACTGAATTTTTAACGCCGCGGTTTTCTCTTTAAATTTTGCTTTGTCTTCTTCAGTCCACCAGTTACGTAACGTTCCGTCTTTATCATACTGACTTCCGGAATCATCAAATCCGTGAGAAATTTCATGGCCAATTACTGCGCCAATGCCACCATAATTTACCGCATCATCGGCATTTGGATCAAAGAACGGAAACTGAAGAATTCCGGCAGGAAATACAATTTCGTTCATTACAGGATTGTAATAAGCATTAACAGTAGGCGGTGTCATGCCCCAACGGGTACGATCAACCGGTTTTCCCAACTGATCAATCATTTCATCATACTTCCAGGTTCCGGTATTTTTTAAATTCTGAAAGAAAGAATTACGGTTAATGGCCAGGCCATCGTAGGTTTTCCAGTTATCCGGATAACCTATCTTTGGTTTAAAAGCATATAATTTATCCAGAGCTTTTTGCTTGGTTACAGGACTCATCCAATCCAGATTTTTGATCCTGATTTCATATGCTTTAACCAGATTAGAAACCAGCTCCTGCATACGGGCTTTCGCCTCAGGTTTAAAATGCTTCTTTACATATAATTGTCCTAGCAATTCGCCAATAGAGCCATCAGTTAATGACGACATTCTTTGCCAGCGTGGAGTTTGTACTTTTTGACCGCTTAAAGCTTTTGTAAATTCGAAATTAGCATTCACAAAAGGAGTACTCAGATACGGAGCTGATGTTTTAAGCACATTCCATTTAAGGTACGTTTGCCAGTTTTTTACCGGAACCGAAGAAATCAGTTTATCCAGATCAACAAAAAATTTAGGAGAGGAAACCAGAACAGTATCCTGTCCAATAACTTTCATTGTTGAAAGCAGTGATTTCCAATCCATGTTTGGAGTGGTTTTACTTAAATCTGCTACCGCGAGTTTATTATAGGTTTTATACGGATCCCGCATTTCTACACGACTCATTTGCGCCTCAGCCAAAGATTTCTCAATAGTGAAAATAACCTCTGCATTAGCTTTGGCCTCCGCTTCTGCAACTCCGCTTAACGTAAATAATTTTACAATGTAATTTTTATAAGCATCCTGAATTTTGATACTTCGGGCATCATTCTTAAGATAATAATCTCTGTCCGGCAAAGTAGTTCCGCCTTGAAAAAGCTGAGGAACCATATTTTCTACATTTTTGCGATCCTGACCCACACCAAATCCAAACATCGGAGATCCCATTCCTGCAGTTCTCATCCATGCCGAATGATTAAGCACGCCTTTCACATCTTTAATAGAATTGATTTTTTCCAGATCTGCTTTAATCGGCGTAAATCCTAATTTATCGATTGTGCTACTGTCCATTCCTGCAGCATAAAAATCTCCCACACGTTTCTCTAAAGATCCGGTAGCAGCATTTTTATCTGATGAAGCTTCGATTAATAATGATTTAACCGCATTAATATTAAAATCCCGCAGTTGCTGAAAGCTTCCCCAGCGGGTTTCTTTAGCCGGAACAGGATTTTTTTTGATCCAGGTTCCACTGGCATATTCATAAAAATCATCGCCGGGCTTAACATTTACATTCATGTCAGCCTTATTAATGAATTCTCTTTTTCCTTTTGGTAATTCAGGAGAATCATGTTGTGCACTGGCTTCCAGAGTAATGAAAGCAGCAATTCCGCATAAAATAAATTTTGTGTTCTTTCTATCCATAATTAGGTTTTAAAGTAAATAAATCAATTAGCCGATGTATACTATCAGAAGGGTTTGTAAAATCGAAACGTTTAATAATAGGTGAATTTATTTAGAAGAGCGGAGGATTTCCATAAATAATAGAAATATTACTTGTTAAACCAGTAAATAATCCTTCCGATTTTTAAATGATCGAAGAGAAAAGGTAAAATTTTTAAGTGAAATAAATTTTTCATTCTTTCAAATTTTATAGCCGTATCCATTTTCAGGATCAGGAGGTTCTCATTACGAATTCGTATGTAAATTAAATAACTGATAATCAGTTAAAATATTGCTTTTGCTTATAAGGTTTACTTGGAAAACCTTTGAAATATGCTTGTTAGAGGGGCAAAGTTTCGCAGAAATGCGAAATGTCCCTTATAAAAAGAACAATTTCCTTTTGGAGGCTTCCCGGTTTCCCTCTCAAAAATGTATTTTTGCCCATTAAGTACAGGCCATAAAATGAGTATTTCTAAAACATATAATCCCCGATCAACAGAAGATAAATGGTATTCCTATTGGATGGAAAAGAAATTTTTCCGTTCAGTGCCGGATGAGCGTGAGCCTTATACCATTGTAATTCCACCGCCAAACGTAACCGGGGTTTTGCATATGGGCCATATGTTAAACAATACTATCCAGGATGTATTAATTCGCCGTGCCCGGATGCAGGGGAAAAATGCATGCTGGGTTCCGGGTACAGATCATGCCAGTATTGCAACCGAGGCTAAGGTGGTAGCCATGCTGAAGGAACAGGGAATTGATAAAAAAGATCTTAGCCGGGAGCAGTTTTTAAATTATGCCTATGAGTGGAAAGAGAAATACGGCGGAATTATTCTTAAGCAACTTGAAAAGTTAGGTGCTTCCTGCGATTGGGATCGCACCCGTTTTACCATGGAAAAGGATCTTTCGGAAGCCGTGATAGATACCTTTATTCATCTATATAAAAAAGGCCTTATTTATCGCGGAGTGCGAATGGTAAACTGGGATCCACAAGGGAAAACGGCGGTATCAGATGAGGAAGTAATCCGTAAAGAAGTAAATCAAAAATTATATTATATCCGCTATCACATAGCCGGAACTAAATTTGACCAAACCAGAAAAGAGTCTTTTTTAACTATTGCAACCACACGTCCTGAAACTATAATGGCCGATACAGCTATCTGTATCAACCCAAATGATGAGCGCTTTATTCATCTGAAAGGCAAAAAAGTATTTGTTCCATTAATAAACCGCGAAATACCGGTTATAGAAGATGAATATGTTGATATAGAATTTGGTACCGGTTGTCTTAAAGTGACGCCGGCGCATGATTTAAATGACTACTCACTGGGAGTTAAACATAATCTGCCGGTAATTGATATTTTAAATAATGATGGAGCTTTAAATGAACTGGCGGTTATTCTGGTAGGAGAGGACCGGTTTATTGCCCGTAAAAAAGTTTCTCAAATGCTGGAAGCCGAAGGGCACCTGGAAAAGGTTGAAGATTATAAATCACAGATCGGTTTTTCTGAGCGAACGGATGCAGTAATAGAACCCAAATTATCATTGCAATGGTTTTGTAAAATGGATGAAATGGCCAAGCCTGCGCTCGATTATGTGCTGGATGGTGAAGTTAACCTGATTCCCGAAAAATTTAAAAACACCTACCGTCACTGGATGGAAAATGTGAAGGACTGGTGTATAAGTCGCCAGCTATGGTGGGGACAGCAAATTCCGGCCTGGTATTTTCAGCATGAGGCGCCTGTAATTGCCAAAACCAGGGAGGAAGCTCTTGAAGAACTGATAAACCGTGATCCGGCAAGATGTAAAATGTCTGAGGATGAAAAAGCGGGATTTAGAAAGCAGGCGTCCGAATTTCTGAAGCAGGATGAAGACGTGGTAGATACCTGGTTTTCTTCATGGCTGTGGCCGATTTCTGTGTTCGATGGATTTAAAGATCCGGATAACGAAGATATCAATTACTATTACCCAACCAACGATCTGGTTACGGCTCCCGAAATATTGTTTTTCTGGGTTGCCCGGATGATTATGGCAGGTCATGAGTTCCGTGGAAAAGCACCTTTTAAAAATGTTTACCTCACCGGAATTGTTCGCGATAAATTGGGACGTAAAATGTCCAAATCATTGGGAAATTCTCCCGACCCCATTGACCTTATTGAAAAATACGGCGCAGACGGTGTCAGAGTTGGAATGCTTTTATGTTCTCCGGCAGGCAATGATCTGATGTTTGACGAAAGTTATTGTGAGCAGGGACGCAATTTTGCCAATAAAATATGGAACGCGTTTCGTCTTGTTAATGGCTGGGAAGTTGATGAAAATTTAGATAACCCCAACTTGCAGGCTATCGAATGGTTCGATTCGGCATTTAGTCAGGCATTGATAGAGATCGAAGATAATTACAAGCAATACCGTTTATCTGAGGCTTTAATGGGCATTTATAAATTGGTTTGGGATGATTTCTGTGCGTGGTATCTGGAAATGATAAAACCCGGTTATCAGTTACCGATAGATGCGGCAACCTATAAAGCTACTCTCGATTTCTTTGAAAGAATATTGAAATTAATACATCCCTTTATGCCATTTCTTTCTGAAGAATTATGGCATGAGGATGTTTTCGCTGAACGTTCAGAAATGGATTGCTGTATTGTTGCTCCTTATCCTGTAGCCTCCGTGATAAATTCAAAGCTTTTAAAAGATGTGGAGATTATAAAACAGGTTGTTTCAGAAATTAGAAATGTCAGGAACACGAAGCAAATTTCTCCTAAAGAAGCTTTGCCATTAAATATTAAAGTGAATTCATCAATACATTATGATGAGTATTTGAATATCGTATCCAAGCTTGCCAATATTAGTGATATTGAATTTGTAGATGATCAGGTTGCAGGCGCTGCAAAATTTATGGCCGGGAAAGACGAATTCTTTGTTTCTCTTGCTGATAATATTGATATAGATGCCGAAAAAGAGCGTATAGGAAAAGAATTGGAATACCTGCATGGGTTTTTAAAATCCGTTGACGCAAAGCTTTCTAATGAACGGTTTGTTCAGAATGCAAAGGCGGAAGTGGTGGATAATGAACGCCGGAAGAAAGAGGATGCGGAATCGAAAATTAAAATTTTAGAAGAGAGTCTTCAATCCTTGGAATCGTAAAAGTTCTGCAGGATATTAATCATATGAATCATGAAAACGGGATCAAAATTCAAAAAAAATTAAAATTGCGTTGCTCAGATTCAGTTGATCTAAGGGGTAAATTTATTAAAGCCGCATTTTTAGGAATGTGGTTTTTAAGCTTACCTGTATTAACGGCCTGCAGGCAAAATTCCGGCAAATTTGTAAACCGATCCAATACAAATGATTCGTTGATTATTCAGCCTGATTTAAACAAAAAGGTTAATAATGCATCTGATTCTGGTACTAACCTGATAAACTGCCAGGGAGTTGCTCAGGTAAAATTTTCTGATAATCTGAATGGTCTCATAGATAAGTTCGGTAAGGACAATATTACCATCGACTCGCTGATGCTGGAAGGAACATATGAAGAAACTTTCAGCACCATTCATAAATCTAAAATCGACGAAATTAAAGTCTTTTGGAAAGAGAAACAGCCTCCCTTTGAAACCATGAAGGCAATTGAGATTTCTAATCCTAAATCTCCTTTTCGATTCTCAAATTCCATTGGCATCGGATCAAGTATTCAGGAAATTGAAAAATTAAATGAAGGCGTATTTCAATTTTATGGTTTCGGCTGGGATTATGGCGGCACATTAATAAGTTTTAATAACGGTAAACTGGAAAAAGATTTCCCCTGCTTCAAAGCAGTGTTCCAAATGCAACAACAGAAAAATACACCATCGTCAGATCCGTCAGTAATGGGAGATCATCCTGTTCAATCTGATCATCCTAATCTCAAAAATTACCGGGTTGTTATTAAGAAGATTCGGATTGTCAAAACTTGAATGACAATTTTTTGCTTAAACAATCTGCTATTCCAGCCGCATAATAACTTTTAAATAAGTTTTTATAAAAAACCTAAACATTCCGGTCGGTAATCACCTTTAACTATTAACTAAAAGCTTAACTGAAAAAAAGTGAGGCGGAATGTTTACTTAAAAAAACAGGATCATGTCGGTATTAAAGGTTATTGAAATTTTAGCTAATTCTCCCCAGAGTTGGGAGGATGCTACACAGCAGGGTATTACTGAAGCAAGTAAAAATATTAAAAATATCAGGTCTGCTTATGTGAAAGATCAGAGCGCAAAGGTAACCGACGGAAAAATTACCAATTACCGTGTCAACTTAAAAATTACCTTCGAAATCACTCATTAAATTGAACCCAAATCAAAATCTCATGAAATTAAAATCATTTAAGAACTCAATTGCTGTTATGATGATGATGGGTTTAACACTCTTATATTCCTGTAAACAAAGTGATTCTCAGATTCAGGCAGATAGCCAGGCAAAAGTTGCTGTTGTTGATTCTGATGTAAGTGTGGCGGTTAGCGGGGGTGTTGTTACTCTGACGGGTGAAGTAAAAGATGATCAAACTAAATCTGCGGTTGGCGATGCTGTAAAAGATGTAAAGGGTGTTAAATCAGTTGTCAATAATACCACGGTAAGTTCTCCGGAAATTGTAATTGATTCTGATACTGAACTGAAATCAACTTTGGAAAGAACTTTTACCCAAAAAGGAATTAATGGGGTAAGTTTTTCTGTAAATAATGGCGAAGTAACACTGAACGGTGAAATAGACCGGGCCGATCTGGTTAAAGTTATGCAGGCTGCTAATGAAGCTAACCCTAAAAAAGTAATAAACCAGTTAACAATAAAGAATTAAAATATGGCACTACAGGAAAAATACAGCGAGGTCATCAGCCTTGCGAAATCAAACGGAATAAATGACCTGAAAGTTAACGAGCAGAATAATATTTTATATGTCTCCGGAACTGCAGGATCTGAAGAGGTTAAAAGAAAAATTTGGGATTCCTATCAACGTCTTGATCCGGATATGAGATCAGGCGATATGGTTTTAGATATTGCAGTAATTCCTCAATTTGGTCAGCAAACCTATACGGTTAAATCTGGCGATAGTTTGAGTAAAATAGCTTCAAACTATGACAAACTCTCCTGGCAGGAAATTTTTGAAGCAAATAAGGATACCATCAGCAATCCTGATCTGATTCATCCTGGCCAGGTTTTAAAAATTCCTTCCAAATAACCAGGTATAAAAAAAGGATTGAGCTAATAACTCAATCCTTCATTATGTAAACACGGGTTGTATTAATTTTCTAAAGGAAGTCCGCCATCTGTACGAGCCATCTCTCTGATCATTTCTTTGATTTCCCACCGGGTTTTCTCATTTCTTATCAGACCCAGATTTAATGAATGTACGCTTTCTTCTGTATGTACTTTTAACTCACAAAAGCGGGTGCTTATATGCGTAATATCCTTAGCAGAAACTGAAATCATTTCACCTTCGCGGGGATTAAAGTATTTTAAAGTTCCACCGGCAATTTGCACAAATGGGACTTTAATTCTTTTACTGATCAGCTTGATCATCACGGCAAGAAAAACCAATCCGAGTATAACATTTAACAGACTCAGAGCCGGAAAATTGAAGTAAAAAGCTACTCCCAATGTATTTAAAAACAATAATGACAAAAATATCTTAGCGAACATCCATAAACGTGCATCATTATTTGAAGAGCGATAATGCGAAATGTCAAGTTGATAAGTCATACGGTTATAATTAAGTTTGAGACAAGGTATACGGAGGATTTTATAAAAAGTTATACTCGCTTAATAAAATTAACAATAACGTAATATATTAACTTTCACTGTACGCAGGCAGCTCATTTACAAATTTATAGCTTGCTTCATTAAGATCTATCCGGCAACAAAAATGTTGTAATCCATTGCTTACCATGAGCCATTTTACCTTATGAACTAAATTATACCGGGCAACCTGATCAAAAGTTTCCTGAGTAATTGAAATCTGCGGAGCTTTACATTCCACCAATAGTATTTTTTCGCCTGCCGAATTATAAAATAAAATATCTGTCCGTTTTTGAAGAGTATTCAATCTCAATCCGCCTTCCAGTTTAATAAGAGAACGCGGATATTTTTTTTCGGAGATGAGATACTGAACTACATGCTGTCTCACCCATTCTTCCGGTGTTAATAAGAGGTATTTTTTGCGGATTTCATCAAAAATGAAATAGTTGCCAGATTCCTCTTTGATTCGGAAAGGAAAGGAAGGTAAATTTAAGGGTACAGGTTCAAACATGCTGATTGCAGAAAGGCTGAATTTATGTAAAATCTAAGATTTTTAATCTCACAATTTTTGCTGACCCATTATTTTGTAATTTGCGGCCAGAATATGAATATCCATGACCTTGTAAAAGATCTCAAAAGCCGAAAGTTTAAGCCGGTATATCTTCTCCACGGAGAAGAATCTTATTATATAGATAAGATCAGCGATTATATTGAAGATAACGTGCTTTCAGATGCAGAAAAGGGCTTCAACCAAACCATTCTATACGGCAAAGACACCGATATAATGACGATTCTGAATTCTGCAAAACGTTTTCCAATGATGAGCGAATTTCAGGTTGTACTTGTAAAAGAGGCTCAGGAATTAAAATGGGGAAAAGATAGCGAGGACGACAAAAAAGCTGTTGATCCTTTGTTGAATTATCTGGAACATCCCCTGCAAAGTACTATTCTGGTGTTTTGTTATAAACACGGGAAATTTGATAAGCGAAAAAAAACCTACAAAGCAATTGATAAAAAAGGGCTGGTTTTTGAATCTGCACAGGTTTATGAAAATAAAATTGCATCATGGATAGAGGATTTTGTTCGTGAAAAGAATTATCGGATAAATGCACGTGCGGCGGCACTAATGGCCGAATATCTGGGTAATGATCTTTCTAAAATTGCCAATGAGCTTGAAAAGCTAATGTTAAACTGTGTTCCCGGAACTGAAATTAATGCCGAAGATGTACAGGATAATATTGGCATCAGTAAAGAATATAATGTATTTGAGCTTCAAAATGCATTGGTGAGGAGAGATGTTTTCAAAGTAAATCAAATCATTCAATATTTTGCTTCCAACCCAAAAGCTAATCCAATGCCTTTGGTTTTAGGTGCTTTGAATACGTATTTCAGCAAGGTTTTAAAATTCCATTATGCAAAAGACCGCTCGCAGCAGGGATTAGCCAAAGAGTTGGGAGTAAGCCCCTATTTTGTTAAAGATTATGAAATTGCCGGGAGGAACTTTGATAAGATTAAAACTTTTCAGGTAATAAGTTATTTGCGTGACTGCGATTTGCGTTCTAAAGGAGTTGATGCTACAGGTAATACAAGTGACGGCGAATTGCTGAAAGAACTGGTGTTTAAGATTATCCATTAATCCGGCATATCCCCATTCAGCAAAATTAGATTTGTCTTATAAACAGATTGATTTTATAATATAGGTATTGATGTTAGAGAAACGGGAGAAATGTTTGAAACCATAAAAATCAGAATTCCAACAATTGCAGAAACCCAAATAATAGTAAGCAATGTTTCTTGTTTTCGGCGAGTGTAATTTACAGCATTATCTTTCCAGCTGATAACAGAATCATTTCGGAAATTTACCAGAACGTATTTATTGAACTGCTGAATAGATTAACTTCTATGCGGTATTCTAAATTATAATGATAAAATTTGCCGCCCCTAAGTTGATCACGTAATATGAAAATTGTCATCGCCGAAAAACCTTCTGTCGCCCGTGAATTAGCCAAAGTTTTTGGTGCTACTTCTAAAAAGGATGGGTATATAGAAGGAAAGGGATATTCATTCACCTGGGCTTTTGGCCATTTACTGCAGCTGGCTCCGCCTCAGGATTACGGTTATTACGGATGGAGGGTTCAGCACCTGCCTATGCTTCCCCAAAAGTTCAAGTTAGCTATTCGTAAAATAAAAACTAAGGACGGGGTTGTAGAAGATCCCGGTGTAAGAAAACAGCTGAATACCATTAAAATGCTGTTTGATGAAGCTACCGAAATTATAGTTGCTACTGATGCCGGGAGGGAAGGCGAGCTCATCTTCAGATATATCTATTATTTTTTAAAATGCAAAAAGCCATTTAAACGATTGTGGATTTCATCACAAACAGACGAAGCCATAAAAGAAGGATTTCGCAATTTAAAACCGGGAACAGATTACGACACTTTATTTAATTCAGCTCATTGCAGATCAGAGTCAGATTGGCTGGTTGGGATGAACGCAACTCAGGCTTTAAGTATTTCTGCAGGCAACAGATCTGTGTTGTCTCTCGGTCGGGTGCAAACGCCCACATTAGCTATGATCTGCTCGAGGTTTCTGGAATCAAAAAACTTTGTTCCGCAGATTTTTTACCATGTAAGTATTCAGTTATCTAAAGATGGTGCTTTATTTAAAGCAATCTCATTTGAGAATTTTAAAACCAGAGAGCTGGCGCAGGTGGTTTTTGATAGCGTAAAAAATGTATCAGGCGGTCATGCTGCCGGAGGATTTTTAAAAAATGTAGAATCAAAACCCAGAAAAGAACCGCCTCCGCTTTTGCATGATCTAAGTAGTTTACAGCAGGAAGCCAATAAGAAAAAAGGATATACTGCTGATCAGACATTAACCATTTTGCAAAGTTTGTATGAAGGCAAATTAGTATCCTATCCGCGTACCGGCAGCCGCTATATTGGTGATGATGTTTTTGCCGGTGTTCCTCAACTGATTGATAAATTAACCGCTCATGCTGATTTTGGAAAGCAGGCTTCATTTCTGTTAACTATCCCGTTAAATAAACGGAGTGTGAATGCCAAAAAGGTAACGGATCACCATGCTATTTTGCCTACCGGGATAGCCCCCGGAAATTTAAGTGAAGACCGGCAAGCTGTTTATGATATGGTTGCCGGGCGTATGCTCGAATCTTTCCATAAAGAATGTATCAAAGAAATCACTAAAATCACTATAGAATCGGGGTCTGATTTTATTGCAAATGGAACAGTTATTCAATCAGCTGGCTGGAGATCTGTTTATAACGAGCCCGATGAGGAAAAGAAAGAGGAAGAAAACAATACACTCCCCAAAGTGAAAACAGGTGAATACCTGCCGGTTGAAAATAAAGTAATTCTTGAAAAACAAACTAAACCCAAACCTTTATATAATGAAGCCAGCCTGTTGAAGGCTCTGGAAACATCGGGCAAAGAAATTGACGACGAGGAATTACGATATGCTATGAAAGATAGCGGACTTGGAACTCCTGCTACCCGTGCCTCAATTATAGAAACTTTAATAAAACGGGAATATATAACCCGGGAGAAAAAAAATCTGGTGCCTACGGGCAGAGGACTTGCCGTATATGAAGTTGTTAAGGATAAAAAAATAGCCCAGGCAGAATTAACCGGAACATGGGAAAAACGCCTGGAGGAAATCAGATCCGGCGCATCAGTAACTGAGTTTAAAGAAGAAATAAAAGAATATACCCGTTCTATAACTCAGGAACTTTTACAAGCAGGACCAGGTCTTGCAAAATCTATCAGCCAGGCAGTAGTTCAGTAATTTAACTGAAGCCGGATGAAATCAACAATCTATATTTAAGTCATATTGAGCCGGTAAATTCTCACCAACGTAGTCAGTATAATTCCGTTGCCGGGATAAGTTTTATTATTGCTCATAATAAACCTTTATACGCTTCGATTTTTGTCTTGTTTTGAGCCAATCCTCAATTTTAGATCTTTCACTATTGTTCAAACTATTTTTAAGGGTGAATACCACAATTGACTGCTTTTCAGGAACAGGTAAAGAATCACGAAACACATACGAATCGGAAAATGAGCATTTAATAATCTGCGGATATAAAATCCGGATTTCATTTAAAACCTGCCTGCCCCGAAAACTTCTTGCCTGCAAACTGTCAATATAATTTTCCTTCCCCTGCACTTGCAAATTTAGCCGATTCATTTCTGCCTTTAAATTATCCAGCTCGCTTGTTTTCTTGGTCAATTGATCAAAAGAAAGGCCTTGGAGGAAATCTACCTTCACTTTGTTTAGAGAGTAATCTTTTGCTTTTTCTCTTATTCTCTGTTTTTGAGGATCAGTTAATGTGGCACCGCCGTAAACTAATCTTATTGAATTCCTGTCGGGATTAATTTCATTCTTCAATAAATAGTTACCTTCTATAACGCTGATACTTTTCACATAATCTGTAGCGTTCTTTACAAATTTTTCTTTTTGAACCAGGTTATAGCCAAAATAAATACTCGGGATTAGAACTAGAGAAATTACGATGGTAATCCATCTGTTTACTCTCTTTTTTTGAGCGTCATCAACTATAGTTCTTATCGGGAATTTCAGAATTTGTGAAATAACCACAGACGAAATAGCGATAAAGACAGTGTTAATTGTAAACAAATAGAAAGCTCCGAAAAAATAATCAAATTTGCCGGATGCCAATCCATAACCTGCGGTACACAGCGGAGGCATTAATGCTGTAGCAATTGCCACACCCGGAATAACATTCCCTTTGTGCTTACTGCTTATTGCTACAATGCCTGCCAAGCCGCCAAATAATGCAATCAATACATCATAAATGGTTGGACTTGTTCGGGCTAATAATTCAGAATGTGCAGTAGAGATCGGGCTCATTGCGAAATAGGCGGTTGAAGCCAGCAGACTGGCGCTAACTGCAAAGGCAAAATGTTTTAGAGCTTTTCGAAAGAGCGGGAAATTATAGGTTGCAATACTATAACCCATGCCATTTATGGGGCCCATTAATGGAGATATAAGCATTGCTCCTATAATAACTGCTGTGGAATTCATATTTAATCCAACCGAAGCTATTAGTATTGCAAATACCAGAATCCAAAGATTTGTGCCCTTAAAAATAATATCCTTCAAAATGGATTGATGGATCTTATCATAACTATCCACATCACTTTCCAGATCAATTGAACCTAGAATTTTCCTAATTAACACAAACTGCTTCATTGATGAAATTAATTAACCGCTGTACAAGCCCAAAATATACGAAGTTTAAATTTTTATATTTCAGGTTAGGTCTCCTAATTATTAAAACGAGTCAAATGAGAACTCCAGGTTTCATACTGCTTTTATTGATAGTTTTAATTTTAAAACGAGGATATCCTGCAGAAGAGTCTTTGGTTTTTCCTGAAAATGGGTTTTAAAACCGGCTTTATTTAATCGGAAAATTTTTAAAAATGAGATTGAGCACCTTTCAAAAATGATGAAATTGTAACAAGATTTGATTGTAAGCGTTCAATCTGAAATTAAACCAAAACTAATTATATGAAATTTAGCAGATCAAAACTTAGCATCCTTATTTTAGCATTTTCAACTTCTGCAGTATTATTCGGATCCTGTAAAGCCAAAAAGATTGCTGCAATTCCTCCTGCTGTGCAAGTAACAGAAGAGGTTAAACCAGCTCCAACTCCAGCGCCGGTAGAAAGGGAAGTGGAAACAGCTCCGGCTCCGGCACCAGAAAAAATGCCTGATTTTAATTACAGCAATATTCAGTTCGAATTCAATTCCGCTGTTTTAAAGACATCCTCATATTCTGTTCTGGATCAGATTGCCGCGGAGATGAAAAAATACCCGGCCGTTAAATTTAATATTAAAGGGCATTCTTCTTTAGAAGGCACAGAACAAAGAAATATGACTTTGTCAATTGACCGGGCAAATGCGGTAAAAGCTTTTATTGTAAATGTAGGAGTGGAGGGAAGTAATCTGACCAGCATTGGGTTGGGTGAATCAAAGCCTATTGCTTCCAACGACACAGAGCAAGGACGGGTGCTTAATCGACGTGTAGAGATCGAGAAAATTAATTAAGCTTCTGAAATTGTCTAAGAGTTTTTACAAAGATTCAATGGTAATTTTTCTTTTCAATTTCTCATAAAAAAACCGGTCTGAATTATATTTCAGACCGGTCTTTTTTTTAACATTCTAATTTATTTATCCCACCACATCCGGGTATTTAAATCATCAGCTCCCTGACGGGCAACTGCTTCTTTGTAACTTGCACCATTTATAGATCCCTCATTTGTTGGGTAACCCATTCTGCGGGGTATATTTGGCTGATTTCCATTGGGTGCTGCTGCCAGTACCGGAAAACCTGTTCTTCTCCAATCTGTCCATGACTCATATCCGTTCAAATATAAATGAACCCATTTTTGAGTCATGATTCTTTCTAATCCGTTTGCCGGATTGTAAACTACACTCGCCTGGGCCATATAAGTTGCATATGTGGCTGCATCATATACGCCGTATGTTTCGAATGATGCTTTTATAGCATCTGCATAATGCGTAGCAGCAACGCCGTCGCCTCCGGCAATCCAGCCTTGTTTAGCTGCTTCGGCCATAGTAAATAAGACCTGGGCATAAGAATAAATCAAAGCTGGTGAACCGGCTCCGCGGAATTTATCACCAATACGGCTAAAAGATCCGGGGATATTTGTTGCCGTGTTAGATCCATATGTTAAACCAACAACCTGTCCGGCTAATACTTCTCCATAAACCCGTAAACGCGGATCATTTTTAGGAGCCATATAATCCGTCATCGTTTTGCTGATAGCATAATCATTACGTAAGCTAACTGTGTAGTTATCATACCATGGATTAAAGTTGTTTGGATCATTTGATAAGAAACGGTAGTACATGTTTTCAGCATTGCTGCTGATCACTCCACTTGCCAATGCATCAGCCATTTCGGCCCGGCCTTTGGCATTATCATTTTTCATCAAACGTAATGACATAAACAAACGGGTAGTGTTTGCAAACATTTTCCATTTTGCCATATCGCCGTCGAATAACTGGTCGCCTTTTACACCAGTTTCTGCAGTTTTAATCTGGGCTGCTGCTTCTTTCAATTCTTTAAAAAGATCCGTATAAATACTTTGCTGAGTATCATACTTCGGACTGAAATTGCCATCTCCTTTAAGTGCTTCTGAATATGGAATATCGCCATAACGATCTGTTAACCACCAAAAATAATATGCTTTTAAGATACGGGCAACGGCAATCTGATTGTCTTTTGAACCGTTAACACCTGCTTCTGCAAGTGCGTTTCCCTCTGTAGCATTATCAATAATAGTTTTCAGGTTGTACAATGGTCCGGTGTAATGCAGGGCCCAATCGAAGTTTCGGAATGAATAAAGGGATGCACCCGGATAAGGACCCTCTGAAATATGCTGAACATACATATCTGCAGAATGGCGATTCCCGGCTGTTCCAGGAAAAGCTGTTCCCGGTAATGTTTGTAATGAATTGGTAAGCAGCGCTTTATTTGGAACACTGCTAACCGCCGTCGGATTGATGTTGGTATCTCCGAAATCACTCGGATCACATGCTGATAGCAGCATGACTGATCCTATTAATAAACCTAATATCTTCTTCATTTTATTTATCTCCTTAATTAAAGTCCAACTTTTAAATTCAAACCAAATGTTCTTGTTGAACTTAACTGACCACCTTCTCTTCCAAATTCTTCCAGTTCTGATGGATCAAAACCAAATTCTTTTGCAGGAGCAGCAATTAACCATGCGTTATTAACTATAGCGCTTATTTTTACGTTTTTAAGCGGAACATTTCCAAATACGCTTTTAGGAACATTAAAGCCTAAACTTACTTCACGGAGTTTTAAATATGAAGAGCTTAAAATGTAATTTCTGGTATCACGCTGATTGTTTGTATAGAAATGTCTTCTGGCCGCGATATATGTATCCAGGGGTGCACCTGCTGATGTCACGCCGGTAATGTGAACGCCACCACCCAGAGACGGGAACATACGAACGCTGTTTCCCTTGTCATTTAATCCTACTGTTGCTTCAGTTAAGCCTGTTCCGTCTCCATACATTTTACTCAATGAATAAAATTGACCGCCTTTCTGAAAATCTACTGAAAATGACAGATCTACACCTTTGTACTTAAGGTTGTTAAAAAATCCACCTGTAAAATCAGGCATTACAGATCCGAGGTTGTTATTAATGGTATAATCAACCGTACCGGCCGCACTGGTATAAACTGTATTTCCCTGGGCATCAGTCTTATACATACGACCCACCATTTGTCCCCATGGTTTACCAACCTGGTTTTCTATACGAAAATCGTTTCTTTGGGAATTGTATAAGTACGTATCCAGGCCTTCTGCCAGTTCTTTAACTATTGATTCTGCTTTTGCAAAGTTTAAAGATGTGTTCCAGCTAAAGTTTTTCTTACTTACCGGAGAACCGCTAATGCTTAATTCCCAGCCTTTACGCTGAATATTTCCTGCGTTAATCTGTGCTGTTGTAAATCCTGAAGCCGGAGCAATATCCAGTCCAAGGATCTGATCTGTAATGTTATCTACGTAATAAGCTAAATCAAATCCGATTTTGTTATTGAAAAAACGCATTTCAGTACCAACTTCATAAGACTTTGTTAAAGAAGGTAATACAGCGCCTGTACGAAATTGATTTCCAATTTCTGCTGAAGGATTATTTCCGTAAATAGACCCGTTGTTAATAGCAATATCTACTCTGTACGGATCCAGATCAGATCCAACCTGTGCGAATGCAGCTCTGAATTTACCAAATGATAAAATATCTTTAATGGCAGAATTGCTAATCAATTCGCTGAAAACTAAACTGGTAGAAAGTGAAGGATACAGGTATGAATTATTTTCAACAGGCAAGGCAGATGACCAGTCATTACGTAAAGTAGCATCTACATAGAAAAAGGTTTTGTATCCAAATGATGCTTTACCATAAATACTTCTTACTTCTTTGTTTGAAAATGTGCTGTTAGTAATTGGTCTTGTTACAGATCCTGCTATATCAAAGTAGTTTGGAAATGTAAGTCCTCCAGTAGTTTGATTTCTTAATTGATCAGCTTTATTGGTACGAATATTACCTCCTACAAATCCATCTATAGTAATGTCTCCAAAACCTTTTTTGAAATTCAAATTGGCTTCATAATTCATCTCATTATTTAACAGCTGGTAAGTTGAATAACCCGGCTCCTGTAAACCTCCCGAAGCTACTTTGAAATTCCCTTTTCCATTGTTATAATCCATCCGTACGAATGAGGACACATTGAAAATATCGTTGATTTTGAATTTAAAACCCATATTTCCTACAATTCTGTTGCGGATATCTGTGCCGTAATTTTCCTGAACAACAAAATAAGGGCTATCCCAATATTGTGGTTGTAAATATAAGTCCGGATCACCTGTTGAATTTGGATCACCAATATTCCATGAGTTTAAAGATCCGTCATCATTGCGGTAATTCTTTAAACGATTAACATCTAACTGGCGCTGAAACCACTGATTGAAGTTCATGGCTACGTTTAATCCGTTCAAAAGATATCCTTCCTGCGGCTGACCTTTTGTATTACGGGTCGTGTAAGCAATATCCGTCATTACAGTCAGCTTTTTGCTGATATCAAAAGAAGTATTTAAGCCAATCTGATGCTGGTTGCGTTTTGCGCCCGGCTGCGTTAGTGATCGGCTTAAGTTATTGTAAGATAAGCGGTAAACCATTGCATCTGTTCCGCCTGAAAAAGCGATACTATTGTTCAATGTTCTGCCTGTATCAAAAAAATCTTTTACATTATTAGGCTGTGCGGTTAAAGGTGATAACTGACCAAATTCAGATCCCGGATACCAGGAATAATACGGACGGTAATCCTGACCATTAATCAGCGGACCCCAGCTTTCGTCGGCTCCGTATTCAATAATACGCTGGTTGTCAAATGATGCCCAGCTTGCCGGATGAACCGCAGGTTTGTACTTGAATAAGTAAAAACCTTCATTGTCAAAAGTAGTTCCCGGAGATACTGAGTTTGAAGAATATCCGCCTGCATAAGAGTTCTGATATTTAGGCATAATGTATAAGTTCTCCATAGAGGTGCTTAGATTTACATCAATAGATGGAGTTCCGCTACGGGAGCCTTTTTTAGATGTAATGATGACCACACCTGCCCCGGCTCTGTTTCCATAAAGAGCTGTTGCAGCAGCACCTTTTAAAACCGAAATAGATTCCACATTGTCCATGATCACATTTTCCTGAGCAGTAACTGTACCGTCAACAACATATAATGGATTTGCGTTAGATAAGTCTAATCCGCTGATTCCTCTGATAATGATATTGGCATTATCAAAAGAGGAACTTGGAGATCCCTGTAACTGAACACCGGCTATTTTACCTGCTAAAGAAGAACTCACATCCACGGATTTTGCAACAGTAAGGTTTTCACCTTTAACTTCCTGCACTGAATAACCCAATGATTTCTTTTCACGACTTTCACCCAAAGCTGTAACAATAACCTCAGATAGTTGAGCGGCATCACTTTCTAAAGCAATATTTAAAACGTTTGATGAAGGAATGGATACTTCAGTAGCTTTAAATCCTAAAAAAGAAAAAACTAAAGTTGAGGCATTTGCCGGAACCTTTACATTAAATTTTCCATCTGAGTTTGTAGATGTGGCCAGCTGAGTGCCTTTAATTTTTATAGTTACACCGGGAAGCGGTAAACCATCCTCCCTTGCAGTAACTGTTCCGGTAACGATACGTTCCTGTGCCAATGCCTGAAAGGCAATAAATAGCAGCAAAAACGAACTTTGTAGAAGTTTTTTCATACTGATTCGTTGATTTAGTGAAAGATTAGTGTTTCTTTAAAAATGAGCAACAATTTTGTTACTTCAAAATATAAAATTCTCTTCCAAGTAAATTAATCGTTAATCAGTTGATTATCAACTGATTTAAATTTTACATAAATTTTACAATTACTTTATGGTTTATGAATCTAGAAATCTTTTGAGATTAGGGATATATTGAAATAAATCATTCTTATAAACCAAAAATCAGTTACTTATCCTGTTTTCTTTTAAACCAGAAGTACATTGGAATTCCGGTGAGCATTAGAACTACACCAATTGCTGCTTCACGGGGCCGGGTGTAAAAAGTATTCAGGAACAGAGCCACACAAAACAATATAAAAATTGCCGGAACTATAGGATAGCCCCAAACTTTATAAGGTCTGTCGGCATCAGGCATTTTATATCTCAAAATGAAAACTCCTGCCGCCGTAGCTCCATAATAGACAAAGACTGCAAAAATAACCATATCGGTAAGCTGGTCAAAACTTCCTGAAAGTACCAGTACGCATGCCCAAACACATTGATATGTAAGTGAATTAACCGGCGTTTGCTTGTCATTCAATCGGGCAACGGGAGCAAAAAACATTCCTTCTCTGGCCATAGCATAATATGGACGGGCACCGGTTAAAATAGAAGCGTTGGTACAGCCCAGTGTGGTAATCAAAATAAGAACAGAAATAAAAAGGGCTCCCTGGTTTCCCCAGAAACTTCTTACAGCTTCTACAGCTGCAATTTGGTTTCCCGATTGGTAAATTTCATTTAATGCCGGGATTGATAAGAGTGAGAGATAGGTTGCGTTAACCAAAAGATAGATACCTATCACAATAAATACACCAATCACAACTCCTTTGGGTAATGTTCGTTTTGCATCCTTTATTTCACCTCCAATAAATCCGATGCTATACCAACCCTGATAAGCCCAAAACGCTGCAAGCATTGCCGTAAACAAAGCACTCACAGTTACGGGTGAATTACTCAGCGGATTGAATTGTATGCTTTGTGAAATTTCGGCCGACTTACTGCTCATGCCGAAAAAAATAATCAATGCGATACCGGTAAAAACCATAAGTAAAATAGCATTGCTCAGTCCCGCACCGGTTTTTATTCCTCTTGTATTTACCCAGCTTAAAATAATAATCAGGAGAATGGCTGCAAGTTTTACTGAAAATCCGGCAAAGGGATAAAAAATCCCACCAATACTCATTTCTGCCAGTTCTGGAAAAAGCTGAGGTAAATTAACAATGCTGTCCAAGGATTGCGCAAATACATAGGCAATTGATGAAATAGCTGCTGTTTGAATGACTGTAAATAAAGACCAGCCAAACATAAACGCGAAAAACTTATTGTAGATTTTTTTGTAATAGGCATATTCGCCCCCTGTGTCGGCCAGAAGTCCTGCAATTTCTGCATTGCATAATGCACCCATTAAGGTTATTAAGCCAGCCACCGCCCAGGCAATTAATACCCATGCGGATGAATCCAACTCGGCGGCCATGGGTGCCACCTTTTTATAAACTCCGGAACCTATGATGTTGGCTATGACCACTACAATTACGTAGCGTAAACCTAATGATTGCTTGAGTTTGGAAACTGAATTCATAATCCTGAAATTTTTAACCTAAGCTAAAAAAAATGACAGGATACGAGGCTATATTTAAATGTCAGCACATTTTTAATACACTGTATTATACAAGGTTCCTTCCGGCATTAACAATACCATAAACGGTCCGGATAATAAGCTTATCATAAATATCTGACAGGCCATTTTCCCTGTCTTCCTCATTTAGGTTTTTAAGTTGTTGTAATGCATAATGCTGAATAATTACCAGCGGCATGACAATTTTCTCACGCAATGCGATTGATTTACGTTCTACCGGATATTGCTCCATCAATACTGTAGTATCTGAAACTTCCAGAAGTAATCTGCGGGTAAGTTCAAATTCTTCTTTAATCATTTTCCAGAATTTGCCGAATTTTTGATCCTCCTGCAGATATGCTGTGATACGAAAATCAGATTTAGACATAGACATCATGCAGTTATCTATCATTGTTTTAAACTGTCCGGAATCATTATAAAATTTCTTTATATCCTCAAAGGAGCCTTCATCTTTAGCTTTTTTTAATGCCGTACCTACTCCATAATATCCGGGAATATTTTGTTTTAGCTGACTCCATGCAGTTACAAAGCTGATGGCTCGCAAATCTTCAAGCCTTAACTCTGAATCTGCATTACGTTTTACCGGCCTGCTGCTGATATTAATCTGCGACAATAGTTTGAGGGGACTGAATTCTTCAAGATATTTTAAAAACAGGGGATGTTCCCTCAAAGCCAAAAAAGTTGCATAGCTGCTTCTCGCAAGGTTATCTATTAATTTTGTCTGGTCAGTGGTGAGCGTATCTTTATTATTCTGATCCAGAGAAGAAATTATTCCCGCATTAATCAACTGCTCCATATTATAATGTGCACTATCTACAGAGCCATACTGGCTGCTGATTGTTTGACCTTGAATAGTTAGCTGGATATGATCATTGGCCACATCTTTACCCATGGAAGCATAAAAGCGGTGCGTTTTTCCACCTCCTCTGGCAGGCGGGCCGCCTCTTCCATCGAAAAATGCCAGATCTATACCGTTTTTTCGGGCAACGGCAGTTAATGAAACTTTTGCTTTTAAAATCGACCAATTGGCCATTAAATACCCACCGTCTTTGGAACTGTCTGAGAAGCCGAGCATGATGGTTTGCTTATTCTTCCGGCGTTTCAAATGCTCCTTATAAAATGGATGAGTATACAGCCTTTCCATTATTTTATCTGCCTGCGATAAATCATCAATTGTTTCGAAAAGAGGTACAAAATCTATAAAAAGATGATCTTTCTTCCATCCGCTCCAGAGAAATAATTCCATTAATTGTAAAATATCCGAAGCTTGCTGACAATTGCTGATGATAAAACGGTGGCAGGATTTTTCTCCGCCGGCATTTTGGATCTGCCTGATCAGACGGATTGTGTCCAGGGCATCTTTAATCAGGAAGTCTTCGGTATCTGAGCAGTGTATGTCAGCTTCGTCAAAACGGAGTTGTTGAATTTTTTCCAGCTCTGATAAATCATTAATTATTTCTATTCCTTTTTCATGTAAGCAGCACTGATGCACATTCCGAAGGATCCGGCTGTCCTGCCGGATATCCAGGGAGGCAAAATAGCATCCAAATAATTTTACTTTTCCCAGCAGATCTTCAACTTTATCAACAAATAGTCCGTCATGAAATTCATTCAAAACCTGTATAATAATTTCCAAATTGTTTATGATCTCAGATTGCTGATCGCGGGGATCTGATACCACATTGAAACTATTTTCATAAAACAAATCTTGCAAAGCTGCCATATGATCTTCCAGCCCTCTAAAAGTCAGACGCCTTTTTAACATTCGGAAATCGCGATAATAACAACGGAAGAGTACTTTTCTGAGTAACTCTGATACAGTCTTTGTGCTTTCAACCGTCACATTTGGATTTCCATCCCGATCTCCTCCTGGCCAGAAACCAAGTTCAATGAGCGGTTTTGAATTGGATACAGGAAATTCAAACTCGTTGTTAATTTGTGACTGGATGCTGGCCGTGGCATGGTAAAACACATTTTCAAGGAACCAGGCCAGACTTACAGCCTCATCCACCGGACTCGGTTTGTTTTTATTGAAAAACGGGGTTTTACCCAATTGCTTTAACAGCAGATGGATTGCATTTATATCATTTTGCTTTAACTCTTCAATCAGGTCGGTAATAATTGCCAGCACCGGTCCAGGATAGAATTGTGTAGGATGAGCTGTTAAAACTAATCGTAATGATAAATCCTTAAATTTTTTTTTGATTTTTTTAGAGATTATTGGATTACCGGCAGCCTGCTGAAATAAAGATTGTAATGATCCGGTATCTTCTCCACGACCAGTTTTATTGAATGAAGCATCCTCTACAGCATCAAACAGGACGACCTGTCTTTCTATATACTGGATAAAACGAAACAATAAATCAAAACGGTCGGCAGTCTGAACATACTGCTCATACTGTCCAAAGAAGCTTTCAATAATATCTGAAGGCGCTAACTGGTTTTTTACACCTTCTTCGCAATGCGAAGTGAAAAAGGGCAGCAGGCTTCCGGTGTGCTTGATCTGGTAAAATGGAAGTGTAAGGAACAGACTATTGTAAAGTTCGAACCGGGTTACAACCTCGTTGGTGAATGTGGTTTCTTTCTGACTTAGTTTCATTGGAGGTAAATCTTGCAGGTCTAAAAAAAATACCCGTTAGCTAACAAAATTAAGATGTTTATAATAAGCGACAAGTTTTATAATAAATATGTTAAAGAAATGGTGTTTTATTTTAAAGATTGTAATTGGTTAAAAACCTGTTTGAAGACAGATTAACACTTGTAGCACTTTTTAATTCATCTTCTTTACATTTTTTATAACCTTTTTTATACGATTATGTTATTGCAAAATGGAAAATGAAATATTTTTAGTGGCGAAGGATCCCGAGAATGAATGCCGTGATTTAATCTTCCACCGGGACGGTACTTTACGAATTAAGGTTGTTTGTTTAAACGAAAATCAATATGTTCTTAAACCGGATGAAATTCAGTTTTATGCCCTTAATAATGGAGAGGAATTGCTGTTTGAGACTATAAATTATAATTATGAAGAGCCGGGTTTAATTATCGAAGCTATCAGATGGTACGCCAAATATATTGGTAATCCTGAAATGGAAATAGAATCCGAGTTACATTAAATATGAAAATACTTGTGCCTTCGTCTATAATTCCGCAATATTGCGCCTTAATTGTTTTTAAGCATTATGAATTATTGGCTGGTAAAAAGTGAACCTCATAAATACAGTTGGGATAAGTTTAATGAAGATGGCCGTACCTTTTGGGATGGTGTACGAAATTATCAGGCCAGGAATAATCTTAAATTGATGAAAGAAGGCGATTTACTTCTATTTTATCATAGTAATGAAGGAAAAGAAGTTGTGGGAATTGCTAAAGTAGTTAAAGAGTTTTACCAGGATCCGACTACTGAAGATAAAAATTGGGTGGTAGTAGATCTTATTCCCGTTCAAAAATTGAAAAAACCGGTAACATTAGAACAGGTTAAAGCTGACGAATTTTTAAAAGATATTGGTCTTGTTCGGCAGGGCCGCTTATCTGTTATGTCACTAAAGCCAGAAGAGTTTGACAGGATTATTGAGCTTGGCAGCTAATCGATTTAGATAATTAAGTTGTGAGTTTAAATCGCCTTTTATCTGCAGTCGTTCAGTAGCTTTTTAAAAGTTAAAAGTTGAAATCTTTAAATTCTCAAAAGAAGTAGCCCTTTTGGGCCTTTAAAACTGGCTTCACGTAAAAACCAGCTTTAAAACCTTCTTTGCAATAAAATTCCCGTTAATACGCTGTATTAAAGCATTGCCAAAATTTCAGGATAAAATTCTATTTGTATTACATTGAAAATCCTGCAACTGGATATTCCTGCTAATTAATTATTTAAAGAATAAAGCCTTTAATTCTGTTGCGTCATCCGGATGCATTTTACCGCCTAAAATTAACCGCAACTGCCTGCGGCGAAGAGCTCCGTCAAATAGCACTTGTTCTTCGTCTGTTTCCGGGGATAACTCAGGCACCGGAATGGTGCGACCGCTCTGATCTACCGCCACGAAAGTATAATACGCATCATTAGATTTCACACGAGCTCCGGAAGGAATATTCTCTGCCCAAACGTCCAGCCTTACTTCTAAAGAAGTGTTAAATGCCCTGCTAACCTGCGCTTCTATGGTTACTACGTCTCCAAGTTTAATTGGATGATGAAATGAAACATTATCTACAGAAGCTGTTACTACAATCCGGTTGCAATGTTTTTGAGCAGAAATGCCTGCTGCAATATCCATCCAGTGTAAAAGCCGACCACCCATCAAATTATTCAGAGTATTGGTATCATTGGGGAGAACTAGCTCATTCATAATTGTAAATGAGTCTTTTGGTTTTTTCTTAATTAATGCCATAACGCCGCAAAGGTAAGTTTTGAAAGATGAAACGCGGAATAAAAGAGCAAAGATTAATATGAGCTATCTATCGGCGAACGGAGTTGAGCTGTGTAAATCCAAGCAGTTCTTCCCATCTCGAACCCGGTTTACGGTAATAGAAAAATATTTGATAATTGTTTTCAGTTTCAAAGTGAGAACCGTTAAATACCTGATCATCTCTGGTTTCTGAATTTTCTTCGGCCCATACATACTGATAATCATATACGCCTTGCTTCAAATACTGTTTTCCATAAAACCGTTTTCGGGTATCGTCATACACTAATTTATTGTCTTCAGTTAAGCGATAATTGTTGAACGCCCCCACAACGTAAGCATTTCCCGTATTGGAAGGCCTTTTAGCAGCCAGAGAAAAATGAATCCATGCATAATCGGCATCGGTGCGGCTATCCCTGCCTTCCTGATTTCGAATAAAAAACGCACCGTTCTCATCAAAGAAAAAACTATAGCTGGTCCGGTTCATCTCCCCGTCAGCAAGTAAATAAATGGTGTTTAATGTATCCTTATTAATTTTTGAGATCCGATCAGACTGAAATCTTAAGCTGCGGGTATCAAATCTTCTGAACTCATTGCCTCCATAAAAATCAAAACTCCTTACATCATTATAAACCAGCTGATTTGGACGTACAAACGTAGGTCGTGCAGTAGTTTGTGAATTATCAAACCTTCCGTTTTGAAGAACCAGTACTTTAACATCCAGGTATGGATTTGAAATATTAACCTGAGGATGATTTACTGAAAAATTAATTTTCTGCTTTTCATCCCGCTCAGATACCGTTGCCGACCGAGTTAATTCGGCACCGATGCTTACCTGGGAGTTCACAACAAAAAATCTTCGTGTAATGAGCAATTTTCGCGGATCATTATCCTCATAAACCTTCAGTAAATAATTACCCGAAATTTTAGGTTTGATACTCAGATTAGGAATATTCATTTCATAATGGGTGTATTTTTGAAGCGTATTAAAAGATAAACGGTAGTCATTGATTCGATCTTCTGAAAAGCTTTCCAGATAATCAATAGGAGAGAGGCGGCTGCTTTTCCATTCCGAATCAAAATGCTCAATAGAATAAGATATATTCCGGCTTCCGGCCCGTAAATCGTCAAAGCCTAAAACCAGATCTTCGCTGCTCCCTAAATTGTAAACAGGAATGGATTGTTCTTTAACCCGGTTGTAAAATTCAACAGTCTTGATTTGAGGAATATAAGTATAATCCTCAAAACGGATAATCTGATCAGGGGTGCTATTGACTTCCTGATTTTTGCGGAGTTTTTTCTGCGCTGAACATGAAATAAAGCTAATCACCAATATAAACGACAAAATATTTTTCATACGCAGGCTTAATAAACAGCTCAATTACAAACAGCTAGATAAAATGAAAGCACAATCTACTGATTGTGCTTTAAAATAATTTTAAAAGATAAATTTAACGGTTTCTCCAAGAGATTATTTCTCTTCCAGTTCCATAATTTCTTCCGCCAGTCGTTCCCATTCGGCTTGAGCTTTCAATAAACGCGGACTTAATTGCTGATACCGGCGATTAGCTTCAGAAAGTTTTTCAGCATCGCTGTAAATTTCTTCTTTAGCCAGTTCGGCTTCTGCAGCTTTTACCTCTTTCTCCTGTTCAGCAATTTCCTCTTCAAGTTTTTGAAGTGTTTGATTTAACTTTTTCAGCTCTTTATTTTTATCCTCGGTAACAACTTTTGGTTTTACCTCAGCCTTTTTCTCTTCTTTTTTAGGAGTTTCTTCTATTTTTTTAGGAACATATACCCGTTTAGAGTTCCAAACTTCATATTCAGCATAGGTTCCCGGATATTCTTTAATCTCCTGATCTTCAATAAACCAGATCTTATTTGCCACATTATCCAGCATATACCTATCGTGAGATACAATAATGCATGTTCCTTCATATTGCTGAATAGATTGGATCAGGATGTTTACTGAAGCAATATCCAGGTGATTTGTAGGCTCATCCAGAACCAGGAAGTTGGCATCGGATGTTAATGCTTTTGCCAGGGCAACACGCGACTTTTCTCCTCCGGATAAAACTTTGATCTTTTTAAATACATCATCTCCGGTAAATAAAAAGCAACCTAAAATTGAGCGGAGTTCAGTTTCTGAATGCTTTGGGGCAAAAGCCTGCAATTCACGGATGATTTCGTTATCCATGTGAAGTGCTTCCAGCTGATGCTGGGCAAAGAATGTTTGTGTAACGTTATGACCGGTCTCACACATTCCCTCAAAATTAGTATCAGCACCGGCAATAATTCTCAATAAAGTAGATTTACCGCGACCATTGGCACCAATTAAAGCAATCTTATCGCCTTTTTCTATTGTGGCAGTTGCATTTTTAAGAATAGGAACGCCAGGGTAAAATTTGGTTAGATCTTCAATACGAATCACATGACGGCCGGATGGCTTGCTGAATTTAAAACTGAAGTTTACTTCCGGATTATCATTGTCAACATCCTCCACTCGCTCCATTTTATCTAAAGCCTTAATCCGCGACTGGGCCATTTTAGCTTTACTCGCTTTTGCCCTGAAACGTTCAATTAATTTCTCTTCCTGTTTTATTTTGGCCTGCTGGTTTTTAAACTGTCCGCTTTGGATTTCGCTTCTTAATCCTTTTTCTTCTACATAAAATGTATAGTTACCGGCATATGGTATTAGTTTTCCTTTACGGGATTCTACAATCTTTTTAACTACCCGATCCAGGAAATATCTATCGTGAGAAACAATGATAATGGCACCTTCAAAAGCCTGCAAATAAGTTTCGAGCCATTTAATAGAAGGTAAATCAAGGTGGTTGGTAGGCTCATCCAGCAAAAGAATGTCCGGATTTTGAAGTAAGATACGGGCAAGCATTACACGCATCCGCCATCCTCCCGAAAATTCTGATAAAGTACGGTGGGTATCCGCTTCGCTGAATCCCAGACCTGCCATAATCTCATGCGCCCGGTATTCAATACTATAGCCATCTAAAGCTTCAAATTCATGCTGCTTGTCACTAAGCTTGTTAATTAGTTCGTCAGAATATTCTGTTTCTAATTTTTTAAGGATGGCTTCAATTTCGGTATGCAGCTGATTCTGGCGCTCGAAAGCTTCCATGGCCACATGCAAAATACTTTTATCAGACTGGTACGAAAGCAAATCCTGGTTCAGGTAACCCATTTTAAGGTCCTTAGCCATAGAAATTGTTCCGCGGGTTGGAGCATAATCTCCAACAATAATTTTTAAAAGTGTGGTTTTACCGGTTCCGTTAGCGCCTATAAGGCCAATTTTTTCTCCGGGTTTTATGTGCCAGTTCGCTTCGTCGTATAATGCCCTTGCACCAATCTCGAACGTGAGGTTATTTATCGCAATCATTTGGCCGCAAAAGTACGGATTTTGAATTACGTTTTCTGATTTAAGATTTTCGAATTTTTGCCGCGTTTTTTATAAAGCAGAATCGTATTTAGAATTTTTAATTTTCTAATCTATCAGTTTTATTATCCGCATATGATCAAGCATAGCCTGATTCACTTCCAGATTCATGTTTTCATTTGCGGGTTCAAAATTAAGCCGCAGTGTATGTTTGCCTTTTTTCAGGCGGACTTTAACAGAATTGCTGTATCCCCAATTACTCCATTCCTCATTTCCCCGTTGAGGAAATACAATTGTTCCAAGAAATCTGTCTTTATCTATTAATGTCCTGATGGCACATTTATTATTGGTGTTAATTGGTCCGTTGCCATTGGCATACTGGAAATCGATGGCATATAAGCCCGTCTGGCTGATGGTTATCGGGAAATTTATCGCGGTATTTTTACTCTTACTGATCTCAGTAAAACCTAATCCCGAGAATCCTTTGTAAGGTTTATCAGCTTTTGCTGAAAAACCTTCGGCTTCGTAAATACTGATGAGATTTTTATTGGCTACCAATATAGGTTCGCTTGCAAACGACTGAACACCGTTTTTATCTACCGCGATTATCTGATATTCGGAATGCTCCTTTTCAGAAACTTTAAAAGATGTTTTAGTGGTACTGTCTGTAAATATTCCGTTTTTTAATACCAGATATCTATCAGCGTTTTCAACAGCGTTCCACCAGAATGTTCCGGCAGAATAATTTGATTGAGGAGCAGCAGGGGAAACATAATTTGCTACTTTATTTATTTCTCCTTCCGGAAGTAAATTATTTTCTAAAACTATTTTTATAGAATGCCTCCCTTTCAGGTTTGTGCTGATGAATGCCCGTTCCTGATTTTTTCCGTCCAGTGAAAATGATTTTATTTTGTTTCCTGATCCTTCCATCTCAATATCCAGCACTGCATTACGGTATTTAAAATTTGTTAAACTGCGTTCGCCTTTTAAAAGGTCGGGTACAAAAGGTTTAAATTCCAAACCATCCGGATTAAAATGAATTCCGAAAATGAGTTTATGAATCAGGCCTAAACTTCCCGAAAGGCTCCAAAGCATATTGCTTGAGTTAATCTGCGTGCCTGCAAAATCTCCGTTATCAGCAACAAAATTTTCTTTATTGGTTAAAAATAAGGCTGCAGGACGGTAAACAGCGCTAATTGATTCCATTACACTTTTTTGGTTATTGGCTTTAGCCGACGCCAAAGCCCAATATGATTGCACAAAGGGCCATACTCCGTTATTATGGTAGGGAGGAATATTGGGTATCTGCGGAAAAATGCAGGAAATACCAAAAGCAGTTACTGGAGTTTTTTCAATGATTAAATTCTGTTTAAGCGAATCGGCGATATCAAATAATAAAGTAAGAGCTTCTCCCAATGCTTCTGAACGTGGAGATATGATGGCTGCATGACGGCCATAAAGGAACTGGGCATAATAACCTTTATCACTCATCCATAATTTCTGGTTAATACCCAATTGAATCCGTTCTGCTATTTTGCGATGTTTAATAGATACTTCCTGCTGTTTTAGTATGAAAGCCATTTCTGAAAGTACTTTATTGGCCTGAAAATGCACTGCATTAGTTCCCAGGTTTTCACTTTGAAAAATGTCAGCTGGTTGCATCCATTTGGGATATGTTTGTTCACGCCAGTCTAGAAATGAGGATTCTCCCCGCACCATTCCTGTTTCTGGATTGTATGCATTTAACAGATCATCTTCAATTGAATTTCTGATGATTCTGTATGCGTTTTGAAGCCAGTTCTGATCACCTGTAACTTTGTAGATTTCCCATGCTGCTACTGCCCAGATCATGCGGTCTGTAGAAACAGGATATGCTCCGCCGGTACCTGTATCCTGTATAATCCGCAGATTGCTGTTAACTTTTCGCATGAGGCTTTTCATGGCCACTTTGGGTTGTAAATGCGCCATCGACAGAATAATGCTGTAACTAATATCCCGTGTCCACACTCCAGCCCATTCTTTACCGGTACGGAAGGTGCTATCCGGTTCAATGGCTTTCACCATTTCTTCGAGACTCATATTATAAATGGCGTCAGCCAGTAAAAAGTCTGATTTATATTGAGGAAAGGCAGAAGTATTTAAATGTTTTTTCCATGAATTGCCGGTATGTTTCTGATCTTTCTGCGCATTAAAAGTTAAGGTGATTTCATAAATTCCATCCGCATTGTTATCATTTAATTCCAGCTCATGATGCTGACCCAGATTGTCGAAATCCCAGGTAAGAGGGGCAGTTCCGCCTGCAATAAATACACCTTTAAAATCTTCCTTAAAAATTTTATTTCCGTTTATCGTCGTGTAAAACCCCGTGCTTTTAAAGGAATTATTTACTTCAGACATATCCAGCCTGATTTTTAACTTACTGTCGGGTTTCAGAAAAGCGCTGTTTTCGTTTGATTTTTTAACTTTCAGCTGCTGACCGAATTTAATAACCGGTGTTTGTGTAATGCCCGGTGTGATGATAAATTCATGATCTGTTCCCGAGGCCATTTCATTATCATACCCATTGATGCTGAATTTAAAAGTGATTTTATTGCTTTGAAATTCATTCGCCGGACTTTGATAATTGGAAACAAGTTCAGTTGCAGAAAGTGCTTTTCCAACAAATTTATTTTGTACGATACGGCCTTTAAATACCGAATATTCTGAAGTTTGCCAGATGGGTTTTTCCATTTGCTGTGCTTTGCAAAAATTTACTGAAAATAATCCTGCAAGGATTAAAAGAGATATAGCAAAAGGATATTTCATTTAAAAGGTCTTACAATACGTTAATTTACAATTTTCTGCAACGATTTTGGTGCTGATCAGTTAATGATTTACTATGCGTCCGTCATCCATTTCAATAATACGGTCGGTTCTGGATGCAAAATCATGATCATGAGTAACTATTAAAAGAGATTGACCTGTTTCTTCCGCCAACTGGTGGAATATATCAAAAACGATGTCGGAATTTTTATGATCTAAATTCCCGGTAGGTTCATCTCCCATTATTATTAGGGGATTGTTTATCAGTGCACGGGCGATGGCTACCCGCTGCTTTTCACCACCCGAAATCTGACTTGCCCGTTTGGCAGCCAGATGATCTATTCCAAGGCTTTTTAAACGGTCTATTGCATTTGATTCTACTTCCTGAGCAGAATGCTTTGCCAATTTTAAGCCGGGCATCATCACGTTTTGCAATACACTAAACTCGGGGAGCAGATAATGAAACTGGAATACAAAGCCAATTTTTTCATTTCGTACCCTGGATAATTCCTCATCGGATTTTCCCTGCATAGATACACCATCTAAAATTAGGTCACCCTCATATTCGGTATCCATGGTTGACAGAATATACAAAAGGGTTGATTTGCCACAGCCTGATTTTCCAACAACGGAAACAAATTCACGCTGTTTCATGGAGAAGCTAACCTCCTTTAAAACCTGGTTGGTTACCGGATCATGGAAATACTTATTGATTTTATTGGTTTCGAGTATCAGCTTTTCCATTTATTTCCCTCTTATTATTTCTACCGGATCAACCTGGCTTGCTTTTTTAGCGGGGAAAAACCCTGCTACATAGGTAGTAATGAGGGCAAATACAATCCCAATTAAATAATAAAAGACATTAAAATTTATCGGAAATGTTTTAACCGTTGGTAAAGCCGCCGTTTCGAAGGGAATTTGATTGATAATGGAAGAAAAGATGTATCCGAAAATAAGACCGAATGTGCCTCCGCTTATTCCAATAATGAGTGAAATACTGATGAAGATCCATTTAACATCTTTACCGGAAAAACCAGTTGCTTTTAAAATAGCTATAGAATCCATTTTTTCATAAATCATCATATTCAGAATATTGTAAATGCCAAAACCCGCAACAATAAGCAAGGTGATGCTTACTGCATAGGTAATGATATTTCTGATAGAAGTACCTGTTTCAAACTGTGCATTAAAGGTTTGAAGATCAATGGCATCGGTTCCGTAAAGCTTTTTATATTCCGGAGCCATGGCCGGAGCCAGATCCAGATTTTTAAGTTTAATATGTATATCGGTGATGTAGTTATTCGATTCTCCAAGCAATTTCTGGGTAGTTTGAATGGAAGCATAACTTTGCACATTGTCCACATCAGCAATCCCCAGTTGAAAAATTCCTACTACTTTTAAAGAAAGACGTTCACCCCGGGCTGTTGTAACCTGTATCACATCGCCAATATCAACCAGCATTTTTTCGGCGGCGCCTTTGCCCAGTATAATACTGTTATTTACAGTTTGCAAATCACGCAGATTGCCCTTAGTTACGTAATCACCAAAGTAGAATAACTGATCTTCGACCAGCACATCTATTCCGTTAATAATTCCGTTGAGATCTATTGCGCCAACATTAAAAAATACCTGTGCTGTAATTTTGGGCGCAACACCTAAAACACGGTCATCTTCTTTTAAACTGCGCATAATGGCCTGGCTATTATAAATTTCCAGAGGCCGTTCTTTCGGTTTTACCGAACGGATCATATTGATATGATCTGCGTAATCAAGGGATAAATTGACCGGCTGATTTTCTGAAGGCTTTATTTCATTGTAAAGCCTGATATGAGGAGTACGATTCAGGATCAAGCCATCGAGTAATTTATTTAAACCCGTCATAAAACTAACAAGCGTAATAAACATGGTTATCCCGAAGGTAACGCCTACTGCCGCAATTACAGATTGGCGCAGCCTTGCCAAAAGAAGAGTTTTTGAGATATTAAAAATCAAATGCCACTGCATATTTTAGGGCTTATACACATATTGATTGCTGTCTAATCCGCTTTGTATCTCTACATATTTATAATCCATAAGGCCGGTTTTAACCTTCGACTTTATTTTTTTATCCTCGTCTGTAAATACAAACTGATCGTCTATCAGGTATTCCCGCGGTATAACTAAAGCATTTTGTTTGGTTTGAATAATGATGTTAGCCTCCAAAGTTAAATTTGGATATAATTCTGCCGGCTGATCTGTAAATATGGCCTCTACCGTAAACGTGCGTGAACGCTCATTCATAATCGGGTATATTTTACTGATTTCGGCATTGAAAATTTTGCCTTTATAGCTATCCATTGATACCAGCACTTTTTGTTTGATGCGTGTTTTTACAATATCATATTCATCTACCTGAAGCTCCAGAATAAAATTCTCTGATTTACCTAAAACGGCTATTGGACCTTGCGTGGTAATTAATTCTCCCTGTTCTTTTAATATATCATACACCAGGCCATCCGTTTCACTGCGTATAATATAATTACTCTCAATATCCTTACTGATTTTCAAATTATTTTTAGCCTGCTGATATTCCGTATTTAATTGACTTTTAGCCTGCCGGTATCGGCTTAAAGCCGAAATATAATTTGTTCCGGATGATCTGTATGCTAATTGTCGCTGTTCCAAATCTACTTTGGTTCCAACATTCTGGCTCCATAAAGTTTTTTGCCTGAAATACATAATAGAATCATTTTGTAATTTCTCTTTTGCAAGGCTTACGGCTACTTCCAGTTCTCTAAGGCGGTTTGAATTTGATTTTGCGTTTTGTGCCGATAGTTCAAGTGCAAGACGGGCGTTATCAGTATTTAATGAAGTGCTTTGATTTTCAATTAAAAAAAGAGGATCGCCCTTTTTTACCCGGTCTCCTTCTGTTACATAAATTTCTCTGAGAATACCGTTTACGGTTGCAAAAACATTGTATTGTTTCTGGGCTTTTACTATGCCTGATGCATAAACAGATTCAGTAATTGAACTGATTCTGGCTTTACTTCGTGGCTGATTGTTTTTACATCCCATCCACATAAAGGTTAGGGAAATAATGATTATCCAGTTTTTCATCTAAACAAAAGTAACAAATAAGCCTGTTGCAATTAATGAGGCAGATCACATTTATCCGGAGAGTAGCGGAAGAGATAAATGCATAATCCTGTTAAAATTTAATTTAAATATTTTCTAATCTCAAGGCAGGACTTTATCATTAATACGTAAATCCTATCAGCTAATCGTGTTATATTTGCCGAATGTATCAGCTCATAAAACCCATATTATTTCAGTACGATCCGGAAAATATACATCATTTTGTTACCGGCGGGTTACGGGCAGCAAACCGGATCTGGGGCGTAAAATCCCTGTTGAAAAATACTTTTCAGGTACAAGATTCACGCTTAGAAAGGGAAGTTTTGGGACTGAAATTTAAAAACCCTGTTGGCTTGGCGGCAGGTTTTGATAAAAATGCGGATCTGGTTGAAGAGCTTGCCGAATTTGGCTTTGGCTTTATAGAGATTGGAACCGTTACACCTTTACCTCAGCCCGGTAATGAAAAACCAAGAATGTTTCGCCTTCCGGCGGATGAAGCACTTATTAACCGCATGGGTTTTAATAATCAGGGCGTTGATGTGGTTGCTGACCGTTTAAGCCGACTGAACCGAAAGGGATTGATCATCGGTGGAAACATCGGAAAAAACAAGAATACACCTAACGAGGATGCTGTAAGCGATTATATTAAATGTTTCGACCGCTTGTTTGATGTTGTAGATTATTTTGTAGTAAATGTAAGTTCGCCAAATACGCCGGGCCTTCGGGAGCTTCAGGAAAAAGAACCATTGAAAAATATTCTAAACACGCTTCAGCAGAGAAATAAAAAGAATGATGTTTCACGTCCCATCCTGTTAAAAATTGCACCAGATTTAACGAATTCGCAGCTGGATGATATTGTCGAAATAGTGCAGGAAACGAAAATTGCGGGTGTAATTGCTACCAATACCACCATTTCCAGAGAGAATTTAAAATCTTCTGATTCTTTAAAATCACAAACCGGTGGATTGAGCGGAAAGCCTTTAACACAAAGATCCACGGAGGTGATTCGTTATCTGTCAGAAAAATCTAAAAAGTCTTTTGTTATTATAGGAGTGGGAGGAATTCACTCTCCCAAAGATGCCCTCGAAAAACTCGAAGCCGGAGCATCTTTGATTCAATTATATACAGGTTTTATATACGAAGGACCGGGATTAGTCAAGCGGATTAATCAGCATTTGCTGAAAATAAACAGGTAATTGCCAATTGATATTTGTGAATTGATTTTCCCCTTAAAACAAAAAATCCCGGCCATAAATGGTCGGGATTAATATTTTATAAAAAACCGAATTAGTTTTTAGCAGCTAATTCTAATTTAGCAAGTACAGCATTGTTTAAGCTAACCTGGCTTTTTGGAGACTGTAAAGAACGGCTTCCTGTTTCTACGTTACGGGCTAATTTTAACCACTGAACTTCTAAGCGGGAAGTAGTTTTATTTTTTCTGTCTTTTCTTTTTAATCGTGTAACACCCATGATCTTAATTTCTAAATTTTTTATGAGAGGTCAGGAGCGGATTCGAACCGCTGTAAAAGGTTTTGCAGACCTCTGCCTAGCCACTCGGCCACCCGACCATTTTTTAATGTCTGCAAAAATAGCAAATTATTATTGCCACCCAATTTTATTTTAAGAAATTTCTTTTAATCTCAGAGCAAAATATTGCCGCTGAAATAGCAACGTTCAATGACTCGGCTTTGCCAAATAATGGAATTGTAACAGGCATCTGAATTAAATCTATATTTTCAGTTCGTATGCCTTTGCCTTCATTCCCTAAAACAACAATTCCTTCTGTTCCAAAATTTGTATTGTATATAGATTTTCCATCAAGCAAGGCACCATAAACGGGAACTAAACACTTTTTTAAAATACTGTTTAAATCGCCATATACTACATTTATCCGCGGAAGCGAACCCATGCTTGCCTGTACAACTTTGGGATTATAAATCTCTACAGTGTCAACAGAACAAATAATATTTTTTATTCCAAACCAATCGGCAGTACGAATAATAGTACCCAGATTCCCCGGATCCTGAATTCCGTCTAATGCGAGGGAAAAATTTCCGGCTAATTGCTGTAGATTAAAACTATTGATCTGAGGTATTTTTACCAGCGCTAAAACTTGTTGCGGGGTAGTCAAGGCGCTAATCCTGTCCAAATCTGCAGATGAAATTTGCTGCATCTTAATTTTTTGTGATAAATTGCCCAACTTTGGCATCACAATTTCATTGTAATAAATAGTATCTATAATATAATCAGAATGGAGAAATTCCTGTACGGACTTTAATCCTTCTACAATGAACAGAGAATGCTCTGTTCTGAATTTTTTTTGATGTAATGATTTAACAAAACTTATCTGAGACTTTGAAAGCATACCTGAAAACCCGTCATTTTTCCAATGCAAGTATACTGCTTTTGCTGTTGATTTTGAGTAGCTGTAATGCCAGCCGGTTTCTGCCGGATGATCAGGCATTGGTTAAAAAGGTAAACATTAAAGGAATTGATAAGCAGTTTTCTGAACAGGCTTTTTTATATGTTCAAAAAGAAGCAAGGCCAAATTCGCGTTTAAACCTTGCTCTTTACAATACTTTTAACACAAAAAAAGGAGCATATCGCACAGATCGCATTAGAAAAATAGGTGAGGCCCCCCATATTTTAGACAGTTCGCTTGTGGAAATTTCAAGAACGCAAATAGAGCGCTTTCTGGAAAGCAAGGGCTTTTTTAATGCGGAAGTAAAAAGTGATATTTCTATTAAGAATAAAAAAGCCAGCATCTTATTTACCGCTAATCCGGGACCGGAATTTAAAATCCGTTCGATAGATTATTTGATTTCTGATTCTGCCGTTGCTGCAATTTATGCAGCAAATCGTGAAAAATTTACACATATCCATTCGGGAGCCCGTTACGATTCTGATTCATTAAATTATGAGCGGGAACAGATTTTTTTAATGATGAAACGGAATGGCTATTATGACTACGTTCGTCAGTATGTTCGTTTTGATGTAGATTCTAACCTGTATTCCAGCCAGGCAGATTTAAAATTATTTCTTGCTAACCCTAAAGAAAGAGACTTTCACCCGGTTTACACCATTAATCAAAGTACTGTTTCAATTAAAAACAGCAATGGGGAAATCTCAGCAAAGGCGGATACAGCAATAATAGATTCTCAGTACAGGTTTGTAGATCATTCAGGAAAATTTAACCCCGGCCTGGTTAACCGCTTTCTTTTTATTAAGCAGGGTGATAAATATGATATTTCAAAAGAGGAACTTACTTATGATCGCTTGTACGATCTCAATGTTTTCAAAAATATTAAAATTGAATACAGTAAAACCGGTGATAGTACTTTAAGATTAAACCCCCGGATTGAGATTATTCCTCTTAAAAAAATGAGTAACCGAATTGAAGGAGAATACACTTTCAACTCCGGGAGAAATGGCTTTAATATTGGCGATACCTATACCAACCGCAATTTATTTGGCGGAGCAGAATTGCTGGAAGTTAAGGTGAAATATGGAATTTTATTCGATGCCACAGTTAAGCAGAGTTTAGTGGATAGAATATTCAGCAGGGATTTTCAAATAGGCGCAAATTTTACTGTACCTAAATTATTATCACCAATCCGCGTTCCCCAATTTGGTAAAAATGGTATTCCTCACACCACTATTTCCAGTAGTTTTCAGTTGTTTGACCAGAAAAATGCATTTTCCAACCGGGTTTTTATTAACTCAATAACTTATGACTGGGTAGAAACCAAATATAAATTCCATTCATTAACCCCTATAAATATTGAATTGAGAAAAGGCAGACTTGATCCCGGCTTTCGTGATTCACTGCTTGACCGAGGCTTTCTGCTTTACGTACGCACAAACGACCGTCAATTTTTTAACTTAAGCAGTCAATACGCTTATACGTATAATACACCGCGATTAAATACATATGGAAATTTCCTTTATTTCCGCGGAAATATAGATCTGGGCGGCAATACCATGGGTTTAATTGCCAAGGTTTTAAAGTTTGAAGAAGATCAGGACGGCTACAAAACGATATTTAACTTACCATTTCAGCAATATGTGAAGCTGGAAACAGATGTTCGTATGTATCGCTTTTTTGGAGGAGAGAAGCAATTTGTGGCCAGATTAAATCCGGGAATTGGAATTCCTTACGGGAACAGTTCTGCTCTAACCTTTGAGAAAAACTTTTTTGCCGGCGGTTCCAGCGGAATCAGAGCGTGGCAGGCCAGAACCTTAGGTCCCGGGAATTATAACAGGGCAGTTCTGTCGAGTGATGAGCTCAGAACCAATCTGCGTAACCTCGATCAGTTGGGAGAACTCAAGCTGGAAGGAAATCTGGAATACCGTTTCCGGATTTTAAACAGCTTTTTAGGTTCTAAAGTAAAAGGCGCAACATTTACTGATTTTGGAAATATCTGGCGTTTGCGTGAAACTGTTGAAAATCCGGGAGGGGAATTTAAATTCAATAAATTCTTAAATCAGATTGCAATTGGTACAGGCGCCGGTTTACGTTTCGATCTGAACTATTTTGTTTTAAGGCTAGATGCTGGTTTAAAAGTAAAAGATCCGCAATTTACCGGATCAGATCAGTGGGTTATTAAGTATCTTTTTAACTACAAGGATTTTAAAGACCGGTATGAAAAAATTACCAACACCCCGGATAAATACAGGTTGGTTCAGTACAATTTTGGTATAGGAATGCCTTTTTAATGATTAAAACTTAACCTGCAGGCCTGCATAAAAGTTGCGGCCCGGAGCAGCATTGTAAAACCTTCCTCCAAAAGCATTCAGGTCACTTCCGGGACTGTACCTCTCATTCAGAAGATTATCAGCTCCGGCATAAATTTGCAATTGGGAACCGGATTTAAGATTGATTTTATATCCTGTTTTAATTTGCACCAGATTATATTTTTCAGAATAAAACGTGTTGGCATCATTTAGTGGGATGCGGCCGTTGTAAGTATGCTGGGCAAATACATTAAAATCAGAAGGCATATCTATACTTAATGAGGTATAATGGATGTATCCGGGTACACCCGTTAAGCTGTTTCCCGAATAAGTATCGCTCCCGACGCTGTAATTATAAAGCCGGTATTTATTTAAAGTTATACTGCTTGTTACCTGCAAGCTTCTGATTAATTTGGTTTGGTTATGTTTTATAAGCCAGCCTTGAATTTCTAACTCTAATCCATATTGATTGGTTCCTCCCGCATTAACAAAATAATCATCATCCGAGTCATCAACTCTTCTCACAATTGCATTTTCAAGCCTGTAATAATAAGCCGAGAGATCTAAACGAAAACGATCATCCGTAGATTTCAGGCGCAGACCGCTTTCGTAATTCCACCCGCTTTCTGCCTCCAGATTAGAATTAATCACCTGATTTGAAGATCTGATTTCTGCCAGGGCAGGAGGAGAGAAGCCTTTGCTTAATGAACTTCTGAGCGTTAAATTCGCATTCGCGAGATAGGATATTGCAATTCTGGGCATTAACTGAGGGTCAAACTTTCGGTTCAAAAGATCAGTTGATTGCTGGCCTGCATTAAAATTGTATTTGAAATAGTTTAAACTAAGCGCAGCTTCGAAAATGAATCGGTTTGAAATTTCGGCTGAAAATCTCGAAAAATAAAAATGCTGAAAAGCTTTTAGCCGATCAGCAGATTGGAGTGTATCTTTAATCCCACCCCGGTTACCGTAATTTGCAATGTCAGAATTACTCTGCTGCACTTCCAATCCCAGATGCAATTTGGGTTTAATTAGCCCTGATCTGTTTGAAGCAAGTTCCAAATAAGATCGAAAGCCAAGATTATTTTCATCTCTGATTTCATAATTACTTATAAACGGATTTTTGAAATCTGTAAAGGAACCGAAAACTGCGGCCACATGTCTTAAGCTATTAGAAATTTTAGTTTCGTGAAGCAGGCCTCCAAAAAGTGTTTTATTATGGATTCCGGCTTTCTGATCGGCAGCACCGGGTAAGAATGCAGTTGCCGGCCTTGCCGACCTCGGATTATCCTGATATTGTGTTGCAGTTAATCCGCCAGGCGTTAAATAATTCAGATCTGAATAAAAGATCACTGAGCGAAATTCCATTCCCGGCTGATAAGACCAACGCTGTGATGCCTGAATATATTTTCGATCCAGAGAACTGTGATCACGGTATCCATTGGATTTCTGCCATGCCTCATTAAGTTTCAACTGATATTTTTCTGATTGCTTTAAAACCTCCGCATTTTGGCGAATCAAGCCGAATGATCCACCCTGTAATCCGGCGGAGACCGAGAGACTGTCAGTGCTTTTATTCATCGTTTTTAAAAGAACTACGCCACCCGAATTCGCCCCGAAAAGACTCCCGTCCGGGCCTTTTAAAATTTCAATTTCGGAAACTGAGTTGATATCTATCAGGTTCAGATAGGTATTTCCTCCCGCATCAGTTAAAGGATACTGATCCATGTAAACTTTTAAATTTCTGATTCCGAAAGGAGAGCGCAGCAAGGTTCCGCGGATAGAGAGGCGATAACTTCCGGGTGAACGCTCTTCCATACGTACACCCGGAATAGTGTTAAGTACCGGGATAAATGAATTTCCGGCCTGTTTTTTTATCTGAATCTGGTCAATAACTGCCGCGGCCGAGGGAGTTTTTAACAGGTTTTGATCTGAAAGATAACCCTGTATTAATACTTCAGATAATGGCTTTATACTGTCAGCTGTCTGGGCTCTTAGAGGAAGCTGAAGAAACACCCATCCGGCAAGAATAAATAATAGAGTCCGAATCATATTACTTTTGCGAACTCACCCGCCAGATAATATTACTTGCATCGTCTGCCACAAGCAGTGATCCATCCGGTAAAACCGTAATTCCTACGGGGCGACCATAAACTTCTTCGTTCTGTTTGTCAGAGATAAATCCGGTTAAAAAATCTTCGGGTTTGCCGGTGGGTTTTCCATTGCTAAAGGGAACAAATACAACTTTATAGCCGGAAATTTCTGATCGGTTCCATGATCCATGCTGCCCTATAAAAGCGCCTCCGCGGTATTTTTGGGGGAAAGCATTATTATCATAAAAAGCCAGTCCTAATGAAGCGGTATGAGAACCCAATGCTATATCAGGTACAATTGATTTTTTTACAAGGTCGGGTCTTTTTGGCTCGGGGCGTGGATCAACATACTGACCGAAATAGGAGTATGGCCAGCCATAAAACCCTCCCTTTTTTACACTTGTAAAATAATCAGGAACCAGATCATCTCCCAATTCGTCACGTTCATTAACTGAAGTCCATAGCGTAGAAGTTCCCGGCGCAAAGCCCATACCCACGGGATTACGAATTCCTGCCGCATATATAATTTCGCCGCTTCCGTCTAAATTTATTTCCAGAATGCAGGCTCTTCTAACCTCATTTTCCATTCCATTTTCGCCAACATTACTCCCTGATCCTACAGAAATGTAAATTTTTGAGCTGTCGGCATTGGTAATAATGTTTCGGGTCCAGTGGTTGTTGTATCCGCCGGCAGGCAATGAAAGAATTTTTGTGCCTGGCCGGGTAATTTCTGTCTGGCCATTTTCATAAGGATACTTCCATAATCCGTCTGTATTGGCTACATACAATGACTTATTGATAATCAACATCCCGAAAGGCTGATTTAAACCCGAAAGAAAAATTTTCTTCAGGTCTGCTTTTCCATCGCCATTAGAATCCCGCAAAAGGGTAATGCGGTTAGCGCTTTTATCAAACCGCTGTGATTTTGTAATTCCCAGAATTTTTGCGCCCATTTTTTTAAAGCCGCCAAGTTCTGTGTTGGCTTCGGCTACTAAAACATCACCGTTGGGGCAAACATACATCCAACGCGGACTGATAAAATCCTCGGCATACCGGTTCACCATAAATCCCGAAGGAGCGATTGGAGTTTTACCTAAGGGCCAGCCGATAACTTTACTGAAATTTCTAACTGATTTGGTATGATAGGCTGGAGGGAAATCCAGGGAATCTGAAAGTGATTTTAATACCTGATCATTATTTTGTACCGGCGTTTTTGGAGCGCAGAATTGAATACAAAACGTAATTGAAAGGATAATGGAGTAACTGAATAACTTTTTCATAATTTCTTTATATGGATTTTTTATAAACAGTATTCATCTATCCTCAATTAAAATACCGATTTAAGTCCATCAAAAACAGTCTGGAAAAATGTTGGAATGTTTAATCCATTACTCGTATTGAAAAAATACAGAAGAATTAAAAGTACCACCGCTATTAATATGAATTTGCGGAACATAGTTGCAAGAAAGATGATTATTAACGGTACAAATACCAGTATCAGCCAGTTAATTTTAAAAAGTCGGAGATCACTTTCTTTTTTTAGCACATAATACAATTTGCTGTGTGTACCGGATTCATTTTCATGACGCAGATAAATAAAGGTTGATTTATCTATTTGCTGAGGTGAAATGGCCACACCGTCATTAAATTTCAGAACCTGCTTAAATCCATTGATGCTGAACTGGAAAATTCCGCTGATATTTTCAAGAGGTCTTTCGCTTTCATCACAAGCTATAATTGCGATTTTATCATTTTTCAAAAGATTCTCTTTAACGATAAAATTGTTGATGGCAATAGATCCTGCTTTAACCGGATCACTTTGAGAAAAGGAAGTGAATGAAAAAACGGACAGGAAAAAAACAGTTAAAAAAGGGAAGAATTTCATTCAAATGATCGTTTATTGTATAATAAAAATCCGGTGTGAAACATTAGGCCATAGCGCTTTTGCTCATCATCATAATAGTTAAAACTCAAATTTACCGGTCCGGCAATGCTATGATAAACCAGCCCGGCAGTTGCAGCATAATGGCGGTCAGAAAAATATTTTCCGTATTGAGTGGATTGACCGCTAAGTAACTGAAACTCTTGAAAAGGTAAATATGCATAACCTTCCAGTCTTAAATCCAGATTTTTATAAATAGTTATAATATTTTTTAACCCGGCAGCTGCATAAGAGTTTGCTCTGAAGTTTTGCAGGTACAATGTTTTTGAGTCCTGGAAAGGATTGAAGGCAGGCGTGCTTAATGTATTTGATTTGAATGAACTTAATAATGGTTTATTACTCACTACACCCTCCAGCAGATAACCCATCGTATATTTTCTGCTTTTAAGAAAATATTCTTCGTTTATAAACTTAAAACGGAGCCAGTTTAAATTCTGATTGGTGTTTTTAATATCATTAAAAAAAGGCTCGTTACGGAATATATTGCCCGGGATATATTTTTCATTTCCATTGTAATAACTCAAACCTATTTCCCATAAAGAGCCCATACTCGCATATTGTCTTCGGTTTAATGAATTTTTATCAAAAATTAAGGAAGCCAGAATTCCATTGAATTTCTGGTTGTCTAAAATATCACCAAATGTAAATCTGTTATTTGGACTAAACTGATTGCTGAAATTTATAAAGCCGGCTTCAGCTTTAATTTTTCCATTTTTAAATGCGGGAATTCCGGCTTTAAGTGTGATTCGCCTATCTGCCTGTTCAATGTAATTTGGTTTGGAATTTTCTACAAATATCTGGCTGGTGTTTAAATAATTCCAGTGATTATAGGTGAATTCTGTTTCAAGGAAAATAGGCACATGCGTGGGAATATCCATGCGTGATGTAATTTGTGCGGATTCATAAAAACTGCCTGAATAAAAATTTGCTGTAAACGTATATGAATTTGAATGCAGAAAATTATATTGAAGTCCCATATAAGCATTGCTCAATGGCCTTGTTGAGACTACTCCGCCAAGATCAACATTGAAATTTTTTTGCGGCTGTACCTGTAACTCAAAATCATAAGCATCCTTTTGCGGCTGATAACTTATGCGTGGATATACGGTTTCAAAATTATCATCTGCTACCAATTTATAGTAGCCTTTTTTTACACTTTCGAGGCTAAGGTCTTTTGAATTGCTGTTAAAAACACGTTCTACATAATTTTTTTGTGATGAATTTACGCCCGTGGCTTTTACACTGCTAAAAGTTAAAGGAGGATTGCGGTTCACGAATTTTGAACGCCTGGCTTTTAATTCTGCATCAGAAATTCTTCTCTGCACAGCTTTTAAAATATTGGGCATATCAGCCATGGTTGCATCGTAACCTTCTTTAATTAATTGTTCAACCGGTTTAAAGTTTGTAGAAGTAAAATTTCTCATATCCGGTTGGATATAAGCACCGTTTTTTCCTATTGAAGTAGAATCCGTATTAGACAGAAAAAGATAAATCAGAAATCGGTTCATCAATTTTTCATCACTATCTTTTGGATATTCATTGTAAATTTTTGAGGATACATTGGTCCCGATGATGTAATCCGGTTTAAATTCCTCTTTCATTACATTTACAGGGAAATTGTTATAAAGTCCTCCGTCAAACACGTACTGATTTTCCACTTTTACCGGCCTGTAAATTAAAGGAACTGTAAAAGTTCCGCGAATAGCTTCTACAAGGCTGCCACGCTTTACAGCAATAGATTTCTGAGAAAATACATCGGCCACCATGCACCTGAATGGAACAAACAAACTGTCAAAATCATCACGAGCATTCGCTGATGATTGAGCCAATAATTCGAGCAGCGCAAAATTGAGCGGAATATCATTAATCAGGTTAGAGCGGATACGGGCATTAAAACCAGTGTCTATCTGAAGTTTTGCAGTAATTAATGATGGGTTGTCTGGTTTTTTCTTAAAAAAATAGCCGTAATCACTTTTATAACGTCCGTTAACCCATTCCTGAAAATCTGTACTTAAAGCAACATATTCTATTTCGGATGGGGAATATCCTGCGGCATACATGGCGCCTACAATTCCTCCCATAGAGGTTCCTACAATATAATCAATAGGGATCTGATTTTCTTCTAATGCTTTCAGAACACCAATATGAGCCAATCCTTTTGCTCCGCCCCCGCTAAATACCAGTCCTACTTTTTGAGCGGATACAGAACGAAAGCAAAATATTAAAAAGATGAAAAGTATTGGTTTTCTCATAATTAACTAACTCTCCTAAATTTAATGTTTTTAGAGAAGAAGTTAAGCCCTATTTACCTAATAAAGCTTTAATCTTTACAGGCAGCAGGCTTTAAAATGATAGCTCCAAATTTTAATGAATCGATTTCTTTAAAAACCATTTGTCCATTTTTTTCCTCCACCTCTGTAAATCCTTCCAGCAAATCAGTTCCTTTTTTAAGAAAAGCTACCTGTCTTACAGATTCGGTTCCTTCTGACATAAATGTATAATCGGCAATCAGTGTATCGCCTCTCATTTTACCTTTTATAATTCCGGTATTTTTGTCTTTTTCGTAAATATTATAATTCAAATTTCCGATAACGAAACCGGCAGAATCGTTCATCTGAATATTTATAAGATCTTTTTTATTATCATAAGAATAGCAGATTGAACTTTTGATTGAGTCTGCATTCTCCTCAGCATATTTAACAGTTGTTGAATTGCAAGCATTCAGGGTAACAGTCAAACCAGTCAGGATTAAAAATAATGGCTTCATATTAATTTAGTTAGGATCAGATTTAAATATCTGCAAAAATCGTTCAATTTTCTTACTGACTCAGAATCATGGCAATTCCAAAAGCAAAAATCGATACTACAAGTCCGTACATAAACACATTATACGAAATTCTTAAAAGCTTGTATTTTTTGCCAAGCACAATACCCTGCTGATGCAGATTTTTAATCAGGCTGTTGTATAAAAAATCACGGTCCTCCATTAACAAAGCCATCCCGTCAGAATACTCATTAAGTCCCATTTTATAAAAATTTCCAAAAAACAACAGATTTACATTTTTACTTTTTATTTCTTCTTTGGAGAAAATACCCGATGGGATATTTGGCCGCGTAGCCAATATTGAAAATACAATTGTAATTACATTTACAATTAACAATACGGCTACCGCTATTGTTAAATAATAATCTTTACCTAAGTTTCTAAACAAAACGGAGAGTAATACGGAGATGATAATCGAGTTGACAGTTATCATAATATGAGCTTTACTGTCTGCCATCTGACTCAATGCCTGATGGTTATTCGAACTGATCCGAAACATGGTTTCAATACCACGACCTGGTCTTTTATTGTTTTTCCCTGTGTGAGTTGATCCAGCTGGTTTCTCACCCGGAATACCCGCTGTAGACACGGTTTCTGAATTGATCACATTTTCGTTCATCAGAATTTCCAGGTTTTTTTTCTGTTCATCAGCCAGCAATTGCTGCGCATAATCTGTTTTAAAACGGTGATTTTGTAAAAGTTGCAGATTCTGCTGCTTCCAAATTTCTTTTGAAATTTTCTTTCCGCTCATCAGAGCTAATTCCTTTCGGAGTAATTTACTTTTAACCAAAAAATCTTCTTGTCCCAGATAAAACATTAGTGCATCACAAACTATTCTTTCGTTTAAATTTTTAGGTTGCTGCGGAATCCGGGTTGCCAAAATTGCGCTCTTTATATTTTTTATGCAATCTTCATCAACGGCTATTTCGCTAAGAAATTTACCGGCTAACTGAGCTGCTTTCTTTTCCTGAGGTTCACGGCTATCCAAATGAGCAATAACCTGGAACCAGGCTGCCGCCTCTATTATAAATTTGCTTTTAAGATCAAGTTTATAATGATTTGCTATTTGAAGAGCCGAATCCACAATATTTTCGGCATACTGCAGATTGTGATAAATCCGCTTTGGATTCAGGTGATCTGCAAAATAATTCCTGATAAATTCCTTAACCTGGGTTATTGCTTTTTGATAAATCATACCTGATCAGTAGAATATGTGTTACATGTTTTTACTTGAAATCATTTTCGGGTATCTATAAATATCGAACTTTTAAAATTAAATAATGAAACGATTTAATTGGCTTGTAACCTTGATGTTAACCTCATGAATTTTTATATTTAAACAGAAATAAGAATTCTTTTTAAGGCTTTTACCTTTAAATTATTTTGTCATGAAAATATTAAAAAGGTTAGTAAACAATACTATTTATTGTTTACCAAATACAAAATGGATTTTAATTTTAATTATTTATGCCTGTTTACTGTTTAGCGGTTTTAGTTGCAATGACGATAACAGTTTTGCTCCTGTGCAGGCAAATAATGAAGAGGCGAATCCAAATTTTTCTGATGGAGATGGCCAGCCTAAATCAGAATCCGTTTTAAGAATAATGTACCTCACAAATTTCAATGATCCTGATAAAAACCAGCTGGCGCAGCTTCTATGTAATGAAAATTATAAAAAGCTAGTTTTCCAGTTTTTTAAGAACAGAGAGGAGAAACTTACTTTGGCTGCCTTTGCAGGAAAATTAAACGATAAAGGGTATAACCCGAATTTCCAGATATTAAATGTAGTGGATGATATTATTGTGGAAGACATTCAGGGAAAAGAAGTTTTTCTTGGCGAGCTTGAAATGGAGAATAATTCTGCTTTTAAACTGCTTAAAGAATCTTTAAACAAAGGTGCAAAAAATGATACCACAAAGAATTATATACTGTTTACCCCTACACTCAGACCCTATTCAGCCCGGCGTTATACTGTAGAATTTACCATCAGGTTTACAAATTCACTCCGGGGTCTGGATTCTCAGCTTCTTCCCGGATCTTTTAAATTAAATCCTTCTCCTCCTTACAGCCGAACTCAATAAATTCAATTTGATTTTAATGTAAGCATTAAGCAAATCCCAGGATTTTAAATAAAAAATATTAGCGACAGTGCTGAATCATAAATTGAATTGGCCAAAAGCTTATGTTCTTCACTTCCTAGACCTGTAGGTTGGACTTTATTTGTGCAAAAAAATGTTACTGATACACAGATTATTTCAATAATTTGAAAAAGCAGGGCTTTATATTAAATTTAATAAAGAATGATTTCATAAACATATTAAACAAAAATATATGTTACTCATACTCTCATTTCTTCAGTTGTTTTTTCAATTGAATGCACCCATTGATAAAACGATACCAACTTACTATCTCACCAGAATTGAGCTTATTCAGCTTCTGGGACCTAATTCACCTTCGGGTCAAAGAAGTAAAACAACTGCTTTCAAATTTTACCAGGAAGGTGATTTATTAAAATTGCATGCATTTGCCGGGAGGAATATTAATAATGACTTTACTACCAAAATAGAATTAGGAATTCATCCTGGATTACGACATGAAACCCTTTCCGGCGATTTTTATGTGGGAGATGTTGAGTTTAGTGTGCGTAATAGGGGGAATGGAAACCGGAATGATATGGATGATTTGAGAGCATTATTGAATAATGATAGTAACATCAGGTTTGTTCTTTTGCGCCCCTTAATTAAAACTTTTACAATAAACGGAATCCCCCATCCTACATTAACTTTTGAAATTTATCCGGCAACAGACTTAAGTACTACTTCATATGAAGCTTTAATAGCAGTTCCTCCAAGTATAAGCAGTCCAAATCCATCTCCACCGTATGGCCGGTCCCAATGAGGAATTACTTTATATACATATTTAATTGGTCTGAGGTATGGGCACTGCTCATACCTTTGTTTGTCTTACTAATCCGCAGAAAACAGCCTAAATACTTACAGCCGGTAATATTTTATTTATGGATTGCACTTTTGATTAATCTCACAGCAGATATTATTGGTGATTTTAAAGTCTATTTTCCTTATTGGCTTCAAAGTAACAACGTATTATATAACCTTCATTCTATTATCCGCTTTACCTGTTTTAGCTATTTTTTTATTCTTCTTCCACAGTCGTCATTTACCCGGATTAAGAAAATTCTTCCATCCATATTTATTCTTTTTATAACTGTTAACTTTAGTATAGCAGAATATTTTTTTTATGAGGATCATCTGAGCGGCAACTTACTTGCTGCAGAAGCCTATCTTCTGCTGATTTATTGTATGATTTATTACCTGTCGCAGTTAAGGGAAGATATAGAAATATTAACACGGGGAAAAGATTTTTGGATAGTTACGGGTCTGAGTATTTACGTGGTATCTAATTTTTTTGTATTCCTTTTTTATGTGCCCATGATAACTGAAAACATGAATCTGGCCGCCAATATGTGGAATGTTCATAATGCCTCCTATATCCTGCTTTGTTTATTCATAGCCCGGTCATTCTATGTTTCTGCTTGAACTGAATATCGAAACCAGAGTAATTATTGGCATATCAGCCATGGTATTGCTATTTTTTAGTTTCCTGATTTTGTTTATCAGCAGTCAGCGCAAAAAGCTTCAGTATCATAAAAAGCTTCAGTCAATGCATAATAAACAACAGCAAATTCTTTCAGAACAAAATGTTTTATTGGAAAAAAGGGTAAGAGAAAGAACCATGGAACTTTCCAAGCAAAAAGAGGCTCTTCAAAATACACTTACAGATTTAAAGGCAACCCAATTGCATTTGGTGCAAAGAGAAAAAATGGCTTCACTCGGAGAGTTAACAGCCGGCATTGCTCATGAAATCCAGAATCCATTAAATTTTGTGAACAACTTTGCTGAAGTATCTGCCGAGCTGCTACAGGAATTGCATAATACTATTTTTCTAAAGCTACCAAAAGAAGATCAGCAAGAAGCAAATGAAATTTATGCTCATGTAATTCAAAATCTCGGGAAAATAAGTCACCATGGCAAGCGTGCCGATTCTATTGTTAAAGGAATGCTGCAGCATTCCCGGGTAAGTTCCGGACAGAAAGAGTTTACAGATATAAATGAGCTTGCTGATGAATATTTGCGTCTGAGTTATCACGGTATCAGAGCGAAAGATAAAAGCTTTAATGCTACTATGCATACAGATTTTGCACCTGATATTCCTAAGCTCTCTATTATCCCGCAGGAGATTGGCCGGGTATTGCTCAATTTATATAACAATGCTTTTTATTCGGTAACAGAAAAATTTAAACGGCATCCCCAAATTAATTATGAGCCGGCTATTTTTGTCAGCACAGAAAGTGCTGACCGTCGCGTGATTATTCGAATAAAGGATAACGGTCTGGGAATACCGGAGAATGTATTGCAAAAGATCTTCCAACCGTTTTTTACCACAAAGCCTACCGGTCAGGGAACCGGTCTGGGTTTATCTTTAAGCTACGACATAATTAAAGCCCATGGCGGAGAATTGAAAGTAGATACAATAGATGGCCAGGGAGCAGAATTTATAATTTATCTCCCGGTTTAAATTAGTTTTGTTTATTGAGCTTAGGGGAGGTTAATTAGTTGAAAATCTAATAATTAAGATGTAAATTAATTAAATAAAAGCATGGCGAATTTATACTGAGATATATCCTGAATTATATGTCATTTGAATTGTATTCTGCACCTCTTCTGGTATTTTTACTGATCCGTTATCTGCGGCGGACATTGCGTGCTGATCATTTATTGCCCCAATGGGATCATCTGTTTAAAAAATCACTCTATATAGTGGTTCTCTTGTTTATCCTCGAACTCATTTTCCCAATTAAATTCATAACTGCCTGGGTATGGAGTGCAGCCCTTTTATTTATGATCTGGTTAACGTTTACACGTCAGGAATTTCAATTAACCCGAACGGTGATGGTTGCCGTGCTGCCCCTCATTCTTATTTCTTTTTTCGAAGATTTTGTAAAGATTTTTGGTGAAAAATTCCAGGATCGTGTTTCTAATTATTCCTCATCCTACCTTTATCCTTTTGCAGTTATTTGGCTTATTGCCATGCTTATTGTATCACATAAACAGAAAAAAGCTTTAGATAAAGAACGAAAAAGGAGGGCAGAAGAAGCGGAACGCAGCCGGATGATGGCTCAGAAAAAAGCCGAGCTGGAACAAATGGTTGAAGAAAGAACTGCCGAATTAACCCAGCAGAAAAAAGAACTGCAGCAAACAATTGATGAACTTCATACCACACAGACACAGCTTATCCAATCAGAGAAAATGGCTTCTCTGGGTGAATTAACGGCAGGCATTGCTCATGAAATTCAAAATCCGCTGAATTTTGTAAATAATTTTTCTGAAGTAAGTGTAGAGCTGATTGATGAAATGCAAAAAGATCTTCAGAACGGGCAGGCGGAAGATGCGCAGAGCGTTGCAGAAGATATCAGGCAAAATCTCATTAAAATAAGTCACCATGGCAAACGTGCCGATGCCATTGTTAAAGGGATGCTGCAACATTCCAGAAGTCATTCTGGCCAAAAAGAGCCCACCGATATAAATGCTTTGGCCGATGAATATTTGCGTTTAAGTTACCATGGTTTGCGGGCAAAAGACAAATCATTTAATGCATCAATGGTTACAGATTTTGACCATGAATTAGGTAAGGTGAATGTTATCCCGCAAGACATGGGAAGAGTTATTCTTAATTTATTTACCAATGCTTTTTATTCTGTTAAAATGAAACAAAATCAACAGAAAGAGGGCTATTCACCATTGGTTTCTGTAAGTACGAAAAGGGTAAATGTACCATCTAAAACAGGTTTAAATGGTACCAAGCATCTGGTTGAGATCAGGGTAAAAGATAATGGGGTAGGTATACCAAAAAAGGTTCTGGATAAAATTTATCAGCCATTTTTTACTACCAAACCAACCGGCGAAGGAACGGGTTTGGGGCTGTCATTGAGTTATGAAATAATTAAGGCACACCAGGGAGAATTAAAGGTTAATACTAAAGAAGGAGAATTTGCTGAATTTATTATTCTGCTGCCGGCTTAACCAGGTTATTTAAGGTTTAATCATGAAAAGTACATATGAAAATTTTGGCCGTTGATGACGAAAAAGATATGCAATCCTTGTTTGAACAGCGTTTCAGAAAAGAGATTCGCAGCAAAATGGTTGAGTTTGCATTTGCCTCGTCGGGCGAAGAAGCGCTCGAATATTTGAACGTACATACACATGAGGCTGTATTGATTCTGTCGGACATTAATATGCCGGGCATGAGCGGTTTAGAGCTCTTAAAATTTATAAAACAAAAATATCATACACCACCTCCAATCGTCATGATGATTACAGCCTATGGAGACGCTGATAATTACAATCAGGCTATAGAGCTTGGAGCAGATGATTTTTTAACAAAACCTATTGACTTCGACCTGTTGAAAAAGAAATTAAAACTTGCAAATTATGCCTAAAATATTAGTTGCTGATGACGAAGCCGATCTGGAAGTGCTTATCAAACAGAAATTCCGCCGGCAGATAAGGGATAAAAAATATGAGTTTTATTTTGCTCTTAATGGCATGGAAGCATTAACCATATTGGAAAATAATCCCGATATCACTATTTTATTGAGTGATATAAATATGCCCGAACTGGATGGCCTCAGCCTGCTCAGTAAACTCAGCGAATCCAGCTCGCTTGTAAAAACGGTCATGGTTTCTGCTTACGGCGATATGGAAAATATACGCACCGCTATGAATCGCGGAGCGTTTGATTTTGTGTGCAAGCCCGTTAATTTCGAAGACCTCGAGTTAACCATCGAAAAAACTATTCAGCATGTAAACCAGATTAAAAATACCCTGCAGGCAATTAAAGAAAATAATATTCTGCGCATGTACGTGGATGAAACTGTGCTCAATTTTATGAGTCGTCAGGATGTTGAAACCACCCTGTTAGCAAATGAAACGGTAGAAGCTACCGTAGTTTTTTTGGATATTTGCAGTTTTACTTCATTTGCAGAGAAAGAGCCGGCCGACAAAGTTGTGAAGCTTCTGAACAGGTATTTTGAAGTGATGGTGAAAGAAATAATTGCCCAAAACGGGCATGTTGATAAATTTATGGGCGATGCGATTATGGCTGTATTCCGGGATGATTTTCACCTTGACCGGGCCGTAGAGGCAAGTCTTGCAGTTCGAAAAGAAATAGATGAATTGCCCAGCACTTCAGATGATCAGAATTTTAGCCCGAAAGTAGCTATTGGAATAAAAAGCGGCGAGGTAATTTCCGGAAATATCGGTTCGGCAAGTTTGCGGCGGCTGGATTATACTGTTATTGGAGATGTTGTAAATACAGCTCAAAGACTGCAAACCCGGGCTAAAGCAAGCCAGATTCTGATTGATGATCATGCTTACGAGCAAATACGGCAATCTTTTAACTGTAAAATTGTAGGAGAAGCAGCGCTTAAGAACAAGAAGACACCTATTCTCATCTACGAGGTTTTAAGCTGATAATACTATATTGATCAAAAAATCCACTCCCCAAATTATAGCCCGAAATTTGTATGTTTAAGTTTTTGATACCCTAAAGGGTGATTTAAAACTGTATGAGATTAATTTTTGGATGTTTCCTGTTGCTTTTCCCCCTTTTATTTAGTTCCTGCGACTACTCCGGTCAAAAATATTTAAAACCCAAACCTTCTTTTGAAAAAGTTAAAGGCATTGGTTATACAGAAGTCAGGCGAAGTTTTAATTCTGGCTTAGCTTTCAGTCCTGCCGGATTTTATTTAGAACCATCCTGGAAAATGAAGTTCATTCTAAAAGATTCCGTCAGGCTCTTTAATCCGCTCGACAACCGCAGCTATAATTTCCATGTACATTTTGATCATGATTCGGTTATTTATATGGCCAGGGTATGGATGCGGGTAAAAAAAGTGAGTTCTGATAGCCTGGTATTCCGGATATTAAGCGTAAAAGACAGAAGTATCACAGAAACTGGTCCGAATATGACTTTTTATGCAGATAAATATATCCGCAATAAATTAAAAACCTGGCCGGAGATTTTACAAATGCCGGCTAAAAAAGATTCATTGTTTGTTAAATCGCGAATACGCGATTTAAATCAGCATGCAGATAGTATATTTCTACCTCAAATTCCTGTCAGAATAGAAAGTTTAGATGCCAAAATTCAGGTTAAGAAAAAGGAGAATTCGGTGGGAAGCAAAAAAAATATCTTTGCTTCAGAAGATCCTTATCAGCCTGAATATTCTATTGTGATCAATAAAGCCTACCGCGATTTTAACTATTCATTTCTGGGAATTGTTGATTATAAAGGCAACATTAACTTTAAATCATCAACTGTATATATCATGCCCGAATTTCAGGAAACGCGTCTACGTACCATTAAGGGAATTATTGATGTATATCTGAAACCTTCACTGAAAGTTGAAGCAGCAAGAACACTTGGCATACAGCATAACAGTATGATTTTGATCAATGTAAAAGGAATAAAATAAAATTCATTTTTATGCTTCAGTATTATTACTTATAGATTTGGTAGTTCTCAATGCATAATTTTTAATCTTATCCAGATAGTTTATATGAGGTTTCTTACTTTATTCATTTTTGCCAGCATTTCGGTTTTTACGGCGCAGGCTCAACATATTTTTAAAACTGTAGTAAAAGATTTCAGTTCAGGTAAACCGATTATTGGGGCAAGTGTTACGTTTCCTGATCTTGACAAATCTGCAATGACAGATAAAAACGGCGGGGTTATTTTTCAGGATATCCCGAATGGAAAACATAGAATTGATTTTCGTTATAGCGGATATCAATTCAAATCAGACAGTATTTCGTTTCCGCTATCAGACTCGACTTTCAGTGTAGTGCTGCTCAAAAAAGAAGAAGGCGAAGGCGAGGAGCTGGAAGAAGTCGTGATTTCTTCAACACGCAGCAGTCGTACCATTTCAACAATTGCTACCCGTATAGAAGTGATAGCAGGCGAGGAGTTGGATGAAAAGGGAAACATGAAACCCGGCGATATTCGGATGCTTTTAAATGAAAGTACAGGTATTCAAACTCAGCAAACATCGGCAACCAGTGCCAATGCTTCTATCCGTATACAAGGTCTTGATGGGAGGTATACTCAGATTCTGAAAGATGGCTTTCCTTTATTTGCGGGTGCCGCAAGCGGATTGGGATTATTGCAAACTCCTCCCTTAGATTTGAAACAGGTAGAAGTTATTAAGGGATCGGCCTCTACTTTATATGGAGGCGGAGCGATTGCCGGCCTCGTGAACTTAATCAGTAAAACTCCTGCTGAAGAACGCGATCTTAACTTTCATTTTAATGGAACCTCGGCCAAAGGCCTCGACATGAATGGATATTTCGGACAGCGATTTGATAAGTTCGGCATTACTTTATTTGCTTCGGCAAACAGCAACGGCGCTTATGCTCCGGCCAACCTCCAGCTTACAGCCATCCCTAAATTCGAACGCTACACTTTAAATCCCAGATTATTTCTTTATTTCAATGACAAAACCCGGTTAAACTTTGGTATAAACAGTAGTTTTGAAAACAGGATTGGCGGGGATATCAGGTATATAAATAATGAGGATGCTAATCCCGGCAGTTTTTTCGAACGCAATAAAACCGATCGCCTTTCTACCCAATTTTCTCTGTCCCATCAATCGAGTGAAACCGGCAGCATCACCCTCAAAAATAGTTTGACTTACTTTAACCGTGAAATTACTATTCCGGGATATTCATTTGAAGGCCGTCAGAACGGAACTTTTACTGAGTTAACATACGCCCTTACGCGGCCAAATACCGAGTGGATTGGAGGCTTAAACTTGTGGACGGATCAGTTTAAGGAAAATCAGAAAACAACGTTTTCTTTACGGAATTATACGCAAATCACGCCGGGTGCTTTTATTCAGAATAACATCCGGGCAACAAACTGGCTCGAGCTGGAAAGTGGCTTGCGGGGCGATTATGTTCCCGATTATGGTTTTGCCTTGTTGCCACGAATCTCGGCTCTGTTTAAAATTAGTCCGAAATTTACTTCACGCCTGGGCGGAGGTTTGGGCTACAAAATCCCTAATATTTTTACCGAAGAAAGTGAACGCATTCATTACCGGGGAGTTCTGCCCGTATCTCAGGAAATCAATAAGCTGGAAAGAAGTTACGGAAGCAACCTGGATTTTAATTACCAAACTCCATTGTTCAATAACCAGCTTTCCTTTAGCATCAATCACTTGTTTTTCTACACCTATCTCAATCATCCCATAATCATGTCAGATCAAAATACAGGTGTGTATCGATTTGAGAATCTTCCGGGGTATATAGATACCCGGGGTATGGAAACCAATGTTAAATTTACCTATCAGGATTTTAAACTGTTTGTGGGATATAGTTTAACCGATACTAAAATTCATAATAATGGCCTCTCCAGTCAGAATCCCTTAACAGCAAAACATCGTTTAAATAATGTACTGATGTATGAAGTGGAGGATAAATGGAAATTAGGAGCCGAAGCGTATTATTACAGCAGCCAAAAACTTACAGATGGCCGTACGGGTAAACCTTACTGGATTTTGGGATTTATGGCCGAAAAGTTATGGGAAAACTTTTCGCTCTATATCAATTTTGAAAATTACACCGATACACGCCAAACCCGTTTCGAAACCATTTATAATGGAAGTATTTCAAATCCTGTTTTCAAAGATATTTATGCGCCGCTGGATGGTTTTGTGGTAAATGGTGGAATCAAGTTTAGATTATAAAGCCGATCAGTTTTCAATCGGGTTTATTCGCCTTACTAATCATTACTACTGAAAAAATATTTCACAAAAAATAGAACAATCAAAAAGATATTCGGAATTTTAAGAGAACCTACTATTTGAAATTGCTGAAATAAATGGAAGAACCCGAAAATCTCCCTGCAAGTTTAGTTTTGAAACAGCCTGACTCTAAAACTTCTGTGTGGCAGGAGCTCAAAAATGCCATCCGGGGAACCGAAGCCGATTATACCAAAATCGGAATGAAAAAAGCCATTTTCCTGCTGGCCGTTCCCATGATTTTGGAACTGGTGATGGAATCTACATTTGCCGTAGTTGATATTTATTTTGTCAGTAAATTAGGTCCTTCTGCTGTGGCCACGGTTGGACTTACCGAAACCTATTTATTTCTCCTGTATTCCATTGGCATGGGATTGGCCATGGCCGTTACCGCAATCATTGCCCGCAGAATAGGCGAAAAGAACAGCAAAGATGCTGGAGTTTCAGCTATTCAATCTATATTTCTGGCAATTCTTGCTTCCCTGCCTTTTGCCATTGCCGGAATATTTTTTTCAAAAGAACTGTTAATACTGATGGGTGCCGACACATGGTCGATAGAAAATGGCTACCGTTATACCCAATGGATGCTGGGCGGAAATGTTGTCATCATGCTGCTGTTTGTTATCAATGCCATTTTTCGGGGAGCCGGAGATGCGGCTATTGCCATGCGCATCCTCTGGATTGCCAATGCAATTAATATCATACTTGATCCCATCCTCATTTTTGGCTGGGGACCGTTTCCGGCTTTAGGTATAGAGGGTGCCGCCATTGCCACCACCTTTGGCCGCGGAGTGGGTGTACTGACGCAGCTGTGGATACTCTTTAAGGGAGGTAAACACATCCGGGTAAAACTCTCGCAGCTCGGCTGGGATGCAAAACATATGATCCACATTCTTCGAACTTCGGTAGGAGGTATCGGGCAAATGATAGTGGCCATGACTTCCTGGATTTTTTTGATGCGAATTTTGGCCGAAATCGGTAGCGAGGCGGTTGCCGGCTCCACCATTGCCATCCGGATTATGATGTTTACCATGATGCCAGCCTGGGGCTTGTCAAATGCAGCTGCCACTTTGGTTGGGCAAAATCTGGGTGCAGGCAATCCCGACCGTGCCGAATCGGCCGTATGGAAAACGGGAACCTATAATATGGTTTTCCTGATGATTGTTTCGATAATCTATTTTTTCTTTAATGATTCCCTGATGCGCATTTTTACAGACGATACGAAAGTAATTGCCGTGGGCGCAGAATGGCTCCGCATACTTTCTTATTCCTATTTTGTATATGGCTGGTGGATGGTTTCTACTCAGGCATTTAACGGGGCCGGGGATACGCAAACCCCAACCAAAATCAACCTGGTATTTTTCTGGCTCATTCAGATTCCCTTATCTTATTTCCTGGCAATTACACTTGGCTGGCAGCAATCCGGCGTATTCTGGGCGGTGTTTATTTCAGAAACCTCGGTGGGCTTATTTACGCTCTGGCTGTTTAACAGGGGAGGATGGAAAACGGTGAAAGTGTGATTGTAGGAAATGTTTTGGACGTTGGATTTGATGCCTTCCATTTTTCTGTTTTCTGTAATTATAATCGGGTGTTGAATTATGTTTTACAAGGATGCAGCACCCTGATTATTATGTTTCACGCTCGCATGATGTCATTGCGGGCCCGACCCGCAATCCCATAACTGGCAAGACTCCAACTGTTTCAATTATAATACGCAGGTCCTCTTAAGGGAAAACATGCTGCACCGAACCAAATCGATTTATTTTTAATGTTTTAAAAAGGGCATTACAAATGCCTTTCTCTAGTATACTCGTTACAGGCGAGGACGATGGGAGTGTTAATCCGGTCTTTTATTTATGCTGGTTTTAATTAATAATCCCTCCTCGTTAAATACTTTAAATTCTCCTGTCGGCTTGCTGTTTTTGTATTGACCGCTTTGTTTAAGTTGTCCATTTGGATGATAGATCCTTTCGTAACCCTCAAGCTTACCATTTTTGTAGTTTTGTTCATAATAAATTAATCCATTGTCGAAATACCTAATTGATTTCCCATCTATTTCTCCATTTTTAAAATTAGTAACACTTTTTGGTTTGTCAATTGATGAGTAAGAGTAATGAATAAATTCACCTTCTCTGATGCCTTCCTTGTAATTTTGAATTTCCATAACTCTATTAGTAAATAGTGTTCAGTCAGGAATTAAATCACCAGCTATAAGTTTGTCGTATTTAAGTCTTGTAACAATCCCTTTAGGATCTAAATAGGTTATCCACTTACCATGTTGTTTACCATTTATGTAAAAACCTTCAGATCTAGATGATCCATCGGGATAGAAATATTTCCAGTGTCCCACAGGTTTATTGGCTTCCAATTTACCGGAGGCAATTTTTATCCCTGATTCGTTTTTCCATTCGGTTGATGACGGATTAGACTTAAAGTATTTAAGGGATTTTAAGTCGATGGAAGAAACATGATTTTTTCTTATACTTCGTGTACATAAATTGGTCGATACTGCATTGTTCTGAAGATATTCCCATATAATCCATTCTTCATTTTCTTTGACATTTAGTCCGCAGGATGCGTCTCCAAGTGAAGTGTATATTTTTATCGTTCTTCCAACTAGATTTCCTTTGTATAGCTCCTCAATCTCGAAATCAATTTGCAGCTGTTTGTACGTTGTTTCATTTTGGACTATCGTTACCTTTTTTGCTTTACCTGCTATGATAAACTGATTTTCATTGTATTCTTTTATTGTAAGCGGTTGGCCAAAACTACTACAGGTACAGGCCACAGACCACGTAGGTATTATTAATAAAATCGCAGCAAGTATTATTAATCTAATCATTTATATGGGATGATATTTAATTAGGTTATAAGTGAGTACTTTGAAATTCCACCTGGTATGTATTTACATTCCCCCGGAATACAGAAACACCGGTTCTTTTAATATAATGAACAGTGTATGATTTATAATTTTCCGGGTTTACAAGTGCCTTTTTAACTTGCGATGCAATCTGCCTGGCAGGAAGCTTTTCAATACTATTGAATTTTGGATCTGCTAATTTGCTATTGATCAAACATATAGTCAAAGAAGAATCTGTTGCATCATCATCCTCCCAGTTTTCAAATTCTACACGTTCGCATTTGTAGGTTCCAATGAAATTTTTGATAAACAGGTCTTGTTTAAAATCGGGAGGAGTTGATGTATCATCACTATAACCTGAGATTAAAAATAGAATTGCAATGCCTAATAAAGTTTTGATAGAAGAGTTCATACAGTTATTGGAAATAATATTTTATGCATTTTTTACAGCTACTCAGGAAATTCCTTAACAGCTTGTCCCGCAAAAAAAATGCAATTAAAAACCAAAATACAATTTTGAACCCGATGTGCACTATGTAATTTAGACATCGATACTCTTATTTAACATTTACTTTTACCATCATAGACCGATTCAGCAATTTCTAAATAGAATGAACTTGCTGAAATACAGATATAGCAAAATCGATTCTTAAGAAGCTCATTAACATTGAACAGATTTTTATGAGATGATTTTATCTGCCTGCTTTCGGAAATGTAAGGGTGATTGAAAGCCCGAGTGCGCTTGCCGGATACGCAATTTTATTTTGATCTTTATACGTCATAGATGTGTATGAAAGACCAATGCCGTTATAGGCAACTTCAAAAACCGGCCCGCTGGCTGGACTGAAAGAAATATTTTCTCCTACGCCATCCGCATTAAAATTAATTGCCTGATGGCTAATAAGCCCGGTAGAGAAACGGAATTTGCTAACAGGCATCCAATTGGCTGTTAAACTTAAAGGAACACGGGTTAAGCGGATATTAGCATTATCGGCTTTAGTGGTGACATATTTGTAACCTGCGCTAGCCTGTAATGCGAATTTTTCTGCACCCGGTATACGAAGTTCACCACCCAGTGCTAAAGTACCTCCCTGGCCGGTTTTTACCGATTGCTTACTGCCGTCAGTAAAATACACTTCGGCCACATCCTGTCCGCCCATTTCCAGGGCTCCCTTAACCAAAAAACGAAAGGGCGAAGGTTTTTTCTGAGTTTCCTGAGCCTTTAAAGAAAAAAAAGGGGCAAAAACAATTAAACTAAAAATGGATAATCTTTTAATCTGTGTCATCTGATTTTTTTTTGCCATTAAATTAAAATCTTTAAACCTAAAAGTCAAGCATGTATTTTAAAAAAGATGTGGGTTGAGTTTATATTTTATAAAGAAAAGAAAATGGACCATTATTTTCAAAATAAATAAGTAGAAAGCGGGCCGGAAAATTTTACGTGTAAATAGGAGGATTACAGAATCCTGCGGTGCGCCATCAAACGGTTTTGCCATTTCGGGATTTCTAAAACCTCGATGGCAGAAATTGCCGAGGATCTTTCTATGTCTAAAACGGCTATGTATTATTATTTCCCGGATAAACAAAATATAATCCTGGCAGTAGCTGGTTTAAAGAGTTTTTGATAGGTTAGATTGGTTGAAAATGGGAGCGTATGCTCCCTTTTTTTGGTTAAAATGGAATGTTGATAATGAGTTTAAAAAGTTGATTACGATTGGTTAAAAACTTCCTGCAGCTGTTCGCATAAAAGTGGTTTTTAAAGATAATGAGCCGTTGCATTAAATTATTAAAATTCAGAGAGCGCTGCGTCAATTCTTCAAATTGTGATAATATTTAGTTATTAAAAAAGTTTGCTTGGCTGCCCATTAATTAACATAGTTATCCCAGCGACAGCATAGAGCAAAATTATTATTATCATAAGTATGGCCATAAAACGATAATGTAATTTCAAATACTTTATAGCAAGTGTTAATGATTCTGAATCGTTATTTTCAATTGATTGCTTTGAGAATTTTGAAAATTTCCATAAATAGTAAATAGGAAACACATAGATTACCGCTATTATAAACATTGGAATAACGCTGACCACTGCTAAAGAATTAGAGCTTCCTATCTTAATTGATAATACCACTGTCAACACGAATATGAATCCCATAAACAGAAACCCGATTATAGATAGTATGTTGGTCCAACGACAGGTTTCTTTTAAATGAAATACTCCTTCAATATCTAATTTAAGATTTCCAGAATTAGGCTCAGTTAATACAGTATCATTCATAATTAATAGATTTAAAAACAATTATAATTTATTGTTTTCCAATATATGAATTTCCGTAAAACTTCAAGTGAAGAATTATATTATACAATTATCACCCATTAAATGCTATGTTTCTGCTTTTGCACTGAAGGATTTGATAAAATACGTTTAGAATACCTGTAATTTTACAGGATGATTTGTTTTTGATTGAGTGTCTTTCTCATACATGAATGCGAGGGCATTTTCTATACTTTGCATGTTCAAGGTTAAATATATATTTAGCATAATTATTCAGCGATAAGGCGCAGCTTAAGGAATATTAATTATTACGGAGATTAACTATTAAAATGGCAGATAACCACAAAACATCATTTCAATTTATTAGTGAACCAACAGATGTAAATTTTGGCGGGAAAGTTCATGGTGGCATTGTCATGAAATGGATTGATCAAACGGCTTATACCTGCGCCAGAAATTGGGCCGAAACATATTGCGTTACAGTTTACGTAGGAGGAATCCGATTTTTAAAGCCCATCAGCATCGGAGAAGTTATTAAAATTAATGCGTATGTAATCCATACCGGGAACACCAGTATTCATATTGCGGTTGATGTGTATTCCAGAAATTTCAGTCAGAAAGAGTTCGAGAAAAAAACGCATTGTGTTATTGTATTTGTTTCGGTGGATGAAAACGGGAAGCCTATTCCGGTAAAACCATGGAAGCCAAAAAGCGAGAAAGAAATAAAGCTTGCAGAATATGCCCGAAAACTAACTTCCCTCAGGGAAAAAATTAACAGAGAAATGAAACCGTTTTTTGAGAATGAGTAATTCTTGTCATACTCAACAATAAAGATCAATATCTCAAGCTATGACAGAATAGCTTCTTTTACTTTACAGCATCAATCTGGATTTGCAAAAACTCTTTCAGCAGATTAGTATTAATAAAGTTTTGAAAATCGAATACAATTTCTTTAACCTTCCCGTTCAATAAACGTAATATTGCGCAATTTTAAAAAGAGTAAATCAATCTATTTTATGATATTATCCGGAAAACAAATCATTACTGGCGCATTCGCATTAACTAGTCTTTTATCAGTTTCCTGTACACAAAACGGAACCACTGCGTCTTCTGAAAAAGATTCTTTAGGAAACCAGTCAGCCGATTCTGTAAAAAGTGTTACCACTGTGGCATCTGCGCAAAATTTAAACTATACACCCAACGAATTGGGTAAAGTAATGGTATTGGAATATCACCTGATCGGGTATCCGGAAGACCGATGGAGAAGAACACCTGAAAATTTCCGGAAAGATCTTCAGATGTTATATGATAATGATTTCTACCCCGTATCTGTGCTTGATATCGCCTATGGCAATTTAAATGTACCTGCCGGAAAAACACCTTTTGCCATTACTCTGGATGATTCGAGCGCCGGACAATTTCGATATATAGAGAAGAATGGACAATTAGTTATCGATCCGGAATGTGCGTTGGGAATCATGGAAGATTTTAAAAAGAAATACAAAGATTTCCCTGTTACAGCTACTTTTTATGTACTGCCTGCAATCAAACCCACACTTCGATTATTTGCGCAACCGGAATATAAAAAGCAAAAACTGGAATGGCTTGAAAAAAACGGGTATGAGATTGGAAGTCATAACTGGTATCACTCCATGCTTTCTAAATTAAGCGATGCAGGCGTTCAGGAGCATCTTTCCATGTTCGTGAAAGAAATCAGGGAATTTTTACCAAATTACGAAGTAAAGACGATGGCCCTGCCTTTGGGTATGCATGCCAAAAACCGGGCGCTTGAAGTAAGCGGAGAATTTGAAGGAACGAAATACAATCACCAGGCAGTCATGCTGGTTGGTTCGGTTAGTTCTGTATCTCCGTATTCCAAAGATTTCAATCGCCTGGCGATTCAGCGGGTTCAGGCAGGAGAACATACAGAAAATCCGGAAACGTTTATGAAAAGCCAGATCAAGCATCAAACAAGGTTTGTTTCTGATGGAGATCCTAAGACAATATCCGCCCCGGAAAAATTAAGAGACCAGTTAAAGCCGGGACTGGAAAAAAAATATCAGGTGAAGTGGATTAAGGAAAAGGAAAATACGGTTGCTCAAAACTAATTTCTGCTTATTGCCAAGTAATTTTACTATCCTTTCAGCACTTGCTGAAAGGATAGTATATTTTGCCTCCACAGGTTCTTATTTAATTATAAGAAAGCCCTATTTCAGAAATCGATCAGGGTTCTATAATGACTTTCAGGGATTTCTCCTTAGCCGGATTTCCAAATACTTCATAAGCTTTAATCACCTCATCTAATTTAAAATGGTGTGTAATCAGTTTGTTGGGATCGATTTTTCCTGATAAAACCGTCTTTAATAACATTGGAGTCGTATCTGTATTTACTAATCCCATGGTAATGGTGATGTTTTGGATCCAAAGGTCCTGAATCTGAAGATCAACGCTTTTCCCATGAACACCCACGTTGGCAAGATGTCCGCCGGGACGAATGATACGCTGACAAATATCAAAAGTAGCGGGAACTCCCACTGCTTCAATTGCTACATCAACTCCATCCTTTGTTTCAGCTAATATTCGCTTAATGGCATCGTCTGATGCTGAATTGATGGTATCTGTTGCGCCGAATTGTTTTGCCAGCTGCAAACGATTGTCATCTATATCGATCATGTAGATTCGGGCAGGGGAATAAAATTGCGCTGTAAGTAATGCCGACATGCCAATAGGGCCGGCACCAACGATCGCAATCGTATCTCCGGGTTTAACACAGCCATTCAATACACCAATTTCATGGCCGGTGGGTAATATATCGCTAAGCATAACAAGCGCTTCCTCATCTGCTCCTGCAGGAATAGCGTGAAGACTATTATCAGCGTGCGGAATTCGTACAAATTCTGCCTGGGTGCCATTAATAAGATGACCCAATATCCAGCCACCGTCTTCACAATGCGAATACATTTGCTTTTTGCAGTATTCACAGGAACCGTCAGAAGTTATACAGGAAATAATTACATGATCGCCTTTTTTAAAATTTCTGACCGATGCGCCAACTTCTTCGATAACTCCTACACCTTCATGACCAAGAGTGGTTCCGGGTTTACAACTGGGTGTCTTACCGTGCAGGATACCTAAGTCTGTTCCGCAGATCGTTGTTTTTATAATCTTCACCAGAGCATCTGTTGATTTTTCAATCACCGGAACAGGTATTTCTTTTAATTCAATAATGCCCGGGCCTCCATAAACCAATGCCTTCATCAGATTAGCTGTTCCAGGCTTTTTATTTGTTTCGGTACTCAATGTCAGGTTTTCCATGATCTAATGATTTGAATGACAAATTTATCAATCCGGAATCCTCTTGAGCCTGACCGGCGGCTCTTATTAATATGATATTCGTCATTAAAAGGTTCAAAACGATCCAACTTTGATTTGCAAATGGACGTTCCATCAAAAATGCTTTTTTGATATTTCCTCCAGGTTCAATTATGAGTTTTTTTTTACCGCTTACCAAGGAATTTATGCCGTTCGCCCTTTTTTCTGTTTCATTTTCTTTAGTTATCACTTAATATTTTAGATTTATCAGATGGGATAAAGTATTATTCCCTGAAAAATCTAAACGAATCATCAAATGAATAAACTTATTCTGTTAACCAGTCTGTTTACTTTTACAATCATGAACCTATCTGCTCAATCAAAAACAGATAAGATAAAAGAGCTCTTAAAATTGACGAATTCGGAAAAATCTATGAAATCGACCATGGATAATATGACCAGGATGTTCGAACAGAATCCATCGGCCGCAAAGGCAACTAAAAAGGATAGCCTGTTTAAAAAGTATGTTAAAGAAGAAATGACTGCTTTCGCAAAGAAAATTCAGGAAAAGGACATGGTTGAATTATATGATCAGTATTTCACCCTATCAGACATTCAAAAATTTATCAGTTTTTACAATACAGCCGAGGGTCAAAAATTTCTGGACCTGATGCCGGTTATTCAAAGTACCCTGATGACTAACATGCTGAAAGATGATTTGCCTGCTATGCAAGCAAAGTTTAAAAAGAAATTGGAAGAGCTGGAAAATTAACCTCCGCTGTCCAACCACAGGAATTATTAGTCATAAAAGATTTTTCAGCACATAAAGGATTCCTGTCAATCAGAATTCAGCACATGTTTGTTTGCTTTTCTGTTCTTGTCAAACAATAAAATGTTCATGCTGTAGTGTATATATGGAAAGAATGAAAATATATACCCTGATTTTTTTGCTTTCAGCGGGCATAGCTGCTTGTACTAATTCACCTTCAGATACCGCTAAAGAAAGTTCTGAGATACATGAATCGATGTCAATGCATGGTGATACTGTTTCACAGCAGACTAGCGGCTTTACAACTGCTATGCATCAGATGATGAACGATATGCATCAGATTCCCATGAGCGGCAATGTGGATAAGGATTTTGCAATAATGATGAAAAGCCATCACCAGGGAGCTGTTGAAATGTCTCAATATCAGATTACAAATGGTAAGGATGAGACGCTGAAAAATATGGCTGTGAAAATTGATCAGGAGCAGAAAGCAGAAATCAAGGAATTGGAAAGAATTATTGAGAGTCTTGATAAAGCTCCTAAAAATTACGATCCCAAGAAAAAAGAATCAGGATTTGCTCAGGTGTTGGATGAGAATATGCAGATGATGATGGATATGTCTAAAATGGATACCAGTATGGCAACCGATCACCAATTTGTGGCGATGATGATTCCGCATCATCAGAGTGCAGTACATATGGCCGAAGGATTTGTACAGTACGGAAAAGATGAACGACTATTAAACCTCGCCAAAAAAATAATTGTAAGCCAGAAAAAAGAAATAATTGATTTTAATAACTGGATGAACCGGAATAAAAAATAATATTACATTTCTTCTTATTATTTTGAAAAGTGCCTTAAAAATTAAGGCACTTTTTTTGGCTTCCAGCTTACCCCGCTTTTTTCCTGTGATATTTTTTGGGATTCAAGAAATACACTTAATATCTATGAATACCATCTTCTAACCCTATATAAATTCTATTATCCCCACGCAGTACGCTTTAGTTAGCAAACTTAATTCTATAATTAAATATGCTATCTCCTGGAGCCTATTTCAGGAATTCAGGTCGTAGTGAAATTTTTGCTGTAAATCAAAAAGCTTTTTTCTTCTTTAAATCATACAAATGCATATTTTATTTTAAATAAAAAAATTTATTTCTTATATAACAAAGTTTCTTTTTTGTTGTTGGCTTTTAAACTAATCTATTTACTATGAAGATTTTATCAAAACTTACCGCAGTAGCTCTTTTTGCTGGCTATGGTATATTAATGACAGGCTGTGTTAAAGATCAGGCCAAAATCCCTCTCAATTCTGCTGCAATAGCAGAACAAGGCTGTACACCACAAAATCAAATGTCTGCAGGCGGCACATCAAATTCGGCTAGCAGTCCTTACAATGTTCATATCTCTTATCTCAAAAAAGAGGGTAATAACTATGTATGGATCTGGGAAGTTAAAAATACAAAACCGGGTAATGGTGAAAATGGGACTGTTCCTGATTTACTAAAGTGGGGGATTGATTTGGGGGATTGCATAGGTTTAGAGGATATAGTGCAAGCTTCCTATAGTAAGGACAATAAATCATGGACTGATTTTTCTCCCAGCTTTGAGGCCGATCAATCTGCAAACTGCTCAACCAATAAATACCTGAGCTTTGATTTGGGAACTACCGGTTCACAAACTTCCTATTATAAATTAGTGATTACTAAAAATGTAACACATACTGATACGGAAGCTTTATACACTTCTGCTGCTGGTTGTGGATTATTTATTACTTGTGGATTTGGTTGTGATTCAAGCCCCAAATCTGCTGTAAAACTGAATACAGCCTGCGATTTTTCCATTCTGGCAAAAACCGGAATATCCACAACAGGCACCACCTCCATAACCGGAGATATAGGTGTGAGTCCGATTGCTGCTACTGCCATTACAGGTTTTGGTTTGGTAATGGATCCCAGTAATCAATTTTCTATCACGCCTATCGTGATTGGCAAAGTATACGCAGCTGATTATTCAGATCCTACTCCTGCAAAAATGACCAAAGCCATCAGCGATATGGAAACAGCCTTTACTACTGCAAATGGTCTTACTAGTCCTTCGCCTACGGTAGGTTTGCTTGTCAGCGGAAAGACTCTGCAACCCGGCATCTATAAATATAGTACTGACCTTTCTATATCTGATGCAGGTGTAACTTTAAACGGTGGACCAAATGATCAATGGATCTTTCAGATAGCCGGAGATTTAACTGTAAATAATAATGCGGTGATTAATCTAACCGGTGGCGCACAGGCTAAAAATATCTTTTGGGTGGTTTCCGGACAGGCCGTTCTTGGAACTAACGTGGATTTTAAGGGAACAATTTTAAGTAAGACCTTGATTTCGTTAAATTCGGGGACTAAGGTTACCGGGAAATTGTACGCCCAAACAGCGGTAACTCTAATATCCAATACAGTAACTCCAACGCCTTGTGCTAAATAAATAGTTGGGTTTAAGCAAATAGCTTAACTCTATAAAATAACCGTCCCGGGATTTCTGAGACGGTTATCTTTTTTAGGATAATAATATAACTGGATTATAACAAAAAAGGCTGCTCTTTTAAGAACAGCCTTTTTTTTATTTATGTGTTCCCGACGAGATTCGAACTCATATCGCTGGTACCGGAAACCAGAATTCTATCCGTTGAACTACGGGAACATGCTGCAAAAATATAAAAAGTATTCGTTTTTAAATTTCTTTTTAGGGATTAAGGGCTACACATTAAATCTGAAGTGCATAATATCGCCGTCTTCTACGATATAGGATTTGCCTTCCACACTTAATTTTCCGGCTTCTTTGCAAGCTGCTTCTGAACCTAATGCTACGAAATCCTGATATTTAATTACCTCGGCACGTATGAATCCTTTTTCAAAATCAGTATGAATTACACCTGCTGCCTGCGGAGCTGTAAATCCTTTGGTGATAGTCCATGCCCGAACTTCCTGCACACCTGCGGTAAAGTAAGTTGCCAGATTTAATAGTCTGTAAGCTGCCTGGATCAGTTTATTTACACCCGATTCTTCCAAACCAAGATCCTCTAAAAACATTTGACGCTCTTCGTAACTGTCTAATGATGCAATCTCGGCTTCTATCTGAGCAGATATAACAAGCACCTCAGCATTTTCATCTTTCACCGCTTCTTTAACACGGCTTACATAATCGTTGCCAGTAACTACCGATTTTTCATCTACGTTGCAAACGTATAAAACCGGTTTTTCCGTCAGTAAAGAAAGGTCACCTATAAATTCACGATCTTCTTCAGAAATGGGAGCTGTACGAACAGATTTACCCGATTCTAAATGCGCCTTTACAATGGTACATACTTCAAATGCTTTCTTGGCATCTTTGTCGCCACCGGTTTTTGCCATTTTTTCAACCTTCTGGATCTTTTTATTGACAGTTTCCAGATCCTTTAACTGTAATTCTGTATCAATAATTTCTTTATCGCGAATTGGGTCAACAGAACCATCTACGTGAATGACATTATCATCATTAAAGCAGCGTAATACATGGATGATTGCACTTGTAGCACGAATGTTTCCCAGAAATTGATTTCCCAAACCTTCGCCTTTGCTGGCACCTTTTACCAAACCTGCAATATCAACGATTTCAATGGTGTTGGGCTGAACTTTATGGGGTTTTACCAGTTCTGCAAGTTTTGTTAAACGCGGATCAGGTACAGTAATTACACCAATGTTTGGTTCGATGGTACAGAACGGAAAATTAGCCGCCTGTGCTTTTGCATTTGATAAACAATTGAAAAGAGTTGATTTTCCGACGTTGGGTAAACCAACTATTCCGCACTGTAATGCCATTTTTTTTGAGTTGTAAGTTTTAAGTTATATGTTTTGAGTTGGGAGTTTTTATTCTTTGCTCCTTGCTCTTTGTTCTATTTTACAAAGATGTATCCTATCAAACGGTAAATCAGTTTGGCGAGCGTGTATTCTGAAAGAATACTTCCTTCAATTGGCGCACATTCTACCACATCAAAACCAACTACGTTCCGTTCTTTACAAACCGTACGCAACAGGTCGAGGGTTTCATTCCAGAACAAGCCATTGGGCTCCGCAGTACCCACGGCAGGCATAATTGACGGATCGAAGCCATCAGCATCGATAGTGATGTATACGTTTTCGGACATATTTGCCAGCAATTCTTTAATCCAGTTGGGATTGGTCCGGATCTGGTGTGCGTAAGCAGTATGTATATTATTTGATTTTTTGATCAGGTCTGATTCTTCAATACATTGAGCACGGATACCCGCCTGACAAAGATTGATTCCCATATCATGTACGCGGTGCATTACCGAAGCATGCGAATAAATATTATCGTGATAACTGTAGCGAAGATCAGAATGAGCATCAATCTGGAGTACAGTTAAATTGTTGAATTTTTTAGCAAAGGCTTTAACAAATCCATAAGTTACCGTATGTTCGGCGCCGATAGAAACTACAAATTTACCGTCATTCAGAAGTTTATCTGTTTCCTCCTCAATCAGAGCGATTGCATCGGCGTCAACTTTAGCGGTAAAATCCATTGGAGGAAGGGTTGCAATTCCCGTTTTTAACAGGGTTTCAGTATCAAGTTCTTCGTCATAAAACTCAACATACTGCGAAGCCTGAATGATAGCCTTAGGTCCTTTAGCAGAACCCATTAAATAAGAAGAGGTATATTCATAAGGAGCAGATTGGATTACAACCTTGCTCGACTCGTAATTATATAATGCTTCATCTTCTATTCCTAGAAAATTTTTATCAGCTGGCAGCGATTTCATATTCTGATTTTTGCCGCAAAGATAGAAATTATGTTGTGTTTCTGAAGGTTTTCGGCCAAGTCTTAACAAATTCATTAACTGCAACATTTCATCTATAAAAGCTGCTGGTTTATAAATAACCAATACCTTATAATTACAGAAAACAATTCTTTTTAAAAAAACTTGTAACTATTACAGAACCCTTTGCGTAAAGGTCTGTATCCCTTCCAGGGGATATGTTTTCATAGGTAGATATAAAGATCGGGTTCCCATAGGACCCGATTTTTATTTTATAGAGTTTTTGCCTGATTCCCGATCCGCTGGCTCTTAGGTGTACATCAGGAAATAAATCTTTATAAGAGATTAACCTGATTTTCAACTGCATTGAAAGTTTCCTGGAATTTTTTTGCTGAATTTTTTACGTGTTTAACGGACTGCCAAAGACCTAACCATTTAATTTTACCTAATTTCGTGGTTTTTAATTTAAGCCCTATGGAAATTCAAACCAGATTATTAACCGAAAAAGATTATCTCGATTTAAAAACATCAATGATCGAAGCGTATCAGGGAATTGGCGGTCAGTTCTGGAGTAAAGCTCGAATTGATACTTTGCTTGATAAATTCCCCGAAGGACAGCTTTGTGTAGAGGTAGATGGAAAAGTTGTTGCCTGTGCCTTAGCCATTGTAATAGATTATACCACCGTTGACGATGCCCATACCTATACCGAAATAACCGGAAATTTTACTTTTTCTACTCATGATCCGAATGGAAATGTAATGTATGGAATAGAGATTTTTGTTCATCCTGAATATCGCGGATTGCGCCTGGGCCGCCGCTTATACGATGAACGGAAAGTTGTTTGTGAACGCCTCAATCTGAAAAGCATCCTGGCGGGAGGACGATTGCCAAGCTATCATCAGTATTCTGATCAGCTGAGTCCGAGAGAATATATTGATAAGGTGAAGTTGAAGGAAATCTATGATCCGACTTTAACTTTTCAGCTCGCCAATGATTTCCATGTGAAAAAAGTATTGAAAGGATATTTACCAGGAGATTATGAATCAAAGGAATTTGCCACCTTATTAGAATGGAGTAATATTTATTATCAATCGAAGCACAGATCCGCATCGCCCACTAATCAGAGCATCAGGCTGGGATTGGTGCAATGGCAAATGCGCCTCTTTCCGGATATGAATGCTTTCTATGAGCAAATGGAATTTTTTATAGATGCTCTAAGCGGCTATTCTTCGGATTTTGTGATGTTCCCTGAATTTTTCAGTACTCCTTTAATGCAGGCATTTAATCATTTACCTGAGCCTGTGGCCATGCGAAAACTGGCGGAGCTAACGCCTGAAACGCTCAAAAAAATACAGGAATTTGCCGTTTCTTATAACGTAAATATAATTTCCGGAACTATGCCTTTGGTAGAAGGGGAGCATCTTTACAATGTTTCTTACTTATGCCACCGCAGCGGAAAAACTGATGAATACCGAAAGGTTCACATTACACCAAATGAATTAAAATATTATGGTATGATGGGCGGCGATAAGGTGAAAATCTTTGATACGGATTGCGGAAAAGTAGGAATTTTAATATGTTACGATGTAGAATTTCCCGAACTGAGCCGTATCTATGCCGAACAGGGCATGCAGATTCTGTTTGTACCGTTTTTAACCGATACCCAAAACGGATATACCCGTGTACGTCATTGCGCACAGGCACGGGCTATTGAAAACGAATGCTACGTAGCCATTGCTGGAAGTGTAGGAAATTTACCCAAGGTGAATAATATGGATATCCAGTTTGCTCAGTCGGCTGTATTTACGCCTTCTGATTTTGCGTTTCCACCAGATGCCATTAAAGCCGAAGCAACGCCAAATGCAGAAATGGTACTGGTTGTAGATGTAGACCTGAATGCACTGAAAGAACTTCATCATTACGGAACCGTTAAAACTTTAAAAGACCGCCGGCTGGATTTATATGAAGTGAAGTTGCTTAAGTAAAGTTTTTTTGAATTATAGATTGTGGAAAGATGGAACTCCAAAAGATTTTACCATAACAGCAGGGCTAAACAAGGAATGTGATGAAGCCGCTATAAATGCTCTTAGACATATGCCTAAATGGAAACCTGCCATTTTTTATGGAAGACCGGTCGATGTACCGCAAAGTTTAGCAATTGAATTTTCGATACTGAGAGAATGATTGAAATTAAAAAGCCATCAGATAATTCTGATGGCTTTTTGTTATATTTTATATTAGGATCTTTTAAACATCAAATGAAAAATCATCCTCATTTCTGCTTCTGTCTGAAGGATGATCTGAATATTCATAACGCTTTTCAACAACGTCCTGATTAGCTTTTATATAATCAATGGTTTCTTTCAAACCTTCAGCAAATTTTTCGAAATCTTCTTTATAAAGAAATATTTTATGTTTTATAAAAACACCATCTTCTAAACGTTTCTTACTTTCTGTTACAGTAACATAGTAATCGTTTGATCGTGTTGCTTTTACATCGAAAAAGTAGGTGCGTTTTCCAGCTCTTACCTTTTTTGAAAAAACCTCTTCTCTCTCTTTATTTTCAAAATCTCCCATTATCTGATTTAGTTTGTTAGGGGTAAATATAGTAGATAAAACTAAAGTAACAAATACTCTTAAATTTAATCTTAACTATCAAAAGAAAGCTTTAAAAACGTGTGATTTAACAATGTGATAATTTATTTTCAGATCGAAAAAAATACTCTTAGGAAGGATGCACATTTTTAAACGAGGGGTTTCATTTTAAACTTCCTGCTCTTCAAGCAATTGCTTTTCATATAATTCAAAATACGCACCCTTTCTTTTCATCAAATCATCGTGAGTGCCCTGTTCGGTAATTTTACCGTTATCAATCACCAGAATTCTGTCGGCATTGTTAATGGTGGATACCCGGTGAGCAATCAGAATTGTGGTTTTGTTGCTCATCACCGAACTCATATTGCTTAATATTTCTTCTTCCGTTTTTGTATCTACTGCAGATAAACAGTCATCAAAAATTAAAATCTTTGGTTCTTTTATTATAGCACGGGCAATAGAAACACGTTGTTTTTGTCCGCCTGAAAGGGTGATGCCCCGTTCGCCAATATAGGTTTCAAAGCCCTTTTCAAAGTTCATAATGTTCTGATAAACGGCAGCGCTTTTTGCAGCTTCTTCCACTTTTCCGGGACTTAGAGTATCCAGTCCGAAAGCAATATTATTGCGGATGGTTTCTGAAAAAAGAAAAACTTCCTGAGGTACAAATCCAACCTGACTTCTGTATGAAGACAAGTTAAGGGAATTGAGTTCTTTACCATCTACAGTAATTTCTCCGGAATCTATATCATACATCCTCAACAGTAAATTAGCAATGGTTGATTTGCCTGAACCGGTTCTGCCTATAATAGCTACAAACTCTCCGGGCTGAACTTTAAATGATATATTTTGTATGGCTTTAATTCCCGTATCCGGATACGTAAAGCTTACATTTTTGAATTCTATGCCACCGATAATTTTTTCAGGGTTATCAGATTTTGAAACTACTTCCGGCTGTGTATTCAGAAATTCATTAATTCGTTTTTGAGAGGCCGCTGCCCGCTGAATTAGAGAAGTCACCCATCCAAGTGAGGTGATGGGAAACGTTAGCTGGGTTACATAAATTATAAACTCTGCAATGTTTCCGGAAGTAATAGTTCCGTTTATTACTTCTATACCACCAATATAAACGGTGATAATGGTGCTCAATCCCACAAGTAATAGCATGATTGGAAAAAAAAGTGCCTGCACCTGCACCAGAGCCATTGAATTGGATTTGTAATTTTCGCTTTCAACTGCAAATTTTTTACGCATATCATCTTCCCGCACATAGGCTTTGATTACCCTTATGCCCGAAAATGTTTCCTGTACAAAACTCGATAAGTTGGATAATTGCTGCTGAATTTTCTCGCTTCGCAGGTTAATCATCGTATTCACGTAATAAATAGTTATAGCAAGAATGGGCAGGGGTAAAAGCGAGAATATAGCGAGTTTTAAATTAACACTCACCATTGCCCAGATAATAAGCAGAAAAAGTACAATTGTATTAATGGTATACATAATTGCCGGACCGATGTACATTCTAACCCGACTCACGTCCTCAGTAACCCGGTTCATTAAATCACCTGTATTGTTGCGGCGATAAAACGCCATTGAAAGTTGCTGATAATGGTTGTAAATCTCGTTCTTAAGATCATATTCAATATGCCGCGACATCAGGATGATGGTTTGACGCATAAAAAAAAGAAAGATTCCGCGTAGCAGTGCAAGCATTAATACAGCCCCGCCGAAAAGCAGCAAACTGTAATTAAAAACCTCGTTCAGCATGTCCTGGCGTTCAAAGCCATTGAACAATCGGAAAGTGCTTATATTCTCATTTACCAAATCAAAAGCGATACGGATAACTTTTGCAGGCAGAACGGCAAAGAGGTTAGAAATAATTACAAAAATAATTCCCGGCAATAATCGCCATCGGTATTTGTAGAAGAATTTATTGAGGTAGGCGAGGTTTTTCATTTATATTATGCCAAAAGTAATTAGAATTTGCTAAAAGATTTAAACGGGCGGCTTTCAATTGAGAGATCTTTACAAAAGCTTGAGGAGCCTGAAATTAAATCGCTTATAAATCCGACTCTATTTTTCATCTTCAGGATAAGATTATGAAATTTTGCTACTTTTGTGGCGGTTAGCCGAATCCTCACTTTTTATCAGGTTGAATATGTCATCAATACAGATCGAAGAAAAATCCGTTTTTAATCAGTTAAGTAGCTTTGGACATCAGAAAGTCGTTTTTTGCAGTGATGCAGATACCGGTTTACGAGCTATTATTGCCGTTCACGATACTACTTTAGGCCCGGCTTTGGGCGGTACCCGTATGTGGGCTTACAAAACTGAAGCAGAAGCATTAAATGATGTTTTGAGATTATCTCGCGGCATGACATATAAAGCGGCAATTACCGGTTTAAATCTGGGCGGGGGTAAAGCCGTTATTATTGGAGATAACCGTAAGGATAAATCAGAAGCATTGATGCGCCGGTACGGACGTTTTATAAATAACCTGAATGGTTCATTTATAACCGCCGAAGATGTAGGCACTACTCCAAAGGATATGGAATATATCCGTATGGAAACCAAATATGTAACAGGTGTTCCTGAATCATTAGGCGGCAGCGGGGATCCTTCTCCGGTTACTGCTAAAGGTGTTTTTATGGGAATTAAAGCCTGCGTAAAGGAGCTTTTTGGAACCGATAAGCTGGCAGGTAAATCAGTGGCCGTTCAGGGTATTGGAAATGTTGGAGAGAGTCTGGTTCATTTACTAAGAGAAGAAAATGCCAAAGTTTATATCAGCGATATAAATGAAGAACGCTTATCTTATGTTTCATCCAAATATGGCGCCGAAGTTGTATTAAACACAGATATATATGATCTGGATGTTGATATTTATGCTCCGTGTGCGCTGGGTGCAACACTCAATTCCAATACCATTGATAAATTAAAATGTTCAATTATAGCAGGTGCGGCAAATAATCAGCTGGCCGATGAAACAATTCATGGTAGATTGTTGCTGGAAAAGGGGATTTTATATGCTCCAGATTATTTAATAAACGCAGGCGGATTGATTAATTGCTATTCTGAAATTGCAGGTTTCAGTAAAAAGCGCACCATGCAGCTTGCCGAAAATATTTATGAAGCAACCCGGAGTGTGTTAAAAAAATCAAAATCAGAAAATATCCCAACAAACGAAGCAGCAAATAAAATTGCTGAAAAAAGAATTGAAGATATCAGAAAATTAAAAGCTTCCTATTAGTAGATAATAGGTTTACAATCAATAAAAATAATCGTTCTTATACATGTTAAATAGAAGGCATCTGAGGGTAAAAACGCTGCAGGCGTTATATGCCTACCAACAATCAGAATCAAAGGAAATTAAGCCGTTTGAAAAGGGGCTTGTGCAGAGTGTAGACAAGGTATATGAAATGTATGTATTGCTGCTCTCCCTTTTAGTGGAAGTAGCAGAATACAGCTTAATTGATGCCGAAGACCGGGCTAATAAACATTTGCCCTCTGAGGAAGACTTAAATGCAAGTGTAAAACTCAATCAGAATCTGTTTATCGAATCATTGAAAAAGAATGCAGAGTACGCAGCATCTGTGAAAAAATATTCAATTTCCTGGGATTTTGATCCCGAGATTCGGAAGTCTATTTTCATTACGCTTAAAAATTCTCCCGAATATCACGCCTTTTTGAATATAACTGACCATACGATCAAAACAGATAAAGATATCATCAAACATATTTTTAAGAAACTGATTTTAAAATCACCGGGTGTTGAGCAAATATTTGAAGAGAAATTTATCAATTGGCCTGTTGATAAAGATGTATTGCAGGCATTGGTTTCTAAAACATTTAAAAACTTTACAAGTCTAAATCCCGACGATAATCACCTGGCTCAAATTTGTCCTAACTGGGATGAAGACCGCCCGTTTATTATAGATCTGTTTAATAAAAGTATCGCTTTTGAAAAAGAATACCAGCAGTTAATTGCTCAGAAAACGCAAAACTGGGATGCTGAACGGATTGCTTTAATGGATGTTCTGCTTATGCGGATGGCCATTGTAGAACTCATTCATTTCACTTCAATTCCTGTTAAGGTTACCATAAATGAGTATATCGAAATATCTAAAGAATTCAGTACACCTAAGAGTAATTCATTTATAAACGGTATTTTAGACAAGATTTATGCAGATTTGAGGGCTGAAGGAAAGGTGAGTAAATTTGGCCGGGGTTTGCTTGAATAGAAATTAATATTTTAAAATAGTTAACACTGAATTTCGAAGATTGCTTTAGCACAAACGGGAATAGAAATTCATAAACTTTTAAATACCATACGGATGAGAAAAATAATTTTATCAATTGGAGCCCTGGTTATTTTGGCTTCATGTAACAATCAGAACAACAGCAGCGATGTTACTTCTGAAAATGCAACAAATGCACCTGTTGTAATGGTGACAGATACAGCGAATGCAGCTGCTTTTAAATTTGAAAAAGAATCATATGATTTCGGTCAAATTACAGAAGGTGAGCAGGTATCGTACGAATTCACCTTTACTAATATTGGTAAAAGCCCATTAATTATAAGCGATGCACAGGCAACTTGCGGATGTACCGTTCCAGATTATCCGCGTAAGCCTATTGCACCGGGTGAAGAAGGAAAAATCAGTGTAGTTTTCAGCAGTGCCGGCAAAACCGGTATGCAAAATAAAGTAGTTAGCCTGATTGCCAATACCGTACCTTCTAAAACAGAACTCCATCTGATTGGAGATGTAAAACCACTAAAAACCAAATAACTCGAAATAATGTTAAACACCATTTTATTGCAAATTTCAATGGAACAGATCACCGGTTTTTTACCAATGATCTTAATCATTGTGGTATTTTATTTTTTTATGATCCGCCCGCAAATGAAAAAAGCCAAGGATCACAAAAAATATGTTGAAGAATTAAAAAAAGGTGATCGGGTGATCACAACTTCAGGGATACATGGAAAAATTGTTGACCTGAATGATAGTACTTTTTTAATTGAAGTAGAGAGCGGAACTAAAATCCGTTTCGAGAAATCTTCTATTTCACTTGAAGCATCTAAAGCTTTAAATGTAAAAGCATAAGTGCAGAATGATCTTAAAAAATGCCGTTTCGTTTTATCGAACGGCATTTTTTATTTAGCTATTTTTGAAAGATAACTGCATTTCAATGCCCTTATTAAAACTAAGTAAGATAGAACGACACAGGCTTAGCCTGTTCATTTTTTGCCTTCTTTTTGCAATAGGAGCCTGGCTGTTTTTTGCCCTTTCTAACCGTTATGTATATCCGGTTAAAACGCTGGTGCAGTATATTGATTTTCCTCAGAATAAAGCCTTTAATCCTTTACAATCCGATACCGTTAAATTGCAGATTGAAGGCACAGGCTGGCAGCTTTTATTTTATAAACTGAGAATCAAGCCGCAGTCCATTAACGTGAATCTGCGCACATTAAATAAAAGAAACTATGTCACCATTACAGATCAGCTCGGGGATATAAACCGGCAGCTTGAATCAGAGCAAAAAGTGGTTTGGGTGCAACCCGATACTTTATATTTTGATTTTTCTACCCGCTCCATTAAAAAAGTACCTATTAAGGTGATTGAAAATATTTCATTTGTTGGTCAGTACGGCATTTCAGATAAAATTACAATGAATCCGGATTATGTTACTGTAACCGGCCCCTTAGAAGATCTGGTATTAATTGATGTATGGGAAACTGAAAAATTGGATTTGAAGGAAGTTAAAAACTCTGTTGCCACTAAGGTATATTTGAAAAAGCCTTCTAAAACCAATATCAATATTTACCCCTTAGCGGTTGATGTCAAAGTTCCGGTTGATGAATTTACCGAGATGACCGTGGAGGTTCCTGTTAAAATTCTTAATAACAAAGCTTTCCAGGATGTGAAGTTGCTTCCCGGAAAGGTGAAGATTACCCTGATGGCCGCCCTGAGCAATTATCCTAAAATTGATCGCACATCTTTTGATGTTCATGTGAATTTAGATAAGTGGAAAGAGAAGGGTGTCACCCAATTGCCGGTTCAGATCAGCCGCTTTCCGGATAACAGCAAAATACTTAGTGTGGAACCACAGGAAGTTGATTTTATAATCAGGAAATAATGCTTAAAATAGGTATAACAGGCGGAATAGGCAGCGGCAAAACTACAGCCTGCAAAGTTTTTGAGGTGTTAGGCATTCCCGTATTTTATGCTGATATAGTTGCAAAGAGCATAATGCTTACAGATAACATTCTGAAAGAAAATCTGATCGAGGCATTTGGTCCAGAAACCTATTTTCCTGACGGACAACTCAATCGCACATATATTTCTAAAATCGTTTTTAATGATGAGACACAACTCCGGCTTCTAAATAGTATAGTTCATCCCGCAGTTTTCAGATCTTTTGATCAATGGGTTTTATTGCAGCAGAATGTGCCTTATGTGTTAAAAGAAGCAGCTTTACTTTTCGAAAGCGGATCGTATAAAATGAGCGATTATAACATTCTTGTAATTTCGCCCGAGCCCCTTAAAATACAGCGGATTATAGAACGCGATCATATAACCGAGGCCGAAGTACGACTTAGAATGGACAAACAATTATCAGATAAACAGAAAGAGAAACTGGCTGATTTTATTTTATACAACGATGAAGAGCAATTAATGCTTACACAAATTTTGAATTTGCATGAACAGCTGATTGCTCTAAACCCCGTAACAGCATGATCATATCTGATTTTCTGGTGCTTAATGATTATGGCTTATATTGCCGTACCGGCGATTTTTATCTCGATCCAAAAGCACCTGTATTTAATGCAGTGATTTCTCATGCACATGGGGATCATGCCGTTCCTGGCAATGAGAATATTTATTGCACCGGGGCTACATCTGCAATTATGAATTTGCGTTATAAACGCAATGCCGGAAATAACTTTACTATCTGCGAATTCAACCATTCTTTTTTAATTAATGGGGTTGAGATTACTTTTATTCCTGCAGGCCATATTTTAGGCTCTGCTCAGGTTTTATTACAATATAAAGGAATTAAATATTTATATACCGGCGACTATAAATTGCAGGCTGATGAAACCTGCGAACCTATTGAATTTTCGGAGGCAGATGTGCTGATTACCGAAACAACATTTGCAGATCCGGATGTTCAGCATCCTGATCCGGTTAGTGAAATAGAAAAATTAAACCTTTCAGAGCATAACGTTCTGCTGGGCGCCTATTCTTTGGGCAAAGCCCAGCGTTTAATTAACCTAATTTCTGTTCATTGTCCGCAGCGAAAAATTTTGGTTCATCATGCTATTTTGCCTTTAAATAAGATCTATGAAAACTATAATTATTTGCCGGGTAAATACGAACCCTATAATCGCAAATTGATGAAAACGCCCGGTCAGAATTATGTATATCTTGTTCCGCCGATGACATTTGACAGTTACTTCAGGGCTAAAAATGTGGTCAGGGCATTTGCTTCCGGATGGAAAAGATTACAGCAGAATAATGACCTTGAAATTTATATTTCTGATCATGTAGACTGGAATGATATATTAGCTATGATTTCTGAAGTGAAGCCTAAAGAAATTTGGACCCTGCATGGTGATGGTACCAAACTTAAAGAGTATTTTAATAATCAAATTCCTATTAAAATCTTAAACAAGTGCTGATAGAAGGAGAGGATTTTTATTTAGATCCTAACGGGAATATGGTATTTACTGAAAAATATCATTTGAAAAGAGGCTATTGCTGTAAAAATAAATGCCGTCATTGTCCCTGGAAATACGGACAATCTACTGCAGAAGAAAACAAAAAAAACAAAAGTTAATCAGAGTTTAGAAATGAAACTGGAAAAGGAAATAGCTAGTAATAAGTTTGAAAATAACTACCATAAATCGGTGGTAAACATATTGTATACCTATGGCTGGGTTACTAATGTGCTTAGAAAGCGTTTCGATAAATACCATATTACCTTACAACAGTTTAATATCCTGAGAATTTTACGCGGACAACATCCAGAGCCGGCGACAGTCAACTTATTGAAGGAGCGCATGCTGGATAAAATGTCTGACGCATCGCGGATTGTGGAGCGGCTGGTTCAAAAAGGTTTGGTAAGCCGCTGCACGAATGAAAAGGACAGGAGATCTGTAGATGTTCTGATTACGCAGGAAGGTCTTGACATTCTGAAAAAGCTTGATTCTGAAATGAATGTGCAGGATGTTCTGAAACACAATCTGACAGAGGCAGAAGCCAGCCAGTTAAGTCATTTACTGGATAAATTAAGAGGCTAAGCGATTTTTAGATTGCTTTAATCATTCTCCGGAATCTCTGTACGCATCCGGAATTCAGTGTATATCATTCCCAAAACCAACGTTCAAAAAATAATTAGTGAATTAAAAATCCCGCAAGGGCTATTCCTACACCCAAAAGAACAGCTATTACTTTTTTGAGATTAAAACGGTGATCTACACTGGACTCGAACAGAATGGTGGTAGAAATATGAAGGAAAATTCCAATTACAACGCCCATAATACGGTCGAAATAAGTATCTATTCCGGCAAAAACACCTTGTCCGATTTCATAGCTAATAAAATATCCAAGCGGACACATAACCGCAAAAATCAGCAGAAATAAGATGGTTCCTACCTTGCTGATCTGGTTTTGTAAAAGCACGCTTCCAAGTGCAAATGCCGCCGGAATGTGATGAAGTGCAATACCAAACACCAATTCGTTATGATGGCCCTGCGCTAAGGGCATTCCTTCCAGAAAAGCATGCAAACATAAACTGAACATGATCCCGAAAGGAAATGCATAATGCGCATGGCTATGTTTATGAATATGGCCATGTTCAATACCTTCAGAAAATTGCTCCATCAGTATCTGCAGTAAAAATCCGCCAAGAATAAATAAGCCGATAGAATGATCACCAGCTTCGTATACTTCGGGCATGAGGTGAAGCACGGTAATGGCAAATAAATACGCTCCGCTAAACGAAAGAATTAATTTTAATCGCTGGGTATTGTCCCGCTTAAAAAGAAAAATTCCTGTTCCGCCTAAAAACGCACTTGCAAATAATAAGATCAGTTTCCAGTTTTCCATTTTCTGAAAGGTAAAGTGATTTTTAGAATAGCGGCCATTACGTATCCGATCATGCCTCCTACAAGTGCGCCGAATAATACATCAATTGGATAATGCACGCCCACATAGATTTGGGCAAAACATATAGATGCGGCCCATAAAAATGCCAGTGGAAAAATCAGTTTCCATCTGGTATAAAACATACTGATCAGAAAAAATGCCAGGGCAAAATGGTTGGCAGCGTGTGTAGATGGGAAACTAAATCCGCTGCCACAATTGATCAGGATCCGTACGTTGCTGCGTATTTCAGGATCATTACAGGGCCTTAGCCGTTCTACAGAAGGTTTTATTACCGAAGAAGTGAAGTAATCAGTTACGGCAAAAGTAAGTCCGAAGAAAAGCAGGAGTGACCAGCCAAGTTTGCCGTAATTTCTAACAAAGAAAATAGTTAAAAATAAATACAAGGGTATCCAAAAATACCGGTTTCGAAGCAAAGGCATTATCCAGTCAAAGAAAGGGTTGGATAAATCCCGGTTAATGAAGAAGAATAAGAATTCATCAAATTGCAATAAATCAGACATCCGCTTTCTTACATATAAATATTAAACGATCTGATTTGCACTCGTCAAAAGGTTGTAATGAATAATCGCCAAAATAATTTACAATTTCAAAACCGCTCTTCTTAAACATTCGCTCGAAATCGGCAAATGAAAATGAACTTACCTCTTCTTTAAAAGCATAATCCTTATTCTTATGTTCAAAGGAAATGCTTTTAACAATTTTATCGTTTACAATATTTTTGCTGATGTAGAAATCAATACCATCAATAGTTTTGGTTTCCTGTTGGGTAAGATGTTTTAAGATCTTTTCCCGGTTAAAATAATCCAGAATAAGGAGGCCATCCTTTTTTAATGATTTTCTGAAAGTCTTTAAAGAGTTAACATGATCTTTCTCGGTTTCAAAATAACCAAAGCTGGTAAACAGGTTAAATGCAAAATCAAAGTAATTTATGTAAAAAAGGTAGCGCATATCATGCACAAAAAAGCGAAGCTTGCTGTTTTCAAACTGCTGTGCATATTTAATGCTGGAAAAGGAAAGATCAATCCCGGTAACGTCATATCCTTTTTTATTAAGGTAATTTGAATGCCGCCCTCTGCCGCAGGCAATATCCAATAAGCGTGAATTTGCCCCGGGTTTTAAATAGGCGCAGAGGTTATCTATAAAAAATTCTGCTTCCTCGTCATTGCGCTGCTGATATAAAATATGATAGTATGGTGAGTTAAACCAGTTTTGAAACCACTTTTTAGGCATAAATAATCTGAAAATTTTGAGCCTCAAATATAAACAATTACTGTTTTGATCTACTGTCCGGCAGGTATTAGTTGACGGTTGATCTTTAATTGTTATTTTTGGCAACATTTAACTTAAGAAAAAGTGACTCTAATCAAATCAATTTCAGGCATTCGCGGAACTATTGGGGGTTTGGCCGGCGACGGATTAACCCCTGCAGATATTGTTAAATATTCGGTTGCCTTTGGCAATTGGGTTCTTTCAAATACCGGTAAAAATAAAATAGTTATAGGCCGTGACGCTCGTATTTCGGGAGATATGGTCAGGAATCTGGTAGTTGGAACTCTGCAGAGTATTGGCATTGATGTGATAGACCTGGGTTTATCAACAACGCCAACAGTTGAAATTGCGGTTCCCGCAGAAAATGCCGGCGGCGGAATTATTTTAACTGCAAGCCATAACCCAAAACAATGGAATGCTTTAAAATTATTAAATCATAAAGGTGAGTTTATTACAGATACAGATGGAAAAGCTGTACTGGAAATGGCAGATCGTACAGATATTTCTTATTCAGAAGTCGACAATCTGGGTTCTGTAAGTTTTGATAATACCTATATGCAAAAACATATAGATGCGATTTTGGCTTTGCCTCTGGTAGATGCTGAAGCTATAAAATCTGCAAATTTCAGCGTAGCTATAGATTGTGTAAATTCTTCAGGCGGAATTTTTGTTCCTGCACTTTTAGAGGCATTGGGAGTAAACACGGTTCACCGTTTGTATTGCGAACCGGATGGTCATTTTCCTCATAATCCGGAGCCATTGCCAGAGAACCTGACGGCCTTATCGGCTGAAGTAATCAGCAAAAAAGCAGATTTAGGTATTGCGGTTGATCCGGATGTAGACCGTTTGTGCTTTGTGTGCGAAAACGGAACTATGTTTGGCGAAGAATATACATTGGTGGCTGTTGCCGATTACGTGCTGCAGCATACCCCGGGCAATACGGTTTCCAATCTTTCATCCACCCGTGCTTTACGCGATGTTACCGAATCTGCCGGACAAATTTATAATGCTGCCGCGGTAGGTGAAGTAAACGTGGTTAATAAAATGAAAGAAACAAATGCCATTATAGGAGGAGAGGGAAACGGCGGAATTATTTATCCTGAATCCCATTATGGCCGCGATGCTTTGGTAGGTATTGCAATTTTTTTAACTCATCTGGCTAAAAGAGGAGGTAAGATTTCAGAAATGCGTGCTTCGTATCCTTCCTATTTTATATCAAAAAATAAAATTACCCTTACTCCCGAAATGGACATTGATGCGCTGTTGCTTCAGGTAGAAGAAAAATATAAAAATCAACCATATAGTACCATAGACGGTTTAAAAATTGAGTTTGGCAAACAATGGGTACATTTGAGAAAATCTAATACAGAGCCAATAATCAGGATCTATTCAGAGTCAGCTTCAGAACAGGAAGCTGAAAATCTGGCCAAAGAAGTAATAGAGGAGATTCATTCCGTTTTGCAGTTGCAGAATTAATCTTGCAGGAAATTCCATCATAAGATTTATACATTAATAATAGAAGTTAGCAATGCGTGTTTATTTTGATAATGCTGCTACCACTCCGGTAGATAAAGAAGTATTAAAGGAGATGTACCAGGTTATGGAAACCCATTATGGAAATCCATCTTCCATTCATGCCCATGGGCGTGAGGTACGCACTATTATCGAGAAGGCACGTAAAACAGTTGCAGCACTTTTGCATACCTCACCTTCGCAGATATTTTTTACATCTGGTGGAACGGAAGCCGATAATACGGCTATACGCTGCGGAATAGTTGATTACGGAATTAAGCACGCTATTACTACTCGTATAGAGCATCATGCAGTTGTTCATACTCTTGAAAATTTAGAAAAAAGCGGATTAATTAAATTGAGTTTCCTGGATGTGGATCAGAAAGGGAATGCCGATTTAAATCAGCTGGAAGAATTATTAAAGAACAATGAGCGCAGTTTTGTTTCTTTAATGCATGCCAATAATGAAATTGGAACCATTACCGATATCCAAAAGGCCGGAGAAATCTGTGAGCAATATAATGCCATTTTTCATTGCGATACGGTGCAAACAATGGGTCATTATTTACACGATCTCAGCAAGCTGAAAGTCCACTTTTTAGTTTGTGCTGCTCATAAGTTACATGGACCGAAAGGGGTTGGCTTTTTATATATCAACCAGAATATCAAAATAAAACCAATGATTTATGGCGGATCACAGGAGCGCAACATGCGTGGCGGAACAGAAAATGTTTACGGAATTGTGGGTTTGGCAAAATCTTTAGAACTGGCCTATCAGGATATGGATGAGCATCAGGCTCATATCCAGGGATTAAAAACCTATATGATGCAGCAACTTCAGGAAAACATTCCCGGCATTGAATTTAACGGAGAAACGGATCCTGATAAGAGTTTGTATACCGTTCTGAATGTTTCTTTCCCGGAGATGGATATGGCCGAAATGCTTCTTTTCAGCCTGGATATTGCCGGTATTTCTGCCTCCGGAGGCAGCGCCTGCAGTTCAGGAACAAATATTGGATCGCACGTATTAACAGGCATCCGGGCAAATCCAAACCGTCCGGCCGTTCGTTTTTCGTTCAGTAAATTTAATACGAGGGACGAAGTTGATTATGTGGTAGAGAAGGTGAAAGAAATTTGTCTGGAAAAAGCATAGCAAAGTTTTATAAAATCGAAATCAATTTCCATAGAGTTTTGTTCTAATAGTACAATATCGTACAGCTTTAAAATTTATATTATGGAAAATGAAAATTTAAATCCCGATAATAAAACTCCTCAGGAACTGGAAGAAATAAAAAGGAAGAAATTAGAATCAGAAAATAAGGACGCATCTGAAAATGTAACCACTAAGGAGGAAATAGAAGATATTACTAAAGTTTCTCATGATCGTGGCTCTCCTCATTCTCAACCTTCCCGCACACACGATAAAGCATTTGGAACCGATCATGAACCCGGAACCATATAAAAAGTTAAAGAGCCGAAAGGCTCTTTTTTATTTTCAACGGAAAATTATGAACTGAAAATGAATCCTTTATATGCAGATAATTTAAACCAAATTATCTTTTTGGTCGTTTTATAGATAATGAATTAATAAGTTTTAAAACTACTGCTATGGAAAATGAAAATTCAAAATCTGATATTAAAACTGATGCGGAATTGGAAGAACTGAAAAAACAGAGTGCATCAGAAAAAAAAGGTAAGCATAAAGTTAGCAGGGATCATGATTTTACTCATACACATCCAACCCATGCCAAGCATAAATCTTTCGGAACGGATCATGAACCCGGTACCATATGAGTTTGAACAGGGAGCCGGAGCAGCTCCTTTTTTAATGGTTTAAAAGTATAATTATTTACAAAAATTAAATTATCTTCAATAATAATAAAACAATAGGCAGGTGCTTAAGTGTTTAGCTAATAATTGTTTAATAACCATCTCAACAAAAAAAACATGGCCACATTTAATTTTTTTAGCTTAAATGATCAGGAGGAGACTTTAAGTAATTGTATTAACCTATTGACCCCTTATATGGAGATTGCTGATGCTGCCATACCTGAGATCAAATCAGAAACCCTTCTTCGGGATGAGGAATTTCTGACACACGGAGCTGTTTTTCCCTCAGAAATGCTGAATATTAACCTGATGCCCGGTCCGGGAGATGAGGATGATGATGATGACGACGATGAATTAATTCCGGTGAAAGATGATGATGAGGATGATGTAGACCTTTTCGAAGATGATGAAGAACCCTTGAATATTGACGATGATGAGGACGATGACGATGATACTTTTTAAAATCATAGTCAATCATTAAATCCCTTAAACAAATAATATAATTTTAAAAAAGCTCCATTTGGGGCTTTTTTTAGTCCAAAATTATTCCCTGAAGTTCAAAGTCTAAAGAACGATCTTCAACTGCGTTGCGTGAAAGTAGTTTAGATACTTCTATGCGTTTATAAATAATTTCCCGTGCATCATCATTTTCATATGGAAAATGGACCCCTTTAGTTTTAAAGCCCATTCCTGAAATCTTCTTGATCATTTTTACATTTACCTGGAAAGTACCGGCTTTTTTAAAATCCATAAAATATTCTTCTTTAGAAGGTATTTTAAACGGTTCCGTAATTTCAATGGTTTTATCCTTTATGAGCAGTTGTTTGTGGCTCATCATAAAACCAACGCAGGTTAATCCATGGGTCCCTTTAAAATAAATTACTTTCCAGAATGCACAGGGAATACGAACTGTTTCTCCATTTACTTTGTGAATAAAAATAGGGTCATTATCCTTGAGTACTGGTCCGGTCATAACTGAAACGTGCAGATTATGGATGTCAGCCTGAGTTTTTAAAATATACTGCTCTAATAGTTTCCATGCTCCTTTATTTAAAAGTGAATGCTGGGGTACGCAATTTGTAAAATAAAATGTGTCTTTGGCAGCCTGTAATTTTTCATCCTCAGAACCCCACAAAATTTCCTGAAAACTGGTTAAATGTCCCTGATCAAAATCGTTTTTTGATTGCCCGGATACAGATTTTACTGCATGATATAACTCATTCCCAAACTGAGAATTTTCGGTTAAATGAATAGTGTCTTTAATAAAATTTCCTTTCCGAATTATAGGCTGCCACGTATTGCCATCAACATTGGAGGCGCTGATTATGGCAAATTTCCGCTCCTTATGCATCACGATGCTGTGATGAGTATATTTTATTTCAAATTGCTTTGTGTTTTTTAGTCCTGTTCTTTGTGAAGAAAGTTTTCTGGACATGCGTGGAAGTGGAACTGTGAAGCCTTTAATAAAGTTGCGCTTATATCCTTTCATAATCAGGTCTTTAACCTAATATCAGGAATTAAAGGCTAAAAGTCAATTTCCGGGAAAAGCAAAAGCCTGATGCTTTTTTAAGATCAGGCTTTTAATAAATTTGATATAACCAGATGGAAATTTAATTTTTCATCATTTTCAGAAAAGTAGTCAGCTTTTCCTTCATTTTTCTTCGGTCTACAATGAAATCCAGAAATCCATGTTCCTGAACAAATTCTGCAGTTTGAAAACCTTTCGGCAAATCTTTCTTAATAGTTTCTTTAATTACTCGCGGTCCGGCAAACCCTATTAATGCGCCCGGCTCTGAAATATTAATATCGCCCAGCATAGCATATGAAGCCGTTACACCACCAGTTGTAGGATCTGTTAATAAAGAGATGTAAGGTATTTTCGCCTGACTTAACAGCGCCAGTTTTGCCGAGGTTTTAGCCATTTGCATTAAAGAAAAAGCCGCTTCCATCATTCGTGCACCTCCTGATTTTGAGATCATCATGAATGGGATTTTATGCTTGATGCTGTAATCAATAGAACGGGCAATTTTTTCTCCAACAACCGAACCCATAGAGCCGCCTATGAAATTAAAATCCATGCAGGCAATCACCAGATCCTGATCATTTATTTTACCTACTCCGGCACGGATTGCATCATTTAAACCGGTTTTAATATAACTTTCTTCTAAACGTTGGGTGTAAGCCTTACTATCCTGAAAATGCAAGGGGTCGCCGGAGCGAAGATTGGCGAACAACTCAGTATATTCATTATTATCAAAAAGTATTGAAAAATACTCTTTAGAACCTATACGTAAATGGTAGTTGCAATATTGGCAAACGTAGTTATTTTCTACCTGCTCGGCATAATGCAACGCTTTTTTGCATGAAGGGCATTTATTCCACATGCCATCCGGTGCTTCTTTTTTATCTTCTGTAGAAGTTATAATCCCTTTTTTATCTCTCTTGAACCAGGCCATTTTATTGGATAAGTGAAGCTACAAAGAAACAAAAATTTTGAGAACCTTGTATGTATATAATCCCGACAGGAAAATGCCTGCATTAAAAATATACTTTAGAAAGTTTTGCTTTTATTAACTTGTGCCCGATCAGTAATTTCAACACATCTTATAAATTCAGATGTTATTATTGAAATCAATTTAGAGCATCTGCTTGCTGTTTGAATAAAATTTATAATTTCGATATAATTTAAATTAAACCACATGGATCTTAAAAATTACAAAGGCGTTTTACATGGCGATTCTGTACAGGAATTGTTTGAAATAGCTAAAAAGCATCAGTTTGCTTTGCCTGCAGTAAACGTAATTAATACTAATTCTATAAATGCAGTAATGGAAACTGCCAAAGCTGTAAACTCTCCGGTTATCATTCAGTTATCTAATGGGGGAGCTCAGTTTTATGCCGGAAAATCTCTTAATAATGATGGTTTACAAGCCTGCATTTTAGGCGGCGTTTCAGCAGCACAGCACGTTCATTTATTAGCCGAGCATTATGGAGTTGCAGTTATTCTGCATACAGACCATGCCGCTAAGAAATTACTTCCATGGATAGATGGTTTATTGGATCACGGGGAAAAATTCTTTGCCCAGCACGGTAAGCCTTTATATTCATCTCATATGCTTGATCTTTCTGAAGAGCCAATTGAAGAAAATATCGAGATCAGTAAGAAATACCTGGAGCGCATGCGTGCAATGGGAATGACGCTAGAGATTGAATTAGGCGTAACAGGCGGCGAGGAAGATGGAGTAGATAATACAGAGGTGGATAGCTCCAAGCTATACACACAGCCTTCTGAAGTAGCTTATGCTTATAAAGAGCTGATTACTGTGAGTGATAAGTTTACCGTTGCTGCTGCTTTTGGAAATGTTCACGGGGTTTATAAGCCGGGTAATGTAAAGTTGCAGCCTGTAATTTTGAAAAACTCTCAGGATTATGTGCGCAAGGAGTTCAATATAAATGCTGAAAAGCCGGTAAATTTTGTTTTCCACGGAGGCTCAGGCTCAACTCAGGAAGAAATTCGCGAAGCAATTTCTTACGGAGCTATCAAAATGAATATTGATACAGATATGCAATGGGCATTCTGGGAAGGCATTAACGAATATTATAAAAGCAAAAAGGATTATTTACAAAGTCAGATTGGAAACCCTGATGGTGCAGATTCTCCAAATAAAAAATATTATGATCCGCGTGTTTGGTTACGCAAAGGCGAGGAGAATTTCGTGAAGCGTTTAACTCAGGCATTTGACGATCTGAACTGTTTGAACGTAAACGACAGGCTTTAATAAAAATTAATATAATCCCGCATATTCCTTTGCGGGATTATATTCTAATGCATTGTAAACAGTTCTATAACAACCGGAAATAACTGCAATGGACAAAAAAAAGAATACAAATTTTTTTGAACACTTTGCGAACCGCATGACTGCTTTTACAGGCAGTTCCTATGCGTTTATTACCGCAGTTACCATTGTGATTTTATGGGCTTTTACCGGACCTGTGTTTGATTTCTCTGAGACATGGCAACTGGTAATTAATACCGGAACTACCATTATTACTTTTTTAATGGTATTTCTCATTCAGAAAACCCAGAACAAAGATTCAAAAGCTATCCAGCTTAAATTAAATGAGTTGATTGCTGCCAATGCAAAGGCAAGTAACAGAATGGTGGATATTGAGGATCTTACAGAAGAGGAATTGGATGAAATTCACGAGTTTTATAAGAAGCTTTCTGCATTAACCAAAAAAGAAATCGACATACATCAGTCGCATTCTATTGATGCTGCCGAGAAAATTCACCGGATAAAAAAAATAAATTCTCCGGCAGCGGAACCTAAACCCGGAAAGATATTTCATCAAAAAAAAAATGATCCGGCTGTTAATCCTAGCACAAAGGCTCAGCCATCCAGCACTGAAATCAAGCAGGCCAGTCCGGCTGCTGAAAACACTAAAAAAAGAAGGAACTATTCGGGCCGCTCTAAAAATAAAATAACACCCCCAACAAATGATTCAAAAGAAGATTGACGCTTTTAAAGTTTCTGAAAAAAATGATCTGGATAAAGTTTTCGCAATTCGCAAAGAGGTTTTTGTAGTAGAACAAAACTGCCCACCAGAGCTCGAATGGGAATTTGAAGAAGAGTCAACCCATTTTCTGGCAACAGTAAATAATGAACCCGCCGGAGCCGCACGATGGCGTAAAACTTCAAAAGGATTTAAACTGGAACGTTTCGCCGTTTTAAAAGAACATCGCAAAATAGGCGTAGGGCCTCTGCTTGTTAAAACGGTGCTGTCAGATCTTCCCCCGGATGCGGATTTTATTTATCTGCATGCTCAATTACTGGCGATGAGCCTGTATGAAAAGTTTGGTTTTATAAAGGAAGGCGAGCAGTTTGAAGAGGCCGGTATTCAGCATTATACCATGGTTCTCAGGAAATAAATTATTCTGGATTAAGTGCCATAACCCGGAAGTCACGCTATTTATTCTGTTGGAATACTTCTTCCGAAAATTCCATAGCTTCATGCCATTTATCCATATCCAGATTTAATATTTCATTTTTACTTTCCAGGAAACTGATAATATTTTCTGTGGCTATATTACCGGTTAAGTTATCAGAGGCCATTGGGCAGCCGCCGTATCCTTTTAAGGCACTGTCAAAACGTTTGCAGCCGCTTAAATAAGCAGCCTCAATTTTTTCTTTCCAGGAAGCAGAGGTGCTATGTAAATGAACTCCAAATTCAACGTCTGAAAATCTCTTTACCAGGTGTGGGAATAGATAATTGATGTTTTCAGGTGTGGAAACTCCTGTTGTATCTGCAAGTGAAATGATTTTTACTCCCCGGTTTACCAGTTCTTCTGCCAGTTCTTCCACAATCTCATGACTCCATGCATCCCCGTAAGGATTTCCAAATCCCATTGAAAGATAAACCACAGCCGTTTTTTGGTGAATACAGCAAAGTCTTATTAATTCATCAACAGTGTGTAATGATTGCTTAATACCTGAATTGGTGTTACGCTGCTGAAAAGTTTCGGATACCGAAAATGGAAATCCCAGATAATTAATTTGAGGATGCAAAAGCGCATTTTCTACTCCGCGGATGTTAGCTACAATAGCCAGTAATTTGGTAGGCGTAGAATGAAGGTCCAGTTGTTCTAAAACCTCTACCGTATCTTTTAACTGCGGAATGGCTTTAGGCGAAACAAAGCTTCCAAAATCTATGGTGTCAAATCCTACTTTTAATAGTAAATTGATGTATTCGGCTTTAATATCTGTTGGAATAAAATCATGCAATCCCTGCATTGCATCACGCGGACACTCTATAATTTTGATCATGATTTATATTTTTAGAGATACTAAGGTATTATTTTGCCAGGGGATCTTCAGTCATTGATTCTCGGCTAAATCTTCTGATAATTAATCGGGTGCCCCGGTCAAAACTAAAGTAACTCCAAACCCAGTTAACAAAGGTTACCACTTTATTTCTGAACCCAACCAATGACATTAAGTGAACAAACATCCATACAAACCAGGCAAAAACTCCCTGGAAACGGATTTTGCCAATATCAACAACCGCTTTGTTTCTTCCAACGGTGGCCATTGACCCTTTATCATTGTATTTAAAAGGTTCAGGCTGCTGATTATTTATAATCTTAAGAAGGTTTTTTGCCAGCGTTTTTCCCTGCTGAATAGCTGCGGGAGCAACTCCAGGATGACCATTCGGATATTCATCGCTTACCATTGCAGCCACGTCTCCCAGAGCATAAATACAATCCAATGAGGGGATTTTATTGAACTCGTCTACCCTTATTCTTCCTCCGCGTACCAGCATATCCGGAGAGATTCCATCAATTATGCTGCCTTTCACTCCTGCAGACCATAATACGTTTTTGGAAGGAATTGACTGCCCGCTTGAAAGCGATATCTGCTTTCCGTCATAACCCAGTACCCTCACATTAGTTAAAACGGTTACGCCCATTTCTTCCAAGAAATCTTTGGCCTTGCGGGAAGCAGTTGCCGACATGGATCCCAGTAAATCAGGCGAACCTTCAATAAGGTATATATCCATATTATTAATGTCCAGCTCGGGATAATCGTTGGGCAAAACATGCATTTTTAATTCAGCCAGAGCTCCGGATAATTCAACTCCCGTGGGTCCGCCGCCAACTACCACAAAATTCATTAATGAATCTTTGATGTGTGCGTCCTGTTCAATCAGGGCTTCCTCCATATTCTGGAGAATCATACTTCGTAAATTAAGCGCCTCGGGAATGGTTTTCATAGCCATGCTATAATGTTCCACCTCTTTCTGACCAAAAAAATTAGTGTCAGAACCGGTAGCCAATACCAGGTAATCATACTTTATATCGCCAATACTGGTTTCAAGAATTTTGCGCTCAGGAATAACTTTTTGAACTTCAGCAACCCTGAAGGTGAAGTTTTTATATCCTTTAAAAATTTTTCGTAATGGAAAAGCTATTGAATCAGCTTCTAAACCGCCGGTAGCAACCTGGTAAAGTAAAGGCTGAAATGTATGATAATTATGCCTGTCGAGCATTAAAACCTGTACATCTTTATTTTTTAGTCTTTTAGCTAACTCTATTCCCCCAAATCCCCCGCCAACAATTACTATTCTGGGCTGGGCACTAACAGGTAAGGATTTTTCGGCCATAATCTTTGATTAAAATTCTGTGCAGATTAAACGCTGTACAGGTATTATTGTTCGTCTCCGCGGATGCGAAACACCATACCGTTCAGCGTTTCATCAATGCGGATCTGGCAGGCAAGCCTGCTGTCAAAACCTGCATCGGGTAAAGTGTCAAGCATGTCCATTTCTTCATCACCGGCATGAGGCAAATCTTCCAGACCACGTAAAACCTGTACGTGGCAGGTAGCGCATAAAGCCATACCGCCGCAGGTTGCCAGAATGTTGTAATCGGAAGCCTTCAGAACTTCCATTAAACTAAGGCTGATCTCTTCAGGAACTTCTACTTGTTTTTGCTCGCCATCGCGATCTTCGACTGTAAATTCAATCATTAGTATCCGGAATTATATAGCTAATTCCCAAGCTTTATGGTAAGTTATCAGTCTGAGCCTGCCGGACTACATGTACTAAACAAGCTCAGACTGACAGGCATTTATTAAAATTCGTTTACTCCGTAAACAGTTGTGTATTTAAAACTAAGTTTCTTGTCAGGATAAACGTATTTGAAAGCACTCTGAACCATTAAAGCCGCTTCGTGAAATCCACATAAGATCAATTTTAATTTGCCGGGATACGTATTGATATCGCCAATAGCGTAAATACGCTCCACATTGGTCGAATAATCAAAAGTGTCAACCTGTATAGCAGATTTATCAATGTTTAATCCCCACTCGGCAATTGGCCCTAATTTGGGACTCAATCCAAAAAGCGGAATTAAAAAGTCTGTAGTAAGAGTTTTTGAAACTTTATCTCTACCAATTACCGAAACCGATTCCAGATTCCCGTTACCGGAAACACTTACCAGGTTAGACTGTAAAATCAGATCAATTTTACCTTCCTGCGCCAGTTCGAAAACTTTTTCAGCTGAATCCGGTGCGCCGCGGAACGTATCGCCACGGTGAATTAAGGTAACTCTTTCGGCAATGTCTGATAAGAAAATAGTCCAGTCAAGGGCAGAATCACCGCCGCCGGCTAAAATAACCTTCTTGTTTCTGAAGTGCTCGGGGTTTTTAACCATGTACTCCACACCTTTGCCTTCAAAATTCAGCAAACCTTCTATTTCCGGTTTGCGGGGTTCAAAGCAGCCTAATCCACCTGCAATCACAACAGCCTGACAATGGATTGTAGAACCATCGCTGGTTCCTACCATAAATGAACCATCCTCTTGCTTATCCAGAGTTTCCACCCGTTCTCCCAATGTAAAACCCGGATGAAAAGGTGCAATCTGCTCCATGAGTTTTTCTACCAGCTCCTGAGCTTTAACTTCAGGATATCCAGGAATGTCATAGATGGGTTTATGAGGATAAATCTCTGACAATTGACCGCCCACCTGTGGCAAGGTATCAATTAAGTGGCATCGCATTTTAAGCAAGCCTGCCTCAAATACGGCAAATAACCCAACAGGGCCGGCGCCTATAATGCAAATATCAGTTGTAATCATTTTTTTAATATTGAATTGTTGTTATCAGTTATGCTTTCCGGATTTGATTGGAGGATTAATTTCCTTTCACATCTAAATTGTTATAAATGGTATCCAGTATACGTTTTAAATTTTTGTAATCTTCTTCGGTTAAATTTTCCCAGGCCTTCATTCTGATCTCTGCCATTTTAGGGCTCCATTCTGCAACATGGTGCTTGCCAAGTTCTGTAAGATGGATTGTAAAACTTCTGCGGTCGGCCGGATGGATGCGCCTTTCGGTGAGTCCTTTTTTACATAAAAGGTCGATTATTCGGGTAAGAGTTGGATGATCTTTCTCTGTAATTTCAGCCAGCTGACTTTGGTTCAGATCGTTGTTCTGGTTCAGATTTTTAAGAATCAGCCATTGGTCTACAGTGATATCGTAATTTTCAGCATTAAAGCGGCGCTGGGCGTACTGCTTTACCTTGCGTGCAGTGCGATCCAGAAGATCTCCATACGTACTGAAACGGTCTGTTGACATGTTAATAATTAGTGCAACAAATATCTTTAAAATGGCATCAAAATGCAAGAAATTATATAATTATAATGTCCTTTTTCATAGCAATACTTTGTATAAAAGATTTGCAGGCAGTTAAGAACCAGGTTTATAATGATAAGAAGAGAGCAAAAAGCCAAGATCTAAACGCTTTAATTAATTTTAATTGTTATATTCTTCGGGTTCATCATGCAGTTCGGGCAGCATATGAATTTTAATATTATTGAAATGTTTTCTCAGATCAGAAGCAGGATATCTTAAAATTGAGGCATTACGGTTTCCTGGGATACAGGTTACTTACAAAAGAAAAAGAATGGGTCATTTACCAAAATTAATAGAAGATTTAGCACTAATTCTGATTGTTGGAGCAATTACCACCTTATTATTCAGAAGAATAAAACAGCCTTTGGTATTGGGATATATCATTGCCGGGTTTCTTGTCGGACCGCATTTATCATTAACCCCAACAGTAGTAGATACTACCAATGTGAAAACGCTGGCCGAAATCGGAGTTATATTTTTGCTGTTCAGCCTGGGACTGGAGTTTAGTTTTAAAAAATTGGTGAGGGTAGGAGGCTCGGCCTCTATCACAGCCTTTGTTGAAATTATTTTCATAACGGTTACCGGTTATTTTGTAGGCCAATGGATGGGCTGGTCAACTATTGACAGTTTGTTTCTGGGCGGAATGCTGGCAAGTTCCTCAACAACAATTATTATTAAAGCTTTTGATGAGCTGGGCGTAAAAACAAAACATTATGCCCGGGTAGTTTTTGGCGTGCTGGTAGTAGAAGATATTGTGGTGATTTTGCTGATGGTACTTCTTTCCACGGTAGCAGTTACCCAGCAATTTGAAGGCTCCGAAATGCTGTTTACGGTGGGCAAACTACTGTTCTTTCTTCTCTTATGGTTTATTGCCGGAATTTTTCTTCTGCCTACATTTTTAAGAATTGTGAAGCCGCTTCTGGATGAGGAAACCCTTCTGATTCTTTCAATTGGCCTTTGTCTTGGAATGGTAATGATTGCCACACAGGTTGGCTTTTCTGCGGAGCTAGGCGCTTTTATCATGGGTTCTATACTGGCCGAAACAACCAAGGCCGAAAAAGTAGAGCATTTATTAAAGCCTGTAAAAGATCTCTTTGGTGCTGTATTTTTTGTATCGGTGGGAATGTTGATTGATCCCGTTACGATTATGGAATACCGCTGGCCCGTTTTATGGGTTACGCTGTTAACCCTGTTCGGGAAATTTTTCAGTACAACCATCGGAGCTTTGCTTTCCGGGCAACCGCTTAAACAATCGGTGCAGGTTGGAATGAGTATGGCTCAGATTGGTGAATTTGCATTTATTGTGGCAGCGCTGGGTCTTTCTCTTGGTGTTACCAGCGACTTTATATTTCCGGTAGCTGTAGGTGCGTCGGCAATTACCACCTTTACTACGCCCTACATGATTAAATTCTCGCCAAAGTTTTACGATTTTATTGTTCGCATTTTGCCGCCAAAATGGCTTTTAGCATTAAATAACTACTCTTCGGGCGCTCAAAATATTCAGGCGGAAAGCAACTGGAAAAAAGTGATCAAGGCATATCTCAACATTGTGATCACTAATGGAATTATCATTCTGGCCATCATGTTAATATCCCTGGAATTTCTTCTTCCGTTTTTAAATTCAAACACCGGTGATCCCATGATCGCTAAGATCATTACACTGCTGGTTTCTCTGGCTGTTTCGGCTCCTTTTTTATGGGCCTTAATGGCAAAACGGCCCAACAATATGAGTTACAAAGAATTATGGCTCGATAAGCAATATAACCACGGGCCCTTATTAATATTAGAAATTTCAAGAAATGTGGCGGGCATGCTCATTATTAGTTTTTGGGTAAACAGGTTGTTTTCAACCATGGGTGTAATTTTTATTGCGGTGCCTGTAACGGTAGCCGTACTGCTGGTATTTTCTCAAAAAATGCAAAAGTTTTACCAGCGGCTGGAGGGAAGGTTCATTACTAATTTAAATGAACGTGAAAGGGCAGCTGAAGAAGAACGTAATTCAGAAAATATTTTAAGTCAGCATTTTAATCCCGGATCAGATCCTTCCTCATGGAGTGTTCACATGGTAGATATGGTGGTAGATCAGCAGGCTACTTATGTGGGGAAAACCCTGGAGCAACTGGCGTGGCGTGAGCACTTTGGAATCAACATTGCCTATATTAAACGCGGAGAAAAACTGATTTATGCCCCCGGAAGAACCAACAAATTACTGCCTTTCGACCATCTGGGCATTATTGCTTCTGATGCAGAGATGCAGGTGTTTAAACCCGTATTTGATACGATAGAAGAACCAGATGTAGCCGAACATAGTATTGAGGATATCATCGTTCAAAAAATTGTGGTCGATGAAAACAATAAGCTCAAAGGTTTAACTGTGAGAGATTCGGGCATACGTGAGCGCACCAACGGCCTGGTTATAGGCATTGAAAGAAAGGATGAAAGAATAATCAATCCAAACTCTCAAACCGTTTTCGAATGGGGTGATGTTGTTTGGATTGTAGGAGAGAGAAAGAAAATTCAGATGCTTAATAATGCCTGAGACCTGCCAGTAAACTGAAGCAATTTTTTGATTATTGATCCCGTCAGTAATTCCGCTAAAATCAAGCTCCAAAGCACTCGTCTTAAGATTGCAATGATGGAGAACACATGTCATACCGGGCCTGACCCGGTATCTCAATCATCCTGTAAAATCCTTTCATTCATGAGATTGCGGGTCGAGCCGCAAGGACAAAACACGGCGGGTCAAGGCCTCCGAAAGAAACACAGCACCTACTAATAAAGGAATGATAATGGTGGTTTTCGATTGGTCAGTATAAATGATTTTTTTCAACATGTACCTATGAATGGCTTTATTTAGCTAATGAGGCTTCAATTATTCCTTTCAGAATGGTTTGATCAACATCCTCCAGCTTATTAATGTACAGGCAACCAACGCCTGTTTTATGTTTACCCAGCTTTGCCAGCGCATCGGCATGTTCATGGATACCTACGCTAATGTATAAAGACAAATTTGCTTTACGCGGAGAAAAACCGATGCGCAGCCAGTCAACCTCCCGGCCGGTGGTGGGGCTTTTGTATCGCTTAATACCAAAACCAATGATAGAATTGCTCCATAAAAGAGGCTCTTCTCCACTGGCTTTTTTCATCATGTCCAAAAGTAAAAAACTGTCTTTTCGCTTCTGTTCATCGGTTATCGCATTAATAAAATCCTCTACACTTTCCGTGGTTGGTTTTGTTTTTATTTCAACCAGTTTAGATTTTTTCTCAGCCATTTTAATTCGTCTTTGGGTGATAAGGGGTTGAAATACCGGTTTGTTAATTATTCTTCAATTGATGCTCTATGCTTCCCGTTCAGAAAATTCTCCAGTATCGGAATTATAAAGTCGCTGTTTTTGTAATTGGGTTTTAAACTGGTTATCTCACCGATATATTCGCCGTGTCCACCAGGAATAATGGCTAATTTACAATCAGAAATCAGTTTGGACATGGCTGCCACATGTTCGGTAGTAGCCACGTCCGTATCTCCGTTTATAAGAAGAACAGGAGATTTTATTGACTTGAGTTGTTCATCCGGAACGTCTTTAAATTTAATCATTCTGCTGGCGCACTTCTGATACATGGTCATAAGTTTTGAACTATCTGGATTAAGTTCCAGAAACGCCTCTTTATATTGACGGGGCATTTGCTCAAAAGTTCCGTTTTTCATAAATTCCCAGAACTGAGGAAATGTACCTTCACGTTTTAATAGTACGGATGCGGCAATAATTTTATCGCAGAGTTGCGGATGTCTGATTGCAATCTGCAAAGCCGTATTGCCGCCATTGCTGAATCCAAATATGTCAGCCTTCTCTATGCCGAGATTTTTTAAAAGTGCTGCAACATCATCTGCATCCTGTTCAAACGAAATTTCCGAGTTTCTGTCGCCGGTACGGCCGTGAGCCTGTAATTCAACACATACCAATTGCCTGTCTTTTGAAAACAAAGGGATAATTCTGCCAAACGAAGTCTGAATGGTAGAACCACCTCCATGAATGAGCACAAGAGGTTTTCCCTGACCATAAATCTCATAATACATTTTAATGCCATTTACATCCGAATAACCATTCTTAAAATTCAAACTGCCGATTGCTGTTTCCATTTTATGATTAATTATAACTGGTTTTTTGCTGACCTTACACGAGATTAGAATCAGAACGCTCAAAGCGAAAATTGTAAATTTCTGTTTCATTTCTGGATCTCTGATTGTACCCGGTAATTGTTATCTATAAAGATAATGGGTTGAGGCTCTCATTAGTCAGGTATTTTTGCATGTTCTACCGCAAGTACTTTATGGTTATCAAATTTAATAATTAAGTTATGAAACATAAAGCCAAGTCCGCCGCCGCCCATTCCCATAGTATAAACCCATTCACCATCTGTGTTGACCGAATTCGCAATTCCTAGAATCTGTTTTACCTGACTTGTATCTTTACCAATCAGAATTTTGCTTTCAATCAGATCATTAGCCATTTGATATCGCTTTTCCCGGTCTTTCATCCATTTCAATTGGTTGAAATCCAAGCTGTGTTCATACGTTATTCCGAACAATAAAGCGGCTATTAGTCCGGCATAAATAAAAGGAATACCAAACAAAGTTGCTGCCCAGGTCGCAATTTTCCTGATGCCCTCATTCCTGATGTATCTCCTGAACAAATGGCGCCATAAGAAAAACGTGGTTAACCCGATCAGGAAATAAATGATATACACTTCGGTACTTAGTCCAAAGAAAGCGGGTATAAAAAGAAATTGAATCATTCAAACGGCATAATGAATTTTGTCAGTTCCAGATATCGTTCATCTCTGTCAGAATAACCGGAATCCCATCTGTAACAATAATTGTATGTTCGTGCTGCGCCATAAAGCCGCCTTTGTTTCCGGCCATTGTCCAGCCATCCTCCAGGGTTTCGGCATAAGTTGATGTTGTGGATATAAAAGTTTCGATGGCAACAACAGAATTTTTCTTGAATCTCGTCAGGTTAAACCGGTCCCTGTAATTCGCTATTTCGCCCGGTTCTTCGTGGAGACTTCTGCCTATTCCGTGTCCGGTCAGGTTTTTAATTACTTTATAACCACGCTTCTTCGCTTCCGTTTCTATCAGATAGCCTATATCTGAAATGCGTATGCCGCCTTTTATATGGTTGATGGCTTTGTGCAGAATCTGTTTGGAAGCGTCTACCAGATTTTGGTGCCGGTTGATATCTTCTCCAAGTACAAATGAATTTCCATTGTCAGACCAAAAGCCGTTAAGCTCGGCCGAAACATCAATATTAACCAGATCTCCTTCTTTCAGTATTCTTTTATCCGAAGGAATGCCGTGACAGAATTCATTATTGATGCTGATACAGGTAAAACCGGGAAAATCATAAGTGAGGTACGGCGCTGAATGTGCTCCAAAATCCGAAAGTATTTTTGCACCATAGTTGTCTAATTGCTTTGTACTCATACCGGGCTGAGCATAGCTGCTCATTTCCTTCAACGTAAGGGCAACGGCTTCACTTGCCTTTTTCATACCCATCAGTTCAAATTCGTTTGATATAGACATATTCGTTTTTTCTGCTGTTGGAAAAATAGAGAAAATAGAAAGATTTACTCTTTTAAAATAACAGGATGCTAAGATTTTTATTTTAATCTTTTAGTAAGAATCTGTTTATTCTATGGAAGAATGAGAAGCTAAGGTCTCTTGTCGAAAACTTTGCTATTTCTTTTTTTCTTTGTGGACAAATGAGTTTATGATGCATAACGGTTTGGGCTTATTGCAGTTACGGCATTAAATGCACCTCACGTTAAAGCCAGCACTAATGTAGTAGATAGCAGCCAAATAAGATAAATCACTTCACCATAAATTGCACAGAGACGATTGTTATGCGCTGACATTATTTAGTCACACTTGCGATTACTCCTTAATCTTTTTGTAATGGCTTTTCCACCCGTACCCAACCACGGCTAATTGCTGAGAGACGTTTTCATAAGTCTGGTCGTCGGGAGAATGGAGTGTTACCTCGTGTCGTTTTGGCTCTGGCTGATGGATAACCAGCGACTTTCCTTCCCATGTTTTAAACTCCTTGCTCATTTCAACCTTGGCACCTAAAAGTCTCCCCTTATCGAAATAGTAAAGAATTTTCTCCTTGCCTGGCTTCTCGACTGCTACCCTCAGTAGGTCATTGTTAGCCGCTGTTTTAAACTCAAGGTAGAATGTTTCTTCGTAGTTTCCTAGCTCACTGCTCCAGCCCATTAGTTTGGATGTGTCATTTTTGAGTTTTCCGACTTGGTTGTCAATTGCTATAATAAACTTCTCTAAGTCAATGGATGTCTGCGAGTACCCCTTAAAACAAGCAACAATGAGTAAAATTGTTGTATTCTTTTCATTTTCAAGCTTTTTATGTTTCTGACTAACGTTTTATAACTCCTTGATTTACAATTGCAAATTAAGCTCGTCCGTCCTGATGTCAAACCTAGCAATTAGCTTTTTCATTTCCTGAACTTTCCTCTTTCTTTTCTGATCTAGAAATTCATAAGTGGTCTCGGCTCTGTAAGGGACTTTTTTTACCAGCATGTTCCAAATAATAACAGCCAGTTTTCTGGCTGTTGCAGATATAGCCGACACACGTCCCTTTCTGAAAGCGATGCGCTTAAAGAAATTGGACAGAGCTGTATCTTTCAGATTTCCTATGGCATTGGCGGCATTTCGAAGGGCTATTTTTAACCGGTTACTTCCTTTAGGTATTTTATTACTCAGTACTTTGCCTCCGCTTATTTTATTATTGGGCGAAAGTCTTAACCAACTGGAAAACTGCTTGGCTGATTCAAACTTATGTATCCCATTGCCTACCTCGCTCATCAGAGTGAGTATAGTGGAATAGCTTACTCCTTCAATTGCCAGCAGGTCTATCCCCTCAAAATATTGATAAGAGAGCAGGTTGATGTCCATGTTCTTGGGCGTATTCTTATTTACTTTCTTGTAAACTTTTTTATCAATGGCATGCTGCTTTTTATTGTCGTCCTGGCCAATCTGTTCATTCAGGAGCTTTTCGATTTCACCATCGCATTCTGTAATTTTTGACTGCAGGTTTTGGTACATCTGGTATTCATGACCCAGTGCAAACAAGTAATCTTTTCTCCCGTTCCATTGTAAGGCTTTGGCAATCTCCTCTTTTGATTTTTTACAATTGCCATGGCGGTAAGCAGCTAGTCTTTCCGGATTGGTTTCTCCCTTGCAAATGGCATCGATCATGGCAAGCCCCGAGAGACCGGCTACATCTTTGACTACCACATCCAGACGCAGATTCAGTAGCCGTAGATACTTCTGCATTTTCTTAGTAGTGCCTGCTGCCTGTTCTAATAAATTAGTCCGGTGCCTGCAATAGGTGCGTAACTGCTCCGTGGCTTCATCCGGTAAAAAGCTTCCGCTTAATAAACCTAATGTATGTAGTTTTTGAATCCACTGACAATCCTGTACATCCGTTTTCTTTCCCTTAATGTTTTTAGTGAACTTGCCGTTGCACAGAATTACCTCCAACCCTGCGGACTGAAGCGCAGCATATAGACTTTGCCAATAAGTGCCTGTACTTTCCATAGCCACAGTTCTGATTCCATTACCTAAAAACCACTGGGCCATTTCTAATAAATTCTCATTGTAAACACCAAACTCCCTGACATCAGATTCTGCCTGACCGATAGCTGCATAATGTGACCGGCTTCCAACATCAATCCCAGCAGCACAAGGATTGATCACTTCCATAGATACTTTTTTGCTCATAAAACATCTTTTTGATTTGAAAAAATGCCCTAAGGGAATGTATCTTTGACATGTAATTATTCTGAACGGGGTAGCAAATCTGCTCCACCACTGAAATCATCTCAAAGCCTTTTTGTTACAGCAGAAAGGCTTTTTACATTCCAACCAGGATTGCACCCGGGCTATAATGCGCCAGTTTTAAAATCGGTCTCGCAAAGGGCAATTAGAAAGGTACTAACGTTAGCTGTGGAAATCAATTTTTTGGTCGAAATAGGGAGGATT
>NZ_AUHA01000007.1 GCF_000422945.1 Daejeonella oryzae DSM 19973
CATTTCCTTATAAAGAAATATAGTCTTTCTGAAGAAAAAGCATTTGGACTTGATACCAGTAATGTAGTAGTTGAAAAATTTCCACTTATCGTATCACCTGTTCCTGAATTAAATCTTATCAGGGTTAATAAACCAAATAGAATTCGAAATTAATAAGCACAGGAATGTAGAAGATAGTTTGTTAGGGGTTCTTTATAGAAGACCGGCCATATATTGTTTTAAATGATGGCCATTTTTAAATGGAAGAACAATTAGGTGCTACCTTAAATCTTCAAAATCAGGGGTAATTTTTGGCGAAACAACAGCAGGATTCAACTCTTATCTTTGCTAATTATTCTATTTTGATTCCCGTCTTTTAAAGACTCCTGAAATTCTTTTAGAAGGTTATTTTTGTTGCATCTCATCCTGGAGATTACTTTTCTGTTTAATTTATCCACCAGATCCGGATAACAATGTCCTGAATGGCTTTAGAAGTTTAGTTTGTTCATCCCCTGGCCTTCATGCAGTAAGTGCTTTTATACCTTACGTCAATGGTTTTCTGAATGCTTTTGGTAACTTCCAGCAGGGTAAATATTTTTTTGTCGGCGAGGAATTCGGGCATTTGAAAATGAATTGTTATTTGTGAAGTTAGGTTTTCAGCAATATAATAGAAAAAGGAGGTTTAAGGACCGGGAAAGCAGATTTTGTTTCCGTAGTTATTTTCAAGTATCCTCGTTGCAAATGAGAACAGTAGGAGTTGACAGATACGCTCCAGGTATTAGACCAATTTAACTAGTATACCAATTATAGCAGCAATTGCAATTATTGCTGGTTCTTGAATTTTCTTTAAATATATGAGTGCCAGTACACTGCATAAAGCAATGATTGCACTAGGAACATCTACAATAGACCGCATACCGATTACAATAGCGGCTCCGGTTAATGCACCTATCACCGAAGCTGTGATTCCGTCGACGAAAGCTTTTATGGCTGGGTTCTTTGCGATTTTCTTAAATGATGGAGCCAGCACCACGGTGAATAAATAGCAAGGTAAGAAGACCGCAAGAGCGGCAACGAAAGCGCCGGGGAACCCGGCAACGAGGTAACCTATAAAACCGACAGTGATCACGACAGGGCCTGGGGTCACCATGGCTACAGCAACTGCATCAAGAAATTGGTTCTCGGTTAGCCATCCGAATTCTTTGACTACCCCTCCATGAAGAAACGGTACAATTGCTAAACCACTCCCAAATACAAAGGCACCTGCTTTGGTGAAGAATATAGCGATATCCCAAAGCTTATCATCTGCAAATTGCCAAAAGCCCGTTCCCACCAGGAATACCGAAGGAACCAGGGGTGACGGTTTTTTCGTCCAGGCAGGTGGTGCTTTGATAAACATATAAACCAGGCCGGAAGCCAGGAAGAGCAGCACATCTTCACGTTCGGTAACTATCGTGATAATGACTCCGGAGATATAAAGTAACCAAAGGATCCACTTAGAGCGGATAGCCGCAAGTTCGAATTTACTGATGGATTTAATGGTGAGCTTATAGGCGCTCATGGCAATAATGCCGATCACCGCCGCACCTACTCCGTAAAAAACGGCCTGGATCCAGGCAAGACCGCTGTATAGCCGGTAAGCCATTCCTAATAAGACCACCATGATGAATGATGGGATAACGAAGGCAAAACCTGTTAAAGTAGCACCCAACAGACCATAATGTACAAAGCCCATATATATGCCGAGTTGAGCTGCAAGCGGACCCGGGGCAAGCTGTGCAAGCGCCAAACCTTCCCTGTATTCCTCCTCACTTATCCATTGCTTGTTTTCAACAAGGTCACGGTGCATATATCCAACTAAAGCGACCGGACCTCCAAAGCCCCATGTGCCAAGTTTGAGGAAGTATAGACTAAGATCATAAAGCGAATATTTAAGAGGCTCTTTCATTACTTATAGTTAGCGGAAATTGATATTCACTTTTTCTTACAGTGCACTTTTCTTCCGGATCGATAAATCTTGGATAAACCATGGGCAGGCAAGAGGGATAATAATAGGGGAGTTAGCGTGCCATTCCATTTCCTATTCCTCTACTTCTACCAATTGTTTTCCTCCTTAAACTTAGTAATAATTAGTAATGTAGTCTACTAAATCTATAGATTATAGAATAATTAAGCTGAAATAGTTAGTTTAAGAGACTTGTAGCTGATCGAGATCTTGTTGAATTCACTTCCAAAATACAGCTTTATACTACAAAATTGCGGTATTTAAAGAATATTAAACCTTTTTTGGCTATTTGAAAATGTTGTCTTATAATTGTCTACTAAATCAGTAGACTTTATTGTATGTACAGAAATTTACTTTTACTTTTCAACGGATCCGGCTTCTTCGGAGATAGTTTGTGTTGGTGATCGGGTATTCAGCAAGCATCCATCAATCACTCAAACACTAGCTATTAACAAATATGTCAAATCTATCAACTGCCAAAATCCAGGGAGTATTTCGCTCCATTCAAATCGTTCTCAGTTCAATCATTTTAATCATCGTACCGCAGTATGCGCTCGCCCAGGGGAATAACTTTATTGTGATTTCAGGTACAATCATCGAGGATGTGAGCAAATCGCCGATCCCCGGTGTTAGTGTCTCCGTTAAAAATACGGTCAACGGTTCATCTACAAACAACGACGGCACATTCAATCTTAAAACGAAAGCCACCTTCCCGCTCACCCTGGTGGTTTCAAGCCTGGGATTTCAAACCCAGGAGTTTGAAGTTAAGGGCGCGGATTCCCGGTTGAATATTGCTTTGATCACACAGACCCAGTTAGGCCAGGAAGTGGTTGTGACTGCTTCCAGAGTAGAAGAAAGTATTCTTAAATCTCCCGTCGCCATAGAGAAACTCGATATCAAAGCGATTCGGGAATCGCCGGCGCCGAGTTTCTATGACGCCCTGGAAAATGTAAAGGGCGTACAGATGACCACCTCAAGCATCACATTTAAGGTGCCTAATACCCGAGGGTTCAACATTCCCAATAATTTTCGCTTTGTTCAGCTGGTTGACGGCGTGGATATGCAGGCCGGCACTTTAGGTGTTCCGCTCGGAAATTCTATTGGCCCAACTGAACTCGATATCGCAAGCGTAGAGGTTACCCCCGGCGCTGCATCGGCTCTTTATGGCATGAATGCTATCAACGGAATGGCGAATCTCTTAACTAAAAGCCCTTTTTACTACCACGGTTTGAGCCTCTATCAAAAAACCGGACTTAATCAAAGCAACAGCGACGGAAATGAATTAAGTATTCTAACCGAAACGGCTCTGAGATATGCTAAAGCATTCGATAACAGGTTTGCCTTCAAAGTTAATCTGAGTTATTTAAGAGGGACCGACTGGGTTTCGGACACCCGAATAAACCAGAACCCCAATGGTCTGAACACCGCCAATCCGGGTTTTCCGGAATTAGCTGCTGACTTCGACAATCCGGCTTATGACGCATGGAACAAATACGGCGATGACGGAGGAAGTAATGCGGTTACTATTAGCGGCTTAAGTATTCCGGGGCGAACAGGTAATCAAAGTATCATCGTCAGACGAACGGGTTACTATGAAAAAGACCTGGTGAAGCCCTCGGTGGATAATTTGAAATTCGATGCTTCGCTGCATTACCGCTTAACAGAGAATGCTGAACTGTCTTACGGATACCGGACAGGCAGGATGGACGGTGTTTTTCAGCGCGGGAATAAGATCCAGCTGGACAACGTGGTCGTTCAGAATCATAAACTGGAGCTAAAGGGCGCTGATTACTTTATACGAGGCTACGCTTCTATTGAGAACACTGGTGATTCTTACAACCTAAAGCCCCTGGTCGATAACCTGGACATTACCAGCGGGGGCATTAATTCGGTTTGGGGGGCTAAATATAAAATGTCGCTGCAAAACTCTTTAAATGCAAACGTTCCCTTGGCTGAGGCATTAAGAACAGCCAGGGCGGCAGCTGATGCCGGCAGGGCAGAACCGGGAACGCCTTATTTCGAAGAATTGAAGAATACTATTGTAAAGATCAATAACTGGGATCATGATGCAGTATTGCCCGGAACAGGAGCAACTACGACCGGAGGCGCCTGGTTAACTCAAAAAAGCCGGACCTACCATACCGATGCGCAATGGAACCTGTCAAGCAAGATCAAAGTTTTTGATCTGCTGGTTGGCGCTGATGCCCGCATTTATGAAGTGATTCCGGATGGAAATAACTTTGTGGATTTTAGCAGGCCTGTAGCTGACCGGAATAAACCACTTGCGGATGGCAGTTTTGGCGATCATGTTTATTATAAGAAGTTTGGCGGATTCGCCCAGGTAACTAAAACCTTTTTCGCGGAGAAACTTAAGCTTTATGGCTCTTTAAGACTGGATTATAATCCGGAGTTTGATGCAAAGCTTAATCCCCGTATTGCGGCCGTATACACTTTAGCTGAGCGGCATAATTTCAGGGTATCTTTTCAAAACGGCTTCCGTTTCCCGGCTATATTCGAGGCGATCTCCTTTGTTAATAACGGCAATATCAGGCGGGTAGGTGGTTTATCTTACATAAACGAAGGGCTGAATTACCTCGATAATTCCTATACGCTAGCCTCCATAAACACCTTTAATGCTGCGGTAAACAAAGACCTGACCACCGGATTGCCGGCGAATGAAGCGGCTTTAAAAAACCGGAATCTTCTGGAAATAACAAGTCTGGGTGAAACTCGTCCGGAGCGGATAAATTCGTTTGAAGCGGGCTATAAGAGCATACTCCTTGATAATAAGCTGGTGGTGGATATAGACGCTTACATTAATCAGTATGAGGGGTTTTTGGGGCAGGTGGAGGTATCGGTGCCTTACAAGGCGGGTAGTGGGCGGCCACTTAGCCAGGTCACCGTAGGGTCTGATGAGGCAGTAATAGCCATGCTGGCGGCTAATCGCAGTGCTCAACAAACCCGCTACCGGGTATATACCAATGCAAAAAATACGTATAACAACTTTGGATCTTCACTGGGCCTTACGTATAATTTCTATCAGAAATACACCCTCGCGGGTAGTCTGAGCTACAATGATATCTCAGAAAATAAGCAGAGTGACTATTTTGTTACAGGATTCAATACGCCGAATCTTGCGACAAATCTCTCTTTCGGTAACCGTGAGATCGTCAAGAACGTCGGGTTTAATATCGTCTGGAAATGGCAGGATTCCTTTCAATGGGAAAGCCCTTTGGTCAACGGTGCGGTACCTTCATTCAATACATTCGATGCGCAGGTTAGCTATCGTTTTACTCAGGCAAAGGCAATCGTCAAAGCAGGAGGTACTAACATTTTTAACAGGAAGTACTTTCAATATGCGGGCGGACCCACGTTAGGCGGTCTTTACTATATAGCCCTGACGTTTGACGGATTGTTGAAGCAAAATTCAGTGAACAAATAGCTTGCCTTAGAAAGAATTCTCAAAAAAACAGCACATGACATTCAGCAAAGCAGAACATACGGTTGCCAGGGTTGTCCGGCAGGACGAGAAGAGATGGAAAAACATGGCATTTATGAGCCTTGCGCTGTTTTTGTTGCTAATCATCGGTGCAGCGATATTTGAACACCTGGGTGTTGACGTGGTAAAAGATTTAGCAAAAACCCATCTGGATAAGGCTTTCTTTTTCATGGTTTTAGTGGGATTCCTTGCCCAGATGGTGGATGGTGCTTTAGGAATGGGTTATGGTGTAATCTCTACGACACTGCTATTGTCGGGGGGGCTAAACCCGGCCGTTATTTCCGGGAGTATCCATACGGCGGAAATGTTTTCCAGCGGAGCCTCCGGATTCAGCCATTACCGGTTCGGTAACGTTAACAAAAAGCTCTTTAAGACATTGCTCATTCCCGGCGTTCTGGGAGCAATTGCAGGGGCGGTGTTACTAGGCACTTTAGGAGCCAAGTATTCAGATTGGATCAGGCCGTACTGGCCGCCTATACCTTCTTCCTGGGCGTGCGGATTCTGCTCAATGCTTTTAAGAAAGAGGGTAAGCCCACAAAAGTAAAGCGGGCGGGATGGCTTGCCGGTGCCGGGGGATTTTTAGATTCTTTCGGCGGGGGAGGATGGGGACCGCTGGTTACGAGTACTTTGATATCTAAAGGTCGAAGCCCGAAGTATGTGATCGGCTCGGTCAGTTTAACTGAATTCTTTGTAACGATGGCCAGCGCCTTAACATTTTTTGTGATACTAGGCGTGAGTCATCTGGGTACCATCTTGGGCTTAATAGTCGGTGGCATTATCGCAGCACCCCTGGCTGCGGAACTGGCTGGCCGGCTGCCAGTAAAGAAGATGTTTATGGGTGTGGGAGTGATTGTTTTAGTCTCCAGCATCCGTATTATCTGGAACTCTCTTGACAAGGTGTTTTTTAGGTAATAAAAATGTGTTTTCTTAATACCTGCAGATGAAAAGATATATATGATATGAAGGTTTCAATATTTTTAAGTACTATAGTAGAAGATTGTAAATCTCTTGTATAATTTTTGTACATGCATTCCAAACCCTTTAATTCATATTGTACTCTTGCTAACTAAAAAAACAAAATATGCACTAAGGGCCCTAATCGTATTGGTTAAGGCGAAGGATAATAAACCCATGCTGATCTCTGAAATTGCGGCGGTTGGATATTTGCCTAAAAGATTTCTGGAGGGAATACTTTTAGAGATGAAAAGAAAACAACTTCTTGGAAGTAAAATGGGTGCGGGCGGAGGCTATTATCTTTTGCAACCGCCTTCAGAGATTATGGTCAGTACTGTCATCAGGATTCTGGAAGGTCCGATAGCTTTACTTCCCTGTGTAAGCATAAATTTCTACAAGCGCTGTGAAGAATGCCAAAACGAGCGAACCTGCAGTATTCGCGAAATGATGGAAAAGGTAAGGGATGCAACTCTTAAAATCATGGGAACCACCAGTATTGCCGACCTTGCAATAAGGGAAAGGGAATTGACCCTATAAATTAGTAGATTCTTATACTTTCAGCAGTTCCTTCTTAGATCAATTTCTTTTTCAAATTATTTTGTTTAAAAATCACCTCAACTTCCTTTGAGTAGTATAAAATTTTTAGGTTGAAAGAATATCTTAAAAGGTTAAGTTATTGAAGAATCTATCATCAATGAATGTTAGAATATTAATAATCACATATCAGTTGAAAAGGAGAACGTTAAATTAAAGATGGAAATGATCTTTTAAACCCCAAAATCAACTAATTGCAGTTAAGATCTGAAAAAGAACTTAGGAATACGGATGACCAAATCACGACCGTATTAAGTTGTTATCCCCGGGCTCGACCCGGAATCTCTCAGATAATGCATTCATGCATTTGACAATGGGATTTGTCATTCGGCCCGACCGGGATCCTTATTCAAAGTCCTGCACATTTGATAGGGATTGCGGGTTCAGCCCGCAATGACATTTAGAGCTTCAAACGGGTGGTTCTTTATCAATAATATTAGCTTCGCTGAAATTATTGGATTTTATGAAAAGGATAATCACAACGTTTTTTATTTTGGTAAGGATTTTTTTAAACGTTCAGGAATGGACAGCATCAAGTTACCCGGTAATTTCAAAAGGCGACCAATATGGCGATGTTTGAGATTCGTTTCCTATACGCTGTAATTGGTTTATTGCTGTCTTGAAAAAACATTAAAGAAAATTGAGAATAACAATTTTTTTACTAAAATGAAGAAATGGAATTTCTTAAGAAATACAGATCATTTTTTTAAAGGTGGAATTTCTAAGGTTTAAGCATATCTTACAATAGAACTTATTATGAGCAATACAGTCGCGGGGATCAAAATATCCTCGTTTGCAACCAAGGACAATAAGAGGATAGTGTTGGTCCTTCCCGAAATGCTTAAAGGTACTTATGGGGATAAAGTGGATTCGATGATGAAGATAATAATATAGATATTTGTACCCTACTTCTTAATTACATTTGAGTCCTGATTTTTAGATAGTAATGACCCAGCCCTCCATACTTATTGTTGATGATGAAAATAAACTGCGTCAGTTGCTCGGGCGAATTTTACAATTGGAAGGGTATCGTGTTTGGGAAGCTGAAAATGTAAAAGAAGCTTGGAGAATTCTGGAAAGAGAAGAAATTACGTTGGTTTTAAGTGATGTGAAGCTACCCGATGGAAATGGAGTTGAACTTGCCGCTCAAATCAAATTAAAGTTTCCTGCATTAGAAATAATTGTTTTAACGGCTTTTGGAAGTATTGAAGATGGCGTAAAAGCTATTAAAAACGGGGCCTTTGATTATATTATCAAAGGAGATGATAATGATAAAATCATTCCGCTAGTTAGTAAGGCTATTAACAAATCCATTTTACAGCATAAGATTTTCCGGCTTGAAAATAAATTGCGACGGCAGTTTAGTTTTGAAAATATCGTGGGGAATTCCGCAGAGATTAAAGCGGCTATTAATATATCCCGACGGGTTGCGGTGACCGATACCACAGTTTTATTGCTGGGTGAGACAGGAACAGGCAAAGAAGTTTTCGCTCAGGCGATACATCAGGAAAGTCAGCGCCAGTCGCGGTCTTTTGTGGCGGTAAACTGCAGTTCTTTTTTAAGGGAAATTCTGGAAAGTGAATTATTTGGTTACAAAGCAGGAGCTTTTACAGGAGCCTTAAAAGATAAAAAAGGATTATGGGAAGAAGCCGAAGGAGGAACTATTTTCCTGGATGAAATCGCGGAAATGAGTATGGACCTTCAAGCAAAGCTTTTACGCGTGTTAGAGAACGGCGAATATATAAAACTGGGTGATACAAAGACAATGAAGTCGGATGTTCGCATTATTGCAGCCACTAACCGGGATTTAAGCCAGGAAATTGAAAAAGGTACTTTCCGTTCTGATCTGTATTACCGTTTATCAGTTTTCGCCATTAAATTGCCAGCTCTACGTGAGCGAGCGGAAGATATTAGTTTACTGGCAGAGCATTACCTGCGGGAGTTTTCGCATAAAACCAACCGGCAGATAACAGGCATGGATAAAGAATTTTTAATTAAAATATCCAGGTATTCCTGGAAAGGGAATGTCCGGGAACTAAAAAATACCATCGAGCGGGCAGTTATTCTTTCCGATTCTAATACCCTAACGCCCGATCTTCTTCCTATCGAATTTCACATAAATTCGGATTCTCTAAACCGGATGGATCTGGCATCGGTAGAACAAGCACATATTCAAAAAGTGCTGTATTACAGCAAGGGAAATAAGGCTGAAGCTGCCCGGCTTTTGAATATCGGCCTTACTACTTTATATCGAAAAATAGAAGAATATCAATTAGATACCGGCGTTTAAGTTTGTTTTTTTAATATATATAGTTTACCAACAGACTTGCCGGAGGTAATTATATCTAAGTCCGTATTTAATTCCGATAAATCATTTGAAGAGGCCATGATTTCCTGGATTTCTATTTGGTATTGATTGTTATTTATTATTACAGAACCACTTTGGTTGTTAGTGAATATTTTTCTCAATGGTCCGTTGTCATCAGAGAGTTTGGATACTTTAATTCCAATAAATTTCTTTCTGTCAAGATCAAAGAGTTCTATTGCCGAAGGACTGATGAAAATAATTTCAAACAAGTTGTTTATGCCAATTACCGGATCCGGAGATTGTTTTAAAATGGCATCGGTAAACAATTTTTCAACTGTCATGATGGAAGCATTTTCTGCATTCTGTTTTTCCAGGCTTTGTGCCATATTATTAAAAGCTTCAGAAACATCACCAAACTCATCCTTCCTATCAAAGTACAATCTTGTCTTATAATTTTTCCTGCTAATTTCCTCAATACCTTCAGTAATATACCGCAAGGGTTCTTCAAAAAAATCTGCCAGATTGAATACGAAGCTAAAGAGTACTATAAAGGTAATAGCTGATGCAACGCCAAGATAAATCGTGGCTTTTTTTATGGTTTGAGTTGAATTTTGACTTTTCCGTTCAATTGCCGACAAATTGAGTTTTTCAATTTGCCCCACATATTTAAGGACTTCCCGAGCCGCTTCCCTTTGCCGTTGTAAGCCTAAAGAGTTATTTGTTAAGATTCCAAAACTGCGGTTTAAACCTACGACAGCCTCGTTTTCACCTTTTTCTGTTATATTTTTTTGTTCTTTGATTAAAGCAGATTTGAATTTTTCAATTGCATCTGGTGACAAGGGTATATCATTTTCGTCCAACACAGTTCTCATTTGGTTGGTATAATCTAAGGTGGCGTAATTATCTTTAAGAATAACATCATTGCTTTTGGAAATCAATCTTAAATAGAACAATGAAAGGGCTCCAAAAAAGATAACTACAACGAACAGGAACCAAAATCCGGCGTGGAGTTTTTGTTTTAATTTCATTTAGAGCTCTTTAAAGTTGAGGTATTTTTTTGGAACCCAATGGTTTATTGAGTATTCAATTTACTAAATATTTCGCTATTTTTAAAGGAGACTTAGGGAAAACCAGTCAGGCCAGTATGGGAAGATTTGCAGCATTTCATTCTTACTAATATTTAGATCCTTTCATTTTGAAAAAACCCTTTCCATATTGGTAGGGATTATCTTCTATTTTTTTTCATATATCTAACCTTTATTGCCTTATCGGGCTGCTAACAGGCTTTTTAATATTCTGGCATTTCAATAGCATCGGGGCTATAAATAACAAATCAATTGTCCCATGATTAATGACGAACAAATTTGCGAGCTTCTGAAAAACGAAGTTCCGGAAATCAGCAAAGCTTTAAAAGGCAAAGGCAGCAAAAGCTGTATTGCCGGATTAAAATTACTTACTACGCATACCGCCAGATTAATTGAGAAAGGGAGTATAGATGGCGTAAGAAAGTTCTTTTTACTGGCGGAAGAGCTTATAGAAATTGGATCACAACTTGTAAAGTCGGTTCTAACGGTGCAGTTTCTGATAAGTATCTATCCGATGCTTAAAGCCGAGACTGTGCAAACGCAACAATTAAAAGAAATCTTAAAAAGGCGACTATTATGCCAGTACCGTTATTCGGTTAACATGGATAAATGGTAGCCACAAAAAGAAATAAATGGAAACAATCCTATTACTCCTGCTGGTTGCATTTTGCTTCTGGCTTTTTTACAAAACAGTAAACTACTTTGAAAAATTCTAAGTCATGACCGCATTATTAATCGTTGGCATAGCCGTATTTATCTATATGGTGTATGTACTTATCAAACCCGAAAAATTCTAATATGAACCATAACTTTTTACTTGCGGGCCTTACCCTGACAGCTATCTGGCTATTCCCTTAATCAGGCGAATTCTTAAGATATATGTCAGAAAGAATACTGTATCCGACCCTCTATTTATTTAACATCCGGGTATTATTTAAACTCTAAAAAATTTAAACACCACATATGAATACTGAAATTTTAAGTGTTGGATTAACTTTTCTTGTTACCATTCTCCCGGCCATTCCGCTGGGGAGGTACATTTCAAAAGTTTACAAAGGCGAGAAAACCCTGCTTGATCCGGTCCTCAATCCGCTGGATAAATTAATCTTTAAAAGCACGGGGCTTGACGCCAATCGCGAAATGAATTGGAAACAGCATTTATACGCATTGCTTACCGTTAACATGGTTTGGTTTTTTGTAGCCATGTTCCTATTAATGAACCAGGGCTGGCTTCCCTTGAACCCCGACAGCAACCCAAGCATGTCACCTCATCTGGCCTTTAATACCGCTATCAGTTTCCTGGTTAACTGTAATTTGCAGCACTATTCGGGCGAAACAGGGATGTCGTATTTAAGCCAGATCCTGTTTGTTACCTTTTTGCAGTTCGTATCTGCCGCAACCGGTTTAGCCGCTGCCGCCATGGTATTCAATGCGTTAAAAGAACGTACCACCGAAAAACTGGGTAACTTCTACAATAACTTTGTAAAATCGCTTACACGGATTCTGCTTCCGGTTTCGATCGTAGTCGCACTGATCCTGGCGTTTAACGGTACGCCGATGAACTTTCAAGGTAAAGACCAGTTTATTTCTGTTCAGGGCGATACCGTCAATGTTTCCAGAGGTCCTGCTGCCGCTATGATTGCTATCAAGCACGTAGGTACCAATGGCGGAGGATATTTCGGTGTCAACTCAAGCCATCCGCTTGAGAATCCGAATTATCTGACCAACGTGACGGAAATTATTGCCCAGATGATCATTCCCCTGGCCATGGTGTTTGCGATTGGTTTTTACCTGAAACGGAAGAAGTTATCCTGGATGATTTTCGGCGTGATGACTTTGGGGTTCCTGATGCTGGTTATTCCAACTATCTATTCGGAAATACAGGGAAACCCTCAAATACAACAGATGGGCGTTGACCAGCGTGCCGGTGCAATGGAGGGTAAGGAAACCCACATTGGTGCTGCGGCTTCAGCCTACTGGAGTATTGCAACAACCGTAATATCTACCGGTTCCGTCAATTCCATGCATGATAGTTCCATGCCCATATCCGGTATGATGCAATTGCTGGCCATGATGACCAATGCTTTCTATGGGGGTGTTGGTGTGGGGATACTCAATTTTTATGTCTTCATTATTATAGCTGTATTTATTTCCGGATTAATGGTGGGACGCACCCCCGAATTTATGGGCAAAAAAATAGAAGCCCGCGAAATAAAGATCGCCATGATCGTTGCACTGTTCCATCCCTTCTTAATATTGGTTGGAACCGCACTTTCCGCCTATGGGATCACTAATTTAAAGGATATCGCATGGCTCAATAATCCCGGCTTTCATGGCTTTTCAGAAATGCTGTATGAGTTCACCTCATCAGCGGCCAATAACGGCTCCGGTTTCGAAGGCCTGGGCGACAATACTCCATGGTGGAATATATCAACCGGGATAGTTCTTATTCTTGGACGCTTTATCCCGATTATTGGTCCCCTGGCCATAGCAGGCCTGCTGGCCACAAAAAAGAGCATTCCTGAAAGTGCCGGTACTTTAAAAACCGATACCACAACTTTCGGAGTGATGATCTTTGCCGTCATCTTTATTATTACTGCGCTTTCATTTTTCCCTGCCTTAACCCTGGGACCGATAGCAGAATATTTCTCTATCTATTAATAATCATATAAAAATGAGCATTCATAAACGTACAAGTCAAAATTTATTTCAGGGAGACCTGGTAAGAGAGGCTTTAAAGCAATCTTTCGTCAAACTGAATCCTATAATAATGTTCCGTAACCCGGTCATGTTTTGTGTAGAGATCTGCACTGTGATCATGCTGGTTGTTACATTTTTCTCGATCAGCGACAGTAGTCAGGGAAGTTTCGGCTATAATCTGACCGTATTCCTGATCCTGTTTGCCACCTTACTGTTTGCCAACTTTGCCGAGGCCATTGCCGAAGCAAGAGGTAAGGCACAGGCAAACAGTCTGCGCAAGACCCGGGAAGAAACACCGGCCAAGGTAGTCCGCGAAGATGGGGCCATTGAAAAGCGTTCTTCAAGTTCCTTAAAAAAGGGAGATGTTTTCTTATGCGAAACCGGAGATATTATTCCCACCGACGGAGAAATCATTGAGGGTATTGCAACCATTGATGAGAGCGCAATTACAGGAGAATCCGCCCCGGTGATCCGGGAGTCGGGCGGTGATAAATCATCTGTAACGGGTGGAACCAAGGTGCTTTCTGACCAGGTTAAAGTGATAGTAACTACAGAGCCCGGAGAAAGTTTTCTGGATAAAATGATAGCCCTTGTTGAAGGAGCGTCACGCCAGAAAACCCCGAATGAAATCGCCCTGACTATTTTACTGGCTGGTTTTACCCTCGTTTTCATCATTGTTTGTATTACTCTGAAACCCTTCGCTGATTATGCAAACACGCCAATAACTATAGCTGCTTTCATTTCGCTTTTTGTGTGCCTGATTCCCACTACCATTGGTGGCCTACTATCCGCCATTGGTATAGCCGGTATGGATCGTGCTTTAAGGGCGAATGTGATCACTAAATCAGGTAAAGCGGTAGAAACAGCCGGAGACCTGGATGTCTTATTACTGGATAAAACCGGCACCATCACCATTGGTAACCGTAAAGCAACTAATTTTTATCCAAGTGAAGGAGTAAATGCCCAACGTTTTAATGAAGCCTGTGTATTCAGTTCCATTTCCGATGAAACACCAGAAGGTAAATCGATTATCGAACTGGCTAAAAACGGAAATCCGAGTGCAATTTACAAGGCTCCTGCAGGATCCACTTTCATCAAATTTACTGCTGAAACCCGTTCAAGTGGTATCGACACCCCCGAAGGTTCCCGTATCCGCAAAGGCGCATTCGATTCCATTCGTAATATGGTGCTAAAAGCCGGTAATACGGTTCCGGCAGACATTGAAGAGAAGGTTAAAGTAATTGCCTCTAATGGCGGAACGCCATTGGTAGTTTCTGAAAGCGAATATGCTTTAGGAGTGATTGAACTACAGGACATCATCAAACCGGGAATTCAAGAACGATTTGAGCGTTTGCGTAAAATGGGTGTAAAAACGGTGATGGTTACCGGGGATAACCCGCTAACTGCGAAGTATATCGCTGAAAAGGCGGGAGTAGATGATTATATCGCGGAGGCAAAACCGGAAGATAAAATGAATTACATCCGCAATGAGCAGGCGCAGGGTAAATTGGTAGCCATGATGGGCGACGGCACAAACGATGCGCCGGCATTGGCCCAGGCGGATGTGGGGGTAGCCATGAACAGCGGCACGGCGGCGGCTAAAGAAGCCGGTAATATGGTCGATCTGGATAATGATCCGACTAAGCTTATTGAGATCGTAGAGATAGGAAAGCAACTCTTAATGACCCGCGGTACATTGACCACTTTTTCCATTGCTAATGACGTAGCCAAGTACTTTGCCATTGTACCGGCCTTGTTTATTGCTTCGATACCTGCATTGCAGGGATTGAACGTTATGAGGCTGGCAAGCCCCGAAAGTGCCATCCTTTCGGCCATTATCTTCAACGCCATCATTATCCCGATATTGATCCCGCTAGCCCTGAAGGGAGTTGCCTATAAGCCCATTGGTGCAAGTGCATTATTACGCCGAAACCTGTTCATTTACGGTCTTGGGGGTGTTATTGTCCCATTTATTGGTATCAAGCTTATTGATATGATTATCTCATTATTTATTTAAATCATCATGAAACAACATATTTTAACTGCCTTACGCCTGACAGCAATTTGTATCGTAATTTTTTGCGTAGCCTACCCGGCGCTAATCTGGGCTGTAGCCCAGGCAGCTCCCGGCCAGGGAAAGGGTGAAACTATCCTGAAGAACGGAAAAGTGATCGGGTATGAAAAAATAGGACAATCTTTTACTGAAGACCGCTATTTCAACTCACGCCCCTCGGCGGTTTCTTACAATGCGGCAGGTTCCGGGGGCTCTAACAAAGGAGCCTCAAATCCTGATTATTTGAAAGAGGTTCAGGCCAGGATTGATACTTTCCTGGTTCATAATCCGGATGTTAAAATAGAACAAATTCCGGTTGAGTTGATTACAGCTTCAGGCTCCGGTCTTGATCCGCATTTATCTCCAAAAGGAGCTAAAATACAGATTGGCAGGATAGCCAAAATCCGGAATATCAGGATCGAGAAATTGGTGCAACTGGTAGATCAGCATACTGATAAGCCCATCATGGGACCAGATGTCGTTCATATACTAAAACTTAATCTCGCACTCGACGAATTAAAATAATTAAAAATCACTTTGTCCGCTGGCTGTACCAGTTTACTGATATAAAACTTATAAATAAGTAATATAATGAAAAAACCATTTATACTTGCAGCACTCGCTGCTTGTACTATTTTAACTGCGAATGCACAATCTAATCCGCTTACCATTTCAGGTTATGTAGAAGGATACTATGTTCATGATTTTGCAATTCCTGTAAATAATCTACGCCCCTCATTCACTTATAATCATACCCGGCATAATGAAGTTAATCTTAATTTGGGTTTATTAAAAGCCGCTTATGCAACAGATAATGTGCGTGCCAATCTGGGCTTAATGGTAGGAACTTACGCCCAATATAACCTGGCTGCAGAAAGTGAGGTCTTCCGGAATGTGTACGAAGCCAATGTGGGTGTTAAATTAAGCAGGAACTCGGACTTTTGGCTGGATGCCGGTATATTTGCCTCCCATATTGGATGGGAAAGTGCAATTGGTAAGGATAACTGGACCTTAACGCGTAGTATTGCTGCCGAAAACTCTCCTTATTATGAAGCCGGCGCCAAAGTCAGCTATACTACAACAGATAATAAATTGTCCCTTTCAGGAATGGTATTAAACGGATGGCAGCGCATTCAGCGGCCGGATGGAAACCGTTCTGCTGCTTTTGGTACCCAGGTTACCTATAAACCCAGCGCTTCAGTTACTCTGAATTCCAGTACCTTTATTGGTAATGATAAACCGGAAGTGAGCCGCCAATACCGATACTTTCATAACTTTTATGGTATTTTCCAGTTGAATGAGCAGGTTGGATTAATTCTGGGTTTTGATGCCGGAGCTGAGCAAACATCTAAGGAGTCCGACGATCACAACACCTGGTATTCACCGGCAGCCATACTACGCTACAAGCCTTCTGAAAAAGTATCGCTGGCGGGTCGTACCGAATATTACAGTGATGAGAATGGAGTAATCGTTTCAACCGGAACACCCAACGGATTTAAAACCTGGGGTTATTCAGCCAATGTTGATTACAGTCCGTATCAAAACATGGTGTTCAGACTGGAAGGTAAAGTGTATGATAGCAAGGATGCGATTTTCACTAATGATAACAGCATTCCATCAAATAGTAACTCGGCCATAACTGCCGCGATAGCAGTTAGTTTCTAAGATTTGTATTTTAACCGAATAATGGCAGACAATAGCGAATCAGCCCAACATTTTCTGGATCTTATCCAGCAAAGCAAGAGAGGTAAGTTTAAGATCTACATCGGCATGAGTGCAGGTGTAGGTAAAACTTTCCGGATGCTGCAGGAAGCGCATACCATGCTCAGAAATGGCATCGATGTAAAAATAGGTTACGTTGAAACCCATGGCCGGGCCGAAACTGAAGTTTTGATTCAGGGTTTGCCTGTTATTCCCCGGAGAAAATTATTCTATAAAGGGAAAGAGCTGGAGGAAATGGATGTTCAGACAATCATTAACATTCATCCTGAAGTAGTGATTGTGGATGAGCTGGCTCACAGCAATATTGAGGGCAGCAAAAATGAAAAGCGCTGGCAGGATGTTGTTGATATACTGAATGCAGGGATCAATGTTATCAGTGCGGTAAATATTCAACATCTGGAAAGTTTAAACGAGGATGTTGAAGCGATTACAAGGGTTTCCATAACCGAGCGGATTCCTGATAAGATCCTGGAGATGGCTGATGAGGTGGTCAATATTGACCTAACATCCGACGAGCTTATTACACGGTTAAAAGAAGGGAAAATTTACGAACAAACCAAAATTGAAAGAGCCTTAGGAAATTTTTTTCAGCCTGAGCGGATACTTCAGCTCAGGGAATTAGCTTTAAAAGAAGTTGCTCACCAGGTGGAACGTAAAGTAGATATTGAAGTTCCCAAGAATATTAAATTAAGAAGTGAGCGCTTTCTGGCATGCATCAGTTCTAATGATAAAATTGCAAGAACCGTGATCCGTAAAACGGCTCGTCTGGCTTCCTATTACAATTCTAAGTGGTGTGTATTATATGTTCAAACCGGACGGGAGTCGGGGGATCGCATCAAACTCGATAAACAAAGGCATTTGATCAATAATTTAAAAATGGCAACGGAACTAGGTGCAGAGGTAATTAAAATTAAAGGTGATAACATTACCAAAACGATCATGGAAGTAGCGGAGCAAAAGGAAATTACGACTATTTGTATAGGAAAACCGCATATGGGTTTGTTTGAGGTAATACTAAGCACTGCCATATTTAGTCAGCTCCTGAAAAAACTCTCCTCTTCTGATATAGATTTAGTTATACTTTCCTAATAATGGAGAAGTGCTAACGCATTTCTGTAGTAAATACGAATACCAATGAAAATTAAAACAAAATTAAGGCTGGGAGTAGGATTATTGTTCGGCCTTACATTAATCGTATGTGTTTTAGCCACCTACTACCTTAATCGTCTTTCCGGGGATGCCAACGCCGTATTGAAAGATAATTATGAAAGCCTTCAGTATACTCATAATATGGCGAATGTGATTGATAATGATCGTCTCCGCTTGGATGAAAGTAACATTAAAGCCTTTGAACGTAATTTAAAAGCCCAAGAGCAAAACATTACAGAAGCAGGGGAGGCAGAGCAAACTCAAATTATCCGTGATCAGTTTAAACAGCTTCAAAATAAAGGGTCTGAAGATGCTCAGATAAGCCAGGCGAAGCTGGAGATCAAGAAAGCCCTCGGCAATGTCAATGCTGTTAATATGCAGGCTATTTACGATAAGAATAAAATTGTGTTGAATACCGTAAAAAATGCGAATATGTATTTAGCATTCATTGCTACCTTATGCCTGCTTATCGGCTTTACTTTTATTGTTAATTTCCCGGGCTATATAGCAAATCCAATACACGAACTTACTGAGGGTATTAAAGCGATAGCTGATAAAAATTATAAGCAACGACTTGAGTTTAAATCCAATGATGAATTTGGCGATTTAGCTACTGCTTTTAATACTATGGCCCGCAAACTGGATGAGTATGAAAGCAGCAATTTGTCAAAAATCCTGTTTGAAAAGAGCCGTATTGAGGCTATTATTGACCAGATGAGTGATGCCATCATCGGATTGGATGAAAAAAAGCAAATCATATTCTGTAATCCGATGGCCAGCCTATTATTAGGAATTTCCGCCCAAAAGCTAATTGGAAATTATGCCCCGGATATAGCTCTGCATAATGATCTGTTAAGAAACTTGTTAACCGAACAACCAAAAAAAGAATTAAAAATTTATGCTGATTATAAGGAGAGTTATTTTACTAAAGATGTAATAGAAGTTATATCCAATGATCAAGTCATTGGACGAGTAATCGTACTTAAAAATGTCACTGGTTTCCATGAGTTGGATGAAGCTAAAACTAATTTTATTGCAACTATTTCCCATGAGCTTAAGACACCTATTGCATCAATAAAAATGAGTTTAAAACTGCTTGAAGATAAACGTATTGGAGCTATAAATGCTGAACAGGATCAACTGATCAAGCACATTAGTGATGATGCCAACAGGCTTTTAAAAATAACGGGTGAATTACTTGATCTGGCCCAGCTAGAAACCGGGAATATTCAGCTGAATTTTGCAGCTGCCAAGCCTTCTGAAATTGTTGAGTATGCGATTAATGCTGTTCAATTTCAGGCAGAGCAAAAATCCATCCTCCTGGAACTTGATACAGACCCAAAGTTGCCTGAAGTTCAGGCTGATGTTGAAAAAACTGCTTGGGTACTTGTAAATTTTTTATCGAATGCGTTACGCTATAGTGCGGAAAAATCAAAAGTGATTATTGGAGTTCACAGGAAAAACGAGCTGGTAGAATTTTCTGTGAAGGATTTTGGAAGCGGAATTGAAGAGAAATATCAGAAACGCTTATTTGAACGATATTACCAAGTGCCTACTAATGGCAGAGGAAAGTTCGGGACAGGTTTGGGGTTGTCGATTTCTAAGGATTTTATTGAGGCTCAGCATGGTGAAATTTTCGTCGAAAGCGAATTGGGGGAAGGAAGCAAATTTGGCTTCTGCTTGCCAGTCACCCAAACAGAATAATAGACTAGCAAATTTTCATTAGTTCTAAATATTCTTCCTCATCACCTACTTTTTTAAGGGGATAAGCATCTAAAAATTCATCCGGTACCGGGCTTAGGGCATTTTTGCTTTCCTGGTAAGATAAGTCAGTATCGAGCCAGACTTTTACGGTTTCGGTGGTTAGGAATGCGGGCATCAGGCCTTTGGTGTTGTGGATTCCGGCCATTAGCGAGTTTGCCGGAAGGGTGATGATGGTGCAGCTCGGGATTAATTCCCCGGTTTCTTTGTTAGCCCATGCGGACCATAATCCGGCCATGTAGGTGAAACGGCTGTTTTTTGCTTTGATCAGGTGGGGATGTGATCCTTTCTTTTTTATGGGATCATCGTATTGCCATTCGTAGAATCCATCCGTAATTACCACGCAATGTCTTTTTCCCAACAGAGGCTTCCAGAGATTGGATTCTTCCAGTCGCTCGATGGTGGCGTAATACGGGGATTGGGGGTGATTTTTCCATTAAGGGTTTGGACGAATGTAGTCTGCTTATACAAGCAGGTAATACCTAAAAGATTTTTATGGGTTTTTTCAATCCGGGTGATCAGATCTTCCACTTGCTGGTAAAGCATCTGGTTCTTCAACCGCTGTTTGACCTGCTGTTTTTTCTGATCCCAAAGTACTGAAGGGATTAGCAATCTGGTGCTGAATTCAAATGGTTTTTGACCTGGCCGGATGATCTTGGCATACAGCGGTCCTTTTCCCTGGCAATCGATCTGAGATTTTTTAAGGAAGAGGTAAATGGTAAATTGTTTTACGGGCTCCATAAGCTTTGAGGTTTAGGGCACCCATCAACAAATCGATAAAAACTATGGCGAGTAATAGTATGGAATATTGATGACAAATAATTTTGCCATAAATTTTGCCATAAATTTTGCCATAAATAGAATGATTGGAATGCCGTTTATTAAATAGCTAAAAAAACAAAACCCTCTTTCTGATATAGAAAGAGGGTTTTTGCTACCGGATGTATTCCGTATCGTCGGGATGGCAGGATTCGAACCTGCGACCTCCTGGTCCCAAACCAGGCGCGATACCGGGCTACGCTACATCCCGAACTTTTCATTTGACATTGTGTATAAAACTCTGTCGTTTGAAGGTCTGCAAAGATAGTATTTCTGCAGTGACTGTCAAATATATTTAAAAATATATTTTCAGCGGAGAGAGAGGGATTCGAACCCTCGGTACCGTTGCCAGTACGTCAGTTTAGCAAACTGATCCTTTCGGCCACTCAGGCATCTCTCCAATTCAAAATTACGACCCTTTTGGGGTCTGCAAATATAGTAAATCAGTAATGCCTTCAAAAAATATTTTCATTTATCCAGAACATATTCGATTCGGACATGGTAAATCCCCATCAGCATAGTCTTAAAGATCAATTTTATGGTATCAATGTCTTTTAAAGTGATATTACTGTCGGTTAATTGATGCTGATCCAATTTATACTCTATAATGCGGTCTACCAGATCGCTAATGCTTTGCCCGTCAGGTTCTTTGAGACTTCGTGAAGCTGCCTCCACTGAATCTGCGAGCATCAGAACGGCTGTTTCTTTAGAAAAAGGAATTGGGCCGGGATAGCGGAAAATATTCTCATCCACGAATTTTTCGGGGAAATTCTTCAAAAAACTCTGGTAAAAATAATCTACCCGTGTATTGCCATGATGCGTACGGATAAAGTCGATAAGCATTTCCGGAAGATGATGGCGCCGGGCATTTTCTACCCCTTTATTTACATGCTGAATAATGATCTGCGCACTTTGCTCATAGGATAATGTATCATGAGGGTTAGCACCTTTATTTTGGTTCTCAATAAAATACTGAGGATTGTCCATTTTACCTATGTCGTGATACAAGGCACCGGCCCTAACCAGCAATGAATTTCCTCCGATCTTAAAAATTGCAGCCTCCGCAAGGTTTGCTACCTGAAGAGAGTGCTGAAAAGTCCCAGGAGCTTTAAAAGCCAAATCTCTTAGAAGTTTTGTATTTGTATTGGTTAACTCCATCAGTGTGACATCTGAGGTGATGCCAAACATCCGCTCGAATGCATAAATTAATGGATAGGCTAAAAGGGTGAGAAGCACGCTGAAAATAAAAGGAACAAAATTAAGCCATTCTATTACCTGCAGTGAGCCATCCCTGATCAGGGAAATTCCTAAGAATGTTACAAAATAGTTGCTGAGGATTAGTAATGCCGAGACAAGGAACTGTTCCCTTTTGATCAGGTTTTTGATGCTGTAAATAGCAACCATTCCTGATGTGATCTGTATAAAAGCAAATTCAAAGCTGTTGGGAACAAAAAAACCTGCAATTAGAACCACCAGTAAATGAATATTTAGTGCCAGACGAGTGTCGAATAATATCCTTATGATAATTGGAACAATGCAATAAGGGATATAATATAAGCTGGGAATGCTCAGGCGGATGGAATAGGATAAAACCAGCAGCATTCCGGTTATAACCATCAATATCAATGAGAGCTGACGGTTATCCATGTAAATATCCCTTCTGAAGAGATAAAGAAATGCCATTAGCAAGGACAAAACCAAGCCGACCAATAAAAACTGACCAAATAATACAAGTTTGCTGTTACCGCCAACTTTTGCATCTTCTTCATAAGCTGCTTTCAGGGATTCCAGCTTTTGATAAATTTCGCTGTTCACGTTGATGCCGTTGGCTACGATCAACTCGCCTTTTTGAACCATTCCCCGGGTTGTTGAGATACTGGTTAAAGCATCTGCCTCCAGTTTATTACTGATGCGCTCATCATAAATGTAATTCGCCTGTAAGTGACCTTTTAATAATTTAATCAGCCAGTTCCTGATTTCAGGATTTGCAATAGATTTAAATTGCTCATCGATATATTTTTCTGCGGTATTTACCGTGAAAACATCGATGCTATTGAGTGTAGCTGAAACATTATTTTTAACCAGACTGAAATTATAGTTTGGATCATCATCTTTCTGGTATTTTTTTACAGTATTAATTATACCTCTTTGATAGATTTTTTTTAGTGTATTAGTTCCCAGAATCTGATATTTATTTTTTTCAGAATCGATTCCTCCGGAATCTTTCCATTTGGTTTCAAATTCGGTTTTAAAATTCTCAAAAACATTCGCTACAACCTCTTCATTGTTCTGATAGACCGGAAGGACAGCTTTTAAAATTTCTTTTCTATCTTTTTCTATTTCTGAATTGGTTTTTTTTATTGCGAAATTGTAAGGAGAAACCAGATCCTTTTGCATCCATTTTTTACCTTTTTCGTATTCAAACCTGAACCGGGCTTGTTTGGGTAAAACCATGGTTATAATCAGAACGCTCAAAGCAAGCAGCAAAAACTTCAGGCTTGTAGAATATTTTCTATAAATAATAAGGTGTGAATTTCTTTTAAGTCTGGCCACGTTTATTCGATTTCTCCAAATTTAATAATTTATGTCAGACAGAGGGCTTGTGTTAATTTACAGGGAATAAAATCAGGAAAAGGAATTATCCACGATTTAAAATTAGGATGGGTTCAGTCGGTGGCCGCTGCAGACGAAAGCTCCATGTTATTAATAAAAGAAGTTCCGTCGCTCAGTTGGCTGGCAAGTTGCCCGATGGTAGTTTTCTGAAACGCATCCAGCAATGCTTCTCTCGCTATTTTATACTGATTATGCATCGGACAAGGATGCTTTTCTGAACATTGCTCTAATCCAAGTCCGCATTCTCTGAACACCGCCATGCCATCAATAGCATTCACAATGTTTATAACGGGTTGTTCCAATTGAAACTGATCAATGAAAAATCCACCATACGGGCCTTTAAGGGATGTAATTATGCGATGCTTGTTCAGAATCTGCAAAATCTTTGCTGTAAATGCTTCGGGCGCATCTACTTCTTTTGCTATTTCTTTCACATTCAGCTTTATGCCCAATTCTATTTTAGAAGCCACAAAAACTGTTGCTCTTATTCCGTATTTACATGCTTTTGAAATCATAACGATTGGGATGTATTTAAAGATTGAGATATCTTATCCTGCTTGTAATAAAATGTTTTAATTCCTAAAATCAACAGCAAAATAATTTTTAGTATTTCTCCTGCAACATAATATAAATGAATTGAACTCGGAGCTGGATCCGTCCCTTTTTGCATCATTGCAATCCTTAAATCCAGATTGGGCATTAACCAATACATTTGAATAAGTAATACCAATCCGGTTAAAAGAATAAGTTGGAGTATATATTTAGGAGTATCTGAAAAAAAATAACCGGCCAGCACTAACAGAAATAAAATGGTTTCTACGTTATTTAAAGCATGAAAAACTAAATTTCCAATTCCAACTCCGATTAGTAAGGTAACACCTGGAGCCTGGAATTTTAAAGGAGTTTCAATAAAGCTGATGCCCATTAATAAGCCTGCCCAAACAAAAGAAAGTGCCACGATTGCGAGTATCGCTACATTTTTCATTAAAATATTGGTTTTTTGTTTCCGGATTCAAGATCTTTTAATCTGATCTGAAACATATTTGCCATGATCATTCCTCTTTTTTTTGCATCCTCTGCAGTGGGGCCTTCAAAATTCGCATCAATAGTTTCATTAAACAAGTTTAACCAATGTTTAAAATGCTCTTCATTGATTTCCATGGTGGCGTGTTTCATAAACGGATTACCGTTATAACCTTTAACTCCAAAAAGTGCGGCATTCCAGAATGTGTACATTTTCTCTAAATGAGGAGTCCAGTGAGTGGAAAGCCGGAAGTTGAATATAGGAGCGAGGAGCTCATCTTTTTGAACTTTAGCATAAAACTCATCCACCATTAGCTTTATATCTTCAATTCCCCGGATATCGTGTTTTGTTTGCATTGTTATTTCAGGTATGTAATCTGAGAGCAAAGATAATAAAAAAACCAAAAAGGATAATTTTATCTTAAATAGATTTTGTAAGTTTGAAATGAGCAATCTGTAAGAAACATGATTTGTGATAAACCCTTAAATTTTTGCAAAATGATTAGTATAAACGATGAAACAATAGGCTCGATGGTAGCCCGGAATTACAAAGCGGCATCTGTATTTCAAAAATTTGGAATTGATTTTTGCTGCAAAGGAGGCAGAACTCTGGAGGAAGCTTGTAAGGAAAAACAAGTAGATGCAGAAACTGTAAAGAATGAGGTAGATGCTGTATTATCTAAAAAGGATAATGAATCTATTGATTTTAAATCATGGCCTTTAGATCTCCTGGCCGATTATATTGAAAAGAAACATCATCGCTATGTAACAGAAAAGGCTCCCGAATTAACTGCCTATCTTCATAAAATTAACAAAGTGCACGGAGAAAAGCATCCCGAATTAAATGAGATTTATAATTTGTTTGTCGCATCTGTTCAAGAACTGAGCAGCCACATGAAAAAAGAGGAGAATATTCTTTTCCCTTTTATCAGGAAGATGGTAGAAACAAAAAGTAAGGGAAGAGTATTAAATCCTCCTCAATTCGGAACAGTGAAAAATCCAATAGAGGTTATGATGCAGGAACATGTAAATGAAGGCGAAAGGTTTGAGCGCATTTCTAAATTAACAAATTCATATACTGCACCAGAAGACGGTTGCACCACCTATAAAGTTGCTTTTGCTTTGCTGAAAGAATTTGAAGCTGATTTACATGCACATATTCACCTTGAAAATAATATCCTTTTTCCAAAAGCCATAATACTGGAGAAAAACTTTAATGCATGCAGTATTCCGGTAGCATCCAGTCTGTAATGCAGTATAGATAAATTGAACGTAGATAGAGAAATAGCTTGGTATTAAGTTTAATGTTTTTTTCAGGCTGATCAGGCCGTTTATTCTACTCTGATAATTTTATCAGACAACTATTATATTGCGGAAAACAAAATGATAAGTACAGCATTTGCAATTTAGTGTAATGATACCTAAGCTTGTAATAGTTAGGGTTGAGAATGCCTAAGTATTTGAAGATCAACATTGCTGTACTTATTACTTTGGAATGGAAAAAACACAGATCAACCTGAATATATTATTGCCGGAAGTGCCTGATGAGCGGGACGCTTGCGTTGCCCGGCTTATCAATCAGATGGAAGGTCAAAAAGGGGTTGAAGAAGTTCATCTTAAACCACGACAGAATGGAACTCCCGCCCAGCTTTGCTTTCATTATAATGCTGATCTGATCAGCCTTGAGAAGGTAAAGTTTTATGCAGAAAAGGCCGGAGCTTCCATATCAAAGCAATACGGACATCTTATTGCAGATACCAGAGGCTTGAAAGATATGAACCAGGCCAATGTAATTGAAGATAATCTTAAAAAAATTCCCGGCATTCTGGATGTCTCTGTAGGAGGAACCGGGACAATACGAATAGAATTTGATCAGAATATTACAGATAAACACCAGGTAATATCTGCTATCGAAAAATATGACCTTAAGGTAAATGCTTATTTCCAGGTAATAGATCAGGGTCATGTTCATGACCATAATGCCGAAACTTCAGAATACCTGAAAATACATTCATCCGAGAGTGTACATGCACATTCACATGATGATGGTCATGATCACGACCATACTGAAGGTGCGGATCAAACATGGCGAATTTATGTGCCGGTTGCAATCAGCTCCGTTTTACTGATTTTTGGTTTAATAGCCGATAACTATCTAAAACCTCCATTTTTCAGCGGATTTTTACGTCTGATTTATTATATCATAGCATATATTCCTGTCGGCTGGCCGGTTGCATCCCGCGGGATTAAATATGCTGTTAAAGGAAACCTTTTTACAGAATTTTTCCTGATGACACTCGCCACTACAGGGGCTTTTTTTATCGGCGAATACCCGGAAGGAGTTGCTGTTATGCTGTTTTATACCGTAGGTGAGTTGTTCCAGGATTCGGCAGTAAATAAGGCTAAAAGAAGTATAAAGGCATTGCTTGATATCCGGCCAGAATCTGCTTCAGTATTTCGGGACGGAAAGTATCATCAAATTAAGCCGGAAGAAGTTCAGATTGGTGAAATTATCCAGATAAAACCGGGTGAAAAGGTGGCTCTTGACGGAGAAATGCTTTCTGAAAGCAGCAGTTTTAATACGGCTGCCCTTACAGGGGAGAGTAAACCTTCTACTCTTCGTAAAGGAGAAAATATTCTGGCGGGGATGATCAACCAGGAAAAGCTTCTGGAGCTGAGAGTGAATAAGCTTTACAATGATAGTTCTCTTGCCCGAATCCTAAACCTGGTGCAGGAAGCTACTACCAGAAAGGCCAAGACGGAACAATTTATCCGTAAATTTTCCCGTATGTACACGCCTGTAATTGTTTTTCTGGCTATCTGTATTGTCTTTCTCCCATATTTATTTGATAAGGATTATGTTTTCAATGAGTGGTTGTACCGGGCATTGGTATTTCTTGTAGTTTCCTGTCCCTGTGCATTGGTTATTTCCATTCCACTGGGTTACTTCGGAGGAATCGGGGCTGCATCACATGCCGGAATCCTGTTTAAAGGCTCCAATTTTCTGGACCTGATGACCAAAGTGAATATGGTGGTGATGGATAAAACGGGAACACTTACCAAAGGTGTATTCAAAGTACAGGAAGTGAAAAGCCTGCATGGAGATGAAAATGAATGGCTACCTCTTGCTGCAGCTTTGGAATCTAAATCTACACACCCGGTAGCACAGGCAGTTGCTGATTATGCAGCGGAGAAAAGTCATCAGGCTTCGGTTGAAAATGCAGAAGAAATTAATGGGCATGGCATCAGGGGGATGGTGAACGGAAAGCCATTGTTGGCCGGAAATGTCAAACTGATGGAGAAATTTAATGTAGCCGTACCTCAAGAGCTGAAAAACCTGGTTGATACAATTGTTTTAGTGGCGATAAATGGGGAGTTAGCAGGTTATATAATTATTGCTGATGAACTAAAAGAAGACAGCAAAGAAGCTATTGCCGCACTTCATAAGAGACATATTAAAACGGTAATGCTCTCCGGCGATAAGCAGGCGGTAGTTGATAAAATTGCAAGTGAACTGGGTATAGACAATGCTTACGGCGACCTGCTGCCTGAAAATAAAGTTCAGCGGCTGGAAGAATTAAAAAAAGACCTTGAAAATGTAATTGCTTTTGTCGGCGACGGCATTAATGATGCTCCGGTATTGGCTTTAAGTGATGTGGGTATTGCCATGGGCGGACTTGGCAGCGATGCCGCAATTCAAACGGCTGATGTAATTATACAAACCGATCATCCATCTAAAATTGCCAAAGCTATTGATATGGGAAAGGCAACAAACCGGGTAGTGTGGCAGAATATTTCTTTCGCATTCGTGGTTAAAGGTATCGTTCTTATTTTAGGTGCGGGTGGACTTGCCACAATGTGGGAAGCTGTTTTTGCGGATGTAGGCGTAGCTTTACTGGCTATTTTAAATGCTGTAAGAATCCAAAAAATGAAGTTTTAAAATTATTCACCCTGATCTTACATTGATTTTTAAATAAGAATTTAACCTGGTTTGTATGTCTGGAATAATAACGATCACCTTTAGTCCATGTATCGATAAAAGCACATCGGTACCGGCTTTGATCCCTGAAAAAAAGTTAAAATGCAGTATGCCTGTCCTGCAACCCGGCGGCGGGGGTATCAATGTGGCAAGAGCCATCAAATATCTTGGAGGAGAGGCGACAGCTGTTTTTCCTTCCGGAGGTTATACCGGCAAGTTTTTTAATCATCTACTGGAAATGGAAAATATCACTTCCCTTATTATAGAATCCAGTTCTGAAACCAGGGAAAATATTATTATCGTCGAAGAATCGAGTACGAATCAGTATCGCTTTGGGATGCCGGGCACCCAACTAAGCGAAGAAGAATGGAAAAAATGCCTTAAAGCGGTTGAAGAAAATGATTCAGCAGGATTCATTGTTGCCAGTGGCAGTTTACCTCCCGGAGTACCTGCAGATATATATGCGCAACTGGCCAAAATTGCAAAAAGCATCAATGCAAAACTTATTGTAGATACTTCCGGCGAAGCGTTAAAGCGAGCGGCTGATGAAGGCGTGTATTTATTAAAACCAAATCTTTCGGAATTGGGTACACTGGCGGGCTTAGAAAATATAGATGCAGGAGCAGTGGAATCAATTGCTAAGAAGCTGATTCTTGAGAATAGCTGTGAGGTGATGATTGTTTCGCTGGGAAGTGAGGGGGCCATATTGGTTACAAAAGAAGAAAGCTACAAGGTCAAACCACCAAAGGTTGACCGAAAAAGTACAGTTGGCGCCGGCGACAGTATGGTAGCAGGAATAGTCATCAGTTTATCAAGAGGTATGAGTTTAAAAGAAGCTTTGCAGTATGGAGTGGCTTGTGGTTCGGCGGCCACAATGAATGAAGGCACAAGTTTATGCAGAAAAGAAGATGCTGACAGGTTGTTTGAACGGATCAAACTTGAGTAATTATGATTTTGCCCAAATGATAGAATTGATTCCAATTTTTATCATTGAACAGGCTGATTATAATCATCAGTTAATATTCAACATCCATTTAATTTTATTTTTCTTAATATATAACTGAAATGAGCTTACTCTTTTTCTGTATGGCAATTTGTTTTTCAACTATTCTGAAGGATCAAAATGCCGCAGAAATAGTCCAGAAAGCAGATCAGAAAATGCGTGGGAGCACCATGCAGGCAGAGATGAGCATTAAAACCACAAGGCCAACCTGGTCGCGGGAAATGAAATGCAAGGTGTGGACAAAAGGAAACAGCCTGTCTATGATCCTGATCCAATCGCCTGCCAGAGATAAGGGCATCTCTTTTCTCAAAAGAAATAAAGAAGTATGGAACTGGTTGCCCGCCCTGGAACGGAGCATCAAACTACCTCCGTCTATGATGAGTCAAAGCTGGATGGGAACGGATTTTACCAATGATGATCTGGTTAAGGAATCGTCAATTGTAGAGGATTATGTGCACACCCTGAAGGGAGATACGGTTATCCAGAACAGGGAATGCTATATTATTCAGATGATTCCAAGGCCGGAAACAGCGGTGGTGTGGAGCAAAGTGATCGTCTGCATTGATAAAAAAGATTTTATGGAACTTCATAGCCGTTTTTACGATGAGGAGGGAGAGCTTGTTAATACTATGAATGGCTATGATGTGAAAATGATGGATGGGAGGCTGATACCAACACGTTTTGAAATGATTCCAACCGGTAAAAAAGGACAAAAAACAGAAATGATTTACTGGTTTATCAAATATAACCGGCCAATACCTGATGAATTCTTTAGCACTGAAAAAATGAAAGCATTGACTTAGTACTAACTAATCTATGAAAGATGTGGATGATTCAAATGGCATGGAAAAACATGTGGCGCAATCGAAGCCGGACCATCATTACCATGTCGGCGATATTCTTCGCCGTCATTTTATCCATTTTAGCAAGCAGTTTACAGGATGGAATTTTTAAAAATCTGGTTAAGAATGTTGTAAGTTTTTATACGGGCTATGTACAGGTTCATAAGCAGGGTTATTGGAATGAACAGATTTTGGACAACAGTTTTCAATCCTCAGTATATTCAGAAAAGAAAATTTTAGTAAATAAGTACGTGGCTGGTCTTACCGCCAGGCTGGAATCATTCGCTTTGGCTTCTTCTGGAGAAATTACAAAAGGATGCTTGGTTGTTGGGATAGATCCTGAAAAAGAAAATATAATCACTTTACTTAAAGACAAGGTTGTTAAAGGAAGCTATCTCAAAGATAATGACCGGGCAGTATTACTTTCTGAGGGTTTGGCGGAGCGGTTAAAATTGGGTGTTAATGATACACTGATTTTAATAGGTCAGGGCTATCATGGAGCTACGGCTGCAGGCAAATATTTAATAAAAGGTATTTTAAAATTTGGTTCCCCCGATCTTAATGAAAAGGCCTTATTCATGCCTTTGCCTATTGCGCAGGATTTTTATGGGGCATACGGAAGGGTTACGTCCTATGTTCTTGCTTTAAATAATTCCGGGGAAATGCAATCCACGGCAACGGATGTTGGTAAAGCGCTGGGAAGCAGTTTTGAAGTAATGACCTGGGAGCAAATGATTCCGGACATTAAGCAGCATATTGAATCTGATTCAAATAGCATGAAAAATATTCAGGGAATTTTATACATGCTTATTTGTTTTGGGATTTTCGGGACTTTACTGATGATGATGGTTGAACGAAAATTTGAAATGGGCATGCTTGTGGCCATCGGTATGAAGAAGAAGTGGCTCATTATTCTACTTCTGTTCGAATCTGTATTTACGGTGCTGGCCGGCTGCATATTTGGCATTATTGTCTGTATTCCTCTTGTTTATTACTTGAACAGAAATCCTCTGAAGATGGGTGGAGAAACCTCTAAAGCTTACGAAGAATTTGGATTTGAACCCATTTTCCCCACATCAATTGATGCGGCGAATTTTATAAATCAAGGGCTAATTGTTCTTGTTATTGGTTTGTTACTATCTCTATATCCCATTTATAAAATACTCCGGCTTGACCCTGTAAAGGCAATGAAACGCTAAACTCATGATTATAATAATGGCATGGCGAAATATATGGCGTAATAAGATGCGAAGCATGGTTATTATATTATCTATAGCGGTCGGATTGTTTGCAGGCATTGCTGTGCTCGCCTTGTATAAGGGAATGATGAAAAGCAGGGTACGGACGTTGATTTATGCTGAGGCTGGTCATCTGCAGATACATGACAGCAATTTTAAAAAAGATTATGATCCCCGATATGTGATTATTAATGGGTCTAAAATAATAAAAGAAATTGCATCAGCGCCAGGGGTTTTACTGGCTGCACCGCGAAGCATCACTCAAGGTATGCTGGCCACTACCACGGGTAGTGCGGGTGTTCAAATTAATGGTGTAATACCTGAATTGGAATATGCTGTATCCCAGTTAAAAAGAAAAATTGTAGAAGGGGCAAAATTTAACTCTGCTAAAAAAAATGAAGTCCTGATCGGGAAAAAACTGGCTGATAAAATGAAATTAAAACTTCGCTCCAAGCTTGTTCTGACATTTACAGATTCCTCCGGAACAATAGTTTCCGGGGCCTTTCGGGTAGCCGGTATTTTTCAAAGTGATAATGCTCCGCTGGATGAAAAAAATGTTTATGTTGATATAAAAGATTTAAATGCCTTGCTAAGTATTAGTTATGCTTTTCATGAGATTGTTATTCTGCTCGACAGAGATGAAGATGTCAGCAGCATTCAGGATAATTTAAGAAGAAGGTATCCGGGTTTGTTAATTGAATCATGGAGAGAAATATCACCCGAAACGGATCTCTTAGTAAAAACCACAAACCAATATTCCTACATCATCATGATAATCATTATGATTGCCCTGGCCTTTGGTATCATTAATACCATGCTAATGGCCATAATAGAAAGAACCAGGGAAATTGGCATGATGCTCGCTCTGGGTATAAACAGGCTGCGGCTATTTACTCTTATTTTGCTCGAAACTATTTTCCTCACTCTCGCCGGAACTCCTATTGGAATTCTGGCAGCCTGGCTGATTATTAATTACTATAACAAAAAGGGGCTTAACTTATCAGGTTTGGGTGAAGAAATGATGAGCAGCTTTGGTTTTGGAATGATCATTTATCCGGAATTTCCCATCGATAAATTAGCCGGAGTGCTGATTATAGTAATTGCTACAGCCATTATTTCCTGTTTATTTCCGGCTTTAAGAGCTTTGATGCTTCAGCCGGTTGTGGCCTTAAGAAGATAAAAAATTAAACGATGGACACTGTGATTGATGCTCATAATATCAGCAAGGTATATAACCCTGAAACCATACCGGTTTATGCTGTAAATAATGTGCATCTGCATTTAAAAAAGGGTGAATTTACTGCTTTGGTAGGTCCTTCAGGCTCAGGTAAAACAACTTTACTGAATTTGATAGGTGGGCTAGACAAACCAGATGAAGGGAATATTCTTATAAATGGGATAGACATCACTAAATTATCAGCCAATGATCTTATCGATTTCAGACTCCACAACATCGGTTTTGTCTTTCAATCTTTTAACCTAATTCCCGTTTTAACGGCGAAGGAAAATGTAGAATTTATCATGCAGCTGCAGCGCATAAATAAAAAGCAGCGGGATGAACGGATTAAACAATTGTTTAAAGAGATTGATCTGGAAGATAAACTCAACGAACGGCCTTCGAAACTTTCCGGAGGACAGCAGCAGCGTGTAGCGGTAGCAAGGGCTCTTGCCTCCAAACCAAAGTTTATTCTGGCTGATGAACCTACTGCCAACCTTGATTCTAAATCGGCCTCCAATCTGTTAGATATAATGGACAAACTAAACCGGGAGGAAAACATAACCTTTCTTTTCTCTACTCATGACCAGCGGGTTATTGACCGGGCCAGAAGAGTAATCACATTGGTAGATGGAAGAATTGTGAGCGATACGGCAGAGGTTTCAACCAAACATGAAGATGCAGATATGAAGCACTAAAGACTACAGGATGAAAAAGCTGATGCTGTTATTCTTTTGCATTACGGTCCAAATCCCTTCACTTGCTCAGGATAGCCTGATTCTGCCTAAACAGCTGGAAGTAGATGGATATATTAAGAATCTTCAGAGTCTCAATTTTGATAGAACTTTTAAAAATTTGATAACACTTAATCTCCTTCACAACCGTCTAAATTTTAAATGGAAAAGCTCTGAGCATTTTATAGCGGTAACCGAACTGCGAACCCGGGTGTTTTGGGGGGAGGAAGTAAAACAAACCCCGGGATTTGCTTCATTACTGCGAAATGAAATTGAAAAAATAAATTTACAAACGACCTGGATAGACAATGAATCGCTGGTTGCACATACTAATGTGGAGAGGCTTTACCTGGATTACAGGAAGAATAATTTAAATGTGAGATTAGGACGTCAGCGAATTAATTGGGGTGTTACAGGCACATGGAACCCCAATGATATTTTTAATGCATATAATTTCCTTGATTTTGATTATGAAGAACGCTCCGGAGTAGATGGCGGGAAAGTTCATTTAGATATACGCCCCTTGTCCAGTACAGAAATTGCGTATTCTTTTAGCGGAAAAAAAGGGAGTGTCGCCGCAATCAGGTATTCATTAAATAAGTGGAATTATGATATGCAGCTAATCACAGGCTGGTATAATGACCGTCTTACAGCCGGACTTGGATGGGCGGGTTATATTAAAGATGCAGGTTTTAAAGGCGAAACTCAGTATTACTTTGCCGCAAAAAATACCGCATCTCATATCAACCTGACCCTGGAAGGAGATTACATGCTTAAAAACGGCTGGTACTTAAATGCCGGATTTTTATTAAACCAAGAAGGTTTAAATAAGCCTGTAAGCAATTGGGAGGATATTAACCTGAAACTCTCCTCAGAAAACCTGATGCCCACTAAATGGAATTTCATATTAACTACAGCCAAAGAATTGAATCCCTTGCTGTCGGCAAATGTAGGGGTTCTATACGCCCCCGGAACAGAACTGCTGATATTGCTTCCTTCGTTTAATTATAATATGTCTCCAAATCTTGATGTAAATCTGCTAGGTCAATCATTTTTTGCTTCCTTAAACGGGAACATGGAAGCAGTTAATCACCACTTTTTTTTAAGAGTAAAATGGAGTTTTTAGCGGATGTGACAAACGTCATAATTATTAATGAGGATAGTCAATTTTAATTTACAACCTGACTATTAACTTGTAATCTCAAATAAATCATTTCTATTATGAAAAAGTCATCTAAAATACTTGCTGCGATGGGCTTTGTAGCTTTTGCAGGTGTGATTGTCGGGATTATGATTGCTCCTGATAAAGGCAGCAGAACCATCAGGAAAATTAAAGACAAGGGTAGAAGAATTGCTGATGATTTAGAGGATACCGTCCGAAAAGGTAAAGAAAAACTTCATGATCTCAGAGAAAAAGCGGATGAGTTTATTTAAAATCTTAGCATTTTATAATATACAAGGTCTTTCAAAGGATTTAAATGGTTCTCTTCTTAAATAAAATTTAAGAGAATTCTGATAATTTTTAAAATTGAATCTATTTATTGAGAGTTGTTTCTATTCAGAACATTAAATATTCTGCAATCTTATGCCGGAAAAGGTAATTCATTTACATAACATTCAGGGATTATCTGATCAGCAGGTTAACGAACTTCGGGAAAAGTATGGAGAAAATATTTTTCATGCTGATTCCTCCGGCCGCTTTATACATATAATTTGGGATATCATTAAAGAGCCGATGTTTATACTTCTGGCTATTGCATGCTCTTTATATTTTATTTTGAATCAGCCCGAAGAAGGTTTTTTGATGCTTTTGGCGATGATTTTTGTGTCAGCTATTTCTTTTTATCAGGAAGTGAAAAGCAGCAATGCCTTAAAAGCCTTAAAGCAGTATACAGAGCCGAAGGTACGGGTAATTAGAAATGCAGAGGAATTGACTATATCGTCGCAGGAACTTGTTCCCGGAGATATTATTTTGCTGGAAGAAGGCATGAATATTCCTGCAGATGCGGTCATTCTGGAGGAAAATGATTTTACGGTAAATGAATCAATTATTACGGGTGAATCTTTGCCGGCTGATAAAGAGGAAACGGAAGGAAAAAACCTCTTATATCAGGGAACCACAATCAACAGCGGGAAGTGTACAGCAAAAGTTACCACTACCGGCAACAATACTGTTTTAGGTAAACTTGGTAAATCTTTGGGGAGTTATAATCCTCCCAAAACAATGCTTCAACAGCAAATTAATGTATTTGTGCGCCGTCTTGCTTTATTTGGTTTACTTGGGTTTTTTATCATTTTCATTGTAAATTATCTCAATCACGGCGAATGGGTTATAAGTCTTTTGTTTGCTTTAACCTTAGCAATGTCTGCCGTACCCGAAGAAATTCCTGTCGCATTTTCTTCTTTTATGGCATTGGGCGCTTATAAAATGAGCAAGCTGGGGATTATTTCCAGGCAACCTCAGGTAGTTGAAAATCTTGGAGCGGTAAGCGTCATCTGTTTCGATAAAACGGGTACAATCACAGAGAATAAAATGCAGGTTAAAACTATTTATGACTTTGCCAGCGATGCCTTAATTGATCTGGATGATTCTGTTGATCTGAAAAATAAAAATGTATTGCGTTTTGGAGTTTTGGCCAGTGAAAAGAATCCATTCGATGCAATGGAGAAAGCAATTTGGGAGGCATTTTATTTGTTTGCTGATGGCAAAGGTCATGAAGTGCAGAAAATGATATTTGAATATCCATTGGAAGGGCAGCCGCCTATGATGACTCATGTTTATGAAATCAATTCAGTTAAGGTAGCCGCCGGAAAAGGTGCAGGAGAGCGGATTATAGCAATCAGCAAATTGAAAGAAGCTGACCAGGAAAAAATAGCCCAGCATATTAAAACGCTGGCTTCAAAAGGGTACCGTGTTATTGCCGTTTCGAGTGCGGTGTATTCAGGTCTTCAGCTTCCTGCACATCAGAACGATTTTGACTGGCAGTTTGAAGGTCTGCTTGCTCTTTATGATCCTCCCAAAAAGAATATCAGGGAGGTACTTAAAAAATTTGATAACGCCAAAATTGATGTTAAACTTATCACCGGCGATTATCCCGAAACAGCAATCAACATAGGTGGTCAGGTTGGCATCCCCAATCACCTTAAATTCCTCAGCGGCGAACAGGTAATGAGCCTGAGTACAGCGGAGCTTCAACAAAAAGTTAATACCATTCATATTTTTGCCCGTATGTTTCCGGATGCGAAATTAAAGGTTATTGAAGCCTTAAAAGCAAATGGAGAAATTGTAGCCATGACAGGCGACGGAGTAAATGATGGCCCGGCATTAAAATCTGCCAGCATTGGTATTGCAATGGGGCAAAAGGGAACGGAGATTGCCCGACAGGCTTCAGATCTGATCCTGACGGATGATAATATGGAACGGATGGTTACCGCCTTATATGAAGGAAGAAAAATTTTCAGTAACCTTAAAAAAGCCGTTCGATATATTATCTCCATTCATATTCCTATTGTGCTGGTTGCCTCACTGCCTGTAATTCTGGGCTGGACCTATCCCAATATTTTTACCCCTATTCATGTTATTTTCATGGAATTGATAATGGGTCCCACTTGTTCTATTTTTTTTGAAAGAGAACCTGTAGAAGAAAATATTATGCAGCAAGGTCCAAGGGAAAGAAAAGGAAGCCTGTTTACGCGGAACGAACTTCTGGTGAGTATTATTCAGGGACTGATGATTGCCGCCGGAGCATTAATTCTGTATTTTTATTATATGAGTAATGGTTCCAGTCTCGAACAAACCCGTACCATTGTTTTTACAATGCTGATACTAAGCAATATTTTCCTAACGTTTGCCAATAGATCATTTACTAAAACACTCTACTATACAGTACGTTATAAAAATAATCTGGCGCCTTATATTTTAATAATTTCCGCATTTTTCCTGATTTGTCTCCATTTCGTTCCTTATGTTAGAAATGTGTTTCAACTTAGTTCTATAACATTAGTACAGTTTTGGAATTGTTTCGGAGTAGCACTGCTCAGCGTATTTTGGTTTGAGCTTTACAAAATCAGATTCTTACATTCAGCTGTAGATCTTAAATTCTAATAATCACAAGTTTATGTTTTTTATTTCCATTAATAATCTTTGAATTTTTGTTGATTCTGAACAAAAAACCTTAAATTAATTATTATAAAATCGTGATATCTCTTTATGAACAGAAATGAAAGCTCAAATCATTTTGAAGCATTTTTTGAGTATGCTACTATGGGAATCCTGGTTACAAACAAAAACGGCGAAATTACCGCTATCAATCCTTTTGCAATTCAGGAGTTCGGGTATTCTGAGCGAGATCTGATTGGTGAAAAAATTGAAAGATTAATTCCCTCTAGATTTCATACCAGGCATATTGTTCATCGTGGAAAATTTTCCAAAAATCCACAGACAAGGCCCATGGGTTTGGGAATGGACTTATATGCACTAAAAAAGGATGGTACCGAATTTCCGGTAGAGGTTAGTCTGGGTAATTATTTTAATGAAGGAAACAGATTTGTAATTGCTTTTATCAATGATATATCCGTCCGTAAGGCAGCGGAAGCTAAAGTAGAGAAACTAAATAATGAACTGGAAGAAACCGTTGCACAGCGCACCCGGGACTTACAGGAAACATTACATCAACTGAATATTTCCAAAGATAAGCTGCAGGATGTGCTTTCTTATCAAAAAGCTTTGCTGGATAATGCAGGAGCATTAATAATTGCCACTGACGTGAACGGTATAATCAAGCTTTTTAATCCCGAAGCTTCCCGTCTTACCGGGTACAGTGAATCTGAAGTTATTGATAAGGCTACACCTCTTTTATTTCATGATCAGAGCGAAGTTGAAAAAAAGCGCATAAAATTAGAGAGTGAATTTGGACTAAAGTTTACAAATGATTTTGCAGTATTGGTTGAAAAATCCAGACGAAATATTCATGAAGAAGAACAATACACTTACATAACCAAAAGCGGAGATTCATTTCCTGTATCCTTAACTATTACTTCTATACGAGATGTTACAGGAGAAATTACCGGTTTTATGGGCATTGCAATTGATATTTCAAAAAGAATAAAAGCGGAGGAGGATCTCAGGGAGTCGCTAGAAAAGGAAAAGGAACTGAATGAACTGAAATCAAGGTTTGTTTCTATGGCTTCGCATGAATTCCGAACACCATTAAGTACGGTTCTCTCATCAGCTTATTTAATTGAAAAATATAGGGTTATAGAAGATCAGCCACAGCGTGAAAAACATCTTCAGCGTATTATTTCTTCGGTAAGCATGCTGACCGATATTCTGAATGATTTTTTAAGTGTGGGAAAAATTGAAGAAGGTAAGATTCAGGTCAGGATTACAGAATTTGACATAGAACAGCAGCTCACTTTGATTTTATCGGAAATTAAGCATATCCTAAAAGATCGTCAAAAAGTACAGTATGTTCATGAAGGAAGTTCTCTTGTGTTTTTGGACAGTTCGCTGCTAAAGCATATTGTTATGAATTTAATCTCCAACGCAAGTAAGTTTTCACCGGAGGATGGTGCTATTGAAATCAAAACCATACATAACGAACAGCATATTTATCTTTCGGTAAAAGATCATGGAATAGGAATTTCTAAAGACGATCAAAAACATTTAATGGAACGCTTTTTCCGTGGTACAAATGCAGGCCATATTCAGGGTACAGGTCTCGGATTGCATATAATTTCTAAATATGCCGAGCTGATGAATGGTGCCGTTCAATGTATAAGTGAACTTGAAAAAGGTACAGAGTTTGTCATTACATTTAATACTAAAAAAGTGTAATTAAATAAACGACTTTCACATTTATACATTGGAATAGTGAAGATGATAATGCTGGTTTTGTTTTTATAAATTATTTGATATTCACTGATTAAATGCCTTTTAAATATTAATTAAATAGAATTTAAAATCAATCTGTTCGGATGAAAACGATTTTGCTGATAGAAGATAATGACGATATCCGCAATAATACGGCGGAAATTCTGGAACTGTCAAATTACAAGGTAATAGTGGCAGAAAATGGAAAGACGGGTATTGAAAAAGCCCTGAAATACATGCCTGATTTAATCATTTGCGATATATTGATGCCCGTACTGGATGGATACGGAGTATTGCATGCCATTCATAAAAATGATAAGATCAAGAATATTCCTTTCATTTTTCTAACTGCAAAAACAGAAAGATCTGATTTTAGAAAAGGCATGGAGCTTGGAGCGGATGATTATATAACCAAACCTTTTAATGGAACAGAATTGTTAAATGCCGTTGATAGTCGCCTTAAAAAACTGGATTTATTAAAACAGGACCTGACTCCTGATTTACAAGGTCTTAAACAATTAATTCAGGTTTCATTCGGGAAAAATGTATTGCAATCTCTTACCGAAGAGCGGAACATAAATAAATACAAAAAAAAGCAAATCGTGTATTCAGAAGGCAATCATCCCAACAGGTTGTATTATGTAATAAAAGGGAAAGTGAAAGCCTATAAGACAAATGAAGATGGTAAAGAACTGGTAACTGATCTTTTTAGTCCGGGAGATTTTCTGGGACATATTGCTTTGCTGGAGGGAACAGTGTACAAAGACATGGCTGAAACTTTAGAAGAAACCGAACTGGCAGTGATTCCTAAGGAAGATTTTGAAGAAATAATTAATAAAAATCCGGAAGTAGCCAAGAAATTTATTCAGTTGCTGGCAAGGAATATTTCTGAAAAAGAAAGCCACTTATTGGGACTTGCTTATAATTCACTTCGTAAAAAAGTGGCCGATGCACTGATTATGCTCCAAAATAAATACCAGGAAACTCAGGAAGAAAAGTTTGAAATACATATCAGCAGAGAAAGTTTGGCTACTATTGCAGGTACGGCTACAGAATCACTTATCAGAACACTCAGCGATTTTCGTACTGAAAAGATGATAGATATTAAAGACGGTAATATTACTATTATTAACAGAAGTAAGCTCGAGCATTTGCTTAACTAAAACAAATTAAAAAAATGTAATAAAACGGTTTATAATAATCACTGATATTGCTTTTTTAACATGCTTAGGAATATGATGCTAGTTCCTGTGAATAAAATTACTGCAGCCACAAGCAGCATCAGATTTATGTGGGGCACAACATTATATATTAAAGCTGCAACTCCCTGTAACATTAAAAGAATTTCGTTAATAAGAATACCTGCAATAAAAATGTAAGCGCCCATTTTTATTTTTTTTGTAACAGCTATCAGTTCAAAGGAAAAGATATAGCCAATAATAAATATGCTTGTCACAGCCAATAAGACCAGATGAAGGTAACCGATTATGATGGGCCTGAAACCATATGACAACTGGCTTAATGCTGGGTGAACAGAAGCCGTCTGAAGTAGCAGCTTAATTGAAAATGCTGTTCCGGAAAGAAACAACAATATTTTACCGTGTTTTGAGAACTGTTTATTTACAATGTCCTTATTTGTGATCCAGAACTTAATTATTAAAAACCAGCCTGCCAACTGTGCAATTACAGCGAAAATAATAATTCCATAAGTAAATGCCGACATGGGTATCCATAGTATGGATAACAAGTATGCGGGGATGCATGCAAAACAAAAAAGTAGGAATGCAAACTTTAAATTTTTAACGGATTTATACAGAATTTCTAATCTGGATACAAGCAACCCTATTCCAGCAAACAAAAACCAGCCATTATATTGAAAATGTAAGTAAAAATAGATGTTTGCCAGGTGCCAGTTCTGATCGGTTAACCGGTTTATCATCATGTAAGCCAGGCCAAACGTGCCCAAAGATGAAAAAACACCGAAAGCGAGTGCGGCCTTAATCCATAGAGAACTTACTTTATTTTCCTTGATTCTGTTCAGATCTTTCCAGTAATAAATAGCAAAGCAATAAGAAACCAGAATAGACAGGGTTGAAAAACTTATAGATAAATAATTATAACCCTGTAAAAAGAAACTTATGAGCATACCATAAGCTGTAACTACATTAGCATAAAGTAACCAGCGGTATTTTTTTAGAATCTGTTCTCCGTGTGTTAAAGCTAAATGGTGAATCAGTAACACCATTAAAGTTTGCGTAATCCAGCCTGCAAAAGCAAAATGAGAATGACTGTGTAAGACGTATTTCTGTTCTATGAATGGAAGGGAAAATTCAATTTTATAGCGAAGGATAAATCCAAGAACGGCAACCAGCAATAGGTTTAGAAAAGAAACAGTTAGCCACCTGTGTAAGAATTTACTCATGCAATTTTTCTCAAAATAACATCAAAGAAAATTAAATGAGTATGACTTCAATCATATCGGTAAAAAACACTTTTCCTTTTGCTATGGTCAGTTCTCCCTTATCATGCATATGGCGCATCGTTCTGATCACAGTTTCAACCCTTAAACCCGTCATGTCTGCAATTTGCTGACGGGTTAATTTAAGCTGATTACAATCATTACAAAAGTTTTTATTTTCGGATTTTAGATAATTGAGAAGATTTGCTATCCGTGTTTCCGGACAATGAGAGCCGAACGATTTTATAATTGATAATTTAAAGCGAACTCTTTTTGCAAGCAGCCGCGTAAAAGCAAATTGAATTTCATAATTCTCTTTAATCAGATCGAGAAAGATGGGTTTGTAAAGTCTGATTACTACGCTTTTGGTATCAGATATAGCAGTTGCGGCATATGGACCGTCATCAAAAAGCGGTAATTCGCCAAAGGATTCACCCTGTTCGACAATGCTGTGAATACATTCTTTACCGTCTTCATCAATATTAACCCACCTTACATTGCCGCTTACTAATTGATAATAGTAACTGCAGGATTGACCTTCACTAAAAATAGTTTCGTTGGCACTTAGTTTTTTATAAGTAGCTCCCCATGCTAATAATCGGTCTATTTCAATCATTTGTTATTAAAGTTATCTGCTTATAAACTTTACCAAAGTTAGCCCGGGGCTTAGCTTTCAATTATGACTTGGATTAATTAATTATATGATCTTGCTTATTTTTTTATGCAGGGATTGCTTGGTAGATTTAATTTCTACATGCTTATTAAACTTTGAGTTAACTTCTGTTTAATAAACCTGATTATCAGCAAGGTACGGTCTTTTTTAGATTTATAAGCGTTCTTTTTTAGTTTATGATTGAACGCATAACAATCTATTTTTTCTATAGGTAAACTTGCATAATCAAATTTTAAATAAAAGATAAAATCACATGAAAAAACTGATTGTACTAAGCCTGGTAGTGTTTTTTATAGGATTTTTAGTTGCCTGCGGAGGTAACAAAAGTTCCGATAATACAGCTGATGAAAGCACTTCAGAAGAAGTAAAAACGGATGAAAATCCGTCTTATGATCCCCAGCGGGGTGAAGGGAAGTTTACAAAAATTGATGTTAGCGCCACTTTAGATGCAGAAAAAGCAGAACTTGGAAATAAAGTATTTCAGGTGAAATGTGGGGGCTGTCATAAACTTACTGACGAAAGGTTAGTGGGCCCGGGATGGGCTGGAGTAACCGAACGCCGGGAACCCGAATGGATTATGAATTTCATCACGAATACCGACGAAATGATTGATAAGGATCCTAAGTTGCAGGCTCAACTTGAATTATGCCTGGTACGGATGCCAAATCAAAGCCTTACAGATGATGACGCCAGAAATCTCCTTGAATTTATGCGTAAAAATGACGGCGTAAAATAGGATAAGCTCCCTAAAGCTCCTCCAAACTTTACAGAAAATTATAATTCATATGAATAGCGATTATCGCTTAACAGGATTTTTATGCCCTGTAAAATGCAAAAGCTCAATTGTCCAATTTAAAAAAGATAAAATGAAACTAATCAAAAACAGTGTATTTGGCCTTTCGGCCCTTGCATTATTATTAAGCATGAACGCATGCAAGCCAAAGGATGCAGGTTCTGTTGTGAGTGGCGATGCAGCCTCCAAAACGTATGTTGCTCCAGGCAAATATGATGAATACTACAACTTTGTATCCGGTGGTTTTAGCGGGCAATTGGCCGTTTACGGATTGCCAAGCGGTCGGTTATTACGTGTAATCCCGGTTTTTTCGGTTGATCCTGAAAAAGGATGGGGCTATAGCGAAGAAACAAAACCAATGCTGAACACGTCGCATGGCGAAGTTCCCTGGGATGATTTGCACCACGTATCTATGTCGCAAACAAAGAGTGTAATTGATGGCCGATGGGTATTTGTAAATGGAAACAATACACCCCGTGTAGCTCGTATAGATCTGAAGACATTCCGCACAGCAGAAATTTTAGAACTGCCAAATAGCGGCGGTAATCACTCATCACCATTTATTACTGAAAACTCTGAATATATTGTTGCGGGCACGCGGTTCAGTATTCCTCTTGATGACCAGAATGGCGATGTACCCATCAACACCTACAAACAAAATTTTAAAGGAACCATCAGTTTTATAAGTGTAGATAAAGATAATGGCAATATGGATGTTGCATTTCAATTGAAAACCCCTGGCGTAAACTTCGATTTAAGTCGGGCCGGAAAAGGTAAATCGGCCGGATGGTTCTTCTTTAGTTGCTATAATACCGAACAGGCCAATACTTTACTTGAAGTAAACGCATCCAAAAATGATAAAGATTTTATCATGGCTGTAAATTGGAAGAAAGCAGAAGAGCTGATTAAGGCGGGAAAAGGGAAAAAACAAGCTGTTAAATATGCAAGCAACCGTTTTGACGAAAAAACGCACACTGCAACTTCTAGGATGAAAAACGAAGTAACCGTTTTGGATATTAAAGATCACCCCGGATTGGTTTATATGATACCTTGTCCTAAATCTCCGCACGGTGTTAATGTAGATCCAACAGGCGAATACATTGTAGGCAGCGGAAAACTGGCAGCAATACTTCCGGTATTTAGCTTTGATAAAATGCAAAAAGCAATCGCCAATAAAACCTTTGAAGGAGATTATCAGGGAATTCCGGTTATTAAATACGAAGCAGCTTTACATGGCGAAGTTCAAAAGCCAGGTTTAGGCCCTCTTCACACGGAGTTTGATGATAAAGGCAATGCTTATTCAACCATGTTTGTATCCAGTGAGGTAGTAAAATGGAATGTGAAGACCTTAAAGGTGTTAGACAGACAGCCAACATATTATTCTCCGGGCCATTTAATGATCCCTGGTGGGGATTCAGGTAAACCAACGGGAAAATACATGGTTGTTTATAACAAAATTACAAAAGACCGTTTCCTGCCAACTGGCCCGGAATTATCACAAAGTGCACAATTGTTTGATATCAGCGGAGATAAGATGCAGTTGATACTCGACTTTCCGACCATAGGAGAGCCACACTACGCCCAGGCGATAGCGGCCAGCGCAATCCGCGAAAATTCAACAAAACTCTTTAAAATTGAAGAAAATAGCCATCCTTACGTATCTAAAGGAGAAGGCGAAACTAAAGTAGTACGTAAAGGTAAAGAAGTACATGTAAACCTTACGTTGATCCGTTCTCATCTTACACCTGACAATATTGAAGGAATTAAAGTAGGTGATGAAGTATATTTTCATGCAACCAACCTGGAGCAGGATTGGGATGTACCGCATGGATTTGCTATTAAAGGAGCATTAACCGCTGAGTTACTGGTAATGCCGGGCGAAACTACCACCTTAAAATGGATACCTAAGAAAGCGGGTATGTACCCGATGTATTGCACTGATTTTTGCAGTGCTCTGCACCAGGAAATGTCGGGATATATCAGAGTTTCTCCGGCGGGAAGCAACGTGGCAATAAGCTACAGCACAGGTACAAACCAGCCTAAATCAGCAGTTACTGCTAAGAAGTAGTGCCTCATTAACATGCTAATTGGGCAATTGCCTAAAAACTTGTCAGGTTTAATGCCTGACAAGTTTCTAATTCCTGATTATACTTTTTTCTTAAACGATCCATCAGATTTTACACAACAATCCTTTTGCCGCCTTTTCGACTCAGTTCAGGATAGCCAAGAGGATTTCGCTTCAATCCATACTGCTAAATGAGCAGGACAGGATTTTATGATGTTAAAAACTCCAATTTATGAAGGTTGATCTCAGCACTCACAACTCAACACTTACTACGCTTTCCAGAATCACGCTTTTTATTTGCGGACTGGGTTTATTGGTGGTTTTATTTGCACCGATCTGGAGAATAGATTTAATGGCTCCGCAATACCCGGAAGGGTTAAGATTGCTGATTTATGCCAATAATTTAGCCGGCAACGTGGATATTATTAATGGCCTGAACCATTACATCGGTATGAAGACCCTGCATGCAGATGATTTTGTGGAATTTAAAGTATTACCCTATATCATTGTGTTCTTTTCTATTTGTTTTATTGCTGTGGCCATTGCTGCAAAAAGAAAATGGATGAACATTCTATTCGTGCTATTTGTGGCTTTTGGTATTCTGGCAATGGTTGATTTTTGGAGATGGGAATATAGTTACGGACATGATTTAAACCCGGATGCAGCCATCAAAGTGCCCGGAATGGCCTATCAGCCTCCTTTAATTGGCTATAAACAATTATTAAATTTTGGAGCCTGGTCTGTACCTGATATTGGCGGATGGATATTTATTGCCGTGGGTGCATTACTATTATCAGCTGTGGTTTATGAATGGAGGAGGAGAAAAAAAATAATCACGCAATTTGGCACAACGCCTTTATGGTTTATTGGTGTTCTGACATTGGCGCTTACTGGTTGCAGTACAGATCCCGAACCCATCCGAACAGGGCAGGATAACTGCAATTTTTGTAAAATGACAATTAGCGATAAACGTTTTGGTGCGGAAATAGTAACTCAAAAGGGTAAAATCTACAAATTTGATGATGCTCATTGTTTGAACGCTTTTATGGATTCTAACAAAGTAGGGAAAGCGGAAATTGCAGGGGTTTATTTTACAGACTTCATCCAGCCGCATGAGCTTACAAATGTTGAACAGGCTTATTTTTTGCAAAGCCCCAAATTAAAAAGTCCTATGAACGGAAACATAGCCGCTTTTAGCCGGGAGGATAGCCTTACTAAAATGTTGCCCCAGTATCCTGGTTTCAAAATAACATGGGAGGACGTGCAGAAGTGAAACATTGCCTGTTTATATTATCCCTGTTTTTTTGTTATGCCACATCGGCAAAAACTATACATGTGGGTTCAAGTCATCCATACAAAACGGTTACCGCAGGCCTTGAAGCAGCGTTAGCCGGAGATACGGTGCTGGTGGATGCCGGTCACTATAAGGAGAAAAACCTGGTCATCAATAAAAGAATTTTTCTTATCGGAATAAATTATCCGGTATTGGATGGAGAAAAAAAATACGAAATCATATCCATAATGGCGGACGCCGTAGTGGTTGATGGCTTTAAAATCATAGGCTCTGGCATTTCAAGCCTGCAAGATCTGAGCGGCATAAAAATTTACGACAGCAAAAAAGTTATCGTCAAAAATAATATCCTTGAAGATACTTTTTTTGGCATCTACACACAAAATGGTGTGGACTGCACCATTGAAAACAATCGGCTTATATCCAGCAGTAAAGGAGAACAGCAAAACGGCAACGGTATCCATTGCTGGAAAAGTGAAGGTATGCGTATTATCGGCAATCAGGTAACCGGACACCGCGACGGAATTTATCTGGAGTTCGTAACAAATTCAATTATCTGGCGCAATACTTCCATAAAAAATGTCCGCTACGGCCTTCATTTTATGTTTTCTAATGATGATACCTATGTGGCCAATGTTTTTAGCAACAACGGCTCTGGTGTGTCGGTCATGTTTTCACAACGCATAAAAATGTTAAGCAATTATTTTGAAGAAAACTGGGGCGATGCCGCCTATGGAATCTTGCTTAAAGAAATATCAGACGGCTACATGGAGGGCAATCATTTCAGAAAGAATACAAGCGCCATTTACATGGAAGGCGCCAACCGCATTTTAATGAAGCGAAATACTTTTGAGAACAACGGCTGGGCATTAAAGATTCAGGCAAGTTGCATGGATGTGGTTTTGGAGCAGAATAACTTTGTAGGCAATACATTTGATGTTGGCACTAACGGCTCTTTAGTGTTAAACAGGTTTACCAATAATTATTGGGATAAATACGAGGGGTACGATCTTGATAAAGACAAGATTGGCGATATTCCATACCGTCCGGTAAGTATGTTTTCCATGATCGTAGAAAAATACCCAACGGCTATGATCTTATTCCGGACTTTTATAACGGCTTTATTAGATAAAACAGAAAAAATATTGCCAAGTCTGACACCGGAAAACTTGAAAGATACAGCGCCGTTGATGAAAAAAGCGTTTTGAAGTTAAATATATCTTCAGCAATCAGGAAAAGAAACAGAACAGGTGGAAGTTCTATGATTTCTTATTCTAAAGCGGATAACTGGGTTAATAGCTAAAAGCCCGATAAATAAATACAATGATAATTGCAACCAACATCAGTAAACAATTCGGGAAACTGAAAGCACTTGACCATGTTTCCACTACTTGTAGTAAGGGTGAATGTATTGCTTTAATTGGCCCAAACGGCAGCGGTAAAACTACTTTCATAAAATCAATTTTGGGCATGGTGGTGCCAGATAGCGGTACAATAGAATTTAAAGGTAAAAATATCCGTAACCAGTGGCAATACAGAGATGAGATTGGCTACATGCCTCAAATAGGAAGGTATCCGGATAACATGACCATCGGTCAGGTGCTGGATATGATGACAGATATCAGAAATAAAAAAACTGCCTTGGATGACGATCTGATTCAGGCTTTTTCATTACACAATTTGCTGGATAAAAGAATGCGGACATTATCTGGTGGCACCCGCCAGAAAATAAGTGCGGCCCTTGCCTTTTTGTTCGATCCTGCGGTGCTTATTCTGGATGAACCAACAGCCGGGCTGGATCCGGTTTCATCTGAATTATTGAAAGAAAAAATCATCGCCGAAAAGGAAAAAGGTAAATTGGTTTTGATCACTTCGCATGTATTAAGCGAGTTAGATGACCTGGTAACCCGTATTATTTATATGCAGGATGGGAAATTGCTTTTCCAAAAAAGTATTGAAGACCTGAAACAAGATACAGGAGAAAATAAACTTTCAAAAGCAATTGCCTGGGTGATGACGAATGAATAAGTATTTTTTCTAGCTGCCAGCTTTCAGCCATTATATTTCAGAACACATAACTTAACACGAATATCCAATAATCATTACATAATACGATCCTTAATGACCAAAATAATAAAATATGTAATAGCTGATATCTTGCGCAACAGGATGGTACTTGTTTATACTCTGTTTTTGTTAGCATCCTCATTTACGGTATTTAGTCTGGAAGATAACAGCAGTAAAGGGCTGTTAAGTTTGTTAAATATTATCCTGATTGTTGTGCCCCTGGTGAGCCTCATTTTTTCGACCATTTATGTGTATAACAGCGCTGAGTTTGTTGAGCTGCTGGTAAGTCAACCTTTAAAACGAAAATCCATCTGGCTAAGTTTATTCTCCGGATTGGCCGCTTCGCTTTCTATAGCATTTTTAATAGGCGCAGGTATTCCGCTTTTAATTTACCAGGCTAACATGATTGGTTTCACTATGATCATGGTAGGCATCATGCTGAGCATTATTTTTGTTTCTATAGCCTTATTAGCTACTGTAAATACCCGAGATAAAGCAAAAGGAATTGGAGTTGCAGTAATGCTGTGGTTGTATTTTTCATTACTTTTTGATGGATTCGTTCTGTTCCTGTTATTCCAGTTTGCAGATTACCCTCTGGAAAAACCAATGATTGCGGTAAGTGCTCTTAATCCAATAGATCTCAGCAGGATATTAATCTTGCTTCAGTTAGATGTTTCCGCGATGATGGGGTATACCGGAGCTGTATTTAAAGATTTCTTTGGCACGTCCACCGGCTTAATATTTTCAGTTACAATTTTATTTTTATGGATAGCATTACCGGTATGGTTCTCTACCCGTCAGTTTAACACTAAAGATTTATAAGTATGAAACGGCATCCTGCACTTATTCCCTTGTCACGTGAACATCACGGAGCTTTAATACTGGCAAGATTGATTCAAAAAGATGCGCCTGCGTATAAAGGTCTTCCAGAAGATCATGAATCAAAATCTATATATGCTTTAAATTTTTATGAGAAGGAGCTGATTAAGCATTTTGAAGAGGAAGAAAAGGTTTTTAAACTGGTAACAGGCACAACCAAAGACCTTGATTTATTGATTGAAACAATTTTACAGGAGCATCAGGAATTACATGGTTTATTCCGGTCGATACCTAACCATCCGGATCTCAAATCTCATCTGCACCAGCTTGGTAAATTTTTGGAAGCACATATTCGTAAAGAAGAAAGACAAGTTTTTCCGCAGATGCAGGAAACCTGCAGCGACGAACAATGGGCAACAATTGAAAAAATAGTATCCTTAACACATTGAAAATTGAAAAAGGATATTGAAAACCGGGCTGATATCGAACTGCTGGTTAATACGTTCTATGAGAAAGTAAAGGCAGATAAACAGCTAGGGTTTATTTTTGAGGAAATTGCTCAAATAAACTGGTCAGCACATTTACCGGCCATGTGTAATTTTTGGGAAAATATTCTTTTTTATACAGGGTCCTATACAGGAAATCCGATGAATCTGCATAAGCACCTGGATCAAATAACCCGCTTAAATGATGCTAATTTTGACCAATGGAATAAATTATTTCTTGGAACAGTTAATGAGCTTTTTGAGGGGGAAAAAGCAGAGATGGCAGGGTCTCGGGCAATTAGTATCTCCAAAATTATAAAACAAAAACTTTCAGATCACCGGAAAGGAGATACAGCATCTGATTTATAAATTTGGGAAAAAGTTCGTTGTTATTATTCTCTTTTAGCCCAGTTAAATTTCCTGTAAATATCTTCGAAAAAAAGCAACCTGCCGGAAGAATCAATACCTGCCGGATTATACCAAACTAATACAGGCATTTTTTCATCTGCCAGAACCGAAATTGGCGATTGATTTCTTACACATCCCTTTTGGTTAACTGTATCAATTGCTACAGAATTATTTTTTAATATAAGATGAGCCAAATCCATGGGTTTCTCCATTCGCATGCAGCCATGGCTAAAAAATCGGCTATCCTTTTTAAATAAAGTTTTTGCAGGTGTATCATGGAGGTAAACGCTGTATGGGTTGTTAAAATTGAGTTTTATCAATCCCAGGGCATTGTCACAGCCGGTACATTGTCTGATGATATATGGGAAATACCTCATACTCAATGCCCGCCAGTTAATGGAATAAGGATTCATGATTTTACCTGCTTTATTCAAAACCTGGTAATTATTTTTATCTAAATAGGAAGGATCACGCTTAATAGAAGGAAGTAATTCTTTAATAGCAATGCTTTTCGGTACATGCCAATACGGATAAAGTATCACTTCATTTACCCGGCTGATTAAAGTGGGAGTGGGTGTGGCGGGTTTACCAACTACCATCCGCATTTCCAATATTACTTTGTTATTTTTATAAACTTTTAAATAAGCAGCAGGAATATTTACCACAATTACAGATTGATTCTGTTGTATGCAATTCAGCCATCTGTAGTAATTCAGCGAAAGATCTAATTGTTTAAGTCTCCACGCAAGCGGCACATTTAATTCCTTCAGAATAGCATCGTCAAGAACGGTATTTTCCGGCAGATTAAACTGTAGCTGTGCTTCCTGCAGGCTTTTTCTTACAATTCTTGGGGATAGTTTGCTTGCTGCGGTATCCAATAATCCCAATTGGTAAAGTTTGAAAATTAGATTTGTATTCGTTTCATTTACCTCCCTGGATCTGACAATAATTTCTTTAAAATTATCCTGATTAATAATGGCCAGATACCATTTTATTTTACTCTGAATTATGGTAATTTCTGTAGAGGCAGGTGCAAACTGAAGCATTATTTCCTGCAAATTATTCTTTAAAATATGGTCTGCCAGTACAGTTGATATATTAAAGCAATTGGGCTTATAACCCAGCCCGTTAAATCCCAGGACAGGAATAGTATTTCCATATACCATATCACTGTAATAGTGAATTGCGGCATCAGTTAAGCGTATTTCAGCTTTAAGAGAATCTTCTTTGGTTTGTAAACTGACCTTACGATTTAGAAAAGATTGGATAAAATCAAAGTGGTAGTCTTTTTCTCTCAGACCGTTTTCGGCGGACTTTTTTAAAGAACTAATTAATATGCCCAGATTAAGGGTATTGCCCTTTTTAATCCATGCGTTAGTGTAGTTTAAACGGGAATAAAACTCCTTAATTTCAGTTTCGTTATTAAAGCTGTTTTCTGAAATTATTTTATGCAAATCATCCGGGGTCATTTGTGCAACCGCAGCAATACTCCAGAAAAATGTTGTAAGTAAAAGAAGTATGTTTTTTATTTTTTTGTGCTTCACCCGTATTTCATTTTTTTTGACATGTAGTGATTGAAGGAGAGTTTTAAATTACCAAATTGTTTCTCCGCATTCACAATATTATTACGGAGGCTTTTTAATTTAAAATCTATCATATTCAGAATTATCTCATCCTCATATCGTTCTTTTAGCAATGCGTCAATTTCTGCAATGTCATTTCGCAATAAGCCAATAAGCAGGTCTTCTTTTATAAAACTGCTTTGAAAACGCTCTACTTCTTCCAGTAAATTGGTGTCAAAATCGTCTTTGAGTATTTCAGCAAGCCTGTTTTTCAGATGAGTATTTTCATCCATCATAAAAGACAGCAAGCGTTTCCAGGTCTCGCTTTCATACTTAATTTGTTTTATTTTAGACGCTGGCATACTTTGTTTGTATGAATATATAACTTGTAAAGATATTGTTGTTGAAAAGCCAGTCTAAGAATTTTCATCAGGAAAATACCTGATTTTGGTCAATTACACAGTTCACCTTCAGTCATTCTGATAATTAAATTAAATATGGATGATACCGGTGTTAAAAATAGTATCAGATTTGAACTCATCAAGAATTTAAATCTGCATCGTGTATATAATCCATAAAAACACCCCGACAGTGAATGGCGGGGTGCTAAGATTTTATTCGTCAGAATTTATTTAACAGAAATCTGTTTATTCAGATGTCTTTTAGATTCTTCTTTGCGGGGCAGTGAAATTTTCAAAACGCCATCTTCATATTTAGCTTCTATTTTTTCCTGGTTAATTTCTTCAGGCAATGAAAAACTGCGGCTGAAAGAGGAATAGCTATACTCTTTGCGTGTAAATCTTTTATCTTTTTCTTCAGAGCTTTCTTCTTTTTCGCTGCTGATGCTTAGCATATTGCCTTCCAGATCAATTTTAAAATCGCTTTTTTTCATTCCCGGAACAGCCAGAGAAACCAGATATTCATCTTTGCTCTCGGTTATATTTACTGCCGGAACATTCATAACCCTGTTTAATAAATTACCGCCATCAAACCATTCATTCCATGGCTTGAATAAATCTTCAAATACAGTCGGCATTCTTTCGGCTGCTTTGGCTAATGATTGAGTTCTCATGATCACCTCCTTTTGGTTTTAAAATCAATTGTTTTTGTTTAACAAATGTATTTTTATCAGCAATAGCGATCAAAGACAGTGGTCAGGCGAAACAATGAGATTGGTCAGGCTGCAGAATTTCATTAACGGATTAGTAATTAAAAACAACTTTTCCTATCTGAATCACTTTAATTTTCGATTGGTAATCATACAATTCAATGATGATGGTCATTCTTAATCCTCAGTCTATAAAATATTTTTACTGTATAATTTGTTGCGGTAATGCATTGATTATTATGTTTTGGATTGGGATCAAAATTTTTGAGATCAATAATCCGCCAACAAATAAATTTTTCCTCGAAAGCTATTTCATATGAAAAAATTTTTAGCTGCATTTGATGGTTTTAAAATGTCAAAAAGTACTTTGGAATATGCCATACAGCTAACAAAAATTGCTGATGCACATTTAGTAGGGGTTTTTCTGGATGAATTTTTTTACCGAAACTATAATCTGTATAAAGTGCTTACAACTTCTAAAAATCCTGATAAAGTAATCAAAGAACTTGACGCCAAGGACAAGAAGAAAAGGGATGAAGCCGCCATACTTTTTCAAAAAACATGTGAGAAAGCGAAGATCAAATTTTCCATCCATCGCGATATAAGCTTTGTAGAACAGGAGTTGCAGCATGAGAGTATGTTTGCAGATCTGGTAATTATTAATGAATATGAAACATTTGCCAAAACCAAAGAAGGTCCTCCTACACATTTTATGAAAGATTTTCTGGCCGATGTACAATGTCCGGTACTGGTGGTGCCGGGCGCTTTTAAGAAGATTGATAAAATTGTTCTGTTATATGATGGAGGCCCTTCGTCCATTTACGCAATAAAAATGTTCAGCTATCTTTTTGGAAATCTGCCGGATGTGCCTGTTGAAGTTTTCACTGTAAAAGATCGCTCTTTGGGAACATTAAGACTTCCGGATAATAAATTAATGAGGGAGTTTATCAAGAGACATTTTCCGAAAGCTACTTATATAATCAATAAGGGAGATGCCGAAAAGCAGATTTTGGGTCATTTGCGAAATTATAAAGAAAACGAACTGGTGGTATTAGGTGCATATCGTCGGAGTGAATTGTCTAGATGGTTTAAAACCAGTATGGCAGATGTTTTAATGAAAGAGCTGGATACTCCTTTATTCATTGCTCACAATAAATAATTGTTTGCCGACAGATAAAAATGAAAGTTGTGTTGACTGCTAAATTTTACTCCGATGAAAAATATATTAATTACTACTGACTTTTCAATTTGTGCTGCTAATGCTGTTGATTTTGCAGTCCAATCCGCCAAATATCTAAAATCAAACCTGATACTAATCCATTCTTTTGAATCATCAGGAAGTTTGTATACGGATTACCAGGGTGTAAACACCGAATTTAATCAAAGTCTTTTTCTGCAGGCAGAACAAAAATTGAACGACCTAAAAAAGGAAATTCTGCAGCAGGATGGAATATCAGTTGAAGGTTACGTTTATAAAGGATCATTAAATGAAGCGTTAACTCAGGCGGTGACAGAGAAAAATATAGACCTCATAATAATGGGTACATCCGGCGCAAGCGGAATTAAAGAAAAGTTTAGAGGAAGCAAAACAGCTGATGTTATGGGAAAATGTAAAATTCCGGTAATGGCAATACCTATAGAATACAAATGGAAAAAACCGGAAAAAATTCTGATGGCTATTAATAACCTGTTAGATGAGGAAATTAAACTGGACTTTCTTTTTGAAATAGCATTATTTTTTGAAGCTCAGGTAGAAGTTGCAGTTTTTACTGATGATGAAAAAGATACAGCAATTACTTATTTGGAAAATACCCGTAAAATTCCCCGGTATGAACGCATGCTAAAAGAGCAATATCATGCAGAAACGCTTACTGTAACACACTTTTTTGGCCATGAATTTGAAAAAACAATGAAGGACTATATTGGTCAGAATGAGATAGACATTCTTGCCATGATTATTCATAAAAGGAAATTCCCTGATTCCTTATTTCATCCCAGTTTAACCAAGCAAATGGCTTATCACACAAAAATTCCTTTGCTGTCTATTCCTGCTAACTGAGAATAATTCAAATTTTCTTTAGTGAAGAAGATACTATGAAAAGACTTTTAGTGCCTACAGATTTTTCGCCCACATCGGAAAAAGCTTTCCGGTTTGCATTGGATATAGCAAAAAGAAGCAAAGGCATGATTTTTCTTTATCATGGAATCACCCCGCACCAAAAAAAATCAACAGAATCAGAAGAATACAGTAATAACTATACTACTGAATCAGAAATCATCATTGTTAAAAGACTTTTGAGATTAAAAAAAAAAGTGTTACAAGATACACCAGGTATTCTGATTTCAGTAGGGCTGGGCGACACACCGCTTGTACCTAATATTTTGGAATTTGCATTGCATAACCAGATTGATTTAATTGTAATGGGAACCCAGGGAGCAAGAGGTTTGAAAAAAATAATTATAGGCAGTTTGACATCAGAAATTATAGAAAAATCATGTATTCCGGTACTCTTAATTCCTGAAAAGTATAAATGGAAAGAACCTGAAATTATCGCTTTTGCAGATAACTGCTTAAAAACAGATAAGCAGGCAATATACAGCATGCGCTCCTTTGCACATTATTATGATGCCTCATTTACTATCGTTCACATTTGCAAAGAAGCTGCAGATGAGAATATCGCAAAAATTGAGTTTGAAGAATACGTTTCAGAGATGAGAAAAGAGTTTTATCCTGTTGAATTGAATTTTCAACGGGTAAAAGCATTATCAGTAACAGAAACAATGGAAAATCTTCATACGATAATACCTTATGATTTATTGGTCATGCTTCGCCGCAAAAAGACTTTTATTAAACGGTTTCTTCACGCAAGTTTTACAAAAAAAATGGCTTATGTTACACATTTGCCATTGTTGGTAATACCTGAATTAGAAAATTAATTCACTTCATTATTAATATTAATAATCAGATTATGTTTTATCAGGATTTATATTCAGAATTAGGAAAGTTGTTTTTTTTAATTGCATCAGTTGATGGTAAAGTAAATCGGGCAGAGCGGCTATCATTAAATCAACTGATTCAAGATACCTGGAAGCCCATGGAGAATTTTACCGACAGGTACGGAACTGACCTGGCTTATGAAATAGATTATAGTTTCGATTATGAAGAATCAGAACTTCCGGAGGAAGATATTTTTGAGTCGTTTAAGGATTTTTATCAGGAAAACAAATCAAAATTTACTGATGAAATTAAAGGCCGGATTATGAAAACAGCGCAGGCTATTGCTGATGCATTTCACGGAAAGAATGAACAGGAGAGGGCTCTTTTAGAAAAATTAACTATTCTGCTTAAAAACTGAATACGCTGTTAAAGCAAGCCTTCATTATTTTATTTCCTAAATAAAATACGACCGTATTGGGGATTGAGCAGCTAAATGGATGTTATGCGGAGTATGGCATTGCATGATTAACTAGTGCATATCCGGCACAACGGGAATGGCTTGAAATGGAAATAATAATCCATTTTGGGAAATAAAGAATAGTAATTATAGTGATGATTAACCAGGGATTAATCCGGGTTTCAAACAATAAAATTGGACAACTTATTCCTAAGCATTCTGGGATTTTTAGCCTGTGCCGCTATTATTGTTTTTAGCGGATCTAAACTTGCTAAATACGGAGATGTCATAGCGGAATTAACCGGCATGGGCAAAGCCTGGTTTGGATTAATTCTGATGGCTGCGGTTACTTCGCTTCCCGAATTATTTACGGGCATAAGTTCCATTTTAATAGTTGATACACCTGATATTGCTGTGGGAGATATCCTGGGAAGCTGTGCCTTTAACCTGCTAATTTTTGCTGTATTGGATTACTTTATTCCGGTCAGACCTATAAGTTCTGTAGTTACCAAGAGCCATGTACTTGCAGGTTTAGCAGCAATTTTTCTGGTAACACTTTCGGTAATTACAATTATTTTCAGCACAGTGGTTCCGGTGATTGGGTGGTTCAGCAGTTCTTCTTTATTCCTGGTAATATTATATCTGATTTCGGTACGAATTATTTTCAAAAATGAAATCAGAACAAATGATCATAAAACCATCCCCGTAATTCATAATACCTATTTACAAATAGGTCTGAGACATGCAATAAAACGATACAGTTTTTTTTCCTTATTAGTTATTATAGGAGGTATAGCCTTGCCTTTTTTTGCTGACCGCCTTGCCGAACAAGGCGGTCTGAGTAAATCTTTTGTAGGAACATTTATGGTAGCTACTGCTACCTCTCTTCCAGAATTAGTTGTAGCCGTTGCTGCCGTTAAACTGGGGAGCATAGATATAGCAGTAGGAAATCTCTTGGGCAGCAATATTTTCAATATGCTCATTTTAGCTCTGGATGATTTTTTGTACACAAAAGGGCCTCTTCTTTCAGTGGCTAATGAAAATCATGCGTTAAGCGGACTTGCAACTTTATTAATGACTTCAGTGGTTGGTATTGGTATTCTTTATTCATCGCATTCCAAACGATTTGCATTGGGCATAGATGCAATTCTCCTTATTCTGGTTTATATATCGCTCATGCTGGCACATTACAGCCTGAGATAAATTATTGTTATGAACTGGCACCGCTTAAGTATAGAAGAAGTTTTAGAGATGCTAAATTCGGATGCCAAAGGCCTGAGTTCAAGTGAGGCGGAAGAAAAGCTCCTGCAGGCAGGTCCCAATGAGTTAGAGGAAGGCAGGAAGAAAAGTATTATCGAAATATTTTTGTCTCAATTTAAGGATGTAATGATCCTGATTTTGCTGGCTGCCGCGATTATATCTGGGGTTATAGGAGATCTTACAGATACCATAGTTATTCTGGTTATAGTTTTATTAAACGCCATTATTGGTTTCCTTCAGGAATACCGGGCCGAACAAGCAATGGCGGCTTTAAAGCAACTGTCCGTAACCCAGGCCAGAGTTTTGCGGGATGGAAATACATCCTGGCTGCCCGCAAATGTATTGGTTCCCGGAGATGTAATTCTATTGGAAGCAGGTAATGCCGTTCCGGCAGATATCCGAATTATTGAATCTGTTAATTTAAAAATTGAAGAAGCGGCTTTAACAGGCGAATCTCTGGCAACAGATAAAATTACAAAGGGTCTGGAAACAGATAATTTGCCTATTGGCGACAAAAGTAATCTGGCTTTTAAAGGCACATTTGTAACTTATGGAAGGGGAAAAGGCGTAATTGTAGGAACGGGAATGGATACGGAATTGGGCCGTATTGCAAAAATGCTCCAGGAAGACGAAACTCTAACTCCTTTACAACAAAGGATGGCCGTTTTCGGGAAAAAGCTTTCTATCCTGGTTTTATTTTTATGCGTGTTGTTCTTTGTAGCCGGCTGGCTTCGCGGAGAAGAAATCACAAAAATGATTCTTACCAGCATTTCATTGGCGGTTGCTGCCATCCCCGAAGCGCTGCCGGCTGTAATTACAATTTCTCTTGCTCTGGCGGCCAGGAGAATGATCAGGCTAAACTGTTTGGTAAGAAAATTACCTGCTGTAGAAACTCTGGGTTCTGTTACTTATATCTGCACGGATAAAACAGGAACCCTTACCAAAAATAAAATGCATGTCGAGCAGGTTTTCGTTAACGGACATTTGTACGAAAGGGATAATCTATCCGCGGTTAAAAAGGATGAAAAAATAGCCTTACTTCTAGCTGCTTTTGCTCTTAATAACGATGCTGAAATTACAGAAAATCAGGTTATTAGGGGAGATAGTACCGAAGTTGCCTTATTAGAGGTGGCGGTAGAACATAACCTTCACCTTAATAAATGGCCCCGTGTATCAGAAATTGCTTTTGATGCTGAACGAAAATTAATGACCACTTTCCACCGTCATGATGATAAAATCATTTCTATCAGTAAAGGTGCCCCCGATGTTCTGCTGCGGCGCTGTGCAGATATTGATCTTCCTGAATTATTAAAGCAGGTGGACAGTATGGCCGATCAGGGTTTCCGGGTATTGGGATTCGCTTACCGATATTGGGATGAAATACCGCAAAATCCGGATATTGAAACACATGAATTTGGTTTAAAATTTCTGGGCCTGGCCGGTATGATAGATCCGCCAAGGGAGGAAGTTACTGAAGCTGTTGCTCAGTGCAAAACAGCAGGTATTGTACCTGTGATGATAACCGGCGACCATCCGCTAACAGCTAAAACAATTGCCGCCCGCATTGGAATTTTAAGCGACAAAGACAGGGTAATTACTGGGCAGGAGCTGGCTGAATTAGATGATGACAGTTTCCTTTCTGTCATAGAAAAAATCAAGGTGTATGCCCGTGTCTCTCCGGAGCAAAAACTGCGTATTGTTAAAATGCTGCAAAAAAAGGGACATTATGTGGCAATGACCGGAGACGGAGTAAATGATGCACCCTCATTAAAAAGGGCAAATATTGGTATCGCCATGGGAATTACGGGTACAGATGTTTCAAAGGAAGCTGCGCATATAATTTTGCTGGATGATAATTTTTCGACCATTGTAAGGGCTGTACGCGAGGGGAGAAGGATATATGATAATATTCTCAAGTTTATTAAATACCTGATGACTACAAATTCCAGTGAAATATGGACCTTGCTGTTAGGACCAATGCTGGGTTTACCCATTGCATTGTTACCAATTCATATTTTGTGGATCAATCTGGTTTCAGATGGCTTGCCGGCAATTTCACTTTCGTTTGAAAAAGAAGAAAAAAACATTATGAACCGTCCTCCTCGGCCTCCGCAGGAAAATATTTTTGACAATGGCAGGGGATTTCATATGATCTGGGTCGGGATATTAATGGGTGCTATTGCGCTTTCTATGCAGGCATGGGCTTTTGAAAACGGACTGCACTGGCAAACAATTGTTTTTAATGTTCTTTGCCTGAGTCAGATGGGACATGTTCTGGCAATCCGTTCAGAAACGAAATCATTATTCAGAATCGGGATTTTTTCAAATAAACTGATGCTGGGGTCGGTAGTGCTGGTTATGATTCTGCAGGTTATGATAACGTATATTCCTTTATTACAACCAATATTCCATACAGAAGCTCTTACCTTAAAAGAATTTTTAATGGTCGGGGCGGCATCTTCAATCGTATTTTTTGCAGTAGAAATTGAGAAAGCTATTTTCAGGAGAAAACGTTCCTTTAATAGTACGGGAGTTCAGTAAGCCGGATTATGCATATCGCAAATTCAATGCTTGCGTCTCATTGTTTTTAATTATTTCTGAACCTCCATTTTAGATTCTGCATTTTTTTGCAATTGACTGATTTATTAAAGAGAATATTTATTATTTATTGGATCATCGGCAAGTATTTTGCACGGTTTTCTATAATTACCCAAAGATTTATCGCTAGAAGAATTAATGTTAAAGGAAGCCCTGATGGGGCATTCATTATGCTGGTTAAAAGTATCCCGATCATGATCGGGAAAATAATTATTGCACCAAGCGCCCTGTATTTATTTGTGATGAAAAGTATTCCGCCCACTATTTCGGCAATTCCAATAAGAGGCATTAACCAACCGATTGTCATAACCGCTTCCATTACCTTCATCAGGTTTTCCGGCAAATTTTCTGGCGGAGGCATATAATTAAAAAATTTATTCAGTCCGGCATTAATAAACATCAATCCAAAAAGGAGACTTACTCCAAATAAAATTTTATTTTTCATGGTTTCGCTATTGCCTAATATATATATGGAATTTATATAAATGTTCATTTAGAATAACCCTTAAATATGGATGGCTACAAGTTTTCGTCAAGGTTTTATCTTGAATGATTTAATCACAAAATAAATCAGCGGAATAAAAATAATTCCCATTAATCCGATATATAAAATGGTTAAAATCAGTATTAAAGTCAAAATAGTCGCTTCCCCCCAAACCCGTCAGCCTGACCTGCTCCATTATAATGTATCGGAATACGCTATCCGCTTTTATATCATGTCAGTCTTTCTTCGTCCTTAGTATGGGGTCAATGTATTTCACACATTTCCTTCAGCTTTTCGAGAGCTTTTGGATAGGTATTATTCATATAATCTAAAAAATCTTCTGTCGTGTCTAAATCAACTGTAACTAAAGTTGATCCATTGCTTTCATCGAAGGTATAGTTTTCAAATCCGTTTGCCCATTTTTCCACTTCTGGTCCCTCTGTAATTTCCTTGTCAGCTTTTACAAGACCATAATGTTGAATCGAAACGAACCGGTTGGGAATGTTTTCAACTATCCTGGAAACCATTCCTCCCTTTTCTCCTTTTTCATCTACTCCAATAAATAGAATTTTATTTCCCTTTTCCCAGGTTCCCTCATAGGTAGATGTCGGGTTAAACAAAGAAGTCCATTGCTCATAAGTTGATTTTTTGTTAATGCCAAGCATAAAATCATATATCCTGGTCACAGGAGCATTAATGTTTATTTTGTATTGTAACTTTTTCATAATGGTTAATATTTGTTAAATGAAATTTTTCAATTTATTGATCTGGGTCAATCAGCCTGAAACGGTTTAGGCTAAAGCAGTTTCGTTATTAATTGGCAGACTAAATGCCCCAACATTTTAAAGTTTTGAGGTAATACATAAAGTTCATTTAATTTCTGAATATTATTTATTTGCACGAATTAGCTGTATAAATACAACCAGAAAAAAGAGGAAAAAAAGCCAATCATTAATACCATAAATTGCGTAATATATGCCTGCCATTTTATCTTTCGCAAAAACTTCTGATATACTGTTGTGCATCACCCAATTTGTCCAATGCAAAGCATAGATCAGCTTTTCGATTATAAAGACTCCAATTAGAAGCGGTATTTTGTCATAATTTTTGGATACTGATAAAAAAATAAAACCCCAAACCACAATCATCAACAGTCCGAAATTCGACATAGCCTGAGTATCATATTCTGGTATAACAGCATTGCTGAAAAACCTTGAAAATATTAAAACTCCTGAAATATTCATTATTCCAGCCAGTATAAATCCTTTTTCTATGAGCTTGTTTTTTATATACATTGCCTGGTGCATATTTGTCAATCGTTAACATGTCGTAGTACCCTTTTATTTCTAATGCTCTTTGTTTAACAATTTCACAAGAACGTCCGGCGGCTTCCACACGCCACATCGTCCCTTGCATATTATAGTACATTGTACCAGAAAATTCCATTTCTTTGTCCCGGTAGCTTAACCAGGCATTTTGTGATGCTTTTAGTTTTGTTCCTTCGCCTGTTTGCAAAGTGTCCATGAGAAGTTTGTAATACTTGTTCATTTCAATGTTCCATTCATCTCTGGCAATTGCTTCGCAGTTCATCATTCCATAAGTCGTCTGATTTGAATTGATGGTATGACATTTATCTAGTCGGATGTCAATAGGATGTTTTTCCTTTGATTTGTTATCCTGCCCGAATGAAGGCACAGTTATAAGACCGAATATTGCAAGAGTTATTGTCTTTAACGTCATAATATATTCTGTTTTAGCATTAGGCATAACGGTTAGGTTATTGCCGAAGGCGGCGGATAGAAGGCACATCACTGTCGCCCTATTACTAAAGTAATTAAAAAGCAGAACAGAACAAGAACCACATTGCCCGGGCATAATGCATACCTGATGTTAGTCCTCGTTTTGTTATATCATGCATTCGATCAGCGGTCAAATCCTAGTTTGATAAAACTATGTTGCTCCAAATTAAATTCAGTCTTTTACTTCCTTCAATCCAATTATTCTAGTTAGTTTCTTTAAACCTGTTTTTGATATAAACCGAAAACTTAATTCAAGAAAAACAAATCTGATAAATAATATCACCATAACTATTGGGACAATAATTCCGATTGATTTTTCAATTCCTTGCAGGGCGATTGCAATTACAAACCCGACAACCGGCATTAGCATTAGAATAGAAAATAATATTTTAAATGCACTATTTATTCTTATCTCAACCGTTCCAAAAGAGTCTTGAAAGTCACCCTCAAAAACACAAAGTGCCCCACGTCCAATTTCGGATGATATTATTTTAAACCCGAAGTCATCTACCTGTCCGATAAACTCTTTGTCGGTGTAGTCAGAAACCAATTTGTTAGTCAGTTTTGTGTTGCGCCTTAATTCGTCCAATGATGTCGCTCTATCATTTCTTAATTCTATTAGCAAACTTTTACTTGGAAACACGTCCATTGAGATTGTGTTGCTTTTTAAATGTTGCCCAACGGTTTGCAGGTTTAAGTCGAGCCAAAATTTACTTGTAGAATTTACCCATAGCACTAATGTAAATAAATGGTTTAAATTTTTGTGTCCGGACTTCGCTCAAGGCTTAACTTAAACCTGTTGTTATAGGCTGATTTGTTGTAATATTTTTAAATTTTCAAGCTCTTTTAGAATTTCTTTTTGGTCATTAATTACCGAAGCTTCATTTAAAGGGTTTTCTGCTTTTCCCGAATTGATACGTCTAAACAATTTATGATTATGAAAATATTTTCTGCTTTCGTAATATTTGGAATTACTTCTGTCAAAAGGCAGATGATATTGTTCAAAACTTTCGAAAACGAATAGGAGCCGTGAATTATCGAGATAATATTCCCTTACCAAACGAAAGGTTTCTCCCATTTGGTCGGTTCTTATTTTTTTAAGTTCACTGTTCAAATAGAAAAACTTTGCTTCACCACCTTCATTTGTTCGCTCTAGAAATTCTTTTTTGATTTTATCCCATTTTGTAATTTTATTGATTTGATTAAAATTGCCTCGTATTTCATTGATTAAACTCTCGACTTGTTTATTGTTTAGGCTATCTTTTTTAACAGATACTGGATTTATTTTATCTGCTAATGTTTCAAGATTGTTTTTTGTCGACACAATACTTTTGTCGTGATTTGTACAACTGATGCAGATTACAGAAATAACTAATAAAAGCTGGGCTGTCTTTATTTTCATTTGTATTAGTCAATAGCACGATTGCTTCGAATCTTCAGCTCGCTTCGATAATGAGACAAATGCCATAAGTCCAATGGTAAAAAGGAATATTAGCATGTTGCCAACGAGTCCAACTCTATTTTGAATTTTAGCTTTATTTTCGTCAGGCTTTTCTTTAAAGCCAGTATAAATTCCGATAGTCGTAAAGGCAAAAGCTACGAACATACAGAAAGCTAAAATCATAGTGTATTTCTTGTCAATGCGATAATAGGAAAATAGTGTAGCTGCCAGGAAAACTAAGGCTGTAATAGAAATTATTGCAATAAATATTTTGAATGATGCCGGTTTTTTTGTCATCATATTATTTTAGATGTTGTTTCCGGTGTGTCGTCCGTTAAGGTTGCCCATAACGGTTTGCAGCTACCCGAATGGCGGGACTTTTACCACAAAACTTGATTTAAAATCTAATGTTTGTTTTGCTCAATAGTAACTTTGGAAGTCAAAAGCCCATATTAGGGTAGGTGCTTCTATAGCCAGTTTTATTATTCCTTATTAAGCAATTTATAAAATATATAATAATACATGTCGGAAAACCTAATTTAGTTCAGTGCTATACCCACTACAAGTCCCACCCAAGGTTTGTTATTATATATCCAGATTTTTCTGTCTTGACTCAGAAGATAATCATAGCCTACAGCGAATCCAAAACTAGCTATGCTAAATTCTATAAAACCAGCAATTCCACCTTGAATTATCATTCCATTATATTCATCAGACCTATTATTTCGGGTAGAAAAAGAACTAATCAACGTGGTGCCTGGGCCTGCAAAAACTCCAAAATCGTATCCGCGATTATTAATTTTATAAGAATTTTTACCTAAAGGATCTTTATTACTTATTATTTGATAGGAGTCATACCTCCAACCAGTATATAAAGCAGTGTTTAAATCTGTAGTCAACTGTGCAGGTAACCCATAAACAGATGGACGGTATTTTAAAAAAATTGAGGTAATATCAATGTCAAGGCTTTGCTTTTTAAAAATTATTGGATTAACAATAAGACTGTCCGTTTTAATTAAAGGAATTGTCAAAAATATTTGTTTATCCGGTTGTTTTTTTATGTGATGATAAACATCTATCTGCTCATTTGTAATATCTAAATAAACATTCTGGGAATTTTTATTTTCAGATTTCATTTTATAATACCCACTATTAAAGCCATGAGTGGAAGCTTTCTCTAAAGTATTGCAAGAAGCTAGAAGTCCAATAATGCAAATTGCAATAACAATGTATTTATAACTGATCTTCATGATTAATCAAATAATGTGTTATTATTTCATTTTTATCAAACTCTTTAGATACAATTAATTCTTCTGCAAATTTAAGTAGTATTCTTAATTGGCCAATTCGTTATTTTTCCCTTCACTGCCCAAATTAAGTTGAGGTGCTTTTAGAGTTAGTTTTTATTCGTATTTACTCAGCTCTAAGATTTTGTCTGAACTAAGGTTTGACCAGGTGTTTGATTTTAATTTTTTGTTATTTGTCAATGCTTTTAGAACAATGTCGTAACCTAACGAATAGCCACCCCAAACAGGGTATTTTTCTGAACCGAACATTATCTCCATTTGATAACCTATGTCTTCACTTTGCAATTTCGGCTTAATTTTATTCCATAAATCCTTATTTTGATTATCACTCAATGCTATCGTCCAAGGAGCCACTACATTTGGGTAAAGTAAGTGGGCAAAATAGTCGCCTCTTCCTTCAAATACCAAGTAGTCAAGTAATGTCCATTTTTCTGATTTCCCGAAGTTCACATTTGTCCAATAGGCGTGATTAAATTCGTGAGCAACAGCATATTCAAGCATATTTTCCCAGCCCAATATATCGGGTTCAATTGTCAAAATGATTTGTTTCGATCCAGCAGTCAAACCCATTATTCCCGTCATTGATTTTATAATACTTTTATTCTCAGGACTCACAGGTATTATGTAAATGGTCAAGCTGTCATTATCAATATTTTGTCTGCTCTTTTTTAATGCTCCAATTATTTTAGATTTTATAACTTCTTGGTTTAAGTTAATTCTGTCGATTGATTTTGCTAGTTCAGAAGTGTTTTTTATTGGCGTAGCAAAAAAGTCCTTAACAATGAAAGCATATTCACTTTTTTGAAAGTGCTTTTCGAATATTGTGGTTTGTATGTGTTCTTTATAAATACTATCTGAATTCTTATTATCCGTTTTTACTTTGTTTATGAAAGTTGTATAGACGTCAGTTAAAAAAACTATTTTATCTGTGTTCGTTTGTCCAAAGGCCGTTGTCAATTTTATAGTTAACATAGCTATTAGCAAAGCGATTTTAATAGTTATTTTCATAATTTTTTATTTTATGTATGACCTTAAAGTACTTAAAATGTTACAGTGTCGATGTTAAAAAATTAGCGCTAACCAGAAGAGATTCCTGATGTGCCTGCAATAGAAAAATTGAAACAAAAATGTTGAATTTAAAACTGTAATCTCCACTATTGCCAATACAAGGTTAGTGGATCGGGCATTATCTTTAGTGCCATTTCCTTTCGTCATTAATTGTCGTGTCAAAATCAACGCGTTTTTTAAGCAACACAATGGCAAGTATAGCATGCCATAATTGATGCCCGTATTGCGAGGCTCGTTCCATAATTCCAAGGCCAGGTGTCGGACTGTTTTCATAAACCAATAAAGCCTTTGGAACTGCGAATACAACCATTATTATCAGCAATAAAATGGTCACTATGGAATAATAACGAAACCAGTTTTTAAAATAAATAGCGCCCAATATAAGACTAACCAGGACGAAAGGGTTTATTGCCAGAATTCCATGCATCGTGTCGGTAAATGTTGGTGGAATTCCACGCATGTGCATGGGGAAGAAGTTCCATAAGAGCAGGCTGTTTATCGCATTTCCAACTATCATTATAGCTAATTCCTTAAGCATACGCTTACCACCGGATAGTAACCAAATGCCTGAAGCGAAAGCCAGAAAAAATAAGCTGGAAATGGTAAAAAGTATTACCACTAATTGACTGGTTGGGGCGCCTATTGCAAACAATTCACTCACCGTTTGCTCGTTAAAGCTGTAGCCCTTGTAAAGATTACCGGCAATAATGTCCGTAAGGGGATAAAGTAAAGCACCTGCAATTCCACAAATCAATAAAAAAATTACGGTTTTCTGATGAGCATTTACTGTATTCATTTGAAAATACTTTTAGCAAAAACTCCATTGATGGGTAGTAAAGTAACAACAAACGCATGTTTCCGGTTTGGGCTTCTCTGTCAGAACATCATTTTTTCTTATTAATGTTCTTTTTGTAATTCTTTACCATTTTCCCGAATGCCTTTTCTTTTTTTCGTCTTTCAACCAACGAAGATTCAAAATGAGATTTCTCTCTTTCCAGTTTTAGGTAATTTTCGTAAGAACCACGGTCTATTTCTTCCTTTACAACGGCTTCAATTATAGCACAACCTTCCTCATTGGTATGCGTACAATCTTTGAACTTACAATGCTGAGCAAGCCTGGTAATCTTATCAAATGTAATTTCTAATCCGCTTGTTGAATCGGCAATACCTACGTCTCTCATTCCCGGATTATCGATTAATATTCCGCCATTATCAAGGATAATTAATTCCCTGTGACTGGTTACGTGTTTCCCTTTATTGGTACTCTGGCTAATTGTATCTGTTCGCATTACAGCTTTGCGGGAAAGATTATTTAACAGCGTGGATTTACCAACACCTGAAGACCCCAGCATACAATAAGTTTTGCCTTTTTCAATGATCGCTTTTAGTTGGTCGTACCCTTCTTGCGATTCGTTACTTATGGCAATAATTGGAACATTATTAATTCTGGCTTTTATTTTCTCCAATATTTCAACTGTCAGAGGTTCATCAATTAAATCGATCTTAGTGAGCACTATAATGGGGCTAACCTTTGATGAATTGCAAATTGTCAGATATCTTTCCAATCTATTAATATTAAAATCCCTATCAGCGGCCTGCACCAATAACGCATAATCAATATTTGTTGCTATTATTTGTATCTCTCCGAATTTACCAACGGCCTTTCTGGAAATAACAGAAAATCTCGGTAATATGCTGTGAATAATTGAAAAAGTTGAATCATGAATTGTTATTGCAACCCAATCGCCCACGGCTGGAAAATCTTCACGACTTTTTGATGAAAATCGTAAATCTCCTGTTATCTCGGCTTCAAATTCTCCTTTTTCAGTCTTTACAATATATCTTTCTTTATGTTCCGATATAACTCTTCCAATTTCAAACCCTTTAAGGTTATTCTCATTCCTTAAATTTTCTAGTTTATCATTATATCCTAAATCTTCTAATGTCATTTCAATATAGAATTGATTAGTTTATTGGATACTCACGGTCATCTTTTAGCCTGACCGCTAACGTTTTGGCGCTTGGCGAAGCTGGCCTTTTTCACCACAAATGTTGATGAGGAGAACCAAACTTTAATTAACCACAAGTGTGTCTGGGAGCACTGAACCGCCACTTTTGCCAAACCCGTGTTAGAACCTGTTGTTTTCTCTTTCATTCTGTTTTATTGTCAAGGTCCGCAACAGCCCAATTCAAATCCTTGTCTGTTGTTAAATACTTGAAGTGTTATACAGTAGTCGGTCATTCCTGAGTCGCCTTCGTCTAAAATAATTTGTGCGTTTCTGTCGTAATACTTGTAAACGCTGTCTTTTATGCCTTCTTCGTAGCCACTATAATCGTTTGAAAGTCGTCCACGCATAACCACATTTTCATTTTCCTCTTCTGTATAAAAACTTTTGAACTGATATGGATTATAGTTTATTACTGCAAAACAAGATATGTTATCAAGTCGTTTTTTGTCTTGTACTTTTGGAATTAGTGCAAAATCCTTTTTGTTTATGGTTAGATTGTAAGAAGCTCGTATTGGATGCCACCGTCATTTTCGCACCAAAACTTGGAAATGCAGTTTGATATATTACTCAGCGTTATTAGTTGTCCTCTCTCGTCAAAAAGAATTATTGTCTGTAGAGGCAGGTTAATATTGCTGTCTTTGGTGTAATTTGATGTGTCACGATTTGATAAGCTGTCGGAAAGATTTGAATTAGGAAATCTTATTGTCAATGAATACGAGTCGCCAATAGCAGTGTCTAAGTAAGCAACTCCAATACTATTTTCTGGAAATAAGTTATCAGTTGTGATTTTATGTTTTGATGTGTCAGCAGTCTTCTCCACTTTCTTGCTGTCACACGCAATAAAACTAATTGAAATTGTCAGTAGTAATATGATTAACTGTGTCGTCATACAATAATTGCCAACGTACGATTATTGCCGATGTTGTGGGATTTGAAAAATGTCAGCAGAGTACAAGTACTTAAAGTAAACTTGAAAAACAAATGAACAGGTACTTCCGTCAGCCCACAATATTGGCAATAATATGTTGGCAGTAGTTTTTATTTTGCGTCCAGTTTCAATATCCTTAAATAGCTGCTAAATTCAGTGTCTTTCAAGTTTTCCACCACTACTTTTTATTAACTTCAAAAACCATTACCATACAGCCTACTTCCATCGTAATACTTCCAATTCTTTCTCCGACGGTTTGTCTGAACCTGATCCAACCTAAAACTTCGTCCAATTTTTTTAAAGTATATATCTTTCGTCAAAGTCTTCAACTGTGCCTAAACCATTAATTTAAAAATGCTAAATTGCTATTGTCAAATTCTGAGTAGCCTTATTAAAGTTTCTAATTAGCCTCTTTTGAAGAATCTTTCTGAAATTTTAAAAAAACTGACTTAACTTCTTTGTCCTTTCCACAGTGTACAATCACCGAGGTTTTAACTTGTATTTTATATCGTTTTGTCCTTATTGTTATTAAATTTTTTCTTTGAGAGCAAAAGAAATATCATGATAACAACAAAGGGGATAATATTTTTGAAATATATCTTTCCAGTCAAAAAGTAACCAGATATTGTCAGAATAATTGGCAACACAACAGATAAAATCAAAAGTCCGTAATATAAACTAGAGGTAAATTTTAACTGTTTGTCCGTTTTGTTCGAGTGTTCTACTTTTTGCATATTTTTATTTTTTTTGAAAATATTTTTTGAAACAGCCCATTTGAAAATATGATTTTATCGTTTGTGAGGTCTCTGTAAAATTACAGCCAACTAGTAGATATACGCTGTCTATTGCATATATATATACTATAAGTGGAGCCAACATACAGATTATTTCAAATGTTTAAACTATCCAGCGGACTTTTTATTTGGCTGATGTGTTTTGTGCTCACATAGGTATAAATTTCTGTAATCTTGGTATTGCTGTGCCCAAGCAGTTGCTGAATTTAACGGATGTCTGTTCCGGCTTCCAGTAAATGGGTGGCAAAGGAATGCCTTAACCAGTGCAGTGTCGCTTTTTGCTTGTAACCTGCCTTATTGCAGGCTGGTTTTGTTATGACATGGGATATATGTATCTGGATGAGGATAAAGTAAGAATAGTAGGGCATCAGAAATACATGAAGGGCTAATGAAATCTTTTTTACTCAGTTTTCTAAGGTATGCTATACAATTGCGAAATTATTAAGCCGTATTAATTCGCAATTGCTAATCCGGAGGGTAAAAGAGTGATATATAAAACAATGAAATAGAATATTTGTGGCTGTTTGCGATGTTCTGAATTAAACATATATAAATGCATTATATGAAGTTTTTGGCTGTCTGGTTTTACTAAGTACCGGCTCATTTGTTTTTTAGCGCTATGCCGGCAGTTGAATGATAAACTCCGAGTATTCTCCTTCTTTTGTATCAACTGCAATGTCTCCGCCGTGGCCTTTGGTAATTATGTCATAGCTCAGCGACAATCCCAGGCCTGTGCCTTCGCCGGCAGGTTTGGTAGTAAAGAAAGGCTGAAAGATCTTATTCAGCGACTTTTGAGGAATGCCTGTTCCATTATCTCTAACGTGGATTTCCACATGACCGTTCACTCTTTTGGTATTCATAATCACTTCCGGATCAAACGATTGACCCAGTTTTTTCTTTTTCTGGCTGACGGCATAAAACGCATTGTTATAAAGGTTAAGAAAAACTCTTCCAATTTCCTGAGGCACCACCTTAACTGTTCCGACATCATTACTTAAATGGGTTCTTATTGCTGCACTAAAATTTTTGTCTCTTGCCCGCAGACCATGATAGGCCAGCCACATATATTCGTCAGCCAACTTGTTAATGTCTGTAGGTTGTTTTTCTCCCGTAGCTCCCTGACTGTGTTCCAGCATACTTTTTATAATAGCCGCCGCCCTTTGTCCATGTTTGACAATTTTTTCTCCGTTATCTTCAATATCCTGTGCAATAGTTCTGGCTTCTTCATACTTGCCATTAACCAGTTCTTCTTTCATTTCTGATACCAGCTCTTGATTAAGACTTGCGAAATTATTGACAAAGTTCAATGGATTTTGTATTTCGTGAGCAATGCCGGAAGTGAGTTCGCCCAATGAGGCCATTTTTTCGCGTTGTATCAGTTGGGTTTGGGTATTTTTCAACTCGTTAAGGGCTCGCTCAGTTTCACTCTTTTGCTTTTGAAGCTCGGCGTTGGCTTTTTGCTGTTGGCGGTTGTTGCGAAGTATAAAGAAGGAAAGCAACAGAAATGCAATTGCCCCGATGAGGTAAATGTTTCGCTGAGACCGCTGGACCGTTAATTCTTTATCTTTTAACAAAAGCGCCTGTTCCTTTTGCTTCGAGATTAATGTTTGTTTCTCAAGCTTCGACTTCTGCAAAACTTTTTCCTGCTCTGCCAGTGTCAGCCTTTTTTCTTTTTGCTCGTTACTGAGCTGCAATTCTGCCCTTGCCTTTAAAAAGGTAAGCATCTGCACATCTTTTTCCCGCTCAGTTAGTTCAAGCGCTGCCTGTTTAAGCTTCAGATCCTGCTGCTGTTTTTTTGTAAGAAGAGTTTGTTTATCGAGTTGTTCGGCTAGGAGTGCCTGTTCTAGCCTTAAGGAATCCTCTTTCTTCGAAAATGCATACTGCATCCGCTGTTCAAGTAGCTGTTTTGCCGATTCTGCATTTACCATACTGTCACGATAGTTTATAAATTGCTGATAATTCATAAATGCCGAAGCGTAATTACCTGTGGCTGTATCAATTTGTGAAAGCAGCTTATACGATTTGCTTATTATTTCTTTGTATCCAACCTGCTTGGCAATAAGTAATGCCTTATCCAATGACTTTTTGCTTTCATCCATGTTTTTCATGTCGAAATAAACACTTCCGCTTTCAAGGTATGATATGGCTACAGACTCTTTTGAACCTATTGCTTCAAATCGTTTCCTTGCTTCCTCAAAGCTTTTCAAAGCCTCATTTGGTTTGCCCATTAAGCTATAAATAGTTCCTAAATTTCCCCGGGCATTAGCTATCCCTTTGGTATCATTTGTAATTTCAGAAAGCCTCAGCGCTTCTTCAAATGCATTTAAAGATTCATTAATCTTTCCCAATTCCCGGTATGCATTTCCCAGGTTATTCCAGGCACCTGCAAGTACAATTTTATTATCCTGTTCTTCAGCAGCTTTTTTTGCCAGGAGATAACTATTTAATGACTCTTTCCAGTTTTTCTGATTTTCATACATTAAGCCAAGGCCGGTATGAACATTATATATTCCCACTTTATTGCCAGTTTTTTCGAAAAGACGCAGGGCCGAATAATTATCTTTTACAGATTGCTGAACATTCCCTTTTTGATTATTGAGACGGGCGCTCACTACATAGCAATTGGCAAGACCTGTTTCATTTCCTGATTCTGTGTAATATTTTATAGCCAGATCCTTGTAGAGGGCAGCCTGAGTGTATTCACTTTTCCGAATCAGTACAACTGCGGTAATATAGGCGATTTTACCCGTCAGATTTTTATTGCCGGTTTGCTGAACTGCCTGTAATCCCTTTTTAAAATAACCAAGTGCTTCATCATAGTTAGTTCGCTGTAGCAGCAAACCCAGTGCATAATAAGTTTCAGCCAACTGCTCGTGCCGTTTCATTTGCTCATAGAGTTTCTGGGCGGACATGTAGTTTGATAACGCATCATTTGCTTTAGCTATGCCTGCATAAGCCTGCGCTACAGAGAAATAAGCGTCGGCTTCGCCCTGTGTGAAATTTATTTTTTGGGAAAGGGTAAGGGCAGAAGAAGACAGTAGGAGGGCGCTGTCAGGTTTGCCGCTTTTAAGCATTTCAGAAGCTAAGGTATTAAGAATCTTAATCTTGGTAGTATCTTGCTTAGCTGTATAGAGTGCCTGTCGCAGGGAATCGGCTCTGGACTGCTCTTTCTTTTGTGCGAGCAGGGCCGCCGGCAAAAATAATAGCGTGAGGATGATCAGCGTTCTTTTCATGTGCCAATAATGATCCGGAATGATACAATTAATTTAAGAAATTGTATTTAAAATCAGAGCAAAACGGAGAACAGATTTTTTCACCGCGAGTTTAACTGGGGAGAAGTTCTAGGTCTAATCGAGCGTTTATATTAAGTTTTGGAAGCTTTTATTCGAATCTGTATTGGTTCGATCTTTAGCCAAAAATTGAGTTTTGATTGATTAAAACAAAAAATTCAATGAAACGGGCGGTTTTATGTACGAGATTAACAGCCAGTTAGATGCAAAAAAATAACCAAATCAGTCTTCTATACAATCAATATACTTTCTCTTGATTCTCCTGTAAATGCAATATCTTCAATGGATATGAAACTGTCCTTTAAAACCTCAGTCCCTAAACTAATTTAACCCCTGTTCGCAATTAATATTTTATAGGATTAAAAGCGCTTTGCCCTTAAAATATTACTACATCCTCAATTGATGAAAACCAGGGGATTCTTTTGATTTTGATTAGAATAAGGTTATTGCTTTCTATTAAGATTATCAGTAAATTCATTAGAGTTTAATTCGGCTTTCGATACGTATCAAAATCCAATGATCACGCGATTTCTACTCCATCTTTCGTATCTCGTGTAATTTCCCAATATTATACCTCTTTCAGTCTTTGTACTATTTCCATTCATAAAATCGAGCTTATGAAAAAGATATTACTTCTGATGTACTTAGCTGCGGGTTTTTTTGCAGTAAAGGCGCAAACGCTTTACACAACCACCACTTCTGGCGGTAATTTTGGTGGTGGTACGCTCAATAAATTTGTTACCCAGACCAATTCGTTAAGCGTCCTTAAATCATTTGACTATGATCCAAAAGAGTTATCAATAATTGACCATCTTGTTTTAGCACCCGATGGAAAATTCTATGGTACTGGATACGGTCGCCGGGAAGATATGGGAATTATTTTTTCTTTCGACCCTGTTTCGAAGGCCATTGTAAACCTCCATAATTTTGACGCGTTAAATGGAAGTAATCCCGCCGGGGGCATGGTGTTAGCGGGTGACGGGAAAATGTATGGCGTAACGAGAAGCGGCGGGGCAGGTAACAATGGAGTTATTTATTCATTTGATCCTGCAACTTCCGTTTATTCAAAGCTGAAAGATTTTCAGGGTGCCGACGGCAGTTATGTAAATGGACGGGGATCGCTGATCGAAGCTTCAGATGGGAAGCTATACGGAGTGACATCAAGAGGTGGGAAAGACAACTTCGGGGTACTATTTTCCTATGATCCCCGTTCCGGTGCATATTCCAGTTTCTTAGAGTTTAACGGCACAAATGGTAAATATCCGGATGGAGGGCTGGTTGAAACTCCCGATGGCCAATTATATGGGATGATACGAAGCGACCAAATCACCCAAGACGGATTAGCCATTTTTGTCTTTAACATTACTACGAGGCATCTTTCTTTTGTGAAAATATTTGAAGATTACTTTGGAAGTACGGGCAGTGGAAGTATGTTATTGGCTAAGGACGGAAAGTTGTACGGATTGAAGATTATTGATGAGGTTGGTTTTGGAGGTACATTATTTTCATTAGACCCGGCCTCTGGGGCTTTCAATACATTGAAAGGATTTCATTACCGGGATTACGTGCATAATGGATTAACACTCGCCAGCAACGGGAAAATTTATGGTACAACGCTCGGACTTGGGGAAGTACAATATGACAACGGGACAATATTTTCCTATGACCCCTCTTCCTCGGAATACAAGGTGGAGTTAGATTTTAATGATGTGATTGGTAGAAACCCCTCTGGAGGGCTTGCCGAAGGACCGGGCGGAAAATTATATGGAATAAGTGAAGATGGATATAATAGACATTTTTTTTCATTCAATATATCCTCCGGCATTTATTCTAACGAAACTGCAATTGGTACAAATGCGTCCGGCAGTAGTCCGACAGGACCTTTGACATTAGGGGCCGATAAAAAATTGTATGGAATGACCACTTATGGAGGGAGGAAGGGCTATGGAACTATTTTTTCATACGATCTTGCCACTTCAACATTTAAAAAGCTCAAGGATTTCGACTATGCTGACGGCACTCACCCGCAAGGCGGCCTACTGCTGAGTGGTACGGATGTTTTATATGGATCGACACACACCGGAGGAAGTGGCCGTGGAGTGATATTTTCGTTCAATCTCGCTACATCAACTTATAAAAAGCTGAAAGAGTTTACTTATCGGGATGGCTCAGGTTGGGAAGGCTCAGGTTCCTACGGTAGTCTCATTCGTGCTGCTGACGGAAAACTCTATTGGCTATCGCCCGGGTTTTCTGCGGGGATTTTCTCCTATGATCCTAAAGACTCAACGTTCAGAAATTTGCACACTTTCGTAAATTCCGAGGGAACCAGCCCTTTTGGTAGTCTGCTAGAGGCAAGCGATGGAATACTTTATGGCCTGACATCCCAAAGCACTATTTTTTCCTTCGATCCTAAATCCTCTGCTTTCAGCCTTATTTATAATCGCGTCTGTTGCGAGCCGAAGGGAAGCTTAATTATGGGAGCCGACGGGAAAATGTATGGCATGACAAGTATAAGACAGAACTATGATCTGGGTGTGATCTTTTCAGTCACGCCATCAGTGGAAAAATCTTATCGGGTAGTATATAATTTAAATTCAACCGATGGTTCTTATCCGTATGGAAACCTGATGCAGTCAAAGAACGGGAAACTGTATGGACTCACAAGCGGTGGAGGGAGCTGCGGATTTGGAGTTATCTTTTCTTATGATCCTTCATCCCGCCGTTATACCAAACTCAAAGACTTTAACGGCAAAAATGGGGCTGTACCGTTGTATGGGTCGGGATTCCTGGAAGTAAGCGATGCCCCGGTAAATACTCCGCCAATTCTCTCCGGCATCGGTAATAAAACAGTCAACGAGTTGCAGAGGTTGAAGTTTGTTGCAACAGCCAGTGATAAAGATGATCCGGCTGATTCACTCAGTTTCCGGCTGGCAAACGCAGCAAACCGTACTTATCCTGAAGGAGCAACCATCAACGCTAAGACCGGGCTTTTTTCATGGACGCCAACAGAAGCACAGGGCCCTGGAACTTACCGGGTAAAAGTTATCGTTTCTGATGGCAGTTCCACGGATGAAGAAGAGATTGAGATTGGAGTGCTGGAAACAGCGGCCCACCCCGTCCTGGCTACTATAGGGGCGAAGAGTGTAAACGAAGGTACGACTCTAAATTTTACAGCAATTGCCACAGATTCTGATCTGCCTGCTACACCTCTAAGATACTCTCTGGTTAAGGTAAAAGGAACGAATTTCCCGGAGGGAGCAACCATAAATCCGGAAAGTGGTGCATTTATCTGGACTCCTGATGAGTTTCAGGGACCGGGAGAATATTGTCTGATAGTGATGGTCTCGGATGGTGAATGCACGGATGAAGAGAGAATTCTGATCACCGTGAACGAAGTCAATTCACCTCCATCGTTTACAAAAGGACCGGATGTCACCATATTCGAGGAGTCACGGCGCCAGGTAATAAACGCCTGGGCAAAGGATATTTCTCCCGGGGCCGGGGATGAAAAAGATCAGACAGTGCATTTTTTAGTTAGCAATAACAATAGTCAACTGTTCTCAGAGCAGCCGGCCGTATCTCCGGATGGAACCCTGACTTTTGCTGCCGCATTAAACATTTGCGGAATTGCCAAAGTAACTGTTATATTAAATGATAGCGGAGGTTCCGCCTTAGGGGGGGCCGACCAGAGTCTGCCGCAAACTTTTTTGATTACGGTTAATTCAGCTAGCATTAACTTGTTTGCTTACCCCAATCCATTCGGGAAAAATACAACGGTTGGCTTTACATTGCCGGCACCGGAAGATAGAGTTGTTTTGGATTTAAATGACTTGAAGGGAGCACTTATTCAGCGCATCTATGTAGGAAAAGGCGAAGCTAATCAAACTCAAAAATTTGCATTTGACGGCTCGGGCTTCTCTCCGGGAATATATTTTTTACGGCTTGTGACTTCAGGTACCGTAAAAAATTTCAAAATCATTATGATTGAATAGATTTATTGCTGCCATGTTTTTTTGCCCAATGGCTTCAACTTCTCACAAGCTGTTAGATATGTTTGTGAGTTCGATTGTTTCCCACGAAAACGAGAGTTTTAGATTGCGCCCTGGCGTATGTAAAATATCAATGCTAGGTTCAAGTGATCCTTATAGGTATCGTCCAAAAAAGGGGCTATGTTTCCATAAACCCCTTTGCTTTGATAAGTACTCCCAATTAATGTAATATCGAACCGATTTTTGACTGATTTGAAGAAAATTGCCGCTTTATTGATTTAAAAACCAACTTCTATATTATCAAACCGATCGCATATATACAAAGTGAAAGAAAGGGAAATAATAAATCACGCTTTCAATTTTTTGTTCACACTATCTAAATAAACGTGTTGAGTTTGAAATTCACTATTCAGCATTTCCCGCAGGGATGAGTAGGTTGAACGGGCGTGTTAGATTTTTTTTCTTGTTGATAATTATCAGCATCCGGCACTCCCCGCCACAGCATAAAATACATTACCGGAAACATATATTCTAAATACATTTTCAGGTTCACTATTCCATGTTCTTACAAATTGAAACTCTTTTTTATCAACTTTATCAACATTGGGAAGAACACTTTTCCAAGTTTTACCCATGTCGGATGACCGGAATATGCCATCCGGATGACCAACCATTAAATATTTGCCTATTTGTTTGATCGATGAAATGGACATAGAAGGCCGAAGTCCTTGGTCAATGGCTTGCCAGGTTTTTCCACTATCCAATGAAATGCGTAGCCTTCTGGATTTGGTTCCTGTGTTATAGGTTATCGCAGCAAATCCACCTTCGATACGTTCAATAGCTATTCCCACGCCTCCCTCGCTGATTACCCATTGCCAGTGCTCACCATTATCTGTCGAACGCATGATACCGTTTCCACCTGTCGCAATGAGAACTCCTTCTGTCTCCACCAAATTCATAACCAAGCCTCTTTGTACTTGTTTCCAGTTTTTTCCTTTGTTGGTAGATTTGTAAAGACCGTGGTCGTAACCAAGGAATACCGTTCCATCAGATGTTTCAAAGATAGTTCGCATCGAATGTTTTTTGAAATTTGTATGTATCGGCAGCCAGGTTTTTGCAGCGGGTGTCTTTTGATAAATTTGTCCTTCAAAGTTGTAGGCAATGACGCCGGAGAGATTGATTGCAATAGAAGTGGAGGGCCTGGAGGACGCACTTTTTAGATCAGGAACATTCTCATTTTCCCAAACAGGAGTTTTAAGATTACTCTTACTGTGATACATTACATTTTTTGCATTCAAATAGAGATCTGATTCTCCTGCATAAAAATTTACACCCTGTTCAATTGCAGGCAGTCCTTCGCTAATGTCTTGCCATGTTTGTCCGCCATCAGTAGATTTAAGAATGATGTTTACTTTGGCAACAGGGACTTTTGCGGATGGATTTATCAACGACTTATCATGAAGCGTCACACCTGTAAATGATTTAGAAGTTTCGGTCATTTTCTCCTCCGCTTCCTTTTCTTTTAGTCCAAAAGAATTTAGTAGAAATAATACCAGGAGGATGGCAGGAACAAACACAAATGATCTTTTCATTTTTTAAATTTAAAGTAAAACATATTGATTAGTAAAGTAGCCGAAAGTAGCAGGTCAGGCAATACACATTATTTAGGAATCTCATAACCTTTAAAGTCCTTAAACGTCTTTCAACATCCTCTATTGGGTATGGCAAAAATCACGTTGCCTGATACAGATAACTGGAAGCCCCTATTTTCTACGGAAGGAAGTAACTGTTTCCACGTTTTGCCCATATCAGATGACCGGAATATACCATCTGGGCGACCACATATTAAATATTTGCCCACTTGTTTGATTGATGTAATATACATTGAAGGCTGAAGTAAGCCTATTTGCTTAATGAATGAATTATTAGAAGAAAGCTGAAGTCCTTTATCTACGGCATCCCAGGTTTTTCCATTATCCAATGAAATGTGTATTCTGTTGGATTGGGTTTTTGTATTGTAGGCTATAACAGCAAATCCTCCGGCGATATGTTCTACAGCAATGCCAACACTTCCTTCACTAATCACACGGTCCCAGTTTTCACCATCATTAGTCGATCTTAATATTCCTTGTGAGCTGGCAGCCAAGAGTACACCATTGGACTCTACCAGTTTCATTACCCAGCCTCCAACAGGCACATATTTCCAGGTTTTTCCACTGTTGGTGGATTTATAAAGGGCGTTGTTGGAGCCGATAAAAACGGTGCCTCCGGCAGTTTCAAAAACGCTGGATACTTGCTTTTCGTGAAACTTCGTGTACATCCAATCCACCGTTCCGTTAAGGCGTATGGCCTGCTCTTGAAAATTTGTGTACATGGGCAACCATTGACCTGTTCCGTTTATTTTTTGTAAAAATTGGCCCCTGAAATTATATGCAAATATTCCCTTCCTGCCAGGTACAATGCTAAGCTGTTTACCAGGGAAAATCTCTTTTGTCCAAAAAGGAGTTGTGGAATTTAGTTCACTGTGATATATCCCATTTCCCGCACGTAAATAGAGCCCACTGTCATTTGCAAAGAATCCATCGCTCTGCACACCTTCTCTCAGCAATTTTTCAGGCAGCCCTTTGCTAATGTCCTGCCATGTTTGTCCGCCATCAATAGATTTAAAAATGGTGGGGACAAGCCTTGATGATTTACCCTCTTTTATTGGTTTCTTTTTAGCTTCGTTTCCTTTTAATACAAAAAAAGAATTTAGTAGAAATAATACCAGAAGGATGGCCGGAACAAACACAAATGATCTTTTCATTTTTTTAAATTTAAATGAACAATTGCTGACAAAATTTTGAAACAGAAAAGAGAAGTAGTAAAAACGTTTCCTTTATTTTTCATCTGTCTATTTTTTGCTTTTTAATGGTGATGAAGCGATCATGATTTTAATATTCATACCGTGCGGGTTTCGGCAAAATCTTGATGGTTTCATATCCTGTTAAAATTGATTCAGCGAATCTACTTTGATATTTTTCGGTTTGAGAGATCTGGATTGTAAATAAAAATGTAAACTTTGTAAATAAAATCTTGACATCATGCATGTTAGCCAAAATCTCATCTCCGGGAAACGTAATTACTTATTCGCATTAGTACTACTGATGCTTATCTCTGTAATCTGCGTGGCTTTCAGTATGACGGGCAATGACGAATTTGATATCGCCAGAAGAGAAGTTTTGCTCCGAAGGATCGGACATGAACTGCTGTTACAGTCTGGCGACAGTATATCAAGAGTACTCCCGGTAAAAAAGGTCGCAGAAAATGAATACCAGATCAGGTTTGAGAATGATCTTACTTTTCAACCAGACTCTCTGGTAAATACTACTCAGCGTTTGTTAGCCAAAGATCCGCTCACACATGATTATGTTGTTAATGTTTTAAATTGTAGCAACTCCACCATAGCCTATGGGTATGCTATATCAAAAAATAGAAAAGATGATATTGTAGCCTGTATAGGAAGGAAGCAACCTACAGCATGTTACATAATTGACGTTAAATTTAAACCATCGGGCATAAATGCAACCAGAAACGGATATATTTTTAGTGGCCTTTCATTTTTAGCATTTGTTGGTTTAATTTTTTTGAGATCTGTTAAGCCGCGAAGAGCTTTGCCTGTCGGTCAGAAAACTAGTATGTTCACTTTGGGCTCGGTATTGTTTGATGCGAAGAATCGGAAGCTCATAGTAAATGGAAAAACAGTAGACCTGACCGGAACTGAAACCCGTGTATTGCTCATTTTCGCGTTGTCTCCAAACGAGATTATAGAGAGAAGTAGGCTGCAAAAAGAGATATGGGAAGATGATGGGATTATTGTGGGGCGTAGTTTGGATATGTTTATATCAAAACTTAGAAAAAAACTGGAATTTGATGCGAATATCAAAATTGTTGTTATACGCGGCAAAGGATATAAGCTTGAAATTAACTCTTAAGAATAATCTTCCCGCTCCTAACTGATCTTATTTAAATTCAATTTGGCATTTGTAAAACTCTATCGTGAACTACTAATGTTGTATCAATGAAAGAATTATTCTTTCCAGCTCGAACCAAAAACGACGTTTTTCAAGCGATAAGCCACGTTGAAAATTCTCTAAAAACTAAAATCGCCTCTATGATTAATAACAGCGGTTATGTGTTCCCGATTAATGTAATATCGAACCAATTTTTGACTGTCTTAAAGAAAATTGCATCTTTTTATTTGATCAACTTTACTTATAATTAATATTGAAAATAACGAAATAGAATTTTTGTAAATATTGTTGTGTGATCAAAAGTTAGAATTTTTAAAATCTTGTCTAAAGACTCGCATGGCTAGTTGGTTCATCGATTACTTAAATTTGAAAAAAGGGCTAAATTAGCCCTTCATCAGCAAATGAAAAATATCCCGTAGAGGTAATGATCACATGATCCAGAACACTGATATCTAAAAAATTTCCTCCTTCTTTAATTTTTCTGGTGATTCTAAGATCTGCATCACTAGGTTTTAATTGTCCTGAAGGATGATTGTGTGATATTATAATACCGCTTGCGCAGGTTTTTAGAGCAATCCCAAAAATTAATTTGGGATCTGCAGTTGTGCCAGATATACCGCCGGAGGATACTTCAAAAATTCCAAGTACTTTATTAGCCCTGTTTAACAGGAGGATCTTAAACTGTTCAAGGAGTTCTATTTTATTCATATCCCAACTTTGAATAAGGATTTCATAAACATTTTTAGAACTGGTGATAGCCGGTCTTTCGGAAGCTTTGAATTTCGGTTTGTAAACCACATTGATTTCTGATACCTGGAACAGGGAGATCTGATTTTGTTGCTTTTCCATAATTAGCTGATTAAATGAATGAATTAATTATGGCGCTCAATCAGGTTTTGGGCAATCAAGTCTAAAAAGCAACGGAATAAATGGGTCAGAGAAAGGGCAGGAGCGTTTATGCCGGAATTTTTTGGACGCTGTTGCAGCCCAAAGCCTAAATTGTGGTATGATTAATATTTGAATAAATTTTTTTTGATCGAATAAATGATTCATTGAAGAGTTATTTGAATCACTTATCAAAAGTTTACAAACACTTAAAAGCCCGGCAAATGAATCCAATGGTGGCTTGTCCTTTCAAAAGCTAAGGGCTTGCGCCCTTGCTTTAAAAAAGGTAATTTAATGCACCAATGCCATGCCTGGAAAACCGATCGCAAATGTCAAAGGCGGTTTGTGAACGCTGCAAACCTGTACCGTACATGATGGATTTGAATTTGCTTTCATCGTCCTTGTAATTCCGCACATTCTGAAAATAGCCCGTCACGGCATTATAAGCGCCAAACAAAGTTCCTTTGGTGGTGGCTTCTTGTTGAGTCGGACTTGAAAAGGCGTATTCCATTACGCTGCTAACCACATTATTATAAGCGGTTGATAATTCATCCTTATGGTCATTTTGCAGTTTTTGCAAAACCTCTTTATTGGGTGCCATTGCGATTTGTACCAAACGTTTAACATCAAGATCAGTAACGCGAATAGTTGACCAATGGTTAAGCACTTCTTCAAGTTCAGCAGCTAGCTGATTTGTGATGCCCAATAATTTATGGGCCTGGTTTAACCTGTCCTGTGCGCTTGCCGTATGCTTTATCTTAATGCAATTGCTATGATTTTTCAAAGCGGCATTTAAAGTATTGGCGCAAACAATGCGAACCGGTGTAAATGCTGCGGTTATACTGCCGTAACTATCATGGGAGGTTGTCAAAAATAAATATTGTTCAATTAAATCATCTTTTCCGACCCTGATATAATCAGGAAGTTTAGCTGTAATAAAAATGCGTTCTCCTTTACCCAATGCCCCTGCGGTTTCGTAAAGAATACCATTCTTGTTTCCTACAATGCTATCAAAAAAAGAAAAAGCATCGATGTTCTGTACCACCTGATAATCTTTTCCGACAACCCCCAAAACCTGTTCTGTGTCGGTTCGAATGGTTGCATAATGCTCGGGGACTTCAATTTCAGGGATTATTAAATCTGATTTCCCATTTTGATTATCGTTGTCAAAGGTGAACAGAGCTCTTTTTTCCACCGTATAATTTAGCCCTGCGAATTGAATCGCTTCTGCGCTGGTCGGGTAATCGCTGATGATCTGCCCGAGACTATGCCATGCTTTTTCTTTGACGCTAAAAAAGCTGTACTTGTCTGTCTGCTGGTTATAATTAAGATTGTGTGCCATGGTTTTCGTAGATATAAGGATTTAAAAATCTGTTAATTCTGATTGGAATTTTCTCTTTCCATTGTTAGGTCAATGAAATAAACGCCGCTTCCCAAATGGATAGCGGCGATTAAGGATTATGCAGGAATTGTAATTCCCGCCTCGATTTCTGCAAGTCTGTTGATGCACATACTGTTTACATACTGAGCTACTGAAAATATGATCACAGGGTTTTTAGTTGTGAACTTTCTGCGGGTATCGTCCTCAATAGTTAAAACACAGCCCTGAAAATGGTTGCTGTCTGTTTCTTCAGCATCTTCCTTTTGTGCTACTTCAAAAGCTTCTAAGGTTTCAATAGTTTCTAAAAGCTTGTCCCTTTGGATTTTTCGGCGGTGTAATTCCACTACCAGTTTTAACGTGCTTTCCAGATTTAGCGCAGGCTTTTCAAACCTGATTTCGGTTTTATCTTCTTCCTGGGATTTTCCCTGTTCTAATGCTTTTGACGATGATTCAGGATCCTTTTTTTCAGTTTCTACCTTACCATTTTTGGCACCGTTACTTATAGATGAATTTAATGAGATTGCATTCGTTTGGATTTTGTTCTCTGCGGTCTTGCTTTGATTTTCTAAAGTTTTCATGATTTTGAAATTTAATGAAGGGTTTAAATATTTATCCTAAGTGTGTTCTTTCCTATCTTCGGTGGGTCTCTGCCTTTCATGGTTTCCTTTCAAATGAATTTGCCTGATTTGCTAACTGCCGTCGGCTGAAGCCTCCTTTGGCTTTTTGTTAAGCAGCTCACCTGAAATAGCCATGATTGGATGCAAGGCTTTTTGGAAAAAAATACGCTTTGGAGCGTAGCGGAATAGGAAGATTTTTTTTCAAAAACCCGTAGGGGCCCGGCCTTGCAGACAGGCATGGCGTTCAGAAATTTGCTTTGCCAAAAAGCCTATGGTAGGGTATTGAAAACGGTTAAGAAAGTTTAAAGATATTAGACGACATACTTCTTATAAATATCAGGAAGTGTGGAGGAGGCACGGAGCCATTCTTCCATTAATGCAGGGAAGCTGCTGAAATGAGGTACGAATGAAGCGGACGGACCTGCTGAATTAGAATCTGAAAGCTATATCAGACTTTCCGAAACATTGGGAAAACCTCAACCTTATAAACAGCAGGAAGTGAGACGGAGGTACAAGAGCCATTCTTCCTTCAATGCGGGGAAGGTGGTGAAAGAGGTACGAATGAAGCGATTGGACCCGCTGATGTAATTAAAATAAAAATAAATCAACAAAAAAGGCCCGGTTTTTTCGACCGGGCCTTTCAATAGTTTATAAATTTTTATTGAACATTTTTCTTCTCTGTCACTTCCGTTCGAATCTCTTGTGCCAGTCCTTTTAATTCCTGCATCGCTTTACGGAGACGTGTACCGGCAGCTTTGTTGTCTTTGTTGTAAAATAATTCGGCATCTTTTTCTATCGAAGCGATCTGCTCTTTTATTTTTGTGAATTTTTCCATAATGTATTTTTTTCGAATTGAATTAATTGATTTAACGTGATTTTCTGAAATTATATTTTCAAACTCTGGATTTCTGCTTCTTCCTTGCTCTTTCCTTTGCCAGTAGATATTTTATTATTTAATACCGGTTCTTTTAAAAACTGCTCCCTTTTTTCTGGTTTCCCGCTTTCGGTGAATAAATTGATCTGGCTATAGCGAGGAACAGCTTCAATCATCAACTTGATTTCCTGTCCATTTTTTTGGGTGGTAATCAAAGGACGGTTTCCGTTTTTTAATGCGTCTTCCAGCTTTTCTCTTTTTGCAGGATCAGAAAGCTCTTTAATATCGAATTTATCCAATACCTTTTTCAAGTCGAATCCATAAGAAGGATCGTGATATTGGTTGGTAGTAAAATTCTGATGGCGGTCTTTTGGCTTATCAAAATCGAGTTTGATCCAGGCTTTATAAGGTATCCCGCCAACATTTAGTAAGTCATCACGATATACTGAACGACCCTGTATTAGATTCGCTGCTTGCTCAGCAGTAAAGCCTTTACCTTTTTCTACATAAAAAATCTGGCTGACAGGGGGAGTGTAAAAGGTTTTATTAAATTCTTTACTGACAAAGTTCACTTTGCCATTCTCCATAGTGGCAAGAATGGTTTTATTACCCGGATCTTTACCCAAAGCCAGTTCGCTGCTTGCTGTTTGTTCTTTAAAATATGCAATAGCTTTATTTGGATTCTCAAAATTACGGAATATGGGTTTATCTTTTTCTCCGGGTGAGATGACCATGTACTTCTGTCCTTCCTCAAGGGACTTTCCATTGTTTAACGAAACTTCATATTTATTAAAATAGTAAAAGTCTGACTGTCCCGATTTTTTAAAATGCAGTGTAAAATCCGTTGATGCTTTACCAGCAGGAAGCTGATTTTGAAGCTGAAATTCAGGAATATTTTTTCCCATGTTTTTTTCCATTTCCTCAATAAGCTTATTCTTGAAGCCCAGAGTTTTCATTTCCCCTTTCAGGTTTTCTAAATTATTTAGGTTCATAGTCGATAAAAATTATTAGCTAGTTATAATATTAAATGCTGTTGAATGACTCCTTAATGATGCTGATTTGTAACAAGTTTATTGTTCCTTAAAAGGACAATATAACCTGCCTTTAGTCTGGCTTTAACGCGTTGCGTTTTTCCACTCAATAGTCCTTTTGCCGCATTAATCCCGGCATCAGCAACCTGGCCTGCAACTGACGAATCATAACCGGGTAGTTGTAAGCTTTTTATGACTTGATTGGCGGTTTTATTTCCTGCGTTTTTCATGTAGGCTTCCGGTACGTTAATTCCTTTCATCCCATCCATATCGAATACCGATAGATCAACTGGTACAATGGAATTACCGATACGTATATTTTTAATATCGAGGATGAGCCTTTGATTAGTAATTTCAGAAATGCCGAAGATTAAATGATCTTTTGGAATTGTTGTTCCATTGAGCAAAACCGAATCCATCACGCGGAGCTTAATTACCGATCCCTGGGTTACTTTTTGATTTTCTTCAATTATTGCAGGAATGGCTTTAAACCAATTATCTTTTGATTGGGTAATGTCTTTATTGTATTTTTCTTCGAGCCGCTGAGGATGCTGGATATCCAGTATCTTTTCAAGCATCTCGTTCAGCTGCGTTATCTCCGGATCTTCGGCAGGGCTTTGCTGCATATTGCGCATCAATGCTTCTAACCGATCAACATCATCTTTTATTTTAATTGATTGACCGGAGTTGCGGTTTGACGTAAATTGTCTCGGGACTTCAACTTCTTCAGGACGATTAATTTCTCTGTTCAGGTCTTCCAGTCTCTGATCAATCAGTTCTGTTTGCGTACTTTGTACCGTAGATGAAAAGCCCAGGCGGTCTGCCACCGTTTTTATTTCGTTTCCACTATGCTTTGCAGAATCCCTTTCAGCCTGCTGGTAGTAAGCTAACTTATCCTGCGGTTTAGCCGTTTTAAAGGCTGCATCCGGCAGGTTGGTATTGATGCCTTTTTGGTTCTGGCCCTGCATTGGGGATGCATCGCTTCGATCTCCGCCCATGGCATAAAATGCGAGAGCCAGAAAAGGAAGGATTAATAGCGGCAATACCAACAGAACCTTGCGTTTGTCTTTAAATTTTGTTTCCATATTTATGATTTTTTAATGATTTATAAATGGGTTTAAAATCAGATATAGGCAATAGCCGCCGAAGGTCACAGTGAACAGGAGCAGGGCTAAAAGCAAAATTCTTCCCGGTACCTTTTTAACCCTTTTGTTCATGCAATCCGCTAAACGGCACTGAATTTTTATTATGTGACTGGCTACCTGCCGGGCAATCTTATCATTTACAACAGGTGCCTTGATTCTTTTAAAAATTTTCATGGCTATGGTTTTAAAAGCTCATTCCTGTTATCCAAAATCTCCCATTGCTGTATCAGGAAACCATGTGGGTTATTATCTGACCGGGAAACGTTACGCAAATAACCTTGAGAGATCAGCTTTCTGGTCACTGTTGAAGTGGAACGGATAAGCTTTTGTGTGGCGTAACAATGGAATACAAAAGGGTACTGGTTAATATCCAGTTCAATACTATCAATGCTAATCTCCTGGGAGATATTAGCAGAAATCAGGTTATTATAGAAGCCCTTTTCCTTTAGATTATCATATTGTTTCTTGGCACTTTCATCGGCCAGGTCCATGGCTTTGGAGATGTTTGCCTGTATAACTTTATCATCCGGGTCCATAGTAAAAAACCAGTGATGAAACATTTTGATATGGTCTTTGGCTTCCACCGTAATATTGTCTTTCCGTTCTGCTGAAAAGGCTTCCAGTGCTTTGCCATTGGCCAGGATGTAGATCTTTTCCTGCATAGAACCGACCATTTCAAAACTCTTGTAAATGGCAAATCCAGAGACCAGAGTGCAAGCCAAGATCAGAAAGATGCTAAAGGTTTTGATATGCTTAAAAGCAGAATCAATGTTCTTTAATTGAGTAAACATGTTGAATTTTTTAGATTATTGACTGACCTTTAATATTATTTACCAGAAAGCCGGTCGTGCTGATGGCCTGACCCTGGAGTGGCTTTATCCGGGAAGTAATCGGAATTTCCAGAACCGGCAAAACCCTGATAGACTTTTCTTGCACCATCGCCCATTACGTCAACAGCCATTCCGGCACCTGTTGTCGCAGATTGTGAAGTGTTGCTAACGATGGTGTTAACACGCTGAAGTATGGTATTCCCACCTCCCGCATGTACCACGTAGTTTGCTACATTGGGAACAGAAAAATAGCCCATAATGCCGATCACCAGGAAAATCAGATAAGCCGTGTCCGTGCTGCTGAAGAAGGTGTCCCCCTGTTGACTGATCTGGTCAATATCCAGTTTGAGCATGTTTTCCTGTATTTTGCCCAAAATACTCCCGAATATGTTTGAGATGGGCAGCCATAAAAAGATGTTGATGTAACGGGCAAGCCAAACAGTAAGGGTATGCTGGAACCCATCGAAAACAGCAAAGCCAAAAACCAGCGGGCCTAAAATTGCCAATACGATCAGGAAGAAAGTCCTTATCGTGTTGATGCACAAAGCAGCTGCTGCGTAGAGGATTTCCATCACCTGACTCATCCAAGCTTTGATACTGTTCCGGAAATTATAGTTCTGCTTGTCCATCCAGAACTTGATGTCGTTTCCGATACCGTCCATAACGCTTTCATTCTCACGGTCAGGATCATTCGGATGGGTGTATTTATACCATTTGTCGCTGTCGCCGCTCCCGGTTTCGCCGACATACATATCATAAAATTTGCTGTCTTTAATGGCCTTTTCTTTTTGCTTGAGCAACGCGGCGATAGCTTTGTTTGAGGTACCGACCATATCCCCAGTCGCCCTCACAGTAGGTTGTAATACCCCGTTCATTATTGAGATCACGGCAGGAAACATAATAATTGCCATTCCTAGAGCGAAGGGGCGGAGCAGAGGATAGAAGTCAATGGGTTCTGCAGCGGCAATCTGTCGCCAAACCCGGCTGGCGATATACCACAATGCCCCGAAGCCGGCAATCCCCCTGGCTACCCCGATCAGACGGCTGCACAACGGAAGCATTTCATTATATACTTTGTCAAGTACAGGTTGCATGCCGGATATGGTTTGCGCCATGTCCTGGGCAAGGGAATTTTCAGGCAAAAGTGTGGCTGATGCCGTCAGAAATCCAGCGGCTAATATTTTAGTTTTCATCGTAATGGCTTCTTTATTTAAGGTGATGAAGATCCCTTAGGGGATTTTTTATAATATCAGTTTAAGTCGTAGTATTCCTTTGTAACCTTTAAATCGACCTCCTCTTTGGTTCTTTGCAGAATGAGAATGCCGGCCTGTTTGTTAAAATCCCGCAAAAATTGAAGTTTGTCCTGGGACTCGGCAAAAATGCGGTCGATGGCTTGAAGACGTTCATCGTCGCTCATCCGTAATTTTGAGGATGTGATAACCGTGGCCAGTTCGTCCAGATTGTTTAAGCTTTGGTTAAACAGTTGTTTATATACCTTGCTCAGGTATCCGATCTCTTGTGGATTGAAATTCCCTGAGCGTTTAAAACGGTTAAACGCAGATTTGTACTCCTTCACAATATCCTTTTGATTGCTGATAATATTTCCAACACGGTGATACTTTTTTATTTCGGGACTGACCAATGTCAAGCCTTCCAGAAAAACCTCATGCAGAGAGAAATTGCCTTCCGATATATCCTTTACGGCATTGTATCCATTATTGACGATCACATAGCCTTTTTTCATATCGGTCAGGATATTTTTTAACTGGCTTAATTTCTCCACGTTTAAAAGCAATTGCTGCACTTCAGTTGATTGCGCTTTTGTTATAACGGAAGTAGTCGATATCACAAGCAGTAATATCAAACTGACAAACCACTTTTTTCCTTTAATCAATTCCATAACTGTGTTTCATTTGATTTACAGATCGTATTTCTTTATCCTTTTGTCGGATTAAAAGGTCAACCATTTTGGAAAAACCTTGGGTAAAGGCGGATTTATTTCTCATGCTTTCATATATCTTATCAAGGCGTTCCAAGCGCCCATCATCATTCATTTCTACCCTGCCGGAAGTGACAATCAACAGCAGTTCTTCCAGATCACCGGCACATTCGCCCATTACCTTATTTCTGACCGATTGAATATAATCCCTGTGGGAAGCCGATAAACCCTCGCTTTCAATTATGCCCTTAAATGCGTTTCGTATCTGTAGCTGGAATATTATGATTTCAGCGACACGGACATCATTTCGTATAGCGGGATTGATTGTTTTTAATGAGGTGAAAAAAGACCCATGAAGGTTGAATTCCCCGTTGGAAATATCTTTGATCGTTTGTAGTCCCGTTCCGGCAATGTCATAGCCTTTTTTTATATAGCTTGCATAGATTTTTAAGGATACAATCTGTTCAAGGAGGTATTTTTTCTGTGTTTCCTTTTGCTTAAAAATTTCATCCCAGGTCTGGCTTTGGCCAGAGCAAGGAAAAAGGAATATGGATGAAATGAAAAGTAGTACTGCAACTTTAAATTGATTTTTTAGTATCCTTAATCCTTGTTCCTTTATCCTTTGTCCAACCTTAATCAATTCCATACAATTCTTTTAAATTAGCTACTTCATCCACTGATTTTGCCCGCTGAATACTCAATTTGATGTTTTGCGTATTGAACTGCTTTAAATCGCTGAAATTAATGTCCATTTTGTCTGCGGCCGCATTGATGATTTCCAGCCGTTTCCCATCGCTCATCTGGGTTTTGAAGCTGTTTGTAACCAGAAGGATCTGATCCAGGTTTTTGATACTTTCATCAAGAAGTCCCGAATAAACTTTTTCCATATAAATCAGTTCTTCAGCAGTAAAATGATTGTCTTTTTTAAATAATCCCCAGGCCCATTTATATTCGTCAACTATAGCAACTTGTTTTTCAGTTAGGTCTTTCAAGCGTTTATAATAGGTGATTGCAGATTTTACCTGCCACAATTCATTGTAATACTGGCTGTAAAGGTCCCTTTGTTTTTCTGTCCAATCGGAGATCTCGGTTAGCTTGAGTTTGGATAGCTGGTTTTCTAAAACTTTTTGTGCGTTTTGCAGCCAGATAGTTTGGTTCTGTAAACGCTGTATTTTAAGGTCAATCGCCTTTATGACCTTTTTTACCCCGGCCTTAATCACCTCTGTAACCGCGATCTGTGCATTTGCACCTTTGGGCAGCGAAACAAAGATTGTCATGGCACTCATCGGTAGGATGACCATGTATTTTTTCATAGCATTTAGTATTTTTTTCATCGGTTTTAATTCCTGGTTGTCATTATTAAATCGGTACTTGTACTTTATCCAAAAAAGGTTTTTCTTGGGCAATGTGGTTCCATGTGCTTCACTTTTGTTTAAGTGAGCCATTAGATTTTTTTAATGAGTTTTTTTTTCTATGTTCTATTTTACCTTCTGATATTCCCGCCTAACAACTCTCATCCGGTTTGTTTCGGGATAGAAAGTGATGGTTTTCCCTGTTGAAATTTCGGTTAACACCCCGGTTTCGGGTTCAAAAACTGCTACCCATTCATCAGTTTCATATTGATCTTTGCCCGGCTTCCCATCGTCGATCCTTCTAAAGCCGGTTTTTCGATGAATGAGGTAATTGTTGCTTTCCTTCTCAGAAAGCTCAATGATCAATGTGTCAAAGGCAACGCTGTATTCACTGGAAGCACTGTCCACGTAAATACCGGGTATATAATCAGGTAATTTGTCTCTACTACAGGCTGTAAACAAGGTTGCCGCAAGCAGAATCAAAAGGATGCTTGTTTTCATAGCTATGGATTTTGATTTTGATTTTTAATTTCCTCTGCCAGCATTGCGATGCCTTGGTGGATACTGCCGTATTTTTGGGTGTATTCCTTCACTTTCATCTTTTCGCTTTCCTCTGTCGTGTAGGCCAAATATTCTTCTAGCGATACTTCCGTTCGGTACACCTTACTATATTGCCCGCCTAAGCTGATAAACACTTCTTTGTATTTTCTTTTAGGATCGTTTGCTTTATTCATGGAAAGGACCTGCGCTTTTTCTTTTTCAGTCAAACCCAGAAGTTCCTGGATACTGTCGAACTTGTTCTGATACTTGCTTTGGTCCAACAAGATTTTGCAGTCGCTGTTATTGATGATAGCTTGCTTTACAATGGGAGAACTGATGATATCTTCTATTTCCTGCGTAACGACGACCGCTTCACCAAAAAATTTTCGGACCGTTTTGAACAAATACCTGATGTATTCCGCCATGCCTTCTTTGGCAATTGCTTTCCAGCACTCTTCTATGAGGATCATTTTTCGTATCCCTTTTAGTTTGCGCATTTTGGAAATGAACACCTCCATAATAATCAGCGTAACGGCCGGGAACAAGATCGGATGGTCTTTGATATTGTCCAGTTCAAATACAATAAAGCGTTTGTTTAAAAGGTCGAGGTTTTCGGTTGCGTTGAGAAGGTAATCAAACTCTCCACCGCGGTAATAGGGGTTAAGAACATACAGGAAATTGGAAATATCAAAATCTTTCTCCTTGACTTTACCATTTTCAAGAACATTGAGGTATTCGTCATTCAGGAAATCATAGAACGTATTGAAGCAGGGGGAGATGTCCGGATACTTTTCTAAATGCTGATAGTAGAGGGTCAGAGCATTGGATAAAGCGACATATTCTGAGCGCCTGAAGGTCTCATCATCTTTTTTCCATAAAGCAAGTAACAGCGTTTTAATGCTTTCTTTCTTTTCGGTATCGAGCACATCGCCATCTGCTAGTTGAAAAGGATTGAATTTGATCGGGTCGGTTTCCGAATAAGTAAAATAATATCCGTTTACCAAATCGCAGAGCCCTTTATAAGAATGGCCCACGTCCACTAAAATAACGTGTGTGCCCTGTTCATAATAACTTCGTACCATGTGGTTGGTGAAGAAACTTTTACCAGATCCGCTGGGGCCCAAAATAAACTTGTTGCGATTTGTGGTATAACCCTGCTTAATAGGTTCGTCAGAAATATCTACATGGATGGGTCTTCCGCTTAAGCGGTCTCCTAAACGAATACCGAACGGGCTGATGCTGCTCCGGTAATTAGTCTCCAGGTTTAAAAAGCAGGTTGCCTGTTCTACAAACGTTTCCAGGGTTTCATTCATGGGAAAGTCTGCCTGGTTACCCGGGATTCCTGCATACCATAATTGTGCTGCTCCGTCCGATTCCTGCTTCGCAACTGCATCCATTTGTGCCATGGCTGAGGATACCTTGTTTTTAAGGTCCTTGACACTTTCTCCATTATCTGACCAGGCCAGGACATTGAAATGTGCTTTAATTGGTAAGCGCTGCTGAGCTATCGCTTCATTCAGGAAATTATTGGTGGCATCCCGGCTGATTGCGTTTTCCCTGGAATAAGCAGACAGGGCTTGCAACCTTAGTTTTTTGGCTTCAAGCCGTTTAAGAATGACCGGTGCATCCTGAATAAAAATATACTGATTGTAAATGTGGTTGCAATTGAGCAGTTGGCCCAGAGGGCTGGCAAAGCCGATACTGAATTTGGTACGGTCGGTGCTATACTTGTCGTAGTTGATGCGGCTTCCACATAGCTGTGGCAGATTGTCCGCATCCGATAGGGTATAAAGCTGTACATGCTTATCTCCAATCCTTATTTCATTTTTTAGATGAACATCCCGAATGACTGAATGCTGATCCGGCCTTAGAAGAAAACAGTATTGCTCAATGATTCCTGGCTTATTGGCTGTACCGGCAAGCTCATCATCCGTCAGTCTTCGAAGCTGCACGAAACCGTTGTCCTTCAGTATCCGCTCAAATTGCCCGGCGCTGTCTAAAAAATCCTGAAAAAGAAGTGGGTTAACGGTTTGTTGCGGGACAATGGATTTACGTAAAACATTGCAATACACAGAACTGGAAAGTTTCCTGCCCTGTGGTTTCGTTGTTAGAAAGATAAAGTTTTGGTGGTTCAGGCAGGGGCGTTCGTTAAAAAACCGCTCACTTGATCTGGAAAGAAAACTGATATCCGTCTTTTCAAAATCAGCCTTGTAACTGCTTTCTATAAACCAGTCCTGCTTGTGAAAAATACTGTGCAGGGGCAAGAGTTTAATCGCTTTTATCAGTGACTGATGATAGGCTTCGTAATCCCTGTCGGATAAGGTAAATATCTCCGGTAGTTTGGCCTCGAATGCAATCGTGATATCACCTTGCATAGAAACAATGGCATTGTGTTCCACCTTATATATTGGCCATATTTTTTCTGCTGCAATCATCTTAGCCTTTTTTAAGTTGGGTGAACAAACGCCTTGATTTGAATCTGAGATAATGGGGCAACCGGTGTTTAGCGAAATATTTCATCAGGCCATGCTCGCCGTATTTATGGCTCAACTTGGTAAGGATTATGATTAAGGCTGTTCCAGTTCCGAATAGCAGGGGGAGGATTATAGAGATATTTAATCCCGATATGTAGAGGATCGCAAAAGCAATAAGTAATAATACAAGACCAGCCGCTAACCAGGCTATATATTGTGCTTTGAGCCCTTTAAATTCGATTGGTTTGTTAACTCCTTTATTGATTTGATAGATGCTTGCCATGAGCCTGTTTAATTTAGATACCGAAAAATGATTTTAACACAGTGGCAACCACCACTAAGAAAACACAACTGCCAAACCAGGCAGCAGCGACCTTATTGGTATCAGGTTCTCCAGCGTTCCATTTATTGAAAACTTTGATAGCTCCAATGATTCCCACCACTGCACCGATGGCGTACATTAAATCGGTGCCTGTATCAAAATAGCTTACAACCTGATTAGTAGCTTCCTGTATTCCGGCATTCGCATCCTGGGCGAAGGTTACTTGATTGATGAAAAAAATGTTGCCAATTAATAGGGTAATAACAATCACCCATATTTTAAACGGAAATGGCTTTTTAAAATAGATACAATGGTTTTTCATGAGATTATTTTTTATGAAATGAGTTTTAAGATTGCCAGGTGTTTTTAATCCCACATATTTTCAAGCTCTTCTTTAGTTAGCATGAAAGGGGCATTTTCACGTACAAAATCATTGATATGTGAAATATTTGGATTTCTACCAATCCCGGCATGTTTGGCTTTGGTCAAAGCAAGCAGTGAGAAAAAATCTGATTTGCTTCCGTCTTCCTTTTGCAGGATATTGAAAATCGTTTTTAGTTCCTCCAGTACATCAGGCACCACACCTAATTGCAGGAATTTAGAGGAGTTATCTTTTGGACTAAAACCAAACCCGTTCATAGTGACGTTTTCTAGCCCCTCAGGTTTTGCAGGTTTGCCCATCAGGTTATCTGCAGGAATTTCATCAACTTCATCTTGCCAGGCATGTGGCAATGGTTCATTCTGTAGATTAAATTCTTTCCCCAATAAAAGGATCTTTAAATCTTTTCGGAAGTAGAGCAGGACAATGGCAATGTACCAAAGAAGGCTGAGGATAAGGGCTGCGATGAGAAACTGCGGCCAGGTGAAATGTTCTAACATAATTTCTCGAATTTTCTTCCTGCAACTCCATGATGCAGAAACTTCAGGAACAAAGATTAGGCTACTTCAAATTTTCATTTAACACCTTAATAGGAGGGTGTTATAGATTTTTCAATTCTGATTATTCCTGCCTGAAAGGAGGTTTCTGTAATTTGATCCCCCGGTTCGGTTTATATTCCAAATCTTCCTCCACGCGTTTATGGATAGCTTCCCGCATCTGATCCAAAAATTTGGTGTAACTAATGGTTTTACGCCTTCGAATATCAATGAATTTACGGTGTACGCTGCCCATTTGAAGGTTTAGGCTGTCTTCCAACCATTTAATGATATCAGCCACATCGCAACTTCCGCCATTAATTTGTCCTGTATAATAGAGACCATAAGCTAGCTCAGCGATATTGACCTTGTCTCCGGTCCAGGTTAGTTTTTGCTTTTCTTCGGCAGGTTGATCAGGTAAAAGCATTATTTGCCTATTGAAAGCACTAAGTCGTTTCAAGAGCTCTTTGCTGAGCATTTCATAGGCGATGAATTTGGAGAATAAATAATCGCAATTCGTGGGATACGCCGGATATACGGGAGGGATTTCAGGAGGCAGTCCAGTTTTACCATGATTTGTGGGCATGAAATAAAGTTGATCCAATTCAGCCATGCCATTACGATAATATTGATACAGAAATTGATTTTGATGAAAAAACCTGTTGATAAAATTCAGTTCTCCTTCAAAGTATTCCTGAATAGTTTCCATGGTACCAATTGGTTTTGCATTGTCAATCTGATAAAGGTCTACATAGTAAATGAGCCAGGAATAAAATTTAGGTTTTGTGTGTTTATAGAAATGGACTTCTTCCTGAATACTTTTAAATGGATGCTTCTCATTAAAATCCTGCAATGTCTTAATAGCAGTACGTACTTTGCTTATAGCTTCTGATACTCGTTTAAATGAATTTTCTTCATTTCTGTCGATGGTTTGCAACTCCTCTGTAAGCTGTAGATACAGTTTATCACCAAAATGATTTTCCATAATATTTTAGGTTATAGTGAATTTCTTCTCAGCTCGGAAAGCCAATATTTAAGAATCACTGAGCAGTTATTGTAAAATAAATACATAAGCTAATTCTATTTCTTATTCAAAATTGGGTTTAAAATAAGCAGTTGTAAATACCTTAATAGACGTATTTGACTAAATAAAAAGGATTATAATAAAATTTTGTATTTATTAAGAAAAGGTGAAATTGTCGACTTATAACTCTCCACTAGAAGTATTTCTAATCATAGCCCGACGAGCAATACACAAAGCTGCGACTAGAAAATCGGCTCGTATTGGCAAGTTTTTTTGGTGCTCGGACTGGTTGAGGCAGAAGATAACTGCGAATGGAAATGAGGACCAAAGACAGAAGGCATGACGAAATAGTTGCCCTTCGACAGGCTCAGGGTGATCGGTTCCTGGAGGGGAAGCCTGGCGGAGGGAAACTACCCGCAGGGCGAAATAGCTATTTTTTCTAAAGAAAATGGCTATGAGTTTTGGCGGGACTTATGCGGGGACGAATTGAGGAATGCCTTATTACCTGGTGCGGTGGGCAAAGTGGTGGGATAAAGCAAGGGAAAGGCAATGAGGGGGAAATGTGATTAAGGGAGATTGGCTTTCTATTGCTTGTGCGTTGACGGAAGCTGGTGCCTTTGGGGTTTTGTGGAGGGGTAGCACCGGCTGGAGGCAAAGGGGATATTCATTGTCTTAATTAAATATACGCAATTAAGGTTTATTGAGGGCGATACATCACCGGATTGATGCGAGAACGAAAGACAAAAGGGCTACCGTTACCAGCACCTACACATATGTAGCGGTTCAATCGCTATTACTTCGGAAAAGCTTGCTTATATTAGAAGTAAGGTACAATGATGCAGAAAACTAACCAACAATAAATAAAAACAAATATGGATAAAAAAGAACTTTGGTTAAATATTGCCAACTACCACTTTGACAACCTGGTTCCAACTCAGCTGTGGGATGAAATTGCTGTAAAATTTGGAGGGCAAAACCCATTTACAAAAGCCTTTGCTACTAAACTTTCCAGAAAACTTAACTGGGGAAAACATTTCGCTTTGAAAGCCATATACGAGTACAAAAAATTTGTATACCTGGGAGTAATAAGTGATTTTAGCGTAACTCCGTCCAAAGTCGTTGACCAAGTATGGCATGAGCATTTATTATTCAGCTCAGGTTACAGAAAATTTTGCAAGGAAATAATTCAATATGATTTTGACCATAATCCTGAATTAGTATCTGTTGGTAGTCAGACTGAAGCATTTCAATCACAATATTTCCAAACAATAGAACTTTATAAAAAAGAATTTGGGTTTGAACCACCTCCAGAGATATGGGATGTCACAAAATTCAAAGGGAAAATAGATAATGTAAAAAAGCCCACGAAAAAACATAATGATTCTGTTTATTCTGATAATTATGTTGGAACAGACTCTCTTATTACCATGTTTTCATCTGCCGAAATTAGCGATGTTAAATTTGGAGGGGGTGAATTCGGCGGTGGTGGAGGTAGTGGAAGCTGGGATGTTTCTGGTAGCGATAGTTCTGATGGGAATTCTGGGGATAGTTCGGAAAGTGGTAGTTCCTGTAGTTCAAGTTGTGGAGGCGGAGGTGATTAAATATCCAGAATAATAGCTTGTAGTATATGGACATCAAATGTAATAGCTACTACTTAGCCTAACAATTGGCCGCTTTTAAAATGTCATATTTGCTTTTGGAATTTAAAAATCTATCAGACCCAGAAGAATAACAATTTATTTTACTAATGAGCGATACAATCGCAGGGATCAAATATCCTCGTTGCAAACGAGGACAATAGGGGATTTTAAAGTATCCACTTTGCAAACGAGGACAATAGGATTAGCCAGTTGATACATTCAGTATATTTCTAAATTATTCATGAATAATTTGTTGATTTGCGGCTTATTATATTTCGTTATTTTTTTCTAATATCAGTCTGTTTGAGACTTGTATTTTAATTAAAATACAGCATATTATGATTACAAATCATTCAAAGGTCTCAATAGCGGGTCTGTTAATTGCATTAGGAATTATTTTTGGAGATATCGGTACTTCCCCTTTATATGTACTTAACGCAATAACCAAGGGGAAAACTATTAATCCAGACCTAATTATCGGTTCTCTGTCATTGATAATTTGGACACTAACTCTTCAAACAACTGTAAAGTACGTTATCCTTACGCTTCAGGCAGATAATAAGGGAGAGGGAGGAATATTCTCTCTGTTTGCCCTAATCAGACGATTTAGGGGAAAGTGGCTGGTTTTGCCGGCAATGATTGGCGGGGCTGCATTGTTGGC
>NZ_AUHA01000008.1 GCF_000422945.1 Daejeonella oryzae DSM 19973
ATTTTTGATCCTTCCTAATTATTTGTGAAAATAATCAGAGGGCTTTCAAACTCCCAAATCTGCACTGTCATATACACAACAACCGATTTTTTAACCTCCACCAAACTCTCTGAGAACATCCCGCTATCTCTCGATTGCGGAGTGCAAAGGTAACAGAATCCAACAACTTACCAAAACTTATTTTATTAAAAATAAGTGACGTTTGTATGTTTAACATAACCGGTTTCAAATAAAGCATAACACCTCATCCTCAACCACTCTGCTACCCCAAATCCTCAATGTACCATCCGCATTTACTTCCTTTGCGGGTTGCAAAAGTAGAAAGAATTAGAATGATATTCGGACTTAATATTTAAATAAATCATAAATATCCAGAAGATGCTGATTACCAGTGAAAAATAATAAAGAGGTTAAGATATATGTTAAAGATTGTTAAAAAATTGAATATAAAGAGGCTGACTGGCATACATTAGAGGATTATTAGCGTATTGTTAAATACTATAGTATATCCTTATATATATGCATACCGATGTAAGTATATATAAAATGTAAGGATCACCCTTAAATATAATTGACTTTTTATCAAATTAACTTACCTTTGCAGAATGTTTAAAAACAAGCGTTTATTAGCTGTAAGCATATCCTTATTATTAATAGTATCTATAGCAGGTTGTAAAAGCAATTTTGAGAAGATCAGAGCCAGTACTGATATTGCGAAAAAATATCAGGAAGCTGTTATTCTTTATAATAAAAAAAGTTATAGCAAGGCTTTAATTCTATTTGATGATCTGGTACAAAGATATAGAGGAAGAACAGAAGCTGAGGATTTATATTATTATTATGCCTATACCAATTATAATTTAAAAGATTATACAACTGCACGTTATCATTTTAAGACGTTTTCTGATACTTATCCAAATAGTCCGAAGGCAGAGGAATGCCGATATATGGCTGCCTATTGTTATTATTTGGAATCGCCAATTTATTCGCTTGACCAGGAAAATACAATCAAAGCCATTGAATCATTGCAATTATTCATCAACTTATATCCAAAAAGTGAGCGGGTAGCAGAAGCAAGCAAACTAATAGATAATCTAAGAAGTAAATTAGAAACTAAATCTTATGCAAATGCAAAGTTATTTTTGGATATTGGAGATTACAGATCTGCTGTAATTGCTTTCAGAAATTCAATGCGAGATTTTCCGGATACGAAATATGCAGAAGAAATGGAATTTTTAACTATTAAAGCACAATATTTATACGCTAAAAATAGTATTGAATACAAGCAGGAAGAACGTTATAATGAGGCAATTGCTTTATATAATGAATTTTCAGAAAATTACCCTTCCAGCAAGTATTTAAAAGAAGCTCAATCCTTAAAAAAGGATTCGGATAAATCAATCGTGGAGGTTAGGAAATTATTAGCTACCAGCCTGCCGAAAGTAAAAGAACAAGAAGTAAAAGAAGAAGAAATTAAAAATAGTCCTAATGAGTAACAGTAAAAGTGTTCTAGCCAACAGTACAGTAACACGTGACGTACGCGAGTTTGATATAAAAACTGACAATATTTACGAATCAATTGTAATTATTTCTAAAAGGGCTAATCAAATTGCCAATAATCTGAAAGAAGAATTGCATGGTAAACTTGCAGAGTTTGCTTCATCCAATGACAACCTTGAAGAGATTTTCGAAAATCGTGAACAGATCGAAATTTCGAAGCATTATGAGCGTATGCCTAAGCCGTCATTAATTGCGATTGATGAATTTTTGAATGATAAGGTATACTATAGAAATCCTGCTAAAGAGCAAAACTAATTTGTTTTATATTTGAGCAGTATATGCTTAAAGATAAAAAAATTTTACTTGGCGTTTGTGGCAGTATAGCCGCTTACAAAGCCGCTTTTTTAACCAGGCTACTTGTTAAAACTGGCGCAAACGTCAAGATTATTATGACCCCTGATGCGGTGAATTTCATAACGCCGCTAACTTTATCCACTCTTTCAAAAAATCCTGTCTTAATATCTTATTTCGATCCCGAAACAGGAGAATGGAATAATCATGTTGATCTGGCCCTTTGGGCGGATGTGTTTTTGATCGCTCCGGCAAGTGCCAATACCATTGCAAAAATGGCAAATGGATTGTGTGATAATTTATTGTCAGCAATTTACTTATCTGCCAAATGCCCCGTATTTATAGCTCCTGCTATGGATCTGGATATGTGGAAACACGGCAGTACCCGGCAAAACATCCAAAAGCTAGCAACTTATGGAAATTCCGTGATAAACCCCGGAGATGGGGAGCTTGCCAGTGGGTTAACCGGAGAAGGCAGAATGGCCGAACCTGAAGATATTATTAACTTACTGCTTTCCCATTTTAATCAGAAACTTCCTCTTCAGGGTAAAAAATGTATAGTTACTGCAGGTCCTACTTATGAGGCAATAGACCCGGTACGATTCATTGGGAATCATTCATCAGGAAAAATGGGGTTTGCAATTGCTGATGAACTTGCCCGCCTGGGTGCAAACGTAAGGCTGATTACCGGACCAACCTCATTAAAATCAAACAATAATATTAACCGGATAGATGTAGTTTCTTGTGATGATATGCTGAAAGAAGTGGATCGGTATTTCCATGAAAGCGATGTTACCGTTATGAGCGCAGCTGTTGCGGATTATAAACCTTTAAAAAAATCTTCTCAAAAAATCAAAAAAAACGACGCTCTGTTCAATTTGGAATTAGTTAAAACAACAGATATACTCGCACATATTGGTCAGAAAAAATCAGCTGAACAAATTCTGGTTGGATTTGCTTTAGAAACAGATCACGAGGTTGAAAATGCGGTTACGAAATTAAAAAGGAAAAATCTGGATTTTATAGTCTTAAACTCTCTGCAGGATGAAGGTGCCGGGTTTAAAGGCGACTGTAATAAAATCACAATCATTGATCAGTATTTAAACACACAAGCTTTCCCGTTAAAACCAAAAGCGGAAGTAGCTAAAGATATCTGCCAGAAAATTATAGATTTAATTATATGAGAAGAAATTTTCTACTACTGGCTATATTACTATTTGCGTTACCGGTTTTTTCTCAGGATTTGAATGCCCGCGTACAAGTTTTAGCACCACAACTATCCAATAGCAACAAAAGAGTATTTGATATTTTGGAAACAAGTATCCGCGATTTTTTAAATTCCAGAAGGTGGTCGACTGATGTACTACAGTCTCAGGAGCGTATTGATTGTAATTTCGTCATCACCATCAATGACTGGGATGGTTCAAACAGCTTTAAAGCAGAAGCGCAGATTCAATCAAGCAGACCTATTTACGGAACCACCTACAACAGTACAATTTTAAACATTTCCGATAAAGACTTTAATTTCAATTACACAGAAGGCCAGCCGCTTGATTATACTGATCAGAATTATATATCAAACCTAACTTCTCTTTTGGCCTATTACGCATACGTCATTACCGGATTAGATAATGATACATTCTCAAAAATGGGGGGAACGCCTTACTACAACAAAGCACAATCCATTGTAAATTTTGCACAAAATGCGCCTAATGCAGGATGGAAAGCTTTTGAAGGTTTAAGAAACAGATATTGGTTAACAGAAAATCTGCTAAACAAAACATACAATCCAATACGAGAAGCACTCTATGAGTTTCATCTCAATGGATTGGATGTAATGGCCGACAATCAGTCAAAAGGAAGAAAAAATATTTATTCCCTGCTTCCGCAACTTCAAAAAATTGATAAGCAAAAACAGGGAGCTATGCTTCCTCAGCTATTTTTCACCGCTAAGTATGATGAATTTGTAAATGTTTTAATCAATGCCGCTCCACAGGATAAAATTAAGGCCTACAACATTTTAAGTGAAATTGATCCGGCCAATACGTCCAAATATGAAGCTTTGAAAAAAGCTCAGCAATAAACAGGATTATTAAAAGGCCTGAAATCAAAATCAGTATTTTTACCGAAATCTTTAATAAACATGCTCCATCGACTGGTAATTCGAAATTATACGCTTATTGATAATCTGGATATTTCATTCTCAAAAGATCTTAATATCATGACCGGTGAAACCGGTGCTGGTAAATCCATCATTCTAGGAGCTTTGTCCTTAATATTGGGTCAGCGTGCAGAAAGCAAATACTTTTTTAATCAGCAGAAAAAATGTATTATCGAAGGAATTTTCCAGGTAAATGAATTGAATCTGGGTGATTTCTTTTCAGAAAATGATCTGGATTATGAGACCGAAACAGTTTTGAGAAGGGAAATCTCTGCAGACGGAAAATCAAGAGCTTTTATAAATGATACTCCCGTTAATCTGACTGTTTTAAAGCAAATGGGCGAAAAGCTCATTGATATTCATTCACAGCATGCAACTATTGAAATTAACAGCGAAGCCTTTCAGCTATCTGTTGTGGATATTGTTGCAGGTCACTCAGATTTATTAAAAACTTATCAGGACAGTTATAAATTCCACAAAAAAACTATTGCAAAACTTAATGATCTTATATCAGAGGGTGAAAGATCAAGGGCAGATCAGAATTACTTTCAGTTTCAGTTTGACGAGCTGGAAAACGCCAAACTTGAAGCCGGAGAACAATTGCAATTAGAAACAGAATTGAATGCATTAACTCATGCAGAAGAAATAAAGCGCAACCTGCTTAATGCTATTTACAGCATCAACGAGAGTGAGAACTCGGTTGTAGCTAAGTTATCAGAAGCTGTTCAAAATCTGCAGCAGGCAGAAAAATACAATCCCAAAATCTCAGAATTGTATGAAAGATTAAAAAGTACATTAATTGAAATTAAAGATATTAACTCTGAAACTGAAAGCATTGAACAGGAAACTCAATTTAATGATCTCAGATCATCAGAAATAAATGAGCGATTAAATATTATTTATACGCTGCAAAAAAAGCATCGTTTGGAATCAGTTTCTGATTTACTAAAACTTCAGGAATCACTTTCCCAAAAACTGAATTCAATTATTTCTGTAGATGAAACCATTGAGCGCTTAAAAGCGGAGAGTAAAAATCAATTTGATCAATTAGTAATACTGGCATCCAAATTAACTTTAAGCCGGAATAAGGTAATCCCCTTACTTGAAAAGCAGATTCAGCATACTTTGCAGGATGTTGGAATGCCCAACGCCGTTTTGAAAATCCAAAGTAATTTAGTTCATGAAGATCAAATGACGAATGCTGGCAGGGATCAAATCCAATTCTTATTTACAGCAAATAAAGGCCAGTCGCCACTTCCTGTACAGAAAGTGGCATCCGGAGGTGAATTATCCCGATTGATGCTGAGTATAAAATCATTAATTGCAAGGCATACTGCTTTGCCTACCATTATTTTTGATGAGATTGATACAGGGATCTCGGGCGAAGTTGCTCTTAAAGTTGGCAATATAATGGAACAGCTATCAGAAAATATGCAGGTTATTGCCATCACGCATTTGCCTCAGATCGCCAGTAGAGGCAAATCTCATTACCGGGTTTATAAAGACGAGCAGCAAGATCGCACGCTAAGTAATATTACTATTCTTAATGAAGAAGAGCGGACTTTGGAAATAGCCAAAATGCTTAGCGGCGAAAATCCTGGCGAATTTGCAATGCAAAATGCCAGAGAATTACTCAGCCAATAAAACTATGTAAATGAAGTTGTCTTTAAACCAATTTTAATAACTTTACAGCTTTTAAAATATAAAAATCAATCCAGTAAATACTAAATACTATGGCTTATAACCTACTGAAAGGTAAAAAAGGAATTATTTTTGGGGCTCTTAATGAGCAATCTATAGCATGGAAAACCGCCCAGCATTGTTTCGAAGAAGGTGCAGAATTGGTATTAACAAACGCTCCGATTGCTCTTCGTATGGGCGAGATCAATAAACTTGCTGAAGAATGTAATGCCCCGGTTATACCTGCAGATGTAACCAGCATGGATGACCTGGAGAACCTTTTTACTAAAGCCCAGGAACATTTTGGCGGTAAGATCGATTTCATTCTTCACTCCATTGGAATGAGTATCAATGTGCGTAAAGGCATTACTTACACCGAAAATAATTACGATTTTACCCATAAAGGTTTAGATATTTCTGCATTAAGCTTACACCGGGTTTTACAGGTGGCTATGAAACAGGATGCAATTAACGAATGGGGTTCTGTTGTAGCTCTTAGCTACATTGCAGCTCAGCGTGTATTTCCTGATTATAATGATATGGCTGATAATAAAGCACTTTTGGAAAGCATCGCCCGTAACTTCGGTTATCAGTACGGTGTTAAAAATAAAGTCAGAATCAATACAGTTTCGCAATCTCCCACCAAAACTACTGCCGGATCAGGTGTTAAAGGTTTTGACGGATTTGTAAATTATGCCGAAAAAATGTCTCCCCTTGGGAATGCAGATGCGGATCAGTGCGCTGATTATTGCGTGACCTTATTTTCAGATCTCACCAAAATGGTAACCATGCAGAATTTATTCCATGATGGCGGATTCTCCTACACCGGAGTAACTCAGGCCGTTATTGAGCAAATGGAGAAATAAAAATAAAGTTATTCAGATTTATACAGAATTTCTAAAACGATAAACAATCTGAAATAATCAAATAAAGAAAATAAAAAAACCCGCAATCCATATTGGATGCGGGTTTTTGCTTAACTAATTTTTATAATTACTCTTCTTTCTTTTCTTCTTTTTTCTTCTTTCCACGAGATTTTCCAATGATGCGAATCTCTTCTTTCTCCTTGTCATAATCTACTTCCATTGTATCCCCAATGGTTAGTTCGCCTTTTAAAATCTCTTCAGCAATTGGATCTTCGAGATGCTTTTGAATTGCACGCTTAAGCGGACGGGCACCAAAATTAGCATCGTAACCTTTGTCTGCAATAAATTCTTTAGCCGCGTCGGTCAGTTTTACTTCATAGCCCAATGCTTCAATTCTTTCAAAGAGCGATTTCAGTTCGATATCAATAATTTTGAAGATTTCTTCTTTTCCTAAAGAATTAAATACAATTACATCATCCACCCTATTTAAAAATTCAGGTGCAAAAGCACGTTTCAATGCATTTTCTATAACACCTCTTGAATAAGAATCGGCTTGCGTAGATTTTGCAGATGTAGAAAATCCAACTCCCTGTCCAAAATCTTTCAACTGACGGGCACCGATATTGGAAGTCATGATTACAATTGTATTTCTGAAATCGACCTTACGTCCCAAACTATCGGTAAGCTGACCTTCATCCAACACCTGCAATAAAATGTTAAAAACATCCGGATGAGCTTTTTCAATCTCATCTAATAAAATCACTGAGTAAGGCTTACGTCTCACTTTTTCAGTCAACTGTCCTCCTTCTTCGTAACCAACGTATCCCGGAGGCGCTCCTACTAATCTCGAAACAGCGAATTTTTCCATATACTCACTCATATCCACCTGGATTAAGGAGTCTTCGGTATCAAACATAAATCTTGCTAATTCTTTTGCAAGCTCAGTTTTACCAACACCTGTTGGACCAAGAAAAATAAACGATCCAATTGGTTTTTTCGGATCTTTTAGACCTGCTCTTGTTCTCTGAATAGCCTTAGTCAATTTTCTAACGGCGTCTTCCTGACCAATTATACGGGTATTTATAGAGTCAAACATTCCAAGCAATTTCTGGCTGTCTGTTTGTCCTACTCTTTGAACCGGAATACCGGTCATCATGGAAACCACTTCGGCTACATTATCTTCTGATACAGTATAGCGTTTGGTTTTTGTTTCTGCTTCCCATTCAGTTTTTGCTTTTTCAAGCTCTTCAAGCAAATGTTTTTCAGTGTCGCGAAGTTTTGCAGCTTCTTCATACTTCTGACTGCGAACTACCTTATTCTTTTCAACTTTAATTTCTTCGATTTTTTGCTCAATTTCAATAATCTTTTCAGGAACATGAATATTTGTTAAATGCACCCTTGAACCCGATTCATCCAAGGCATCAATTGCCTTATCAGGAAGAAAACGATCAGTAATATATCTTGATGTTAAGCTTACACATGCATTGATGGCTTCATCTGTATACGTTACTCCATGATGTTCTTCGTATTTCTCTTTAATGCGGTTTAAAATTTCAATAGTTTCATCCGGAGTAGCGGGCTCTACCATTACTTTTTGAAAACGACGATCTAGAGCTCCATCTTTTTCTATATATTGACGATATTCATCTAATGTTGTAGCTCCAACACATTGAATTTCTCCCCTGGCCAATGCCGGCTTAAACATATTTGAGGCATCCAATGAACCGGACGCACCGCCTGCACCAACAATAGTGTGGATTTCATCAATAAACAAAATTACATCCGGTGATTTTTCAAGCTCATTCATCACCGCTTTCATACGCTCCTCGAACTGACCGCGATATTTTGTACCGGCAACCAATGAAGCCAAATCAAGAGTAACCACTCTTTTATTAAAAAGAACCCTTGAAACTTTGCGCTGAACTATTCTTAATGCCAAACCCTCTGCAATAGCAGATTTACCAACACCGGGTTCACCAATTAAAATTGGATTATTCTTTTTTCTTCTGGAAAGAATCTGAGAAACCCGTTCAATTTCTTTCTCTCGACCAACAATCGGGTCTAGTTTACCATCTTCGGCAGCACGGGTTAAATCACGGCCAAAATTATCCAGAACAGGAGTTTTAGATTTTATATCCGAAACTTTTTTTGGCTGATTAAAGCTTTCCTCTTCTCTAAAATCATCATCTCCGGCTGGAGAACCTGGCGCTTCATCTCTGAAACTATCTTTATTACTTTCTACTTCTGTTTTAAAAACATCATAGTTAATATTGTACTGCAACAATATTTGTGAGGCTATATTATCCTCATCGCGTAGTATTGAAAGAAGTAAATGTTCTGTACCAATTACATCACTTTTAAAAATTTTTGCTTCTAAATATGTGATTTTTAAAACCTTTTCTGCCTGTTTGGTTAATGGAATATTACCCAGATTTACCGTTGTGCTTGAAGTTCCTTTAACGGCATCTTCTACAGATCTGCGCAAACGTGCGGTATCAACCCCAGAACTTTTAAGTATTTTTATGGCCATTCCATCTCCTTCACGGATAAGTCCCAGCAACAAATGCTCGGTACCTATATAATCATGACCTAATCTTAAGGCTTCTTCCCTACTATATGAAATTACGTCTTTAACGCGTGGTGAAAATTTTGCTTCCATTATATCCCTTTCTTGATGACAATTCTCTAAGCTATTAATAAATGATTTATATGCTTAGAGGTGAACGTAACAAAGTTATCAACAATTACGCCATTTAGTTTATAATGGTTTCCCAGCATTTTTCAGGAAACAAAGTTGACAGCCGTTTGACTAATTTACCGATATTTGCGCATCAAAATATAACATATGTCAGACGAAAAGATAATTTTTTCTATGGCCGGAGTAAATAAGATTTACCCGCCTCAAAAACAAGTTCTTAAAAACATATATCTATCTTTTTTCTACGGTGCAAAAATCGGAGTTATTGGATTAAACGGCTCAGGTAAATCATCTGTACTAAAAATAATTGCAGGTTTAGATAAATCATATCAGGGCGAAGTCGTATTTGCACCGGGTTATACTGTAGGATATTTAGCTCAGGAACCCGAATTGGATCCCAATAAGACGGTTTTAGAAATAGTTGAAGAAGGAGTTGCCTCCATTACTGCGATTTTAAAAGAATACGAAAACATCAACGAGAAATTCGGTTTGCCGGAAGTTTACGAGAATGCCGATGAAATGGATAAACTTTTGGCCAGACAAGGCGAACTTCAGGATCAGATTGATGCAGTTGGGGCCTGGGAGCTTGAATCAAAACTGGAAAGAGCCATGGATGCGTTACGTTGCCCGGACCCGGAAACGAAAATTGCCACTTTGTCAGGAGGAGAAAGACGCCGCGTAGCACTTTGTCGCTTGCTATTGCAGGAACCGGATGTTTTACTGCTGGACGAACCTACCAACCACCTGGATGCGGAAAGCATTGACTGGCTTGAACAATATTTAAAACAGTATAAAGGAACTGTTATTGCAGTTACTCACGATCGTTATTTCCTGGATAATGTGGCTGGCTGGATTTTAGAACTTGATCGTGGAGAAGGAATTCCATGGAAAGGAAATTACTCTTCATGGCTGGATCAGAAATCCAAAAGACTGGCATCCGAAGAAAAGACCGAAAGTAAACGCCAGAAAACTCTTGAACGCGAATTGGAATGGGTACGAATGGCCCCGAAAGCCCGGCATGCAAAATCAAAAGCCCGTTTATCAAACTATGAGAAACTAGCCTCTGAAGAAACGAAGGAAAGAGAAGATAAACTGGAGCTCTTCATCCCACCGGGACCAAGATTAGGAAATGTAGTGATTGAAGCTGAAGGAGTTTCTAAAGCTTATGGTGATAAAGTATTGTTTGAAAATTTAAATTTCTCACTTCCTCCTGCAGGAATTGTGGGAATTATAGGACCCAACGGGGCAGGAAAAACTACTTTGTTCCGTTTGATAACCGGACAGGATACTCCGGATTCAGGAACATTTAAAGTTGGACCAACCGTAGCTTTAGGGTATGTGGACCAAATGCATGACGATTTAGATCCTCAGAAATCAGTTTGGGAAAATATAACAGGCGGAAATGAAACTATTATTTTGGGAAATCGTCCGCTAAACTCAAGGGCTTATGTTTCTAAATTTAATTTTAACGGAGCAGATCAGCAGAAAAAAATTGATGTTCTTTCTGGTGGAGAAAGAAACAGAGTTCATTTGGCTATCACGTTAAAAAAGAGTTCTAATGTTCTTTTACTGGATGAGCCGACTAACGATATTGACGTAAATACTTTACGGGCTTTAGAAGAAGGTCTGGAAAACTTTGGAGGTTGTGCGGTAATTATTTCCCACGATCGCTGGTTCTTAGACCGCATTTGTACGCATATTTTGGCTTTTGAAGGAAATTCGCAAGTGTACTTCTTCGAAGGAAATTATTCTGAATATGAGGAAAACCGTAAAAAGAGAACCGGGGATATCACTCCACACAGAATACGTTTCAAAAAATTAGTTGGATAACTCTACTATCAATTTTCAAAATCAGAAGCCTGCGTTAATATGCAGGCTTTTTTGGTGAAATCAGGAATTAAGTAGTGTATACTTATCAATTAAAAGATTTGTCGTTTGTCCCGATTTTAACAAACCGGCAGGAGCCAGCATCCTTAAAGTTAAGCCATCGCAATTAACTTCGAGCTCATCATAAAAGAGTTTAAAATTGCTCTGTTTTACATGAGCAGGAATTCCACCTTCTTCAGTAATTTTTATATGATGAGGATACACTAATACTTTTTCATGATTATTGGTTTGAATATGGAGAAATTCAGAAGCATCCATTGCCGAAACAATATTGGCATTTCCGAGTATCTTTCCGACATAACCCGATGCGGGATTTCCAGCTACATATTCGGGCGAACCCTGCTGAATAATATGTCCGTCTTTTATCAGAATCAGCTGATCTGCTAATGACAAGCCATCCTGCGGATCATGGGAGACGAGTATCATGGTAATTCCAAGGTATCTGCATAACCGTTTTAGATCGGCACGAAGCTGATTCTTTAAAATTGCATCCACCTGGCTGAAAGGTTCATCCAATAATAAAACTTCGGGCTCGGTAATTATTGCCCGGGCAATGGCAACCCGCTGCTGCTCGCCACCACTTAAATCTACAATGCGTTTCTCTGATAAGCCATCAATTCCCAAAAACTCCATCATTTCCCAGGTCTTTTGCTTTTTACCCTGCATATCCTCATTAGAAAGCATTCCCGAAATATTATCGTATACCCTTGCGTATAAGTTCAGGTTAAAATCCTGCGTGATCATTTTCATAGAATCATGACCTGGGATCAGCTTTTCATGAGGTCCGTCAAGATGTTCTCCTTTAAATAGAATTTCGCCTGAAGTTGGCGACAACAAACCATAAATCAGTTTTAGCAAAGTACTTTTCCCGCAACCGCTTTCTCCCACAATTGCTACAAAATCACCTTTTTTAATTGAAAGATTGATGTTGCTTACGCCGGCGGACTGGCCGGCCTGGTAATGTTTACTGACGTTGGAAATGCTGATAATAGGGTTTGACATGTTTCCAAATATAATAATAAAGGGGCATCTGATGAGATGCCCCTTTGTTATAAGTCTATTAAAATTATCTAAAAGATCGAAATTGAACTTTAGAATCCGAACATTAAGCCAAAAGACAGATTTTTAAAATCAGCAGGTCCCTGCCCTTCTGCAAATACATCATTAAAGTAGTATTTTGCATATACTCCCATTCCACCATAACCTAAGCGGCCAAACGCACCGTATCTGAAAGGCTCAAAATTATAGTCATCTTTAAATTTTTCTTTCCCACGCTCATTACTTACCTGCTTTAACTTTCCATTAATAAGAAAACCAACTTCAGGTCCGAATACAAAATTCACTTTATTTCCCTTTTCATCATCCTTGGTACGCAGTTGAAAACCAAGAGGAACTCTTAAATATTGACTTGAAAATCTATTCTTTTTGAAATCAATAGTTTCATCAACATATGTTAAGGTTGGCTGCTTTTTCTGAAAGGTAATATTTTCTTTTAAACGCATATGGTTCCAGTCCAGGCCTGCTGCCAGATAAATTTTGAAATAGCTGTTAAAACGATAGCCCATCTGGAAGACTTCAAATCCAAAATTACTTGATTTCCAGGTTTCCCGCTCCAGGTAAGAATTAGCATCAGACAAAGTGAAACTTCCATTATCAAGGTAAGTGCTTAAGCCAATATCAATTCTCGAAAAGGTAAATTGAGTAGAAAACTTGGATGATGGTCTGAATTCCTTTACTGTACTGTCCTTTTTAACAGTATCCTTTTTACCAAACTCAAATGTAACCCGTGTTTTTTTCTTTTTGGATAAAGTATCGGTGGTAATTACCAACACTGTATCTCCTTTAGATTTAATAAGAGTTGTATCCTTTTTTGCTTTTTCCTGAGCAAATGAACCTGCCGTGAAGGCTCCTAATAGTAAACAAATGATTAATCGTTTCATGGTTATTTATTTCTGCTTTTAAATTTTACTAATCCTAAATTGATACCTGATATTTCTGAGCCTTCATCGCTCTCTTTAAATTCAATAATTTTATCTTCACGCTTATCTACCTGGGCAATTACAAAATTCACCAGACCTCCAACACCTTTAACTTTCCGCCTTGGAGCTTCCTCTTCCTGGACATTGATTAATGGCTCAGTATCATTTTCTTGTACATAAATCCGATCTGACGAAACAGGCTGCGCCGCAATGATATTTTCATTTTTAATTTTTTCCTGATTAGAGGCAAGCAATTCTTCGTTTAAATTTTCCCCTTTAATGAATTGATCTTTTTTAACTTCCGTATCATTTTCCCTGGCTTTGGATTGATGAACAGCATATTGTTTACGGGCAACAATTTTCACTTCCGGTTTTACAATATCTTCAGCAATACTTTCCCCGGTTTTATCTGTTGTTTCCACATCTTTAGCCGCCATTTCATGCTTCTCCTGTTTACCCCGCAGTTTGACAACTTCTACAGGTTTATAAAAATACAGGGTGGCAGATAAAAGGATCAGCACACTTGCTGCTGCCATCCAGTAAGGAGAATTTGATTTTTTCTTCCTGTCTGTCCCTTTGAGTTCCGCATCAATTTTTGACCAGAGTCCTTCTGATGGTTGGGTTTCAAAATCTTCGAAACGCTGCTTAAATAACTTATCCAGATTTTTATCCGAGATGGGTTCCATATTTCAAGTCCTCCATTTTTAATATTTTTTCTTTTAAGATTGCCCGTGCCCGGGATAGTTGTGATTTGGATGCGCCTTCAGTAATACCTAGACTTTCTCCAATTTCCCGATGCGAAAATCCTTCGATCACATACATATTAAATACCATTCTGTAACCGCTTGATAATTGCTGAATAAGCTTCAACAAATCTTTAGTTTCAAGCCCGGTCATATCAAAAGTATTTTGAGGCTGCTCTTTAACTTCGTCGATATCTACAATACTGAGGCTGCGCAGATTCTTTCGGTAAACTTCTATTGATGTATTTACCATAATTCTTCTGATCCAGCCTTCCAAAGAACCTTCATTTCTAAACTCCCCAATTTTTCTGAAAACCTTTACAAAGCCCATTTGCAACATGTCCTCTGCTTCAAAGTTGTCTTTAGCATACCGCTGACAAACAGCCAGCATTCGGGATGCCAAAGTTCTGTAGAGGTTTTCCTGCGCTTTTCGATCTCCGCGTTTGCACCCTTCCAGCAAATTCTCTATTGTAAATGTATGATCCAAATTCATATTGCTTTAAAGGTAAGATGACAGATACCTAAGAAAGGTTGCATAGCGGCGAGATTTTTTTTTTAATTAATATCATCAAGATTTTAGAATCACTTTCTTTATAGATTCCTGAGACTTGCGGGCTGTAATTTTTGCTAAATTTAACAACCAAATAATAAATCATGTCAGATAAAATCACGTGGCCGGATGCAATTCAGCCCCTTTTAGAAAAATATAAAGACACGCCCCATCCTTTAAACTACGGAAACCTATATCAGTTAGTAGTAATGGTAATACTGTCTGCGCAGGATTCAGACCGGAATATCAACAACCTTGCGCCTAAATTATTTGAGGCTTTTCCCGACATGGAATCACTATCCAGAGCTACACCTGAGTCATTATATCCGTTCATATCCGGTGTGCGCAATTTCGGAAACAAAACCAGGTGGCTTATTGAACTGGCGAATAAAATAAAAGAGGATGATAAAATCCCGGCTACATTAGATGATTTGACTGCTCTGCCGGGAATCGGCAGGAAATCAGCAAACGTAATTTTGCGTGAATCGGGTGCTCCTGCAGAAGGAGTAGTGGTAGACCTTCATGTGGTACGTGTGGCGCCACGTCTGGGAATCGCCACAGGAAGCGATCCTAAAAAAATCGAAAAACAAATCATGGAAGTATTACCGCAAAAAGATTGGGACGCCGGCATGGCCATGTCATTTTTGGGAAGGGAAATTTGCCGCCCTAAGCCCAAGTGCGAAATTTGCCTGATGAATTTTGTATGTGCGTACTACCGCGAAATGGTGATTAAAGGAAACAATAATTAAGCATCTGTCTTGTAAATCAAAGCCTAGATATAATTATAATGCTAAAAGCTGCAAGCTTATGAATTCCCAAAATGAATTATCCCGATTTCTGATTGCTCAGGAAAACACCTATGCAACTGCTTTGAAGGAAATAAAAAACGCTGAGAAAAAATCGCATTGGATGTGGTTTATTTTTCCGCAAATAAAAGGATTAGGAACTACAGAAATGTCAGTAAAGTATTCAATCAACAATATTAGTGAAGCAGAATCATATCTTAATCATCCCATTTTAGGCCAGCGTTTAAATGAAATAACCGGTGAACTGTTAAAATTAAAGGGCAAATCGGCTGCGGAGATTTTTGGCTCTCCGGATTACAAAAAACTTAAATCCTGCATGACCTTATTTTCGATTGTATCCGGAGAGCCCAATATATTTAACAAGGTTTTAGACCAATATTATAATGGTGAAAAAGATGAAAAAACGCTGGCAATAATCTCTGCTAATAAATAGACGGACAATTTAAGTTAAACCCGCTTACAAATTTCATTTTTAAGATTGCTGGTATTTTAATCTTTAAATGAATACACATTTATTCATTTATCCTACTCCCTCATATTTCTAAAAACAATGCTTCGTTTTTTGTAAATTCATGAAATAACATCTAACCAATAATATTTAAAATTCGTGATTAATAGAATATTCGCCAGAAAACCAGTATGACTTTCGTTGACTATTACAAAATATTAGGGCTTGATAAAACTGCCTCCGAGAAGGAAATAAAAAATGCCTATCGAAAACTTGCCCGCAAATATCACCCGGATGTAAACCCGGATGATAAAACGGCGCATGAAAAATTCCAGGAAATTAATGAAGCCAATGAAGTTTTAAGTGACCCGGACAAGCGCAAAAAATATGATCAGTATGGGAAAGACTGGAAACATGCAGATCAATTTGAACAGGCAAAGCAATCTGGCCGGCAATCTCAGCATGGTACGGGCGGCCGATCTTATTCCGGTGAGTTTGAAAGTCAGGATTTTTCTGATTTTTTCTCATCTATGTTTGGAGGCGGTTCGGGCAGGCAGCAGATGAAATATCGCGGACAGGATTTCAATGCCGAATTACACCTGAATCTCCGGGAGGCTTATAAAACTCACCAGCGCACATTAACTGTAAATGGTAAAAATATCCGGATAACCATCCCGGCAGGAATTGAAAATGGTCAAACTATTAAAATAAAAGGTCACGGCGGACCGGGAACTAATAAAGGACCTAACGGAGATCTTTATATCAATTTTAAAATTTCAAACGATGCAGATTTTAAACGGGAAGGAAATAATTTGTACACCACAGTTCCGATTGATTTGTATACTGCTGTTTTGGGAGGAGAAACAACCATTAACACCTTAACAGGAAAAGTTAAATTGAAAGTAAATCCGGGAACTCAAAACGGTACAAAAGTAAAATTAAAAGGAAAGGGATTTCCCATTTATAAACGTGAAAATGAGTTTGGAGATATGTATGCTACCTACAAGGTTAGTATACCAACCGATTTAACAGATCAGCAAAAAGAATTATTTAAGCAATTATCTCAATTATAATTCAACATTAAGGCCATGCAAACAGAGGATTTTATTTCAACAGATGAATTTTGCGCATATCATAAAATTGAATTTTCATTTATCAGAAACCTGGAAGACTTCGGTTTAATTGAAGTTAAAACTTTCGGCGAAGGCAGATACATCCACGAAGATCAGCTTGAAAAGCTTGAAAGGATTTTAAGGCTTCATCATGATCTGGAAATAAATGTAGAAGGAATTGATACCATAACTCATTTGCTGCAGAAAATAAATAGTATGCAGCAAGAGATCAATAAATTAAAAAACAGACTCCGGATTTATGAAGAGGGCGAAGATTTATTTCTTTAACCGGATGCGCTTAACAACTTTTACTGCTGTCATAATAATAACAGCAAACAAAACCAATCCTGCGAGTCCGTAAATCCATTCTACGGAACTTTTTAAAATTACAGTAAAAACGATGGCCACCAAAAAAATGGTTGCTACTTCATTCCAAAGTCTTAATTGCGTAGAGCTCCAAAGAAAAATATTCGCTTTAAGCTGATTTAAAATACGCTGACAGATAAAATGGTATCCTAATAATCCGGTTACAAAAGCTAATTTAACCAGCATCCAGTTCGCCTGCAGCAAAGATGGATTTAGCCAGATCATACCCAATCCTGCTGAAACCGACAAGATCATGGCAGGAGTTGTAATGTAATACCACAGTTTGTGTTGCATAATTACAAACTGGTTTTGCAAAATAGTTCGTTCAGAAGGAGCTTTATCATTGGCCTCAATGTGATAAACAAATAGCCGGACGATATAAAATAGTCCGGCCATCCAGCTTACCACAAAAATTATATGAATTGACTTGAGGTATAAATATGCCATATTATTAACTGAACAACCCTGAGGTATTCGCTTCTTATATTTTTGAAGAAAATTTCAAACGTAATGAATTGTAGAGTTTAAAATTAATACCTGAATTCTTTAATAACATTAACAGCATATTTAACATTATCAAAAGGGATATCGGGCATAATTCCATGGCCAAGATTAAAGATAAATCCATCCTCGCCTCGCATGCGTTCAAATAATTTATGTATGCGATTTTTAATTACACTTTTATCAGCATACAAAATATGCGGATCCAGGTTTCCCTGAACAGCAATTCCCTGAGGCAGAGATTTTTTAATATTTAAAAGATCAGCGTTCCAGTCTACAGAAATCACATCGGGTTTAGTTTGCGCCATCAGTGGTGCAAAAACAGAACTTCCTTTACAAAAAGAAATAACCGGAACATCTTTTCGGTTGAGGTTAGAAATAATTTCCTGAATGTAGCGATGAGAAAATTCGGTATAATCATCCCAGCTTAAAGCCATGGCCCAGCTATCAAATATCTGGATGGCATTTACGCCAGCCTCAATCTGCAGATTGAGATAATCTGTAGTAACTTTTGCAATTTTTGACAATAACTGGTGAGCCATTTCGGGCTGATTATGCAGCATCAACTTGGTCAGCTTAAAATCTTTAGACGATCCGCCTTCTACCAAATAGCTCATTACCGTAAAAGGAGCTCCGGCAAAACCAATTAAAGGAATTTTTCCATTTAAGCGCTGCTGAATAACCTTGATAGCATCTGCCACATACTGAAGTTTATCATCCACATCGGTTAGTAAATTATCAATATCTGACTGGTTGCGTACAGGATTTGCGAAACGCGGACCAATTCCCTGAGTAAAACTCAGATCTCCACCCATTGCCTCTGCAGTAACTAAGATATCCGAAAACAAAATGGCTGCGTCAATATCTAATAAATCAACCGGAAGCATGGTAACATCAGCAGCAATCTCCGGTGTTTTACACATTTCGAGAAATGAATATTTATTTTTGATCTCCCAATATTCCGGCATAAATCTTCCGGCTTGTCTCATCATCCATACTGGCGGACGTTCTGTTGATTTTGAAAAGGCAGCTCGTAAAAAAAGGCTGTCCTGTAAATTTTGATGACTCAATGTTTTATATTTTAATTTCCTGTTCTATTGATTGAATGATGTTTTTTACCCGGGCCGTAATTTTTAAAGACTTCGCTTTTTCAACATATGCTTTGGCACGCTCCGGTTGCTTTTTACGCAAATTTAAATTTGCCAAATGAACCAGCACTATGGCTTTATCATTTTGATTGCGAAGCGGAAAATTAGTCGCAATCTGGAAATGCTTTTCGGCTTCATCATAATTAAACCGCTTTAATTCTACATTCCCATATATAAATTCATAAAAACCCCGGCGATGTCTGCTTAACTTATCAGGATCAGAAATTTCTTTTAAAAGTTCTTCAGCCTCGTCATATTTTTTTTCATGAAACTTACGAGCGGCCATAATTACTGTACCTTCTCTAAAATATCCCCAGATTAATAAGGCAATACCAACACCAATAATGGCCGAAATTTCATAAACTTCTTTATAGACTGTCCATAATATTAAAATTACGGCAACCGCAATGACCGCTAATCGGGCCTTTTTTGTTAACATGAATTATTGCGAATTATCCGTGAATTTATAACCCACGCCGCGGATTGAATGAAAATAAGTCGGATTTTTTTGATCCGGTTCGAAATACTTTCTAAATGTTAGAATAAAATTATCAATTGTACGGGTAGAAGGATAAACATCATAATTCCATACAGTTTCCAAAATCTGCTCACGCGAAACTGCTTCATTACGCCGCTCAATTAATAATTTAAGCAGCATTGTCTCCTTTTTGGTTAAAGGGGTAATAGTTCCATCATCATTTTTCAATTCGAAAGAATTAAAATAGATGGTTTTATCACCAATTTTATAGGAGTTTAATTCTTTCAGATCATCACCTTTTAAACCTCTTTTTACCAGGATGCCTACTCTCAAAATTAATTCCTCCAAATTGAAAGGCTTCACCAGGTAATCATCCGCTCCTTTTTTTAGACCCATTACACGGTCTTCGCTTGTATTTTTAGCAGTTAAGAACATGATGGGAACTTCAGAGTTTTCAAGACGAATGGTTTCAGCTACCTGGAATCCATCAATTTCGGGCAACATTACATCCAGAATGATCAGATTAAAACGTTCCTCTTTAAAAATTTTGAGCGCCTTTTTGCCGTCCTGAGCAGTTGATACTTTGTAACCTTCTAATTCGAGGTTCAGTTTAATGGCTTCCAGAAGATGATCTTCATCTTCTACTAATAGAATACGTTGTTTACTTGCCATGTGCGTTTAGTGTTACTTCGAAAACTGTTCCCGAAGGATGGTTATTTTTTACTTTTATTTGCGCCTGATGCTTATCAAGCACTTGCTTTACGATAAATAATCCTAATCCTGTACCTTTAGTTTTTCTGGTATCCTCACTTCCCACCCGATAAAATTTTTCAAAAATACGCGTTTTTTCGGGATCAGATATTCCAATGCCCTGATCAGCTACTTCAAATGTAACTGTTCCGTTTTTAGAAAACACTTTAACTTTAACTTCTGCACATGGCGGTGAATATTTCACAGCATTTTCAATTAAATTGGTAACTACTGACGTTAAAGCAAATTTATCGCCGCTTACAGAAAGATTATCTTCAATATCAGTACGTATAATTTGCGAACTGCAGGTATGAACCTGTAACCGGTCGGCAACTTTTTTCACCAGATCAGAAAAATCAAAAGGTTCTTTTGGGAAAGAATAAGACTGATTTTCAATTTTGGTGGCCAGCAGCATATTCTCTACCAGGTCGTCCAGCCTTTCGATATCTTTTAATGAATTATTAATAAAATAATGCTGTTGCTTCGCATCCAGATCCCGCTTAAGAATAGTTTGCAGATATAATTTGATTGAAGCTAATGGTGATTTCAATTCATGAGTAACCGAGAGCAGAAAATTGCGCTGCTGATTATGCAACTTGCTTTCTTTATGCAGTGTGCGGTGAAGGTAATATGCACCCACCATAAATATCATAAAGAAAACAGCAGTTTCCCCCATGATCATTGCTAATTTTTGGGGCTGAGCTTTTACAAGCAAAATTCCCCACCAAAGCATTTGCGCTACTGCGTAAATAATTAATGCATTAAATATGATCAGGGGTTTTCTCATGTTACTTATTCCGTCTCGTCCTGTTTTTGTCCTCTGGTACCGCCTTCTGTTGACCTTGCTGAGCGGAAAACAATATCCAGACTATCGAAAATGGCTCTCTTTGCTTTTTCGAGTTCAATTTTAGAATGGGCAGAAGATACAAAACCAACTTCGTAACCTGATGGACCTAAATAAATGCCCCGGTTTAGTAATTCCCTGTGCATTAGTTTAAATTTATCCATGCTAGCCGGATCTATTTCTTCGGAAGTTTTAATGGTTTCCTTATCTGTGAAGGCAAACCAGAAAATTGATCCAATAGAATTTACTTTAAACTTATAATTTCTGGCGGTTGCAAAACGCTGAATAGATTCTACAAATTCGGATGTTTTGTTATTCAGATCTTTATAAAATCCGGATTTTAAAAGCTCAGTTAGCTGGGCAATTCCTGCAGCCATGGCCACCGGATTTCCGGATAAAGTTCCGGCCTGGTATACAGAACCTTCCGGAGAAATATTACTCATCAGAGCAGCTGAAGCTCCATACATTCCCACCGGTAAACCTCCTCCAATTATTTTACCGTAAGTTATAATGTCGGGCTTAATATCATAATACCTGGCAGCTCCTTCAAAACCCAGGCGGAATCCGGTTATCACCTCATCAAATATGAGCAGCGAACCTTCTTTTGTACAAATATCTCTCAGGAAATGAATATAATCCTTATCTTGAATAAGCAGGCCGTTATTAGCCGGCACACCTTCGATTATAACAGCAGCAATCTGATCTTTAAACTGCTCAAACGCCTGCTCTACTGCAGCTTTATCATTCAATGAAACAACAATGGTTTCATCGGCAAATGATTTTGGAATTCCGGCTGAAGAAGTTTCTCCAAAAGTCACCAGGCCTGAACCTGCTTTTACCAGTAATGAATCAACATGACCGTGGTAACATCCTTCAAATTTTAATATTTTATCCCTTTTGGTAACTCCCCTTGCTAACCTGATTGCCGACATAACCGCTTCAGTTCCTGAACTGGTAAAGCGTATTTTTTCGATGAGTTTATTATTCTTCAGAATAAGTTCAGCCAAATCATTTTCTAAAGCAGTAGGAGCTCCGAAGCTCATACCGTTTTTCATCACTTCACCTACTGACTCGCGAATTTTTGCGTTATTGTGCCCTAATATTAAAGGGCCCCATGAGCCGCAAAAATCTATAAATTGATTTCCATCTGCATCCCAAATAAAACAGCCATCACCTTTCTGAATAAACAAGGGTATTCCGTAAACTGATTTAAATGCACGAACCGGAGAATTTACACCCCCCGGAAAATAATTTTTAGCTTTCTGATAAAGTTCAGCCGATTTTTCACGGGAAATATCCGGCCTGCTTGAGGTAGATATTGATTTTTCATCTTCTGAACCTGTAAATATTTTTTTTAAAGAATCTAACATTTTTTCAACTTCTAATTCTAAATCAAACTCAAAAACTCAGCATATTAATATGTTTGAATTTTATTTTGAATTTAATTACATCCACCCATTTTCTAAAATCTCGCGGGCATGGTAAGTAATGATTATACTGGCCCCGGCCCTGCTAAAAGCATACATGTTTTCCATAATTACTTTTTGTTCATCTACCCAGCCGTTTTTGGCGGCGGCTTTAACCATCGAATATTCACCGGAGACATTGTAACATGCTACCGGTAAATTTGTGTTCTGCTTTAAACGATGAATAACATCCAAATAAGCTAACGCAGGTTTCACCATCAAAATATCCGCACCTTCTTCTTCATCCAGAAATGCCTCACGCATGGTTTCATTAGGATTTCTGAAATCCATTTGATACGCCTTTCGATCACCTTTTCCGGGTGCAGATTCTGCAGCTTCGCGAAAGGGACCATAATAAGCAGAGGCAAATTTAATGCTGTAACTCATTATGGAGGTATTTTGAAAACCATTCTGATCTAGCTTTTCACGGATGCCGCGAATACGGCCATCCATCATGTCAGAAGGAGCAACCATATCTGCGCCTGCTCTGGCATGTGACAAAGCCATTTTAGAAAGTATTTCTACAGTTTCGTCATTTTGAACATAATCATCATGCATTATTCCACAATGACCATGTGTAGTGTAAGCGCATGTACATACATCCGTAATCACGAATAAATCTTCTGAAAATTCTTTTTTCAGCTCCCTTACTGCGTGCGATACAATAGAATCTTCATGAAAAGAAGAACTTGCATCTTCCGTTTTATCTTCGCCAACCCCGAATAATAATACTTTATTAATTCCCAGCTTCAATCCCTTCTCAACATCTTTAAGTAATGTATCAGCCGAAAAATGACTGATACCCGGCATGGCATCTATTGCATGCGTAACCTGCTTACCCGGCACAACAAAGTACGGATAAACGAACATATCTTTAGAAAGCCGGGTTTCAGCAACCATTTCCCGAATAATCGGGCTTTTTCTTAATCTTCTGGGACGAATTAACATATCTGATATCCTTACGGAAATTATATTTTTTTAAGAATTACAGTCCAAATACTGCTTCGGCTAAACCAATCTCATCCGGAGAGAACGGAAGAATGTACTTCACTCCCATCTCATCAAACTTTTTACCAGTGGAATTTCCAATACAAATCACTTTTTGACCGGGCTCCAGCAGATTATCTGCAAAATAAGCTTCCACATTTGAGGGACTTGTAAAGATCAATACTTCAGCCAGACTTGCCGGTACATCCTCCTCCAATACGGTTTCGTAAACGGGCAAATCAATTATTTTGGTTTCAGCAGACAGTGCTTTTTGCACGGTACGCAATGACTCTTTAGCGCCGGGAAACAATATATGCGAACCATTAGCAAGAGCTGCAAATGATTCTGCGATATCTGATGTATCAATTCCTTCATTCTCGCCATTAAATGCTGCGGTTTTCCCAAAGCGGCGAAGCATATCTTCTGAAGCACGGCCTAATACGCCAAACTTAACTTTCTTCCCTAAATTTGGATTAAGCTGGAAAAAATACTCAATCGCATTTTTACTGCTGAAAAATATCCAGTCGATATTTCTAAGAATAAAAGGATCAAGTTTATTGATAATAGGATAAGTTTTAATGAGCGAGCGATCTTCGATCTCTATAGAATGTTTTTGCATCGCTTTGCGCAGATAACTGCTTTCGGGCAATTCGCGGGTTACAAAAACTGTTTTCGGGAATTTCCGATCAGGAGAAAATTTAGAAACTATTTTTTCAGCTAAACCTTCGGTGCAGGATGCCTCTATAAACAAGCGATCCGGGAATTCATCACCTTCATTGGCCTTTGAAGTCCAAACCTGGAAAAGTCCGTTATCTTTACGGCAGTAACTGCCTAGCGGCATGTGGCATCCGCCATCAAACATGTTCAACACCTTACGCTCAACAGCAATTTCCTGGGCAACATCCGGGTGATTCATTGGCTGAAGTTTTTCAAACAATTCAGTATCGCTTTCGCGGATTTGAATAGCCAATACGCCCTGTGCAGGAGCCGGAACCAATTCTGTAGGATCAATTTCTTCAACATGAAACTCAGAAAGATCAATTCCCAAACGCTCTACTCCGGCTTTTGCCAGCATAATTGCATCGTAATCTTCATTCCGAAGTTTTTGAATTCGGGTAGGAACATTTCCCCGCAGTTCCTCAATCTCAAAATCAGGGCGAACGGCTAATAACTGAGCCTTACGCCGATTGGAGGAAGTTCCAACCATTCCGCCGAATTTTACAGAAAATTTGTGTTGAAGATCAACACAATCTTTTAATATCAGCAGTAATTCTGAAGGATCTTCGCGTTTTGAAACGGCAGCGATTATCAGTCCGGGAGGATGATTTGTTGGAAGATCTTTATGCGAATGAACGGCCAAATCTATAGTTCCGGCAATTAATTCATCTTCGAGTTCTTTAGTAAAAAAACCTTTTCCTTCAAGTTTATCAAAACTAAGGTTCACAATTCTATCGCCCTGCGTTTTAATGATTTTCAGCTCTGCCTCCAATCCCAATTCTGATAACTGAGATTTAACAAAATTAGCTTGCCAAAGGGCCAGGTCGCTCCCACGCGTTCCGATGATTATATTTCTTGTCACTTTATAAAAAAAATTGTTTGGCATACAATTAAGCCAAACATAGATATAGTAGAATAATTATCAAAAAAGAAGATTCCGCCGCTCAGGAATTTACATTTTTTACCAGGATATCTTTTGCTATGATCATTGGTACACTGATGTATTTCTTTTCCATGTAATTAATAATCTTTTCTAAAACCTGTCGTGAATCATCATCCAAAGCTTCAAGATCATTAGCGAAAATAGAATTCATTGCAAATTTCTTAATCTCCTTTATCTTTTCTGGAACTTCACGCATGGCTATTTCCACGCGGCGCTGTTTTAAAATTGGCCTGAATTCAAGGATATTCTCCTGTATAATACGCTCGGCATGAATAAGTTCATCATAACGCACCTGCAGATTTTTATTGGCAATTTCCTGCAAACTATGCACTTCTATAAAATGAACCGGATTATTTTCCAGAACATTGGCTGCAGTATCATTAGGCACGGCCAAATCAACAATCACTTTTTTATCTGTATCACCATTAAGTAACGACTGATAAATTTCATTTGTAATTATAGGCTCAACAGAACTGGTACAGGTTATAATTACATCAAAGCCATTTTTATAAGTTTTCAAATCTTCCAGATCATAGGCCTGGCCGTTCAGATCAGCAGCTAAAGATTCTGCTTTAGAACGGGTGCGGTTGAATATAGCGAAGTTTGAATATTTATGTTTCTGAAGATATTTAGAAATATTGCGGTTAGTCTCTCCTGCTCCGATAATTAAAATACGTGCTTTGTGGCACATGTTAACTTCTTTAAGCATGCGATAAGCTAAAGAAACTACAGAGATAGGGTTGCGGGAAATATTGGTATGAGTATAAACTTCCTTAGCAGTTTTAACTACCCTGTTCATGATCAAACGAAGATAATCTCCGGTAAAACCGGCATCTTTACAGGTAGTGTAAGCTTTACGCACCTGGGCCAGAATTTCTTTTTCTCCAACAACCAAACTTTCCAATGAACATGAAATACGTAGAAGATGATTTAATGCTTCTTCTGATTCATATATTAAAACCTGCTTTGAAAAATCCTCCAGTTTTTCATCTGCAACACAAAAATTCAGTGTCCGGATAAATTCCTTTATAAACTCAGGAGTTATATCTAATGAGGTTGTAAAAACAAACTCTACACGATTACATGTACCAATGTAAAAGATTTCGGGAATGTCAAATTTCAACTTGACAGTTTGAAGTTTACCCTCAAGAGTCTCATTACAAATTACAAATTTTCCTAACTCTTTAAGGTCGATGTGTTTATGGGTAAACGCTATGACTTTTAAATCTTTCAAGTACTGTATCTTCTATGTAAAAACCGCAACAAAAGTAATCAATAAGGCATTTCGCACGTGTCACCCCTCTGTAAAACAGAAGTATTTAGAAAGGTTATAAATAATGCGGTAAATATGCCCATGCTGATATAATTGCGAAATTAGAAAATGAACTTATTATTAAAAATGAGCTGGATCATTTTAGGGTGTTTATTTATTCTGGCCGGCCTCAATCATTTCAGAAATCCGGATACTTATCTTTTGCTGATTCCTTCATATTTTCCTTATCCGGTATTTATTAATATTGCATCAGGCATTATCGAAATAATCCTCGGGTTTAGCCTTCTGATATCCAAAACCAGAAAATTTTCCGCATGGGGAATTATTATTTTACTAATATGTTTTATTCCGGCGCATATTTACATGATTCAAAAAGCTCCTTTTGAAATGGGTGCTTTACAAATCACGGTAACAATTGCGTGGATCAGATTGGTCATGCAGGGATTTCTTATTCTTTGGGCCTATGTTCACACAAGAAACCAAGTTAACTGTTAGCAATTTATGATTATAAAACAAACTTTCTGCATCCCCGGATCTGCAAATAAGCCCATGCTAATGGACCTGACAAGCCACACTTCTCATTTAAGTGCTCCACTGGTCATATTTGTGCACGGATTTAAAGGATTTAAAGATTGGGGAACACATAATCTGGCAGCTCAGTATTTTGCTGAAAACGGATTAAGATTTCTGAAATTTAATTTTTCTCATAACGGAACTACGCCGGATCAGCCTTCGGAATTTGCAGATCTGGGTGCTTTCAGCGATAATACATTTACGAAAGAGTTTTATGATCTCGATCAGGTTATTTCTTATGCCTGCAGTGGAAAAGATTTTGAAGCAGGTAAAATGCTTTATCTAATTGGCCACAGCCGGGGAGGCGGATTAAGTATTATTCAGGCAGAAAAAGATAGCCGAATCAAAAAACTGATCACATGGGCTTCAATTGCCGAATTTTCAAGTTTATGGAAGCGTGAACAGGTAAAAGAATGGCGTGAAAAGGGAGTTATATTTACATTCAATACCCGCACTAAACAAAACACTCCCTTAAAAGTAGATCTTCTATATGATCTGCAAAAACATCACATGGAGTATAATATACTGAAAGCTGCTCAGAAGCTAACAAAACCCTGGCTGATTATCCATGGAGATGCTGACGAAAATGTGCAGCCGGAAAAAGCAGAACTTCTTAAATTACAGAATGCACAGGCAGAACTGCGAATAATTGACGGGGCAAATCATGTTTTCGGCGCCTCTCATCCATTTACTGAAACCGAACTGCCTGAACAAATGATGGAGGTTTGTAAAAAAAGTGTGGATTTCTTAAAGAAAGAATTTTCTCAAATTGAGAGAGATGGACATTAAATCCCTACTTCTTCCAGTTCTATCCAGTTACCGTCTTCGCGGATAATGCCGATCAATTCATCTAGTGCGTCATCTGAGTTAACATTTTTCTTCACTACATCCCTGCCGCGATAGAGTGTAATTTTTCCAGGTCCGGTTCCAACATATCCATAATCTGCATCTGCCATTTCGCCCGGACCATTAACTATACATCCCATAATTGCGATTTTTAAACCTTTTAGATGATCTGTACGATTACGGATCATTTGGGTTGTAATTTGCAGGTCGAATAATGTTCTTCCGCAACTCGGACATGAAATATACTCGGTTTTTGATATTCGCGAACGGGTTGCCTGCAAAATCCCGAAAGAGGTTGAAAGTATGCTTGGCAGGGAAATATCGGGTGCATCCGCCCAAATGCCGTCTCCAAAGCCATCAATTAATAATCCCCCAAGATCAGTTGCTGCGTATAATTGAAAATCTTCTACAGAAGTAAGATTTGATATTGTGGATTTTAAGTTTTTCTTCTGTAAATCTTCTACACCAACCTTATAACTTCTGTGAATAATAACCGGCATTTCCAAGCCCATTTCAGTCATTTTCAGAAAAGCCTGGCGCTGATCGGCCATGGCATTTTGAGAAGTTGTTTCAAGCACAAATACCAATGTATTATCGATAGGGAGTTGACTAAAAAGCTCTGTATCTAAATCTGCCGAAGAAATTTTTACCAGATTTAACGATGAGCAACGAACCTCAGCTTTAATATATTCCTGCAATCCGAAAAGAGGATGACAGTTTGATTTATCAGAAATTAAAATCCAGGTAGTATAATTATATAAATGTTTAAGATTGCCGGGCAATGAAAAAGAAGGCAGCTGATCTGCCAGATACACAAAATCTGTAGACTGCTCGGCCATGCTATATTTGTCGAGCAAAGGAGAATATAAATATCCAACAGCAGATAAAACAGCCGGATCTTTTAGATTTTGGGAAGATATATCAATAATTACTCTTGGAACCTGATGCCCTCCAATAAAGGTGTTTAATTCTGTTGTGTGCCGACGATTATAAGAATAAGGACTAAAGCCTTCTCCGGAATGAATTAATTGATTATCAGATTTACTATTCAAATTAACATCAACAGCATTTAATTGGCGGCCGGTATATCTGTTTGCTAACGCGATGGCAACCGGAGCCTCGAATTCAGGATCCTCCGTTAAAGAAACCCGAATTGTATCGCCCAAACCATCTTCCAGCAATGTGCCGATACCCACAGCAGATTTTATGCGACCGTCTTCGCCATCACCTGCTTCGGTTACGCCCAGGTGTAAAGGATAATTCATACCCTCTTTAACCATGGTTTCAACCAGTAAACGATAAGCCTGAACCATCACCTGCGGGTTACTTGCTTTCATAGAAACTACCAGATTGTAAAAATTCAGATCCTGGCACATTCGCATAAATTCCATCGCCGACTCCACCATTCCCTGGGGTGTATCGCCGTAATGGCTCATAATACGGTCGGATAAAGAGCCATGGTTAGTGCCTATGCGCATAGCCGTACCATATTCTTTACAAACTTTTACAAGCGGGGTAAATTTTTTATAAATACGGTCAAGTTCCGCCCGATATTCGGTGCTTGAATATTCAAAATTTTCAAATTTCTTTTTATCAGCATAATTACCCGGATTCACCCTCACTTTTTCTACAATACGGGCAGCCACTTCGGCTGCATTTGGAGTAAAATGAATATCGGCAATTAAGGGAACATTATATCCGCGTAAGCGAAGTTCTTTTTTAATATTAGCGAGATTTTGCGCTTCTTTAACACTGGGAGCAGTAATGCGAACATAATCACAACCTGCTTCTACCATGCGAATAGTTTGTTCAACAGTTCCCAGCGTATCCATAGTATCTGTAGTAGTCATACTCTGGATTCTGATCGGATTATTTCCGCCCATTGCAATATCGCCAATAGCGACCTCACGTGTTAAAAACCGGGAATAATTTGACAGTGAATTACAATATCGGCCTTCTAATATCTTTACAGCTTCTGGGTTCATGCAAACGGATAAAATTTTTCAAAAATACATATTTCATTTTACCCGGAGATTTTCGGAGAATAGAAAAAGCTCATTTGTTTTGAGAGAGCCGTTTAGTAATCTGTATTTATCAGATCAGCCGCTCTTTTCTTACCAATGTTCCGGCGATTTTATCATGAAGACATTGCTGCCGCTTATCAAAAAAGCCAATAATATACCCTATGCCTAAAGTAGCTACAGACAGTATTTTAGAAAAATTTCTGATTACTGAGCGGCCAGGTGTTATTCTAGAACCATTTTCATCGCATACCTTAACAGACATTAATACCTTTCCAAAAGTTCCCTGGCGGGCAGAGGCTTCCATATATGAGGCATAGAATATTTTTACAATCGGAATTATGGCCAGGCCTGATAAGGATATTAAAATCCGCAGATCTCGTTCATCAATAAAAGCAATAACCACAGAAGCCAGGATGATATAAATCCCGAAAAGGATAAAATAATCTATAATTACGGCAAGCAAACGAATATCCATGGAGGCAAAGTACTGCGGGGCGACAGCAATTTCATTCCAGCCAAAAAGCCCGCGAAGTGCGGGCACTTCGTGAGCTTCTTTAAAATCATCCATTTCGCTGGTTTTAATAAATGTCCCCGGCATGATTTTTAGATTTTTTAATTCGTCTTCCTTGTAAGGACCTGCCGGTTTGCCATTTATTACCACATAATATAAACTCATATTTAATATCTGTTCACATTAAATTCGGAGAGTCCGCCTTTAAGATTGATCATGATTTTTTTAGCTGAAGAATCATAATTAGATGTAATATATGATCCGTCTGACTGTTTTGTGAATCCCGAGAAATCCCTTGAAGATAAACCCGTTTCTACTTTAATGCGACATCCGGCAGATGTGGGAATACTGATTTCAACTTCAGCAACACCGGTTTCGACATCAACATTGGAAATGGTGAGGGGCTCAGGCATTTTTATTTTAAAGGAAGCCGCACCACCTTTTAACTTCACATCATTGATTTTAAAAGCTGTAAGATCAAAGTCTGCTGTTCCAGCCCCCATTTCTAAGTTAATATTCCAAACAGGTTTTGTATTTAATTTCAAATCAGCATCGTTTCCATCCATTCCTTTCATATTCCAATTGCCTTTTCTATCTCTCATCCGGAAAGTAAGAATTTCCATAGAATCTCTGCTGCTTTTTTCGAGAGTGTACGCTCCAGAATTTTGGCTTACGCTGGCATCAAATAAATTTGAAGTAGTATCATTCAGATTATAGCTTGTTGCACCACCCTTAATATTTAATTCTGCCCGGCTTGTACTTGCGGAAAATGGTTCTGAAAACAGGTTTGCACCGCCGAGATCTTTATCTGAGGATGAATTATTCTCCTCATCATCGGTATCATATTTAAATGACCATTTGTGCTGCTCAGAAAGCGGGCGGGTTCCCTGGTAAGTTATTAGTGCTAAAGCAAAAAGTGTGATCAGGCCGGCTATGATTGGCCCGTATTTGTTATCATCTTTATTGAATAACATATTGGTACCTATAACAATAAACATCAAAGGCCATAATCTCCATACTGATCTCCAATAAAAATCTATTACATTATAATTATCAAGCAGGAATATCGCTCCGATAAATACAAATAAAAGTCCCCAAACTATTTTTTCTGTTTTCATAATTATTATAATGTCTGATCTGTGTTGGTTGAGTTAGTTGCATTTGGATTAACTGAAGGCTGATCATCTGCAGTTTTAATCACTGTCGTTGGTTGTTCTGTACTTACTACAGTTGTAGAGGTTGTGGTTGTTGAAGTTTCGGCCTTTGCTTCCCAGGCTGTGTTTTCATTAACAACATCTTTGTGGGATTCTTTTTTACCTGCTTTGGTAATTAATAAAATTCCGGGGACGATGAACACCAATGGCCATAGTTTTTCGAAATCAAACCAATAGGGAATAAAATTAAACTGATCCAAAAGGAAGAAGGCTCCAAAAATTATCATTAACAAGCCAACAATCATTCTTCCACTGTTGCTTTTGCGGGGTTTTAAAGCCGAAGCCATACCCGGCTCATTTAAATCAGGCACATAACCCGGCGCTTTATCTTCATAAACCCGGTAATCGGCGTTGTATGATTTGTAGTTAAATGGTTTTACCGGCACAGCTATCCAAAGTATGATATAAGCCAGAAAACCTGAAGCACCGGCTAATGTTGCTACCACAAAGGCAATTCGTACCCATGTTACATCTACATCAAAATAATCTGCAAGTCCGGCACATACGCCGGCAAGGACTTTTTCCTGTTCGTTCCGCTGAAGTTTCTTTTCCATTATTATAAGATTGATTGGTTTAAATTAAATGTTTCTGAATAATCATTAATTGATAGTTCAAATGTATGAGGAGAAGTCATCAGAGACAATATCAAATAGGCAGGGGCTATAGAGTTCTCGGTAAACAACCTGATATAATCGGTAAAACTAATTTGCCGGAAGCCTGATTTTGAAAATATGAATTAAACATCTCCTCTGGAGGGTGTAATTACAATTTCATCTGTATTGGCACCTGCACTCATTTTCAAAGAATTTATCAGGGCAGAAGCTACATCTTCAGGATCCACAAACCTCTCGGCCGGAATTGAAGTCCCCTCCCATGAACTGGTTAAAGTAGAGCCGGGTAAAATAGCGGTTACTTTAACACCATATTTCATTAGCTCCATTCTCAATACCCTGGTTAGACCAAGCAGAGCAAACTTAGTTACACTATAAGAACCTGCATTTTCTGCCGGGTTTATACTGGCAACAGAACATATATTAAATATATGTCCTTTTCCTTCCTCCCTCATTTTTCTGCCAAAAAACTTGCTTAGAATCTGCGGGGCCTTAACGTTGATTTGCATTTGGCGTTCTAAAGCGCTATCATCTTCATCCAGCAAGGCAGAAGGAATGAACAGACCTGCATTATTTACAAGAACATCTGTAAAGGAAAAACCAGAAGCAACATACTGCGCAAACGCCTGCACTTCCGCTTCAATTTCAAAATCTGCCTTAAATGTTAAAATGTTTATTGCGGGATATAATTCAAGGATTTCCTTTTTAAATCTTTCCAGGTCAGTACTGTTCCGCGAACATAAAGCGAGATTATAATTATTGGCTGCAAGCTGCAGGGAAACAGCTCGTCCTATGCCTTTGGTTGCACCAGTTACAATTGCATTCATGATTTAAATTTAACAATTTAAAGGAATCCGGGGATGGAAAGCTCAGTATTGAACAGAGCTAAATACGGGTTTTTTAACCAAAACAGGAATACAGATGATTATTTTGTATTATAATTGCATAATCTCACGAGTATAATATTCAGTTAATGATCTTTCATCCCCTTGGTAAATATATTTTACTGTTAAAAGCAGCATTCCGCAGGCCGGAAAAATGGAATATCTATCGCAAAGAAATCTTTAAAGAAATGAACTATATAGGCGTTGGTTCCCTCGGAATTATTGCTATCATTTCTGTTTTTCTTGGAGCGGTAACTACCGTTCAAACAGCTTTCCAGCTTGTCAGCGATTTAATTCCAAAATCGGTAATTGGCGGAATTGTAAGAGATTCGTCCATTTTGGAACTTAGTCCTACTATATCCGCTATTGTATTAGCCGGAAAGGTAGGCTCAAGTGTGGCTTCCCAAATTGGCACCATGCGTGTTACCGAGCAAATAGATGCATTAGAAATCATGGGAATTAACTCACCGGGATATCTGATTCTGCCAAAAATTATCGGAGCAGTAACCACTATTCCATTGCTGGTTATTATTTCTATTAGCCTGAGTATTATGGGAGGTTATCTTGCAGGAACCGCTTCTGGAGCTGTGTCTTCCCAGGATTTTATCAATGGACTGACTACTGATTTTATTCCATTTACATTTACTGTATCGATGGTAAAATCGGTGATATTTGCTTTTATTATCGTTACCGTTTCTGCTTACCAGGGATTTTACACTAATGGCGGTGCTTTGGAAGTTGGACAATCAAGCACCAAGGCAGTTGTAATCAGCTGTATTATGATCCTTTTTTCTGATTACGTTATTGCTCAGTTATTATTATGATAGAGGTAAAGAACATTCATAAATACTTTGGAGAAAATTATGTCTTAAAAGGCATTTCTGCCACTTTCAGGGAGGGCGTATGTAATCTGATTATTGGCGGATCCGGTTCAGGTAAAACTACATTATTAAAATGTATGGTTGGACTTCACGAACCCGAAGAAGGATCTGTAATTTATGATAGCAGGGATTTCACACGGATGAATTTTGAATCCCGGATTGAAATCAGAACGGAAATTGGAATGCTTTTTCAGGGTTCTGCCCTATTCGATTCGATGACGGTAGAAGAAAATATCATGTTTCCGCTAAATATGTTCACAGAGCAAAGCCGCAAGGAAAAAAGAGAACGGGCAAATTTTTGTCTGGAACGGGTTAACCTTGCCGGGAAAAATCTTCTTTTTCCTGCTGAGCTTTCCGGAGGTATGAAAAAAAGGGTAGGAATTGCACGTGCAATTGCCATGAACCCAAAATACCTTTTTGTAGATGAACCTAATTCGGGCCTCGACCCAAAAACATCTATTGTTATTGATGAGCTGATTCAGGAACTTACAGAAGAATACAATTCCACTACTGTGATTGTAACTCATGATATGAACTCGGTAATGGGAATTGGAGAAAATATAATTTTCCTTCATCAGGGAGAAAAATGGTGGGAAGGCTCTAACAAAGAAATAGCTCATACAGATAACAAGGAGCTGAATGAATTTGTATTTGCCAGTAAGTTTATGGAATCTGCTAAAGCGAAATTCTAAAAAATTAATTATAACACCCAAACACTATTTAGTACCACGATGAATAGCACTTCGCAAAATCCTTTAACAGGAAACGCTGGCATTCAGTTATTAACGCCAAAACACTGGCAAGATTACGAATTAATAGATTGCGGTGATTTCGAGAAACTCGAAAGATTTGGCAATGTCATCCTGATAAGACCTGAGCCTCAGGCTGTATGGGCAAAAGCTTACAATGAAAGTGAATGGACCAAACTCCATCACATCCGTTTTAAGGGCCGTTCTGCAACTTCGGGAGAGTGGATTAAAAAAGATGCAAAAACTCCTGACCGGTGGCACATCAATTATAATAACCCGGATATCAGTATCAAATTTCGTCTTGCACTAACTTCATTTAAGCATCTGGGAATCTTCCCCGAGCAGGCTGTGAACTGGGATTACATTACCCAAAGTATAAAAAGCTTTAAAACTCAACAGCCAAAAGTTTTGAATTTATTTGCCTACACAGGCGGCGCTTCTTTAGCTGCACGTGCCGCAGGTGCAGAAACCACCCACGTTGATTCTATCAAACAGGTAGTTAGCTGGGCAAATGAAAACCAGGAATTATCCAAACTGGATAATATTCGCTGGATGGTTGAGGATGCCTTAAAATTTGTGAAGAGAGAACTTAAAAGAGGGAAAAAATACCATGGAATTATCCTGGATCCGCCGGCTTACGGCCATGGACCAAATGGTGAAAAGTGGAAACTGGAAGATAACATTCAGGAAATGATGCGTGATGTGGTTCAGCTTCTGGATGAGGAAGAGCATTTCTTAATTTTAAACACTTATTCTTTAGGATTTTCGTCGGTTATTGTTGAAAACCTGATCCGTTCATCATTGCCCCGCGTTCAAAATCTGGAAACTGGCGAACTGTATCTGCAGGCTAAATCAGGCTGCAAACTCCCGCTGGGAGTTTTTGGAAAATTCAGAAAAAATATTTGGTAAGGATAGTGCAAACCCCCCATTCGTTGAAATCTTTTTCTTTGGAAATCCATGCAGCGTAATTACTTTGCTGAATAACTAAGCCATTATACTGTGAAATATATTCTATTCTTGTTTTTGCTCCTTCCCTTTTTTAGCTTTTCGCAAAAAAAAGCTGATATCCTTCTTAAAAACGGAAAAATTATAGACGGTACCGGAAATTCATGGTTTTACGGAGATGTGGCTATACGCAAAGGAAAAATTATTGCAGTAGGAAATCTGCATAAATACAGAGCATCAAAAATAATTGATGTTCAGAGAATGATCATAGCTCCCGGTTTTATTGATGTTCATACTCACATTGAAGGCGATGAAAAGAGAACGCCAACCGCTGATAATTTCATTTTCGATGGGGTTACGACTGTAATCACGGGTAACTGCGGTTCATCAAACACCGATTTAACAAATTACTTCCGGATGCTCGACAGCCTGAAACTATCGGTAAATGTGGCAAGTTTTATTGGTCATAATAATGTGAGGGAAGCAATATTGGGAACCGCAAACCGCGAACCCAATCCAGAGGAATTAAAAAAGATGGAATTTCTGGTTGAAGAAGGGATGAAAAACGGAGCCGTTGGTTTTTCTACGGGTTTAATTTATATACCCGGAACATATGCAAAAACTAATGAAGTAGTTTCACTGGCAAAAGCTTCTTCTAAATATCAGGGAATTTATACATCACATATCCGCAGCGAAAGCCAGCAGGTTTTTGCCGCCATTGAAGAGGCAATTAATGTGGGTAAAGAAGCAGGTATGCCAGTTCAGATCTCACATTTCAAAATCGGCAAACCGTATTGGGGACAGTCGGATAAAACACTTGGTCAAGTAGAGAAAGCAAGAAATGAAGGTTTCGATGTAACCATAGATCAATATCCTTATACAGCCAGCAGCACATCTTTAAATTCTGTGATACCTTCCTGGGCACTTGAGAATGGAAAAGATTCTATATTATATCGATTAAAAAATCCCTTAATCCGCAAAAAAATAATTGAGGAAATGATAGGTGATATGGAAAAAAGGCAACGATCCAATTTTGATTACGCGGTAGTTGCCCGGTTCAGAGCCGATTCTGCTTATAACGGAAAAAACATTTCTGAGATCAACTTAATGATGGGCAGAAAAGGTACCATACCCGATGAAATTGAAACCATCTTAGATCTGACTGAAAAAGGCGGGGCGTCAATGGTTTTCCACTCCATGGATGAGGCAGATGTAGAAAACATTATGAAATATCCGTTTACAATGATTGCATCAGACTCCGGCATTCGCGATTTTGGACAGGGAGTTCCCCATCCGAGAGGATACGGCAGCAACGCCCGTGTTCTTTCGAAATATGTAAGAGAGCGCAAAGTTATCAGGATGGAGGATGCAATCCGGAGAATGACTTCATTACCAGCACAAAAATTCGGTTTTAAAAATCGCGGGCTTTTACGTGAAGGAATGGCCGCCGACATTGTTATCTTTGACCCGGTAACCGTAACAGATCAATCTACGTATGCAAAACCTCATCAATATTCAGAAGGCTTTAAATACGTTATAGTTAACGGAAAGCTGACAGTAAACAATAGTCTGCACACCGGAATACGTAACGGAAAAGTACTATTCGGACCAGGCTTTAAGCGCACAAACAACTAATATGAAAAATAGAATACACACCACATTAACAATTGCAATTGCCTTTGCGTTCCTCGGCTCTTTGAGCAGTTGTACAGAATCAACCAGTAAAACCAATGGAATGTCCAACGTAAAGGACTCCACAGCCACTCAAACTGAAACTTCAGAAGGTGCTGCAGAAACTGAAGATAATGCTTCGGCAATTGATACGGCCCGATACAATCAAAAAAACCGTGAATTGGCAAACGGTGATACCAGCGGTAAATGGCCTGTAAAAAAGCAACCATATCCACTGCCGGGTGCAATATTACCTTTCAAACGCATTGTTGTTTTTTACGGAAATTTATACTCTAAAAAAATGGGTGCATTAGGAGAATATGCTCCTAAAGAAATGTGGAGAATGTTGAATGCTGAGGTTAAAAAGTGGGAAAAAGCAGATCCAAAAACTCCGGTACAGCCCGGTATCCATTACATAGCATCGGTAGCAAGCGGAACACCGGGTAAGGATGGCTTTTATATTAACCGTATGCCCGAAAAGCAGATTGACTCTGCATTAGCAATAGCTAAGATGCACAATGCAATTGTGTTCTTAGACATACAGGTAGCATTAAGTACCATTCAAAAAGAATTGCCGCGGATTGAGAAATATCTTAAAATGCCCAATGTTCATTTAGGTATTGACCCTGAATTTTCTATGAAAACAGGCGCAAGACCGGGTTCAAAAATCGGAACATATGATGCTGCGGATATTAACTATTGTTCTGATTACCTGGCTAAATTGGTTAAAGAGAATAATCTTCCTCCAAAAGTTTTTGTTATACATCGTTTTACACAAAAAATGGTAACCAATTATCAGAACATCAAACTTCGTCCCGAAGTGCAAATGGTAATGCATATGGATGGTTGGGGTGAGCCTGAGCTTAAACAGGGAACTTATCGTCATTTTATCCATAAAGAGCCTGTTCAGTTCACAGGATTTAAAATATTTTACAAGAACGATCTTAAAAAAGCCCCTAACCGCTTAATGACTCCGGAAGAACTACTGAAATTAAAGCCTCAGCCGGTTTACGTTCAGTACCAATAATCAATTAAGACAATTAAATAAGTTTAGAAACCGGCTGCTCTCAGCCGGTTTTTTGCTTTATAAATACCAGCGGGAATAAAAAATAACAAATACTATCATTCCTATTGGTGATCCCTTTTATTTAGCTGATTTCAATAAAACCAAAATCAGAAAACAATCGTTAAGTAAGCTATGAGTATGGAAGAAGCAACATTTGGAGCCGGGTGTTTTTGGTGCACGGAAGCAGTTTTTCAAAATTTAAAAGGCGTTAGTAAAGTCGTATCCGGGTACATGGGCGGGCATCACGAAAATCCCACTTACGAAGATATTTGCAATGGAACCACCGGTCATGCCGAAGTAATACAGATTGAATATGATCCGGAGATCATTTCATTTGATGAATTATTGCTTGTCTTTTTTAAGACTCATAATCCTACTACCCGGAATCGCCAGGGAAATGATATGGGAACTCAATACCGTTCGGTTATATTTTATCATACTGCAGAACAAAAATCTGCGGCAGAAAGCATGATTGATAAACTGGAAAAGGATCTTGTATTTGACAATTCCATTGTTACAGAAATAGTTCCGGTTTCTAAATTCTATGAAGCTGAAGATTATCACCAGAATTATTTTAATCAAAATACCAACAAGCCTTATTGCTCTTTTGTGATTCAGCCAAAGCTTGCAAAATTCACTTCTGAATTCCGGGATAAAATTAAACCGGAAGTATTATAAAATATCAATACTAATAGTAATATAGCCGCTTTATTTTTAAATAAAGCGGCTATATTTTTTACTTAAAAAAGCCCGAGCTGGCCTTTATCATCAATATCTATATCATCCGGATTGGTTATTTCTAAATCTATCTTTTTAGGATGAACTGGCTTTTCTTCCTTAATCTCCTTCCCCGGGTTTGCTTCCGAAGCAGGTTCATCCTGACTTACAGCTTCATTTACATCGTCCTCCTCTTCAGTAATTTGCTGCTCTTCGGTAATATCAATAGCCATTGTTGATTTCTCTGATGCCATGTGCTGAACGCCAGTGGGCTCGTCAAAAACAACCGGGACATGATCCGGACTTATCTCCGGGATATTGTCAGAAATATCTTCATCCGTCTCTTCTATCAATTCAATCTTTTTAACCTCGTGCGAACTTAAGCGATTGCCCATTGCTTTCATCCCTTTCACATCAATAGTCTCGGCCAGATTAATTTCAATTTCTTCTGAAATATTTCCCTTCCCCTTTACAATTTCCAAATGTACTTTTGGGTTGGCTGAACCGGAAATTAAAATCAGCCTGGAGCCATTCTCCTCAGAAATAAAACTTGTTTTTTTACCAATAGCGGTATTTTCAAAAGTGAAGCGTTTGAGGTATTGATTTTTAGATTTCCCATCCATATAAATGACCGAGAATACCTTGGCAGGATTATATTTTTCGATGATTTTTAAATGATCATCAAAATGATTGTTCAGTTCAAAACTACTCAGCTCGTAAATCCCATCCTTGTTTACAGTCAGAATTTTATCGTCTCCGTCAAATTCGCCCAAAAGCTTTCCTCTTGAATCAACATTCAATCGTTTTAATATATCATCAAACCAGATCTTCCTTCCTGACAAAGTAGATATACCTTTGCTTTTGAGACTAATCTTGCGGATAGGATATTTGCTTACAATATTACCCATTGAGCTGCGGCCTTTTATTGCATGCTCTGCAAAATCTATATCAAACTGAAGTTTTTTAAGTTTAGAATGCGGCTTTAGCTGAATGTTTACAACCTCTGCCTCTCCGTTAGGATTTGGTGTAAAATAAAGCACCTTAGAGCCTTTGCTGCCTTTGGTAAGGTCGTATTCTTTATCGCGTGTAACGCCCAAAACAGAAAATCTTTTGATATATGATGTTCCTGTTTCTCCATCTTTATAAATCAGATTATAAACTGTTCGTTCATCTCCTTTAACAAATACCTGCGCATGAATAATCCCTTTACCGGCAAACGTTTTTTCGGCCACCTTAGAAACCATGAATTTTCCATCTTCCCGAAAGACTATTATTTCATCGAGGTCTGAGCAATCGGCAACAAATTCATCTTTTCGCAGTCCGGTTCCGATGAAACCATCCTGCCTGTTCATGTATAATTTTACATTAGCGAGTGCAACTTTAGAAGCTTCAACTTTATCAAAAATTCTGATCTCTGTTTTGCGCTCCCTTCCCGCACCATATTTACTCCGCAATTTTTCGAACCAGGCAATTACATAATCTGTGAGGTGCCTTAAATTTCTGTTCACTTCTTTGATCTCATTCTCCAAAGCTTTCATTTGTTCGTCTGACTTTTTAACATCAAAACGGGTAATGCTGCTCATCGGCTTATCAATAAGCTTTTTATAATCTTCAGGAAGAATCTGCCGGTAAAACTGAGGAAAGAATGGTGTAAAAAGTTTGTCTAAAACCTCAATTACCACCTCAAAATTTCCGGAGCTTTCGTAATCCGGATTTTTATACATGCCTTCCTGTATAAAAATCTTGAGTAATGTGCTGTAAAATATCTTCTCTTTTAGTTCGGCGAGCTTAATCTCCAGTTCCTGTTTAATGAGGCCCTTGGTGTGCTGTGTACTTTCGATCAGAATATCATTTACACTCATAAAATAAGGCTTATCGCCTTTTATGATGCAGGTATTTGGAGAGATAGAAACTTCGCAATCTGTAAAAGCATACAGCGCATCAATAGTCACATCCGGTGATATTCCCGGTGCCAGGTGTATGATTATTTCTACATCTTTAGCTGTGTTATCTTCAATTTTTTTAATCTTGATCTTTCCCTTATCATTAGCAGAGATCACACTATCAATTAAACCACCGGTAGTAGTTGAAAAAGGGATTTCAGTTATTGCAAGCGTTTTTTTATCTCTTTCGACGATTTTTGCACGCACCCTGATCTTTCCGCCCCGCTGCCCTTCGTTATAGTTGCTAAAATCGGCCATTCCGCCCATTTGAAAATCAGGCAGCAGATCCGGCCGTTTACCTTTTAAAACATCAATAGATGCATCGATCAGCTCTATAAAGTTGTGAGGCATAATTTTAGTTGCCAAACCAACTGCTATACCTTCTGCGCCATGAGCCAGCAACAGCGGAAATTTAACGGGCAAAGTAACCGGCTCACGGTTACGTCCGTCATAACTTGACTGCCATTCGGTTGTATCCGGATTAAAAACTACATCTAAGGCAAACTTAGAAAGCCTGGCTTCAATATATCTTGGGGCAGCTGCAGAATCTCCGGTAATCGGATCACCCCAGTTTCCCTGCGTATCAATCAGTAAATTCTTCTGACCTATTTGTACCATCGCATCGCCAATAGAGGCATCGCCGTGCGGATGATATTTCATTGTATTCCCGATAACATTGGCAGCCTTATTAAACCTGCCGTCGTCCATTTCTTTTAAAGAATGAAGGATGCGGCGCTGAACAGGTTTTAACCCGTCGTGAATATGGGGTACTGCCCGGTCTAAAATTACGTAAGAGGCGTAATCCAGAAACCAGTTTTCATATAATCCGGAAAGTGGGGTAACGGTATGTAATGTTTCGTTATTATCGTTTTGCTCTATCTCTTCACTCATCCTTTATAAATTCTGTTAGGGATGGGTAAATATAAGTTTTACCCGCAAAATGTGCGGTAGAAGTTTTTAACAAGCGCACGAAATTTTTATAATTTTTAGGATGCTATTTTGCCCGAGGTTTATTGCAGTTCGCAGCCGGCGATGGCACTTGCAAAAAACCTAAATAATTACTTCATTTACAACATCTTATATGTTAATATTAATAGCAAAGCAACCATTTTATCAATACTTCCGTGTTAGTATCAGATCAAGATAATTTGGAAAACTCTTCCCAGGATTTACCGGAGGATTTGCGTGACGGATGCTTGCGTCAAGACCCTGGCAGTCAAAAAAAACTTTATAAAAAGTTTTATGGCCTTGCAATGGCTATTTGTTTGCGCTATGCCCAGAACCGGGAAGAAGCTGTTGACATTATGAATGAAGGTTTTTACAAAGTTTTAATCCGCTTTGACAAATACGATTTTAATAAACCCTTTAAACCCTGGCTCAGTAAAGTAATGACCAACACTGCTATCGATCATTACCGAAGTAGCATTCGCCATAGCATTCATCAGGTAGAGATCACTGAAATTAATGATTCAGGAATAGAAGCTTCTGTTTACAGCAAATTGAATTACGAGGAATTGCTCAAACTGGTGCAACAGTTGCCAAACGGATACCGTACGGTATTTAATCTGTTTGCAATTGATGGCTATACACACGAGGAAATAGGTAAAATCCTGGGAATTTCTATTGGAACTTCAAAGTCTAACCTTTTCAAAGCCCGCCAAAAATTAAAAGAATTTTTATTACAAGGAAACAATCATTTTAACAATAAACCTGAAAAGGGAAACAATGACATAAATACCGATGAAGAAATTACATCAAGATCCTATGGATCAGTTTTTCAAGGAAGCTCTGGAATCTCCGGACCTGAATTATGAGGATAAGGACTGGCAATCTTTAGAAAAATTATTAGCAGACAAATCGCGGAAACGTAATTTATTGGCCTGGCGGATGCTTGCTGGCATAGCTGCTGCTTTACTTATCTTTTTTTCTTTGTGGTTTTTCAGAGTGAATCCAGTTTCTGAGAAGGAAAATAATTATTCAAGTTTAGATAGGATAAATAAATCAGTGCCAATAGATGAGCCGAAACCCTTATTTTCAGATAGAAAACCAGCAGAATTAAAAATATTACAGAAGCCGAATCAGCAATATTATTCCGAAAATATTTCAAGTGAAAAAAAATCTGGCAATGGATTAACTTTAACAGATTTTACTGATGTAAAGGTACTTTCGATTCCGTATGTCACATCACTAAAAGCCAATAATAATGGTACGCCAGATACTGAAACTATTTTAACCGACCTGTCTCTATCGAATGCCTCACAAAAATCAGCTGAAACTACTGGTCAAACGATACGTCCAAAATCCGATATTTCTTTTAGAAGAACCAGTTTCTCATTAGGATTATCTCCGGATCTGAACTCAGCCGAAAAGTTTAATACAAGTAGTTTGGGAACCAGTTTTGGAATTGGTGCAAGCTATCGTATAACTAAAAGTGTCAATTTAAATAGCGGATTGTATTATTCTAAGAAAATATATTCCGCAAATCCTGAAAATTATAAATCTTATGAAGCTCCCTTTAATTATGCCCAATACGCCCGTTCAATTGATGCTGATTGCCGGGTGTTGGATATCCCGGTAAATATTGGATTCAACTTAGCCAACAAGCCAAAGCAAACAGTTTTTGCCAGCGTAGGGCTTTCATCCTATTTTATGATGAAGGAGAAATATACTTTTATCCGGAAAACAAATTCAGGATATCCTGCCACCGGGCCAGAACCATCTTATACAATTGATCAAAAAAATAATCATATTTTTAGTGTAATCAATATCGCTGCAGGAATTTCAAAACCTATAGGTAAAAACACAGATATTATTATTCAACCATATGCTAAACTTCCATTTACGGGAATCGGTCAAGGAAAAATCAACCTGCAATCGATTGGCGTCGCTTTTCAGCTAAATTACAAATTTGAGAAAAAATAAGCATCCTCTAAATCTTCTGAGCTAGCACTTTAATTTTCAAGTTATATTTCCGTATTGCAAACTATACCCCTCAGTCTGCGTATAAGCAATCTCAATTATAGATTTTACTACAATTGGATTTCCCCCGCTCATGTCTACAAAAATTATTTCTTTATTTATTGCCTGCGTATTTACATCTTCACTAATTTCCTGTAACAAAAATTATGGACCGGTAATTCAGACAGAAATTGTTTTCCTGGGCCATAAGGGCGGTGGCAATAACCGCTACAATGATATAAATATAGAAAATACGGTTCCGGCAGCACTGGAAGGAATTTCACTTCTTGACGGAGTAGAAACCGATATTCAAATGAGTTTGGATGGAACTATATGGATGTTTCATGATAGTGATTTAACCGGAGATATTTGCGGAGAAGGCACTTCTGATGCTTTAATCTTCCTAAACGATTCTAGCATCTCACAAATTGAATTATGCCAGGGCACCAAATCCAGCAGACTTTATAAATTATCTGAATTGATAGATGTATGGAATTCCAATCCGAAATTCTATATCTCACTGGATGTAAAAACCGATTGGTCTGCAGCAAATTTTGCCCGTATTGGCGGAAAGGATGCCTACCTCAAAAAAATGGCTGATCAACTGGCTATATTATTTAAAAATTCGTCCTCCCAAGAAAAAATAAATATAGAATTTGATAATCAGGTGCTTTTAGATCAATTAAAAACCCATCCATTTACCCAAAAAATTAAAACTTACTTAGTAAGCTACGGCGATATTGACAAAAATATTGAAAAGGCTGTTGCCTTAAATTATGATGGAATCAGTTGCGATTATACGCAGGAAACGATTACTCCTGACAAAATAAAATATGCAAAGCAAAAAGGCTTATCTGTTCAATTATGGACTCCTTACTATGAAAGTGAACTGAAATCCGCATTTAACCTGAACCCTGATTTTATCCAGACAGACAATTTAAAGGCAAAGAGATTATTAGGTGTAGAATGATTGCCCGGCAACTTAATTTACCAGTCTTTCTTCTATGAATTGAAATGGAAGAAAGTTAATGATTCCTTCTGCCAGCAAAATATTTTTACCGATACAATAAAGCAATATCCTGATAGAGCTTTCCTGCCGCTGTTCAAAATCACTCATCACCTGCAAACATGCACCGCAAGGAGAAACCGGGCTATCAATACTAAATTTATCAGTATGAGCGGTAATTGCAATAGATTCAATAGGATCGTCAGGGAATTGAGCTCCTACGGTAAAAAGAGCTACACGTTCGGCACATAAGCCGGAAGGGAAGGCCACATTTTCCTGGTTGCTGCCATGAATAATTTTTCCGCTTTTAAGCTTTATAGCGGCGCCAACTCTAAATTCGGAATAAGGGGAATGAGAGTTTTTCATTGCCAGAACTGCTTCGTTGCATAAATCCTTGTCTGCAGAACAAAGTTCATTAACCGAGGAAAAATCGTCAAAGCTGATAGAAATATTTTTTTTCTCCATAGATATATTAATCAAACACCCCTAACTAAAAAACAAAGGGGGTTCAATATATAACTTTCAAAGAATATCTGCGAATAAATTTACCTATGCTAACTAGCCGGCAATAGCCAAGGCTTCCTCCGCTGCCCTGGCGGCTTGTTTAGAAATCTCATCTTCAGCTACAAAATCTACTTCAACACGTAAATTTTGAATAATGTGTTGTTGCCTGTCGGGTGTATTTTTGCCCATATAATATTCCAGTAAACTTTTAATGCTTTGCTCTTTTGACAAGATTACCGGATCTAAACGAATATCTTTTCCAATAAATAATTCAAATTCAATTGGTGAAATTTCTCCCAATCCTTTAAATCGGGTGATCTCCGGTTTGTTTCCAAGCTTTTGAATTGCCCTGTGCCTCTCCTCGTCGCTGTAACAGTAAATCGTTTCCTTCTTATTTCGTACCCGAAATAAAGGGGTTTGCAAAATTGATACATGTCCGGCTTTTACAAGGTCAGGGAAAAACTGCAGAAAGAAGGTCATGAGCAACAGGCGAATGTGCATTCCGTCTACATCCGCATCTGTAGCAATTACAATATTATTATAGCGGAGGTTATCCAGGCCGTCTTCAATATTTAAAGCATGCTGTAATAAATTAAACTCCTCATTTTCATAAACCACTTTTTTGGTTAAACCGAAACAGTTTAAAGGCTTTCCTTTTAAGCTAAATACTGCCTGTGTCATCACATCCCGTGATTTTGTAATCGATCCGCTTGCAGAGTCTCCCTCGGTTATAAACAACGTAGTATCCTGATGAAGTTCATTATTATCTTCGAAATGTATCTTGCAATCTCTCAATTTCTTATTATGAAGAGAAGCTTTTTTAGCCCGTTCATTAGCCAGTTTTTTAATCCCGGCAATATCCTTACGCTCTCTTTCTGATTGCAGAATTCTTTTCAGCAGGGCATCGGCATCTGATGGGTGCTTATGCAAATAATCATCCAGCGCCTTTTTAACAAAATCGTTTATAAATGTCCTAACTGTTGGACCATCGGGTGCCACATTCTGAGAACCTAATTTTGTTTTAGTCTGCGATTCAAATACAGGCTCTTGCACACGTATAGAGATGGCTGATATAATTGAGCCGCGAATATCTGACGCATCAAATTCCTTCTTATAAAATTCACGAATTGTTTTTACAAGTGCTTCACGAAAAGCAGCCTGATGTGTTCCCCCCTGAGTTGTATGCTGCCCGTTTACAAAAGAATAATACTCTTCGCCATATTGCTGACCATGAGTCATGGCAATTTCAATATCCTCGCCTTTTAAATGAATAATAGGATAACGTATCGTTTCAGAATCTGAATTTCTGGTCAGGAGATCATATAATCCCCGCTCTGAAAAAAACTTTTTTCCGTTAAAATTTATAGTAAGCCCGGCATTGAGAAATACATAATTCCAGATCATGCTTTCAACAAATTCCGGAATATAATGGTAGTGTCGAAAAATGGTTTCGTCAGGATAAAATGTTACTGAAGTACCGTTCCGCTGGGTAGTATCTATTTCCGGGAAATCATTTATTAATTCGCCGTGTTTAAATTCAGCTTTTTTAGTTTTATTATCACGATAGGATTGAACTACAAAATTAGAAGACAAGGCGTTCACAGCTTTTGTTCCGACACCGTTTAAACCAACTGATTTTTGAAAAGCCTTTGAATCATATTTACCGCCTGTATTGATTTTTGAGACGCAGTCAATAACTTTTCCCAAAGGAATTCCACGGCCATAATCACGGATCGAAACTTTCTGATCAGTTATGTTAATATCTATTGTCCGGCCCGCACCCATCACAAACTCATCGATGGAATTATCCACAATTTCTTTTAACAGAACATAAATACCATCATCGTATGCAGAGCCATCCCCGAGTTTACCGATGTACATTCCGGGTCTTAATCGTATATGCTCCTTCCAGTCGAGGGACCGGATGCTGTCTTCACTATAATTTATATCAGCCATGGTATTTGTTGTGGTTACAAATCTAAAATTTTAGCATATCTATCACAGGCAAATGTTTCAACATTTTGTACCCTATACCCTCTTTTTACAACAAATGGAAATAAATGTATATCCAATTGTACAAAACTATATACATAGAGTTGATTTTACAGGATGCTAATTGGTTGAAAACCGACACAATTATATATTTTTCCTATGTATTAATTGAAATTCAGATTTGGCACACTATTAGAATATCTGGATTTTATAAAACAGATGAATTATGGGAAATAGCAACACACAACATCAGCCTGATCCTCTTAAAAAGCAAAAAGAGCAGGAGGAAAAAGAATGGGAAAATCCCGCTAATCCCGAAAAAGCTGAAGACCGACGTGAAAGTGAACAAATTGAGAGGCAAAAGGAAGAAGCTGAACGCAGAAATGAAAATTTAACAGAAAAAGAAATATAATATCAACCTAAACCTTATTATCATGAAAAAGAATCAAAATTTAGCCACTCAAAAATTAATTAAAAAATTTGACGACCAATTATTAGATATCTTATCAGCAGAATTGAGATCTGTTAAATACAGCAAGACCAAAACAATGAGCCAGGCAGTTATTGCAGCTTAGAAAATACTTAATTATAAAAATGAAGGGGCATCTGATCAGTATGCCCCTTTATTTTATCAATTTAATTATCTTCCAAAATCGTCCTGAACTCTAACAATGTCATCTTCATCAGAAGGATTTTCCGCGTCTGTATGCTGCCAAATTTCTGCTAAAACTCCCCAGTCATCAAGGCCTACCAATCGGTGACGTTCTCCTTGTTTTAACCTAATCTCATCCCCTTTACTTAATTTTTTTACACTTCCTTCCGCATCAGTTTCGCTTGTAATAACTCCCGCATTACCCTGAATAACTTTCCATATTTCAGCTCTTCTGTGATGGTATTGCCATGACAAGCGTTTATCCGGGGCGACCAGCAAAATCTTAGGACTTAATTTTCCTGATATTTTAAGATCATCAGTGTTCATTCCATCAAAATATAAATCGGCAAATTTCTGTGCATCCTCCTCCTCTATCACAAAGAAACCACCCCATGGACGGGTCATATCCTTATTTTGTATCCTTACTCCGTCTTCACTTAATTTGCTTTCAACTTCTTTAAAAACCTGCTCTTTTGTACGCACTAAATCCATAGTAATAATTTTAAAATCAAAGTTAATAAAAAAGGGGGCTACATTCCTGCGCCCCCTTTTTCTAAATACTTAGCTTTGTTAGTCTACTACTTCACACCCAAAACCGCAAGTTTCAAAAATGCCACATCCTGTGTTTTTTCCTGATTTGTAAACCGCTAAAACACTATTTCTTGTTAACTTTTTAGAAACTACTAATTTATAATAGGAGATTTTGCTACCGCTTGTTCCAAAATCAAATTTTAGAATATTCTCTTTATAGCAATCCTGACTTTTATCTTCTTTTAGTGATGGTTGAAATTTTGTCCAGCTAGTCCCGTTGCCACTAAAAGCAGCATGAGTAATATCTCCTAATTCAACACAATCGCCTAAATCTAAATTCCAATGGCTTAAATCCTGAACAGTTCCATTTTTTCCGTTGCCCGGATGAAAATTTTGAACCTGCCAGATCCATTCATAACCTCCGTCAACTTTTGTAACACTTGCTAAACGCACACTGTATGGACTTGCTGCAGATACTGACTCGCCGCTGCCATTCATTTGCACTTCTTTAACACACTGACTCATCAGTTTTTCCTGCTGATTAATTTCTTCAGCCTGTTTCTTCTCACAGCTTGAAAATGCGAAAGCTGTAAGAGCAAGGCAAAAAATTGCCGATTTTTTTAATAAATTTTCCATAGTTGATAGCTTAGAATAAATGATTGCGTTTTATTATTTAGATAATAAAGTTATCCTAAGTATCATTTATTTTCAAATTATTAAGGAGATTGTACAAAAATTAGGAACGATTTCTCACAAGTGAGAAACAAAAATCAAGTATTGTTAAAAATTTATAACCGAAAAGATAATTTATATAATTAGGTTTTAGCTAAAATTCTTAAAATCACTTAAAATAACCAGCAAGATAATAACTTAAAAATATGGTTATATATTACATTTTAATCCTAATAAGAAAATCTGTATAAATTTTGCCGGAATCTTTTTCCACAAATTTTAATCTGCAACAGCTCTGAACATTAATGCGGCAACCGTTAAATTGGTTCGGCTATCAATTAATATGGCTCCACCATTAGATTTATTTTCCTGATACAAATCAAATGTCAGATTTCCTGCAGTTTTTAAAACCACTCTTCCAATCTCATTTAAGTTGAACACATGAGGGCTTAACTTTTCCAGTGTATTAATATTAACCTGATAGAGAATTTCCTGAATTCGGCATTTGCTGACTTTACTATTATGTTGTATTAAATATGTTAAACCAATATCTAAAGGCTGCGAATCCATCCAGCATAAATCTGCTTCGATTAAATTAGAGTTTTTAGGAAGATTTTTTTCACCAACAATTAAATCGCCTCTGCTTACATCAACATTATCCATTAAATGGATGGTTGCCGACATTCCCGTGTTTGCATTTTCAATCTCGTTTTCAAAAGTTTCAATTTTGCTGATGACAGATCTGGATCCTGAAGGCATAATTACAACACGGTCATTTACTTTAAAAGTACCGCTTAAAACACGGCCCGCATAGCCGCGATAATCGTGTAACTCATCTGTCTGTGGCCTGACAACCCACTGAACCGGCATTCGTGCCTGATCTAAATTTATATCTTCAGTCAGAGAAACTGATTCCAAATGATCCAGTAAGCTTTTGCCCTGAAACCAGTTCATATTCATAGACTTATTGACCACATTATCCCCTTTTAAGGCGCTCACCGGAATATATGTAACATCATGAAGATTAAGCTGTGATGCAATAGCAGAATAGGCACTTCTGATTTGATCAAATACGGTCTGATCAAAATTAACCATATCCATTTTATTGATACAAACAACTACATGTTTTAACTCAAGGAGAGAAACAATAAATGAATGCCGCATGGTTTGTTCAACCACACCCTTACGGGCATCAACCAGTATAATGGCCAGATTGGAATTGGAAGCGCCGGTAACCATGTTTCGGGTATACTGAATATGTCCAGGTGTATCTGCAATGATGAACTTTCTCTTTTCGGTCTGGAAGTATTTATACGCTACATCGATAGTAATTCCCTGCTCACGTTCTGCTTTCAGCCCATCGGTTAAAATAGCCAGATCAATAGTTCCGTCATCATTTTTGCGGTTTGAGCGCTGCAACGCTTCCAGCTGATCCGCCAGTATTGATTCACTATCATATAATAGGCGCCCTATCAGCGTACTTTTTCCGTCGTCAACACTTCCGGCAGTAAAAAATTTAAGTAAATCCATATTAAAAATATCCTCCTTTTTTGCGGTCTTCCATGGCAGCTTCAGAAACTTTATCGTCCATACGGGCGCCGCGTTCTGAAATCTTAGAAGCTTTAATCTCTTCAATAATATCATCAATCTGATCGGCTTCTGACTCAATGGCCGCCGTACAGGTCATATCTCCCACGGTTCTGAACCGCACTTTTTTACTTGAAACAACATCCAGATGATCCATGTTCAAATGATCGGCCGCTGCCATAATCTGCCCGTTTCTGGTAATTACTTCACGACTATGAGCAAAATAAATGGAAGGTAATGAGATTTTTTCTCTTCGGATATAGTTCCATACATCCAGTTCAGTCCAGTTACTTATCGGAAAAACCCGAACATTTTCTCCTTTATGAATTCTTCCATTGTAAATATTCCAAAGTTCGGGGCGCTGACGTTTCGGATCCCATTGACCAAATTCATCACGAACAGAAAATATGCGTTCTTTTGCACGGGCCTTTTCTTCATCCCGGCGGGCTCCGCCAATACAGGCATCAAAACCATGAGCTGCAATTGTATCCAGCAAAGTAGACGTTTGAAGAGAATTTCTGCTGGCATTTTTACCTTTCTGTTCAATCACTTTTCCCTGGTCAATTGAATCCTGAACATATCCAACAATCAATTTTTCATTAATCCGGTTAATCATTTCATCCCGGTAGGTAATAGTTTCGGGGAAATTATGTCCGGTATCGATATGTACCAGCGGAAAAGGAAACTTTCCGGGTCTGAAGGCTTTTTCAGCCAGTCTAACCAGCGTTATAGAATCTTTGCCGCCGGAAAACAATAAAGCTGGCTTTTCAAACTGACCTGCCACTTCACGCAAAATGTAAATGGCTTCAGATTCCAGCTGATCCAGATAATCAGCATCCTGTTTATTCATGTGTATTGGATATTGTGAATTTATTAATTCTGTCATTTCATTTTTCTTTAGTAGCATGCAGGCCGCACTCTTTTTTATTTTGATCTTCCCACCACCAGCGGCCTGCCCTGAAATCTTCTCCTTCTTTCACAGCTCTGGTGCAGGGTGCGCAGCCAATGCTGGGAAATCCCCGGTCATGAAGTGAATTATATGGGATATTATTTTCGCGGATATAATCTTTAACCCGGTCTAAGCTCCAATCAAAAAGTGGATGAAACTTTATAATCTGGTTTTGAGAATCCCATTCCATCGCATCCATGGTTTCGCGATTTAATGATTGTTCTGCTCTGATACCGGTTATCCATATTTCATTGCCAGCAAGAGCACGCTTTAAAGGTTCAATTTTGCGAATAGAACAGCACTCTTTTCGGTTTTCTACAGATTCGTAAAAACTCGTTGGCCCCTTTCTGCTGACCATATTTCCCACCAATTCCGTATCCGGATAAAACGCATCAATGGGTTTACCATATCTTTCGATTGTTCTGCTCCATACAGAATAGGTTTCAGGAAACAGCCTGCCGGTATCAAGCGTAAATACTTTTATGGGCAAGTGGTTAGAAAATATTATATGAGTGAGCACCTGGTCTTCCCAGCCAAAACTGCTGGAGAAAATGAGTTTACCATTGAAACGATTTGCCAAAAAAGCAAGTGATTCCGGAATGTCAAGCTTTTTTATATCCATCAATAAATTCTGCGTTAGATCCATATTATATAATTCCTATTGACTATGTAGATTATTATTTCAAATCACTTTTATTTAGTGACCTTTTATAAAGTTAAATTGAGTTTTTAAGAGCCGTAAAGATATCTTCCAGAATATCATCCAAATCTTCAAGCCCTACTGAAATTCGTATCGTTCCGGGATATATTCCAATTTGAGCCCGCTCTTCATCACTCAATTTAGAATGTGTAGTAGACGCGGGATGAGTAGCAATAGATCTCGAATCACCAAGATTGGGAGTTAAAAGAATCATTTTAAGTTCATCCATAAATATCTTGGCACGTTCAAATCCGCCTTTAACAGTAAAAGTTACAACGCCGCCACCTTGTTTCATCTGCCTTTTGGCTAGTTCATATTGCGGGTGTGATGGCAAATGCGGGTAGCGAACTTCCTCCACTTCCTGATTTTTTTCCAGCGCTTCTGCAACCTTTAAGGCATTGCTGCAATGCCGGTCCATTCGAAGAGTAAGAGTTTCGAGGCTTTTGGAAATAGTCCATGCATTGAAAGCAGACATTGCCGGTCCGGTATGACGGATAAAAAACATGAGTTCTTTCATAAGATCGGCTCTGCCGACCACCACACCACCTAAAACCCGGCCCTGCCCATCCATATATTTAGTTGCCGAATGACTGACTAGGTCGGCACCGTACTCTATTGGTTTTTGGAGATAAGGTGTTGCAAAGCAATTATCCACATTGAGAATAAAATTATGTTTTTTCTTAAGTCTTCCTAACCATTCCAGATCAACTAATTCTAATCCGGGGTTTGAGGGTGTTTCCAGGAATACCATTTTAGTTTCGGGGCGAAGAGCTTTTTCAAAATATTCAGGTTTTGATGCATCTACATAAGTGGTGGTTATGCCCCATCGCGGCAGCAACTGAGTGAACAGCTGGTGAGTAGAGCCAAAAACTGAACGAAAAGCTACAATATGATCACCGCTTCGGAGCAATCCGGCGATAGAAGCAAAAACAGCGGCCATTCCCGAGGCAAATGCAAGACCTGCTTCTGCCCCTTCCATTTCAACAATTTTATTTATAAACTCAGATGTATTTGGATTGGAATATCTGGAATATAAGTTCCCCTCAACTTCGTCAGCAAACATGGCCCGGCCGTGTTCGGCATTATCAAAAACAAAACTCGATGTAAGATAAAGCGGCACGGAATGCTCACGGTTACTTGAACGGGTTGTCTGGCTGCGGATTAATTTTGATTGTTCTCTCATTAGTGATGTAAAATTTGGAAATAGATCCAATTGTTTTTTCAATTCATCTAAAAATACCCATTTATATTAGATTCATTATTGTACTCAAAATGTTTTTAAGACTTGCCAGGATTACTATAATCCCTACGGAAACCATAATGACTTTTACCGAGATACGGTTTGAAAGCCGGGCTGCAAGTGGTGAAGCAATAGCGCTGCCAATAACCAGACCGAGTAAGGCATTCCAATGAAGGTTGTTAAGCATGGTAATAAAGGTTAAAGAACTCATCAGGGCGATAAAAAACCGCGAAAGCTTTACTGTGCCTAATGCATAGCGGGCATTTCTGCCTCCCGCAATTAATGAAGACAGTACAATAGAACCCCAGCCACCGCCACCAACAGCATCTATAAATCCGCCGCCAAAACCCAATGGAATTATTTTTTGAATCTTTTTACCCGTTCTTTTTTTGTTAACATGAAAAGATTTGCGGAGAATTACCGCTCCTAAAATCAAGGTATAAAGCGATACCACCGGACGTGTATAATGACTGTAATGTTCTAATGAAGATAGAATATATGCCCCGCTTACTGCGCCGATAATTCCCGGGATTACCAGCTTGTAAAACATACGCATATTCACATTCTTCATCCGGAAATGCATCCAGCCGGCAATTCCATTGCTCATAATTTCAGAAACATGAACGGCGGTGCTGGCAGAAGCAGGCGGAATTCCCATGGAAAGTGCAAAAGTGGTTGAAGTTACTCCGTATGACATTCCAATAGCTCCATCTATCATTGCGAAAAAAAATCCTGCAATAAGGAAATAATAAAAACTGGGATGAATATCTATAAGGTAAGATTTGAAAGCTGCATTATTCTCCCAGAACAAAACAGCAATGATTGCAATAGAAATTACTAAAGAACTCCAAATGAGCCAGCGCATCCTTTTACTGGATGGTTGTTCTGCAACTGGTTCCACTAATATTGCCGTAGCCTTATTCAGCTCTTTCACTTTATAAGCGAAATCACCGTTTAACTTAATTCTTAATTTATTGATCTGCTGTAGCGTATCGTCAATTTCATCAGGCAAATTTGCCTGCAGCATTTCCTTTAACCTTTTAGCAACAGTTGGCGATTTGCCATTGGTAGAAATGCCCAGCTTCAGATCACCTTTTTTAACGATAGAACCCAGATAAAAATCACAAAGATCCGGCTTATCGGCTACATTGATCAGTAAGCGCCGATGACGAGCCAATTGCCTGATCATTTCATTAATAAGCGGCTGATCTGTAGCCACAATCACCAGATCTTTGTTATCAAGATCGTTTTCTTCAAAACTGCGCTTAACAATCCTCAGCCTGGAATAAAGCTCTGCTAATTCGTTCACCTCGGGGCTAACGTGCTGCGCCACAACAGTTATTTGAGTTTGCGGGCTGTTAGCCAGTATAGCAGACAGTTTTTCCAGTCCTACATTTCCGGCACCAACAAGCAACACGTGCAGATGATTCAATTTCAGGAATACAGGAAAAAGCTGATTCCCTGTTTCCTCAAATTCCGCGATCCCGTTATTCTTCGGCAAATTCATAAAAAGCCCTGATCGGTTGAAATAAAGGATGCAATCCCACTACGTCTCCAAAAATTATAATAGCCGGGGAGTCAATGTTTTTATCTCTTGCGGTTTCAACAATCGTGTCAACAGTTGCTACTGCTATCTTTTCGCCTTCCATTGATCCGTTTTGAATCACCGCAACCGGTAGCCGCTGTTTTCCCTCGGCTTTAAAAATTTCTGCAATTTCTGCCAACTTTTTTATTCCCATTAAAACGATAACGGTTGCCCTTGATTTGGCTGCTTCGTAAACATCCTGAGAAACTTTACCCGAGGAAGTTGTTCCGGTTACTACCCAAAAACTTTCGCTTAAACCGCGATGTGTTACAGGAATACCCTGCAATCCCGGGACTGCTATGGAACTGGAAACACCCGGAATAACCTCGGCTGCAATACTGTAAGAAGCTGCAAAATCAAGCTCTTCGAAACCCCGGCCAAATACAAACGGGTCTCCGCCTTTAAGGCGAACCACATGTCCATAATTTAAAGCGTAATCAATCATCAGCCGGTTGACTGCATCCTGAGAATAGGAATGATCTCCTGATCTTTTTCCAACAAATACACGGGTTGCTTCCGCAGGTGCAAATTCCAGTAATTCGTCATTAACCAGCGCATCATATAAAACCACATCAGCACTTTTGAGTGCTTTAATTGCCTTTAATGTAATTAAATCCGGATCACCGGGACCGGCGCCTACAAGCGTTATTCTAGGTTCTTTTACAAAAGTTTTTATCTGAGTGTTTATCATTCTCGAATCAGCGACTCCCTTTCCGCTTTAATTTTGGTCATAAAATCTGTTACTGCATCCAGATAAAAGGATGCAAATTCTTTACCCGGTTCATTTTTATTGATTTGCAAAACCAGTTCGGTGAAGCTTGATTGATTCATCAGGAATGTATTCCCTTTAAATTGCTCGTCAAAATCACGGATGATTCCGGTATGCGTGCTGCTGTTTATTCCTTTATCAAGAAGTAAAGCTTTGGCCGCCCCCACAAATACACTGTAGCTATGATAAATGGAATCAGCGTAAGCGTCATTTTTAAAGGATTCTGTAGCCCATTCCAATTTTTCATCGGATTCAAGCAGCAAAGTTGCCACCAGATCTATCATTACCCCGGCGCATTCGCCAACGCCAATGGCCGTTTTAAAAACTTCTTCGTGACCCCAGTCTATGTAATCCTGATCTTTTAAATTTCCGGTATCGGCCAGCGGCTTTAATAACTGATAGAAATAATCTTTTCCACGGCGATCATAGTAGTGATTGAAAAGTTCATCAGGCAAACTGTTTTCATGATAATCGTCGAGCACAAATCGCAATACGATAGTGGCTCTTTTTGAGGGGACTTTAATAATCTTCTCTGCTGCACGACCGGCACCGTCTCTTAAAACGCCACCGCCCAATAACACCTGAACTGCAGGAACCACTTTGCCATTTGCCTTTATAGAACTCCCGTGAAAACCAAGATGAGCCAGACCATGCTGCCCGCAAGAATTCATACAGCCGCTAATTTTTATCTTGATATCGCGGTTATAAACTAAATCCTCATATTCTTCATAGATGACGTTTTCGAGCACACGTGAAAGTTCTGTACTGTTTGATATCCCCAAATTACACGTATCTGTACCCGGACAAGTAGTGATATCAGCTACGCTGTCAAAGCCGGTTTCTGCAAGTTCCAGATCTACCAATCCTGAATATAATTGCGGTAAAGCCTCTTTTTTTACAAATTTCAATAGCAGTCCCTGATTTTGCGTTATCCGAATTTCATCGGCCACCAAATCCTTGATAACTTCTATAAACTTTCTGGCTTTTTCGGTGGGAATATCCCCGGTACTGACTTTGACATAAACACCAAAATATCCCTCCTGCTTTTGTTCAAAAACGTTTGTGGCCAGCCATTTATCGTAGTTCAGGTTTCCATTTGCCTCGCTAAATAAATAATCTGATTTCTCCGGAAGTTTTGGCAATGGAATTAATTCTCTGTTAATCCAATAATTTGTTGATTTATTGGCCAGTTTCTCCTCTTCAATTAAACGCAATACTTCTTCTAAACCAATTTTTTGGATCAGGAATTTAAGGCGGGCCTTATTCCTGTTATTACGTTCTCCATGACGATCAAAAACACGGAGAACAGTTTCTATATAAGGAATGAGCTCTTCTTCAGCTAAAAATTCATTTACAGCATGAGCCAAATAAGGCTGTGCTCCTAGACCTCCGCCGAGCAGAACTTTAAAACCTCTGATCTCCTGTCCGTTTTCAATTTTCAGTTTCGGAATAAAACCTAAATCGTGAATGAAAGTAAAAGCAGTATCAGCTTCGCTGGACGAAAATGCAATTTTAAACTTACGACCCATTTCCTGACAGATGGGATTACGCAAAAAATATTCAAATACAGCGTGTGCATAAGGCGAAACATCAAAAGGCTCCTCAGGGTCAATTCCGGATGTTGCGGATGCTGTTACATTTCTAACGGTATTGCCACAAGCTTCCCGAATGGTGATTTCATCCTGTTCCAGTTTTTCCCAGAGTTCGGGAGTTTTATCCAGGCTTACATAATGTATTTGAATATCCTGGCGGGTGGTGAGGTGGAGATTTCCGCTTGCATATTCATCAGAAATATCTGCAATACGCAGCAGTTGCCTGAAAGTAACTTTACCAAATGGCAATTTAATTCGAATCATTTGTACTCCGGGCTGGCGCTGTCCGTAAATGCCCCGGGCAAGCCTTAAACTCCTGAACTTATCATCGTGAATTTTACCCTCACGGTATAACCTGATCTTCTTTTCAAGATCTATGATATCTTTTTGAACTACAGGATTTTCTAATTCGGTTCTGAAACTTTGCATGCGCCATTAATTAAAAAACCTCTTCTGCTTTTTGGGCTGAGGAGGCTAGTAATATTTTATATTAAATTATCTATGAATCTTCAAAATTGCACCAATTGCATAATCAGGCAACATAGTGGCATATTTGAAAGGCTCATATTTAATTTGTTATTTTTCACGGTTCAAATATATATAAAGTATATAGATTTAGTAGTCTTTATTTAAAAAAATATTAAATCACGGTTTTTGAGTCAGAAAGCGTGTTTTCACGCTCGATTACATCGGCAATACTCGTTTCTGTTAGAATTTTAAGGGAAGCATTTCGAACCTCCATAAACACATCGCGGATACCGCAGGTTTCTTCATTCATACATTCTTCGCATCGCTGATAAAAATTTAGGCTAACACAGGGCAACAAAGCAATTGGGCCTCCGGTAATACGCAAAACCTGGGCAAGTACTATTTCTTTAGGATCTTTAATTAAACTGTATCCTCCGCCTGCTCCTTTTTTACTGTACAGTAAACCAGCATTACGGAGGTCGAGCAATATTTGCTCTAAGAATTTTTTAGGGATGTGTTCTTCGGCTGCAATTCGGGAAATCTGCATAGGCTCATTACCAAAATTTTTACCCATCACGACCAGAGCCTTGATAGCGTAACGTGTTTTTTTGCTCAGCATAGTTTAATTTACAATCTCTTTAAGGGATTTACCTAATCGTTGGCTTAAATAATTTGCAGTATACGATTCAGGCTTCTTCACCATATCTTCGGGCGTGCCTTCAAAAACTACTGTACCGCCTTTATCACCACCTTCTGGACCAATATCAATGACCCAGTCGGCGCATTTAATCACATCCATATTATGCTCAATTACAATAATTGTATTGCCCTGCTCCAGTAATGCATTAAAGGATTTCAGGAGCTTTTTAATATCATGAAAATGCAAACCTGTAGTAGGTTCATCAAATATGAAAAGGGTTTTGCTGCTGTTATTTCCCTTGATCAGGAAAGATGCCAGTTTTATACGCTGGGCTTCACCGCCGGATAAAGTATTGGATGATTGACCCAAATGAACGTAACCCAATCCCACATCAACAAGCGGGCGAATTTTATTTAAAATCTTAGGCTCGGAACTAAAAAACTCCAAAGCTTCATCAATGGTCATATCCAAAACTTCAGAAACATTTTTATCGTTGTAGGTCACATCCAGAACATGTTGTTTAAAGCGTTTACCGTTACATGCTTCGCATGGAAGAAAAATATCTGCCATAAATTGCATTTCAATTTTCACCTCACCCTCGCCCTGGCAAACATCACACCTACCGCCTTCTACATTAAATGAAAACGCTGCCGGTTTTAGTCCCGAGGCTTTTGCAGCACCCTGCGATGAAAACAAATTTCTAATCTCATCCCAGGCTTTAACATAGGTAACCGGATTTGAACGCGATGATCTTCCGATAGGATTCTGGTCAACAATTTCAACCTGTTCAATTTTACTATAATCACCTTCCAGACTATCATAAGATCCTGTTTGTTCTCCGGTATAATTACCGATGGCTTTTTGCAATGCAGGATGCAGGATTCGTTTAACCAGCGATGTTTTACCTGAACCTGAAACGCCGGAAACAACTGTTAATACGTTAAGCGGAAATTTCACAGAAATATCCTTAAGATTATTTTCTCTAGCTCCTTTAATTTCAATGAAATCATTCCATTTACGCCGGTGTTTAGGAATCTCAATTTCAGCTTTTCCGCTTAAATATTGTCCGGTTAAACTAGCTTTATCTTTTAATATCTCTTTGAAAGTTCCTGTAAAAACCAGATTGCCTCCATGGGTACCCGCTTCGGGGCCAATATCAATAATATGATCAGCTGCCTGCATAATTTCTTCTTCGTGCTCAACCACAATTACCGTGTTCCCAACATCCCGTAAGGATTTTAAAACAGTAATGAGGCGATTTGTATCCCGGGGATGAAGGCCAATACTGGGCTCGTCCAACACATAAATGGATCCAACCAAAGAACTGCCAAGAGAAGTTGCCAAATTTATCCGCTGGGATTCTCCTCCGGATAAGGTATTGGAAAGTCGATTTAAAGTGAGGTAACTCAAACCAACATCATTTAAAAATTTAATGCGGCTGGTTATTTCCATCAGCAATCGCTTGCCTATTTTCTGCCGGGTTTCATCAAGCTGGATGGTCTCAAAAAACTCCAAAGCTTTATCGAGCGGCATGAGTACAATATCAGTGATTGATTTTTCAGCAACTTTTACGAAAGAAGTATCTGGTCTTAACCGGCTGCCTTTACAATCTGGACAATTGGTTTTGCCGCGATATCGTGATAACATTACGCGATATTGAATTTTATAAGTCTGAGTTTCCAGTTCTTTAAAAAAATCATTCAGACCCTGAAAATATTTGTTACCTGTCCACAAAACCGCTTTCTGATCTTCGGTCAGCTGATTATAAGATCGGTGAATCGGGAAATCAAATTTTAATGCCGATTTAATCAATTTTTCGAGCCATTCTTTCATTTTTTCGCCCCGCCACGGTGCTAAGGCACCATCATATACCGATTTGCTTTTATCAGGAATAACAAGGTCTTCATCAATTCCGATTACTTTTCCATATCCTTCGCATCGCTTACAAGCTCCAAAAGGATTGTTAAAACTAAAAAAATTAGGAGTAGGCTCTTCAAAGCGGATTCCATCAAGCTCAAACCGGTCACAAAAAACGTTTAGCTTTCCACTTTCCTCAACCATGCAATCGCCCTTTCCTTCAAAAAAAGCTGTTTGTACAGAATCTGCAATGCGGCTTAAGGTTTCGTCATCTCCGGAAACAGAAACACGGTCGATAACAATTTTAACATGGGTTTCATCATCAAGTTTCTTACTGGTGATGGTTTTGTCTTCAAGCAGATCTTCTATTTTAAATAGCTCGCCGTCTACTACCACACGTACAAAGCCTTTCTGAAGCAAAACGGCAAGTTCTTCTTTTAATGAACGATCATTATGCGGATAAAGCGGGCATAAAATAGTTACCGATGTATCCTGTGGAAACGAAGAAATAAAATCGACCACATCGGCAACGGTATCTTTCTTAACCAAAGCTCCTGATACAGGTGAAAATGTTTTTCCTACACGGGAAAAGAGCAGTTTTAAATAATCATAAATTTCTGTAGACGTACCAACGGTTGACCGCGGATTACTAGTAATTACCTTCTGCTCAATAGCAATTGCAGGGGCAATACCTTTAATATAATCTACGTCAGGCTTATTCATGCGGCCCATAAACTGACGGGCATAGGATGAAAGACTTTCAACGTATCGCCTCTGCCCTTCTGCATAAAGTGTATCAAAAGCAAGGGAAGATTTGCCGGAACCCGACATACCGGTTATTACAACCAGCTTATTTTTAGGAATTGCAACATCAATGTTTTTAAGATTGTGTACCCTTGCTCCTTTTATAATGATATATTTTTGTGGATCTTTTTCAGCTTCTTTACTCATGAATAAACCTATTCGTTATGTAATTACGTATGTTAAGGATATAATTAAACCTTGGATGCAAAAATACGTCTAGATAGATTAATAATACTGATTTAAGTTTTATTCTTTGATTTAGAAAAAATTTGGTTCTTTTGGGGATAAATACATCACATATTCACTAACATACAGGAGAAATACTATCGCAAAAACTCTACATTAAAAACTTTTTCATCACACATAAAGGAAATTTAAAGTAGCAGTCCTATGAAACTTCAATTGAAGAGCGATCAGGATTTGATCCATCAATATATTCAGGGGCAGGAAATCTGCCTGGAAGAATTGATTAGAAGACACAAATCCAAAATTTATACATCCATCTATCTGCTAGTTAAAGATTCATATCTTGCTGAAGACATTTTTCAGGATACTTTTATTAAAGTTATTAACACTTTAAAGGCAGGAAAATATAACGAAGAAGGAAAATTTTTACCCTGGGTAATGCGTATTGCCCATAATTTGGTTATTGATTATTTCCGTAAGGAAAAACGGACACCGGTTGTTACCAATGTAGATGGTTTTGACATTTTCGAAGTTTTGCAGTTTAACGATGAAAGCATGGAAGACCGTATGGTGAGAGACCAGACGCATAAAGACCTTAAAGGACTTATTCATCTTTTACCTTCTGAACAAAAAGAAGTGCTTATTATGCGTCATTACGGTGAACTAAGTTTTAAAGAAATTGCTGAGATTACAGAAGTAAGTATCAATACGGCATTAGGAAGGATGAGATATGCACTCAACAATCTTCGTAAAATGATATTAACCAAAGAGTTAAGTCTTAAAAATTAAAGCAACAATTTTGTTACTCTAATTCGTAAAATTGATAAAATATAGGCATTGCAATTGCGTTTTTATTTAAATTAAAAACGCAATATGCTTATGATTAAAACTTCTACACGACCCTCTGGTTCTTTACTTAAAGAAATAGTTACGAGCAGCGATGCCGAAGACTTAAATGAAGAAGATCTTAAATTTTACAATTTTATTAAGCCTGATTTAAATAAAATTGATCTTCATCCTAATCAGTCATCGATCAATAAAATACTAAACTATTCTAAATCACTGTAAAGAATAAAAACACAAACCCCTCAGATGAGGGGTTTATTGTTAAATAATATGTGATTTATTTCGATGCGAATATCTGTTGTCTATATTTGAAACATGTTAAGACAAGACCGATACAAGGCATTTGTTGACTATTTTTCTACGCATCAACCTCTGGCAGAAACAGAATTACAGTACCGCAATCCGTATGAATTATTGGTAGCAGTAATTTTATCGGCACAATGCACGGATAAACGAATTAATCAGATAACCCCTAAATTATTTGACCGATTTCCCACTCCACAAATTTTAGCTGAAGGCCCGCTGGAGGACATTTTCTCCCTGATTAAAAGTGTAAGCTATCCGAATAATAAAGCAAAGCATTTGCTGGGAATGGCAAACAAGATAGTTCAGGATTATAACGGGGAAATACCATCGAATATAATTGAACTCCAAAAACTGCCCGGCGTGGGCAGAAAAACTGCTAATGTAATAGTCTCCGTAATATACAATGCGCCTGCTATGGCGGTAGATACCCATGTATTTCGAGTTTCTAATCGAATTGGACTGACAATTCGTGCAAAAACACCTTTGGAAGTAGAAAAGCAATTGGTTAAATTTCTTCCAGAAGATAAAATTTATATAGCCCATCATTGGCTCATTTTGCACGGAAGATATATTTGCGTGGCAAGAAGTCCTAAATGCAGCATTTGCCCATTAACTTCATTATGTAAATATTACGAGCAACAAAACTCGGTTTCGGCGCTTAAAAGGTCTGAAGCTGCTGAAAAGAAAAAAGCCGCGGAGAACATTCAAAAAAGAAAATTTAAAAAGATAATTTCAGGAATTAAAAAATTTGAAGTACAGGAATAATATTACAAAGAATGGATTATATGAATTTATTAATAACTTCATAGCTACCGAAAATGACTTTGAGAATTGATAATATTTTTAGTATTTTCGCATTGTAAATAAAATTTAAAAAGCACGCAAACTAAAATAATGAGCAATACAGATAAATTAAAAGCCTTACAACTCACCCTTGACAAACTTGAGAAATCATACGGAAAGGGAACTGTTATGAAATTAGGGGATAATCCGGTAGAAGCTATGGAATCTATCTCAACCGGTTCTATTGGACTTGATATCGCCCTTGGTATTGGAGGTCTTCCGAAAGGGAGAGTAATTGAAATTTACGGTCCTGAATCATCGGGTAAAACTACTTTAGCAATTCACGCAATCGCTGAAGCTCAGAAAAAAGGCGGTATTGCTGCATTTATTGATGCAGAACATGCTTTTGATAAATTTTATGCACGTAAATTAGGTGTAGACATAGAAAATCTTTTAATCTCACAACCTGATAACGGCGAGCAAGCTCTTGAAATAGCAGATAATTTAATCCGCTCTGGCGCAATTGATATTATTGTTATTGACTCAGTTGCCGCTTTAGTTCCAAAAGCAGAAATTGAAGGAGAAATGGGAGATTCGAAAATGGGATTACACGCCCGTTTAATGTCACAGGCTCTTCGTAAACTTACCGGAACAATTTCCAAAACCGGATGCTGCTGTATTTTCATCAATCAATTGAGAGAGAAGATTGGTGTCATGTTTGGAAACCCTGAAACTACAACAGGTGGCAATGCATTGAAATTTTACGCTTCCGTCCGTTTAGATATTCGCCGGATTTCTCAAATTAAAGATTCTGATGAAGTATCCGGAAACCGGGTTAAAGTAAAAATCGTTAAAAATAAAGTTGCTCCACCTTTCCGTATTGCAGAGTTCGATGTCATGTTTGGGCAGGGAATTTCGAAAGCCGGGGAAATTATTGATCTGGGCGTTGAGTTTGATATTATCAAAAAGGCAGGATCATGGTTCAGCTACGGAGATACAAAATTAGGTCAGGGTCGTGATGGCGTAAAACAGATTTTATTAGATAATCCTGATCTTATGGATGAGCTTGAAGGTAAGATTAAAGCAATCGTAACAGGAGAAAAATTAGAAGAAAAAATGCAGTCATAAAAATACTGCGACTAAAATATATTCAGAAACCGCAAACCGTCTAGGTTGCGGTTTTTTTTTATTGGGTCTTTAAAAAGTTGGAATAAACTGTTAAAGCGACCACAATTGCTGCAGTAACAATAACACCAAGTACAATCAAACCAATTATTCCTTTTCGCTTATCCTGCTTCATTACATAAATCAGTAATGCTATCAGAGGGATAACAAAGATTACAAAGAAAATAATACTGACAGGATTCATAGTTAACAATTAATTTCAGCGAATATGGAACTTAAAAACTGATTAAAATAATACTGCTGTTCATTTTATCATTTCTTAAAAATAAAAATGACCTCATCCATTACAAATGGAAGCTTTTCAAATAAAATTAAAAAACCATTCTGGCCATTGGAGCCACCTCCTGAGAGACGAAGTCTGATTTTAGAAACTTATAATATCCGGCCATCGCAATCATCGCAGCATTATCTGTGCAATACTCAAACTTGGGAATAAACACATTCCAGTTGTTTTCACCGGCAACTTCCAGTAAGCTTTTCCTTAACCCCGAATTTGCAGAAACGCCGCCTGCAATGGCAATATCAGAAATTTGAAATTGACGAGCCGCCTTCTTCAATTTATTTAACAAGATGGTAACAATGCGATGCTGAACTGATGCACATACATCATTTATTCTGTTCTCTAAAAATCCAGGATTCTTTTTCAATTCATCTCTTACGAAATAAAGGATAGACGTTTTTAATCCGCTAAAGCTGAAATCAAGTCCCGGTATTTGAGGTTCTGGAAACTTAAAAGCCAAATGATCACCTTCAGCAGCATATTTATCAATTAAGGGTCCGCCGGGATAGGGCAAACCAAGGATTTTAGCTGTTTTATCAAAAGCTTCCCCGGCCGCATCATCGGTTGTTTGACCTACAATTTCCATATCGAAATAATCTTTAACTAAAACTATTTGCGTATGTCCGCCTGAAACTGTAAGACATAAAAAAGGAAATGAAGGCTTAGGTTCATCAATAAAATGAGCAAGTATATGCGCCTGCATATGGTTAACTTCGATAAGCGGAATAGTATTTGCCAATGCAAATCCTTTAGCAAATGAAGTCCCAACTAAAAGAGATCCTAATAAACCGGGGCCTCTTGTAAAAGCTATGGCATCAATGTCATTTTTGTGTACTTTAGCGATCGAAATTGCCTGATGTACAACGGGAACAATATTTTGTTGATGAACCCTGGAGGCAAGTTCCGGAACAACGCCACCGTAGTGTTTGTGAATCAGCTGATTTGCAATAACATTGGAGCAAATTTTGCCGTTGATACATATTGCAGCAGATGTGTCGTCGCAGGAGGATTCAATACCGAGTATAATTGGCAAAACCGAATGAGTTAAATTATTGTTTGACTTTTTTATTTAAAACACAAAACTATCAAAAAAGTATTAAAAATAACTTTATGGGTGCTTGCTACAATATTATTATTATTAGCGGCCTTAGTATTTTCATTACAATTTAAGCCGGTACAAACGTATGTGGCTAAAAAAGCTGCCCAATATCTTTCAAAAGAATTAAACACCCGGGTTGAAGTTAAAAGTTTATACATCAAACCGTTTAAATCAGTTGTATTGGAGGGTTTGTATGTTGAAGATCTGGAAAAAGACACCTTAATATTTTCTCCAAAATTCACTCTGGATGTTTCTGAGTTTTCCTTAAAGAACCGGAAAATAGCTGTCGCCACGGCGCAAATGGATGATGGAAAATTTTATATTAAACAATATAAAGACACCACCACCAACCTGGAATTTATTATTAATTATTTTGATACCGGCACAACAAAGCCCCGGAAAAAACCGCGGAAATCTTATGATATAACTTTTGATAAAATTGTATTAAACGGCATCGATTTTAAATATAAAAACTTCAATGTTGATACTGTAATCAAAGGCATTAACTTCAACGACCTGCATCTCCGCAATCTTAACACAACAGTTACAGGTCTCGACACTAAAAATCATTTGGTAAAGGCCCATTTTAAAAATCTCACATTTAAAGAAAAAAGCGGATTTTATTTAAAAAATCTGACCACAAACGCCACCATCGACAGCAATCAAATGCAATTCAGTGATTTGCTGTTAGAAACACCGGAATCCAGAATCTCTGATTTTTTATTATTTAAATATTCAAAGTTTAAGGATTTTAGTCAGTTTATAAGCAAGGTGCATATGACTGCACAATTTAAAAATTCTAAAATCTATTCAAAAGATGTAGCCTATTTTGTTCCTCAAATGAATAAAATGGATCTTGATTTACGTGTTGATGGCAGCATAAAAGGATATGTAGATAATCTTAAAGCAAAACAACTTGCTGTTAAAGTTGGCCGAACAACCTATATGAAAGGAGATTTTGATGTGAAGGGGTTACCTGATATCAATAAAACACTACTGAATCTCAATTTTGATCAGGTTTACACAAACAAGAAGGATATTGATTATATCGTATCAAAAGCCACAGGCAAAAATAAAGTGATTACTCCAGTCATTCTGCAAAAATTTGGGAATATCAATTTTAAAGGACGTTTTTCAGGATTCACAAATGATTTTATTGCATATGGAGAATTTAAAACTGCTCTGGGCAGAGTCGTTTCTGATATAAATATGAAAATACCGGCTAAAGGTCAGCCGGTATATAGCGGAGTAGTTAAAACTTATGACTTCGACCTGGGAAATTTGCTTGATCAGAAAAAACTGGGAAGGACTACACTGGTTGCAAATATTAAAGGAAGCGGATTTAATTTAAAAACTGTTAAAGAGCAAATAAAAGGCGACATTACTTATTTTGATTTTAATGGCTACAGATATACGAATATACTTTTGGATGGTACTTATGCAAATAATTTGTTCGACGGACAAATCAAAGTTAATGACCGCAATGTAAAATTAGATTTTCAGGGAGGTGTTAACTTAAATCCCAAAGTTCCGGTTTTTGATTTTAAGGCCAATATCAGAGGGGCTAATTTATATGCTTTAAATTTCACTAAAGACACAGTACAGGTTGATGCAGATTTCAACACAAATTTTACCGGAAATAATCTGGATAATATTCAGGGAAGTTTTGATATACGTAAAATCAGACTTACCAATACCGAACATTCATTTGTTGTAGATTCATTGCAATTATCCGCCATTGGTATAGGAAAAAGCCGCGAGTTAAAAATAAATTCAGACATCCTTGATGCAAGTATTAAAGGTGAATATGATCTTAATACACTTCCATCTTATTTTAAATCAGTAGCCAAAACCTATATTCCTTCTTTACAGGTAAGATATGTGAAGCCCAAACCCCAGAATTTTGAGTTCAATTTAACATTAAAATATTTTGAACCCATCAGTTTACTGTTTATACCCGAACTTAAAATACCGGAGCAAGCCAGCATTACAGGACAATTCAACTCTGAACAAAATATTGCAAATCTAAGCGGTTTTTCAAAACTGGTTACTTATAATAAGTTAAAATTCAACAACCTGATTATTGACCAGACCACTACCCCACTGGCGCTTAACTTGTTTATTACTTCTGATCAGGTTGATATAACCGATAGCCTTTATATAAAGAATGTAAACATTGCCAATATTTTAAGTAATGACAGCCTGAAATTAAACATTAAACTTTCTGATAAAGATGCGATCAACCAGCTCGATTTAAACGGCTTGGTTGAATTCAGTAAAGTTGCTGATTCAACGGCAAAATTGAGTTTACTGCCATCTGACGTTATAATAAACCGCGAAACATGGCGCATTCAGTATAAAGTATCGTTCAATTTTGAAGATGGTAAAACGATAATCCGCGATTTTGAACTTTTCAGAGATAATCAGCTGCTGACTGTAAATGGAATTATTTCCACAGATCCGGACGATGAACTCATTATTGGTTTTAATAAATTCAAACTCACTACGTTTAATCCGCTTACCAGGTCATTGGGAATAAATTTGAGCGGCGAGCTCAATGGAAATGCAAAATTAGCGGCAATAAGTAAAACCCCGCGAATTGAAGCCGCTTTAATAATTGATACGTTAAAGTATAATGACATTCTAATTGGTGATTTAAACCTGGATGCCGATTTTGATAATTCTACCAAACTGGTAAATGTGAAGATGGATATCATGAACGATGATATTAAAGCGTTGGATCTTCAGGGCACGTACAACGCAAATAGTGACCAAAACAATCTGGATATGGATGTCAAAATGCGGGACAACCAGGTAATCATATTTCAGCCTTTTTTAAAGAAACTGGTTTCAAATTTAACGGGTAAAGTTTCGGCTGATCTGAAAATTACAGGAAAATTAAAAACGCCTAAAATAAACGGTTCATTGAAATTGAATAATGCCGGCATGACTGTTAACTACCTCAAAACGCCGTATCACTTGAGTGATGAAGTATCTGTTAATAACAGTGTAATAAGTTTAAATAACCTGATAATAAAAGATATTAACGAGCATGAAGCAATAGCTAACGGCACCGTTGATATGAATAATATCAATAATCCAGAAATCCATATAACTATAGTTGCCAACAATTTTATGGCGCTTAATACTACTTCGAAAGATAATCCCTTGTATTATGGAATTGCTTACGGTTCTGGGGTATTTAAATTTAATGGCCCAACGGACAATATGAAAATTGACATAGATGCCAGCACACAAGCCGGAACAGTATTTAATATCCCTCTAAATTCATCTGCAACTGTTAGAGAAAACGATTTTATCAATTTTGTTGCCAAGGATTCTACACTAACCGTTAAGAAAGAAACCTCATTTATGGGGTTAACCATGAATTTTGACCTTCGTGTTGATGAAAATAGCGAAGTGAATATATTCACAGATTTAGGAAAATTAAGCGGAAGGGGGGATGCAGAACTTGCCTTAAGAATCACCAGTCTTGGAGATTTTGAAATGTATGGTGATTATGTAATCAGTAAAGGAAAATTCGAATTTATCGCTCAGGATTTTATCAATAAAATATTTGAAATTAATAAAGGCGGTTCTATAAGGTGGACAGGAAATCCTACGGAAGCAGCCATTAATTTAGATGCTGCATACAGTGCAAGGCCGAGTTTACAACCCCTTTATACTGCAGCCGGTCGTACAGATGGAATTGACCAGCGGGTATTAGCGGAAGCGGTCATGAAATTAAAAGGTTCCTTATTACAGCCAGATATCGTTTTTGATATTAATTTTCCTGCTGATGCTTATATCAAAGATGAGCTTCAGAGCTATTTTAGCGATGTAAACAACGTTAACCAGCAAGCCCTAAGTTTGATTATCAGAAGAAGTTTTGCACCAGGAACCGGAGCTGATCTATTTTCTCTGACTCCTACATTTATTAACGCCGGTACCGAATTATTTTTCAACCAACTTAATAATGTAATTACTCAAACGCTTAACTTAAATTTTGTGGATTTCAATATCCGCTCTTTCAATGATGCGAGTGCTTCATTAAGATTATTAAACGGAAGGCTGTTGCTAACCGGCGGAGTTACAGACCCACGCTCTTTACAAGATTTTGACGTGCTGGGAGGTTCATCAGTTGCCCGCGATGTGGAAGCCCAATATCTATTAAACAAAGATGGAAGCCTGGTTTTAAAGGCATCTCAGCGCTTGAACAATCGCAATTTCCTGAATTCAAATATTGAATATGTGAATGCACTGGGATTGCTGTATCGTCAGGATTTTGATAACGTAAATGAATTTCTCCGAACTTTAATTGGTAAAAAGCGAAGTGAAGAGCGTCGTAAAAAAGAATTGGAAGAAAACAAAAAACCAATTGCTGTAAAATTACCTGAAGAAAACGAAAAGAAAAAGTAGCTTAAAGCTTAACTATTTTTCATAATGGTATGTCCCATTTTATCCCTCTTTGTTTTTAAATAAAGATCGTTGTGCTCGTTGGATTTAATTTCAATCGGAACATTATCTACCACTTCTAATCCGTATCCAATAAGTCCGGCTCTTTTCGTTGGATTATTAGACATTAAACGCATCTTTTTAACTCCTAAACTACGAAGCATTTGCGCACCTATTCCATAATCACGCTGATCCATTTTAAAGCCAAGCTGCAAATTAGCATCAACCGTATCTAAGCCATTTTCCTGCAGGTTATAAGCATGCAACTTATTAATAAGACCAATCCCTCTACCTTCCTGATTCATGTAAATCACAACTCCCTTACCTTCTTCCTGAATCATCTCCATGGCTTTGTGTAATTGAGGGCCGCAATCACAGCGGCATGAACCAAAAATATCTCCGGTTATGCATGAACTATGAACACGTACCAAAACCGGCTCATCCGGCTCCCATCTTCCTTTAACAAGTGCAATATGGTGATCTCCGGTATTTATCTGTGTATAAGCAACCATTTCAAAATCACCATAATCGGTTGGAAGTTTTACTGAAACCTCTTTTTTAATCAGCGATTCAGTATTCAAACGGTAGGATATCAAATCCTCTATAGAAATAATTTTGAGATCAAACTGCTTGGCGATAAGCATCAAATCCGGAAGACGAGCCATTTCACCATCTTCATTCATTATCTCCACAATGATTCCTGCAGGTTCAAAACCGGCAAGTCTGGCCAGATCCACGGCAGCTTCAGTATGCCCTGCACGTCTTAATACACCCCCTTTTTTAGCTCGTAACGGAAATATATGCCCCGGCCTACCTAAATCTTCAGGCTTGGTATTTATATCTGCTAAAGCCAGTGTAGTTTTAGAACGGTCTGAAGCAGAAATACCTGTGGTACATCCATTTCCAATTAAATCTACAGAAACGGTAAAATTAGTTTCATGGGTTGCAGTATTGTTGCCAACCATCAAATCGAGTCTTAATTCATCGCAACGCTCTTCTGTTAAAGGGGCGCAAATTAAGCCGCGACCATGGCGGGCCATGAAATTAATCACTTCCGGACTAGCATTTTGTGCAGCAGTTAAAAAATCGCCTTCATTTTCGCGATCTTCATCATCTACAACAATAATCACTTTACCGGCTTTTATATCATTTATTGCTTCTTCAATTGTATTGAGCATTATTGTTGGAGTTAGGCGAACAGGGTAATTGAAATTTTATTTAAGATATCAGTAGAAAATCAGGGAAATTTCGTCCTTGTCCGAGCTTGAAATCAAAGGTACAAATCTAATTATTTTCTTTCGTTATGCATTCCTAAGGAAATTAAATCCGTCAACACAATGCAATAAAGAAATCCCGGCGAAAGATGAATAAGAAAATGTGTTTGGGATAATCTGAATTTATTCTGATAATTTTTTCTTTTTGGGAATTAGCTTTTTCAAAAACTCTTTGTAAAAGTCAACATCAAATAATACCGAATCAACTGTTGCCTTGTAAGTGAGGAAAATACCTAATGGTGTAAGAGTAATAATAGCTAGCCACATCCCCAGCATTGGAGATAAGGTACCTTCCTTTACAGATTTTTCGCCAATGGTTGATACAATATGATACACCAGAAAAAATAGCACTGAAACTACAACCGGTAACCCCAATCCTCCCCTGCGGATTATGGCACCCAACGGCGCACCAATGAAAAATAAGAGAAGGCAGGAAACCGACAGGGTGAATTTTTTATGAAACTCAATCATAAACCCTCTAACACGGTCCTCATTTTCATCATCAAAAGTTCTTTTATTTACAATTACTTCTTTAACAGAAACTAATCTGCTCTTGGCATTTTGGATAGCCAGCGTTCTGCTGTCTGAAGGAACTAAATCCAAAATATCCTTGTACTCTTTTATTGCAGCCGGTTTAATTGGCTGCTCTTTTTTGAGAGGCGGATTAATTGGATCATAAAACATTTTAATGTCTTTGTAGGCAGTTTTTAAATTACTATCAATTTTCACATTAAATGAATCACGGTAAAATTTTAACTGCTTTAGATTAAGCATTGCATAATTCGACTTAAACAAATTCTCATCTGTCCGCTGCATCTTAAATCCAGAAAGGTCAAACTTTTGCTCGGTTTCTTTAAATCTGAAACGCATTAAACGTTGCCGCTGATTATAGTTGGCCCCATCTCCAGGAGTTTCTTCATATCGCACGCCATTGCTTAATTTAAGAACCAGCGTCTGGTCATCATCGGTTCGGTACATCCGGCCTTTTTGAGCCATCAAAACACTTCCATTACTGGTATTATGATCGTAAATAATTAAATTATGAAGTGTTTGACCGTCAGAATCTTTCTTTTTTACCCGCAAAGAATATCCGGGAATACTACTGTTGAAAATGCCTTCGTCAATTAAGAAAGAAGATTTTTGATTCCTGACATCATAAAGCAGAGATCCCATTTTCAGATTTGCGACCGGTAGCATATAATCTGAAAATAAAAAAGCACTCACACTTAATATGCTTACTACTACTACAAGAGGCATCATTGCTTTTTGCAAAGAAATGCCTGCAGATTTAATAGCAACAAGTTCATAATTTTCACCAAGACTACCGAAAGTCATGATCGAAGAGAGAAGGATAGCCAGTGGAAGCGCCATAGCTACGTTGGTAGCAGAGGCATATAATAATAGTTCTAAAATTACATACCAATCAAATCCTTTACCAATCAAATCATCGATGTATTTAAACAAAAACAACATCAATAAAATGAACATTACAATGAAAAACGTAACGATAAAAGGTCGGAGAAATGCCTTAAATACTAATAAGTATACTTTTTTCACATCACAAAAATAGAGAATTAAATCCCTAAGCTCCTAAAACACTTACTAAATATTGAATTTGATTATCCCAAATCAACGTTCTGTCCTGAATGGTATCGTCGGTTGCAAAATCTGTTATGGACAATGCTACATCATTTGTTAGTTCATCCTGCACAATTTCCATTTCAAAATAACAGTGTGGTTCGTCATCAAGCCATTTAAATTTTACAAGTTTATTTTCTTTTATAGACAGAAGTTTAGCTTTTTGTTCTTCATCATCCCAGGTAAATGTATAGATCTGATCACGATAAGTTACATCATCTGCAAACCATTGTGCCAGCCCGTTTGGTTCGTTTAAAAATGTAAATAATATTTTAGGAGACGAATTCACTTCGTACTCAAGATTAAACTTCTTCTTTTCCAGCATTCTGTATCTTACTAAATGAATTTGTGACTTTTTTTACATTTGTTTCTAAAGAAAAGTATTTTCCGCTATATTTGCAACTCTCTTTTAAAAGCCAATTAACGGCGGGGTAGCTCAGATGGTTAGAGCGCAGGATTCATAACCCTGAGGTCGGCAGTTCGATTCTGCTCCCCGCTACACAAAGCCCCACACGGGGCTTTTTTTAATTTCATAATTTAATGTTTTTGATGTATAATTTAAGCTATTAAAAAAATATATTTACGAGCTCCAAATCAACTCATTAAATCACAAAAGAAAATAGCAATAGAATTTACGAATGAAAAATAAAAACGGGTTAACACCAACTTTTTTTTGCGTACCCGATATAACTGGTTTTACAAAATTTATTGCTACTTCTGATATTAACTTTAGTAAAGAGGTGATTCCTGCCTTACTTCGAAAATTAATTGAAGCAAATATGGTAGGAATGAATGTTGCCGAAATTGAAGGCGATGCTATTTTCTTTTACAAAACAGGCAGGCTACCATCTATTCAGAAAGTTGCCGATCAATGTAAACACATTTTTCAAACATTTTCAGATTTTTTAAAGCAGCTTCAGGAAGCTCAACCCGAAAATTATGAGAAGTATTTGGGCGATAACCAATTAGGGCTCAAAATAGTTATCCACTTTGGCCATATCAGCTTTTCAAATATAAAAGGAAGGGTAAAGCTTTTAGGAGAAGATGTAATTATAGCTCATAAACTTCTTAAAAACGGAATTTATGAGTTAAACTATGTTCTGTTAACCGATAAATATCTCTCAAAAGTAAAAACCAGCAAAAATCTTGAAAAGTATTTTCACTGGCAGGAACTTAAAGCGGGCTCTGAACAATATGATTACATCGGAGAAGTGGGATATAGATATATTACACTTGATGAGATGGAATTTATGCAGGATGTTGAACTAGTACCTTCACTAAAATCTAGTAAGAAAACATCATAATAATTACAAATCCTACGGCACATACAATCATTCCGCCCATAAAAATATTATATGACCAGGTAAGCAAACGATATTTTCTTACCAAAACGCTTCCCAGGTGATAAATATCAACCGACATGTTATCATATAATTCTGTTTTTTCATCCTTTAAGAGTTTAATCTGATCAACAAATTCACGCAGCTGCAGTTGAGCAAAATTCCCGAAAAATAAAATACTGCTTTCCTTTTTACTGAGTTCATATTTTTCTTTGGAAGTAACATTTGGCCTTGCAGATAAAATTGCAAAAACTACTGCCAGTAAACTGGTTATCAGAAGGAAAGCCATTGGAAAAACAAATCGGATACTTCCAACTTCACTCGAGCTTGAGAATGTAAAACCGGTACCAAACAATGTAATAACCAGGGATATTATAATCGTATTAATACTAATCATAATATTTGCTTTATTATCTGCGATGGATGTAAGGCTGATATGATACGCATAAACGGATCGATAAAGTGTTTCGATACCACGACCTTCCTTTACCGGTTTGGCATTTTGCTTGGTAACAAGTTTTGCTTCCTTTTCATTTAATTCATCTATAAGCCTGCGTTGTTCGAGAATATTTTCTTCCCTCTGAGTATCAAATTTCGATATTGCTTCTTCTGTTTTAAAAGTAGTGTTTATCAGAAATTGTAACTGAAGCTGGGCCCATTCTAATTCAGAATAGGTTTTCTGAAGAATTCGTTCCCATTCTATCCGTAGCAAATCTGCCCGGTGGCAAAACTTTTTGGTTCCCAGATTAATATAATCGGCATCATGCAAAATTTCCTGTAAAGATCCGTCAGGAATAACACCATGTTTGGTTGATAAAATCAGCGATTCAATCTCAGCAATATCTTCGTCAGGATAATTTCCTTCGAGATAGCTTTTCATTATTTTAACACTCTCTTCTTCGTGACCCTGATATGTTTCAATATATCCTGTATCATGAAACCAGGCGGCAAGCATTAATACTTCGTAATTTCTGCTGGTTAAATTATATGATTTAGAAAGTTTTTTACATCCTTTTACAGTATCGAGTGTATGGTTATAGTTATGATAAACATAATCGTTAGGAAGTTTCTCTTTATAAAGATTAAATACATATTCCGCAACGTCTTTTACCATAGGATTATTTTTCATGTTATTAGATTAAAAATTTAATGATTTATCAGTAAAAACTGTGCCATGGTGTTTTTAGAGTCCGATTTATTTAATTTGGTATGATTATAGTAAATTACCTTAAAAAATCAACTATGAATAAACCTATATTATTATTACTAGCTGTTTCAGCTTTAGCATGCAATAATCCTATAAATCCAAACTCATCTTCTGAGGATAAATCTACCAAAAAAGTTGTAGAGCTGAAATACGATAAAATTCATGAAATGCCGGGAGAACTTGATGAAATATCAGGTATCACTTTTTTAAATGATTCAGTGGTCGCTGCTATAGAAGATGAAAATGGAATTCTGTATTTTTATAATATAAAGCAGGAAAAGATTGAACGGAAGATAGATTTCGGGAAAGCGGATGATTATGAAGATGTAGTTTTAGCCAATAATGATATTTACATTATTAATAGTTCTGGTGAGATTTTCCAGGTAAAGAATTTTGATTCTGAAAAACCTGTAATTAAAAATTTTAAAACTGCTTTTGGTAAAAAGAATGATATTGAAGGAATGGCTTTCGAGTCAAAAAAAAATCGTTTATTAATCGGAGTTAAAGGCAATAATCTGGATAAATCTGAGGAAAATAAACAAGTGTATGCTTTTGACTTAAATACAATGCAGTTAATTCCAGAAGCTGTATACAAAATACAATTAAATGAAATTGAATCATATTTTGAAGGAGATGCCATAGAAGAAAGTTCCAAGAAATTTTTAAAAGCTTTAGGTAATAAAAATATGAGTAAAGTTTTTAACATATCAGCTCTGACTGTTAATTCGCTAAGCGGCGAAATATTTATTCTTTCCTCATTAAATAATTTGATTGCTGTTTTATCTCCGGACGGAAGCTTAAAAAGCATTTATAAATTAGATAAAGACTTTAAACAACCCGAAGGAATTGCGTTCTCTGGCGATGGCAAATTGTATATTTCAAACGAAAGCGGCGGTAAAGGATCAGGTAATATCATTGAAATGAACTATGCAAATTAAAATCATACGATCGCTTTTAATTGTACTGTCATGCTATACTTTGAATGCATGCATTAGTACTAAACCTTATTATGACAAAAGTCAAAAAAACTGGCAAAGTGCCAACAGCCCCGATACGCTTGAATTAAAATATACGGTTTTTTTAATTGGAGATGCCGGAACCCCGGAGAACGATAAGCAGGAACCAGTTTTAAAATTATTACAATCGCAGGTATTTCAACAGGATACTTTGATGAGCCCCGGTGGTGGCGCTGACTCCGTTATACAAACTTCAAATCCAAAAGATGTTGTAATCTTTTTAGGAGATAATATTTACGAAACAGGCCTGCCCGAGCCTACAGCTTCGGACCGTAAAGAAAAAGAACGCCGGATTACCGAGCAAATGAATACGGTTAAAGGTTTTAAGGGACAGAAAATTATTATCCCCGGAAATCATGACTGGAACGAAGGCCGTCCGGGAGGCTTACAAGCCATAAATCGCCAGGAAGAGTTTGTTGAACAATATCTTGATTCGGCTGATGTGTTTTTGCCAACCAACGGTTGCGGCGGTCCGGTAGAACTCCAGTTGAATGACGACTTGGTGGTTATTGTTGTGGATAGCGAATGGTGGCTCACAAAATATGATAAACCTTTGGCTCCGGATAATGGCTGTACTTCTTCCGATCGTTTAGATTTAATCCAGCAGGTTCAGGATATTGTAATAAGAAATAGAGGAAAAAACATTGTTTTAGCCCAACATCATCCTCTTTACAGCAATGGACGCCATGGCGGTTATTTTACATTGAAAGATTACATTTTCCCTCTAACCCTTGTCAGAGATAATTATTATATCCCTCTTCCTGTAATCGGATCGATATACCCACTGATGAGACAATACGGAGTTTCTCGTCAGGATCTATCCAATAAAGATTATCAGCAATTAAAACGTGGCTTGTTGTCTGTAATGGAGGACGAAAAAAATATAGTAATTGCTACCGGTCATGAGCATGCGCTTCAATTAAATAAATACAAGGATATTAACCATATTATCAGCGGAGCAGGAAGTAAGTCTACTTCGGTTATAAAAGGGAATGAGGCATTATTTGCATATGGTGGCGGTGGTGCTAAAGGTTTTGCACGTTTAAATTATTACAGCAACGGTCAATGTTGGGTAGAATTCTGGGAGCCAGAAGGAGATGGTTCTACAGGTAAAATAGTTTTCAGATCTCCTCTGTATGCTATTCCATCTAAATCTGAAGAAAAAACACCTGAACAACAACTTGTAAGCTATGTAGATAGCACCAAAATGGTTGTTGCAGGTTCGGAATATAAAGCCGGTAATTTTAAAAGAACTTTATTCGGCGAGCATTACCGGGATACCTGGGCAACTCCTATTAATGTTAAATATTTGGATCTGAATTTATATGCAGGCGGATTAACTCCTCTTAAAATGGGGGGAGGAAAGCAAACCACCAGTTTACAGTTGGAAGGTAAAGATGGGAATATATATCAATTCAGAACGGTCGATAAAAATCCTGCTGCTTTGTTGCCGGAAAGTTTTCTAAAAACATTTGCAGAAGATCTTGTACAGGATCAGATTTCTTCAGCTCATCCTTACGGAGCATTAATGATTCCGGATATGGCAAAATCTGTTGGAATATATCATGCAAATCCGCAATTGGTTTATATGCCTTATTCTACACTTCTTGGTCCTTATATCCAGCAGGTTGGAGGCAAATTAGGTATTATAGAGGCCAGGCCTGATGAAGATGTTTCTGATTTCAATTCATTTGGAAATGCAAAAAATGCTGTAAGTACAAATAAAATGTACAAAGAAATACAGGATGATAATGATAATGAAGTAGATCAGAAAATGTTTCTTCGTGCCCGTTTATTTGATCTATTAATTGGTGATTGGGATCGGCATGAAGATCAGTGGAGATGGGCAGAGTTTAAAAAAACCAAAGGAACTTTATTCCGTCCTATTCCCAGAGACAGAGACCAGGCCTTTACAAAATTTGACGGATTGATTCCAAGTTTGATAAGCGGAATATTGCCGGATATTCAAACTTTTGGAATGACTATTAAAGATCCTGCTGAACTGTCTATAGCAGCCAGAAATCTTGACAGAAATCTTTTAAATAAATTATCTAAAGCAGATTGGCTTGAAATTGCCTCAGATATTCAAAAGAAATTAACGGATGAAGTAATTAATCAGTCGGTTGCTAAAATGCCGGTAGAGGTTTACAGCAAATCAGGACCGGAAATTATCGAAAAATTAAAATCTCGTCGTAACCAGTTATCTGATGTAGCCGAGAAATATTATAAAGTTCTTTCGGACGAAGTAACCGTAGTGGGAACCAACAAAAAAGAGTTTTTTAAAGTCGAAAGAGGAGAAAAAAGTGTTCACTTAACTGTTTTTAAAATTGATAAGAATGATAAAATTGATCAGAAAATCTTCGATCGTACTTTTGATACGGATGAAACCAATGAACTGAATCTGTTTGCATTAGAAGGAAAAGACAGTATACTGATTGAAGGGTCATCAGCAAATGATTTCAAAATCAGAGTTATTGGCGGGGAAGGTAAAGATGCTTTAGTTGATAATGGCAATGGCGGAAGAACACTTTTTTATGATCAGTCTACGGAAGATAACAATGTTGTTTCGGGGGCTAATACTGCATTGAGATTATCTGATAAAGCCTGGATCAATGAGTATAATTTAAATTCATTTACGTACGATAAAGCAGGCATAATACCATCCTTTGACTTTAATGCAGATGACGGTCTATTTATAGGTGGCGGTTATGGAATCAAGCATTATGGATTTCGAAAAGAACCCTACAGTTTTGACCAAAGTATCTCCGGAAATTATGCACCCAAAACAGGGGCCTATTCTATTCGTTATAACGGTAATTTTTACAGCATATTCGCTCCGAATTTGGATATCGTTGTAAATGCTGCTTTTAATGGTCCGAAATATACATTTAACTATTACGGGCAGGGTAACTCCTCTTTAAATGTAGGTGATGACATTGATTATTTTCGTGTTCGCACTAATAACTTAAGTGTCCGATCTTTTCTGCAATACCGGTTTACAAAAGCGTTTAAAGTTGGTATTGGTCCCGGTTACGAGTATTTCAGGGTTGAAAAACCTGACAATAAATACGTCAGTTCATCCTCATTCCCTGATCAGGAAGATATTATTGACCCATCTACATTTTTATCGCTACGATCTTATGCTATTATAGATTTTGTTAATAACCCTACCTTTCCGGGATCAGGTGTACGCTGGAAGATGGAAGGTAATTATATGAACGAAATCAAAAATTCTAAAGACAGATTCTTACAGCTTAGATCTGATATATCTTTTTATGCCACACCTAATTTTAGATTTCCGGTTACCGCCGCTGTACGAATTGGGGGAGCTACGAACATAGGCGACTATAAATTTTTCCAGGCTAATTCTCTTGGCAATAATACAAACTTAAGAGGTTTCAGGAACAATCGATTTTCCGGCAGATCATATTTATATCAAAATTCTGAGCTAAGATTTAAAGTGAGCAATTTCAGAAATTACATCTTTACAGGAAACCTTGGATTATTTGGCTTCTTTGATTCAGGTAGAGTCTATTCCGACAATCCGGAATCGAATGAATGGCATAAAGCTTATGGTCCGGGAGTATGGTTTAACTTCTTTAACAAGTTCTTACTTTCTACAAGTTATGGAATTTCTGAAGAGGGAAAATACTTCAGTTTTAAAAGCGGAATGTCATTTTAATGATATTGTAATTAAATTTAAAAAAGGCCTGTCAAAACTATTTGACAGGCCTTTTTTAGGAAGAATCATTTAGTTAACTTCAGATTGAGAATTTGAAGATTGTGATTTAGACATTTTTTCTGCAAGTAAAATAGCGTTATACGCATTTACAATTCCACCCGAAACACTGATCTCATCAAATGAAACCTTTTTTGAACTTCCATTTTCTTTGATCTTCACCTTTTGCTCTACTTTAGAAACAGAATTCATAATTGCCTCCTTAACCTGCAAGGCACTTAAATACGGATAATATGACCAAATCAGAGCAGCCAAACCCGCAACAACCGGAGAAGCCATACTGGTTCCATCATTTTCCTTATATTTTGAATCAGGCATTGTTGAATTAATTTTTACTCCCGGGGCAAATACATCTACTGTTTTCTTTCCAAAATTTGAAAAATCCGCAACCAGATCTTCATCATTTTTCCATCCGGAAGCTCCAACTTCAATCCACAAAGGGGCTTTACCCATATTTACACCAATGCTATCGACAAAGAGCCTGTTTGGGAAATTATTTTCCTTATCTGTGTTCAAGCCATCATTACCTGCGGCATGTATCAATAAAACATTTTTAGACATTGCATATTTGACAGCTTCATCAACTACTTTCTTATCCCATGAATAAGATTTACCGAAACTCATATTGATAATTTTGGCGTTATTATCTACTGCATATCTGATTGCATTGGCAACATCCTTATCTCGCTCATCTCCATCAGGTACTGCTCTGATTCCCATAATTTTAACATTGTCTGCAACGCCTTTAATTCCCAAATTATTAATACGGGAAGCTGCAATAATTCCAGCAACATGAGTACCATGCTCCGCATCAGGGCCGGTTATATCTGGATTACCATAAATACGTTCATTACTATCTGAGTAATTATCTCCGACAGAATCTCTGGAATTATAATCTAAATTTAAATGATACTTAAGTAGAGTACTATAATATTTAAAACCTTCTGTCAAATCTTCCTGAATTTCATTTAAAGTGGTACCGTCTTTAAGTTCTGATTTAAGTGCCTTTAAGACGCGGCTTTCTATGTCATTTGCAGGTTTATATTTATCAAAATCTGCTAATACCGGATTATTGATTTTCATTTTAGCTGTAATCTCTTCAAGATATCTTTTAAAAAGCATTGTGTTTTCATAACCCATCTGCGCTTTTTGCAATTCATCCATATATGCTGCAATTAACTTTTGATATTGCACAAATTCCTTACGCTCCTCTTCATTAAAAGGTGTACTATTCAGCGCTGCAGAATATTTGGGCTGTAATTTTTTTACGAGTCGGGTAAGCTCCATATTATCGTACTGGACATTTTTATTGGGTGATCCAATAAAATTCCAGCCATTTATATCATCTGCATATCCATTCTTATCATCATCTACTCCATTGCCCGGAATCTCTTTTTCATTAATCCACATAGATGTTTTAAGATCTTCATGTACCTCAAATATTCCTCCATCAATTACAGCTACTATAATTGGCATGGCAACTTTTCCTTTGAGTAAATTATATGCCTTTTCGGTGCTTATTCCAAATACTCCGTCAGTCTTAAGGTCAAGATTTTGCCAATTATCCTTAGGCTTTTCTTTAGATTGTGCCACTACAAATAGCGGAGACAAACCTATAAATATGATACAAACTACTTTATTTGTAAATCTCATATGATATCCTGTTAAAATTAAATATTTATTAAAATACGTAAATTATCATGCCATGGTTCATTTCATGATAAACCAAGATTAAAAATTACAGTAAAATGTAGGATGTATAGATCTTCTGAATATATCCTCGACTCTTTCAAGAGAATATTAATTAAATAACCGATTTTTTTTAACAAAAAAAAGCCTTGTCTTTAAGGGACAAGGCTTTGATTATAAAATTGGGCACCGACCTACTCTCCCACCTGTTACGGCAGTACCATTGGCTCTGGCGGGCTTAACTTCTCTGTTCGGAATGGGAAGAGGTGGACACCGACGATATAGGCACCTAAAGCTTTTGAGCTTCCGTTCATCCGTTTGAAGTTCCTTGGAACTACTCACTTCTGAATTTCACTACTAATATCTTAACACACTGGAAAAAGTACTTGAATAAGAAAACAACAATATATTCTATCTGCCTTATGCATGCCAAGCCGCAAGGGTTTGGGTGCATGAAGAAAGCTTCGGGTAATTAG
>NZ_AUHA01000009.1 GCF_000422945.1 Daejeonella oryzae DSM 19973
TGACCTACAAGAAAACTTTTGAATACTTTGAAAAGGAAGATATATATTTTGGAGTAGGAGGTTCATCAAAAACTTTTGAACTTGAGAAAGGTAATACAGGAAATCTCGAACAGATTAAAACGGAATTAACAACGTTTATTAGAGCTTTGGAAGCGGCGGACTTGAAACCTCGTGAACTAAAAAATGGCTGGGCATAACACAGGCTCTGTTGCAATTGCGGGTGACATGGTTTATGTTATTTCAGTCCTTTCATTTACATTACTGCGGGCTTAAATGTAAAGTGCCAACATTCCGCAACAGCAACAAGCCTAACCGTTACCATCAATGCTAAATAACAAACAACTAATGATAAGAATTAAGCAAATCCTATTAACAATCTTGACCGTGCCTCTACTTGCAGGTTGCGACTTTATAAGCAACACTTTTAAATATAAGGATACAACTAAAGTGTTCATGGAGACTTTAATAAAAGAGGACTATAACAAATGTGTTGACCTTATGGCTATGGACTACGAAATAGCGAGAAACACCAACGTTGACACAATGAAATTGGGTTTAGCCAATTTTAGAAAGCTTATAGTTGACAATTGGGGAACGGATTTAGAATACTCGTTAATGAAATCTGAAAAGAAATTTTCAACTGTTGAATCCGAAAACACACCACCAAACACGACTCTTGTTTTAGTAGAGTTTTCTAACATAAAGGACTTTGGTGTTCTCCAAGTTTTGTTTGACGACAAATCCAAAAAGATTTTAAATATAAAAACGCTTGACGTAAAAGGACCAATTCCATCAATGACAATTTTTTGGCTGTTTGGACTGATTGCTATTTGCATTCCTATCTTCAATATTTATGTTATCAGACAAATCAAGCACAGCGATTTAAATAAAAAGTGGATAAAATATATTGCAATCATTTTTTTAAATGTTCCGGCAATAACATACGCAGCAGTAAACGGACTATCTTTCAATCTTTTGAATTTTCAAATTTTATTTGGATTTAGTTTTGGCTATATGGGATACCTTAATTCTTATTGGACATTTGGAATTCCACTTGGCGGACTTTATTGGTTTTGGAAACTTAAACAGAGAAAAGACGAAGTTCTAGAAAGTGAATCAACTGTGGACCAAAACGTAGAAACTGAACCAACATATGACAATTTAAAACCAATGGCAGAATAAAAGCACAGATGGTAACACCGGCTTGTAGCTATTGCGGGTGAAATGCTTTATGTTAAACCAAGTACTTTCTAGTGTATGAGTGGTGATTTGAAGCTAAAATGCTAATGCCGCAACAGCAACAAGCCAAAACGTTGGCAGCAAATGTAATACCCGAACTACCTACCAATACCGAACATAACAATATATTCGCGACCCTTATGCCAATATTAATTAGAGAATGAGAAAAATACAGCTGATCTTAATTTGTATTCTTCTGTTTAGCAGTTGTGACGGGTCTTTGGGAGGTTTCGATGATAGAATTTTTCCAACATCTAAAAAAAAATTAGAAGTAGCACTGGATCAATTGTATTTGGATCATCCTCAATATATCATTCCCGATAAATGGAAGGATTTTGATAGTTGGTCCCGTAATGGGTATGACTTTTTAGAGAGCAGGATATTTTACTTAAGGGAGCATCCAGAAGAGATGTATTACGTTTCGTTCGTAGGCGATTCTGCCATGCTGGCAAATCCGAAGCAAGTAGTTATAGCTATAAGAGCGGTTAATAAGGGTGATTATAAGTGGTATTTAGAGGAAGACTGTGATAAGAAAGAAAGGGAAAGAATTGAGTCGCGTTTTGATCAAGAAATAATTTCTAAACTAGAAGGGTATACACAATGCAAAGCAAAACGTGATTAACGATTCTATAAAAACATCAGCTGCCAACATCAGGTTTAAATTATGCCCGGGTGACGTGGTTCTTGTTCTGTTCTGCTTTTTATTTACATTAGTTCTCGTGCGACAATGTAGTGCTTTCTATTCGGGCACAATATAAGCCTTAACCGTTATAGGCAATTACCATATATGAACCGCGTAACTTTAAGTTTTTTCCTTTTTTTCCTATCAAGTTGCACAAATTCCAGCGACAAGGTCATAATAGCAGAAAATATTGGCCGAGATCCAATTTTAGGTTACGTGACAAGATTTGAGGCGGATGACAATAAGAAATACATTCTTTCATTCACGCCTAATAACAATATTAACAAAAAAGAAATTTACACAGGGAAGTATTCAATAGTTCAGGATACGCTTTATTTAGATGGTGATAAACGATTTAATAAGGCAATTTTCAAACATGGATATATTGAATTCTTCGATTTACATTGGAAGTTGAAGTTAGTAAAAAATTTAACGTCGATTGATTCAGACATTTCACTCCAACATCAATCAGACTTTACATTTTTTACATACAACGGAGATCTTATTTTTAAAGAAGGTAAAAGTGTTGACTTAAATGATCAAGACATCAAACAAGTAAAAAGCCTTATCCAGAAAACTATTAGGGCGGAGTCGAAAAGATTTCGTAACCATTCAAATGAAAATGAATATTTTAAACAAGGCCTTTCGATACTCAATAAAAGGAACGAAAAAGAGGTATGGATTAACTGTATTTCCAAACTAAACAGATATACTGATTGGCAAATGCGAATTATTAAGGCTTATGATGGTGGAGACGCATATTTCAACTTAAAAATAAATCTAACCACAGGAAAGGTTTATGATATTTCTATAAATGGCGAAGCTTAACTGCCTATAACACCACCTTGGTGCTATTGCTGGTTTCGGTGGTGTATGTTATTTGTCTGCTTTCTCTTACATTAATGCGAGCTTAAAAGTGACGTCCAGTTAATGCCGCAACAGCAACAAGCCTTAAACGTTAGGCAAAATTATAAAGAATGACCGTCTCTGAATTCACTCCTATATTGACACGACAGATAAACGGCTTGACTAATGAACAAGCTGTTGATTTTGGGTTAAATATTTGCCGCCGACTTCTTCCCGAATATATAGATTTCTCCCAACGAAATAATTGGGGCGATCCAGATACCCTAGAAGATTCAATTAAGTTCTGCATACAAAATAAGACTTTTCAAAATGTTCAGTTTGACAAAGCTAAAGAGTTTCATGAAGCGGTAGGATTAGTCATTCCAGATATGGACGATTTTGGAGACTTAGATAGTAGTTATGCATTAAATGCCTCTTGCGCTGTTTTAGAACTTTTGGAATTTTTCTTAGATGGCGACAAAACACATGTTCTTAATATCAGCACATATATGACTGATACAGTTGACTTTAAAATTAGTGAAACAGAACCAGAGTTAACAAACGAAGAATTGGACAATCACGAAAAAATTGTCAAAGAACTGAAATATCAACTTGATCTACTAAAAAATAACGTTGCCTAACAACAGCTTGGTGCAATGCCGGTTTCACTGGTTTATGAAAGCTGGAATTTTATAATATCTTTAGTGCAAGTATGTTAAGACAGTGCTTTTTTATTCGGCACTGCACCAAGCATCAACGTTATGTGTAATTTCAGACAAATGAGTAAACTCCTAATAATCCTTTTTCTCACAGGACTTCTAAGTAGTTGTTTAACGTCTAAAAAAAACGAACAGGGATTATACACTTATGAGTATTGCACCACTAGCCCCGGTAAAAAGAGCATCTTGATTTCTAGCCAAAATGCTACATCAGCTGACGATGATCTTAAAATTTCAGGGACTGTAATTGATTTGAGAACAACTGAGCCACTTATGGGAGTCCCAGTTACAGTGACCTCTCAACACGATAATATAAAACAAAGTAGTATGACCGATAGTGTTGGTCGGTTTTCTTTTGAAACTCCTAAGGGAGTTTACGTTTTGAAAGTTCAATTTCTCGGCTATCATGAATATACTTCAAAGATCGACTCAACGCAAAGTTTGTTCATGAATATAGGAATGGGTGCACAAAGCGCTTTTGTGACTTATGGAATAACAAGTAAGAGCAAATTAACCAAAAGGCAAGTCAAGGTAAAGGCACTTGAATTGAACAGTAAATAATAAAACTACACATAACACAGGCTCTGTTGCAATTGCGGCTGACGTGCTTTATGTTATTTCTGTGCTTTCTATTACATTAGTGCTGGCTCGAAAGTGACGAGCGATTAATACGCAACTGCAACAAGCCCTAACCGTTAGGGGCAAGCACACTAAGACAACGAACAACGTGACTAACTCAAATGATGAAATACTCGACAATTTAAACTTTAGCGGTGACACTAATTCATGGTTCGATTTATGGCATCTTCATGTCGATGATGATGGCAAAGGCAATACAGATTGGTCAATAAGAGAAAAATCCTTAAAGGAGCTTGTTAGACTATTCCATAAATTAAATGAAAAGTTGAAAGCATATCCCCATCAATTTCAGCTATGGATCGAGGTTTACGATAACGATTCTGAGGATGATGCCATCTATGTTCATACCAAAAATCCTAATTCAAATAACTTTCCGACTAACTTTCCAACGGAGTTCCCCCCTGACTTGGAGAACGAAAGGCTTATGGGTTTTTTAGCGCAACAAGGACTAAGCTTATTTGGACAAAAGATGATGGAAGGAAATGTTTATTTTCTATACGACAAACATGTAGGACTCCAATTCACATAAAATTGCCAGCCCCTAACAACAGCTTTATGCAATGCCGGTTCAGTGGATTATGAAAGCTGGATTTAAATAATATCTTTAGTGCGAGAATGTTAAGCCAGTGGTCTTTAATCCGGTACTGCACAAAGCATCAACGTTAGCAGCAAGTAAACAAACCGACAAATGCCTTTACATATCTATCTCGGAGGACTTTCCCTTCTTTACTGGTCATATCTGTTAGACCCATTTACAAGACGACCATTACGACGAAATTATCTCAGATTGTATAATGACAAGAGGTATTTAGGTGTCAATGTCTTTTTATCATCTTTATTATTAATTGCGAACACGCCTTTTTCGAGCCTACCTTTGATTTTTATTATCCTAGCGCTATTGATAAACAAGATTTCATGGGCGTGCTATGGGAGAAACTTCATATTTATAGTCAGAGGAGATTTAATAAAAGGTAAAGTGATTGACTATATCTTTTCTATTTCATTATTGCTAGTATCAATGACTTTAAGCATAATAATTATGATTGCACTGAGACAGGACTTAACAAGAATTACCTGCTGCTAACATCACCTTTGCTAAAATGGCGGTTGACGTTATTTCCAAACTTTTTCTACATTTAACTAAGGTTTGTGCCGAGCGACAATGAATTGCTTTCTATCCGCCATCTTCGCAAAGCCTTAACCGTTATGCACAAGCTTAAAAAAAACGACAACAACTTGAAAACATTGAACGTTTTGAAAATTTTGACCAGCTTGACAATCTTGACTGTTTTACAATCTTGCAACATATTTGATGCCAGCAAGAATGAAATAATTCTCGAGAAATGTGGTTTTAGCAGAATTCACAAAGCTGTACTTTTTCTGAAACCTGGGAATGCAACGACTAACAATTCAATTCATTTATCTATAATTGACTGCAAAGACAAACTTGAAGATTCACAAAATGGAAACGTATTCGTGGCTGACTCTGACCATGGTGATGCAACAATTGACAGTCTTTGTGTGATTTTTAATTGGCAATCAAATGACACGCTAAAAGTATACTATGACAGTACCCTCAGAATTTTCAAACAAGAAGCAATATTGAAAGATTTAGTAATAATCTATGAAAAGAAATGAAAGCCTGTGCATAACAAACGCTATAGCAAATGCGGGTTTGCGTGTTCGTTGAAACATTTGAAATCTTTATATATATTTGTGCTGGCAGACAGTTGAGCAACAATCTATTCCCGCACTTGCCATAGCGTCAGCCGTTACCAGAAATGCTAAAATGACCGACTATCTACTCAATAATACCGACCCAGAAGACATGGAGGACTTCCTTGTAAAGGTTGAAAAATCATTCGACATCAAATTTGCACATGCTGAATTATTAAACGTTACAACTTTTGGGGAACTTTGTGATCATGTTTCCAATAAAATAAAATTAGAAAACTCTGAAGACTGTACAACCCAACAAGCATTTTATAAACTTCGCCAGTCTATATCTACCGTATTATCCTTCAATCTAAATGACCTTACGACTAAAACTTTAATAGTTCAGATTTTACCAAGACCTAATCGAATTTCAAAAGTCAAGGAATTAGAAAAGCATTTAGAGTTCAAGCTTGGAATTTTACGACCTAAACATTTAATAAGCGGCTCATTGATTTTTGTTTTACTTGCTTCAATAATCGGACTGTTTTTTAATTGGAAGATTGGTATTTCAGGACTTTCTATTTCTTTAATCGGACTTTGGCTTGCATATAAATTCGGTAAAGAAGTCGACCCAACAACACTTCGTCAAATAGCTGAAAAAATGACAAGGGAGAATTATTTAAAATCAAGGCGAAATTCAAAGACGTTCAACAAAAGGGAAGTAGAAATAATCTTAACAGATTGGTTTAGCGACCTATTTGACTTAGAGAAATCAAAATTGACACGAGATGCAAAGCTCGTTTGACAAAAAAGCACATCTGGTAACACCAGGTTTAAATTATGCCCGGGTTCCGTGGTTCTTGTTCTATTCTGCTTTTAATTACATTTAGTGCCGGGCGACAGACAGTGCTTTAAAGCCGGCACAATATAAACCCTACACGTTGTGTGCAATGCTAAAAGACCCGACAAAATGTTTCAAGACTTACGGAAACCGTTCTTTTTACTAGGCATTTTGGCAGTCATTTCATGCGGACAAAATAATTCAAAAGAAAAAATGAAATGGTTTACAACTGATACGGAGTACGACGGATTACCTCTTTATTTGCGACGTCCAGCTCATGAAAATATATGGAAGGATAAGACAAGACTTCCTCAACTATTTTGTATAACGCATAAACTCGACAAGGTTAAAAAAAATGGATTGCCCGAATCGGTCTACAACAAAACATTAGATGGTTTCGACGAGGAATTGGTGTACCTATTTGACCCTGCAAAAGAAGGAATAATTGTTCTTGTAGAAACCTTTGCGGGTAAAAGAAACTATTGGTATTATCTTTCAAAAGCGACTGACTATACTACCCAAGTAAATCGTATCAAGGAAAAATATCCACTCCATAATATCTTGACTTCTAATCAAGAAGATGACGATTGGGGATTTATCAAAGAGTATCCGATTAACTTATATGGCGACAAATAAGCACGTGCACACAACAGCAGGTTTAAATTATGCCCGGGCGACGTGGTTCTTGAAAGTTTCTGCCTTTTAACTACTTTAGTACCCGGGCGACAATTGGTGCTTTCTAAACGGGCACAATATAAACCTGTAAACGTTATGCGGCATTTTAAAACAACCTATGCGTATCAACATCGACGTTGACGAATCAATAAGAACTGAACGATTAAAAGTGGTTCATAAGGACTATTTTCAAAAGTTTGAATCAGTATTTTACATTTTTGCCTCTCTGCTCCTTATTTTTATTGGGTTATTTTTTCCGACTTTGATGACTTTTCAAGGCATTACGGAAGGCCGAGACAAAATTGTAGTACCGCTAGTAATTTTTTCCCCGTTCATTCTTGCAGGCCTGTTGACTCTGTATGCATTAATAAACGATAATCGACTTAGGCGATTTAGAGGTCTGGATGAAAAATATAATCGTGAAGTTGTTTCGAAAATTTTAGAGCAGCGGTTTGGAATTGCGATTAATAAGAGTGGAGGTAGAACAATGAGAATTTATAAAAAAGCAACTTGTTGGAAGTGGGGAATAAGAGTAATAGTTATTTATGACGAACGCGACGTCTTAATTACAGTTTCAAGATTTAATAATAGAGGAACCAAATCACCTTTTCATCCTTGGTTTGACGACAGAAAAATAAAAGCAATCATAAACGAGTTTAACGAGATAAAGAAAAACACAGCATAACACAGCCTATTGCAAAAATGGCGAACGACGTTGTTCTCGGACTTTTCTACCTTTAACTAACTTTTGTGCAGGGGCGACAATGAAGTGCTTTCTATCCGCCATCTTCGCAAAGCCTAATCGTTAGGCACAATTATTAAGACAGACACCATAACAATGAACATTGCTTATACGACAAGAAATTTCCACCCTGACGAGTTGCGAATATTAAAGACATTGAAAACGCAGAAAGAAAAGGAAACAAGTAGTAAAATCAAGTTCTATCATTTTCTTATTGCAGGACTTTTAGGAGCAGGTTTGACATATATTACGACTATAATTCCAGACAGTTTTTGGACGTTTCTTTTCGGGACGATTGCTGTTTTCGCCTTTTCGTTTATTGTTTTTGGGCCTTACGAAATCTACAAACAGAAAAACAGACATAAGTTGTTTTTACGACAACTAAGTTCAGCTATAGAGAAAGGGATAGTTGATACTTGCTTAGTTAATACCAAACGTATTGCATTAGCACCAGAATATGAAGATGAAAGCGACCTGTATATTGTTGAACTTAATGACAACGAAGTTTTATATCTGTGGGACATTGAATACAACCTAAATAAAAAGTTCCCTTGCTTAGAATTTGAAATATACGAGGACACATTTTTAAAACTTATTGGCAGACAGATTTATCCGTTAAGCGAAAAAATTCAACCATTACAAATTGACAAGAAAGCAAAATGGAATTTTATGAAAACATATGGAGCATTAGGACATTTAGAAATAGAAAAAATTAACTTTGACGAACTATTACAGAAATATAATAACTGTGCCTAACACGGGTTTGGCAAAAGTGGCGGTTCAGTGCTCCGCAGACACATTTGTGGTTAATCCAAGTTTAGTTCTCCGCATCAACATTTGTGGTGAAAATTGCCACCTTCGCCAAGCCCGAAAACGTTATGCACAAGCTTAAAAAAAACGACAACAACTTGAAAACATTGAACGTTTTGAAAATTTTGACCAGCTTGACAATCTTGACTGTTTTACAATCCTGCAACATATTTGATGCCAGCAAGAATGAAATAATTCTCGAGAAATGTGGTTTTAGCAGAATTCACAAAGCTGTACTTTTTCTGAAACCTGGGAATGCAACGACTAACAATTCAATTCATTTATCTATAATTGACTGCAAAGACAAACTTGAAGATTCACAAAATGGAAACGTATTCGTGGCTGACTCTGACCATGGTGATGCAACAATTGACAGTCTTTGTGTGATTTTTAATTGGCAATCAAATGACACGCTAAAAGTATACTATGACAGTACCCTCAGAATTTTCAAACAAGAAGCAATATTGAAAGATTTAGTAATAATCTATGAAAAGAAATGAAAGCCTGTGCATAACAAACGCTATAGCAAATGCGGGTTTGCGTGTTCGTTGAAACATTTGAAATCTTTATATACATTTTTGCTGGCAGACAGTTGAGCAACAATCTATTCCCGCACTTGCCATAGCGTCAGCCGTTAGCTGTAACGCTAAAAACCTATCCTATGATTAAGACCTATCAAATAAAGACTTCTTCATCTAATGACGAAATTTTAGAAAGACTTAAAATCGTAACGATAGAGGAACAACCATTTTTAAAACCTAGGGGTATTAAGTTTTTAGGACGTATTAATGATCAATCTTTCAAACTGATTACATTTCATGCGCCACCAATGGAATTTGAATTCAAAGTGCTAGCCGACCAAATTCAGTTTAGTTATAAGAAAGAATCATTGGTTCCTGCACTCAAAGGAATAATGTATGGACTACTCATTTCATTATTTTCAGGTTTCATGTTATATGCACTACTGAGTAAGGACTTTGATTGGTTAGGTAGAATATTAGTTGGATTAAGTTTCGCAATCATATTTGTATTCTGCATAAAGTTATATCCATTCCTTTATAAAAGGTTTGTTCTCCCAGATGACCAAAGATTTATAATAGACTTAAAAAAAACGTTGCAAGTGGACATAGAAGAAGCGCAACAGCTAACACCAGGTTAAAATTATGCCCGGTGATGTGGTTCTTGTTCTGTTGTGCTTTTTATTTACTTTAGTCCTTAGGCGACAATGAAGTGCTTTTTAATCGGGCACAATATAAACCTGTAAACGTTATAGGTAACTTTATGACAAAAAACATCTACAAAATAATATTCCTTCTCTTATCGACTGCTTTTTTTGCCTGTAATTCAGAGCCTGAAAAAAGTGAAGAAAATACTGACTCTTTAAAGTTGAAAACGGAAGCAAAAGTTGATAGCTCTGTCATAGAAACCGAAAATCCAAGTATTTCTGACTGTGTTAGAGGTAAAGCTGAACCAATTGTGAAAAAATCAGTTTTCCCGAACTGTGTATTCAAGTTGAACGCTGACGGTTTAACGGCAATTGAAAAAATTGAACTTGGAAATGGCGACAAGGTAACCATAGAGAATACAGGTTGCGAATATTATGTATTGAATTTTAGAATCGAAACTTCAAAATATCAAGCCGACACAACCGACATTCCATTTTGGTACAATAAAGCTTATTTATTAATGACCGAACTATCTAAAGGAATTGACTCCCCTATTCAAATTAATAAAGGGCTTGAATACCTTAAAATTTATATGGACAAAAACCAAAAAATAGAATTGGGAGAAGAAATTGACTTTGGTGGAAACGACATTAGAGATTTTCTTTCATTAAACAGAATTGAAAAATTGACCGAGAATAAATTTGCAATCGAAATATCTTTTGCAACCGGACCTTTATGATGAATAAAAACAAAGCTACCTATAACAACAAGTTTGTACAAAAATGGCTGACCTGCTTAAAATAACTTTCTACAAATTAATTAAGTTTATGCAAGCTGAAATTGGTATTGCTTTAATGCCATTTCTATACAAACTTGCAAAACGTTATATGCCATTTTAGGACGACCATACAATCAACAACGACAGAACATTGGAAACATACATTACAAAACTTAAACACATTCTTCCGACTTTTTTCATAATTGCCATATCGACAATTGTTGGACTTTTACTTTTTCGTTGGCTCTTTGTTATACAATTTGACATCATAGACCTCAAAGAAGAAGTTTGGTGTTTGTGGTTACCAATGGGCTTGCCTTGGATACCTCTTTTAATTTGGTTACGACCACGATTTAGAATATTGACATTTAAAAAGGACAATGACAATGGACGCTTTTTCTTTCAATTTTTATCAGCAGGGACAATTATTGCTTGCCTTTTGGTTTCACAAAATTACTTAACGACAGCAACGGGCAGACTTCAAAAATTATCGACAATCAGGGACATAGAAAAAGTAGAAAAATCACGCTACTATGAGTTGACAAATTTTTCTGTTGCTAATTATTACGGTGGCACTTACACAGACTTCAGACAAAGTGGAAAATATAACCAATACTTAAACTTCGACATTTTTTTCGTTACTCCTATCCTTAAAGACACATCGGAAAGAATTGATAATATTCCGAAATATTGGTATGGCGTAAATTTTAAAGAACAGATAAGTAATAAAATTAGTAACGAAGAAAAAGAGAAAAAGTATCAAGCGTTTTACGATGAGTGCATTGAGAAAATGAATAAGTATGAATTTCATTCATTAGACCATTTTGAGAGGAAACCAACATCAGACGACAGACAAAATTATTTGAAGGCAATAGAAGCAAGAACTAAACAAACAGCCAACGATGGTTTCATTGTATTAGAACCAATCAAAGAAAAATATGAAGACAGAAATGGAAATAAATTTGCTTGGATATTCGGTTCATTTGGAATTGGGCTTGCAGTATTATTGTTTGCATTAATTTGGCCAGGTTTTAGCGAAACTGAAAAGAAAAGATTTTTAACAGGTAAAAAACCAAAGCAAGACGATTTAGTTGATATGCTTAACTACCTTGTTCCAAAATTCGACCATTTTGCAACTTCAATAATTTTAGACCTAAATCTTCTAGTCTTTTTATTTATGGTTTTCTCTGGTATTCACATAATATCACCAAACGGAATGGAGTTACTTCAATGGGGAGCAAATAGACGATTTGAAACAACAGGTGGAGAATGGTGGCGTCTATTGACAAGTATGTTTTTACACGGTGGTATTATGCACTTGTTTCTAAACATTTCAGGACTTGTAATTGCGGCTATTTTTGTAGAACCATTACTCGGACGTAAAAATTATTTCATCTTGTATATTTTATCAGGACTTTGCGGAAGCCTTGCAAGCATTTGGTGGTATCCTAACACAATTAGTGTTGGTGCATCAGGTGCAATTTTCGGACTTTACGGTGCAATACTTGGACTACTTTTAACTAACGCATTTCCCGAAGGAGGTAAAAAAGGAATACTAATGATGATTGGAATTTATGTTGGTATAAATTTACTTTGGGGTTTGACAGGCGGCATTGACAACGCAGCACATATTGGCGGACTTTTAAGCGGAGCATTAATCGGAATAATATTATACAAACTTGACGGTGGACAGAAAAACGGCATATAACACGGGTTTGGCATCAGGCGGGCTGATGTGGAAACTTGAAGCTTTGTACTACTATTCAAGTTCAGTGCTTGTTGACAGTTTTGAGCTCCGAAACCCGCCCGAACGCCAAGCCCGAAACCGTTAGCTGTAATTACCCTGCTGTATGAAAGGAGTATGGCGGGAAAGAAAATGTTTGAACGGCTGTGGATGAAGGGGTAAAAGGCAAGCCCCAGAATCCACTGAGGCTTTAATTTTAATTAATTATGGCTAAAAAGCCCAATTCAAACAAGTTCGTGCGTGTTTATCGCCCGACAAAAGACGGTAGAAGCTACTTCTATCGCTCTAAACCTTCAGCCTGTCCTAAAAAGGATAAGCCATAAGGCATGGGGAGTTAATGGCTCCCCGTTTTGTAAAGATACTGAAATATCCTATACGCTGTATGAAAGGAGTATGACGTAAAGCTAACGGATAGGATAATAACTTAATTAAAACAATAGTTATCTTTTTTTCGATTTATTATTGCATATTCGAACCCATATTAATATCTGCTTGTAAATGAATAATGAAGGTTATGATAAGGTAAGATCGTCTAGAACAGCAACAATTGAATATAAATTTACTAGTATTGGTAAAAAAGGAGAAATTGAAAAAATTATAGAGTATAAAGAATATTCTCCAGACTTACCTAATATTTACAATCTAGGCTTTGGTCAATTAAAAGAGGATGGATTGTCAATAGATGATACTATCAGGTCTGATAATGGCGATATGGAAAAGGTCTTATCTACTGTTGCACATACCATTTACGATTTTACTACGCTTTACTCTGATAGAATTGTTTATTTAAGAGGCAGCTGTCCCGTTAGAACAAGAATATATCAAATAGCCATAAATAAACATTATGACGAAATCATAAAGGACTATGATGTACACGGCCATATCTATATTCCAAAATCTGAAAATTCAGAATTAGTGAGCTATAATGAGTTGTTTCAAAAAAATAAAAACTATTACGGGTTTCTCCTAGTTAGAAGATAAATTTCTATATTGTATTAATTATATATATTTGTAATATGAAAACAAATCAAAAATTATCCACTCGAACAACCCTTATAAGGGTTGACAAGAGCTTAGATAAGCTCAAAGGACTAAATTTGTTTGAGAAAAAATTTGAAGAATCAAAGGCTGTATTATTAAAAACCAAGCTTTCTTTTAAGTAAATGCTTACATATCATAATTTTTAAGCTCTGCCAGTCAGAGCTTTTTTTATGACTATATATATACATATTAAACTAAAAAATGAAAACTTTAGAACAATTAGAAATAGAATTGCTTGAAATTGAAACCAGACATATCGAATGGTTTGAAAATAACCCAAATAATATTCGACCAAATCAAAGAAACACTATTATGGATTATTTTTTACCAAAATCCAATCCAAACGGTACGTGGAATTATAATTTTCACCCCGAAATGGAATTGTCGAAAGAAATTAAAGACGAATGTTCGGCAGTATTAGGTATCCCAGCCTTGTCAAAATAGTCTTTCAAAGCGGTTAAAAGTACAAAATCAGGTATGCCCATACCCTCGCTAACATCATCGTTACTAAACATGAATTTTATGTGTCCTTTTACGGAACCAGCGTAAACTTCCTTATTATTAATAGTAATACTAATTTTGTTATATGGGTATTGATTTAATGGAGTATAATCGTTCTTGCTTTCCATGACATATAGTAACTACAGCTAACATTGCATTTGCGCAAATGGGCTGTTGTGGTGAAACTTATTTTATTACTTTCTTTTTAATATTTTCGGCTATCATAGCAAATAGGGGTATCTCCCCCATCTTCGCAAATACTAACCGTTAGGCGTAATAATAACAACCAATTGAAACAACCTACCTTTTATTTCGAACGTTTCCGACCTTGGGACTACATAAGTATTATTTTTTACATTTTAATAAGCATTGCAATTTTCCTGAACCTTAAGGGAACCATTAAATTGGGCAATAAGGGCGAATACTTATTGATGTATACAGTGTTAACACATCTTCTGATCTACTTTATCAATTATCAATCACTAAGAAACTTTGCCGTGTACATATTTTGGTTGGGTATCGGAGTGGTTCATTTTATCTTTTATATAAAACTAAAATTGAACCCATCTTTGGAAATGGTAAACGGACATTCAGCAACGGGATTGAGGAATACGATTATTCTTCTTGTTCTTTTTCAAGTTTTAAGAATTTTAAGTTTAAATATTCAAAAACAAGAATTTGTTGCGGTTTCAAAGGGCAGGTATGATCTCTTTGATGAAAGGAGGGTAAATATTCTAGACTTTATAATCTTTGTAATATATTTTAGTTCATCTATGGGATTGTTGTTTATATGGGAGTAATATTACTACGCCTAACATCAGGTTTAAATTATGCCCAGTGACGTGGTACGCGAAAGTTTCTACTTTTAACTACTTTAGTGCATGGGTGACAGTTTGGTGCTTTTTAATCGGGCACAATATAAACCTGTAACCGTTATGCCCAACCATAAAACATGCAACAATTCATAAGACTAAATCTTAAGAAATTTAAATACATTTTTCTAATACCTGCTGGTGTTATGACTGCTTTCATTTGGTTTCTATTCCTTTTTGTAGACTCATCAAAGACTTATACTTTATCAGAAAAAATATTTATACCACCGACGATGGGATTGTATGTTGGTTTTATCATCCTGACTTTGGCTTTTGTCTCTGGCTATTACACCTTTTACAAAAACAGAAAGACTTTAAATAAGTACCCTTATATTGAATTGGAAGCGCAACTTGGCTTTAAAAAACAGTTTTTTGGAAAGAATAATATATGGCGTTTCACTGAAGAAATTTTGGTAGGTCA
>NZ_AUHA01000010.1 GCF_000422945.1 Daejeonella oryzae DSM 19973
GGTTGTTAAGCAATTATTCGGGTAAATTAATTTCATCTGAAATGATCGAATCGGGCTTTAATCCGTTTTACCTGATCATGCCCGAATGGTTCCTGTATTTTGGAATTCTGATCGCCACAGCTGCCACAATTATTGCAAGCCAGGCGTTAATCTCCGGATCTTTCACCTTAATCAGTGAAGCAATGAGGCTGAACCTATGGCCAAAATTGGAAATTAACTATCCCACCGAAGCCCGGGGACAGGTTTATATACCTGCTATTAATCTGCTTTTATTTATTGGTTGTATAGGGGTTGTGTTTTACTTTGGAAAAGCATCCAATATGGAGGCTGCTTATGGTTTAGCTATCACATTATGTATGATAGCGACCTCAATCCTTTTTGCGAACTATTTAATCATCAAACGTAAAAAGCCATTTTTGATCTATATATATCTCTTCGTATATTTTACTATAGAATTCAGTTTTCTTGCGGCCAACATGGATAAATTCTCCCATGGCGGATATATTACGCTGCTGATTGGCGGAATGCTTTTCTTTATCATGTACAATTGGTTCAAATCCCGAAAGATTAAGAACCGGTATGTAGAATTTGTTGAGCTTTCTCACTACATACCCAAGTTAAAAGAACTAAGCAACGATGTTACGATCCCAAAATATGCTACTCATTTGGTTTACTTAACCAGCGCAGATAATCCCCGCGAAATAGAACACAAAATCATGTATTCTCTTCTATATAAAAAGCCTAAACGGGCAGATATATATTGGTTTATTCATGTTGATACGGTCGATGATCCATATACCTGTGAATACACAGTTGATAATATAATTCCAAACGATATTGTTCGAGTGGAATTCAGGCTTGGGTTCCGTGTGCAACCGAGAATCAACTTGCTCTTCCGTAAGGTTGTTGAAGACATGGTCCGTAAGGAAGAAGTAGATATCACAAGTCGCTATGAAAGCCTTGAAAGGGACAAGGCAACCGGTGATTTTACTTTTGTTGTGATGGAAAAATATTTAAGTCCTGAGAATGAGCTAAGCTTTTGGGACCGTTTTATGATGAAAATGCATTTCCTTATAAAGAAATATAGTCTTTCTGAAGAAAAAGCATTTGGACTTGATACCAGTAATGTAGTAGTTGAAAAATTTCCACTTATCGTATCGCCTGTTCCTGATTTAAACCTTATTAGGGTTAATAAACCCAATAGAGTTCGTAATTAATAAGCACAGGAATGTAGAAGAGATCCTGGAGATTACTTTTCTGTTAATTTATCCACCAGATCAGGGTAACAATGTCCTGAATGATTTTAGAAGTGTAGTTTGTTCATCCTGGTCTTCTGCAGTAAATGCTTTTATACCCTGCGTCAATGGTTTTTTGAATGCTTTTGGTCACTTCCAACAGGTTAATATTTTTTTGTCAGAGAGTAATCCGGGCATTTGAGGATGATTTTTTTTTTAATAATTAAGGAATATAATAGAAAGGTTCATTAGGGACCGGGAAAGAAGATTTTTTTCCGTGTTTATTATAAGCTATCTACGGGCGATAAAATCGCGATTTTCAAGTATCCTCGTTGAAAACGAGGACAATAGGTTATATTCTGAGCTTTTATCTTACAGGAGCAAACACTTTCTTGACAGTAATTCCCCGCTTAAACTGGAGGATGCAAAGGGCGGTTATCAAAACGCTTTTCTGATTTTTATTTTGAAATTAACTACTGTTTAATTTCCTTTCCTTCAATAATGTCTACCGTTCAGCCTTTCTATAAGTAGAAGACTGATGATAGTCCTATATTGAATATATAGAATGTTAATTTAGCAATAAATATATGGCTTAAACATCAATTTATTTTATGCGTTTATACCGCTATATTTTAGGAAACTATAAGCATATAACTGACCGGATTACAAAAATGACATCGAAATAAATAAGCAAATGGAAAACAAAGAACTTTCACAATTAACAGATCAGGAATTGTTAGATGAAGCAAAAAAAATGAAATCATTTTCAATAGCAAATGCTTTTTTTATTGGTCTTCTTATAGGAATTGTGATTTACAGCTTTATTGAAAGCACTTTTGGATTTTTAATGCTTATACCTTTGTATTTTGTTCATAAGATGATTAATGATCCTAAAAGTAAAAAAAATAGAGAATTGGAAATCTTGTTAAAACAGCGAAACTTGAAATAAACAATATTGGAGCCTGAAAACATTATTGGTAAGGATATACACTAAAATAGTGGTCAATCCTTAATGACTTAGGGCGAAGTCAGCGCCATATTTGACTTACGGTTTCCTAGCTGCACTTTCAACAAGCCGGATCACTAATCAGGTTGAAATTCAGGACTTACCATACTGCCTCATGTTTTTCTTGGTGGGTAATAAAACAATGGCAAAACAAAGCCGTCGCTATTAGGCAACGGTTTATGCACCAACGTTCTATATTTGATTTATTGAAGAGCTATTAACAAATTATGGTATTAGCCTGTCTTCCCTTAGTTTATTGAAAAGATCAAAAAAAGATTCTTCTGTTTGTTGATACACAGTAAACCCTAGTTTTCTGCTTTTTGACATATCGGTCATTACCTCGATTGGGCGTCCAAGATCAAGGTCTGTGTGCCAGGCAGATGCCAGCCTGTTGAGTGCCGGTTCCTGTAAGTCGAATTCCTGAGCGATTTGTGTCCAGACATCCGCATCGTTCTCCATTTCCTTTTCCAGCGGATGCATGGTGCCGTCCCACCCGGAGGCTTGGACATCAAACCATTTTGCAAGTTTTCCCCAATGCCAACTCCATCTGAAAATGTCGCCATTCACCACGTTAAAAGCTTCGTTCCGGGCAACGTTGGTTGTTGATGCCCAGATTAGATGCTCTGCAAGAACACGAGCATCGGTCATATCTGAAATCCCATTCCACTGTGCGGCTGATCCGGGCCATTGAAATTTACGACCCATATGTTTGCAAATAGAAGCATAGACAGCCAAGGTAGTCCCCAAATTCATCATATTACCAACAGCTTTACCAATTACCGTATGCGGACGGTGAATGCTCCAAGTGAAACCATCACGTTCGGCGGCTGCATAAACTTCGTCTTCCTGTGCATAATAAAAATTTTCCAGGTCCAGACGGGGGTGTTCTTCACGCAGAGGTGTTTCGGGAAGAAATCCGTCTTTTGCATAGGCCTCAAATGGCCCCAAATAATGTTTCAAGCCAGTAACCAATGCTACATGCTGTACAGATTTTTTAGGTGATAAAACCTCAAGCAGGTTTCGGACCATGGCGCTGTTTACCCTAATATTTTCCGCTTCCGTTTCGTTACGCATCCATGTGGTTATGAATACATGGGTTGGATTTACAGACTCCAGGGCTTGTGTTAAATTTTGCTTATTTAAAAGGTCGGCAGCGACCGGAATTAAATTCTCAATTTCAATGGAGGGATTCCGGGCCAGGCCGTATGTTGGCCAGCCATAACTGATCAATCTTTCAGAAAGATTGCTGCCAACAATACCGCTGGCACCAACTACTAATGCTATTTTATCCATGTTTTATTCCCTGTAATCGCAGATGAAATAATCCTGCCAGACAAATGTCGGCCTATTTGAATATACTAAAGGACTTAATTGAAAAATATATGTGATACTGGACACATCAAAGCTTGTGGAGGCGACTCAATGTCTACCAGAAGCTTACCGAGTGGATTACCAAATGAAATTTTATCTAGCAAATTTTCATTAATTCTAAATATTCCTCTTCATCACCCACTTTTTTAAGCGGATACGCATCTAAAAATTCATCCGGTACCGGGCTTAGGGCATTTTTGCTTTCCTGGTAAGATAATTCAGGATCAAGCCAGACTTTTACCGTTTCGGTGGTTAGGAATGCGGGCATCCTGCCTTTTGTGTTGTGGATTTCGGCCATTAGTGTGTTTGCCGGAAGGGTGATGATGGTACAACTCGGGATTAATTCGCCAGTTTCTTTGTTGGCCCATGCGGACCATAATCCGGCCATGTAGGTGAAGCGGCTGTTTTTTGCTTTAATCAGGTGGGGGTGTGATCCTTTCTTTTTGATAGGATCATCATATTGCCATTCGTAGAATCCATCCGTAATTACTACGCAATGTCTTTTTCCCAACAGAGGCTTCCAGAGATTGGATTCTTCCAGGCGCTCGATGGTGGCGTTAAATGTGCTCATCTTAAAATCGGCTTTGCCGGTTTTAGAGAAGGATGGAATTAAGCTCCAGGTAAAGTATTGCAGGGTATCGGGTTTGGTATTGGTGATTAAGGGTACCTGAAGCGTAGGAGGGATGTTGATGTGAGCGGGAAATTGTTCACCTTCATATTTGAGACCCAACTCTTTCACAATAACTTCTGTTTTAGGTAATGCCACTCTGCCGCACATAGGTGTAAAATTTAAGATTCTGAAAGTACAAATTTAAAAGATAGATATATTTTTCAGAGCGAATTGATTAATTAACTTTTAATATATCGTTCCACCTGGTTGTGTATGAGGGGCTTAAATGTTCTCTTCTCATAGCCCAAGCTTTTTTATATCCTTCCGTGGCCAGGCGCAGGGTGCCACGGCCGTAGTGGTTATTTAATTTATCCATTAGTTCGCTAACCTTATCTTGTCGAGTACCGTCAAAAGTGCTGAAGAGATTCAGCTGTACTTCGTTTTCGGGAATGATGCCGGTAACCAGAATCTCTACTTTTAAGAATTTGTAACCGGGCTTGTAAATCAGCTTTAAGGCTTTGATTGCCGCCTTTACAATTTCGGGGGTGTTGCTGGATGGATGGTTTAAGGGAATGGTTATTCCTTTAAAATATTGGGGAAGATCTGTTCGGTACTGATTGGTGATGAGGCGGACAGAAATCAGTGTGGCGCAACTTTTATCATTCCGGAGTTTTTCTGCCACCCGGCTGGCATAGCTGGATGCAGCTTCAGATATTTCAGTAAGATCTCCGGTTAGTTTTCCAAAAGATCTGCTGCAGCAAATTCCTTTTTTTCGCTCGGGGTAGGCTCCGAAAGGAATTCGGGCCCGGCCCCAAAGTTCGTCCCACATCCTAACTCCCTGGATCGTCATATTTGTGCGGACCCATTCCATGGGCATCTGCCGAAGCTGCTCTGCAAATTCAATTCCCTGGTTTAGTAGTTTTTTATGGTACTGGGCGCCTATACCCCAAACATCTTTTAAGGGAAATATTTGCAACGCTTCTGTGATTCTTTGCGGAGTATCCAATATGAAGACTCCGTTTCCTTTCTTTGCCAGCTTGTTGGCAATTTTTGCGAGCGTTTTACTGGGTGCTATTCCAATACTGATTGGAATACCGGTATTGCGAATGACTGTTTCCCTGATTTTGATGGCGTAGTTTTCAAGATCATTCATCCCATTCAGTTTAATGAAACATTCGTCGATGCTGTAAACTTCCACGTCGGGGGTAAAGCGGGCAATGTTGTTCATTACTCGTGCGCTCATGTCAGCATAGAGGGTATAATTGCTGCTGAAAACGCTTACATCGTGTTCTTTGATTAAGGTTTCCATCTGATAGAATGGTGTCCCCATTTTAATGCCCAGGTCTTTTGCTTCCTGACTGCGGGCGATGGCGCAGCCATCATTATTACTTAAAATGATGACAGGTTTTGTACGAAGTGCGGGACGAAATACCCGTTCGCAGGATGCATAGAAATTGTTGCAATCAATCAGTGCGTACATATTTCTTGACCTCCATTTGCGGGCAACAGCTCCAGGTAACTACTCCCCAGATTAAAATTCCGGTTTCTGCATTTACTTCCACAAATTCATCTTCTTCCTTGCCGGTAGTGAGGTACTTCTTTTTAACATGCGTGATCAATTGACGAACCAACCATTCGCCATGATGCCAGGCAATGACGATCATTCCGCCGGAAGGTTTTTTAGAACGATCTACCACCAGCAGGGTTCCGGTTTTTATGCCGAACTGCTCCATTTCATCCGAAGCGGCTTCAAAGTAAAATGTATTGAGGGGATCAGAAACCAGCCTTTCCAGGATATGAAGCCGATCTTCCTGATAATCGGCAGCAGGGGACTGAAAGCCGCTAACCTGGCCGGGATCTGCAATGGGTTCTAATTCGACGTCCTTAACGGATTCTATTTGGCGAAGCATAGGTGTATGATTGGGCTGTAAAAATACTAATAAAATTAGCAAAGTTATAGCTTAGGTGCTTCCTGATTTTTATAGGTGATTGTTTTAGAGGGAGATAATTTGTTGTTTTGAATTTTTAGTGGGATGGAGTAAAACATTGTTGTTAAGGTGGATTGATCTAACCGGATGCTATGGCGGAGAAGCTCTGATGTGTTTATTTGCTTCTGATGCCTGGATTATATTTTGTCTGGAAACTGTCTTGAAGAAGCTTACAAGAAGGATGAGATGGAATGCTTTTTTTGATAGAATGAAGATATGGAATATCCTAAGAAATGAAAGTCATTTTTTAAAGAGTCTTGAGGTTGATGGTCAGATCTTTCAATTAGGGTTTATTGTGGGCGATTAAATCGCATGGCTCAAATATCCTCGTTGCAAACGAGGACAATAGGGGAAATTTACACAATGTATTTTCTCTATTGTTTTTTCGTAATTTCTAAAAATGTCGTCCATTCGTTTGTGATAGGTCGTGTCTTAGTAATATTTCTGCTAACGTTTTGCAGCTACCCGAAGGGCGGGACTTTTACCACAAAACTTTATTTGAAAAACTAATATTTTTTTAACCACAAAACTGTTTTTTGGAACACGAAACCCCGCCTTTTGGGTAGGTGCTGTTAGCTGCTATGGTTCCCATTTGTCACAGTTTTCTTGTTGTCAATATTTGTGGATTCTCTTGCGCTTCAATAATTCCAATGTCGCCCGAACCCAAACCGATATATCTTTTGTCATAAATTGAAAAGTCATAACTCTCATAACCCGAGGAGGCAATAAATATTTGAAGTGTGATGCCTTCTGAAATTGTCAAGGTCAGGTCGGCAGTTTCATTATCCACTCTGATTTCGGTCAACATTTTATCGGTCAGTAGTTTGTTTACTTCGACTGAAAGGTCGAGCGGTTGTGGATGTCCGAATTGATGTCCGTTGTCAAGCGATACAATAACTATTCTATTTGATTCAAGCAGTCTCCAAAAACCAGATGAAGCGACATAAATGTTATCCGCAAAATTAAATTGCCATCTGTCAGCGTCTTTATTGAAGCTAACTGAGTCAAAGATTGAATTGGGTTTGAATATTAAGTCTTTCGTCATTGTTTATGTCTCTTACAATTCTGACTAACGTTTTATAACTCCTTGATTTACAATTGCAAATTAAGCTCGTCCGTCCTGATGTCAAACCTAGCAATTAGCTTTTTCATTTCCTGAACTTTCCTCTTTCTTTTCTGATCTAGAAATTCATAAGTGGTCTCGGCTCTGTAAGGGACTTTTTTTACCAGCATGTTCCAAATAATAACAGCCAGTTTTCTGGCTGTTGCAGATATAGCCGACACACGTCCCTTTCTGAAAGCGATGCGCTTAAAGAAATTGGACAGAGCTGTATCTTTCAGATTTCCTATGGCATTGGCGGCATTTCGAAGGGCTATTTTTAACCGGTTACTTCCTTTAGGTATTTTATTACTCAGTACTTTGCCTCCGCTTATTTTATTATTGGGCGAAAGTCTTAACCAACTGGAAAACTGCTTGGCTGATTCAAACTTATGTATCCCATTGCCTACCTCGCTCATCAGAGTGAGTATAGTGGAATAGCTTACTCCTTCAATTGCCAGCAGGTCTATCCCCTCAAAATATTGATAAGAGAGCAGGTTGATGTCCATGTTCTTGGGCGTATTCTTATTTACTTTCTTGTAAACTTTTTTATCAATGGCATGCTGCTTTTTATTGTCGTCCTGGCCAATCTGTTCATTCAGGAGCTTTTCGATTTCACCATCGCATTCTGTAATTTTTGACTGCAGGTTTTGGTACATCTGGTATTCATGACCCAGTGCAAACAAGTAATCTTTTCTCCCGTTCCATTGTAAGGCTTTGGCAATCTCCTCTTTTGATTTTTTACAATTGCCATGGCGGTAAGCAGCTAGTCTTTCCGGATTGGTTTCTCCCTTGCAAATGGCATCGATCATGGCAAGCCCCGAGAGACCGGCTACATCTTTGACTACCACATCCAGACGCAGATTCAGTAGCCGTAGATACTTCTGCATTTTCTTAGTAGTGCCTGCTGCCTGTTCTAATAAATTAGTCCGGTGCCTGCAATAGGTGCGTAACTGCTCCGTGGCTTCATCCGGTAAAAAGCTTCCGCTTAATAAACCTAATGTATGTAGTTTTTGAATCCACTGACAATCCTGTACATCCGTTTTCTTTCCCTTAATGTTTTTAGTGAACTTGCCGTTGCACAGAATTACCTCCAACCCTGCGGACTGAAGCGCAGCATATAGACTTTGCCAATAAGTGCCTGTACTTTCCATAGCCACAGTTCTGATTCCATTACCTAAAAACCACTGGGCCATTTCTAATAAATTCTCATTGTAAACACCAAACTCCCTGACATCAGATTCTGCCTGACCGATAGCTGCATAATGTGACCGGCTTCCAACATCAATCCCAGCAGCACAAGGATTGATCACTTCCATAGATACTTTTTTGCTCATAAAACATCTTTTTGATTTGAAAAAATGCCCTAAGGGAATGTATCTTTGACATGTAATTATTCTGAACGGGGTAGCAAATCTGCTCCACCACTGAAATCATCTCAAAGCCTTTTTGTTACAGCAGAAAGGCTTTTTACATTCCAACCAGGATTGCACCCGGGCTATAATGCGCCAGTTTTAAAATCGGTCTCGCAAAGGGCAATTAGAAAGGTACTAACGTTAGCTGTGGAAATCAATTTTTTGGTCGAAATAGGGAGGATT
>NZ_AUHA01000011.1 GCF_000422945.1 Daejeonella oryzae DSM 19973
TTATGTTAAACATACAAACGTCACTTATTTTTAATAAAATAAGTTTTGGTAAGTTGTTGGATTCTGTTACCTTTGCACTCCGCAATCGAGAGATAGCGGGATGTTCTCAGAGAGTTTGGTGGAGGTTAAAAAATCGGTTGTTGTGTATATGACAGTGCAGATTTGGGAGTTTGAAAGCCCTCTGATTATTTTCACAAATAATTAGGAAGGATCAAAAATTTTTCTACCTTTGCAATCCCAAACGGGGAGAGACTGAGCGAGTCATTAACTACGCTACCTGAAAACGCGATGTCGGAAGGAAAAACAAAGCAAGATTTGAAACAGGAACTGGTAACAGGGACTGATAAAATATAAGCCAAAGCGGGATGCCCAGGCGCAACGTTCTTTAAAGAAATGTCAAGTAGCGTAACGAGTAAATAAGAAACTCGTTTTTTATAGTCGATAGACTAATATAGATACAACACGCTCGATCTCGCAAGAGTGAAGAGTAAGATTCTATTTGAGATATAATAGGGTCAAGACAAACAATCATTTTTACAATGGAGAGTTTGATCCTGGCTCAGGATGAACGCTAGCGGCAGGCCTAATACATGCAAGTCGAACGATACCAGAGAGCTTGCTTTCTGGGAAAGTGGCGCACGGGTGCGTAACGCGTATGCAACCTACCTTTATCTGGGGGATAGCCTCTCGAAAGAGAGATTAACACCGCATAACATCAACGAACGGCATCGTTCAATGATCAAATATTTATAGGATAAAGATGGGCATGCGTGTCATTAGCTAGTTGGTGAGGTAACGGCTCACCAAGGCGACGATGACTAGGGGATCTGAGAGGATGACCCCCCACACTGGTACTGAGACACGGACCAGACTCCTACGGGAGGCAGCAGTAAGGAATATTGGTCAATGGAGGCAACTCTGAACCAGCCATGCCGCGTGCAGGAAGACGGCCCTACGGGTTGTAAACTGCTTTTATTCGGGAATAAACCTTTTTACGTGTAAGAAGTTGAATGTACCGAAAGAATAAGGATCGGCTAACTCCGTGCCAGCAGCCGCGGTAATACGGAGGATCCAAGCGTTATCCGGATTTATTGGGTTTAAAGGGTGCGTAGGCGGCTTATTAAGTCAGGGGTGAAAGACGGTGGCTCAACCATCGCAGTGCCTTTGATACTGATGAGCTTGAATACACTAGAGGTAGGCGGAATGTGACAAGTAGCGGTGAAATGCATAGATATGTCACAGAACACCAATTGCGAAGGCAGCTTACTATGGTGTTATTGACGCTGAGGCACGAAAGCGTGGGGATCAAACAGGATTAGATACCCTGGTAGTCCACGCCCTAAACGATGAATACTCGATGTTAGCGATATACAGTTAGCGTCTAAGCGAAAGCGTTAAGTATTCCACCTGGGGAGTACGCCCGCAAGGGTGAAACTCAAAGGAATTGACGGGGGCCCGCACAAGCGGAGGAGCATGTGGTTTAATTCGATGATACGCGAGGAACCTTACCCGGGCTTGAAAGTTACTGAATGATTTAGAGATAGATCAGTCCGCAAGGACAGGAAACTAGGTGCTGCATGGCTGTCGTCAGCTCGTGCCGTGAGGTGTTGGGTTAAGTCCCGCAACGAGCGCAACCCCTATGTTTAGTTGCCAGCATGTAATGATGGGGACTCTAAACAGACTGCCTGTGCAAACAGAGAGGAAGGAGGGGACGACGTCAAGTCATCATGGCCCTTACGTCCGGGGCTACACACGTGCTACAATGGGCAGTACAGAGGGCCGCTACCTGGTAACAGGATGCCAATCTCAAAAAGCTGTTCACAGTTCGGATTGAGGTCTGCAACTCGACCTCATGAAGTTGGATTCGCTAGTAATCGCATATCAGCAATGATGCGGTGAATACGTTCCCGGGCCTTGTACACACCGCCCGTCAAGCCATGAAAGTTGGGGGTACCTGAAGTATGTTACCGCAAGGAGCGTCCTAGGGTAAAACCGATAATTGGGGCTAAGTCGTAACAAGGTAGCCGTACCGGAAGGTGCGGCTGGAATACCTCCTTTCTAGAGAGTGATATTGACTACACTCGTTATGCTACATTGATATTCTTTATAAAAAAACAAACGATAACCCAAAAGGTGAGCCATCAGGAGTGCACCGGGGAGATACGGGATTGATAGGGAGAGAATCAAGAAGATTTGTGAATGAGAAATCTCACTACTCAGATCTTGACTGCTCACTATTTATTATAGTCCCATAGCTCAGCCTGGTTAGAGCACTACACTGATAATGTAGGGGTCAGCAGTTCAAATCTGCTTGGGACTACCATATAAACTCAACTTTTCGGGGGATTAGCTCAGCTGGCTAGAGCACCTGCCTTGCACGCAGGGGGTCAACGGTTCGAATCCGTTATTCTCCACACTTGATTAATCTAAGGATTAGTCAAATCGTTCTTTGACATATTGGAAAAAAGTAATTGAAAGAGAAGACAACAGTAGGGACAACCCTGTGGTTGTTTACAACCATAGTCAGTTGATCTCAATTATAAAAAAGCATTTTTATCCGAGCAAAAGGCGGATAAGAAGAAGAAAGTAAGAAAGGGCACACGGGGGATGCCTTGGCTCTCAGAGGCGATGAAGGACGTGATAAGCTGCGATAAGCTTCGGGTATTAGCAAATATGAATTGATCCGAAGATTTCCGAATGGGGAAACCTGGCTGGTTGAAGACCAGTCGCAAATATGCGCAAACCCGCTGAACTGAAACATCTAAGTAAGCGGAGGAAGAGAAAACAATAGTGATTTCCTGAGTAGTGGCGAGCGAAAGGGAAACAGCCCAAACCAGCATTGTTACGGCAATACTGGGGTTGTAGGACTACGATGTGGTATATCAAAGTGAAGCAGAACAGGTTGGGAAACCTGGCCATAGAGCATGAAAGCTGCGTACGCGTAAGCAATGATAACCTAGTAGGATCCTGAGTACCGCGAGGTCGGAGACGCCTTGTGGGAATCTACCGGCACCATCCGGTAAGGCTAAATACTCCTGAGAGACCGATAGTGAACTAGTACCGTGAGGGAAAGGTGAAAAGAACCGCGAATAGCGGAGTGAAATAGAACCTGAAACCGTGTGCTTACAAGCGGTCGGAGCAGACTTGTTCTGTGACGGCGTGCCTTTTGCATAATGAGCCTACGAGTTACTCCTCTCTGGCAAGGTTAAGTGATTAAGTCACGAAGCCGAAGCGAAAGCGAGTCTGAATAGGGCGTATAGTCAGAGGGGGTAGACGCGAAACCTTGTGATCTACCCATGAGCAGGTTGAAGGTGCGGTAACACGTACTGGAGGACCGAACCGATAAACGTTGAAAAGTTTCCGGATGACTTGTGGGTAGGGGTGAAAGGCTAATCAAACTGGGAAATAGCTCGTACTCCCCGAAATGTTTTTAGGAACAGCGTGGTGGTTAAGTTTAACAGAGGTAGAGCTACTAATTGGGTGCGGGGGAGTCAAATCCTACCAAATCCAGATAAACTCCGAATGCTGATTAAATATACACTGCAGTGAGGCCCGGGGTGCTAAGGTCACGGGCCGAGAGGGAAAGAACCCAGACCATCAGCTAAGGTCCCAAAATTACCGCTAAGTTGAACTAACGAGGTCCGATTGCACAGACAGCTAGGATGTTGGCTTGGAAGCAGCCATTCATTTAAAGAGTGCGTAACAGCTCACTAGTCGAGCGATCGGGCATGGATAATAAACGGGCATTAAGTGGTATACCGAAGCTATGGATTTACGTTGCAATAGTACGTGAGTGGTAGGGGAGCATTCTGTCATCAGTGAAGCTACAGGCGTTAGCCGTGGTGGAGAGGACAGAAAAGCAAATGTAGGCATAAGTAACGATAAGGCGGGAGAGAAACCCGCCCACCGAAAGACTAAGGTTTCCTGATCAACGCTAATCGGATCAGGGTTAGTCGGGGCCTAAGGTGTACCCGAAGGGGGAAGCCGATGGACAATGGGTTAATATTCCCATACTTTTTATAACTGCGATGTGGTGACGGAGTAGTGACACTGCCGCGATCTGACGGAATAGATCGTTAAAAGGCGTAGGTATTGAGACTGTAGGCAAATCCGCAGACTTAGCTGAAACCCAATAGTACTGCAAACCTTCGGGGGCGTAGATAGAGCAGGTAAACAGACTTCCAAGAAAACCCGCTAAGCTTCAGGTTATAAAAACCCGTACCGTAAACCGACACAGGTAGTCGAGGAGAGAATCCTAAGGTGCTCGAGTGAATCATGGCTAAGGAACTCGGCAAAATGGCCCTGTAACTTCGGGAGAAGGGGCGCCAATGGCAACATTGGCCGCAGTGAAAAGGCCCAGGCGACTGTTTAACAAAAACACATGGCTTTGCAAAATCGAAAGATGAGGTATAAGGCCTGACACCTGCCCGGTGCTGGAAGGTTAAGAGGGGATGTTAGTCGCAAGGCGAAGCATTGAATTGAAGCCCCAGTAAACGGCGGCCGTAACTATAACGGTCCTAAGGTAGCGAAATTCCTTGTCGGGTAAGTTCCGACCTGCACGAATGGTGTAACGATCTGGGCGCTGTCTCAGCCATGAGCTCGGTGAAATTGTGGTATCGGTGAAGACGCCGGTTACCCGCAACGGGACGGAAAGACCCCATGCACCTTCACTACAACTTAACATTGATATTGGATACAGGATGTGTAGGATAGGTGGGAGTTAGTGAAGCGGCTTCGCCAGGAGTCGTGGAAACAACCTTGAAATACCACCCTTTCTGTATACGGTGTCTAATCCCGCTCAGCGGGAGACATTGTTTGGTGGGTAGTTTGACTGGGGTGGTCGCCTCCAAAAAGGTAACGGAGGCTTTCAAAGGTAAGCTCAGTACGCTTGGTAACCGTACGGGGAGTGCAATAGCATAAGCTTGCTTGACTGTGAGACAGACAAGTCGATCAGGGTCGAAAGACGGATATAGTGATCCGGTGGTTCTGCATGGAAGGGCCATCGCTCAAAGGATAAAAGGTACGCTGGGGATAACAGGCTGATCTCCCCCAAGAGCTCATATCGACGGGGAGGTTTGGCACCTCGATGTCGGCTCGTCACATCCTGGGGCTGGAGAAGGTCCCAAGGGTTCGGCTGTTCGCCGATTAAAGTGGCACGCGAGCTGGGTTCAGAACGTCGCGAGACAGTTCGGTCCCTATCTGTTGTGGGCGTAGGAAGTTTGAGTGGGGCTGACCTTAGTACGAGAGGACCGGGTTGGACCAACCGCTAGTGAATCTGTTATGCCGCCAGGTGTACTGCAGAGTAGCTACGTTGGGAATAGATAAGCGCTGAAAGCATCTAAGTGCGAAACTAGCCACAAGATGAGACTTCCATTGAGGGCCGTCAGAGACTATGACGTTGATAGGCTATAGGTGTAAAGGTGGTAACATCATAGCCAAGTAGTACTAATTACCCGAAGCTTTCTTCATGCACCCAAACCCTTGCGGCTTGGCATGCATAAGGCAGATAGAATATATTGTTGTTTTCTTATTCAAGTACTTTTTCCAGTGTGTTAAGATATTAGTAGTGAAATTCAGAAGTGAGTAGTTCCAAGGAACTTCAAACGGATGAACGGAAGCTCAAAAGCTTTAGGTGCCTATATCGTCGGTGTCCACCTCTTCCCATTCCGAACAGAGAAGTTAAGCCCGCCAGAGCCAATGGTACTGCCGTAACAGGTGGGAGAGTAGGTCGGTGCCCAATTTTATAATCAAAGCCTTGTCCCTTAAAGACAAGGCTTTTTTT
>NZ_AUHA01000001.1 GCF_000422945.1 Daejeonella oryzae DSM 19973
ATGCGCCAGTTTTAAAATCGGTCTCGCAAAGGGCAATTAGAAAGGTACTAACGTTAGCTGTGGAAATCAATTTTTTGGTCGAAATAGGGAGGATTACTGCTAACGTTTTGGGGCTTTGCGATGTGGCGGATTTTTAGCACAAAAGTTCAATAGAATTCCTGCTGTTGAACCTTACACAAATGTTTATTAGAATTCCGTCAGCCGCCATATTGCCAAACCGATGTTAGTGGCTGGCTTTCTTGTCATTTCGTAATCCACTTTGTCAATTTTGATAATAATGTCGGTTTAGGATTTTCATACGAATATGATTTAGTTTCAGAGTTGTAAAAAGAGTCCTTTACTTCTCTTGTTACCACGTCAATTTCAAAACGAAAAGGCTCATTACTTGTCTGATAATGCCAATAAGTAGCATACAGTAAATTGTTTCTTATTTCATCAAGTTTTATGTCGTCAAAGTAGTAATTGTCAAAAAGCACAAAGTCGTTACCGTTAATGTCCATATAGCGCAGGTCAAAACCACTTGAATAATAAATGTTTTCACCTTGTTCGTCTACAATTGCTGTCTTGGCATCTGATATTTCAGTTTTATTAAGTTGTTCTCGTGTATTAATGTCAATTAGAAAAGTTTGTCCACCTGCTACAATAAAGGCTTTCCCTTTTTTTGTCAGGTTTATTATAAACGTCCCTTGTTCAACCCAACTTTGTTCAAATGAACCAACCCAATCTTGTACGTCTTTATCTACAAACTTTACCCATAGACAATTTGGTGTTATCTTTCCAAAATGTTTCTCTGGATACTGTCCTGAAATTGGTCTGTATATAAATTCTGCGTTCATTTTTCTTTCTATACGGTCGGACTGTTAAGCTTGCCACTAACGTTTACAGGTTTATATTGTGCCCGAATAAAAAGCACTTCATTGTCGCCCGAGTACTAATGTAAATAAAAAGCACTACAGAACAAGAACCACGTCACCCGGGCATAATTTAAACATGGTGTTGTGCGCTGGTATTATTCCTTCGTCCTATATAAATATGCTACATTATACCTGTAGCCGAAGCCAAGAATTAACATAAAAGCACCATAATTGTCCACTGCGTTATTCAATATTAAGTCTCCCGAATTTGATAATCCTAGTCTTGTTTTTCTGATAAAACATCCTCCTAAAATATATGGAAGTCCATGACATTTTCTTAATTTGTTGTCTAAATGAAAGAAGCCATTTTTTTTCAACTTACCTGAAATATTAATCTGTTTTATAAGGTTAGTATCTGAATAGAGTTTAAATAAAACATTGCTTTTATTAGGAAAACTAACATCAACGTATTGTTCATTTACTACAGATGAAAAACGGGTCGAGTCTGTCAAAACCTTGAATAGTTCAGAAGGTTTAGAGTTATCTAGCTTATTCTTTGTGACGAAACTGCTATGAGAAACACTTTCATACTTTTTATTAAAGCTTGAAAGCGTGTTTTCGGTCAAATTCTGTTTAATATTCTTTGTTAGTCCCGATTGAAAGCTGGCACAGGATATAAAAAAAAGTGAAGGTAAAAACAACAAGCATTTTTTCATGGGTCAGATAAGGTTGTCGGGTTTCTTATGCTTGCGCACAACGGTTAGTATTTGCGAAGATGGGGGAGATACCCCTATTTGCTATGATAACCGAAAAGATTAAAAATAAAGTAATAAAATAAATTTCACCACAACAGCCCATTTGCGCAAATGCAATGTTAGCTGTAGTTAATATTTAAACAATGACAGAAACAAGCAAATTTTACCAAGACTTAAACGAGGGTCAAAAAAAAGTAGCCCCAAAAGTAGCTGAACTCCTTGTAGGATTATCAATTTCTGAAGCCGAAGAACTATTAAGAATGGTTGCCCGATCTTTAGGAGAAATAAAAGTAAGATAGAAGTTTTATTCATTTAGGGATATTACGACTTGGTCAACAGATTCTTTGACCTTTGCTGTGATTAGGTAAATGTCCTCTAAATTGTATTTCGTTATAGAAGGTATGTTATTCTTAATTTCTGTTAGTAGTTCTATTATTTTGTCTGCTTGTTGTTCAGTCATTGGATTAGGATTTAAAGGTTAAGGATTTAGTTATAATTAATAAATATACTATTAAAATTAAAAAATCAGCTAAGGTTAGCGAGATTAAGAGCATTTAGTTCCCCTTTTATCTCTAGAAGATCCCAAACGGCATTTCTAACAGACATATAACTGTCCAGTTTAAGAATTTTTTCTTGCTTTGATTTATGTAATATTTTTTTTGTTATTGCAATATGGTTCTCTATGCAATATTGTTTTATCCTATCATCTATTGTTTGAGGAGCAATGTCAAGTATTTCATTTCTCCATCTATGAAAATCCGAAAATGGGTTTTTAGAGCCACTTCGTGCGCCAAAAACCTCTTTATGAGCATCTTCAATCATTTTTTGATGTGCTACGAATTTAAATACTTCCTTAATTCGAATTAAGTATAAAATCTGCTCATGGGTTAACAGGTCGAAAGAGTTCTTTTTATCTTCAAGAGTTCTTAACTCTTGCACCTTTTCAATTAAGAATAATTCAAACTCTGGGTTTAACCAACCAGCAAATTTGATGGCAATATCTTTATGGGCATAAGTACCTGCGTGTGTTCCTGATCGTGTGAAAATACCAACAGCATTAGTTTTTTCTATCCAATTTTTAATCGAAATTTCATCTCTATCAGTAATTAATTGCTTGGCGTCCATTTGGGCACCGAGGAAATTTATGTTATTTTTCCTTTCCCATGCTGACAAATACCCTACGGTTGCCGTGTTTCGCATCCAAGAACGAATAGATTTTCTCCCTCTAGACGCAATTGCCATCTCAGTTATATTTATATAATCATCTCGGTCATCAGAAAATATGCTTATTTGTGACCCTTGGTAATTAATAACAGAATTTTTTTGAATATCCATAGTTTTATTTTAAGATAATATACTATCGGTCTTTCCGCCATACTCCTTTCATACAGCAGGGTAATTACAGCTAACGGTTAAGGTTTATGTTGTGACGGATTTAAGACACTAAACTAACTATAAGCCACTAAAATAAATTAATAGTAGTAAGGACAAATATGCACAGTCGCCCGGCATAATTTAAACCTTTTGTTATAGGGCGTTTTTACTTATTAAACAATTTGGTTGTATGGAGAATGAAAATGAAATTTTAACACAATCGCTGGAAAAAATATTCGCTAATGAGCGAGTTCTATTGCCAGATATTATCAAAAAACAAAAAGAAGTTCTAAACTTGCTTAATGATATGCCACTATCAGCAGTAAAAGATATTCTTTCTGGATTGTATTCTGAAATTGAAAAGTGTGCAGTAGTGAAAGCTATTTTTTAAAAGCAAGCATTACAACGCAAAATTGACGGTCAATAGTTTCAAACCTGATAGTGCTTTTGTCAATTTCGAAATCATTAGTAATTGAAGGATGATCTCGCCTCGCTTCTTGAATTAGAAAATCGAGATGTATATATTCCGCATTAAATCGGTTTATATCCAAAGATGGAGCAATTTTAATTGGCTTAAAGAGTACTATGAAGTCTTTCATTTTTTTTGGTTAATTAGTAATTTTTAAATTTGCAAGGTTTTTTAAAATGCCCTATAACGGTTAGGCTTGTTGCTGTTGCGGAATGTTGGCACTTTACATTTAAGCCCGCAGTAATGTAAATGAAAGGACTGAAATAACATAAACCATGT